>QORU01000099.1 GCA_003574785.1 Taklimakanibacter deserti | reverse complement strand
GGCGATGCTGACATCTTCGCCCTGGCCACCCGCCCAGGGGCGCTGTGCATCTCGGTGCTCAGCGTGCGCCACGGGCGGCTGCTGGGGGCCCGCCACCATGCCCCCGCCAACGGGCTCGACCTGCCCGCCGAGGAGCTGCTCGCGGAATTTCTCAGCCAGTACTACCTGGGGCAGGACAACGAGATTCCCCGCGAGCTGATCACCAGCCACCCCCTGGCGGATCGCGCGCTGATCGAGGCGGCGCTCGGCGAGCGCGCCGGCCGGCGCGTGCGGCTCACCGACCGGGTGCGCGGGCACCGCGCCCAATGGCAGTCACTGGCCGTCACCAACGCCGAGCAGCAGCTCGCCAGCCAGTTGGCCAGCCAGGCCCAGCTCACGCGGCGGTTCGCGTCGCTGCGCGAGGTGCTGGGCCTGGCCGAGACCCCCGCTCGCCTGGAGTGCTTCGATATCAGCCACAGCCACGGCGAGGCCACCGTGGCCTCCTGCGTGGTGTTCGACCAGAACGGCCCG
>QORU01000098.1 GCA_003574785.1 Taklimakanibacter deserti | reverse complement strand
GCCGACCTGCACCATCCAGCGGGCCAGGGTGTTGCGCGGGATCTCGATGCCGTGCCGGGCAAAGATCTGGCTCTGCCGATAGAGCGGCAAGGCATCCTGGTACTTGGCGGTGGCCACGTAGGCGAGCAGGGTCGGGCTGGCATTGCTCTTGGGCAGCAGCTTGGCCGGTGCCGGGGCGATCTGCACGCCCTCTTCACAGTCTGGGCAGCCGTACTTGATGCGCACATGGCGGATCACCTCGATCCGCGCCGGCACGACGTGCAGTTCCTCGCTGATCTCTTTGCCGATCTCCTTGAGCTCGGTGCCGTCGTGGTGGCAATGACGGGCATCCTCGGGGAGCTCATGGATCACTTCGACGCGGGGCAGTTCGGGGGGTAACGCCACGCGGCCGCCACGGGTACGGCGCTTGGCCGGCTGGTGGGGGTCGGCCGGCGCGTCAGCCGTGTCATCCTGGGCGCTGGCCTCTTCCTCATCGACCGCCACCTCGGCCTCGTTGATGAGCAGATCACCC
>QORU01000097.1 GCA_003574785.1 Taklimakanibacter deserti | reverse complement strand
ATTCACAAACAGATGGAATTCACGCGGCAGCACATCGCCGAGAAGGAACGCATCAAGACCGAGCTTGTCCAGCAACGCGAGCTTATCGAGCAGCTTGAAGCGAAGGTCGCCGAGCTTGAACGCGAGAATGCGGCCCTTCGAGGCGAAAACACGAAGCTGCGGAAGACCGACGCAAGTCTGCGAGAACTGATCGACGCATTGAAAGGAGCGAATCAACGGCTGCAAGAGCAGGTGACTGAGCTTGACGCGAAGATTCAAGAGCGGACGCGCCAGTATGCTGACCAACTGTGGCAGTACAACCGCACGCTGATCTTCGTGAACTCGGTGAGGGGAGTTCTGGAAGAACTCACGAGTGACCGCTCCCCGAATGCAGATCATGTGCGGCAACTGTTTGCGGAGAAGTATGCGCATCAGGTGAGCCAAGGATTGAAAGACGGCGCAATCAAGGCGGCACCCGAGGTCGATGACGAGTTTGCGAAGGCTTTGCCGAAGACTCGCAAGTTCATTGTCG
>QORU01000096.1 GCA_003574785.1 Taklimakanibacter deserti | reverse complement strand
CCCTCGCGGTCGAACACGTAGGCCACTTCGATGGCGGTGGGCCGCATGCAGCGCCGATTCCAGCCGATCATAGAACAGTGAGCGGTTGGTCAGCCCCGTGAGCGCATCATGATGGGCGAGGTAGCGCAATTCGTCCTCGGCCTGCCTCAGGGCCGTCACGTCTCGGGCGACACCGATCCGCACCCCCTCCTCCTCGTACCAGCAGGCAGACCACAGGATATGGACGATACCGCCATCCTTGCGGATGTAGCGGTTACGGAAATCGATGTGGGACTGTCCCTTCATGACCCGGGTGATGGAGGCCAGGGAGGCCGCCAGATCGTCCGGGTGCATGTAATTGGTGATCGTCGTGCCCATCAGCTCGTCGGCACGGTAACCGAGCAGTGCCGCACAGGCATCGCTCACGAATACGATCTGGTTGTCCCTGTCGACCACGAAGACCGTGTCCAGCATCAGGTGGACCAGCTTGGGATAGAGGGCTTGAAGGTCAACGGGCATGAGTCAGGGTGTCCG
>QORU01000095.1 GCA_003574785.1 Taklimakanibacter deserti | reverse complement strand
CTGTCATCCGCAGGGCGCTTTCTTTCGCGCAGCGTTTTTGCCCGTCGTGCCCTTCAAGAGTCTTTCCCGACTGATGGCCGGGGAGAGGAGAGCCGTACGCTTGTCCCAGACCCCACCGCTGGCGCCAGCCCAGCCTACCCAGGAGCCCACATGTCGACCTGCCGCATCCCCGAGCCCCGCGCCGACCGCATCATCAGCGACTACCGCAGCCTCTACGCCAAAGCCAATGGCCAGTCCCCGCGCCTCACGCGCCGCGGTGACCGCATCATCGTCAACGACGGCGTCGGTTACAGCCTGGCCGCCCTGGTCACCATGACCAACAACCTTCGCTGGCGCCTGACCGGTGAGCTCAGCTGGTAGGAGGGCGATGTGCCGTCGCAACCGTGACACCGCGCCCTGACGCAAAAGGGCCCTCAAGGGCACGACCCGACCTGAGCCCTTGCTGGTCGCGCCCCTGCCATAGGCCGGGCAGTACCCATCCAACCGAAGATCCAAGGAACCAGAAGATGACCACG
>QORU01000094.1 GCA_003574785.1 Taklimakanibacter deserti | reverse complement strand
ACCCGGCACGGGTGCCCGAGCTCGAGGCCTACATGGACCAGCTGCGCCGCGATCAGGACTCGGTGGGGGCCAAGATCACCGTGGTGGCCGAGGGCGTGCCCCCCGGGCTCGGCGAGCCGGTCTTCGATCGCCTCGACGCCGAGCTCGCCCATGGGCTGATGAGCATCAACGCGGTGAAGGGGGTGGAGATCGGCGACGGCTTCGCCTCGGTGAGCCAGCGGGGCAGCGAGCACCGCGACGAGATGACCCCGGAGGGCTTTCTCTCCAACCACGCCGGCGGGGTGCTCGGCGGCATCTCCAGCGGCCAGGCCATCGTCGCCCACCTGGCGCTCAAGCCGACCTCCAGCATCACCACGCCCGGCCGCAGCATCGACGTTCACGGCAACCCCGTGGAGGTGGTCACCAAGGGGCGCCACGACCCCTGCGTCGGCATCCGCGCCACCCCCATCGCCGAGGCGATGATGGCGCTGACCCTGATTGACCACCTGCTGCGCCATCGCGCCCAGAACGCCGAGG
>QORU01000093.1 GCA_003574785.1 Taklimakanibacter deserti | reverse complement strand
GACCCACGACGACATCGGCGACCTGCTCTTCTACGCCGCCATCGGCGTGGTGGTGGGCGGGCGCACCTGGGCTATGGCGATCTGGCCAGTCGGGTGGGGAAGGCCCCGACGCCGCTGGCAGTGGCCGAGGCGGTGTGTGCCATTCGCCGCGAGAAGCTGCCCGACCCCGCGGTGCTCGGCAACGCCGGCAGCTTCTTCAAGAACCCGGTGGTGTCGCAGGCGCTGGCCGAGCGACTGCTGGCCGAGCACCCCGAGATGCCCCACTTCCCCCAGCCCGACGGGCGGGTCAAGCTGGCCGCCGGCTGGCTGATCGACCGCTGCGGCCTCAAGGGCCTGCGCGAGGGGCACTTCGGGGTGCATGAGCGCCAGGCGCTGGTGCTGGTTCACTTCGGTGGCGGCAGTGCGGCGGAGCTGCTCGGCTTCGCCAAGCGGGTGGCGAGCCGCGTGCACGAGCGCTTCGGCGTGACCCTCGAGCGGGAGCCCCGGCTGGCCGGCGAGCGCTGATGGCCTGACTCGA
>QORU01000092.1 GCA_003574785.1 Taklimakanibacter deserti | reverse complement strand
ACGAGAACGCCTTGATGAGCGGGCGGTTGCCTTCGGCCATCACGCCGCCGTATTCCGCTTCCACTTCCTCGCTCGAAGCCACGCCGACCAGATCGTTCAGCGTCGGCACGGCGTAGCGTTGTGCGACCTCGGCCTCATAGATGTAGCCAGCCTTGAACAGCGCATCCACCAGTTCCCAGTAGGTCGTGGCAGGAAGAATCTTGTAGCCCAGCTTCGCGACGGCCTCGTCCACCACGGCGTTGTGCCCCGGCTTGTAGGTTTCCGGGCTGGCCTTCTCCAGTCGGTCGCTCTTCTTCTGGAAAGCGAGGTCGATCATGCGGCCCACGAAGTTCGACATGCCCTCGTAGGGCTTGCCGCGCCGTTCGGGCGGCGTCACAAGAATCGAGAGGAAGTTCTTGATGAACTCGCGATCCTTCGGCAACGGCTCGCGCTTGCCCAGCGGGGTGTCCATCGGGTTGATGCAGTCACGCTCGGAGTTCTGCAACCGCTTGTAGATTGCGAGGTGGCGCATGTTTTC
>QORU01000091.1 GCA_003574785.1 Taklimakanibacter deserti | reverse complement strand
TAAAACTACCCCTCACCATTGACCCATATAAAGAAGCTCAGCGTCGAATGGATTACGAAGGCTACATCTCACGTAGTCTGCTTAATCGTTTGGGTGAATCTGTGAGCAATGTGCTAAGCGATGCACAAGTTACTCTCTCGTTATATATCGATCCGCAACGCTTAACCGTTATTAAAGGTACGGCGACAGTGGAAGTGGAATTCGATTGCCAACGATGCGGTAACCCGTTTACACAAACGCTTGACTGTTCGTTTTGTTTCAGTCCGGTGTCCAATATGGATCAGGCGGACAATTTGCCCGAAATTTATGAACCAATCGAAGTAAACGAGTTCGGTGAAGTAAATTTACTAGATATGATCGAAGATGGATTTATCATCGAATTGCCTCTAGTCCCGATGCATAGTGAAGAACACTGTGAAGTGTCCGTGAGTGAACAGGTGTTTGGCGAATTGCCTGAAGAATTGGCGAAAAAACCTAACCCGTTCGCTGTATTAGCTAATTTAAAGAAAAACTAGATCTAGG
>QORU01000090.1 GCA_003574785.1 Taklimakanibacter deserti | reverse complement strand
GCGACCCTGCCCGAGCCTGGTGTGGCGGCTGATGCGCCTGCTGCCTGCCCTGCTGGACGCCCCCGTGTTCGCCCCCCTGGCACGCTTCCTGGAGGGTGACGACGACCTGCGCAAGCGCCACCAGCTGGCCGAGCGCCTGGCCGACCTCTTCGACCAGTACCAGGTCTACCGCGCCGACTGGCTCACCGCCTGGGCCGCGGACGAGGATGTGCTGATCACCGCCCGCGGCGAGGCGCGCCCGCTCGCCGAGGAGCAGCGCTGGCAGGCCGAGCTGTGGCGCGCCCTGCGCGACGACATCGCCCGGGCCCATGGCGAGGCGGGGCTGGCCTCCAGCCGCGCGGCGGTACACGAGCGCTTCCTCGAAGCCTGCCGGGAGCTGGGCGAGCGCCCGCCAGGCCTGCCCCGCCGGGTGATCGTCTTCGGCATCTCCTCGCTGCCCGCCCAGACCCTGGAGGCGCTGGCCGCCGTGGCGCGGGACGCGAGCCACGCGCTGAGGTTGTTTGCAAGGTTGGTGTGAGGGGGGCT
>QORU01000009.1 GCA_003574785.1 Taklimakanibacter deserti | reverse complement strand
GTGATCATCGGCGTTGCCGGCGCCGGCCAGGAGATAGCGACCCGGCCGTTCCAGCTGGTGACCGGGCGCGTCTGGCGCGGCACCGCCTTCGGCGGCGCCCGCGGCCGCACCGATGTGCCGAAAATCGTCGACTGGTACATGAACGGCAAGATCGAGATCGACCCGATGATCACCCACACGCTGAAGCTCGAGGATATCAACCGAGGCTTCGACCTCATGCATAAGGGAGAATCGATCCGCAGCGTCGTGGTTTATTGAGAAGGCCAATCTAGGGAGGTGTTACCCATGGCGATATCCATTCATCCTGCAGTAGACAATGGGATCAAGCCCGCCGCGAAGGATTTCGCGGGCGGCACGCTTCAATGCAAATGCTCGTCAAACCCCGTGACCGTCAGCATCGGCGCGCAGACCGCCCATAATCATGCCTGCGGCTGCACCAAGTGCTGGAAGCCCTCGGGTGCTGTGTTCTCGGTCGTCGCCGTCGTGCCGCGCGACAAGGTCAAGGTGACAAGCAACGAGAGCAAGCTCAAGGTCGTGGATTCCAATGCAACGATCCAGAGACACGCTTGCCAAAGCTGTGGCGTTCACATGTATGGCCGCATCGAGAATACCAAGCATCCCTTCTATGGGCTGGACTTCGTCCACACTGAATTGTCGAAGGAAAGCGGCTGGTCGCCGCCCGAATTCGCGGCCTTCGTCTCCTCGATCATCGAGTCGGGCGCAAAGCCCAGCGAGATGCCCGCAGTCAGGGCGCGGCTCAAGGAACTTGGCCTCAAGCCCTATGACTGTCTGTCGCCGCCGCTCATGGATGCGATCGCGACACACATCGCCAAGCAGGCAGGCGTGCTCAAGGAGTGACGCGATCGTTTCTCCGCGCACTGAACGCCCAAGGGCTTGAAAAGTTCCCGCGTTGCTGCAGTGCAAAGAGACCTAAGTAGGAGATGATTTTTATTGCGGAGGAAAAGTGGCGGTATATGATTCCATCATCTCGATTGTGAGAATGTTGGCTCAAGAGACCGCTGACATCTGCAATAGAGATCGGAAGAGCGTGCGCAAGAGGCGCCTTCCTGCCAAGGCGTAGAACGCCTCAACTCGACGGCATTTTTGGAAAGACGCTGTTTGGCGTTCATTGCCAAGCGGGCGGTGGATTCGTCCATCACCCGCTCTATGGGACGGTTTTTTTGGACGGGCGCTGTTTGGCAATCACTGCCAGGCAGATGCTGTGGATTTGTCCATCCACTGGGAGGAACCCTGATGCCTAAATTACTCCTGTCAGCAGTAGTGTGCCTGGGTACCGTGACAGCATTCATGTCGGGAGCAGTCAAGGCAAATGACGAGCTCCAGAAAATGTCCGAGAACCCGAAAGACTGGGTCATGCAGTCGGGCGACTACTGGAACCAACGCTACTCGAAGCTCAACCAGATTACCGCCGAGAATGTCGGGAAGCTTCAGCCCACCTGGACGTTCTCGACCGGCGTCCTGCGTGGTCACGAAGGTGGCCCGCTTGTGATCGGCGATACGATGTATGTGCATGCGCCTTATCCGAACACGGTCTATGCTCTCGATCTCACCAAGGATGGCGCGATCAAATGGGCCTATGAGCCGAAGCAGGATCCCAACGTGATCGGCGTCATGTGCTGCGACACGGTCAACCGCGGCGTGGCCTATGGCGACGGCAAGATCTTCCTCTACCAGGCCGACACGACGCTCGTGGCGCTCGATGCCAATACCGGCAAGGAAGTGTGGAAGGTCAAGAACGGCGATCCGGCCAAGGCCGAAACCGGGACCAACGCGCCGCATGTGATCAAGGACAAGGTGCTGGTTGGAATCTCGGGCGGTGAATACGGCGTGCGCGGGTCGATGACCGCCTACAACATCAAGGACGGAAAGCTCGCCTGGCGCGGCTTTTCCACCGGCCCCGATTCCGAGACGCTGATGGATCCCGAGAAGACCACACATCTCGGCAAGCCGGTCGGCAAGGATTCAGGGATCAATACGTGGGAAGGCGACCAGTGGAAGATCGGCGGCGGCACGACCTGGGGCTGGTATTCCTACGACAAGGATCTGAACCTCGTCTATTACGGGACCGGCAACCCCTCGACCTGGAATCCGGTCCAGCGTCCCGGCGACAATCGCTGGTCGATGACGATCTTCGCCCGCGACATCGATACCGGGATGACCAAGTGGGTCTATCAGATGACGCCCCATGATGAATGGGATTTTGACGGCGTCAACGAGATGATCCTTGCGGATCTCGATATCGGCGGCAAGCCGCGCAAGGCGCTCGTCCATTTCGACCGCAACGGCCTCGGCTATACGCTGGACCGCGAGACGGGCGAATTGCTGGTGGCCCAGAAATACGACCCGACGGTCAATTGGACGACCGGCGTCGACATGGATCCGAACAGCAAGAACTACGGGCGGCCCACGGTGGTGTCAAAGTACTCGACCCAAAGCAATGGCGAGGACACCAATACCACTGGCATCTGCCCGGCGGCTCTTGGAACCAAGGACCAGCAGCCGGCGGCATTCTCGCCCGACACCGGGCTCTTCTACGTGCCGACCAACCATGTCTGCATGGACTACGAGCCCTATAAGGTGAGCTACACCGCAGGCCAGGCCTATGTCGGAGCCACGGTTGCCATGTATCCGACACCTGGAAGCCATGGCGGCATGGGCAATTTCATTGCCTGGGACGCCAAGGAAGGAAAGATCGTCTGGTCCCTTCCCGAGCAGTTCTCGGTATGGTCCGGAGCGCTCGCGACCGCGGGTGGCGTCGTGTTCTACGGCACGCTCGAAGGCTATCTGAAGGCAGTGGATGCCAAGACGGGCAAGGAGCTTTACAAGTTCAAGACTCCTTCAGGCATCATCGGCAATGTCACGACCTATGAGAACAACGGCAAGCAATATATTGCCGTATTGTCCGGCGTCGGCGGCTGGGCGGGTATAGGCCTTGCGGCCGGCCTTCTCAATGCCGAGAACGCGGCGGCCTGGC
This sequence comes from Taklimakanibacter deserti, assembly GCA_003574785.1. The sequence goes on along the minus strand of QORU01000009.1, from coordinate 338,495 downwards.
ATAACGCCGTCGATCAGGGCAACGTCCCCGAAGACGCAGAGAAGCAGGTCGGCACCGCCGGTCTCGGCGCGGTCGGCGGCTATGCCGGTCTTGCCAAGTACACCTCTCTCGGCGGCTCGCTGACCGTCTTCGCGCTGCCGGGCGAGTAGAACGTTCCGACAGACTGACAAAATTGGGGCCCGGTGCGTTCAGCACAATGCACTGGGCCTTTTAGTCTCTGGCGTGACAGCTGTTTCAAGAGGTGCTTCATGTTCCGTGGAATATTGGTTGCCGGATTCCTTGTTCTTGCCAGCGGCGTCGCATTTTCCGAACCGCCCGGCGATCCCAAATCGGTCGCCAGCGAGGATGGCAAATATGCGGATGCCAATGGCGACCCGACTTACAATGTCGGGCCCGACGGCACGGTCGACTGGTACACATTCTCGGGCTATCGCCGTTATCATTCCGATTGCCATGTCTGCCACGGCCCCGATGGCCTGGGCTCGAGCTATGCGCCCGCCCTTACCGAATCGGTCAAGCGCATCAGTTACGTGGATTTCATCGGCGTGGTGGCGAACGGCCGCAAGGAAGTCAACGCGGCGAAACAGAATGTGATGCCGGCCTTCGGCACCAACAAGAACGTCATGTGCTATCTCGATGACATCTACATCTATCTGAGGGCGCGCTCGACCGATGCCATCGGCCGCGGCCGCCCGGCGAAAAAGGCGGCAAAGCCCGCCTCCTTCATCGAGGCCGAAAAAGCATGCATGGGCTGATTTGCCGGACCCTCATGGCGCTGGTGATCATGGCCGCCGGCTTCGCGCTGCCGGCGGCCGCACAGCAAAAGGGATTGGGGGCCGCCATCGAGCTGGTCGATCCCACGACGTTGCGCGTCTGTGCCGACCCCAATAACCTGCCCTTCTCGAACGAGAAGGGCGAAGGCTTCGAGAACAAGCTTGCGGAACTGGTCGCGCGCAAGCTCGGCAAGTCGCTTAGCTACACCTATTTTCCGATGACGATCGGTTTCGTCCGCAACACGCTTGGCGCCCATAAATGCGATGTCATCATGGGCTATCCCCAGGGCGATGAGCTCGTGCAGAATACCAATGCTTATTACCGGACGGTCTATACTCTGATCTACAAGCCGAACCATGGGCTTGACGGACTCAAGACGCTGGCTGACCCGCGGCTCAAGGACAAGCGGATCGGCATCATCGCCGGAACGCCGCCCGCGACCAACATGGCGATCAACGGATTGATGGCGAAGGCCAGGCCCTATCCGCTGCTGATCGACACGCGCTACACCTCCTCCGCGGCGCAGATGATCGACGATCTGCATACGGATGAAATCGATGTGGCGGCGCTATGGGGGCCGATGGCGGGCTATTATGCCAAGATGTCGAAGGAGCCGCTTGTCGTCGTGCCGCTGCTCAACGAGCAGAAAGGCTCGCGCATGACCTTCCGGATCACCATGGGAGTTCGCTCTTCCGACCAGGAATGGAAGCGTACCCTCAATCGGCTGATCCGCGAAAATCAGAAAGAGATCAACGCCTTGCTCATCGAGTTCGGCGTGCCTTTGCTCGACGAGCACGATCAGCCGATCACTCAATAGGCACCAAACCTATATGTGCTTGACGTTGCGGCTGGCGCATTAGCCTGTTAAAGTGCCGCTAAGTAAGACTCCTGATTCGGGGCTCAGGCTTTAGATCAAATCGATTCAAGCTCGTGAGAGTCGCTCCATGCGCTTCGCATGTCGGCGAGAAGGAATTTTATTTGCTCAACGCTCTCATCCTCGTCTGCACGGTCCTGGTCACACCGGATCTGCGCGACTGCAATGCTACGAATGCGCGCATGGTGATCGTGGCGCCGGAAGAATTCGCAAGCCCGGTGACCTGCGCCATGTATGGCCAGGCCTATGTCGCCGGAACGTCGATCGGACGGAAGCTCGGCGAAAGCGATCGCATCAAGATCGTCTGCAGGCCGCACCCCTCGCCCGGATCACCGATAGAGGTGCGCAGCGCCGAGCCGCACGACTGACGGTCTGCTCTTTTCCAGACAATCCGTTATTGAAGCGCAGCCTCGATCGCGCGAACCAGCACGAACAGGCGTTGCTCGATCAGGACCGGCACTTCGCAGACGAAGCGCAGCGAGCGCTGGCGCTCATCGAAGACCCGCAGGCTCCAGGTGAGCTGTTCATTCATTTGGGCGAAGCTGGACTTGTCGGCATTGGCGTCCTTGCGCAGGGAATCGAGCTTCGCGGTTTCTTCGCGCAGCGCTTCCGCAAGCTGTTTCTGCTTTCGCCCATAGCGCTCGATCCCCGCGATGATATGCGAGCGCTCGCCATTGATGGTCTCGAAGAGGCCCGCGAGCAACGCCAGGAGCTTGTCCCGCTTGGCATCGCCTGAAGACGCGGCCAGCGCCGTAATGGCTTTTCGGGCCTCGTCTTCGCTGGTTCGGCGCGCCGCCAGGCGTTCGACGAGGCTTGCGATATCGGGATCCCTGCGCCACTTGCCCGAGTCGAGGTCGAGCGGCGGTCCCGACCAGACGGAAGCGAGCGAGAGCTCGGACACCTTGCGCTGGACACAAGGCCAGTCGTCCGAAGCGGCAGCATGCGCCGTCGCCGGCAAAACTGCAACAAAGGTCAAGGCAAGCCAAAGCGGGAGAGTGCCACGCCTCATTCCGATCCTCCCAATGCCGGTGCGCCGCGCCTCGCGATGAAGCCGCGCGTCGGATCATAGGCGATGATGGCGCCGATGAGGAAAGCCGCTGTCGTTGCGACGACGATGACAAGGGCTTGCCAGTTGATCTCGCCATGAAGCGAGAAGCGGATGAGCTCGACGGCGTGCGTGAACGGATTCCACTGGCAGATGTAATAGAGAAGCGGGCTCGATTCCCGCACCCGCCACAGCGGATAGAGCGCCGAAGAGGCGAAATACATGGGAAAGATCACGAAGTTCATGATCCCGGCGAAATTCTCGAGCTGCTTGATGAGCGACGACAGAAGCAGGCCGATGGATCCGAACAGGAGGCCGCATAGAATGAGGGCCGGCAGCACGGCAAGATAGCCGAAAGCCGGCGGCCTCACCTCCCACAGCCAGGCGACGGCAAGGAACACGTAGACTTGCAGGATGGATACGGCGACGCCCGCAACCAGCTTGGAGACGAGGAGATACCAGCGCGGAAACGGGCTCACCAGAAGGGTGCGCATATTGCCCATCTCGCGATCATAGACCATCGACAGCGACGACTGCATTCCATTGAAGAGCTGGATCATCGCCACCAGTCCCGGCGTGATATAGACCTCATAGAGAACATAGGTCTCGTAAGGCGGGATGATGGACACGCCGAGGACCTGGCGGAATCCGGCAGCGAAGATGAAGAGCCACAGAAGCGGCCGCACCAGTGCTGCGATGAAGCGCTCGCGCTGATGCAGGAACCGCAAGCTTTCCCGCCAGACGATGCCGGTGAGGCAAATGACATATTGCCCGACCGAGAATCCGATGCGCGGCTTCGTGGCGGGGATGCTTATCGTCATGCCGCTGCCTCGCTTGCCGCTCGCGGCCGGTCGGCGCCGGTGAGTGCTGCGAATGCCGATCTGATGTCGCGTCCGCCATGCTGGCTCACGACCTCGGCGACCGGCCCCTCGGCCAGAATGCGGCCCTGATGCAGGATCACCACACGATCCTGCATCTCCACCTCCTCGATGAGATGGGTCGCCCACAGGACGCCGATGCCTTCTTCGCTGACGAGGCGCCGCACATGGCCGATGATGTCGGCGCGCGAACGAATGTCGAGACCGACCGTCGCCTCATCGAGCAAAAGGAGATTCGGCCGGTGAAGAAGGGCGCGGGCGATTTCGACGCGGCGCATCTGGCCGCCGGAAAGGTTGCGTACCTTGTCTTTGTGCCGATCGGAAAGATCGAACCATTCGAGCATCAGGGCGGCGCGCCGCCGCCCCTCGGCGCCGGCGATGCCGTGAAGAGCTGCATGATAGGTCAGGTTCTGCATCACCGAGAGATCGAGATCGACGGTGCGCTGCTGGAAGACCACGCCCAGGCGCCGCAATGCTTCTCCCGGCAGCCGCGCCACGTCGTGACCGAAGACCTCGATCCGGCCTTCACGCGCATCATAGAGACGGGTGATCAGCGCGAAGAGGGTCGACTTGCCTGCGCCATTGAGTCCGAGCAATACGGTGAAGCCGCCGACCGGGACGTCGAAGGACACGCCGTCAAGCGCACGCCGCGCGCCGTAAGCATGACCGACATCGGTGACACCGAGCGCTGGCTTCGAGCTGTCTGCGGTCATCGGCAAAGTCGATAGTCCTCCTCTCGCGTCAGTTCGGCGCCACGACGATGCCCCATGGAAGCCCGCCGACGGTGAGCGATTTCACCGCTTCATCGGTCGCAATGTCGATGAAGGTGATGTCGTTCGACACGCCGTTGGTCGAGATCACCATCTTCTCGTCGGGCGTGATGGCGAGCTGCCAGACGCGCTGGCCAACAAGGATATACTTCTCGACCTCATAGGTCTCGCCATTGATCACCGCGACGCGATTGGCGGGACCGAGCGCGACATAGGCCTTCTTGCCGTCCTTGGTGATGCGCACGCCGACCGGCTGGATCGCTTCCGCCCTGAGACCCGGGATCTCGAAGGTGATCTTCTTCTTGATGGTGCGCGTCTTGTCGTCGATGACGCTCACCGTTCCGCCGATTTCGGCCGATATCCACACTTCCGAGCCGTCCGCCTTGTATTCGGCAAAGCGCGGACGTGAGTCGACGAGCACATTATGCGTGATCTCATGCGAGGCCGTGTCGATGAAATGCGCCATGTTCGTCGTCTCGGACGTGTTGACCATGGTCTTTCCATCCGGGCTGATCCCCATGCCTTCGGGCTCGACGCCGACCGGCACCTCGGCGACCACCGCTTTCTCCGCCATGTCGACGACGGTGATGAGGTTGTCGTCCTCATTGGCGATATAGAGCTTGCTGCCATCGGGATTGAGAATGAACAATTCGGGATCGGGACCCGAAGGCAAGGTGCCGACTTGCTCGAAGGTCTGCGCGTCGATCATTTCGACCGTGTCGTCGTCGCTGGCGCAGAGCAATATGTACTTGCCGTCCTTGGTGACGGTGATCCCCCGCGGCCGCTGGCCCACCTTGATGGTCTTGACGACCTCCATCTTCTCCGAATCGACGACGGAGATGGTGTTGTCCTTCTCGTTCGAGACGTAGACCTTGTATGCGCCGGCGGGCGTCGCCGCGACGGCGAGCGCCAAGGTTCCGGAGAACAACAACTGACTCAACTGCATGCGGGTCTTCCTTCTGTGGCTCATGGCAGCTTGCACTTCGTCTCAGGCTGATCGATGCCGAGCGTGTCGAGTTCGGAGAGCTGGTGCAGGAATCCTTCCTGCGGCGACACCGATACGACCGAGCGGGCATCGCTCAGAAGAACCGGCTGCCGGAGCTGCCAGTTCCAGCTCCGGAAGGTGACCTTCTGTCCTTTGAAGGCGGCCAGCGAAAATTGCGGCGACTTGATGTAATCCGCGATCTTCTGCACATCGCCCGAGCCGGTCCGCTGCGCCGCCTCGCCGATGATCCGCACCGCCGTCCAGGCTTGCATGTCCTTGGATTGCATGCGCCGGCCGGTTGCCTTGACGAAGCGGTTCTGGATCTGCGTCGCGCCCCATTGCTCATGCGCCGGATGCCAGCTCGAGGGCACGAGGCCGGCCGAGCCCGCGACCGGGCGCGGCACCCAGGTGCGATAAGGCAGATAGGTCGCGAAGACCTCGCTCTCATCCGCCGCGACCACGACATCATGATCGGCAGCACCTTGGGTGAAGACGGGCATCTGCCTTTGGATCTGCACCTGGCCGGTATCGGTGCGCCGGGCGCCGCCCGTGTCCTCGAAAACGCGCTCTTCGACGATCTTGGCGCCGAAGCGCTTGGCGGCGCGCCGAAGCGCATCGGCCCAGAGCTGGTCCGCCTCATGCGAGCCCCTGATCAGGAACCAGTTGCGCCACTGTTTCCAGACAAGATATTGGCCGAGCCCGTCCGCCAGCATGGTGCGCGTGGGTGCGGTGTGGAAGACATTGACGCGGCACTCCTCTTCTCTCAGCCCATCGTCGGTGGCGCCGGCATTGAAGACGAGCACATGGCGCTCGCGCACGGCATCGGCGATCTTCAGCACCATGGCGGCAGGCAGATCCACGATGAGATAGGAGAAGCCCGTATCGACAAGCTTGTTCGCGGCAGGAAGCGGATCAGCCTCGGGCGCGATCTTCACCTCTTCCAGGATGAAATTCTGCTTGAGGAATTTGCCGGTCGTATTGTTGTCGTTGATGGCGACCTTGGCGCCGCCTACCCCATCATCGGGGGGCGGAACATCGAGCACGGACAGCGCAAGCTTCTTTTCGTCGAGCCGCAAATAACCGATCCGGAATTCGATCGCCTCATTGGCGCGGGCGTTGAGCGCGCCCAAAAGCCACATCGCTGTCGCGAGAAGGAAGAGCCGACCCGGTGACATGTGTTGCATGAAACTCCACCCTCAGAAACAGCGGATCTCGGCTTCGGCTTCCGCCCGGCGCAGCTCGTCGGTCGCCTGCCGTGCCGGCGCGCTCTGGCGGAAGATGACGCCCCTCTCGCCCACGACCTGGCCCATGCTCATGAATGTCTCGGCGGTGACATAGCGCTCGTAGGGCAGGATCGAGGCGATGACGTCGATCGAGCAGGAGCATTTATCAAGCGCCTCGCGCGTCTCGCCATTCACCTTCATGCAGCCATAGACATAATCGGCCCTGGCATTCGTCGGATAGTCGTTGAAGGACTGCGCCGCGGCAGGCAGCGCTGCAACGAGGACTGCCAACGATAGGACTATCGCGTATGGAAGTCGCGAGGCTTCTCCATCATTCCCCTTCTCCCGCGCGCAGCGTGGGAGAAGGTGGCCGAGGGCCGGATGAGGGCTCTTCTGCGCAACGCGCTCTGATCTCAACGAGTATTCCTTGCGGAGACAAAGAGCCCTCACCCGCCCTTCGGGCACCCTCTTCCATTGCTTCGCAACGGGCGAGGGGAAACGTCCCGCGGCAAACAGGGCGGCAAGGAGTTTCATGGCACCGCCTCGGGAATGTTCGTCGCCCGATCGCTGCGTTTCTCGAAGCCGCGATAGTGATATGCACCATTGGGCTGGGCGGCGTCGGCCGCGGCGATGGCTTCGACGCGCTCATGAAACGGCGACTTGCAACAGACGGGATCGGCTTCCTCGGCCGCACCTGCGATCGCCAACGCCTGGCATCGGCATCCGCCCCAGTCGATCTCGCGGCGCTCGCAGCTGCGGCAGGGCTCGCGCATCCAGCCCGTGCCCCGGAACGCATTGAAGGCCGGAGAGGCGGCCCAGATTTCGGCGAGGCTCCTGTCCTTGACGGTCCAGAATTCGAGACCTTGTATCGTCTCCGCCGCATGACAAGGCAGCACCTTGCCTGACGGCGTCACATTGAGCGACTGGCGTCCCCAGCCGCCCATGCAGGCCTTGGGATAGCGGGCATGGTAATCCGGCACGACCGCATCGATGACGATCGTTCCGGCATATTCGCGGCGCAGGCGTTCGACGGTCGCAACCGCGGCCAGCGTCTCTTCGCGGGTCGGCATGAGGAGGCTGCGGTTCTTGAGCGCCCAGCCGTAATATTGCGCATGGGCGATTTCCACGCGCTTGGCGCCGAGATCGACGGCGAGGCGCACGAAATCCTCGATCTCCCCGATGTTGCGGCGATGGATCACCGCATTGAGCGTCAAAGGGATATCAAGGCGCGTCACCAGCCGCGCCGTTTCGAGCTTCTGAGCCAGCGCCCCGTCGAGGCCGCCGATCAGGTCGTTCGTCTCGGGCCTCGTCGCCTGGAAGGACAGCTGCACGTGATCGAGTCCCGCTTCGGCCAAGGCCGTCATCTTCGCCTCGTCGAGGCCTATGCCTGAGGTGATGAGATTGGAATAGAGGCCGAGTTCCGCGCAAGCCCGCACGATGACGGCAATATCCTTGCGCGAAGTGGGCTCGCCGCCCGAGAGATGCACTTGGATGACGCCGAGCCGGGCCGCCTCGGCGAGCACGCGCAGCCAGGTCTCGGTGTCGAGCTCCTGCGAGCGGCGGTCGAGCTCGACCGGGTTCGAGCAATAGGGGCAGCGCAGCGGACAGCGATGCGTCAACTCCGCCAGCATTCCCGTCGGCGCTGCGATCCTCTCCGTCATAGCTCGATGATCCGTTTGGCCGCGAGCCCGCTCAGGAACTCGCGCACGTCGCTCGCCACCTCTTCGCGCGCGGCGCCGAAGGATTGAGTGAGATCGTCGATGATCGCATCGAGCGTCGTCTTGCCGTCGCAGCGCTTGAGGATTTCGAGCGCGATGCCGTCGGGCTTGAGGATCCGTTCGGGCGCCAGCAGCATCCACTGCGAACGAACATCGTCATAGCGCAGCCGCACACCGCGCGGCAGCCGCGGGATGATGTCGCCGGAGATCGCAGCCGCTTCGGTCATGATGAAGCCTCCGGCTTGAAGGCGCCGGGCGGGACATGACCCGGCTCGACATAAGCGTGATGCAGCGCGTCGAGCTGCACCCACAACACCTCGCACTTGAATTTGAGAGCGGCGAGAACGGCATCCTGCTGGTCGGGCCGGCGCGCATGTGATTTCACATAATTGAGAGCGAAATCCGCATCGCGCGGGGCCTGGGTCAGGCGCTTGTCGAAATAGGCCAGTGTCTCTTTGGAAATGAAATCATAATTCGCCAGCATCCCGCTCACTCTTTCGGCGATGATGCTCGGAGCGAACAGCTCGGTGAGCGATGAGGCGATCGCTTCGAGCAGGCTCCGTTCGCGCACGAAATGGACATAGGCGTCGACCGCGAACCGCGTTGCCGGAAGGATGCCGCGGGTCGAGGTGACATAGTTTTGACTGAGGCCCAGCCCATCGGTGAGCGCCAGCCAGCGCACCATGCCGCCGTCATTCTCAGCTTCGCCGTCATGGTCCACGATACGCTGGCGCCAGATGCGCCGCAATTGCGGATCGTCCATTCTCGCCATGATGGCCGCATCTTTCACCGGGATCATGCTCTGATAGTAGTAGCGATTGAGCGCCCAGGCCTGGACCTGGCCGCGGTCGAGCTTTCCCGAATGCAGAAGCCCATGGAACGGGTGCAGGTGGTGATAGCGCTCGGTGCCGATCGCGCGCAGATGCTCTTCAAGCTGGCCCGGGCTCAGCAACGTCGTCACAGCTCGATCTCCATTCCATCATAGGCGATCTCCCAGCCGGCTGCCTCGGCCTGGCGCCGCTCGGGCGTCCCGTCGATGAGAACCGGATTGCTGTTGTTGATGTGGATGAACACCTTGCGTTGGATGCCGAGATCGCCGAGCCCTGCAATCGAGCCCTCAGGACCCGACATCGACACATGTCCCATCCGGCGGCCGGTCTTGCTGCCGATGCCTTGCCGGATCATCTCGTCATCCTGCCAGAGCGTGCCGTCGAACAGGACGAGCGGCGCATTCTTGAGCCGGGCGCGGAGTGCCGGATCTATGTCGGCGCATCCCGGTATGTAATAGAACTGCGTCTCTCCCTTGGAGATCTTGAGGCCGATCGTCGATTGCCATTCGCCCTTAGTCTCGGGTGCATCGGATTCGCGATAGAGCGGAACCTTGCCGGCGACGGTGAAGGGTTCGATCGTGAGCCCGTCGGCCATGACGACAGGTCTGTCGAGCTCGACGCGCTTTCGCGGCACGATGCTTTCATCGACCGCGGCAAAGATTTGATTTCGTCCGATTTCAGCAAGCACAGCCGTAGTTCCAAAGATCACAAAGGGCTGGCTTTCCCGAAGGCTCAGCAGTCCGGCGACGTGATCGATATCGCCATTGGTGAGAAAAACCCCCTCGATCGGTGAGCCCCGTTTCGTCCCTTGAGGGTGAAGCGCACGTGTCTGGAGGATCTGCAGCCGCACATCCGGCGAGCAATTGAGCAAGAGCCATTTCTCGCCACTGGCTGACACGGCGACAGAGGACTGTGTCCGTGCTCGCACCCGAGGGTCACCCTGCCAGAACAGGGCACATGCCTCGCAGCCGCAGTTCCATTGCGGGAAACCTCCGCCCGCCGCTGAACCCAGCACGATGATCCGCACCCGAGCCATCACAGGATGACTCGAGCGCCGCGATCACATTCGAAGATCAGAGTTCGGCCGGGAAGTAGTCGTTGATTTCCAGACCAATGCACACTTCTTCGATAGTCGGTTTCACCCACTTCATGGTGTCCTCCATCGCAAACCCGCCGTGGCTGGCGTTCCATTTTCTACATCCGCGAGTATAGCAGCATTGGCATCTAAGTCCACAGAATCCAGTGGAAAAACCGATGGTTACGCTACGGTAGATCACTGCGACTTTGGTGGCATTTGATGGCCGGCGAGAGCCGTTTCAGCAATCTCGATCCGTTGTTTGCCACTCGGGGCATTCGTCACGCGCTCACGCGCCAATGCACACTTCAGAGCGTGGGAAGAACCCGGCGAATGTGATCGGCAAATGCGTCGATCGCCGGCGACGGTTCGGGCTGGGCGATGGCGATCAGGACACCCAGGCGCGGCAGGCCCGGCAGGGGCTTGTCGAGGATGAAAAGATCGGATGGAACCGCTTCTTGGGTCATGACGCTGATCGCGAGACCCGACCGCGCGACCCCGACCAGTCCCGCAATACTGTTGCTCGCATAGGAGATTTTATATTTCATCCTGGCGCGGTCCATGGCATCGCAGGCCGCGCGATGGTCCATCGCATTCGACGCCGGCAAGGCCAAGGGCACGGTATCGCCGAAGCCGTGAAGCTCGAGAGTGGGCTTGCTGCCGACCCAGACCAGCGACTCCGCACGCACCACACCCCTCGGATCGGCGAGATTCAGCGTGGAGATGAGCGCAAGGTCGATCTGCCGGGACGCCAACAGAGTCAGGAGCTCGACCGTCGGCGCCGATACGACCTTGATTTCGACATCGGGATGGATGGCGCCGAAGGTCTTCAGCAGAGTCGGGAAGAACGCGATCAGATAATCCTCAGGCGAGCCGAAGATCAGCGACCCGCGCAATCCGCGGTTGGAGAACGCCGACAAGGCCTCGTCATGGATTTTCAGGATGCGCTCGGCATAGGCCAGGAATCGCTCCCCTCCCCCGGTGAGCCGAACCCCGCTCCCGCTGCGATGCAGGAGACTTTGGCCGACGATCTCCTCGAGCCGCTGCATTTGCATGGTGACTGCCGATTGGGTTCGTCCGACCTGGACCGCCGTCGCGCTCAGCGATCCGGAATGCGCGGCATGGACGAAAGTGACCAGAAGCCTGAGGTCGATGGGTGGCTGCATATCAATTTAACTTATATCCGATACCAAATACTATCAATTTTACTGAGACCAGGCCAGCCGATAATCTCTTTCGATGGACACATTGACCCCCAGACCATCCAAGAATGACGATCGCGGCTTCTGGTCGTCGGCGGACAAGCACTTGATCAGATATGGCGGGAAATTCGATCCCGCCATCATCGAGCATGCGAAGGGAAGCTTCGTTTACGACGCCGACAACCGGCCGATCCTCGATTTCACATCGGGCCAGATGAGCGCGCTGCTCGGCCATTCGCACCCGAAGATCGTGGCGGCGGTCCGCCATCAGATCGACAGGGTTGCACATCTGTTCAGCGGCATGCTGTCCTGGCCGGTGGTCGAGCTTGCCGAACGTCTGGCGGCGCTGGCGCCCGGTTTGGACAAGGCCCTGCTGCTGTCGACCGGTGCCGAATCCAACGAAGCCGCGATCAGGATGGCGAAGCTCGTCACCGGCAAGCATGAGATCGTTGCCTTCAGCCAGAGCTGGCACGGCATGACCGGCGCCGCCGTCTCGGCGACCTACAGCGCGGGCCGCAAGGGTTTCGGCCCGGCGATGGTCGGATCGCTGGCCATCCCTGCGCCCAATGCTTTTCGACCGCGTTTCAAGAATGCGGACGGCACGCTCGATTGGCAGACCGAGCTCGATGACGCCTTCATGCTGATCGACAGCCAGTCCACCGGCAGCCTGGCTGCGGCCATCGCCGAGCCGATCCTGTCGAGCGGCGGCATGATCGAATTGCCGCGCGGCTATCTCGCGGCCCTGAAGAAGAAATGCCATGAGCGTGGCATGCTGCTGATCCTCGATGAGGCGCAGACCGGAGTCGGGCGAACCGGCGACATGTTCGCTTTCCAGAGAGACGGCGTCACGCCCGACATACTCACGCTCTCCAAGACCATTGGCGCGGGCCTTCCCCTGGCTGCCGTCATGACGACATCCGAGATCGAAGCCGCCGCTCATCAGAAGGGTTTCCTGTTCTACACGACTCACGTTTCGGACCCGCTGCCGGCCGCCGTCGGCCTGGCGGTGCTCGACGCGGTGAAGGAGGAACGGCTGGTCGAAAGGGCGCGCGAGCTGGGCAAGAGATTGTCCGATGGTTTGCTGGCGCTCAAGCAACGCTATCGCTGCATCGGCGATATTCGCGGCCGCGGGCTGATGCTCGGCGTCGAGATCGTCGCGGATGGCCCGGGCAAGAAGCCGGATCAGGAGCTGGGCGCAAGGATAGCTGCCGAAGCCTTCCGGCGCGGCTTGAGCATGAATATCGTGAAACTTCCCGGCATGGGCGGGGTGTTTCGGATCGCGCCGCCGCTGACGATTTCCGAAGCCGAAATCGATCTCGGGCTCGGCATCATGTCCGAAGCGATCGAGCATGAGCTGGCAAGGAATTGAGGTGGACACGACCAACACAGTTCCGCAGGGAGCCATCAGGGTGCTTGTCGCCAAGCTCGGCCTCGACGGCCACGACCGGGGCGCCAAGGTGGTGGCGCGCGTCCTGCGCGATGCCGGAATGGAAGTGATCTACACCGGACTCTACAAGACGCCGGATCAGGTGGTCAGCGCGGCAATAGAAGAAGATGTCGATGTGATCGGGGTCAGCCTTCTGTCCGGCTCGCATGTGCCGCTGTTCCGCGAGCTGTGCAAATGCCTGCGCGACAAGGGCGCCGACCATATTTTCGTCGTCGCCGGCGGCGTCATTCCGGAGCGCGACTATGAGTCCCTGATGGAATCAGGGGTGGACGTCATCGTGCCGCAGGAGGCGCGCGCCGAGCTGATCGTCTCGAGCATCGCCGGGCTGATCGCGGCCCGTGGAAACCGATGAAACTGTTCTCTGAGCAAGCGCTCCAGCGCCTTCGGGCAAACGAGGCCGAGTGGGAAAGGAACGAGCTTGCCGCCGCGCTGAAGACCAGGCCGGAGGAGCGGTCCGAATACCAGACGGATTGCGGCCTTCCGCTCAAGCGGGTCTATACCGCCGCCGATGTCGCGGATATCCCTGAGGACGATCTGGGGCTTCCTGGCGCCTATCCCTTCACCCGCGGTGTCTATCCCACGATGTATCGCGGGCGGCCGTGGACCATCCGGCAGGTTGCGGGCTTCGGCAATCCCGAAGCGACGAACCAGCGCTACAAGTACATGATCAACGCCGGCCAGACCGGACTGTCGACCGATTTCGATCTGCCGACCCTACTCGGCCTCGATTCCGATGATCCGATGGCTTTCGGCGAGGTGGGCCGTGTCGGTGTCGCCATCGACACCATCGAGGACATCGACCGCCTTTTCGACGGTATCGATCTCGAAAAAATCTCGGTTTCCCTGACCATCAACCCATCGGCCTGGGTGATCTATTCGATGTTCGTCGCCGTGGCCGAGGAGCGCGGCTGCGACCTGCGGAAGATCGCCGGGACCTTGCAGGCGGATCCGTTGAAGGAATATGTCGCCCAGAAGGAATGGATCTATCCGGTGCGGCCCGCCGTCAGGCTGCTGCGCGACCTGATCGTCCACAGCACCAGGACGACCCCGAAGATCAATCCGATCAGCCTGAGCGGCTATCACCTCTCCGACGTCGGCGGAAATGCGATCCAGGAAGTCGCCTTCATCCTGGCTTTCACCATCGCCTATTGCGAGGAAGTCATCGCCGCCGGCATGGACATCGACGATTTCGCGCCGCGGCTGTCCTTCTTCTTCATCAGCCATCAGGACTTCTTCGAGCAGATCTGCAAGTTCCGCGCGGCCAGGCGCATCTACGCCAAGATCATGGCGCAGCGCTTCAAGGCCAGGAAGCCGGAATCGATGCGGCTTCGGGTGCATGTCCAGACCGCGGCGATGAGCCTGACGAAGGTCGAGCACCAGAACAACTTGATGCGCACCGCGATCCAGGCCTTGGGGGCGGTCCTTGGCGGCTGCCAGAGCATGCACACCAATGGCCTGGACGAGGCTTTCGCCATACCGACCGAGGAAGCGATGAAGCTCGCCATCCGGACCCAGCAGATCATTCGCGATGAAATCAACGTGACATCGGTCATCGACCCGCTCGGCGGCTCCTATTTCGTCGAGCGCCTGACCTCCGACATGGAGCAGGCCATCTGGAAGGTGCTCGACGAGGTCGACGGACGCGGCGGCGCGGTCAAACTGGTGGAGGAAGGCTGGTTCCAGCAGGAGCTGGCCGACTCCGCCTATGCGACCTTCAGGAAGATCGACAGCGGCGAGAAGGTTTCTGTCGGGGTCAATCGCCATGTCGATGCTCAGAGCGACAAGGCGGATGTCGATATCCATCCCTATGATGAGCAATGCACCGCGCTCCAGATCGAGCGATTGAAGAAGGTGCGCGCCAATCGGGACAACCGGCGGGTCGAGGCGCTTTTGAATGAGCTTAAGCTCGAGGCCCGGTCCGACGATGTCAACTTGCTGCCCAAGACTATCGAGCTCGTGAAGGCGAGAGCGAGCCTTGGCGAGATCTGCGGCGCGCTCCGCGATGTCTGGGGCGCATACAAAGAACCTTTGATCGTCTGAGGAAATCTCCATGCCGAAAGCCGTCATCGCGCGCCACGACGGGCCTGTTGTCTGGATCAGGCTGAACCGGCCCGAGCGCTTGAATGCCATGAACAAGGAGCTCGTCGAAGAGCTGTCCCGCTCCCTCGATGCGGCGGAAGCAGACGAAAAGGCGCGGGTCGTCATCATCCATGGTGAAGGCAGGGCCTTCTGCTCGGGTGACGACCTGAAGGATCTCGATGCGCAGACCGCATCGGAAGAGGCGACCCAGGCCTGGGTCGACGCCATTCAGCGGGTCACCCTGCAGATCATGCAGTCCCGGAAAGTCATCATCGCGGCGGTGCATGGCTGGTGTGTCGGCGGCGCGCTCGAATGGGCCATCAATTGCGACTTCACCTTGTTTGCCGACAATACGCGATGGTTTTTTCCCGAAGTGACCTATGGCCTGTTCGTCACCGGCGGCGTGACGGCGCTTCTGACCAAGCAGGCGGGTCCGCAGGTCGCCAAGGAATTGATGATCCTCGGAGAGCGTCACGATGCGAAGAAGGCGCTCGAGGTCGGCATCGCATGGCGGATCGTCCCCGAGGCTGAATTGCTGGGCGAAGCGCAGAAGCTCAGCCGTCTGATCGCCGAGCGCCCCGCCGGTGCCGTGGCCGACATGAAACAAGCGATCAATGAAGGCTTCCACTCTTCCCTCGCCGACGCCATGGCGCTCGAAACCAAGGCGACCGTCCGTGGCTTTCTGTCGCCCGAAGCACAGGCGCGGGCAAAGGAATTTTGAAAACACTCATGCTGTATCGACTCGCGACTACTATCTCCGATATTCCCGGCATGAGCGACAACGATATCGAGAGCCGGGTGCTGCCCAGAATACTGTTGCGCCAGGCCGAACGGCTTGGGGCAAAGGACTTCCTCAACATCTCAGGCAGATCGGCAAGCTTCGAGGAGGTCCTGACACTCTCGCGCAAGCTCGCCGGCGGTCTTTACAGGTTGGGCGTGCGCCGCTCCGACCGGGTCGCGATCCTTTTGCCGAATTGCTTCGAGTTCGTGGCAGTGTGGTTTGCCGCTTCCATCCTGGGGGCGATCGAGGTTCCGAGCAACCCGGCCTTGAAAGGCGACCTTCTGTGTCACAACCTGAACAATTGCGGCGCGGAGATCCTCATCGCCGATGCGAGCGGGCTCGGCGAGATCGCCAAGGGGCAAGGCAATTTGCCTGGCATCAGGACGCTTATCCTCGTCGGCGCTGATCCCAAGGAAGCGAGAGCCGCCGGCATCACGATCGATCGGATCGTTGCATTCGAGGAATGCCTCGGCCCTGAGATCGACCCCGTTCCGGCTGACGTTCATTACAGCGATCCGATGGCCATTCTCTACACGTCGGGGACGACCGGGCCGGCCAAAGGCGCGCTCATGTCCCATCACCACTGTTATTCCTGGGTTGTCGCGATGGCCCGCAACCTGGGCTATACGGAGCGCGACAGCTACTTCACGTCTTTGCCGCTCTTCCACACCGACGCTCAGATGTTCGGTGTCTATATGCCGCTCGTCTATGGCACCCAGGCGACATTGGTGGACGGCTTCAGCGCTTCGCGATTCTGGGATCAGCTTCGCTTGAGCGGCGCGACCGCGACCAATCTCCTGGGCGCAATGGCGGTCATACTCATGCGCCAGCCGGCCTCAGAGCGCGATCGGGACAATCCGGTCCGGGTGTGCCAATGCATTCCCATGGTGCCGGAGAAGGAGGCTTTCGAGCAGCGCTTCGGCATCAAGCTGGTCACGGGCTACGGGCAGACGGAGACCAGCTTCGTGACCTATGACACGGTCGATGAGTCACGGCCGGGATCCTGCGGCCGGGTTGCTCCCGATTGGGAAGTCGCGATCGTCGATGCGACCGACCGGCAGCTAGCGCCCGGCACGGTCGGTGAGATCGTCGCGCGCCCGAAGAAGAGCTGGTCGATGTTTTCGGGCTACTACCGCGCCGAGGCCAAGACGGTGCAGACCCTGAGAAACCTCTGGTATCATTCCGGCGATGCGGGCCTCATGGACGAGGACGGATGGCTCTATTTCAAGCACCGTCTGAATGAAGCGATCCGGCGCCGCGGCGAGAACATTTCGGCCTATGAGCTCGAAAGCATCGCCGAAAAGCATCCCGATATCGTGGAAAGCGCCGCTTTCGGCATCCCCTCGGAGCTCACCGAAGAGGACATCATGGTCGTGGCGGTCCGTGAAGGGGGATCGACGATGGAACCGGCCGATCTGCTGGCGCATTTCGCCGAGCTGGCGCCCCGCCACATGATCCCGCGCTATATCGAGATCACCGACACGCTGCTTCCCCGAACCCCGACGGAGAAGATCGCGCGAAGCGAGCTCAGGCAGCGAGGGGTGACAGCCGCGACCTTCGACCGCGGAACACGATAATGGATATTCCCAAGTCACTCTTCCTGTGAAGCTGGCTGCGCTGACAGGCTTACAAAGCCTTTGCGATGCCAGAGCAAGCAGCGATCCGCGTTCTTGTTGGGAAGAAGGATGTCATGGATCATGGCCACGACGATGGTGTGGCTGAACCCGTCATGGGTCGCCGAGATGCGGCAGTCGAAGGCGACGGATGCGCCGGCGAGAAGCGGCGCACCGGTTTCCTGAAAACTCCACAGCGCGCCCTCGAACCGGTCCGCGCCCTTCGCCCGGGCGAAGTGATCCGCAAAGGCCAAGAGCGTGTCCGGGATGACGGAGACTCCGAGAAATCCCTGCCGCATGATGACATCATGGGCAGAGGCGCTCTTGTTGATACAGACGATGAGTGACGGCGGATCCGCGGAGAGACTGCACACCGCCGTCGCCATGAGGCCGCTCGGCACCCCATCCTCGATCGTCGTGATCGCCGTCACTGGCCCGGCAAAACGCTGCATCGCTTCCCTGAAGTCGTCCGACCTGATCATGGCAATGCCCTCTTTGAGTTAGATCGCGTCCATCGTGATGAAGCGCGTGGTCAGATAGGCCTCGAGGGCTTCGCTCCCGCCTTCATAGCCGTGGCCCGAGTCCTTCACCCCGCCATAGGGTGTTTCCGGCAAGCCCAGACCGATGTGATTGATGGTCAGCATGCCGGCCTGGATGCCCTGGGCAAGGCGTCGGACCGTCGCGGCACTCGTCGTCCAGGCATAGGAGCCGAGGCCGAAGGGCAGCCGGCTCGCTTCCTCGATGGCTTCGTCGAGATCCACGAAGGACCTGATCCAGGCCACCGGGCCAAACGGCTCTTCATTCATGGCCCGCATGCGGCTTGTGACTTCGGTGACGACCGTCGGCGCAAAGAAATACCCCGTATTGCCGATGCGTTTTCCGCCCGTTGCGACGTTTGCTCCCTTTGCGGTCGCATCCTCGATCAGCGCTTCGACCGCTGCCCTGCGCCGCTCGCTGATCAGCGGTCCCATTTGCGTTCCTTCGGCGAGGCCGTCCCCTACTTTCAACGCCTCGACCTTTTTCAGATAGGTCTCGACGAACTGGTCATGCACCCGCGACTGGATGAGGAAGCGGGTCGGCGAGATGCAGACCTGGCCGGCATTCCTGAACTTGGCGCCGACAAGCGCTGTGGTCGCTGCTTCGATATTGGCATCATCGGCGATGATGACCGGCGCGTGCCCGCCCAATTCCATCGTCACGCGCTTCATATGGAGGCCGGCCAGGCTTGCGAGCTGCTTGCCGACCGGGACGGATCCCGTGAAAGAGATTTTGCGGACCGCGGGATGCGGAATGAGGAACTGTGAAATTTCCGCTGGCGTGCCGAAGACCAGGTTGGCGACGCCTGCAGGCAGTCCGGCCTCCTGCAAACAGCGAAAAAGGACGGCTGGCGCGGCTGGCGCCTCTTCCGGACCTTTGACGATAATGGAGCAGCCCGCGGCCAGTGCCGGACCGAGTTTGCGCACGATCTGGCTCATGGGAAAATTCCAGGGCGTGAAGCCGACGCTCGGACCTACCGGATCCTTTATCGTGACTTGCTGCACGCTGCAGGAGCGGGCGGGAATGGTTCGGCCATAGGTCCGCCGGCCCTCTTCGGCAAACCAGTCGATCAGGTCGGCGGATGAGCCGACCTCAAGCCGCGATTCCGCCAGCGGCTTGCCTTCATCCGTCGTCAACAGGCGGGCTGCGTCTTCGAGCCTTTCGCGCAGCAGTGCCGCGGCCTTGCGCAGGACCTTGTACCGTTCGAATGCCGAAGTCTTCGCCCAGACGATGAACCCGGCGGCTGCGGCGGCAACAGCCCTTTCAAGATCGCCGATGGATGCATGGGAAACAGCACCGATGACGTCGCCGGTTGCCGGGTTCGTCACGGCAATGGTGCGCCGATCCGAGCTGTCGCACCATTCGCCATTGATGAAGAGTCGTGTGTCCGGATAGTTCAACGGTTCCTCCGCTTCGCTGCGCAATGCCTTCAGCTCCTTCAGCAATTGACATGCCAGCAGGTTAATCGATTGAAATCAGAGGATTTTGTTCGTTTGCGGAAGAACTGTAATGGCCCGTCTCCCGCAAGCGAGTCTCATGAGTGAGACTCGCTTGCCAGGCAAACTTGACTTGCGTCGGCTCCAAACCCTTTAATGCAAGCGAGGAAACGAACCGGCATGCATGATCTGGAGCAGCATTTTCGCCTGATCGAAAGAACGGTTCTCGCCGGGCCCAACAAGGCCGACGCGACTTGGCGCACCGCCTCATGGTCTCGCTGCCTGCAAGACTACAAGCTCAATCCGTCGGCAACCGGACTTGTGTGTCTGACGTCAAGGGAGGTGCGAGAGGAAATCGAGATCTATGGCGAGAACCTGTCGTTGGCCGAAACTGAACTCGAATCGACCCTCTCCATGATCGAAGGCGGCGGCTACAGCGCTCATATCGCCAATCGGAACGGCATCATCATCGCCGAGCGGCAAAGCAAGGATTCCACCTACAACTGCAGCTTGGACAGGGTAGGCGCCGTTTGGAGCGAGGAAATAGGCGGAACAAACGGGATCGGCACATCGCTGCGCGATATGCGGCCGACAACGGTCTATCTCACCGATCATTTCTACGCCAACCTCACCGGGGAAGCCTGTGCATCCGCGCCATTTTTCGACCCCTATGGCGAGATTCTGGGGGTGGTCAATCTCTCGACGCGAAATCCCGGTGTTCCGCACTTGGCCCACAGGGTCGTCTTCGGCGTCGCGCAGGCAACCGCGGACCGGTTGGAAACGGCATATTTCCGCAATCTGTTTCACGATTTCCATACGCTGGCGGTGACGGCAGACCATCTGTCATCGGCGATATTCGCCGTCGATTCGGATTTCAGGATCATTGGCGCCACGCGCAGTGCGCGCCGGCATTTCAAGATCGACGACTCGGCCATCGGCGCGCGGTCGCTTTGGGCGATTTTCGAGAAGGTCAGGGGCAACCCATCGCTTGACCAATTGGCCGAGAGGCCCCGGGAGTTGCGCCACCTGGAGACCGGTGCGGCAGCGACTGTGGCCTTGCGCAGGCCCGTCTCGGCGAAGCATACGGTTCCAACGCAAAAGCAGCCCTCATCGAAGCTTTCGCAGCGGCCGAAGGGGGCAAGGCGCGCCATCACATTGGCTGAGTGCGCCGGCAGCGATCCGCAGATGAATCGGAGTATCCGCATCCTGCAGAAGGTTTCCGGCACTGGTCTGCATTTGCTGCTCCTGGGCGAGACCGGCGCGGGAAAGGACACGCTCGCTCGCGCATTGCACATTGAAGGCAGCAGAGCCTCCGGGCCATATGTCGCCTTCAACTGTTCCGCCATGCCGGAATCCCTGATCGATTCAGAGTTGTTCGGCTACAGCGCCGGCGCCTTTACCGGCGCCAGCAAGGACGGCAATAGTGGCCGGATCGTCGAGGCCGACAAGGGCACATTGTTCCTCGACGAGATCGGCGACATGCCCGTGCATCTGCAAACGCGCTTTCTCAGGTTCCTGGAAACGCAGGAGGTCATGCCGCTCGGCGGCGGCAAGCCTCGCCATGTCGACGTCCAGATCATTGCCGCGACGCATCAGGACCTGCAGGCGAAAGTCGCCGCCGGCACGTTCAGGCAGGATCTGTTCTATCGCCTGGCGGGCACGGTGGTCACCCTTCCCGCCTTGCGCGAACGCACCGATCTTCGCGAGATCATCGTAAACCTGCTGGCCATGGTTTCGGAAGGGGCGCCGGTGCCGATTTCCGATCCGGCCATGCAGCAACTGCTGTCCTATTCCTGGCCGGGCAATGTCCGCGAGCTTCGCAATGTGCTGACCCGCGCGGCGCGGCTCGCTGAAAAGGTGATCCAACCTGACGACCTCATGCTGACGCCCGCTTATTCCGCTTCCAATGCCGCCTTTTCGAACTTGCGCGACTTGCCTGGACGAGACGAGCCCCTTGCGTCGGTCTCGAGCCGGCAGGCATCGGACCTTGCCGTCCGGGATGCCATCTTCGCTGTGATTGGGCGCCATGGATCGGACGCCATCGCCTGCAGCAAGGCGCTCGGCATCAGCCGGGCGACGCTCTACCGAAAGCTCCGGCAATACGGACTCTCATTGACCGACAACTGAAGCTGACGCCCCCTATCGCGTTCCGATCTTGAGTCCAAGATAGCCGGGAGCGGCGGCCAGGGCGCGGGCCAGGAATGGCGCGGGCCGGCGCGCATCCTCGGCATCCTCGCAAGCGACGATGGCGTTCCGGATGGCACGTCCGCCCCAATAGCGGAAAGGCTCGGGCGGAAACGCCAGGCGGTCGCGCCGGCAGAAGGGCGACGTCGACCATTTGTCCTTGGTATCGAGCACGAGGGAAGCGAGGCATTCGCCCGCGATGACCGTGGCGTTCACGCCATGGCCGGAATAGCCCGAGCCGTAATGGATCCGCGTTCCAGGAATGGTGCCGAAGCAGGGAATTCTGTCCGAGGTCACCTCGATGGGAAAGCCCCAGCGCGCGGCAATGCCGCTGCCGAGGTCGGGAAAGAAGCGCTGCAATCCCACTTCCGCTCGTCGCAGGCTTGCCGCATCGTCACGCAGTTGCGCGGCGGCATGGGTGCACCCTTTTTCCAACGGTCCCGAGCCCGATCCCATGAGGATTCGACCATCGGGCGTGCGGCGGAAATAATGGGTGAACATCCTGAGGTCCGCAATGCCACGGGCCTGGGCATAATTCATCCGCGCCAGGAGCTCAGGCGCCGGCTCGGACATGACCGGAAAACTGGAAAACAGCGACGTGCCGCGCGCCACGTCGGGGATCGACATTGTCCCCGTATAGGTGGCAAGGACGACATCTCTCGCACTCAGCGCCCCGCCGGCTGTCGTGACCAGGCAGGGACTTCCCTTTGCGATGGACGTCACCGGCGTCTGCTCGAAAATCCGCACGCCGGCCTGCACCACAGCGTCGCGCAGCTTCCGGCAAAGCCGCGCCGGATGGACGGTGGCGCCTTCTTCGAACAACAGCGCCTCGTCGAAGCGGGGCGAGTCGCAATAAGCCGCCACTTCCTCCTTCCGGAGGTGGCGGAGCGTCGACTCGATACCTAGCAGCCTGGCCGTGGAAAGATATTGGCGAAGTTTGATGCTCTGATAGGCCGAGGTGGCGACCCGCAAATATCCTTTCTCCGTCCACCACACGTCCAGTCCTTTGGCGGCCGCGAGCTTCCGCAACCGTTCCTGAGCTGTTGTCCCCAGCCGCGCGATCTCGACGCATTTGTCGGGACCAAAAAGCGAGAGGAGTGTCGGCAGCGCGCTCCAATAGCCGTGGACATTGCCGCCATTGCGGGAGCTGGCGCCGTCACCGCAGCGATAAGAGTCGAGGATGACGACGTCCAGTTCCGGATGGCGCTCCTTCAGGATGAACGCGGTCCACAATCCCGTAAACCCGCCACCGACGATAACCACATCCGCCGAGACCTGTCCGCTGAGGCCCTGCGCTGCGTCTTGGGGAAAAGACTCCCTCATCTCGCGCTGCCACCAGGAGAATTGGCTGGCCACATCCGCCGGCACGGCGGGAAGCAATTGCATCTTCAGGGGGTCCGCCGTCATTCTATTTTCTGTTGCCGCGGATGAAATCCGCCGCGCGCTCGCCGACCATGATGGCCGGCGCGTTGAGGTTGCCGGAAGGCACCCGGGGGAAGACCGATGTATCCGCCACGCGCAGCCCGTCGATACCCCTGACGCGAAGCTCAGGATCGACGACCGCCATATCGTCTGTTCCCATCCGGCAGGCACCGCAAGGGTGCAGCGCGCCTTGGCCGGATTTGCGCACAAACTCCATCCTTTCGGCCTTCGTCTTGAGGATGCTTCCCGGCCGGTAAGGCTGCGCGATGTATTTGGCGATGGGCTTCTGCTGCAGGATCTCCTGAGCCAGGCGCACGCCCTCGGAGAGACCGATCACGTCATATTCCTCCGCGAGGTAATTGGGGTCGACGATGGGAAATACATCGGGGGCGGCGCTGCGCAGGGCGACATGGCCACGTGATCTCGGACGCGACAGATAGACATTCGTCGTGCATCCATTGCCGCTGGGCGCGGAATCCGAGCCTTCTTCGACCCCGGCTCCCGGAAGGAAATGGAACTGCAGGCCGGGCAGACTGTCGGCTGAATCCGTGTACCAGCATAGTCCGCCCTCGCAGATATTCGAGGTCGCGGGTCCATTGCGGAACAGCACATATTGCAGGCCGGCCCAGGCCTGCCAATGAAGCTTCTTGTACTTGTCGTAGCTATGCGGGCCGTTCAGGTCGTAGATCAGGAACATGTCGAAGTGATCCTGAAGGTTCTTTCCGACACCCGGAAGGTCGTGCCGCACCTCTACGCCAACCTCGCGCAGGTGATCGGCGGGTCCCACTCCCGACAGCATCAAGAGATGCGGCGACCCGATCGCGCCGGCGCACACGATGACCTCTTTTGCCGCCAGCGCTCTGGTGACGGTTCCGTCTTTGATATATTCGACTCCGACCGCCCGGTTGTTTTCGATCAGCAGGCGAAGAGTCTTGGCCTTGGTGAGCACCTTGAGAGTCTTGCGGTTGCGAGCGGGACGCAAATAGGCCTTGGCTGCGCTGCATCGCAACCCATCCTTCATGGTGACTTGATAGAATCCGACGCCGGCCTGATCGCCCGAATTGAAATCGGGATTGAATTTGATCCCCAGCTCCTGGGCACCCTGCGCCCACGCTTTGGTGAGATAGTGAATGTGTCGTTGGTCGGATACTTTCAGCGGTCCGTCAATACCGTGAGCCTCGCCGGAAAACCGCTCGTTGCTTTCGGCTTTCTTGAAATAGGGCAGCACTTCCTTGTACGACCATCCGGCGCATCCCCGTTCGGCCCAGCTGTCATAGTCCTGCGGAATGCCCCGCATATAGACCATCGCATTGACTGAGCTCCCCCCGCCCAGCACGCGGCCCTGGACAAACTCCGGCGTGATCCCGCCTTGTTGCGCTTGCGGTTCCAGCCGGTACCGGGTGAGCATGTTGCCCTGCGACGTCTTGTAATAGGTCACCGGGATGTGGATATAGGGGCTCCAGTCGCGCGGACCTTGCTCGAGCAGAAGCACGGTGCAATCTGGATCTTCGCTCAGCCTTGAAGCGATCGTGCAGCCGGATGAGCCGCCGCCAACAATGATATAGTCGTGCATTGGCCGATCAACCCGAAAGAACCACGATCGCCGCCGGGTCATATTGCAGGCTGACATGCGACCCGACGCCGAACCGGATGCCCGCCGCGGTTCTGGGCTCCTGGCATTTCAGCACTGTGCCGCTGGCATGCCGCACTTTGTAGACCACGCGGCTGCCGATGAAGACCACGTCTTCGACGATGCCTGGCACGGCATCGTGCCTGCCCGGCTTGCCGGCCCGCGCCTCCGTCAATGATGCGGCCTCGGGGCGAAGCGATACATGGATATCCGAACCGCTGCGCAAGCCTCCGACGGGGGCCTCGATCTCTCCGATCGGGAGATTGAGCACGGCACCTTTCGCATCGGCGGATTTGACATGCCCGCCGAGGATATTCGTCTCTCCGAAAAACTTCGCGCAAAACAGCGTTTTCGGCGCGCCATACATCTCGTCCGGCGTGCCTATCTGCTCGATCGCTCCCTTGTTCATCAGGACCACGCGGTCAGAAAGGATCATCGCTTCATCCTGGTCATGCGTCACATAGATGAATGTCGTTCCCGTCTCTGTGTGGATGCGCTTCAGCTCTTCCAGCATGATATGGCGGATCTTGAGATCCAATGCCGCGAGCGGCTCATCCAGCAAGAGGACGGATGGGCGGTTGACAAGGGCGCGCGCCAGCGCGACCCGCTGCGACTCGCCGCCGCTGATCTCATTGATCCATCTTCCCGAAAGGCTCTCCAGCTGCACGAGCTTGAGCATCGCGGACACTTGCGCGTTGATCTCTGCCTTCGGCAATCCCTTGAGGCGCAGTCCGAAGGCGACATTGTCGAAGACGTCGAGATGAGGGAAAAGTGCATAGCGCTGGAACACCATGTTGACCGGGCGCTTTTCCGGCGGCATCTGGGTGACGTCCTGGCCTGCGATGACGACCGTGCCCGACGTCGGCGTTTCAAATCCCGCCGTGATGCGCATGAGCGTCGATTTTCCGCAGCCGCTGGGTCCCAGCAGCGTGAGGATCTCGCCTTTCCGGACATCGAGATTCACGGTGTTCAGGGCCTTGACCGATCCCCAGGACTTCGAAATATGTTTCAGCTCGACGATGTTGTGACGCATGTTCCTGTCCTATTCATTCGTGGCGCGCGCGGCGACCGCGCATCTTCTTTGAAACCACAGGCTCGCACCCCCTGCGGCCATCACCAGGATCGAAAGGACGAGCGCCATGACGCTGGCCGCGTTGATGGAGGGATCGACCGTCCTCCGCATCATCGACCAGATGAACATGGGGAGCGTCGTATCGTTCCCCGATACGAACACCGTGATGATCAGCTCATCGAAGGAAAGCGAGAAGGTCAGTATCGCCGATCCGACAATGGTCGGCAGGAGGATCGGAATGGTCACGCGCCGATAGGCCTGGAGCTGCGTGGCGCCCAGGTCCCTGGCGGCTTCCTCCAGGGACGGGTCGAAGTAGTTAACGCGCGAACGCATCGCCTCGACGAAAAAGGGCAGCGTGAAGAGCACATGGCCGATGGTGACGGTCAGGAGCGATCGCTGCAGGCCGATCAGGCCAAAGAGCGTCACCAGCGAGATGCCGAGGAATAGGCCGGGAAGGCCCACGGGGGCGAAATTCAGCCATTCGAAGAACTGTCGGTATCGCCCCTTCATGCGGATCAGCGCGAGGGCGGCGAGCGTTCCGAGGACGGTCGTGACGATGGACGTATAGAAGCCGACCTTCAGGCTGTTGACCAGTGAAGCGACGAAATCAGGCTTGGATAGCAGCGTCTCATACCATCTGAGACTGTATGTCTCTATCGGGAAGGTGAGTGCCGGTGAATCATTGAAGCTGAACAGCACGATCATCGCGATCGGCGCGAACAGGAAGAACAGATATGCGCAAAGATAGGCCCTGAGCATCTTCACTCACTCATGGTAGCGCCGGCCGGGCGCGAGATTGAGGATCCGCAAGAGCAGGGTGAAGGCAAAATATACCGCGACGAAAGTGCCCATCATGACGAACGCCATGGCCGAGCCGAGCGGCCAGTTGCCGGCGCTGCGGAACTGGTTGGCGATGAGAAGTCCGCTCGTGACACCCTCGCGGCCGCCCAGGAGCTGCGGCGTGATGTAGTCGCCCGCGGCGAGGATGTAGGTGAACATGAAGGATCCGACCACGCCTTTATGCGCCATGGGCAGGATGACCTTCGTGAGCACGGCAAGTTTCGACGCTCCGAGATCGCGGGCGGCGTCGAGGTAATCCTGCTTCACGTCCCTGAGCGCCGAGACGAGGATGAGGAGCGAGAACGGCACCATGATGTGGATGAGCGTCAGGACGGACGCGAACGGGCTGAACAGGATCACCTGCAGCGGTTGATCGATGATTCCGCTGCTCACCAGGAACGAGTTGATGACGCCGTTCGTGCCCAGAATGGTTCGCCAGGCATAGACACGCACGAGATAGCTCGAGAACCAGGACAGCAGCACGAGATAGAGGATGAGATTGCTTTTCGTCCTGTAGACGAGATAGTACGCGACCGGAAAGCTCAGCACGACGGAGAAGAAGGCGGTGTAGAAGCCGTTCTTCAGCCCGACCCAGGTGGCCAGCCAGAAGCTGGTGGAGGCGAATATCCTCGTAAAGTTGTCCGTGCTCCACACATATTCGATGACGAATGACCGCGCGGTCAGGAAGCTCACGAAGAAGAGCAGGATGACCGGAAGCACGAAAAACAGGAGGAGGAAGGCGAGCGGCGGCACTCCCAGGCCAAAGCCGCTCGGCAACGTCAGCGCAACCTTGCGCTTGGCGATATCAACTTCATCACTCTTGCTATCAACGAGAGCCGACATGCGTGTTTTGGGTCATCCAGGATAGGTCAACAGGCTATGTACGAAGCGCAACCTCCGGGCGAGCGCGCTGCGTCCGCCCGGAGGTGCGACATTCGCGAACGACCGTCAGAGGCCGGCGCGGAAGTCCGCCCAAATCTGCAACCAGTCGTCATAGGTTGCAAATTGATCGGACGAGCGCGGCGGCTGACCGTAGATCTTGATGGATTTGAACTGCGCATCGAAATTGTCATAGTCGAATAGCGCCTTCGTCTGCGCATCCATCAATGCCGGCGCCTTGTTCGAGACCGAGGAGCAGACGGCCGTCTTGGAAATCGATGCCTGGATCTCAGGCGTCAATGCCTCATTGATATAGGCATAGGCCGTATCCACGTTCTCCGACGTCTTGGGGATGAACCAGGCATCGGCCCAGACGGCTCCACCCTCCTCCGGGTAGATCGAAACCGTCTTCACATTCTGCTTTGCCGTCTCCAGAGGCACGGCACTCCACACGCAGAAGCAGGCGGAGATCTCGCCCGAGGCGAACAGCGAGATGACGTCGCCGTTTGAAGAGGCAAAGACCTTCGTCTGATCGCGATAAGGGATCAGCTTCTGAAAACAGTCCTTGAGCTCTTCCTTGCTCAGGTTCGGAAACCTGTCGCCGTAGCCCGTGACTTTCGCGATCTGCGGCCAAAGCGTCAGCGGGTTGTCGAGGAATGCCAGCTTGCCCTTCACTTCCGGGCGCAGCAGGTCCTTGTAGCTCTTGACTTCGAAGCCGAGCTTCTCCTGATTGACCACGATCGTATCCAGGCCCCAGCACCAGGGGATGCCCCATTGCTTCCCGTCCCAGTACCACATGTCCCCTTGGAAGAATGGCTTGTAGATGTCCGTCTTGTTGTAATTGGGGATCCTGGACACATCGAGCTCCGCCAGCACGCCGAGTTCGTTGTAGATGGCATTATAACCGTTGGAATATTCCGAGAGGTCCAGGCGCACAGCATTGGACCCGGCGATCTTGGCCGTCACGTCGTCCTGGTTGCTCATGATGGCGGCGCGCAGGCTGACATTGTTCGCCTTGCGCCACTCGGCGGTTTCCGGCTCGAGCGTATAGCCTTCCCAGGCCATGATCTCGAGGTCCCCACCGACGGCGGCCCTTGCCGGCGGCATCCAGGCGCCGAGATAGGCTCCGCCTGCGGCGGCGCTTCCCATCAGGAACTTTCGCCGATCCATCATCAGCCGGTTGAATGCACCGGCCGTCCGCGCTTGCGCTACGCCGGCAGGCTGCTTCGTTGCGACGCTCATCTCTTTCCTCCATATCGTTTGTATTTCGTTGAACTTGTCTCGTTGCCTTCCAGGTTGCGCGGGCCGGAGTCCGCGCCGTCTCTCGCGGGCGACCTATTCCGCGGCCTTGAGAGAGCCAAAGTGCTGGCTCAATTTTGGCATCACTTGCGTCGCGAGAAGTTCCATGGACCGCCGATGGATGTTCGGCTTGTCCCAATCCTTCTGGGTCATCAGCAGCTTGCCGACGGGGCCGCCCACATCGTCGACAAAGGCGACAAGCTTGTCCATAACGGTCTTGGGCGAGCCGGATATCACCATCCAGTCGAGGCAGTTCTGCACGGTGACATCGCTGTCCAGCGTGTTCATCGTCGGCTTCAGCACGCCGAGCATCTTGAACGCCTTCATGTCCTCGACGATGTAGTCATAGTACCAGCGGACCGACGATGACGGCTCGGCGAGGTAATCCTTCGCTTCCGCATCGCTGTCGGCGACGAGGATCGACCGGGCGATGCGCCATTTCTTGCGGTCCGGCCGGCGGCCGGCCTTCTCGCTGCCGACGACATACTGTTCCCAGTGCGTCTTGACATTGGCGGTCGGCGTGAAGTTGGCGGAGACGATGCTCCAGTTGTTCTCGCCGGCCTGCCGCGCGCTGCTGGAATTCGGGCTCATCACCGAGATGGCAAGTTCCGGAAATGGATGCTGGTATGGCTTCAGCATCGGACCAAAGCCGAGACTCGGGATGATGGTCTTGTCGACCACGATATCCCAATATTTGCCCTTGATGTTGTAGGGCGCGCTCTGCGACCAGATTTGATGCATCATCTTGATCGACTCGACGGTCATCTCGACCCGGTTCTTGTCGGTCGTGCCGTAAAGCTCGATGTCCGTCACCAGGCCGCCGACGCCGACACCCATGATGTAGCGGCCTTCGGAGAGGTGATCGAACTGGGCGATCTGGCTGGCTAGACGGGCGGGATGATGCTGCGGGACGTTCAGGACGCCGGTCGCGAATTTGATCTGCTTGGTGGCGTGGACGAGCGTCGCGAAGAACTGCAGGGGATCGGCGATCGGCTCGCAGGAGCATGTCGTATGTTCGCCGACCCAGACTTCCTTGAAGTCCAATCGATCGGCGAGAATGATGGCTTCGCGATCCTGCTTCAGCACTTCCGTGTAGTTGCGGCGCTGATCGTGCAGCGGCATCATGAAAAGCCCGAGTTCCATTTGAAATCTCCTCCCAAGAATAGGCATCGGTGTTGCGGAATCTCGAAGACCCGGCAGCAAGCGCTGTGCCAGAGCCCGATCGGCCGTCGATTCAAGGGTTTAGCTGTGGACCGGGCACCGTGGCCCTGACGCCGCCGGTCTCAGTCTTGAGACTCCGGGCGTTCGAATTCTCAAGGCTGCGCCGCTCCCTCGCGGGTTTCATGGACTTCCTGTTGTTCCACGGTCTGGCACTCCAATTGCAAGTCGCGACGAGCAGAGTGGATCCCTTCTGGAGAGAAAGATGCGTGTGACGAATATTCGGGCTTACCGGATTCCGACCGGCGGCGTTCGCCCGGTGCTGGTCGAGATTTCGACGGACGAGGGCATCACCGGATGGGGAGAGGCGGCCGTCGCCTATGGGCTTGGAGCCGCCGGCGCATCCGGCATGATCGCCGACTATGCCCAGCGCGTCATCGGCGCCGATCCGCTCTATCCGCGCCACGTCTATCACGCGATCTATGACAATTCGTTCTGGACCAAGGGCGGCGGCGCCATTGCGTTCGCGGCGATCAGCGCCATCGACCAGGCCTTGTGGGATATCAAGGGCAAGGCGGCGGGCAAGCCCGTCTATGAATTCTTCGGCGCTGCGTTCGAGATGACGGCACCCGTCTATGCCAATGGCTGGAACTATCACTGCAACGATGCCACGCAATGGGCCAAGGCGGCCGAGCGGCCGCTGAAGGATGGCTATAGGATGCTCAAGAGCTATCCTTTTGCCACCCAGCAGCCCGGACGCACGCTGACCCATGTCCAGCGCCGCGCTTTGTCGACCGAAGAGTTTCAGCGGGCCATCGACCGCGTCTCTCTCTTGAAGGACGTGGTCGGCAATCAGGCCGAGCTGCTCATCGACTTGTCCGGCGGCGTCAACAACGACCAGCTCCTCAGATTCCTGGATGTCTGCCAGGAGCTCGATGTGTCCTGGGTGGAAGAACCCCTCGATGCTTTCAATATCGGGGGGCTCAAGAACCTTGCCGGCCGCTACAAGTTTCCGATCGCCGCGGGAGAGCGGGTCTACACGCGCAACGGCTTCCGGAATCTGCTGGAAACGGGCGCCATCGATGTCGTCATGCCGGATGTCGGCAACTGCGGCGGCGTATTCGAGCTCATCCAGATAGCGGCCATGGCCGAGGCGTATAATGCCAGGATATCACCGCACAATTGCGCATCCGCGCTGTGCACGGCAGCGACGCTGCAGGTCTGGGCGGCCTGCGCCAACGCGATGCACCTGGAAATCTATCCCTACTTGCCGGAGTCCCAGGGCTATGTCCAGGTGCTGAAAAATCCACCCGAGGAACGCATCAGCGGCGGGCTGTTGAAGGTCGGCACGGATCCAGGCCTGGGCGCTGAGGTCGATGTTGAACGGCTCAAGCCCTATTGCCGCTACGACTACAAAAGCTCGGCCGATTAGAGATCTTCACCAGGAACAAGAGCAATGATCGCAGACCTCCATGGAAAGAATGCGCT
The DNA here is from genome assembly GCA_003574785.1 of Taklimakanibacter deserti. The sequence goes on along the minus strand of QORU01000009.1, from coordinate 307,256 downwards.
CGTGACCGGAGCTTCATCCGGGATCGGCTTGGCAACGGCCAAACTGCTTGCGAGGCTCGGGGCAAGGGTGGCAGCCTGCGCCCGCAGAAAGACAATCCTCGATGCGCTCGCCAATGAGCTGGGAAATGGGACATTGGCCATTGAAGTTGACGTCTCCGACGATGCGAGCGTCACCTCCGCCGTGTCGACAGCATGGAAGGAGCTCGGACCAATTGACATTCTGATCCACGCCGCCGGCATCGTCACCCCTGCCCGCATCGCCGAGCTGACGCCTGAGGCATGGCGCCATGTGATCGCGGTCAATCTCTCCGGCGCCTTCTATGTCATGCGGGAATGTGGTCTGCGCATGCGGGAACAGGGCGCCGGAAGCATTGTCGCGATCGGCTCAGACCTGTCTTTCAACGGCCTGGAGTATTATGCGCATTATTGCGCGTCCAAGGCGGGATTGGCGGGGATGGCCAAGGCGCTGGCGCTCGAGCTGGCGCCGGCGGTGCGCGTGAACTGCGTATGTCCGGGTCCGGTGGACACGCCCATGATGGAAGCCGAGCTCCAATGGTTCGGCGGCACTCCGGAGTTGAAGGCAAACTACATCGCCCAGGTGCCGCTCAAGCGTTTTGCGACGGCCGACGAGATCGCGCGTTTCGTGGTCTTCGTTGCGTCGGAAGCGACATTCGCGACAGGAAGCATGCTCAGTACCGATGGCGGGACCACCGCACGCTGACAGCCAAAGTCAGAACTCTATTGCAGCAAATATGATCCGCACATGAGCACGGCGCCCAGGCCCAACACGATCACCACTGGAAGGTTGGGACGCCAGACCAGCAGCGCCGTCGAGACCGCGGTGATCAAGGCCGCCTGGATGTCGCCACCGGCAAGGTGAAAGACCGTAAGGGCGCCGGCGATGATCAGACCTACGCCGGCTGGCGCAAGCCCTTCCCGCAGCGCCCATGCCACTTCCTCTCCGCCCGGCGTTCTAGAGCCAGCGCATCGCGGCGGTGTCGGAATCGCCGGGCTGGCTGTTGAAGGCGAGCTTCGCGCCGGGCGCCACGTCACGAAGGACGTTGATCAGGCGCTCGAATTGCAAGGCCATGGGCGCAAGGGTCCGCAGACCGGCGCCGACGACGATGACGTCATAATGCTTTCCGGCAAGCGCATCCCTCACCTGGCGCTCGACTGTTTCCGTATCCCGCGTAAGAAGCAGTGCCGCGGAATGGCCCACGCCTTCGAGGCGCGCCACCGACCCGTTGAGCCCGTCCATGATTTTTGCCGCGGACATGTTCTTGGGCGCGTAGGACGCCGTGAAGTCGATCAAGGCCGGATCTTCACCGATGATAAGGATGGACTTTCCCATAATGACAGCTCCTGTTCCGGGGACTCGACGATCAACGCCGAAGCGGTCATTTGGTGCCTTGGGCCAATCGCAATTTCCGTTGCCGGGCCGTCCCCGCCACCGCCGAGGCAGGCAAACATTCCTGCTTGGCGATGAGACGCCCTTATCGTAGCCTTCCGCCGCACCGTAAATGTGGGGGGCGTGTTCGCGATGCGAGTTCCGGTCTGGGTGGTTTCCGCGCTTGTTCTGTTGCTGATGCTTTCATCCGGCGCGCGCGCTGCCGGCGACGAGCCGATGCTCACGCCGCTCGTTGCCGAGATCATCGCGCCGCCCTATGTCGTTCCGGGCTCGGACGGCAAGCGTCACATGGTCTACGAGCTCGCCCTCACCAACATCACGAGCGGGGATGTTCGTTTCGAGAAGCTTGCGGTCGTCGATCCCGACAGCGGAAAAGTCCTTGCGGTCCTCGGCCCCGATGAGCTCGCACAACGCGTCACGCCGGGCGCCAGCCGGGGCAAGGAGACACGCGTGCTCTCCGCCTATCAGTTCGCGGTCATATTCCTGCATATCCCGCTGCCCGAAGGCATGGCGGCGCCGGCGCGCATCACGCACGAGATCACGGCGCGTTTGGCCGTCATCGACGCCGAGGTGACGATGACGCTGGGCGACAGCACGGTTGTCTCGACACCGCCTGTCGTGCTCGGCGCACCATTGCGCGGCAAGGGTTATGCCGCCGGCGACGGCTGCTGCGATTCCATCCGTCACGTTCGCGCTCTGCTGGCGATCGATGGCAAATTCCATCTCGCCCAGCGCTTCGCCATCGACTGGGAACAGATCGACGAGACGAACACATTGGTCGCGGGCGACACCAAGATCCCGGCGAATTATCATATCTACGGAAAGCCCATCCTCGCCGTCGCCGATGGCACGGTAGTCGCCACGCGCAACGACTTGCAGGACCAGGTGCCCGGTGCGTTGCCGGAGAACCTGCCGCTCGACGAGGCGGACGGCAATTTCGTCGTCCTCGACATCGGCTCCGGCCACTTCGTCAACTATGCCCATATGCGGCCCGGCAGCGTCAAGGTGAAGCTCGGCGACAAGGTTCGGCGCGGCGAGCAGCTCGGCGAGGTCGGCAACACCGGCAACAGCCAGGCTCCCCATTTGCATTTGCATGTCATGGACGGTGTGTCGCCGCTCGCATCGAACGGTCTGCCCTATGTCTTCGACAGCTTCACCATCCCCGCGGTCGATGAGGCGGGCACCGAGGACTTCGACAAGGCGGAAGCGACCGGATCGCCTCTGACGCTGACGCCGCGCGTCCCGCCCCGGACGCTCGAAAACGTCCTGCCGCTCGACCTGTCGATCGTCGACTGGCCGCAATGATGGTATCCGCAATTTGCTTTCATATAAGGAGAATGAAATGGCAGAGACTGGAGTTCACTTGTTCCTTCGCTGCATCGGCTCTGCCGCCCTGCTCACGCTTTTCCCTTTAAGTGCATTCGCGGCCGAGGATGCGCAATGTGTCGCCAATGTCGAAAAGGTGGTTGCCGATGGCGCGACCCCGGCCAAGGCAACGCCGCTGCCACCGGAGCTCGCCGCAAAGCTTGACGCCGCCGTTCAGTCTGCGCTGCCGCAGACTGCGGCTCCGGGAGTCATCGTCGGCGTCGTGACGACTTCCGGAACGTGGAAGGCGGTCTATGGCGTGGCCGACCCTGCCGCCGGCACGCCCATGGCCGTCGGCATGCACACGCGCATCGGCTCGGTGACAAAGACATTCACGGGCACCGCGATCATGCAGCTGGCGGAAGCCCAAAAACTGTCGCTCGACGATACGATCCAGAAATATGTGCCTGGCATTCCCAATGGCGACCGGATCACGCTGCGGCAGCTCGCCGACATGACCAGCGGCATAGCGAGCTATACCCGAAGTCCAAAATTCCAGGATGTGTATTTCGCCAAGCCGGAAACGATCTTCACACCCGAACAGCTTGTCGCGATCGGGGTGAGTGAATCGCCTCTCTTCGAGCCCGGAGCTTCGTTCGACTATTCCAACACCAACACTATTTTGCTGGGGATGGTCATCGAGAAGGTCTCGGGCAAGCCTGTCGGTGAGGTGTTCAAGGAGCTGATCTTCGATCCGCTGAAGCTTCACAACACGTCCTGGCCGGGCGACTCGGTGGATATGCCGGCGCCCTATGCCCAGGGCTTCACCCTGCAGGGCGATTTTGCCAAGCCCGATGCGCCGAGCAACGCGACGAACTGGAATCCGGCCTGGGGTTGGACCGCGGGTGAGTTGATCTCCAATATCGACGATCTGCTCGTCTACGGTCGCGCCTTGGGCACGGGTCACGGTCTGCTGGGAGGGGCGGCGCAGAAGGAGCGGCTGACCTCATTTCCCGGCGTGGCCGGTTATGGCATTGGAGTCGCCTGCATCGGCGGTTGGGTCGGCCATACGGGCGAACTGCCCGGATACAACACCTACGTATTTTATCAGGCGGACGCCGGTATGACTGTCGCGGTCCAGACCAACAGCGACATCGCTTCCGGCGGTTGCGAGGCAAAACCCACGCTGACCGATGATCCAGGCGACACGGAATGCTCCTCGCCGGCAAAGCGCGTGTTTGTCGCAATTTCAAAGGCGCTCGATCACCCGTATGAGGGTCCGTGATCGCTGTTGCTGCACGCGGCTCTAATAAGCGCAGATGATCTGGAACAGGAATCGCGTTCCGGTATCGGTCAGTCTTTCGCTGTCCTCGTAAGGCACGGCGACAAGCGCCCGGGCATTGACGTAGTTCCCGAACCCGGCCCTCGCCCCTATTCCGGTCGAGCCGAGTTCTTCGTGTGTGTAATCGACGCCCGTATCATGGTTCCAGATCGCGCCATAGTCGATGAACGTAAACACGTTCAAATTCGAGATGGGCAAGGTTTCGGGAAGCTCGATGTCGCGCCCCACTTCCAGCGCGGCGGCTATGCCGCTGTCCCCGGAAGCCGCTGAGCCGTCGAAAGCCAGGCCATAGGGATCGCCGCCGAGCACGACTTGGACCGCCGATGGGAGTGCCGTCGGTGCATACTGGGCTTCGACCCGAAGGCGCGCGGCGACATGTGGCGCGATCTCCTTGCGCAGATCGAGATCGGCGCGGAAATACCGGTAGTCGTCCGGAACGCCTTCGCGCGGCGCGCGCGGGTCGTCGCCGCTGCTCGCGCCGAGCCCGTCGAGACCCTGGCCGAAAGTACCGGTCAAGGTGATGGCCCCCTTCTCCAGCTCGCCCGTGTAATTCAGGGATGCTGCCAGCCATCGCAGATCCTCCTCCGTCAGCCTTACTCCGCCTGCATCCAGCGAGTTGTCTTTGAAATTCAGCTCGATCCGGCCGAAAATGCTGTGCTCGATGGTCCGCAGGAATGGATAGTTGGCATAGGCCGTCCCGAAGCTCGACTCTATGTCGAGATCGAGAGGTTCCAGATCGCCGCCGGGCTCTGAAGAAACATGCCCTATGCTGTATCCGACATGCAGTCCGTCATAGCCGATGGGCACATCCTGCGAGCCCAGGATGAATTCGAGTTCCTTGGGGCTCGCGGGAATGGTGACCCCGACGATGTTCGTCGCCTCGAACAGTCTCAGCGCATCGTTGAGGGTGCCAGTGCCGGTCAGTTGATAGGGACCAACCTCGTCGCTGCCCAGATTGTCGAATATGGCGGTTGCACCCCAGCGCTTGAAGCTGATGTCGAGTTTCAGATCGCCGCCCGCGGAAGGCGTGTCGGGCCGAATGAAGAGGCCTTCGATCGTCAGGCCGGCAAGATCGCTCATCAGCAGGAGGACGCGCTCGGCCTCCTTGATCCGGATCGGGCGCATGGCGACCATGCGATCGATATAGGGCTTGAGGCGTCGCTCGATGCCGGGAATGGTGCTGTTGATGATGACCCGGCGAACATAGGATTCATAGAGAACGATGACGACGTGGCCGGAGGAAAAGTCCTGCTCGGGGACGACCGCCCAGGAGAAATAGCCTTCCCGCTGGTAGATGGCATCGATCCGCTCGGCGATCGCATAGAGCTCCGCGAGGCTTATCCGTTTGTTCAAGTCGTGCGCCCAGGCCGGCCGCAAAGTTTCGTTGGCCACCGTCACGGCGCCCTGAACCGTCACCGATCGCAGAGTGAACTTTACTTTTCGAGCGTCGGCGGGCGGCGTTTTCTTGCGCGCATCCGAAACCGAAAGGTCGATCGTGCCGGGCTTTCGCGGCGCCGTATAGCGCCGGATGATCTGATCCTGGTCTGAAACGACCGAATCGATCTGATCGGCAACACTCTGGGCGCGCGATGGCCCCACGGTCAAAGCGCTCGCCGTGATAATCGCGATAACAGCGATTATCCGCTGCGCGGCCTTCAGCAACTCGAGCAGTGCCCCCCGGTCAGGCATTCGCAAGCCCCACTTTGATCGAGCCCATCATCCCCGAGGCCCGACGGGCAAACTCCTACCAAATTTTCCGTTAGGTCGGGGAGATATTTCAACGGCTCAGCAGAGCGCAGACCGCCTGGCCCTGGACCTCCCGCAGGCGTTCGAGCAGCTCGCCGGTCGGCGCGGAGAGGTTGAGCGTGGTGGTCACCGAGCGCGTCCCGTCCGCGGTGGCGGCCGCCCACTGGGTGTAGCCCGGGAAGTTCCCGGTGTGGCCATATACGACGCCGCACGGCGTCGTATAGCGGAACAGCCCGAGACCGGACTCATTGGTCCCGGGGCCGGGTGGACCGGAAGAGCCGGGCACGAACTGCATCTGCTGCTGCTGTTCGGCCGCGCCGAAGAACTTCAGCCCGAGATCGGCCCGGATGAACGCCGCGAGGTCGGCAGGCGTCGACACGATCGCGCCGGACGCCCAGGCCCCGCTCGGGCTGATGAAGCTCGTCACGTCCTGCGGGGCAGACCCGGGCTCGACGGAATAGCCGTGGATGAAGGGCGACGGCAGGTCGAGGCGCTCCGTCGGGAAGCTCGTCTGCCTCAAGCCCGCGGGGCCGAATACGATCTCCTTGAGCAGCGTCCCATAGGACGTGCCGGTGACCGCCTCGGTGATCAGGCCGATAACGACGTTGTCGGTATTCGAATAGCCGTATTGAGAGCCCGGCGCGAAGACGAGCGGCTCGTCGCGGACCCAGCCGATGATGTCATTGGGCAGGACATGGCGTTGCGGGTGCGTCGTCACGTCGTGAATGAAGGCGTCGGAATTGAGGTAATCGGGCAGGCCGCTCGTGTGGTTCAGCATCTGGCGAAGCGTGACCCGCGACCAGGCGGGGGGCAGTCCCGGCAGGCGCTGGCCGATCGTGTCGTCGAGGCTGAGCCGGCCCTTCGACACGAGGTGCAGGGCCACCGCACCGTTGAACGCCTTGGCGACGCTGGCGATGCGCATGTGATCGCCGACCCGCGGCGCGCCGCTATGCGCGACATCGGCGCGACCCGCCTGCAGCACGCTCATGCGACCGTCGCTGTAGAGGGTGACGATCACGCCTGGAGGTCCGCCCTCCGTCGCGACGAGCTGCTCGAGGCCACGCTGCAGGTCGGCTTCGGTCGTCTTCGTCTGGCCGGCCGCGGGGCCTGGCATCGGCGCCGCGAGCGCGGCGCATATGATGCCCATGAGCAGGCGCCGGTGGAGCAAATGGGGCATGCGATCACTTGTGCCCTCGATCACAATCCACCTGGGCACTTCCCTGGTTCTTTCTTTTCGGCGTCGGGCTGTTTCAGATACAGACCGGGGTCGAATTCTTCGGGAGACACGGTGACTTCGTCCGTAACGCCGGAGTCGATATAGCCATCGGTAATCGCAAGGCCCGCGAGAAGCTGTTTCTCGGTGAGAGGATACCAGAAGCCCAGCTCGTGAGAATAGGCGGCAATGGCCAGCCGGGCCAGTTCCGCGTTGTCATACAGGTCGATCTCATAATCTTCAGTCAATTTTCCGTCCGAGTATTTCTTGTAGCCGTCGATATAGGGAGTGCGGCTGTTCGTTCCTCGATACTTGTCGACAATTTCGCCGACGGTGACCTTTTCCTTCTTGCCGTTGAAATAGATCTTCCGGATGAGAAACCCCCAGGCAGCCACCCCTTGCTCGGGAGTTTCATATACAGTGGTTACATTGCCATCGGGACCGGGAAGGGTCGTTCCCACATATCCCTTCATGCTGTCTCTCTGCCATTTCGAGATATTTATGGCGCCGGGATTGTTCGTTCGAAGAGCTCTTCGCGTAAGCGTGTCAGATGAGCTGTATTGGGCGTCCGGTTGACCGCTGAAGAAATTGCCGGCCTCGGTCAGGCTTCTGAAATTGAACTCATTGCCTTGCGGATATTTCGCGTCGCGAAAGGGCGTGTCCAGACGGCGCACCAGGTGCGTGTCCCAGAACGGCAGTCCCATGGCTTTGCCGGTCTCGGGGCCGACAATACCATCGACCTTCAATCCCTGCGCCGTCTGAAAGGATTTCACGGCACTTGTCGTTCGCGCACCAAACAATCCATCGACCATGCAGGAGTAAAGCTCTCTGTCCGCGAGCACGTGCTGAACCAGCGCCACTCTGCGATCAAGACTGTCGCTTTCGGTTTGCCGAAACAGAGGACCTTGGGATCCGCCTTGGGCGAGCGCAATTTGTACCAGGCACAGCGCCGAGAAAATGCCCGAAGCCGCTGGGAGCACGTATTTGCGCCACGTCCCCGCTCGCCCAGCAGAAGGCAAATCCATTGCTCTTCTCCGCCGCCGCCGATCAAACTTCCCAGATTTGACGGTGGTATCCAAACGTCAGCTTGTCAAGGTGCAACAGGATCATGTCCTGTGGCGTGGTGCAGCTGAGGCGTCGGTTCCTGCCGCTGCATTGGCGGCCAAACGGCAGCGGCAACCGACCGAGCAGGATCGGTCGAGCACTCACAGCGGCCGGTCACTGCCGGCATGCTACACTGACGAACCCGCGACCAAGTCGACCGCGAGAACATGCTCCTTTTGCCTGAAGTGCCCCGTCTCCAAGCGGTCGAGGATAACCTCGGCGCCTAGCTGACCCAGTTCGTAGGCTGGGGAGCGTGCGGTCGTGAGCGGCGGATCGGCGAAGCCCGAGAATGGAAAGGCGTTGAACCCAGACACGCCGACATCCCCCGGGACGCGGATGTCGTGCCGCTTCAGCACTTGCATGACTGTCAAGGCCACTTGGTCGTTCTGCCCGATGAAGACGTCGGGCAGTGCCGCGCGCGCGAGACAGCTCTCAGCGGCGGCGGCAATGGACTCCGCGCGGGTCTCATCGCAGCGCACCAGGTCGAGCGCGACCCGCTTGCTGCCGAGCACCTGGCGGAAGCCGCTCACGCGCTGCTCGATCGCCGGCCACGACAGCTCAGAGATGAACATCACCGCCCGCTTGACTCGGCGCTTTTGCAGGATGTGGCGCGCCAGGCTGACGGCGCCCGCCCGATCGTCCTGGCGCACGAAGCAGGCGTCCGCGGCGGCGACGGGCTGGTCCTGGAAAGCGACGAAAGGCTGCCCCAACTCGGACAGCAGCTTGATGTAGCCGAGGCGCTCGCGCCGCGAACCGGATAGCGTCACGCAGAGCGCGTCCACTTCCGATTCCCGCACCAGAAAAGAGCTTTTCAACTCGTGCGGCCTGATGCCATGCAGCAACAGGCCGAAACCCTGTGTGCTGAGATGGTTGCTGAGCCCCGCCACCAGATTGGTGGTGAAGGGATCGGCCAGAAAGCTCGGCGATACATCGACGATCGCCATGCCGATGATCGACCGGCGCAACTTGCGCAGGCCGCGCCCGACGCGGTTGGGGCGATAGCCGATGTCGCGGATCGCATCTTCGACGCGCTGACGCGTCGCTTCCGAGACGCCGACATTGATCCGGTTAACGACTTTGGACACCGTCGCCGTCGACACGCCGGCGCGCGCGGCGACGGAGTGAATGTTGGGTGGCTTGGCCATTTTTTCTTCCGCTTCCTCGGGGGCCCAGTAGAGCAGGTTGACGATCAACCCAAAATGCCATACGAATTGCCCATCGTAGTTAAACGTTTAACACACGACAAAATTGCTGCAATGCACAGTCGGGGTTCTGATGGCGATCGATTTCTTGGCTCTCAAGGGTCAGCTCTATTCGGCGGTTCTGTCCGACGTGCTCGACAATTTTGGCTTCAAGCACCAGGCGATGTGGCCTTTCATCCGGCCGCTCGATGAATCGCTGGTGCTGTTCGGGCGCGCACGGACCGGTATGTACATGAATACCTATGCCGTCGCCGAGGGCGAGAACCCCTACGAAATCGAGATTGCGCTGGTCGACGATCTGAAGCCGAACGACGTCGCGGTCTTTGGGTGCAACGGGCCGACCACGCGGCTGGCCCCCTGGGGCGAATTGCTGAGCACCGCAGCCAAGCACCGCGGTGCCGCCGGTTGCGTGACCGACGGGCTGGTGCGCGACGTCCGCCACATCCGGAAGATGGGTTTCCCGGTCTTCAACGGCGGTATCGGCCCGCTCGATTCCAAGGGTCGCGGCAAGATGATGGCGATGGACGTTCCGATCGAATGCGGTGGCGCGCGGGTCGCGAGCGGCGATCTGATCTTCGGCGACGTGGATGGCGTCGTCGTCATTCCGCAGGCCGTCGCAGAAAAGGTGATCGAGGCGGCGCTGGAGCGCATCAACGGTGAGAACCAGACGCGCGCTCATCTCGAACAAGGGGAGCTGCTCTCGCAGGTCTATGCGAGATACGGCGTCCTTTGACGGCGCCAAACGAGCCCTCTGAAAACATGAACCAGGGAGAGTAACAATGAATCTAAGACTGAAGATAGTCACGCTGGCGAGCGCTGCCGTGCTCGCCTGCATGGTGTCCGCAGCCCAGGCGGCCGAGTTCGCAATCCGCGGCAGCCATTCGGAATCGACCGAAAGCCCGCTGCACAAAGGCTGGCTGGTATTCGAGGCTTATGTTGAAAGCGCCAGCGGCGGGCGCATCGACGTTAATATCTCCCCCGCCGGCCAGCTCGGCGGCATCAAGGACGGCCTGGAACAGGCCAAGGTCGGGGCTATCCAGCTGGCGCATGGCGACGAGCAGACGCTCGACACCTTCTATCGCCCGATGATGATCCTGGCGACGCCGTATCTTTTCGCCAATGACGAGGAAGCGCAGCGCTTCCTGCGCAGCGACTTTTTCATGGGCATTCGCGAGCAGATGGCGAAGGAATCCGGGCTGCGCCTCCTGGCCGCCGCCTCTTACGGCTTCCGCTGCTTCACCAACAACGTCAGGCCGATCAAGTCGGCCGCCGACATGAAGGGCATTCGCATGCGCGTTCCACCCAGCCCGATGTCGCTGGCGATGGTCGAGGCGATGGGCGGCTCGCCGACCCCTGTGCCATGGGAAGAACTCTACAGCGCCATGCAGGCGGGCGTCGTCGACGGCCAGGAGAATCCCGTCGGCATCGCGCTCGACTACTCCTTCGACCAGGTGCAGAAGCACATGACCCTGGACAACCACCAACTCGGCCTCAACAGCCTGGTTATCAATGAGGCGTTCTACCAGAGCTTGCCGCCGGAGCTGCGCGCCATCGTCGTGACCGGTGCCGAAATGGCCGCGGCTACGGAATATGGCGAGCGCAACTATCAGGCGCGCGTCAGCGCCGTCAGCGCGCTGCAGGGCAAGGGCATGCAAGTCTACGCGCCGACGCTGGAAGAGCAGGACAGCTTCCGCAAGGCGGTTGCCCAGCCGATGCAGGCCTACCTGAAGAAGGAACTCGACCCTGGCTACGTCGATGCCGTTTACAAGGAAATCGCCGATCTGCGCGCGGCGGCTCTGAAGTAGTCGTCATCGGGTGATGAACCGTCCCTGGGCTCCACCGCCCAGGGACGCTTCTATGGAGGGGAACGTGGTCGGCTTTGTCCGCGCGCTGGATCGCTGCATCGACGTCATTCTCGTCCTGTCGATGGCCATCGTCGTCATCGCCTTGGCGAGCCAGGTGACGCTGCGCTACTTCTTCCATTCGCCACTGCCTTGGCCGGAGGAGCTCTCGCAGTTCCTGCTGGTCGGGATGTCGTTCCTCGGAATGTACGTCGCGATCCGCCGGAATCAGCACATCCGCATCGAGTGGCTGCCGAAGAGCGGCTCCGGCTTCATCCGCGGGCTGAAGCTGGCCGGTCTGCTGTCGGTCTGCCTCTTCCTCGCCTATATCGGCTATGGCGGCTGGGAACTGGCCATGGCCGCCTGGGGACAACCTTCTACCGCTTTGCGCATTCCCATGGCCATCCCGTACCTCATCATTCCCATCGCCTGTTTCCTGTCCTTCGTCGCCATCATTGCCTTGATGCGCCGCACGTTGCGCGGGCAAGAGAGCAACCCGTCATGATGGCCGCCATCGTCATCCTTCTTCTCGTGCTGCTGCTTGCGGCCGAGACACCGATCGCATTCGCCGTCGGTGTCGCGGCGTTCCTGGGGTTGATGCTGACAGGCCTCGGCAATGCGCCGATTTCGGCGCAGCGGATGTTCTCCGGCATGAACAGCTACGGCCTGCTGGCGCTGCCGCTCTTCATTCTGGCCGGCAACATACTGGTCGCCGGTGGCGTCATCAACCGCCTGGTGGAATTCGCCGACCGCATCGTCGGCCGCATCCGGGGCGGTCTCGCCCATGCCAACGTCGTTGCCAATCTGATGATGGCCGGTGTCTCCGGTTCGGCGACCGCCGACACGGCGGCGCTGGGATCGGTCATGACCCCGATGATGACGTCCCGCGGCTATACGAAGGATTTTGCCGCGGCGCTGACCATCTCCGGCGCCATCATGGCGCCGATCATCCCACCCAGCCTGATCATGGTGATCTACGCCATTCCGACCAAGCTCTCGATCGGGGCGATGTTCTTTGCGGGCGTCCTGCCCGGCGCGCTCATCGCGCTCCTGCTGATGGCGTACATCGCCTATGCCTGCCGTAGGCATCCGAAATCGCCGCGGCAATCCGGCGAGAAGTCGCTGGGGCGCGCCATCGTCGAGGCCATTCCGGTGCTGATTGCACCGGTCATCATCGTCGGTGGCGTGCGCGGTGGTGTGTTCACCGCCACCGAGGCCGCCGCGATCCTCGTAGTCTATGCCCTGTTTCTGACACAGGTCCTTTACCGATCGGTCAGCAGCCGGGAACTGTTCTCGGTGTTCCGGGAAAGCGTGCTCACGACCGCGACCGTGATGATCGTCGTGGCGACCTCGACCATGTTCGCCTGGTTCCTCGCGCTGGAAGATATCCCGACCGCAGCGAAGACGCTGTTCACATCGATCACGGACAATCGCTATGTGTTCCTGCTGATCGTCAACGTGTTTCTTCTCTTCGTCGGTTGCCTGGTCGATACCGTGCCGGCCATCCTGATCTTCGTGCCGATCCTGCAGCCGGCTGCAGTCGCCTTCGGGATCGACCCTATCCACTTCTCGATCATCGTGATCGTCAACCTGATGATCGGCCTCAACACGCCGCCGGTCGGGACCAACTTGTTCGTGATCTCGACGGTGACGGGCCGGCCGGTCAGTGCCATCACGCGGGCCTTGATGCCGTTCTATTGCGTGAAGCTGGTCGCGCTAGCACTGATCACCTATATCCCGACGCTTTCGCTCTGGCTGCCGAAACTGGCAGGCCTGATCCGATGAATACCTTCTCTGACTACCGGAGCCACTGATGCCCGAGATCATTCTCCATCCCGACGTTCAATATGATGGTCCTGCCGATGTCGAGGCGGCCGTCTATGGCGATCAGTTTCAGATTCACGCGTCGCTATCCCGCGATCTCTCGCAGATCGGCGACGAGCTCTGGAAGAAGGCGGCCGGCCTGGTGTGCTATCACGAAGTCACGGTCACGGCCGATCTGCTCGATCGCATGCCAAACTGCCGGGTGGTGGTGCGCGCCGGCGTCGGTTTCGACAACATCGACCTGAAGGCGGCGGGCGAACGCGGCATCGCCGTCTGCAACACGCCGGATTACGGGACGATGGACGTGGCGGACCATGCCATCGCCCTGACCCTGGCCTTCCTGCGCGGCATCACGATGTACAATGCGGCCATCCTCGAAGATCCGGTCGCGGGCTGGCGCTTCGATGCCGTACCGACCATCCGGCGCCTCTCCACCCTGACCTTCGGAGTCATCGGGCTTGGTCGCATCGGCACGGCAACCGCTCTCCGTGCCAAGGCGCTCGGCATGCGCGTCATCTTCTTCGATCCCTACCGGCCGACGGGGACCGAGCTTGCGTTTGGCATCGAACGCGTAGCGACGCTGCAGGATCTGCTGGCGCAATCCGACGTGATCTCGATCCACACGCCGCTGACCGCAGAGACGCGGCATCTGATTTCCACCGCAGCACTCGCAACCATGAAGCCGGGTGCGATACTGGTCAGCACGGCGCGCGGCGCCGTCATCGACCTCGCCGCCCTGGCGCCGGCGCTCAACGACGGACGGATCGCGGGCGCCGCCCTCGACGTGCTGGAGATCGAGCCGCTACCGGCCAACCATCCGTTGATGAAGAGCTGGCGCGCGCCCGGCTCGCCGATCCGCAACAAGCTCATCTTGACCCCACATGCCGCCTTCTACAGTCCGTCGAGCCTGATCGACCTCAGGCGTAAATCGGCGGCGACGGCGGCCCAGTATCTGCGCGAAGGCCGCTCGCGCGATTGCGTCAATCTGGACATGATCGACCGAAGTAAGGCGGTGACCGGGCGCGGACGGCGTGATACCGCCGAGGTCTCGATGCCAGCAAGGAGTCAATGATGTCGCCGGCCGTGTTTGATCGTTCGCGGGAACGTGTCGCTGCAGCGAAACGCTATATGCCGGGCGGCGTCAGTAGCCACTTCCGCTATGGCGTATCGCCGACGCCGCTGGTCTTTGAACGGGCCGACGGCGTCTATCTGCACGATATCGATGGTAACCGCCTGATCGACTACTATCTCGCTTTGGGGCCGATGATCCTCGGCCACACGCCGGCCGATGTCATCGCCGCCGCCAAGGCGCAGCTCGATCGCGGCGTCTTGTATGGCGGGCAGAGTGAGCTCGAGTTCGCTGCCGCCAAGCTGGTCTGCGAGATGGTACCCTGCGCGGAGCGGGTCCGGTTCTGCGCCTCGGGAACCGAGGCCGATCAGCTGGCTCTGCGCCTGTCGCGGGCCGTGACGGGGCGCGACGTGATCGTCAAGTTCGAGGGTCACTATCACGGCTGGATGGACTCGGTGCTGTGGAGCGCCGCACCCACCGGCAATGCGATGGGTCCGGAATCGGAACCGACGCCCGTTGCCGGCAGCGCCGGCCAGGACGCGTGGGCGGGCCGCAACATCGAGGTTCTGTCCTGGAACCGCCCGCAGCAGGTGATCGACCGGCTGGCGCGCGGCGATGTCGCCGCCGTCATCATGGAAGCCGCCATGTGCAACAGCGGCGCCATCATGCCGCAGCCAGGCTATCTCGAAGTGGTGCGCGAGGCTTGCACGACGAACGGCACGATCCTGATCTTCGACGAAGTGATCACCGGCTTTCGTGTCGGTCCGGGCGGCGCTCAGAAGCGGCTCGGTGTGACGCCCGACCTTGCTGTCTTCGCGAAGGCGATCGCCAACGGCTTTGCGGTCGCCGCCGTGGCCGGCCGCGCCGACATCATGGATCAGCTGGCCGGCGGGAACATCATTCACGGGGGCACCTACAATGCCCAGGCCGTCAACATGGCGGCGACTGTGGCGACGCTGAAGCGGCTTATCACGCCGGGGGTCTATGACCTGATGGAGGAGCGCGGCGGTCGTCTGATGCAGGGTTTGGCCAAGGCCTTCGCGGATGCCGGCGTCACCGCCACCGTGACCGGCTTCCCGCAGGTCTTCCATGTCTGCTTCGGTCTCAGCGAAGCGCCGGTGAATTATCGCGACATGTTGCGGGTCGATCGCCCCGGCTATGTTCGCCTGACGACCCTGCTGCTGAAGCACGGGGTGCGGGCCTTGGAGCGCGGCGCCTGGTTCCTCTCGACAGAACATGACGAGGCGATCGTCGACACGACCATCGCCGCCATGCGGGCGGCACTGGCGGAATGGGTGAAGGTCCGATGAGGGAGAGGACACCATGACGACAAGCCTGCATGCGCGCGTCACCCTGGTCGGCGCCGGTATCATCGGTCGCGGCTGGATCCGCGTCTTCGCTCGGCACGGCGTGCCCGTCACGGCCCATCATCCGAAGCGGGCGCAGATCGACCAGACGCTGGGATGGCTGGCACAGGATCTCGCGGCCGATGTCGCGGCCGGCTTCCTCAGCGCAGAGGCGCGCGAGCGGATGCTGGCCTGCACGCGGGGGCGAGGCCGATCTCGCCCCCGCTCTGGTGCAGGCGGATTACGGTTCAGGAAAGCGCTCCCGAAGAGCTTGCACTGAAGCGCGCTTCCTTGCATCGACTTGTCAAGACGGCGGCTTGGCATCACACAGCGCAACACGGCCAAGCGCCACAGGCCATATCTGGACAATTCCCATCCGGCCTGATTGGATCATGCGCCGTGACGGGCGCCTGGCATGACGGACAACAAGCACGAGTCGACAAGGCCGATCGAGCCCGAGGCGGCACCCATGCCGCAAGGCATCCGGTCGACCCGGCGAGCGATCGTCGATGCCCATGCGCATCTCTATGACAGCCGCGCGGTTCGCTACGGCATCTTCGAGCAGCGGAACCCGACATTCGAAGCGCTCATCGGGGACTATAGCGCCCTGCCCCGCAGCCATGGCCTCGACGACTATCTGCGGGCCACGCAGTCGCGCGCCGTCAAAGGTCTCGTCTGGCACGAATTCATCGCCGACGACACGCTCGCCGAGATCGCATGGGCGCAGCGGCTGGTCGCTTCCGCCGCCTTGCCCATGGCGCTCGTCGGGCTGGTGGACTTTGCAGATCCGGGCTTAGGGCGGCGGCTCGAAGCCTATCGCGATGTACCCGGCCTCTCCGCGGTGCGCCAGCATCTGGGCTGGGACAATGAGGATCCGCTGCGCCGGATGGCGCAGCGCCCGGACTTCATGAGCGACCCCAACTGGCTCAAAGGGCTTGGCACACTCAAGGGGTTCGATCTGCGCTGCGGGCTCGAGGTGTTCGCGCCGCAATTAGCGGACGTGCTTGCCGTGGTCCGCGCCAACCCTGAGATCGGCTTTACCATAGCCGTGATGGGCTGGCCGACCGATCGCAGCGCCGATGGCTTCTCGCGCTGGCGCTCGGACATGCTGGCGCTCGGCCGCTGTGACAACACCTGTGCCAGCGTCTCCGCTATCGAGTGTATTTTCGGTCTCGACTGGCGCGCGGCCGATGTCGGGCCCTGGATCCTGGCCGTGATCGAAGCCTTCGGCCCGGCGCGCTCGATGTTCGGCAGCCATCTCCCCATCACCGGTCTGTCCCATGGATTCGACCGCCTCTACGACATCTATGAGCGTATCGTCTCGGGCTTTTTCGACAACGAGAAAGACATGATGTTCCGCGGCACGGCTGCGGCCTGGTTCCGAATCCCGCAAGGAAGCACCGTATCATCGGCGGAAAGGACAGCGCGATGGCCAGAATGACGAAGAAGGTCGCGTTGGTGGCGGGTGGTGCCAGGGGCATCGGCTATGCCATTGCGCAGCGCCTGGCGGTCGAGGGTGCGGCGGTGTTTCTCACCGGGCGCGGCTCGCAAGAGGTCGAGAGCGCCGCGGAGAAGATCGGCCAAGGGGCGCGTAGCGTTGTCGCGGATGCCTCAGTGCCGCACGACATGGCGAAGGCTATCGCTGCGGTCCGGGACGAGCATGGGCGCATCGATGGGCTGGTCCTGAACGCCGGGATTTCGGAACCGGCGCTCCTCGCCGAGGAGACGCCCGAACATTTCGAAAGCCATTTCCTGGTCAATGTCCGCAGTTCCGTCCTCACCCTCCAGGCGGCAATCGGCATCATGGGGAGCGGCAGCGCCGTCGTGCTCGTCGGCTCGGCCGCGGATACGGCGGGCGTGCCGTCCTACGGCACCTATTCCGCAAGCAAGGCGGCTTTGCGTTCCTATGCGCACACCTGGGCTGCGGAACTCGGACCCCGCGGCATTCGCGTCAACGTCGTGAGCCCGGGGCCCACCGACACGGCGATCTCGCCGCAACGTCCGATGAGGTGCGCGCGGCGCTCGTCGGGCGCATCCCGGATGGGGCGTCCGGAGGAAATCGCGGCCGCGGTGCTGTTTCTGCTCAGCGACGAGGCGAGTTTTATCGCGGGCGCCGAGCTCTATGTCGATGGTGGCATGCAGCAGGTCTGACAAATCCTTACCGTCAAGCCTTCAACCTTGGCGGGATTTGCCCTAAGCTTCGCCCGCAGCAAATTGGGGGAAACGCGCCGGAAAAAGAACGGAGACATTGATCGGCGCTTTAAGGCCCCCGAATTTCACGGAAGGCATCTTCATCGACGATGATGGCCACTACGCCTTCACGGTCCGCGACGCGAGCACCATCGACCTTTGCTATTACCACCTCGTTCGCAAGAGCAAGGTCGTCGCCTGCTACACTTTGAAGAAGCAGTAATCAGCGCCCGTCGCGCCTTGCCCAGGCCAACAGATTAGGCGATGCGATTTACTCTCGACTGCCGTCGCTCTTGGCCCATTCCACATACTTGCCGGCAACCTTCTTTCCCAGCTCGACGCCGGCCT
The DNA here is from genome assembly GCA_003574785.1 of Taklimakanibacter deserti. The sequence continues at coordinate 289,318 of QORU01000009.1, read as the reverse complement.
GGTTGTCCATCTGGTAGTGGATGCCGGCCCAGATCCGGGAGTCACCCGCTTCTTTGCCGAGCTTGCGGATGAACTCGGCACGAGCGGGAAACAGATAGGCCAGGACTTCGCATCTCGCCGTCGAGAGGGTGGAATGGTTCGATGGATAGCTTGGATGATTGGGCACCGTGAACAGGGGCTTTATTTCAGGATCGAGCTGATGCGGCCGCAAGTACCAGTAGGCGTATTTGCCATCATTGCTCGCGATAAAGGCGTCGTAAAAAGCCGCGCCAAGAAGGGCATAGACGCGCGCCGCGCGGGGCGGGTTCTGGTCGGTCTTGTCTTCGAACATCCATGTGTTGGCATAGTCATAAAAGCCCGTTATCAGCCCCGACGGGCTCTGCCAGTAGAAGGCCTTCCAATCGGTCACGAATGTCCGCTCATGCTTGAGAACCGCGCTCACTTCGGCCTTGACCGCTTCCGACTTGCAATCGGGAGGAGCCGGGGGCCTGAATTCATTCGCTGCCTTGAGCAGGATCGGTTTGTAGTTTGGCATGGTCACATTGCCCGGCTTGGTTCCCGTCCATTTGCATGGCCCGGTCGGGACGGTGCCGCTCCACATGGCATCGGATCCATCTGCCTTGGCGCGCGCGATCACCCGCTCCGCCACGCGCCGGCCGAGGTCGCGGCCGGCGATAGAGTCGCTCGGAAACTCGACACCTGCCTCCAGGCGCGACTGCGCCGCTTCGGCCGCCATCTTTTCGAACTGGGCAGCCTCCTTGGGAAAGAAATAGGTTAGCACCAGTGCCGCGGCTTCGGCTGTCGCGGCATATTCGGAAGGATAGGAAGGGCTCATGGGCGTGGGCAGCGCCGGGCGCAGCGCCGGATCCACCGCGATGGGGCGCGGCCGATTGTAGAAGTACTTGGATTCCCACGCGGCGATGGTCGCATCGTAGATGGCGATGGCCAGGTAGGCATTGATGCGATTGGGAAATGGCGTTTCCTTGTCACCGGCGTTGAAGCGGCCGTTGACGATGCCCATCCAGCGATAGGCAGGGGAACCCGCGTCCCAATATCTGATCTTCTCCAGTGCCTTGGGGTCCTTCCCGGCCATCATTTTCTGGAGTTCCGTGATCTCCTTGGCTGTCGCCGAAGCATCCGGCGGTGGCGGCACGCGAAGGTCCTTGGCCGAAGAGATGATCCATGTCCGCCATGATCCGGCATTCGGTTCTATCTGTTCGGATTGGGCAAAGGCGTAGCTTGCGGAGAAAACCACAAGCAGAAGCATTTTGCTTATGAGCAGACGCAGCATCTGGGCCTCCCCTGGTTGGTGCCCCCGTGGCGGGATGCACCAGCCGTATGCTGGCTGTCCCGCAATGCGCGTATATCATCAGATTATATCACAAAATGCTCTTGGCGGGAAGTTCACTCCATGTGGATGTCGCACGACGGATGCGAATGATCCGACTCGGACATTGCGAAGCTCGCCTGCATTGGTTGGGAATTGTAAAGTCGTATCTTGCTGATGAATTAAACCAGGTTCCCGCCCATGTCTGTTTGGCGCCCACCCTCCTTCGTTCGACCCATTGCCGTCGGTCTCATCCGCCGGCACGAGGAACTGCTTCTGATGGCCGTGCGCGATGACGACGGCGCCATCAAGGGATGGCGGCCGCTCGGTGGCTCGATCGAATTCGGTGAACGCGCCTCAGATGCGCTCAGGCGTGAACTCGCCGAGGAGGTTGGCTTGTCCATTGCCGAACCGACATTGCTGACGGTCATGGAAAATCTCTATTCGCATAACGGTGCGCCCGGGCATGAAATCGTTTTTGTATTTGAAGCGAAATTGGCTGACGATACCCATGGCGGCCGCGAGGAGTTTTCCTTCGACGATGGCGGCGTTCGCAACGAGGTGCGGTGGGTTGCACTCGCGAATTTTGAACGTGGCGAGGCCGAGTTGTTCCCTGCTGGGCTCCTGAAGCATTTGCTTCAGTGAGAGTTTTACAGAGCTGTTCGGAACCCGGCCCCTGACGCTGGCGTTATCATCGATATCGTCCACCAGCCCCTCTCAGCTCAGGAGAATAAGCCATGAATTACGTCGATGGTTTTCTGATCCCCGTACCCGCAAGCAAGAAGAAGGAATTCATCGCCCAGGCCGCAAGGATGGCCCCGATTTTCAAGGAGTTCGGCGCAAAGCGGGTGGTCGAGTGTTGGGGCGATGACGTGCCTGACGGCAAGGTCACCGACTTCAAGGGCGCGGTCAAGGCCAACGACGACGAGACCGTCGTGTTCAGTTGGATCGAATATCCTTCCAAAGAAATTCGCGACGCTGCCAACAAGCGGATGATGGAAGATCCACGCATGAAGGCGATGGGAGAGCATATGCCTTTCGACGGCAAGCGCATGATCTTCGGCGGTTTCGCGCCAGTTCTCGACGAATAGAGCTCTTGCGATGCGCGATGGCGGCTCAAAGCCATCGCGCTTCAGACGAAACCCAGCAGCCACCACCAGGCCGGGAGCGTCAGGAATGAGAGCGGGATTCCGACGCCGACCATCAGCGTGAGCAGCGGCGGGTCGAGCTCATGATCCATGGCCACGATACTTGCCCCGATCATCGGTGCCATCGCGGATTCGAACACGGTCACCCGCATGACCTGTCCCTCGGCGCCGAAAAGGCCTGCGAAGAGGAGAAGAATCAGCGCCGGGCCGAGCACGAGCTTGAAGGCGAGGCCGAGGCTGAGCGGCACCGCCTTGCCCCGCACCTGGCTGAGCCGGATCTGGTAGCCGACCGAAACGAGGGCGAGCGGGACCGTCGTCGTGCCGAGGCGCCTCAAAAGATCGCCGAGCCAGGTCGGATACTCGACCGGCATCAGGATGAGCGCCAGCAAGAAGGCCTGGAACGGCGCGAAGAGAGCGATCTTGCGGGCCACCGCCTTCGCATCGATGGCCTGGCCGGACGAGTAGATCGAGGCGACGAGGATGCCGAGCGTCGAGAGCACGAAATAGGACCCGACCTGATCGATCAGGATGCCGAAGCCGAGAAACTCAGCGCCGTAGAAGGTCTCGATCATCGGCAAGCCGATGAAGGCGGTGTTGGCGAGCCCGCCCGTCAGCATGAGCCCGCCGGTGGTGGCCCGCGAGAGGCCGAGGACCCGCCCCGCCGCCCAGAAGAAGGCGCAGCCGATGCCGAACAGGATCCAGGCCATCAGCGCCGGAAGGATCAGGCCGGTGTCGAGATCGAGGGCGTGCACGTAGCTGAGTGTCAGCGCCGGCAGCGAGATATTGAGGATGAAGCCGTTCAGCGCGGCAGCGGCATTGTCGGGCAAACGTCCGGAGCGGCGGAGCGCCATTCCAAGAAGGAAGCAAACCGCCAAGAGAAGGTAGTTGTCCATCCGTCTGCTGCCCCCGCCGCGTGAAAGTAAGAGAATATATGACCACAGGAAGGTGCGAAAAGCGAATTGATACGACGGCGGTCCTGGCGGTAGTCTCATGTCCATGAGCATGACCGACCTCGACACGGCAATCGCCGGCTTTCGTGCTGACTCCTCGGCATCGGGCGACCAGCTGTCGCCGCGCAACTGGAACGAAGAGGACTGGCGGGAGCTGTTTCGCTTCACCAGTGTCCGTCGCATAAAGGCCGGGGAACTGCTGATCCAGCGGGGCGATCCTGACCGGACGCTCTATTTCGTCCTCGCTGGCAAGCTCGAGGTCGTGGTCCGGTCCGGCGACGGCATGAGCATGGGGCCGCTCACCCGGATCGGTGCTGGATCGGTGCTCGGAGAGCAGTCCTTTTTTGACGGCCACCCCCGGTCAGCCAGTGTCTGGGCAACGGACCAGAGCGAAGTCGCGGCGATGAGCCCCGAGCAGTATGCGGCCTTCGAGGCGGCGAACCCTGCCCGCGCCCATGAGTTGATTTTCGCTCTTGCCCGGGTTCTTGCCTTCCGGCTCCGCCGGACGACGGCAAGGGTCCTGGGTTAAGGCAGGCGTCTTCCGGCCGCCTTTGGCGACTGACAGCGGAGGGGGTCCCGATCAAGGAATCTTTTCAGGAGTGAGGGCGCTTCCGCGAACCGCCCAATGCACCTTCAATCCGGTCATCGGTGCAAACGCCGGACCGCCAGTGCAGAGCCCGCGAAGTTCATCAATTTAACTGGTCTATTAAACATTGTCTTATGTAGCGATTAATTGCCTTCCCGTCGGTGCGATGGCTTCCTAGGGCCTGGAAACCTGCATATCTCCGCTCCCCAGGATGAGGAGCGAGACGGATAAGCCTGGAAGTTGATTGCTCATGCTGGCCGATGCAAAGCGCACCTTGACGCTATCTGATCTCGACACCCCCTGTCTGGTGGTGGACCAGACAATCATGTTACGCAACGTGGCGCGAATGAGATCGCACTTGGCCTCGCTCGGCGTGCCCCTGCGCGTGCACCTGAAGACGGTGAAGTCGTTGGCGGCCGCTCGTCATGTCATGACCAGCCCAACCGGACCGGCTGTGGTCTCCACGCTTCAGGAAGCCGAGCAGTTTGGTGACGCGGGAGTGCGCGACATCCTTTATGCAATCGGCGTAACGCCAAATAAGCTCGATCGGGTCGCAGCAATTCGAGCTCGAGGAATAGACTTATCGGTGATCGTCGATAGCGTTGCAGCAGCCGAGGCTGTGGCCGCGAAGTCCCGGCAGATCAGTTCACCCATTCCTACGTTGGTCGAGATCGACTGTGATGGACACCGCGCCGGCGTCCCATCTACAGATTTGCGCCAGCTGGTAGCCATCGCAACCGTGCTGCAACGGGGGGGTGCAGAACTTCGTGGCGTGCTTACCCACGCGGGGAAGTCCTATAGCTGCGTTGGCATGAGCGCTTTGGAGGCGATGGCCGAGCAGGAGCGTAATCATGCCGTCGCATGCGCCAACGCGTTGCGCCAGGCCGAACTGCCGGTATCAACGGTGAGTGTAGGATCGACGCCGACCGCGGCTTTTTCGCGCAACCTCGAGGGTGTGACTGAGGTCCGCGCGGGCGTATTTCCGTTCTTCGATCTTTTCATGACAGGACTTGGGGTCTGTTCGGAGACCGATATCGCCCTTAGCGTCCTTACCACCGTTATCGGACATCAGCCTGATCGCGGTTGGATTCTCGTTGATGCGGGTTGGATGGCGATGTCGCGCGATCGGGGCACGGCAAGGCAGAAGGTTGACCAGGGTTACGGACTGGCGTGTGACTTGATGGGACGTCGATATCCGGATCTGATCATGGTCGACGCCCACCAGGAGCAAGGCATCCTAGCCGTACGAGAGGGCAGTTCAGCGAAATTGCCCGACCTCGCTATAGGAGATCTGGTTCGCATACTACCTAATCACGCATGCGCGACGGGAGCGCAGCATGACGAGTACGTTGTCGTACAATCGTCCTCTGATTGTATAGACGCCCGGTGGCCACGATTTCGTGGCTGGTAAAAGCCTCGCATTATGACAATGGTGCGGGGCCTGAGCAGGATTGACGAATAGGGAGTGGAATGTCTGACTTGCCGATCAACCTGGACGATCCCTCTCTGTGGCGAAGCGATTCTTATGTCGATGGATCGTGGACGCCGGCAGATAGCGGGTTACGCTTCAAAGTTGAGGATCCGGCAACTGGCAGGATCATCGCCGAGGTCGCCGATCTTGGCGTAGGCGAAACCCGAAGAGCCATCAGCGCTGCCGCAGGGGCATTCGAGAATTGGCGAGCGACCAGTGCCCAGGATCGCGCCAACTGCCTGCGTCGTTGGACGGATGAGATCTTGCGAAATCGCGAGGATCTTGCCCGGATTCTTTCGGCAGAAGTCGGTCGATCGATGCAGGAGGCGCGCAACGAAATTGACTACGGCGCCAGTTTTACACAGTGGTTTGCGGAAGAGGCCCGACGTGTCTATGGCGACACCATCCCTTCGCCTCTGCCTGACAGGCGCTTTATTGTCTTGAAGGAACCAATTGGCGTGGTCGCCGCGATCACCCCTTGGAATGCGCCCCACTCGATGGTCGCACGCAAGTGTTCGCCGGCTTTGGCCGCCGGTTGCCCTGTGGTTCTCAAACCCGCCGAACAGACGCCCCTCTCCGCGTTGGCGCTCGCCGTCTTGGCGGAGCGCGCTGGATTTCCGAAGGGCGTGATCAATATTGTTACCTGCGGCGATCCTGTCCCTATCGCGCGCACTCTGACGGACAGTGAGATCGTTCGCCTTGTAACGTTCACAGGGTCCAGCGAGGTTGGGCGCAACCTGGCACGGGAATGCGCACCCACGCTGAAGCGGCTGTCGCTGGAACTTGGCGGCAATGCCCCGTTCATCCTCTTCGAGGACGGCGACGTCGAGGCCGCCGTGGAAGGGGCAATGCAGGCAAAGTTTCGTGTGATTGGCCAGAACTGCGTCGGTGCGAACAGATTCTACATTCATGAGAGTCTGAAGGACCGCTTCGTCTCCGGCTTCAAGGCGCGGATGGCGCTTCTGCGGACAGGGCCGCCGACTGACGAGAACGCCATTGTCGGGCCTGTGATTGATGATGCGGCCGTGGCGAAACTCACGCGACTGGTAAGTGATGCGACTGGGAAAGGCGCACGCGTTCTGCTCGGTGGTGGCGTTCACCCCGCGGGCAAGTGCTTTTTTGCGCCCACTTTGATAACCGAGGTCGATAATTCCATGGCCATCGTCCATGAAGAGATTTTCGGGCCAGTCGCCACCATACAGAGCTTTGCGAACGAGGACGATGTAGTGCGTGCCGCCAATACGACGCCCTATGGTCTTGCGGCCTACTTTTATACGAAGGATCTGCGCCGAGCCTGGCGAGTCGCCGAACGGCTTGAGGCCGGCATGGTTGGCATCAATGTTGGGATGATGTCGTCGGCCGTAGCGCCGTTTGGCGGAGTTAAGCAATCCGGCTATGGCCGCGAGGGTTCGAAATACGGCATCGAGGAGTTCCTTGAGTTGAAATATGTCTGCATGGGCGGACTGTGACACTATGGCGGACAGGAAAGAGCCATGCCGCGATGTTGGTCGGCCAATATGATCAACCTGAGCTGTCCCCAACTCGACGCAGGAGATGCTGAATGATTCCGGCCCAACCCAAGCTCGCATTCTCACGCACCGAATATCGCGGCCGCCTGGAGGCAACTTGGGCATCGATGCAGAAGAATGAGATAGACTTGTTGGTGGTAACGGATCCTGCCAATATGGCTTGGCTTACCGGCTACGACGGATGGTCATTCTACGTTCACCAGTGCGTATTGGTGCCGCTGGGCGAGGATCCCCTTTGGTATGGCCGCATGCAGGACGTGCAGGGAGCGTACCGGCGCACCTACCTCCCCCACGATCGGGTGGTGGGTTACGAGGACCACTACGTCCAATCAACCCAACGACACCCTATGGATTTTCTTGCGGAGATCATTCGGCAGCGCGGGTTTTCCCATCAGAAGATCGGCGTGGAATTGGACAACTACTATTTCACCGCTGCCGCGTATCTATCATTGCAGAAACATCTACAACGTAGCGCGCTGAAGGATGCCACATATCTGGTCAATTGGCTGAGGGTCGTCAAATCATCGGCGGAAATTGACTATATGCGCAGTGCTGCCCGTGTCGTCGAAGGCGTATTTGAGCGTGTGCGCTCCGTCATGCGGCCTGGTCTGCGGCAGTGCGACCTGGTTGCCGAGATCTACGATGCCGAAATCAGGGGCAAAGGTGACGACTGGGGCGATTATACGGCCATTGTGCCGCTTATCGGCGCCGGGCCCGACGCTGCCGCGCCTCATCTTACTTGGACAGATGAACCGTTGCGAGCGAACGAAGGCATCTTCCTCGAGCTCTCAGGTGCGCACCGTCGCTACCACTGCCCGATGTCGCGCACGTTCTACATTGGAAAACCCGACGCGAAATTTCGCGAGACCGAGAAGGCAGTGCGTGAGGGCTTGGAGCAAGGACTGGACAAAGCCAAACCAGGCAATACTTGCGAGGACATTGCGGTGGCGTTTTACACTACGATCGAGCGCTACGGTCTCAAGAAAGACAGCCGTACCGGCTACTCGATAGGCCTTGCCTATCCACCTGACTGGGGTGAGCATACCCTCAGTCTGCGCCGCGACGATCGCACCGAACTGCGTCCCGGTATGACCATCCACTTCATGCCTGGACTGCATTTTGGCGATTGGGGTTTCCAGATCACCGAAAGCATCGCAATTACGAATACGGGCCACGAGTGCTTAGCCCGTGTCCCTCGCGAAATCATGGTCGTCGACTAACATCAAAACACACCGAGGCAAGTCATGTCTATTCAGCAGGCGAAAAACGAGATCCACAATTCCGTGCTCCATTTCGATGCGAGAATGGATGGCGGCTTTGCCGGCAAGCCGGTGATCGGGCTCATCACCTTGTCCACCGACTGCATAACAGAGTACGAACTCCGTCAAATGGCGCCGGCCGAAAAGATCGTGATCTCCGCCACTCGGATCAAGACACACAATCCGCTGACAGTAGCGATCCTGCGAGACCATGTTGCCGAAATTGGCAATGCGGTGCGGTTGTTTGATCCTGCTGAAACCGCGAACGTATACGCCTATGCATGCACCTCCGGGTCGGCCGTAAATTCGCACGAAGCACTCACCCAAGGGGTGCGCAATGCAGGTTCACAGGCGCCCATCACCGCGCCAATGCCGGGGGCGCTTGAGGCTTTCAAGACGCTCAATGTGACACGTATCGCCATGCTTACACCATACCCGGACGAAGTGACCTTGTTCATGCGCGATCATCTGGCAAGGAACGGCGTGGAGGTGGTATCGATGGGGTCATTTCATTTCGATATCGACTACGAGATGGCTCGTATTTCGCCGCAATCGATCATTGAATCGGCCGCTGCGCTGGATGATCCGCGCTCTCAGGCGGTTTTCCTGCCCTGCACCGGTCTGCGTGCCTCCAGCGCCATCGAAGCCCTTGAGCAGCGACTGGGGAAGCCGGTTGTGACAGCGCATCAGGCCATGCTCTGGCACGCCGTAAAACTTGCCGGATATCAAATCAAGCTGCCTCGCCTGGGCCGCCTCTTCCAACTCTGAGCATGACCGCCACCGTTGCGATCTGTGGCCTCGGAGCAATAGGGATGGAGGTGGCGCGTGGGCTTGATAGAGGCATAGAAGGCCTAAAGCTGATAGCTGTCGCGGCACGTGACCAGGAGTCTGCAAGAACTCGGGCGGCTACTCTGAATTGCAAGCCCGCCGTGGTTTCATTACCCGATCTGGCTCTGGCCGATATCGTCGTGGAAGCAGCGCCAGCGGAGGTTTTCTCCGATGTCGCTGAACCTGCGATCGATGAAGGCCGGATTTTCATTCCGGCGTCCGTAGGGGCGCTGCTTCGACGAATGGACCTGATCGAACGTGCCAAACTCACAGGGGCCCGAATTCTTCCGCCAACCGGGGCATTGCTCGGACTGGACGCCGTGCGGGCCGCGGCCGAAGGCGGTATACACACCGTCACTCTTGAAACCCGGAAACACCCGAGGAGCTATCAAGGAACTCCATGGGTTGTGTCGCGGACTATCGATCTCGGCGCCATGACTGAGCCGACCTGCATTTTCGATGGCAGTGCACGTGAAGCCGCCGCATGGTTTCCGGCGAACGCAAACATCGCAGCAGCCTTGGCCCTGGCAGGTATCGGTCCCGAGAGGACTCAGGTAAAATTCTGGGCCGTTCCGGATTTGCAGCGGAATGTGCACACGGTCAGTGTGGATTCGGACGCCGCGCGCTTTACCATGACCATCGAGGGCCTCCCCTCCCCTGCAAACCCACGCAGCAGCCGCTTAACTCCGCTATCCATACTGGCGAGTCTGCGCGGATTGGTGGCGACCTTGAAGAGTGGCAGCTGAGCCAAACACTGACCTCTAGTCGGGCGCACGCATCGAAACGGTGTACGGCACTCGGCCCAGGACCCGATACACCGCGGGTTTGAACGCCTCCAGAGGCATGTGTTGAAAATCCGGATCGAACGCCGCTTGATCATAGCGCGCACAAAACTCCACGCAAGCTTCGAAGTAAGGATGGCCTCGATACCGTTCCCGCTCGTTCGGATCACGGCCGTAGTACTGAAAGAAATAGATGCCTTGAAAGAGATCGTGATGGGCGACGATCCATCGCGTTCGCTCCGTCACGTATGGGCGAAGGATGTCGGCTGCGAAATTGCCATGATTCTCCGGCGCCAGGTCATCACCGATATCGTGCAGCAGGGCTGCCACGACCATCTCCTCGCTTTCACCGGCGACATGCGCGCGCGTCGCCGTCTGCAAGGAGTGAACCAGCCGGTTCACCGGGAAGCCGAACGTCTGACCCGCCATGCTCTCCAAGGTTCGCAACACGCGATCTGGAACGCCGGCGATGTGCTCTCTATCGTAACCGGCGATGATGGCGAAATCCTCGGCGGTCGCCTCCGCCATGGTCTTGAAGCTTGCCTGTCGATCCATCGAATGTTTCCTCCACCTCTGGTGGTCACTCCGCCGTGACCGGCTCAGTCCCGATAGTCTGGTTCCTCGGCATCGAGGCGCCTCTTCAACGCTGCAAAATGCAGATCAATCTGATATGCATCGGCGGCCATCTGGCGCCGTGTCTCGGAAGCCGCTTCCGCCGGCAGGACCCTCAGCTTGCGACCTGTTGACATCGCCAGCACCTGGGTCTGGCAAGCGCGCTCAAGATAATAGAGATCGTTGAATGCCTCAGCGATTGTCGGACCGACAACGGTGACACCGTGATTGGCCATGAACAAAACACGCTTGTCGCCCATCGCGCCGGCAATGCGATCACCTTCCTCGACACCCTTGACGAGACCGCCATAAACCGGATCGTAGGCAATCCGCCCGTGGAAAAAGATGGCATTCTGGCCGGCCATCTCCAGGGTCATATCCTCAAGCCACGTGAGAGCTGTGGCGTAAGGCATATGACTGTGCAGCACGGCTGCGCCGGCCGGATGCGCGATATGGATACGTGAATGGATCCAGAATGCGCTCTCCTCAACCTCGCCGTCGCCTTCGAGCTTCTCGCCTCTTTCGTTTACCAACACCAAATCGCTCGCGCGGATCTCGCTCCAATGCAGTCCATACGGATTGACCAGAAAACGGTGCTCGTCACCGGGCACCATGAGGCTGAAATGGTTGCAGATCCCTTCGTGATATCCGAAACGCACAGCCAGGCGGATCGCCGCTGCAAGATCCATCCGATATTCCTGCAGCCGGTTGTGCCCGGCGCGCGGTCGTGTTGTCGGCGTTGCCATCTTACCTTCCCTGGACCTTTCCCGTTAATTCAAGATCAGGTTTTGCTTCCGCATTCAGAACCGCATTCAAGAACGCGCGGGTTCGTTGCTCGACCGGCCTTCCCAGTATGAGATCAGGTGGTCCCTGCTCGACGATGCGGCCACCCTCAAAGAAGCAGACGCGATCGGCGATCTCGCGCGCAAACCCCATTTCGTGGGTGACCAGGATCATAGTCAGGTCATGCTCGTGCGCGAGTTCACGGATCACCTGAAGAACCTCACCGACAAGTTCCGGATCGAGGGCGGAGGTTACTTCGTCGAACAGCATCAGCCGCGGTCGCATCGCCAGGGCACGCGCTATCGCTACCCGCTGCTGTTGGCCGCCGGAGAGGCGGGCGGGATAGCTGGCCATTTTGTCTGATAAGCCCACCTTCCTTAGCAGCTCGGCGGCTCGCGCTTCCGCTTCCTGCCGCGACAGGCCAAGCACTCGACGCGGCGCCAACGAAACGTTCTCCAGGGCCGTCATGTGCGGAAACAGATTGAACATCTGGAAGACCATTCCAATCTTTTCGCGGATCTTGCGCAGATGCGCTTGGTTCGCCGGGCGTCGTTGACCGTCGACCAAGCGGTGCCATACCGGCTGACCGTCGATATCAACCGACCCGCTATCGATTCCTTCCAAGGTCATCAGGATTCGAAGCAGCGTGGATTTGCCGGATCCGCTTGGTCCGATGAAGACAACTTTCTCTCCATGTGCGACGTCCAGCGAAAGCTCGTTCAGGACCCGTGTTGGACCAAAATCCTTGACTACGCGATGGAATCGAACCATCGGGTGGGTTGGCTGCGATTGCGTCATCGTGTCCATCTTCCCAGCCAGCGTTCGACCTGCTGCACGAGCGCCGCGGCGCTCAAGCTCAGCACGAGGAAGATTGCGCCGACGATTGTGTAAGGCTCGGTGTATCGGAATGTTTCCGAGCCGATCAATTTTGCAACCGAGAGCATCTCATGTACCGAGATGACGAACAGGATGGGTGTCTCCTTGAACATTCCGATCAGGTAGTTGCCGAGTGCCGGCACGATCGGAAGCAAAGCCTGTGGCAGCACGATGTCGCGAAATGTGTGGTAGCGCCCAAGATTGAGAGCGACGGAGGCCTCACGCTGTCCCTGCGGCACTGATTCGAATCCAGCGCGAAAAACCTCCGATATGTAGCATCCATAGTGCAGCCCCAGGGCCAGGACTCCAGTCAGCCAGGCGCTCATCACGATGCCCCAGTTCGGAAGCACGTAGTACAGGAAGAAGATCTGCACGAGGAGGGGCGTGGAACGAATCGACTCGACAAAGCCGATGACAGCCCACGCAATTACTCCGCGACGTGGCCGGCAGGCGAAGATGAGGCCGATAACCATGGCCGCCGCGAACCCGCCGAAGGTCGCCGCAATGGTAACTCGTGCGCCCCCCAGGATCTGGGGAATTATGGATATGGCGAAATCCGTGTCCCAGAAACTCATGGCATAGTCCGCCGATCGATGCCCCTCGCGGCCCATCGCTCAAGGGCGCGAAAGACCGAGGTCAGGCAGATCGCCAATCCCAGATACATCAATAGTGTGAGACTGAATATTTCCAGTGGACGGTATGTACGACTGTATATCTGATAACCGGCATAGGTGAGGTCTGTGACCGAGATCAGCGAGACCAGCGCCGTCCCCTTCAGAACTTCAATTGACAGATTGCTGAAGGGCGGCAGCATGGTTCGAATGGCCTGCGGCAAAACCACGTCGAACATTGTTGACACGGCCGATAGATTGAGTGCCGTCGCCGCTTCCCACTGACCTTTCGGAAAGCTCTGCAGGGCACCCCTGACGATCTCGGAGCCGTACGCACCGCCATTCAATCCAAGAGCGAGGATGCCGGCGGCAATCGGCGGTATCTGGAGTCCCAACTTCGGAAGCACAAAATAGAGCCAGAACAACTGCACCAAGATTGAGGTGCCGCGGAAGAACTCGACATAGACACGCGAGCTCCATCGAATGATGCGCCACCGCGCAAGGCGCCCGATACCAGCGATAAAGGCGAGGATAAATGACAGCAAGATTGCACCTGCCCCCACTTCAATGGTTCGGACCAATCCTACGCTCAGAGGTCCGAGATAATCAAAGATTGGAGGCAGGTTCACAATGAAGCTCAATCGAGAACCGAAGCATGCGACGATATAGTCTCACTTCCCTTCGCAGAGTTCTTGGGCTGTCTTTGGTGGCGTAGGCGGATTCTCGGCACTGGTGATGCCGAAGGGAGCATAGAGGGCCGCCTGTTCGGGGCTGCCGCGGAAGGTGGCGAGCTGCGTGTTGAATGCATCGCGCAGATCGGTGTCCTCCTTGCGGAATACTTCACCTTGATAGAATTTCATCAATGCCCCCTCGATGACGACATCGCCAAACGGAAGCGCGCGCTCGACGCCCCCGCTGGGCCCCAACTCGTTAAGCATGGCTTGAACGGTGACCGGCGCCAACGCGAACGCATCGATCCGATCCGCTTTCAGTCCGGCAAGCATCGCGGCCGGATCGGGGAAATTGACCAAACGGGCCTCTGGCATGCCGAGTGCCTTCAGCCAATTGCCTTCCTCTGCGCCCTGGATTACGCCAATCCGCGCGTCGGCACTCTTCACTGCATCATCGTAACTGTGGATGTTTTTCGGATTGCCTGCCTTGACCATCATAGCGCTGCCAATGCCGACCGACGGTTCGTCGAATATCACAACCTCGCACCGTTTTGGCCGCACAGCCATTCCTGTGGCGATGATGTCGATCTGGTTGGCTTGCAAGGCCGGGATCAGGCTATCCCAGGCCATGTCAACTGCCTCGATATTGGCTATTCCGATCTTCGTCAGGATTGCGCGCGCGTTCTCAATGGCAAGCCCTGTTGGCTTGCCATTCTCGTCTATATAGGCAAATGGTTTTTCGCTGTTGAATCCAATGCGGAGCTTGCCTTCCCTCTTTCCGCGTTCGAGCGTGGTTTCGGCCATTGCCAAGGTCCCAACCGCCACCATCGAGACAATGGCTACCAATAGCGTGCATATCGTTCTTCTAGTCCAGGCGAGCATGTTAACCTCCCGTCTCTTAGGCATTATTTTTCATTCACCCGGACGACAGGTGAACACTACGGTTAGCCTGAGGCAATAGACGAGAAGTGATTCTTAGATTAATATCCATCTTAAGTTATCAGATGGCTTGTGCTTATCCGTTTGGCATTGCACACATTTGCATCCTGTCTCTGTCTTTGCACAGAAAACCGGCTGGGGCCCCTGGAGACAATGGTTTCTACAGAGGATATTCGCTTTTTTGTGGTTTTGGCCACATCGTCTTCGCTATCGGCGGCCGCACGGTCGCTTGACGTGACCCCGCCGGCCATCAGCCAGCGCTTACGGCTGATGGAGGAGAGGTTGGGTGTCCGATTGCTCGACCGAACCCGGCGCCGGATGATACTGACCGACGAGGGCAGCGCCCTCGTCGAACGAGGGCGCGAAATCCTCGACGAACTCGGGCGCTTGACGGATACCCTGGCGGCGCGCCGGGGTACTGTTTCGGGGCATCTTGGTATCGTGGCACCATTCGGCTTTGGCAGGCGCTATGTCGCACCGCTTGTCGGCCGTTTTCGTGGCTCTTTTCCTGACTTGAACATCAGTCTCAAACTATCGGACAGGCCGGGTCATGAACAGGATTCCGCCTGCGACCTGGTGATCCATATCGGCCAGCTGCGCAATTCTTCCCTGCAGGCGAGGCGTTTGGCGCCAAATGATCGGTTTCTCTGTGCTGCGCCCGAGTATTTGGCAAAGCGTGGAACACCGGAAAACCCTGAAGATCTCCGACACCACGATTGCATCGTTCTGCGGGAGAATATGGAGGACGCCACCAAGTTGAAGTTCTTGCAGGATGGGAGCCGCACCCCTGTCCAGGTCAGAATCGAAAGCGCCCTATCGAGCAATGATGGCGATGTCATCCGCACCTGGGCGCTGGCAGGTCTCGGGCTGATGGTTCGATCGGAGTGGGATGTCGCCGAAGATCTGGCGGCTGGCCGATTGGTCCGTCTGATGGAGCGTTGGCGCTTGCCGCCGGCCGATATCTACGCACTCTCAGAAAGCCGCCATGGCCGGTCCGCGCGGGCGAAGCGTTTTCTGGACTGGCTGCGAGATTCACTCAAGCCCGTCCCCTGGCGAAATTTAAAGCCGTTGCCGGTTGCTGCAGTCGGTGGAGATTGACGACGTACCCATCAGGGTGCTCCCGCCTCAACGACTATTGGACGCTATCACGGATTTTCTTTCCAGACGAAGCTTGGCAGGTCCGTAAGTTTCTCGCACCCGATTTGCCCCATTGTCGAACGTAATTCTTCTCGCAGCACGGAGATGACGTGGTCGCCTCCCGTTCGGCCAAGAGCGGCGACACCGAACATGAAGGCGCGGCCCAGAAGGACGAAATCCGCCCCACATGCCAGCGCCCGGGCAATGTCTAGGCCGGACCTGATTCCACCGTCGACCAGGACAGGCATATTCGCGCCGATGGCACGTTTCACCTCGGCCAGGACTTCGATCGCGGCCGGCGCCGCGTCGAGCTGCCTCCCGCCATGGTTTGAAACGACGATGGCATCAACCCCGATCCCTTTGCACGCCACGGCGTCGGCCGGATCGAGCACGCCCTTGGCGACAAGCTTCCCACGCCACCGATCACGGATTCTTTTCAACCGCTCCACTGAGACATGGCCCTCCATGATCCTCGCCACGAACTCGCCAAGCTCAACCAGGTTCAACTTTCCGGGCAGATAGGGTTTCAGATTTTCAAACTCGGGAACTCCCGTTTGAAGCGTGTGAATCGCCCATGCCGGGCGCTGCAGAATTTGAAGGAGCGTTCTGACGTCAAAGCGTGGTGGAATTGATAGACCGTTTCTAATATCGTGCTCGCGTCGCGTCGCGGTTGGCACATCAATCGTGACAACAAGGGTTTCGTATCCCGAGCGCTGCGCCCGAGCGATAAGATCCTCCTCGATCGCCGCGTCATTGGGGACATTGAGCTGAAACCAGGCATATTGCGGCGCGAGCTGGGCAATGCGCTCCAAGCGAGTGGTCGCAAACATGCTTAGGGCGAAGGGAATCTTGTGGCTTTGCGCCGTGACGGCAAGGAGTTCGGCAGATCCCGGCCAAATCATCCCGCTCAAACCCATCGGCGAGACACCAATGGGAAGGTCGTAGGTTCGATCCAAAAGTGTACAGGCAAGATTGGGCTTGCAACTCGTAAGGTATCTCGGGAGAAACCTCACGGCATCGAGGGCCTGGCGGTTGCGTCTCAAGCCAAGCTCTGCGCCAATCCCCCCAACCATATACTCGAAGGCAAATCGCGGCACGCGGCGTTTCGCCGCCACCTCCATCGACGCGACAGTTGGATACTTTTGGTCAACATTCATTCTGGTGTTGGAATGGCATCAGGCGCCGGCCGTTACATCTTCGGAAGAAGATTCGGTATGCGCACCTCCTCGCGCGTGATGATTTCGATGAGTGCTGGCATACCCTTGGCATTTTGCGCCAAAGCCCGTCTTAGCGCCGGCTTGATATCGGCAGGCTTATCCACGCTCTCGCCGTGTCCGCCCATAGCGGTCGCCATCGCCGCATAATTTCCACCTAACTTCTCGATTGAATACTTCTTGGCCGCTTCAGGATGATGTCTCGTGTAGCCGCCCATGACGGAGTTCTTAAGGACGATCGTGGTTACGCCGATCTGGTTGCGCACCCCGGTTTCAAAGTCCATCCCAGTCATGCCAAACGCCGCGTCTCCCATGATATTGATGCAATTCCAATCCGGGCGCGCCAACCTCGCGCCGTGCATCAGGCCGAGTCCCATTCCCAACTGTGTGGTTTTACCCCAGCCCATATAACCATGAGGAACAATGGTTTCGTAGAAGGCCGTCACCTGATCACGCGGCGTACCCGCATCATGAGTCACGACGGTTTTGCGGCGATCCACGGTGTGCATGAGATCCCAGACGACCCGATATGGCGAAATCGGTTCTTCCTCAGAGGTCAAATGCGGCATCCACTTGGCCATGAACGCGGATTTGACAGCGGCGACCTCGCCTGCAATTGCGTTTTCAGCTTTGCGCCCGTCTGGTCCGATACGGCCCTTTATCACCTCTATGACTGCGGCAAGCGAGAGTTTCGCGTCTCCGATGACCCCGAGGTCGACCGGGTAGTCTTTGGAGATATCGCCTTCCCAGTTGGTGAGCTGTGCAAATATTCTGCCTTCGGTCGGGAAGGGTGTGATGTAGTCCGATCGCGTAAAGCTCGTTCCCAGCCCAATGATCAGATCCGCCTTATCTAGAAAATGGATGACCTGATCAGGACGCGAATACCCTGCACAGCCAAGCGCCAGCGGATGGTTCTCTGGAAAGCAACTCTTTCCATTCAATGTCGACATGACCGGGATTTGTGTGAGCTCGGCCAACTCCAGCAGTTCGCGGCAAGCCTCGGCATAGAGGATGCCTTGACCCGCCACGATAACCGGAGCACGGGCGCGCAGAATGGCATTGGCCAGATCCGCAATGTCCTTTGGATCGGCAATCGGTGTCGAGCGGCGCTGCACCTTATATGCTGCCGCCAAGCTGGGATCGACCTCTTCGGTCATAATGTCGATGGGCACCTCCAACGTCACCGGCCCGGGCCTGCCATTTCGGAGCAATGCGAAGGCATGCTGCAGCATTTGCGGGATACGCCCCGAAACCGGAACCACCTCGCACCATTTGTTTAGAAACTGCATGTTGCGAGCAGCGCTGAAGTTGGGCGCTACGCCTTGGCTTTCTCGAGCATACCCGCCGGGGATATGCAGCACGGGTACGTTATCTGCATAACATTGCGCGATGGCTCCAACCGAATTCTCCGAACCTGGGCCATGTTGGACCGCCGTGCAGCAAATCTTGCATCCGGCCGTCGTTCGCGCATAACCGTCGGCAATATGCAGTGCATGACGTTCTTGCCGTACAATGATCGGTCTGATTCCAAACTTGGTTCCTGCTTCAATAAGATCGCTGTAGGGAAAGGCGGGCATGATCGCCACACCTTCCTTGCTTAAGATGGACGCAATAAGCTCGGAACCATTCATCTTCATCGCCTGCCCCACATTTCACTCGTCTTGATCATCAAGCGTTGTAGTTAGGCACGCCAATTCACGGGTTACAATTAACTCGACTTTGATAGTGAAGTTAATGCAGTAGTTATTGAATGCTCGACGAACAGCTCTCTCGATGCATGCGAGTCTTGCGGTTCTTTCAGACGGCGTGGCTTCGGACGATGACGTATTGGCGCCGAGTATGGCAGGTCGTTCCTGAAGCGGCGCAAAAGCCGATGCGGTGGGTACGAGACAAGGTCATTGCGTATGCCGTTCGTCGCAAAGGACGAAAGGTCCATCACGTGGACCTAGGCGAGGGACGCTGTCCTTCGGCCCCAATATTTCGGGCAAAGTCCGCCATCGACTTCCTGCAATTTCTTCGCTTTGCTTCCCCAGCCAAAATCAAATAGGGCCCCTCCGCCATGGGACCTTCATACGGCATTGATTTCATGTATAAATTTGGAGCGGGCGAAGGGATTCGAACCCTCGACCCCAACCTTGGCAAGGTTGTGCTCTACCCCTGAGCTACGCCCGCATTAGGTAAGGCGCCGGTTGAGTTCCGGCGCGCCGGTCTTATTGCTTAAGCCCGGCACAAATGCAATAGGAACCTCGCTTTTCCGGTAAACCCTTCCTTCAGATGGTGAAAATGCCTTCCAGCCGCGCCGATCTCATGGCCCGATTCTCGCAGCTGGGTATAAAGACCCAGACCCGCGAGCACCCACCCGTCTTCACGGTCGAGGAAGCAAGGGAGCTGCGCGGCCAGATCCCGGGCGGCCATTGCAAGAACCTCTTCCTCAAGGACGAGAAGGGCGTCGTCTGGCTGATCGTCTGCCTGGAGGATTCGAAGATCGACCTCAAAGCGGCCCCGGCCAGGATCGGCTCGCGCCGGCTGTCCTTCGGCAAGCCGCCGCTCCTCATGGAGCTCTTGGGGGTCGAGCCCGGCTCCGTCACCCCCTTCGGCCTGATCAACGACACCGAGAACCGCGTCACCGTCATCCTCGAGGAGCGCATGATGCAGGAGCCCCTTCTCAACTATCACCCGCTCAGCAATGACGCTACGACGACCATCGCCGCGGCCGATCTCTTGACCTTCATCCGCTCCTGCGGGCATGAGCCCCGCATCGTGGCGCTTGCCGATTGAATCATTCCGACTTGCGCTTTCCGCTCGCCTGGCGATGATCGGCGCATCATGGAAGCCGCACCTATTCCTCATGATGCGTTCATCCACATCCGCATCATCCTCGGCATCGTCCTGGGCTTGAGCCTGACGCGTCTCGTCTCAGGCTTGACGCGTTTCGTGCAGCATCCCCAGCGCGAGCAGATCTACCCGATCCATTTGGGCTGGGTCCTGTTCCTGCTTCTCGCCATCACCCATTTCTGGTGGTTCGAGTTCGGACTGGCCTCGCTCAGCCACTGGACCTTCGAGATCTATCTCTTCCTGATCTTCTATGCCGCGATCTTCGCGGTCCTCGCCGCCCTTCTGTTTCCCGACCGCATGGACGAGTACAAAGGGTTCGAGGACTATTTCCAGTCGCGCCGCCAATGGTTCTATGGCTTCCTGGCGCTCATCTTCGTGCTCGACCTCATCGACACCTGGATCAAGGGGGCTGACTATTTCCGCTCCTTCGGCATCGAATATCCCCTGCGCCAGGCCGCCTTCGCCTTGTGCTCGATCATCGCCATGTTCGTGCCGAGCCGGCGCTATCAGGCCGCCTTCGTCACCGTCGGGCTCATCTACCAGCTGTTCTGGATCCTCAGGCAGTTCGAGGTCCTGGCCTGAGGATTCGCTCTTGCTATCGCGGGCCAGACCGTGAGATTTGGAGAATCTCAGCATGGGCCTATGCATCTCGAGCGCCTCGGCGTCCTACCCGGCCGGATAATTCCCTGCTCGCTCAAGCGGAATTCCCTGCTCGGAACGCTAAGCCCTTGATTTTGCTGAGGCCGGCACTTTTTGCAAAAAATCCCTGATAATCCCTGATAATCCCTGAATTTGCGGGCGCCTGACCGCAAAATCCCGCCCGGTTGCAATCACTTGCCCGATCCGCCATTTAAGGGGTGAAAATCCCGCTTCCGAAAGGTCCTTCCATGGCTATCTCCTCGCAAGCCGTCCCCAAGACGAATGGCTCCGACGGCCCGCCCGCGGGCGCGCTGATCAAGGATTCCGACACCCGCAACTTCATGGCGGATGTGGTCGAGACCTCGCGCAAGGTGCCGGTCATCGTCGATTTCTGGGCCCCCTGGTGCGGCCCCTGCAAGCAGCTCGGCCCCATGCTCGAGAAGCAGGTGCAGCAGGCGGGCGGCAAGGTCCGGCTGGTCAAGATCAATGTCGATGAGAACCAGCAACTCGCCGCCCAGATGCGGGTGCAGTCGATCCCGGCCGTCTTTGCCTTTGTCGACGGCCAGCCGGTCGACGGCTTCATGGGGGCGCTGCCCGAAAGCCAGATCAAGCAGTTCATCGACCGCCTGGGGTCGCAGGGCAGCATGGCCGAGGAGATCGAGGCCGCGGTCTCGGCCGGCCGCGAGGCGCTGGCGCAGAACAACCTCGCCGAAGCGGCGCAGATCTTCGCCCAGGTCTTGAGCGTCGACCGCGAGCATGCGGGCGCCATCGCCGGCCTCGCCAAGTGCCAGATCGCGTCCGGCGATCTCGACCAGGCCAAAGCGACGCTTGCCCTGGTGCCGCCCGCCAAGGCGAACGATCCCGAGGTGGTGAGCGCCAAGGCGGCGCTCGAGCTCGCAGCGACCCCGGTCGATCACGGCGAGATCGCCAAGCTGACGCGCGCCGTCGAGGCCAATGCCGATGACCACCAGGCCCGCTTCGACCTGGCGCTGGCGCTCAATGCCGCCGGCAAGAAGGAAGAAGCGCTCGACAATCTCCTCTACATCGTCCGGCGCAAGCGCGACTGGAACGACGAGGCGGCGCGCAAGCAGCTCGTCAAGTTCTTCGAAGCCTGGGGCCCCAAGGACGAGTTCACCCTGCAGGGCCGCCGTAAATTGTCCTCTATTCTGTTCTCTTGATGGGTGATGGGTTTTCTCGACCAGTATAGGGCTCCGGCCGATCTGCCGCGCCGGCTGAAAGTGTTCCCGCTGCCGGGCGCGCTGCTCCTGCCGCATGCCGAATTGCCGCTCAACATCTTCGAGCCGCGCTATCTCGCGATGATCGAGGATGCGCTCGCGGGCGACCGGCTCATCGGCATGATCCAGCCGGACAAGGACGAAGCCGACTTGGCGGGCGCTCCCGCCTTGAAGCATATCGGCTGCGCCGGGCGCATCACCTCTTTCGCCGAGACGCCGGACGGCCGCATCCTGATCACCCTCTCCGGCATCTGCCGTTTCGCCATCGCCAAGGAATTTTCGACCGACAAGCCCTATCGCGAGGTCGAGCCGGATTTCTCAGGCTTCGCCGACGACCTCGCCGAGGCCGAAGGCGATGACGGCGTCGACCGCACCTCGCTCCTCAAGGTGTTCCGCGAATATCTCGCCGCCAATGACATGAGCGCCGACTGGGACCAGGTCAGGGCCGCCTCCACCGAGGCGCTGGTCAACACGCTGGCGGTCTTGGCGCCGCATGCGCCGCGCGACAAGCAGGCGCTGCTCGAGGCGAAGGACCTGAAGTCCCGTGCCGACGTGCTGATCGCGCTCACCGAGATGGCGCTGGCGCGGCAGGGTGCTGGGCCCACTTCCGGCCTCCAGTGAGACTTAGATGAGCCGCGCCACCGATCCCAAGCTGCTCGAGATCCTGGTCTGCCCGATGACCAAGACCAGGCTCGACTATGACCGCGAGAAGCAGGAGCTGATCTCGCGCGCCGCGCGCCTCGCTTACCCGATCCGCGACGGCATCCCGATCATGCTGGCGGACGAGGCGCGCGAGCTCGGCGAAAACGAATGACGAGCGACCCGCCGGAGGAGATTCGGCTCAAGGACCATGGCCGCACCCTCGAGATCACCTATGGCCCGGGCGAGACCTATGCGCTTTCGGCCGAATATCTGAGGGTCGAAAGCCCGAGCGCCGAAGTAAAGGGCCATGGCCCAGGCCAGGAAGTGACGGTTGCCGGCAAGAAGAATGTGAGAATCCTGCGCCTCGCCCCCGTCGGCCATTATGCGCTGCGCATCGTCTTCGATGATCGTCACGACACCGGCCTCTACACCTGGGGCTATCTGCGCGAGCTCGGCCGCGACGAACCCAAGCGCTGGCCGGCCTACCTGGAGAAACTCGCGGCCGAGAAGCTGATGCGTTGACGGCTCCCACAACCGTCATCCCGGCGAAAGCCGGGATCCATTGCATAAGTGCAACTGGGAGGCACTGCTCGCGTGGAAGAGAATTTTCAATCCCTTCTGAACGTCAGATAGCTCGGCATGCGGCCTTCGCGCTTGGCCTTGGCCTCGTAGCGCGTTTCGATCCAGTCCGGGAAGGGTTCGCGCCAGTCGGCTGCCGCCTCGGCGAGCCAGGTGAAGCCGCCTGATTTGCGCGTCTCGAACAAGGTCCATTGCACATAATGGGCGATGTCGCTGGCGAACAGGAAGAGGCCGCCCGGTTTCAGCAAACGGCGGAAGTGGCGCAGATTCTCCTGGGAGACGAGGCGGCGGCGGTGATGGCGGGTCTTGGGCCAGGGATCGGGATAGAGCAGATAGATGCGCTCGAGCGAGCCGTCGGGCAGGTCCGCGAAGAGCTCGCGCGCATCGCCCGCATGGACGGAGATGTTGCGCAAGTCCTTCGCTTCGATGAGCGCGAGCAGCTTCGCCACGCCGTTGACGAAAGGCTCGGCACCGATGAAGGCGATGTCGGGATGGAGCGCTGCCTGATGCGCCAGATGCTCGCCGCCGCCGAAGCCGATCTCGAGCCTCGCCGGCTTGCGGCGATCGAGACGCCCCGGATCGAAAGCAAGCATGGGCAGAAGCTCGGCGATCAGCCTCGCATGATGCGGACGCAAGGCCTTGCCCTTGCGCCGCCCATAGAGCTGGAAGCGCTGCGCCTCGTCGGTCACTTCACCGCGGCTTTGAGCGCCTTGACGAGATCGGTCTTCTCCCAGGAGAAGCCGCCGTCCTTTTCCGACCGCCGGCCGAAATGGCCATAGGAGGAGGTGCGCGCATATATCGGCTTGTTGAGGCCGAGATGGGTGCGGATGCCCCGCGGCGTCAGGTCCATGACCTTGGCCAAGGCCTTTTCGAGCTTCTTCTCGTCGACCTTGCCGGTGCCGTGGGTGTCGACATAGATCGACAAGGGCTGCGCCACGCCGATGGCATAGGAGAGCTGGATGGTGCAGCGCTTGGCGAGACCGGCGGCGACCACGTTCTTGGCGAGATAGCGCGCCGCATAGGCCGCCGAGCGGTCGACCTTGGTCGGGTCTTTGCCTGAGAAGGCGCCGCCGCCATGCGGTGCGGCACCGCCATAGGTGTCGACGATGATCTTGCGCCCGGTGAGCCCGCAATCGCCGTCGGGGCCGCCGATGAAGAATTTACCGGTCGGGTTGATGTGCCAGACCGTGTGCCCGTTGATCCAGCCCTTGGGCAGCGCCTTCTTCACATAGGGCTCGACCAGCTTGCGCATGTCCTGGGACGACAGGCTCTCATCGATATGCTGCTGCGAGACGACGATCTGGGTGACGCCGACCGGCTTGCCGTTCTTGTACTGGACGGTGACCTGGCTCTTGGCGTCGGGCCCCAGCGCCTTCTCCTTGCCGGAGCGGCGGGCCTCGGACAGCTCCTGCAGGATGCGGTGGGCATAATAGATGGGGGCCGGCATCTGCTCCGGCGTCTCATCGCAGGCATAGCCGAACATGATGCCCTGGTCGCCCGCCCCTTCGTCCTTCTTCTCGGCGGCATCGACGCCTTGCGCGATGTCGGCCGACTGGCTGTGCAGCAGGATCTCGATCTCGGCTTTCTTCCAGTGGAAGCCGTCCTGCTCGTAGCCGATGTCCTTGATGGCCTTGCGCGCGGCGGCCTCGATCTTGTCATGGGTGACGCTGACGGGCCCCCTATATTCGCCGGCGATGATGGCGCGGTTGGTCGTGCACATGGTCTCGCAGGCGACGCGCACATGCCCCGGATTCATGCCCTGGGCCAGGGCCTCGCGATAGAACAGGTCGACCACCTCGTCCGAGATGCGGTCGCACACCTTGTCCGGATGTCCTTCGGAAACCGATTCGCTGGTGAAAAGATAGTTCTTCCGAGCCATAGTCATCCTTTATCCAATCCCCGTCCACTCCCCCGCGAGAGGCCGCGGAAAGCCGGGCGTTTTCTGACAGGCTTGCCAAATCAGGTCAAGCGGTCGGCGCCTTTGCCGCAGGCGGGCCGTGACGCAAGGGAGTCTTCGAGCGATCCGCGACAGGCGGCGATATGCGCCGGCAAACTCCTGAATCCAGAGGGTTTTTCGTGCAGGTGGTCGATGAGGCATGCTTTGCGAGCAGGACCGTCACTCCAGGCGGAGCCGCCTGGAGTGACCGTCTTCCTGTTGTGCGAAAGGGCTTACGGGCCCTTGTAGTCAGCGAGGAGCTTCACCGCATTGAGGATAAGCTTGCGCTTGTCCGGATCGGTGGTCTCGCTGAAGATTCGGGCGATCTGCACACCATCGGGCGACTGGAGGGCGCCCGCGATGGCATCAGCCCCTTCCGACTCGGCAAAGCCGGAAGGGCCGTCATCTTCCTTCAGCTCGTCATAGAAAAACTGGACCGGCACGCCAAGGACGCGCGCGATCTGATAAAGGCGGCTAGCGCTGACGCGGTTCGAGCCTTTTTCGTATTTCTGGACTTGCTGGAATGTGATGCCGAGTAATTCGCCAAGCTTCTCCTGGCTCATACCGACAAGTAGCCGCCGCATGCGCACCCGATTGCCCACATGGCGGTCGACGAAGTTCGGGTCTCTTTTTGTCATTAAAGTACGTTTGTCCGACCACTGTTGATCCCCCGGTCTGACCAAATGTTACTTACCGAATGAACCTGAACCGACGCTTGAGCCCCTGTCATTTCGGCGGCGTAATGCTTAAACCACCCGCCCCATTTTTACAAATGGATTTATAGTGAGGTGCAACAATATTGAATTGGCAGGGTTCACATTTTCGACAGTGTACTACGATGATTGTCGTAGGACAATTCCAGCCAGAACGAGGAGAATGATGAGGCCAGCCAGGATGAAGTCGCCGGCGCGCGCATAGAGCGTCGGCGGCAGGCTCCGCGGCAGCTTGCCATCGAGCACGCCCTCGACGCCGAGCGGCAGGCTCGCTTGGCTCCGCCCATAGGCATCGACGATCGTCGATATGCCGGTATTGGCGGCGCGCACGAGCGGCAGGCCTTGCTCGATCGTGCGCAGTCGCGCTTGCGCCAGATGCTGATAGGGTCCGCTCGAACGCCCGAACCATCCGTCATTCGTCACATTGATGATGGCGGACGGGCGCTCCTTCGGATCGATGAGATCATGCGGGAAGATCGCCTCATAGCAGATGAGGACGGCGGCAGGCGGGAGACCCGGGAGCGTGATGTTGCGGGGGCCGGGACCTGCGGCGAAGCTTTCCGGCACGGTCACGACTTTGCGGAATCCGAGCGGCTTGAGGATATCCTCGAAAGGCAGGAATTCGCCGCCGGGCACGAGCCGCCACTTGTCGTAATGCGCCACGAGGCTCGCATCGCCGTCGAAGGCGAGAACGCTGTTGTAGACGCGCCGCTCGCCTTGCCCTTGCGCATCGCGCCGGAGCGCGCCCATGACGAGCGCGGTCTGCTGCGGCAGCAGCTCGGCGAGTTCGGCCAATCCTTGCGCGCTCTCGTCGATGAAGAAGGAGACAGAGCTTTCCGGCCAGATCACCAGGGAGATGTCGTCGATGCCGCGCGGATAGTGCGGGCTGGGCTGCGATGACAGCCGCTTCAGTTTGTCGAAATTCTCCCTGGCGCTCTCGGGCCGCCATTTCGCTTCCTGCGCGATATTGGGCTGGACGATACGCAAGGCGACACCGTCGACGGTTCCGCCATCGGCTCCGCCCAGGCGATGATTGCCCCACAGCCACAGCCCCGGCAGGACGACGAGGAGCGCCGCGGCCGCGAGCCACTCGCGCCGGCGCACCGACGCGAAGCCGAGCAAGGCGGGGAGCGTTGCCCAGAGCACGATGAAGAGAGTGAGGCCCGGCATGCCGATGAGAGAGGCCGCTTGCGCGAAGCCGCCCATGCCGTCGACGGCGAGGCCCGGCGCCGTCCAGGGAAAGCCGGTGAGGAAATGGCCGCGCAGCCACTCCGCGACGGCGATGAAGATGGCAAAGGTGATGATGCGCGCGAGACCCTTTTGCCCAAGGATGACCGTCGCCATGGCGGCGAGTCCCCAATAGAGCGCCATGCCGCCGGCGAGCGCGCCCACCATGAAGGGCATCATCCACAGATAGGTCGCGGCATCGACCAGGAAGGCGATGCCGATCCAGTAGAAGCAGGTAGTGAAATAGCCGAGGCCGAACAGCCAGCCTTGGGCGAAGGCCTGACGCGACGACGCCTTGCCGAGCGACCAGACGAGGATCGGAAAGCTGAGGAACAGGAGCGGCCAGAAATCGAAGGGCGGCATGGCGAGACCCGCCACGGCGCCGGCGAGGAACAGGAGCCCCGCTTTGCGCCAGAAGCCGAGCATGCCTACGCTTTGGGCAATTCCCTCCAGCCGACTCATGGCGCTACTATAGGTGCACGATCCGGACCCTGATACACTGCCCATATGCGGCCAATGGAGGCATCGATGGACCAGAAGACCAAAGACAGCATGATCCTCCTCGAGCATCTGCCTTTCGCAACCGACCGCGGCATCGCCGAGAAGGCGCGCATCGGCCTCATCGTGCTCGCGACCGACTACACGATCGAGCATGAATGGCGCCGGATCATGACCGATCTCAAAGGTGTCGCGCTCTATCACAGCCGCATCCTCAATGACGCGCAGATCACGCCCGAGACCTTGCGCGCCATGGAGCCGCGCATCGCCCAATCGGCCGACGTCATCCTGCCCGGCGCCGATTTCGACGTGATCGCCTATGGCTGCACTTCGGCCTCGATGGCGATCGGCGAGGAGAAGGTGTTCGAGCGCATCAGGGAAGTGCGCCCTCATGTCGAATGCACCACGCCGATCACCGCCGCCTTCGCCGCCTTTCGCAGCTTTGGCGCCCGCCGCATCGGCGTGCTCACCCCCTATCGCGCCGATGTGAACCGGATCGTGGCGAACTACATCTCGGCGCGCGGCTTCACCGTTCCGGTCTTCGGCTCCTTCAACGAGGAGGACGACAATATCGTCGCGCGCATCACGCCGAAGTCGATCAAGGACGGCATCCTCGCCATCAAGAAGCGCGCCGAGATCGACGCCGTCTTCGTCTCCTGCACTTCGGTACGCCTTGCCGAAGCGGCCGCCGACATCGAGCGCGAGATCGGCCTGCCGGTCACCTCGTCCAATCACGCGATGGCCTGGCATGCGCTGCGCCTTGCGCGTTACGAAGAAAAGCTGCCGCAATGGGGCAAGCTGTTCACCCTGCCGCTGACGGCGTGATCCCTCACCATCACTTCCCCTTCTCCCGTTGCGAAGCAATGGGAGAAGGTGCCCGAAGGGCGGATGAGGGCACTTCTGAAACAGTGACGGATCTCAGGCAAAGAGCCCTCACCCGGCCTTCGGCCACCCTCTCCCATCCTGCGGACGGGAGAGGGGGAAACCCGGAGAGAACTTGCTACCGCACCGCCACCAAAATGATGCCCATCGTGCACAGCACGACGCCGAGCCAGTTCACCGCCGACAGCTTCTCGCCCAGGAAGAGGCTCGCGAACACCGCCACCAGCACGATGCTGAGCTTGTCGACCGGCGCCACGCGTGCCGCATCGCCGAGCTTGAGGGCACGAAAATAGCACAGCCACGAGGCGCCGGTGGCGAGTCCTGAGAGCAGCAGGAACAGGTAGGTTCGCCCAGAGATGCTGCCCGGCGACTGGAATTGCCCGCTCGCCGCCAGGATCAAGGCGAGCACGCCCGCAATGATCAGCGTGCGGATGAATGTGGCGAGATCGGGCGGGATGGCCTCGACGCCGACCTTGGCGAAGAGCGCCGTCAGCGCCGCGAAGACGGCCGACAGCAGCGCCCAGAACTGCCAGGACGACAGCATTTCTACCTCCGCTTGGCCACGTCTTCCGCCATTGAGCACAGGATCTCGAACATCATGGTGGCGCCGGCATAGGCGGTGACGCCCGATGGATCGAAGGGTGGGGAGACCTCGACCACGTCGGCGCCGACGATATGGAGGCCGCGCAAGGCTCGGAGCATCTGCTGCGCCTCAAAGGTGGTGAAGCCGCCGATCTCGGGCGTGCCGGTGCCGGGCGCATAGACCGGGTCCAGCATGTCGATATCGAAGCTCACATAGATGGGACTGTCGCCCACGATGCGCCGGGCTTCCTCCATGACCGCTTTGGTTCCCTTCTCCATCGCCTCTTCGATGCGGATGATGCGCACCCCCACCTTCTCGGCATAGTTGATGTCCTCGGCGTCATACATCGTGCCCCTGATGCCGATCTGCACCGTGCGTTTGGGATCGAGCACGCCCTCTTCGATGGCGCGGCGGAACGGCGTGCCATGGGTATATTTGAAGCCGCCGAAATACTGGTCGTAGAGATCGGTATGGGCGTCGAAATGGATCATGCCGACGGGACGCTTTTCGCCGACCGCGCGCAGGATCGGCAGCGAGCAGAGATGATCGCCGCCGGCCGCCAGCGGCCTGATGCCTTTGCCGACGAGCGCCTTGAACCAGGTTTCGACCCGCTTGAGCCCGTCCTGCACATCGGCCGGGTTGACCGGGCAGTCGCCGAGATCGGCGCAGTTCACGAGGTCGTAAGGCACGGTGCGGGTGATTTGGTGCATCCGCCGGATCATGGCGGAATTGTCGCGGATCTGCCGCGGCGCATGGCGTGGGCCCGGGCGGTTGGTAGTTCCCGCATCCCAGGGGATTCCGGCAAGCCCGATCTCGATGCCTTTTGCCTCGTCCAGCGGCACATGCGGCAGGCGCATGAAGGTCGCAATGCCGCCGAAGCGCGGCGTGACCATGCCGGATACGGGCTGGTTGAACGGGCTTTTGGAATTCTTCACCATGCGGCAGACCTTTTCGTGGATTCGTGGCCGGGGAGCATGGCATGGCGGCCCAAGCCTTGTAAAACCACCCCTCCCCCCTCAGCAGATCAGCCTTTCACGGGTAAGGGGTTCACTCACGCGCCCACATAAGCTATGGGCATTTTTCCACATCCCGCGATGGTTCCCCGATGACCGACAGACTGCCCATTTTCGACGGCCATAATGATGTGCTCTTGCGCCTCTTCAACAAGAAGAACGACGCGGCGCATGAGCAATTCCTCACCGGCGACGGCGAAGGCCACATCGATCTGCCGCGTGCCATCAAGGGCGGCTTCGGCGGCGGCATGTTTGCCGTCTATATTTCGTCCAGGGACGATATCGGCGATGTCGAGGAGATGATGAAGGGCTCGTCCTATGACGTGCCCTTGCCGCGCATCATCTCCTCCGCCGAGGCGCTGCCGACGGCGGTGGCGATGATGGCGATCCTGTTCCGCATCGAGCGCGCCTCCGATGGCCGCGTGAAGGTCTGTCGCACCGCGCGCGAAATCCGCGACTGCCTCAAGCGCGGCGTGCTGGCGACCGTGCTCCATATCGAAGGCGCGGAAGCGATCGATGAAAAGCTCGATGCGCTCGAGGTCTTTTATCAGGCGGGCCTGCGCTCGATCGGCCCGGTCTGGAGCCGGCCGACCATTTTCGGCCACGGTGTGCCCTTCCGCTTCCCGG
The DNA here is from genome assembly GCA_003574785.1 of Taklimakanibacter deserti. The sequence goes on along the minus strand of QORU01000009.1, from coordinate 259,186 downwards.
CCGGTCCCGATACCGGCCCCGGCCTCACCGATGCCGGCAAGGCGCTGGTCAAGGGCTGCAACGAGCTCGGCATCGCCATCGACCTCTCGCATCTCAATGAGAAGGGCTTCTGGGACGTGGCCCGCCTCTCCACGGCGCCCTTGATCGCCACCCACTCCAACGTCCATGCCATTTGCCAGCACACGCGCAACCTGACCGATCGCCAGCTCGCCGCCATCCGCGAGTCGGGCGGCATGGTCGGGCTCAATTTCGCGACCTGCTTCCTGAGGGCCGACGGCCAGGTGAACCCCAATACCTCGCTCGATCAGATGCTGCGCCATATCGACTATCTGATCCAGCATCTCGGCATCGAAGGTGTGGGCTTCGGCTCGGATTTCGACGGCGCGGTCGTGCCCCAGGAGATCGGCGATGTGTCGGGCCTCGGCAGGCTGAGCGACGCCTTGAAGAAGCGCGGCTTCAGCGACGATGTGATGCGCAAGCTCTGCCATGAGAACTGGATCAACGTGCTCGAGCGCAGCTGGGGCGAGTGACGTGTCGCGCAGTGTTGATGTCATCGTCATCGGCGGCGGCATTGCCGGGGCCTCGGTCGCAGCACGCCTCGCCCGCGACCACAAGCTTGTGGTGCTCGAGATGGAGGACCGCCCGGGCTACCACTCGACCGGCCGGTCGGCGGCGACCTACGAGCCGAATTACGGCCCGCCTTCCATTCGCAGCCTGACCCGCGCCAGCGGCGATTTCTTCGTAGCACCGCCCGAAAGCTTTGCCGCTTCACCTCTGGTCTCGCCGCGCCCCACCATCTTCGTGATACCGGAGCATCAGCAGCGCGAGGCCGAGGCGCTGCTCAAGACCGGCGTCGACTTCAGCGCGATATCCGTCGCCGAGGCGTGCCGCCAGTTCCCGCCGCTGCGCGCCGACTATGTCAAGGAGGCCCTGCTCGACGCGACGACCGCCGACATCGATGTCGACCTCCTGCATCAGGGCTTCCTGCGGATGATCAAGGCGGAAGGCGGCGAGATCGTCTGCAAGGCCGAGGTGCGGGCGATCGCGCGCCGCGGCGGCGCCTGGGAAGTGTCGACGCCGGCGGGCTCCTTCACTTCCGCCATTCTCATCAATGCCGCCGGCGCCTGGGGCGACGAGATCGCCAAGCTTGCGGGCCTTGCTGGCGTGGGGTTGCAGCCCAAGCGGCGCAGCATGGCGGTCGTGCCGGTCGAAGCTCAAATGAACGTGATGGCCTGGTCCTTTGTCGGCGATGTCGGGGAGACCTGGTATGCCAAGCCGTCGGGGGGCAGGCTGCTGGTCTCGCCGGCCGAGGCCGAGCCCGTCGGCCCCCATGATGCCTATGCCGACGACATGACCCTCGCCGAGGGCATTGCCCGGTTCCAGGAGGCCGTCGATATCGAGGTCACCCGCCTCGCCGGGAGCTGGGGGGGCTTGAGATCCTTCGCGCCCGACGGCAATCCGGTTTGCGGTTTCGACAGCGATGCTCAAGGGTTCTTCTGGCTGATCGGCCAGGGGGGCTATGGCATCCAGACCTCCCCGGCGCTCAGCGAGCTCGCCTCGGCCCTGGTCCGCCACAAGGCCGTGCCGGCCCATATAGAAAGAGAAGGCCTCAGGCTCGAGGACCTTTCGCCGGCTCGTTTCCATTAGCCAACGGGACCGGCCGCAATCGGTAATTATCCGAAAGTATGAGACGATTCTTTGGAATAACCGCGTTTCGCCTCTCAGTTCACTTCCATCGAAAAAGCTGCTTATATGCCGCACCGCCTTGAATGAATAAGGCGCTAAACGGACCCACCAGGGAGGACTTTTATGAAACGTATGACAATGCTGGCATCGGCATTGCTCGTTGGCACGATGCTGGCGGCAGGCGGTGCCCAGGCCAAATCTTTGGTCTATTGCTCGGAAGGCTCGCCGGAGAATTTCACGCCGGCGGTCAACACCACGGGCACCAGCTTCGATGCGGCGCGCCCGGTCTACAATCAGCTCGTCGAGTTTGAGCGCGGCACCACCAACGTCGTGCCGGGCCTTGCCGAATCCTATGAGGTTTCGCCGGACGGGCTCACCGTCACCTTCAAGCTGCGCAAAGGCGTCAAGTTCCATTCCGGCGTCAACGGCTTCACCCCGACACGGGACTTCAATGCCGACGACGTCATCTGGTCTTTCGAACGTCAGTGGAAGGCGGATCATCCGTATCACAAGGTTTCCGGCGGCGCTTACGACTACTTCAACGACATGGACATGCCCAACCTGTTGAAGGGGCTCGAGAAGGTCGACGACCTGACGGTGAAGATGACGCTCAGCGAGCCGAATGCGCCCTTCATCGCCAATCTGGGGATGGATTTTGCCAGCATCGGATCGGCCGAATATGCCAAGTTCCTGCAGGACAAGGGAGCGCTCGAGCAGTTCGACCAATTCCCGGTCGGCACCGGTCCCTTCCAGTTCGTCGACTATCAGAAGGATGCCGTGATCCGCTACAAGGCCTTCGACGCCTATTGGGGCGGCAAGGCCAAGATCGACGACCTCGTCTATGCCATCACGCCGGATGCCACCGCGCGCTATGCCAAGATGAAGGCCGGCGAATGCCATGTGATGGGCTATCCGAACCCGGCCGATCTCGAGGCCATGGGCAAGGATGAGGGCATCACCCTCATGAACCAGGCCGGTCTCAATATCGGCTATCTCGGGCTCAACGTGAAGAAGCCGCCCTTCGACAAGAAGGAAGTGCGCCAGGCCATCAACATGGCGATCGACCGCGACTCGATCCTGAAGGAGGTCTATCAGGGCGCCGGACAGAAGGCCAAGAACTTCATCCCGCCGACCATCTGGTCATACAATGACGCGGTGAAGGACTATGAGTATAACCCGGACAAGGCCAAGGAGATGCTGAAGGCTGCCGGCGTCGAGAACCTGCAGAGCGATCTGTGGTGGATGCCGGTGCAACGCCCCTACAATCCGAATGCCAAGCGCATGGCGGAGATGATGCAGGCGGACTTGGCCAAGGTCGGCATCAATGTCGAGCTCAAGTCCTATGAATGGGGCGAGTACCGCAAGCGTCTGCAGGCGGGTGAGCACCAGATGGGCCTTTTGGGCTGGACCGGTGACAATGGCGACCCGGACAACTTCTTCTTCCTCATGGGCTGCACGGGTGCCCGTGAAGGCGGCCAGAACATCTCGAAGTGGTGCGACCAGACCTTCGAGGACAAGCTGCAGCAGGCCAAGAAGCTGTCGGAGAAGGCCGACCGCACCAAGCTCTACGAGGAGATGCAGGTTTTCTCCAAGGAAGAGGCGCCGGTCGTGACCATCGCTCACTCGACCGTGTTCGAGCCGGTCAGCAAAAAGGTGTCTGACTACAAGGTCAGCCCCTTGGGCCGCCATGAATTCTACGGCGTAGATATCGCCGAATAACGATGCAGGAGCGGGGCGGCACTACAACCGCCCCGCTCCGCTTATAGCCAGAAGCCATGTTTCGATTTCTTTTGCGCCGACTGGCGCTGACGGTGCCGACTTTCCTGGCGCTGATGTTCGTTACGTTCATGATGATCCGCCTCGTGCCGGGCGATCCGATCGAGGTACGGCGCGGTGAGCGCGGGATTTCGCCCGAGCGCTTGGCCGAATTGCGTCATGAGATGGGTCTCGACCAGCCGATCTGGAAGCAGTTCCTGGACTATGTCTGGGGCCTCTTGCATGGCGATTTCGGCGTCTCGATCATCACCAAGAAGCCGGTATTCGAGGAATTCCTGACCCTCTTTCCGGCCACGGTCGAGCTGTCCTTCTGCGCGCTTCTCTTCGCCATCCTCATCGGCATTCCGGCCGGCGTCATCGCCGCCTCGCGCCGTGGCGGCATCTACGACCAGACTTTGATGGGTTTGGCCCTTACCGGCTATTCCATGCCGATCTTCTGGTGGGGCCTCATCCTCATTCTCATCATGTCGAACACTTTGCACCTCACTCCGGTGTCGGGCCGCGTCGACCTCATCAAATACTATTACCCGCAAGTCACCGGCTTCATGCTCATCGACAGCCTGCTTTCGGGCAAGAGCGGCGCCTTCATGGATGCGGTGCGGCATCTCATCTTGCCGACCATCGTGCTCGGCACCATCCCGCTCGCCATCATCGCGCGCATGACGCGCTCGTCGATGCTCGAAGTCCTGGAAGAGGACTATGTGCGCACAGCCCGCGCCAAAGGCCTGCCCACCTCGCGCGTCATCGGCATCCATGCCTTGCGCAATGCGCTGATTCCTGTCGTTACCGTGATTGGCCTCTCGGTCGGCGGGCTGCTCGCGGGCGCCGTCCTCACCGAGACGATCTTCTCCTGGCCGGGTGTCGGCAAGTGGCTCATCGAATCGATCGGCCGGCGTGATTATCCGGCGCTGCAAGGCGGCATCATGCTGATCTCGAGCATCGTCATCGTGGTCAACCTGCTCGTCGATCTCACCTATGGTCTCATCAATCCGAGGATTCGCCATGCCCGTTGACGTGACCTTGCCTTCGGCCGCTCAGCGCCCGCAAAGCCCGCCGAGCCCGCTTCTCAGCTTCTGGCGTTCCTTCCGCGAGAACCGTGGCGCCGTCTTGGGCCTCGCCGTCGTCTCGATCGTCATCTTCATCGCGATCTTCGCCAATGTGCTGGCGCCGCATGATCCCTTCGAGCAGTTCCGCGGCTTCACCAAATTGCCCCCCGTTTGGGCCGAGGGAGGCACCTGGACCTATCCGCTCGGCACCGACGCGCTCGGCCGCGACATGCTTTCCCGCCTGATGTATGGCAGCCGCATCTCTTTGTTCATCGGCCTGTCGGTGATGGTGGTCTCGATGTTCGTGGGCGTCGTCCTGGGATTGGCCTCCGCCTGGTTCGGCGGCTTCGTCGATGTGATCATCCTGCGCATCATGGATCTGATCATGTCGATCCCGAGCCTGGTGCTCGCCATCCTCATCGTCGCCATCATCGGCCCCAACCTCACCAACACGATCATCGCGGTGACCGTCGTGTATTTGCCGCGCTATGTGCGCCTGGTGCGCGCTTCCGCCTTGACCGAGCTGTCGAAAGATTATGTCACCGCGGCCAAGGTCTCAGGCGTCGGCCCGTTGCGGCTGATGCTCGTGACGGTTCTGCCCAATTGCCTGCCGCCGCTCATCGTGCAGGCGGCCTTGGGCGTATCCGACGCCATTCTCGAGGCGGCAGGCCTCGGCTTCCTTGGCCTCGGCGCACAACCGCCGACCCCCGAATGGGGCACCATGCTCGCCGATTCCCGCGACCTCATCACGTCCCATCCCTGGGTCATGGCATTGCCCGGCATCGCCATCTTGATCACGGTTCTCGCCATCAATCTCATGGGCGACGGCCTGCGCGACGCGCTCGATCCCCGCCTCAAGAAGAGTTGAGAAAGCGCGATCATGTCCCTCCTCGACATCCAGAACCTCACTGTCGAATTCAAGACCGCCAGCGGCTGGTTCCGTGCCGTGGACGGCGTCTCGCTCAAGGTCGACTCGCGCGAGGTCCTCGCCATTGTCGGTGAATCGGGTTCCGGCAAGTCGGTGTCCATGCTGGCGGTGATGGGGCTTCTGCCCTGGGCGGCGAAAGTGACTGCCGACCGCATGCAGTTCGCAGGCCGCGAGCTTCTGGCCATGAGCAAGCGCGAGCGCCGCCAGATCATCGGCAAGGACATCGCCATGATCTTCCAGGAGCCGATGTCGAGCCTCAATCCCTGCTTCAAGGTCGGCTATCAGCTCACCGAGGCGCTGAAGACCCATCTCAACATGGACAGGGCCAAGCGCCGCGAACGTGCCATCGAGCTTTTGCGTCTGGTTGGCATCCCAGCGCCTGAAACCCGGCTCAATTCCTTCCCGCATCAATTGTCGGGCGGCATGAACCAGCGCGTGATGATCGCCATGGCGATCGCCTGCAACCCCAAGCTCCTGATCGCCGATGAGCCGACCACCGCGCTCGATGTGACGATCCAGGCGCAGATCCTCGACCTGCTCCTCAAGGTGCAGCGCGACACCGGCATGGGGCTCGTTCTCATCACCCATTCCATGGGCGTCGTCGCCGAGACCGCCGAGCGCGTGTCGGTGCAATATGCCGGCCAGAAGGTCGAGGAGCAGCCGGTCAGGGGCCTGTTCCGCGATCCGCACCATCCCTATACGGCGGCCCTTCTCGCCGCTCTGCCCGAGCGCGCCCATATGAAGCGCCTGCCGTCGATCCCCGGCGTCGTGCCCGGCCAGTTCGACCGTCCGATAGGCTGCCTGTTCTCGCCGCGCTGCACCTTCGCCACCGATCTGTGCCGCACCGAGGTCCCGCCGCAGCAGAAGGAGCTGGGCGACGCCCTTTGCCACTATCCCCTGAAGAACGGCGTGGCGCTCGGCCATCCCGGCAAGGAGAAGGCCGCATGAGCGATGAAACCGTCGTCATTGCCCGCGATCTCGCCCGCTATTACGAGGTCTCGCGCGGCGCCTTCCGCGAATCGGCGACGCTCAAGGCGCTCGACGGTACGAGCTTCACCGTCAAGCGCGGCCAGACGCTCGCCGTCGTCGGTGAATCGGGTTGCGGCAAATCCACCCTCGCCCGCCTCGTCACCATGATCGAGACGCCGACCTCGGGCTCGCTGCAGATATCGGGCAACGAGATCGTCGGCGCTTCACCCCAGACGCTGCGCAGCCTGCGCTCGAAGGTGCAGATCGTCTTCCAGAACCCATACGGCTCGCTCAATCCGCGCCAGAAGATCGGCCACACGCTGGAAGAGCCCTTGCTCGTCAATACCTCGCTCCCGGCCAAGGAGCGCACCGAAAGAGCGCGCGCCATGATGGCCAATGTCGGCCTGCGTCCCGAGCATTATGAACGCTATCCGCACATGTTCTCGGGCGGCCAGCGCCAGCGCATCGCCATCGCCCGCGCCCTCATGCTCGATCCCGACATCCTCGTCCTCGACGAGCCGGTCTCGGCGCTCGACGTGTCGATCCAGGCGCAGGTGCTGAACCTTCTCGCCGACATCCAGGAGCGGCTCAATCTCGCCTATCTCTTCATCAGCCACGACCTCTCGGTGGTGCGTCACATCGCCAATGACGTGATGGTGATGTATCTCGGCCGCGTCGTCGAATACGGCACGCGCGACAACATCTTCAACAATCCGCAGCATCCCTATACCCGCGCTCTGCTCTCGGCGACGCCGATGGCGGATCCCGAGCGCAAGCGCGAGCGCATCGTGCTCAAGGGCGAGCTGCCCTCGCCCCTCAACCCGCCGACCGGCTGCGCCTTCAATCCGCGTTGTCCGCTCGCCTTCGATCTCTGCCCGATTGAACGTCCCCAACTCCTTGCGCATGAGGCGAGCCTTGTGGCATGCCATGCCGTGAACAAGCCCGAGGCCCGAACCAAAGCGGCCTGACGACGTAATCGGAGAAGTTGAAATGTCCCGCGCTGAACACTCGACCGGCGAAGCTCTTGTCGGCCTGCTCGAATCTTACGGCACCGACACCATCTTCGGTATCCCGGGCGTCCACAATGTGGAGATGTATCGCGCGCTGCCACGCTCGAAGATCAAGCATGTGCTGGTGCGCCACGAGCAGGGTGCGGGCTTCATGGCCGACGGCTATGCCCGCGCTTCCGGCAAGCCCGGCGTGTGCTTCACCATCACCGGCCCCGGCCTCACCAATATCATGACGCCATTGGGTCAGGCCTGGTCCGATTCGAGCCCGGTGCTCTGCATCTCCTCCGCCCTCGACATCGCCGACAGCGCGCAAGGCCGCGGTCGCTTGCATGAGATGCAGAACCAGCTCGGCGCCGCGGCGACCATCACCAATCTCGCGGTGCGCGCCTATACGCCCCAGGACGTGCGCGACGGCGTGGCCCGCGCCTTTTCGGCCTTCGCTTCCATGCGCCCGCGCCCGGCCTATCTCGAGCTGCCGCTCGACCTCCTCAAGGTCCCGGCAGGCAAGGGCTGGACCACCCACAGGACCCCGAAACTGCCGCAGGCCCCGGCCGACCAGATCAAAGAAGCGGCGGAGCGCCTCGCCAAGGCGAAGTCGCCGGTGATCCTCTTGGGCGGCGGTGCGCTCGGTGCCGGCAAGGCAGCACTTGCCATTGCCGAGAAGCTGGGGGCGCCGATCATCACCACGACCGCCGGCAAGGGTGCCGTTCCGGGCACTCATCCTTTGTGCCTCGGCTACCGCCTGGCGCAGCCCTCGGGCCAGAAGCTTCTGCGCGAGGCCGATGTGGTTCTGTGCGCCGGCTCGGAACTGTCCGAGACCGATTTCTGGGATTCGGGCTTCATCCTCGATCAGGGCCTCATCCGCATCGACCTCGACCCGATGACGCTGGCGCGCCCGCATGCGGCCGACATCGCCATCCTCGCCGATGCCGCGGAAGCGCTCGAGGCCATCGCGCGGAGCCTGTCCGCCGCTGATCATTCGGGGCGCCGCAAGGCGGCCGAGAAGTCCATTGCCGCGACGCTCGCGGCCGAAGCGGCGGAAGACAGCGAATTGCGGAAAGTTCTGCGCAAGGTGCTTGCCGTCATCCGCGACGCGCTGCCGCCCGAGACGGTGATCGCCTCCGACATGACGCAGATCGCCTATGCCGCCAACGAGATCTTCCCGGTTTTCGAGCCGCGGAGCTGGCTCCACCCGGTCGGCTTCGGCACGCTGGGCTTCGCGCTTCCCGCCGGCATCGGCGCCAAATTCGGCTGCCCCGACAAGCCGGTCGCGGTGATGATCGGCGATTACGGCATCCAATACACGATCAACGAGCTCGGCACCGCGGCCGAGCACAAATTGCCGCTTGTCATCTTGATGTGGAACAACGACGCGCTGGGCCAGATCCGCGACGACATGGTGAACAAGGGCATCCAGCCCAACGCCGTCACTTTGGTCAATCCCGACTTCCAGGCGCTCGCCAAGGCCTATCGCTGCGGCGCCGAGAAACCGGAGTCGCTCAAGGGCCTCGCCCAAGCGATCGGTCGCGCCCTCAAGGCTGACGGCCCGACCTTGATCGAAATGACGCCGCGCATGCTGAATGGTTGACGCGGCAGTCATCTTCGATGTCGACGGCGTCCTGCTCGAGCTGACGCCTCCGGAAGAGGACGCTTTTTTCTGGGCTTTCACCAAGCTCCATGGTCTTGAAGGCCTGTCGCGCGACTGGGACAGCTACCTGATCCGCAATGACGAGAACATCATCACCGAGATCCTCGGCAAGCATTTCGGCCGCAAGCCGTCGCGTGGCGAGCATCAGGCGATCGTCACCGCCTATCTCAACCATCTGGCAAGCGACATCGATCTCAAACGGCTCACGCCTTCGGCGGTCGAAGGCGCCGCCTGGCTCCTCGGGCGTCTGGGCGGACGTGCGAAGCTCGGTATCGCTACGGCCAATCTTCTCGAGGCCGCACAGCTGCGCCTTGCCGCCTGCCAATTATGGACGCCGGTCCAGAGCCATGCCTTCGGCGCCGATGGCGGCGGCGCCAAGCGCGAGATCCTTGCCCGCGCCATCGCCGCCTCGGGCTTGCCGCGCCAGCGCATCGTCTTTATTGGCGACAATCTTAACGATGTCGACGCGGGTCTCGCCCATGGCGTCCATTTCATCGGCTTTTCGCGCGATCAGGCGAAAGGCCGCCGTTTGGCCGAGGCCGGCGCAGAGCGGGTTTGCAATCGCCACCAGGATACGCTGAAACATATAGAAGACGCACTTCGCCTTTGATTCGGAAGGAACCGGCGCCACGATGGACAATGGCCATCCCAACCAATTCGCACTGCTGGCTACCCGGCGCTTCTGGCCGCTTTTCGTCACCCAGGCGATCGGCGCCTTCAATGACAATGCCTTCCGCTATGCGCTCTCGATCCTGCTCATCTACGACCTGGGACCAAGGCTCGGCTTCAATGCGCCCCTCCTCAACACTGTTTCCGCCGGCCTCCTGATCCTGCCTTTCTTCGTTTTCTCGGCGACCGCCGGCCAGATCGCCGACAAGTTCGACAAGGCGATGCTGGCGCGCCGCATCAAGCTCATCGAGATCGCGATCGTGGCGCTCGCCTCTTTCAGCCTGTTCACCGACCTGGTCTGGCTGCAGCTCTCGATCGTGCTCCTGACCGGCATCCAGTCGGCTTTCTTCGGCCCGATCAAATATTCGATCCTGCCGCAGCATCTCGAGCGCCACGAGCTTCTCGGCGGCAACGGCCTCATCGAGATGGGCACTTTCCTGTCGATCCTGCTCGGCACACTGTTCGGCAGCTTCGCCATCCAGTCCGAGATGGGCCGCCATGCGGTGAGCGTCGTGATGATCGGGCTTGCCCTCGTCGCCTATATGAGCGCCCGCCAGATTCCGGCAGCGCCGCCGCCCCAGCCCGATCTCAGGATCAATCCCAATATCGTGGCCGAGACCTGGCGCATGATCGGCATCGCGCGCGAGCGCCATGACGTCTTTCTCGCCATACTCGGCATTTCCTGGTTCTGGTTCTTGGGCGTCGTCTTCCTTACCCAGATCCCGCTCTTCTCCCAGACCGAGCTCGGCGCCAACGAGACGGTGGCGAGCCTCATCATCGCCGCCTTCACGGTCGCGATCGGCCTCGGCTCCATCGTCACCAACCGCCTGCTCAAGGGCGACGTGTCGGTCAAATATGTGCCGGTCGCCTCGATCCTGATCACGTTCTTCATCATCGACCTCTTTTTCGCCACCAGCAGCCTGCGGACGAGCGACTCGAGCACCCTCCTCGGCCCCGCCGACATCCTCACCAGCTTCTCCGGCTGGCGTGTGCTGATCGATCTCGGCCTGATCGCCTTTTGCGCGGGTCTCTTTGCCGTGCCGCTCTATGCCTTGGTTCAGCAGCGCTCGTCGCCGCTAAAGCGCGCGCGCGTCATCGCCGCCAACAACATCATCAACGCCATCTTCATGACGGCGGCGACGATCATTTCCGTCATTCTTCTCGGCGCCGGCCTTTCGGTGCGCGGCCTGTTCCTGGTGGTAGGCCTTGCCAATGCCGTCGCCGCCCTGTGGATCTGCCAGCTCTTGCCGCAGGAGCTCGCCGCCTATGTGGCGCGCCGGCTTTTCCGCCTCTTCTATCGCGTCGAGGTCAAAGGCTTCGAGAATTTCATCAAAGCCGGCCGCAAGGTACTGATCATCGCCAATCACACCTCCTTCCTCGACGGGCCGCTGATCTCGGCCTTCCTGCCCGAGCGCTGCCATTTCGCCATCAACACCCACATCGCCAACCGCTGGTGGGTCAAGCCCGCCTTCCACCTTTTCGATCTGCTGCCGATCGATCCCGCCAATCCGATGGCGCTCAAGACCCTGGCCAACGGCCTGAAGCGCGGCCGCAAGGTCGTCATCTTCCCGGAAGGCCGCATCACCCGCACCGGCTCGCTGATGAAGGTCTATGAGGGGCCGGGCGTCATCGCCCATCTCGCCGATGCCAAAATCCTGCCCATCCGCATCGACGGCGCGCTGTACACGCCCTTCTCGCTGATGAAGGGCAAGCTCAGGCTGCGCTGGTTTCCCAAGATCACCCTGACCTTCCTGCCCCCGGTCAAGCCCGAAGCGCCGGCCCATCTCAAGAGCGCCGAGTTGCGCGAATATCTCGCCGCCAGGCTCTACGACATCATGACCAACATGATGTTCCGCACCAGCTTCGTCGATGAGACCTTGTTCAAATCGCTGCTGAGCGCGCGCCATATTCACGGCCGCAACCATCAGATCCTCGAGGACATCCAGCGCACGCCCTTGACCTATGGCCGCATCGTGCTGGGAAGCTTCATCCTCGGCCGCCGCCTCGCGCAAGCGACCCCGGGCGAGAAGGCCGTCGGCGTGCTGTTGCCGACCGCCGCCGGCTGCTTCGTGACCCTCTTCGGCCTCCACGCCTCGGGCCGCGTGCCGGCGCTGCTCAATTATTCGACCGGCATCAACAACATGATCGCCGCCTGCCGGACGGCGGAAGTGAAAACCATCATCACCTCGCGCCGTTTCGTCGAGGCCGGCAATTTTGCCGACGACGTGGCGCTCCTCGAGAAGGAAGCGCGGATCATCTGGATCGAGGATGTGCGCGAGAAAATCGGCATCGTCGACAAGCTCTATGGGCTCATCGCCGGGTATTTCCCGAAAGCCGCTCTGGCTCGGCTCGGCTACAATGACGATGCGCATGCGCCCGCCGTTATCCTCTTCACCTCGGGCTCGGAGGGAACGCCTAAGGGCGTCGTCCTCTCGCATCACAATCTCCAGGCCAACCGCCATCAGGCGGCGGCGCGCATCGATTTCACGCCCAAGGACATCGTCTTCAACGCCATGCCGATGTTCCACACTTTCGGCCTCAATGCGGGCACGTTCCTGCCGGTGCTCGCAGGGGTCAGGACTTTCCTCTATCCCTCGCCGCTCCATTATAAGATCATCCCCGAGATGGCCTATGACATCAATGCGACGATCCTCTTCGGCACCGACACCTTCCTCACCGGCTACGCCCGCAATGCCCATCCATATGATTTCTATGCGGTGCGTTTCGTCGTGGCGGGAGCGGAGCGGGTGCGGCCGGAGACGCGCCAGACCTGGATGGACAAGTTCGGCCTGCGCATTCTCGAAGGCTATGGCGTCACCGAATGCTCGCCGGTGCTGGCGGTCAACACGCCCATCTACTATCGCGCCGGAACGGTCGGCCGCCTGCTCGACGGCATCGAGCATCGTCTCGATCCGGTCGAAGGCATCGAAGAAGGCGGCCGCCTCGTCGTCAAGGGTCCCAATATCATGATGGGCTATCTGCGCGCCGAAACGCCGGGCAAGATCGAGCCGCCGGAAGACGGCTGGTATGACACCGGCGACATCGTGAAGATCGACGACAAGGGCTTCGTCACCATTCTGGGGCGGGCCAAGCGCTTCTCCAAGATCGCCGGCGAAATGGTCTCGCTCGCCGCCGTCGAGATCAAGCTGCAGCAGGCTTTCCCGGACCACGTCCATGCGGTTGTCGCCGTTCCCGATCCGAAGAAGGGCGAGCAGCTCGTGCTCTTCACCACCGACCCCAAGCTCGACCGCAGCCGGATTGCCGAAGGGATGAAGGCCGAGGGCGCGATGGAGCTCATGATCCCGCGCATCATCATGCCCCTGGAGACCATGCCGCTCCTCGGCACCGGCAAGATCGACTATGTGACCTTGAACAAAATGGCGCGCGCGGAAAAAATCGCATGATCTCGCTCGACGACAAGGAACGCGCCTTTCTCGACGGCGCCCACGGCCCCGCGATGCAGCTCGCCATGCGGCTGGTGTTGCGCGCCGCCGAAATTCTTGGCGCCCGCTCCCTCGTGCCGGTGAGCTTCGCCCATATCGATGCCTGCTTCTATAGCGGCCAGGCACATGTCGATTTCGCGCAATTTCTCGTCGATCACGGCGCCAGGCTCGCCGTCCCCGCCTGGACGAACAACGGCGTGGTGAGCCTTGCCAATCCCGACATCCGCCCCGAGGCGAGCGATCCGGAAATGGTCAAGGGCGCGCGCAGGTTGATGCAGCTCTATGAGCAGCTCGGCTGCAAGCCGGTCTGGACCTGCGCGCCCTATCAGCTTCCTGGCGGGCCGAAATTCGGCGATCACATCGTGGCCGGCGAATCCAATGCGGTCTCCTTCTACAATTCCGTCATCGGCGCCCGCACCAATAAATATGGCGACTATCTCGACGTCGCCTGCGCGCTCATCGGCAAGGCGCCCAAGGCCGGCCTGCATCGGGACAAGGAGCGCCGCGGCGACATCCTCATCCGCACCGAGGATATCCCCGAGACGTGGAAGAACGAGAATATCTTCTATCATCTGCTGGGCCATCAGGCCGGCAAGCTCGCAGGGCAGCGCATCCCGGTCATCTCGGGGCTGCCGCCGCAACAGACGCCGGACGGGCTGAAGGCCTTGTCGGCCGCGGCCGCGGCGGCGGGCGGCGTCGAATTGTGGCATGCCATAGGCGTGACGCCCGAGGCGAAAACGGAAGGAGAAGCTTTCGGCGACAGCGTGCCCGAGCGGGTCATCGACCTCACGCCTGAACTGCTCCTGGAGGCGCGCCAGGATCTGACGACGGCGCAGGACGGCCCGCTCGACATGGTGGCGCTCGGCACGCCGCATTTCTCGCTGAGCGAATTCGAGCGGCTGGTGCCGCTCGTCACGGGCCGCAGGATCAAGCCCGGCCTCGCCTTCTATGTCTCGACCAGCCGCTATGTCCGCGATGGCGCCGCGGCAAAGGGATGGATCGCGGAGCTCGAGAGATTCGGCGCCACGGTCATCGCCGACACCTGCACTTATTACTCGCCCGCGGTGCGCCAATGCCGCGGCCGCATCATGACCAATGCCGCCAAATGGGCCTATTACGCGCCCGGCATGCTCGGCGTCGAAGTCGCCTTCGGCAGCCTTGCCGAATGCGTCGAGAGCGCCGTCAAGGGCGAGGTCTGGCGCGATCCGCAACTGTGGAGCAATGGCCTCGCATGACGACGCGCATTCTCAACAAGGGTGCTGCCCAGGGCGATGTCTTGGCGCTCGATGCGCCCTTGAGCTTCTGGGGCGCCTTCGATCCGCGCTCGGGCCGGATCATCGACGTTCATCATCCGCAGAAGGGCAAAAGCCTTTCCGGCACCATCCTCATGATGCGCGAGACGCGGGGCTCCGGCACCGCCCCCGGCGGCATGGCCGAGGCCATCAGGCTCGGCACAGCGCCCGCCGCCGTCATCCTGGTGAAGCCCGACATCAATCTGGCGGTCGGCGCGATGGTGGCGGAAACACTTTACGGGCGCGGCTGCCCGATCGTCGCGGTCGGCGAGGCGGACTATCGCCGGCTCTCCCGCCATCGCAGCCTGGCGATCGATGCCGAGGGCAATATCACTCCGCTGCCGCGAGACGTTCCTTAGGATTGGCGCCGTTCTGATCGCCGAAGATCGGCTCAGCCTCTTCCGGGATGCGGAACACGTTCCAGCGCCAGGCGCGTTCGCCCGAAGAGACGAGGCCCGTCCACCAGGAGACGACCGCCGACAGGCCGAGACCGAGCACGATCGGCGACAACCACAGGAAGGTCTTGGTCGTGATCAGGAAGGCCAGCACGCCGATGAGAACGCCGGCCACGATGTGCCAGGCATGCTTGTAGAGAAGCTCGTTGAACGGCGGCGCCTCCTCGGTGCGCTTCTGCGCCTTCCAGCCGGAGTCGCGGCCGAGAAACACATCGAGCACGAAACCCGATTGGATGAGCATCATGATCGGCGAGAGCAGTGCCGAGAGCAGCGATTCGGCGAACAGGCTCTTGATGAGGCCGCTGACGCCGCCGCAGCCGCGCCTGAGCACCGGGTCGATGATCGCCGCCAGGATGCCGAGGATCTTCGGCACGAACAGGACCGCCATGGTCAAGGTGAACAGCCTTAGAGCGCGCTCGGGGTCGAAGACCGGCCAGGCGGGGAAGAGCGTGAAGCCTTCCGGAAAATAATTGGGCTCGGTGTATTTGGCGACGGTCGAGAGCACGAGGCCGGTGAGCAGCAAGAACAGCCACAGCGGCGAAGCCAGATACGACATGATGCCCTGCAGGAAATGGATGCGGCTCACCCAATGCAGGCCTTTGACGCGCAAAAGCTTCATATGCTGCAGGTTGCCCTGGCTCCAGCGGCGGTCACGCGCCGCGAGCTCGATGAGATTGGGCGGGGTCTCCTCATAGGAGCCGCCGAGCCCGGGCAGCATATAGACGGCCCAGCCGGCGCGCCTTATGAGCGCCGCCTCGACGAAATCATGGCTCATGATGTGGCCGCCGAACGGCTTGCGCCCGTGGAGCTCGGGCAGGCCCGCGGCCTCGGCGAAGGCCTTGACGCGGATGATCGCGTTGTGTCCCCAGTAATTGCCGTCGCGCCCATGCCAGGCGGCAAGGCCGTTGGCGACGATCGGTCCATAGACGCGGCCGGCGAATTGCTGCATGCGCGCATAGAGCGTCCAGCGGTTGTGCAGCATCGGCAGGCTCTGGATGATGCCCGCCTTGTCGTCGGCCGCCATGGCGCGCGCCAGCGTGACGAGCGTCGACCCGGCCATCATGCTGTCGGCATCGAGCACGATCATATAGTCATAGGCGCCGCCCCAGCGGGTGACGAAATCGGCGATATTGCCGGCCTTCTTGTGATGATTTTCGACGCGCCTTCGGTAATAGAGCTGGATCAGGTCGCCGAGGTCGTGGCGCAATTTGCCGAAGACCTGCGCTTCCCCACGGATATGGGCGGGCTCGCGGCTGTCACTCAAGACGAAGATGTCGAACTTGTCGTTGGCTTTCTCCGCCGCGATGGCGCGGCCCATGCGCGCCAGCGCTTCTGCGACGGTTTCGGGATCCTCATGATAGACCGGCATGAGGAGCGCGGTGCGCCCGATCTTGTCCTGATCGGCGAGCACATAGCGCTGCCGTCTGAGGCACAGGAAGCCGAGGACGGCGCTGGCGCAGGCGAAGGAGATCCAGGCGAAGGTTATGGCGAAGAGCGCCGCGAAGATGACCTGAAGCCAGGTGATGTCGGCCGGGCTGATCACCTGGTAGATTTCATAGGTGCCGAGGCCGGTCAGAGCGAGCGTCGCCGAGAACACGAACCAACGGCACAGATGGATCGAGGGATGCGAGCGACCGGCGGAATGGGGCCGCCCCGAGGGCCAATGTTCGAGATCCTGGACGGGCATCTCGAGCCGGGATTCCGGCGGCAGAATATCGTCCTTTGCTGGTACGATATCTACGATTTTGTCCACCGATAGAGCCATGTCTCGCTTACCCTGTCCTGGCCGCGCTTGAGCACGGCCCGGAGCTCGGACATTTCAGCATTTCCGACATCGATCTCGAAAGACAATCTGACGCCGCCGCTTTGCGGATTGGGCTGAGTGACCACATTGCTGATCGTACCCTGGCTCGCCGTCACATCGGCGACGACGTCGCCGGTCAATGAGCCGCCCTCGAAATCGATGACATAGAGGCGTTTATTCTGGTCGAAATTGAGACCGCCGCCGGAGAATCTCGCCATCGCCTTGAAGTCCTTGCGGTCGAGAGGCCATTCGTCGCACCAATAGAGCCGGTAGACGAAGGAGACCGAGCTGTCCTTGGCCGGCCTCTGCTTGGGCTGCCAGAAGACCGCGATATTGTCGTTGATCTCGCGCTGCGAAGGGATCTCATAGAGCTCGACCGCGCCTTGGCCCCAATCGCCGATCGGTTCTACCCACAGGCTCGGCCGTTTCTCATATTTGGCTTCGAGATCGAGGAAATCGTCATAGCGCCGCTTGCGCTGCATCAGGCCGAAGCCGCCGGGGCTGTTGTCGACGAAGGCCGAGACTTGCAGCGTCTTCGGATTGGCGAGAGCCCGCCACAGATATTCGCCCGCACCCGTCAGCATCATCAGCCCGTCTGTATCGCACACCGCCGGCCGGTAGTCATCGAAGGCGGTACGATCCATCGCATCGAAGAGAAACATGCTGGTGAGCGGCGCTATGCCGACATGCTCGATGTCGCGGCGCGGGAAGATGGTCATCTCGACATCCATCTGCGTCGCCTGGCCGGGCTTGATGGTGAAGCGGTAGGCGCCCGTGGCCGACGGGCTGTCGAGCAGCGCCCACACCACGATCGAGACCGCATCGGGTGTCGGCGTGCGGATCCAGAAGGAGCGGAAGAACGGAAACTCCTCGCCATTGGGCTGGCCGGTGTCGATCGCAAGACCGCGCGCCGAAAGACCGTAGAGATGACCCTTGCCTATGGCGCGGAAATAGGACGCCCCCTGGAACACGCAGAACTCGTCATTGTAGTCCTTGCTGTTGATCGGGTAGCGCAGCCTGAAGCCGGCATAGTGGAGATCCATATCGCCCTTGGGCTTCGCCACCAGCGGACCGAAGGTGAAGAGATCGGGCACATAGTTGAGCTTCGCCTGCTCGCCGTCGTTGACGACGAAGATGTCGACCGGCGATGTGTAATAGAAGCCCGAATGAAACAGGTCGAAGGAGAAGCCATGCGGCTGTCCCTTCCAGATCGACTTCTCCGGGTTGAAGCGGATGTCGCGATACTGATCATAGGTAAGATTGTCGAGGCCGGACGGCATCGCGATCTTTTCTTCGACGAAAGGCTTCTTGGCGCGCGCCCGCGCCAGTTCCAGCACGTAATCGTCGCTGAAGGGTTCCGCCTTGGCGAAAAGCTCAACGGTCTGAGCCGCTGCTTCCAGGAGACCCGTTCTGGCAGCGACGCCCAGTATCGCCAGCCCTTGCAGCGTGTTCAGCACGCCACGCCGTGTAACGCTCATTCAACACAACTCCTCGCCCGGCTCAACATGATGCCGGATCATGGTTTTTTGCCAGTCGCTGGAACCTGGGAGCACCCCAAAGTGCGCCGCAACATGAAGCCCCGGGAACGATTTGTAAAGGCCCGGGAACCGGCATTAGCCGCGCATGATGGTGAGACTTTGTTCGCGCATGTAGCGAGGAATGGTAAATGGCCCTAGCCCTCCTTTGCCGTCAATTCCCGACCCTTTCCAGCCGCAGAAGCTCTGAACCCCGGGCCAAGCCCCGGTGGTGGCACCACTGCGCCTGTTGACATAGAGAACGCCTGCCTCGGCGCGCTCGAGAAACCTCTCGATCTCCTGGGGATTCTCCGAATAGAGTCCCGCGCAAAGCCCATAAACATTGCGATTTCCCCAAGCGATGGCCTCGTCGAGCGAGGTACAGACCTGCACCGAGAGGAACGGCAGGAAAAGTTCCTCTTTGTTAATCCAGTGATCGCGGGGAAGTTCCGCCACCACCGTCGGGGCGACGAAATGCCCCCTGTCGAAGCGGGCACCGGCCAGCTTCTCGCCGCCATGGACGATGCGGCCTTTTGCCCGAGCCGCCTTCACCGCCTTGTGAAAGCGCTCGACCGCCGTCTCGCTGATCACCGGACCCATGAAGGTCGTACGCTCTTCCGGATTGCCGATGGCGATCGCCTCGGCGTGCGTCTTGAGCCGCTGCAGCAATTCTTGCGCCACGGCTTCCTCGACATAGACGACCGAGCAGGCCGAGCATTTCTCACCGGAAAGACCAAAGGCCGAGCGGATGAGGCCTTCCGCGGCGCGGTCGAGATCGGCCTTGGCGGTCACATAGGCCGGATTCTTGCCCCCCATTTCGCTGATCACCGGCTTGGCATAGGGGCCGGAGGCCATCTTGCGGAAGATGCGCATGCCGGCTTGGTGGCTGCCGGTGAAGGCGATACCGTCAATGCCATCCGCATCGACCAGCAAGGGTCCCGCCTCCTCGCCATTGATGAGATTGACCAGGCCGGGCGGCAGGCCCGCGGATTCCACCGTCTCCATCAGAAGGGCCGCCGTCAGTCCCGATTGCGGAGCGGGCTTGAACACCGCCGTGTTGCCGGCGACGAGACAGGCCCCTAGCATGTTACAAGGCAGAGCCACCGGGAAGTTGAAGGGCGCGATGACCGCGAAGACGCCGACCGGCTTGAGGACCGAGCTGGTTTCCTCGCGCGGGACGGCACGGCTCATCGGCCGCGCAAAGCCGCGGTTGCGCTCCATCTCGTCGCAATACCAGCGGATGAGGTCGACCGCCTCTTCCGCCTCGCCCATGGCTTCGAGCCGCGATTTGCCGACCTCGTAAAGGGCGGCCATGCCGAGATCGTATTTGCGCCGGTCGAGCTCCTTGGCCCATTTGCGCAAAGCCTTAACCCGTGCCTTCCAACCCATCCCTGACCAGGCCCCGAAGGCCTGGCGGGCCGCGGCGACGGCACTCTTCACGGCCGTGCGGTCGCCCGAGACCAGCCGCGCCACCAGGAGGTCGCGATCGAAGGGGCAATAGACCTCGTAAGCGCGTCCGCTCACATCGTGCCGGCCTTCCACCACATTGGGCCAGGCCTGGCCCAGAGCCGATTTGCGGAAGCGCGGCAGGGCGCCGTCCAGCCAGTCGTGGAGGGCTGAAAAATCAGCGGCGATGTTGGAATAGGTGACGCGCGGCAGGGCCCTGGCCATATAGGAATTACTTTCTCAAAAGTGCTGGAAAGTAAACAGTTACGATGCCGCCGGAAGCTCCCAGGGAACCGGCCCTTCTCCCAGACGTTAATGTGAGCTTTGAGGGAGATGAGGACGCTAATGGATGTGGGCCCGGTCGAGGCGAAAACGGCGAATGGGCGGCTCCACCTCTCAAAGCTGGTCTCGGCTTCCATCATTGGCATATTCGCAATCCTGCTGATCGGCGCTTTGTACTTTGCCCGCACCTTCTTCCTGCCGGTCATGCTGGCGCTGCTGATCACGCTGACCTTCTCGCCCCTGGTGCGCTATTTGCGCCGCCACGGCATTCCTTCCGTCGTTTCCGCGATCATGATTGTGCTGGCGATGTTCGCCGTCTTCGGCGCCGCCGCATACTATCTGGCCGATCCGGTAAGCCAGGTGATTGCGGACGCGCCGGCCGTTGCGCAGCGCCTGGAGGAGCGTTTCGCTCCCCTGCGCGAGCCCTTGCGCAAGATCATGAGCGCCTCGGCTCAGCTCGAGCAGATCGCGGCGGCGGTGAGCCCCGCGACCGAGAGGGTCGTCGTGGCCCAGCCAGGCCTTGCCGCTTGGGCCGCCGACACACTGGGTGGATTGGGCGCCACGCTCGGCGTCACCTTGGTGCTTGTCGTCTTCCTGCTGTCTTCCGGCGATCTGTTTTTGCACAAGCTGGTGCGCATTCTTCCAACCTACAGTGACAAGAAGCGGTCGGTGCGGGTCGTCCACGATGTCGAGTTCGAGGTCTCGCGCTATCTCCTCACCATCACCGCGATCAATATCTGTTTCGGCGCTGCCGTCGCTTTTGCCATGGCGGTGCTCGGCATGCCCAATGCCCTGCTCTGGGGTGCCGCCGCGACGGTGCTCAATTTCATCCCTTATGTCGGCGCCGCCATCGGCACGGGCACGGCGCTTATTGCCGGTCTGATCACCTATGGCTCGATCGGCCTCGCGCTGCTGCCGCCCGCCGCCTATCTTCTTTTCCACACGCTCGAAAGCGCCTTCATCACGCCGCTCGTCCTCGGCCGAAGGCTCGAGCTCAACGTCGTGGTGATCTTCGTCTCGCTCGCTTTCTGGAGTTGGATATGGGGCATCGTCGGGGCGCTCATCGCCGTGCCCATCCTCGTCGTCGTCAAGGTGTTCTGCGATTCCTTTCCTGGCCTTGCCAATGTCGGTGAATTCCTGTCCGGCAATAATTTCACCGTCGAGCCCGCGGCCGACCAGGATACAGCCGCCGTGGAAAATTGACGTTTCGTCGCATCATCTTGACGCGGCGCCCGGCCTTCCTACCTATTGTCGTTAGAGCAAACTGTTCCTGCGCGCCAAGGGTGGTGGGAACGCTCCTTCCCGCTCTCTTCCCAGGAACAGAGAACGAGCAACCGGCGTTGCGGGTCTCGTGGGCACTGCTCGCGCAATGCCGGAGCGCTTCCCGCCAAAGTCTCCCGACTTTGGCGACAGGGAAGCGCTCAAAACTATGGAGTTGTTCATGGTGGATATTGGCAAAAGGCTGACGGACCAGTGGAAGGATGCCGTCAATCTTATCCTCGGCCTCTGGCTGGTCGTTTCGCCCTGGGCCCTGGGCTTCGCTGTCGATCGGACCCCGGCCTGGAACGCCTGGGCCGTCGGCGTGATCATTGCCGTCGCCGCGCTGGCCGCGCTGATCGCCTTCCATAAATGGGAGGAATGGATCGAAGCGGCGCTCGGTCTCTGGCTGATCGTGTCGCCCTATCTCCTGGGCTTCGCCACGCAGATGAATGCCACATGGAACCACGTCATTGTCGGCATCATCGTGGCCGCCTTGGCGGTCTGGGCGGCAGTCGGGCCTGAGACGGCCGGCCGGGTGATGAGGTAACGAACCGGGGATGCCGCGGCGACGCGACATTCCCTAACAACGTTAGGGTATGCATGACCTCGACGGCGCTGGGGCTTTGCTCTAAGAAGCCGGCCTCATCGAGGAACCATCATGCGCTATGCGAAGATCACGGAGCGGCTCGAGGGCCTGGGCTCCCACAAATGGGCTGTTCACATCGAGGGCAAGGACCGCGAGGCCCGCGGCGAAGAATTGATCTTCTTGTCCATCGGCGAGCCCGATGCCGCCGTCCCCGAGGCGATCATGGATGTTGCCGACCGGCAGATGCGCGCCGGGCGCACCCGCTACTCCAATGGTCGCGGCGAGCCCCAGATCCTGCGCGCTCTCTCCACCATGTATTCGCAGCGCACCGGCCGCCATGTCGGCCCGAGCCAGTTCCTGTTCCTGCCCGGCACCCAGACGGCGCTCTATGTGGCTTTCATGGGCATCATCGATATCGGCGATGAAGTGTTGCTGCCCGACCCTTATTACGCGACCTATGAAGGCGTCATCGCCGCGGCGGGCGGTGTTGCCGTGCCGGTGCTCGCCGATCCCGATCGCGGCTTTCATCTGAAGGCCGCCGACCTCGCGAAGAAGATCACGCCCAGGACCCGCGCTCTCCTTCTCAACACGCCCGGCAATCCGACCGGCACCGTCTTCACGGCCGACGAGATCGCCGAGATCGGCGCGCTCTGCCGCAAGCATGATCTGTGGATCGTTTCGGACGAAGTCTATGCGACGCTGACTTACGGCAACACGATCTTCGTCTCGCCTTTCGACGATGAAGAGCTCGAAGAACGCACCATCGTGGTCTCCTCCGTCTCCAAATCGCATGCCATGCCGGGCTTCCGCTGCGGCTGGATCGCGGCGTCGGAGGAATTCTGCGACCGCGTCCTGCCGCTGTCGGAGACCATCCTCTTCGGCTCGCAGCCCTTCCTCGAGGACGCGGCGGCTTTCGCGCTGCAGAATCATTTTCCGGAAGTCGATGCGATGAAGGTGAGCTATGAAGAGCGTGCCAAGGCGCTCATTTCCGGCCTGAACGGCGCCAAGACCGTTTCCGCGCGCATGCCCGAGGGTGGCATGTTCGTGATGGTCGATATACGCAAGACCGGCCTTTCGGGCGATCAGTTTGCCCGCCGGCTCCTCGCCGAGGAAGCTGTCGTCACCATGCCCGGCGAAAGCTTCGGCACCGGCGGGGCCGGGCATTTGCGCGTCGCCTTGACGGTGGATGAGGGCCAGATCACGGAAGCCGCGAAACGGATCAAGCGCCTCGCCGAACGGATCTAGTCACATGACGGTCACGCTGACGAAGAGAGCGGATATCAATCTCAACTCCGTTCTCGCCGTCGCCTGGAAGAATGAGAGCGCACAGATCAGCGAGGCGGCGCTCGACCGGATCGCGCGCTGCCGCGCCTCCTTCCTCGAGCTCATCGACAGCGATCCGCCTCCGGTCATCTATGGCGTGACCACCGCCATGGGCGAATTGGCGAGCACGAAGCTCGAAAAGGAAGAGCGCGATCGCCATGCCCGGATCAAGGCCTTCGCCGCGGCGACGTCGTTCGGCGATCCTTATCCCGAGCGTATCGTCAGGGGGATCGTGCTGGCGCGCCTCGCCAATTTCCTCGAAGGCCATGCCGCGACGACGCCACGCATCGCCCTTGCCGTCGCCGAAATGCTCGACGGGCGGCCGATGCCGCAAGTGCCCTCTTCCGGACAAGGCGGCGCTGGCGAGATCCTGGCGCTCTATCCGCTTTTTGCCGCGCTCACGACGCGCTTCGATCTCGAGGTCAAGGAACGGGGATCGCTGATCAACGGCTCGCCCTGCGCCGCGGCCCTCCTTGCGGATTCGGCCCTGGCGGCAAGGCGCCGCCTCCATTTGATCGAGCATGTCTTCGCCTTGTCGATCGAGGCGTTCCGCGCCCCGCTCGAGCATTATGATGCCGCTCTCGAGGACCTGTGGGGCGATCCGCATGAGGCAGCGGCCCTCGATGGCCTGCGCCGTCTTCTCCACGGTGCGGGCGACGGCCGGCGCAACTATCAGGCGCCGGTCAGCTATCGCATCGTGCCCCGTATCCTGGGTCACGCCCATCGCGCAATCGCTGCCGCGGAGCGCGCGGCCACGGTGTCGCTCAGCTCCGCTTCCGACAACCCGGTCTATATACCGCCGGACGAGAAGCATCCCTTGGGGCGGTGCATCAGCACCGGTGGCTATCACAACGCCATGGCCGCCCCCGCCCTCGATGACCTCGCCGCGATCTGGGCCGATATCTGCCTGCTCTGCGATCGCCATGGCTCAAAACTCCTGAACGGCAAGGTATCGGGGCTTCCCGATCTGCTGCTCATCGACCGGCATCCGAGCGACAGCGACGGGCATGGCAATCTGGGCTATGTGCCGATGGCGACTACCGGATATCTCGAACAGGCCAAGCACGCCGCACAGCGCACCTTCATCCCGGGAACGGAATCGGCGGGCGCCGGCCAGGACGATGTCGCGGCGACGGCGTTCCCGGCTTGGGCCAAGGAGGAAAAGGCCGGGCGCTGCCTCGATGCCTGCCTCGCGACGCTGGCCGTGGTCGCATCGCAAGCGCTTTATGTGACGAACCGGCAGGCGCCGCCCCCGCTGCGCGATTTTCTCGCGGAAGTGCGCAGCATCGTCCCGCCGGTCGAGAAGGATCGTGTCCTCGGACCCGAACTTCTTGGCCTGACCGAGCTCTTCACGAAAAAGGTCTTTACCCCATAAGCGCTTGCGCGATCGCGCGCCTCGCAATGGCGACAAGGACAGGATTCGTGTCGAGATAATAGGGCAGCGCGATCAATCCCATCGACAAGGCCCAGCCGCGGCCGCGCGCCCAGGCGGCATCGTCCACGGGATGGGTTGCGCGAAAAGTTTCGCGTGCCGGCGCATCGAGAACGGTCCAGGCCGGCATGAGGTCGCAGGCCGGATCGCCGGTGCCGAGGCAACCGAAGTCGATGACGGCGGCGAGCCGGCCGTTCTCGGTGATGAGGTTGCCCGGATGGAGATCGCCATGCAGCCATGTGGGCTCGCCCTCATAGACCTGGGCCGCAAGCGCTGTTTCCCAGACCTTTGTCGCCTTGCCGGCATCGATCATGCCGGCGAGCTTTACGATCGCCATCCGGGTTTCGGCATCGCGTCTGGCGAGCGGCTCGCCGCGCCCCGAATTATGCGGGCCGGGGCCAGGCCCCTTCGCGCAATCGATCCGCTGCAGGGCCGAGACGAAGCTGGCCAGATCCTTTGCCGCCTGGCCGAGATCGGCGATCGGCGCCGCAAGCGCCGTCTCGCCCTCGAGCCATCGGCAGACCGACCACCGGAAAGGAAAGGCCTCGCCGGGTGCGCCCATGCCGATGGGCGCCGGCACGGGCAGCGGCAAATGCCTGGCAAGCTCGGGCAGCCAGCGCTGCTCCTTGACGATCTGTCCCGCCGCTGACGGACGCCGCGGCAGGCGCACCGCCATGTCGGCGCCGAGCCTGAAGATCACATTGTCGGTGCCGCCGGAGGGTGCCGGCCACAGCGGCAGATTTGACCAGTGCGGAAACTGCGCCGCGATCAGGCGGCTGACCTGGCCTTGATCGACTTCGACCTCATCCTCATGCATGGCGAGCGCATATCGCAAGGCAGGCGGCAAGGCTACACTTCCCTGTATAGGGGCCATGCGGAACTGCGCCTTGGACGCGAACATGGCTCATCTAACTATCTGCGGATGGAAAAGCTCGTGACCGAAGAAGCACTGGCGGCAGCGCCGGCGGCGCCCGTGACCATCACCGACTGGCGCGCCGTCCTGGTTGTCGTGGCCTCGGGTGTCGTTGCCGCCCTCCAGGTCGGCAAGGGCATCATCACCTTGCCGGCCCTGCGCGCCGATTTCGCCCTCGGGCTCGAAGCCGCGGGCTGGATCATCTCGGTCTTTGCCTTTCTGGGCGTGGTGGGCGGCATCCCCGCCGGCGTGGCGGTGAACCGCTTCGGCGACAGGTTCATCTCGCTCTCGGGCCTTCTCATTCTCGCCCTCGGCGCCCTCATCAGCGCGCTCAGCGCGAGCTTCGCCCTTCTGCTCGCGGCCCGCATCATCGAAGGAACGGGTTTTCTTCTGATAACGGTCGCGGCCCCGTCGCTGCTGCAGCGCATGGTAGCGACCCGCGACCGCGATCTGGCCTTCGGCATGTGGAGCGCTTTCATGCCGGGCGGCATGGCGATCGCTTTGCTCTGCGGTGCTGCTCTAGAGGGCTGGCGCACCTTCTGGCTCATCAATGCCGCACTTGCCGTCCTTGCCGCCTTGCTCGTCGCCGTGATCGTGCCGCGCAGAAAAAGTGTCCGCCCCCAGCCCGCCTGGGGCACCCTCGCCCGCGACGCCTGGACCACCATCGTCTCGCCGGGACCGCTGTTCATAGCGTTCATCTTCGCCCTCTACAGCATGCTCTATTTCGCGCTGACGAGCTTCCTGCCCATCCTGCTCACCGAACGCCTGGGCTTCTCCTCAGGAGTGGCGGGCATCCTCAGCGCCCTCGTGGTCGCGGCGAACATCCTGGGCAATCTCGCGGCCGGCCTGGTGCTCAGGCGCGGCATTGCGCGCTGGCGGCCCATGGCGTTCGCCAGCATCGTCATGGGCCTCGCCGGCATCGCGATCTTCCTCGCACCGCTCCCCGCTTTTCTCATCCTGCTGCTTTGCCTGATCTTTTCCGGTGTCGGCGGCCTCTTGCCGGCCACGGCGCTCGCCTCGGCACCGCTGCTCGCTCATGAGCCGCGGCTTGCACCCATGGGGCTCGGCCTTCTGATGCAAGGCAGCAATCTCGGCCAGGTCGCAGCACCCGTGGCGGTGGGCGCCGCCGTCGATGCGGCAGGCTGGCCGGCCGCCGCCTGGCCCGTCGCCATCGCCGCAACAGCAGCATTGCTGCTCACTTTCCTGTTGCGCCGCTTCTCCGTCATGAGGCGCTGATCTTGTTGAAGGCGCTCGCATTTCGCGCATAGATCAAGGCGCAACTACCCGAACGTCACGTGACAAATCTACAAAGTTGATGTCGCTTTCGGTTTACTTCCTCCCGGTTTCAGCACAAGATCGCGCGGCGGCGAGAGGAAAAGATCGATGGCTCAGGAAATCGAGCTCAAATTCCTCATCGAAAGTGGCGGCCTGCCGATGCTCGATGCCTTGCCCGTGATCGGCAAGCGTTTGCGTCGCACGCCGCGCAAGCACATCGAGACGACATATTTCGATACATCCGATCGGCGCTTTACCGACAATGGCTTTGCGCTCCGGGTCCGCAAGCAGGACAAGAACGCGCTGCTCTCGATCAAGCAGGCGGGATCCTTGGGCTTAGGCCGCGAGGAATGGGAACGCCCGATCACCGGCGATGAGCCCAATGCCCATGACATGTCGGACTCGCCCGCCGCATCCCTTCTCCAGGGAAATGGCAGCGATGCGCAATTGTCGCCGCTTTATACCGTGGCGGTCGATCGTGCGAGCTTCCTGGTGAAGGAAGGCTCGGCGCAGATCGAGATCGCGGTCGATCGCGGCGAGATCAAGCGCAACGGCGCCGAGCTTCCGGTCTGCGAGTTGGAGCTCGAATTGAAGAAGGGCGATCCGCGCCAGCTTTTCGCTCTTGCCCAGCGTTTCATCGACAAGGCGCCCTTGCGCCTGAGCCTGGTCAGCAAGGGCGATCGCGGCGATCGCCTGGTCGATGGCAGCTGGGGCCGGCCCGTCGGCGCATCGACACCGAAGCTCAACGCCACCATGACCGCAGCGCAGGCCTTCCGCACCATTTGTCATTCCTGCCTCTATGATTTCATGCTGAACGAGCCGGCGGTGGAAGAGGACGGCGATATCGAAGGCGTGCATCGCGCCCGCATCGCGGTCCGCCGCCTGCGTGCCGCCCTTACCCTCTTCCGGCCCATGGTCGACGACCGGGACTTTGACCGCTTGCGCCGCGAGCTCAACTGGCTGTCGGATCTTTTGGGAGCGGCACGCGACCTCGACGTGATGCAAGTGGAGACTTTCGAGCCCCAGGTCCATGCGGGCTCGGCACCGCTCGGCGCGACCTCGCTCCTGGCCGAAGTCGGCAAGCGCCGGAAGGAAGCGCGCCGGACCTTGCAGGCGGCGCTTCATTCCGACCGCATGCGCAAGCTTCTCTTCGATCTCGTCCGCTGGCTCGACCATGGCGAATGGCAGGCGCGAGCGGAAGCGCAGGATCCGGTGCTGACGCGGGCAAACGAGCTGCTTGCCCGCCGCTTCAAGCAATTGCGCCAGCGCGCCCGCCATCTGACGGAAGCCGATGCCAAGACGCGCCACCGGATCAGGATCACGGCCAAGAAGCTGCGCTATATGAGCGAGTTCTTTGACAATCTGGTCGTCGGCGGAAAACGCCGCTCGCGATACAGAACCTTGGTCCGCTCGCTCGAGAGGATTCAGGCCGCGCTCGGCGAAATGCAGGATGGCGAAGCGCGCGCCCAGTTCCTGCAGACGCTGGTCACCAACATGGCAGGCGACGAGCCGGCGAGCCGGGCGGCGATCACCGCCTTTGCCGCTGGCGTGTTCACCGCCGTCGAGCGGCCCAAGGAGAAGAAGCTGCTGCGCAAGGCCGAGAAGGCTTTCGCCAAGATCGCGGAGACGAAACCGTTCCTGAAAGCGGCATAGTGTTCCGTCGCTGACAAAGGCATCACAAACCGGCGTCACCTTGCGCAAGCTCTTTACGTGCCGGCATGCGTGCCTTTGCTATCCTTTCAAACCTTTCTAACAGCCCTCCAATATCCTTTCATAGTCTTTCAATATCCTTTGCCTCATCCTTGGCTTCAGGCTTTTCATGATCCATGAGCCTTCCTCGGCATTGCGATATCGGCAAGGAGCACGCATCTGGTGGCATCACCGAGGCCGGACGGAATCAGGAGCCGCTGCCTGGTCTTCCGGCAACAGGTGCGGAGCTCCTGCGAAGTGCTGCGAATACTTTCGCCAATCGTAAGAATGGCTGCGATGATGACGACGACGACCGCGGCGATCTTCACCGCGCCTTGGCAAGGCGTGCTGGTCATGTGACGATTCCATTTGGGAAGGAGAGCGGGGAAATTACAAAAGCTGATGTACCCGGGCGGCGACTGTGGGCGGATCAAGTCCGGTCATGAACTCCGGGCACATGGTTTTCGATCCTGATATTTTCCAAAGTACGCTTTGGCCCACGATGTCAATAGGCAAAACTATCACCCATGCGAAAAATCAGGGAAGCATCCTGAATGGCCGGCCGAACTCGGTCTGCTTAAACAATACCCGACAGCGATTGTCGACGAGCTTGCTGGCCCAGGAAAAGCCGGCGATGCGCTTTTGCCAAGGACCGCAACCGGTCGCTGATCCGGCGAATATGTCTTTGCTGCCGGTCTTGATCGTGACTTACCAACCATTGGTCATGCCCTAATTCCTCTATGATGCCGGATGCGCGAATGAGTCCATTACGCGCATCTCCGATGAAACACGGCAGCACACATAGTCCAAGACCGGCTTGAGCCGCCTCGAGTACTTCCTGACCCGATCTGCATCTCAGGATAGGTGCGCGTTCCAGATGTTCATCGAGCCAAACCGCCGACGGCGTTTTCGGACCGGGCGGCGAGAAAGCGATCCAACGGCATGCCTGGAATCGGCGATGATCTCTGACTTCTGCTTTCTCTTCTACGTAGGCCGAACCGCCAAATACGGCGAACTCCACGCGCGTCAGCTTGTGGCCGGCCAGTCCTGGAATCTCCGGCCGGCGGTTTCTGAGTCCGAGGCTCGCTTCCCGACGCAGGAGATCCGCGAGGCCCGTGCCGCTCACAAGCTCAATCTGAATATTCTCGCCTTCGTCGACCAGGTCACCCATGTGGCGAGCGATAAATGCGCTTGTCCATGCTCCTGCGGCGATCCTCACGACTGACCCGGTCTCGTCCGCCACACGCCAGCGATCGATGTTCAGAGCATTCAATTCGAGAGCCTCGGCCAGCCGCAGAAGATCCTTTCCTCTCTGCGTCAGCACGTAACCATCGCGCTGACGCACAAAGATCTGACCACCGAGGGCCGCCTCCAGCGCCGCCATTCTGCGCCCCAGCGTAGGAGGGCTTACCCCCGACAGCCGGGCAGCGCCGGCCAATCCACCGGCGCGCGCGACGATCAGGAACAGCCGCAGATCATCCCATCGCCATATTTCATCCATGAAATGATCATTCCGCAATTATCGCTTCTAAATCAAGCTTTCATGGCTCTATTTGAATAGACGCGTCTCAATCATTTCATTCATGGACGTTGTGGAAAACGCAGATGCCTGACGAATTTCGCCATCGCCGGCTTGGCAGGTCCGGCCTCGTTACCGGTCCTCTCGGAGTAGGCACCTGGGCAATCGGCGGCCCCTTTTTCAGCGGGCCTGGCTGTCGATATCCCTTGGGCGCCCCCCTTGGCTATGGCAAGGCCGACGACAGAGCCTCGATCCAGGCTTTGCGGAGAGCTGCCGAGCTCGGTGTTACACTCTTCGACACGGCGGACGCCTATGGCACCGGGCATGGAGAACGGGTCCTGGGTGAAGCTCTCAAGGAAGTTCGCAATCACGTCGTTATTTCAACCAAGTTCGGCAACACCTACGATGAAAACCGCCGCGAGCTCACGGGAACAGATGCTTCTCCCCACTATATTCGCCGGGCCTGTCATGCCTCGTTGAAGCGCCTTCAAACGGAATGGATCGATCTCTACCACTTGCATATCGGTGACCTCACTCTGGACCAGGCGGCTACTGTCGCCGATACGCTCGACGCGTTGTGTAAGGAAGGCCTCATCCGCCATTATGGCTGGAGCACGGACGATCCCCTTCGTGCTGCCGCTTTCGCCGATCGTCCCACTGCCACCGCGGTTCAATTCGACATGAATCTCTTCGAGGATGCGCCCGAGATTCTCGAGATATGCGAAACCAATCACTTCGCCGGCATCGTCCGTCTCCCTCTGGCCATGGGATTCTTGACCGGCAAGTATTCTCCGAGCAGTCACCTTCCCCAAGATGACATCCGCAGCAAGCCCCCGTCGTGGCTTCGCTACTTCAAGGAAGGCGGAAGTGCCGCAAAGGACTGGTATGCTGCGCTGGATGGCGTGAGAGAGATCTTGACCGCGAAGGGCCGTACGTTGGCTCAGGGCGCATTGGCATGGATCTGGGCACGCAGCGCTTGCACCGTTCCCATTCCAGGCATTCGGACCGTTGCCCAGGCAGAAGAAAATGCCGGCGCTACTGAGTTCGGCCCTCTGTCACGAGATCAGATGGCGGAGATTGCCGAGCTTTTGCACAATCCAAGCCAGGCTCACAGAACCTGATAGCCGAATTCTTCCGCCTGCTCAGTCAGCCATTCCCAGAAATTCTCCGAGAAGCCGCGGAAGACCGAGAGCTCGAACGCATCCTCACCCGTCTGCGTGAGATGAACGCCGACATGCGCCATTTGCGTGACCGCCGACTTGCCCGGCCCGAAGGTGGAAGGATGGAGATCGATCGGCGTGCCCTTGGCGAGAAGGGCGCGAGCCTTGGGGCCTGAAACGCGCAAGATGACGCGGCCATGGCTCTGGTCCGAGCAGGAAGCGAGGCCCTCGAGCCGGGCTTTGAGATCGCGATAGAGCTCGCTTTCCGCCTTGCCTTCGGCAATGGCGTAATATTGATCGGCACCGCACCAATGGAAGGAGAGCGACGGCGTGCCCGTGCTTTCACCCACGCCCGGCAACGAGCATTTGTAAGCCGCCTCGATCGCCCGGGCGAGCGCCGCCGACTGGCCCTTGCGCGCGATGACGGTGACGATCGACATCGGATGGCGCACCGAGAGCGTGACGCCCGGCACGCCCTTGTCGGCGCCGAAGCGGCCCTGCAGCGCGATATCGGCCAGAGGCGAGACGCGCGGGATGGCTGAAGAACTTTTAGGCATGGAGCTTCTTGTTCTCCTTGTCGTAATGCATGGGATCGCAGATCTCGGCATACATATGGATGTTGCGCAGGCCGTCGAAGACCTTGACGATCTCGCCATGGCGCTCGCGCCCGTTCTTGAACAGCGCCAGCCCCAGCCAATAGCCGAGCGTCGGCGAATAGGCGACGGACGTGACATAGCCCTGGCTTGAGGCGAGCGAGGGCGCGTCGTCCTTCTTCAGGAGATGCGATCCGGCGCGGATGCGGTCGTTTCTGTCGACCGGCCTGATGCCGACCACCGCGTCGCGGTCCTTGGCGACGAGGCCTTCGCGCCCAGCCATCATGCGTCCGATAAAATCCTTCTTGGTCGACATCATGCGCCCGAGGCCGAGATCGGCGGCGGTCGTCGTGCCGTTGAGCTCGCCGCCCGCGACATGGCCCTTCTCGATGCGCATGACCGAGAGCGCCTCGATACCGTAAGGCGTGATGCCGAACTCCTCGCCCGCCTGCATCAAGGCGCGGGCGACGAGATTGCCGTAATCCGCCGGCACGGAAAGCTCATAGGCATGCTCGCCCGAGAACGAGATGCGGAACAGCCTCGCCGTGATGCCGCCGAGGATGCTGATCTCCTTCGCCGCGAGATAGGGGAAGGTCGTGTCGTCGAGCGTCACGTCGTCCACGATCTTCTGAAGCGTTGGCCGCGCCTTGGGCCCGGCAACCGCCATTTGCGCCCATTGCTCGGAGACCGACACATATTGCACGTCGAGCTCGGGCCACAGCGCCTGGTGGCAGAATTCCATATGCGTCATGATCTTGGCCGCGTTGGCCGTGGTCGTGGTCATGAAGAAATGGTCCTGGGCCAGCCTCGACGTCGTGCCGTCGTCCATGACGATGCCGTCCTCGCGCAGCATGAGGCCATAGCGCGCCTTGCCGACCTCGAGCTGGGCGAAGCCATTGCAATAGAGCCGGTTGAGGAATTCGGCCGCGTCGGGTCCCTGGACGTCGATCTTGCCGAGGGTCGACACGTCGCAGATGCCGACCTTCTCGCGCGCGGCCTTCACCTCGCGGATGACCGGATCGAGCCAGCCTTCTTCGTGCGCCAGCGGGAACCAGCTCGACCTGAGCCACAGGCCGGTCTCGACGAAGACGGCACCTTGCTCTTCCGCCCAGTCATGCAGCGGCGTCTTGCGCACCGGCATGAAGTGATGGCCGGTATAGGGGCCGGCAAAAGCGGCGAAGGGTACGGGCGTATAGAAGGGCCGGAAGGTCGTCGTGCCGATCTCGGCGATCGACTTGCCTTGCGATTCGGCCAGGATGGCGATGGTGTTGACATTGCCGAGCTTGCCCTGGTCGGTCGCCATGCCGGCGGTCGTATAGCGCTTGGCGAGCTCGATCGAGCTGTAGCCTTCGCGCGCCGCGAGCGGCAGGTCCTTGGGCGTCACGTCGTTCTGATAGTCGACGAAGGCCTTGCCGTGGCTGGCCTTCACCCACCAGAGCGGCTGGATGCTATAGGCTTCATCGCGGCATCTGGGCGCCGGCGCAGGCTTGGCCTTGAAGCCCAGATCGTTCACCGCTTTGGCCGCCTTTTCGGCTCCTTCGCGCAAGCATTCCGACAGCAGCATGGCGCCATTGGCCGAGCCCGCGGCAACGAGCGCCGTCTCGCCATTGGGCGGCAGGAAGGCCTGGAGCTTGTCGTTCCATTGCGGCTTGGCACCCTTGTGGCAGAGAAGATTCACGACCGGGCTCCAGCCGCCCGACATCGCCACCGTGTCGCAGGCGATGTGCACATGATCGGAAAGCTCGACGCCGGTTACGATCTTGCCGCCTTCCACATCGGAGACAGCGCGGCCCTTGAGCACCGGGATGCCTTGAGCATCGCCCGTGCCGTCCCTGCGTGAATCGACGATCACCTCGACATGGACGCCTTTGGCCTTGAGATCGCGCGCCGTGCGATAGCCTGAATCGTTGTTGGTGAAGACGACCGCCGATTTGCCCGACGCCGCCGCATAGCGATTGGCGAAGCCGCGCATCGCGGAAGCGAGCATCACGCCCGGCACGTCATTGCCGCCGAAGACGATCGGCCGCTCCTCGGCGCCCGCCGCCAGCACACAGCGCTTTGCCATGATCTTCCAATAGCGTTGCCGGGGTTCGAAGGGCGAGGGCTCGAGCACGTGATCGTTCACCCGCTCGAGCGCGCCGAAGACATTGCCGTCATAAGCGCCGAAGGCGGTGGTGCGCGGCATCAGCGTGACATTGGCCATGCTCGCGAGCTCGGCGATGGCGCCTTGCGCCCAGTCGAAGCCGTTCTCGCCATCGATCTCCTCATTCTCGTTGAGAAGCGAGCCACCGAGACGGGAGCCTTCATCGAGCAGGATCACGCGCGCACTCGAACGGGCGGCGGTGAGGGCCGCCATCAGGCCCGAAGGCCCCGAGCCGATCACCAGGAGATCGCAATGGCCGTAGGATTTCTCGTATTTGTCGGGATCGGCCTCATGGGTGGCGGCGCCTAGGCCCGCGGCGCGCCGGATCAAGGGCTCGTAGATCTTCTCCCAAAAACTCTTCGGCCACATGAAGGTCTTGTAGTAGAAACCGGCGACGAAGACCGACGCGGCAAGCGAATTGATCGCGCCGATATCGAAATTGAGCGACGGCCAGCGGTTCTGGCTTCTGGCCGTGAGCCCGTCATAAAGCTCGATGACGGTGGCGCGGGTATTGGCTTCCTTGCGTCCGCCCTCGCGCAATTCGACCAGCGCATTGGGCTCGGCCGCACCGCTTGCGATGACGCCGCGCGGGCGGTGATATTTGAACGAGCGGCCCATCAGATGGACGCCATTGGCGATGAGCGCCGAAGCGAGCGTGTCGCCGGGATGGCCGGAAAAACTCTTGCCGTCGAAGGTGAAACCGAGGGTCGCTGAACGGTCGATGAGACCGCCTTTGGCGAGACGGAAGCCGGCCATCAGGATCTGCCCTTCTTGTTCTGCATCTCAGCGAAGTCCCGCGCCGTCATGGTGCCGAAGATCTCATGCGTCTGGGTGTCGCGATCGACCACCAGCCAGGAACGGCAGCCGCCGCCATGATGCCAGTATTCCTGGAACCGGCCCTTGGGATTGTCGCGCAAATAGACATAGTCGAACCACTGATCCATGGTGTTGGGATCATTGGAGGTCGGCCGCTTGACCGTCGCATCGCCGAGCTGGGTGAATTCTTCCGAGGGACGCGGGCCGCAATAAGGACAATTGATCAGCATGGTTTGGATTTCCGGATCGTCTTGACGCAGAGTCTCCCTCCTCCGCCGAAGGCGGGGAGGGTGGCCACGGCGAAGCCGTGGTCGGGTGGGGTGTTGCCGCAGTTGAGCTCTTGCACGTTGGTATTCGTATTGGGCGAGTCACACCGCTCACGTGGTAACACCCCACCCGTCGCGCTTACGCGCGCCACCCTCCCCGCGCTGCGCGCGGCGGAGGGAGAAGATATGGATGAAAATGCGTGCATGATCGTCAGTGCAGATTGGGTGTCGCGCCGACACCCTTTTCGTCGATCATGTAGCCGCGCTGGAAGCGGTCGAGCCGATAGGGCGCGTTGAGCTTGTGCGCCTCGTTCTTGGCGATCGTATAAGCGAAGCACCAGCCCGACGCCGGTGTCGCCTTGAAGCCGCCATAGCACCAGCCGCAATTGAGATAGAGCCCGTCTATATGGGTCTTGTCGATGATCGGCGAGCCGTCCATCGACATGTCCATGATGCCGCCCCAGGAGCGCAGCACGCGGATGCGCGCGATGCCGGGGATCATGGCGACACCCGCCTCGATGACATGCTCGACGGTCGGCATGTTGCCGCGCCTGGCATAGGAATTGTAGCCGTCGAGATCGCCGCCGAAGACGAGCCCGCCTTTGTCCGACTGCGAGACGTAGAAATGGCCGACGCCATAGGTGATGACCGTGTCGAGATAGGGCTTGATGCCTTCCGACACGAAGGCCTGCAGCACATGGCTTTCGATCGGCAGCTTCATGCCGGCCATTTGGGCCACCTCGCTGGTATTGCCGGCGGCGGCGAGGCCGAGCTTTCGGCAAGCGATGAAGCCCTTGTTGGTCTCGACCCCCTTGACCTTGCCGTTCTCGACGCGGATGCCGGTCACTTCGCAATTCTGGATGATGTCGACGCCGCGCGTGTCCGCTCCCCTGGCATAGCCCCAGGCGACCGCGTCATGGCGCACCGTGCCGCCGCGCCTTTGCAGGAGGCCGCCCATGATCGGAAAGCGGGCATTGTCGAAGGAGAGGAACGGCGCCATCTCGCGCACCGCCTCGCGGTCGAGCAGTTCCGAATCGACGCCGTCGAGCCGCATGGCATTGCCGCGCCGCGCATAGGCGTCGCGCTGCGGGTCGGAATGGAAGAGGTTGAGCACGCCCCGCTGCGACACCATGGCGTTGAAATTGAAGTCCTGCTCCAGGCCTTCCCACAGTTTCAGCGACCATTCGTAGAACGGGTTGTTGCCGATGAGCAGGTAGTTGGAGCGGATGATGGTGGTGTTGCGCCCGATATTGCCGGAGCCGAGCCAGCCCTTCTCCAGCACCGCGACATTGGTGATGCCGTGCTCCTTGGCGAGATAATAGGCGGTGGCGAGGCCATGACCGCCGCCGCCGACGATGACGACGTCATACTCTTTCTTAGGCGTGGGCTGGCGCCAGGCGGGCGCCCAGTTCTTGTGGCCTGAGAGAGAATTCTTGAGAAGCGATAAGACGGAATAGCGCACGGGCTTTGCAATCCCCTGTTGGAGCGGGCGCAGTGTGGCACCGAGGGCGAGTTCCTTCTTGTCGTAAAGAGACAAAATCTGTTAAAATTGAGACATGCTTTCGGATCGTCCCCAGACCATCGGTTTCCTGCTGGTGCCGGGCTTCGCGCTCATGTCCTATGCCTCGGCGATCGAGCCCTTGCGCGCCGCCAATCTCTTCGCCGGCCGCACGCTCTATCGCTGGGTCCATATCACGCCCAAGGACCAGGCTGTCACCTCGTCCTCCGGCGCCACAGTGCCAGCGAATGCGCGCGTCGGCGATGATCTCGCCCTCGATCTGCTGCTCGTCTGCGCCGGCGGCAATCCGGCGCAATTCGCCCATCGCCCGACCTTCGCCTGGCTGAGGAAGCTCGCACAGCGCGGGCTTCGCATCGGCGGCGTGTCGGGCGGGCCTTTCATTCTCGCGCGTGCCGGCATCATGGGCGGCTATCGCATGACCATCCACTGGGAACATGCCCCGGCCTTCGCCGAGGAATTCCCCGACCTGCTGTTGACCCGCGCCCGCTATGTGATCGACCGCAACCGCGTGACCTGTGCCGGCGGCGTGGCGCCGCTCGATCTGATGCACGCCCTCATCGCCGAGCGGCACGGCGCAGGGCTAGCCACCAAGACCAGCGACTGGTTCCTGCACACCGACGTGCGTCCGGGCGGCGGGCCGCAGCGCGCCTCGTTGAGCGAGCGCTATGACGTCCACCGACCGGAGCTGATCGCCGCTCTCGAGCTCATGCAGAACAATCTAAGCGAGCCGCTCGACCGCGGCCAGGTCGCGCGCCATGTCGGGCTCTCCACCCGCCAGCTCGACCGTTTGTTCGCCCAGCATCTGAGCAAGAGCTTCGCCGAGCACTATCGCTCCATCCGCCTCGAAGCGGCGGGCGAGCTCCTGCGGCACTCGGCCCTCACCATCACCGAGATCGCCATCGCCTGCGGTTTCGCCAATGCCAGCCATTTCTCCACCTGTTTCAAGGCCGAACACGGCATCTCGCCAAGCGCAGAGCGGCGATAAGATTCAGAAGTCCAGAGGGGCGTTATCGACGACCTCTTTCATGACGAAGAATGTTCGCGTCTGACGCACGCCGGGCAGCGCGATCAGCTTTTCACCGTGCAGCCGGTTGAAATCTGCCATGTCGCGTACTCTGATTTTCAGGAAATAGTCGAAGTCGCCGGCCACGAGATGGCAGTCGAGCACGAATTTCAGCTTGGCCGCGGCCTTCTCAAACGCCGCGAAACTGTCCGGAGTCGAGCGATCGAGCACCACGCCGACCATTACCAGCGCCCCCATGTCGATCTTCTGCGGCGCGATCGCCGCTCTGACCTGGCTGACGAAACCTTCATCGAACAGGCGTTGTGTGCGGCGGTGGCACGTGGCCGGGCTGACGGAGACCAGTTGCGCCAGCTCGGCATTTGTGAGCCGGCCATTGTCCTGAAGCAGGCGCAATATCTTCAGGTCGATCCGGTCAAGATCTGCGGGCATGGAAGATTCTCTCACAAACAAGCCTCAGCAAGGAAGATAAATGAATTTCTGTCTGTAAAATAGGCAGAATAGGTAGAATTTCGGAAGCATTTCGAGAGCACTCTTCTGGTCTGAAATGCTAATGAACGCATCAGTGCAGACCGAAGAAAGTCACCCGATGCTGCGGAAATTCGAACGCTATCCCCTCACTTTCGGGCCGACCCCTATCGAAAAGCTCGAGCGCCTCGGCGCTCATCTCGGCGGCAAGGTCGACCTTTATGCCAAGCGCGAAGACTGCAATTCCGGCCTCGCTTTCGGCGGCAACAAGCTGCGCAAGCTTGAATATATCGTCCCGGATGCAATCGCCTCCAACGCCGACACGCTGGTCTCAATCGGCGGCGTTCAATCCAACCACACGCGCATGGTGGCGGCCGTCGCGGCGAAGATCGGCATGAAGTGCCGGCTCGTGCAGGAAAGCTGGGTGCCGCATGAGGACGCCGTCTATGATCGCGTCGGCAACATCCTATTGAGCCGGATCATGGGTGCCGACGTCCAACTGGTCGACGAGGGTTTCGACATCGGCATTCGGGAAAGCTGGGAACAGGCGATCAGCGATGTAAAAGCTAAAGGCGGCAAGCCCTATGCGATTCCGGCCGGCGCGTCGGTGCATAAATATGGCGGCCTGGGCTATGTCGGTTTCGCCGAGGAGGTGCGCGCCCAGGAGAAGGAGCTTGGGTTCACTTTCGACTATATCATTGTCTGCACCGTCACCGGCTCGACCCATGCGGGCATGGTGGTGGGTTTTGCCAAGGACGGCCGCGAGCGCAAGGTGATCGGGATCGATGCTTCCTGCACCCCGGCGCAGACCAAAGCGCAGGTCCTCGATATAGCGCGCAACACCGCAAGCCTGGTCGAACTCGGCAAGAAGATCGTCGCGGACGACATCATCCTTCTCGAAGACTATGCCTACCCCGTCTATGGCGTCCCTTCGCCCGAGACGAAAGAGGCGATCCGCCTGTGCGCGCGCCTCGAAGGCATGATCACCGACCCGGTCTATGAGGGCAAGTCGATGCAGGGGCTAATCGATCTCGTGAAGAAATCATACTTCCCCGCCGGGTCGAAGATCCTGTACGCCCATCTCGGCGGCGCTCCCGCGATCAACGGCTATGCTTATACGTTTCGCAATGGATGATATGACATGGGCGCTGTCATCCTGTTTGAATTTCCTGCCGACCGGCCCGAGGCGCGATCATGGATTCTCGACCACGCAGCCATGCTGGCGATCGAAGGCAAGGCAGAGCTCAAATTTGTCGGAACTGAGCCGGCTCGCTCCGGCAGGGCCGGCACTGAGACAATTGCCCTTGAATTTGCAGGCGTCGACTGTGCCGAGTCGACCATTGCCGCGTGGCAACGCGACTCCGGATTTCCTGGTGTCGTAGAAATGCGATTGCTGGAAATCGAACCCATTACCCTCGCCGGCGCGATCTTCCCTTGAGCGGCGGCGCGGCTGGAACGCCTGCCTGCCCGACGGCGTTACCTCCGCATGGACACTGTGAGCGATCGGATCATCGATGAGCGGAAACACCCGGCGACGCGGCAGCGAATGCGCCTGTCCGGCGGCACCGAATTGTCCTTCATCACGGCAGGCAAGGCTTCGCGGCCCGCATTGCTGCTCTTGCACGGATTTCCAAATTCGGCGCGAGGTTTTCGCGAGGTCGTACCCGAGCTGTCTCGGGCCGCCTATGTGATCGCACCCGACCTGCCCGGCTTCGGCGAATCCGACGTGCTGCCTGAGGTCTCGTTTGCGGCCTTCGGCCAGGCCATCGCGGAGCTGCTGGACCGCCTCGCGATCGGGCCGCTCTATCTCTACGTTCACGACTGGGGCGCACCCGTGGCCTTCCACATCGCCATGCAGGCGCCGGAGAAAGTCCTGGGCCTCATCATTCAGAACGCCAACGCGCATCGAACCGGCTTCGGGCCGGCATGGGCCGGGACGCTGGCCTACTGGTCTGATCCGAGCCCGGAGAACGAGGCCGAAGCGACCGCGTTTCTGACCTTCGATGGCGTGCGCGACCAGTATCTCCTCGATGTTCCGCCGGACGTGACCGCGCGAATCCCGGCGCAAAGATGGGAGGAGGACTGGCGCGTGATGCAGTTGCCGGGCCGGATGGACACGCAGCGGGCACTCCTCGCGGACTATGGGCATTACGCCGCCCGCTTCGACGCGATCGCCGAATATCTGGCGCGCCGGCAGCCGCCTTCGCTCATGCTCTGGGGACGGCACGATGCCTTCTTCGACATCGCCGAGACCCTGTCATGGATGCGCGATCTGCCAAGGATGGAATCCCATATTTTCGACGCCGGCCATTTGCTGCTCGAGACGCATGCAGGCCAAGCCGCATCGCTCATGCTCGACTTCATCAAGCGCACCCAGAGAGACGGCGACGCGCGAGGCAATCCTTAGCAATCCGGCGTCGTGTCGCGCTCCACACTGGATGAGATGGCAGCAATACTGGTTCCGCCGAGCCGGAGTTGATCAAAAATTCCGAATCTGATATAGAATATCATATCATTATCCACTATTGATATGTAAATCTGTATCGAAATGGCTTATATAGTTGAGGATATCGGCAAAGATCTCAAGAAAGCCCGCCAAGGCAAGGGATTGAGCCAACGCGCCCTGAGCGCCGCGTCCGGGGTGCCCCAGGGCCATATCTCGAAGATCGAGACCGGCACCGTTGATCTGCGCCTATCAAGCCTGATCGAGCTCGCGCGTATCCTCGATCTTGAACTCATGCTTGTTCCCCGAAAATATATCCCGGCGGTGCAATCTATCGTGAGACAAGCTTCCGCCGACCAGAATCAGCGTCCAGCTTACACGCTCGATGAAGACGACGATGCCTGATCTCACTGTCCTTGATGTGCTCCTCCATGGGCGGCCGATCGGCACGCTGACCCGGACGGCGGGCGATCGCACTCTGCTCGCGTTCAACCAGGCCTATCTAACGGACAGTGATCGTCCTACTCTCGGCCTCGCCTTTAAGGACACGCTCGGTGGTCTCATCACCGACTTCAAGCCGACGCAGACGCGGCTCCTTCCTTTTTTCTCGAACCTTCTGCCGGAAGGTCCCCTGCGTGCCTATCTCGCCGCAAAAGCGGACGTGAATCCGCAACGCGAGTTCTTCCTCTCATGGGCGCTGGGCGAGGATCTGCCCGGAGCCGTCACCATTCAACCACCCGACAACATGCCTTGGCTCGTGGATCCGGATCAAGCTCCAGACAAAGGTCATCGTCACGAAGACGCCTTGCGCTTCTCGTTGGCCGGCGTGCAGCTCAAATTCTCAGCGGTCGCCGAGGCGCGTGGCGGCCTGACCATACCGGCCAAGGGAATAGGCGGATCATGGATTGTGAAGCTCCCGTCGCGCGAGTTCGAAGGCGTTCCCGAGAATGAGTACTCGATGATGACGCTCGCCCGGCTCGTCGGGATGAACATACCGCCGCTCAAGCTCATCCAGCCCGACGAGATCGAGAACCTGCCCAGGGACATCGGCGCCCTCAGGGGAATGGCGCTCGCCATTGAGCGTTTCGACCGGACGCCGGCATCGATGGCGGTCCATATTGAAGATTTCGCGCAAGTCTTCGGCATCTATCCTGAGGACAAATATAAACGCGCCAGCTATCGCAATATCGCGCAGGTGATCGGGGCGGAAGGCAGCCAGGACGACATGGTGGAATTCACCCGCAGGCTGGTCTTCAATGTGCTGATCGGTAATGCCGACATGCACCTCAAGAACTGGTCAATGATCTATCCCGACCGGCGCAAAGCGAGACTGTCGCCCGCCTATGATTTCGTCTCGACGATTTCCTATTTGCCCGATGCAAAAGCGGCGTTGACGTTCAGCCGGACGAAGCGTTTCGATGAATTCACCGAGGACGAACTCTCGCATCTTGCCATAAAGGCGCTGCTGCCCGAGAAACTCATACTTGATACGGCGCGTGAGACGGTCAGCCGATTTCATCAACACTGGCAGGCTGAGAGAAGCCATCTGCCTCTCCCTGCCTCAACCGTGCAAGCGATCGAGGGTCATTTCGAAGGCGTCCCCCTCGCTCGTCTTTGATCAGCAATCCAGCGTCGTGTCGCGCTCCCACTGGGTGAGATGGCGGCAATACTGGTTCCACTCATTGTTCTTCAGTTTGATGTAGGCGGAGGCGAATTCCGCCCCTAGCGCGTCGAGGATATATTTGTCCTTCTCGAGATTGCGGATCGCATCGAGCAAATTGAGCGGCAGCTTCTTGGCGCCCTTCACCTTGTGGCCCTCGGCATACATGTCGATGTCGAGCCGCTTGCCCGGATCCATCTTCTCATCGATGCCGTGGAAGCCCGCCGCCAGGATCACCGCCATCATCAGATAGGGATTGGCGGCATTGTCGGGGAGCCGCAATTCGACCCTGCCCTCATCCGGCACGCGCACCATATGGGTGCGGTTGTTGCCGCCGAAGGTCACCGTGTTGGGCGACCAGGTGGCACCCGAGAGCGTGCGCGGCGCGTTGATGCGCTTGTAGCTGTTCACCGTCGGGTTGGTGATGGCGGCAAAGCTCTCGGCGTGGTGCATCAAGCCGCCGAGGAAATTATAGCAGAGCGGCGACAGGCCGAGCTCGCCCTTCTTGTCGTGGAAGAGATTGCTCTTGCGGCCATTGTCCCACACCGAGATATGCACATGGCAGCCATTGCCGGTGAGGTTGACGAAAGGTTTGGGCATGAAGGTCGCCCGAAGCCCATGCTTCTCGGCGATCGACTTGACCATGAACTTGAAGAAGCAGAGCTGGTCGGCCGTGGTCAGCGCGTCGTTGAAATTCCAGTTGATCTCGAACTGGCCGTTGGCGTCCTCATGGTCGTTCTGATAGGGCGCCCAGCCAAGATTGATCATGGTGGTGCAGATCTCGGAGATGACGTCGAAGCGGCGCATGACCGCAGACTGGTCGTAGCAGGGTTTTTCCTGCGTATCACGCGGATCGGAGACCGCCGAGCCGTCGGCATTGATGAGATGGAATTCGGGCTCGACGCCCGCCATCAGCTTCATGTTGCGCTTGGCGCATTTGTCGAGCAGGTTCTTGAGCACGAGGCGCGGCGCCTGGGCGACCGGCTTGCCTTCCATCCACGGATCGCCCGCGACCCAGGCCACTTCCGGCTTCCACGGCAATTGGATCACCGAATCCGCATCCGGCATGACAAAGATATCGGGATGCGCCGGCGTCATATCGAGCCAGGTGGCGAAGCCGGCAAAGCCCGCGCCCGATTTCTGCATGCTGCCGACCGCTTCCGCCGGCACCAGCTTGGCGCGCTGCGTGCCGAAAAGGTCGGTAAAATTGAAGAGGAAGAATTTTACTTTTTTGTCCTTGGCAAATTTTGCCAGA
Source organism: Taklimakanibacter deserti (assembly GCA_003574785.1). The sequence continues at coordinate 215,877 of QORU01000009.1, read as the reverse complement.
TCCCCAGCCATGAAGGTCTCCTGTTTCCACCCTTAGTCAAGTTCATACGCCCTGCGGTTCGCAGATGATTTCTGTTTTGACGGAATTGGCGATGAAGCATTCCTCATGCGCCAGATGATGAAGATGATCGAGCTCTGGCCGCGTCGGCTGCTTGCCGATGAACTGGACGTTGGGCTTCAACGTGCAGCGCGTGATGGCGAGCCGCCCTTCCGCGTTCTTGGCCATCAGGCCTTCGGCATTGTCCTCATAGCGCTGGATGGTGAAGCCCGCCTTGGCGGCGTGATAGAGGAAGGTCAGCATGTGGCAGCTCGAGATCGACGCCACCAGCGCCTCCTCGGGATCGATGCCGGCGGGATCGGAGAACGGCACCCGCACGACGCTCGGCGATGAGGAGGCGAGCACCGTCTGGCCGCCGTCGAAGGACCAGTGATGGGCGCGCGAATACTGGTTCTTGGTGAACTCGTCGGTATTGCTCTCCCACAGGATGCGGGCGGTATGGAGATGGGCCATCGTTTACCTCGTTGCCATGGTGACCGCGGCACCGCCCATCGCGAGCGCGCTGCATCTATTGGCGAGGCGCATCGCCTTGGCGCTACGGATGAACTGACGCGCCCGCGCGGCGAGAAAGACATAGCTCAGATCGATCGCTGCCAGCACCAGGAACAGAGTTAGCGTAAGCTCGCCCCAGCCGATGAGCGTCACATGCGCGAGATCGACGACAGTCGGCAGAAGCGCCATATAGAGCACCATGATCTTCGGATTGCCGAGCGTGATGGCAAGACCGGTGAGGAACAGGCGGAAGGATGAATCCTCCCTGGGCAATTCGCCCTCCTTCACCGCGACCGGCGCAGTCCACATCTTATAGGCAAGATAGACGAGATAGGCGAGGCCCAGATATTTGATGGTGAGGAAGGCCCAATGGAAAGTCTGGGCGATCATCGCAAGACCGAAGACCGCGAAAGCGAGCCAGATGGCTTCGCCGATCCACATGGCAGCGAGGAAGGGAATGACGCCCCGATAGCCGCGTGAAATAACCTGCGCGACAAGGGCAGCAAGGCTGGGTCCGGGTGAGCCTGCCACAAGGGCGACGGTGCCGGCGAAGATTAGTAAGGCGGAAAGATCCATGGTGAGTGTCTCCTTTACGCGCCCTCTATAGACCGGCCTGCCGCAAACCGGAGAGAGCCACTGCGGAGACTATGGCACAGGCCACTTGCCTCTTTGTACCTCGCCCCGCGCAGCGGGGAGAGGGAGGGGCCCATTGCGGAGCAATGGGAAGGTGAGGGGCCTCCGTTCATTTCGCGCATGCCCCTCACCCCTCCCGCCGCTCTCGCCTTCGCGAAGCCGAAGTTTCGCTTAGGTGGAGCAGGGCGGCTTCGCTTCGGCGGAGCAAGGTCGCGTCGGGGCCCTCCCCTCTCCCCGCTGAAGCGGGGCGAGGGTTTAAGGGAGAGAGGATATGTGCGTCGATCTGCATCAATAACCGTTCTTGCCCGGGATCCAGCTGGTGCCGGCGAGCGGCACTTGCGCCATGGCGGCGGCCTCGACGGTGAGCGCCACCAGGTCCTCGGGCTCCAGATTGTGGACATGGTTCTTGCCGCAGGCGCGCGCGATGGTCTGCGCCTCGAGCGTCATTACTTTGAGGTAATTGGCGAGCCGGCGCCCGGCGAGCTTCGGATCGAGCCTTTTGGCGAGCTCCGGGTCCTGGGTGGTGATGCCGGCCGGGTCCCTGCCCTCATGCCAGTCGTCATAGGCGCCGGCGGTGGTGCCGAGCTTCTGATATTCCTCTTCGAGATGCGGGTCGTTGTCGCCCAAGGCTACCAGTGCGGCGGTGCCGATCGACACCGCATCGGCGCCGAGCGCCAAAGCCTTCGCCACATCGGCGCCATTGCGGATGCCCCCCGAGACGATGAGCTGCACCTTGCGGTGCATGCCGAGTTCCTGCAGCGCCTGAACAGCCGGGCGGATGCAGGCGAGGGTCGGCTGGCCGACATGCTCGATGAAGACTTCCTGCGTCGCCGCGGTCCCGCCTTGCATCCCATCGACCACGACGACGTCGGCGCCCGACTTCACCGCAAGCGCGGTATCGTAATAGGGCCTGGCACCACCGACTTTGATATAGATCGGCTTTTCCCAATTGGTGATCTCGCGCAGCTCATGCAATTTGATCTCGAGGTCGTCGGGCCCGGTCCAGTCGGGATGGCGGCAGGCCGAACGCTGGTCTATGCCCTTGGGCAGGCAGCGCATCTGCGCCACGCGATCGGAGATCTTCTGCCCCAAGAGCATGCCACCGCCGCCCGGCTTGGCGCCCTGGCCGACCACGACCTCGATCGCATCGGCCTTGCGCAGATCGTCGGGATTCATGCCGTAGCGCGACGGCAGATACTGATAGACCAGCGTCTTCGAATGGCCGCGCTCTTCCGGCGTCATGCCGCCGTCGCCCGTCGTCGTCGACGTGCCGGCAAGGGTCGCGCCATTGCCCAGCGCTTCCTTGGCCTGCGCCGACAGCGAGCCGAAGCTCATGCCGGCGATGGTGATCGGGATTTTCAGCTCGATCGGCTTCTTGGCGAAGCGCGTGCCGAGCACGACATTGGTGCCGCATTTCTCGCGATAGCCTTCGAGCGGATAGCGCGAGATCGAGGCGCCGAGGAACAGGAGGTCGTCGAAATGCGGCAGCTTGCGCTTGGCGCCCGCGCCCCTGATGTCATAGATGCCGGTGGTGGCGGCACGGCGGATTTCCGACAAAGTATAGTCGTCGAAGGTCGCCGATTTGCGGGGCGTGGTGCGCGGCGTGTTGGGATCCATGTGTGCCCTCAGTAAGCGTCGGCGTGATCGATGTTGAAATTGTAGAGCTTGCGCGCCGAGCCATAGCGGCGGAAGTCGCGCGGATTGGCCTTGATCTCGGCCTGGTCGAGGAAGCGCGCGAGCTTGGCGAGATGATGCTCGGTCATCTTTTTCTCGATGCAGTCGGCGCCGAGGCTCGTCACCTTGCCCCTGACATAGAGCCGCGCTTCATAGATGGAGTCGCCCAGCGCTTCGCCGGCATCGCCCAACACGACGAGATGGCCGCGCTGCGCCATGAAGGCCGACATATGGCCGACGGAGCCGCCGACGACGATGTCGATGCCCTTCATCGAGATGCCGCAGCGCGAGGCGGCATCGCCCTTGATCACAAGGAGCCCGCCATTGCCGGTGGCACCCGCCGACTGGCTGGCATTGCCGTCGACCCTGACGATGCCCGACATCATGTTCTCGGCCACGCCGGGGCCGACATGGCCGCGGACCAGGATCTCGGCCTGTTTGTTCATGCCGCCGCAATAGAAGCCGGCATGACCGTCGATCTCGACCGTGATCGGCGCATCGAGCCCGCAGGCGATGGCATGCTGGCCCATCGGATTCCTGATGAGCCAGTGCCGCTCATTGGTGTCCTTCGGCAAGGAATGCAGGCGTGAATTGGCGCCCCGCACGCCGTCCTTTTCGAGATCGATCTCGATCATATGCCGTTGCTCATCGGTTTTTCTCGCCAGCGCATCGCCTCGAGCCATGTCAGTGTCCACCCCAATTGTAGATCGTCTGCGGCGCCGGTTCCCAGATCTTCGCCTTGTCGGCGCCGGGCAGATGCGCGATGGCGCGGAACTCGGTCGCCATCGCCACCCAGTCGTCGGTCTCGGCGAGGACGGCGTGCTTGCAGGCAATGGGATCGCGCACCACGGCGAAGCCGTCATGCGTGCCGACGCAGAACGTATAGAAGCCGTCGAGATCCTTGATGCCGTCTTCCAGCGTCTGCTTGAGCGAGGCGCCCTGGCGCAGCTTCCAGGTCATATAGGCGGCGGCGACCTCGGTGTCGTTCTCGGTCTGGAATTCGAGGCCTTCGCGCTTCAGATTCTCGCGCAGGCGGTTGTGATTGGAGAGCGAGCCGTTATGGACGAGGCAGAGATCGGCCCCGGTGGCGAAAGGATGCGAGCCCGCCGTCGTCACCGCACTCTCGGTCGCCATGCGGGTATGGCCGATGATGTGGCTGCCCTTGGCCTTGGCGAGATCGAATTTCTCATAGACCTTTTCCGGGAGACCCGTTTCCTTGAAGATCTCGATCGCCTGGCCGGAGCCGACGATGCGCACATCCTTGTGATGCTCCCTGAGCCAGGCCGTCACCGTCTCTTCCTCGGCATTGGTGGTGATGATGGCGTGATTGCCGATCTGCTGGACGCTGACCTGCTTCCTGGTCGCGGCCTTGAGCGCTTGGGCCAGCTTTTTCCAGCCGAATTTCGCATCGTCATGGGCGAGCGAGAATTTGGTAAAACCCTTCTTGGCCGGATTGCGGTAGATGGCGACGCCGGCGGAATCGGGCCCCCGGCTCGTCATCTCGATGAGCATGGGCTTGAACAATTCGCCGAGCTTCGGCTGCAATTTCGGGTTCTTCAGATAGAGGCCGACAATACCGCACATGGCCTGGGCTCCCGTTGAGTGAGGTCGAGGACGTATGTAACAGCGGTCAGGAGAACTTGCAACTGGGGGGAATAATTTTTTCCCCAGAGGAAATGACCTATTCGTCGCGCCGGTAGCAGATGACGGACAGATAGCGGATGGGCAGCTTGCGCAGCTCTTCCGGCCCATGCGGGGCGTCGGCATCGAAGAACAGGGCATCGCCCGGCAGCATCGCATAGGTCTTGTCGCCATGGCGATAAACGACCTCGCCTTCCAGCATATAGAGGAATTCGAGCCCGGCATGCTGGAAGGTCGGGAAGACGTCGGACTGGGCGGTGAGCGTGATCATATAGGGCTCGACCATGACCGGCCCATGCGGGCTGTGGCCCAGGAGCTGGTACTGGTGGCCCGCCCGCGTACCCCGCCTTTCTATGGTAAGTCCTTGTCCTGCTTTGACAAAAGTCGCATCCCGAAGCTCCTCGTAGCCGCGGAAGAAGGCGGTGACCGGCACATGCAGCGCCCGCGACAAGGCCTGCAGCGAGCTCAAGGAGGGCGATGTGGCGCCGTTCTCGATCTTGGACAGCATGCCGGCCGACATGTCGGCCGATTTGGCGACCTCGCTGATCGTCAGGCTGAGCTTCTCGCGGAAGCGCTTGACCTCGCGTCCGATCGATTCCTCGAGCAGCTTATGGGCGCCGGGAGCTGTCTGATGCGGCTCCTGATAGGGGAGCGCCTCCTCCCTCCGGGATTTTTTCCCCCGTCCGCCACTTGGCTTGTCCAAAGCTGCCTCCCTTCAGACCTTCATAAGGCGCAGGATCGCCAAGCTCAACAGGAGCTTGAGTTTGCGGTGCACAAGAGCCATAAGCAGGCCCGATTAGAGCGCTTTCCGTCAAAGTTGCACGACTTTGGCGGAAAGAAAGCGCTCAGGAAATGTCTGAGTATCGAATGACCCCCGAAAAACTGACCCACCTGCAGCGGCTCGAAGCCGAGAGCATCCACATCATCCGCGAGGTCGCGGCGGAATGTGAGAACCCCGTCATGCTCTATTCGATCGGCAAGGATTCGGCCGTCATGCTGCATCTCGCCATGAAGGCCTTCTATCCCTCGAAGCCGCCCTTCCCCTTGATGCATGTCGACACGACCTGGAAGTTCCGCGACATGATCGCCTTCCGCGACCAGACCGTCGCCAAGCTCGGCCTCGACCTCATCGTCCATATCAATCCCGACGGCCTCGCCAAGAAGATCAATCCCTTCGATCACGGCTCCGCACTCCACACCCAGATCATGAAGACCGACGCCTTGAAGCAGGCGCTGGACAAATATGGCTTCGATGCGGCCTTCGGCGGCGCGCGGCGCGATGAGGAGAAGTCGCGCGCCAAGGAACGCATCTTCTCCTTCCGCGACAACCGCCATCGCTGGGACCCCAAGAACCAGCGCCCGGAATTGTGGAATCTCTACAATGCCCGCAAGAACAAGGGTGAATCGATCCGCGTCTTCCCGCTCTCCAATTGGACCGAGCTCGACATCTGGCAGTATATCTTCCTCGAGAACATCCCGATCGTGCCGCTCTATTTCGCCAAGGAGCGTCCGGTCGTCATGCGCGACGGCCAGATGATCATGGTCGATGACGAGCGCATGCCGCTGCACAAGGGCGAGACCCCTGAGATGAAGCTGATCCGCTTCCGCACACTGGGCTGCTATCCCCTGACCGGGGCCATCGAATCCAATGCCGCGAGCCTCCTCGACATCATCCAGGAAATGCTGGTGACGACCTCGTCCGAGCGCCAGGGCCGCGTGATCGACAAGGACCAGGCCGCCTCCATGGAGAAGAAGAAGCAGGAGGGGTATTTCTGATGTTGACCTCTTATCTCGCGACTTGCGATCTCTACGTTTCATTCCCCCTCTCCCGTCCGAAGGATGGGAGAGGGTGCCCGACAGGGCGGGTGAGGGCTCTTCATCTGTCAAGCGCAGTGCTTTTCGAGCTCTCGTGCGTGTTGCGAAAGAGCCCTCATCCGGCCTTCGGCCACCTTCTCCCACGCTACGCGCGGGCGAAGGGAAATCTTGGAAAGAGCTCATGATGTCGCGTTTCATCGAATTCCAGGGCGGCGACGTCGAAGCCTATCTGCGCTCGCAGGAGGACAAGGACCTCTTGCGCTTCATCACTTGCGGCAGCGTCGATGACGGCAAGTCGACGCTGATCGGCCGGCTTCTCTATGAAGCCAAGATGCTGTTCGAGGACCAGCTTTCGGCGCTGGAAGCGGATTCGAAGCGCGTCGGCACGCAAGGCGGCGCGCTCGATTTCGCCCTCCTCGTCGACGGGCTGTCGGCCGAGCGCGAGCAAGGCATCACCATCGATGTCGCCTATCGCGCCTTCACCACCGACAAGCGTAAATTCATCGTCGCCGACACGCCGGGCCATGAACAATATACCCGCAACATGGCGACCGGCGCCTCGACCGCCGACCTCGCCATCATCCTGATCGATGCGCGGAAAGGCGTGCTCACCCAGACGCGGCGCCATTCCTTCATCGCCACCTTGCTCGGCATTAGGAACGTCGTGGTCGCCGTCAACAAGATGGACCTCATGGACTATCGTCGCGACGTGTTCGAGGCGATCGAGGAGGACTATCGCGCCTTCGCCAAGAATTTGGGGCTGGAGGACTTCACCTGCATTCCCTTGTCGGCGCTCAAGGGCGACAATGTCATCGACCCCTCGGAGGTCATGCCCTGGTATCACGGGCCGACACTCATGGCGCATCTCGAAAGCGTGCCTGTCGGCAACGAAACCGGCGACGGCGCCTTCCGCCTGCCGGTGCAATGGGTCAACCGGCCCAACCAGGCGTTCCGCGGCTTTTCCGGCAGCATCGTCGAAGGCCGCGTGAAACCCGGCGATGAGATCCGCGCCGTGCCGTCGGGACGCACGTCCAAGGTCGAACGCATCGTCACCTATGACGGCGATCTCGATAAGGCGATCTCCGGCCAGTCGGTGACGATCACGCTCAAGGACGAGATCGACATCAGCCGCGGCGATGTCATTTGCGCCGCAAACTCGCCGCTTGCCGTCGCCGACAAGTTCGAGACCCGTATCCTGTGGATGAATGACGAGGAGATGCTGCCCGGCCGTCCCTATCTGATCAAGGCGGGGCCGCTCACCATTCCGGGCATGTTCGAGGCACCCAAATACAAGGTCAATGTCAACACGCTCGAGCATGTGGCGGCGAAGACCTTGAGCCTCAACGAGATCGGCGTCGTCAATCTCGATCTCGACCGCGCCATCGCCTTCGCGCCCTATGGCGAGAATCGCCATCTCGGCTCCTTCATCATTGTCGACCGCTTCACCAACAACACGGTCGGCATGGGGCTCATCAATTTCGCTCTGCGCCGCGCCGCCAACATCCATTGGCAGGCGATGGATGTAAATAAAGCTTCCCGCGCGGCCAAGGCGGGGCAGAAGCCGACCGTCCTGTGGTTCACCGGCCTCTCGGGCTCGGGCAAATCGACCATCGCCAACCTGGTCGAGAAGCGCCTGCATGCCGCGGGGCATATGACCTACCTGCTCGACGGCGACAATGTCCGGCACGGGCTCAACAAGGATCTGGGCTTCACCGATGCCGACCGCGTCGAGAATATCCGCCGCGTCGCCGAGGTGGCGCGGTTGATGGTCGATTCCGGCCTCATCGTGCTCGTCTCCTTCATCTCGCCCTTCCGTTCCGAGCGCCTCATGGCGCGCGAGCTCGTGGAAGGCGATGAATTCGTCGAGATCTTCGTCGACACCCCGCTCAGCGTCGCCGAAGCCCGCGACGTCAAGGGCCTCTATGCCAAGGCGCGGCGCGGCGAGATCAAGAATTTCACCGGCATCGATTCCGATTACGAGGCGCCGGAGAGGCCGGAGCTTCGTCTCGACACGACGACGCTCTCGCCCGAAGAGGCGGCCCAGGAGATCATCGCCCATCTCACCCAGGCCGGAAGGTTGACACCCGATATCCCGGTCACCGATCCGCCGGGCTTCCAGTGAGCGGAGCCTCCTCCATCCGCTTCACCTGGCTCGCCGGGCCCGATATCGCCCGTCTCGCCATGACGGATGAGGAGATCCTGGCGGCGGTCGAAGGCGGCCTCCTGGCGCAAGGCCAGGGCCAGACGGTGATCGAGCCGCGCATGCATCTCACCCCCGATCCCGCCTTTCGCGGCCATTTCAATGTGCTGCGCGGCTACGTGGCGCCGCTTGATCTCGCCGGCGTCAAGATCGTCGGCGACTATGTCGACAACTGGCAGAAGGGCCTGCCGTCCGAAATGGCCCTCCTCAATCTCTTCGATCCGAGGACCGGCATGCCGGTCGCGATTCTCGATGCGACGGCGATCACCGAGATGCGCACCGGCGCCCTCACCGCGCTCGGCGCCCGCTACCTTGCGCGCAAGACATCGAAGATCCTGGGTCACGTCGGGGCGCGCGGCACATCCTATTGGAATATCCGCCTGCTCGACCGGCTGTTCGATTTCGCCGAGATCCGCGTCCATTCGCGCCGCAGGGAAAGCCGTGAGTCCTTCGCGGAAACGCTCGAGCAGGATCTCGGCAAGAAGATCATCGTGACCGAGGATTGGCGGAGCTGCCTGGAAGGCGCTGACATCATGGTCGAGGCCTCGCGCCTCGAAGAGCGCGCGGAAGTCTTCAAGACGGCCTGGGTCGGACAAGGCGCCTGCGTCATCCCCTATGGCACGGTGAGCGCGCTCGAGCTGTCCATGACCCAGATCATGGACAAGATCGTCATCGATGATTTCAGCCAGTTCCGGGCGGGCAAATTCGGCGCGCTCAGGCCGCATATCGACGCCGGCCTCATCAGCGAAGCGACCGTCCATGCAGAGCTCGCCCAGATCGTCGCCGGCAAGAAGCCGGGCCGCGAAAAAGAGGACGAGACGATCCTCTTCTGGCATCGCGGCCTGTCGCTCTCCGACATCGCGCTGGGTGCCGCGATGCTGGACAAGGCGAAGAAACTCGGCATCGGCCAGACACTGGTTTACGCCTGAACCACATCGGGAACCGGCGGCACACCGTCGGGGTTTGACTCTGAATGATGAGGAGTCAGACCCATGACCAGCAGCCAGACCGAGGTAAAGAAAATCATTATCGACTGGACGCGCGCCATCAGTGCGGGCGACCGCGAAGCCATCCTGGCCCATCACGCCGATGATCTCCTGATGTTCGATTTCCCCGCGAAGGTCGAAGGCATCGATGCCTATGGTGAGACCTGGGACTTCTTCTATGACAAGCCGCGCGGGCCGATCGTCTTCGAGCCGCGCAACGTGGAGGTCACCGCCGGCGACAAGGTCGCCTTCGCGACCTGCGAGATCCATTGCGACGGAACCTCGGCCGGGCCGCTCGATCTCAGGCTCACGGTCGGCCTCCAGAAACGTGGCGGTGAATGGCTCATCACCCATGAGCACCATTCCGTGCCGACCACCGAAGAACGGTTCATCGATCCGACGCAGGCGGAGCCAAAACCGTCAGTTTCCCCGATGTGAGACGCCCTTTATGACAGTGCCGGATATTGATAGCCCCGGCTACTCAGGCAACCCAACCAGGCGCAGGCCTGAGAAAAGCCTGTCCCGGCAGTCGGGACGCCGGATGCCGGCCTCGTAATGCTGACGCAGCTTGCTTATGGTCACATCGGGAACGACGGCGAGCAGCCGTTCGACCCACTTCTCGCCCTCCTGGGTTTGACCCTTCAGGCCGCAGATGGCGATCTTCAGGCGCAACGCCGGGAGATAGCTCGGCAGCGCGCGCAGGGAACGGTCGAGCCAGGCCGATGATTCCTCGTATCTTTCTGCCGCAAAATGGGCGAAGGCGATGCCGTACCAGGCGATATAGACCAGGGGATCGAGCGGATTGAGCTCGATCGATCGCTCGAAATGGGCGATCCCCGTGGCGCTGTCGCCGGCATAGGCCCGGACCACGCCGCTGACCAGCCAAGCGCCGGCCGAGTTCGGATTGAGCCCAAGCGAGCGTTCGATCAGCGCGAGCGCCTCGTCGGACTCACCGATCAGCATCGCGAGAGAGACACCCGCCATCCAGAGAGCATCAGGGTCGTCTTGTCCTTTGCGGGCGGCGAGCCTCGCCAGACGAACGCCTTCCGACGTCGTCGAATCGACCCATCCGCGCTGGCGCTGCCGCATCCGGCAGTATGCCGCTAGACCATAAGCGGCTGCATAGTCGGGATCGAGCTCGATGGCGCGGTCGAGCAGGCGAAGCGCTTCGCGGCCATCTTCGTATATCACTGTATTGTGCAGCGCGAGCGCGCGCAGGAAAAGATCATAGGCGTCGATACTGTCGGTCGGCTTGCGGCGCGCGCGCTCGATTTCGGCATCACGGAGTCTCGGTGCGATGGCGCCGACCACGCTCGACGTGATGCGGTCCTGGAGATCGAAGACATCGCTGAGCGTGCCCTCGAAGCGATCCGTCCACAGATGCAGCCCGCTTCCGGCGTCGATCAGCCGGCAGGCGATGCGCACACGCTCGCCGGCCTTGCGCACGCTGCCCTCGAGCAGATAGCGCACGCCGAGGCGGGTGCCGATCTCCTTGGCGTCGACGGCCTTGCCCTTGAAGGTGAAGCTGGAATTGCGGGCAATGACGAACAGCCAGTGCAGGCGTGCGAGGCCGGCGATGATGTCCTCGGTGATGCCATCGGAGAAATACTCCTGCCCGGGATCGCCGCTCAGATTGGCGAAAGGCAGGACGGCGATCGAGGGTTTCAACGTAGGAGCCGTTGCCGATTCAACCGGCGCAGCCGAATCCTGGGTCGATTGGCGGGGCGAGGAGCGGTCGTGCTGTATCGACTGATGCAAGCGCTCCGTCTCGGTCTCGGGCTTCACGCCAAGCTCGGCCCGCAACCTGTCCCGGCAGGTCTGATATTGCTTCAAGGCCAGAGCCGTCTGGCCTTGCTCCGCATAGATGCGCATGAGCGCGCGGTGGGCGTCTTCGCGCAGCGGATCGAGCCCGACCAGCCGGCGCGCCACCGGGGCCGCCTGGTCGTGCGCGCCATCGGCCATATGGCGGGCGAGGAGATTGGCCAGCGCCTCACGTGCAAGATCGCGCAGGCGCTGGCGCTCCATGAGCAGCCATTCCTCGAAGGCGGGATCGCGAATCTCCAAACCATCGAGCAGGTCGCCTCGGTAGAGAACCATCGCTCGCAGGGCGGCCTCCGGCGTTCCTTCGCCGGTCAGCCGCTCGAACTCCGCGACGTCGATCGATACAGCGGCAGGGTCGAGCGTGACGAATTCCCGGTCGGACAGGAGAGGGGCGGGCTCGATGCCCTCCACGGTCTTGCGTAAGCGCAGCATGGCCTGCTTCAGGCTGTCACGCGCCTGCTTGTCGCCGCGCTCGCTCCACAGCATCGAGGCCAGCTTGTCGCGCGAGCGCGCTTCGCCCGCCGGCATTGCCAGGTAGGCAAGAAGCGCACGCTCCCGCCGGCCGGGCAGATCGATCGCCTGATCGCCCTTGCGCAGCTGGAAACCACCAAGCAGAAGGATCTCGAGGGAGGCCATTGGGTTGAACGCGCATCAAAACGTGCCGTCGCGCCCCCGCCGACGTACCTGAATTAACGCTTTTTTTCCGAGCGCCGCAACCGCGCTGTTACGATCCTGCCGACCTCGTCTTGAGGCTGTGACCGGCCTATTACCGGCGGAGCGTACAACACCATCACTCGACCAGCCCTTCCATTGAGGAGACGAGTGATGCTCACGGCAACCGAGCCCCGACCAGTCATCCCTCCCACCATCAAGCCTGCCTTGGACGCCGCAATGGGCCGCCCCCGGCTGGCGGAGCTATCGGCGCGGGACCGCTGGACGCGCCAGCAGCTCCTCGCCTACCAAAACGAGCGCCTGCAGGCGGCCTTGCAGCATGCCGTCCACGCCTCTCCCTATTACCGTGAGACGATCGGGCATCTGGTGGCGCGAGATGCGCCGCTGGAAGAGTTTCCCGTGCTCACGAAGAGCCAGCTCGTGGCCAATTTCGACCGGATCGCTACGGATCGCCGGCTGAAGCTTGCCGATGTCGAGCACCACCTTGCCGGCGAGCACGCCGCTGAGCTGCTCCACGGGGAATATCGCGCCTGCGCCACCGGCGGCACGACCGGCGTGCGCGCCGTGATGGTCTACGATCGACCGGCCTGGGACTATGTGGTTGCCAATGCCACCCGATCCAACGGCATGGCCGGGATAGCGCGGGAGGCTCGCAGCGTCGGGATTGGCGCTCCCACACCGCAGCATCTGTCTTACCGCATTTACGGCGCGATGCGCCGCGCCAACCCCAATGTGCCGCACCTCCATGTCATGATGCCCATGCCGGAGGTCGTTGCCGCATTGAACGAATTCCAGCCGGACGTCATCTCCACCTATCCCTCGTTCATCCGGCTCCTCGCGGAGGAGCAAATGGAGGGGCGTCTCAAAATTTCGGCCCGGCGCTTCTGCTCGGTCGCGGAGATGTTGATGCCGGAGGTGCGCGATCTCGCCCGGAAGGCTTGGGGAGCCGCGGTCTTCAACCGCTACTCCACGACGGAAACCGCGTGTTCGGGCTCCGAATGCGAGCATCATTGCGGCATCCACCTGCCGGAGGACCTGGTGGTGTTCGAGGCCGTCGATGATGCCAATCGCCACGTGCCCACCGGCGTCCGCGGACACAGGTTGCTGACCACGACGCTCACCAACGCGCTGGTGCCGCTCATCCGTTACGAAATGTCGGACATGGTCACCATGACGGATGGCTCTTGCGCCTGCGGCCGACCCTATGCCCGCATCACCTCGATCGAGGGCCGGCGCGAAGAAGTCCTGGAGCTGCCGCGCCGCGGCGGCGGGCGCATTCAGATCGATGCGTTTCGCCTTCTCTCGCCACTCGATGCCATGCCTGGCGTTCGCCAGTATCAGCTGCTGACCGGCGCCAACAAGGTGACCGTCAAGATCTCCATGCGAAACGGCGAGTCCCGGCAGAAGATCAGAAACGCCATCGAACAGAAGATCAGGAACGTGCTGGCGGATGCGGGTGCGGGCGACACCGAGCTTGCGGTGGAGATCGCCGATTCGATCGAGCGCTCCGGCACGGGCGCAAAACTCAGGCTGGTCGCGAAGGCTGCGCCGAAGGATACCCGCCATGATCAGGTTTGATCTGCTCGACGAATACACCTGTGTCGTTGTCCCTAGGCGTCTGCGCAATGGAGCACATGGCGAGACGGCGGGTAGTGAAGCGAGTTCGCGCGGTTCCTATGCCAAGTCGATCTGGAGAAAAGCCGTAACGATGATCGCCTTGCTCGACTTCATCAGCCGCGAGAGCCTGTCTGACCGGCGACAGAGGCAAGTTCACCGGTTCTGATCAATTCGGAAGCGATCCGCTCGATCTCGCGGCCAAGCGGGCGATCGTCATCGATGAAATTCGAGATCGCCCGGATACGCGCGTGAACCGGCGCCAGTCTCGCCGGCAGCTTCTTCAGTCCGGCGAGATCGACCGCCTGCGCGCCCGCCAGCAATTCGAGCGCCCCCAGGAGATCGAGACGGTCGAGAAGATCGCCGAGCTTCTGGGCGGCGAGGGCGGAGAAAGTCGCCGCATCTTCCTGCCCGTCGGCATTCTGGCTGGGAAGGATCGGCACCGGATTGGCCAGATGGATGATCTCGGCGCGCAGCGCCTCGGTGGGCTTGAGCAATGGCGCGAAGCCGGCACGATCGACGCTCTCCGAGGACAGAAGCGGCGGCAGGCCGGAGAAGGACGGGCTCATGAGCTTGGCGACGCGCGAGACCGAATCGGTCGCGGCGAGCGCCAAAGCCCGCGCCATGCCGTCGAGCGCCAGCGTCAGATGCGGCATATGGAAATTGCTGGTGCCGATGATCTTCTCCTCATCGAGAAGGACGACCGGATTGTCGGCGACCGAATTGAGCTCGATAGCGAGCGCCTGATCGAGGCGCAGCGCCTCCGCATAGGCGGCACCATGGACTTGCGGCATGCAGCGGAAGGACAAGGGGTCCTGGAGCCGCCGCGCCTTGCTGTCGGGCGTCCCGAAATCGGTGAGTGCCAGCAATTCATCGCCGGCCTCGACCTCGCCGGGCTGGGGCCTTATGCGGGTCGCAGGCTTGGCGAAGGGCGTCGGATTGCCGCGGAAGCCGATGAAGGAGAGCGCGCCGGCGATCTGCAGCGATGTCACGGCGCGGCGCGCGCGAGCTGCGGCGAGCGCGGCGAGCCCGACCGAGAAAGCGGTATTGTTGCACAGGACCTGGCCGTCCTTCGGCTTGAGAGCGAGCGGTGCCAGACCCGCCACGGCCAGGGCATCGCGAGCCGGACGGCGCTCTCCGTCGATGAGGATCTCGCCCTCGCCGATCAGCGCATGAGCGAGCGCCGCCATGGCGACGAGATCGCCGGCGCCGATCGAGGCATGGCGCGGCATGACCGGCACGATGTTCCGGTTGAGCACATCCGCGAGATAGTCGGCGACAGGCGGGCTGGCGCCCGCGGCGCCGGAAAGCAGCGTATTGAGGCGCGTGACCATGACGGCCCGTGCTTCGGGTGCCGTCAGGGCTGAGCCCAATCCTTGCGCGCGGCCGCGCACCATGCGCAGGCTGAACTCGGCGAGCGCCTCCGGCGGCAGCATCTCGCCGGCGCGAGCGCCAAGCCCGGTATTGAGACCATAGACCGGGATGCCCTCCTCGAGATGCCGCTCGACGATGCGCCTTCCCTTTTCGAGGAGCGGACGTGCGGCGCTGTCGATGGCGATCTTCTCGCCGAGAGCGACCTTCTCGACGCTTTCGGGCGTGAGCGACCTGCCGGTGAGGATCAGGGGCGCCATGCGAGCATGGCTTCGGCGATCCGGCGCAGCACCGGCTTGAGCTTCGCCACCTTGGCGGGATCGAGACGGCTCGAGCCGTCATCCATGAGATGACAGTCCTGACCCTTCTCCATCTGCACGGCATGCACATTCTCGGAAGGCTTGCCGTATTGGCGCGTGATATGGCCCCCGACAAAGCGGCCATTCACGACGTGGCTAAGACCGCTCTTCACCATGATGCCCGTGATCTGCTCCTGCAGCGAACCGGCGCAGCTTGCGCCATGGACGGTGCCGAGATTGAGGTCGGGCAGCGTGCCCGGAAACAGCCGCGGCACGCGCGACGCGATGGAATGGCAATCGAACAGCAGCGCATAGCCGTGACGCGTCTTCACTCGATCGATCTCGGCGGCGAGCCGATCATGATAAGGCTGCCAGTAGGTCTCACGCCGGCGTGCGACCTCCGGTGCTGGGACCTCCTTGCCGTCCTTGTAGATCGGCGTGCCGTCGAATTCGATGGGCGGGCACAGGCCGGTTGTCGCCTGTCCCGGATAGAGGCTTTCATCCTGGGGCGGGCGGTTGAGGTCGATCACATAGCGGCTGACATTGGCGCGGATCAGCGTGGCGCCGAGCGTGGCTGAAAAATCATAGAGCTGCTCGACATGCCAGTCGGTGTCGGGAAGCGTCCTCGCATGCGGCGTCAGCCGCTCGGCGATATCGGAGGGAAGCTCGGTGCCGGCATGCGGCACCGAAAAAATGAGCGGACCTTCGCCCGCCTGAATATCATAGAGTGTCGTCACCGCTGTTTCCCTCTGGCGAAGCTATAGCATCAGGTGGCCAGCGGCTCATCGAGAATCTGGCTCTTCGGAATGACGAAGGGGAACGCGATGAGGAGGACGACATTGAGCAGAGCGAATGTCGTGAAGGCGCCGCTGAATCCCAGATTATCGGCCAGGGGACCGGCAATGACCGAGCCTGTGAAGAAGGCGCTCCAGCCGATCCAGCGATAGCTCGCGACCAGGCGGCCGAGCATCGCACCCGGCACGGTCGCCTGCTGATAGGCGCTGACGCTGATCACCCAGGTGACGCCGCCGATGCCGGCGAGATAGGCCGCGGCAGCGCTCGGGATGAAGCCTAGCCCTGAGGCCGGCACGGCATGGAACAAGATCGTGCCCAGGACATCGAGCATGAGGACCGGGCGCGTACCGAGCGTCCTTTGCAGGAAGCCATAGGCGAAAGCGCCGGTGAGGCTGCCGAGGCCCAGCATGGTGACGACGCTGCCATAGGCCGTGGCGTTGAGGCCCAAGCCCGTGTCCGAGATCACATAGCTCACGATCAGCACGAACCATCCGCCCCAGGCGATCGACATCACGGCCAGCACCAGAGTGAGGCCGGGGAAGACCGGCGTCCGGGCCAGGAAGACGAGGCCGCTGGTAAGATCGGAAAAGCGCAAGGCGGCGCTCGTTTGCGCCGCCTGCCCTTTGAGCCGGAGGATGGCGGCGAAGGCTGCGACCAGCACGAGGGCCGCGACGGCCAGGGCCGATAGCGGCTCGATATCGACAAGGGCCGCGATCAGCACCGGCGCCAGCAAGGTGACGCCGACCGTCTTCGCGCCATTGAGCAGGCTGTTGGCCGAGCGCAGCTCTCGTTTCGCCACGATTTCGGGCAGGATCGACTGGCTGCTGGTATCGACCAGCACTTCCGCCGCGCCGATGGCGAAGCCCGCCACGCATAACAAGGCGAGCGCCAGCGCGCTGGTGGCATAGAGCGCGACCAGGAACAGAAGGCTCGCCGCGGCGATGATCTCGCCGAGCCTGAGCACGCCGAGCTTGCTCGACCGGTCGAGCAGCAATCCGGCGAAGAGGCCGAGGACTGGCCAGGCGGCCGTGACCGACGCCGCGAAGACGCCGATTTGCGAGGCGCTGCTTCCGGCCAGTGCCAGCAGCGCCGGGACCGCGTATTTCACCGCATTGATGCCGAAGCTGGCACCGGTGACGGACGCGACAATCAGATGCAGTGGACGCATCGAGGCGTAATCTATATATTTCGGATAAACGCTTACTAACCCATTTTTGTAAGCTTGTAAAATGGAAAACGATATTACGCTCCACGGCCCGGCCTGGCTTCGGGCGGATCATGACCCCAAAGCCTTCGCGCTCGCCTTCGTGAACACCTATGATCCTTTGCGTCCCATCGTCGATCTCTTCGCCAATCCCGAGCATGCCCGGGTCTTCTTGAGCGAATGGTGCGAGATGGATTGGGACCTGGACTGGGGCAAGGTGGCGCGGCGCCTGCAGCTCTTCCGCGACGACCTCCGCAGCATCCTCACCCGCTTCATCGCGGGCGAGTTGCCGCTTCAGGATCTCGCGCATTATCTCGATCACAAGCTCGTGCACTGGCCATGGATCGCGAAGGCCCTTGCCGATGGGGGCGCCTTCCACGTGGTCTTCGCGCCGTCCCCGCATCTGCAGCCGGTGCAGCATGTCGAAGCGGTGGTGACGCGCGGGCTTGCCGATCTCGTCGCCGAGCTCGGACCTGAGCGCCTGCGCCAATGCGCATCGAAGCCGTGCGAGGAGATCTTCGCCGACCGCTCGAAATCCGGCCGCCAGCGCTTCTGCGGGAAACGCTGCGCGACGCGGTTCAATGTGGCGATGTTCCGCAAGCGCAAGGCGATCTGAACGCAATGCAGCCTCACGACGACGATCTCATCCGTTTCGCCAGTGACGGTGCGCCGGCCCTGCCGCCCGCCGATAGAGAAGGCCATGTCGAGCATGAAGGTGCCCGCATCTGGCATGCGAGCTATGCCGAAGGCGCTCCGGTGATCCTGTTGCATGGCGGCCTGGGCCATAGCGGCAATTGGACCTATCAGCTTCCCGCTTTGTTGGACGCAGGCCATCGCGTCATTCTCATCGACAGCCGCGGTCACGGCCGATCGACGCGCGATGATCGTCCCTTTACCTATGAGCTGATGGCCTCCGATGTGCTCGCGGTGATGGATGCGCTCGATCTCGACAAGGCAGCCTTCATCGGCTGGAGCGACGGCGCCTGCATCGCTCTCGTCCTGGCCATGAGGTCTCCGCATCGCGTCGCGGGTGTTTTCTTCTTCGGCTGCAACATGGATCCGAGCGGCACCAGGGAATTCGTGCCGACGCCTGTCATCGATCGCTGCTTCGGCCGGCACGCCAAGGATTATGCGCGGCTTTCGGTGACGCCGGACCGGTTCGATTCATTCGTCGATGCGGTGAGCCTGATGATGCAGACCGAACCCCATTATTCGGCGCATGACCTGGCCCGGATCCGGGTTCCCGTAGCGATCGTGCACAGCGAGCATGACGAGTTCATCACGCCGGAACATGCCGAATACCTCGCTCGCAGCATTCCCGGCGCCGAGCTGATCCGGCTTGCGGGCGTCAGCCACTTTGCGCCGCTGCAACGGCCGGACTATTTCAATGATGTGCTGTTGACGTTTTTGGAGCGGAAAAACTGATCAGGTCCCGAGCACGAACCGCTCGATCTCGCTGAACATGACCCGCCAGGCCGGTTCCTGCGGCAGGATGACGTGATTGCGGCTTTCGAGCAGGACGAACTCGGCCGCGGGGATACGCGACGCGATCTGGCGGGCCTGATCGAGAGGCTGGACGCCGTCATCGCGCGAATGCATCACGAGCGTCGGGACCCGCACCTTGTCGGTGAGGGCACTCACATCGAAATGATCGACCGCCGCGCGCAGCGCCGCGGCGTTCGCCGCCGAGGTCGAGTGTCTCTGCAGGTCGGCGACGGAGTCGATCTGCTCGCGGTCGCCGCCCGGAATATACATGGTGGTGAACGCATCGATGAAGGCGCTGTCGCGCTTGCCCCAGCCATGCCGGATCAGGGTGATGATGGCCTCGGCCTGCTCGCGCTCGGCAGCCGAGCGGACGAGCCGGCCCTTCTCATAGCCGCCTTGCAGGATCAGATGGCTCACGCGCTCGGGATGACGGCGGATATAGGCGATGGCGATGGGCACGCCCTGCGACATGCCATAGAGGGCGAAACGATCGATGCCGGCTGAATCCACCACCGCTTCGAGATCATCGACGAAGCGATCGAGGGTGAAGTCGGTGACGTCCCAGTCCGAGAGACCATTGCCGCGCTGGTCATAGCGCACCAGGTGAAAACGCCGGCTGAGCTCGTCGAGGAAGGGCCGCCAGATGGGATTGCGCATGTCGTGCTCGAGATGGGTGAGCCAGTGACCGGCCTTCACCATGGGATAGCCGCTTCCCATCGTGGCATAGGCGATACGGGTCTCATCGGCGGAGCGGCAGAAGCCGATGCGCTGGCGGCCCGCGGTGCTGCTCTCCGGCGCTTCGCCGGCGGCCGGTGTGACGGCGGTCACGGCGCCGATGAAGCGGAAGCCGCGGCCGCGCACGGTCTTGATCCATTCCTGGCGCTGGCCGTCATCGCCGATGGCGGAGCGGGCGGCGCTGATGCGGGAATTGATGGCGGATTCCGAAACGATCCGGCCGTTCCAGATGACATTGATCAGCTCGTCGGTCGAGACCACCCGGTCGTGTTCCTTCACCAGATGATGCAGCAGGTCGAAGACCTGCGGCTCGACCGGACGCAGTCCGCCCGCCACGACGAGTTCGCGGGCTGCCGGCGTCAATTCGCATTGCCCGAACTTGTAGCGCATGCGCGCTTCTATCACAGGCTGCTATCCGCATGGAACGGGCGAATGGCAAGCAAAGACAAGCGAGAGGCAAGGATAAGGCAAGCCTCCGATCAAGCGGATTTAAGCGCATTTGCTTACGCTTTGTGGGCCCTCAGCGTAGGAGATCAATGCGGTGAGCGAACTCGGTTTCGAAATGCGACGGCCGGACGGCTCAATCGACCAGCAATTCTATGTCCGGCGCGCCAACCGCCTGCGCAAGGCCGCCCTGCGCAAAGCGGCGAGCCGGTTGCGGGCGCTGCTGTCGCGCTGGCGACGACAGTATGCCCCTATGCAACACCGAGATCGTTCAGCAGACCCGGCACGAAGCCCGCGAAGCTCCCCGTCTCGACCATAGCGGCGATGCCTTCGATGTCGGTGGCGAATTCGCGGTCGGTTTCGCGCGCCGCGGCCTTGCCGCGGATGAGCTTGAAGGTTTCCTCGAGCGGTTGCGACGAGGTAAGGGGCCTGCGGAAGTCGATGCCTTCGGCAGCGGCGAGCAGCTCGATGGCGATGATGCGGGCGAGATTGGCATTCATGAGGGAAAGCCTGCGCGCGCCATGAGTCGCCATGCTGACATGGTCTTCCTGATTGGCCGAGGTCGGCACGCTGTCGACGCTCGCCGGATGGGCGAGCTGCTTGTTCTCGCTCATCAGTGCCGCGGCGGTGCATTGCGGGATCATGAAGCCGGAATTCAGGCCCGGATTGCGGATGAGAAAGGGCGGCAGGAGCGAGATCGTCGGGTCGATCAAAGCGGCGATGCGCCTCTCGCTAATCGAGCCCATTTCGGCGACGGCCATGGCGATGATATCGGCGGCGAAGGCGACGGGCTCGGCGTGGAAATTGCCGCCCGACAACACCGCGCCGTCCTCGGCAAAGACCAGCGGATTATCGGAGACACCATTGGCCTCGATGACGAGCGTCTTCGCGGCATTGCTGAGGAGATCGAGCGCCGCCCCCATCACTTGCGGCTGGCAGCGGAAGGAATAGGGATCCTGCACCCGGTCATCGCCCGTCACATGCGAGGCACGGATGCGGCTTCCTTCCATCAGGCGGCGATAGTGCTTGGCCGCGAGCTGCTGGCCGGGATGCGGCCGCAAGGCATGGATGCGCGGATCGAAGGGCGTGTCCGATCCCATGACGGCATCGACCGAGAGCGCGCCGGCGAGGATTTCGCACGCGGCATTGCGCTCGGCGGCGATGAGGCCGGAAAGGGCGAGCGCGGTCGAGACCTGCGTGCCGTTGAGGAGCGCCAGGCCCTCCTTGGGCCCGAGCGGTACGGGGCCCAAGCCCGCTGCCCGAAGCGCCTCGCGGCCGGAAACGCGTTTGCCTTTGACGAAGGCCTCGCCTTCGCCGATGAGCACGAGGCTCAGATGGGCGAGCGGCGCCAGATCGCCCGAGGCGCCGACCGATCCCTGCCCCGGGATCACTGGCAGGATGTCCTGGTTGAGGAGCTTTGCCAGCGTATCCATCGCCTGGACGCTGATGCCGGAAGCGCCTTGCGAGAGCGCGTTGATCTTGAGCAGGAGGATGGTGCGCACGATGGCTTGATCGAGCGGCGCGCCGACGCCCGCCGCATGCGAGCGCACAATATTGAGCTGCAGCGCCGAGAGATCGGGCGCAGCGATCCGCTGCTTGGCGAGCTTGCCGAAGCCGGTATTGACGCCATAGATCGCGTCACCGGTGGCGAGGAGCCGCGTCACCGTTTCGGCACTGCGCGCGATCTGGGCGCGCGCCTTTGGGGTGAGCTCGATCGTGATCGGCCCGGCCAGCGCCTTGCGGATATGATCGAGAGTGAGCGGACTGTCGCCGATTGGGATGGTCATCGATTGCCTCAGTCAGTAAGCCGCTTCACCGCGGCGCGGAAATTTTTGAAGATTGCCTCTTCCTTGATATGGCGGCGATCTTCGACCACGTGCTGGCCGGCAACGAAGACGTCGCGCACGCATGCATTGCCGCCGGAGAATATCCAGGAATCGAGCGCTGAATCTTCCGACCGTCCGATGAGGGCCGGATGCTCGTCATCGAGGACGGCGATATCGGCGCGGAAGCCGGGCGCCAGGGCGCCGACCGGCTGCGTCATCGATTTGGCGCCGCCCTTGAGCGCCAGATCGAGCAGCGTGCGGCCCGTCGATTGGCCAGGGCCCGCTGCCAGCGCATTGCGGGTGCGGTCGCGCAGACGCTGCGAATATTCGAGCTGGCGCAGGTCTTCGGCCGGGCTCACGCTGATATGGCTGTCCGAGCCGATGGCGATGGCGCCCTTGGCTTTCAGGAAACTGTCGGCCGGGAAGATGCCATCGCCGAGATTGGCTTCGGTCGTGGGGCAGAGACCGGCGATCATGCCGGCCTTTGCCATTCGTTGCGTCTCGTCCGCCGTCATGTGGGTGGCATGGATGCCGCACCAGCGGCTCGACAAGCTGAAATTGTCGAGGAGATACTCGACCGGGCGTTTGCCGCCCGACCAGGCGAGGCAGTCATCGACTTCCTTGGTCTGCTCGGCGACATGGATATGGATGGGCGCCGATGTTCGCCCCATGCGATCGAGACCGGCGATCACCTCGGTGAGAAGCCCTTTGGTCACGGCTCGCAGCGAATGCGGCGAGATGCCGAGCCTCGACTGCGGATTGGCCTTGCTGGCTTTGTCGAGGCTTTCGAGAATTTTAAGGTAGCGACTCGAATCGTTGATGAAGCGGCGCTGTCCCGTCACCGGCGGCTGGCCGCCGAAACCGCCATAGGCATAAAGCGTCGGCAGCAAGGTGATGGCGATACCCGCCTCTTCGGCAGCCTTGAGGCAGCGTAGAGTGAGCTCGGCCGGCTCCTGATAGGGCGTGCCGTCCGGCTGGTGATGCAGATACTGGAATTCGCCGACGACCGTCGAGCCGCTTTTCAGCATCTCGACATAAAGCTGTGTCGCGACCGCTTGAAGGTCATCGGGGCCTAGCTTGAGGGCAAAGCCATACATCACTTCGCGCCAGGTCCAGAAGGAATCGGCCCCAGGCCCCGCCACTTCGGCGAGCCCCGCCATGAGGCGCTGATGGGCATGCGAATGGACATTCGGCACCGCCGGAATGGCGATGCCTTTCAGGGCCTTGACGGTCTTGTCGGCGCTTTGGGCCTCGACCTTCTCGATCATCCCCTGGGGCCCGAGGGTGAGGGTGACGTCCGACGCCCAGCCGGTGGGAAGGAGGGCCGAGGCGAATTTCAACTTGCGCTGTTCCATCTTTTCACTATACTGTATATACAACCTTATACAAGTGGCTTTGATGCTTTTTTCTCATGTGAAGCTCGCGACCATGACCGGCGTCCAGCCCTATGGACTGATCGCGGACGGTGCGGTCCTCGTGGAAGACGGCCGGATCGCCTGGGCCGGGCCGCGCCAGGATGCGCCCCGCGAGAAGACCGGCAAAGCGGTCGATTGCGGCGGGCGGCTTCTGACCCCCGGCCTGATCGACTGCCACACGCATCTCGTCTATGGCGGCAACCGCGCCAATGAATTCGAGATGCGTCTCAATGGCGCCGCCTATGCCGACATCGCCAAGGCCGGCGGCGGCATCCTCTCGACCGTGCGCGCCACGCGCGAGGCAGCGGAAGACGAGCTTGTCCAGTCGGCCTCTGTGCGGCTCGAAAGCCTGCTCCGTGAAGGCGTGACCACGATCGAGATCAAATCGGGCTATGGGCTCGATGTCGAGACCGAGATGAAAATGCTGAAGGTGGCGCGCAAGCTCGGCGAGACGCATTTCGTCGATGTGGTCACGAGCTATCTCGGCGCCCACACCTTCCCGGCTGAATATCGCGACGATCACGCGGCCTATGTCGATCTCGTCTGTGCCAAGGCCTTGCCGGCCATCGCGGAAGCGAAGCTCGCCGATGCCGTCGATGCCTTCTGCGAAGGCATCGCCTTTTCCGTCGCCGAGACGGAGAAGGTCTTCGCCGCGGCGAAGAAGCTTGGACTTCCGATAAAGCTCCATGCCGAGCAGCTCTCCAATCTGGGTGGCGCCAAGCTCGCCGCCAGATATGATGCGCTCTCCGTCGATCATATCGAATATCTGGACGAGGACGGCGTTGAGGCCATTGCCCGCTCGCGAACGGTCGCGGTGCTTCTGCCCGGCGCCTTCTATTACCTCAAAGAGAAGCAGCACCCACCCGTCGCCGCCTTGCGCAAGCACAAGGTGCCGATTGCGATCGCGACCGATCTCAATCCGGGCTCCTCGCCTGTCCATTCGCTCCTCACAACCATGAACATGGCTTGCGTCCTCTTCGGCCTGACTCCCGAAGAGGCGTTGCGCGGTGTCACGGCGAATGCAGCGCTGGCTCTGGGCCTGAAGGATCGCGGGCGGATCGCCCCTGGCCTCAAGGCCGATCTCGTTCTGTGGAATGCCGAGCGGCCGGGCGACCTGGCCTACCCCTTAGGTCTAAATCCTTGCGCCGCGGTGATCCGCGACGGCGCCATCGTCAGGGGCCAGATCGGATGACCGCGCCGCTTTATGCCAAGGTCAAGGAGCATATCCTCGAGCATATCCGCTCCGGCGCCTGGACGCCGGGCACGCGCGTGCCGTCCGAGAACGAGCTCGTCGAGCATTTCAGCATCTCGCGCATGACCGCCAACCGGGCGTTGCGCGAGCTCACCGCCGATGGTTTCCTGTCGCGCGTGCCGGGGGTCGGCACCTTCGTGAAAGAGCCGCCGGCGCGCTCGAGCCTGCTCGAATTGCGCAATATCGCCGAAGAGATCGCCCAGCGCGGCCATGCCTATGCCGCCCATATCAAGAAGCGGCAGACGGTCGAGGCGACACCGGCGCTTGCCGAGCAGTTCGAGATGAAGCACCCCGCAAGGCTCTTCTACCTGGTGATGGTGCATACCGAGAATGGCGTGCCGGTGCAGCTCGAGGAGCGCCATGTCAATCCCTTCACCGCGCCCCAGTTCAACGATCAGGATTTTGCAAAGATCACGCCGACCGCCTATCTGATCGCTCACCAGCCGGTCGATGAGCTCGAGCATACGGTCGAAGCGATCATGCCGAGCCCTGAGCAGTGCGCCTTGCTCGATATCGGCGAGGACGAGCCCTGCCTCGCTTTGCATCGCAGGAGCTGGAGCCGCGGCCATGTCGTGACGGTCGCGACCCTTATCTATCCCGCCAGCCGCTACGCCCTTTACAGCCGCTACAAGACGTCACCCTCAGGAACGCTGAGCCAGTAGGAGTTTTCAAGAGATGAATACGCGCCGCGACAATACTCGCGTCATCAAATCCCCGATCGGCCCCGAGATCAGCGCCAAGAGCTGGCTCACCGAGGCGCCGATGCGCATGCTGATGAACAATCTCGATCCGGGCGTCGCCGAACGTCCCGAGGAGCTCGTCGTCTATGGCGGCATCGGCCGCGCGGCGCGCAACTGGGAAGCCTTCGACCGTATCGTCGCCTCCCTGCGCTCGCTCGAGGAAGACGAGACGCTGCTGGTGCAATCGGGCAAGCCGGTCGGCATCTTCCGCACCCACAAGGATGCGCCGCGCGTCCTCATCGCCAATTCCAATCTCGTGCCGCATTGGGCCGACTGGAACCATTTCAACGAGCTCGACCGCAAGGGCCTCATGATGTACGGCCAGATGACGGCGGGCTCGTGGATCTATATCGGCACACAAGGCATCGTTCAGGGCACCTATGAGACCTTCGCCGAGGTCGGCCGCAAGCATTATGACGGCAAGCTCAAGGGCAAATGGTTCCTGACCGCGGGACTCGGCGGCATGGGCGGCGCCCAGCCGCTCGCCGCCACCATGGCGGGGGCCTCGATGATCGCCATCGAATGCCAGCCGTCGCGCATCGAGATGCGGCTCAAGACCCGATATCTCGACGCCAAAGCGGCGACAGTCGACGAGGCGCTCGCGATGATCGAGCAGTCGCACAGGCAGGGCAAACCGATCTCGGTCGGCGTGCTCGGCAACGCGGCTGAGATCCTGCCCGATCTCGTCAAGCGCGGCATCCGGCCCGACGCGGTTACCGACCAGACCTCGGCGCATGATCCCGTCAACGGTTATCTGCCTGCCGGCTGGACGATCGCCGAATGGGAAGCCAAGCGCGCCACCGATCCCAAGGCGGTCGAAGCCGCCGCGAAGAAATCCATGCGCGACCATGTCGAGGCGATGCTCGCTTTCCACAAGGCCGGCGTGCCGACCCTCGATTACGGCAACAACATTCGCCAGGTCGCTCTCGATATGGGCCTCAAGGACGCCTTCGCCTTCCCGGGCTTCGTCCCGGCCTATATCCGCCCGCTCTTCTGCCGCGGCATCGGCCCCTTCCGCTGGGCAGCGCTCTCCGGCAACCCTGCAGATATCTACAAGACCGACCAGCGCGTGAAGGAGCTGATCCCCGACGATCCGCATCTCCACAACTGGCTCGACATGGCCAAGGAGCGCATCGCCTTCCAGGGCCTCCCCGCCCGCATCTGCTGGGTCGGCCTCGGCCAGCGCCATCGTCTGGGCCTCGCCTTCAACGAGATGGTGAAGAAGGGCGAGCTCGACGCGCCGATCGTGATCGGCCGCGACCATCTCGATTCGGGCTCGGTGGCTTCCCCCAATCGCGAGACCGAGGCGATGCTGGACGGCTCCGATGCCGTTTCCGACTGGCCGCTCCTCAATGCGCTGCTCAACACCGCGAGCGGCGCCACCTGGGTGTCGCTGCATCATGGCGGCGGCGTCGGCATGGGCTTTTCGCAGCATTCGGGCATGGTGATCGTCTGCGACGGCACGGACGACGCGGCCCGCCGCCTCGAGCGCGTGCTGTGGAACGATCCGGGCACCGGTGTCATGCGCCACGCCGATGCCGGCTATGATATCGCCATCGACTGCGCCAAGGAACAGGGTCTCAAGCTGCCGTCGCTGGGCATTGGAATCTGAGGACGGCGATGACACGGCACACGGCGTCCCTGGTCATCACCGGGCACGATCTCGACTTCCGCGACATGGCGAAAGCGGCGGCGGGCAAGCTTCCCGTCTCCTTGGCACCCCAAGCCTTCGCGGCAATCGCCGCCTCGCGCGGGATCGTCGAGACGATCCTTAAGGAGAACCGGCCGGCCTATGGCATCACCACGGGCGTCGGCTCCCAGAAGGATTTCGCGGTCGATCCGGCATCGGCCGCCGCCTACAATGCGAGGCTCGTCGCCGCCCATGCGACGCGCGTGCCGGGGCCGACCTTGCCGCCCGAAGCCGTGCGCGGCGCCATGATCTTTCTCGCCAACCAATTCGCCAATGGCCTGTCCGGCGTGTCGCCGGAGCTGGTCGAATTGCTCGTCGCCGCGATCAATGGCGACAAGATGCCGGAGATCGACGGCTCGGGCTCGGTTGGCGCTTCCGATCTCGTGCCCAATGCGCAATTGGCGCATTGGCTGCTCAACCGTCCGGAAGCGAAGAAGCTCGGGCTTCCTCGTCCCAAGGAAACGCTTTCGCTCATCAACAACAATGCCATCTCGCTGGCGCAAGGGGCGATGGCACTTGCTTCCGCCGAGCGCCTGCTCGCGGCCTTCGATCTCGCTGCGGCGGCAGCGCTGGAAGGCTTCCGCGGCAATCTGGGCTCGATCTCGGAGGCGGCGAACCGCGCCCATAAGCGCGAGGGCCAGCGCCGCGCGGCACAGCGTCTGCGCCATTTCCTGAGTGACAGCCGCCTGTGGAACAAAGGCGAGCCGCGCCTGTTGCAGGATCCTCTCTCCTTCCGTTGCGTGTCGCAAGTCCATGGCGCGGCGGCGGAGGTCTTCGCCGAGACGGCAAAGGTCTGGAATTCCGAGCTGAACTCGGTCAACGACAATCCGATCATCGACCGCGAGACGGCGGACGCCGTATCGAACGGCAATATGGATACGACGCGTCTCACCTTGGCCGCCGACCATCTGCGCCAGGCTTTGGGCAAGATGTGCGATCTCGCCGGCGAGCGCGTCCACAAGCAGCAATGGCCGGCCTTCACCGGCCTGCCCACCGGCCTTGCCGAGGAAGGAGGCGCCGTCGGCGGCGTTCAGTTCCTCAATCTCGGCCATATCACCGCATCCCTCGTCACCTCGGTGAAGATCTGGGCCCGACCCAGCCTGCTCAATTCCGTGGGCCAGGTCGCCGATGGCGTGGAGGACACGGCGAGCCACGCCCTTCATGCCGTGCATGATCTGATGCGGGTCATCGACGCCGGCTGGAAGATCGCCGGCCTCGAGCTGATGATCGCGGTCTGGGCGATGAAGCGCCGGCGCCTCGGCACGGCCGATCTGGGCAGAGGCATCCGCCCGGCCGTCGAGAGTCTAAGCGATATGCTGCCGATCGGGCGGGAGGGCGATGCGATCTTCGATATCGCGCCCTTGATCGCCGAATTGCAGTCGGGCGCCCTTCTCGATCGCGCCTTGACGGAAAGTCGGGAAAAGGTTGATCTTTCCCTCGATTGAGGGAACGGCTGCCATGCGGACGATCAGGGTTTTGGGCTTTCTGGTTTTGCTCGGCGCGAGCCCGGCCGCGGCGCAGGCGCTCATGGATCTCGAGGCGGTCGACCCGGCGATGCTGGACGATTTCCTGGGCGACTGGTCGATCCAGAATGTCGATAGCAGCAAGACCTGCAGGGTAACGCTCAGCCGCGAGACGACGATCGGCGGCTTCGTGGTCGATGTCGATCCCGATTGCGGCCAGGTTTTTCCGGTGATGAACGATGTGGCGGCCTGGCGCCTCTATGAGGATTGGCAGATCGTCTTCGTCGATGCGACGAAGAAGTCGCTCATCCGCTTCTCGACGCCCGACAATGCCTATGTCGCCGAACCCGAGGCCGACGGCATCACCACCATCGTGAAGCTCGGCGGCGGGCTGGAAAATTAGAGCGTGATGACTGGAAAAAGAGTCGGCCCGCCGAAACATCCTCATGCTGAGGTGCGAGCGTAGCGAGCCTCGAAGCATGACCCAGGAACGACGGTCTTGCCGCTTGCCACCCTTCGAGGCCCGCCTACGGCGGGCACCTCAGGGGTGAGGGTTGTGAGGCGGACTAAACTCATCACGCCCTACCCTCGCCGCGCCTCGATCATCTTCCACCCGTTGCCCGACGGATCGCGGAAGCCGGCATCCACGGAACCGTAGCGCTCGACCGGTTCCTGGGTGAATTCCACGCCGCGGGCGTGCATCCGCTCATAGGCGGCGCGGCAGTCGTCGACGACGAGCACGAGCGGCGGCATGGCGCCCTTCGCCACGGCCTCGCGCAGGGTCTGCGCCGTCGCGGCGTCGACCATGGGTGACTGCGGCATGAACAGGCCGAGCTGGAAGGAGGGCTGGTCCGGATGCTGCACCGTGAGCCAGCGGTAATCGCCGTTGCGCGCATCGGTATGGATGCGGAATCCGAGCTTTTCGACATAGAACGCGACCGCTTCGTCCTGATCGCGAACATAAAGACCAACGACCTCGATACCTTGACTCATGGGACCTCCGTTTTTTCGGGGCCGCTTATATCGTCCGCCTCCTGCCGCCGCTTCTCCAAAACTGCGATCTTGAGGTCGGGCCGATGGGCGGCGCTGGTGAAGCAGCCCGGCACCCGCTTGAGCTCGTGCGGAGCCGCCTTCTCACGTAGCCGGAGCTCACCTGGGCTCTCGCCGGTGACGTCACGGAATACGCGTCCAAAGGTCCCCAGACTGTTCCAGCCGGTCTGGAACGCGATCTCGGTGATGGCGAGATCCGTATCGCGCAGCAGCGCCTTGGCCCGCTCCAGCCGGCGGGT
Organism: Taklimakanibacter deserti; assembly: GCA_003574785.1. The sequence continues at coordinate 186,264 of QORU01000009.1, read as the reverse complement.
GAGCAGATAGCGGTGCGGCGGCACGCCGAAGGCCTTCTTGAACGATCGCGCGAAATGGGCCTCGGAGACGCCGCTCACGCGCGCCAACCGCCTGACGGGCCATTCCTCCTGCGAGGCGGCGTCCATCCGGTCCTTCGCGCGCAGCAGACGGCGCAACAGCTTGGGGTCCTGGCTCATGACGTGCCTTGTATCACGCGCGGGCCTGAGAACGGAAAGCTCCGATGGAGAAGTGTATCAGGACTTTACGCGCGCATTTGCCGAGTCATACAGCGGTTCGAGATGCACCTGCGCCTTGACCACGTCCTTCGCGACCACGAGCTCATAGGTTCCTTGGCCGAGATAGGCATCATCGACGCCGTCGCCGTCGCGCACATAGCCGAAGCCGATCGGCTTGCCGACCGTGTAGCCATAGCCGCCGCTGGTGAGATAACCGACCTGGCGGCCGTTGCGCAGAATGGTCTCGCGGCCGAGGAGCACAATGGAAGGATCATCGGTGGTGAAGCCCGCGAGCTTTTTCGGCAAAGGCGAGGCGGCGGCCTTGGCGCAGGCTTCGCGCCCGAGGAAGGCGATATTCGACTTGAGCTTCACCGCCCAGCCGAGCCCGGCCTGGAACGGATTGTCATTGGGCGTGATGTCGGAGCCCCAGGCGCGATAGCCTTTCTCGAGCCTGAGCGCTTCCAAAGCGCGATAGCCCGCGGGCGCGATGGCCTGCGGCGCGCCCGCTTGCATCAGCGCGTCGAACACATCGCCGGTGGCGCCGATCGGCATGTGCAATTCCCAGCCGAGCTCACCCACATAAGTGACGCGCAGCGCCCGCAGCCTGTGGCCGGCGATCTCGATCTCGCGCACATGGCCGAAGGGGAAGGCCTGGTTCGACATGTCGGCTTGGGTGACGCCCGCGATCACCTCGCGTGACTTGGGCCCCATCACCGAGAGCGTGCCCCAGCCTTCCGTAACATCCTCGATCCGGGCATCGAGGCCAGGCTTGATATGGTCCCTGATCCAGGCGAGATCATGGGTGCGGAAGCCGGTGCCGGTGACGATATAGAAATGATCGTCGGCCAGGCGCGCGACGGTGAGGTCGCATTCGATGCCGCCGCGCGAATTGAGCATCTGCGTATAGGTCAGGCGCCCGGCCGGGCGGGTGACGTCATTGGCGCAAATCCACGACAGGGCCTCGGCCGCATCCGCGCCTTTAAGCTCATATTTGGCGAAGGAGGACTGATCGAACACGCCGACGCGCTCGCGCACCGCTTTGTGCTCCTGGCCCACCGCATCGAACCAGTTCTGCCGTCCCATGGAATAGAGGTCCTTCGGCTCCACGCCTTTGGGTGCAAACCAGTTCGGCCTTTCCCAGCCGAGCTTCGAGCCGAAGCAGGCATTGAGACCTTTGAGCCGCTCATAGAGCGGGGAAACGATCCGCGGTCTTACGCTCTGATATTCCTCATGCGGGAAGCCGATCGTGTAGTGCTTGCCATAGGCTTCGAGCGTGCGCTCATTCACCCAGTTGCGGTCCTTATGCAGTTCGGAGAAGCGCCTTATGTCGACGACCCAGAGATCCATGGGGGCTTCGCCTGAGGCGACCCATTGCGCCAGCACCCAACCAGCTCCGCCGCCGCTCGCTATGCCGAAGGCGTTGAAGCCGGCGCCGACATAATAATTGGCGAGCTCGGGCGCTGCCCCCAGGATGAAGTTGCCGTCGGGCGTGAAACTTTCCGGCCCGTTGATCATCTTCTTGATGCCGGTCGTCTCGAGCGCCGGCACGCGGGCCAGCGCCTGCGTCATATGCTGCTCGAAATGATCCCAGTCGTCCTCGAAGAGCTGGAACTCGAAGTCGGAGGGCACGTCATCGAGCGTCCAGCTGATGGGATCGGGCTCATAGCCCCCCATCACCAGCCCGCCGACCTCTTCCTTGAAATAGGTGCGCCGGTCGGGATCACGAATGGTGGCGATGTCGGTCGAAAGCCCCGTAACCTTCTCGGTGATGATATATTGATGCTTGACCGGCTGCAGCGGCACGCTGACGCCCGCGAGAGCGCCGAGCTGGCGCGCCCATTGCCCGCCGCAATTCACCACCTTCTCGCAGGCGATGCGGCCGTGATTGGTCCTGACCGCCGTGACCCGGCCCTTGTCGATGTCGAAACCCTCGACCCTGACCCCTTCGAAAAGCTTGGCGCCATGCATGCGCGCACCCTTGGCGAGCGACTGGGTGATATCGGAAGGGCTCGCCTGGCCGTCCGTGGCTAAGAAGCTCGCGCCGACGAGATCGGAGACCTCCATCAAGGGCCACATCGCCTTGACCTCATACGGTGAAAGGAGGTGCATCTCCATACCGAAGCTCTGCGCGGTGGTAGCGAGGCGCTTATATTCGATCCAGCGGTCCTCGTTGCAGGCGAGCCTCAGGCAGCCCGTCATCTTCCAGCCAGTTTCGAGGCCGGTCTCCTTGGCGAGGTTCTTGTAGAGCTCGACCGAATATTTGAGCACTTGCGTGATCGAGGCCGACGAGCGCAGCTGCCCGACGAGCCCCGCTGCATGCCAGGTCGAGCCGGAGGTGAGCTTGTTCTGCTCGATGAGGATGACATCCGCTTTGTGATCGCGCGCCAGATGATAGGCGGTCGAGCAGCCGATGATGCCGCCGCCGATGACGATGGTCCCGGCGTGGCTGGGTAGCGAGATGGTCATGATGCTCCGTAACGGTCCTGGAAGGTCTTGAGCGCCCGCTCATAGCGGCCGAGATACTCATTGGCATGCGCCACATAATCGACGCCCGGCGCATTGAGGTGCAGCTCCGAGACCATGCCCCATGTCGCCTCGCGCAAGGCCGACGCCGTCTTCATCGCGTCGAAGGCGCGCTGCGTCGCCTCGTCCGGGGCTTTCTCGAAATAGATTTCGAGCAGCCGGCGCTCCTGCCTCTCGTCGAAGGAGTTGTTGGCCGAGATATTGGCGAGGTCGAACATGGCGGTGCCGAAGCCGCCATATTCCCAGTCGATGAGCCACAGCCGCCGTCCGTCATCCATGAAATTGCCGGGGAGAAGGTCGTGATGGCCGAAGACGACAGGCAGCGGGATTTGCGCGTCTTCCAACGCATCGATCTGCGCGAGCCAGCGCGGTATATCGCCGACACGCGCGTGGCCGCCCTCCTTTAGCGTATTTCCGTAATCCCGCAGCACATGGAAGACCCAGAAGATCGAGGCGGGGCCGGTGACCCGGCGCTTCATGTCGCGATGGCATGTCTTCAAGAGCTCGGCGCAGCGCTCGAGATTGTCGCGCACATTTTCTTCCGAGAAGGTTTTGGCTTCGATGAAGCGCACCACCATGAGCCCGGGCTCGGCATGGACAACCTCTGGTGAGAGGCCCGCTGCATGCGCGGCCCGGCTGGCGCGCGCCTCGCGGTCGCGGAAGACATGATGACAGGGAAAATCTTCGCCGACCCTCGCGACATATTTGCCTTTCGCGTCCGAGACGATGAAGCTCGCATTGCTCAAGCCGCCCTTGAGCGGTTCGAGCGTCACGGCGCCCTGCCAGCAGGCGAGATTGCGCACGCGCTGTTCCGCAGAATTGCTCATGCGAGGCCGCGCCTGGCCTTCATGCGCTCGACCCAGGCGGTGATCAGCCGGTCGGCGATGATGCCGATGAAGGCGATGGCGAGGCCGGCGACGATGCCCTTGCCGGCATCGGCCTTGGACAGCGCCTTGAACACTTCCTGGCCGAGATCGCGCGTGCCGATCATGGCGCAGATGACGATCATGCTGAGCGACAGCAGGATCGTCTGGTTGATCCCGAGCATGATCTCCGGCATCGCCACCGGCAATTGCACGCGCCAGAAGAGCTGCCGCTTGGTGCAGCCTGCGGCGACGCCGGCCTCGATCAACTCATGCGGCACCTGCCTTATGCCGTGATTGGTGTAGCGGATGGCGGGCACGATGGCGAAGGCGACGGTGGCGATCAGCGCCGTCACGTCGCCGACCCGGAACAGCATTACGACAGGGATGATGAAGCAGAAGGAGGGAATGGTCTGCAGCGTGTCGATGATGGGCGTCACGATCTTTTCCACCCGCCTGGAGCGCGAGGCCCAGACGCCGATCGGTATGCCGATGAGGGCAGCGATGAAGGCCGCGACACCGCACAGATAGAGCGTCGCCATGGTCTGCACCCAGAGGCCGGTCGCGGCGCAGAAGGCGGCGAGGGCGGCGACGATGAGCGCCAGCGGCAGCGCGCCCAGGCGGAAGCCCGCGAAGCCGAGCAGCAGGACGACGCCAAGCCAGGGCAGTCCTTCGAAAAACGCGCGCAAAGGGTTGAGGACATAGATGAGGAAGGTGGTGCGGACGATCTCGATGACGTCGAAATAATTGACCGTCACCCAGTCGACCGCCGCCTTCCAGGCGGGGGCCGTCGTCACGGTGATCTCGGTCGGCACCTTGTCGAAGGCGGGCAAGACGAGACCGGCCAATGTCGTCAGAAGCAGCAAGGCGAGGATGGTGATGAAATCGCGGTGTCGTTCATGCCAGGGCCTGGCCACGGCCTCCTGCTCCGGCCGCTGCGCGGCCGCCGCCTGGCTCACCCGGTCGAGAACGATGGCGAGGATGACGATGGCGAGACCCGCTTCCATCGCCTGCCCCACTTTGAGGGCCCGCAGAGCGAGCAGCACGTCATAGCCGAGCCCGCCTGCCCCGATCATCGAGGAGATGATCACCATGTTGAGCGCCAGCATGATGACCTGGTTGACGCCCAGCATGAGCGACGGCTTGGCGCTCGGCACCAGCACGCGCCATAGTTTCTGCAGCTTCGTGCAACCCGCCATGTCGGCGAAGTCCTTGATGTCCTGCGGCACCTTGGCGAGGCCGAGCACGGTTGCGCGCACCATGGGTGGCGTGGCGAAGAGACCGGTGGCGAGAAGGGCCGAGACCGGGCTGTTGCCGAAGAGCAGCAGCATGGGAATGAGATAGGCGAAGGTCGGGATCGTCTGCATCAGATCGAGCAGCGGCGTGATCACGATGCGGTTGATCCACGGATTGAGATAGCCCCAGATGCCGATGAGGAGCCCGGTCGCGACGCAGATCGGCACGCAGACCAGGATCAGGGCCAGCGTCAGCATGGCGCTGTCCCATTGCCGGAAGAGCGCGATGGCGAGGAAGCTGAGGCCGCTCAGCAAAGCGAGCTTGAGCCCGCCGAAACGGTAGCCGATCAAGCCGGCGACCGCGCAAAGGCCGACCCAGGAGAAGCGCGGCAAGGTGATGAAGCCGTCGCCCCAGTTGATCCGGTAGCCTTTGGCGAGGAAGCCGATGGCAAGCTGCAGCGGAATGTTGATGAGATCGGCGAGGCCGCGGGTCAACCAGATGAAGGTCGCCTTGATCCACCCCATGATGGCATTCACCCAGTCGGTGAAGGGGATGACCGCGGCTTGCGGATAGTCGGTGCCGCCGGGCACGATCCAGGCGACGGTGAAGGCGACGATGACGGCCGCGAGCAGGATCAGCGCGGCGCGCCAGCCCGGCAGCGCGCCGAGTTGCCCTTCCTTATGCTCGAGCGCGACATCGGTCATGGCCGCAGCTCTTTCGCCTTGCGCCCCGCCAGGAGATCGATCACCGCTTGCGGCGCGATCTCGCCCAAAAGATCGCCCTTGCCGTCGACCACCGCGAAGGGCGCCTTGGCCGCCACGATGTCGGCGGCGAAGGTCTCGATCTTCGCCTTGGCCTCGACCTTGCCGGCGTGATGCTGATGCGTCTTGCCGCGCGTCATCAGGCTTTGCGCCGACATGACCTTGGCGCGGTTCACGTCGCGGGTGAATTCCGCCACATAATCGGTCGCCGGATTGAGCACCAGTTCTTCCGGCGCGCCGATCTGGATGATCTCGCCGTCCTTCATGATGGCGATGCGGTCGGCGAGCCTGATCGCCTCGTCGAAATCATGGGTGATGAAGACGATGGTCTTCTTGAGCACGTTCTGGAGCCGCATGAGCTCCGATTGCATTTCGCGCCGGATCAGGGGATCGAGCGCCGAGAACGGCTCGTCCAGGAACCAGATCTCGGGCTCGACCGCGAGCGAGCGCGCGATGCCGACGCGCTGCTGCTGGCCACCCGAGAGTTCGCGCGGATAGTGATGCTCGCGGCCCTTGAGGCCGACGAGATCGACCATCGCCTTGGCGCGTTTCGTCTGCTGCGCCTTGGGCACACCCTGGACCGAGAGCGGGAAGGCGACATTCTCGAGCACGGTCAGATGCGGCAGGAGCGCGAAATGCTGGAACACCATGCCCATCTTGTGGCGGCGGATCTCGATCAGCTCAGCTTCGCTGGCCTTGAGGAGATCGCGGCCATCGAATTCGACTTCGCCATAGGTTGGCTCGATCAGACGCGACAGGCAGCGCAGCAATGTCGATTTGCCGGAGCCCGAAAGGCCCATGACGATGAAGATCTCGCCTTCATGCACATCGATGCTGGCCCGGCGCACCGCGCCGATGAGCCTGGCCTCAGCCAAAGCCTCGGCGGAAGCATCGCCCTTGTGCCGGCGCATGAAGTCTTCCGCGCTGCCGCCGAAGACTTTCCAAAGATTGCGGCAAGACAGCTTCACCGGCCGCTTCGCATCGGTCATCGAAACTCGTTCCGTGTCCAAGCTTTCGCTAGCTTTCCCCCTCTCCCGTTGCGAAGCAATGGGAGAGGGTGCCCGAAGGGCGGGTGAGGGCTCTTTGTCTCGGCAAGAAATATTTGTTCAGATTAGAATGCATTTCGCGAAAGAGCCCTCATCCGGCCTTCGGCCACCTTCTCCCACGCTGCGCGCGGGAGAAGGGGAATTCGTGGAGAACGCCCTGGCCTCTACTGCGCCCAAGCCTTCCACTTGGCCTCATTGGCGGCGATCCAGGCGGCCGCGACCTCATCGATCGACTTGCCGGCGAGATCGACCTCGCCCGAGAGCTTGTTGAGCTCTTCCGCCTCGATCTGATAGGCCTTGGCGACTTTGTAGGCGATCGGCCATTTGTCCTTCATGCCGGACCAGGCATATTTCCAGATCTCGCCATGCGGCTTGCCGCAATCATGCGCCTTGTCGGGATTGCCGCCCCATTTCGGATCCGTGTAGCATTCGGGCGTGTATTCCGGGAACTGGATCCACTCTCCTTCATATTTTGCCGGCGCCCAATGTGGCGAATAGATCCACAGCATGATCGGCCCTTTGCGCTGATAGGCCGAATCGAGCTCGGCGAACATCGCGGCATCGGTGCCGGCGTGGATGACGGTGAACGGCAGGCCCAGCGCCTCGACACGCTCGTCGTCGAAACCTTCCCAGGTCACCGGTCCGCCGAGATAGCGGCCCTTGGGCGCCGTCTCCGGCGTCGAGAAGGCTTCCGCGCATTTCGGATCCTTGAGCGCTTCCCAATTGGGGAGCCCCGGGCATTTCTCCTTCATATAGATCGGATACCACCACTCTTCCTTGGCCTTGGGCCCGAGCGCGCCGAGCTTCTCGGTCTGGCCGGTTGCGTCCGACGCCTTCATCGCTTCACCGGCCGTCGTGTCCCAGAACTCGACGCCCACCGTGAGGTCGCCATTGGTGAGGCCGGTGGTCAGGCTCGAAAGGTAATCGGCGGTCGGATATTCGACCGTGTAGCCGAGCTTCTCGAGAATGCCGCCGAGGATCTTGGCGTTGAGATTGACGCTGGTCCAGTCGAACAAGGCGATCTTGACGGGATCGTTCGATTCGACCGCGTATGTGGGCATGGGGGTGAGCGCCGTCGCCGCCAGAGCGGCAAGGCCGAACAAGGCACTTGTTACGCGCAATCTGCTCATGGATGTCTTCCTCTTCCTGGCTCCCAATACGGACTTTGATTTTTGCTGTGGTCCGTTGGCGGCAAGTGTCACGGCACTGGCCCATGACTGTCAATGCCAAACCACAAAATCCGTGGAAATTTGTGGATTTGAGAGAATTTTCTTGCCAGAAATGACCAATTGACGGTCAATCCGCTCAATATCGGGCAAATGGAACCATGAATCGCCTCTCTCGCCGCCATGCCGAGATCCGTCGCCTCTTGCATGACCACATGTCGGCCTCGGTCGCCGATCTGTCGGACTGGCTCTCGGTCTCGGCCGAAACCATCCGCCGCGACCTGCGCCTCCTGGCCGAGCGCGGCGAGGTCCTGAAGATGCATGGCGCCGCCGCTTTGCCGCATGCCGTCGGCGAGGCACCCTTCGAGCGCCGCATGCGCGAGAATGCTCTCGGCAAACGCGCGATCGCGCGCCGCGCGGCGCAAGCCATCGAAGACGGCGACAGCATCATGCTCGATACCGGCACCACGACGAGCTATCTGGCGCGTGAGCTTTTGCAGAAGCGCGGGCTGACGGTGGTCACCAATTCCTGCGACATCGCCCGCACGCTGTCGACCGTCAACGGCAACACCGTGCATATCGCCGGCGGCGAACTTCAGGGCGACAATGGCGCGGCTTTCGGCAACTCGGCCGTCGCCTTCGTCGAGCGCTTCAATGTCCGCCACGCAATCATCACCGCAGGCGCGCTCGATGCCGCGACCGGCGTCAACGACTACAATCTGGCGGAAGCGGAATTCGCCGCTACCGTCTTGTCGCGTGGCGAGCGCTGCGTCGTCGTCACCGATCATAGCAAGTTCGGGCGCAGCGCCCTCGTGAACGTATGCGGCTTCGATCAGCTCGACTGCCTGGTGACAGATGCGAAGCCGCCGGATGATCTCGCCCGCGCTCTCCAGGCGGCGGGCGTCGCCGTCGAGATCGCTACACTCCCTTGAGCAGGCAGCCTGCCGCCAGCACGATGAAGGCGATCGTCATCAGCCATATGGCGGCGAGCGGGATGAAGGTCAAAGCATTGAGGGCGGCGAGGACGGCAAGCACCGCGATGATAAGAGCGATCACGAAGGTGATGGTCTTAGGCGCACTGAGTTCCATGACGGATCCCCTCTTGAGTTGGCCTGATTCGGAATCTACACCAAAATCGCCCCAAGGACAAAAAGCAGGTCATTCATGAAAGTCGTCTATTCCGAAGATCACCGGCTGCATTTCCCGCAAGGCGAGCTCTATGGCGGCGAGTTCGTGACGCCTTTCGAGCGGCCCTCGCGCGTCGAATACATCTTGCGCGAATTGAAGCGGCGCAAGATGGCCGACCTCATGGCGCCGGCGAAGCTCGATTGGAAGCCTGTGCGCAAGGTGCATGACCGCGAATTCCTCGACTTCCTCGAGACCGCCTGGTCGGAATGGACGGCAGCCGGTTATCGCGGCGAGATCATTCCGACGGGTTTCGCCGCGCGCGGCATGGGCCGGAAGAAACCGCGCTTCATCGACGGCAAGGTCGGCTATTACTGTCATTCGATGGAGACCTGCATCACCGCCGGCACCTGGGAGGCGGCTCAGGCCTCGGCCGCCGTGGCGCAGACGGCGCAGAAGCTCGTGAGCGCCGGCGCCCGCTCCGCCTTCGCTTTGTGCCGGCCGCCCGGCCATCATGCGCATCACGACATGTATGGCGGCTATTGCTTCCTCAACAACGCCGCCATCGCGGCGCAAGGCTTTCTCGATCGCGGCGCCAAGCGCGTCGCCATTCTCGATGTCGACTTCCATCACGGCAACGGCACGCAGGACATCTTCTATGGAAGGGACGACGTCCTTTTCTGCTCGCTGCATGGCCAGCCGCAAGACGCCTATCCCTATTTCCTCGGCTACAAGGACGAGAAGGGTTCGGGCAAGGGCGAAGGCTTCAACCTCAACTACCCGATGCCGCCCGGCAGCAAATACGATGTCTGGGGCAAGGCGCTCGCCGATGCCACCGCCAAGATCAGGCGCTTCAAGCCCGATGCGCTCGTCGTGTCGCTGGGCGTCGACACCTTCAAGGACGATCCGATCAGCTTCTTCAAGCTGACCTCGGACGACTTCTCGACCTATGGCGCGGCGATCGCCAAGTTCAAGCTGCCGACCTTGTTCGTGATGGAAGGCGGCTATGCCGTCGAGGCAATCGGCATCAACACGGTGAATGTGCTGGAGGGCTTTCTCAACGCCTGACCGCGAAGCTCAAGCGCTGCAGGCATCGCGCGGCAGGGACGGCGTCTTCCCCTTCCGCCACTCACGGGCATAGTCACCGACCGTCGTGAACCGGCCGCCGGGCTTGCTCAGGACATGCTCGATGAGCCCTTCGAGCACGGTCAGGCGATGGCCGCGGCCGATCACTTGCGGATGCATGGTCGGAATGAAAATGCCGGTGCCGATGCGATCGTTGAGATAGTCGAATTCAGCCTTCCAGCTTTCGAGCACGCCGCGCGGTGTTTGGCCGCCTTGCAGCACAGCGCTGCCCATGACCACAAATTCGAACTGCAGGAAGTCGTCGAGATGCCATGAGACCGGCATCTCCACGAGGTCCACCGGCGCGCCGAACTTGAAGGGCTCATCGAGGCTCGCGACATCGCCGAGGCGGCACCAATAGGGCTCGAAATCGGACCCCATCATGCTGCTGTCATAGTCGAAACCATATTCGAGCAGCAGCGGGATGCTGTTGGGGCTGTTGTCCCAGGCGGGCGAGCGATAGCCTCTCGGCCTGACACCGGCAACCTTGTCGAGCGCCGCGAGGCCGCGCTCCATGATCCACCGCTCACGCTCGGCGGTGACGGCGAGTGGGCTTTCATGCGTCCAGCCGTGATGGCCGATCTCATGTCCGGCGGCGGCGATGGCTTCGACCGATTTGGGATAGGCATAGGCCGTGTGGCCGGGAATATAGAATGTGCCCGGCACCTTGTAGCGCTCGAGAACCTCCAGGATGCGGCGCACGCCGACGGCGCAAAATTCGCCACGCGACAATGCCGTGGGCGATGTCTGGCCGAACATGCCGATCCAGACCGACAGCGCGTCATAATCGAAGGTGAGAGCGACCGCTGTGTTGCCGGCACCGAGCATGGCTTGCTCCTCCTCCCCGATGGGACAGCGAGAAGACTAGCTGCGCTTCGCCCGTGAAAAATAACCCGCAATGGGTATGGCAGCGATCCGCACATCAAATGACCATGCTTGAGCGAGGTCATCCATGAGGTGACAGGAGGCCCGGCCCGCGTTACGAAGCCATCTGCGCAAGCCGGCAACGGGAGATGATCAAGATGGTGCCGTTGATGCATATCGATGAAATCGACCGCGGCATCATCGTCGAGTTGCAGTCGGATGGCCGCCGGCCCTTGCGCGAGGTTGCCCGCAATCTGGGGATCGCCGAGGCCACGGTCAGGCTCAGGCTGAAGCGCCTGCAGGACGAAGGCATCCTGCAATTCATTGCCTTTGCCGATCCGACCAAGCTCGGCCCCTCGGTGATGGCGCTCTTTTTCATCACCAGCGAGCCTGATTTCCACGACGCGGTCATTGCCCACCTTCAGGGCCTGAGCGAGGTCACTTATCTGTCGACGACCCTGGGCGATGCCGACATCTGCGCTCAGGTGGTCTGCGCCGATGCCGCCGCCCTCTGGTCCCTCCAGCAATTGACGCGGCGGCTGAAAGGGGTGAGCCGCGTCCAGGTCATCAGCGAGATCGAAGTGCACAAGATCCGTTTCGTGCTGCCCGCCGACAGCATTACGACTGCGCAAAGCGATATATAATAACGATATTTCTGCTATTTGCGCAGAAATAAGCAAAAATAATGTTGACTTGCGCATAATCTCGCCGAATAATCTCCGGATCAGGTGCGGTCGCCAGACCCGCCGCCCGACTGGAGGTTGGCTCACCGATGTTCGACGCCCTTACTCGTCCGTCTGACCGGCTCCCCCCGTTGAAAGGCCCCAAGCGTGAAGCGGCCGAACGCGCCATGCGCCGGCAATGGTGGCCGGTGGCCCGCTCCGTCGATATTGGAAAGCCGCAAGGCGCGGTGCTGCTGGGCGAAAGGCTCGTCGTCTATCGCACGGCAAGCGGAAAGGCCGTCGTGCAGGCGCGGCGCTGCCCGCATCGCGGCGGCGACTTCGCGCTCGGGCAGATTCACGGCGAAGCAATTGCCTGCCCCTATCACGGCTGGCAATTCAGCAGCGCGGACGGCAAATGTACCCATGTCCCCTCGCTCGCCGACCAATCGAAGATCCCGCCCAAGGCCGCCATCGCCGTCTATCCCGCCCTCGAGAAATGGGGGCATGTGTGGACCGTCCTGGAGACGCCCGCTCGTGACATGTATGAGATCGATCTCTGGACCGGGCTCGATCTCGAATGGCTCGCCGGATCGCCGCTCGATTCGACGACCGGCGTCGCCGTCGCCATCGAAAATTTCCGCGATGTCGCGCATTTCCCCTTTGTCCATGCCGTCTCCATGGGACCGACGCCGCATGTCGTCGACCCCCTGAAGGTCAGGCGCGAAGGCCTCAATATCTGGATGGAGCGCCTGCTCACGGCGAGCAGCGGCGACTGGGCCAATGACGGCGACTGCACCATGATCTATCAGTGCACCGCGCCCGGCCTTGCCACCATCACCTATGACTACGAGAAGCTCGGCAAGCGCATCGTCGCCGGCTTCCCCTCGCCCATGGCCTATGACCACGTCATGATCTTCTGGGGCGTGGCCAATGAGAAAAGCTACAAGGGCCTGAGCCTCGAGGAATGCCTGCGCATCGAGGAGATGGTCTATCGCGAGGACTTGCCGATTGCCGGCGCACTCGAGCCGCGCGAGGTGGATTGGGATCAGAGCTATGTCGAGCATTCCGTCCCGGCCGATCTGTTCACGCTGAATTACCGCCGGGCCTTCACGGAATTCGTCGCGGGCGCCGCGGCAGATGGCGGAGCGCGGTGAGCCCTGAGCGGCAGATGCGGATCGTGCGCAGCCAGATCGAGGCCGACAATGTCATTTCGCTCAAGCTGCGCGCCGCCGGCCCGGAAGATCTGCCGGGCTGGACTCCTGGCGCCCATATCGACCTGTTCTTGCCATCCGGCCTGACGCGGCAATATTCGCTGTGCGGCGACCCGGACGACAGGCGCCATTATCAGATCGCCATCCTGCGCGAGCCCAATGGCCGCGGCGGATCGATGGAGGCTCACGACAGGCTGCAGGTAGGGCAGTCCGTCGCCATTGCCGGACCGCGCAACGCCTTCGAGCTCCGGCCGGCGAAGCAATATCTGTTCGTCGCCGGCGGCATCGGCATCACGCCCATTCTCGCCATGGTGCGGCATGCGGAAAGCGCCGGCTTCGCCTGGAAGCTGATCTATGGCGGCCGCACGCGGTATTCCCTGGCCTTCACGGGTGAATTGCTGCCGCTTGGCGAAGACAAGATCACAATCGTGCCGGAGGACGTGAAGGGCCGGATCGATATCGCGGCCGTGCATCGGGCTGCGGAACACGGCGATGAGGTCTATGCCTGCGGACCGGCCGGCATGCTGGACGCGCTCGAAGCAAGATTCACGGCCTCGGGCCGCCGCGGCCAGCTCCATATAGAACGGTTCAGCGCCAAGCCCCCTGCTCCGGTCGCGGGTGACGGCGTCATTCGCGTGTTCCTGTCGCGCAAGGGCGTTCATGTCGATGTTCCGCCCGATATGACCGTCCTCGCCGCCTTGCGCGCCGCCGGGCACGATCTGCCGTCCTCCTGCGAGCAGGGCATTTGCGGCACCTGCGAGACCCGCGTGCTGGACGGCGTGCCGGACCATCGCGACAGCCTCCTGACCGAGGCCGAGCGCGCCAGCAATAGTTGCATGATGCCCTGCGTCTCGCGCGCCAAATCGCCGACGCTGACCCTCGATGTCTAGGTCAAATGGGCCCGATGCTAACCCGTGCGTGGTATGTCGCGCGCACTGTCGCTGTGGCTAGCTGTGGAGAAGGAGGCCGTCTCGAAATGACAGGAAGCGTGCGATGAGTGGCGGTTGGGTGGCGGAAAAGACGGCAATCGTCACCGGCGCCGGCAGCGGCATCGGACGTACCGTCGCGCGGCTCCTGTCCGCGGAAGGCGCCACGGTCCTTCTGACCGATATCGATGCCGATGCGGCGCGCAAAGCCGCGGCCGAGATCGGCGATGGTGCGGCAAGCCTCGCCCAGGATGTGCGCGATCCGCTTCAGTGGGACGCCGTTGTCTCGGGAGTCGTCCAGCGCCATGGTCGCCTCGACGTGCTGGTCAACTGCGCCGGCATTCAGCTCACCCGCGGGCTGATCGAGACGACGCTCGAAGACGTGCGGCGGGTGTTCCAGACCAATTTTGAATCGGTGTTCCTCGGCACGAAGGCGGCGGTGAAGGCCATGCTGCCGCGCAAGACCGGCTCGATCATCAATGTCGCGTCGAACTACGCGAATATTGCCGACGGGCTCAACGCCGCCTATTGCGCCTCGAAGGCGGCGGTGGCGCATTTCACCAAGGCCGCGGCCCTTGATTGTGCGCAGCGCGGCACCACCATCCGCGTCAACTCCATCCATCCCGGCTGCATCGACACGCCGATGCTCGAGCGCGAGATCGTCGATGTCGCCAAGAAGCGCGGCGATCCCGACACATCGCAAGTGCGCGCCGAATGGCGGCGCATGGCGCCTTTGGGGATCGGAACGCCGGAGGACGTGGGCTGGGCCGTCGTGCATCTGGCCTCGGACCGCAGCGCCTACATGACCGGATCGGAAATCGTGATTGATGGTGGTCACATCATTCGCTGACAACACAAGACCAATGGAGGAAACGATGAGGAATTCGAGCAATCCCCTGAAAGGCAGCGCGCTGTCCATCACCCGCCGCGGCTTCATGCTGGGCGCCGGCGGCATGGCGGCCCTGGCCGGTCTCGGCGTTAGGCCCTCTTCCGCCGCCGGTGACGTCACCTTCGTCGGCTGGGAAGGCTATGACACCGCCTTCAAGGCGGGAGACCTCCTCAAGAACGCCGGCGCTTCGCTGCAGACGACCTATATCGCTTCGATCGAGGACATCATCACCAAGCTGCGCGGCGGCGGCATCGGGTCGATCGATCTGACGACGCTGATCTATCAGTATGTCGGCTTTTCCGGCGCCAGCGGCCTTCTCGACGAGATCGACGAGAGCAAGATCCCCAATCTCGCCGGCATGCATCCCAGGGTGAAGGCGTTCGACAAGTTCATGCGCGTCGACGGCAAGCTCTATGCCATCCCCTTCACCTTCTCCTCCATTCCGCTCCTCTACAATCCCGACATGGTGCCCGAGCCCACGTCCTGGCTCGACATGCTGAAGCCCGAATACAAGGGCAAGGTGGTGGGCTATCCGGATGTGATGAGCATGATCGTGACCTGGTCGAAAACGGCCAACGGCCTCGAGGATCCGAGCCGGATGACCAAGGCGCAGCTCGATGCGACCGTCGATCTGATGATCAAGCTCAAGCAGAACTCGCGCACCGTGCCGGCGAGCCTCGGCGAGATCTCCGACATGTTCAAGCGCGGCGAGATCGCCATGGGCATGGGCTGGGAGCCGATGATCAAATGGGTGGAAGGCTCCAAGGTCAAGCTCAAGATCGCCTCGCCGAAGGAAGGCACTTTCGCCTATCTGGATACGGTGAACATCGGCAAGAACGCGCCGAACCGCGATCTCGACCACGAGCTCATCAACTGGGCGCTGGCGCCGGAAAACCAGAAGACATTCGCGGAAGCCAATATTCTCGGTATCGTGAACGAGAAGGCGATGGGCATGGTGTCGGACAAGGTGACGTCGGAAATCTACGGCTTTGCCGATCTCGACAAATACTTCGCCAACAAGTTCCTTCCCGGCATGTTCCCGCTGGAAGCCGAGGGCGAGCTGGTCAAATGGGACGATGTATTGGCGGCCTATGAAACCTATCAGCGCGCATGACATAGAGAGGATGAACCGGATGAAGACGCCGCTCGTGCGGCTCGAGGCGCTGGCCAAGAGCTACGCCTCGGTTCCGGCCGTCCATCCGCTCGACCTCGAATTCGATACCGGCGACTTTCTCGCCATCCTTGGACCATCGGGCTGCGGAAAGACGACATTGCTCAAAATGCTGGGCGGCTTCGTGCCGCCCACATCGGGCCGCATCCTGATCGGCGGCGAGGACGTGACGCACTTGCCGCCGGAGAGGCGGCCGACCAACATGGTGTTCCAGGGCTACGGTCTGTTTCCGCATATGACCGTGCGCCAGAACATCGCCTATGGGCCGCGCATCGCCGGCGAGGACAAGGCCCTTCTGGCCAGGCGCGTGGACGACATGCTGGCGCTCGTCCGCCTGACGGAATTCGGCGACCAGTATCCGGGCGCCCTCTCGGGCGGCCAGCAGCAGCGCGTCGCCTTGGCGCGCGCGCTGATGATGCGGCCCAAGGTTCTCCTGCTCGACGAGCCGTTCGCCGCCCTCGATCTGAAGCTGCGCCAGGCCATGCAGGAGGAATTGCGCACGATCCACAAGAATATCGGCGGCACTTTCGTGTTCGTCACCCATGACCAGGCCGAAGCCATGGCGCTCGCCAGCAAGGTCGTCGTGATGTCCAAGGGCCGGGTGGAGCAAGTGGGCAGCGGCGAGGAGATCTACCGCCGTCCCAAGACCCGCTTCGTGTCGCAATTCGTCGGCGAAGCGAATTTCTTTGCCGCCGAGCGCAAGAACAACCGGGTTTCGATACCCGGCGCCTTCACCTTCGAGGATCACGGCCCCGATTGTCCGGTGCAAGTGGGGGTGAGGCCCGAGCGCGTTCTCCTGGGGGCAAGGACGAAGCAGTCCGCCCATAGTTTCGATGCCAGGATCATCGACCGGCTGTTTTTAGGCGCCCAGGTCCAGTACCGCGTGGCGCTTCCGGACGGCGTCACCTTCCTGGCCACGACACCGGAAGGCGCGCTGCAGATCGGCGAGACGACCAGCGTCGGCTGGTCGGCCGAGGACCAATGGGTGGTGCAGGCATGACGGGCGTGGCCCTCGACCGCCGCAACCTGCTGCTGCTTCCGGCGCTGCTGGTTCTCCTGCTGCTGTTCCTCGGGCCGATGGCCTATTTCTTCGTCGCCTCCTTCTTCAAGGTCTCGCTGTTCAATCTCGTTCCGACCTGGAATCTCGGCAATTACCAGAAGGTCGCCGGCGAATATGGCCTGCCCATCGCCTACACGATGGGCATCAGCGCCTTGATCGCGCTCATCGCGACCGTGCTCGGCTATATCGTCGCTCACGTCATCTGGCGCAATCCCGGGCGCTGGGGCGCTTTCCTGCTCGGCGCCACCTTGCTCACGCTGTTCGGCGGCTATCTCGTCAAGATCTTCGCCTGGAAGACGATCCTCGGCCGCGAGGGCATCATCAACAACACGCTCCTCGCCCTTGGCCTTGCCGATCAGCCGGTCGAGATCCTGCTCTACAGCCCCTTCGCCGTCGTGCTGGTGCTGGTCAGCTACCTTCTGCCCTTCACCATCCTGCCGCTCTATGGCGCGCTCAGGGCCATCGAGCCCACGACCCTCGATGCCGCCCGCGATCTCGGCGCCTCGCCGGCACGGATGTTGTGGGACGCCATCCTGCCGCGCTGCATCCCGGCCATGCTCACGGCCTTCAGCCTCTCCTTCCTGGTATCGGCGGGCGACTATGTGACGCCGCGGCTGGTCGGGGGAACGCGCAGCCTGATGATGGGCAATTTCATCGAAAGCCAGTTCGGCCTGCGCATGAACATTCCCTTGGGCGCCGCCATGACCTATTCGACGATGGTCACCTCGCTCGCCATCATCATCGTCGTCTGGCTGGTCTTGCGCGCCGCGCTGAGGCCCAAATGACCGCGCTCGCCCGCCATGGCTTGAACCTCGCCGCCGGCCTGGCGCTGCTGTTCATGCTGGCGCCGCTGCTGCTGGTCGTCGTGTTCTCGTTCGGCAGCAGCGATGTGATGACCTTTCCCATTCCCGGACTGACGGTCGACTGGTATCGCAAGCTCTTCGCCAGGACGGAATTCTGGGGCGCGCTGCGCAGCACCGCGATCGTCTCGTTGAGCGTGGCGCTGGCCGCGACCGTCATCGGCTCGATGGCCGCCGTCGTCATCTCGCGCATGCGGCCTAAGCCCGCCGCCGCCAGCACATTGCTGTTCGGGCTGCCGATGATGATGCCGCCGCTCGTCCTGGCGCTCGCTTTGCTGTCGGCCTTCGCCGTGGCGGGCGTGAAGCTCAGCCTCCTCACCGTGATCCTGGCGCATCTCACCTTCACCATGCCCTTCGTGATCCTGATCGTCGCGGCGCGGCTGCGCGACTTCGACTACACGGTGCTGGACAGCGCCCGCGATCTCGGCGCCTCGCCGCTCACCACCTTCCTGACGGTCACATTCCCCATCATCCGTCCGACGCTCCTCGGCGCGGCGCTGATGTCCATGGCGCTGTCGCTCGACGATTTCGTCATCACCTTCTTCATGCTGGGCGGCGGCAACACTTTGCCGACGCTGGTCTGGGGCATGCTGCGCACCGGACTCGACCCCTCGATCAACGCGCTCGGCACGCTCATTCTCGCCTTCACGCTCGGAACATCGGCCATCGCTCTGTGGCTGACGCGGTTCCGCGGATGAGCGGCATCCGCCATCTGCGCATCGAGCCCGTGCCGGCGGAACGAAGTCCGGTTGCGCCGGCGCAGAGCGTGACCGTCGACGCCGCTTTGCTGGCCTCGGTTGTCGCTGCCCTTGGCGGCGAAGATTTTTACGCCGCGCTGCGCGCTTTCATCAACGGCATCGTGCGGATCGACAATTGCGTGGCCCTGGTCTTCGACCGTCAGGGCCCGCCGCTCATCCTGCATCAATGGTCGCCGCAGCAGCCCAATTATTTTCAGATGCTGTACAGCCAGGGCGCCTACACGCTGGATCCGTTCTACCGCGCGAGCCTCGATGAGCGCCGCGACGGCGTGATGCTGCTCAAAGACATAGCGCCCGACGGCTTTGGCGAGTCGGATTTCTACAAGGCCTATTACGAGAAGGTGAACATGATCGACGAGATCGGCCTTCTGTGCCCGGTCGACGAGCAGCGCACCATGCATCTCTCCCTCGGCCGCCGCTGCAACTCATGCATCTATGCCGCCGATGATCTTGCCCATGTGAAGCGGCTCCGGCCGCTGCTCTCCACCCTGCTGCTGAAGCAATATCATTTGCAGGACGCGGGGCGTGATGCCGCCGGACATCAGGCGCCCGAGCATGCGGGACAATGGCTGAAACCGTTCCACGTGACGGCCCGCGAAGCGGAAATCGCCGACATGATCCTGCGCGGCCATTCGAATGCCTCGATGGGCGTGATCCTGGCCATCAGCGCCGAAACCGTGAAAGTGCACCGCAAGAACCTCTACGCCAAGATGCGGATCTCTTCGCAGGCGGAGCTGTTCCAACTGTTCATCAGCCATATTTTGCCGCAGCGGGCCGGTCAGCCTCTCGCCTGACCGCGGGATGGCTGCACGGACCGCCGGCATGGACGTCCAGGCTGCCGGCCTCGAGATCGAGCACAACGGTGGACAACGTCTCATATTGCATCGGCGGCGCCTCGGCGGGATCGTGATGGCAGCAAACCGCGGCACCCTTGCCGGAATGGCTGGCCATGGCCGCGAGCACCGTCCGCGCATTCACCTCCGCGAGCGCCGCCATCCGGCGCGTCAGCAGATCGTGGCGCAACAGCGTGTCCGGAAAGGATTTCGGCTCGGTGTCGGAGGCGTCAAGTCCCGGCGCCAGGAAATGGTTGGTGTGGACGAGGAAGCCATTGGCCTGCGGCAGGACGAAGCCCGGGCCGCCGGGATGGAGCTCGACCGTCATCGCCGCCGCCACGTCATGCTCGAGCGACACGAGGTTGATGGAGCTCGACGCCGACACATCGGCGCCCGCCGCGAGCTGGGCCGCACGGGTGATGGTGGCGGCGGAATCGAGGACCTGCCGCGCCACCACATGCACCGGCACGCCGATGCGCTTGCCGTCATCCGCATGGTGAAGGATGGTGAAGAGCACGCCCAGCCCGCGCGTATTGAGGCCGGTCTTTCCGACGATGCCATATTCGGTCATGGTCTTGGTCACGCTGCCATCGGCGAGCGGGATTTCCCAGACCAGCCAGGAGTCCTTCAAGGCATAATACCAGTCCCAGGTCTGGACGGCCGTCGGCGCGCGGCCGTCC
Source organism: Taklimakanibacter deserti (assembly GCA_003574785.1). The sequence goes on along the minus strand of QORU01000009.1, from coordinate 166,289 downwards.
ACCGGCGCATGAATCACGGACGAGCATTCGCCGCGGGTTCCGGCCTTCAGAAAGGCCAGGATCTCGGTGCGCGCATTCAGCATGCCGATGAGCGCCGGATCGACGCCGGTGCCTTCGGCCATGCCCTGCATTTCTTCATATAGAGCGGGAGCGAAGGCTTGCGTGGCCGCAAGCGCAGCACTACCGGCGCTTTCCATGTCGAAGCTGCCACCCGCCTGGCGCTCGAACATCTCCTGATAGATGCCGATATTGGTGCGGATCCTGTCGGCATGGGCGGCGCCGAATTCCAATCCCCGCGCATGCGCATCGGTGGCCGTCGAGCGGAAATGCCGGATCATAGGCGGTCCCGTCCGCAGGCGGACTGCGCTTGCGGCGCGCCGGAGGCCTTCCACTTGTCCAGCGGATTGGCTTTGCGCCAGCCCTGCGCATAGGCGAGCATGGTGGTGAACTTCACATCGCGCGCGCGCTTGAACTTGTTGATCAGGCGCTCGAGCATCATCAGGCGATGCCCGCGCCCGATCACTTGCGGATGCATGGTGAGGCTGAACAATCCGCCTTTGACGTTCTTGCGGGCGTAGGTGAATTCATCCGTCCAGATTTCCTCGACCTTGCTCGATGCCGACAGGCCGTAAGTATCCTTGTCGACGAATTCGAAATGCGGGAAATCGTCCAGGAGCCAGGTGACGGGCAGCTCGACCAGATCGACATTGGGTCCGAATCTGTAGGGCGAGACACTGTCGAAGCCGTCATCGATGCGGGCATAATAGGGTGTGAAGTCGGCGCCCATCAGGCTCGAATCATAGACGAAGCCGTAATCGAGGAGGATCTTGATGGTGCGATCCGAGAAATCCCAGGAGGGTGACCGGTAGCCTTTCGGCGTCACCCCGGCTGCCTTTTTGAGACATTCGAGACCCTTCTCGATATTGAAGCGCTCGCCGGCTTCGTCGAAATCGGCCGGATTTTCGTGGACCCAGCCGTGATGGGCGATCTCATGGCCCTCGGCGTCGATCTTCTTGACGATATCGGGATAGGCGAGCGCCGTGTGGCCGGGAATGCAGAAGGTCGCCTTGATCCGGTGCTTCTTGAGGAGGCTCAGAATGCGCGGCACGGCGATGGCGCCGAACTCGCCGCGCGAGATCATCGACGGGTTGCGGCTCTTATAGGAGCCGAGCCAGACCGACATGGCGTCGAAATCGAAGGTGAGAGCGCAATTGAGGGTCATCACCGCCTCCAATCAGGTGGAATAGTCCGGGTCGGTGGTGATGTGCTCCTTGAGGATGATCCACTTGCCGTCGCGCCGCTCCAGCGGGAAGGTGCAGTACTGGCGCAGTTTGTGCACTTGGCCGTTGGCCATCTCGCCGCCGCCGCGCAGGATGAAGGAGGCGCAGGCGATATTGCCGTCCACCCAGATCTGGACGCTGTCTTCCTCGGCCTTGATGGCCCACTGTTTCATGTATTGCTTGACCATGTCGCCCCAGATCGTCTTGTAGTCCTTGTGGCCGTAAAGCAGAGACAGCTGGCCGCCATAGTCGTCAATGACCATCGCGTCCTTGTCGAGGACGCGCTCGAATTTCTCGATGCTCCAGGGCTGATCGCCGAAAGTCCACGCATCGAGCCACGCATCGATCGCCGCCCGCACACCTGCAACATCCTTGCCCGTCATGTCCTTCCTCCTTTTTCCGGCTCGTTTTCGCGGTGATCCTAGTCGGCAGGACAGCGCAGGAAATACCCCGGCAAGGGTAGGAAAGGAGGTCGCGCATCAGATGTGCACGCGGCCCCGGCGCGGTGCTGCCGCACGTCCTGAACGCCGCCAGCGTCTCGATCATTTCGATACATGACCTAACGTCAGGCTTGTGATACAGTGCTTTGGAGGCCGGCATCGGGCTGGCACCACGGAAGGGACAGCTCATGTGCGGCAATTGCAAGAATAACGGGATCGGTCGAAGGGATGTGCTGACGCTCGGCGCGGCGAGCATTGTCGCGCTCGGGCTTGGCGGCGTATCGGGACCGGCACGCGCCGCCGACGGCGCGCCGACCGCGCTGTCTCCCGACGAGGCCTTCGCCGCCCTGAAATCAGGCAACGAACGCTATGTCGGCAATCCGGAGCTCTGCTCGGTCGATCTGGCGAAGCAGCGCACGGCAGTGGCCGGGCACCAGGCACCCTGGGCGACGATCATCAGCTGTGCTGACAGTCGTGTGCCGCCGGAGCTGATCTTCGGCGGTCGCGGCGTCGGCGAGCTCTTCATCGCGCGCAACGCCGGCAATCTCGTCGACACCGCGACCCTTGGCACGGTCGAATATGGCGCTGCCGTGCTCGGCTCGCCGCTGATCGTCGTCTTGGCCCACACCAGTTGCGGAGCGGTGAAGGCAGCGTGCGACGTCATCAAGAAGAATGCAACCTATCCCGGCGCCATCGGCCCGATGATCGATCCCATTCTGCCGGCGGCACTTGCGGTGCAGAAAGACTCTGGCGACTTCGTCGACAACGCCGCCAAAGAGAGCGCCAGACGGACCGCCGGGCGGCTTACTGCCGCGAGCAGCGTACTTTCAGGCCTTGCCGGTGCCGGCAAGCTGAAAATCGTTTCGGCGATCTACGACCTGCAGACAGGCGCCGTCAGCTATCTAAACGGCGCCTGAATCCTCATAGCCGCTGACGATGTGGACGATGCCGGCGGGATTGGCGATCCAATAGCCGTCGAAATTTTCAGGCAGCGCCTCGATCGCATCGCAGCGCACGACATCTTGCGCCGCGAGATGCCGGGCCGCTTTCTTCGTGTCGCTGGTGCCGATGTCGAGCCAGAGCTCGGCATGGGACGTCTTGGCGCAGCGGTCGAGCCACAGGCGGATCGGACCGTAATCCACCGCATGCGAATTCTCCGACGTCTGCGTGACCTCGAGGCCGAGCGTGTCGCGGTAGAATTTGATCGTCGCTTCATATTGATGCGGCGGCAGCTTCATGGCGATGTTGCGGCCACCGCGGAATTTGGGAGACGTGTCGGGCATTTTGCGCTGCTCCTGCTCATGATTGCTGTTGTCGATGACGGTGCCGTCATAATTCATGACTGATCATCCTTGCTGCGCGGATCCGGCTGCCTAAGGGCTTCCTCGAGCGCATCGAGCCTTGAGCGCCAGAAGTCACGGATGGATTTGAGCCAGCTTTCGACGTCGCTCAGCCCTTGCGCATTGAGCGAATAGATGCGCCGCTGGCCCTCCACGCGCACATCGACGAGCCGCGCTTGCTTGAGCGCCTTCAAATGCTGCGACACCGCCGGCGCCGTCATCCGGAAATTCTCCGCCAGCGCGCCGGCGGAAAGCTCGCGCTCCGCCAGGAGGCCGATGATGCGCCGGCGCGTGGGGTCGGAAATGGCCGTGAAACTATCCATGGCCATATAATGTAGTTATCACTTAAATAAGTCAAGTCTTAAGTATTTAATTTCAAATATGCTTTTGAAAAAGAACATGAATTTTAGATCTTCGGCCTGGACTTCTTTTCGGTAAGCCAACCACCGACGGCCTTCTCATAGGCGAGCGCCGCCTTGAACACGGTGGCATCGTCGAAGGTCCGCCCGACGATCTGGATGCCGGTCGGGACCCCGCTCGCGGCAAAGCCCGAAGGCACCGACATCACCGGGCAATTATGCAGCATGTTGAACTGATGGGTCATGACCCATCCATATTCGCCGTCGACCTTGACGCCGTTGATGCTGAAATCGGGATCCCAGGGATCATGGTCGGCATGCACGGCGGGAAGGTTGAGCGTCGGGCAGATGAAGACGTCATGTTCCGCGAGCACCGGGCCCAATGTCTCATACATGCGATGCGCCTCGGCCCACGCCTTGTGCACGTCGTCGATGCCCGTCTTCTCGACGGCGTCCGCCATCTTGAGCGCATAGTCGGTCATGAGATGGCCATGCGTCTTCTTCCACCACACCGTCTGGCGGCCGAACTCCATCGTATTGTACCAATGCAGTGCATGTGTCTCGACATCGCCGGTCCAGCCGAGCGTGACCTCGCTCACCTTTGAGCCGAGCGCGCGGAAGCGGTCGAGTGCCGCAGCTGTGTTCTTGCGCACATCGGGATCGACATTCACATAGCCGAAATCGATCGACCACGCGATCTTGAGCCCTCTGAGCGACCCTGGCCGTTCCGGCAGCGTGACCACATCGCGCAAGGAATCATGATCGAGCGGATGGGGCCCTGAGGTGACCGACTGCATCAGCGCCGCATCGCCCACCGCGCGCGTCATCGGCCCGCAGTGATTGTAGCGGTCGAAGCAGTTGGGCGGGCCGTCCGGATTGCGCCCATGCGGCGGCTTGAAGCCGACGACGCCGCAGGCGGACGCCGGGATGCGGATCGACCCGCCGATATCGGTCCCCGTTGCCAGCGTCGTGAGGCCGGCAGCGAGTGCGGCACCCGATCCGCCGGACGAGCCGCCGGGCCCATAATCGATATTGAAGGGATTATGCGTCGTGCCCCAGGCGCGCGAATGGCAGGCGCCGGAAAGGCAGAATTCGGGTGTCGTGGTGCGCGCATGGATGATGGCGCCCGCTTGCGTCAGCCTCTCGATCATCGGATCGGAATGATCGTCGATATTGTCGATGAAGATGAGCGAGCCGTGGGTCGTGCGCTTGCCCTTCACGCGCTGCGCGTCCTTCACCGCGAGGACGATGCCTTCGAGCGGCCGCGGCGCGCCGGATCTTTTCGCATAGACCGCTTCCGCCGCCTTGGCTTGCTCGAGCGCCTCCTCGAAATAGCGGTCGGTAAAGCAGTTGATCGACGGATTGACCTTTTCGCTGCGCGCGATCTGGGCCTTCAGGATCTCGAGCGGCGAGACCTTGCGGGCACGGAAGAGCTTCAGCGCCTCCTTGGCGGACAGATAGCACAGATCCTCATCAGTCATGGACAAACCTCAGGCGGGCGGTTAGAGCATCGGACCGAAAAATCCATGGCCGCCCCTCGAGGCGGCCATCCAGTTACTATCTGACTCAAACGAGGGAAAGAAGTCCATGGGTGACAGGCTGAAGGGCAAGACGGCTCTGGTGACATCGGCGGCGCAGGGCATTGGCCGCTCGGCGGCGGTCGCCATGGCGCGCGAAGGGGCGAAGGTCTATGCCACCGACATCCGTGAAGATCTGCTCGCCGCTCTCGCCAAGGAAAATCCCGGCATCGAGGCCTTCACGCTCGATGTCCTGAACCCCGCGGCAATCGCCGCGGCGGCAAAGCGCGCGCCGGACGTGGATGTCCTCTTCAACTGCTCGGGCTTCGTCCATCACGGCACCATTCTCGATTGCGACGAGAAGTCCTGGGATTTCTCCTTCGATCTCAACACCAAGGCGCATTACCGGATGATCAGGGCGTTCCTCCCCGCCATGCTGGAAAAGGGCAAGGGCGCCATCATCAACATGTCCTCCGTCGCGTCCTCGATCAAGGGCGTGCCCAACCGTTTCGTCTACGGCGCCACCAAGGCTGCGATCATTGGCCTCACCAAGGCGCTCGCCGCCGATTTCGTGGGCAAGGGCATCAGGTGCAATGCCATTTGCCCGGGAACGGTCGACACCCCCTCGCTCAATGACCGCATGCGCCAGCAGGGCGATTACGAGAAGGCTCGCCAGGCCTTCATCGCCCGCCAGCCCATGGGCCGCCTGGCGAGCCCCGAGGAAATTGCCGCTCTCGTCATCTATCTCGCGAGCGATGAGGCCGCCTTCGTGACCGGACAGACCTTCGTCATCGACGGCGGCTGGGCCATCTAAGGGTAGCGTGATCAGGAAAAGTGGGTACCGGTTTTCCGTCCGATCACGCGCCAAACATGAGATCGTTAACGCGTGTCCTTTCGCTCCGGGCGACGGAAAGATTCGCCGATGCCACATCCCAGTTGGCAAGCTTCCACATTCCCCCTAGGATGGATGCAATAAGAATAAGGACATGATCAGGGGAGTTGTGATTGGGTAGGGCCGAGTCTGGGGAACGGCGCAGTGCCATTGAGGCATTGGCTGTCAGCAAGGTTTTCGGCAATGGTGATGATGCGGTCAAAGCGCTCGACAATGTGTCGGTCACCATTCGCGAAAATGAGTTCTTCACGCTTCTGGGCCCTTCCGGCTGCGGCAAGACCACCCTCCTCCGCCTGATCGCCGGCTTCGATTTTCCGACCGAAGGCGAGATCCGTCTCTATGGCGAGGACATCGCGCCGCTGCCGCCCTTCAAGCGCCCGGTCAACACCGTCTTCCAGAATTACGCTCTGTTCCCGCACATGACCGTCGCCCAGAATATCGGCTTCGGTCTTGAAATGCTGGGCAAGCCGCGCCCTGAGATCGATGCGCGCATCGCCGAGATGCTGAAGCTCGTGCGCATGGAGGAGTTGCGCAACCGCCGCACCAGCCAGATCTCCGGCGGCCAGCAGCAGCGCGTGGCGCTTGCCCGCGCTTTGGCGCCCAGGCCCAAGGTGCTGCTCCTCGACGAGCCACTTTCGGCGCTTGATTTCAAATTGCGCAAGGACATGCAGATCGAGCTCAAGCGGCTGCAGCATGAGACCGGCATCACCTTCATCTTCGTGACCCACGATCAGGAAGAAGCGCTCACCATGTCGGACCGCATCGCGGTCATGTCCAATGGACGCATCCTGCAAGTGGGCTCGCCGCGCGACATCTATGACCGGCCGGCCGAGCGTTTCGTCGCCAATTTCATCGGCGACACGAACTTCCTCGAAGGCGACGTCAAGTCGCTCAGCCATGGCAAGGCGCGCGTGGCGCTTCTGGCGGGGGCTGAGGTCGATGCCGGCATTTCCGCAGGGACGAAGCCTGAAGGCCGCGTCACCATCGTGGTCAGGCCCGAGCATGCGGCACTCCAGGCCAGGCCCGACGCCAATGCGCTGAAAGGCACGCTCGAGAATATCGTCTATTTCGGCACCGACACGCATTTCCATGTCAAGCTCGCGGCGGGTCCGCATTTCATCATCCGCCAGCAGAACCGGCATGGCGTGACGGAGGATTTCAGGACCGGCATGCCGGTCGGCGTCGAGATCGGCGAGAACGCGGCCCAGGTGCTGAAGGACTGATCATGATCCAGGAACGTCCGCCGCCCGTCTCCCGCGCCGCTCAAGTCGCCGCCGACGCTGACCGGCGCGAAGTCCGCAATCGCTGGTACCTCGCCTCTCCCGCCCTCCTCATCATCCTTTTCGCCGCCACTGGCCCACTCGTCATCGTCCTGATCTATTCCTTCCTGACGCCTGCCGATTATGGCGGCGTGGTGTGGAAGCCCTCGGGCCAAGCCTGGTTCCAGGTGTTGTTCCAGAAGGACATTTTCGACGACACGACGACCTTCGCCGATGCGCATCTCTCGATCCTCTGGCGCTCGGTGAAGCTCTCTCTCCTCACCACCATCATGGCGCTGATCTTCGGCTTTCCGACCGCCTATTTCATCGCCACGCGCTCGGAAAAGGCGCGCGACATCTGGCTCTTCCTCATCACCATCCCCTTCTGGACCAACCTCCTGATCCGCACCTTCGCGGTCCAGGAAGTCATCCGCAACGAGGGCATATTCAACACGATCCTCCTGAAGCTCGGCATCATCTCGAGCCCGATCCAGATCATGTTCACCGATGTCGCCATCATGCTGGGCATGCTCTATGTCTATTTGCCGCTCATGGTGCTGCCGCTCTATGCCAGCATGGAGAAGCTCGATTTCCGCCTGGTCGAGGCCGGCTACGATCTCTATGCCAACCGCTTCCAGGTGCTGCGCCGGGTCATCATCCCCCTGGTCAAGCCCGGCATCATCGCGGGCTCGATCCTCGTCTTCATTCCCTCGCTCGGTGCCTATGTGACGCCGCGCGTCTTGGGCGGCGGCAAGAACATGATGCTGGGCAATCTGATAGAGCTGCAATTCGGCCAGGGCCGCAACTGGCCCCTGGGTGCGGCACTCTCGATCACCTTGATGGCCATCGTGATGATCGCCCTTATGGTCTATGTCCGCTATGCGACCCGCGGAGACGTGCGCCATGGGTAGAGCATCGGCCCAGAAAGTTCATGGCCGGGTTAAACCCGGCCATCCCATGGCTTTCGGGCAAGCCGATGCGAAAAAGCCAAGCCTGGCGAAAATCGGCGGCACGTTCTCGGTCAAGCGGCAGACCGGCTTCGGCACCATCGCCCTCTTCTGTTTTGTCCTGCTCTATCTGCCGATCGCGACCCTCGTGGTCTATTCCTTCAATGCCGGCCCTTCCATCGCGGTCTGGGAGGGCTTTTCCTGGCGCTGGTATGTCGCGGCCTGGAACAATGCCCAGATCGTCGAGGCCTCGACCCGCTCTTTCATCATCGCGAGCTGTGCCGCCGTCATCTCGACCATCGCCGCCACGATGGCGGGCCTCGCCACGACCCGCACCAGGCCCTATCGCGGCCTCAACTTCATCTATGGCTTCATCAACCAGCCCTTGATGGTGCCGGAGATCGTCACCGGCATTGCGCTCCTGATCTTCTTCGCCATGGTCAAGATCTGGACCGGCTATACGGGTCTCGGCTATCTCATCATCGCGCACACGGCCTTCTGCATTCCCTTCGCCTATTTGCCGATCCGCGCCCGGCTCGAGAATATGGACCTGACGCTCGAGCGCGCCGCCGCCGACCTCTATGCGACACCGTGGATGACGTTCCGGCGGGTGACCTTGCCCTTGATGTGGCCCGGCATCATCGCCGGCCTGATGCTGGCCTTCGTCATCTCGCTCGACGATGTCGTCATCACCGAGCTCGTCAAGTCGGGCGGCCAGGACACGCTGCCCACTTATATGCTGGGCCAGCTCCGCCGAGTCGTGACGCCGGAGATCAACGCCATATCGAGCGTATTCCTGCTGATTTCCATCGTCATCGTCACCTTGTTCTTCTTCCTCAACCGAAGGCAGGCGTGAACGGCATCATGGCTTCGCCATTGACCGATCTTGCAAGATGCGCCGGGTTCCCTCGGGAACTGCGTGACGGCCGGTGCATCTGGACGGGTAACATCAAATGAGCGCAGACTGATATCTGATTTCGGTGCCGCGATAGGCGGCACCGGGTTTGGCATTGAGGGCAAGACAAGTCGAAATACCAGGGAGAATAGGAAATGATCGCAAAACTGAAATACGGGATGATCGGCATGGCCATGGCGGCCATGACCGTGCCCGCCCTCGCTGAGGGCGAGCTCCATATCTACAATTGGGGCAACTACACCAATCCGGAGCTGATCAAGAAATTCGAGGAGACCTACAAGGTCAAGGTCACGGTGACCGACTATGATTCCAACGACACGGCGCTGGCCAAGATCCGCGCCGGCGGCCATGGCTTCGACATCGTCGTGCCGTCGGCGAATTTCATGCCGGTCTGGATCAAGGAGGGATTGCTCATCGAGACCCGTCCGGACCAGATGGAGAACTTCAAGAATGTCGAGGACCGCTGGGTGAATGTCGATTGGGATCCGGGTCGCCGCTATTCCGTGCCCTGGCAATGGGGCTCGACCGGCATCGTCGTCGACACGTCCCTCTATAAGGGCGATATCAATACGGCGAAAGTCATTCTCGATCCGCCGCCCGAGCTTGCCGGAAAGATCGATGTGGCGCCCGAGATGAACGACGTCATGGCGCTCACCATCTGGTATCTGGGCGGCGAATGGTGCACGGCCGACAAGGAGCTCCTCAAGAAGGTTCGCGACACGCTGGTCAATGCCAAGAAAAGCTGGATCGCGATGGACTACAGCATAATCGATAAATTCGCGAGCCGCGACTATGGCGCCGCCTATTACTGGAACGGAGCCGCCTTGCGCTCCAGGATGCAGAACAAGGATGTGCGTTTTGGCTATCCCAAGGACGGCTATCCCTTGTTCATGGACAGTGTCGCGGTGCTGAAAGACGCCAAGAATGTCGAGAACGCCAAGCTCTTCCAGAACTTCATCATGGATCCGCAGAACGCGGCCCTGATCTCGGCTTTCGCCAACTACGCGAATGGCATCAAGGGCTCCGATCAATACATGCCGGCGCACATGAAGGGCGCGCCGGAAGTCGAGATCCCGGCCGAGTTCGTCGACAAGGGACGTTTCTTCAAACTCTGCGAGCCGGAAGTGACCGAGATCTATTCCAAGATCTGGACCGAGTTGCTCAAATAAGAAGCAGGAATGCATCCCGGCAGGAGCCTGCCGGGATGCTCTTTGAAATGCGACAACAATAACTGGGAGAGGAAACATGACACCGAAGCTGAAATATGCCGCCATGGCTCTCGCCATGACGGCCTTCGCCGTGCCGGCCTCGGCCGAGGGCGAGCTCAACATCTACAATTGGGGCAACTATACCAATCCGGACTTGATCAAGAAATTCGAGGAAACCCATAAGGTCAAGGTTACGGTCACCGATTATGACTCGAACGACACGGCGCTCGCCAAGATCAAGGCCGGCGGCCATGGCTTCGACATCGTGGTGCCGTCCGGCAATTACGTGCCGATCTGGATCAATGAGGGCCTGTTGCTCGAGACGCGCCCCGACCAGATGGAGAATTTCAAGCATATCGAGGACCGCTGGGTGAATGTCGACTATGACAAGGGCCGCCACTACACCGTGCCCTGGCAGTGGGGCACGCTCGGTATCGGCGTCAATACCGATGTCTATAAGGGCGACATCAATACCTGGGGCGTCCTTTTCAACGTTCCGGCCGAGCTCAAAGGCAAGCTCAATCTCGTTCCCGAAATGAACGACGTCATCTATGCGGCGATCAAATACAATGGCGGCACGCTGTGCACCGGCGACAAGGAGATTCTCAAGAAGGTGCGCGACACGCTGGTCGCCGCCAAGCCCGACTGGATGTCGATGGAATATTCGACCATCGAGAAGATGGTGAACGGCGATTTCGCCGCGACTCTCGACTGGAACGGCTCGGTGCTGCGCCAGCGCCTGCAGAACAAGAAGATCCATTACGGCTATCCCAAGGAAGGTTATATCGTGTGGATGGACAATGTCGCGGTGCTGAAGGACGCCAAGAATGCGGAGAATGCCAAGCTGTTCCAGAACTTCATCATGGCGCCGGAAAATGCCGCTCTGATCTCGGCTTTCGCGCGCTATGCCAATGGCATCAAGGGCTCGGATGAATTCATGCCGGCCGACATGAAGGACGCACCGGAGGTGAACATCCCGGCGGAGTTTCTCGCCGCCGGCGAAATCTCCATGACCTGCCCGCCTGAGGTGCAGCAGCTCTATACGGCGATCTGGACTGACCTGACGAAATAAGGCATCACCAACCCCGGCGGGAATCGACCCGCCGGGGGATCCATCAGAAATCATGACATCCTATAAGAATTCCGAGCCGCGCCCTCAAATCATGCGCGGCAGCCCTCCCCAGTTGCGCGTTCCTTTTGCGGATTGGGACCGCCCGCCCTGGAATCGCTGGTCGTTCCAGCATGTGCGCGAGATCCTTCCCACGGCTGAAGTCTGGCGCGGCACCGGGCCTGAATCGGTTTTCCCGCAAGTGCCGCAGGATCTGGGCGGCATCGGCTTCGAGCGCCTGGGTGGTGTCCCCACCACGGTCGAGGCATTCCTCGACGACAGCTACACTGATGGCCTCATCGTGCTGCATAAGGGCCGCATCCTATGGGAGCGTTATTTCAACGGCATGACCGAGCGCACGCTTCACCTTTCGCAGTCCATGGCGAAGTCGGTGACCGGTGCGGCGGCGGGTTGTCTTGTGGCCCTTGGCGTGCTCGACCCTCGTGCCCTGGTCACGCATTATCTGCCCGAGCTCGCCCAGACCGCTTATGCGGGTGCGACGCTGCAGCAGGTCCTCGACATGACCACCGGTGTCCGCTTCAGCGAGGAATATACCGATCCCTATTCCGATGTCGGCAAGGTCGATGTGGCATCCGGCTGGAAGCCGGCGCCCGCCGGCGCCGAAGGCTTCCCCGGCCATGTGTGGGAGCTCATTCTCTCGCTTAACTTCCGCGAGCGGCCGCATGGCGAGCGCTTCGTCTATCGCTCGATCGAGACCGATGTGCTCGCCTTCTGCATGGAGCGCGCCACCGGGAAGCGCCTGCCGCAGCTCATATCGGAGCTTCTATGGCAGCCTATGGGGGCTGCGGAAAGCGCCTGTTTCACCGTCGATCGCGCCGGCTATGCGCTGGCCGAGGGCGGCCTCAACGCCAGCTTGCGCGACTATGCCCGCTTCGGCTCGCTCTATCTCGATGACGGTGTGTTCAATGGCCGCCAGATCGTGCCCGCGGCCTGGATCAAGGCGACGCAGACTGGCGACAACACGCGGTTCGGCGAGCCTTATACGCTCACCACGCCCAATGGCGCTTATCGCAATCAATTCTGGATCGAGGATGTGTCCCGCCCCGTGATCCTGTGCCGCGGCGTCTTCGGCCAGTTCATCCACATAGATACGAGCCGCGATCTGGTGATGGTGAAATTGTCGAGCTGGCCGGATTTCCTCAATATCGAGCTCGGCATCGACACGCTGCGCATGTTCCATGCGCTGGCGAATGAGATCACGTAAAAAATCAAAAAAGCGTGATGGCCTGGATTCAGGTCATCGCGCTTTTTGAGGAAACCAATTTTCGGTTCGATGATTGACTGAGTAAGACTGTGCCGCCCTTTGGCGGAACGCGGGAATTTTAGTTGAGTACGGCGACCTGTACTTTGGCGACGCCGGAATTGTGAAGGCCAACGGCCTTCGCAGCGCCATAAGCGAGATCGATGATCCGGCCCCTGATGAATGGGCCGCGATCATTGATGCGAACGACGATTGAGCGGCCAGTCTTGAGATTGGTTACGCGGACAAGCGTGCCGAATTTGAGAAAACGATGCGCGGCAGTGAAGCCGTTTGGATTGAATTTTTCGCCATTGGCCGTCAGACGGCCGGATTTGTAATAGGAGGCCATGCCGGTTTGCGCTCCGGCAGGCGCGGAAGAATGAAGAATAAAAGGCAATAGAAAGGCACACATAGAGAGAGCAGCGAGGATTCGCTTCATATCTATCCCCTCGAGTTGTTTTGATTGAGGAGTCCCCTAGGGAACGTATGAGGCGAGAATGTGTTCCCTCATGACGCCGCGTAAGTCATGCCTTCGAGGGAGATTTCCGGCTTTTTTCCGGAGATGAGATCGGCGGTGATACGTGCCGCGCCGTGACTCATGGTCCAACCCATATGACCTTGCCCGGTATTGAACCAGAGATTCTTGTAGCGGCCTTGTCCGAGGATCGGCGTTCCTTCCGGCGTCATCGGCCTGAGGCCTGCCCAATATTCTGAAGCCTGCCAGTCGGCGCCATGCGGGAAGAGCTCGCGCATCACGTGAAGCATGGTGCGGAAATCCTCCGGACTGTGGTTGCGCGCATAGCCTGAAAATTCGGCCGTCGCCGTCGCGCGCACGCGGTCGCCATAGGGCGCATAGGCCACGAGATTTTCTTCATCGATGCCGCCGATGCCCGGCGGATTATTGCGGCCGGCGACGGGTGCGGTGATCGAATAGCCTTTCACCGGATAGATCGGCAGGTGTGCGCCGAGTTGGCGCGCCAGATGCGGCGAATAGATGCCGAGCGAGAGGACGATCACATCGGCCGTTTCCTTGCCCTTGTCGGTCACCACCGCCGTGATCCGCTCGCCATCAGCGTCGAAGCCCGTCACCTGAGTGCCGAATTTGAACGTGACGCCCCGTGTCATGAGCCATTTCGCCATATTGCGCGCGAACAGCCGGCAATCGCCGCTCTCGTCATTGGGCGCATAGAGGGCACCGGCGAATTTGCCCTTGACCTCGGCGAGCGCCGCGTCCTTGCCGGCGATCGCGTCACGATCGAGCACATCGATGACGCAGCCCTCTTTGCGCAGGGTATCCGCCTTGGCCGCAGCACCATCGAGCGCCTTTTGGCTGCGATAGAGATAGAGAAGCCCGTCCTTGCGCCCGTCATAGGCAATGGGCGCCCGCGCTAGCGTGTCGTGAAACACGCCGAGCGAATAGGCGCAGAGCCGCGCCTTGCGCTGCGTATTGAGGGCGGCGCGTTCCGCCGTGCATTGGCGCCAGAATTTCCACATCCAGCTCCAGAATTTGGGATCGAGCGTGGGGCGGAAGCGCAAGGCCTGGTCATTGCGCCACAGCGAGCGCAGCAGGATGCCGGGGGCGGCCGGCGACGACCAGGCATAGGCATGGGCGGGGGCGAACAGCCCGGCATTGCCATAGGAGGTGAAGGAGGCGGGAAGCTCCTCGCGATCGATCACGGTCACCTCATGGCCGTCGCGATTCAACTCATAGGCGGTCGTCACCCCGACAATGCCCGCTCCCAGGACCAGCGCTTTCATTGCTATTCACTTCTCCTTATGCCGGGCCAGTGGTAGGCGAGTTCCACGTCCTGAACAACACACAAGAACACATGCCGAATACCACCCATCCGGATGCCTTTCATTTCGACCGCCCCGTCGCAAGCTATTGGGAAGCGACCGCCAAACCCCTGGATATCGCGATCCCGCCTCTCTCGGGCGATGCCCAATGCGATGTCGCCGTCATCGGCGCCGGCTATACGGGCCTCAACGCCGCTTTGCGGCTCAGACGCGACTATGGGGTAGATGTCCGCGTGCTGGAGGCGGGCGAGCCCGGCTGGGGCGCCTCCGGCCGCAATGGCGGCTTCTCCTGCATCGGCTGCCACAAGCGCAGCTATGGCTCGCTGATCAAGTCCTATGGTCTCGACGACACGCGCCGCTTCTATGGCGCGATGAAGAATGCCGTCGCCTTTGTGGCGGAGCTCTGCCGGACGCACGACATCGACGCCTGGATCCATGGGGGCGGCGAGATCTCGCTGGCACATCTGCCGAACCGCTGGACCGAGCTCGAGGAAGAGCGCGACTTCATGGCCCGTCTCTTCGGCGAGAAGCTCGAGCTTCTCACTGCCGATGAGTTGAAGGCGAAGGGGTTGTGGGCGCCGCATTTCCATGGCGGCATCAGGGGCGATGTGGGCTTCAGCATCCATCCGCTCAACTATGTGCGCGGCCTCGCGCGCGCCGCCGCCGCGGCCGGGGTGAGGATCCACGGGCGCTCGCGTGTCACGCGCTGGGAGGAAGCAGGCGGCCGGCATCGTCTTGCGACCGCGGGCGGCACGCTCTCGGCGCGCCATGTCGTCGTCGCCACCAATGGCTATACGCCGGAAGACGTTTCACCCTACACAAGAGGCCGGCTGATGCCGGCGCTCTCCAATATCATCGTCACTCGCCCCTTGAGCGAGGCCGAGCGGCGCGAGCAGGGCTGGACCTCTCGCCTCATGGCCTATGACACGCGCAATCTCCTGCATTATTTCCGGCTTCTGCCGGGCGGCGAATTCCTGTTCGGCGGCCGAGGCGGCACCGATGCGTCGGATAGGGGTGCGGCACCGATGAAGCAGCATATGATCAAGACACTGCAGGAGATGTTCCCGGTCTTCGGCAAGGCCGAGATCACGCATTTCTGGCGCGGCTTCGTCTGCCTCTCCTATGATCTCGTGCCCTATGTCGGCCCGCTCGATGATCGCAAGACAGTATGGACGGCGCTCGCCTATCACGGCAATGGCGTGGCGATGGCGAGCCATTCGGGACGGGCTCTGGCCGATCTCATTGCCGGCAAGCCCGAGCGCGCCGATCTTCCCGCGGTTCTGACCCGGCGGCTCGCACGCTTTCCCTTACCCTTCCTGCGCCCGCTCTATCTCAAGGGCGCCTATCTCTGGTTCAACCATCAGGATGGTCGCTAAATTTCTACGCATCGCAATCACGATACCTCACCTGGGTGACGGCCTTGTCATCAACGCTTGCACCTTTGGCTTTCCACATTTGCCAATGGTATTGGCAGGTGAGACGTGGTATCATTATCGCCACTAATAATAATCGGCGATGCAGCCGCCTATCTAGAGCTTTCCAACTTTTCCCATTCCGCGTCGGCTTATCTATCTGATCTTCCACGTCGTTGTTGAAACTAAACAGCGCAATGAGAGGACCGGCGACGATAAGATTTCCAACAAGCGCTTTGGTTCTCTCACTACCGGCCAAGCTCCTCTTGCTTGTGTGCCAGCTGCCGGGACAACACGTGCCTTGAGTCGTAGACGTTTGCTGCTGTTCACAGCCCATCCTATGACGAGGAGTGCGCAATGAAGCTTAGGTTCTTCGCTCTGAATTCCGAAAGCGGCGCGGCAATAAGCGGCTGCCAGGTGCGAGCATGTGTTTCCATTGGCAAGAGATCCGCTGCAAGCGACAGAACGGGGAGGACCGTAAGTAGCGTATCCGCTCAGGCGAAGCAGTTGCGGTCGATTCGAACGATTTCCGGCTCCGCGATTGCGGAGCTGGTGGAAGGTCTTGTATCGACGATAGCGCAGATCGCGGAAACGGAGGGCGCACTCGTCCTCGCAACTGCGCGAACGGATCGCTGTGGCTATGGACGGATCGATCTCGACAAGGCAAGTGGCCGCGGCAAGGATTTCTTTCAGATACTCACGATAGCGGCGGCGTATTCCGACCGCATAGATCTCTATCTCGACATTGACGGTGAGCCCGCCGCGCGCCATTCGGTATTTGACGGCACTTTCCTGAAGATTATCGGAAAAATCATCCAATCGAGCCAGTATGCGGCGTCCACCGACGTCGCCACGCGCGTGCAGATCGTCGAGGACGCGATTGACGCCCGCGGAGCCGCCTACGAGCTGAGAGGCGGCGCGGATACGGTTTGCGGGCCTCAGGGCCACGTCGCCGATCCCGATGTGCTCGACTATCAATATTCGCCGCAATCGTTTGTGTCGCGCCGCGACATCATTGTCGGGGCTGACGGCTGTGAGCATTTGAATCCCGCAACGCTCCCTTTGCGCCAGTACCCGATCTACCACGTCGTGGTCCATCATCCGGAAGCGGGCGAATTGAAGCCGGCCAAGGCCGCCCTGAAAGATAAATTACCGCACAAAACGCAGGCCCTGCCGTCGGTCGACGGCAACCCGGCAAGCGATCGGGACGTGCGCTGGGGCAAGATACTCGAGTTCGACCAGACCTGGACGTCCCTGGGCCATTCGCTCGGCGAGGTGAAATACAGCCTGCCGCTTGCGCCCGGCGAAGCGGTGAAAGTCGCGATCATCGATTGGAAGCGGCAGGACGCCGCGTCACGGCTCGGAGACAACGCGTCGAACGACGAGTTGCGGCACGAGCAGTCCGTCGATCGTGATATCGACGACATCGTGAAGGGACGCGTCCGCGAGAAAACATCGGGCGAGACTTTCATGGCCGGGCTCGCTGCCGCCATTGACTTTCAGGTCCCGCAATCCGGCGTTTCGGGCGCCGTGAGGCCGGCCATCGGCTACGGCACTTCGAACACCAAGGGGAATAGAGATCTCAAGGGCGAGGCCCATCAGAATATCCATGTGGGAACGGTCCAGCGGTCGAATCTCGCACGCACCCAGAACAGCTCGGTGATCGTTCAGGCCACTCAATCGGAAAGCAACTATCTGTCGACACGGATCGTCGCGAACATGAATCGCGGCCACTCCCTGACGATCCTTTACTACGAGGTCCTGCGGCACATCGCTGTCAGGACAGCCTTCCGCCGCTCCGACCATGCCGTTCTCGTTCCCGTGGCGATGTTGACTTTCACGAAGGAGCTCGCCATGCGCTTCCGGGCACAGATCGAGCCCGTCTTGCTGGATCGGAAGTATTCCTCTGGATTTGACGCGATCGAGCGGCTCGCGGCTGGCATTGCGGATCCGGTCGTGCCGCCGCCGCCTCCTTTCGGAGGCCCGCCCACGGCAACCGGCCCGACGGCCGGGACCTCTCCCGTCATGGCGACGCGCTTCACCGTGACCTTCAAGACAGGCTGGCGCTCGACACCCAACGGACAGAGCTACAATGCTCCGGCCGACACCGCCGGCGCGGTCAGGGTCGTCGCCCGGATGTCGGATGGCACCGAAATCGAGATCGCGCGCCTCGATACCATGCCGGTCGTATACGAGAATTTCGGTTATATCTTCAACGTCGCCAGACGGGACGCTCTTAGCCTCGGCAATGTGCCCGCTTTGGCTGTTCATGGCCAGAACAACTACAAATGGACGGTCAGCTATGATGACCCCAATACCAAGGGCTTCTGTTTCGCCACCTATATAGCGGATATCTCCCCGATCGATCTGAGAAAGGTCGCGTCCTATGTCGTCTATTGGACCGGTATAAACGATCTCGATGGCTGGAATCTGCAGGACGCAACCATATCGCCCATGCTGCAGAACGGGCCCTTCACGATGGCGCGCTATCAATACCCGGGAAGCGCGGGCGAACTGTTTGGCTATGGCAGTGATGGGCGCCGCACGCTCCAGAACAACAGGGGTATTCCGCTCATCAATCTCAATGCGCTTGATGCGGCAACTCCCGCGTCACCACCTCAGACCGGCACGATTCCGCCGCCCACCGGCGGGCCGACCACTGTGTCTCAGAAAACCACTCCTCCGCCCAGCAGCCAGCAGTTGACCGACTTGCTGGTCAATCATTTGAACGCCAATCAATATTATTACAGCGCGCAAGTCTGGTTGAACATGGATGCGCGCGAGCGCCGTTTGCGGCTGGCGTCGGCCTATGAGGAGCTGCTCGGCGGCATGTCGGAGCTGCCCTTTGCGATGTCGGGCAATCATCTGGCCTTTCGTTATTCCGGCGCGCTGCCGGTCGACGCGGCCAAGATGCTGGCGGACGATCCGGAGGACACCCAGGAGCTCGAAAGCATAGTCACATTGCCCACACCTGGCATCTTCGCCGAAGCGCATCTCGGCCACTGCAACGCCGCGGAGAAGCGCGACATCACGCGATACTGGAGTGTGGACGAGCTTCCTGTATCGCTCCTCCCGAATATCGATACCCTCAAACCCGGGCATATCGGTGAGATTCCAAATCTTACGCCGGACCAGATGGCGCCAAGTCAGCTGGGAATTCAGGGCCTGCCAGAGCTGCCGGCTCCGGGCGCGGCACTCGCCAAGGCGTTCGAGCTGCTGGGCAAGCCTGATATCTTCCGTGATATGTCGGCGCGTGCGGAAGTTGCGCAGGTCATGGGCGAATTGATCAAGAGCGCGAAACCACCAGAGATCGGCGGGTCCGGATCGAAGGCGACCACCGGCAAGAGCGGCGATGACAGTCCGACCAAGCCGACGCCCAAGCCCGGAGAGGGCGAAAAGTCTGCTGCCGGCGCCTCGCTCAAAGACTATAATGTCGATGGCTTCAGCCTCGTGCCGGACATCAAAAACTTCGTCAAGGATCTGGGATTGACGGGATTTGATGCCATAGAGTTTGCCAAGGAACATGTCAGAAGGCCGACTCCCACACCCACGCCCACGCAGCCGAAACAGAGGAACATTCCCGTGACTTTGATGTTCCTAACCAATTTTGGCAAACCACATGACTGCATTTGCGACCTCAAAATCGATTGCGGCTCCAAGCGCTTGATCGCGGAGAGGATTGACACGGTCTATTCCGGCGGTTCACACAGTTATCTGGTCAACCTGCCTGTTGCACCGGATGATCAGAACTTTGCCGTGTTTATTACTAATTGTCAGTTCGCTGATCCTTTCGACATTTACACATCGCAATTTGCGGGTACTGGATTCTTCCAGATCACGAAGGACACCACATCGGTTGTCCTCAAGGTTGCAATGCTGGCGGAGAAGGAGGAGCTTGTTGTCGAGGAGAATCAGACAACACAAACAGCCCTTGGCCTCCTTGCAAATCGGAAATTCGGTGCGAATGTGGACTTTGAGAAAGTCATCAAGGTCTTGGCTGAAACAGTCGTCCAACTTGATATCAAGCGAACCTGGACGACGGCCGCCACTACGACCCGAAAGTTCAACCTCAGCAACCCTACCACAGGTCTCGAAATTGTCCTTTTCCGCAATTGAGCGCAACGCCGAAGATCGGGCGGCAGTTTAGCTCCATGGCGAACTATTCGGGCACGGCTCGCCGATCTCATCGCGCGTAAGCCCGAACGCGCCGATCTTCCCACGGTTTTGACCCGGCGGCTCTCGCGCTTTCCCTTGCCCTTCCTGCGCCCGCTCTATGAGGATTGGCGCTAGGCGAGCTGCATGGTCATTTCGCCAAGAGCGCCATAGTCCACGGAAACCTTGTCGCCGGCGGTGATTTCGAGCGGCACGAGACATGTTCCGGTGGTCACGATCTGGCCCTTGGCGAGTGTCATGCCGTGCTGTGAAAGCTCGTTGGCGAGCCAGGTCAAAGCGATGCGGGGATCGCCCAGGACATTCCCGCCGACGCCCTCGCGTAGAAGCCGCTCACCGACGCGACCGGTGACCAGGTGTGCCGCGAGGTCGAGGCCGCGCCATGAGCCCGGCGCCTCCGGTCCGAGCACGAATTGATGCCCGCAGGCATTATCGGCGATCAGCTGCGCAGCACCCACGAGCGTGAAGTCCGTATAGCGTGAATCGGGAATTTCGATCGCAAGATGCAGCGCCGCCACCGCCGCAAGCACGTCATCCTGGGTATAAGGCTCGCCACGGGGCGGCAGGTCGCGCGACATCCGGAAGGCGAATTCGGCTTCGGCGACACGCATGTGATTCGCGCCGAATATCACGGTGGCGCCGTCGGGATAGACCATTTCCGCCAGGAGCCGCCCGGCGAGCGGGCCATCGACCGCTATATGCCGCTGGCCGGCAAGGCTCGTGGCGGCGATTTTCCACCCCGCAAGCGGCCTGGGACTCAGTCTCTCCATTTGCGACTGGATCAGATAGGCTTGGGCGCGCGTTTCGGGCCGCAACGGGAGAGGCAATGAATCGAGCGTCGTGCCGTCCTGCCAATGCCGGAGCAACAATTCCGACGCTTTCTTCGCCTGAGCCAGATCCATAAGTCCGCCGCCCTCAATATTCCCGACGACACGATCTTGCCCGCGAGTTGCCGCAAGACGCAAGCATCTTGCCTGGCCGACCTGCCCCATCGTATGGGCAGTCCTATTCTCGACATAGGGCAAGCTCGACGATTATCCTGCTGCCGGCGTCACCCGCCAAGGCAAGATCGAGGTCGCTCATGTCCGACGTAAGAGAAAACCCGCAACAGCATCGTTTTGAATTGCCGCTGGGCGACGGCGTGTTAGCTGCTGCCTATTACCGTATCGAGGACGGGCGCGTCGTTCTGATTCACACCGAAGTGCCGACGGAATTTTCCGGGCAAGGCATCGGATCGCAACTGGCAGCCGGGACATTCGAGCTGCTTCGCAAAAGCGGCCGCAAGGCCATCCTGAAATGCCCCTTCATGGTGCGGTATTTCGCCAAGCATCGCGAATACGCCGATGTCGTGGAGGGATGACATGGATCATATTCAAATGAGCGACGAATACGATCTGGACCGGTTCGTTCGGGCGCAGGAGGCGATCTACGAGAATGCGATCCTGGATTTGCGGCGCGGAACGATGCGTCCTTATCATATGGACTTCATCTTTCCGAAATTGGCGAGCCGATACAGCGAGCCCGGGGCCGAGCCCTACGCCATCGCATCGCTCGACGAAGCCAGCGCCTATCTCTCCCATCCGCTATTGGGTGGCCGCTATCGCGAATGCACTGGCGCGCTGCAAGGACTTCCCGACATGAGCGCCCGCGCGGTCTTCGGTGACGCAGGCGCAAAGCACCTGCAGGCGTCGCTCACTCTCTTTTCCGAAGCGAGCGACGAGTTCCTGTTCGAGACCATATTCTATGCCTGGTTCGACAGCTTGCTCGATGAGGACACCGTCACTGCGCTCAGGCCGCTCGATCATTCGGCAGAGGGATGAAATCCTGCTCTCCCGGCACGTTCGGGAATCGTCTTTCGCGCCAATCGGCCTTCGCCTGCTCGATCCTCTCCCGCGATGAGGACACGAAATTCCAATAGACATGCCGCGGCTCGGCAAAGGGCTCGCCTCCCATCAACATCAGTCGTGTCGAATGGAAGGCCGGCGCCTTGAGCACGATCTCGGCGCCAGGCTTGATGACGATCAGATCAGCCTCGCGGAAGGTCCGGGCCTGTCCCGAAACTTCAACTTCGCCGGAGACGACATAGATCGCGCGCTCAACATGGTCCGGCCTGACCTGATAGCGAGCGCCACTCGTCAGCACGATCTGGGCAAAGACCATGTCGCAAAAAGTTCTCACCGGCGAGACCAAGCCGTCGGACCGGCCGGCGATCAAGGTGAACTCGACCCCCTCGGCGCAGATCCTTGGCACTTCCGTGGCGCCATAATGCGCGAAATCGGGCTCGACCTCTTCGTGCCGGGCAGGCAGCGCGACCCAGGCCTGAAGGCCTAAGAGATCGCCGCCCGACGCTCGGCTCCGCGGCGAGGCGCGCTCGGAATGAACGACACCCGACCCCGCCGTCATCCAGTTGACCTCACCCGGACGGATGGCCTGCACGGCGCCGAGACTGTCGCGATGGATGATCTCGCCGTCGATCAGATGGGTCACGGCGGCAAGACCGATATGGGGATGCGGCTGCATGTCGAAGCCATGGCCGGCCGCGAATACCCGGGGACCCAGGTGATCCAGGAACACGAAAGGGCCGATCATGCGCCGTTGAGACGACGGCAATGCGCGTCTTGAATGGAGCCCGTCGCCCAGATCGCAGATCGGTGACAGGACGATGGCGTCAAGGTCGAACAAATCGCTTCCGTGAATGGACATGTCTTTGCTCGCCTGTGGACTCGCCGAAATTTCAAGCCAAGAATAACCGCCGTTGAAACGAGTTTGCACTGCCGCGACGCTTCGGAACTGATGCACCATGGTTGCGTTTTTCATATACCAGCACGCTGCACGCACTATGCCCGGATTTGATGATTCCTATTCCAGCGCGCGGCTGGGCGAGCGTTGCGCTCTCGTGAGAATTTCGCGGGCGTGGGCCGGGTCAACCGGACATGACAGGGATGACGGATGCAGGTGGTTTTTCCGGTTTCACCCTGCAGCCAACGAAGCGGCAGTCGAGCGTCCTACCTGTCCGGTCCACCTCGCCTCCCACCACCTGTGCCGAGGTCCAGATCTCACCATCGATCGGGTTGCGAAATCATTCGCCTGCACGATGGCGGCAACGGTTCCAAATCGAGACCATGGGTTGATCCAACTGTCGGATATGGGAGGATTCAATGCCGCGCGCAGAAACGAGCATTAGTGCCGAGCCTGGCGCCGGGAAAACTGTCGGCATCGGCGCCTGCCTGACGGAGATCGAGGCGCTCGTCAGGACGACGTGGACCTCCGACATCCGTTTCGATTTCCAGACGAGTCCGGATCTGCCCGTCGTGACATGCAATCGCCTGAACCTGCAGAGCGCTCTCATGAACCTGCTGTTCAATGCGCGCGATGCCATGCCGGACGGTGGCGTCGTCTCGGTGCGCGCGGCCGCGGTTTACGACGGACCGGTCGCGACCGAACTCGAGCTGCTTGTAGCCGACACCGGCCTCGGCATGACCCGCGATACGATGCGCCGTGCCGTCGATCCCTATTTCACGACCAAGACAATGGGATTGGGCGGCCTTGGGCTGCCGATGGTCATGCGTTTCGTCCAGGAGGCGGGAGGACGCTTTCATATCGAAAGCGAACGCGGCGTCGGCACGATCGTCACGTTGCGGCTGCCCGCCTCTCAGGGCGGCCTGTCCGATTCAGGCAGCTCCGACCCTGCATGAGGAGGAATGGCCACCTACGCGCAATACATGGATTTCCATGAGATACGGCTGCCCATGGCCGGCGTAGGGTGGGGCGTGACATCTCCAGCCCCGATATCGAGAATACGTGCTAGACGGAGTCCTGACGACCCCCATGCTTTCCTTGTCAGGCAGGAGCAGCCGATGATGTACGTCTGGTCGCACCGCCCCCGGTTCTTGCACCTGGGGCTTTTTTTCGTGGCCTATGTCCTGGGCTGCGGATTTGCTCAGTTGCTCGCCATCGTGCCGGGTACGGGTATTTCCATCTGGCCGCCGGCCGGGCTTTTCATTGCAACACTCGTGATCGCGCCCCGGGCGAGCTGGCCGTGGTGGATACTGGCGGGCTGTCTGGCCGAGCTTTTCAGCAATTTCGTGTGGTTCCACAGTCCGCTGCCTGCCGCCTTCCTGATCTATGTCGGCAACGCGCTCGAGGCGGCGACCGGAGCATGGCTCGTGAACCGGACGTGCAGGCAGCCGGTTCGCCTGGAGACCTTGCAGGAAGTTCTCGCCTTCGTCGTGCTGGCCGCAGGAATCGCGCCCATCGTGAGTGCCACGATCGGAAGTGCGACCCTGGCGTGGTTCGGCATGCAATCGCAGACCTTCACAGGCGCGTGGCCCCTATGGTGGATCGGAGACGCAACCGGGGTCCTGATCGTGGCGCCACTGGCGCTGGTTGTGTTCCAGAACTGGCGCGGTGAAACCCGGCTCTCGCCCGCGCGTTGGGTGGAAGCTTGCATCCTGGGGCTGATCTTTCTTGGCGTCGCCGCCCTTTCCCTGAGTGGCTACCTGCCCTTCGCCTATATCATCATGCCGCCCCTGCTTTGGGCCGCGGTGCGCTTCGAGTTCAAAGGCGCCGCTGTGTCCTTGACTGTCCTGGCTCTGATCACGGCGGTGTTCACAGTATCCGACGCCAGCCAATTTGCCGGCGATCCCGAGTCCCAGAGGCACAGGCAGATCATGCTGCAGCTGTTTCTGGCCATCTCGGCCTTCTCGGCGCTCGTCGTGGCTGCCATATCCCGGCAGCACCATCAGGCGGTGCTCACCTTGCGACAGAACGAGCGGTGGCTGCAGCAGCTGATCGACACGGTCCCGGCCCTGATCTGGAGTACGACCCACGAGGGAAAGCCGACTTATGTCAACAAGCGGTTCACCGACGTAACCGGCGCCACGCTCGAAGATATTACCGCGCCTGACGGGTCGCCGTCGCTCAGCGTCATCCATCCGCTCGACAGGGCCGAGGCGGCCCAAACCTTCGCCCACTCGTTCAAGACGGGTACGCCCTATGTCATGAGATATCGCCAGCTTCGCCGCGACGGTTCTCACCGCTGGACCGAGACTCGCGCCGAGCCGCTGCGTGATGACTCTGGCGCCATAGTTGAATGGTATGGCGTGAGCGTCGACATCAACGACCAGGTGACCGCGCAAGCGGTCTTGCGCGAGCGGGAGCGGGAGCTCTCACAGCTCGTGGACATGGTTCCGAGCCACCTCTGGCGACTGACTCCCGACGGCGAGCCGACCTTTTTCAACAAGCGCATGGTCGATTTCCTCGGCCTTGACGTGGCGGATACGGAAAAGCCGGGTATCAGCCGGCTGGAAGCGGTCATAACGACCGTCATTCATCCCGACGATGCGGCGAAGTTCAGAGACGCCCTCAACCACAGCCTCGCCACCGGCGAACGCTTTTCCCTGAGATATCGCCTGCGCCGCGCCGACGGTATCTATCGCTGGATGTCGAGCAGCGCTGAACCGATGCGGGATCAGGACGGACACATCGTCCAGTGGTACGGCCTCTGTCACGACATCGACGATCAGATGCAGGCCGAGGAGACGCTGTGCGAGCGCGAACGTGAGCTGTCGATGCTCGTGGACATGGTCCCGAGCAACCTCTGGCGCCTGACGCCTGACGGCGTGACGACGCTCGCCAACAAGCACATGGCGGACTATCTGGGCATGGACCTGTCCGACAAGACCCAATTGGAGACGGCATTCAACACCATCTTCCACCCGGATGATGTGGACGCGGTGTGGGACGTCTTCGGACGCTGCCTCAGCACCGGGGAGCGCTTTTCCATGAAGTATCGACTGCGTCGTTGGGATGGCGTTTATCGCTGGATGTCGGGCCGCGCCGAGCCGTTGCGGGATCAGAACGGGCAGATAGTCCAGTGGTTCGGCCTCTGTCACGACATAGACGATCAGATACATGCCGAAGAGGCGCTTCGGCAGAACGAAAGGCGGCTTCAGCAGACAATCGACGCAGTACCGGTCCGCATCTGGAGCATGAACCCCAAGGGCGGGCCGATCTACTTCAACAAGCGGTACCAGGACTATCTCCGCTCCGTGCTCCCGAATTTCGACACGCTTGAAGAGCCGCGAGTCGAGAAATTCGTGGAAGAGCTGATTCACCCCGAAGAAGCTTCGGGCGTGATGAGCGCCTTGCGGAATTGCTTCACAACCGGCCACGGCGCCGTGATGCGGTTTCGCTGGCGTGAGAAGGACGGCGAATATCGGTGGGCGGAGTGCCGGGTCGAGCCTCGGCATGATGAGGACGGAGCGATTGCGCAATGGTACGGCGCCTCCATCGACATCGACGATGAGGTGCAGGCGCAGGAGGCGCTGCGGCGCGCATCCGAGCAGGTCGCGCAGGCGACTCGAGCCGCAAGCCTGGCCGAGCTTTCTGCTTCGATCGCACATGAGGTGAACCAGCCGCTGGCCGCGATCGTCGCCAATTCCCACGCCTGCCACCGCTGGCTGTCCGCCGAGCCGCCGAATGTCGGGCGCGCGAAGATCACCGCCGAGCGCATCACCCGTGACGCCAACTCGGCAGCGGATGTCGTCAACCGCATCCGCGCTCTCTTCCGTCGCACGCAGCAGGCCAGGTCGCCTGAGGACGTCAACCAGCTGATCGGCGAAGTCGCCCGGCTGATGGCTGACGAGACCGCGGCCAAGGACATCCGCATGAAGACGGATCTGTCACCCGACCTGCCGCCGGTTGCGCTCGACCGCGTCCAGGTGCAGCAGGTGATCGTTAACCTGATCCGCAACGGGATCGAGGCGATGGATAACGTGGCCGACGGCGCGCGGGTGCTCCGCATACGCTCACGCCGCGAGGGGCCCGACGCGATCCGCGTCGATATTCGCGACACCGGACCAGGGTTCATGGACGTCGAACGCGTCTTCGAGCCCTTCTTCACGACAAAGGAGAACGGCATGGGCATGGGCCTCGCCATCTGCCGCTCGATCGTCGAGTCGCATGGCGGACGCTTGTGGGCGGAGAGGAACGAACCGCAGGGAGCGACGTTCCTTTTTACACTGCCGGTTGAGATGAAAACGGCGTCATGACGACCAACAACCACATTGTCTACATTGTCGATGATGATCTGCGTGTCCGGGAAGCGCTCGGTGAGCTGTTGGCCTCGCACGGCATGCGCGCCATGGCCTTCGGATCGGCCGGCGACTATGTCGGCGCGGACAAGCCCGACCTTCCCGCCTGCCTTATCCTCGATGTCGAATTGCCGGATATCAACGGCCTCGACCTGCAGAGGCAGATCGCCGCGGGCGATCATCCGCCCATCGTCTTCATTACCGGACATGGCGATATCCCCTCCTCGGTGCGGGCGATCAAGCATGGCGCCGTGGATTTCCTGACCAAGCCTTTCAGTGACGCGGACCTCATGGCCGCGATCCACGCGGCGATCGCCCAGGATCGGGAAATGAGGTCGGAACGCGCCGACCTTCGTGTGCTGCGGGAACGTTATCTTGAGCTGACACCGCGCGAGCGCGAGGTGCTGCCGCTGGTGGTGAGCGGTCTTCTCAACAAGCAGGCCGCCGCTGAATTGGGAATCAGCGAGGTCACGCTGGAAATCCATAGACGGAACGTCATGCAGAAGATGGCGGCGGCGTCGCTGGCCGATCTCGTGCGTATCGCGGAAAGATTGAAAATACCGGTCACCCATTCGCGCCGGGCGGGAGGAAGTTGAACGTGAATAAACGCAGACCCGTCGTGGCGATTGTCGATGACGACCCGAGACTGCTCGAGTCGCTGGAAGACCTTCTCGAGTCCGCGGGCTACGCGGCCCGCAGCTTCTCCTCGGCGGGAGCGCTGCTCATCAGCGGGTTGTCGGGCCTCGACGTGCTCATCACCGACATCGGGATGCCGGGCATGGACGGCTTTGAGCTTCGTGACCTGGCGAAGAGGACGCGCCCCGATCTGCCGGTGTTCCTGATCACCGGCCGCCACGAGATTGTCGATCAGGACCGAGCCCAGGGAGCCGGCCGCCTTTGTTTCCGCAAGCCCTTCGATGCAAAGGTCCTGCTTGCGGCCGTTGGCGACGCCTTGCGCGACAGACAGATGGAGGATGAACATGACAATTGACCAGCCGCTTCTACGGAGATCGGCGCCGGCATCATCGCAGCGGAGGAGCGAGGCAGAGCAGCCCCTCGTCATCATTGTCGATGACGACGCATCTGTCCGGGAAGCTCTGTCGGAATTGATCCTGTCGGCGGGCTTCCAGCCGGTCTGCTTTGCCTCGACCCGCGAATTGCTTGACGCCGACGTGCTGGACAGCCCCGGCTGTCTGATCCTCGATGTGCGCATGCCGGGCGCGAGCGGTCTCGATCTGCAGCATCATCTGGCCCAGCGCGGCAACCCCAAGCCGATCATCTTCCTGACCGGGCATGGCGATATTCCGATGACCGTCCAGGCGATGAAGGCCGGTGCGGTCGACTTTCTCACCAAGCCGGTGCGGGACCAGACGCTGCTTGACGCGATCGCGGCCGGGGTCGAGCGCGATATCAAGCAGCGGGCACGCTCGCGGGTCGTGAAGGAGCATCTGAGCAAGCTCGCGCTGCTCACGCCGCGCGAGCGTCAGGTGCTGCGCCAGGTCGCGGGCGGCCGGCTGAACAAGCAGATCGCCTTCGATCTCGGCATCAGCGAGATCACCGTCAAGCTTCACCGCGGCAATGTCATGCGCAAGATGCAGCTCTCTTCCGTCGGTGAGCTGGTTCGCGTCTGGGAGACGCTGCCGGCCGACGTGCGCGACAGGGTGGAGGCCTGACCGCTGTCACGCGGGCGCGTCGGCCGGAAGTGCCGCACGGGCCGCGGTGCCGAGACGTCGATTGACGGCCATGGCAAGCCCCCAGGCGACAGCCGTGAGGGCGACACAGGCCGCGGCGAGGCCGGCATAATCCGCCGCCGCGATCACGATACCGCCCACCAGAGGGCCGGCAGCGTAGCCGAGCAGATAGGCCGAGCACGCTGCTGCGGCCCAACGCCCGCTGCGGTCGAGCGCGGCCGCGAGGCCCAACATGTAAGGGACGGAGAAATAGAAGATGATGACCGACGCCACCAGGGCCACGACATAGGCGGTCGGATTGCGCCAGAGACAGATCATGAGCGTGAAGAGTGTGAAAGCCACGCAGAAGCCCGAGATCGGGATCGCCCGCCCCCAGCGCACATTGAGCACAGTGGCGGCTCCGGCACCCACGAGACCGACCAGCGACCCGACGGTCAGCACATAGCCGACCGCGCTCGTATCGAGGCCCGCGCGCTCGCCCAGGGGTGCGATGAACGCGTACAGCGCGGCTGAGGCGGCGAGATAGAGCATGATCGACGCGAGCGTCATGATGCCGAGCAGCGGAGAGGTTGGCACTCGATCCGCTGTAACAGCGTCGCCGCTTTTGGCGCGATCGTCCGGAATGAGGAGCAGGAGCGGCGCAAGCGCAAGGGTCACGCCGGCGATCAGCGCGAGGGTCCCGTGATGCGCGTGGGCCGCAGTGAGCTGCCCCCCGACAGCGAAAAGCGGGACGCTGCCCAAGGCCCAGACGATTTGAAAATAGCCATAGACCTTGTCCGGGTTGACGGAACGGGACGCGACGATGGAGAGCGAAACGGCGCACAGCGCGCCCTCGCCGACGCCGGCAAGGCCGCGCAGCAAGACGAGCGATGCGAAGGATGTGCTGAAGATCGACGCACCTTGCGCGACGAGTGCCAGCGCGACGGCAGCGAGGCTGACCCGGCGATAGGAAAGCCGGGGCAGAACCGGCGCGATGGCGATAGCGGTGAGGGCGAGCGCGAGGAACTCGACGGATGTGACCAACCCCGCATCGCGTTCCGAAAGCGCAAGACCTCCCATGAACCCGCTGACCATGAAAGGTGCCATCTGTGTGACCAGCGCACCGGTCACCTGCGCGGCGATTGCGCCGACCACGAGGGACATGGGATCGCGTTGGGTTTCGGCCATACGCGATCGTATCACCGGACGGTTCTATCCGTCGACCTATACCGACGTTCATAAGCCGAGGCGGCGGCGCGCGACCGAAATCGTTCCGCCGCCCGGCTCCGGTCAGCGGGCCGCGAAAACGTGGCGCAGATAGCCGTTTGCCTGGGCGATCGCCGCGCGCACTGCCGGTGTCTCGGCAATCGGGTTCAGCAGCATGAAGTCGTGGATCGTGCCATTGTATCTGAGCGAGGTGACGCGGACGCCGGCCTCGGCCAGCCTGCGCCCATAGGCTTCGCCTTCATCGCGCAGCACGTCGTTCTCGTCGACGATGAGCAGCGTTTGCGGGAGCCCCCGCAGCTGCTCGATGGAGGCATTCAGCGGCGAGGCATGGATGTCGCGGCGCTTCGCGATATCGGGCAGGTACTGGTCCCAGAACCAGGCCATCGCCTTCTTCGTGAGCCACGGCCCTTCGGCGAAATCGCTGTAGGATGCGCTCGACATCGAAGCGTCGGTGACCGGATAGAACAGCAATTGCGCCAAGATGTGCGGGCCCTTGCGCTCCTTCGCCATCAGCGCGACGGCGGTCGCCATGTTGCCGCCGACGCTGTCGCCGGCGATCGCCAGGCGGCTGACATCGGCGCCGAACTCGTCCGCATGTTCGGCGACATATTTGGCGACGGCGTAGCTCTGCTCGACGGCGGTCGGGTAGCGGCTTTCGGGGGACCGGTCATAGTCCACGAAGACGATGACGGCATTGGCGCCGGCCGCGAGCTCGCGGACCAGCCGGTCATGTGTCTCCTTGTCACCCAATACCCAGCCGCCGCCATGGATGTAGACGACGACCGGCAAGGCGCTTGTGGCACCAAGGGGCCGCACCACGCGGATGTTCGTGCGCCCGTCCGACCCGACCTCCAGCACGCGATCCTGGCTGGCGACATCGAGCAACGGTACTTGCGTCGATCTCTGCACGGTGGAAAGGACGGAACGCGCGGCCTCGGGTGTCAGCGTGTAGAGCGGTTTCGCCCCCTGGAGGCTGTCGACGAATATTTGGGTCGATGGTTCGAGCTGTTGCGCTTCGGCCGGCAGGGCGGCCAAGGCGGTTGCCGAGGCGAGCATGGCGGCCGCCACCGGCTTTTTGAGGCTGTGAGACATGTGCGTTTCCTTGCATGGGTTGCAGTGGGTCGAGCGTGGATGTTCGCTCCGGACGTCATGTGCCCATACAAGATGCCCGCCGGCTATCTGCACGGATGGCGACGTCTGCCGGTACCAAGGATTGCGGCGTCAGACTTGACGTGGCGAGGATCGCCCAATCGACCGGCCTGCCTGCCCTAGACTTTGGCATGGCATGGGCAAATCCACCGTTCGATAGGCATGGCCCGCCGGGCGGCGCATTCTCTGCGGCATACCAGCCATACGGGAGGATGCACGTGCAAATCACACTGAGAGTGCTGGCGCTTGTCGCAACGATGACCCTCTTGGGCAGTGCCCAGGCGCAGGCCCAGGATCCCCAAGGCAAGCCGACGATCGTGCTCGTCCACGGCGCCTTTGCGGAAACGTCGAGCTGGAACGGCGTCATCGCCGAGCTGAACCGGCGCGGCTATGTCGCCATCGCCGCCGCAAACCCGCTGCGCAGCGTCGCCAAGGACGCGGCGGCGATCTCGGCCGTCGTTCAGTCCATCCCCGGGCCCGTCCTGCTGGTCGGTCATTCCTATGGCGGACCGGTCATCACCGCGGCCGCCAACGGCAATAGCAATGTGACGGCCCTCGTCTATGTGGCGGGCTTCGCGCCGGACACGGGCGAATCCGCTTTGACGCTCTCGGAGAAATTCCCCGGCAGCACCTTGGGGAGCGCCATCACGCCGGTCGCCCTGCCGGATGGCGGACGGGATCTCTATATCGAGCCTGAAAAGTTTCACGCCCAATTCGCCGCCGACGTCCCGGAAGACGAGGCGCGCCTAATGGCCGCCACCCAGCGCCCCGTCACGCAAGCGGCCCTCGCCGAGGCTGCGGGCGCCGCCGCCTGGAAAACGCTGCCCTCCTACGTGATCTACGGCTCCGCCGACCGCAACATCCCGGCAGCCGTGATGGCCTTCATGGCGGAGCGCGCCCATGCCGTGAAGACCGTGGTCATCGACGGCGCGTCACACGCGCTCATGGTCTCGCATCCCAAGGAGGTCGCGGCATTCATCGAAGAAGCCGCTTCGGCGAAGTGACCTCGAGAACGCAACGCAAATCAAACTTGAAGAGGAGATCGAACATGAAAATCGTCGTCATAGGCGGCACCGGCCTCATCGGATCGAAGACCGTGGAGAGGCTGCGCAAAAAAGGGCACGACGTGCTGGCGGCAGCCCCCAATACCGGGGTCAACACCATCACGGGCGAAGGTGTCGCGGAAGCCGTCGCCGGCGCCGGCGTCGTGATCGACCTCGCCAACTCGCCCGCCTTCGATGAGAAGTCGGCGCTCGAATTCTTCCGCACCGCCGGCCACAATCTCTTGGCGGCCGAGATGGCCGCCGGCGTCAAGCATCACATCGCATTGTCGGTCGTGGGCACCGAGCGCCTGCAAAGCAGTGGCTATTTTCGCGGCAAGCATGCGCAGGAGGAGCTCATCAGGAGTTCCGGCATACCTTACACCATCGTCCACTCGACGCAGTTCTACGAGTTCACCGGCGCCATCGCCCAATCGGGCGCCGACGGACAGACCGTGCATCTGCCCCCGGCCCTTTTCCAGCCCATCGCGGCGGATGACGTCGCCGACATCATGGCCGACGTCGCCTTGGGCTCACCGGCGAACCACATGATCGAGATCGCCGGTCCCGACCGGGTGCGCATGAGCGACCTCGTGACGCAATATCTGAAAGCAACCAACGATCCGCGTACCCCGATTGCGGATCCCCGCGCGCTTTATTTCGGCGTCGAGCTCGACGACAGCACGCTCGTCCCGGGCGACAACCCGCGCATCGGCCCCAAGCGCTTCGACGACTGGCTCAAGCAATCGGCACGCAAGAACTGACCGCCCCCTCGCTTTCGAAACAGGAGAAACCAATGATCAAGACACTCATTTGCGCGGTAACGCTGGCGCTCATGTGCGCCACCGGCGCACAGGCTGAAGACAACAGAGCCAAGGTGACGGTGGTCTTCGACCAGGCGCTTCCCAACGTCCCCGGAAAGAGCATGAAGGGCGTGCTCGTCGAATATGCACCGGGCGGCGCATCACCCGCTCATGTCCACGCGAAATCCGCCGTCATCTATGCCACCGTCCTCGAAGGCGCGATCCGCAGCAAGGTGAATGACAAGCCGGAGAAGACCTATCACGCCGGCGAGAATTGGGTCGAGCTTCCCGGCGATCACCATGCCGTCAGCGCGAATGCCAGCAAGAACGAGCCCGCTCGCCTGCTTGCCGTCTTCGTCGTCGACACCGGCGAGACCGAGCTGACTATCTTTGAGGATTGATCTCGACCCAAGGAAAAGAGACCATGAATGTGCATACGAAGTCACCAGTGCAACCGCCGCCGGGAAATGCCGCCGGGCCGCGCGTAAACTATTTCGCGCAATCTCCCGAGTTCGCCAAGAAGCTCACCGAGCTGATCCTGGTGGCCAAGCAGGGCGCGATCGAGGAATCGATCCTCGACCTGGTCGCGATCAGGACCGCGCAGATCAATGGCTGCAGCTTCTGTCTCGACATGCATGTCAAGCAGGCCAAGATCCATGGCGAGCGCGAACTCAGGCTTTACCACCTCGCTGCCTGGCGGGAGTCGACCTTGTTCACCCCGCGCGAGCGCGCGGCGCTGGCCTGGACGGAAGTTCTCACCAGGCTTCCCGTCGAGGGCGTTCCGGACGATATTTACGAGCGCGTTCGCACCCAGCTCTCCGACAAGGAGACCTCGGATCTGTCCTTCATCATCGTCGCGAACAATTCCTGGAACCGCCTCAATATCGGCTTCAGGACCGTTCCGGGTTCGATGGACGCCAAGTACGGCCTGGACAAAGCGGCGCTCAGCTGACGCCGACAGCGGTCGAGGTGGTGCTCCTCCCCGGCTCCACCTCGACCGGTTCTTCACGGGTGACGGGCCTTGAGGAAATCGACATGCGCATCGAACAGCTCATCCCTCTGACATCGGATCGCCTCAGGGTGATCGACATGGATGCGACGCTGCAGGCTGCCGCTCATTTGCTTTCCCATCCTGGAATAGGATTGGTCATCGTCTGCGGCGGGAACGGCAAGGCGGCGGGGGTGCTCAGCAAGTCCGATCTCGTCCGCCACCTGGCACACCGGGACCCGGCCAGGTCATCGGTAGCGGCTCTCATGAGCCGGGACATCGTCGCCTGCACGCCCGAGGACGAGGTCTACGCCGTCTGGCAGACCATGGCGGAGCGGCGGCTCCAGAACATGCCGATCCTCGGTAGGGACTCGATACCCATCGGCATTCTCGATATCCGCGACGCCATGAAAGCGCTCTTCGAGCAGGAGCGATATCAGGAGCGCATGCTCTCCGACTACGTGGCGGGACTGGGCTACCACTGAGACTGGTCAGTGTGTCCCGGTCATGCCGCCGTCGACGACCAGGGCATGGCCGTTGACATAGCCCGCGGCCCCCGACGCCAGGAAGACCACCGCATGCGCAACCTCGTCCGGCATTCCCCAGCGGCCGGCCGGCGTCTTCGACCTGACCTTGGCATCGAAGTCCGCGTCGTTCTGCAGCGACAGGTTGATCTCGGTCTTGATATAACCCGGGCAGATGGCGTTGACGGTGATGCCGTCGGAGCCGAGCTCGGCGGCGAGCGCCCGCGCCAGTCCGATCACGCCATGCTTGCTGGCGGTATAGGCCAGAGCGGCCCGCTTGCCTTGCAGGCCCAGGATCGAAGCGATCATGATGATGCGGCCATGCTTGCTGGCCACCATCCCGCGGGCCGCTTCGCGCGACACCACATAGGCAGCGTTGAGATTGACGTCGAGGACGCGCCGCCATCCATCGCTCGTGCTGTCGAACAGCGGGCTGCGATCGATGATGCCGGCATTGTTGACAACGATGTCCGGACTTGTGTTCTGCGCTCTTTCCGCATCGAACCAGGCGGCGACGAGATCCTCGTGGGCCACGTCCAGTTCCAGGATTTCCGATCCGATATGCGGATTCGGTAATGATAGGCGCGTTCTTTCAAGCTCGCCGCGATCGCGGCCGCACAGCACCGTCATGGCTCCGGCGGCATTGAGCGCCTGGGAAATGGCCCGGCCGATCCCGCGCGAAGCGCCGGAGACGAAGGCGCGGCGTCCGGTCAGGTCGAACGGTCCGCCGCTCACTTGCCCTGTCCGATCGTCAGGGGACCGCGGTAGCTTTCGAAATTGCCGCAGACCCCGATCGACTGCCCGCTCACGAAGCGGGCGCCGTCGGAGGCGAGGAAAAGCGCCATATTGGCGACGTCTTCCGCTTCGACCGCGGTGTGCATCGACACATTATGCAGGATTCGCGGCATGTATTCCTCGAGCGTTTGCCCCACGACTTGGGCCTGTTCGGCCAGAACCCGCCGGACCCGCGTCCCATTGACGACACCCGGCAGGATGGCGTTGACCCGTATATTATGATCGCCAAGCTCGACGGCAAGAACATCGGTAAAACCCCGCACCGCATATTTCGACGCCGAATAGACCGAGCGCCGCGGCATGCCCATGCGGCCGGCGGTCGAGGAGATGTTGAGGATGACGCCCGCTTTCTGCGCCTTCATGACCGGGACGGCGGCGCGGACGCAATAGAATTGGCCATTGACATTGACCTCCATGGTCCGCCGCCACTCATCGTCGGTGATCTCTTCCACGGGTTTGGTCGGGCCCGAGACGCCGGCATTGTTGATGAGGACGTCGATGCCGTCCAGCCAGCTTATCGCCTCGGTCATGAAGCGCCCGGCGGACTCCGGTTCGCCGATATCGGCCTGCCAGCAGCGGATGGCCGCAGACATGTCCTGGGCCGTGGCACATGCCGGATCGATGTCGCATGTGGCGACACTTGCCCCCGACTTCGCAAAAGCATTCGCGATCACGCGCCCGATGCCGCTGCCGCCCGCCGTCACGACGACCTTGCGCCCGTTCATTTCGATATTCACAGATAGCCACCCTTTCTTTCATGTCGGACGTGGGCCGCGGTCGAACCGAACCAGCTCTCGGGGAATGGGATGTCGCGCCCGGCGAAGAGCCCGCGCGGCCGCAGCAGCAGAACCAGAAGCAGAATGATGCCGAGCGCGACCTGGCCGAAGCCCGAAGGTGCGGTGACGTCGATCCCCAAGAGCGATATGCCGCGCTCGAGCTGCCGCAGGATTTCGGAAACGGCCGCGACCAATATCACCCCGCTGACGGCGCCGGCGAGGCTCCGCATGCCGCCGACGATCAGCATGGTGAGGGTGAGGAAGGTGAGATTGAGGTAGAGATTGGCCGATGTCGTGAGCGCACCGCTGAAATGGCCCTGCAAGAGGCCGCCGACGGCGACGATCGCCACGCTGACGATGAACCCGACGAGCCGCATGCGCACCACGGAGACGCCGGCGGCGCGCGCCGCGACTGGGTCTTCGCGCGTGGCCCTGAGCATCATCCCCCAGCGCGACGACTGGAAGACGAAGGCGACGATCATGGCGGCGATCACGACGGCAAGCGCCGTATAGGGGCCGACATAGACCGGCAGTCCGACGAGCGAAGCCGTGCCCTTCGTCCAAGACGTCCAGTTGTTGTAGATCACGACGACGACATTGAGGAAGGCGAAGGTCGCGATCGAGGCGGCGATGCCGGCGAGGCGCATCAGCGCCGAGCCGATGATCAGCGCGAGGATGACGGCAATGACGGTCGCCGCAAGCGCCGCCCAGACGGGATGGAGCTGGACCTGCTGCAGCCAGAGCGGTATCTCCGGCAGGATGATCTTCTTGAACTGCGGCGGAATGGTCAGCCAGGCGGAGAGATAAGCGGCGATCACCATGAAGCCGGCATGGCCGAACGACACGATCCCGCTCTGACCGATGAAGACGTAGAGGCCTATGACGATCGTCATCTTGATCAGCGCGTCGGTGACCACGCGGGCTATGATGGGGCTGCTCGTCGCGAGGACGATCGCGAGCGCCGTCACGACCACCGCCGGCACGAGGAGCGGCCAAAGGGACCGGAGGATCCGTGTCATCTTGCCCTGCTCCATCGTCACACGCGCTCTTGTGCGGTGCGGATCATGATCAATCCACCCGGCCTCACGACCAGCATCAGCATCACGGCGCCGAAGACGAAGGCTTCGCGGAACGGCTGCAGCGACGGAGGCAAGGCGAGCTGCAGCGCCGTCGTGATGAAGCCGACGAGAAACCCGCCCAGCGCGCAGCCCACCAGGCTGCCCATGCCGCCGATCACCGTGGCGACAAAGCCGATGATCGTCAGCGACTGGCCGAAGAACGGCGTGGTGGTGCCGGTCTGCGCCAGGAACAGCACCGATACCGTCGCGGCCAGCACCGCGCTCGCCAGGAAGGCCGCCATGATCACGCGGTTCGTGTTGACACCGACGAGCCGCGCCATCTTCACATTCTCGGAAACCGCGCGCATCTGGTAGCCGATCGCGGTGTATTTGATGATTGCCGCGAGAAGTGCCGTCAGGACGATGGTGGCACCGATCTGGAGCAGGCTCACGGCGGCGATGCGCAAGCCGAAGATCTCGATATTGCGGCTCATCTCCGGCAGGAAGTTGACGGTCCGCGCCAGCGAACCGAAAGACATCACGAAAGTGTGCTCGAGCGCATAGCTCAGGCTGAAGGATACGATCATCAATGTCGCGGGTGACGCCGTCCGCACCGGTCTGAAGACGAAGATATCGGATGCGACGGCCAGTGCCGCAACGGCGACGATGGTCAAGGCGATGGCGACCGGCACGCTGAACCCGGTCATCAGCAGAATGCAATAGGTGCCGATCATCACATAGTCGCCATGGGCGAAATTGACCAGGCCGACGACGCCGAAGATCAGGCCGATGCCGAGGGCGACGAGCGCATAGAGCCCGCCCACGCTGATGGCATCGACGAGGAACTGGACAAGATAGCTCATTTCGCAACTCCGCCCGGTCGATCGGCCTTGCCCTTGCTGAGGCCGAAATAGGCCTCATGGACATTGCCGCTGGAATGGATGTCCGCCGATGTGCCGTTGAACACGATGCGGCCCGTCGAGATCAGATAGGCCCGATCCGCGACCGAAAGGGCCCGCTCGGCATTCTGCTCGACGAGAAGGATGGTGACGCCCGAATCCCGCAATTGCCGGATGGCGTCATAGACGGCATCGATCACGATGGGCGCCAGGCCCAGCGACGGCTCATCGAGCATGAGCAGCTTTGGCGCCGCCATCATCGCCCGGGCAATCGCCAGCATCTGCTGCTCCCCGCCCGAGAACAGCCCGGCTGGATCGCCTCTGCGCTGGGCGAGCTTGGGGAAGAGAGCCGTCACGCGATCGAGGTCGCGGGCAACCTGTTCGCGATCGCGGCGCGCCGTAGCGCCGATCAGCAGGTTTTCCCAGACCGAGAGTTTGGTGAATATCTCGCGGTTCTCCGGGACCACCGAGATGCCCTGGCGCAGGATCTTTTCAGCAGGCTCGCCGAGGATCGACCGGCCGACAAGTTCGATGCTCCCGCCCGCCACCGGAACGATCCCCGCGATGGCCATCAGCAAGGACGTCTTTCCGGCACCATTGGGCCCGATCAAAGCAACGATCTCCTGCTCGGCGACATCGAGGGACACGCCGCGAAGCGCGTTGATGGCGCCATAGCTGACGCGAAGATCGGTGACCGCGAGCATCGTCATCGTGCCGACCGCCCGAGATAGGCCTGATGGACCTCGTCATGCATCCACACTTCCTTGGGCGTGCCCTGGACGAGGGTGCTGCCGCTGAGCAGCACCTGGACGCGCTCGCAAAGATTGTAGACGAGCTGCATATTGTGCTCGACCAGGAGGACGCCGCAGCTGTAGCTGTCGCGCAACTGCCGGATGAGCGTCATGAGCTCCTCCGCCTCGGCCTCGCTCAGTCCCGCCGCGGGCTCGTCCATCATGACGAATTCGGGCTTCATCACCAGCGCGCGGGCAATGCCGACGCGGCGCTCCAGGCCATAGGGCAGCGTATCGGCGATCTGCTCGGCCTGCCCGGCAAGCCCGGTCTTGTCCAGGACGTCGAAGGCGCTCTGCCGGGCTTCGGCGCGGGACTGGCCCAAAGCGAGAGCTCCGACCTGGACATTGTCGAGCACCGACAATTCCTTGAACAGCCTGACCGCCTGGAAGGTCCGCGCCAGCCCGGCCCGCGCCCGGCGTTCCGGCGTCCAGGCCGTGATGGCGTTGTTATCCATGGACACCGAGCCGCTGTTCGGCTTCTGGAAGCCGGACAGCACATTGACGAAGGTGGTCTTGCCGGCGCCATTCGGCCCGATCAGCCCCAGTATCTCGCCCTTCTTCACCGTCAGACTGACATCGCGGATGACCTTCAGGCCTCCGAAGCTCACATTGATGTCGCGTGCATCGAGCGTTTGGGTCATTGCGGCGGCTCCAGAGGCTGGTCAAGCGGGATATCCCGCCTGGCCCGCGACCCGTGCGGGATCAAAACTTCGGACGCTCGACCTGTTCCGCCGAGAA
Source organism: Taklimakanibacter deserti (assembly GCA_003574785.1). The sequence continues at coordinate 126,831 of QORU01000009.1, read as the reverse complement.
CCGGCCGATCGCGGTATATTTGCCGTCCGTCATTTGCATCAACAGCAGCGGACGATTGAGATTGATATGCAGGTCGGGCTCATAGCTGGTGGGGCCGATCAGCAATTCTTCGTTCTTGAAGGCATCGAGGGCGGCTTTGACCTTGTCGCTTTCGACCGTGCCGGCCTTTTCGATGGCGCGGGCATAGGCCTCGACCGCGCTATAGCCGGTGATGACGTGGCCCATGGGTGCCGCCTCGCCGAACTTCTCCTGATAGCGCTTCATGAATGCCTCGATCTTGGGATCGGGGTCGTTGCCGAAGATCGAGGCATAGACGGCGATGTAGTAGTTGCTCAGATTCGGCACCGCGCCAAGCCAATACGAGCCGTCCATCGATTCGGAGCCGACGACCGGATTATCGACGCCGGCCGAACGGAGCTGGCGCAGGACCGAGCCATTATTGGTGAAGCCGCACCACATGATGAAGTCGACGCTGCCGGCGACTTCCTTGATGCGCGTGATCTGGCCGGCGATGGAATTGTCGTTGATGCCGTTCCAGGTATCGCGGCCCTTGATCGAATCGGCCCCGGCGAGCGCCGTCCAGCGGCTTTCGAAGTGCTCGCACAGCGACTTGGTATATTCGATCGCGGTGTCCTTCATGATGTAGGTCGTCTTCCAGCCTTTCTGGCCATGCGCCCACTCCGCCAGAAGCGCGCCCTGGCCATTGGTCGCCAGCGACATCGTATAGGCCGTGGGACCGATGCCCTGGGCGCCGAATTTGGGATCGGCGGCGCAGGTCGAGAACACGATCTTGCCCATGCCGCCGGCCGTCATCGCGGCGGGTGCCGCGAAGTCGTAGTCGCAGGCGACGATGACCATCTCGGCGCCTTCGGCGATGACTTCCGATGCCGCCGTGGGTCCGAGCGAGGGATCGGATTTCGTGTCGCTGACCACCAGCTTGAGCTGCCGGCCGAGTACGCCGCCGCGCGCATTGATGTCTTCGACGGCGATTTCAGCGCCGCGGCGACCGCCGAGATCCCAGGGCGAGAGGATGCCGGTCTGTCCGGAGGCGACGCCGATCACCAGCGGATCCTCCGCCATGGCCGGCACGGCGAGTGTGCCGAGGGCCCCGAGCGCAAGCACGACTGTCTTCAATGATAGGTTCATCTGACTACTCCTTGGCGTTTCCCTTGGGTTTATTGGGCGGTCTGTTCGGCGAGCTCTGCCCGCTTCCTGCGGGTCTCGTTCTCATTGATCTGGAATTTTTCATCGAGGACCACGCCATAGACGCGCGCCGCGCGCTCGCGCGTGATCCATCCTTCTCGGGCATTGTGAGCGACGCGCTGCGGGTCGCGTTTGAGCGGCGAGCCGAAGCCGCCGCCGCCGCAGGTCACCGCAAGGATGCGCTCGCCGGGCGCCAGGGTGGTCGAGGTCACGCCGGGCAGCGGCTCGAGCGTGCCGTCCACCCGACGGCGATATTGCTGCGCATTGCCGCCCGTGCCGCCGCCGCGCACGCCGCGTGGCGGATTCTGAGTGCCGTCGGACACGAAGTTGACATCCATCGAGCAGTCGACCGGGCCATATTCGGCCGTGCTGCTCGGGGCGCCGTTATAGGTGCCGGCCCCCTCGGTGTCGGTCACCAGGCGCTTGTCATAGACGCGCAGCGGATAATGCAGCTCCGACACCTCGATGCTGTCCTGGTAGAGCATGCCGGCATTGCCGGCATGCGCGATGGTGATCCAGGCATCCTGCGTCGGCGACGCGGCGCCGCCGGTGTGAACGACGAAGAGCTGGTTGACGAAGGCGCGGTTGCGGCGCGGATCGACGCCCGACACCACCGCCATGGTCCCGGGCAGGATGGCGCCGGCTTCCGCTTGCCCCGCATGTTCACTGAGCTCGGCAATGGCGGTCTGCACCGGATTGGTGATGCGGTCCGCGACATTGGTGGTCGCCACCGAGCAGCTTGTCGGATGCTTGGGGGTGCCGACGACTCCGCCCTCGCGCAGAAGTATGTCGAGGCGCCGGAAAGCGCCGGCATTGCGCGGCACGTCATCCGGGATGGCGTTCAGCACGCCGATCATCGCGGCCGTGCGGGTGCAGGCTTCGCTCACATTGAGGCCGCAGGGCAGCGAATCGATATTGTCGCGCAGGTCGACGGTGATGCGCGCCGCCGCCGGGTCCACGGTCACCGTCGCATTGATCTTGATCCCCTCGGAGGGCGTGCCGGGTGTCGGATCGTGGGTGGAGGATTTGGTCACCTTGCCTGCGGGCAGCTTCCTGATGGCCGCCGCCATCAGGGTTTCCGAATATTCGAACCAATCCTCGACATACTGGTCGAGCTCGTCCCAGCCGATCTCGGCGGCAAGGTTGATCACCTCGCGCTCGGCGATGCGGGCGGCACCCACCATGCCCAGATAATCGCCCCACCATTGGTCGGGAACACGGATGCGCAAGCGGCAGAGCCGGATGATGTCCTCGATGTCCTTGTAGTCGCGCTGAACCTGGGTGGCGGCGAAGATCAGCGCGCCCTCATTATAGACGTCCTTTGCCGCGCCCATGTAAGTGGTCGGCAGCGAGTTGCCGATATCGGCCTGATGCGCCTTCACCACGGCGGTGTAGCGGTGGCGGCCCTTGCCGTCGAAGATCGGCACCAGGATGCTGAGATCGGCCGCATGCGAGCAGCCGTGATAGGGCGAGTTGTGCAGGAACGCATCGCCGGGCTTGAGCTCCGGATGCAGCTCCTTCATCGCCTTGGCCATCAGGTCCGGGCCGGACAGCACATGGATCGGTATGCTCTCCGCCGTCGCGAGAAGACGGCAGTCGGCGGTGACGACGCAGCAGGAGAAGTCGCGCGCCGTTGCCAGAACCCCCGACCGGCCGGTCCTGAGGAGCGTATTGGCCATCTTGCGGGCAATCCCTTCCCAGCGGTTCGACAGGATCGCCAGACGAACGCCATCCACTTTTTGACGATTTTCCATGGAGCTCTCCCGCCCTAATTCATTTCCGCAAGATTCATGATCAGCGACCCAGAGGCCGTCTTGACGACTTCGACGCCCGGATTGACGACGACGGTGGTCAGCGAGGACTCGACGATGGCCGGCCCCTTGGCGCGCCATCCCGCGTCGAGCCGATCGAGCACGCTGACCGGCGCCTCGACATGGCCATGTCCGGGGAAATAGCATTTGCGCAGGGTCCGGCCGTTCGCGGCGGCGAGCTCCTTCGAAACGCGTCCGGTTCCGCGGTCGCGCAGCTGGCAGCGCACATGGGCCTGCCAGCCGACGACCTCGATATGGGCGCCGCGATCGGCAAAGGCGAAGAGCTCCTCATGCGCGGCATGGAAGCTGTCGATCACCTTCTTGAGGTCTTTCTCGCCCGCGAGCTTCGCTGAGTGGAGCGGCGCCTCGATATCCCAGACCTGGCTCGGATAGTGGCCTTCGATGCTGTATTCGACGCTGTGCCCGATCACCTCTTCGCCGGCCGCGGCGACGAAGGCGTCGCACTTGGCCTTGAGCTCGGCCAGGACCTGGTTCGCCAGAGGGAAGGAGAACTTGTCGGTGCTGATATGCTTGGTGATGTTGAAGTGGCGCGACAGATCGCTGATCAGCGCACCGGCGGCGCTCAGCGCCGCCCCCGTTTCGGGGATGATGGCCGTCGGGCAGTTCAACCGCTTTCCAATCAAGGTGGTGTTGAAGCCCGCGGCACCGCCGCCGCCGATCAGCACGGCCTTGGACGGATCGATGCCCTGTTTCACCGTCAGGTCGTCGATGGCGTTCACCATGTTCTGGGTCACCACGTCCATGATCGCGGCGGCTGCCTCTTCGATCGAGAGCGAAAGCGGCTTCGCGACACGCGACTCGATCGCGGCCCTTGCCGCCTCGAGGTCGAGCGCCATGGCGCCGCCGAGGAAATTCTCAGGGTCGAGATATCCAAGGGCGAGTGCCGCATCGGTGACCGTCGGCTCGGTGCCGCCGCGGCCATAGCAGACGGGACCCGGCACGGCGCCGGCGCTCTTGGGGCCGACGCGCAGCATGCCCCCGGCATCGACCGATGCGATCGAGCCGCCGCCGGCGCCGACCGACTTCACGTCGACCGAGGGGAAACCCGTCATATGGCCGCGGAAGGGCTGGCCGATCCAGGTTTCCCGCGACCAGGGAATGCGGCCGCCGCGGATGAGGGATACGTCATAGGTCGTGCCGCCGGTATCCGCCACGATCGCGGTCTGCATGTCGGCATCCATGCCGGCATAGTATCGGCCCGCGACCGGGGCCATGGCGGGGCCGGAATTGATCGAATGTATCGGCGCGAGCGCGATTTCCTCCGCATCCATCACGCCGCCCTGCGAGGTGACGACCAGCACGCGGCCGGGAAAGCCCGCCTCCTTCAGGCTCTGGGCGAGATTGCGCATATAGGATCCCATCAGCGGCTTGAGCGATGCATCGATCGCGGCCGAGGACGTCCGCCGGTATTCCCGGATGATCGGGTTGATCTGGTGGGACAGCGTCACCGGGATTCCCGGCAGCAACTCCGCCAGCATCTCGCCGACGCGCAGCTCATGCGCGGGATTGGCGATCGACCACAGGAAGCTCACGGCGACGGCCTCGACGCCTTCCGCCTTCAGGCGCTGGATCGCGTCCCGCACCGAGCCTTCATCGAGAGCTGTCACGATCTCGCCGGTCGTGCCCACGCGCTCTTCGATCTCGAATGTCAGATGCCGGGGAATGTAAGGCTCAGGGTATGGAACCTTGAAGTTGAAAGGCTCGATCCGGCCGCCCTCGCGGAACACCAGCACGTCGGGATTGCCCTTGGTGGTCAGGAGCGCCGTGCGCGCCGTCGTTCCGGTGACGATGGCGTTGATGGCGCGGGTCGTGCCATGGATGAAGATCTTGCCCTTTGCCAGCAGGTCATGGCGTGTGATGCCCATGGCATTGGCGGCGACCTGCACGGAATCGAGGACACCCGTGATCGGATTCTCGGGCGTCGTCGGAGCCTTGAACATATGCAGGGCGCCAGCTTCGTCCTCGACGATCAGATCGGTGAAGGTGCCGCCGGTGTCACAAGCAAAACGCATGCGATGAGGTCCTTTCTCAGAATTCGACGCGGTCACCGCCCTTGAGCGCGAGCATGGCGCGCGCCTCGGCGGGGGATGCGACTTCGAGGGACTGGTCGTGCAGGATGCGCCTGATCTTGGCGACCTGCTCGGCATTGCTCTTGGCGAGCTGTCCCTTGCCGATATAGAGGCTGTCTTCGAGGCCGACGCGCGTATGGCCGCCCATGATCGCGCCGGTGGTGACGAAGTTCATCTGGTGACGGCCGGCGGCGAGGATCGACCACTCGTAGTCGCTGCCGAAGAGCTTGTCGGCGATCCTTCGCATATGGACCAGGTTCTCGATATCGGCGCCGATGCCCCCGAGAATGCCGAAGATCGTCTGGACGAAGAGCGGCGGCTTGACCAGGCCGCGCTCGAGGAAATGCGCCAGTGTGTAGAGATGTCCTACGTCATAGCATTCGAACTCGAAGCGGGTGCCGCAGCCCTCGCCGAGCTCCTTGAGAATGAACTCGATATCCTTGAAGGTGTTGCGGAAGATGAAGTCGCGGGAATTCTCGAGATAGGCGGGCTCCCAGTCGTGCTGCCATTCCTTGTATTTGCCGAGGATGGGAAACAGGCCGAAATTCATCGATCCCATATTGAGCGAGCACATTTCGGGCTTGGTCTTCAGCGGCGCGGCCAGCCGGTCCTTGAGCGTCATATTGTGCCCACCGCCGGTGGTGATGTTGATGACGGCATCGCTCTGCTGCTTGATCTGGGGGAGGAAGCGCATGAATACGTCGGGATCGGGCGTCGGCCGGCCGTCTTCGGGATTGCGCGCATGGAGGTGGAGGATCGCCGCGCCGGCTTCCGCCGCGGCGACGGCTTCGGCCGCGACCTGATCGGGCGTGACCGGCAGATAGGGCGTCATCGTCGGCGTGTGGATCGAGCCGGTCACGGCGCAGGTGATGATGACTTTCCGGGGCTTCTTCATGTCCGATGTTCCTTTGAGCCTTCTCATGTCTTCAATTTGCGCAGCGACCGGACTTGGCTGTCGCGCCAGCGCTGGCGCTCGGCGATCGCATCGAGCGGCAATCTCTGCCGGCGGTCGTCGCTCACGACGGACATGGCCGCTTCGCTCCACGGCCGCGATGATCCGAGCGTCCGCCCCATGATTTCGAAGAGGCTGCGATATTTGCGGGCATAATCGGCGAAGCCGCCATCGGCGTTCAGATCCATGGTCTCGAAAGGACCGATGAAGGCCCAGCGCAAGGCGAGCCCGTCGGTCAGGCATTTGTCGATGTCCGCCGGCGATGCGACCTTGGCATCGACCAAGGCCATCGCCTCGTTGACCAGTGCCGCCTGGAGGCGGTTGAGGACGAAGCCGTCGATCTCCCGGTGGATCCGGATCGGCGACTGGCCGATGGCGGTCATGGTGTCCGTGGCGCGCGCGATCGCCTCCGCCGACGTCCACGGCGCGCCCAGCATTTCGACGAGCGGAACGAGGTGCGGCGGATTCACCGGATGGGCCACGAGGACGCGGGCGCGACCGGGAAGGGATTCGGAAAAAGCCGATGGCAAGAGAGCGGAGGTGGATGAGGCGATGATCGTCTCAGGGGCGGCGAGCCGGTCGATGTCCGCCAGCACCGTGCGCTTCAGCTCGAGCGCCTCGGTGGTGTTCTCCTGCACATGCGTTGCGCCGGCGACGGCATCCGCGAGGGTGGGGCTGATGCCGATGCGGCGGCGGACGGCGCTGCGCCGATCGGCGTCCGGGACGTCGTCGGCAAGAGCGGCGTCGATCCATTTGGCCGCATTGTCCGCGGCCTCAGGCGACGGATCGAACAGTTTTACCGACCAGCCGGCACGCGCGAAGACCAGCGCCCAGCTGCGTCCGATCAATCCCGTGCCAACGATGGCAGCGCTTCCTGCGGTCATCGGTCTCCATCCCTTCGCGGCTTTTGCGGCCCGCATTTCTTGGGTCGGGAAGCTACGCAGGATGGAAAGCCATGTCAATATTTGTTATAACAGATATCATACAAACAATTTCTGATTGGCTATTGCTGCGCGCCGCGCATCAGTGCAATGCCAAGTCGGGAGACAGGAGCGACGGGCGTGATTCAACCGGTGCGTGGCGACGCCAAACCGAGCCGCCAAAAATTGCAGCGTCTGAGCAAGACCACTTTGCAGGATCAAGCCTATGAGGAGCTGAAGGACGCGCTGATCGGCGGACAGTTCACGCCCGGGGACGTGCTGGTGATCCGGCAGCTGGCGATCGAGATGGGCACCAGCATCATGCCGGTGCGCGATGCCTTGCAGAGGCTCGTCGCCGAGCGCGCCCTCGAAATGCTTCCCAACCGGACCGTGCAGGTGCCTCTGATCACCAGGGATGCCTTTGACAAGCTGACCGAAATCCGTCTTCGCCTGGAAGCGCTCGCCACCGAAGAAGCGGCGCTGCGCGTGACGGGCGACCTGATCGCGGCTTTGCGCGAGCAGAACGAAGCGATGATGGGCGCGTTGCGGGAAGAGGATGCGGCACGGGCGCTCGAGGCCAACAAGTCATTCCACTTCACCCTCTACCGGGCATCGCAATCAGAGCTGCTCATTGCCTATATCGAATCGCTTTGGCTGAGGATCGGTCCCTTGCTCAAGACGCCGTGGCGGATGGCCGAAGGCTATGCGGTATTCGACCGCGCGCCGGACACCCACCAGCTCGTCATCGACGCGCTCGGACGGCGCGATGCGAAACGCGCGGCCGCGGCCATCGTCAAGGACATAAGCGACGCAGCCGACTGGTATCGCAGCCACAGCAACGTCTTCTCCGGTTCAGATCGCGAATGAACGATCTCGCGCTAAGTGATCGTGATGGGCACGCGATGAATTTCATTGCGTGCGCCCTTGAGCGGCTGGCTGGCCCCGGCTGCGGAATGTGCCCGAGCGCATAATTCATGCCGATTGCCGCGCTGCTCCACTCGCCAGGTGACGGAAAAACGTTGCCATGACCGCGATAGGGGCGGCTCGACATTGGCTCGCATCCAATTCGACCCGCCGTCGGTGCTGACGTCGACAGCGGCGACGCCGCCGTCCGCCCATGCCCAGCCCCAAATTTCGACCGGCTCTCCGGCATTCAGGGCTTCGTCAGGCGATGGCGCGACGATGACTGAGCCAGGTGCGATCGACCAGACCGGGCGCGTGGCGCCGGTCGGTTCGCCTGACGCGGCGCGGATCGCATCATTGTACCACCGGGTGGTGAACGGACCCGGTGCACGCGCATCAGCGACCGTCAACCGCTCGAGCCACTTGACGCTGTTGGTCCCATAGTACCCAGGCACGACGAGCCGTGCCGGAAAGCCGTTCTCGGGCCGAAGTGGCGCCCCGTTCATCTGATCGGCAATAATCACATCAGCCTTCGCCCGCTCGATCGGGAGGTCCTTGACGAAGGCGTCGCAGGCAATGCCGCCGAAAACACCGTAATCGGCGCCGGTGGACCATAGAAAGCGTGCCGTGGGGTCCGGCTCGCAATCCGCGAGCAGTTCCGACAGCCGCACCCCCGACCAGGAAATGTTGCAGACGCGGCGAGTTGGAACCTCCGGCTTGAACGGACTGCCGCAGCACTCGTGAACGGCGTTGAGCTCCACGCGCGGCCGCTTCATAAGATCGCTCAGCGAGAGGCGCAGGGGCCGGCGCACCAGTCCGTCGATCGTAAGCGACCAGCTCGCGGGATCAAGTCGGGGCACGCCGAAATGGCAGAGCACGATCACATCCTCCACCCGCGTCAGCCGCTCAGTGAGCTGATGAGGCTGAAGCGGATGGCGAAGAACGGGTTCCGATGGATCAAGTGGCGCACGGCTCATGGCTACATTCCCTTTTGCCCAAGCCTGCATCATTGGCATTGCCATATCATCAGGCCGGCGATGGGGCTCGATGTAAAGTGCTCCGAGGACTGCCAGTGCATCCCTCTTGCAATCGCGGGCCAGACCGTGCGATTTGGGAAATACCAGTCTTGAGAAGCGTATTCGCAAATACGGCCCGGCGCCGACGTAATGGAACGCAGTGCCCGAAGCGCTGTTCCGCATGAGATTTCAGATGCGAGGTCTAGGAAATATTATAAGACGCCAAAGTCCCGGCATCCCACCGACAAAATTCCCTGCTTCCACTCGACCGGCAAAGCTAAATGACTGATATTGCTGGGGTCGAAATTTTTTCGCGAAAATTCCCTGAAAATCCCTGTATCCAGGCATCCGACAACGTCGGTTGAACCGGCAAGGGCCGGGAATCGTTCCCTATCGATGTGCCGGATCTACCGCGCCTTGTTCTTGTAATAGACGTCGAGGAACACCGCGAGCATCAGCACCGCGCCCTTGATCACCTGCTGCCAGTCGATGCCGATGCCCATGATCGACATGCCGTTGTTCATGACGCCCATGATGAAGGCGCCGATCACCGCACCGATCACCTTGCCGACGCCACCCGTCGTCGCAGCCCCGCCGATGAAGCAGGCGGCGATGACGTCGAGCTCGAAGCCGAGACCTGCTTTGGGCGTCGCCACATTGAGCCTTGCGGCGAAGATGAGGCCCGCCAGGGCGGCCAGCGCCCCCATGATGACGAAGATGAGAAAAGTCAGCTTCTCGGTGTCGATGCCGGAGAGCTTCGTCGCCTTCTCATTGCCGCCCATGGCGTAGATGCGCCGGCCCATCGTCGTGTTGGTCGTCAGGAAGACGAAGAGCGCGATCAGCGCGAACATGACGATCAGCACATTGGGCAACCCCTTGTAGCGCGCCATCAGGAAGGAGAAACCCAGGAAGGCGATGGCGATCAGAAGGTTGCGGCCGTAGAAGATGATGTCCGGCTCCTCGGCGAGCCCATGCGCCTGCTGGTTCAGCCTCTTGCGATAGTTGAAATAGATGATGACCGCCGTCACCAGCGTGCCGATCACCATGGCCGTCACGTTGAACAGGCCGACGCTGAACAGGTCGGGAATGAAGCCTGAGCTCAGGAGCTGGAATTCGCGCGGGAACGGTCCGACCGAGGCGCCGCCGAGCACGGTCAGCGCCAGGCCCTTGAAGATGAGCATGCCGGCGAGGGTCACGATGAAGGCCGGTATCTTGTGATAGGCGACGAAGAAGCCCTGCAGGCCGCCGATCGCGGCGCCCAGCAACAGGCACGCGATGACCGACAGGAACGGATCGAGCTTCCAGCTCACCATCATCACCGCCGCCACCGCGCCGATGAAGCCCGACACCGATCCGACCGAGAGGTCGATATGGCCCGCCACGATGATGAGCAGCATGCCGAGCGCCATGATCACGATATAGCTGTTCTGCAGGATGATGTTGGTCATGTTCACCGGCATGAACAGCGTGCCGTTGGTGGTGAACTGGAAGAAGATCATGATCGCGAGCAGCGACAGGAGGAGCGCATAATCGCGGATGTGAGCCTTGACGAACCGCAGTATGTCGGGCTTCGCTTCGCTCTGTGCGGTTATTTCGCTCATCTCGGCTTTTCCCATGAATTCATGATGGCGCGCATGATCTTCTCCTGCGAGGCCTCTTTGGTCGGCATCTCGGCGACGAAGCGACCCTCATTCATCACATAGATGCGGTCCGAGATGCCGAGAAGCTCCGGCATCTCGGAGGAGATCACGACGACGGCCTTCCCCTGCTCGGCGAGCGCGTTGATGATGGCATAGATCTCGTATTTGGCGCCAACGTCGATGCCACGCGTCGGCTCGTCGAGGATGAGGACGTCGGGCCCCGAGAACAGCCATTTCGACAGCACGACCTTCTGCTGGTTGCCGCCCGAGAGATTGACCGTCGTCTGATAGACGCCCGAGCAGCGGATCGCCAGGTCCTTGCGGTATTTGTTGGCGACCTTGAGCTCCTTGAGGTCATCGATCACGCCGCGCGAGGCAACGCCGTCGAGATTGGCGAGCGTCACATTGTGCTTGATATGGTCGATGAGGACGAGGCCATAGGTCTTGCGGTCCTCGGTCACATAAGCGAGCCCCGCCGCCATGGCCTTGGGGATGGTCGAGACGTCGGCCTTCTTGCCGTGGATCGTGACCTCGCCCGAGATCTTCTGGCCATAGGCGCGGCCGAAGAGCGACATGGCGAACTCCGTCCGCCCCGCCCCCATGAGCCCGGCAATGCCCACCACCTCGCCCTTGCGCACGCTGAAGCTCACATTGCGGATCAGATGGCGGTCGGCATGCAGCGGATGGAAGACGTTCCAGTCCTTCACCTCGAGGATGGTCTCGCCGATCTTGGCCATGCGCTGAGGATAGCGGTCGGTCAGCTCGCGCCCGACCATGGCCTTGATGATGCGGTCCTCGCTGACTTTCGCGGTCGACGTGTCGAGCGTGTCGACCGTCCTGCCGTCGCGCAGGATGGTGATGCGGTCGGCGACCTTCATCACCTCGTTGAGCTTGTGGGTGATGAGGATCGAGGAGATGCCATGCGCTTTCAGCTCCTGCAGCAGTGCCAAGAGCTTGTTCGAATCGGTCTCGTTCAGGCTCGAGGTCGGCTCGTCGAGGATGAGGAGCTTCACCTTCTTGTTGAGCGCCTTGGCGATCTCGACCAGCTGCTGCTTGCCGGTGCCGAGATCGGTGATGAGCGTGTTGGGATGTTCCTTGAGGCCGACCTTCTTGAGGAGCTCGGCGGCGCGGCGGAGGGCCTCGAACCAGTCGATGACGCCCCTTTTCGCCGTCTCATGGCCGAGGAAGATGTTCTCGGCGATGGAGAGCAAAGGAACCAGCGCCAGCTCCTGATGGATGATGATGATCCCGGCGGTCTCGCTGTCGGAGATGGTGGTGAATTTCCGGCTCGCGCCCTCGAACATGATCTCGCCGTCATAGGTGCCATGCGGATAGACACCCGACAGCACCTTCATCAGCGTCGATTTGCCGGCGCCGTTTTCCCCGACCACGGCATGGATCTCGGCCGGCAGAATCGCGAGATTGACGTCCGTCAGCGCATTCACGCCCGGGAACGTCTTGGTGATGCCGCGCATTTCGAGAATGGGCTCGCTCAACGCCCTCATCTCCCCAATATGCTGTCCGGTTCGCCCGGATCTTGATCGATTAAAACATAAGCAAGGGGCTTCGCAAAGCGCGAAGCCCCCCGATGACAGCGCCCCTGATCAGTTATCGATCTGGTCCTGCGTATAATAGCCGGAATCGACCAGCGCCTTCTTGATGTCGTCCTTGCCGACCGAATAGGGGGTCAGGAGATAGGACGGCACCACCTTGACTTCGTTATTGTAGGTCTTGGTGTCGTTGACCTCGGGCTCCTTGCCCTGGAGCACCGTGTCGACCATCTTCGCCGTCACCTTGGCGAGCTCGCGCGTGTCCTTGAACACGGTCGAATATTGCTCGCCGGCGATCATGCCCTTGACCGAGGCAAGCTCGGCGTCCTGGCCGGTGACGATCGGCATTTCGGGCCCGGGCGCATAGCCCACACCCTTGAGAGAAGAAATAATGCCGCGTGAGAGGCCGTCATAGGGGGCGAGCACGCCGTTCACCTTCTTGTCGGTGTAGTTGGCCGAGAGCAGGTTGTCCATGCGGGCCTGGGCGACGGCGCCGTCCCAGCGCAGCGTGCCGACCTTGTCCATGCCCATCTGGCCCGAGACGACGGCGACCTCGCCCGAATCCATCAGGGGCTTCAGGACCGACATGGCGCCGTCATAGAAATAGAACGCGTTGGTGTCGTCCGGCGAGCCGCCGAAGAGCTCGACATTCCACGGCTTGGCGCCGGGGAAGCGTTCCTTGAGCCCGTCGACCAGGGATTTCGCCTGCAGCACGCCGACGCCGAAATTGTCGAAGGTCGTGTAATAGTCGACATCCGGCGTCTTGGTGATCAACCGGTCATAGGCGAAGACCTTGACGCCCGCTTCCTTGGCCTTCTTCAATATGTCGGACAGCGTCGATCCGTCGATCGCGGCGATGATCAGGACCTTGGCGCCCTTGGTCACCATGTTCTCGATCTGGGCGAGCTGGTTCGGGATGTCGTCCTCGCCATATTGCAGGTCGGTGTCGTAGCCGAGCGCCTGGAACTCCTTCACCATGCTTTCGCCGTCCGAGATCCAGCGGGTCGACGACTTGGTCGGCATGGAGATGCCAATAAGCCCTTTGCTCTCGGCTAAGGCCGTTCCGGCGGCGGCCAGCGCCGCGGCTCCCGCAACGGAAGCCATGAAATACCTGCGATTCAGCATGAATTCCTCCCTTGATGCTGTGGAGCGACCGCTCCTTTTCGGGAGATGCCGCCCTTGGGCCCTGTCCTTAGATTGAAACCCAAAAGCGTTCAACGGCAATTTGTATTACAAAAGGCTTTTGTAATACAAATGACTAATAAAAAAATCCCCCTCCCCGGCGGGGAGAGGGATTCGAAACGCTCATTTGCGATCTCAGAGCGCCGCTTCGACCATGATCTCGACATCGAGGCCGGGACCGGCGAGCTTCGCCTCGACGGTGGCGCGCGCCGGCGTCTGGCCCGCCACCACCCAGGCATCCCAGGCTTCGTTCATTTGCGCCCAGGTCTTGATGTCGGTCAGCCAGATATTGGCCTTGAGGATCTTGGTCTTGTCGGTCCCCGCTTCCTTGAGCGTCGCATCGATCTGGTCGAGGATGTCCTTCGTCTGCTCCTTGACCGACTTGCCGACCGTCTTTTCCGCGACATATCCCGAGAGATAGATCTTGTCGCCGTGTATCACCGCATCGCTCATGCGGTTGCCGGCGCCGATACGTTTCAAAGCCATGGGAAACCTCCTGTTTATTCGAGCGCGGCCTTGGTGGCACGAAGCACGAGGTGAGGCAAGACGTCAAATGCGTAAGGAGCGTTGAGCCGTTCCAGCCAGTGATGATAGTCGCGCCCCCAGGGACCGATATTGATGGCCGGATAGGCCGGCGAAGCGGGAAGCGTGAAGCTCGCACCCCAGATCGGCGTATTGGCCTGGGCGGCGGCGAGATCGCCCGACGTCTCGCCGAGGAAGCTCATATCCGATATGCCGGGAAAGTAGCCGAGCCGCGAAATCGTGGTGCCCTTCTCCATGGCGGCCTCGCTCACCGCCGCCATCAGGCGTTCCGCCAAGGCCTCATCGCCGAGGCTCACCGCCGGATAAGGCAGGGAGCCGAAGCCCAAGATGACCGCAGGGCCCGGCAGCTTGGTCGATGCCCAGGCGAATTCGGTGACGAGCCGCGCCCGGGTCGGAAAATCGAGGTCGTTGCGTTCCGCCAATTCGCGGTTGAGGAGATCGAAGGAGGCTTCGAAATCGGGATCGGACTTCAGCGCCTGGGCGAAGAGCTCGGCGAAGCTCAGCACCTGGACCGCTTCCTGCCGGAAGGGCTGCGGCGGGCTGACATTCCCCGCCCTTTGCGCAAGCTTCGCCACCGCCCGCTCCATCGCCTCGCGCGCCATGCCGGTGGCGATGCTCAGGACGTCCGCCGGCGCGCGGCGATGCTGCAGCGTGTTCCAATAGAGGAAGATGCGTGCCGGCGTCGTGACATTGTAGCCGCTCTTCACATCCTTCACATAGAGCGCCGCCGGGGGTGCGGCGATCTCATGGCCGCTGGTCTCGGCGAGCTCGGGCGCGCATTCGAGCTCGGCCAGGAGCTCGGCGGCGAGATAATTGGCATTGATGCCGGCGAAGGGATAGCAGGCATGGGCTTCGCGTCCGACGACGAGCGCCGTCAACAGAAGCTTGCCGATCGATCCCGTCGTCAGCGAGCGGCCGAAGGCGCCGTCGCCGTCATCGGCGATCGAATCGAGATTGATGACGAGGCGGATATCGAGATCGCCCTCGCGCGCGATGACGGGGAGGATCGCCGCCGCCGCGCGCATGCCGGCCGAGCGGTCCTCCTCATCGGGGGTCGCCAGCAGCAGGATATTGCCATGCCGGTGCTCTTCGGCGGCGAAGGTCTCGAGCACGGCAATGCCCGCCGCGATCCCGGCTTTCATGTCGAGGAGCCCGCGGCCCGGCAGATAATCGCCCGATTCGAGATCGGCGAGGGCTGCCGGATTTTCGCCGGTCCGCTTCAGCTTCTCGATGATCATCGGGAGCAGCGTCTCGGGATCGCAGGCGTAAGGCATAAGCTCGGCATAATCGTCGAACGGCACCGTGTCGAAATGCCCGGCCAGCACCACCGTCCTGCGGCCCTCGCCCTTCACCAAGGCGAGAAGGTTGCCGCGCTCCGTCCCGTCATCGAGCGGCTGCACCTTGAGATGCGACGGGTTGAGATGGAAATAGCGGTTCTGCGCCAGCATCGCCTTCAGCAAATGCGGGAAGTCGCATTCGCTTGGGGATCCGGTGACGCTGCGCCACTGGGTCATCTGGATCGCCGTAGCACGGCTCCTCGCCGCGAGGTCGGTCACGGGCCCCTCCGGATGATGCGATCAGGCGAACCGCCGGTCATATTCGAGCACGGCATTGAGCAGCACCTGGGCGCCCGCCCCGCATTCATCGAAGGACGTCGATTCCGCTTCATTGTGCGAAAGCCCGCCGAGGCAGGGCACGAAGATCATGGTCGTCGGCGCGACGCGGGCGATATAGGCGGCGTCGTGGCCGGCGCCGGACGCCATGTCACGGGTGGCGAAGCCGGCCTGGTCGGCGCCATGGCGCACGCAGTCGATGAGGTCCGCCGCGAATCTGACCGCCGGCGACTTCCAGATCCGCTTCTCCTCGATCTCGAGCTTGAGCTCTTGCGCGATGCGCGGCAGGGCCGCCTGATAGGCCGCCTCCATCTTGTCGAGCACGCTCTCGTCGGGATGGCGAAGATCGACGCTGAAGAACACTTCGCCCGGCACGACATTGCGGCTGTTCGGCCGGTTCTCGAGGAGACCGACGCTGGCGACGCCCGGCAGATGATCGAGCCCGACCTGATTGATCGCCTCGATCATGCGCGCGGCACCGACGAGCGCGTTCTTGCGCAGGAGCATGGGGGTGGCACCCGTATGCGCTTCCTGGCCCCTGACCGTCACCTCGTACCAGCGCATGCCCTGCACGCCGGTCACGACGCCGATCATCTTCTGCTCGGCCTCGAGGATCGGCCCCTGCTCGATATGAAGCTCGAACATCGCCTGGAATTTGTGCGAGCCTACGGGCTCCGAGCCCTTGTAGCCGATGCGCGTCAGCTCGTCGCCCAGCGTGATGCCGTCGCGATCGGCTCTGGCGTAGGCATAGTCTTGCGTGAACACACCGGCATAGACGCCCGAGCACAGCATGGCGGGTGCGAAGCGCGAGCCTTCCTCATTGGTCCAATTGACGATCATGACGGGCGCATTGGTCTCGTAGCCGAGATCGACCATGCTGCGCAGCGCTTCGAGCGCGCCCAGGACGCCGAGCACGCCGTCGAATTTCCCGCCCGTCGGCTGGGTGTCGAGATGCGAGCCCATGGCGATGGGCTGGAGCTTGTTGTTCTTGCCCGGCCTGAGCGCGAACATGTTGCCGACGCTGTCGACCGACACCTTGCAGCCCAGCGCCTCGCATTGCGCCTTGAACCAATCGCGCACCTTCTTGTCTTCGTCGGAAACCGTGAGCCGCTTGATGCCGCCTTTCGGTGTCGCGCCGTATTTGGCGGTCTCCATGAGGGCGTCCCACAGACGCTGCGGATTGATGGTGAGATTGCTCTTAGCGGTCATGGAACGGCCTTTTCGAAGCGACAAAAGATTATTGCGGAGGATTGTCAGGCGTCTTCGGCCAACTCAAGAAAAAAGTCCACAGCGCATAGCAGAGCATCGCGGCGGCGATGGCTATCCACAGGCCGCTTTGGTTGTAGATCTCGAAAGCGAGCCACAGAGCGACGACGGCCGTGATGGCGATACGCCGCCACAAGGGCCGGTAGAAAGGCGAAGACTGTTCGTAGGTGCGCTTGCTCTCTCGACTATTGTCCATCGATCTGCTTGCCCATGATGGCAATCGCCTTCTGGTAGACGGTCGCGGCGTTCCACCCCTGGATGGCGCTGAAATTGGTCTGGCCCGGCTGATAGCCGGCACCCCTCACCCAGCCATGGCCTTTGAGGAAATTGGCGGTGGAGGCGAGCGCGTCGGCCTTGGAATTGAGATTGACGCGGCCGTCGCCATCGCCGTCCGCGCCATAGAGCCGGACATTCTTGGGCAGGAACTGGGTATGGCCGACCTCGCCATGCATGGCGCCGCGCGCCGAAGCCGAGAGCGTTCCGCGGTCGATGAGGGCGAGGGCCGCATAAAGCTGCTCGGTGAAATATTCCGTCCGGCGGCAGTCATAAGCCAGCGTCGCCACCGCCGACAGTGTGTTCTGATTGCCGGTGACGTTGCCGAAACCGGTCTCCATGCCCCATATGGCCAAGAGCGGCCCCGGCGGCACGCCATAGCGCCTTTCAAGGGAGGCAAAGAGAGCGGCATTGGATCTCTTGAGCGCCCGCCCGCGCGACACGATGGCAGGCGCGCCGCGCTTGGCCATGAAGGCCGAGAGCGACAGCTTGAAGCTCTTCTGGCTGCGGTCGGCCCTGATCGTGGCGGTCGAATAGCTGGTGTTCATCAGGGCGGCGATGGCTTTCGGCTTGACGCCGTTCTGCTTGGCTTCGGCGCTGAAGCTTTTCTTCCAGCTCTCGAAATTGGCCCCGCTGCTGCTGCATCTGGCGGCCTCGGCCGCGCCTGCCGCCGTCAGGAACACGCTTACGGTTGCGAGCAATCCCATCCATGTGCCGAGCCTCATGCCGTCCTCCGCCTTTCGTCGCTGATTTGAGGGAACCCGAATGTGCCATCAAGCGGCGGCCTTGTCACCGCTTGGATGAGATGGCATCAGGGGGATGGTTGAGCCCATGCCGAAGCCATCGTCCGCCCATATCGAGGCGCTGTTCCCGACCCTCGTCTACCGCACCGTCATCGAGGGTGCCGGCCGGCTTAACCATGATCTCGAACAGGCCGCCCTGGCGCTCGCCGAGAACGACACGGCCGGGCGGCGCTGGTGCGAAAAGCACGGCTATTCGGGCTATACCTCCTATGGCTCGCTCGCTGATCTCCCCGACCGGAGCCCGCTTTTCGCCAGGCTCAAGCGCGGCATCGAGCGCCACGCCGCCCGCTTCGCCAAGGAGCTCCATTGGGACCTGCGCGGCGGCAAGCCCGTCTGCGATACGATGTGGGTCAATGTGCTGCCCGAGGGCGGCTCGCACAGCTCGCATATCCATACCAACGCCGTGCTGAGCGGCACTTACTATGTCACCTCGCCCGAAGGTTCCGGCCCTATCGTCTTCGAGGATCCGCGCCATGGTTTGATGATGGCGGCGCCGCCGCGCAAGGCCCAAACCCCTCGTCCCTTGCGGACCTATGTCAGCGAGACGCCGGTTCCGGGTTCCCTGATCCTGTGGGAAAGTTGGCTGCGCCACGAAGTTCCCTTGAACCGGGCCCGGGCTGAGAGAATCAGCGTGAGTTTCAACCTCGTCATCGGGTGATCCTGCTTTCCGGAACATGGAAAATGTGTATAGTCCGGGCGAGGCGATAATCCGGGCATCCCCAATGAAAGCTCTCCCGTCTGTTGTTCTGGCGCTCCTGACGATTGTGCTTGCTGTTGTCCTGCCGGCCGGTCAAGCCGATGCGGCGAAAAAGAAGACGGAGACGCCCGTCTACGACCAGCCGATGCGGGTCGTCATCGTCCGCAGCGTGATGGGGGGGTGCGAGCCCTCCTGCCCGCAATGGATCTCGGCCGAAGGCCAGATCACGGCAAAGTCTCCGGCGGTGTTCAAGAAGGCGCTCGCCAAGGCGAAGGATCTGCGGCTGCCGGTGGTCGTCACCTCGACCGGCGGCGATGTCGATGCCGCGCTCAAGATCGGCGAGATGATCCGTGGGCGCCATCTCGATGTGGCGGTGGGCTGGACCTATTTCGGCGGCTGCGCGCCGCATCAGACGAATTGCAAGCTTCCCAAGGCGCAGAAGGGCGTCTATCGCGGCGTCATCATGTCGGGCCAGGGTTTTTGCGTTTCCGCCTGCGCCTTCATCTTGGCTGCCGGCGAAAAGCGCTTCATGGGCGAGGGCACGGCCGTCGGCGTGCATCAGATCAGCCGGACCATCACCCAGGAGAAGGTCCGCTATTATGAGCGCTACCGCATCGTCCGGGGCAAGAAGCAGGTCCTGAGCCGCAAGGTCGTCAGCCGCAAGCCGATGAAGAGCTATGTCTCGACCAAGCTCGACCGGAGGCTCGAGAAGAAGCTCAATGCCTTCTTTGCCAAGATGGGCGTCGACAAGTCTGTGCTCGGGCTGTTCAACAAGGCACCGCCGACGTCCATGTATATACTGACCTGGGGCGAAGCGCGGAACACGAAGCTCGTCACCGATCTCACCCCTGCGACGGATCTCGTCGCCGGCAGCCGCTGCAAGAGCGATCCGCCGGCCGACAACTGCGTGCTCATCGCGGATGAGCAGGCGGCCGTCGCTCCCTGATCCATCACCGCATCACGGTTTGGAATTCGCCTTCTCGAGCGCCCGCTTCATCTGAGCGTCAAGCGCTTTGAATTCGCTCATCATTGCTTTGCAAGCTGCCTCGCTTGCGGCACATTTGGCGTTGGTCCTGACATACCACGCCCCATCCTTCTGCCGGAAAGCATGGCGGCAGGCGACGGCGGGATGCGCCTCGTTTGCCGACGTGGTGATGGTCAGCGTTGTCAAGTCGGCTTTATTGGCATAGGCCACATAGCGGGCATTGCCGCCAACTCTCTTGAATGCCTTGGTTTTGGCCACATTGGCCGCAATTTCCTGCGGAGACTGGCCAGCGATACCACAGAACTCCGCTTGGGCGGCACTCGGAAGAGCGGCTCCCGCCGCACCAAGGATCAGCAGGATCACTTTTCGCCACTGTTTCATGACTGCCTCCAACGCAAGGCGTAACAGCGCCTGCCCTTTTCACCGCACGGGGCCGCCAAGCCCGGATCATCGCCCCATCATTGTGGGGCCTTCCTTTGCCACTGCACATCGTGAACTTTGAACTCGGCTAGGAACGTCCTGCAGGCTTCCCGGCTCGCCTCGCATTGGATTGTGTGCCAAGCCTCCCAGTCGCCAGACTTCCGTGTCACGCGGCGGCAGGCGACAGCGGCGTGGTGACGAGCAGCGTCAGCACGGCCTTTTGGTTGAAGTAGGATACAAAGCGGGCATTGCCGCCATATTTCTTGAACTGCTTCGTTTTGACGACATTGGCGGCGATCTCCTGCGCGGAGCTGCCGGCAACGCCGCAGAAATTTGCCTGCGCCACGGATGGAAATGCAACGGCCGCTGCCCCGAGCATCGCCAATCTCAACTTTCTTGAACGTAGCATGCCTGCCCCCGTCCCTATGACTATGGCGTCACCGTTCCTGCCCTTTTGACCGCGCGCGGCCGGTTGGTTTCGCGCCAGGTCGAATTGGCGACATGGACGGCGGGATAGGGATCGCGGCGGACGAAATCGCCATCCCCCGCTTTGGCCCTGAGATCGCCGTCCTTCCAGGCGATGCGCCCGCGCGACAGGACCACGACCGGCAATCCTGTGCATTCATAGCCTTCGAATACATTGTAGTCGATGCGGCTCACTTGCGCCTTGGCCGAGATCGTCTTCGTCTTGTTGGGGTCCCAGAGGACGAGATCGGCATCGGAGCCTTGGGCGATGCGGCCCTTCTTGGGATACATGTTGAGAATGCGCGCGATATTGGCGGACGTGACGGCGACGAACTCTTCCTTGGTGAGCCTGCCGCTATTGACGCCGGCCGTCCACAGGACCGGCATGCGGTCTTCGAGGCCGCCCGTGCCATTGGGGATCCTGGTGAAATCCTTGGCACCCATGCGCTTCTGCTCGGTGGTGAAGGAGCAGTGATCGGTCGCCACGACCTGCAGCGAGCCCGACTGCAATCCGGCCCACAGCGAGTCCTGGTGCTTCTTGGGCCTGAAGGGCGGCGACATCACCCGCCTTGCCGCATAGTCCCAGTCCTTGTTGCGGTACTCGTCCTCATCGAGGGTGAGGTGCTGGATCAAGGGCTCGCCATAGACGCGCTTTCCGGCTTCCCGCGCGCGCTTGATCGCCTCATGCGCCTCGCGGCAGGAGGTGTGCACGACATAGAGCGGGCATCCCGCCATGTCGGCGATCATGATGGCGCGGTTGGTGGCCTCGCCCTCGACCTCGGGCGGACGCGAATAGGCGTGGCCTTCGGGCCCGGTGATGCCTTGCGCCAGGAGATCGCCCTGCATGCGGAAGACGACGTCGCCGTTCTCGGCGTGGACCAAGGGCATGGCGCCGAGCCCGGCGCAGCGCGAGAAGGAATGATAGAGCTCATCGTCATTGACCATGAGCGCGCCCTTATAGGCCATGAAATGCTTGAAGGTGTTGATGCCATAGGTCTTCACCACCGTTTCCATCTCGTCGAAGACCTGTTTGTCCCACCAGGTCACCGCCATGTGGAAGGAATAGTCGGACGCCGCCTTCTCGGCCTTGCGGCGCCAGTCCTGATAGGCGGCGAGCATCGACTGCTTGGGGGCGGGAATGCAGAAATCGACGATCATGGTGGTGCCGCCGGAGAGTGCCGCCTTGGTGCCCCATTCGAAGTCATCCGCCGACACGGTGCCCATGAACATGAGCTCCATATGGGTATGGGGGTCGATGCCGCCCGGCATCACATAGAGGCCACCGGCATCGATGATCTCGGCCTTTCCCGGCGCCTCGAGCTTCTCGCCCACCGCGACGATGCGCCCCTCCTCGATCAGCACATCGGCGCGCCGCGAATGATCATGATTTACGACAATACCGCCGCGGACGAGAATGGACATGAGAGGCCTCCGTTTCTTACTTTCCCTCCCTCTTGCGGGGAGCACTATCGCATATGGAATTTTTTAAGGCCCCATCATCATTCCCCTTCTCCCGTTGCGAAGCAATGGGAGAAGGGGCGCGAAGCGCGGATGAGGGCTCTTTCGCGCAGTGCACTCTGATCTCAACGAGCATTTCTTGCTGAAACAAAGAGCCCTCACCCGGCCTTCGGCCACCCTCTCCCATTGCTTCGCAACGGGAGAGGGGGAACATCGGAGATGGCTCGCTCGCTTCAAGAATTCTCATATGCGATAGCCCTACCCTGCGGGGGAGGGGAACTGAGTACGCTACATCTTCTTCACTTCGTCGGTGACGACCGCCGACCACGCACCTTCCGGCTTCTTGGAGATGACGGGATCGGAGCCGCCCTTCATCAAGGTGTCCACCGTGCGGTCAGCGGCGGCGGTGTCGAGCGTGCCGTCGGAGCCCTCGGTGAGCTTGTTGATCTCCTGCATCATCGTCTTCTGGTGGCCCTCGGTCTGGGCACCCGTCGCGTCATTGTCGAGCACGATCTTGGCCGCATCGTCCGGATGCTCGCGCGCCCAGTCCCAGCCCTTCATCGACGCCTTGACGAATTTCGCCATGGTGGTGACGAAGGCCGGATCCTTGAGCTTGGCTTCGAGCACATAGAGCCCGTCCTCGAGCGTGGCCACGCCCTGATCCTCATATTTGAAGACGATCAGGTCTTCCGGCTTCACGCCCGCTTCGATCACCTGCCAATATTCATTGTAGGTCATGGTCGAAATGCAGTCGGCCTGCTTCTGGAGCAGCGGATCGACATTGAAGCCCTGCTTCAGCACCGTGACGCCGTCCGGCCCGCCAGTGGTCTTGAGCCCGAGCTGGCTCATCCAGGACAGGAACGGATATTCGTTGCCGGAGAACCACACGCCCAGCGTCTTGCCCTTGAAGTCTTCCGGCTTGGTGATGCCGGTGTCCTTGCGGCACGTGAGCATCATGCCCGAGCGCTTGAAGGGCTGGGCGATATTGACCAGCGGCACGCCTTTCTCGCGCGACGCGAGGGCCGAGGGCATCCAGTCGACGACGACATCGGCGCCGCCGCCCATGATCACTTGCGGCGGCGCGATATCGGGTCCGCCCGGCTTGATCGTCACGTCGAGCCCGGCGTCCTTGTAGAAGCCTTGCGCTTGCGCGACGTAGTAGCCGGCGAACTGGGCCTGCGTCACCCATTTGAGCTGGATGGTCACCGCCTCGGCGTAAGCCGCGGCGCTGCCCGCCATGAGCGCCGCGGTCGCCGCCGCGGCCATCAGAAATTTCTTCATGCTGTACGTCTCCTCTTCTCCCTGTTTGCCTACTGGTCTTTGCGCGACCGGTAGGACGGATGCCAGAAGGTCACCGCGCGTTCGATGAGCGCGATCACCCCGTAAAAGGCCGAGCCAGCGAGTGCTGCGACGGCGATCTCGGCCCAGACCAAGTCGAGATTGAACTTGGCGACCTCGGTTGAAATGCGAAAGCCCATGCCGACAATGGGGGTTCCGAAGAATTCCGCAACGATGGCCCCGATCAGGGCCAGAGTCGAGTTGATCTTGAGCGCATTGAAAATGAAGGGCATTGCCGCCGGAAGCCTGAGCTTCACCAGCATGTCGAAGTAGCTCGCGCCGTAAGACCGCATCAGGTCGCGCTCGAGATGGCCTGCCGCCTGAAGGCCTGCCACCGCATTCACCAGCATGGGGAAGAAGGTCATGATGACGACGACGGCGGCCTTGGAGTGCCAGTCGAAGCCGAACCACATGACCATGATGGGCGCCACGCCGACGATCGGCAGGGCGGCGAAGAGATTGCCGAGCGGCAGCAGCCCCCGCCTGAGGAATCCCCAGTAATCGCACAGGATCGCCACCACAAAGCCGGCGAGCGAGCCCAACGCCCAGCCGATCAGCACGGAGCGCATGAAGGTCTGGATGAAATCCGCTTCCAGCGTGGCATAGGACGTTGCAATTCTGGTCCAGATGTCCGAGGGCGCCGGCAGGAATACCGGCGATATGCCGAAACCCTTGACGATGAGCTGCCACAGCAGCAGGAGGGTCAGGCCGAAGATGGCCGGAACGGTCAAGTTGCGCAGCCTGAGCGCCAGAGGCGACGATGCGGCGAGACCCGAAAGCGCGTCATTGCCGATCCACACCAGGGCCCACAGCACCAGGACGCCGATCCAGAACAGGACGCCGGGTTGTGCCGTCACCTGATGCGCCATCAGCCACAGGAGTCCGCCGGCGGCGAGCAGAATGGCGATCACGGCGGGCGGGCTGCGGCGCAGGTTGGCAATCATGGCTTCGCCCCCATGGCGCGCGCCACCTGGCGCTCGACGAAGCCGACGAGCCAGACCAGTCCCGATGACATGACTGCGGCGGCGACCAGCGCCGCCCAGATCTGCTGGGTCTGGCCGTAGTAAGAGCCGTTGAGCAGCCGGGCGCCGATGCCGGCCTGGGCGCCGGTCGGCAATTCAGCGACGATGGCGCCGACGAGTGCTATGGCGATTGCCACCTTGAGGGAGGTGAAGAGGAAGGGCACCGCGGCGGGCCAGCGCAGTTTCCAAAAGGTCTGTGCCGTGCTCGCATTATAGGTGCGCATCAGGTCGAGTTGCATCGGGTCGGGCGAAGTGAAGCCCTTCACCATGCCGATGGTGACCGGGAAGAAGCACAGATACATGGAGATCAGCGACTTCGGCACGAGACCGGTGAGCCCGATCGAGCCCAGCACCACGATGATCATCGGCGCGATCGCCAGGATCGGGATGGTTTGCGAGGCGATGATCCACGGCATCAGGCTGCGGTTGAGCGCCTTCACATGGACGATGGCCGCGGCAAGGGCGATGCCGAGGAGCGAGCCCAGCACGAAGCCGAGCAGGGTGGAAGAAAGCGTCACCCAGCAGTGATAGAGGAGCGATCGCGGCCGCCACGGCTCGACCGTGAAGATCGTGTTCCACAATTCGGCCATGACCTGGTTGGGCGCCGGCAGGACCGGGCGCGGCAGCGACCAGGAGATCGACAGCGTATTCATGAGACCGCCGCCCGCGGCATCGATCAGGGGCTGGCTCAACACCCGGTTCATCGGGATGGCAGCGACATACCAGATGACGAGGACGATGGCGACGATCACCGCTACGGGGAAAGCGTGACCCGCGGCGAGCGCGCTCGCAAATGACGGCCGCTGTGCTGTGGCGGCGGCGACGGTCATGGAAGGACTCGCGCGCATACCCTCTCCCCCCACGGGGGAGAGGGAGGGACCCATTGCGCAGCAATGGGAGGGTGAGGGGGAACGGACGGCGCAGCATTTCGCTTCGGCAAGACTCTTGCCGTCGGTTCCCCCTCACCCTGCCCTCTCCCCCGCGGGGGGAGAGGGCAAACACCCTCAGTCATCATAGCTGTGCCCTTGCCTCAGGCCTTCGCGCACACGCTGTGCAACTTTCAGGAATTCCCGCGTCTCGCGGATATCGAGCGTGCGGTCATGCGCGAACTTCGTTTCGATCACGTCGATGATGCGCCCGGGCCGCGGTGACATGACGACGATCTTGCTCGACAGGAACACCGCTTCCGGGATCGAATGGGTCACGAAGACCACCGTCTTCTTCGTGCGCGCCCACAGCTCCAGCAGTTGCTGGTTGAGCTTGTCGCGCACGATCTCGTCGAGCGCGCCGAAAGGCTCGTCCATCAGGAGGAGCTTGGGATCGAAGGCAAGGGCGCGGGCGATCGACACGCGCTGCTGCATGCCGCCCGAGAGCTGCCACGGAAACTTCTTCTCGAAGCCGCTCAGATTGACGAGATCGAGATTGCGCGCGATGCGCTCGGCCCGCTCGCGGGCGCTGAAACCCATGATCTCGAGCGGCAAGGCGACATTGCGCTCGATGGTGCGCCAGGGATAGAGCGCCGGCGCCTGGAACACATAGCCATAGGCGCGCTTCTTGCGCGCTTCGTCGGGCGTCATGCCATTGACCGAGATCTGGCCTTCGCTCGCCTGCTCGAGATCGGCGATGACGCGCAGCAAGGTCGTCTTGCCGCAGCCCGACGGCCCGATGAAGGATACGAAATCCCCGTCCTCTACGGTGAGATTGACTTTCGACAGGGCATAGACCGGCCCGTCGGCTGCTTCGAATGTCAGGCTCAGCTCGCGCGCCTCGATAACGGACGCTGCCGCCATTCAACCTCCCCTGTATCATTTTTTAGAGACTCGTTGGAAAAGGATGCTATGCGGTCTTGACCATTTGATCAAGAATTAACACCATCGGCTATGGCCCAACCCAAGCAGAAGCTCATGGGCAAGACCCGCATCCAGGCGATCAATGAGGACATCATCCTCGCGGCCGCCCTCGAGGTCTTTTCGGTCTATGGCTATCGCGGCTCGACGGTCGACCAGATCGCCGAGCGTGCCCAGATGTCGAAGCCCAATCTGCTGTATTACTTCCGCCGCAAGGACGATATCTACCGCGCCGTCCTGGAGAAAACCCTGGCCGACTGGCTCAAGCCCTTGCGCGGCCTCGATCCCCAAGGCGAGCCCCTGGCCGAGATCGAAAACTATGTCCGCGCCAAGATGGCCATGTCGCGCGACAATCCCAAGGCCTCGCGGCTCTTTGCCAATGAGATGCTGCATGGCGCGCCCGCCATCGGCGACTTCCTTGCAGGGCCCATGAAACTTCTGGTCGACGACACGGCGAAGATCATCAAGGGCTGGATCACCAAGGGGCAGATCGCCGCCATCGATCCCTATCACCTGATCTTCACCATCTGGGCGATGACCCAGCATTATGCCGATTTCGATATCCAGATCCGCGCCGTGCTCGGCAAGAACGGCGATCACTTCCCCGATGCCGAGACGACGATCATCCGTTTGATCCAGGATGGGCTGAGGCCCCGGAAATGACTACCTTGCGGCCGTGGTCGGAGGCTGATCTCCCCGTCCTCGAAGCCTGCAACACGTCTGAGCAGAAGAAGTATCTCGGCGGTCCGGAGAGCCCGGAACGCCTCTTGAAGCGCAATCGCGACTTTGCGCAGATAGTGATTCCGGGCGAGACGCGCATGTTCCGCATCGACCACGAAGGCTCACCCGCAGGCTCGATCGGCTATTGGCGGAAGGAATGGCGCGGCGAGACCGTCTATGAGACCGGCTGGGCGGTGATGCCGCACCTCCAGGGCCGCGGCATCGCTCATGCCGCGACCGCGGCACTGATCGCCATTCTCAGGCAGGAAGCGCAGCGCCGCTTCCTCCATGCCTTCCCTTCGCCCGAAAACCTCGCTTCCAACGCGATCTGCCGCAAGGCCGGCTTCCTGCTTCAGGGCGAATATGATTTCGAGTTCCCGCCGGGCCGCATCATGCGCTGCAATGACTGGCGTTTCGATCTCACCGGCTGAAGCAAAGCTTCACATGGATCGGCCGTCGAAATCCATCACCGGGACCTTGCTCATGTCGACGCCTTCGAGGCAGCGGACATTCACATAGGCCATGCGCTCAGCCTTGCCGGCGCCGTCATCGGCAAAAGGATGAATGCCGCAGGTGCGGCAGAAGCGGTGCACGATCGCATGCTTGTTGAAGGTGTATTTCTGCAGGTCGGTCTCGGGCGACAGCAGCTTCAGGCTGTCGCGCGGCACGGCGATGAGGAGCGCTCCCTTGCGCGAGCAGATCGAGCAGTTGCAGCTGATCGCTCCGCCCGAGAGATCGCTTTCCACTTCGAAAGCGACCTTGCCGCAATGACAGCGTCCTTTGTAGCGCATGTTGTTCCCCTCAGAAGGATAGCCGTCGCGCCGATCATAGCGGCATTGGCTGAGTATTTCTATGCCGGAACGCGCCCGATGAGGCGGAAGAATGTATGCGACGTCACCAGCACACGAGGATCGGCGAGATGGCGCTCGAGATCCGCCATGTCGCTTTCGAGCTCGGCCTTGCTGATAAAACCCTGGGCGATGAGCCTGTCGCGCACATTGTTGATGAAATCGCGCAGGATGGGCCTGCGGTCATGGCCCGGCGGATAGACATGCATCACCGCATCGACGCGGATGTCCTCGACGCCCGCCGCGCGGAACAGCTCATGCGTGCGCCTGCCGATGAAGAGATCGATGCCTTGCCCCGCCGAATAGGCGATATAGGCCTTGAGCAACCGGTCCCAGGCCGGCAGCGGCGGATCGCAGACATGGCCGACGAAATCCGCTTCGAAACTCGCCACCCAGCCACCGGGACGCACCAGCGCGACCATCTCGCGCACGATCCTGTGGGGCTCGGGCACGTTGACGAGGACGAGGCGCATATGAGCGCCGTCGAAGGATGCGCGCGGCAGCCCGGTCGCATAGGCATCGCCCTCGCGCAGCTCGACCTGGCTCAGCGCGTGATCCTGGACGAAGCGGCGGGCCAGTTCGACGAAATGCGGGCTGCGCTCGATGCCGAGCACCGAGCCTCTGGGCCCGACGCGCTTGCCGAGGAGATGCAGCACGCCGCCTGGTCCGCAGCCGAGATCGACGATACGCTCGCCGGGCTTGATGCCGATCTTCTCGAACTGGGCGTCCGAATCGGGCGCCAGATTGGCGATCTGGCGTTTGAGGCGCGCTTCCTCGGCTTCGGCGCGCCCCAGCAGATATTGGTCGGGTTGCGTCACGGCACGTTCCTCTTCTGAAACCCGGATACAGGGAAGATACAGGGTAAAGTCAAAAAATCACTCTTCCAGAACGTGGAAAAAGTCAGGATAAGTCTGATTTTTGAGAGCTTAGCCCGGAAATGCAGGCTTCTGGAGAGCAGGGAAGCTTCGCCCGATGACCAGGGACCGTGCCACACGCTAGCGAAACTGCGATACCCTGCGGGCCGTCTCGGGGTCGAGGAAGCCTTTCACCGTCGCCGCCGTTTCCTGTTCCATCGCCGCCTCGAGCCCGGCGCGCGCGGGCCTTGCCAATATGCGGCGCAGATCCGCAACCCGCTCCCGGGGCAGTGCCGCGAGCCGCCTGGCGAGGTCTATCGCGGCCGGCAGGAGTGCTGCATCGTCGACGACGTCGCGGATGAGGCCCCAGGACCTCGCCTCAACGGCATCGAACTTCTCGCCCAAGAGGATCATCTCGCGCGCCCGGGCGAGGCCGACGAGGCGCGGCAGGAGCTCGGTGACGCCGCCGGTGACGAAGACGCCGAGCGCGATCTCCGGGAAGAAGAAGCGCGTGCCCTCGGCGGCGATGGCGAAGTCGCAATTGATCACCCATTCGAGGCCGCCGCCCGCGGCCCAGCCGCGGATTGCGCCAATGACCGGCCGTTCGCCCAGCATGATCGCACGGGTGACATCCTGGATGCGCTCGATATAGGCCCTGGTGTCCGCTTCGTCGGTAGCCTGGGTGTTGAAATCCTTGAGATCGTCGCCGGCGCAGAAGGCGCGGCCTTCGCCGGTGAGCACGATGGCGCCGACCTTGCTGTCGCGATTGGCTTCATCGAGCGCGGCGATGAGGTCTTCGAGCAATTCCGGCACGATGGCATTGAGCCGGTGCGGCCGGTTGAGCGAGATCTTCTGGACGCCGTCGCCGAGATAGTCGCTGAGCACGGTCTTGGTCATGATCTATCTCCTGACTACCCTGCGGGTCTTGCCCTCGCTCCGGGGCAGGCTGTTGAACGGCAGCACGGTGAGCCTGGCGCTGACGCCGATCTCGGTTTTGATACGTCGCTCGATCGTCTGGACCAGGCTTCCGACTTGAACATGGCCTTGAGCGAGCTCGGCCTCGACCGGCAGGATGTCATAGGGTCCTTTGCCGTCGAGCATGATGCGGTATTCGCCCGAGAGCTCGGCGAAGGAATTGAGGACGGCGGCGATCTGCGTCGGAAACACATTGATGCCGCGCACCACCACCATGTCGTCGCTGCGGCCCGCGACGCGGAAGCGCGGCGCGGTGCGCCCTGAGCGCGCTTTGCCGGTGCCGGTGATCTCGATGATGTCGCCGGTGCGGAAGCGCACCAGCGGCTGGCATTGACGCGTGAGATGAGTGAGGACGAGCTCGCCCTTGGCGCCCTCTTGCCAGGCGAGCGGCGCGCCATTGGCGGGATCGATGAGCTCCGGGTGGAGGATATCGAGCGCCAGGAAATGCAGGTCGTTGTCGACCTCGCTCTGGCCGGCGAAGACGCTGAACACATCGGTGACGCCGTAATTGGCATTGCGGGCGGCCATGCCCCAGGTCGTCTCGAGCCGGCGGCGGAATTCCGGATCGTCGAGCCCGGCCTCGCCGCCGAAGAGCCCGAGCTTGAGGCCGAGATCGGAAGGCCTGAGCCCGGGAAAATTCTCGGCGATGACGCGTTCGAGCACCGCGGGGTAAGAGGGCGTGCAGGAAATGGCGGTGATGCCCAGCTCCCTGATGGTGCGGATCAGCAATTGGGTCTCGCCGATCCCGAAGGGCACGACCGTGGCGCCGGCGGCTTCGAGCGTCGAATGATCGGTGTAGCCGCCCATCCACAGACGGTAATTGAGGCAATGGACGACGCGGATGCCGGGTCTCAGCCCCGAGGCCCGGTGGGCGCGGGCGCCGAGCAGCGCCGTCTCCTCGGCATCGCGCCGCGACAGAGCGAGATTCATCGCCGTGCCGGTGGTCCCTGAGGTGCGATGCACGCGGGCGATCTCGCTGTCCGCCGCGGCGAGATAATCGCCGAAGGGCGGATATTCATGCTGGCTCCGGCGCAGCATCTCCTTGTCGATCAAGGGCAGCTCGGCGAGGTCGGCAAGCCGTTCGGGCGGCCGCTTCCGGCCCCAGGCCCGCCGATGCAGCGGCGACCTCTCGGCCACATAGTGGCGCTGGCTTTCCCATAGGCGCTGGCGATGCGCCGCGAGGTCGTGAAGATCGGCAAAATCGGCCCGGTCGACCAGCATGGCCGTCGCCTCCAATAAATGACTATGATATCATTTCCATTATTTTACAAATCATGTCAATATGCTGGGAAGATGATCAAACCGATACCGATGTCACCCGCCGCAGTGAGCGATCAGGATCTCGATTTTGCCGCGACCCTTCTCGCCCGGGCGGATGATCTCTCCTTGCGCAAGGTCGAGCGCACGGAGCTGCGTCTCCTGGCGAGCCTCGCCCGAGAGCTCTTGGCCGGCGTCGAAAGGGCCGGTCTCAAAGTGGCCGAGATCACGCGCAAGGCCGGCCTCGCCCATGGCACCTTCTATCGCTATTTCACCGACATCGAGGCCGCGACCGCCCGGCTGATCGAGGATTTTTCGGCTTTCGTGCATGAGAAGATCGCACGAGCCCGCCGCGGCGAGACGGGCTCGCGCGAACGTGTCAGAAGCGCCACTTTGCTCTATGCCCGGCTCTTCCGGCGCAATGCCGGGCTGATGCGCTGCCTTCTCGGCCTCAGCAATGATGGCCTGTCTTTCACGTCTTCCTATCAGCGCCTCAACCGCGACTGGTATGGCCGCGTGGCGACGGCTATCGCGCGGCAACGGGACGACGGGACATCGCCGCAGGACCTTTTGCCCGCTGCCTATGTGCTGGGCGGCATGATCGACGATTTCCTGAGGCAGATCTATTTGCGCCACGACCCGACGCTCGCTCATCTCGCCGATGACGAGGAGAAAATCGCCGACCTTCTCACCGATCTTTGGTGTTTCGGCGCCTATGGCAAGCCGTCAGAATGAAAACCGCTTGCCGACCGCGAGCGGCACGAGCGTCTTGTCGCCGAATTCATTGGCGAGCGCCGTGACGGCGCGCCATCCGGTGCAGTGGCCGGCGGCGATGACGGTGAGGCCGAAGTCGCGCAAGGCCGCGACCGTCTCGGGGATGATCCGCTCATTGGCGCCGGAGAGATGGAGCCCGCCCGCCACCGCATAGAGCGGCACGTCGGGAAACGAGGCCTTGGCCTGCTTCAGCACATTGACGACGCCCGCATGCGAGCAGGCGGTGAACACGATGAGCCCCTTGCCCGCGACATTCACCGCGACGAAGCGCTCGTCCATGATGAGCTCATCGAGCTCCCAGCCCTTGCCGTCGAGCGTGCGCCTGTGCTGGCCCGGAAACCCGCGCTCGAAGGGCGTGACCCGCGCGATCTCGCCGCTCACATAGGCCATGCCGCCGAACAGCGATTGCGCCTCGGTGGTATTGACGACCTTGGCGCCATAGGCGGTCAACGCCTCTATGCTGGGCACGTCTTCCAGCATCAGCATCGACCCATTGGGCATCTTCAGTGCCCGGCTACGGAACATTTCGGGATGAGCGTAATAGGGAATTTCCCTGCCGCCATTGCGGTCGCGGATGATCTGGAGTGCCCTGAGCATGGCGCCGCCATGGTCGAAATGACCATGTGACAGCACGATCGCCTCGACCGTGCTCAGATCGGCGCCGAGGCGCGAGACATTCTGCTCGAAGGTGCGGTCCTCGGGCCCGGTATCGAAGAGGAGCGTCTTCGCCACATCGCCGTGCCGGACGGTGACGAGGCAGGAAAGGCCATGCGCGGCGCAGCACAGGCAGCTGCCGGCGAGCACCCAATGGCCGTGGCGCCGCCGCCCGAGGCCCGCGAGCTCCGTCTCGACGAAGGACGGCACGGAAGACAGGCTGTCGGTGACATTGTCGACAAGGACATGGATCTCGGCGCTGTCGACTTCATGGAGCGCTGTCATCGCTGGGTCCTCCGGTTCAGGCGAAGCGGGCTTTCGACCTCTCGCGCGCCTTGATGGCCTCAATCTCGCGGTTGCGTGGCGGCGCCTGGGTCTCGAGCGCGAAAATGAGCTTGCGCGCCGCCGCCGTCACGTCCTTGA
Source organism: Taklimakanibacter deserti (assembly GCA_003574785.1). The sequence continues at coordinate 94,329 of QORU01000009.1, read as the reverse complement.
CGGCGCGATCGAAGGCCGCTTCATTGGCTTTCGACGGCTTGTTGAAGCCCGAAAGCTTGCGCACGAATTGCAGCGCCGAGGCGTGGATCTCGTCCTCGCTCGCCGGCGGCTCGAAATTGAACAGAGTGCGGATGTTCCGGCACATCGTGACCTCCTCTTGATTGACTTCTTATGATAGAGCAGTGAGGCGAAAATGGGAGCCCCCTCCCCGCCAATCGGGAACACTGCGATGCCGCAACGCGATTCTGAGCCCGTCACCATCGAGATTTCAGGCGAGGCCCGTGTCTCCGGCCTGTTGCAGAGGCCACCCAAGGCGAAAGCGCTCTATGTGCTGGCGCATGGCGCCGGCGCCGGCATGACGCATCCATCCCTGACGTCCATCGCCAATGGCCTGGTCGAGCGCGGCATCGCCGTATTGCGCTATCAGTTCCTCTATATGGATAAGAAGACGAAGCGGCCCGATCCGCCGAAGCTCGCGCAAGCGACGGTGCGCGCCGCGGTCGCCGAGGCGCGTCGGCTTCTGCCGAAACTCCCGCTCTTCGCCGGCGGCAAATCTTTCGGCGGGCGCATGACCTCGGGCGCGCAGGCCGCCGAGCCCTTGGCAGGCGTGTTGGGCCTCGTCTTCCTGGGCTTCCCGCTGCATCCCGCCGGCAAGCCTGGACGTGAGCGCGCCGATCATCTGGCACAAGTGCATATACCGATGCTGTTCCTCTCGGGTACGCGCGATGCGCTGGCCGAACTCGATCATCTCGAACCGGTGATCAAGGGCTTAGGCGAGCGCGCGACGCTGAAGCTCTTCGATCAGGCCGATCACTCTTTCCACGTGCCGGCCAAGAGCGGCCGCAAGGATTCGGATGTGCTGAAGGAGATCCTGGACGATTTCGCGAACTGGGTGGACAAGGTGATCGCCGCATCATGACCTATGACGATGTGCGCAAGATGGCGCTTGCCTGGCCGGGCGTCGAAGAGGCGACCTCCTATGGAACGCCGGCACTCAAGGTCAAAGGCAAGTTCCTGACCCGGCTCCGGGAGGATGGCGACAGCCTGGTGATCAAGGATGTCGATCTCGACGAGCGCGACATGCTGATGGAAGCAGCGCCCGAAGTCTTCTACATCACCGATCACTACAAAAGCTGGCCGATGGTGCTGGTGCGCCTGTCCAAGGCGCATCCGCGGCAGGTGAAACCACTGCTGCTCCGATCCTGGAAGGCGACCGCGCCCAAGAAATTGGCGAAGGCCTTCGCTGCGGACACCACGCGACAAGCTTGAAACCCGCCAGCTGGCGCTCCCGTAAGGTTCTGTTGAGAGCAAACGAAGGAGCATCGTCATGACTCCCGTCGAGCAGGTCCGCCGGATCTATGCCGCCTTTCTGCATGGTGACGTCCAGTCGATACTGGCCGCCTTGGCCGAGGATGTGGTGTGGGAATATGGCGTCGCCACAAGCCCGGTGCCGTGGCTCGAGCGGCGCGACGGCCGCGCCGCGGTCGCCGGCTTCTTCAAGGCGCTCGAGCTTGTCGACATCGTCCGCTTCGAGCCGAGCGCGCTTCTCGCCGATGATGATCTGGTGGTCACGTTGTTCGACGTCGAGCTCGTCGTGAAGGCGACCGGCAAGCGCGTGGTCGAGCTCGACGAAGTTCACATCTGGCGGTTCAACGATGACGGGCTGGTGAAGCGTTTCCGCCATCAGGTCGACAGCTGGTCCCTGGCACAGGCGCTCATCGCCTGACGTTTCAGGGCGCGTGCACTTGGGCTTTCTTGAGCAGCGCCAGGGCCGCGTCATGGGCCTCCTTGACCCAGGCGGCCATGGCCTTGGGATCGGGCGGGAATTCGAGCTCGATCGAGGCAGCGCCTTGGAATCCCGTCTCGCTGATGGCTTCGAGATAGTCGCTGAACGGCGTGTTGCCGCGTCCGGGCGGCATGTCGCCGTGATGGATGCCGTCGCAATCCGACATATGGACATGGGCGATGCGGCCCTTGAGCCTTTTGGCCACATGCTCAGGGCTGATGCGCATCAGCCAGAAATGCGAGATATCGACCGTCGCCTTGACATTGGCAAGCGCCACTTCGTCGAGGAAGCGCTCCATCGTGTCGAGCGAGTTGATGAAGGCGAATTCGAAGGGCAGAAGCTCGATGGCGAGCTCGCGATGCCGCCCCGCCGCGTGCTTGCCCACTTGCCGCGTCGCATCGACCACTTTGTCCCACTCGCCCTTGGCTGGAATGAGCTTCTTCTGGAACATGTATTCGCCCGGCACGAAGCAGAGATTGCGGGTGGTCGGGAAATCGGCGGCGAGATCGACGACATTCTTCGCCCGCTCGATATGATAGTCGCGGATCGCCGGGTTGAAGTCGCTCAAGCCGAGACAAGTGCAGACCAGCGAGACGACCGGCAGCCCGGCCGACAGGTTCTCGTCGATATAAGCCTGACGCTCGGCCTTGCTCAGCTTGCCGGGATCGAAGCCGACAAAGAGATCGAGGCTTTCGAAGCCGATGCGCTTCGCCTCCTCGCGCCCGCGCTTGCCTTCATAATCCGTGCCGAACCAGGCCGAATCGATCAGGCCGAGTGTCCAATTGCCGTTCTTCTGCATGTGGCGCCTTTCGGCGTTATCTTCACCGACTTCGTGCGAGATGCCAACCCCTTATGAGGAATAACTTTTTGCACAAACAGAGACCAGCCATTTGCGATGGTTGAAGCGCGGCGTAAAGGTTCAATCGGAGGCCCCAGAATACCCATCGATTTGGGTAGGACGATTTTCTTGGACAAGCGACGGGGGAGCCCTTCTGATTTGGGTTTGAGCCGACGCTAGAGGACTACGCTGATTGCGTCTGATCTATGCATAGCCGACTCACGCATCGATTGTGTTATTTGGTAGACTTGGCAACATGGAGCGGCCTCTTGAGCGACCAAAAGAAACCAGTATTGCCACCAGATGTTTCCAAAAAACTCGGGGTTGATATCCGACGCGCTTTGGAGAGCACCCCAAGCTTTAACATTGTGAAGGCGCTCGAAAGCAGTCCCTTATTTCAAGCCAACAAACATCTCGAAGAGTTTAGACGTTTGGAAGCAACAATTACTAGCCTCCAATCTAAAATGCCCGAGAGCTTTAAGTCTATCGAACTCGTTCAGAAGGCGCTCGAAAACGGTCCCTTGTTTCAAGCCAACAAATATCTCGAAGAGTTTACACGTTTGGAAGCAACGATTGCCGGCCTCCAATCTAAAATACCCGAGAGCTTTAAGACTATCGAGCTAGTGCAGAAAGCGCTCAAGCTGCAGGGAATTTCAACTCAATTGCTTGAGTCTCAAAATCAGATTGATAGCATCGCGCGGTCATTGGAAGTAGCCATCGCCCCAAAGGCAGGAGCAATATCCGCACTCAGCAAGTCACTAGCAGATATTGTTGGTAACAATAGCCCGCTCTTTTCATCGAAATTGGACTGGCAAGAGTCTTTAGCCGCCCGAATGTCGTCGTTAAGAATCGATTGGGCTTTCGCAGACCGCTTCGATCAATCCATTCTTGGATTTACACGCATGGCTCGTCTCAGCGACGCTGTTCATGTTGATGCGCCATTCGCCGAGGGAACTGGCGAACTAGTTGCACTGGAATTGGGCGCAGCGATCGAGGTTGAGGCGGACGATCCTGCGGCGCGAGAGAAAGCGGCGATTGACGGAGGCTTCAATCCTGAACTAATCGCCTTTCCGACAGCCGCTTACAGTAACGTTGTAGTTGCTGCGGGTTTCGAATTTAAGTTCACAAGCGCCCCCATACCAAAGCCTCTGCACCAAAATACTGGAGATGTTTGGTATGATCCGACTCACAACACTATACTTTTCGAGCTGGAGCAGCACCTAAGGCAGTTCGTGGAGAACGGCCTTCGAGCTCTTGCGGGTGAGAAATGGATTAAGCAGAGGGTATCCCAAACCGTGAGAGAACGATGGCAGAATCGACAGTCAGAGGAAAGAGACGCTCGTCGCCCCGTTTACCCCCTAGTACAGTATTCTGATTTTATGGACTTGGCCGACGTAATTGGCCAGGCAAATAATTGGCGCGATACATTTGCGCTGGTAATTGGCAACCGAGAGGACTTCATACTTTCTCTGCGCCGACTTCACCCAATCCGAAACGCGATTGCGCATCATCGTCCGATTGGCAGATCGGACATTCTCACGCTCGTTTGTGAAGCCACTAGGATATTTAGCGCGCTAAAGATCCCGCACATGTTAGGTTAGTATCACTCCGCCGCGATCTTGGACGCCGGATTATTCGGATGCGTGGTCCAGTTGGCGTAGCGCTTGTCGATCTTCTTGCCGGTGCGCGGATCGACGCCGTCGGTCAATCGCACCATGGTGATGCAGCTCTCGACCGGGCAGACCTCGATGCACAGATTGCAGGCGACGCATTCCTCGTCGATCACCTCGAAATGGCGTTTTCCGTTCTTCGGCTTGTTGGAGATCGCCTGGTGCGATGTGTCCTCGCAGGCCGCGTAGCAGCGCCCGCATTGGATGCATTTGTCCTGATCGATACGCGCCTTGGTGACGTAATTGAGGTTGAGATACTGCCAGTCGGTGACATTGGGCACCGCCTTGCCGACGAGCTCGTCGAGCCGCTTGTAGCCGTGCTCGTCCATCCAGTTCTCGAGGCCCGAAATCATCTCCTGCACCACCTTGAAGCCATAGGTCATGGCCGCGGTGCAGACTTGCGCCGTGCCGGCGCCGAGCACGATGAATTCGAGCGCGTCGCGCCAGTTGGTGATGCCGCCGATGCCCGAGATTGGCATGCCCTTCGTCTCGGCATCGCGTGCGATCTCCGACACCATGGAAAGCGCGATCGGCTTCACCGCCGGGCCGCAATAGCCGCCATGCGTGCCCTTGCCGTCGATGGTGGGCTCTGGCGCGAAATTGTCGAGATCGATGCCCATGATCGAATTGATCGTGTTGATGAGCGACACGGCATCGGCACCGCCTTGCTTGGCGGCCCGCGCGGGCTTCCGGATGTCGGTGATGTTGGGCGTGAGCTTCACGATCACCGGCATGCGCGTATTGGCCTTGCACCAGCGCGCCACCATCTCGATATATTCCGGCACCTGGCCCACCGCCGAGCCCATGCCGCGCTCCGACATGCCATGCGGGCAGCCGAAATTGAGCTCGACACCGTCGCAGTCGGTTTCCTCGACGCGCTTCAGGATCTCCGCCCAATTGCGCTCCTCGCACGGCACCATCAGCGAGACGACCATGGCGCGGTCCGGCCAGTCGCGCTTGACGCGCTTGATCTCGTCGAGATTGGTCTGCAATGGCCGGTCGGTGATGAGCTCGATATTGTTGAGGCCCAAGAGCCGCCGGTCGCCCGAATGGATGGCGCCATAGCGCGGCCCGTTCACATTGACGATATGCGGGTCCTCGCCCAGCGTCTTCCACACGACGCCGCCCCAGCCCGCCTTGAAGGCGCGGACCACATTGTATTCCTTGTCGGTCGGCGGCGCCGAAGCGAGCCAGAAGGGGTTCGGCGACTTGATGCCGACGAAATTGCTGCGAAGGTCTGCCATGGGGTTCTCCTAGGCTGACAGAAAACTATTGATCGCTTCGGCGGCGCGGCGGCCGTCATCGACGGCGGCGACCGTCAGATCCTGGCCGCCCGCGGCGCAGTCGCCGCCAGCCCAGACATCGGGCAGGCTGGTGCGGCGGGAAGCGTCGACCTTGATGCGCCCGCCGTCAAGCACGATCGCGTCCTTCATCGGCTCCGGTACGAAACTCTGGCCGATGGCCTTGAAGATCATGTCGGCCTTGAGCTTGAAGGTCTCGCCCGTACCTTGGAGCTTGCCTTTCTTCTCGACCGTATATTCGCATTCGAGCCCGATCGCCTTGCCGTCCCAGGCGAGGACCTTCTTCGGCATGACCCAATGCTTGATCTTGACGCCCTTGGTCTGCGCCAGCTCCTGCTCGAAGTCAGACGCCTTCATCTGGTCGGCGCCGCGGCGATAGAGGATGGTGACCTCCTCGGCGCCCAAAAGCTTCGACTGCACCGCGATGTCGATGGCGGTCATGCCGCCGCCGATCACCAGCACATGGCGTCCGACCGGAAGCTTGCCCAAATCCTTCGCCTGGCGGAGCTCCGCGATGTAATCGACAGCATCCTCGACGCCGTCCGAATCCTCGTGTCGGCTGTTCAGCGCATTGACGCCCTGCAATCCCATGCCGAGGAAGACCGCGTCATAGTCCTGGCGCAGGCGTTCGAGGGTGATCTGCTTGCCGAGCGCCTTGCCATGCTCGATGGCGATGCCGCCGACGCCCAGGATGAAATCGACCTCGGCCTGGGCGAAGCCGTCCACCGTCTTATAGGCGGCGATGCCATATTCGTTGAGTCCGCCCGATTTCTTGCGCGCCTCGAAGATGGTCACGTCGTGACCATGAAGAGCGAGGCGATGAGCACAGGCGAGGCCCGCAGGCCCCGCCCCGACGATAGCCACTTTCTTCCCGGTCGCGGCCGCTCGTTGGAAGGGTTGCTTGCCCGACCGCATCAGCGTGTCGGTGGCATAGCGTTGCAGAAGCCCGATCTTGACCGGCTTGCCTTCGGCCGTCTCGCGCACGCAGGCTTCTTCGCATAATGTCTCGGTGGGACAGACGCGGGCGCACATGCCGCCCAATATGTTCTGCTCGAAGATCGTCTCGGCGGCCCCTTGCGGATTGCCGGCGCCGATCTGGCGGATGAAAAGGGGAATATCGATCGAGGTCGGACAGGCCTCTTGGCAGGGCGCCTCATAGCAGAAATAGCAGCGGTCGCTTTCGACCAGCGCCTCATGCGCGCTCAAGGGCGGATGCAGATCGGCGAAATTCTTCGCATAGGCGTCCTTGGACAGACGGCGTCCCGCAATATCGGGGTGGCCCATGGCAGTCTCCTCGCATACCGGTCTTGTTATGTCCGCCGGATGCTGCGGATAATGGGTTAATTTTGTCTTTTGGTCAAATTATTTATCAAAAGGTCAAAAATACTTACTTCCGCTCGCCTCTGAGCAGGCTGCGCTGCGCTCGCAGTCGTACCGCCGCAAATTCCGCGAACCGCCGCGCCTCCGGCATGCGCTGCACTTCCGGCGTCATCAGCAGCCACCATATACCCGTCAGTTCCTCCCGCGGCTCGAAGCAGCGCAGGAGCCCGGCATTGTCACCCTCGATGCAGGGCAGAAGCCCGACGCCAAACGACGCTTTGAGCAGCCCGAGCATGTTCAGCACCGTGTTGCTGCGGGCCACGATGCGCGAAGGATCGGCCTGCGTCACGAGCCAGCGCCCGCGCGGCGTTTGTCCCAATGCCTTCTCATAGACGATCACCGAATGCCCGCGAATCTCATCAGGGCTGGCCGGCATTCCGTGCTTGGCGGCATAGTCGGCGCTGCAATAGAGCGTCCAGCCGAAATCGGGCAGCCGCTGGCCGATCAGGCTTTCGCTGATCGGGCTCTCGGTGGCGCGGAAGGCGATATCCGCTTCGCCCTTCTCGAGATCGCAATGGGCCTCGCTCGACACCTGCTCGATCTGCACCTGGGGATGCTCCTGGCGATAGGCGGCGACGATCGGCGCCAGAAGATGGGTGAACATGGTCTCGGGCGCGGTGACGCGGATCAGGCCGGAGACCAGCCGGCGCAGCCGCTCCGCCTCGCATTCGAATTCCAGTGCCGCCGTCTCCATCCGCGCCGCTGCCGCTTCCAGGGCGCGGCCATGCTCGGTCAGGGCATAACCGGTGCTGCGCCGGGCAAAGAGGGCAAGGCCCAGCTGATGCTCCAGCAGCTGAATGCGCCGGCTGACCGTGGTCTGGTTGAGCCCCAGGCCGCGGGCGGCGCCGAGCGTCGAGCCGGCACGGACCACGGCCAGGAAGATTCGCAGATCGCTCCATTCGTACATGGAGCTGATTCTGCAACAATGCAGAACCATTCTTCAAGGCCGTATATACCCTAACGTCATATTTTCTGCGACATGGTCGCCCCTCGATTGTCCCAGGAGGAAGCCATGACCACCGCACCTGCTTCGGCCCATCCGGTGAAAACCCGGGAAATGCACAGCCACCATTTCGACTCGACCATCTGGAACGACTTCAACTTCCGGGACGACGACATCGTCATCTCGACCTATGCCAAGTCCGGCACCACCTGGGTGCAGCAGATCGTGAGCCAGCTCATCTTCAACGGCGCGCCTGGCTTGCCGGTCGCCGAGATGTCGCCCTGGCTCGATTTGCGCGTGCCGCCCAAGGCCGAGAAGCTCGCGGCGGTCGAGACGCAGGCGCATCGGCGCTTCATCAAGACCCATCTGCCTGTCGATGCTTTGGTTTTCTCGCCCCGCGCCAAATACATCTATATCGGCCGCGACGGGCGCGACGTCGTGTGGAGCATGTACAACCACCACGCCAATGCCAACGCCCTCTTCTATGAGGTGCTGAATGAGACGCCGGGCCTCGTCGGCGAACCCATCGCGCCGCCGCCCGCATCTGTCCGCGACTACTATCACGATTGGCTCGACCGCGATGGCCATCCCTTCTGGCCGTTCTGGGAGAATGTTCGCTCATGGTGGGCGATCCGCGATCTGCCGAACGTCTACCTCACGCATTTTCAGACGCTGAAAGACGACATGCCGGGCCAGATCCGCCGCATTGCCGACTTCCTCGGCATCACCATCGACGCGGCGAAATGGGATGCCATCCTGCGCCATTGCAGCTTCGACTATATGAAGGCCCATGCCACGGCGAGCGTGCCGCTCGGCGGGGCATTGTGGGAGGGCGGTGCCCAGACCTTCGTGCACAAGGGCACGAACGGACGCTGGCGTGACGTTTTGACAGTGGCGGAAAGCGCCAAATACGAGCGCCTCGCCCTCAAAGAGCTCGGGCATGACTGCGCCCGCTGGCTCGCCTCAGGTGATCTCTGCGACGGCCTCGGCAAAGCCGCTTGATCCAGCGCGCGAGAGCATCCAGGGGGTGCGCGTTCTCTAGCTCCACGTTTCAAATGTAACCGAATTCGCGCCCCCTGAAATCATTCCGCAACCGGGCCGCGCGACCTTGCTCGAGCAGAGATGCAGGGCAGAAAGGTCACGCCATGCGAGAGGTCAGCCGCTCCACGGCCCATCCGGTGAAGCGCCGGGAGATGCACAACCATCATTTCGACTCGACCATCTGGAACGACTTCAAGTTTCGCGATGACGACATCGTCATTGCCACCTATGCCAAGTCGGGCACCACCTGGGTGCAGCAGATCGTAAGCCAGCTCATCTTCGGAGGCACGGAAGGCCTCAAGGTGGCCGAGATGTCGCCCTGGCTCGACCTCAGGGTGCCGCCCAAGGCGGAGAAGCTCAAGGCGGTCGAAGCGCAGACCCATCGGCGCTTCGTCAAGACCCATCTGCCGGTCGATGCTTTGGTCTTCTCGCCCCGCGCCAAATACATCTATATCGGCCGCGACGGGCGCGACGTCGTGTGGAGCATGTACAACCACCACGCCAATGCCAACGCCCTCTGGTATGAGGCGCTGAATGAGACGCCCGGCCTCGTCGGCGAGCCTATCGCGAAGCCGCCCTCATCGATCCGCGACTACTATCACGACTGGCTCGACCGCGATGGCCATCCTTTCTGGCCGTTCTGGGAGAATGTTCGCTCATGGTGGGCGATCCGCGACCTGCCGAACGTATATATGGCGCATTTTCAGACGCTGAAAGACGACATGCCGGGCCAGATCCGCCGCCTTGCCGACTTCCTCGGCATCACCATCGATGCGGCGAAATGGGAGGCGATCCTGCGCCATTGCAGCTTCGAGTATATGAAGGCCCATGCCACGGCGAGCGTGCCGCTCGGCGGCGCGTTCTGGGAAGGCGGGGCCAAGACCTTCGTGCACAAGGGCACGAACGGACGTTGGCGTGACGTGCTGACGGTGGCGGAAAGCACCAAATACGAGCGCCTCGCTTTCAGGGAGCTCGGACCCGACTGCGCCCGCTGGCTCGCTTCAGGTGATCTCGCCGACGGCTTCGGCAAGGTAGCCTGACATCATCAGATTTTCGGCGCGTAGTCGGCCGTATTCACCGTCTTAGGCCGGTCCTCGAGATGGAGCCGCGTCACCCGTTCCGGCGTCTCGGCGATGACCTCGCCGCGCCGTACGACATAGAGCCGCGCCGGCTTGAGCCTGATCGCCTCGACCGGGTCCTTGGCCTGCAGCACCACGAAATCGGCATGGCAGCCTTTTTCCAGCCCGTAGCCTTCGAGCTGCATGGCTTTCGCCGGATTGACGGTGACCGCATCGAAGCACCAGCGCATCGCCTCGCGGCTCGTCATCTGCGCCACATGCACGCCCATGTTGGCGACCTCCAGCATGTCGCCCTGGCCCAGCGAATACCAGGGATCGAGCACGCAATCATGGCCGAAGGAGACATTGATCCCTTGAGCGCGCAATTCCGGCACGCGCGTCATGCCGCGGCGCTTGGGGTAGGTGTCATGCCGGCCCTGGATCGTGATGTTGATCAAGGGATTGGGCGTCGCATGGAGGCCCGCTTCCGCCATCAGCGGCAAGAGCTTCGAGACATAATAATTGTCCATGGAGTGCATCGAAGTGAGATGCGAGCCGACCACGCGGCCGTTCAATCCGAGCCGCTGGGTTTCACTGGCCAGCGTCTCGACATGGCGCGACAAGGGATCGTCGGTCTCGTCGCAATGCATGTCGACCATGAGGCCGCGCTTGGCGGCGATCTCGCACAAGGCCTTCACGCTCGCCGCACCCTCCTCCATCGTGCGCTCGAAATGCGGGATGCCGCCCACCACATCGACGCCGAGGACGAGAGCGCGCTTCAGGTTCTTGGCGGCGCTGGCCGAACGGAAATAGCCGTCCTGCGGGAAAGCGACGATCTGCAGATCGATATAGGGCTTAACCTTCTGGCGCACCTCGAGCAGGGCCTCGACGCAGAGCAGACGGTCGTCGCACACATCGACATGGGTGCGGATGGCGAGCAGGCCTTGTGACACCGCGAGATCGCAATAGCGCAAGGCGCGCTCGATGACGGCCGCATGGGTGAGGCGCGGCTTGAGCTCGCCCCACAGCGCGATGCCTTCCAGGAGCGTGCCCGTTACGTTCATGCGCGGCTGGCCGAGCGACAGGGTCGCATCCATGTGGAAATGCGCATCGACGAAGGGCGGCGAGACGAGATAGCCCTTGGCGTCGATCTCACGCGCCCCTGCGATCTGAGGCACGGTGCCGATCTCGGCGATGCGCCCCTTGCGGGCGAGGATGCTCACCCGCGTGCGCCCATCCGGCAAAGTCGCATTTCTGACGATCAGATCGCTGGTCATGTTTCCCACCCCACCCTGAAGGGCCATGTGAGCAGGAAATTTTTGTGGCGTCTAGCGCGCGTCCCGGCGAAGTGGAATCACTTCGCCGAAAAGGATTCGCGCCAAATCAATATCTCTGAGCAAATCCTTATCGCCAAAGTCTTCAACTTTGGCGGGATTTGCTACATGCGCCGCGCCGCAAGCGAGAAGGCGAGCGGCAGTTGCACATGATCGGGAGGCAGGCGGTAGAGCCCGTCTTCCGAGACCGTCATATTGGGGAAGAGCGGCCAGGTGAGCGCTGCATGCTCGTTGAGCCAGAAGAGCGCCAACCCCGCAGCGATGAGGCCGTTGACGATGTCCGACAAGGGATGCTGCCAGGAATAGGTCGTCTTGTTGTCGAGCACATCGGCCGCACCCGTATAGGTGTTCGCCGTCTCTTCGATGATCGGCCGATCCCTTGGCGTGCGCCAGTCGAAGCGGGGTGCAATGCGGCCATCGATCCAGTCGAAGCTCAGGATCGTCGGATGGCTTTCGGCCAGATAGAGCCGGCCGCCGGGCTTGAGCAGCGAGGCCACGACCTTCGCCCATTGCGCGATATCGGGCAGCCAGTTGATGGCGCCCCAGGTCACATAGACCATGTCGAAGTCGCCGGTGAGAAGACCGCGCGCATCATAGACATTGCCCTCGACGAACCGGGCATCGACGCCGAGCTGCCCGGCAAGAGCGCGCGCTTCCGCAACCGCCGCCGATGAGAAATCGAGGCCGACGACGGACGCTCCCCGCCTTGCGAGGCAGATCGAGTCCAGGCCGAAATGGCATTGCAGATGGGCGACGCGCAAACCCCGCACATCGCCGATCTCGGCCGCTTCGATGGCATTGAGCTTGTCATGGCCGTCGAGAACCTTCTGGACGTCATAGAATTTCGTCGCGTCGCGGCGATGGATCGCCACGCGCTCGTCCCAGCTCTTGCGGTTGGTGTCGAAATAGATCTGCTTGTCCATCGCCTGCATCCTCGCAAAAATGAAACGGGCCAGCTCGATGAGCCGGCCCGCACCAAATCAGAGCTGAAAAGAGAATTATGCTTTGTCGGCTTCGCTCGCCTCGGTGACCGGAACGGCATCCGTTTCCGCCGCAGTCCCCATGAGCGAACGCTGCTTCTCGGCGATGCGCGCCGATTTGCCGGTGCGTCCGCGCAGGTAATAGAGCTTGGCGCGGCGCACATCGCCTTTGCGCACCACCTTGATCGAGTCGATCAGCGGCGAATAGACCGGGAAGACGCGCTCCACGCCTTCGCCATAGGAGATCTTGCGAACGGTGAAGTTCTCGTTGAGGCCGCCGCCCGAACGCGCGATCACCACGCCTTCATAGGCCTGCACGCGGCTGCGGTCGCCTTCGACGACCTTCACATTGACGATGACCGTGTCGCCGGGGGCGAAATCGGGAACGGCGCGCTTGGCGGCCACCGCCGATGCCTGCTCTTTTTCGAGCTGCTCGATGATATTCATGGGCGTAAATCCTTTTGGAGTTGGCGGCTCTTTACCTGCTGAGCCGGTTAAAATCAATTCTTTCTCTGCACATAAGCCTGCCAAAGATCGACGCGGCGTTTCTCGGTCAGCCTCTCGCGCTGCTCCTTCTTCCAGCGGTTCATCGCCTTGTGGTCCCCTGAGAGCAAAATCTCAGGGATTTCAAGGCCTTCCCAGGTCCGAGGCCGGGTATATTGCGGCTGTTCGAGAAGCCCGTCCTCGAAGCTTTCCTCGAAGCCCGACCGCTCATCGCCCATGACGCCCGGCAGAAGCCTGACCACCGCATCGAGGAGCGCCAAAGCCGCGGGCTCGCCGCCCGAGAGCACGAAATCGCCGAGCGAGACCTCGCGCAATTGCCGCCGCTCGATCACCCGCTCATCGACGCCCTCGAACCGCCCGCAGATGATGAGGGCGCCTGGACCTTGAGCCAGATGTCGGACGAGCCCCTGGGTCAGGCGCTCGCCCCTTGGCGACATCAAGAGACGCGGCCCCACATGCGGGGCCTGATCGATCGCCGCCGCCAGGATGTCGGGCTTCATCACCATGCCGGGCCCGCCGCCCGCCGGAGAATCGTCCACGCTGCGGTGCCGGTCGGTGGCCGATGCCCTGATGTCGCGCACGGCGAGCGACCAGATGCCCCCGTCCAGCGCCTTGCCGGCGAGCGATGTGCCGAGCGGTCCCGGAAACATCTCCGGGAACAGCGTCAATATGGTCGCCTGCCAGCTCATCCTCTTTGCCGTTCGTCCTCGTCGAGCCAGGTCGCCGGCAGATCGATGACGATCCGGCCCTTGGCGAGATCGATCTCAGGCACATAGTCTTGAGCGAAGGGCACCAGCACCGTCTCCTCAGCACCGTCACGGCGGATCTCGATCAGATCGCCGGCGCCGAAATTCGGCACCGCCACGACTGTCCCGAATTTTTCGCCGCCCATGTCCATCACCGTCACCCCGATGAGATCATGGATATAGACTTCATCAGCCTCGGGCGCCGGCAATTGCCGGCGCTGAACGAAGAGCTCGACGCCTTTGAGCGTCTCGGCCCGGTTGCGGTCGCCGACGCCTTTGAGCGTCGCGATGAAACCGTCCTTCTGGGCTTTCAGCCTTTGGATCTCGAAGCGCTCGCCGGTCGACGCGAGAAGCGCACCATAGGCCGCGATCGCTTTGGGATCGGCGGTGAAGCTTTTGAGCTTCACCTCGCCCTTGATGCCATGCGCACCGGTGATGACACCGGCCAGCACTTTATCGTCGGGCGAGGCCATGGCCTCGGACTAGCTCTGCGCTTCGGCCGGCGCGGCAGCGGCAGCAGCAGCGGCTTCAGCGGCCTTGGCGGCGGCGTCGGCTTGGGCCTTCTCGCGCTCCTGGCGCTTCTTGCCCGGCAGGGCCTTGTTCGGGTTGTTGCGCGCCTCGCGCTTCTTGAGGCCGGCCTTGTCGAGGAAGCGCAGCACGCGATCGGTCGGCTGTGCGCCCTTTTTGAGCCACGCCGCCGCCTTCTCGGCGTCGAGCTGCACGCGCTTCTCGTCGGTCTTGCCGAGCATCGGATTGAAGGCCCCGACCACGTCGATGAACTTGCCGTCGCGCGGTGATGCCGCATCGGCGACCACGATGTGGTAATAGGGCCGCTTCTTCGAGCCGGCACGCGACAGTCTGATCTTGAGTGACATTCAGTTTCTCCTTGGATTTGAATCAGTCGTTGTTGGGATAGAGATAGATGCGGTGAGGCTTGCCGTGCATGAGGAATTCTCCGTCAGGCACAGCGCCAAGCTTCTCGGCAACCTTGATCGATGCCGTGTTGCCGGGATCGATGTAGCTGACAAGACGGGCAAGCCCGATCTCGCGATAGCCGTAGTCGCGCACGCGCCGCGCCGCTTCCGCGGCATAGCCCTGCCCGCGGAATTCCGGCATGATGCCGTAGCCGATCTCGACATCGCCCCAGCCATCCGGAAACCACAGGCCGCCAAGGCCGGCGATCTTGCTGGTCGCTTTGTCTTCGAGCACCCACGGCCCGAAGCCCCGCAGGTGCCAATGGCCGATGGCGAGCGCCATGCGCCGCCACACATCGCTGCGCTTGATATCCTCGCCATAGACCGCCGCCGACTGGGGATCGCGATAGAAGGCGAGAAGCGGATCGACATCGCTTTCGCACCAATGGCGCAAGCGCAGTCTTTCCGTCTCGAGCTCGGGGAAGGGCGACATGTCATTTCTTCTTGCCCAGGCCCGGGAGCCCCTTGAAAGGCGAACCGCCGCCGAGACCCGGGAGCTTGCCGCCCAAGCCCGGCAGGCCCGTCGGCAGCTTCGGCATGTCGGGCAAGGCGCCGCCCTGCATCATGTCTTTCAGCTCGGGCGGGATCGCATTGGGATCGAGCTTGGCGAGCTCGGCCTGCATCTTCTCCATCTCGGCCGCGTCGGGGGCGCCCTTGCCGCCGAACATGCGGCTCATCAGGCCTTTGTTGCCGCCCATCTTCTTCATCATATCCGCCATCTGGATATGCATCTTGAGCAGGCGGTTGATCTCCTCGACCTTGGTGCCCGAGCCCGCGGCGACGCGCTTCTTGCGCGAGGCGTTCATGACCTTGGGATTGCGCTTCTCGAACTTGCTCATCGAGCCGATGATCGCCATCTGGCGCTTGAGCACCGAATTGTCGAGGTCGACACCTGCGAGCTGCTTCTTGATCTTGCCCATGCCGGGCAGCAATCCCATCATGCCCGACATGCCGCCGAGCTTCTGCAATTGCTGCAACTGCTCGGCGAGATCTTCGAGATCGAAGGCGCCCTTCTTCATGCGCTCGGCGATACGCTTCGCCTTGTCGGCATCGATCGACTGCGCCGCACGCTCGACCAGGCTGACGACGTCGCCCATGCCGAGAATGCGCCCGGCGATGCGCTGCGGATGGAAGTCCTCGAGCCCGTCGAGCTTCTCGCCGGTGCCCATGAGCTTGATCGGCTTGCCGGTGACGGCGCGCATCGACAGCGCCGCACCACCGCGGCCATCGCCGTCGATGCGGGTCAGGACGATGCCGGTGATGCCGATCTTCTCATCAAAACTCTTCGCCAGATTGACGGCGTCCTGGCCGGTGAGCGAGTCGGCGACGAGCAATGTCTCATTGGGCTTGGCGATGTCGCGCACCGCCGCCGCTTCGGCGAGGAGCTCTTCATCGATGTGAAGACGGCCGGCGGTGTCGAGCAGGACGACGTCGAAGCCGCCGCGGCGGGCTTCCGACATGGCGCGCCTGGCGATCTGGACCGGGTTCTCGCCCTTGACGATGGCAAGCGTCTCGACGCCCGTCTGCTGGCCCAATATCGCGAGCTGCTCCTGCGCCGCGGGCCGCCGCGTATCGAGCGAGGCCATCAGGACCTTGCGCTTCTCGCGCTCTTGCAGGCGCTTGGCGATCTTGGCCGTGGTCGTCGTCTTGCCCGAGCCCTGCAAGCCCACCATCAGGATCGGCACGGGCGGCGAGGCTCTGAGATTGAGCGTCGCCCCTTCCGAGCCCAAGGTCTCGACCAGGGCGTCATGGACGATCTTGACCACCATCTGGCCGGGCGTCACCGACTTGACCACGTCGGCGCCGACCGCCTTGGCCCTTACCTTGTCGATGAAGCCCTTCACCACATCGAGCGCCACGTCGGCCTCGAGCAGAGCGCGTCTCACTTCGCGCATCGCCGCATCGACATCGGCCTCCGACAGCGCACCGCGGCCGGTGAGCTTGTCGAGAATGCCGGAAAGGCGCTCTTGCAGTGTTTCGAACATACCCAGTTCCTTTTAGCCCAAACGCAAATGACACCCGGGGGCGCCACGCGCTGCCGGATGCCGGTTCATCACCTCCCGGGGACGAAACCCATGTGTGACGAAGCCTCGAGACGTTCAAGCGTCTTGAAATCGGGCCGTGTTCTAGGGTCCCAAGGGGCAAAAGTCAATTCTGGGATATGCTTCCTATTTCAGCGCCTCGCCGGCCTTGAGCGCGGCCGCTTCGCCCGAAAGCCTGGCCCCGGCGCAGGTCTGGATCAGCGATCCGCCCAGCGCCTCTCCGGCGAAGAAGATGCGGTTCCCGATGGGCTCCATCAGCGTCTTTCGCGCCGCGGCATAGCCTGGCCGCGCCGCCGCATAGGCGCCGCGGGCATAAGGATTGGCGCCCCAGTCGGTCATGGCGCTGCGCCCGATCTGCTTTTCGATATTGGCGCCGAATGTCCGCGTGAGGCTCTGCACCGCGAAATCGACCGCCGCCGCCTCTCCCGCCGCCGACAATTCCCAGGCGAAATCGCCGCCGACGAAGCCGATGAGAAGATCGCAGTCGAAGGGGAAGCACAGGAAATACACATCGTGATGGCCATGGCGCTCGATCAGGATGTCCTCGAAAGGTTTCAGGCCGAGCCGGTCGCCTTTGATCTCGAGCGGGATCTTGGTGAGAAGCCCCATCGGCAGATTGTGGACCGCTTCATCATGCGCGGGCGGCAGATCGGGCGTGAAGCGCAAGCCGCCGAAGGCCAGCACGCCGGTCGAGACCGTGACGATCGCCGCCTTGGCCTGGAGCTCGCCGCGCGGCGTTTCGGCAATGACACCGGGCCCGTCCCAGCGCAGCCGCTTGACCGGTGTCGCGAGCTCGACCGGGACATCGCGCGCCCACTGCGCCACCACGGCGCCAAAGCCTTCGCGCACCAGGAAATTGGGATCGAGATCGGCGGCGGCCATCAGGTCGGCGGCGGATATCTCATCCAGGTCCTGGGCGAAATCCATCGGCCCTGCATAGGTGCCGGCCGCGGCACTCGCCGCCGAGACCTCGAGAAGCTCGGCCAGCCTGTCGCCTTTCGCCGTCTTGTGCTCGAGCAGGGAAGCGAACTCGAAATCGGCCTTGAACATCTGCGCCATTTCGACCGCGGTGGCGCGCCTGGCGCCGAAATAGAGCCGGTCGAGATTGAGATCGTGATGTTGCAATGTCGCATTCTGGGCGATGGCTTCGTCGAAGAAGGGATTGCGGTCGGCGGCATGCATCCAGGCGCAGCCCCAGTCGAAGGGCACGCCGAACCTGGCCGTCACCGTATGGGCACGCCCCCCGATGCGGTCCTGCGCCTCGAGGATCCGGACCGATTTGCCCTGGGCGATGAGGGTTTTCGCCGCGCCGAGCCCCGCGGCGCCGGCGCCGATGATGATGACGTCTGTTGCTGAAGCCATTTCGCGCACCCGCTTCCCACGGAACGCCCTCTCGCAGCGTCAGAATGTCTGTGCGCGCCGGTTTACGCAAGCCTCAATTTGAGATCATTCGGCGGGCGCCAGTATTAACCCTCTTTGCCGCCGGTTCTCCTTGACGAAGAATACCATCAGGCCGGCGAGCACGGCCGTGGCGAAGGCCGCCCACCACATTTCGGTATAGCGGGCGAAGAGGTCGAACAGATAGCCGCCCATGAAGGAGCCGAGAGCGCCCCCCAGCGCATGTCCGCCGCTGATCAGCCCCATGGCGAGGCCCATGATCTTGAGGCCGAGATGTGAGGCGGCGAGGCTCGCCGTCGGCGGCACGGTCGAATAGTCGAAGATGCCGTAGATGACCGCAAAGACGAACAGCATCTCATAGCTCGTTCCCACATGCATGAGCACCAGGAAGGAGAAGGAGCGCACGATGTAGATGCTGCCCAAAAGCAGCGGCCGGTTGACCTTGTCAGTGAGCCAGCCCGAAAGGAACATGCCGGCGAGATTGATGGCCATGATGCCGCCATAGACGCCTGACGCCGGCACCGGCGGGAAGCCGCAAAAGGCCGCATAGGGCAGGAAATGCGTCTCGATGGCGCCGGTGGTGGTGACGCCGCAGATGAAGAAGCTCCAATAGAGAATGTGGAAGGTCGGATTGGTGAGGAGAAATCTGAGCCGCGTCCACAGAGGCTCCTGCGACAGGGTCTCGGCCTTCCGGGTTTCGGCCGCCGCATCGGCGCCGGGCTTGAGCGCCACCCAGATCACCACTGCCATCCCGACGCAGGCCAGCGCCACTGCGATGATGCTCCATTGCCAGCTCACATAAGCGAGACCCGCCGTGACCAGGGGAACGGTGATGAACTGCCCGGCCGTGGCGCCCGAATTGGCGATGCCGGTGGCAAGCCCACGCTGCTCGGTGAAGAGCTTGGCGATGGCGGTCGAGATCAGATGCATGTTCGCCGTGGCGAAGCCGACGCCGCCGACGAGGCCGTAGCCGACAATATAGAGTGCAGCGACCGGGAAGCTGGCGAACAGGAGCAAGCCTGCCGCAACGACAAGCAGACCGGCCGTCAGCATCACCCGCGCGCCATAGCGGTCGGCGAGATTGCCGGCGATCGGCGCCACGATGGCGACCATCACCAGGGCCACCGACTGCCCCGAGCTGATGAAGGTCTTCGACCAGCCGAGCGTCCTGGTCCAGTCGTCGGTCATGATCGCCACGACCTGGCGCGCCGACATCACGATGGAGAGCACGGCGAAGCACAGCCAGACGACGACCCAGGGATTGAGTCGGCGCGAGCCCGGAAGAGCGGAAGTCATTGCTTGAGTCATGCCGCTCCCTTGGCGTGACGGGCACGGCTCGGTCCAGCGAAATTATTTGATGGATATATCGCCAGCGTTGATATATGCGCGGGGCGCTGCCTAGCTTTGCGGCCGGTTCCGCAGCGCTTCCGCTTCGGCGTAGAAGCGCTTCTCCCATTCCTTGTGGTTGTCGAGGCCTTCGCGGATGAAGGGTGTGAACAGCGCGATGTTCATCAACAGCCAGTTGACGAAATTGGCCGGGAAGCGGAGCGGCTTCACGAAGTCGACGAACAGCACCACACGCGTCTTGTCGGAATGATTCCACGCCTCATGCTCATAGGCATCGTCGAAAATGAGAACCTTGCCCTCGCTCCAATGGCAGACCTGGTCCTTCACCCGGATCGCGATCTTGTCGCGGGGCTCCGGCACGATGAGGCCGAGATGGAGCCTGAGCACGCCATTGTAGGGACCTCTATGCGCCGGCAGGTGCTTGCCCGGCTCGAAGATCGAGAACATCGCGGTCTTGAGTCCGGGAATGGCCTGGACGGCCTTCCAGGTCTCAGGGCATTGCGCGATGTTCTGCTCGGACTTCATGCCGAAAGCGAGCAGGAAGAAGGTCTTCCAGCCCTGATCGGTGCTGATGGTCTTCACATCGGCAGAGATGTCCTGAAAATTCGGCAACTCTGATTTGCGCACGAGGACACGCTCGAGCTCGGCCCGGATCTTGGGCGCGGCCTTCTCGATCTCGACCGCCCAGGGGAAGACCCGGTTGTCATAGACCGGCGGGTTGCCGAGCTTGGCATATTTCAAATTGAGCCTTTCGGCCCTGGCGACCACGCCCATGAAGAAGCGGGTAAGCGCGCTGGGCCTTTCGAGCGGTGCGATCCCGGCGGTGGCATATTGCTGATCGGCGCCCTCGTCCCGTCTCCCGGCGGCGAAGGCATCCTGCGTGGTATTGGCAGTCATGGGAATGATTGCTTATGGCTGCTTCGTGGCGGCTCTATGGCATAAACCGCGGCCAGGGGGAAGCAAAGGGCTGGCTTTCCCGGACCCTTTCACCATATAAACCGGCCATGAACGGGTTGGCCCCCAGGGAATTCCGCAAGATGAACGGGCTCGGCAACGATTTTGTCGTGCTCGACGCCCGCTCGCGTCCGGCGGTGATCAGCGACGCGCAGGCCCGCGCCATTGCCGACCGCAAGACCGGGATCGGCTGCGACCAGCTCATCGTCATCGGGCCTTCCAAGACGGCCGATGTGCAAATGCGCATCTGGAACAATGCCGGCTTCGAGGTCGAATCCTGCGGCAACGCCTCGCGCTGCATCGCCGATATTCTGTTCGCCGAGAAAGGCTCGTCCGCGGCCACCATCGATACTCTGGGCGGCTTCCTCGTCTGCGAGAAGGGCGAAAACGGCATGGTGACGGTCGATATGGGGGCGCCCCGCTTCGGCTGGCAGGACATCCCCTTGTCCGAGCCCTTCCCCGATACGCGTCATATCGAATTGCAGCTCGGTCCCATCGACGCGCCCCTGATCCATTCGCCCTCGGTGGTCAATGTCGGCAACCCGCATTGCATCTTCTGGGTGAAGGACCTCGACGTCGTCGACCTCGCCAAAGCGGGACCGATGCTCGAGCACCATCCGCTGTTCCCGGAGCGCGCCAATATTTCCTTGGCCCGCGTCGATGCCAAGGACCACATCACGCTCAAAGTATGGGAGCGCGGCGCCGGCCTCACCCGTGCCTGCGGCACGGCGGCCTGCGCCACCATAGCGGCGGCGGCGCGCATCAAGCTTACCGACCGTAAGGCGACCGTGACCCTTCCCGGCGGCGATCTCGCCATGGAGTGGCGCGAAGCCGACGATCACATTCTGATGACCGGCCCCATCGCCTATGAATTCGAGGGTACATTGCCCGCTCATCTTGCGGTGTGATGCCCCATGTCGAAGCCTGACATCATCACTTTCGGCTGCCGCCTCAACGCCTATGAATCGGAGGTCATGCGCCACGAGGCCGAGAAGGCCGGCCTCGAAAACGCAGTCATCTTCAACACCTGCGCGGTGACGGCGGAAGCGACGCGCCAGGCGCGCCAGGCGATCAGGCGGGCGCGCAAGGAGAACCCTGAAGCGCGTATCATCGTCACCGGCTGCGCGGCCCAGACGACGCCTGAGATGTTTTCCGAGATGCCGGAGGTCGACCTCGTTCTCGGCAATGAGGAGAAGCTCGATTCCAAGAGCTATCGTTTCCCCGATTTCGGCTTGGGCGCCGAGGAGCGCGTCAAGGTAAACGACATCATGTCGGTGCGCGAGACGGCGCTCCACATGATCGACGGCTTCACCGAGCGCACCCGCGCCTTCGTGCAGGTCCAGAATGGCTGCGACCATCGCTGCACCTTCTGCATCATTCCCTTTGGCCGCGGCAATTCGCGCTCGGTGCCGGCGGGCGACGTGGCCGAGCAGATCCGCCGCCTCGCCAACAACGGCTATTCCGAGATCGTGCTGTCGGGCGTCGACATCACCTCCTGGGGCGCCGATCTGCCCGGCCGCCCGCGTCTCGGCAATCTCGTCCGCCGCATCCTCAAGGCGGTGCCCGAGCTCAAGCGCCTGCGCCTCTCGTCGATCGATTCGATCGAGGCGGATGCGGATCTGATGCGCGCCATCGCCGAGGAGGAGCGGCTGATGCCGCATCTCCATCTGTCGCTGCAGGCGGGCGACGACATGATCCTCAAGCGCATGAAGCGCCGCCATTTGCGCGACCATTCGATCGCCTTCTGTGCGGACGTGCGCAAGCTCCGGCCCGACATGGTCTTCGGTGCCGACATCATCGCCGGCTTCCCGACCGAGACCGAGGCGATGTTCGAGAATTCGCTGAACATCGTCGAGGAATGCGGTCTTACTTATCTGCATGTCTTCCCGTTTTCGCCGCGCCCGGGAACGCCCGCTGCGCGCATGCCGCAGCTGCCCAAACCCGTCATCCAGGACCGTGCCCGCGCCTTGCGGGAGAAGGGCCGGGAGCGGTTCGATGCGTTTCTGGGCCGGGAGGTGGGCGCCCTGCGCTCGATCCTCATCGAGACCCCCTCCTCGGGACGCACGGAACATTTCGCCTCGGTGAAATTCGTCCAGCGCATGAGCGCCGGTGCCATCGTCCGTGCCAAGGTGACGGGCCGCGGCAGCGATCACCTCGAGGCGAGCCTCGCGGCATGAGCTTCTTCAAGAAACTCTTCAACCGGGGCGCCGGACAAAAGGACGAAGCCGCCCCGCCCCCCGAAGAGCTGGTCGAGGCTCTGCAGCCCGCGCCCGAGCCGGAACCCGAACCATCGCCCGCCGCGGGATCGGATGAAGCGCCGGTCGCGCCGCCGCAACAGCGGGGCGGCTGGTTCAATCGCCTCAAGGCGGGGATGGCGAAATCATCGCGCTCGCTCACCGGATCGATCACCGCCATCTTCACCAAGCGCCGGCTCGATGCGGCGACGCTGGACGAGCTCGAGGACGTCTTGATCCAGGCCGATCTCGGGGTCGAGATGACGACCCGCATCGTCAAGGCGGTCTCGGCCGGGCGCTATGACAAGGAGATCGATCCGCAAGAGGTGAAGGCGATTCTCGCCGGCGAAGTGGCGAAGGTCCTGAAGCCGGTCGAGGTCCCATTCAACTTCGGCGCCCAGAAGCCTTTCGTCATCCTGGTGGTCGGCGTCAACGGATCAGGCAAGACCACAACCATCGGCAAGCTCGGCGCCATCGCGGCGGGTGAGGGCTTTTCCGTGATGCTGGCCGCCTGCGACACGTTCCGCGCGGCGGCGATCGAGCAGCTCTCGGTCTGGGGCAAGCGCATCGGCGCCAAGGTGATCGCGCGTCCGACCGGAGCGGACGCCGCCGGCCTTGCTTTCGACGCGATGCGGGAAGCCAAGGCCGAGGCTGCCGACATCCTCATCATCGACACGGCCGGCCGGCTGCAGAACAAGGCCAATCTCATGGCCGAGCTCGAAAAGATCGTGCGCGTCATCAAGAAGCAGGACGAGACGGCGCCGCATGCGGTCCTCCTGGTGCTCGACGCCACCACCGGCCAGAACGCCATTTCCCAGGCCGACGTCTTCACCAAGGTGGCGGGCGTCACCGGCCTCATCATGACCAAGCTCGACGGCACGGCGCGCGGCGGCATCCTCGTTGCCATTGCCGAGCGCTTCAAGCTTCCCATTCACGCCATCGGCGTGGGCGAGCAGATCGAGGATCTGCAGCCTTTCGACGCCAATGCCTTTTCGCGCGCCATTGCAGGTCTGGAAGAATGAACCCGATTGTCAAGATTATCATCGAAGCCGGCCCGCTGATCGCCTTCTTCCTTTCCAACTGGCTGGGCGGCATATTCTGGGCGACCGGCATCTTCATGGCGGCGACCGCCTTGGCCCTGCTTCTGTCCTGGATTCTGACCGGCAAGCTCGCGGTCATGCCGCTGATCAGCGCCGGCTTCGTCGCGGTCTTCGGCGTCTTGACCCTCTGGCTTCACGACGAAACCTTCATCAAGGTGAAAGTCACGCTCATCAACGCCCTGTTCGGCGTGGTTCTTCTCGGCGGCTTGTTCTTTGGGCAGACTTTTCTGAAGTATGTGATGGGTGAAGCCATCAAGATGACCGATGAAGGTTGGCGCGCGCTCACCATACGCTGGGGAATTTTCTTTTTGTGCATCGCCGTCGCCAACGAAGTCGTGTGGCGGATGGTACCGACTGATACCTGGGTGAATTTCAAGGTGGCGCTGCTGCCCGTGACGCTGGTTTTTGCCCTGTCGCAGGCGCCAATGATGACCAAACACATGATTCAGGACGATCCCAAGACGCCAAATTAGTATTGGATCGGCGCGACAGCACTATTTGTCGCATTTCGAGACCGTTCCGTATGCTGACGATGAGTTCCGGCGCAAGCGAGAATTGTTTCTCGCAATTGCAAAACAGCATTTTGCTTTATCCTCTTGCCGTCCTCGCTATGAGGCGCTAGGACAAATGGCTTCGGGTGACGGTGACAACAAGCTTGAGCGTTTTCGGGGCGAAAAGGCCAAGCGATAATCATCCGGAACGAGGCATCAGATACGCGGGGCGAGGCTGGCGGCTTGCTCGGCGGCAGGAGTAGGGGTCGATGACAGGCAACAAAGACGTGAAGCAGCTTTCACGCTCGCCATATCATCTTTTGAAGAGAGCAGCTCAATACGCAGCCTATGTCTATCAGGGGGAGGTCGGGAAGGCCGGCCTGACACAGCGCCAATTCACCGTTCTCATCGCCGTCGACCAGAATGAAGGCGTGAGCCAGACGGCACTGGTGAAGATGACCGGCATCGACCGTTCGACCTTGGCCGACCTGGTGGCCCGGCTTCTCGCGCAGGGCTATCTGCAGCGCCGCCGCACCAAGGATGACGGCCGCACCAATTCGGTGCGCATCACCTCGGCCGGCAAGCGCATGCTGAAGCTCGCGCAACCGGGAGCCGATGAAGTCGACAAGCAAGTGCTTGCCGCGGTGCCGCCCGGCCACCGCAAGCCGTTCACCGAGGCCTTGACGCTTCTCGCTGCAGAGATGGACCGCATCGAGGACGAGAACGAGGTCAAGCCCGCCCTCAAGATCAAGAACCGCCGCCGCGCTTGATCGCTTTGATCTTTGGAATGATTTCGTTGTTGAGGGCTTCTCCGGTGAGAGGCCCGATCCATTTCAGGCGGATCACGCCCTCGCCGTCGACCAGGA
Source organism: Taklimakanibacter deserti (assembly GCA_003574785.1). The sequence goes on along the minus strand of QORU01000009.1, from coordinate 69,342 downwards.
AGCTCTCCGGCACGCCATAGACGCCCCAGTCGACCGCCGCCCGCCCGGTCGGATCGCTGCCCACGGCGGCGAAGGGAACCCCGAGCGTGATCAGGAACCGGCGGGCATTTGCCGGATCATCCTTGTAGTTGATGCCGACGACGCGAAGATCCTCGCGCTTGGCGAGCTCCATGAGCAAGGGATGCTCGGTTCGGCAGGGCACGCACCAGGATGCCCAGACATTGACCAGCGTGATCGCGCCCTTTTTCAGATCGCCCGTGGCAAGTCCGGGGAGATTCAAGCCCTCGACCGGCGCAAGCGTGAAATCGGGCACGGGCTTGTTGATCAAGACCGAGGGAACCTCGGCGGGATCGCCCGACAGGCCGCGATAGAACAGAGCGGCAAGCACGAGGAACACCGCCACCGGCAGGATGGTGAGCCAACCGCGCGACCGGGACTGCGAGGGGGCATCGGTCATGGTGCGCTTGGCCTGTCGCGGTCGAGAGCAGCCGCTTGCCGCTTGAGCTTGCGGTCGCGCAGAAAGATGAAGAGCACCAGTGCCGCGAGGCCGGCGAAGCTCGCGGCATAGGCGGCGATCACGAAGGCGATATGGGCGGCGGTGAGATCCATCAGCGGCCTTCGAGCCTCGCGAACTGCAGCTGCCGGATCTTACGCGAGGTGATCTCGCTGCGCATCGCGATGAGGAGCAGCCCGAGGAACAGCAGGAGATAGGCGAGTGCCATGACGAGCAAGGGCCACAGCATGCGCTGATCGATGGTGGGGCCTCCCATGCGGAAGACGGAGGCGCCCTGATGCAGGGAATTCCACCAATCGACGGAGAATTTGACGATCGGCACGTTGATGAAGCCGGCAATCGCGACGATGCGCGCCACGAGTGCGGCGCGATGCGGGTCCTCGATCGCCTGCCAGATGGCCATATAGCCGAGATAAAGAAGGAACAGCACGAACATCGAGGTCAGGCGCGCGTCCCACACCCACCAGGCGCCCCACATGGGCTTGCCCCACAGTGATCCGGTGACGAGTGCCAGCAGGCAGAACATGGCGCCGATGGGAGCTGCGGCCTTGGCCGCCATGTCGGCCAGCGGATGGCGGAAGATGGCCGCCGAGGCGCTCGCCACCGCCATTGCGCTATAGACCATGAGCGCCATCCAGGCGGCCGGCACATGAACGAACATGATGCGGACCGTCTCACCCTGCTGGTAGTCGGCGGGGGCCGTGACCAGCGCCATATAGAGCCCCACCGCGAAAGCGATCGCCGTCAGGACCCAGATCGGCGCGAGGATCGCCTGGGCGAGCTTGAGGAACCGGGCCGGATTGGCGAGTTGCTGCATGGCGCTTATTTAGGGTTCCTGGCTCATTTCAGATAGGCGCGCAACGCCGCAGCGGCCGCAACCGGGACTAGGACGAGGCTGGCCAGGACGAGCGCCGTCAGGATGAGGAGCGACGGCCCGATGAGCTCGGAATTGGAGCTTGCCGCCACGCCGAAGATGAGACAGGGCACATAGAAGGGCAGGATCAGGAGCGAGACCAGGAGGCCGCCGCGCCGGAGCGCCACGGTGATCGCGGCACCCAGCGCCGCCAGCAGCGACAGGAAGAGCGAGCCCAGGATCATGGCGAGGCTGAGCGGCGGGATGGCCTCTGGATCGAGATTGATCAGGAAGCCGAACAAGGGTGCGGCGATGGCGAGCGGCAAGGCGGTGGTGAGCCAATGCGCTGAGGCCTTGGCCAGCACCACGAGCTCGAGCGGCACCACGCCGAGCGCCATCGCATCGAGCGAACCGTCCTCATAGTCCGATTGGAAGATCCGCTCCGCCGACAAGAGAACGGACAATAGCAGCGCGATCCATAAGGCGCCCGGCGCGATGCGCTGCAGCAGCGCCTGGTCGGGGCCTAGCCCCAAGGGCAAGAGGACGATCACCGTCACGAAGAAGCCGATCGCCGTGCCCGCGCCACCGCCTTGCCTGGTGGCGAGCCTGAGGTCACGCCGGATGAGCGCCCAGATCAGCTTCACCTGGCCGCCCCCAGGACGATCGTCGCATCAGCCGCGAGGGCGAGTGCCGCATGGGTGGCGATGACGGCAAGGCCGCCGCCCGACAAATGGCCGCGCAGGAGCTGCATCAGCCGCTCGAGCGAGGCCTGGTCGAGGCCGAGCGTCGGTTCGTCCAGGAGCCAGAGGAGACGCGGCACCAGAGCGAGCCGTGCGAGCGACAGGCGGCGCTTCTGCCCGGCCGAGAGGAGTGCGGCCGGATATTGGGCGAGATCGACGAGATCGAAGGCGGCGAGCGCCCTGTCGAGATCGCCGCCGCCCAGGAAGTCGCTCCAGAATTCGAGATTCTCGGCCACCGTCAGCGGCGATTTGATCGCCTCCTGATGCGCCGCGTAATGGGCTTGCTGGCCGATGGTGAGCTCGGCGCTGCCGCCATCGAGGACGATCTCGCCCTGGACCGGCTCGCCGAGCCCGGCGATCAGGCGCAGGAGCGAAGACTTGCCCGAGCCATTGGGGCCCCGGAGCTCCAGGAGCTGGCCCGAGGAGAGGGCAAAATTCACATTGCTGAAGACCGCCCGGCCGCCGCGCTGGCAGGCGAGCGATTTTGCCTGAAGTTGGACCATCGTCCATCCGCTTAACCCATTGGGGAGCGGGAGGCAAAGCGATCAAGCCTTTTTTCCCATGTCCCCCGGGAATGTGACATTCCGACAGATGGGGCGGCTCATGTCTTGGCATTGTGACGGAAATGGAACTATATGCTGGGCATCCCGCCCAGAGACCAATTTGTACCAAGGATCAGCCTATGACCGCGACGTCCCTCGACTCCTTCAAAAGCCGCAAAACGTTGAAGGTGGGCGCCAAGACCTATGCCTATTTCAGCCTCAAGGCCGCCGAGAAGAACGGACTGGCCGGAATTTCCTCCCTGCCCTATTCGCTCAAGGTGCTGCTCGAGAATCTCCTGCGTCACGAGGATGGCCGCTCCGTCACCAAGGAGAGCATCACCAATTTCGCCCATTGGCTCACCAATCGCGGCAAGGCCGAGAACGAGATCGCCTATCGGCCGGCGCGCGTGCTCATGCAGGACTTCACCGGCGTGCCGGCGGTCGTCGATCTCGCCGCCATGCGCGATGCGATGCGCAACCTGGGCGGCGATCCAAAGAAGATCAATCCGCTGGCGCCGGTCGATCTCGTCATCGATCATTCGGTGATGGTCGATTTCTTCGCCAATTCGAAAGCCTTCAAGCAGAATGTGGCCCTCGAATATGACCGCAATGGCGAGCGCTACACTTTCCTCAAATGGGGCCAGAGCGCCTTCGACAATTTCCGTGTCGTGCCGCCCGGCACCGGCATCTGCCATCAGGTGAATCTCGAATATCTCGCCCGCACCGTATGGACGAAGAAGGTTCAGGAGAAGGGCAAGACCGTCGAATATGCCTTCCCCGACACGCTGGTCGGCACCGACAGCCACACCACCATGGTCAACGGCCTTGCCGTGCTGGGCTGGGGTGTGGGCGGCATCGAGGCGGAAGCGGCCATGCTCGGCCAGCCGACCTCCATGCTCATCCCGGAAGTCATCGGCTTCCGCCTCGAGGGTCAGTTGCCGGAAGGCACCACCGCCACCGATCTCGTTCTCACCGTGACCCAGATGCTGCGCAAGAAGGGCGTGGTCGGCAAGTTCGTCGAGTTCTATGGCCCGGGCCTCGCCAATCTGGCGCTGGCCGACATGGCGACGATCGCCAATATGGCGCCCGAATATGGCGCGACATGCGGCTTCTTCCCGGTCTCGGCCGAGACACTCGACTATCTGAAGAGCACCGCGCGTCCCGCGGGCCAAGTCGCTCTCGTCGAGGCCTATGCCAAGGCACAAGGCATGTTCTGGACCGCCAAATCGGCCGATCCCGTCTTCACCGATACGCTCACCCTCGATCTCGCGACCGTCGAGGCTTCGATGGCGGGGCCGAAGCGTCCGCAGGATCGCGTCACGCTGAAGAATGCGGCGCCCGATTTCGCCACCGTCATGGCGAACGAGTTCAAGAAGGCCGACGAGTTGCACAAGCGCTTCAAGGTCGATGGCGCCAATTTCGATCTGGGCCACGGCGATGTGGTGATCGCCGCCATCACCTCCTGCACCAACACCTCCAATCCCTCCGTCATGATCGGCGCCGGCCTCCTCGCCCGCAATGCGGTGAAGAAAGGCCTCACCGTCAAGCCGTGGGTGAAGACCTCGCTCGCGCCGGGCAGCCAGGTGGTGACCGAATATCTGAAATCGTCGGGCCTGCAGAAGGACCTCGACAAGCTCGGCTTCGGTCTCGTGGGCTATGGCTGCACCACCTGCATCGGCAATTCGGGGCCCTTGCCCGAGGCGATCTCGGAGACGATCAAGAAGAACGATCTCGTCGCCGCCGCCGTGCTTTCCGGCAACCGCAATTTCGAAGGCCGCGTCAATCCGGATGTCAGGGCCAACTATCTGGCCTCGCCGCCGCTCGTCGTCGCCTATGCGCTGGCGGGCTCGCTCAATGTCGATCTGAGCAAGGATCCTTTGGGTCTCGGCAAGGACGGCAAGCCCGTCTATCTCAAGGACATCTGGCCCGGGGCCAAGGAGATCGCCGCGAGCGTGCGCAAGAACGTCACCCGCAAGGCCTTCGCCACCAAATACAAGGACGTGTTCAAGGGCGACGCCGAGTGGCGCAAGATCAAGGTCGAGGGCGGCCTCACCTTCAAATGGAGCCCCTCTTCCACCTATGTTCAGAACCCGCCCTATTTCGAGGGGATGAAGATGACGCCGGATCCGGTGACCGATGTCGTCAACGCCCGCATTCTGGGTCTCTTCCTCGATTCGATCACCACCGACCACATCTCGCCCGCCGGCAACATCAAGGCGACGAGCCCCGCCGGCATCTATCTCACCGAGCACCAGGTGCGCCCCGTCGATTTCAACTCCTATGGCGCGAGGCGCGGCAATCACGAAGTCATGATGCGCGGCACCTTCGCCAATATCCGCATCAAGAACCAGATGGTGCCGGGTGTCGAAGGCGGCGTGACCAAGCACTACCCTTCCGGCGAGCAGATGCCGATCTATGACGCGGCGATGCGCTACGCGCAGGAAGGCGTGCCGCTCGTCATCTTCGCCGGCAAGGAATATGGCACCGGTTCCTCGCGCGACTGGGCGGCGAAGGGTACGCGGCTGCTCGGCGTGCGCGCCGTGGTGGCGCAGAGCTTCGAGCGCATCCACCGCTCCAATCTCGTCGGCATGGGCGTGGCTCCGCTCCAGTTCAAGGACGGCGAGAGCTGGCAGGCCCTCGGTCTCAAGGGTGACGAAATAGTAACCATTCATGGGTTAGCTGAAGGGCTCAAACCGCGGGCCACGCTTCAGTTGATGATCACCGCACCTGATGGCGCGGGCCGCATCATAGATGTGCAGTGCCGGATCGATACGCTCGACGAGCTGGACTATTACAAGCAGGGCGGCATCATGCCCTATGTCCTGCGCGGCCTCGCAAAAGCGGCGTAATTTCCGTCACCAGCTTGTGAGTGGGCTCACCTGAACGTGACTCGATGGGGTGTCATGTTTACGTCATATAGGCCGGGATGCAGAACTCGCTTGAAGTGACCCGCCGGGGCGTGCTGGCGCTGGCCGCCGGTGCCGCGGCGTCGGGCCTCGTGGGCCGCGCCAAGGCCGACGCTGCCGTACGCCCGGCGATCGTCGAATTGTTCACCAGCCAAGGCTGCTCGTCCTGCCCGCCCGCCGATGCCTTCATGGAAGAGGTGCGTGCCATGAAGGACGTCGTGGCGCTGACCTACAATGTCGATTACTGGGACTATCGCGGCTGGCGCGACACGCTGGCGGCGCCGGAAAATTCCAAGCGCCAGTATAAATATGCCAAGGCGCGCGGCGACATGGACGTCTATACGCCGCAGATGATCATCGACGGCGCCTCGCATGTGGTCGGCAGCCAGAAGGCGGCGGTGATCGGAGCCATCAAGCATTCGCTGCTGACCCCGCCGCCAATGTGGATCCCGGTGTCCATTTTTGCCAATGACGCCGAATTCCAGATCACCGTCGATCCCGCACCGCCCGACGTGCCGGCCCCCCTCGCCACCCTCTGGTTCGTGTCGGTCGCGCCGCAGATGCCCGTCGAGATTGAAAAGGGCGAGAATGCCGGCCAGAAGATCACCTATCTGAATGTCGTGCGCCGGCTCGTGCCGGCCGGCATGTGGCATGGCGAGAGCACAACCTTCACGTTGCCCAAGGACAGCGTGATGACGGAAGAGAGCACGAGCTGCGTCGCTTTGCTGCAGATGAAGCCTCTGGGCCGCGTCCTCGGCTGCGCCGTCTGGGGCCGTCTAAGCGCCTAAAAAATCAGCTTGAAACCTGCGAAATGGGCTGCGGACAAAGGGGTCCGCGAACCAACTGGCGCTCGCAATTCCTATTGCAATGACTATATTAATGGAGGTGTTCCCACGCTTCGCGCGGGGTGAACGTGCCCAACCTGGGAGAAGGACAATGTCCTACAAGACCGTTCTCGTCGCCCTCAACGAAATCAACCGCCTCGATGCCCTGAATGCCGCAGCTGCCCGGATTGCCGCGCTCGACGGCGCTTTCGTGCGCGGCCTCTACACCATCCCGGCCGCGCAGATCTATCCTTCGACCGGCTTCGAAGCCGTCCCGCAGATGTTCGAAGGCCATCAGACCTTCTTCAAGAACAATCTCCCCAAGGTGCGGAACGCCTTCGAAGCGGCCATGAAGCAAGCCAAGCTCGAGCAGGAATTCGTCTCCGTCGAAGGCCGCTCGCCTTTGATCTCGGACGAGATCATCAGCCATGGCAAGTCCGCCGACATCATCATCGCCAGCGCCACCGACCCCTCGGAGGTCTCGGGCGTCGAGCTCGACTGCATCGAGCGCATACTGGTCGGCGCCGGCCGCCCGCTTCTGGTCCTGCCGCGCAGCAACGAGCACAAGCTCGATCTCGACCGCATCGTCATCGGCTGGAATGGCGGGCGCGAGGCCGCCCGCTCGGTGTTCGACGCGCTGCCGCTGCTCCGGGCGGCGAAGGCGGTCGATGTCGTCTGCGTCGATTCCAAGAATGAAGAAAGAGTGACGCCGGAGCAGCCGGGCCGGCGCATCGTGGCGACGTTGCAGCGGCACAAGGTGAAAGCCGAGGCCAGGACGATGGAAAGCGGCGGCGAGAGCGCCGGCAAGGCGCTGCTCAAGCGCGCCGCGGAGATCGATGCCGGCCTTCTGGTCATGGGCGCCTATGGCCACAGCCGCTTGCGCGAATTCGTCTTCGGCGGCGCGACGCGCCATGTGCTCGACGACATGACGCGTCCCGTCCTGATGTCGCATTGACGGACACTCCCCAAGGGGTGAGAAGACGGGCTGAGGAGATTCATCATGCCTGTGCCGAAACCCGCCTTTCTGTTCGATCTCGACGGCACGCTCGTCGACAGCGTCTATGATCACGTGCTCGCCTGGCATGATGCGCTGCTCGCCGAAGGCATCGAGCTGCCGGTCTGGCGCATCCATCGCCGCATCGGCATGTCGGGCGGCCTCTTCGCCAACATCCTGCTCAGGGAGATCGGCGGCGAATTGAGCAAGGAGCGCATCGATCACATGCGCCGCATCCATGCCGAATCCTATGCCCGGCGCTCGGGGAAAGTCAGGCCTTTGCCCGGCGCTCAGGCGCTGCTCAAATATCTGAGCGATGCCAAGATCCCCTGGGCCATCGCCACCAGCGGCCGCATGGAGACCGCCGGCCCCGTGCTCAAGACCCTGGGCGTCGATCCGAAGACGGCGGTGGTGGTGACGCGCGACCAGGTGCGCTTCGCCAAGCCCGATCCCGATCTCTTCATCGAGGCGGCCGACCGCCTCGGCATCGACATCACCACCGCTTCGGTGGTCGGCGATGCGATCTGGGACATGCTGGCGGCGCGCCGCGCCCGCGCTCTCGGCATCGGCCTCCTATCGGGCGGCTATGGCGAGGAGGAATTGCTCCGCGCCGGCGCCTATCGCGTCTTCACCGAGCCCGCCGACATGCTGCGCCATATCGACGAGATCGGCGGCCGGCAGGCCTGAGCGGCCGGCACTTTAACACTCGGACTCATCAAAACTGTTGCTATCCCTCTATTCCGTCATCCCGGAGAAAGCCGGGATCCACAAAATTCTTTCCACGCGGGCAGCGCTTCCCGGGTTGCGCTTTTTCAGGGGATCCCGGCTTTCGCCGGGATGACGGATTGAAAGAGAGTGCGATGGCGACAAGCCCCAAGGCATCGCGGATTTCCTCAATATCGCCAGTCTCGAGCGCCAGACTAATATAGGCCACTCGCCGTTCGGGAGTGTCGAGATGCTCGGATGCATCAAAGCGCTTCAGTATCATGATAGTTGGCTACTTCAGGCTCGATCGCAGCACCAAGGCTGGCGCGGCGAGGATAGCCGCGAAGCCCGCAATATCTGTGAGGCTCGGCCGGTCTCCCACTAGGAGCATGGCCGATAGCACGCCGACGACGGGGACTGCGAAGCTGAGCAGTGCCGATGTCGAGGCGGCGTTGCGCGAGAGGATCGTGAACCACAGGAGATAGGCGCCGGCCGTGGCACAGACGATGTGGAACAGAAAGGCGCCGGCCACCTTGGCCGAAACCGCGGGCGGCAGCGCTTCGCCCGAGATCGCGAGGCCGGTCAAGGAGATCGCGGCACCGATCATGAGCTGATAGGCGGTGGTAGCGATGGGATCGCCCTTGAGCGGCCATTTCTTGAGAACGATGGTGCCGAGCGCCCAGGCCAAAGCGGCGAGGATGGGCAAGATGATGCCCAAGGTCTGACCCGATTTAAAGACCGGGATGGCGAGCAGGCCTATGCCGATCGCGCCGATGATGACGGCCATCACCTTCTCGCGGCCGATCGGCTCACGCAGGATGAGTGCCGCCAGCACGACCGACCAGATGGGCATCGTATAGGTGAGGATCGCCGCCTGCGATGTCGTCGTGCTGAGTTGCGCGAAAGCCGTGAAGATATTGAAGGCGGCGATATTGAGCGTGCCCGCCACGAGCAAGGGCAGAAGCGACGCACGCTCGACGCGAAGGCGACGACGCAGCATCAGCGCGACGGCGAGCAGCAAGAGGCTGGCGCTGCCGAGCCCGATGCCGCGCAGGACGAAAGGCGGGAATTCCTGCAGGACGATCTTGATCGCCGGCCAGTTGAACCCCCACAGCAGAGCGAGCAGGACCGGAAAAAAGCTCTCCCGCCTTATCATAGGGTGCGAGCTAGATATTCTTGCGATAGACGATGAAGGAAGAGCGCGGCGTGATCGTGTCATAGAGCGAGCGCGCGGCGCCGTTATATTCCTGGGTCTGCCAATAGACGCGGAAGGCACCCTTCTCTTTCGCTTTGTCCTCGCAGGCGAGGATCAGCGCCTTGGCTGCTCCGCCGCCCCGCGCCTCGGGGTCGACGAAGAGATCCTGAAGATAGCAAATGGGCTTCAGGCTCCAGGTGCTGTCATGGAAGAGATAGTTGCAGATGCCGATGACCTCGCCGTCCCGCTCGGCCACCAGGCCGTCGATCTTGCTCTTGGGATCGAGGATCTGAGCCCAGGTATTGGCAGTCACCTCTTCCGCCACCGAGGCCCGGTAGAATTTGAGATAGCCCGCCCACAGCTTGCGCCACCTCGCTTCGTCCTTGGACTGCGCGGGTCTTATGACGACATCGGACATCGTGGAATTCCTCTTGCGTGGTTATGGCCCTTTATGTCCCGACGATGCGCGCCCGACAGGGCCACTTTCATGAAACCGAACCATACCACCATCACGCAGTAGGCAGGGACTGCCGGTATTTCTCCGCGTCCCAGTTGACGAGAGCGAGCTCGTCTTCACGCGTCAGGATGCGGATGGGATCATCGGCGGCAAGCCTCACCGCCACATCGGCCAGGCAGCGCGCCATGGCATGGATCGCGGGCGTCGCGTCCTGAGGCAGAAACACGCCCTCGCCTGGCACCACGATGAGCTTGGGCTCCGGGCGGCCGGTCAAGCCGATGCGCCGCGCGGCAGTCCCTGGCGCTTCGCCGGGCTCGGCGACGGCGATGCCGGCGCCCAGGAAGACGATATGGTCGGGATAGAGCGTCCCCTTTCGCGCCTGGGCAAGGCTCACCGGGTCGAGCGCCAGAGAATGCACGCCGGGATCGGGCGAGGGGACATAGGCGCTGCCCTGGGCGAGGCTTGCCAGGCGGGGCTCGGGCCCGGCACGCATTGGACGCGCCGGCCGGGTCAAGGCTTTGACGACCCGGTCCAGGAGCTCTTCCGCTTCGGCGACCGTTTCCGCGGCCACGACCAGCCCATGATTGCAGAGAATGAGCACATCCGTGTCGGGCTTGAGCCTCTTGCGGATCTCGCGGGCGAGCGGCAGGCCCGGCCGGTGGTAGGGCACGAAGGCCCAGCGAAAGCCCGCGAGCATCGGCGCGAGGATGGCTTCGGCATCCGCGCGCACCGCGAGCGAGATCGTGGCGATGCAATGGACATGCACCACGATCCTTTGCGCCAAGCTCGCATGCACCGTCGTCTCGATCGAGGGCCGCAAGCCCAGACTGTTCAGGTCACCGCGGACGAAATCGGCGCAGGTCTCGCAGGCCGGATCGTCGCGTCCAAGTGCCGCGAGCAACGGATCGAGGGCGACGGGAACGAAGATGTCGCGGGCCAGCGCATGCTGAAGCCAGGTGCCCGAGGCTTTGATCCACATGACGCCGTCCTGCTTGAGCGACGTATTGCCGCCCGCGGCCTGGACCAGCAACGGATCGGCGCCGACCCTGGCCGAGAGCGCCTTCAGCGCCGACATTTCACGCATCGTTCCAACCTTTGAGATAGTTGCGGACGGCCGTGGCTTCATCGGGCTTCAAGTGAAGCCCATGCTTGGTGCGCCGTTCCAAAATATCTTCCGCCGTCTGCGCCCATTCCGCCTCGCGCAAATAGGAGATCTCCCGCTCGTAGAGCAAGGCGCCGAAATGCCGGCCGAGATCGGTGAGCGATCGCGCGCCGTGGAGAAGATCGAAGGCCATGCCGCCATAGAGCCGGGCATAGTGCTGCGCCAAGGGAGCGCTGATCCAGGGATAGTGCTTCTCCAACAGGGCAATGAAATCCGCAAAACTCTTGGCGCCCTTGAGATCGCCGCCAGGCAGGTGTGCGGCGCTTGTCCAGTCTCCGGTCATTTGCGGGAAATAGGGCTTGAGCTTCTCGAGCGCATGCTCGGCAAGCTTGCGGTAGGTGGTGATCTTGCCGCCGAAGACTGAAAGCAGCGGCGGCCGCCCGTCGCCGCCATCGATGTCGAAGACATAATCGCGCGTGACGGCGGAAGGATTGGCGGCATTGTCGTCATAGAGCGGGCGCACGCCGGAAAAAGCCTGGACGATGTCGGTGCGCTTGAGCTCGCGCGTGCAATAGCGATTGACCACCGCCAGGAGATAATCGATCTCATTGTCGTCGATCGCGACGTCTTCCGCCTTGCCCTCATAGGGAATATCGGTCGTGCCGATGAGACAGAGATTGTCCTGATAGGGATTGACGAAGATCACGCGCTTGTCGTGGTTCTGGAACAAATAGGCATGAGGTCCGTCCCAGAATTTCGGCACCACGATATGGCTGCCCTTGACGAGGCGGATGCGGCGGTTGGAATTGACGCCCGAGATGCGGGTGAGCACGTCCTGGACCCAGGGGCCGGCCGCATTGACCACGACACGCGCCTCGACGCGCCGCGATCCTTCGGCGCCCTTCAAATCGACCTGCCACAGCCCGTTCTCGCGCCGCGCCGACACGGCCGCCATGCGGGTCAGGACCTCCGCCCCCCGGTCGCGGGCGTCGATGGCATTGAGGACGACGAGCCTTGCGTCATCGACCCAGCAATCGGAATATTCGAAGCCGGTCTTGAACTCCGGCCTGATGATGCGGCCTTCCGGACCCCGCGCGAGATCGACGCGCCGCGAGCCCGGCAGCAGCTCGCGCTTTCCCAGATGGTCGTAAAGAAAGAGCCCGAGCCTGATGAGCCAGGCGGGCCGCTGCTCGGGCGAATGCGGCAGCACGAGCCGCATCGGCCAGATGATATGGGGTGCCGCCCTGAGCAGCACCTCGCGCTCGGTCAGGGCCTCACGCACCAGGCGGAATTCGTAATATTCGAGATAGCGCAGGCCGCCATGGATATATTTGCCCGAGCGCGAGCTCGTCCCTTGCGCGAGGTCGTCCTTCTCGGCGAGCACGACCGAGAGGCCGCGGCCAGCGGCATCGCGGGCGATGCCGGCGCCATTGATGCCGCCGCCAATGACCAGGAGATCGACCGGGCCCCGCTTCGCCATGGCCTCAGCACCGGTTGACGGGCGGCTCACCCGCGAGATAGCGCCTGACCTCTTCCGCCGCGAGCCCTGCCGCATAGGTGACGGTCTTGACCGACGCGCCGGCGATATGCGGGGTGAGCGTCACGTTCTCGAGCTTGAGCAGCGGCCAGTCGGGCGGCACGGGCTCGATGGCAAAGGTCTCGAGCATGGCGCTCCTGATGCGCTTGTGGAATAGCGCTTCATAGAGCGCGTCATAATCGACCAAGGGTCCGCGCGCCGTGTTGATGAGGATGGCGGAGGACTTCATCTGCCCGAGGGTTTCGGCATTGATGAGCTTTTCCGTCTCCTTGGTCACGCGCGGATGCAAGGTGACGACATCGGACTCAGCCAGCAGCTTTTCGAGCGAGACCTGCTCCACGCCATCGGCAAGATCGGCGGCTGAGAGCTGGATATAGGGATCGGCCACCAGGATGCGGCAGCCGAAGACCTTGAGAAGGCGCACCACGCGCGTGCCGATCTCGCCATAGCCGATGACGCCGACCGTCATTTCGGAAAGCTCCTCGCCGGTGCGGTCGGCGCGGTAGAGGTCGCCGCGCCATAGGCCCTGGCGCAGAGCGTCGTGCCCCCTGGTAATGAGCCGCGTCTCGGCGAGGATGGCGCCGATGGTGAATTCGGCGACCGCCGAGGCGTTGCGGCCCGGCGTGTTGACGACCGTGACGCCGCGCTTCTTCGCCGCTTCCATGTCGATATTGACCGGGCCGCCGCGCGACACGGCAACGAATTTGAGCTTGGGGCACTGGTCCATGATCGATGCCGACAAGGGCGCCAGATGCGTCACCAGGATCTCGGCGCCGTCGATCAGGGCGACCGTCCCCTCTTCCGTACCCATATATTCCTTGAGGCCCGCCATGCCGGTCTTGGCATAGCCGTGCTCCATCGGCTCATCGGGCCAGGCGAGATCATGGGCGCTGATGTCGAGCTCAAGCCTAGGGCATTTCTCCCGGATCGCCTTCTCGAACATGTCGGACCGCATGAAATGGTCGCCAATGATCACCAATTTACGCATGAGCACCTTGCCTTGAAGCCTGGAGCGCGCGCCAGACGCCGCGCATCTGCTCCCGGGTCTCCTGATAGACCGGGAATGTCGTGTCGAAGAGTTGCGTCAGTCCCGCATCGGGCTTCGTCTCGGGCCCGAGCACCGGATCGACCCATATGCGGGCGCAATCGTCCATGCTGGGAAAGACCTTCTGCTGGACGGCGGCGATCATCGCAGCACCTGCGGCCCCGGCCTCCTCGCGCAATACGCTGCGCACCGGCGCCTTGAGGGCGCTGGCGAAGAGCAGCCGCAGCGCTTTGGAACGTGCCCCGCCGCCGGTGAGCCGGATGTCGCTGGGCAACGGCCCCATTGCCGTGTAGCAGTCCCGCGCGGCGAAGCTCAGGCCTTCGAACACGGCGCGCATGAGATCGGCATAGCCCATGCCGGCCTCGAGCCCGGTGAATTGCGCCCGTGCCGCCGCATCGAGGAACGGGCCGCGCTCGCCCGCTTGCGAGATATAAGGATGGTAGATGAGCTGCCCGCCCGGCCGCGCCAGGATCGTATCGTCGAGCCCGTCGAGCAGATCCTTGCGCGAGCGCTCGATGCCCTGGGCTTTGAGCACATCGCGCCCGACATCGAGAAGCCAGTCGATATTGAGAGTGGACGCCATGTTGGACTGCATCTGCGCCAGCATATTGGGCGCCGGGAAGGCCATGGTGTAGCCGGTGCGCTCGGGGTTGAGCTTCACCTTGGCGGCCGAGGGCGCGAGCCGCATATGCATGCCGGTCGAGCCCGCGATCGAGCAGCCGACCCGGCCCTCGCGGTCGAACAGGCCGCCGCCGAGCCCGGTGCAGACGACATCGACGAAGCCCAGAATGACGGGCGTGCCGGCGGCGAGGCCCGTGGCTGTAGCGGCCGCGAGGCTCAGCCCATGCGACTGCTCGGTGCCGTCGACGATCTCAGGCAAGAGCCGCTTGGCTTCCGGAGCGTCGAGCGCATCGAGAATATCGGGCGCATATTTGCGGGTTCGGTAGTCGCCAAAGGTGAAATTGGCTTCCGAGGGATCTGAGACGCGCTCGCCCGTGAGCTTGAAATAGAGCCAGTCCTTGCAGTGATGCGATGAGTGCGCGCGGGCGAGCACCTCCGGCGCATGGCGATTGAGCCAGGCGAGCTGGACATTCTGCTGACAGGCATTCACACCCGTGCCGGTGCGCTCATAATGCGCCGCGTAGGATGGGGAACGGGTGAATTCCTCGGCGATCGATGCGGCGCGCGAATCGAGCCACAGCCAGGCGGGCGCTACGGGCTCACCCTCCTTGTCGATCAGCCACATGCCGTCGCCCTGGCCGGTGACGGCAATGGCGATCACGCGATTATTGAGATTGTCGATCTTGTCAGCGAGCTCGCGTAGAGTTTGGGCAGCGTCTCTCCAGGTGCGCGCCATGTCCTGCTCGACCCCGCCATTCTTGAGCGTCGCATAGCTGTTGGCAATGGCGGTCACCGCAAGCTGCTCGCCCGCGGCCGAAAAGGCGACGGATTTGATCACCGACGTCCCGGCATCGATGCCGATGAGGATATCGGCCGTCATGCGAGCGCGGCCCCATGGGCGATCGCGGCACCATCGCCGGAGGTGAAGACATGGAGTTCCTGTGGCGCGATGCTGAGGAACACCTCGCTGCCGGGCGGGGCAGCGATCTGCTCATGCGAGACCGAGACGACGGTGCGCCCGGCGATCTCGGCGGCGATATGGGTCTGGTCGCCGAGCCACTGGCAGGTCACCACGCGGGCTTTCAGGCCCTGTCCGCCAATATGCACCGCATGCGGCCGCACGCCGAGCATGAGCGAAGGCTCCCGCTTCAGGCGCTGGCGCAGCGGGTCGGAAAAATCGGCCGCCTTGTAGACGAGGCTCTGGCCCTCGCCGCCTTCGATCGTGAAGGCGATCCTGTCGCCGTCATCCTTCATCCGGACCGGGAAGACATTCATCGGCGGCTCGCCGATGAAGGTGCCGACGAAGAGATTGGCGGGCCGGACCTTGAGCTCGGCGGGCGTCGCATATTGCTGCAGCACGCCGCCTTCCATGACGGCGATGCGGTCGGCCAGCGCATTGGCCTCGGTCTGGTCATGCGTCACCAGGATGGTCGTGCAATTGTGCTCGCGCAGATAATGCTTGATGCGCCCGCGCAGGACGGCGCGCAATTGCGGTTCGAGCTGCCCCATCGGCTCATCGAGGAGATAGAGCCCGGCCTTGCGCACCAGCGCGCGGCCGAGGCTGGCCCTCTGCTGCTGGCCGCCCGAGACCGAGCTTGGATATTTGTTGAGCACATCGCCGATTTCGAGGAGCTCGGCCATGTCCTTCACCCGCTTGCCGACATCTGGGGCTGCGAGCCTCTGGGCCTTGAGCGCAAAGGAAATATTCTCGGCGATGGTGAGCGGCGGATAGAGCGAATAGGTCTCGAAGGCCATGGCGACCTGGCGCTGCGCCGGGGGCAGCGCATGGATGAGCTTGCCGTCGAGCGCGATCGAGCCTCGCGTCACCGTCTCGAAACCGGCGATCATGCGTAAAGTGGAGGTCTTGCCGCAGCCGGAGGAGCCGAGGAGTGCGGTGATCTCGCCCGGCTTCACCGAAAAGCTCAGATCCTTGACCGCATGCACGGCGCCCGAGCCATAGATCTTGTCGACATTCTGAAGCACGAGTTCGGAGGACATCAGGCACTTCCTCCGGTCAGCGCTTCGCCTGTTTCGTGATCGAACAAGTGGGCTCCGTTCAGACTGAAGGTGACCTCGACCCGGGTCTCGGCCTTGGGGATCGCCGTCGACGAGGACGGCAGCGACGCCAGGAGCTCTGCTCCCGCCGCGGTTTGGAGCAGGAGCACGGTGCGCTCATTGAGCGGCGTCACCGCCATGACCTGCGCCTTGAGTCCCGTCCCGTTGCCTTGCCTGACGGTGATCGCTTCCGGCCTGACACCGAAAATGACCTTCCGGCCCGCCCAGGCTTCATAGGAAGGGTCGACCGCCAAGCGCTCGCCGGCGAGAGCGATGCTGCCGTCATCGCCGATCGTCGTCTCGGCGAGATTGATCGTCGGGTCGCCGAACAGACGCGCGACGCTCAACGTTGCCGGCTTGCGATAGATGTCCTCCGGCGTTGCCACCTGGACGAATTTGCCATCGGCGAGGACAGCGATGCGGTCGGCCAGCGCCATGGCTTCCTTGTAGTCCTGGGTGACATAGAGCACGGTCGATTTCGCCTGGCGCAGGAGCCGCGGCAGCTCGAGACGCATCTCGAAGCGCAATTTGGCATCGACATTGCGCAAGGGATCATCGAGCAGCAAGAGCTTGGGCGATGAGGCGAGCGCCCGCGCCAAGGCGGTGCGCTGCTTCTGGCCGTTCGACAATTCCCTTGGCGCATGCCCCAGTACATGGTCGATCTTCAGGAGCTTGGCGACGCGCGCGACGCCGTCCTTGACCTGGGGCTCGCCTTGCGCGCGCGCCCGCAAGGGACTTGCGATGTTCTCGAAGGCGTTGAGATGTGGGAACAGCGCGAAATTCTGGAACGCCATGCCGACATCGCGATGCTCGGGCGCCACATCCGCCATGTCCTGGTTGTCGATGCGGATCTTGCCCGATGACGGCTCCTCGACACCGGCGATGAGGCGGAGCAGCACCGTCTTGCCGGTGCCGGAGGGGCCGAAGATGACGACGATCTCGCCCGCATCGGCACTGAGCGAGATGTCGTCCAGGACCTTGTTGGTCTTGAAGGATTTGGAGACGGCGGTGAGTTCGAGATGCGGCATGATCAACCCTTCACCGCGCCGAGCGACAGGCCTTCGACCAGATAACGCTGCGCATAGAGGGCGAGCGCCAGCGTCGGCGCGATCGACAGCACGATGGCGGCGGCGATTTGGCCATATTGGATGCCGGATGCGGTGACGAAAGCAAGCGCCCCCACCGTCACCGGCTGCTTGTCGGCGGAAGCGAGGATGAGCGCGAAGATGAAATTGTTCCAGGCGAAGATGAAAGCGAGAAGACCGGCGGCGGCGATGCCGGGCATGGCGAGCGGCACGGCGATCTTGCGGAAGGTCTGCCACCAGCTGTTGCCGGCGATGCGGTAGGCATGTTCGATATCGGGGCTGATATCCTCGAAATAGCCGCGCACGATCCACAGGATGAGCGGCAGGCAGATGAGCTGATAGACCCAGATCAGGCCTATATAGGTGTTGGTGAGGCCGAGCTGCTTGAAATAGAGAGTGAGCGGCAGGAGCACGAGCAAGGGCGGCGCGAAGCGGAAGGACAAGAGCGTGAAGGCGATATCCTCGCCGAGGCGGAAGCGGAAGCGCGCGAAGGCATAGGCCGCCGGCACGCCGAGGATGAGCGCCAGCGCCACCGAGAGCGTCGAGAGCAGCACGCTGTTCCACAGGTTCTTCATGAAAGCGATGTCGAGATTGCCGGCCGTGGTCTTGAGCGTGCCGGTGATCAAGGCCGAGTAGTTGGAGAGCGTCGGCTCGAACACGATGCTGGGCGGGATGCGCAGGATCGTCTCGTTGGTCTGGAACGACATCAGTACGATCCAGAAGATCGGGAACAGGAAGAAGATCATCACCAGGGCGATGAGGATGCCGCGGACGACCCGTTCGAATGTGGAGGTGTGATCCATGGCTTCACGCTCCGCCATGCGCGCGTTCGCGCAGTTTGAGCCACTGCTTGATGAAGATATTGGAGAGCAGAAAGGTGATCGCCCACAGGATGATGAGCAGCGCCGCCGAGCGCCCGACATTCGTGTACTGGAAGAATTCGAGATAGGACTGGACCTGGAACACCATCAGCGTGTCGCCGGGCCCGCCTTGCGTCATCGAATAGATGATGTCGAACTGCTGGATGGAATCGAGGAGCCGGAACAGCGAGGCGGTGATGATGTAAGGGAGCAGCATCGGCAAGGTGATGCGGAAGAAGACGAAGCTCCTGGGCACGCCGTCGAGGGCTGCCGCTTCGAACGGCGCCTTGGGCAGCGAGCGCAGGCCGGCGAGCAGCAGGATCATGATGAAGGGCGTATAGACCCAGACATCGACGAGCGTCACGGTGAGGAGCGCGGTCGAGGGATCGGACGCCCATTTGAAATTGCTGAAGCCCAAAAGGCTCACGAAATAGCTGAGGATGCCGAAATTCGGGTTGGTCATCAGCTTCCACATCAGCGCCGCCAGCGCCGGCGCCGTCATCAGGGGAAGCAGCAGCAGGATCGAGGCCAGATTGTTGAAGCGGGTCGGCTTCTGCAGGAGGAGCGCAATGCCGAGGCCGAGCAGCAATTCGACGCCGACGGTGACCCCCGCATAGACGAGCGAGATCTTGACCGTGTTCCAGAAAGCGGCGTCGCTGAGGAAATTGATATAATTGTCGAACCAGATGAAGCCCTTGAGCTGCGGCAGATTGAGCCTGAAGCGCATCAGCGAATAATAGACGGCGGTGATGAAGGGTATGAGGATCCCGATGCAGACCAGGAGCGCCGGCAGGCTCAACAGATAGGGCAGCGCGCGGCGCAGGAACCGGCTCGAGGTCTTGGGTCTGGTCATGTGGTCGGCTGCCGCGGTCATGATGCTGGACCGTTCTCCATCCAACTATAGATCATCGTGAAGGGTTGCACAGCCCGGCCGGGAGGACGTGGCCGGGCTGTGCGGTTGAAGCAGCGTCTAGCCGAGACCGGCATCCTTCAGCTGCTTGTCGACATTGGCGGCGAGCTGGTCGAGGCCTTCATCGACCGGCACCTGCTTGGCCACCATCTTCTGGAGTGTCTCGGCCCACTGGGTGGTGAGGTCGAAGAACAAGGGCTGCGCCGTGAAGTAGATCTTGGCCCCCGGCGCCGACGTGTCGTGCTGGTTGAGATAGCCCGGATAGGACTTGTCGATGCGGCTTCTGAACTCCTCGTCCTTCCACACCGAGGCGCGGACCGGATTGACGAAGTCCATCTTGCGCGCGCCGAACAGGTCGTGCTCGACCGAGGACGCCCATTGCAGGAAGTACCAGGCGGCGTCCTTCTGGCCTGAGAAGTTCGACAGCGCCAGCGACCAGATCCACACATTGGGCGTGGGCGCGGAGGCCTTCGGATTGGCGGCGAAGGGCGCATAGCCGATATTGCCCTTCTCCTTGTTGTCGCCGCCATTCATGAAGTAGCCGAGAATGTCGGCATCGAAGATCATGGCGGAAGCGCCGGCGCCGAGATCGGTGCCGACCTGATACCAGGTATAGGTCGACCAGTTCTTCGGCCCCGATTCCTGGATCATCTGCACCCATTGCTTGTGGAAGGCTTTCGATTCGGCGGTGTTCATCGCCGCGGTGAGCTTGCCGTCGGCGACGGTGAAGTCCCGCTGGCCGAAATTCGAATAGCCCGACAGGAAGCCCGGATGGATCGTCGCCCAGGAGCGCGAGCCGCGCACGCCGACGCCATAGGGTCCGCCCAAGTCCTTGGTGAGCTTCGCCGAGGTGGCAACGAGCTCGTCGAGATTCTTCGGCGGCTGGACGCCCGCCTTCTCGAACATCTTCACATTGTAGGAGAGGTTGTTGAGCTCATAGCCCCAAGGGATGCACCACTGCTTGGCATCGGCCGAGCCAAGCTCGCCGCCCGGCACGCCGTTCCAGGCGGTCGACGCACGCAAGCCCGGCAGCACGTCGTCCCAATTGTAGTTGGGGTTCGTCTTCGCCGGGTCCTTGATATATTCGTTGAGATCGGCGATCCAGCCGGCGGGACCATAGGTCCAGGTCATATAGGCGCCGGTCATGAAGGCATCATATTCGCTCGAGCTCGAGGAGAGCGCTGCCGTCACCTTGTCGAAATAGACGTCCTCCGGGAAGACGTCATAGGTGACGTCCATGCCGGTCATGTCCTTGAAGGTCTGCAGATTGGCGATCATCGCATCGGCGTAAGGATGCTTGTTGAGCAGGAGTTTCAGCTTCGTGCCCTTATGGGCCATCCAGTCGAAATCCGCCGCCATGGCGCGCGATTGCGCGGCTGTCAGCAGCATGCCGCCGGCGGCGGCTGAAATTCCGAGCTTGGCCGAAGTGCTGAGCAATTCGCGCCGCGAGAGCTTGCCGGCGACGAAAGCGTCGAACAGCCCTTTTTCTTTCTCGTACATTCCCATTTTCCTCCGTTGGTTGGATAGTCGTCAGGCAGTTGCGGTCTTGGCGCCGTTCTTGTTGCCGGGTTCTGCGCCCGCTTCCTCCCCCGTCAATTGCCGGGCGGTCGATTCGTCGGTGATGAGGCCGGTCAGGAGACCGCTTCTCAGCACCGCGCGAATGGCTTTCATCTTGTTGCGGCCGCCGGCGATGGCGACCATCTCGCGCCCGCGCAACGTCTCGATATCGGGAGCGAGTGCGCGGTCGGAGAGATCGTTCGGCACGCGCCTGCCATTGTCGTCGAAGAACGAGCCCAGCACTTCGCCGAGCGCGCCGGCACGCGCCACCTCTTCGATCTCCTTGGGCGCGATCATGCCGGCGGAGGTGATGAAGCCCTGATTGTCGACCTCGCCGATGCCGACCAGATGCAGGCTCGCCTCGCGCGCCAGCGCCACGACGTCGGCGATGCCGAATTGCGACAGCAGCACGGCTTTGTCCTGGACGCTGTTGGCGAAGAACGGCACCGGGAGAAGATAGGCTTCCGAGCCCGTGCGCTCCGACAGGCGATGGATCACGTCATATGGATTGGCGGCGAAGCGTCGCGTGAGGCCGCCGAGCAGCGAGACGAATTTGACCTGCGGTGCGGGCGAGCTGGGCAGGAAATCGATCGCCGCGGCAAGGGTGCGGCCATGGCCGACGCCAATGGTCTTGTGCAGCGCGCGGTCGATGACGTTGCGCAAATAGCGCGCCCCCGCCATGCCGAGCGTGCGCAAGGGCAAGGCGCCTTCATCGATATTGGGCACGACCTCGCAATGACCGAGGCCGAATTGTTTTTTGAGCTGTTCTTCGAGCCCGACGCAGCCGGCGATCGGCCCTTCGACAAAGACGCGGATGAGGCCGTCACGGCTGGCGCGCGCGATGAGCCGATGCGCCTTCGTGTTGGGGATATGGAGCTTCTCGGCGATCTCGCCCTGGGTCTGGCCGCCGGCAAAATAGAGCCAGGCGGCGCGCGCCGCGAGGGTCGATTCCTCATCGAGAGTGAGATTTGACCGTGGCTGGTCCAACGCTCCCATCCGTTTGCAATTTTTTTCGTTGGCTGCAATATTTTTCAATCTCGGACACGAGTCAATGAAATTCGTCGCTGCAGCGCATCAAGCGCATGACGAGAGAAGGCGTGAGAATTAGAGAATACTTAGAAATCCCAAGGAGATATGAGATCTAGACTCGTTGTCTCAAAGTCCGTCAAATTGCGGGTCGCGAGACGCCCACCGTTCACGCGAGCGATTGCGGCAATCATACCGTCGGGTGCAGACATGGGGCGTCCTTGCCTTGTCGCGGTGCCCATGATTTCCCCGTAGGCTAGCGCCGCATCCTCCGTCAGTCCGAAGATGCGAGATGCGAAGCGATGCCGCCATTCGGATAAACTTCGCTCCAGCCTAAGTGCACGCTGATCGGGTCGTATTTTCTGAATACCAAACGCGATCTCAGCGATCGTCACGGTGGGAAGCGCGAGTTCGCCATCATGGCGAGCAAGCCAGGCTATAACGGCTTCATTCGGCTGCTTCCTTAGGGTCTCGGAAACGACATTCGTGTCGAGGAAGATCAAAGGTCTATGCCCGAATGTTTCTTCCGGTTTTCCTTGATCACGGCCTCAAGGTCGATGTCGTCAGCGTCGCTCTCGGCAGCAAGACGAGCATAAAAAGATGCGGCCGGCTCCCGACCGGCCTCACGAATCTCATAAGCTTCCAGAGCCCGCTCGACGATATCCGCGATCGAGCGGTTCTCCCGACGAGCCAGTCGGTGAGCGAGATCGCGCGCTCTGGCGCTACGGACGGAAAGTTGGGGTTCTGCCATCTGGGCCTCCTATCCAGATCCAATATAAGCGATGAGAGATCTGCCATCAAGATGGCAGACGCTGGCATGATGGCTAGGCCGGAGGCTGGCAGCGTGTATAGAGCCCGGTCTTGAAATCGAAGATCACGCCGTTTTGGTCGAAACCGGGGCTGAGCATGGTGAGGATCGCGGGCGCCAGCGCCTCGGGCAAAGGCACGCTATCGGGATCTTCGTCTGGCCAGGCCTCGACCCGCAATTCGGTGCGGATCGGTCCCGGGCTGATCAGATTGGCCCTCACCGCCGTGTCCGCGATCTCATGCGCATAGACGCCGACCAGGGCTTCGAGCGCCGCCTTGCTCACCGCATAAGGCGACCAGCCGGCATGGCGCTTCCAGGCCACGCCCGAGGTGACGAACAGGGCGCGCCCGCCAGGGCTCGCCTTGAGCAGCGGATCGAGCCGGTGCAGCAGCCGGAAATTGCCGGTGAGGTTGATGGTGAGCGCCGCTTCGAATTCGGCCGGCGGGAGATCGCCCACCGCCCGCTTGGGCCCCAGGATGCCGGCATTGCCGAAAAGTCCGTCGAGGCGATCGAAACGGTTCCGAATCGATTCGCAAAGACGGTCGATATCGCCGGCCGAGCCCATTTCGCATGCCGCCAGAGTGGCTTCGCCGCCCAATGATTTCGCTTCCGAATCGAATCCGCGAAGCGCTTCGAGGCTGCGCGCGGTCGCTATGACATGGGCGCCGGCGCGGGCCAGGGCCTGGAAGGCGGCCCGGCCGATGCCGCGCGAAGCGCCGGTCACCAGGATGATGCGGCCTTTGTGATCAGACAAGGAAGCCTCGCTCTTTTCCTGCGCGGGCCTGCGTCAGCCGATGCGCTGCCCCGCTTCATCGAAGAGATGTGTATGGCCGAGCGTGGCGGTGAGCGTCACGGCCTGGCCCGGCTCGCCGGTCGCACCGCCCCTCACCTCGGCGATGATCGGCTTGCCCGATCCGGTCGAGACATGCGCATAGCCGGTCTCGCCCAGCCTTTCAACGATGTCGATGCGGCCTTCGAGCTTGAGATCGCCCGTGCCGCCGACCGCGAGATGCTCGGGGCGCACGCCCAAAGTCACCTTACGGCCTTTCCCGACGCCATTGCCGGTAAAGCTGACGCTGGTCGCGTCGGCGAGCCTGACCGAATAGCCCTTCTCCGTCACATCGCCGACCTCGCCCTCGATGAAATTCATCGCCGGCGAGCCGATGAAGCCCGCAACGAACATATTGGCCGGCTTGTAATAGAGATCGAGCGGCTTGCCCGCCTGCTCGATCCGGCCCTTGTTCATGACCACGATCTTGTCGGCGAGCGTCATGGCCTCGACCTGGTCATGCGTCACATAGACGATGGTCGCCTTCAGCATCTTGTGCAGCTTGGCGATCTCGATGCGGGTATTGACCCTGAGCGCCGCATCGAGATTGGACAGCGGCTCGTCGAACAGGAAGACCTTGGGCTCGCGTACGATGGCGCGGCCGATGGCGACGCGCTGGCGCTGGCCGCCCGACAATTCGCGCGGCCGCCTCTTCATCAGCGCCTCGAGTTTGAGGATGCGCGCCGCCTCGCCGACCCGCCGGTCGATCTCCGCCTTGGGGGTGCCGGCAAATTTGAGCCCGAAGGCCATGTTGCCATAGACGTCCATATGTGGATAGAGCGCATAGGACTGGAACACCATGGCGATCTCGCGCGCCGCGGGTGCTAGATCATTGACCTTTTTATCGCCGATCCTGATCTCGCCGCCCGACACCGTCTCGAGCCCGGCGATGGTGCGCAGAAGCGTCGACTTCCCGCATCCCGACGGCCCGACCAGCACCACGAAGCTGCCGTCTGCGATGGTGAGGTCGATGTCCTTCAGCACCTCGACGCTGCCGAAGGATTTGTTGAGATTGTCGATCTTGACTTCCGCCATGGAGGCCTCGTTACTTGACCGCGCCCGACGTCAGGCCGCGAATGAGCTGACGCGAGAAGAGCGCGTAGAGGATGAGCACCGGGATGATCGCCACCGACAGCGCCGCCAGCACCGCGTTCCAGTCGGTGACATACTGGCCGATGAACTGCTGGATGCCGAGCGTGATCGTCTGCTTGCCGCCGCCCGGCGACAGCAGCAGCGGGAACCACAGATCGTTCCAGATCGGGATCATGGTGAAGACGGCGACCGTCGCCATCGCCGGGCGGATGAGCGGCAGGATGATGCGGAAGAAGATGGTGTATTCGCTGACCCCGTCGCAGCGCGCCGCCTCGCGCAGATCCTTGGGGATCTGGGCGATGAATTCCGACAAGATGAAGATGGCGAGCGGCAGGCTCTGCGCCGTATAGACGAGGATCAGCGCGGTGCGCGTGTTGACCAGGTTCATGTCGGCGACGAGCTTGAGGATCGACACGCTGCCGAGCCTGATCGGCACCATGATTCCGATAGCGAGATAGATGCCGAGCAGCGTGCTCCAGCGGAAGCGGTATTCGGTGAGCGCCCAGGCCGCCATCGCGCCGATGATGAGCGTGATGAAGATGGTGGTGACGGTGACCGAGATGCTGTTGAAGTAATAGAGCGGCACGGCCGAATCGGCGAACACCTTCTGATAGCCGATCAGCGAGAAGCTTTCCGGCCCCGGCAGCGCCAAGGGCGAGCCGAAGATCGCCTTGCGCGACTTGAACGAGTTGTAGAGCACCAGCAGGATCGGGAAGATCGCCAGCAGCGTATAGGCGCCGAGCACCAGATGGACGGCAACGGGACCGAGTTTGCGCCGCATCTTCCCCTCCTTCAGAAGCTGTAGCGCTGGATGCGCCGCTGGATGACGAAGAGATAGATCATCACGCCGACCAGGATGATGATGAACATGAGGGTCGCCACCGCCGAGCCCATGGCGGGATCGCCGACCTGGAGCTGGTAGCCGAAGAAGGTGCGATAGAACAGCGTGCCCATGATGTCGGAAGCAAAATTGGGCCCGGCGAGCGCGCCTTTTACCGCATAGATGAGGTCGAAGGCGTTGAAGTTGCCGACGAAGGTCAGGATCGAGACGAGGCCGATGGTGGGCAGGATCAAGGGCAGCTTCACATAGAAGAAGGTGCGGATCTGGTTGAGCCCGTCGACGGTCGCGGCATCGGTCAGATCGTCGGGGATGGCGAGCAGCGCCGTGTAGATCAGGATCATCGGCATGCCGATGAACTGCCATACCGAGATGAGCGACAAGGTGACGAGCGCGCTCTCTTCCTGGCCAAGCCAGGGCGCGAACAGCGCTCCGAGACCGAAGAAGCCGAGGAAGCCTTTCGAGATGCCCCACAGCGGCGACAGGATGAGCTGCCAGATGAAGCCGATGATGACCACCGACAGCATGGTCGGCATGAAGATGAGGGTGCGATAGCCGGTGCGGAAGGGAAGCTTCGGCAAGCTCAGGAGTGCCGCCAGCGCGATGCCGATCGGATTCTGCACCAGCATATGAATGAGAAAGAAGATGCAGTTGTTGAGAAGCGCGTTCCAGAACGGCTTCGACCACAGAGGATCGAACAGCAGCGTGCGGAAATTGTCGAGGCCGATGAAGCTCTTCACCCCGCCTTGGCCCGCATCGAAGGTCGACAGCACGATCGTCGCGATCAAGGGATAGATGGAGAAGAGCGTATAGATCGCGACCGCGGGACCTAAGAAGAACAGCAGCATCAGGGCATAGGAAGCCCGCGATGTGCCGATCACATCGCTGCCGCGCGATCCTGCTCCTTCTGCCATGCCCTCAAACCCCATGAAAAAGGCGCCGCGCCTCATGAAGCGCGGCGCCCCCGGTCATTCTGCTCTATTTCTGATGCGGCGCATACCACTTCGCCAGCCCGTCCTCGAGCTGCTTGGCGGCGTCCTCGGGCGAGAGCTTGCCGTTCAGCACCTGAGCCGAGACGTTCCACATCTCGTTTTCGAGATTGGGCGTGCCGCGCGACAGGATCTGGTAGGAATTGCGGATCGTCGGCTTGCACTCGCCCCGCCAGTTGACGAATTCCTGCGCCACGTCGTCCTTGATCGTGACCTTCGCATTGGAGAGCGGATAGAAGCCCGGCAGCTCATTGGCGAAGATATTGGCGAATTCGTCCGAGGCGACCCATTCGAGGAACACCTTGGCGTCGGCCTGGTTGGCCGACTTGGCATTGATGCCGATGCCGATATCCGTGTGGTCGGAGATGTAGCATTCGCTCGCCCCCTTGGGCAGCGGCGGCTTGAATGCCCCGAACGGGAAATCCGCCTGGGCGCGGAAGGTGGCGATGTCCCACGAGCCCGCCGGATAGATCGCCGCCTTGCCGAGGGTGAACAGGTTCTGGCTGTCGGGATATTTCTGCGCCTGATAGCCGTCACCCATATAGGGCGCCCATTTGGCGAGCGTTCTGAAGGTCTCGACATATTCGGGATCGGTGAGCTTCGCCTCGCCCTTGATCAGCTTCTGGCGGCCTTCCTCGCCCTTCCAGTAATTGGGCCCGATATTCTGGAAGCCCATGGTGGCGGCTTCCCACTGGTCGGCGGTGCCGAGATCGATCGGCACATAGGTGCCGTCGGCCTTGATCTTGTCGAGAACGGCGAAGAACTCTTCCTCGGTCTTGGGCACCGAAAGCCCGAGCTTCTCGAAGGCTTCCTTGTTGTAGATGAAGCCGTGGATGACCGAGCCCATGGGCAGGCAGAAGGTCGTCTTGCCGTCATCGGTCTGCCAGGCGCTCTTGGCGACATCCGAGAAGCCGTCCATGCCCTTGAGGTCGTTGAGGGAGACGAGATGGCCCTTGGTGAAGAGATCGAGCGAGGCATCGAAAGGCCGGCAGGTGATGATGTCGCCCGCCGTGCCGCCTTCGAGCTTGGCATTGAGGCTGGCATTGTATTCGGCTGGCGGCGAGGGCGAGAAGGTCACCTGGATGTCCGGGTGCTTCGCATTGAAGGCCGGGATGATCTTGTCCTTCCAGATCGTCGCATCGTCATTGCGCCAGCTCTCGATGGTGAGCGAGCCGGCGAGCGTTGCGCTCGCCATGCCGGCGAGCGCGGTCGCGGCCAAAAACAGCCTCTTCAAACCAGATGTCATCATGGTATTCTCCTTCCTCTTCTCCCTGTGCCGCGGGTGAGCGGCGTTACCTAAATCCCGCCAGATGTTCGAGCGCGAGCCGCAGATTTCCGTTTGTCTTGGCGAGCAGCGCCTCCGCGGCGGCGACGTCCTTGGCGCCGGCGCAGATGAGCGCCGCCGGCGCCACATGGCCGTCGGTCTCGGCCAGCGCCTTGCCGGCGGCGGCTTCATCGACCTTGGCGATGTCGGCGACCATGCGCTCGGCGCGCTTGCGCAATTTCGCATTGTCGGCCTGGAGCCGGATCATCCAGCCGTCATAGATCGCCCCGAGCTTGATATGGGCGAGCGTCGAGATGAGCCCCAGCGCGCATTTCTGCGCCGTGCCGGCGCCCATGCGCGTCGAGCCGACGATGACCTCCGGCCCGGTCGCGAGCAGGATCGCATGATCGGCGACCGCGAGCAGCGGGGTCTTGGGATTGTTGGCGATGGCGATGACAGTGGCCTTCGCCGCCTTGGCGGCGCGGGCGGCGATGAGCGTGAAGGGCGTCGCTCCCGAGGCGGAGAGCGCGATCACGGTATCGGCAGGTGTGAGCGCGAGCGCGGCGATGCCGGCGAGCGCCGCCTCGGTGTCGTCCTCGGCCTTCGCATCGATGTCGAAGAGCGAGGCCTCGCCGCCCGCGATCACGAAAGCGATGCGCGATCTTTCGAGCCCGAAGGTCGAGGGCAGTTCGGCGCCGTCCTGGACCGCGATATTGATGGAGCTGCCGGCACCGGCATAGACGATGCGTCCGCCTTGGGCGAGGCCCTGGGCCAGGGCTTCAGCCGCCTTGGCCACGGCCGGCAGCGCCTCTTTGACGGAAGCGACGGCCCGCGCCTGGCCCTCGGCCAGAAGGCTCAGAATCTGCGCATCGTCCCATTGATCAAGGCCGCGCGACGACCCGCTGACGCTCTCCGTGAAACTCATTCCGCCCACAACCTGAATGTTTATTTTATGGAGGCGGACAATACCAAAATACTACCATATGTCCAATAAAATCTTCGCACTTCCCATAAGGTATTATTTTGGTATTCTACATCCACGGAGAATCGCGTGACGGACAGGCTTTTTTTAGGGATAGACGGCGGCGGCACCAAATGCCGCGCCCGCATCAGGACGGAAGATGGCGCGCTCGTCAGCGAAGCCATCGGCGGGCTTGCCAATATCTATTCGGATTTCGACGGGGCGCTACGCACCATCCTGGCCACGGCGCGCGAGGCTTTGCGCAAGGCGGGGCTCGCCGAAACCGGGACGGAGCGCCTTTATGTCGGCTTGGGGCTGGCGGGGGTCGTCACCGAGGAGGCGGCCGAGCGCGTTAGACGCGCCGGCCTCCCCTTCGCCGCCTTCAGCGTCGATGTCGATGCCTATGTCGCCTGCCTCGGCGCTCATGACGGTCGCGACGGCGGCATCGTCATCGCAGGCACAGGCTCGGCCGCACTCGCGCTTGTCCGCGGCAAGCGCCATTGGCTCGGCGGCTGGGGCTTTCCTTTGGGCGATGACGGCTCGGGCGCCATATTGGGCCGCGCCGCCTTGCGCCGCGCGGCACTTGCTTTTGACGGCATGATCGAGAATTCGCCTTTGCTCGATGAGCTTCTCGCCGAATTCGGCCGCGACCGGCAGGGCTTTGGCGATTGGGCGCTGACCGCCTTGCCGCGCGATTATGCGCGCTTCTCGCCGCGCATCTTCGCCGCCGCAGCCGCCGGCGACCGGCACGGCATCGAGCTCGTCGAGCAGGCGGCCTTGGGCGTCGCCCGGATGGTCGAAGCGCTCATCGCCAGGGGCGCCCCCTCGATCGCGCTCATTGGTGGCCTGGCGCGGCCGGTGACGCCCTATCTCCCCGAAAAACTGCGCAAAGCTCTGATCGAGCCGCACAAGGATCCGCTCGATGGCGCCATCATGATGGCGCGCCGCGCCGCGGGCCTCAAGGATTGGAGCTCATGAGCCATCTCGATCCGATCTTCGATCGCGCCCGCATCGCCGACGAGAGCCCGGCGCCGCTCTATCACAAGCTCAAGAAGCTCGTGACCGAGGCGATCGCGCAAGGGCGCCTCACCAATGACGAAGCGATCCCGGCTGAGCGCGACCTCGCCCGCATGCTCGGCATCTCGCGCGTCACCGTGCGCAAGGCCTTCGCCGATCTCGTCGCCGAAGGCGTGCTGGTGCAGCGCCAGGGCTCGGGCACGTTCGTGGCGCCCAAGTCCCAGCGTATCGAGCAGCCTCTGTCGCGGCTCACCAGCTTCACCGAGGACATGCGCTTGCGCGGCATCAAGACCGATGCCGACTGGCTCGACCGCTCGACCGGGCTGCCGACGCCGGAGGAATCGCTTGTGCTGGCACTGTCGCCGGGCGAAAAGGTCACGCGTTTTCACCGCTTGCGCCGCGCCGACGGCAAGCCGCTCGCCATCGAGCGCGCCACGATCCCGCATCGTTTCCTGCCCGATCCCGATTTCGCCGGCACCTCGCTCTATGCGGCACTCGAGGCCCGCGGGCTGCGTCCCATCCGGGCGCTGCAGCGTCTTCATGCCGTGGCCTTGACCGCGAGCGAGGGCGAGCTGCTCGATCTGCCGGAGGGCAGCCCGGCTTTGTTCATCCAGCGTGTGTCCTATTTGGCCGATGGCCGCATCGTGGAATTCACCCGCTCCCATTATCGCGGCGACTCCTATGATTTCGTCGCCGAGCTTCATCTTACAGCAGGATCATGACCGAGTTCGAAACCCATATGGCGCGTGAGATCGCCGAAGCGCCTGAAGCCGTCGCCCGCATGCTCGCCACCAATGCCAAGGCGCTCACCGAGCTCGGCCGCCTCTATCGCGAGAGGAAGCCGAGCCATATCGTCACTTGCGCCAGGGGCTCGTCCGATTGCGCCGCCTCCTATTTCAAATATCTGGTCGAGATCACGCTGGGCCTCCCCTGCTGCTCGGTCGGCGCGTCCGTCGTCTCGGTCTATGGCGCCAGGCTCGCTTTGCGCGACACGCTGCTGCTCACCATCTCGCAATCGGGCAAGAGTCCCGACATCATCGCTTTCCAGGCCGAGGCGAAGCGGGCCGGCATCCCGACCCTTGCCGTCACCAACACGGAAGATTCGCCCCTGGCGCGCGAAGCCGATCTCTGCCTGCCGCTCTGCGCCGGAATCGAGCAGAGCGTCGCCGCGACCAAGAGCTTCATCACCTCGGCCGCCATGGCGGCGGGGCTCACCGCCGCCGCCGCGGGCGACGCCCGGTTTTCCGACGCCTTGCAGGCACTGCCGGACGATCTCGCCAAGGCGCTCGCCTTGCGCTGGAGCGACGCCGAGGACATGCTCACCGAATCGCACTCCTCCTTCGTGCTCGGCCGCGGCCCGTCCTTGCCTATGGCGCAAGAGGCGACCTTGAAGCTCAAGGAGACCGGAGGCCTCCATGCCGAAGCCTATTCCGCCGCCGAAGTGCTGCACGGCCCCATGGAGCTGGTGACCGAAGGCTTTCCGGTGCTCGTCTTTTCGCCCAAGGACCAGGCCTTGGCCACGACGCGAGAGACGGCGAGACGTCTGAGCGATGCCGGCGCCCATGTGATCACGCCCGATTATGCCGCGACACGGCATCCCCTCCTCGACCCCATTTCGCTGATCCAGACCTTTTACGGCAGTGCCGAACGCATCGCGCGGCGGCGCGGACGCAATCCCGACAGGCCGCGGCTGCTCAAGAAGGTGACAGAGACAAGATGACACGCTTCGCTCTGACCGGCGCCCGCCTCTTCGACGGCGTAAGCTTCCACCACGACAAGGCGGCGGTCATCGCCGGTGGCCGGATCGAGGAGATCGTGCCCCAGGCCCGGCTCGATCGCGGCATCGCCGTCACCGATCTCAAGGGCGGCGTGCTGGCGCCGGGCTTCATCGACGCGCAAGTGAATGGCGGCGGCGGCGCGCTCCTCAACGACAAGCCGTCGCTCGCCGTCATCCGCCGCATGGCGGAGGCCTTCCGCGCCTTCGGCACGACCAACATGCTGCCGACCGTCATCACCGACAGTCCGGAGATCACGCGGCAAGCGGCCGATGCCGTCAAGGCGGCGCGCCGGCAGGGCGTTCCCGGCATCCTCGGCATCCATATCGAGGGCCCGTTTCTCGATCCGCGCCGCGCTGGCGCCCATCCGCCTCAGCACATCCGTCCCATCACGCCCGAGGACGTCGCTTGGCTCAAAAGCCTCGATTGCGGCATCGTGCTTTTGACCGTCGCCCCCTCGCATGTGTCGCCTGATACCATCCGCGCGCTCAGCCAAGCGGGCATCATCGTCTCGCTCGGCCATTCCGAGGCGACCGCGAGGGAGGCGCAAGCAGCGCTGGCCGCCGGCGCTCGCGGCTTCACCCATCTCTTCAATGCGATGAGCCAGTTGCAGAATCGCGAGCCCGGCATGGTGGGCGCGGCCTTGACCGATGCTGAAAGCTATTGCGGCATCATTGCCGATGGCCATCATGTCCATCCGCTCGCCTTGCAAGTGACGCTCAAGACCAAAAAGAAAGGCCGCTTGTTCCTGGTCACTGATGCGATGCCGCCCGCGGCCGGGGGACCGCCGCGTTTCGAACTGCAGGGCCGCGAGGTGATCGCGCGCAATGGCCGGCTCGAGCTCGATGCCGGGACACTTGCGGGCTCCATCCTCACCATGGACGAGGCGGTGCGGTTTTGCGTCACGGTGCTGGGCGTCGATCTCACCGAGGCTCTGCGCATGGCCTCGCTCTATCCCGCCGAATTCCTCAAGGTAGATCGAGAATTGGGTCGCTTGGGCCCGGGCTTCCGCGCTAATCTCGTCCATCTGACGGATGAGCTTTCCGTCACCCGCACATGGATCGACGGAGAAGCTTCTCCCCAATGAGACTGAAACTTGCCGGCCGCATCAGCCAGGGCAGCGGCCGGGTGAACGAGGATGCCGTCGGCTTCATCGGCGAGCCTGACGACGTTGAGGCCGCCTGGGCGCTTGATGGCGTGACCGGCATCAATGACGTAAGCCTCGGTCTTGCCGGCAGCGATGCGCAGTGGTTCGTCACGCGTATCGATGCGCATTTGCGCAAACTCCTGCCCGGGGCGCTGGACGTCAAGACGGTCATGTCGGATCTCGTCGACCGGTTGATCGCCGATCAGGCCGAGGCGCTCCGCCGCAGCAAGATGCCCGACGCCTATGACCCGCCCGCCGCCTGCATCGCCGCTTTATGCCGCATCGGGTCGGGGTGGCACGCCGTGCGGCTCGGCGATTGCCGGCTGCTGGCGGATGATCGCAACGGCTTTCGCCGCATCGTCGATTTCGCCAATGATGATTTCGATCACTGGATCACGGCCGAGGCGCAGCGCCTGCGCTCCTCCGGCATGTCGGACATCAAGCAGATTTCGCAGAAATTGCAGCCCGAGCTCTTCGCCAATCGAAGGCGCCGCAACCGCCCCGGCGGCTACGGCGTGATCGAGGCCGATCGCGCCTGCCTCGCTTTCGTCGAGCATATGCCGCTCACCGATCCCACTTCAGCCCTCATGGCGAGCGATGGTTTCTTTCGCCTGGTCGATCACTATGATGCGGCATCGGAGCAGGAGCTTTTGGCGCGGGCTCAGTGTGGCGAAGTCGCCGATCTTTACGCCAGGCTGCGCGAGATCGAGGCCAGCGATCCGACTTGCGAAAAATTTCCGCGCTTCAAGCCGGCGGACGATGCCAGCGCGATAGCTCTCAGCGCGTAGCGGTTATCAGCGGCCGCAAACTGTGCCGGCCGAGACTGTGATAGATGAAGGGCGTCTTGGCGATGTCGGCGATGGAATAGAGGTTGCGCAGGTCGATCATCACCGGCTCGCGCATGCCGCGCGCCAGCCTGACGAGATCGAGGCCGCGGAATTCGTTCCATTCGGTGAGCAGGATGACGGCATCCGCATCCTTGGCGGCTTCATAGGCGGTCTTGGCCCATTGGATGCCGGCAAAGGCGCTGTTGCCGTCGTTGCGCACGACCGGATCATAGGCGACGACCGTGGCCTCAGCCGCGGCGAGCGCCGGGACGAGGTCGAGGGCCGGCGCATCGCGCAGGTCATCCGTTTCCGCCTTGAAGGCGAGACCCAATATCGCAATGCGCTTGCCCGCGACCCTCCCGCCCAAGGCCGTGCTGACGCGCGTAAAGAGCTGCGCTTTCCGCCTGTCATTGGCGCCGACCACCGCCTCGATGAGGCTGAAGGGGGCACCTGCTTCCCGGGCGGTCGCGGCCAGGGCGCGCGTGTCCTTGGGAAAGCACGAGCCGCCGAAGCCCGGTCCCGGCTGCAGATAGTGATGGCCGATGCGCTTGTCGTGGCCGATGCCCTTGGCGACCACGGCGATATCGCCGCCGACCTTCTCGACGAGATCGGCGAGCTGATTGATGAAGGCGAGCCGCATCGCGAGATAGCCATTGGCGGCATATTTGATGAGCTCGGCCGATTCGAAATCCGTGAAGATGAGCGGCGCCCCGGTCATGGTGATCGGCTGGTAGATCTTGCGCAAGGTCTCCTGGGCGCGTTTCGACTCGCTGCCGATAACGATGCGGTCGGGATGCAGGAAATCCTCGACCGCCGAGCCTTCGCGCAGGAATTCCGGATTGGCGGCGACGTCGAATTCGGCATCGGGCCTCGCCGCCCTGATCTGCTCCTTGAGCTTGCGCGCCGTGCCGACGGGCACGGTGGATTTGGTGATGATGACGGAATAGCCGTCGAGCGCTTGCGCGATCTGGCTCGCCGCCTGGTGCACGTAAGCGAGATCGGCGGCATCGTCGCCGCGCCGCGTCGGCGTCGAGACGGCGATGAACACCGCCTCGGCCTGGGCGACCGCCGATTTGAGATCGGTGGTGAAATGGAGGCGTCCGGCCTGGCTGTTGGAACGAACGAGATGATCAAGGCCCGCCTCATGAATGGGCATCCGCCCGGCATTGAGCTCATCGACGCGCTTGGCGTTCTGGTCGACGCAGAACACATCGAAGCCGAATTCGGCAAGGCAGGCGCCGGAGACCAGTCCGACATAGCCGGCGCCGATGACAGCAATCTTCATGTGACTCCTACCCGCCCCTTTTGTTGAGGATTGTCAATGCCCTAGACGACTGAGCGGCATGGCGCAAGCGTCACGCGGCAAGCATTGCCTTCATATTGGCGGCCGCCATGGCATAGCCGCCCGCGGCCCCGTCGATGAAATGGAAATGGTCGCGTGCGAAGGGATTGGGAACGAAGCAGGTCATCAGCGCCGAGTTCTGGCGATGCAGGCCATAGCGGCAGAGCCCTTCCTGGCCCGCCTGCTTGAGGCGCTCTTCCAGCCGGGCGACGCGCTCGGGGCCGATGTCGACGGTGAGCTTGAGCCCATCGTCGAATTTGCGGAAATCGGTGTTCTGGGCGACGTCGTTCTTATAGACCGCGGCATCGAACCGGCCGACTTTCAGATTGTTGTTGAAGACCACCCAGCCCGCAAGACTTTCGGCCAGGATATAGAGCTTGCGCGCCAGGAGGGAGCCCCGCCGCGAGGCCAGCGCCTCGTAATTGAGGCCCTTGGGCGGAAAGCCGAATTTGCGCGGCACCGGCAAGCCGGCCTGTGGCTCGCCGCTGACGATGCCGATGATGTCGTCGACCAGCTTGGAAAATTCCGCGCCGCGGCCTTGGCCCTTGGGCGTGACGATGATCGAGACGATCTCGCCGTTCTTCGCGGCGATCGGATCCCAGCGGCAGGACAGTCCGGTGAGATCGGGACGCGACTTGGGCGGTGCTGCGGGCACCGCATAGTTGCCGGCCTTCATCTGGCTCTCGGCCCAATTGGCGCCGCCGCCCGCAAACATGGCGTAGGTGACATGGGGGCTCGCCTGGAAGCGGGCGACCTTCACATCATGCCCCTGCTGGCGGATATCGCTCATCGGCACAATTGCGGCCCTGAGATCGAGGCCGAGGTCCTCCTTCACCCAGACCTGCGTCTGAGCCAGCGCCTCGCGTGTCTTGGCAACGGCGCTCGGCGGTATCGCCAAGAGCGCGCCGTCGCCGCCGAAGACGAAGGGAATGCGGCCATGGCCCAGCGCATTGAGCACGGCCGAGATCACGCTGACCCCGGCCATGTTGACGGCCTTGTATTCGCCGCGCTCGATGGCGCGCGTCGAGCTCACGATGTCGGCGGTCGCCAGCGACCAGTCGGCCGGCAAGGGCTGGTAGTTGCGCTCATCGGCGACGCCGGAAAATTCCTTGAATGTCGGCAGGGTGTCGAAGAATTCCAACCTGGTTCCGTCGCTCATGCCGTGACGCTAGCATGGCGAGACTAGCTTGGCGATAAAGCCCCCGTGAACACGCTCGCACCCTGCGATTGACGACGAAGCGGAAGGCCGCCATAGGCAAAAAGGTGAAGATCGCATTCTACGCACCGCTCAAGGCGCCCGATCATCCGGTTCCCTCCGGCGACCGGCAGATGGCACGCCTGCTCATGCAAGCCTTGGCCCAAGGCGGCTTCGATGTGACGCTCGCCAGCCGCTTGCGCGCGTTCCGGGCCGAGCCCGGGCCTCTCGATGACTTGAAACGCAAAGCCGACGCCGAGAAGACAAGGCTCAAGCAGGAATGGGCCGGCTCAGGCAAGCCCGATCTCTGGTTCACTTATCATCTCTACTACAAGGCCCCCGATCTCATCGGTCCCGATCTCGCCCGCGAATTTGAGATTCCCTATGTCACGGCGGAAGCGTCCTATGCCAAGAGGCGCGACCTCGAGGGCTGGGCCGAGGCCCAGGCGCTGATCCGCGCTGCCGTCAGCCTGGCGCGCGTCAATCTGTGCTTCACCGATCGCGATCGCCCGGGATTGGAAAGCATTGCACCTGAGGCGCGCTTTGCGTCGCTCGCGCCCTTCATCGACACCACCGCCTATGAAAACATCGCGGCATCCTCACCCGGGCAAAGGCTGGTGACGGTGGCGATGATGCGCAAGGGCGACAAATTCGCGAGCTTCGCCATGCTCGCCAAGGCGCTTTTGCTTCTCATCGACCTGCCCTGGCATTTGACGGTGATCGGCGACGGCCCGCTGCGCGCCGAAACGATCGCTTTGTTCGACGGCATTCCCAAGGACCGCATCGATTGGCGGGGCGAGCTCGGCACCGATGCCGTACGGTCGGCCCTCGCGGAGGGCGCCCTTTATGTATGGCCAGGCTGCGGCGAAGCCTATGGCATGGCTTATCTTGAAGCCGAGGCCGCAGGCCTCGCCGTCGTGGCGCAGGCGACCGCCGGCGTCCCGGCCGTGGTCCATCACGAAAAGACCGGCCTGTTGACCAGGGAAGGCGATGTCGCGGCCTATGCCGCGGCGATCCGCGCGCTGCTTCTGGACGATGCCCGGCGCGCGGCCTATGGCAAAGCGGCGCGCGATTTCGTCTTCGAGGAACGCTCTCTCAGACTCGCCGCGGTAAAGCTCGGCCTGATCCTCAGGGGCATCGTATCATGACTCTCTGGCAACCGGTCGAAAGCGAGCTCGCGCGCTGGCGCGATCTGGGCCTGACACCCGAGCTGTGGCTGCGCGATGACGACGCGGCCGAGCCGACGCCCAAGCTCGACCGGCTGATCGCGCTTGCGGAAGACTACGGGATACCTGTTGCTTTGGCGATCGTCCCGGCGCGGTCGGGGCCTGCGCTTGCGCGCCGCCTCGAGACGGCGCCGCACATCCATCCCGTCATCCACGGCTGGTCGCATGCCAATCACGCCCCACAGCTCGAGAAGAAGCAGGAGCTGGGTCCGCATCGGCCACGAGCGACAGTGCTGAACGATCTCTCGGCGGCCTTCGCACGGTTGTCCGAGCTTCATGGCGAGCGTCTCGTGTCCATGCTGGTGCCGCCCTGGAACCGCATCGATCCGGGCCTCCTCGACGACCTGCCGGCGCTGGGCTTTCGCGCGCTGTCAGCCTTCGGCCACAAGCTGCGCCCACGCCCGGGTCTTGCCGTCGTCAATACCCATATCGACATCATCGATTCGCATGCGGGCAATGCCTGCCGCGATCATGCCTGGCTTGTCTCAGCCCTCGCCGAGGAACTGACGGCGGCCCGCGCCGCGGGCGGCCGGCCGGTCGGCATATTGAGCCATCATCTGGTGAGCGATGATGAGGCCTTCCGGTTCCTGCGCGATCTTTTCACGGCAGCTCCGCCGGGGATCGCAAGCTGGCGCACAGCGCGAGACCTTCTCGCCGCCTGAGGGATCAAAGCTCGACCACTTGTCCCTGGCGCGCGACGAAGGCGCCGGGGAATTCCGCTTTCGCATCTTCCCCGATCTTGTCGAGCTCGTCGTCCTCGCGCAACGGCGAGTGATGGAAGATGGCGAGCTTCTTGGCGTTGGCCGCGCGGCACAGCCGCACCCCTTCTTCCCAGCTCGAATGGCCAAAGCCGCGATAGCGCGGCATCTCCTTCTCGCAGAAGGCCGCGTCATAGATGACGAGGTCGGCGTGATCGATGAGCTTCAGCACATTCTGGTCGAGCTTGCCCGGCACATGCTCGGTGTCGGTGATGTAGCATGCGCATTTGCCCTGGAATTCGACGCGATAGCCGACCGCGCCATTGGGATGGTTGAGGCTGCCGGTATGGATGACGATGCCGTCATGGGGCTTGAGCACGTCGCCCGGCCTGAAATCCCTGTAGTCGATGTCGGCGATGAAGATCTCCGGCGCGATCGGGAAATAGGGCGCCTTCATGATGCCGGCAATCATCTCGTGCGTCGTCATGACGCCGGCAAGATGTCCGGACCAGATGCGGACCTTCATGCTGCTGCGATAGAGCGGCATGAAGAACGGAATGCCGAATATATGGTCCCAATGACAATGCGAGAAGAACATGTCGAGGCGCTTAAGGCCCTCCTCCTCGATCTGGAGGCCGGCGCGCTTGAGGCCGGAGCCCGCATCGAACAGCAGGAGATGCTCGCCGCAGCGCATCGCGACGCAGGAGGAATCGCCGCCATAGCGGGAAAAGCCCGGCCCCGAGACCGGAATGCTGCCCCGTGCACCCCAGAACTTCACAGTGAAATCACGCTTAACCATCAATGACTTGTATCCCTCGCTCAGGTCTATGGTAGCAGGTCTTACGCGCTATGCGACTCCAAAGCGGGAAGCTCCGTCGCCCGCTTTACCATAACGACCTCGATCGGCTCCGCCCGTCCCCGGATGTCGAGCCGCCGCGTCTCGAGCCGGGTAGCATCGGCTTGGGCCCTGTCCAGAACCGCTTTAGAAATGATGGCCTGCATATTGAGCTCCTTGCACGCCCCTTCCAGCCGGCTTGCGGTATTGACCGTATCGCCCAGGGCGGTGACGGCGCCGGCGGCACCCGATCGCCCCGCCGCCCCGATGCGGCCGAGGATGGCCGAGCCGGAATGGAGGCCTATTCCCATTTCGAGCCGGCCGCGCAGCTCCTCGTGGAGGCTTTGATTGAGGGCATCGAGCACACCGCCCATGGCGCGGGCCGCCTGCAACGCCTCGATCGCGCCGGTCTTCGCCGTCTTGTCCATGCCGAAGATCGCCATGATGCCGTCACCCATGAACTTGTCGACATAGCCGCCGGTGTCGGTGATGACCTCGCTCATCCGGCCGAGATACTGGTTGAGCAAGAAGACGACATCATAGGAGAGCCGCTGCTCCGACAGCTTGGTGAAACCCCGCAAGTCGCAGAACATGACGGTGACCTCCTGCTCGACGCCCCAGAAATATTTATCGGCGAGCCCGCCCAGCGCATCGGCCGTCACCGCCGGCAGCAAGGTCGTGATGGTGATGTCGTTCACCGGACGGAATTGGCAGGCGAGCCGGACATTGGCGGGAGCGCCGACACGCTGCAGCACCCGGCGCTCGTTGACATTGGGCGGCGGCTGATCGGCATCGCCTTCGATGACGCGCACCCGGCAAGTCGAGCAGCGCGCCCGGCCGCCGCACACCGATGCATGCGGAATATTGTGGATGCGGCTGATCTCGAGGACCGAGAGGCCGCGCATCGCCGACACTTTTTGCCCGCCGGTATAGGAGATGGTGATCCGGCTGCGATAGTGGTCGAGGACGCCAAGGCCGATACGCGCGGCCACGATCAAAGCGAGAAGGCCCAGATAACCATAGACCTCATAGCTGATGAGGTGCTTGAGGAATTCCGCTTGCTCAGGCGTCAGTGGATTGTCGAAATCCGTCTCATAGCGAATGGCGCGCGCCGCCGACGTGAAGCCGGCATAGCCCAAGGCCGGCACCAGCACGGCGAGCGCGACCCAGAGCCATTTGAAGTTCTTGTACCAGGCCTTGAACTGCAGCCAGTGATGCAGCCCGATGCAGCCATGCACCCAGACGAGGATGATGAGCGCCGCCTGCGGCCAGGCTTCGCCCGGCCACATGATCCACAGCGCGTAAGTGTAGTTGTCGTCGACGCCGGCATAAATATGGGCGCCCCTGAGAGCGGTGGCGTGGCGCAGGAGCAGCACCGGGATGAGCAGGCCGAACGCCAGTTGCACCCATTCATGCGGCGCTATCCTGAGGCCGCGCCGGCTGATGAAGATGGCGATGCCCAGCACGAAATGCACGATGAGGGAGATGAGGAGGATGGCCGTGCCGAGCGGGCTGCGGGTGACGGCGATGCGCCACTGCCGCACCACTTCCATGGCGTCGGTCGACACCAGGCCGACCGCGTGATTGAGGAGATGCGTCAGGGCAAAGGCGAAGAGCACGAGACCGGTCAGAAGCCGCACCTGACGCAAGCTCATGCGCCCGAGGGCTGGCGCGGACGGCAGGGCGACGTCGGGCTGAGTCATGCCGACCTCTGCAGGATCCCGCAGATCCTAATTCGCCTTCCGCCTGAGATTGCTGCGCGCCTCGCTGAGCTCGGCCGTCGTATGGCTCAGGCGATCGGCCAGCACGCGCATGATCTCGACCGCCATTTCCGGAAACTCGGCCAGCAATCTGAGGAAATGATCCTTGCGGATGCGCAGCGTCTCGAGCGGCGCATTGGCCCTGACCGTCGCGGTGCGGGCGACGTCGCAGAGTATGGCGATCTCGCCGACGATCGAATTGGGCTCGAGCGTCGCCACCTTGATCTCGCCCGACTGCGAGTTGACCAGCACGTCGGCGGAGCCCGCCAGCACCACATAGGCGGCATCGCCCGGGTCGCCCTGCTTGAACAGCGTCTGTCCGGCATCGAAGCTGACCCTGTCCGACGTGAAGGCCAGAAGCTTGAGCTTGGCAGGAGCCACGCCGGCGAAGAGCGGCACACGCCGCAACAGCTCGACTTCATCCCTGAGCTGCATGGCTCAATTCTCCCTTTTCCATCTCACCCATATTACGACGCCAAAAGCCCCGCGAAAACGCCCTTTCGCGCCATCAGATGGTCATAATTCCCGTCCTCTACGGCAGCCCCGCGGTCGAGTACCACGACCCGGTCGAACAGGCGTGCGAGGTTCGGATTGCTCAAGACCCAGATGACGGCGGGCTTGCGGCCGTCGCGATGCGCCTCGCCGATGACCGAGCGCACCAGTTGCTCCTGGGTGCGCTGCTCGACCGACGACATCGCCTTGTTGAGAATGATGTAATCGCCGCGCTTGAGCAGCGCCCGCGCGACATGCAGCTTCTGGCGCTGCACCGTGGTGAGGCGCCGGCCGCCGACGCCGACATTGAATTCGAGGCCGATCTTCACCACGTCCTGACTGAGCTTGAGATCGTCGAGCACCGCGCGCACGGTGCTGCGGATGCGCTCGGCGGCATCGGCATGGCGATGTCCGATGCGGCCGAACAGCACATTGTCGAGGATGCTGGCGGACTTGTTGTAGCCTTCCGCATCATAGAGCTCGATCGCCCCTTTGAGGCTGTCGGGCAGGTTGTCGTAGAATGCCATGCGCGCCTCGACGATGCGATCCATCATGTCCTGGTCGAGGAGACCAAAGCGGTAGCGCGGCTCGACATAGGAGAAGGTTAGCTTCATGATGCGCTGGCGATCCGCTTCCGGGACCTGGGCGAAGGGCCTGTCCTGCAGGCGCTGCAGCAGCGCCTGGTAATCCGGGATCTCGTCCGCCGTCATGAAGATGAGCTGCTGGAAGAACGGATGATCGGGCGGCAGGTCGCGGAACAGCTCGACGGCGTTGCGGGCGATCTCGAGACCCATGCGGTAGAGCGCTTCGTCGAGTTGAGATTTCGCCAGGATCGACCGGAAATAGGCATTGGAGGCGAGGTTGGCGTTCGAAAGCTCCGGTCCGACCGGCGTGCCGAACAGCAGGTTCTCGGCGACCGTCGCTTCCGTATTGTAGAGCGCCAGATCGAACGAGACGACGAGGCCGGAAAGCCCTTCCTCCTGGAGCCTCGCCTGCAGCGCCTTGCGCGCCTCGACGATATGTTTGGGAATCGCCGGATGCAGTTCCTCGTCGACCGAGGCCCTGAGGCCCAGATCGAACACGTCGTCCGAGAAGGAGACGGCGTCGAGAACCTGCTCGATAGCCGCGAACAATTCATCGGGTCCGTTGACGCCGATCGTCTCGTAATCGATCCAGTCGCTGCGCAGGTCGTGATCGGGATTTCCGGCGCGCCCCGCTTCATCCTTCTCCCATTCGCGCTGGCTCGCCATCGCCCCTTCATAGGTCCGCTCGCTGACCGGATAGTGCTTCAGCACATAGACGATGTTGTCGTGGATGGTGCCCTGGAAGAGATGGGCATCGCCCGAGGCATAGGCGATGCGGCGGCCCGTCAGCGCCTCCGGCAGCGCGAGCAGGTCCGATCCGTTGACGGTGATGCGGCCGTTCTCCGGCCACACCAGGCGGGCGATCGCATCGGCCAGCGCCTCGCTGCCGCCGCCGGCCGTGCCGATGACCGCGACGCTTTCTCCCGGCCTGATGTCGAGGGTGATGTTTTCCAAAAGCCTGGCGCCGCTGTCGTCGCTGGCCGAGAAATTGGCGATGGAAATCGCCGTGGTGATCGGCACCACCGGTCCGGGGGTCAGCGCCTCCACCTGCGGATCGATGAGCTGGTCGACATGGAATTGCTCATAGACCTGGGCGTATTTGACCTGCACGTCGAGGCGCTGCTGGTCCCAGTCAATCAGGTCCTTGATCGGGCTCGGCAGATCCTTGTAAGCCGAGATCACCGCGACGAGCTGGCCGATATCGAGCTGACCCTTGAGCGCCAGATAGCCGCCGATCGCATAGAACAGGAACGGCGTGACCTGTGCCAGGAAGTTGTTCAGGAACTTGACGAAGAACTTCCACTGATAGAGGTCGTAGCGGATCTTGAAGATGCGGCCGAGCCGGTCGGCAATATCGGCGCGCTCGTAATTGGACGTGTCATGGACATGGACCGAGGAGATGCCGTCGACGATCTCGCCGACGCGTCCCGCGAGCTGGCGCGCGGTAAGCTGGCGTTCCTTGCCGAGCTTGATGAGCCGGCGGCGCATTTTTGGGATGATGAGACCCTGGATGCCGACCATGAAGGCGGCAAGGATGCCGAGCCAGAAATTCTGCAGCATGATGAAGAACAGCGCGGTTGCCGCCTGCAGGCCGAGGAAGGCCGGCTGCACGAAGGCATCGCCGATGAAGCCGCCCAGGGGCTCGACCTCGTCCTTCACCATGGTGGCGACTTCCGATGCCTTTACCCGCTTGAACACATTGGGCGGAAAACGCAGGACGCGATCGACGAGCTGGAACCTGAGCCGTCTCAGCATGCGCTCGCCGAGCCGGCCCTTATAGGTGTTGATATAGAGCTTGAAGAGGCCGTTGATGATGACGAGGACGAGAAAGGCGGCCGACAGCGCCATCAGCATCTGGAAGCGGTCGAACTTGAAGCCCTCGAACAGGATGACGGGCTCGGCCTTGCTGATCCAGTCCGGCAGGTCGATGGCGAATTTCAGGAAGGTCTGCTGCGCGCCCGGCGTGTTGAAGCCATCGCCCTGGATGGGTCCGTTGACGATCTGCTTGGGCAGGTCGAGCGACATGTAATAGGTCGGCATCGACAGGAAGATGATGAACAATATCCACAGCTGCTGCCGGCTCGTATGTTTCCAGATATATTTGGCGAGATTCTTATCCATGCGGCACAGGTTGCTCGCAAGGCGGGGTCGGACGGGCTGAGGAGAGATGGTTCATGACGGCTGGCTTCAGCATACAAAATCGCCTGTTTTCCCGCTACTGGCAAAACACCATTTGGATCAATGCTTAAGACGACCTTGCCGGCTTTCCGAGACGGCCGCGAAACGATCCCTGATGAGCCGCGCGGTCTGCCGGGCCCCGTCGAGATCGATGGCCTGCGCGGCGGGCTCCGGCGCATCCTGCATCGCCTCGGCGAGGCTTTCCGCGGTGAGGCGGTCTTCCCGCACCACCCTCGCAATACCGAGTTTTTCGAGCCTTTCCGCCCTGTCGCTCTGCTCGCTCTCGCCCCCTTCGGCAAAGGGGATGAGGACGGCCGGGCAACGGGCGCGCAATATATCGCAGACCGTATTGTAGCCGGCTTGCGAGACGGAAAGCCCGGCATTGGCGAGAAGGCCCGGAAAGTCCGGCCTGAAAGTCTCGAGTGTGACCCCCTGGGGCAGCCGTGTGGCATGAGCCGCCTGCTCGGACTGGGGATAATTGGGGCCGGTGATGATGCACCAGCGCGGCCACCGGGCCATGAGCCGGGGCGCCGCCTCGGCCGCCGCCTGGATGAGCTTGCGCCCGGCGCTGCCGCCCCCGGCCGAGACCACGACATCGAAATGGTCCCTTGAGGTCTGGGCCTCGCCCGCGACCAGCCCGGTATAGACGATGCGCTCGGCGATCCGCCGGGCCAGCGGAAACGTCTCCTCGAGCCGCGCGAAGCCTGGATCGCCATGGACCAGAACGAGGTCGAAGAACTCCTCGACGGTGCGAACCGTCTCCTCTGCCCGCTCAGGCTTCCGGTTTTCCTGCAGGATGTCGCGCACCGAGCTCGCGATGATCGGCGGATGCTGTTGCGCCTTCGCGGCCTCGAGCAAGGGGATGAGCTCGAAGCGCATCTGCCGCCGGCCGAAGGGGAAGGCCTCGATGATGAGGACGTCGGGCTGCGTTGCCGCCAATGTCGCCAGCAGGCGATCGCGGCGCATGGCTTTGAACTCGTCGCTCAGAGGCCGGTCCTCGGCATCGACGAGTTCGGAGAAGGATGTGTCGCGTGATCGGATCGGCGGCAATTGGACGAGCTTGACCTGGGCTTTGGCGAAGCCTGAGACCGGCGTGCCGCCGCTCACCAGCGTGACGTCGATCCCGTCTTCGCTCAAGGCGGCGGCGATGCGGCTGACCCGCGCCAGATGGCCGATGCCGAGAAGATGCTGGACATAGACGAGGGCCTTCATGAATGTCCCCTCGCCGCTTGGAACAGATCGGCAA
The DNA here is from genome assembly GCA_003574785.1 of Taklimakanibacter deserti. The sequence goes on along the minus strand of QORU01000009.1, from coordinate 24,711 downwards.
GCTGGCGGATGCTGGCTTTATGATCGAAGGCCGCGCGCACGCGTTTCTCCGCCGCATCGCCGAGCCGCCGCCGGAGCTCCGGGCTTTGAATCGCCCGCGCCAGGGCGGTGCTCAGGCTTTTCGGATCGTCCGGTGGAACGAGAAGGCCGTTGACGTCGTCGCTCAACAGCTCGGGCACGCCGGAAATCGTGGTCGAAATCGCGGCGAGCCTCTGGCTCGCCGCCTCGACCAGGACATTCGGCAGCCCATCGCGATCGCCGTCGCTCGCGATGCGGCAGGGCAGGACGAAGAGGTCGCTGGCGCGGTACCGGGCCAGGACATCCGCTTGCGCCCGCGACCCGAGCCAGTCTATGCGCGAGGTGAGCCCCAGCGCCTCGGCTTCGGCCTTGAGCCGGTTGGCCAGCTCGCCGCCGCCAATATGGACGAAGCGCCAGGCGAGATCTTTCGGCAACAGCGCCAGCGCCTCGAGAAGCACGGAATAGCCTTTCTTCGCGACCGCACGCCCGACGCTCAGGAGGATCACCGGGTCTTGGGCGTCGGATCCGTCGCGCGCCGGCCGTTCGCCTTCGAACTTGCCGAAGCGCTGAAGATCGAGCCCGTGATAGCTCAGATGGATCCGTGCCGGATCGTGGCTGAGACTCTGGAGCTTGTCGAAACCGGCCTTGGTGCAGGTCGCGACGAAACGCGCCGCGGCGAGCTTCTCTTCGAGCTCCCAGTCGGGCGACGTCCAGATGTCCTTGGCATGGGCGGAGCAGCTCCACCCGAGCCCCAAGAGGATGCTGGCATAGAGGGTGACGGCGGCCGGCGTGTGGATGAAATGCGCATGCAGCCAGTCGGCATCCGGCGGGAATTCCGCGGCGAGCACCAGCGCCTGGCCGAAACGGCGCCAGCGGTTGCGCGTCCGGTCGCGCTTGAGGTCGATGAGAAAGGCCTTGCGCATCGATCGATAATGCGGGAAGCGGCGCGCCTTCCACCACGAGCGCAGGACCCGCCAGGGCTCGTCATGGAGATATTCCGGCAGATAGGCGACCCTGGCCTCGATCTCGTCATGGACCGGATGGCGTTTCTCCTCGGTCGGATGGCGCATCGAAATGAGAGTGAGATCGAGGCCCGCAAGCTCGAGCCCGCGCAGCTCCTGGGCGATGAACGTCTCGGACAGGCGCGGATAGCCTTTGAGGACGATGACGATCTTCTTCGTCAAGTGCCGCCTTCGATGACGGAAAGGCGTTTTTGCGAACCGGGCTCCAGCCATTCGCCGACCAAATCGGTGATGTTCTCGAGTCCGTCGAGCTTGAGCTTGGATGTCACCTTCGAGGGCGGCGCGCGATCCGGCAGGCGATGGAGCGCCTTGGCCATCAGCGCCGGATCTTCCGCTTCCGGCGGCAGCAGCATGTCAATGACGCCGAGATCGGCGGCGCGGCGCGCGCGGATGAGTTGCTCCTCGCGCGGCGTGACGCGCGGTACGATCAGCGCCGGCTTGTCGAAGGACACGATCTCGCAGAAAGTGTTGTAGCCGCCCATGCCGACGACGGCGCGCGCCTCGGCGATCAGGTTTTCCATGCGGTTGTCGAATTCGATGATCTGCACATGCGGGATGGAGGACCCCTTCTTCAGGAGCTTGCGCCGCTTGCGCGCCGGCATGAACGGCCCGAGCACGACGAACAACTGGTGCTTCAGCGTCTGGTCGTGACGATAGGCGTCGAAGATATTGTGGATGAGATCGGCGCCGTCGCCGCCGCCGCCGGTTGTCGCCAGTATGTAATTGCCCTCGACATGGCGGACCGACACGTCGCTGTGCGGCAGGTGGCGCTGCAGGAAACCGACATAATTCATCCGTGAACGGATCGCTTGCGGCACGTCGAAATCGGTCAGCGGGTCATAGAAATCGGCCGGCCCATAGACCCAGATCGAATCATAGAACGTGCCGATCTTGCGCAACACGTCGTTCTTCGCCCATTCCGCCTTGAGCAGATGTGGCGCATCCATGACCTCGCGCAGGCCGAGGACGAGGGTGGTGCCGTGCGTCTTGAGATAGGACAGCGTCTCCTCGAGCTCGCCGCGCAGGCCCATCGGCTCCTTGTCGACGATAAACATGTCGGGCTGGAACGACTCCGCCGTGTGGCGGATGATCGCCTGGCGCATTTGCAGCGTCTCATGCAGGTCGGTATGGCGGTCGATGGATGTGTATTCGCCGTTATGCAGCTTGATGATCGAGGGGATCTTCACGAAGTCGACACGCACGCGATAGTCGAAGGCGCCGGCGATGGTCGAGCCCGAGATGATGAGGACGCTCAAGCCGCGATAATTCTCTACGAGGGAGTGCGCGATCGTCCGGCATCGCCTGAGATGGCCGAGGCCGAACGTATCGTGGCTGTACATGAGAATGCGCGCGTGTTCCAGCCGCCGCATCGTCAGTCCCCTCTCGTTGCTTTTCCGCCCGGCCCGTCGTTGCGGCGGACTGTGCCACAGGCCTCGAACCCGGCCAAACGCGCCATCTCGGGAAGGTTTATGCTCACTTGTACGGATCGGCTGCGTCGCGCAATCCGTCTCCTAGGAAATTGAAGGCCAGGATGACCACGATCACCGGCACCACCGGCAGCATCAACCAGGGATAAAGCGCCACGACATTGATATTGGTGGCCTCCTGCAGCAGCACCCCCCAGCTGGTGATGGGGGGCCTCAAGCCCAGGCCGAGGAAGCTCAATGCGGTTTCGCCTAAGATCATGCCGGGGATGGATATAGTTGCCGAGGCGATCAAATGCGACATGAATCCGGGCACCAGATGTCGCCCTATGATGCGGCCGCCGCGCGCGCCCATGAGTTGTGCCGCAAGGACATAGTCTTCCTCGCGCAACGCCAGCAGCTTCGAGCGCACCGCCCGCGCGAGGCCGGTCCAGTCGAGAAGACCCAGGATGAAGGTGATGCCGAAATAGACCAGCAACGGCGACCAGGTGACCGGCATGATCGCCGCGAGCGCCAGCCACAAGGGGATGCTGGGCAGGGATTGCAGGACTTCGATGATACGCTGCGTCAAGAAATCGATGATGCCGCCGCGATAGCCGGCGATGCCGCCGATGACGATGCCGAGGATGAAGCTAACGGCGACGCCGAGAAGGCCGATGGTGAGGGAGATGCGCGCGCCATAGATGATGCGCGAAAGCATGTCGCGCCCCAGCCGGTCGGTGCCGAGCAGGAACAGCTGTCCGTCCTTCGCCGGGCAGACGAGATGGAGGTCACCCGGGATCAGACCCCAGAACTTGTAGGCATCGCCGCGGCAGAAGAAGCGGAGCCTCTGAACGTCTTTGGTGTTGTCGGTATATTCGCGCTTCAGGTTGTCCATGTTGAGCCGCATGGTGCGGCCATAGACGAAGGGGCCGACGAACTGGCCGTCATGGAACAGCCTGAGCGTCTGCGGCGGCGCATAGATATTGTCCATGTTGCGGGTGGCGAGATTGTAGGGCGCCAGGAACTCGGCGATCACGATCATCGCATAGAGAAGGACAAGGATGACGCCTGAGATGAGGGCGACCCGGTGGCGCTTGAATTTCCACCACATGAGCTTCCATTGCGAAGCCATATGGATGCGCTTCTGCTGTTCGCTCATCACCTCGCTCTGGGCGGGGTCGAAGGGCGCCGTCGAAACATAGTGTTTGAGCGGCTGGCCCGACGGTGGCAGCGGGGTGGCGTCGTTCATTTCGTGCTTCCGCCTTGCAGCCTGATGCGCGGGTCGAGCACCGCAAGCGCCAGGTCCGAGATGAGGACGCCGATCACGGTCAGGAAGGCGAGGAACATCAGGAACGAGCCTGCGAGATACATGTCCTGGCTCTTCAGCGCCCGGATCAGCAACGGGCCGGTGGTTTCGAGCGACAGCACGATCGCGGTGATCTCGGCGCCCGATATGATGGCCGGCAGGATCGAGCCGATGTCGGCGATGAAGAAGTTCAGCGCCATGCGCAGCGGATATTTGACCAGGGCCCGGAACGGATGCAGGCCCTTGGCGCGCGCCGTCACCACATATTGCTTCTGCAGTTCATCGAGCAGATTGGCCCTGAGGCGGCGGATCATGCCGGCGGTTCCGGCGGTGCCGATGATGATCACCGGTATCCACAAGTGGGCGAGGATGGACTTGAGCTTGTTCCAGCTCATCGGCTCGGCCATGTATTGCGGGTCCATCAGGTGGCCGATCGAGGTGCCGAACCACACATTGGCGAGATACATGAAGACCAGCGCCATCATGAAATTGGGGATGGCGATGCCGAGGAGGCCCAGAAAGGTGAGCCCGTAATCGCCCCAGCTATATTGATGGGTCGCCGAATAGATGCCGATCGGAAAGGCGATGAGCCAGGTGAAGACGATGGTGATGAACGAGACCATGATCGTCAGCCATAGCCGGTCGCCCACCACATCCGTGACCGGGAGCTGATATTCGAAGGAATAGCCGAAATCGCCGCTGAGCATGCCGGCGACCCAGTGGAAATAGCGGATGATCGGCGGCTTGTCGAAGCCGTATTCCTTGCGCAGCGCCTCGATCTGCTCGGCATTGACGCTCTCGCCTTGGGCCTGGAGCTCGGCCACGTAGCTTTCGAAATAATCGCCGGGGGGCAATTCGATGATGGTGAAGACGAGCGCCGAAATGATCGCCAGCGTCGGCAGCATCATGAAGATGCGCCAGAGGATGTAGCGCAACATCCTTAGGACCCTCCCTTGTCGAGCCAGAAGGTATCCATGCCGTAGATGCCGAAATAGCCGGTCGGGTCGAAGCTGTAGATGACCTTGTCGGGCACGTTGTGCAGCTTGGTCGAGGCGACGATGGGCTGCAGCGTCGAATTCACGATGCCGATGGTGAAGACCTGCTCGGTATAGAGCTTGAGCATTTGATGCCAGATGAGCGAGCGCATTTCGCTGTCGGACGTCTGGCGCCACTGCCGGTAGAGCTCATCGAGCTCCTTGGCTTCCTTGAGATCGACTTGCGAGCCCTTCTCGCCGCCCGATTCGACGAAGATGCCCCATTGCGACCATTGCATCTGCTCGTGGCTGGTCGGCGCCAGCGCCTTGGGATTCATGTCGGCGGTCGGAATGCCGTTGTCCAGCCCGGACGCCATGGCCATCATCACCTTGCCGCCGATGATGCGGCTGCGGAGCACGTCGGTCTGCGAGGTGCGCGGCAGGAGCTTGATGCCGATCTTGCTCCAGTGGTCGGTGATGAGCTCGAGCACGTCCGTCTCGACCAGGTCCTCGCCCGCCGTCTCGATGATGATCTCGGCGCGTCTGCCGTCGGGCAAGAGCCTGATGCCGTCGCTGTCGCGCTGGGTGAGTCCCATTTCGTCGAGCAGGATATTGGCCGCCGTCGGATCGAAATTGGTGTAGGCCTTGGCATATTCCTCGCGATAGAGCGGGCTTGCCGGCAGCACCGTATCGGCCGAGGGCTTGCCCAGCCCGAAGAACACCGCGAGATTGATCTCGCGCCGGTCGATGGCCAGCGACAGCGCGCGGCGGAAGCGCACATCCTGCAGGATCTTGCGCCATTCGGCGTCCTCATAGTTGAGGTTGGGGAACAGCGCGATGCGCGAGCCTCGGCCACTCTCCCACAATTTGACGCGGATCGGATGCGAGAGCTCCGCCTCCTTGAGGAACGTATAGTCGCCGAAGCTGATGAAATTGCCCTGGAGATCGGCTTCCCCGGCACCGGCCTTGGCCGGAATGAGCGAGGATGAGCTCACATTGAGGACGAAGCGGTCGATATAGGGGAGCTGGCGCCCCTCTTTGTCGACGCGGTGGAAATAGGGATTGCGCTCGAAGACGAACTGCTCGGCCGGCGGCTTGGTGGTGTTGCGCCATGGATCGAGCATCGGCAGGTCGGGATTTTCCGGGCGATATTGCCGCGCCTTGTTGATGTGAAGGCCGGTCCATTTCTTCTCTTTGTTGGCCTTCATCAGTTCCTTGAGCTTGGCCTCGTCCTGGTATTTCTTGTGGAACTGCTTGAGGTAATGCGCCGGCATGACCATGCTCAGCGGCTGCGGTGCCGCGATCTGCGGCAGGAAGTCGGGATTGGGCGCGTCCCAGCTGTAGCGCACCGTCAGATCATCGACGATCTCGAATTTCGGCGGCTTGCCGTTGACCAGGAGATAGGGCGAGATGATCCCCTTGGTCAGATCCTCGTCGAGTTGCACGTCTTCGAGCGCATAGCGGAAATCTTCCGGCGTCAGGGGTGCCCCGTCCGACCATTTGTGGCCGGGCCTGAGATGGAAGGTGAAGATGCGGCCGTCCTGCACCTCGTAGGATTCGAGCACGTCCGGCTGCAGTTGCAGCTTTTCGTCATAGCGCACGAGCCGCGTATAGCCCGAAACCGTCATCAGGCTGATATTGCGCTGGCCGCCGATGAGCATGCGCACCGTCCCGCCATGCTCGCCCGGCGTCTTGCCCGTCGCCGAGAGGTCGACGACGAGCGGATGCTGCGGCAGGCGCTGCTCGACCGGCGGCAGTTCGCCCTTGCTCACCTTTTCCTTGAGCGATTCCGTCTCGATGAAGCCGGCCTCGGCTGTGCTCGTCCAGAGAAGGAAGGCCAGGAAGCCTAGAAGAAGACGCATGCTCATCGTCTGAGCTCCTCGATCTCGGCGCCGCGCTGCGCCAATATCCAGTGCGAGCTGCCGAGGTCGCGATAATCGAGACCGTCGCCCTCGTCGCGGAACACCTTGGCCCAGGCGCTGTCGTCCGACGCGCCGCCGAGCTTGAGTGTCTTGAAATCGAGCGGCCGGCCGAGATCGGGATAGGGCACGGCGGCGAGAAGCGCGCGCGTATAGGGATGCACCGGGTTGCGGAACAGGGTTTCGCGCGGCGCGATCTCGACGATGCGGCCGCGGCACATGACGGCGATGCGGTCGGCCATGTAATCGACGACCGCCAGATTGTGCGAGATGAACAGATAGGTGAGGCCGAGCTCCTTCTGCAGGTCCTTGAGCAGATTGAGGATCTGCGCCTGCACCGAGACGTCGAGCGCCGAGACCGGCTCGTCGCAGATGAGGAGATCGGGCCCGAGCGCCAGCGAGCGGGCGATGCCGATGCGCTGGCGCTGGCCGCCGGAAAAGCTGTGCGGATAGCGCGACAGGAAGCGCGGGTCGAGGCCAACCGCCTGCATCAGCGTCTCGACGATCTCCTTGCGCTCGGCCGGTGTGCCATAGCGGTGGATTTCCAGGGGCTCGCTCAGGATGTTCTGCACCGTCATGCGCGGGCTCAGCGAGCTGAACGGATCCTGGAACACCATCTGGATGCGCCTTCTCAGCCTTTGCAGCGCCTCGCCTTCGGTCTTGAGAACATCGATCTGGCCGTCGGCGCAGTCGAAGGTGATGCTGCCTTCATCGGGGGTGAGGGCCCGCATGATGATCTTGCTGACGGTGGTCTTGCCGCAGCCCGATTCGCCGACCAGGCCGAAGCATTCGCCATGCTTGATGTCGAAGCTCACATTGTCGACGGCGCGGATTTCCTTGACATCGCTCTTGCCGAACCAGCCGGACTGGCGGGTCGAGAAGGATTTGCTGAGATTGCGCACATTGAGGAGGATGCCGCCCGACTTGCGCTGGCGCTTGCCGTTGGCGCCGAGCAGCGCGCCGGCCTTGACCGGCACTTCGCGCAACGCCTTCAGCCGCTCGCCGGGCTTCATGTCGAAATGCGGCACCGCTTTGAGCAGCGCCTTGAGATAGGGATGCGCCGGGTGGTTGAAGATGTCGGAGACGCTGCCCGCTTCCATGATCTCGCCGCGATAGATGACGACGACCTCATCGGCGATATTGGCGACGATGCCGAGATCATGGGTGATGATTAGCACCGCCATGTTGAGCTTCTGCTGCAACTCCTTGAGGAGCTGCAGGATCTGCGCCTGGATGGTGACGTCGAGCGCCGTCGTCGGCTCATCGGCGATGAGCAGCGCCGGCCGGCAGATCAGCGCCATCGCGATCATGGCGCGCTGGCGCAGGCCTCCCGACAATTCGAACGGATACATGCCATAGGCGCGCTTCGGATCGGGGAAGCCGACCAGCTTCAGCATTTCCTCGGTGCGCTCGCGGACTTCCTTCTCCGAGGCCTGGAAGTGGATGCGATACGCCTCGCCCACCTGGTCGCCGATCGTATGCAAGGGCGACAGCGACGTCATCGGCTCCTGAAAGATCATCGAGATGCGGCCGCCGCGGATGTGGCGGTACTTGTCGCCGTCGACATCGAGGCTGGCGAGGTCGGTGGTCTTGTTCTTGACCGGATCGGCGAACAGGATCTTGCCGTGCTTGATTCGGCCGGGTTTCGGCAGGATGCCCATGATCGCCTGGGCGATGACCGATTTGCCGGAGCCTGATTCGCCGACAAGCGCCGTCACTTTCCCGGGCAGAACCCGGAAACTCGCCCCTTTGACCGCATCGAAATCCCAGGCATGCAGCGCGAAGGCGATACCCAGATCCTCAATGCGGAGAATGTCACCCACCGCCGTCATTGCGGTCCGGACTTACACCTAGCGGACATTGCCACCAAAAACCTTCCCCAAACTTGGGGACGGAGCCTAGCCGCTTTTCGGTCCTTAGGGAAAGGGGCAAATCTCGGACTTGATAACATCCGCACAACGGGGGCTGCGGCGGAAGTCGTCATAATAGAGCGCCCAGACGCCGGGGCCGCCGGCCCGGTACGGCCCGAACTTGAAATATTGCTTCTCGCCCAAGCCCTTGTCGTTGTGGCCGATGCGCCCCTTGACGGTGACGACCCATTTGCCATTGGCAAAAAGTTCAATATGGCCGGTGCCCTCGGGGCCGGGCTTCGAATAGATGGCAAAATCGATCCAGCCGCTGTCCGGCGTCGGCAAGGGGTTGCCGCGGTCGATCACCGTGATCTTGTCGGTGCAGGCGGTGAATTCATCGCCATTCTGCGGCCCGAAATGCTTGTCGAAGGCGACGAGCGCCCGGGTCTGGTTGGTGTCGGGCCTGAGCCAGACCGCCGTTTCACCCTTGCCGCATAGAGCCCGCTTGCCCTTCGTGACTTCCTTGCCCGGCACCAGATTGGTTTCGACCGTGACGAAGAGCCGGCCCTCATTGTAGCGGAAGGCCAGGAACGGGCTGAAGTCGCCGTCCGCGCCGGCACCGATCTCGCGCTTCCATTGCGCGATCAAATAGCGGTGATCGTCCTGCGGCAGCGGTTCTTCGAATTTGACCGCGAAGCCGAACCACATGCCTTTCTCATAGGGCGCCCTGAGCTTGGGGCGCTCCCAGACCTCGGCTCGTTCGCTGCACAAGGGCTCGCTCGCCGGGCACAGCGGCTTTACCGACAACCGCAAGGCGCCCTTGCCGCTCTTCACCACCTTGTCCTGGAACTCGACGGTTCCGGCACTCTGCTCGTAATTCTTCTTGTAATAGAGGCCGCCCTCGGGGGCGAACTCCTTGCCGTCGAAGCCGTCGGTGAGCTTGTTCTCATAAGGGAGCGTCTCGCTGGCGGAAGCCGCCGGGATGCCTGCCGCGAGAAGCCCGGCCAGGAGACAGCAGCGGACGGCGGTTCTCAGCACCATCAGCTCGCCTTGCGCCGGTTCATGAGATATTTGTCGCGATGCAGCAGGATGAGTTGTTCGGCATCGGTGAGCTCGCGCGCCTTGCTGGCCGGCACATATTCGGTGACCGTGCCCTTGCCGCCCTCGATCGGCGAATGGATCTTCATGTCGTAGTCGGTGCCGCGCAAGGTCTCCGTCCCCAGCATTTTCCAGTTTCCGCCGCTATAAAGGGCAAATTCGTCGCTGGCAATGATCGGCGTCTTATATTTCTTCGACAGGTTCTCGAGGCGCTGGACCTCGTTCACGGCTTGGCCGAAGGCCGAGAAGGTGAGCCGGTCCCTCAGGCCCACATTGCCGAACATGACATTGCCGACATGGAGGCCGATGCCATAGCCGACCTCGGGCAGGCTGTCGGCCCGCCGCTGGTCGTTGAGCTGTGTCATGCGCGCCACCGCACTATGGGCAGCGGCGAGCGCCTGACGGCAGGCGATCTCGGAAGGACCGCGATGCCGGGCGCATGGGATGACGGCGAGGAATCCGTCGCCGAGGAAGCTCAGTATTTCCGCACCACCTTCGCTGAACGGCGTCGCGATCGCGTCGAAGAACTGGTTGAGCGTGTCGATGAACACCTGGCGTCCGGCCTGCTCGGCGATCGCGGTCGAGCCTCTCATATCGGTCATGATGAGGGCGGCGCGGATGGTCTCGCCGTCGCCGCGCTGCACCTGTCCCGACAGCACCCGCTTGCCAGCACCCGTGCCGAGATAGGTGGTGAGCATGTTGCCGGCGAGCTGGCTGAGCACCGCGACGCGTGTCGCGACCGCAAGCCGGCTCTGGATCCTGAGCAATGCCGCGATGTCGCTCTCATTGAAGCCGCCCGGCCGGTCGGTCGACCACGAGCCCAGTATGCCTTGCGTCCACTCCTCGTCGAAGCCCGAGACGAAAGCGAGATAGTCGGTGATGCCTTCCTTCTTGAGATCCTCGAAGATGGGAAATTCCGGCTGCGTGTCGACATCGATGCGCCGGCGCAGATTCTCGATGCCCTGGCTCAGCAAGTGGAAATAGGGCGACTTGAGGAAGAGGTCGTTCTTCTCTTCGCCGGGCTCGACATGGCGATAGCCCTCGACCTTGAGGCCTTCGCCGGGCCGCCAGGTGAAGCCCATGGCGCGATAGAGCGGATGCAGCATCGAGAGCGAGATATGGATGCGCTTCAGTGGAATGCCGGTCGCCGCCAGTCTCTCGCAACAGCCGCGCACCACCGTCTCGAGATCGGTGTTCCTGAGCGATGCTTGTTTCAGCCAGTCCGACACTTTGTCGATGAGGATCTCGGAAGTGTCGTATGCGGCCGTCATGCAGGGCTCCATGTGGAGCGCCTCCCGCCAGGGTTGCCGGAGGGGAAAAAGCGCTCTCGATGTAACTATAGGGCCTTCTTGGTCTTTCGGATCGGCGCGATCCGGAAGGGAAGGCTCACCGGGCAGCTAATGTGTGGTGCTCGCGGCCGGATTGCAACGGGGGTTTCCGGTTAAGGAAAAGGACGTCGGCTCCCTTGGGGCAGGACCTGAAGGCGACGCCCCGGGCCAGATAGGTGGTGAGCCCCGGGAAGATCCCGACAGTGGCCGCCCGCTCGAGCCCTCGGTAGAGCCGCGCCAGGCGCAAGGTGGCGAGGAGCGTCTTGCCGCGACGTAAGATCGAAAAACCGCCCAGGCTTTTCTCATAGAGGGCAGGATGAAGGGCGAGCTGGACGCCTTTGACCGCGTCCGTATCGAGCACCTTGAGCTCCTCGGCGATCTTATATTCGTAGCCCTCGATGTCGATCTTGACGAAGACCGGACCGGGCCCGGCCTTGCTCAAAAGCTCGGCCATCGAGCAGCCTTCGACCGTGACCGTCGGACAGCCCTCGCCGATGGCGAGCGCGCTTGTTTCAGAGCTGCCAAAACCCTCGACCGCATTGAGGGTGAGGCAGGTCTTGGGCGAGAGCGCGCATTCGCTCAAGCTCACATTGGGGTAGAGCGGCAGCAGGGCCTTCAGGATACCGCGGCATTTGGGATCGGGCTCGACCACGATGACGCGTTTCGCCCGCTTGGCCGCCCAGAACGGCGTGACGCCGATCCAACCGCCGATATCGATATAGGTGACATCGGGGCCGAGCTGGTCGCTCAGTGCACGGAAGGTCCTGGGTTCCCAGACACCGCTTTCGAGCTTGCCGTAGAACTTCCGGTATTCCGGCAGGTCGGCGAGCGTGACCGTCTCGCCGTGATAGGTGATGTCGAAGACCTTCATAGGGCGCTATGTGCGCCAATTGTGCCCATTCTTCAATGTACATGACGTAAAGGTGAGGAGCGTCCGGCGCATGGAGCATCCATGGAATTCTAAACGTCTTTGGCCATCTCCCGCAGCTTGAATTTCTGGATCTTGCCGGTCGATGTTTTCGGCAATTCGGCGAAGACCACATGCTTCGGCACCTTGAAGCGAGCGAGGCCCTGGCGGCACCATTCCACCATCTCCTCCGCCGTCGCCTTAGCGCCAGGCTTGAGCTCGATGAAGGCGCAAGGAGTCTCGCCCCATTTCTCATCCGCCTTGGCGACGACGGCGGCCGCCTGCACCTTGGGGTTCTTGTAGAGCACCTCCTCGACCTCGATCGATGAGATGTTCTCGCCGCCCGAGATGATGATGTCCTTGGAGCGGTCCTTGAGCTGGATATAGCCGTCCTGATGCAGCACCGCGAGGTCGCCCGAATGGAACCAGCCGCCCTTGAACGCCTCTTCGCTCGCCTCCCGGTTCTTGAGATAGCCCTTCATCACGATATTGCCGCGGAACATCACCTCGCCCAGCGTCTCGCCGTCGGCCGGCACGCGCTCCATCGTTTCGGGATTCATCACGGTGAGCGTCTCCAGCGGGATGTAGTTGACGCCCTGGCGCGCCTTCTTGGCGGCGCGCGCCGCAGGCTCGAGCGCGTCCCATGCCAGATGCCAGTCATTCACCACCGCCGGGCCATAGGTCTCGGTCAGGCCATAGACATGGGTGACGTTGAAGCCCGCTTCCGCCATGCGCTTGAGCACGATCTCGGGCGGCGGGGCCGCCGCGGTGGTGAACTCGACCACCCACGGAAGCTTCGTCTTCTCTTCATCCGGCGCGTTGAGGATGGTCGCCATAACGATGGGCGCACCGCACAGATGCGTGACCTTATGCTCGGCGAGCGCCTGCCAGATCGCCTTAGCCCTGACCGCCCGCAAGGTGACATGCGTGCCGCCCATGACCGAGAGCGACCAGGGATAGCCCCAGCCGTTGCAGTGGAACATCGGCAGCGTCCACAGATAGACCGGATGCTTGCCCATCTCCTGGGTGAGCACATTGCCGATCGCGATCAGATAGGCGCCGCGGTGATGGCACACCACGCCTTTCGGATTGCCGGTGGTACCCGATGTGTAATTGAGCGAGATCGCGTCCCATTCGTCCTCAGGCATGTGCCAGGGGAAATCGGGATCGCCCTCGGCGATGAAGCTCTCATAGTCGATCGCGCCGAGGCGGTCGCCGCCCTGAACGAACTCCTTGTCGACATAATCGACGACGATCGGCTTCGGGCCCTTCAGCAGCGCCAGCGCATCCCTCACCAGGCCGGAGAATTCCGTGTCGACCAGGATGAGCTTCGTCTCGGCATGGATCAGCGAGAAGGCGATGACCTGGGCATCGAGCCTGGTATTGAGCGTGTTGAGGACACAGCCCGCCATCGCCACGCCGTAATGGGCTTCGAGCATCGGGGGCGTATTGGCGAGGACCGCCGACACGGTCTCGCCGCGCTTGATACCCGCCTTGGCCAGCGCCGAGGCGAGCCTGCGGCAGCGCGCATAGAATTCGGCATAAGTGACGCGCTGGCGGCCATGGATGATGGCGATGTGTTGGGGATAGACGGCGCCGGCGCGGGCGAGGAAGGACAAGGGCGTCAGCGGCTGATAATTGGCCGGGGTCTTCGGCAGATCGCGATCGAAAATGGACGTGCTCATGGCGCACGTCTTATTATATCCGCTGTCGCGACGGAAGGCGTCCTAGAACCCTGTCTCCGGTTTACGGAACTCGCGCTCCCAGTTTTCACCGCTGGCGGCGAGGCAGGATATGCCTTTGGGCGAGGTGACGAGGATCGTCCAGCTCCGCGCCTCGGAGACGAAGACCTCGAGCAGCATGCCGTCGGGCGTGAGGCCGTTGGCTTCGGGTGCCTCCTTGAAGCGCTGGGTGAGCTCATTGACGATGTCGTCATGCGCGGCGCAAGCGAACTGCGCCGCGGCGACCGTCGGGAAAAGCAGGAGAAGAGCGGCAGCTAGTCCGCTCAACCTTAGCCGTCTGAAATAGCGAGCCATGTGAGCCACTCTGTTGTGAGCGCCTCCTGCCCCGCAAAAAGTCTGGAATGGGCGAAACCAGGCGCCCGGTTGGGAAGGTCTCGATCGGGCCCTTTTCGGCTCGGTCGGGGGATTTCATCGTTCCCGCATATAATGTGGTGAGGGCATGTTTCCCCGACAAGGTCTAGGGATTAGCCGGCCGGCCAAGCTTCAAATAATTTTTGGGCACAAAAAACCCAAGCGAAGCCAAGCATCGTCACGAAGGTTGGATACCCAAACCATAGAGCTGTCCGCGAATGCATTGGGCTGCTTGCAAGATGACTGCCCCAGGCAATAGCCGCGCGCGGCTTCCGGGTCCAATCCCACCCCGATCGGGCATAATCCCTCAGATCGAGCACAAAAAAGATGAGAAGCTTGAAAAAGGTGAAGCCAAAAAACAATAGCCCTATCACCAACAGGATCGTCTCGGCCTTTTCGCCGGCTTTAGGGTCGAAGACCTGAGCCAGGCCAGCCCCGACCAGGAACAGAAGCAATAGCCACCCCAACAGCCTGTTCATCTTGCTGCCGCATCGCGTTGCAACCCATTATGTGGCAGCCGTCTGCGGTACCTGCAAGGGCTTGGGCGGCGCGGGCTTGCGGCCGTCGAGGAAGACCGCCAGAAGCCCCATCACGGCGAGGCCCGTGGCGACGATGAGCGTGTCATGGGCGAAGCTGCCGCCCCATTCGTGGTGGATGACGGCGCCGGTCATCGACAGCAGCGAGCCGACGCAGAACACCGGCAGCGAATGCCGCCCCATGGCGGTGAGGAAGCTCGTTTTCGGGATCTGGTGCATGAGGCGCCCGAGCGGCGACATCATCACCACATAGCCGAGCGCCAGCACATGCAGGAGGCGCGGCCAGGCGACAAAACCCTTGTCGAAGCTCCAGATCGTCGCCGGCAGATAGTTGCCGATGCCGGAGAAATTGATCAGCCAGTCGAACGGCACCCACCAGTAGGCGAGCACGACATAGAGGGCGGCGAGGCCATAGAGCCAAGGCGAGAACGGCATGGGCTTCGCCTCGCGCTGGCGCTGGCCGAGGATGAAGCCGATGACGAACAGCAACTGCCAGGCGAACGGATTGAAGAACCAGCCGCCGGGCATCGGATAGTTCGGCAGGTCGAACGCGAAGATGCCGGTGAGGAGCCACAGAGTGACCGATACGGCGAGGAGCAGCGAAAGGCTCAGGCGCCCCAGCACCATCATGATAGGCAGCATCAGGAGCAGCGCCATGTACATCGGCAGGATGTTGAAATAGCCGAGCTGGTGGCCGAGACTGACGAGGCCGATGAAGCCCTTCACCGGATCGTCCATCAGCGGCTTGATGTCCATATAGACGATCGTGTCGTCGAGATAGCCCGGGTTCATGAAATAGAGCGCGGCGAAGCAGAACAGCGCGATGCCGATGACCGACGTCACCACATGGCTGACATAGAGCACGCCGGCGCGCCGCCAGGCCTTGGCCGTCGCGTCCCAGAATTCGCCGCGCTCGAAACGCGAGAAATAGGCATAGGCCGAGGCGAAGCCGGCAAGCAGGACAAAGATCTCGGCGGCATCGGAGAAGCCGAAATTCTTCGGCGTCAGCTTTTCGTAGAAATTGCCCGGGACATGATTGATGAAGATGATGGCGAGCGCCAGCCCGCGCAGGAAGTCCACGCGATGATCACGGCGAGAGGGCGTCTGGGCTGCGGTCATGGTGCGTGCTTGGGCGAACGGGGTGGCGAGATCAAGGCATCGTTTGCGGCATTAAGTAGCAAGATTACAGAAGGTTAACGCTTCCCGACGATGGATGTTCCGGATGGATGACCATCGTGTCCTGCATGCCGCGCCAGGCTTCAGCTATTGGGCTTGAAGCTCTGGGCGCGCGTCCGGCCTTCCTCTTGCGTCGCCGGCGGCAAACGGGCGATGAAATCGTCGAGCCAGGCATCGCTGCGCCCGCCCTGGCGCGCGAGAAAGTGCCATTTTACCGCTTCGACCGGATCGACGCCGAAGATGCGACCCGTCGCATAGAGCCGCGCCACGCGGTTCTGCGCCACCGGATTGCCGCGCTTGGCCGAAACGAGGAGCCACTCGGCGCCGACCTTCTCGTCCTTCTTCACGCCGTCGCCGCGAAACACCATGATGCCGTAATCGAGCGCCGCGTCGCGATGGCCTTTCATCGCCGCCTTGGCGAACCATTCGCCGGCCTTGATCTTGCTCTGCTCGACGCCTTTGCCTTCGGCATAGAGGACACCGAGATTGTATTGCGAATCGGCATAGTCCTGGGCCGCCGCCTTGCCGAACCAGTCTGCAGCCTCGGGCCAGTCGGGGGGCGTCTCGCCGGCGGCGAGCAGGCCCAGCCGATGCTCGGCCTCGGGCTTGCCGTGGCCGGCGGCCTTGGTGAGCCAATAGCGTCCGCGATCCGCATCGGCCTCGCCGAGCGCGCCGTCGAGATAGATCTCGGCCAGCGAATACTGGGCGCCGACGTCGTTCTTCTCGCCGGCTCGCGCATACCAGTCGACGGCCTTGTTGAGATCGGCGTCGACGCCGAGGCCTTTCTGGTAGAAGAGGCCGAGCATCGCCATGGCCCGCGCATCGCCCTTTTTGGCCGCCGCTTCGGCGATTTCGCGGGCCCCCTTATAGTCCTTGTCCTCATAAAGAAGAACGGCCTCCTCATAGGAGGCCTGCGCCAGGGCTGGAGCGGCGAGGAGAAGGATGAAGAGCAAAGCGAGGATGCGTTTCATGGGGCTTGTCCCGAAATCGCCCGCATCAGCTCGGTGACGATCCGCCGGGCTTCCTCGGGCGATGTCCAGATCGAATCCGGCGGGCGGATGAAATCCGGCTGTTGCGTCAATAATTGGGCGATGCCGTCAGGCCCCACCGGATCGGCGGCGATGCACGGCACCTCGAACAGGCTCGTCCACCATTGGATGATCGGCTCCTCATGCGGCTTCATCCGGGCCTGGTGGAAAGCGACATAGTCGGCGCCGGCCTCGGCGAGGTCCATGGCCACATGGCGCGAGATGCCGACGAGCGCGCCGATGATCTTGTCGGCGCCGAGCAGCTTGCGGGCATGATCGTAATCGGCGCGCGTGCCGACCTCGATGCCGTCGCAGGCGCGCGCATGTTTCTCATCGGCGCTGAGCAGCGCCACACTGTGCTTGGCGGCGGAGGGCAGCAGCGCTGGCACGAGGTCGCCCGGCGCCAGCGCGCTCGCGACATCGCCCGCCGCACAGATCGCGGTGAAGCAGCGGACCGCATGCTCAGCCGTCGTCTCCGGCACAACGAGGTGAAGGCGGGGCGGCGCCATGGCTGATCGGACCTCCATGCTCCTGTTCAACGGAGACGACGTTAGCGCATCCCTCGGAAAACTACATGGCCGGGCTCTGCCCCGGCCATCCATTTATTTCTTGGGCGAATAGGCGATCGCCTCGATCTCGACCTTGATGGGGATCATGAGACGGCTTTCGGCGGTCGAGCGTGCCGGCGGCTCCTTGGGAAAATAGGACGCATAGACCTGGTTGAAGGCGCCGAAATCGCGCGCATCCTCGAGCCAGACCGTGGTTTTGACGACCTCCTCCATCGTGGCGCCGGCCAGCGCCAGCGCCGCTTTGACATTGTCGAGCACCTGGCGGGTCTGCTCCTTGACGCCGCCCTGAACGATATTGCCTTGCGCATCGACCGGGACCTGGCCCGAGACATAGACCAGATCGCCGGCCCTGACCGCGGGCGACAGTGGCACATGCGATGCGCCGAAAACCTGTTTCTTCATGGTTGCCTTTCTCCGTTGCGCTATTTGAGCAGGATGCGGTTGATCTCTTCGGCGACCGCCTTCAGGATCTGATCGGCATCGCCGCCGAGATAGACCTTCTGCAGCGCTTCGATGGTCCGCTGCGCCACGATCTCCCAGCCGGCAATCAGCGGCGTGAAGCGCGCCAGAGGCAGGAGCTCGACGAAGATCTTGAGCTCGGCGTCGTTCGCATAATGCTCGAGCCCGGTCTCTTCCTTGGTGACCGGCAGGAAGCCTTCATCTTGCGTGAAGCGGGCGCGCAAGGGCGCGGTGAAGAGATAATCGAGGAATTTCCAGGCCTCTTCCTTGCTCTTGGAATTCTTGAACATGACGGCGAGGTCGGTCTCGCCATAGGTGCCGCGCGCGCCCGTGGGTCCGGCCGGTATGGTGGCGACGCCGTAATTGAAGCCGCGCCCGGCTTCCTTGATCTCTTTCGCCAGGAGCGGGGCGGCGATCACCATGCCGAGCTTGCCTTCCTTGAACAGGTTCTCGACACCCTCGCGCGGGAAAGCGGTGACGGCGGGCTGAGTGGCGCCCTTGTCGATCAGCTCCTTATAGAATTTCGCCGCCGCGATGGCCCCGTCGCTGGCGAGGCCCGACCGACCATTCTCGTCGATGACCTCCACCCCTTGTCCCCACATCACATAATAATAGGAGATGTCCGCCTCGACACCCTTGCCGGGCAGGCCGTAGCCATAGATCCCGCCCCCCAGGGCCGAAACCTTCTCCGCCGCGGCTTTGAGCTCGTCCCATGTCTTGGGCGGTTCGGCGATGCCGGCCTTCCCGAACAGGTCCTTGTTGTAATAGAGCGCGCTCACCGACGCGGTGAAGGGCAGGCCCTGGATCTTGCCGTCCATCATCCCGGCCTGGATGAAGCTGTCGATGAAGCGGCCCTTGAGCTCGTCGCCGATGAAGCCGTCGAGCGGTTCGATCGCCTGCAGCTTCACGAAATCGACGAGCCAGCGCTGGCCGATGATCGCGAGATCGGGGTTGGTCCCCTCGCCGAGGCCCGTGGTGAGCCTGCGCCGCAAATCTTCCCGCGGCACCATCTCGATCTGGATGTCGGTATCGGGATTGGCGGCCTCGAAATCGCGTTCCACCTCGGCGAAGAAGGGACCCGTCCTGGCGCTATATTGCGGGACGATGATCCTGACGCTGCCGGCCAAAGCGGCACCGGTGAGGACGACGAGGCAGAGCCCGGCCGCACAGGCGGTTCGCCAGAACCGGCATTTCATATTTCCTCCCGGTCAGAATATTGCTTTGCTAGATGCCCATGTCGGGCGGAAGGAACTTTCTCCCGATCCGGTCTCGTTAAATACTGGTAATAACGAGAGAAAACAAGCAGAACTGGCTGTATCGGGTAACGCAACACGGACGAGGCGTCATGACGGGATTGAAGGGCAAGCGGGTTGTCATCACCGGGGCCGGCGGCGGCATAGGGGCCTCCCTGGTGAAGGCCTTTGCCGATCAAGGCGCCGTCGTCATCGGCTGCGACAAGGCGGCCAATACGGATGAGCCGATCGCCCCCGATCATCTGGAGGTTTTTGACCTCCTGGCGCCCCGTTCGATCGGAAAGGCGGCGGAAAACATCTTGGGGCAATTCGGCGCGCCCGACTGCCTCATCAACAATGCCGGCTGGACCCGCGCCGAGCTCATGCAGGATGTGACGCCGGAGGTGATCGAGCGTGAATTGCAGCTGAATCTTTCAGGCGTCATGCAGTTCACCCAGGCGCTTCTGCCGGCGATGGTCGAGCGCAAGCGCGGCAGCATCGTCTTCGTGAGCTCGGTTAATGCCGTGCTGCATTTCGGCAATCCGGTCTATGCCGCGGCCAAGGCCGGCATCGAGGCCTATTCGCGCGCCATCGCCGTCGAATGTGGCGAGCACGGCATAAGGTCGAATGTCGTCTCGCCGGGCTCGACCCGCACCCATGCCTGGGATCATCGCCTCGAGGCCGAGCCGCATCTCTTGCCGCGCGTCACCAGGCTCTATGCGCTGAAGCGGATGGTGACGCCCGAAGAAGTGGCGAATGCCGTCGTCTTCCTCGCCTCGCCTCTGTCGAGCGGCATAACCGGCGCGACCTTGCCCGTCGATGCCGGCGCCACCGCGGGCTTCATCCCTTTCATCGACACAGTGCTGAAGGGTGTGTCGTGAGGCGAGCGAGCCGTCCGCAATTTTCCCCCTCGCCCGTTGCGAAGCAATGGGAGAGGGTGCCCGAAGGGCGGGTGAGGGCTCTTTGTTTCAGCGAGGAATAATCGTCGAGATCAGACTGCATTTCGCGAAAGAGCCCTCATCCGGCCTTCGGCCACCTTCTCCCACGCGTACCGCGCGGGAGAAGGGAAATGATGGAGAGGAAGCGAGGGTATTCTACTGAACCAACCCGCGGGCGTCGACCTTGACCGCGCCCAGCACGTCATTGCCTCTGACGAAGATGACACGATCGTAGAGGTTAGTGACGGGGCAGACATGGTTGGGCGTGATCCGCACCAGCTCGCCCACTTCGGGCTTCCGGGCGAGGCCGGAAATATCGAGAAAGCCGTGCTCCTCGCTCATATTGTAGATCGGCGCCTTGGCGAGCGCGGTGACCACGCCATAGCCCTGGAGGCCGAGGAGATCGCTGGTGAGCGCCTTGCTGCCGGCATCGATGAGGGCGCGCTCGTCGGTCGGCCGGCTCACCACGGTCGCCAGCACCTTGAGCGCGCAATCCTCATAGGCGCAGGTGCCGCGCTCGGCGTGCGAGCGGTCGAAATAGATGTAAGTGCCGGCGCGATATTCGGTGGCGACGCCAAGCCCGTCGTCGCTCCACATATCGGGCGTGCCGCCGGTCGAGACGACCTTGGTCTCGAGGCCGGCTTTCTTCGCGAGATCGCGCGCTTCGCTCAAGAAAGCCTCCGTCGCCTGGCGCGTGCCCGCTGCCGGATAGGTCATGAGCCCGCCATAGACGACGCCCGGGGTCCGGTCGATCACGCTGGCGAGGCGGGCGGCCTCCTCAGGTGTCTGCACGCCATTGCGCTGGCTCCCGGTATCGCATTCGACCAGCACGGCGATATCGCGCGAGGCCGCCACACCGGCGGATCCGAGACCCTTCACCACCGCTTCGTTGTCGGCGACGACGGAGATATCCGTGCGCCTGGCGAGATCGGCGAGGCGCTTCAACTTGGACGCGCCGACGACATTGAAGGTGAGCAGCAGATCGCGGATGCCGGCATCGGCCATGACTTCGGCCTCGCCGAGCTTTTGCACGGTGATGCCTTTGGCGCCGAGCGCCAGCTGGTATTTGGCGAGCGCCACCAGCTTGTGGGTCTTGATATGCGGCCGATTGGCGATGCCGATCTTGTCGCAGTGCTCCTGCCAGCGCTTGAGATTGCGCTCCGCCACATCGATGTCGATGACGGGAACCGGCGTTTCCAGATCCTCGATCCGTTTGGGCGCCGGCTCGAAGCGGAAATAGCTGGTGATGTCTCTGCTGCTCATTAATGTGCCCTCAACCGAATTGCCCGGGCTTTTATCACACGATACCGGCCTGAGCTATTCCCGCGGCCGGGCGCTCCTCAGCCTTATGCGCGCGATAGCCTGACGCGCGGTAGGTCCGGATAGGGCTTGTCGCACCGCCCTTGCGCCGCCGGGCCTCGGCGAGGATCGGCGAGACGTCGGTGGTGAAAGCCTGCTTGACGAGGAGATGGCCGAGAAGCACGTCGCTTTCCTCTTGCGCAGCGGTCAGTGCCGCCCGGTCGATGAGCGAGGCCTGGACATAGGCTCTCAGGATTTCGGTCGCCGACTGCATCAGGCTTTCGATCGGATCGGTGACATTGTGCGACTGGTCGATCATATAGGCCGGGTTGAAGCCGGGCGCCTGGCGCAACTCGGCGTCGACCAGCTCATTGAACACCAGGAACAGGCGGAAGGGATCGACCGAGCCCGAATCGAGATCGTCATCGCCATATTTCGAGTCGTTGAAATGGAAGCCGGCGAGCTTCTGCGCCCGGATGAGACGGGCGACGATCTGCTCGATATTGGTGTTGGGCGCGTGATGACCGAGATCGACCAGGCATTTCGCTTTCGGACCGAGCTCGCTCGCCGCCATGAAGCTCGAGCCCCAGTCGGAGATCACGGTCGCATAGAAGGCGGGCTCATAGAGCTTGTGCTCGAGGAAGACCGACCAGTCCTTGGGCAAAGCGTCATAGATCGTCTTGAGCGAGGCCATATAACGGTCGAAGGCGGCATCGAGGTTCGACTGGCCGGGGAAATTGGACCCGTCGGCGATCCACACCGTGAGCGCGGTCGAGCCGAGCTTGCGGCCGATCTCGATGCATTCGAGATTGTGCTCGACCGCCTGCTCGCGCGTCGCCCGGTCGGCATGGGTCAGCGAGCCGAATTTATAGGAGAGCGTCTGGCCCCTGGCGTCCTGGAAGGTGTTGGAGTTCACCGCATCGAAGGAGAGCTCATGCGAGGCCGCCTGCTGGCGAAGCGCGCTATAGTCCGAGACCCTGTCCCAGGGGATATGCGGCGAGACCGTGGGCGTCGTTCGGGTGAGCCCGTGGATGACGCCGCAATCATCGATCTTGTCGAAGATGTTGCGGGGCTCCCCCGGCCCTGGAAAACGCGCGAAACGCGTGCCGCCGGTGCCCACACCCCAGGTCGGCACCGCGACCGCATAATCCATCGCGCGCCGCGTCATCTTCTCGATGTCGATTTGGCGCCGCTCGAGCTGGCGGCCGAGCGCCGCATAGTCCTCGGCCAGCGCCTTCTCGTCCTTGCGGTTCGCGTCGGCGATGAAATCCCGGGAAATGGCAAAGGTCATGGCTATCTCGTAAAACTCGTCGCATTGCCGGCATCGACATTGAGGAAATTGCCGGTCGACTTGGCCGAAAGGTCGGAGGCGAAGAAGAAGGCGGCTTCGGCGATATCCTCAGGATAGACCGAGCGCTGCAGCAAAGAGCGCTTGCGGTAGAATTCCTCGAGCTCCTCTTCCTTGATCTTGTTGGACTGGGCCCGCTGCTGGCGCCATTCGCCCTGCCAGATCTTGGAGCCGCGCAGCACCGCGTCGGGATTGACGACATTGACCCTGATGCCGAGCGGCGCGCCTTCGAGCGCCATGCAGCGCGCCAGATGCACTTCCGCGGCCTTGGCGGTGCAATAGGCCGAGGCGCCCGCCGAGGCGGCAATGGCGTTCTTCGAGCCGATGAACACCATCGACCCGCCAAGACCCTGCTTCTTCATGAGGCGATAGCCCTCGCGCGCCACCAGGAAGTAACCGGTGCCGAGGATCGCCATGTTCTTGTTCCACAGATCGAGCGTCGTGTCCTCGACGGGTGCCGCCGAGGAGATGCCGGCATTGTTGACGACGATATCGACGCCGCCGAAGCGCAAGACCGCCTCGCCCATCGCGGCGATCACCGCCTCTTCCTGCGTGACGTCGAGCGTAGCACCATGCACCTGGTCCTTGCCGAAGCGCGCGGCGAAGGCATCTACCGTCGCCTTGAGCGCCGATTTGTCGATATCGGCGAGGACGACGCAGGCGCCGTCGGCGGCGAGCCGGTGCGCGATCGCCTGGCCGATGCCGCCGGCGCCGCCGGTCACGAAGGCGATGCGGCCGGCGAGGCTTTTCGGCTTCGGCATGCGCTGCAATTTCGCCTCTTCGAGCAGCCAGTATTCGATGTTGAAGGCCTCCTGCTCCGGCAGGCCGACATACTGCGACACGCCGGAGGCGCCCCGCATGACATTGATGGCATTGACGTAGAATTCCGATGCGATGCGCGCCGTCGCCTTGTCCTTGGCGAAGGACAGCATGCCGACGCCCGGTACCAGATAGATGACCGCATTGGCATCGCGCATCTTGGGCGAGTTGGGATGCTTCGAGCGCTCGTAATAGGCGGCGTAATCCTGACGATAGGCCGCGAGCGTGCCGTCGAGCCCGGCGATGACCTCATCGAGATTGTCCGTCTTGGGGTCGAAGGGCAGCACCAAAGGCCTGATCTTGGTGCGCAGGAAATGATCGGGGCAAGACGTGCCGAGCGGCGCCAATGCGTCGAGTGCCACGCTGTTGACGAAGTCGAGCACTTCCGGCGCATCGGTGAAATGGCCGATCTTGCGCTCGTCGCTCGAGATGCGGCCGCGGATTTCCGGCATCAGGCGTTTCGCCGCCTCGGCACGCGCCGGCGCATCGAGGCTTTCGAACCGGGCGCCCTGGAAGGCGGGCTTCCGGCGGTGCTCCTCCAGCCAAAGCGCCGCCTTGTTGATGATGCGCAAGGTCGTCTGGTAGGACTCCTTGGCCGTCTTGCCCCAGGTGAAGAGGCCATGGGCGCCGAGCACGACGCCGACGAAATGCGGGTTCGTCTCGGCCATCTCGCCGAGCTTGAGGCCGAGATCGAAGCCCGGCCGCTGCCAGGGCAGATAGCCCATCTCGTTGCCGAAGATTTCCTGTGTGAGCCTTTCCGAATCCTTTGCCGCGGCGATGGCGATCACCGCATCGGCATGCATGTGATCGACATGGATCGCGGGCACGAAGCCGTGCAAGGGCGTGTCGATCGAAGCCGCGCGCGGGTTGAGATTGAAGGTGCAATGCGGCAGGTAGTCGACCATCTCGTCCTCATGGGCGATGCCGCGATAGAGGCCCTTCAGCGCCTCGAGCTTGTCGAGATAAAGGGTCGAGAAGCCGTCGAGCTTCATCGAGCCGAGGTCGCCGCCCGATCCTTTCACCCACAGCACCGTCTCTTCCTTGCGGGTCAAGGGATCGGTCATCTTCACCTTGGCCGAGGTATTGCCGCCGCCGAAATTGGTGATGCGCAGATCACTGCCGAGCAGGTTCGAGCGATAGAGCAGCAGTCCCGGCTCGCTGAGCGAGGCTGCAACCTTGTCGTCCCACAGATCGGGAATGGCGGTAGTCGTCATGGATCACTGACCTTTCATCATTGATACCCTCGCCCGGCTCTCTCCATCTTCCCCCTTCTCCCGCGCGGCACGCGTGGGAGAAGATTCAATGGGGCGGACGACGAGGGTAAGATGCCCATCGTTGTCCACACATCTGATGGAGCGTGACCCCCATGCAAAGTGATATGAGCAAA
>QORU01000089.1 GCA_003574785.1 Taklimakanibacter deserti | reverse complement strand
AGCGTACACGGTGGATGCCTTGGCAATCAGAGGCGAAGAAGGACGTGCTAATCTGCGAAAAGCTTGGATGAGTTGATAAGAAGCGTTTAATCCAAGATATCCGAATGGGGAAACCCAGTAGATGAAGAATCTACTATTATTAAGTGAATACATAGCTTAATAAGGCAAACCGGGAGAACTGAAACATCTAAGTACCCCGAGGAAAAGAAATCAACCGAGATTCTGTAAGTAGCGGCGAGCGAAAGCGGAAGAGCCTGTTAGTGATAATGGTTTTGTTAGGAGAATGAGCTGGGAAGCTCAATCGTAGAGGGTGATAATCCCGTATCCGAAAACATTATTATGGTACTAAGCTAACGACAAGTAGGGCGGGACACGAGAAATCCTGTTTGAAGATGGGGGGACCATCCTCCAAGGCTAAATACTCCTGATTGACCGATAGTGAACCAGTACTGTGAAGGAAAGGCGAAAAGAACCCCAGTGAGGGGAGTGAAATAGAACCTGAAACCGTGTACGTACAAGCAGTGGG
>QORU01000088.1 GCA_003574785.1 Taklimakanibacter deserti | reverse complement strand
ATGGCTGCCATGCCGTTCGATTGCGCCTATGTGTCCGACCGCCTGTACCTCTCAGTCGAGGGCGTGGCGTGCATGGACGCCAAGCTCCCGCCGCTCGCGCTGGGGATTTTTGTGGACGATCCGGTTAAGCGGGCAGCCATGTCCGCCGCTCGGTTCGTGCAGCCCACCCGAGTTCATGTCCGCGACGGCAGGATCGCGGAAGTTGGCCGGGCCTTCGGCCTTGGGTTCCCTGTGAAGCAGGGCGATGTCATCAAACAGCTTGTCGTGGCAGCAAAGGAAAAGCTCCGGCAGCAGGATATGGGGAGGTTTTTCTGATGAGGACAGCAGGCGTACTACTGTTGACCGCTGCAAGCGCCTTGCTGGGCGGCTGCATCACCACGCAGACGATGCCGGACGGCAGCACCAAGGTGCGAATCACCAACGACCCGTCCGTCATCGCCAGCAGCCCGTTGGGCCGTCTGTTGCCCGGCTCTACAGAGACGAGCCAAGGCGTCGTCGGTGCAGATGGGGTTGTCTCTCTGATCCCGACG
>QORU01000087.1 GCA_003574785.1 Taklimakanibacter deserti | reverse complement strand
CCAACGCCTCGCGCAGGAAGTCCCACAGCAGGCGTACCCGGGCCAGGCGGCGCTGCTCCTGGCGGGCGGTGATCCAGAACTGGTGGTCGTCATCCACCAGCAGCCAGGCACCGCTGATCGCCGGCCCCTCGCCCATCAGCGCATTGAGCCGGGGGCGGGTGAGATAGGCGCCCACGCCGAGGGGTTCGTCCACCAGGGCGGCCAGCGGCAGCATCACCTGGCGTCGCCGCCCCTCCATGATCGCCACCTCCAGCTCATCCCCCACCCGGGCACATCGCCGAGGGTCGGTTCGTGTCGATCCTGATCGCGGGGATCGGAAAAATGGTCAGCCATCCGTTGGTTCTCCTTGCTCAGGGGCCGGCCGTCTTCACGGCGTCCATGACGGGGTCGGGCTCGACCCTGAGGCGTACGTTGACGAGGGTCAGTCGCTGCTGGTCCAGGGTCAGGGTGCAGCCCGCGTCGGGGGGGCAGCCTGTGGTCTCGGCCAGGGGCGCTCCCTCCGGGCCCGTGATGCGCTCGGCGACCCCGGGG
>QORU01000086.1 GCA_003574785.1 Taklimakanibacter deserti | reverse complement strand
CCGCTCGGCGGGCGTGCTGTATTTTGTCTCCACCCTCGGGTCAGCAGCGGGAACGATCCTGACCTCGTTCTACTTCGTGCTGTATCTGGAGATCAATACCATCATCCTGAGCCTGATCTGCGCATCCGGCGCGGTTGGAGCAACCCTGCTCATCGCAGACAGGGCCGAACGGCGGAGGGCCAGCGCGTGCGTGTGCGAAGCCTGCTGATGGGCGCTGCCTTGGCCTTGGCCGCAGGGCAAGGCGCAGCCAGTGCTGATGGCGAGCGGTTCAGCGCGTCCCGCATCGTCTATCAGGAAAAGTCGCTTTACCGGAACATCCTCGTCGCCGAAGGCGATGGGTACAGGTGCATGAAGTTTGGTCGCCTGCACGCCCGGCAGACGTGCATCGAAATCGCGAATCCGACGCGCCTCGTGCTCAACTACACACGAGGCTTGCTGACGGGCCTGTACATCACGGAATCGCCACGCCGAGTCCTCGTGCTCGGACTGGGCGGAGGCGTGCTTCCGAGGGCGCTGCGCACGCTTGACGGGG
>QORU01000085.1 GCA_003574785.1 Taklimakanibacter deserti | reverse complement strand
CAGTGCTTCGGCGGATTCGCGAGGTGCGCGGAGTACAGGTGGACGTGCTCCACCTTCAACTCGGCCAGCGCCAGACGCTGTTCACCCAGCCACAGCAAGAGGCGCAGCGCCTCGCGGCGGTAAGAATCGAAGGTATTGGCTGACCGTCCGCCCTTCGCCCGCAGCCAGAGCGCAGCGGCCTCCGCATCGGACTGCGCGTCGATAGCAGCGCCCTGAACGGCGCGGCCAAGCGTCACCCAGCCCTGCGGGAGTTCGATCAACTGCTCGCTCATCACTGCTCGTCCTCGCGCTCGAACACGCTCACGCCCCTAGAGCGCAAGCGAGCAATGCGCTGACGGCTTGCGGCAGCATCCTGACGGCGGCAGGCGTCAATGAACGCCTCGGGTGCCTCGAACACGGGCGCGGCCATGTCCAGTTGGGTGCGGTCGTAGCATCGAATCCGCTCTGCGATCCGCATCAACTGGTTCGGCCTGTTCAGCTTCTCCAGCAGGATCAGCGCCCCGGCGCAATGCTGGGTCTTCCGGTTGGTGGAGCCTTC
>QORU01000084.1 GCA_003574785.1 Taklimakanibacter deserti | reverse complement strand
GAGGCACCTGCACTTGTGCCGTTCACGAACGATGCGAGAGCCGTTGAGAGGGGCTGTATTGCATGACCCGGAAGTACCTTCCCAAAGCCGAGGCAACCGCGAAGGGCTGGTTCAGCCGAACCGACCTGAAAAGCCTGTACCGGCTCAAGCCAGCACCGCAGCAGTGGGCTGCTGGCGAAGTGTGGCAGGGGCACGGCGCTTACGCGGTCTACGACAAGGCGCAGTGCCTTCCCATGCGCCCTTACCGCGCCCCGAGTCAGGCGCAAAGCCTTGCGCTGGAGCGGGGTCGGGAGTTGGTCGGCACGGCGGAATGCGCTGCTGTTGGCTGCTCCTTGAGGTTCGACAGGGAATGGTGGCTCGGGCCGCTCTGCCCTGAGTGCGAGCAGCGCGAGCGCCGAGCGGAGTGTGCCGCGACAGCGCAGTGCTGGATCAACGATGGCTGCCTGTTCCTCGACGCAGAAACGACTGGCTTGGACGAGCAGGCAGAGGTGGTCGAGATGAGCGTGAACGACGCGCTTGGACAGACCGTTTTCAATGCCC
>QORU01000083.1 GCA_003574785.1 Taklimakanibacter deserti | reverse complement strand
CTGCAGGTGCGCGAGAGCCTGTTCGACCAGGTGGAGCGCTACCGCCACCTGTGGCTGCGCGAGACGGTCTTCTCGGAGCAGGCGCTCGAGCGCAAGCGCCAGGAACATGCCGCCCTGGTGGAGGTGATCCTCGCCCGGGACGTGGAGCGCGCCAGCGACATGATGCGCGAGCACCTGATGACCCCGGTGCCGATCATCACCCAGGTCATGAAGCGCCAGGCCTAGGTCAGCCCCTGCCCCGCCCTCAGCCGGCCAGCTTGAGGCCGACCAGGCCGGCCAGGATCAGCACCAGGCTGAGCAGGCGCAGCGGCGAGGCGCTGTCCCCGTAGATCAGGATGCCCAGCAGCACGGTGCCCACCGCGCCGATGCCGACCCACACCGCATAGGCGGTGCCCACCGGCAGCACCTTCATCGCCTGGGCCAGCAGGTAGAAGCTGGCCACCATGGCCAGCACGGTCAGCACGCTCGGCAGCGGCCGGGTGAAGCCGGCGGAGGCCTTCAGCCCCAGCGCCCAGGCGACTTCCAGCAGGCCGGCCACGGCC
>QORU01000082.1 GCA_003574785.1 Taklimakanibacter deserti | reverse complement strand
ATACCGCCGATGTCATCCGATACTCCGTACATGTTGTTGTTGATATCCACCATGTCGTCGACCATCGGCAAGCCGCTGGCGGGGTTGATCCCTGCTGTCTGGCTGTCGAAATCCATTCCGTGGCTGTCGAAATCCATCCCTTGGCTCATGCCGCCGATATCGTTCGCCATCCCGTAATGGTTGAGGTGGACATCGAACACGGCGTCGAGCATCGGCAAGCCGGTCCATGTGATCCAGGCCGTGATGGTCGACGTGGAGCATGTCCAGCGCCCGGTCGGCGATCTCGGCGTCGATACGGCCGCTGCCGCGCACCTCGGCGTAGTCGCGCACGCGGCGCAGCAGGCGGTTGGCGATGCGCGGGGTACCTCGGGAACGGCGCGCCACTTCCCGGGCGCCGTCGGCGTCCGCCTCGACCCCCATCAGCCGCGCCGAGCGGGTGACGATCTCGGTGAGCTCGCCGATGGCATAGAACTCCAGGCGCTGGACGATCCCGAAGCGATCGCGCAGCGGCGAGGTCAGGAGTCCCGCCCGGGTGGTCGCCCC
>QORU01000081.1 GCA_003574785.1 Taklimakanibacter deserti | reverse complement strand
GTGCGCTATATCGACGGCCCCTGCCTGGTGCTGGCCGGCGCCGGCTCCGGCAAGACCAGCGTGATCACCACCAAACCCCAAGTCCTGCTTCGCTTGCGTGAAGCTCTCGTGCAGCGCCCGGCGCTCATCCGCCGTCACCTCACGATCAGTCGGCCAGCCGTACATGCGCTGGTACAGATCGCGGTCGCGAATCTCAAGGCACGTCACCGCCACGCCGCGCAGCGGTGACTCCGGCACTACCCGAAGCGCGGCTCCGAACCGCGCCAGATCAAACCACTTGATATGACGTTCCACGAATCCATCCGTCAATCCGCATCCCGAACAGCCGTTTCTCGGACGGTGGCGGGTAGTTCAACATAGGCAGCGAGGCGAGCAGCGAACGGCGAGACATCGCAGGGCTTGCCGTCGATCAGCACGATCTCCAGCCCTTCGATGCACGAACGATCACGCGACCACCGGGCCACAAGGCCGCCCGTCGCGTGCCGCTCCTGCTCATCCTGCACGCCGAATTCAATCTGCACGGTCGGCGCATCGTCACCGGGGC
>QORU01000080.1 GCA_003574785.1 Taklimakanibacter deserti | reverse complement strand
CGGAAAAGTCAGATGGGGCGTCCTATCGACTGCCAAGATTGGCCATGAAAAGGTTATCCAGAGAATTATCCACAGCTTTCGAGGACGAGATACGCCATGACCACATCCGCCGAGCTCTTCGAACGGGCCTGCCGCCACATCCCCGGCGGCGTCAATTCGCCGGTGCGCGCCTTCAAGGGCATGCAGCGTCCGCCGGTGTTCATGGAGCGCGCCCAGGGCGCCTACCTCTTCGACGTGGAGGGCAAGCGCTATGTCGACTACGTGGGCTCCTGGGGGCCGATGATCACCGGCCATGCCGACCCGGACGTGCTGGGGGCGGTGCGGGAGCGCCTGGATCGCGGGCTCTCCTTCGGCACCACGCCGGTGCTGGTACTGCGCTTCGAGGGCAAGAGCGAGACGGCGCTCGAGCGCATCAAGGCGCAGTTCGCCGCCGCCCTGGCCAGGGTCGCCCCCGAGCTGGACGTGGCGCTCTGAGCCCACGGGATCGATGACTGCCGCCGCGCCCGCGGCGGCTCCGCCAAGAGCAAGAGCACGAGCAAGAGAAG
>QORU01000008.1 GCA_003574785.1 Taklimakanibacter deserti | reverse complement strand
CCAGCACCTCGCCTTCGCGCGGACCTTCGAGGTCGACCTCGACGATCTCGAGCGGCTTGGCTTTCTCAAAGGCAACGGCGGCGCGGGTTTTCATGTCCACGATTCTCCTTCAGCATTTTTCATCGATCTAGCCCGGCGGGCGCCGGGCCGTCCACCCCAAGACAGGATCGCGGAATCAGGCCTTGAGGACGCCCGAGGCCTTGGCGACATGGGTGGCGATGTAATCCATGAGCGGCGGCGACAGGCAGTCATAGGGCTCGAGGCCAATTTCCTTGAGCCTCGCTCTGACAGCGCCCATCTGATCGGGTTTCGCGCCGGATTCGATGATCGAGGAAACGAAGGCCGCGAATTGCGGCGGCGACCAGCCTTGCTCCTTGGACAACTCCGTGTGGATGAAGTCGAGGCCATAGAAAGGATGCTTGGTGTTCTCGACCCGGCCATACATATGAACGCCGCAGCCGGTGCAGGCTTGGCGCTGGATTGTGGCATTGGCATCAACGACCTTGAGCTTGTTGCCATTGGCGGTGACGGAAAGGCTGTCGCGCGGCACAACGGCGACGACCGAGAATACCGCACCTTCCGGCTTCCAGCACTTGGTGCAGCCGCAAGCGTGATTATGGGCGCTCTGGCTCGTTATCTTGACCGTCACCGGATTGCTCGCGCATTTGCACGTAAGCGTGCCGCCCTTGAAGTTTTCGGCAGCCGGCTTGAATCCATTGTCGACCGACGGATGAATGGCAACTGGCATTAAAACTCCTCCCTGTTGAGCACAAACTACTGGAGGGGCGCTGAACCCAGCACCCTCATCTCTCATTTTGCAGAAATCCCCCTAGGTCAGGATACCGCCTTGAGAAGGCGACAGCAAGCCACCAGCCTTTCACCGGTGCGATCATCGTGAGACGGCTTGCGTTCTACTGTCTGCGGACATGCGCGCTGCCGGCTGCGGTCATGGCTTTCAGCGAAATGCTCAGCCGCTTCAGGAGCCTCATGATCCATCCCGATGCGGCATTGGGAATCGCGGGACGGCTTTTCATTGGTGCTGTCCGAAGGGCCAAAGCCTCTCGCTCGATTTCCTTGAGATGCATCATTGGGCCAAGCGGATTGACGTCGGACATGGCGTTGTCTCCTTCAGCTGCTTTTTCACGTCACCCACCCGGTTGACGCGGTGAGAGGATGGCGCTATGGCTAGCAACTAGTAAACTGGTCTACTAGACATGCTGGAAAAAAATAACCCGACCCGTGACCGGCTGATCGCCGAAGGCCTCAAGGTCTTGATTTTGAAAGGTTTCGACGGAATCGGTCTGAACGCCATCCTGCATTCGGCCGGCGTGCCCAAGGGCTCCTTCTACTATTTCTTCAAGAGCAAGGAGGAGTTCGCCGGCGCGGTTCTGGACGCCTATGAGCGCCACTATGTCAACATGCGCGCTGAAATATTCAAAGACACGTCCCGCAGCCCCTTGCAGCGGCTTCGCGACTATTTCGACGCGGCCGAACGTCTGCATCTGGCCGAAGCGCCTCTTGGAGGGTGCCTTTACGGGGTCCTGAGCCAGACCGCCGCCGCGCGCAGCCCCGAATTCAGGGCAAGGCTTGCCCGGGTGTTCGTCACCTGGGAAAGACAGCTGCGCAGATTGCTGGAAGAGGCACAGGCCGCTGGCGAAGTCGATCCGAGGCTCGATGCCAAAGAGGCGGCAGCCTTTCTTATCGATTGCTATGAGGGAACGCTGGTCCGCATGAAGGTCGACGGCGATCGAAATTCATTCCGCAGATTCCGGCGCCTTGCGCTCGAGTCCCTCGCGATCGACAAACGATCACAGTGACCGATATTGCACTGCCGCTATTTTGATTGCTTCTGCTTCCGTTCAGGCTTTTTTCGTTGCTGCTCTTTCGGTGGCGGTGGAGGCCGCTTTGGTTTCCCCAATTTGTCCGGGTCCACGCCGGCTATGCCGTTTACATTGTCGCCGGGAAGGACATTGAGCACACGGGAGTTCACCACCAGACGAAGCGGGCCGGGAAAGACCTGTATGATTTTTTCGCCGGGAGGAAGTGGAGCGGCGGGAGGAGGGTTCAGGCTGACCCAGACCACATCATCTGGGGTAAGATCGTTCTGGTCGCGGTTGCGAATGGCGAGTGCATCGATGTTGACGTTCGGCCCCAACCCCAACTGCGCGGCCGTAGCCCAAACGCGCGGCGGTGTTCCCGCTCCGGTCGCCGGATCAATGTCGACGCGAATGATGTCCGCCGGCCCCCAGTTTTGACCGGGCACAGGGCCGCGTACTGAAAAATAGACGCTTTGGCTTGTGGCACCCGTCGTGAACACCAAGCCGTCAATGTCGGACTCATTGGCGGCACCGCCCGTGGGCGTGAGGCCAAGTGCCACCGAGTCCGCCGTGAGCCCACGCGTGATCGGCACCATACCCACGCCAGGCGCGAAGCGGGCCGTCAGGAAAAAGATATCACCGGCAGCACCATTGCCGTTGACCTGCACGCGTACCGCGCCGGCCCCTGGTTGGGGGCCAGCCGGCAAGCCTCGGGTGGCTCGATCAACAGAATAAAAGATGGCGACGAAAGCCGTCGGGCTGATCGGGACGATCTGGTCGTGACCGAAGCTCAACCCGTCGATTTCCGTTGCAGCCGGGAGTCCCAGCGCAGTTGCCGATATGACCACGCCGAGCCCGCTTTCGAGAATGTCCGCCTGGCTAACTGCGGGCACCTCGGGTGATTGCTCATCCAAGCTAAAGAGAAATTGAGCCTGTGCGAGATTGCTCTGCAGCCATAGGGCCGCGGCGATGGCGATCAAAGTGCTTCGAGATTTCATCGGCCTTCTCCCCTTAGGGCTTGGCTGTCGTCTCGGGTGCCTTCGTCTCGGGTGGTTTCGTCTCAGGTGCTTTCGTCTCAGGTGCTTTCGTCTTAGGTGTCTTCGTCTCAGATGTTTTCGCCTCGGGGGCTTTCTTCTCGGGCATTTTCTCAGGCACCGATTTCGGCGCGCGCTCGAGCAGGATCTTGCCGGACGGATCGATGGGATTGCCCTTCGGGTCCGACATGATGACATGGACGTGGTTGGGCACTTCCGGCGGATAGACGGGATGAAGGTCCTGGGCCTTGCCGAGCACGGTCTCGCCAGCCTTCACCTCATAGCGGCTCTTGTCCTTCAGCGCCTTGTCGATCTCAGGTGTCAGTTCGACGAAATAGATGCTGACGCGGTAGCCGTCCTTGTTGCGCAAGATGAGGCCCTGGAATTCCTTGCGCGGATCCTTGCGCATCTCGACCCAGCCATCGATCGTCGCATAAATCGGATCGCCGGGCTTGGTGAGATAATCGGCACCGCCATAGAAGCGAAGCTTCGTCTTGTCGAGCCGGTCGGTGAGGAAGCCGCCGCCACCGCCCTTCTCGCAGCAGGGGCGGATCTCGCCCGACTTGGTCGGCGGCACGAGCTTCTCCTTCTCGGGGAAGCCTTCGCCGAGCTTGGCATTGGGCAAGAGGAAGCGCCGGAACTTGTAGACGTCGCGATCCTCGATCTCGGACGGCGTCAACTCCTTGGTCTTCACATAGGCGGCGAATTTGCTGAGCTCCTTGTCACGATCGGTGGCTTTTGGATCGGTGTCATCGCCGCGGTACTTCTTCTTGGGGTTCTTCGGGTCATAGGCATAGGTGCCTTTCTTGTCGCGCCCGACGCTGCTGTTGACGCGGCATTTCCGGTTCTCGGAGAGCTTGCAATAGCCTCTTTCCATGTCGCGGCCGAGCTTGCGCGCGCCGCGCCCGATGGCATTGCCCGCATCCTCGACACCCTCGCCGATGGCGCGGCCAACCTTGTTGGCGCCGCGCTTGATGTCGGTGAGGAAATCGGCATTCGCGGATCCCGACTCCGCCGCCGAAAAGGCGACGAGAAGCGTGCAACAAAGAGCAAGGCGCTTGAGGGTCATGAGCTTCCGCCTTTCGATGTCCGATGGACGCCAGAATCGCATCCCGGCTCGAAGATTACAATGACGATCCGTGTGGTTGGACCCACATCTTGTGGGAAGAATTCGCTAACCGCATAGTGCGTTTTCGGTTTGTTTCCGTAGAGGAACCACAGACGACACGATACACTTTGAATAGAAGTTTGGTCGGTCAGTGGTGAGTATCATGGCAGCTCCAGGGCGCGCTTATTGGAAGGGTTTCCTCAGGCTCTCCCTCGTCTCCGTCGGCGTCGCCGCCTACAATGCCGTCGATCCGGGCGCCGAAATCAAATTCAACCAGATCCACAAGCCGACCGGCCAAAGGATCAATTACACCAAGACCGTCAAGGGCCTGGGCCCCATCGACAATGCCGACATCGTCAAGGCCTATGAGGTCGACGAGAACACCTATGTGACGCTCGAGCCGGAAGAGCTCGCGGCGATCAAGCTCGAAAGCACGAAAACACTCGAACTCAAGCAGTTCGTCGAGACCGAGGAGATCGATCCGCGCTATTTCGAGCGTCCCTATTATCTCGTGCCGGTCGATGAGCATGCGGTCGAAGGCTATCTCGTCATCCGCGACGCCCTGAAGAAGAGCGGCAAGCTCGGCGTCGGCCAGGTGACCATGTCGGGACGCGAATATCTCGTCGCCGTCGGCCCGCTCAGCCAGGGCATCGGCATGCATATCATGCGCTATGCCGACGAGATCAGATCGACGGCACAGTATTTCGGCGACCTGCCCGACCAGAAGCTCGATTCGGAGATGGTGGCGCTGGCGGGCGAGCTCATCGGCCGCAAGGCTGCGAGCTTCAAACCCGAGCAGTACAAGAACCGCTACTCGACGGCGCTGCAGGAGCTGGTGAAGGAGAAGGCCAAGGGCCACAAGATCGTCGCCACAAAGGAAGACCGGCCGACCGGCACCAATGTCGTCGATCTCATGGATGCCTTGAAGCGGAGCGTCAAAGGCGACAAGGTGGCGAAAGAGCCCGCCGCTCAGAAAGCCGCCACGGCCAAGGGTGGCGACAAATCCCCGCCGAAGAAGAAGGCGGGCGGCGGCAGCCGGCGTTAGACTGGTTTCCCCAAACGGAACGCCTTATGTTCGTCGCATGACGAAGCTCGATCCTGTCTCGCATGGCGACGCCTAGCTCTGCGAAAAAGCCCAAGAAGCGCGCGTCCGGCCGTCTCAAGGCCTATCGCGAGAAGCGCGATTTCACCAGGACAGCCGAGCCCAAGCCCAAGATCCGCCGAGAGAAGGCCTGGCGCTTCGCCGTTCAGCGCCATGACGCGCGCCGGCTCCATTTCGACCTCAGGCTCGAGCTCGACGGCGTGCTCAAGAGCTGGGCCGTCGCCAAGGGCATCAGCATGGTTCCGGGCGTCAAGCGCCTCGCGGTCCAGACCGAGGACCATCCGCTCGACTATCTCACCTGGGAAGGCACCATCCCCAAGGGCGAATATGGCGGCGGCACCATGATCGTGTGGGATCGCGGCACCTGGATGGCCGATGGCGATCCGCGCGAAGGCATCAAGCAGGGCAAGTTCATTTTCGCGCTGAATGGCGAGCGGCTCAGAGGCCACTGGCACTTCGTGCGCATGAAGCGGAAACCCGGCGAGACCAAGGACAACTGGCTGCTGTTCAAGGGCGATGATGAATATTCGATCGGCGCCGCCGATCCCGAGCCTTCCGCAACCGAGCTCACCTCCGTCATCTCCGGCCTCACCAATGAGGATCTCGAGAAGCGCAAGCGGGTCAGGCCCGACCACAAAGCGCGTGAGAAGATCAGGAAGGAAAGCGGCGCCTCGGCCGCGCGCTACGGCAAGCTTGAAGGCGCCAAGAAGGGCATCCTGCCGGTCTTCGTCGAGCCCGCCTTGGCGGAAACACAGGATGGGCCGCCCACCGGCAAGGGCTGGCTGCATGAGATCAAGCAGGACGGCTATCGCATGCAGGCACGGATCGATGGCGGCAAGATCAAGCTCCTGACGCGAACGGGACTTGATTGGACAAAGCGCTTTCCGACCATCGCCAAGGCGCTCGAGCAATTGCCGGTGAGCTCCGCCCTGATCGACGGCGAGATCGTCGCCCAGGAAGAGAGCGGCATATCGACCTTCACCGCTTTGCAAAGCGACCTGCGCGACGGGCGGCGCGACCGGCTGGGCTATTTCCTGTTCGACCTTCTCTATTGCGAAGGCGTCAATCTCACCGGCGTCGTCCTCACGGAGCGAAAGGAAGCGCTGGAGGAGATTTGCCAATCGCTTCCCGCATCGTCATTGATCCGCTACAGCCAGCACATGGACGAGGGCGACGCCCGCACCATTTTCCAGCATGCCTGCCAGATGGGGCTCGAAGGGCTGATCTCGAAACGCGCCGATGCGCCCTATCGCAGCGGCCGCACCACTACGTGGATCAAGTCCAAATGCACCTTGAGCGATGAGTTCATCATCATCGGCTATGTGCCGTCCTCGACCTCGCGCCAGGCGGTGGGCTCGCTGGTGCTGGGCTTCTATGAGGGCAAAGGCAAGGAGCTCGTCCATGCCGGGCGCGCCGGCACCGGTTTCACCGACGAGACGGCGCTCGCTCTGCGTAGCGGTCTTTCGGCGATCGAGACGGCAAAACCCAAATTCAAGCGGCCGATCGAGCGGGAATCGCTCGAGGGCGTGCGCTGGGTCGAGCCCCGCCTCGTCGCCGATATCCAGTTCAGAGGCTGGAGCCCGGACAAGCTTTTGCGCCAGGCTGCCTTCAAAGGTATCCGCGAGGACAAGGCGCCAGAGGACGTCGTGCTCGAGGAACCCTGGAACCGGAAGGGGACGCGCGCCAAGGAGGTGCCGAGCGGCGCCAAGCTCACGCATCCCGATCGCATTCTCTGGCCGCAAGACGGCATGACCAAACAGGGCCTCGCCGAGTTCTATACCGATATCGCCGACTGGATCCTGCCGCATGTCACCGGCCGGGTGCTGAGCCTGGTGCGCTGCCCAGGCGGCGTCGGCAAGTCCTGCTTCTATGCCAAGCATATGTGGGAGGGCGCGGGCAATGCCTTCGAGCCCGTCGATGTCGGCGAGGCCGAGCCGATGATGGCGATACGCGATCTCGATGGGCTCCTGGCGCTGGTGCAAGCCAATGTGCTGGAGATCCATCCCTGGGGATCGCGCGTCGATAAGCTCGAGCAGCCGGACCGGATCATCTTCGATCTCGATCCGGGCGAAGACGTCGCCTGGGAAGAGGTCATTGCGGCCGCGGTCGAGGTCAAGGAGCGGCTCAAGGCGCTCGGCCTCGAAAGCTTCGTCAAGACCACGGGCGGCAAGGGCCTCCATGTGGTGAGCCCGATCGTGCCCGAGGCGCAATGGGAGGAGGTCAAGGCCTTCACCAAGACATTCGCCGAAGCGATGGCGGCGGATTCATCGAAGTATCTGGCGGTGATGAGCAAGTCGCGGCGCAAGGGCCGGATCTTCGTCGATTATCTGCGCAACGGACGCGGCGCCACGGCGGTCGCCGCCTATTCGACCCGCGCCCGGAACGGGGCGACGATCTCGGTGCCGCTCACCTGGGCCGAGCTCAAGACCGGCATCAGGGCCAATCACTTCACCATCGACAATCTCCGCCAGCGGCTCAGCCACCGCAAGCGCGATCCTTGGGCGCAATTCTTCACGCTCAAGCAGAAATTGCCGCGACGAAGCGCTTGAGGCTCTTCTCGACGAAGCGCGCCACGTCCTCCTCAGGCTCGAAGCCCCACCACAGAAGCGAGCCCTGCCAGTGCGTGGCCATCAGGAGCCCGACATCCTTCGGCGCCGACGGAATTCCTGAGAAGCAGCGGTCGAGCGCCTCAGACAAAGCCCGACGCCAGGCGGTGCCGCGGGCGCGGAGCACCGGATCGCGCAGATCCTCGCGCAAGATGAGCAAGCCCTCGGCATAGGATTCGATCCCGCCATAATCGCCCGAAAGCGCCGTCAATAGCCGGACAGCGCCTTGCGGCGTCCTCGGCATACTGGCCGCGAGCTGCGCGGTCTTGGCATCGAGCCCGTCCCAGGCATAGAGCAAGGTCGCCTGCATGAGCCCGGCCTTGGTCTTGAAGCGCTGTACCAGGGTGGCCGGCGCCAAGCCGCAGGCTTGCGCAAGGCGCGCGAAGGTCAAGGCTTCCGGCCCCTCCTGATGGATGAGCCGGTGGGCGGCCGCGAGCACTTTTTCGTCGGACTGGGTTTTTGGACGCGGCATCTTGACTTTCATTTATAAACGAACGATCATTTATATATTATTCTGCGGGTCATTGGCAAGGCGTCAGTCAGTTGGAGGAGAGTCATGAAGCTTCAGGGAAAAGTCGCGCTTGTGGCGGGCGCGACGCGCGGCGCCGGGCGCGGCATCGCGACCGAATTGGGTGCCGCCGGGGCCACGGTCTATGTCACCGGCCGGACGACCCGCCTGAAGCCATCCGAATATCAGCGGCCCGAGACGATCGAGGAAACCGCCGAGATCGTGTCATCGCTTGGCGGCAAGGGCATCGCCGTAGAGGTCGATCATCTCGTCTCGGCCGAGGTCGCCAAGCTCATCCAGCGCATCCGGGACGAGCAAGGCCGCCTCGACATATTGGTGAACGACATCTGGGGCGGCGAGAAGCTGTTCGAATGGAACAAGGCGGTGTGGCAGCACAATCTCGAAAACGGCCTCAGGCTCTTGCGCCTCGGCATCGACACACATCTCATCACCGCGCATCACGCCCTGCCCTTGCTGATCGAACGGCCGGGCGGCCTCCTGGTCGAGGTGACGGACGGCACCGCCGACTACAATGCGACCCATTACCGGCTGTCGCCCTTCTATGATCTCGCCAAGGTCGGGGTGACGCGCATGGCGTGGGCGCATGCCAAGGACCTCAAACCCCATGGCGCGACATCGGTTGCGATCACGCCCGGCTGGCTGCGCTCGGAGATGATGCTCGAGCATTTTGGCGTGCGCGAGGACAATTGGCGCGAGGCCACGGCGAAAGTGCCGGATTTCGCGATATCGGAAACGCCGCGCTTCGTCGGACGCGCGGTGGCGGCGCTCGCCGCCGATCCCGACAGAGCGCGTTTCAACGGGCAATCGCTGTCGAGCGGCGGGTTGGCGCAGGTCTATGGCTTCACCGATCTCGACGGATCGCGGCCCGACGCCTTCCGCTTCATCGTGGAAGTCCGCGAGGCGGGCAAGCCCATCGACGTGACGGGCTATCGCTGATTTGATCCTCGCCCCGCGCAGCGGGGAGAGGAAGGGGCCCATTGCGCCCTTGCTCCGCCGAAGCAGTGCTACCTTTCTCCGTCGAAGCAAATCCTTGGCTTCGCGAAGGCGAGAGCAATGGGAAGGTGAGGGGCTTTCTAAGGCGCGTATAACGCTCTATCACGAGCTCCAGTTGCACAAACGAAAACGGGAAATCGACAATTCACAAAATGCCCCTCACCCTCCCTCTTCCCGCTTCACGGCCGAGGGTAATTGCCAAAGATCATGACTAATCAATCATCCTCACGGTCGACTACCGGCATCCTGCTCATGACGCTGGCCATGCTGTCCATCCCCACGGTGGACGGCTTGGCCAAATATCTGAGTGCCGCTTATTCACCGCTCTTCCTCGGCTGGGCGCGCTATATGGTGGCATCGCTGATCGTGCTGCCGATCGCCGCCTTGCGCCCCCGCGGACAGGTCTTTCCCACAGAAGGGCGTGCCTCGCATGTCCTGCGCACGCTGTTCCTGGTCATATCGATGACCCTCTATTTCCTCGCTCTGGCGCGCATACCGCTCGCGACCGCGATCAGCGCCTTCTTCATCGGTCCGATCGCCGCGGTGCTGTTGTCGGTCTTCGTGCTGAAGGAGCGCATGACTTGGCCCAAGACGCTCAGTCTCGTTCTGGGCTTCCTCGGCGCGCTCGTCATCTTGCGGCCAGGCACTGAGATCAATCCCGGCATCCTGCTCGCTTTCGCTGCCGGCCTGTGCTTCGGCATCTACCTGGTGGCGACCCGGCTCGCGGCGCAAAGGAGCGATCCCTTGAGCACGCTTGCATTCCAATGCGCCGTCGGCACGCTCTTGCTGACGCCGCAAGCCATCGCTACCTGGGCCGTGCCGCAGTGGAACGACCTCGTCTTCTTCCTCGCCCTCGGCCTGTTCTCGGCCCTCTGCCATCTCCTGTCGATCGCCGCCTTCCGTTTCGCCGAAGCCTCTATGCTGGCACCTCTGGTGTATCTGGAGCTGATCGGCGCGGCCTTCATCGGCTATTATGCCTTCAATGAGATCCCAGACGCCTATACGGTCATCGGGGCGGGCCTCATCATCGCGGCGGGCCTCATCCTCCTGAAGAGATCAAGGGGCAGATAGCGACCCGCGAAGCCATCCAATTTGGCTAGTGTTTCGTGGAACTTAACCCGATAACCGGCGTTGAATCGGCGAGTACCGCGCTCACCTTCCGGGGCGCGATGCTCTTCTTTTACCCAATATGGAGACGATCATGACCAATCGTAATCCGCAGGACCAGAAGCACGTCCAGGGCCAGAAGCAAAAAGAAGAGGATAAGCGCCAGAAACAACAGCAGGCCGAGAATCCCGATCGCGAGCAGCAGGGCGGCTTCGATCCAAACAAGGATCGCCAGCAGGGCAATCCCGATCCGGTACGGCAAATGCCGGACCAGAGCCGCTAATCACTCAGGTAATCACTCAGGGCGCTTCGGCGCCCTGTTCCCTGGAGAACCAATGGAACGCGCCCATCCCAATCACGATCTGATCTCATCCCAGCAAGTGGAGGGAACCAGCGTCTTCGACCGCCAGGGCGAGAAGATCGGCAAGATCGATCATCTCATGATCAACAAGAAGA
The DNA here is from genome assembly GCA_003574785.1 of Taklimakanibacter deserti. Next base: position 377,780 of record QORU01000008.1, on the reverse strand, counting down.
CCGGTCAGGTGATCTATGCGGTGATGAGCTTCGGCGGCTTCATGGGCCTCGGCCACAATCATTATCCCCTGCCCTGGTCGGCGCTGTCCTACGATATGGACCTCGAGGGCTATCGCACCGCGGTCAGCGAACAGCAGCTGCGTGACGCGCCTGAATTCACCGATGATGCGTGGCAGGACCGCAACTGGGAAAGCCGGATCCACGACCATTATGGCGTGCCCTACTACTGGTAGCCATGGCAAAACACGAACAGCAGAGCACGGGCAGCAAGGAGATCGATGCCCGTTTTGCGAAGGTGACCTCCTGGGTGGCGCGCCAGGCGGGGAACCCCGTCGCTTTCGCGCTCGCCGCCTGCCTGATCATCGCATGGGCGGCGGCGGGGCCCTTCCTCGGCTATTCCGACATGTGGCAGCTCACCGTCAACACGGCGACGACGATCATAACCTTCCTGATGGTGTTCATCATCCAGAACTCGCAGAACCGCGACACCGAGGCGCTGCAGATCAAGATCGACGAACTCATCCGCGCCAGCCGCGGGGCGGAGAACGCCCTCCTCGACCTCGAGAATCTACCACAGAACAGCCTCGACGAGTTCCGCGACCATTATCGCAAGCTCGCCGAACATGCGCGCGCCAAGGGCTTCGACTTGGCCGCGGTCATTGCCGGCATGGAGGCGGAGAAGGAGCTCCTCAAGGCTCAGCGCCGCACCGGAAAACCGGACCAGAAAACGCGAAAACGCAAGCTATCTCTGGCTGTTAAGGGAACCTGATGCGCGAAAAGCGCGTTAGGAGAGTGACGGCCAGAGAATTCAAGGAGTTCCCTCATGAAAAGATTCGCCATCCCTGCAATCTCGCTCGCGGCTCTGATGGCGAGCGCAGTTGCTTTTGCCCAGACGACGCCGGACCAGCAGCCTTCCACGCAGCCCTCCCAGGAGATGCAGCAGAAGCAGCAACCGTCCACTGAAGCGCCAACGACGGCACCAGATCCGTCAAAGTCTTCGGAACAGCCGAAGGACGACACCACGGCTGAGCAACCCAAGCCGTCGGATTCCAACCTCGCCGTGACGGTCGATGCCGGCAAGGCGGTGCTCGCCACGAGCTTCATCGGCAGTGCCGTCTATACGACGACAGACGAGAATATCGGCGACATCAACGACCTGATCTTCGACGATAAGGGCGCGATCCAGGCGGTGATCGTCGGTGTCGGCGGCTTCCTCGGCATGGGCGAGAAGGACGTGGCCCTGCCTCTGGACAAGATCACCGTGACGAAGGACGAGAACAACGCGATCAAGCTGACGGTCCAGGCCTCGCGTGAGGAGCTGGAAAAGGCTCCCGCCTTCGACAAGACCCTGTTCCTGGTGAAGGCGCCGGCTTCAGGCTCGTCGCCGACGACGCCGACAACGCCGAGCGGCGGTTCGAGCACGACGCCGCAACAGTAACTGATAACGAGCTTGCCCGGCCCGGAGCGGACGAACCGCTCCGGGCCTTCTCAAAAGGGAGTTGAGACAAGTCCCAATGTTTCGAGTACTCTGCCGTGCTTTCCCGTAACAGACCTCAAGCGTATATCGTGCGACAGGCGGCAAACAGCAACAAGAGGGGAAACAAGGAGCGCGACGCGACAGCGGCCGCGATGCTCAATGACGTCTCGACGGCGGTGGGCCTGTCGGGCGCCATGCTCTACCACCAGGATAGCGATCTCAAATATGTATGGGTCAACAACCCGCCCGCCGGCTACCAGCCGCAACAATTCGTCGGCCACGCCGATGAGGATATCTTTTCCGCCGAAACCGTGAACATCATTGTCCCGGCCAAGCGCAAGGCCTTGGAGAGCGGCGAGCCGCAGACCGTCGAATTCCAGATGCTGGTCAACGGCAAGCCGCGATGGTTCGAACTGCGCATCGCGCCTGCCAGCCTGGACAAGAAACGGAAAGAGAAGGGCCTGCTCTGTGCCGCCATCGACATCGGCGAGCGCAAGCAAACCGAATATCATATGCGGGTGCTCCTGCTTGAACTGGCGCACCGGTCGAAGAACCTGCTTGCCGTCATCCAGGGCATCGCCAACCGCACCGGCCAGACGTCTTCGACCATCGACGAGTTCAATCAGCGATTTTCCGGCCGGTTGATGTCGCTGTCGCGCGCCCATGACATTCTTACCGACGAGAATTGGCGGGGCGCCGCAATGGGCGAGCTCATTCGCACGCAAGTGCTGCTCTTCGCCGGCAAGGCGGCGGAGCGCGTGCACTACGGGGGCGATCAGATGTCGCTCCGGCCGTCAGCGGCACAGCATGTGGCGCTGGCGCTCTACGAGCTCACCGCCAATGCACTGAAATTCGGCGCCTTGTCGGGTGAGACCGGCCGGGTCGACATCACCTGGTCCCTCATCGCGAAGGCTTCCGAGGCCAATCCCCTGTTCCAGATTCTGTGGACCGAGACCGCAGGCCCCAAGGTCGCGCCGCCCAATGCGCGGCATTTCGGCCGCGTCCTCCTCGAAGAGGTGGTGCCTCTGTCGGTACAGGGCAAAGCCAAGCTCGAATTCACCCCCGAGGGCATCAGCTACCGGCTGACCATGCCGCAAAGCGAGCTGATCTAGCCTTCTGACATTAAAGCGCGATGGTTTTTCCTCGAGTCACCATCGCGCTTTATCCTTTTGTTTGCGCATGATCTTTCGGAAAACCGGTATCCACTTTTCCGGATCATGCGCGAGGGAACAACCAGGTCACAGGCGCATTTTGTCCTCAGGCACATGTCAGCGCATGGAGGAACTCATGAACTGGGATCGTATCGAGGGTAACTGGAAGATGTTCAAGGGCCAGGTCCAGCAGCAGTGGGGAAAACTCACCAATGACGATCTGGACGTCATCGCCGGCAATCGCGAAGAGCTGATCGGGCGCATCCAGAACATCTATGGCATCGCTCGCGATGACGCCGAGAGGCAGGTCGCGCAGTGGGAGAAGGACCGGAAGGTCTTCTGACCTTCACCGCCATCACAGTTTTACATTCCCGTCGGCCGCGCTGAGCGCGGCCGGCGAAATTCGTTTTTACCTTACGACACCCTCGAGCGCCCGATGAACGTTGCGCTCGAATACGACCATTAACCTTCCCGGTGCTTTTTGACGACCGGTGCGGGAACGATCTTCTCGTCGCCGCATTCGGTGTCCGGAGGGGGAGCCTCTCCCGGGACGATATCCACGGAGATCGAGTGATGACTTTAGTGTCACCTGTGAAACTGGCTGCCTTGGCCGCAATCGCCGGTATGATGATCATGACCAGCACACCCGCCCGGGCGCATCATGGCGGGGCATTGATCGGCGGCCTGATCGCCGGCGCCATAGTGGGCTCTGCTATCGAGGCCTCCCAGCATAAGCATAAGAAATACTACTACTATGGGGGACCTCCACCAGTTTATTACCCACCGCCGCGAGTTTATCCGCCAGTCTATGCGCCGGCTTATTGCGGCTATCCACCCTATCCGCCCTGTTACTAGCGCAGGTTCTGGAAGTGGTTGCGCTTTTCCGACAGGCCATGTTCAGGTTGTTTGCCCTGGCAATGGACCATGGGCGAGAAGCGGATTGATCGATTGGCTCAACATACGGAGCATCTCCAATGCATAGATTCACCATCGCGGCTCTTGCACTCGCCTGCATGAGTGGCACAATGCTGGCCCAGGAAGCCAAGACGGAAACACCGGCACAGCAGCCTGCCACGGAAGCACTGCCGACACCCGCCGATTGCACGCTGACGAAGGCGCAGCTCTGCAAGGCGGATGGCGGCTGTGCCGAAAGCGCTTCGCTTGGCGACCTCGCATTGCCGGCGAGAGTCCTCGTCCATTACACCGATCGGGTGATCGCGAGCACGAGCGCCGACGGTCTGCCGCATGTCTCCACCGTCGACACGCTGTCGAGCGTGGGAGACAATCTGACCCTGCAAGGCGTGGATGGGCTTACGGGATGGATCGTCCAGACGTCCAAATCGGAGGATGGCGTTTCCTTCACCGTGGTGTCGCATGAGGTGGTCCTGACAGCGTTCGGAACATGCCAGGCAACCCACTGAATCTCCACCGGCGCTGGGCGGTGATGCCATGATCGCCGGCCGGCCTCCCAGCGCCGGTGCAGACTTCCCGCTGCAAGGAAGGAGGAGGCCACTCATGTGTGGATACAGCGATCTTATCCATCGAGGCGCAAAAAGCGTCACGATCGGCCTCATGGGGCTGGGAATGACGCTGACGCCCGCTCTCGCCGCGAAGAACGATTGCGACGGCGTGAAGGTCGAAGTGACAGAGGCGCGCAAGCAGGAATATGCCCCTCTCGTCGCCTCGGCGATTACCAAGAAGGTGAAACCCGCAGAGGTGAAATTCCTCGCGATCCTAGAAAGCAGGAACTGGAGTGCCGCCTACGTCACCACACCCCTTAGCGATGACGGCATGATGTTCTTCCAGACGGTCAACGGAAAGAAGCAATTTCGCGAAGTATGGGGCGGTTATGCCGATCCGTCGGAAAAGCCTGAACTGGCAAGCTGGGCAGAGAAGCTTGGAGCGCCCCAAGATCTAGCCAGGTGCTTCGCCAAGACGGTTACGGAATGACGGTGACGATCGCCTGAGATTGCCGCCGGCCGGATCAATCAGACGTCAGGCCGCGAGGGCATCCTTGGTGAAGTCGAGCTGGATGCGGGTTCCACGCCGGGGTCCCGCAGGAAGGACGTGGCTGCGGGTCAATTGCGCCCGCAGGCTCATCGACAGCGCTTCGGTGATCTGGCTGCCGAACCCGGCCTGGCTGCTGCTGTCGTCATAGCCCGCACCATCATCCTCCACGGTGACACGCTGGAGCTTCTTGGCCTGATCGCCCTCCAGCGTGACCGCGATGCCGAGCGGTCCTCCCGCGCTGCCGGCATATTTGATGGCATTGTTGATCGCCTCGGTGACGATGACGCCGATGCTCACCGCATCATGGCTCGGCGCCACGACCTCATCGGCCTTCAGATTGATGGTCACGTGTTCATTTCCGCCGAGCGCCGAGCGCAAATCCTGGATCAGAGTGTCGAGGAAATGATTCACCTCGACGAGATCGTTGGCGCCGCTGAGACGCACGCGGCGCTGCGCCGAGGCGATGGCATGGACGCAGCCGCGCACCGCCTCGATCACGTCGCGGGCTTCCTGGCTCTTGACCCGCGTCCCATGCATGCCGAGAAGGGACGACACGATCTGCAGGCTGTTGCCCACCCGATGATTGAGATCCGCCAGCAAGGCCTCGGCCCGGTCCTTCTCGCGCTGGATATCGCTCTTGGCCGCCTCCAATTCGTGTGTCCTCTGGCGCACGCTCATCTCAAGCTGCGCGTTGAAGGCGGCGAGGACCCGTTCGCTGGCCTTGAGCAGATTGACGCGCCGGCGCAGCAGGAACAGCGCGCCCACGCACAGCAGACCGGAGAGAAGGAATGATGTCACCGAGCCGACCGTCTGCCACCAGCGTCCGGTCTCGGAGTCGCTGCGGCTCTGCACCAGATTGATCATCTCGGCATTGGCGATCTGCCGGAGCAGGCCGCCCATTTCGTCGCGGGATGCTTCACTCACATTGTGAAACTCCTCGTTGAAGGCGGCATCGAGGCCGCTCGCGCGGCGATCGTCCACGGCTTCCTTGAAGCGGGCTGACCGCGCGGCGATCTGGTCGCCGATCGTGCGGAGGGCGTCAGCATGACGGCCTGCCTTTTCGGTCAGGGCGGCGAGATTGGCGAGCTTGCCGCCCAAGCTCTCCTCGCTGCGATCATGGGCCGCGAGCGATGCGTCATCGCCGGTCACCAGGAATTCCCTGGCCGCGATCTCCTCGTTCTGCACGGCATTGAGAAGCTCGAGGCTGGCGACACGGATCTCATTGGCATTGCGCGCCAAGGCGCTTCGATAGGACGTGTCCCAGGAGAGATAGGTCGAGATCGCCGCCACCAGGAGCAGGAGCCCCAGTCCCAGGAGCAGCGCCGCGCTGCTCATCTCCTCGCGCAGCCGCCAGAAACTGCCATTCGTCATCAGCGCCCTGATGCGGCTGGTTGAAGACATTCTCGCACGTCCTTCCGGTTTGCCTGGTCCGGCAAGTAAAAGGCGATCACGTTCATCACTTCCGATTGCAAACGATCCGAAGTGATCGCGATCTGACGCAAACGTCTCGCGGGCGACAATCCTGGCGGGAAGCGCCTGGGAACCCTGCCTCGATCCCTACGTTGATATTAAACAACATTCTGAAAGGGTACAGCAATGACAAAATCGGTCGTTAATGAGGCGATCGCCGATCCGTCACGAATGTTTCCCAATCCCATGGCGGTGGTCGAGGCTAAGGATCTGTCGCGCGAAGAAAAGATCAAAGTGCTTCAGAACTGGGAACTCGACGCCAAGAGGCTGCTCGAATCGGACGACGAGAACATGTCGGACGAGCGCGGCCGCGAACGCAACCAGCTCCCGGAAATCCATAGAGCACTCAAGGCTCTCAGCCCCGAGCAAGGCTCTGGCAAGCGATGACGGAAAGCTCCTGAGTTAGAGAAAAGGCCCGCGAATTCGCGGGCCTTTTCCCTAGATTGCGGACCTCAATCCGATTTTCCGGAGCCGCCCTGGCGCAATTGCGAGAAAGTCGCCTCCGATGTGTGATCGGGGCCGATATCCGCGGTGCTTTCGATATTGAGACGCTTGGCCAGATGGGTGCGGGCGCGATTGACCCGGCTCTTGATGGTGCCGATCGCCACGCCGCAGATCTTGGCGGCATCCTCGTAGGAGAAGCCGGAAGCGCCGACGAGGATGAGAGCTTCGCGCTGATCATCCGGGAGCTTCTGCATCGCCGCCTTGAAGTCGGCCATGTCGAGATGGCCATACTGGGCGGGGTGGGTTGCGAGCGTTGCCGAATAGCGGCCCTCGACATCCTCGATCTCGCGCCGGCGTTTGCGGATCTCGGAGTAATAGTGATTGCGCAAGATCGTGAAAAGCCAGGCCTGGAGATTGGTGCCCTCCTCGAATTTGTCGAGATTGGACCAGGCCTTGACGATGGTTTCCTGAACCAGGTCGTCGGCGAGATCGGTGCGGCCGCACAGCGAAACGGCGAAGGCGCGCAACGACCTGATCGACTTCAGCATCTCTTCGGTTATTTGCGGATTGAGCTTCATTCCTTGGAACGACTTTCCAGCTTCTCGAGCAAATCCATGATTTCCTTGGGCAGCGGTTCGGCCGCGACCTCGTCGTATACGGCCTTCAATTTCCGGCCGATATGAGCTTGGATCTGGCGGTCGAGCACGGGCTTTGTTCCTGTTTTATTGGGACGGCCACCAGCCGCCTCGGCGTCATCGTTCGACATTCATGATTCGGCCTGCCTCAGCAGCACCCCTTCCGATTTGTAGTCGTCACCACATGCCGATAACTCCCATTTCCCCCCAGGGTTTCCTAGGGGCGGAACTTTTTTGCGAGGCGAGGAACCGGAGCGGCCGCGAAACGTTGAAAACCAGCTGCTACGCTGCCAAATTCGACCAGGGACAGAGGGATAGGCATGGCCATTGCACAGAAAATTTCCCCGCATATTCCGTATCTTAGACGGTATGCGCGGGCGCTGACCGGCAACCAGAAATCGGGCGACGCCTATGTCGCGGCAGTCATTGAATCCCTGCTTGCCGATCCATCTTCCTTTGATCATGAATTAAATCCTAAAGTGGCGCTCTACAAGGTCTTCACCAAGATCTGGCACTCGCTCAGGATCAACCGCCAGAAATCCGAAAGCCGGCCTTTCGATCACGATATCGACAACAAGCTCGACATCATCACGCCGCCGGCCCGGCAGGCCTTCCTGCTCCTCTCCATCGAGGATTTCAGCAATGCCGAGGCCGCCGCCATCCTGGACGTCGACGAGAAGGAGTTCGACGAGCTCCTGACCCAGGCCGGCCGCGAGATCGCCGAGCAGATCGCGACCAATGTCCTCATCATCGAGGATGAACCCATCATCGCCATGGATGTGGAGCATATCGTCCGCTCGCTCGGCCATGATGTGGCCGGCATCGCCCGCACCCATAACGAGGCCGTGGCCATCGCCCGCAAAGGCGGCATCGGACTGGTGCTGGCCGACATCCAGCTTGCCGACGGCAGCTCAGGCATCAATGCGGTGAACGAGATCCTGCAGAATATCGAGCTACCGGTGATCTTCATCACCGCCTATCCGGAGCGGCTTTTGACCGGCGAGCGGCCGGAGCCCACCTTCCTGATCACCAAGCCCTTCCAGCCGGAAACGGTGAAGGCGGTGATCAGCCAGGCGCTGTTCTTCGAATCCGCCGCTCATACGCTCACCCGGAAGACCGCCTGAGGGGTCATCCAGAATACGCCCACCGAGAGGACGATTTCTGCTCGATGGGCGATAGCATCTCGAGATTTAGTCGAGGCTTCACATAGGATGCCGCTCAGTTGACAAAGCGCGTCCAGCCGAACAATACGCGCAAAGGGGCAAAGTCGCTGCGGCTTGCATGGTCCGGTTTGCTCTCGACCGTGGGCGCCGGCTCAAAGCCGATATCCTCCAACAAGCGCCGGTCGAGAGCGCGGAGCATCGCTTCTTCGCGATGCCTGGCAATGCTCCGATCAATCGCCAGAAGCCCTGCCAAAACCGTGGAAGATACGAGCCCAAGTCCGTTGCGGAAGAACGAGCTCTTTGGCTGCAGCGCAGGAAATATCTTGCTCATAGTGTTCACCTCTGCTCAGTCTGCCGTTTCAGACCGGCCTTTCAGCCCATGTCTGTGCCGATGAGACTAGAAAAAGGCGCCGTATTCTGGCGTCTCTGCCACGTGAAACGCGCGTGAATCTGCGTTATAAATCGACGCGGGGCGTAAAAACCGCTGGTTCGGCGGATCTTTGGGCGCAGAGCCGTCATGGCATCTCTCAAACTGGGTCTCCTGGGTAGCTTTGAGGTCCGCGACCGGGCAGATCTGCCTGTGGTCATTTCGGCGAAGAAATCCCGGGGCCTTCTCGCGCTCCTAGCTTTCTCCCCATCGATCCCGCGCGAGCGACTTGCCAATCTTCTGTGGAGCGACCGCGGCGATGCCCAGGCGCGCAGCAGCCTTCGTCAGGCACTGGCGTCTCTGCGCAAGGATTTGGGACCGGTCTACGCCTCGTGTGTGAGCATCGATGACGAAAGGGTTTCCCTCGATCCGGCTCATGTCGAAACCGATGCCGCTGTCTTCCAGGAGCTCGCCCGCCTGGAGAAGGCTGAAAGCCTGCGCACCGCGCTTTCACTTTATCGAGGGCCGCTGCTTGAAGACACGACGATCGACGACCCCGCCTTTGAGGAATGGATCACTTCGAAACGCGCCGCGCTGCACGACCTGGCAGTCGCGACCTTCGAGAAATTGTGGGGCATGGAGAATGGATCGGCGCGAGTCCGGCTCGCCAAACGGCTTGTCGAGATCGAACCGCTCAAGGAATTCTCGCATCTCGCCCTGATGCAATCCTATGCCGATACCGGCGAAGACGGGCTTGCCTTGCAACATTATTCGGCGTGTCAGAATCTGCTCCGAAGCGAGCTGGGAATCGCACCGGGTCGAGACATCGAAATCCTGCGGCAACGGCTCTTGGAGCGTGGGCAGGCAAAGCCGGCGCCCGGGACGGACATGACGGTGGCGGTAAATTCCGCGCCGGTCCTGCCTGACAAACCGTCTATTGCGGTCCTGCCGTTCCAGAATCTGAGCGGCGATCCCGGGCAGGACTACTTTGCCGATGGCGTCGTGGAGGAAATCATCGTCGCTCTGTCGCGCCTCCACTGGCTCTTCGTGATCGCCCGCAATTCGAGCTTTGCCTATAGAGGCCGTTCCGTGGATGTGAAGCAAATCGGGCGCGAGCTTGGGGTCCGTTACGTGCTTGATGGCAGTCTGCGCAAATCGGCCGACAAGGTCCGTATAACCGGCGAGCTCATCGACGCAGCCACGGGCGCCCATATTTGGGCGGACCGTTTCGAGGGACGTCTCGAAGACATTTTTTCCCTGCAGGATCAGATGACCGCAAGCGTGGTCGGTGAGATTTCACCCCGGCTGGTACAAGCCGAAATCGACCGGGTCCAGCGCAAGCCAACCGACAGTCTCGACGCTTACGATCATTTCCTGCGCGGTCTTGCCAATCTGCATAAATGGACACGCGAGGGCAATGATGCGGCACTGACCCATTTCTATCGCGCGATCGAGCTCGATCCCAATTTTGCGACAGCGCACGGCTTGGCGGCGCGCACCTATGTCGCCCGCAATTCCAGCGGCTGGATGAGCGACCACGTGGCGGAAATCGCCGAAGCCGAGCGGCTGGCCAGGAGAGCGGCCGAGCTCGGCCGCGATGATGCCGTCGCTCTGAGCTCTGCCGGCTTCGCCCTCTCCGATCTCTGCGGCAATGTCGATGACGGCGATGCCTATGTCGAAAGGGCTCTTGCCCTCAATCCCAATCTCGCTTCAGCCTGGCTGTTCAGCGGATGGGTCAAGGCTGCCAAGGGCGAAGCTGCCCTCGCCCTCGAGCGCCTCGCCTATGCCAAGCGCCTGAGCCCGAACGACCCGCAGGATTTCAGCCGCCAATGCGCCATGTCCTTCGCGCATTTCGTCGCCAGCAACTATCTGGAGGGGCTCGCCTGCGCGGAAGCCTCGTTGCGGTTCAGGCACCCTCTTCTGTATCCGCTCGTTTCTATCACCATCTGTGCCGCCCTTGCCGGACGCAACGATCAGGCGCGCAAGGCCATGGCAAGTATTCGGCAGATCAACCCCACCTTGCGCATTTCCCGTATCTCCACATACCAGGCCATGCGGCCGGAAGATTTCGTAAGGTGGAAAGAAGGCCTCCGGCTGGCCGGAATGCCTGAATGAAAGGCCGATAGTCGATCATTGATTGACTATTCAGCCAGAATAGCCATAGCTTGACGCCCGCAAAAGCGGATCAAGGAGCTTATGGCCGACCACGGCACCGGCGGAGAACTCTATTCCGGACAACTCATCGGCATGCTGGAGCTTGTCTGGGGGGAAGGCTGGCTGTCGCCCGGCGGCCCGGAGGAAGTCGCCACCGTGATCAACGGCATCGATTTCCAAGGCAAGACCGTTCTCGATATCGGCTGTGGGGTCGGCGGGGTCGACTTCCTTCTCATCGAGACGCATGGCGCCAGCTATGTGACCGGCATCGATGTCGAGGACACCGTGCTGACGACGGCGCGCCGCCGCGCTGAAGCCAAAGGCCTTGCCGGAAGATGCGGCTTCGTGAAGGTCTGGCCAGGGCCGCTCGCCTTCCCGCCGGAAAGCTTCGACATCGTGTTCAGCAAGGATGCGGTCGTCCATATTCCCGACAAGCATGCGCTGATGCGCGATGTCTTCCGCATCCTCAAGCCCGGCGGCTGGTTCGCGGCGTCGGACTGGCTCATCGGCCATGACGGCGATCCTTCGCCCGAAATGAAGGCCTATGTTGCCGTAGAGGGACTCGATTTTGGCATGGCCTCGCCCCAACGCTATCGGGCGGCACTCACGGAAGCCGGTTTCGGCAACATCGCCGTCGCCAATCGCAACGACTGGTATCGCCAAACGGCGCGTCAGGAGCTGGCGCAGATGAAGGGGCCGCTCTATGGCAAGGCGGCGGAGCGGCTGGGCAAGGATTTCGTCGACCACAATATCGACATCTGGGGCAAGATGCTTGTGGTCCTCGACAAAGGAGAGCATTGTCCGACGCATCTCAGAGGACAGAAGCCCGCTTAATGGCCACGCTCGAACAAACCACCATCATCGGCCGCAAGGCGTCGAAGGAAATCCGCCGCCAGCAATTGATCGAAGCCACCATCGATGTGATGGCGCGCAAGGGCTATTCCGGCACCACCATGCTGGATGTCGCCAAGGCGGCGGGCCTGTCGAGCGGCATCGTCAATTTCCATTTCGAGACCAAGGAGAAGCTCCTGGTCGAGACGCTGAAATATCTCGCCGACGAATATCGCGCCAACTGGCACAAGGCGTTGACGGCGGGCGGCGACGACCCGGCGATGAGCTTGCGCGCGCTCTTGTTCTCCGACTTCAATCCCGAGATCTGCTCACCCCGCAAGCTCGCGGCCTGGTGCGCCTTCTGGGCCGAGGCGCAAAGCCGGCCGACCTATCTCGAACATTGCGGGTCGAATGACGAGGAATATTCGGCGATCGTCCTCGATCTCTGCCGGGCGATCATCAAGAAAGGCCGCTATCCGCTTGCGCCTGAGCTCATTGCGCGTGCCCTCGATGCCCTGCTCGAAGGCCTGTGGCTCGATCTCATGACCATGGCCAAACCCTATTCGCTCGACGACGCCAAGCAGACGATCGCCGCCTGCCTGCATGCCTTCTTTCCCAAGCATTATCCAGCCGCCGGACCATCATGACCTTCACTTTGCCGCCGGAGGCGGTCCATTGGCGTGACAAGGCTCGGGATTTCGTCGACCGCGAGCTCAAGCCTTACGAAGTCGAAGCGGAAATGAATGACGGCCGCATCCCCGAGGCGGCACGCAAGGCGCATGAGAAAGCGTGCATCGCGATGGGGGTGACGGTGATGGACGTCCCCAAGGAGCGCGGCGGCCTTGCTCTTCCGATTCTGACCCAGACGGCCATCGTCGAGCAGTTCGGGCGCGTGACCAATGCGCTGGGCTGGTGCTATGGCGAAGCGCAAGGGTGGATGTTCGAGGCCTTCAATGAAGACCAGATCGCCCGCATCGTCATGCCGGTCACGCGCGGCGAGATCCATCTGTGCTATGCCATCACCGAGGAGAATGCCGGCTCAGACCCGGGCAATATCGCGACGACGGCGCGGCGCCAAGGAGACACTTACACCATCACCGGCGAGAAATGGCATGTCACCAGCCACAATCTCGCGAGCCACATGGTGGTCCAGGCCAAGCTCGCGGATGGCCCTCATGCGGGCGAGCATTGCCTGTTCGTCTGTCCCGCCGACGCCAAGGGCGTCACCATCGCGCGCTCGCCCGCCTATGCCCATAATTACAACCACCATCATCCGATCCTGCGCTTCGACGATGTCGCCGTTCCGGCCCGCGACCGGATCGGCGCCGAAGGCGACGGCATGGGCTTCACCCATTCCTGGTTCCGGCGCGAACGGCTCCTGATCGCGGCCCGCTGCTGCGGCGCCATGGCGAGGCTCATCGAGGACGCAACCGATTTCGCCAAAAACCGCATCGTCTCCGGCAGCGCAATCGCCGACCACCAGATGATCCAGGCGATGCTGGCCGACAGCGTGCTCGATCTCCATGCCGCGCGGCTCCTGACCTATGAAGCGGCCGCCGCCCATGATCGCGGCGAGAATCTCAAATCGCTGCATGCGCGCTGCTCCATCGCCAAGCTCTTCGCGTCGGAAGCCGCTTTCCGGGTGGCCGACCGGGCGGTGCAGATCTTCGGCGGGCGCGGCTATATGCGCGAAAATGTCGCCGAGCGGTTCCTGCGCGAGGTCAGGGTCGACCGGATCTGGGAAGGCACCAGCGAAATCCAGCGGCTGATTATCGCACGTTCCCTGATCAAACGGGGGCTTGAGGGGACGATTGGGCCGAACTAGTATTGAATGTCCATTCAATGAACCGGCCGGAAAGAGCCGGCACATAGGGAGTAAACATAATGAAGCTTACCAGACGTTCTGCGATCCAGCTTATCGGGGCCACGTCCCTCGCCATGCCCTTCGTCAAAAGGGCCAGGGCCGAGGAAGGCAAGGTCCATGTCTATAACTGGGTGGACTATATCGGCGAGACGACGCTCGAAGACTTCAAGAAAGCCACCGGGATCGAAGTCGTCTACGACACCTATGATTCGGCCGAGACCGTCGAAGCCAAGGTGATGGCGGGCTCGACCGGCTATGATGTCATCGACATTGCCTCGGTGAACCTGCCGCGCTTCACGGAGAGCGGCGCCTTCGAAAAGCTCGACAAATCCAAGCTGCCCAATATCGCCAATATGGATCCCGCGATCATGCAGGTCCTCGCCGACCGTGATCCGGGCAATCAATATGCGGTACCCTATATGTGGGGCACCGTCGGCACGACCTATAATGTCGACATGGTGAAGGAGCGGCTGCCCAATGCCGATCTCAAGTCGCTCGACACGATCTTCAAGCCGGATAACATCTCCAAGCTCGCCGATTGCGGCATCAACATGCTGGAAAGCCCCGGCGACATCATACCGATGGTCCTCAAATATCTCGGGCGCGATCCCGATTCCGAGAAGCAGGAGGACTATGATGCGGTGGTCGAGGCCTTCAAGCCGATCCGGCAATATATCAAGACATTCGACTCCGCGAATTATTTGAACGCGCTGCCCAACAAGGAACTGTGCGTGTCCGGCACCTGGTCGGGCGACTATGCGACGGCGGCGACCCGAGCCAAGGAGGCCGGTATTGAGCTCAAGCTTGAATACAACGTGCCGTCCTCAGGATCGCCTGCCTGGTTCGATGTCCTGGTCATTCCGGCGGACGCACCGAACAAGGAGGCGGCTTACAAATTCATGAACTACATGATGGATCCGGAAGTCATCGCCAAATGCACGAACTTCACCAACTATGCCAATGCCAATCTGGCGGCCAAGAAGTTCGTCGACAAGGGCGTGCTCGAAGATCCGGCCGTCTATCCGAGCGATGACATCATGAAGACGCTGTTCGTGCCCAAGATGCTGTCGCAGAAAGGCGAGCGGATACGCACCCGGGCCTGGAACAAGATAAAGTCGGGCTCATAATTCCCCAGCGCACAAACCCGGCATCGAAAGATGTCGGGTTTTCACGTTGAAAGCGAGGGATGAGAATTATGGATGTCGAGACGAAAACCTCGAGCAGCAGCGATAGGCCCTGGCTCGATCAAAAGGCAAAACCCTACATCCGCATCGAGAAGGTGACGAAGAAATTCGGCGACTTCGCCGCCGTCGACAATGTCAGCCTCGATATCTTCAAGGGCGAGCTGTTCGCGCTGCTCGGCGGATCGGGCTGCGGCAAGACCACGCTGCTGCGCATGCTGGCCGGCTTCGAGATGCCGAGCGAAGGACGCCTCTATCTCGATGGCGAGGACATGACCGACATGCCGCCCTATGAACGGCCGGTCAACATGATGTTCCAATCCTATGCGCTGTTCCCGCATATGACGGTCGAGAAGAATGTCGGCTATGGCCTCAAGCATGAGGCGATGACCGACAGCCAGCGCAAGGACCGGGTGAAGCAGCTGCTCGATCTCGTGCAGTTGACGCCGCTGGCCGGGCGCAAGCCGCACCAGCTCTCGGGCGGCCAGCGCCAGCGCGTGGCGCTGGCGCGGGCGCTTGCCAAGCAGCCCAAGGTACTGCTGCTCGACGAGCCCCTGGGCGCCCTCGACAAGAAGCTCAGGGAGCAGACGCAGTTCGAGCTCATCAACATCCAGGACAAGCTCGGTGTCACCTTCATCGTCGTGACCCACGATCAGGAAGAGGCGATGACGCTGGCGAGCCGCATCGCGGTCATGGACCGGGGCATCATCCGGCAAATCGGCACGCCGACCGAGATCTATGAATTCCCAAGGACCCGCTTCGTCGCCGACTTCATCGGATCGATCAACATCTTCGACGGCGAGGTGAAATCCTCCGCCAAGAACAAGGTCACCGTCGCTTCGCCCGGCCTCGGCGCCGATGTCGCCGTCGATCACGACGGCCCCCTCACCAATGGCGCCAAGGTCACGATCGCGGTCAGGCCGGAAAAGATCGCCATCGAGCGCAAGAAGCCCGGCGCCAAGGCGGCCGGCAACGCCATTGCCGGCAAGGTCATGGATCTCGGCTATTTCGGCAAGGATTCGCTCTATCGGGTGAAGCTCGCCTCCGGCACCATGGTGCGCGTCAATGCTGTCAACAACCGGCGGGCCGGCGAAGCCGAGCGCGTGGCAGTGTGGGAGGACGATGTCTGGCTCACTTTCGCGCCCTCTTCCGTCATCATCCTGACGGAGTAGCCCATGGCCGCATTCGCTCCCGCTTCCACAGCCGCGCAAGGCGATGAAAGCCACCTGCCCAAGGCCACGACCTGGCGGCAATGGCTCGACCGCGAGGCCTGGCGCAAGGCCATCATCGCCATTCCCTATCTGTGGCTCGTCTTCTTTTTCGTCGCCCCCTTCCTCATCGTGCTCGCCATCAGCGTCGGCACGTCGCAGGTCGCTATCCCGCCGGTCGTGTGGAGCGACAGCTGGCCTTTCGGCACTTTCGATAATTATGTCTTCCTGACGGAGGACGACATCTACTGGCAAGGTTATCTCAACGCCCTCAAGATCGCGGTGATCTCGACCTTCTTCGCGCTCCTCATCGGCTATCCGATGGCGCTTGGCATCGCGCGCACCTCGGGCACCTGGCGCAACGTGCTGCTGCTGCTGGTGATCCTGCCCTTCTGGACCTCCTTCCTGTTGCGCGTCTATGCCTGGATCGGGCTCCTCGGCAACAACAGCTGGTTCAACCACGGCCTGACCTCGATCCTCAGCACGTTTTTTCCCTTCTGGGTGCAAGGCGACCACATACAGATGATGAACACGAATTTCGCCGTCGTGCTCGGCATCGTCTATTCCTACCTGCCCTTCATGATCCTGCCGCTCTATGCGACGCTCGAGAAGCTCGATCGCACCCTCGATGAAGCGGCGATGGATCTGGGCTCCAAACCCTGGCAGGTGTTCAAGGACATCACGCTGCCTTTGTCGGTGCCGGGCATTGTCGCCGGCGCCATGCTGGTCTTCATCCCGGCGACCGGCGAATATGTCATCCCCTCCCTTATGGGCCGCGGTGACAGCCCGATGATCGGCCGGGTGCTGGCGGATGAGTTCTTCCAGAACCGCGACTGGCCGGTCGCGTCCTCGGTCGCGGTGGCGCTCCTCGCCATCCTCGTCATCCCGATCATGATCTACAACTTCTTTCAGGCGCGCAGCGAAGGCGGTGCGAGATGAAGCGCCGCCCCTATTTCCTCATCGTCGTCCTGATCTTCGGCTACGCCTTCTTCTATGTGCCGATCGCCTCGATGATCTTTTATTCCTTCAACAAGTCGCGGCTGGCGACCGTGTGGGGCGGCTTCTCGACGGAATGGTACGGCAAGCTCGTCGAGAACCAACAAGTGCTCGATGCCGCCTGGCTTTCCTTGCGCATCGCCTTCCTCTCCGCCACCATCGCCACCATTCTCGGCACCATGGCCGGCATGGCGCTCGCCCGCTTCGCGCGCTTCCGCGGCCGCACGCTGTTCTCGGGGCTGGTCTCGGCGCCGCTGGTGATGCCGGAAGTCATCACCGGCATCTCGCTGGTGCTGTTCTTCATCGGGCTTGAATATCTGATCGGCTGGCCCAATGGCCGCGGCTTCACCACCATCACCCTCGCCCATATCACTTTCTCGCTCTCCTATGTGACGGTGGTGGTGCAGTCGCGCCTCGCCTCGATGGACCGCTCGGTCGAGGAAGCGGCAATGGACCTGGGCTCCAAGCCCTTGCGCGTCCTCTTCGACGTGACCTTGCCGATCATCGCGCCCGCCATCGTCGCCGGCTGGCTGCTCGCCTTCACGCTGTCGCTCGACGATGTGGTGATCACCGCCTTCACCAATGGCCCCGGAACGACGACGCTGCCGCTCTACATCTTCTCGAAGGTCCGGCTCGGCGTCACGCCCGACATGAATGCGCTCGCCACCATCATCGTGGTCCTGGTCGGCGGCGGCGTCGCCATTGCCGGCTGGATCATGTACCGGGCAGAGAAGAAGCGTGAACGCGATGTGCAAATGGCGATCGCGGCGAATAAGTAGAACCCCACCCGGCGCTTTGCGCCACCCTCCCCCACGCCTCACGGCGCGTGGCAGGGAGTTTTTTAGCCGAAATAGCTCAGCACCAGATTGCCGAGGATGACGATGCCGAAGACGGCGATGGCGACGCCGGCCCAGATATTGAGCCTGACCAGCGTGTAGCTGGTGACGCGGCCCTTGATGTGGGTGACGAGATAAGTGACGAAGCTCCACCAGATGAGCGTGCCGAGGATGACGCCAACGATTGCATTCAACGGCCGGTAGGGCACGCTGCCGAGATCGAGCACGCCGCCGAGCCCGCTGAAGATCGCGAAGAAGCCGAGGAGCGCGCCGGGATTGGTGATGGTGAGGAACAGGCAGGTCAGGGACTTGCGCACATAGGCGCCGCGGCCGAGATCGGACAGCGACAATTCGGCATCCTTCACATGATGCATCGCGGTGCGGATGCCGATGAAGATGAGCAGCAGGCCGCCCGCGATCTGGATCACGGTCGAATGGGCATGTACCCAGTCCTCCACCCAGCGCACGCCATAGGCGGCGAGCGTCGCGAAGAGCGCATCGCCCGCCATCGAGCCCGACGCCGCCGCCATGCCGCCGCCCATGCCGGCGCGCAGCGCCGCGCGGATCACGGTGAGATTGACCGGCCCCAGGGGCGCGGTGACGGCGATGCCAATGGCCACACCAATGGCGATGAGCTCGGGATCCATCAGATGTCTATGACCACACGGCCGCGGATCTTGCCGGCAATGATATCGGCGGCGATCGCCGGCACATCATCGAGGCGGGCATGGCTGGTGAGGTCCTTGAGCTTGGCGAGATCGAGATCGCGCGAGAGGCGCGACCAGGCCTCGGCGCGCCGTGTCGGCGAGGCGGTCACCGAATTGATACCGATCAGCTTGACGCCGCGCAGGATGAAAGGCGCCACCGAACCCGGCAGATCCATGCCCTGGGCGAGGCCGCAGGCGGCCACCGCACCTTCCGGGTTGATCTGGGAGAGCACATTGGCGAGCGTCGTCGATCCGACCGCATCGACGGCCCCGGCGAAACGCGCTTTGGCGAGCGCCTTCACCGGCCCTGCGAACTCACCGCGGTCGATGATCTGAGTGGCGCCCAGCTTCCTCAGAAAGGTCTCTTCCTCGGGCCGGCCGGTCGAGGCGGCCACGCGATAGCCGAGCTTCGCCAAGAGAGCGATGGCAATGGACCCCACGCCGCCCGCCGCACCGGTGACCAGGATCTCGCCGTCTTCCGGCCTCACCCCCTGGCGCTCCAGCGCAATGACGCAGAGCATGGCCGTATAGCCTGCCGTGCCGATCGCCATGGTGTCGGCCGTGGTCATGTTCTCAGGGACGGGCACCAGCCAGTCGCCCTTGACGCGGGCGAGGCCGGCATAGCCGCCATGATGGCTCTCGCCGACGCCCCAGCCATTGAGAATCACCTTGTCGCCCGCCTTGATCAGGCGATGGCCCGAGGCGGTGACGGTGCCGGCAAAATCGACCCCCGGAATGAGCGGGAAATGCCGGATGATCGGGGCTCGCCCGGTGACCGCGAGGCCGTCCTTGTAGTTGACGGTCGAATGCTCGACGGCGACGGTCACATCGCCCGGCATCAGATCGTCTTCATTGAAAGTCACGAAAGCGAGGGACTGGCCCTTGTCCGTCTTGCTGATCAGGATGGCGCGAAATTGTCGATTCATGAAATCCCCTTATCCAAAGGTTATACAGAGGGGAGTGCTTCCATGAAAGCGATGGGTTGGCCCTGGGCCGGCCCCAATATCTCGCCTTCCCACATCACGCGCCGTCCACGGATGATTGTTCCCTTGGGCCAGCCCTGAACCTCGACGCCGTCATAGGGCGTCCAGCCGGCCCGGCTCTCCATCCATCGATTGGTGATGCGCTGGCGCTGCTTCAGATCGACGATGGTGAAATCGGCGTCATAACCCTCGGCGATCCGGCCCTTGCCGGCAATGCCGAAAATGCGGCCCGGACCATGGCTCGTCAGATCGACGAAACGCTCGAGCGTGAGACGGCCCTTGTTCACGTGGTCGAGCATGATCGGCACCAGCGTCTGGACCCCGGTCATGCCGGAGGGCGATTCGGGGTAAGGTTTTTCCTTCTCGGTCAGCGTATGGGGCGCATGATCGGAGCCCAGCACATCGACGATGCCGGAGAGCAGCGCCCGCCAGATCGCCTCCTGATGATGCCGGTCGCGCACCGGTGGGTTCATTTGCGCCTTGGTGCCGAGCTTCTCATAGGCCTCGGGTCCCACGAGGGTGAGATGATTGGGCGTCACCTCGACGGTCGCCAAGTCCTTATTGGCGGCGAGCAGCGGCATCTCGTCCGCCGTCGAGACATGCAGCACATGGACGCGCTTGCCATGCCGGCGCGCGAGCTTCAGCAGGCGCTCGGTGCACAGACGTGCGGCTTCGGCATCGCGCCAGACCGGGTGGCTCGCGGCGTCGCCGGCGCGCTGCTCGTTCTTGCGCGCCCGCAAGCGGAACTCGTCTTCGCTGTGGAAGGCGGCGCGGCGCTTCACCTGCGACAGGATGAGATCGATCCCGGCATCGTCATCGACCAGGAGATCGCCCGTGGAAGAGCCCATGAACACCTTCGTCCCGGCACAGCCCGGCAGGCGCTCGAGCTCGGGGAGGAACCGCGCATTCTCGCGCGTGCCGCCCATATAGAAGGCGAAGTCGCAGAACATCCGATTGGTGGCGCGTGCGATCTTGTCGGCCAGGGCCTCGGCCGATGTGGTGAGGGGCTTGGTGTTCGGCATCTCGAAGACGCCGGTGACACCGCCCGCCACCGCGGCGCGGCTCCCGGTTTCGAGATCTTCCTTGTGCTCAGCCCCGGGCTCGCGGAAATGGACCTGGCTGTCGATGACCCCGGGCAGGATATGGAGTCCGCTGCAATCGATGGTCGTCCCGGCCGCTTCCGCCGGAAAACTGCCCAGGCCCGCGATCCGCGCCGCTCTGACGGCCACGTCCCGGACCGCCACGCCGTCGTGGTTGGCGACAGTTCCGCCTTTCAAAACAAGATCATAGGTGGCGGGCATCACGGCTCCTTGAATAGAACGGTGAGCATTCGTAGATGTTGAGCCCCGGAGGTGCAATATCCATGCAACGCCTGCCCTTTGCCACCCAGAGGCTTCCTTCCCGTGCCGTCATCTCGGTTGCGGGTGAAGGGGCGAAGGAGTTCCTGCAGAACCTGGTGACCGCCGATATCGATACGCTCGAGCCGGGCCAGGCGACCTATTCGGCGCTCCTCCAGCCGCAGGGCAAGATCCTGTTCGATTTCTTCATCCTGGCCGAGAACGGGCGCTATGCGATCGACTGCTCCAAGGCGCAAAAGGCCGATCTCCTCAAGCGCCTCAGCTTCTACAAATTGCGCGCCAAGGTCAGCTTGAGCGACAGCGACGAGGACGTGGGCATCGCCCCCGTGAAGCCTGCCAATGGCCTCTCCTATACCGACCCGCGCGCGGCTCAACTGGGCGCCCGCCTCATTGCCCGCAAAGGCGATCTGCCCCAAGGCGATGCGGAAGCCTATCGCGGCGGGCGCATCAGGCTCGGCATCGCCGACACCGACGAGGATATCGGCTCGGGCGAATTATTCCCGCATGAGGCCAATCTCGACCAGCTGGGCGCCGTCAGCTTCAAGAAAGGCTGCTTCATCGGCCAAGAGGTCGTCTCGCGCATGGAGCATCGCGGCACGGCGCGCAACCGCATCGTGCCCGTCTACAGTCCCAAGGGTAGCGCGGCCAAAGGCAGCGTCGTCACAGCGGACGGCAAGACCATCGGCACCGTGCTTTCCTCCTCCGACAGGGACGCCCTCGCTCTGATCCGGCTCGACCGGCTGAAGGACGCGGTCGGGGCGCAAGAGGGACTGCTGACAGAAGCGGGGCCCATCTATGTTAGAAAGCCGGGCTGGGCGCGATTCGACGTCGCCCTGCCGAAAGACGACGAATGACCAAAGCCAATGACTCCGTGATCAAGCATGAAGACGGCATCAGCCGGTGCTTCTGGTGTGGAACCGATCCGGTCTATATGGCCTATCACGATGATGAATGGGGCGTGCCCGAATATGACTCGCGCGCGCTGTTCGAAAAGCTCCTGCTCGACGGTTTCCAGGCCGGTCTCTCCTGGATCACGATCCTGCGCAAGCGCGACGCGTTCCGGAAAGCCTTCGACGGCTTCGATCCCGAAATCATGGCGCGCTACCAGCCCCGTAAGCTGCAGAGCCTCATGAAGAACGAAGGCATCGTGCGCAACCGGCTCAAGATCGAGGCCAGCGTCAGCAATGCGCAAGCCTATCTCAAGCTCTCGGAGCATCAGGACTTCTCGACCTATCTGTGGAATTTCGTCGGCGACAAGCCGCTGCAGAACCGCTTCCGCGCTGCCAAGGACGTGCCGGCGGCCACGCCTCTGGCCGAAACGATCGCCAAGGACCTGAAGAAGCGCGGCTTCCGCTTCTGCGGTCCCACCATCGTCTATGCCGTGATGCAGGCCTGCGGGTTCGTCGACGATCATATGGTCACCTGCCACCGCCATGGCGCGTTCCGGGACAGCCGGCGGCCGAAATCGAAATAATGGCAAGACGCCGGACAGAGGAACCGCGCGCCTGGCAGCGCATGCTGTCGGGCCGCAGGCTCGATCTGCTCAATCCCTCGCCGCTCGACATCGAGATCGAGGACATCGCCCATGGGTTGGCGCGCGTGGCGCGCTGGAACGGCCAGACCAAGGGTCCGCATGCCTTCTCGGTGGCGCAGCATTGCCTCCTGGTCGAGGCGCTGGTCGTCTATGCCGAGGACAATCTCGATCGCCAGGCAAGGCTCGCCGCCCTCCTCCATGATGCGCCGGAATATGTGATCGGCGACATGATATCGCCGTTCAAGGCGGCCCTCGGCGTCGATTACAAAGCCTTCGAGAACAAGCTGCTCGCCGCCATTCATCTGCGGTTTGGCCTGCCGCCCAAGACCACTGAGCTCCTGGCCAGGAAAATCAAGAAGGCCGATCAGATCGCCGCCTATCTCGAAGCGACCCAGCTCGCGGGCTTTAGCCTGGAGGAGGCGGCAAGATTCTTCGGCCGCCCCTCAGGGCTCGACGGTACCAAGAGCTTCCATGCGCTGCGCCCCCTTGCGCCCAATGACGCGGAAGCGGCATATGTGCGCAAATTCAAGCAACTTCTTTAGGTATCATGGAAATCATCGTCAGCCCGCTCGCCGCCGTACAGCTTCTGGTCAGCAAGCACAAGGTCAGCCACGTCGTGAGCCTGCTCGGCCCCGAGACGCCGCATCGCAGCTTCTCCGGCATCACCGATGCCAACCATCTCAAGCTCACTTTTCACGACATCCTCGCGCCGTCCGAAGGCCTGACCGCGCCCGCGTCCGATCATGTCGAGACGCTCATCGCCTTCCTGAAAGCGCGCCAGGGCGAAGATCCGATGCTCATCCATTGCTGGGCCGGCATCAGCCGCTCGACGGCGTCGGCCTTCACCGCGATGTGCCTCTATAATCCGCAAGTCGATGAATGGCGGCTCGCCCAGCAATTGCGCTCGCTCTCGCATGTGGCGACCCCCAACCGGCGCATCGTCGCCTTCGCCGACGACATCATGGGCCGGCAAGGCCGCATGGTGGACGCGATCGACGCCATCGGGCGCGGCGAAGAGGCCTATGAGGGCGTCATCTTCCAGTGGAAGATGACGCTATGACATGCGACCAAGCTTCCGAGGCAGCCAAGGCTTCAATACGGCTCAGCGAAACTCAACAGATAGAAATGCGCCGCAGGATTGAGGCGCCCGAACCCTTCATTCCAGACCACGAGATGCAGGCGTTTTTCCGTAAGCTTGCGGGATGATCGTCCGCTAACGGGGAGGGCTATCGCAAAATGGAATTTGTAAGACCCCTCCCATCATTTCCCTTCTCCCGTTGCGAAGCAATGGGAGAAGGTGCGCAAAGCGCGGATGAGGGCTCTTTCGCGCAGCGCGCTCTAATCTCAACGAATATGACTTACTGAGACAAAGAGCCCTCACCCGCCCTATCGGGCACCCTCTCCCATTGCTTCGCAACGGGAGAGGGGGAGCTGGCTCCTTCAGCCGCCATGCGCGAATTCCCAATAGAGCTCGCGCGCTTTCTTGAAGAGCGGGCCGGGCTGCAGATCACGCGTCTCGATGCGAGTGACGGGAATGACCTTGCCATAGTTGCCGGTGGAAAATACCTCATCGGCCGCGAGCACATCGCGCCAGGGGACGGCGCGCTCATGCACCGTGACGCCCGCCTTGCGCAGGAGCTTGATGACACGCTGGCGGGTGATGCCGTTCAACAACGTGCCATTGGGGATCGGCGTGTGCACCTCCCCGTCCTTGGCATGGAAGAGATTGGACGTGGAGAATTCGGACACGTTGCCCACGGCATCGAGCAATACCGCATTGTCGAAACCCCTACCTTGCGCTTCGCGTATGGCGCGAGCGGAATTGGCATAGTGGCAGGCCGCTTTGGCATCGGTCGGCGCATATTCGTAAGACGGCCGGCGGAAGGATGAGAGGCCGGCGGAGAAGCCCTTGGTCGACGGCATGGCCGATTCATGGACCGAGATCGAGTAGCGTGTCTCGATCGGTCCCGCATCGAGGAAGTTCGTCTCCGCCCAGAACATGGGGCGCAGATAGAGGGGGGTATTCTTGGGGAACTTGCCGATGCCGTCGCGCACCAGTTCTTCGATGGCGCCCGCCTTCAGGGGTTCCAAGCCGAAGGCCAAGGCTGAACGCTCGCAACGCTGGCAATGGAGATCGAGGTCTGGGGTCACGCCCTCGAAGGCGCGCGCACCGTCAAATATGGCGGAACCTAGCCAGGATGCATCGCTCCACGGCCCCATGATGGGAGGATTGCCCTGATGCCATTTGCCGTCGAGATAGGTCCACCATTTGCTGTCGTCATATTGCGAAATCGCCATGTTTTTCTCCCATTGCCGACAAGCTTAGGCAAATCGGGTGTAAAAGACAAAGCGGCAAAATCAAGAAATCGGCATCCCGGACATGCACCAAAATCTTGTCACAGAGTTAGCCGATGGAGCTAATGGGACATCAATCACTGGATGGCATCAATGTTGAACAGACCGGCCGTTTCGCCGAACAGGATGAAAGTTGCGTGCCTGGCGCTGGCAATCACGGCGTTCGCCCTGCCGGGCAAGCTCGGCGCGGCATCGCAGAACCAGATCGCGATCTCCTATGAGGTCGAGGTCGGCAGCATGTCGGCGATGCACATTGCCTACAAGGCCACACTTTCCGACACGGCCTATCAGTCGACAGCCTCGATCAAGACCAAGGGCCTGGCGAGCATGTTCTCGGACTACCAGATGGACATGACCTCGTCCGGCGCCTTCGACGGCGAGGGCCTCAAGCCACAGCATTACCGTTCAAAAGCGGACAAGAAGAATGCGGAAAAGGTCCTCGAAGTGAGCTGGCCGAGCGAAGATCCTCCGGCCGTCAAGACCACTCCCAGGGACAAGGAGGACGAGGCCCTGCTGGCACCGGCACTCACCACCGGGCTCGTCGATCCCCTGTCCATGCTGCTGCGCATGACGGCACTGCAGGCGGGCAAGCCCTGCCAGAGCGTCGAAAGAGTGGTCGACGGGCGGGAAGTGTATGAGCTCCGCTTCGCTCTCGCCGGCGAAGTGAAGCTCGGCAAAGACAGCCCGGGCGCCTATCGCGGCCCCGCCTTCAAATGCAGCATGACCTACACGCCGGTCGGCGGCCGGCCGGCCGTCAAGTACAAGAAGAGAGGCGGCGTGCCGTCCAAATTCGACATCTGGTTCGCGCCGGTCAAGTCCGGTGCTTCCGATGAAGCGCTGTTCGTGCCGGTGCTGGCGACCGGCAGGCTGCAAGGGCTCCGCTTCATCGCCTATGCGCGCAAGGCGAGCATCGGCGGGCAGTCGATTGCCGGCAGCGCGGATTAAATCCTATTGGAAATGCACGCGAAGGCCGGTCGTGACGAAGGTCGACCCGCCCGATGCGCCATCGAAGAGGCCAAAAACACCGGAGCGGTGATGGAGTTGGACCAGCCACTCGACATTCTTGTCGTCGGGATCGGCAAAGGTGATCTCGGGCGTCAGATAGTGCATCAGCTGTGAACTCTGGCCGTCGCTCCGGCCTTTTTCAAATTCCGACGTATGGGTGATGTAGCTGACGCCCGTGTTGGCCGCGATCGTCGTATAGATCGTGTCGTTCCACGGAAATCCGTCATAGCGAAGGTAAATCGCGCCCCAGAACTCGCCCATCTCTTCATCGCCGCATTCATCGCCGCATTCATCGCCGAAGCGGTATGCGGCGCCTGTTTCCAGGTCGATGGAAAAATCATCGCCGATGCTGCCGAGATCCCAGCCAGTCAGCTCGTTCACCGTTCCGACCCGAGCGGACACAGCAGCACCCACGATACCCAGATCGACAAAATGTATCGTCCAGGGCTGGGTCAAGGCCGAAAAAAAGTCGGTGTCCGTTCCCTTGCCGGCAAAGACGGTGAAGGCATAAGGATCGCTCTTCTCACCGGCGAGCACCGGCGTCGTGAAGCAGAGGAGCGCCATCGCACCGCCCAGCGCAGTGAGAAAGCCCGTGGACCCGCTTTTGCAGCCTTCCGCCAATCGAATCATCCCCGCCCCAAATCTCAGCCAGCCTCCGGGAACGAGACGGTTCTGAATCGACCCCTTCCCCGAGGCTAAGTCTCCCATGGTATTGCGCCAGGGACAAGGGGCCTAGAGGCCAATGCTGAATGGATTTTTCGTCAATTCAGGGGGCGGGGCGATGCCCTCGGGGCGGTCGACTAGCTGTCGGAATAGAAAATGTGGCGGCCGATCTTGATGAGCTTGCGCATTTCCTTGGCCCAGCGCGGGCGCACATAATCGGCATGGTAGTTGGTGGCCGCGCCGATGACGCGAATGGTCTGGTCGCCGTCGATGGCCTTCTGGGCGACGCGCTTGGAGTTTTCCCAGGCCGCCTTGTTCTTCACTTCGTCGGCGACGCCGTCGCAAGCGAAGGAGAATTGGCAGGAATTGCGCCGATCGGAGCCCTGATAGACGACGCCGCAGATCGTCTTGGGGAAGTTCGGGTCTTTGACGCGATTGAGAACGACTTTCGCCACCGCGAGCTGGCCCAGCTCCGATTCGGAGCGCGCCTCGAAATAAACGGCCTTGGCGAGGCAGTTCTCCTCAGCCATACGGATGCGGCGCTGGGCGACGACCTTCTGCTTCTCGTTGCGCTTGAGCTTGAAGGTCGATTCCATCTTCCACACCGGCGGCGTCAAAGCGAGACGCTTCTCGATCTTTTCCGGCTCGTGCTTCACCACCGCTTCCGGCGCTTCCGGCACGTCGGGCTCAGGCTCGATATAGTCGCCCTTGCTGGTCGAAACGACTTCCTGCTCGCGGATGATCGGCAGATTGACGAGATCAAGGGTCGCATCGCTCGGCATCAGCGAACCCTTCTGGATCAAGGTCGATACCGGCGAGGATGTCGCCACTTGCGGCTCTTCTTCGACGAGGCTGTGAGCTACGGCATTGCGGCCCATATAGTGGCCGGCAAAGGCAAAGCTCGCGATCAGCATGGCGCCGCCAAAAGCATAGGGCACGTAGCTCAGCATGCCATTACGCTCAGGCTGCAGCGGCTCGTCAAAATCAGGCTCGAAAGCCCTATGCCCTCGCTTCGCTGGTCTCACTTCCCCTCGCGCTACCGTCTAAACCCTTAAAGCTTCCCGAACAGGCGGTAGTATGATCTCCGAGCGTTTAGCATAGGTTAACCATGGCGGCAACACAAAGCCGCCCATAATCAGCCGCTAAATGCTCTAGGGTTAACAAGGCCTTAGAGGACTGCCTTGCCTTAATTCAGCCACGATTTGCGAGGGCGGCTTGAGCCGCGGCAAGCCGCGCGATGGGCACCCTGAAGGGTGAGCAGGAAACGTAATCGAGGCCCACTTTCTCGCAGAATCTGATGGATGCCGGATCGCCGCCATGCTCGCCGCAAATGCCGAGCTTGATTTCGGGCCTCGTCTTGCGTCCCCGCTCTGCCGCGATCTGCACCAGTTCGCCGACACCTTCCGTGTCGAGCGACACGAATGGATCCGTCTTGATGACGCCCTTGGCCGTGTATTCACCAAGAAATCGGGCCGAATCATCGCGGCTGATGCCGAAAGTGGTCTGGGTCAGGTCGTTGGTGCCGAAGGAGAAGAACTCGGCCGTCTCGGCGATGTCGCCGGCCCGCAAGGCGGCGCGCGGCAGTTCGATCATGGTGCCGACGAGATAATCGAGCTTGGCGCCCGTCTCCTTCTGGACCTCTTGCGCCACGGCGACGATACGATCGCCGACGATGTCGAGCTCAGACTTGGTGGCGACGAGCGGCACCATGACCTCCGGGATCGGCGGTGTGCCGGTCCGCCGCGCTACCTCGGCCGCGGCCTCGAAAATGGCGCGCGCCTGCATCTCGGCAATCTCGGGGTAAGAAACCGCGAGCCTGACGCCACGATGGCCCAGCATCGGGTTGAACTCATGCAGCTCCGCCACCCGGCTGCGCAGCGAATCGGCGCTGACGCCGATGGCGGTTGCGACCTCGGCGATCTCGGCCTCATTCTGCGGCAGGAATTCATGCAAGGGCGGATCGAGGAGCCGGATCGTCACCGGCAGCCCGGCCATGATCTCGAACAATTCGATGAAATCCTCGCGCTGCATCGGCAGGATCTTGGCGAGTGCTGAGCGCCTGCCCTTCTCGCTCGAAGCCAGGATCATCTCGCGCATCGCGACGATGCGGTCGGCCTCGAAGAACATGTGCTCGGTACGGCAGAGGCCGATGCCCTCGGCGCCGAATTCGCGCGCGGCTCTCGCATCGAGCGGCGTCTCGGCATTGGTGCGCACCTTCATGCGGCGCGCCTTGTCGGCCCATTGCATGATGATGGCGAAGTCGCCGGAGAGCTCGGGCTTGATGGTGGGGACGGCGCCCTTCATCACCTGCCCGCTCGAACCGTCAATGGTGACGACGTCGCCCTTCTTGAGGGTGACCCCCATCGCGGTCAGTGTCGCTCGGGCGTAGTCGACGCGGATACTGCCGGCGCCCGACACGCAAGGCTTGCCCATGCCGCGCGCCACGACCGCGGCATGGGACGTCATGCCGCCCCGCGTGGTGAGGATGCCTTCCGCCGCATGCATGCCGTGGATGTCTTCCGGGCTCGTCTCGACCCTGACCAGGATGACGGTGCGCCCCTCGCCCTTCAGCCTTTCGGCCTCGTCTGAATCGAAGACGATCTCGCCCGAGGCGGCACCGGGCGATGCCGGCAGGCCCTGGCCGATGATCTCGCGCTTGGCCGAAGGGTCGAGTGTGGGATGCAGGAGCTGATCGAGGGATGCCGGGTCGATGCGCTTCACCGCCTCCTCCTCGCTGATCAGGCCCTCATTGGCGAGATCGACGGCGATCTTGAGCGCCGCCTTGGCGGTGCGCTTGCCGGAACGCGTCTGCAGCATCCACAGCCTGCCGTCCTGGATGGTGAATTCCAGGTCCTGCATGTCGCGATAGTGCTTTTCGAGACGCGCGAAAGTATCGGCCAGCTGGACGAAGGTTTCGGGCATCAGCCTCTCGAGCGAGGGCGCCTTGGAGCCCGCCTCGACGCGCGCGGCCTCGGTGATGTTCTGCGGCGTGCGGATGCCGGCCACGACATCCTCGCCCTGGGCATTGACCAGGAACTCGCCATAGAGCTCATGCACACCCGTCGAGGGGTTGCGCGTGAAGGCGACGCCGGTCGCCGACGTGTCGCCGAGATTGCCGAACACCATGGCCTGCACATTGACGGCAGTGCCCCACTCCTCGGGGATATTGTGAAGCTTGCGATAGGTCTTGGCGCGCGCCGACATCCACGACTGGAAGACGGCGCCGATGGCGCCCCAGAGCTGCTCTTTCACGTCCTGCGGAAAGGGTTTCCCCGTCGCCTTCTCGACGCAGGTCTTGTATTGGGCGATGACCTTCGTCCAGTCCTCGGCGGTGAGATCGGTATCGAGGCCGAACGCCTTCCCATCCTTGTATTCGCCGAGAATGTCCTCGAACTGATGATGCTCGACGCCCAGCACGACATCCGAGTACATATGGATGAAGCGGCGATAGCTGTCATAGGCGAAGCGGCGGTCCTTGGCGCGCGAGGCCAAGCCCTCGACGGTCGCGTCATTGAGGCCGAGATTGAGAACGGTGTCCATCATGCCGGGCATGGACGCACGGGCGCCGGAGCGCACGGAAACGAGAAGCGGATTTTTGGCGTCGCCGAAGGCCGCGCCGACGATGCGGCCCACTTCGGCCATGGCGGCGTCGACATCACCGGTGAGCGCTGCGGGATAGGTGCTGCCGTTCTTGTAGTAGCCGGTGCAGACTTCGGTGGTGATGGTGAAGCCGGGCGGGACCGGCAGACCGAGATTGGCCATTTCGGCAAGATTGGCGCCCTTGCCGCCGAGCAGGTTTCGCATTCCCGCATCGCCATCGGCCTTGCCTTCGCCAAAGCGGTAAACGAGTTTCCCATTCGCTTGCTGATTCACCCTCAAAGCTCCTCCTGGACAGGATCGGTTGGTTCAGTAGCGAGCGCCGCTCATGAGCCGCACTAGCCATATTGCAGTTGCGAAATCAACTGTGCATTTGCGGCGGGAATGCCGCAGCATCACAACTCAGCCGTAATGGGCGAGGTTCCGGCGGAGCCCTTCCGCTGTCTGAGCGTAATCCGAGGGCGAATAAAGGTGGCGGCCATGCTTGTCCTTGGGGTTGTTGGCAATGAACTCCTGGAAGCGCCTTGCGAGCCCGCTTTCGATCGCAAGCCCCAGGCGCT
This sequence comes from Taklimakanibacter deserti, assembly GCA_003574785.1. Next base: position 347,231 of record QORU01000008.1, on the reverse strand, counting down.
CACAGACGCGCCGAGCCACTTCGAGGGGCTGGCGCGTCAGGGTCTCATAGTCCACCTCCAGAATGTGACCGCGCCATGTCGCATATGCCGATAGGTAACGTCCGGTTTCTGCCGCATAGAACGCCAGGTTCGACTGGCCGAGCGCCGCACGGTCGCTCGCGCGCGAGGTCACCTTGTGCACCCCGTCAAGGAGGCTGTTGAGGCTGGTGAGAGCCACCACGGGATCGCGCCGGCAGACGACGATGAGGGCCTCAGGGACAGCGGCGAGAAGCTCGGCGACGCCGCCCAGATGGTCCGGCGCCTTGAGGAGCAGGCGCCTTTCCTGGTCGCGGCGCTGCAGGAGGCAAAGAATGTCGCGATATTCGCGGTATTTCTGACGGCGGTCGGCGGTGCTGAGCCAGGCGAGATAGGAATGCACCGGCGCCAATGTCCAAGGCAGCACGGTGCGGAACGAGATCGCCAGAGCGAACATGCATTCTTCCGGCTCCTCGCCGCGGGTGAAGTGCCTGGCATCGAGCCCACGATTGAAAAGCCGCATCACCGCCAGCTCGCATTTGAGACGCAGGTCAAGCCATCGCCGCCGCCAGTCCGAGCCCCTGGGCACCGGTTCGAGAAGCTCGTTCAGAACGGGCGCACGCATCGCCGGATCGGCGGCGAGCAGGCGATGGAGGAAGGTCGTGCCGCTCCTCGGCATGCCGGTGATGATGACAGGCGGCATAAGCCTGCCTTTGAATATCTGGGGCTCCGTCCGTCGCAGATGCTGGATCATGAGGCGCTGCTCAACGGCGGTGGCGATGCTCCGCCCGAGCAACATGCGGCCGATGAAGGTGAGTTGGGCCTCGCGCCGCAAGCTGCGCAGGAGAATGCGTAAACCGGTGCGATAATAGGGATCGCCGAAATCCGCCAATCCGGTCGAGCGGCGCGCTGCGGCGCAGAACTTTTCGAGGCAGCCTAGTGTGGTGGATTTGACATTCGCCCCAGTGTTTCGGTTTGCGTTCATGGCGAATGTCAAATCCAAGACCACACTAGAATCCTAGATTTGCTAGTATCCCTTTGATCCTGACATTCGCAACATGCCGGCCGTGAACTGGAGCGAATGTCAGGATCAGGACACTAGCGCGCCGCCTCGCCATCTACCCCTCGATCTTGGAGAAGTCGGCGACCTCGCGGGTCGCGGCGCGAATGCGGTTCAGGAGCTTGAGCCGGTTCTCGCGGAAGGAGGGATCATCGGCATTGACGGTCACCTTGTCGAAGAAAGCGTCGACCGGAGCCCTGAGCTTGGCAATGGCGCGCATCGCGCCTTCGAAATCTTCGGCGTTCACCGATTGGCGCGCCCGGGCCGCCGCGGCATTGACCGCCGTGTTGAGCTCGCGCTCCTCGCCCTGGATGAGGATGTTGGTGTTGACATTGCCGTCATAGGAACGGCCGTCCTTCTTCTCCTCGATCTTGAGGATGTTGGTGGCGCGCTTGACGCCGGTCAGGAGATGGTCGCCATCCTCGGTGTCGAGGAACTTCGACAACGCCTCGACACGCTTGACGATCATCAGCAGATCATCCTGACCACCCAAAGCGAAGACCGCGTCGATCAGATCATAGCGGGCACCTTGGTCGCGCAAATAGACCTTCAGACGATCGGCGAAGAAGGAGAGGAGGTCATCTGCACGCGTATCTATGTCCTGCCCAGTAGCAGGGTCCCGGCGAGATACCTTCACCTTGACTTCACCGCCTGTGAGTATGGCGATGGAGGGATCAGTCGACTTAACAATGTCTTCCGGTTTCCTTCGAGGATGAATCCTATCCATCGCTGACGATGCAATCGGCAGAAACCTAAGGCGTAGTTGCTGCTCAAGAATGATCCGCACACATCCTAGGGCAGCTCGTCTGAGCGCATATGGATCCTTTGAGCCTGTCGGTTTCTCGTCAATCACCCAAAAGCCAGCGAGCGTATCGAGCTTGTCAGCGAGCGCCGCCGCAACGCCTATTCTTGAAGCAGGAAGTGAATCCGACGGACCTTGTGGCTTGTAGTGGTCTCGGATCGCATCGGCAACCTCCTCATCCACGTGTTGCGCCTGCGCATAGTAGCTGCCCATCAGGCCCTGCAATTCGGGAAATTCGCCGACCATGCCAGTGACGAGATCAGCCTTGGCGAGACGAGCCGCGAGCATGGCCTTGTTCTGATCCGCACCGATTGTTTTGGCGATCTCGCCGGCTAGCGTCTCGATGCGCTTCACCCTTTCGCCTTGCGTGCCAAGCTTGGCATGGAAGGTGATCTGGTCGAGCTTGGGCAAGAGCTTCTCGAGCGGCGTCTTCTTGTCGTGCTCCCAGAAGAATTTCGCATCCGAGAGGCGCGCCGCGATGACCTTGTTGTTGCCCTCTGTGATCTTAAGGCCGCCATCGCTGGCGATCATGTTGGAGACGAGCAGATAGCGGTTGGCGAGCTTGGCCGTCTTGCCGTCTTTCAGCGCGAAGCATTTCTGATGTTGCTTGATCGAGGTGACGATCACTTCCGGCGGCACTTCGAGGAAGCTCTCGTCGAACGAGCCCATCAGCACCACCGGCCATTCGACAAGCCCCGCGGTCTCCTTGAGCAGCGCCTCGTCCTCGATCACTTCGAGGCCTTGCGCGAAGCTCAAATTCTTCGCTTCCACGCGGATGAGCTCGGTGCGGCGGGCGGCATCGACCACCACTTTCGCGTCAAAAAGCTTCTGCGCATAGTCTTCGAAGCGGCGCGCGGTGATCTCTTGAGGCGCGAGGAAACGATGGCCCCTTGTGACGGCGCTGCTCGCGAGGCCTCCGATCTCGAAAGGCACGACCTCGCCGTCGAAGCAGCACAGGATCGACTGCAAGGGCCTGACCCAGCGCAGGTCGCCCGAGCCCCAGCGCATGGATTTGGGCCAGGGGAATTTGCGGATCACATCGGGCACGATCTCGGCGACCACATCGGGCGTGGCCCGCCCCGGCTTGCTGATCCGGGCGATATAGAACTTGCCCTTCTTGTCGTCCTGTTGGGTGAGGTCGGAAAGCTCGAGGCCGGTCGATTTGAGAAAACCTTGGATTGCCTGCTCCGGCGCGTCGATGCGGGGGCCTTTACGCTCCTCCGTCACATCCTTCGTGCGCGCGGCCAGGCCTTCGACCGAGAGCACCAGCCGGCGCGGCGTCGCATGCGCCTGCGCGCCCTCATAGACGAGGCCCAGATCGACCAGCGCATTGGTGACGAGCGATTTCAGATCCTCGGCCGCCTTGGCTTGCATGCGCGCCGGGATTTCCTCGGAAAAAAGCTCGAGTAGAAGCTCAGGCATCAACTTCCTCAAAATCGCTCTTCGGATAATTCACGTCGGCAATATCAAGCTTGCCGGTCTCGTGGTTCCAAAAATAAACATCACTTTTGCCAGCAAGGAGTACGAGGCAATCTCCACTGCCATTACCAGCAATAGCAACAGCTTCCGATGGGAACGCAGGAAAGTCCCGGAAGGAGTCAGTCTCACGCAAGATATGATTGGCCGAACGGGCAATATGCTTGCGGCTGCTCTGATCCAATACCGGAAATGCCTCCCAATTTTCGCAACTCGCTTCGATCGAAAATCCATTCGAGCGGAGCAGCATGCGCTTCCATGGCAATGGTAACGCGAAGCGACCACTATGCTCTGCCTCCGCGATATGACTTTCGCTCGTCGGCAAGCCCATCAGCTGCTCCCTCGTCTCAGGCTCGATCGAGCTTCACAACGTCTTATGCGTGCCGTCGCAGAAGGGCTGGCCGTTGGTGTGCTTGCAGGCGCAGAAGAACTTGCGGCCTGAAGCCTCGGCCGTCCATTTGACGGGCGAGAATTCGCTGCCCTTGTGGCTGCCGTCGCAGAAAGGCTGGTTCTTGGAACGCCCACAGGCGCACCACCAGTAATCCTTGCCCGCTTCGACCACGACCGGGATCGGCGCCTTCTGGACGATATTGGGTACCGACATCGCGTGTCCTCCCTCGTTGCCATCGCGATCATTGAGCACCTCCGCCCGCGGTCCTGGCCCAGGCCTCGCAGCAGCCCTTGGCCAATTCGCGCACGCGCAGGATATAGGCTTGGCGCTCGGTGACCGAGATCACGCCTCGCGCGTCGAGCAGATTGAAGACATGACTCGCCTTGATGCATTGGTCATAGGCGGGCAGCGCCAGTTCATGGCGGTTGCCCTTGTCGCCCGCCTTCAGCAGAGCCAGGCACTCCTTCTCCGCATCCTTGAAATGCTGGAGCAGGATGTCGGTGTCGGCATATTCGAAATTGTAGCGTGAGAACTCCTGCTCGGCCTGCAGGAACACATCGCCATAGGTGATGCGCTTCGCCCCGTCCGCGCCGTTGAAGTTGAGATCATAGACATTGTCGACGCCCTGCACATACATCGCCAGGCGTTCGAGACCATAAGTGAGCTCGCCCGAGACCGGCGCGCAGTCGAGGCCGCCGACCTGCTGGAAATAGGTATATTGCGAGACCTCCATGCCGTCGCACCACACTTCCCAGCCGAGACCCCAGGCGCCGAGCGTCGGGCTCTCCCAATCATCCTCGACGAAACGGATGTCATGCAGTTGGGGCTCGATGCCGATGGCATAGAGGGAGCCGAGATAGAGCTCCTGCAGGTCGGGCGGCGATGGCTTGATGATCACCTGGTACTGATAATAGTGCTGCAGGCGATTGGGGTTCTCGCCATAGCGGCCGTCCTTGGGCCTCCGCGAAGGCTGCACATAGGCGGCAGCCCAGGGCTTGGGACCCACCGAACGCAAGGTCGTGGCGGGATGGAAAGTGCCCGCCCCCACTTCCATGTCATAGGGCTGCAGGATGACGCAGCCCTTGCTGCCCCAATACTGATGCAGCGTGAGGATGAGGTCCTGGAAGGATTTGCGTGGGTTTAAAGACATTTGCGCCCGCAAAGCATGAACTGTTGCGGGCGCAAACTATGGGTCCGGACCCTATGGGTCAAGAAGTCTTACGGCTTCTTGGGCGCCTGGGATTCCTCTTCCTCGTCGGCCTGGGTGTCGTCGGGATCGACCTCATCGCCAGGGGTGTCCTCATCGCCCTGGGTGTCGTCGCCCGCGACTTCGCCACCGTCTTCGGCAGCCTTCATCCAGGCCTGCAGCGTGTAGAAGGTTTCCTCGTTGATGCGCTGGCCCCAGAGATCGGCGCCTTTGAGCGGACCGCCATGGATGGCGACGACCATCGGGCCGCTGGACCCTTTGTCGACCATCCAGATCGCCGCTCCCGCCATGCCTTCGAGCGGCTTCTTCAGCGGACAATTATAGGCGATGAATGCCTTGTCGGCGGCCTTCACCGGGCACGTGGTCTCCCACATGGTGAAATCGGGCACGCCCGCCGGATAGCCGGTCATGGCCGGACCCTTCGGGAATTGCGGAACGTGGCCATAGCCGAACCAGCCGTTCTGATCGCCGACATCGCTCTGCAATTCGACGAGGCCGAAGGCCAGCTCCCAATTGCCCTCTTCGGCAAAGCCCTTGGTCACCCAGGCATTCTTCCACTGCACGCCGTCAAAGGGACGGCTGTTGCCATTGATGCCGGGATAGAAATCGAGATTCTGGTCCCACTGCTTGGTCTCGAGATTATAGATGCAATAGGCGGCGGTGAGCACGAAGCGCTTGCCGATCAAGGTGCCGGAGCAGCCATTGGAAAGCAGACCCACGGCCGTATAGGGATATTGCGTCGTGTCCTTGATCGCAACGAGCTTGCCGGGCTTCGGCGCCTCCTGGATGGCGGCGGCGCCCTGGCCCTTCAGGATCATGCCGCGCAGGCGACCCGGCACCTTCATCGAACGGCTCTTGCCGTCGCGGCTCATCGAAAGACCGGTCAGCGCATCGAGCTTGCCCGCGGGGGTGAGCTTTTCCGGCGCCTTGCGGGTGGGATTGGCGGCAGCGGGCTTCGCCGTGGGTCCCTTGCCGTCGCTCGGTTTGGCCGCACCCGCGTCCACGGACGGCCATTGGCCGCGCTGGACCGCGGCCTTCTCGGCGGAAGCGGACCCGGCGAGAAGTGTCGCGACGATGAGCGAACTGGTGAAAGCAAGGGAAGTGATCGATAAGGATCGAATCATTAGCCGTCCTTGGGTTGTTGTTAGATTGCAGCCGTTTGTTCAAACGACATTACAATCTAGCCATGTTCCCATGACGAAAACTAGACCTCGCGGCAATATTTTGTAGGCGGAAAAGTGCTCGTGGCCGGGCATGACTCGGCCATCCAGCGGCGCTTAAGCTTCCGGATAGTAGATGCCGGTCCTGGGATCCTGCCGGAGACGGGTCACGGCGCGCGGATCGACCGGGCGCCTGGCCGCGACACGAGCCTTGGCGGCGTTAAGCCCATCCATGAGCTGCTTAATGGCGGCGGCCGTCAGGATACCGGCTACGGCAATCGTCAGGGCTTTCAACATGAAATGGTCCTCTCCGTCACAAGCACGCTCAAGGCATCATAAACCGAAACGTCCCCATAGTGCACGTATTTCCATGGCATCAATGAGGCCTGAGACCGGATCGGCTTCCATGCCGAAGCCCAGCCGGCGCAATCCCCAGCCTTGCGGCTTGGCTATCACCTTGAATTCAGTCTTTTCTCCGAAACGGGCGCGCATAATGTCGCGCAAATGACCGATCCCGTCGATGAGCCCGAGCGCCAGCGCCTGGCGGCCCGACCAGAAGGCGCCGGAGAAAAGCTCAGCCTCCTCACCCCGCAACTTGCCGTTGCGGCGGCTGCGTACCAACGCCTTGAAGTCCTCATGCACGTCGCGCTGCAGGCTTTTCAGGCGCTCGACATCCTCAGGCTTTTCGGGCTGGAACGGGTCGAGGATCGCCTTCGATTCACCCGCGGTGTGCACGCGCCGCTCGACGCCCAGCTTCTTGATCGCCTCGACAAAGCCGAAGCCCGCGGCGATGACGCCGATCGAGCCCACGATGGAGCTCGAATCGGCATAGATCTCGTCGCCGGCGCAAGCGAGCCAATAGCCGCCCGAGGCAGCGACATCCTCACAAAAGGTGAAGACCGGGATTTTCTTCTCCTCCGCCAGGGCGCGTATGCGGGCATGGATCAGGGCCGACTGGACCGCAGCACCTCCCGGCGAATTGATGACCAGGGCGACCGCCGAAATGCCCTTGCGGGCGAAAGCGCGCTCGAGCGTCGGGGCGAGGCCCTCCATGGTCAAGGGCGGCTTGAAGGGCGTGCCGACGCCGATGGTGCCGGTGAGGCGCACGACATGGACAAGCGGGGTCGTCTTGCGCCAGCGGCGGGGGATCAGGCGCTCGAGGAGATTGGGCATGGGGCACACATAGGCATCCGGGCGAGAGCGGGCAAGGACCGCCGCGCTTTGTGAGTTTCCGCACCGACGGCTTGGCCGGCACCTTCTAGATATCCTTCGTGGGGTTCGAAAACCGGCCGTTCATAGCCGGAACAGCCACAGGAGGACATCATGGCCACGCATGTCGAGCATGGCACGATCCGTCAGGCCGGCTCGCCTCTGTTCACCCACCTCGCCGCCGCACTACGGGCAAAAGTCAAGGCATGGCGCGCCCAGCGCATCGAGCGCGCGCAAACCGAGGCGCTGAAAGCGCTGGACCCTGAGGTCCTGGACGATATGGGCGTCAGCTTCGGGAAAGACGACAAGGCGCCTTTCTTCCTGCCCGTGGTGAACCCTTATGCGATCGTCGTGACCGCGCTCATGACATCGCGGCCTACGGACCGTCCCGAGTTGTAGAGCTCGCCCGGTGCGGGGCTGTTCCGGGCGGCCCCGCCTACTTGGAATTCATGTTCCAGCTGTCATAGAGAACTTTCCAGCTGCCCTTCTCCTTGCGCCAGACCACGACATATTTCGCGATCTGCATTTGCGTCTTGCCGTTCACCTCCTGACCGAACTCGACCTTGCCGAAATCGGAGGCGAGCGAGGCATCATCGGAAATCACGATACGCTCGGGCGTGAAGCGCAGTTTAAGGCCCGTGATGGTGTCCATCATCTTCTTCCAGTTGGCGCGGATATTCGCGGTGCCGTGCACCGCGGGCTCATCTGGCCAGACCAGCGAGCCGTCATGGGCGTAGAAACTTACGACCGCGTCGATATCGCTGTTCGTCGCCGCCTTGCCCCATTCCTCGTCCAGCCGGCGGATCGCCGCTTCGTCGGCTTTGTGTTTTTCACCCATGTTTCACTCCTCTCCGCAACTGAAGCCCAAGCTCATCGAGGAGAGCCCTGGCATCCGTCAAATCCCTGGTGTTGAAGCCTTCGGTGAACCAGCCATAGATGGCCTGGAGCATGTCGAAGGCACGGGCCTCTTCGCCCTCTTCGGCGAGAAGCCGGGCAAGCGTGGTCGTGGCGCGCAACTCCCACGACTTCGCACCTTGGGCCCGCGCGACGGCAAGCGCCGCGCCGAGCCGCTTCTCGGCCTCAGCGCGCCTGCCCTGCCGCGCCAGAAGCCAACCCTTGAGGCGCAGCACCTCGGCATAGTGACAACGTTCCTCGCCGCCCTCGATCCTGGCGATGCTCTCGTCGAGGAGAGCCTCGGCAGCCTCGACATTGCCGCCCAGCGCCAGCGCTTCGGCCTGGAGCGCCCGCAAATAGGCGATCCAGATGCGATGGCCGGTCGCGGCGAGGCGGGTGATGGCGCGGTCGAGCCGCGTGGCGCTGTCGGCATGACGCCCAGCCCGAAGCCAGGCAATGCCCTGGCTGATCTCGGCCATGACCTCGAAGAACAGCGAGACACCAAAGCGACGGCCCACATTGTCGGCCTCCGCCGCGCGCGCCAGCAATTCTTCAGGCTGCGAGAGGAAATCGAACGCCTGGGCGCCCAGCGTCAGCGAGAAGGCGAGGTCGAAGGGATGATTGCGGCGCCGCGCGTGGTCGTCCCTTGCATCGCTCGCCGCCACCGCCTGGTCGGGATAGCCGATGATCCAAAGATATTGTGCCCGGTAGATGCTCTCGCCGGTCAGCGGATCGGTGTTGGTCAGCTGCGCAATGTGCCAATGCTTCCCGGCGTCGTATAGTGCATGAAGCTTGTCGCCATGGGCTTTGGCCACGTCGAAGCGACCCTGCCAGAAGGCCGAGCCCGAGACCGCACGGTGACCGACGATGACCAGATTGTCGTCTTGGGTCTCAGCCCCGACCTCCAGCAATTTCTCCGCCCAATGCATCGATACATCGAGCCGGTCGGTGCACAGGCAATGCACCCAGAGCGCATTCAGGATGGGCAGATAGCCTTGGCGATGCGTGAGCCTGCGGGCCAGCGACCAGGCGGGTTCCATGACCGCGCTCAGCTCCGGATGGCCCCAGCCGCGCCCGGCCACGAGCGCCGGCCCCAATGCGGCGCGAAAGCGCAATTCCAGAAGATCGCGCTCGGCGCTCGGCGAAGACGTCGCGAGCAGCTCCATGCCCTTGCGCAGATGACTGTCGGCCTCGGGCACCGCGAAACGCCGCATCGCCACCTCGCCCGCCTTGAGCCACAAGGGGGCTGCCGCCGCCTGGTCATCGGCCGCCGAATAATGATGCGCGAGCAGTTCCGGCTCGCGCTCGCGCGTCTCGGGATGGCGCTCCTCCAGCACTTGGGCGATGCGCGCATGCAAGGGCTTGCGCTGGCTGCGCAGCAGCGAATCATAGGCCACGTCCTGGACCAGGGCATGCTTGAATGTGTAGGACACGGGGCCAGGCGACACGCCCGAGCTCATGGCGAGACCCGAGGCGGTCAGTTCCGCCAGGCCCTCGGCCAAGGCGGCCTCGTCCATCTGAGCGAGCGCCGAGATGAGCTCATGGCTGAAGGTGCGCCCGACGACAGAGCCGATCTGGGCGACGGGCTTCGCCTTGGCGAGGCGGTCGAGACGCGCGGCCAGCGAATCGCGCAGTGTCTCGGGGATGGCGAACCCCAAAGTCGGGCCGGTATAGACATAGCGCCCGCCCGCTTCGACGAGCCCGCCCGATTCGAGGATGGTGCGCGTCAGTTCCTCGACGAAGAGCGGGACACCATCGGTCTTGGCGATGATCTGCTCGACGATCTCGGCCGGCAGCGACTTCCCCTCGGCGAGCCTCGAGACCATCTCGCTCGATTGCTCGGCCGTGAGCTTGGCGAGATTGAGCACCGCGACATTGACATGACGCGACCAGTGCGGCTCGAATTCCGGCCGATAGGTGGCGACGATCAGCAAAGGAATGCCGGCAAGCTTGCCGATCAGCCGCTCCAATGTCTCGAGCGTCGTCGGATCGGCCCAGTGCATGTCCTCGAACAGGAGCAGCGTGGGACGCAAGCGGGCGGCGGCGGCCACCATGTCCTCCATCACGCGGACGGTTTCCTGCTTGGCGAGCCGCGGCGATATATCGAGCGCGCCATAGCGCTCCTCGCAGGGGATGGACATCATGCTCGCGATGAAGCGCACGTCGGAACGAGGCAGGCCGTAACGCCCGACGATCAGCGCCTCCAGCTTGTCGAGCCTCGCATCGGCCGGGCTGTCGTCGCCGATCTGCAGCACCTCATCGAGATGCGTCCTGATCGGGTAGAAAGCGCTGTTGAGATGGAAGGGCGAGCATTGGAAGCGCCAGATCTGGGCATGCTCATGCTCGAGGCTGGCGCATAGCGCATCGGCGATGCGGCTCTTGCCGATGCCCGGCTCGCCGCAGAGATTGATGGTGAAGCCCTCGCCCGCATCATGGACGCGCCGCCATTTGTCGAGCAGCGCCTCCATCTCGGGCCCGCGTCCGATGAGCGGCTTGTCCTTGGCCTGGCGGTCTTCGGCGGTCGCCACACCTGCCACGCGATAGACCTGGACGGGAAGCGTGATGCCCTTGAGACTTTGCGCGCCGATATCGGCATAGCCGAAGACGTCCGCAGCGAGCTTGCGCACCTTGGAGCTGACCGCGATGGTGCCCGGCTCGGCCACGCTCTGCAGGCGCGCCGCGAGGTTCATGGTCTCGCTCACGGCGGTGCGCCCGTCGGCGGAGACGACGACGATGCCGGTGGCGATGCCGATGCGGACCTCGAGCTTCGCCGTATCGGGCGTCTTGAAACAGGCCATCGCGTCGAGGATGTCCAAGCCGGCGCGGATGGCGCGCTCGGCCTCGCGCTCATGGGCGAGCGGGAAGCCGAAGAAGGCGATAATGCCGTCACCCAGGCGCTGGAACAGATAACCCTCGTAACGGGCGATGCAGGCGGCGCAGGCATCCTCATAGGCGCGCACGATGTCTTTCAGCACCTCGGGATCGACGCGCTGGGCGAGCCCGGTAAAACCCACCATGTCGCAGAACATCACGGTGAGCTGACGCCGCTCCTCGGCCCTGACCGCCGGCTCCGGCTTCAGCGCCTTGGCCTCGGCCAGCGCGCCGAGCAGGCGCTTGCGGGCGCCGAATGAGAGACCGAGCTCCTTCAGGTCATTGTCGGTCAAGAGCAGCAGCGTGGTGAAATCGACATCGTTGTCGATGAAGAGCCGCGCATGCTCGGAAAAGCCATGCGCGTCGAGCCAGTCGGTGAGCGCGCTCATGGCAGCACCCCGCCGCGGTCGACCAGAATGCCGCTGTTGCGCAGCCAGATGGCGATCGACAAAGCGGATTTGAACGGCATGCGCCGCGACCAGCCTTGCGCGATCTCGACCAGCGTCGCGCCGGACGAGAGATCGTTCACCAGCGGCGCCAAGGGCTGACCACCGAGAAAAGCGACGGGACCCGCAAGCCCCGGATGGCGCAACGCCTTGGCGAGCGTGACGAACTCACCCTCGATGCAGGGCAGATCCTCGATGACGAGATCGCGCGAGAGCTCGACCGGTTGCGCGGCCGCACCTGCGGCATCGGTGGAAACCACCGCTGCGCGGGGAATTTCGTCAGGCGCGGCTGCCGCGCGATCCTGCCAGAACGAGGCCGGTCGCGTCCGCGCCGCCTCGGCATAATAGCCGGCGGCCCAGCTGCGATGGCGCGTGGAGGCTTCCTCCAGGCTTGCCGTGTAGAAATCCATGGCGGCCGCGGCCCAGGCCGGCCTTCTGATCAGCGTATTGGCGACGATGGCGCCGGCGAGCGATGTCTGGATCGCTTTCTGTACGCCCGACGACGACAAAGGATCGAGCGCCAAGGCCGCTTCACCGAGCCCGATGCTCGAAGATGTCGCGGCGCTGCGGGCGACATAGGGCGTCGCATCACTCGCCATCACCTCGCTCTGGCGCAAGCCGCGCCGGAACCCTGAATGATCGAGAAGATCGAGATAGCGCGCCGCCAGCGCGGCTTTCGGCGCAGCGCCGAATTGCCTGGCATCGACGAAGACCTGCAGGTTCGAGGTGCCGTCGGGAAGCGGCACGGCCCAATACCAGGCCTCATCACCCGCCTGGATCACCGGATGCGTCGGAGGTCCTGTTCCCTTCCAATAGGCATGAAGCGCCAAGGTCAGGGGTCCGGTCGTCGCCCTGCGCCAGGCGCCCGCCGCAGCGCGGCCACGCGCATCGGCGAGGAAATCGGCCGCGCGTTCCTCTCTTCCCGCTTCCGTCTCGATGGTCAGGCGAAAGCCCCGCTCATCCTGCCGCCGCTCGATGATCCGGGCCGGCTGGCGGATGCGCACGCCAAGGCCTCGCGCATGATCGATGAGCCGGCGGTCGAAAGTGCCGCGATCGACCAGCCGCCCCTCGGCGCGCACATCCGCGCGGATCAGCGGCGGACCATCCCAGGCGACCTCGACCTGGCGCACCGGGCGTGCGCCGGCAAGGGCGCCCTCGGCGCCGAGGCTCTCGAGCAGCGGCACAACACCCGGGCTCAGCGACTCGCCCAGATGCGGCCGGGGAAAGCGCGCGCTCTCGATGAGCTCCACCTCATGGCCGAGCTCAGCCATGCGGATGGCGAAGATGCTGCCCGCCGGACCGCCGCCCATGACGCAGACCAGGGCCATGGCTCACCCCGCCATCGGCTGCAGGGCAGCCTGGCCGAGGCGCAAATAGGCCTCCAGGCAATAATGCAGCCAGCCTCTGATGTAGTCGCAGGCCGGACGGCCGCGCTTCGTCACTTCATGATGGCAGCCGCCGCCACAGAGATAGCGCGCCCAGCAGCCATTGCAGGGCTCCTGGCGATGCACATGCCTCTCGGCCAGCCACGCCCTCTGGCGCGCGCCATCGATGCCGTTGGCGAGCGAGCCCATGGCGCCTTCGGCGTCATCGACAAAACGATGGCAGGCGGCAAGATCGCCGGAAGCGGAGACGCCGAGATAGCCGGCGCCGGCGCCGCATGGGTAAGGCCGATGCGTGCCCCGCCCGATCTCGCGGAGCGCATTCAGCATGTTGGCGAAGGGATAGCGCTCGCCGGCCCGCGTGCGGCGCTCGAATTCCTGCCCGCACGCGATCATCTGCTCGAGCATCAGCGCCAGATCGTCACGCCCCATCTCGCCTTGCCGCGAGGGCGAAGCGAGCATGGGCGAGAAACCGACGCTGTGGAAGCCGGCTTCGATGAAGCCATCGAGCGTGGCGCGCAGATCGAGATTGCGCGGCGTGACGGTGACGCGCGCCGAGACCTGCATGCGGCGCTGGTGAGCGAGCAGCGGCGCGATCCGGCGCATGATCCGCTCGAAGCTCCCCTGGCCATTGCGGAAGGGGCGCTGGTCGTCATGCGCTGCTCCGATGCCGTCGAGGCTGACGGTCACCGCGAAGCCATGCTCCTCGAAAAAGTCCACATCGGCGTCGGTGACGAGCGTGCCGTTGGTGGTGATCGAAAAGGTGATCGGCGTGCCCCTTTGGCGCGCGAGATCGGCGGCATGACGGGTCGCCTTCTGCAGCACCGGCCGGTTGACCAGGGGCTCGCCGCCCAGAAAGGAGAGATTGAGCCTGGCGCCCGGACCCGCATTGCCGATGAGCTGCTCGACCGCCTGAAGTGCCGTCGCCTCGGGCATATTCTTCGGCGCGCCGCCAAAGCCACCCTGTTCGGCATAGCAATAGGTGCAGCCGAGATTGCATTTCTGCGCCACGGCGAGCGAGAGCGCATGGATCGGCGGCGGCTCGAGCGGCGCATCGTCGATCAAGGGCGCACCGTCGAGGCCCGCTCGCGCCAGCAGGCTTGCGACCTTGCCGGCATCCAATCCCGTCAAGGCCGTGTCGAACGCGGCGAAGAGATCGGCATCGATATCGAACAGCCGGCTGCCGTCGGCGACGAAAAGATGCCGGCCCGCTTCGGTGGCCAGAAGATGCGCCGCCGGCAAGCGCGGGCCGGAGGCCTTCATATAGTGACGGGCGAGACCGCTCACGATCGCTCCTCGCCCTGCGCATCGCGGCCCTTGACCTGGAAGCGCAGCCATTTCTCCCACTCGGTGAACAGGTCGTCATAGAAGACGAGACGGGAATCGGTGTAGTCGTCGGGCACATATTGCCCGGTGCGCTTCTTCTGCAGCCAGTTGTCGCCGATGCTGAGACCCTTGGGGCCGGGCTCGACATTCACATAATCGGGCCGGGCGGAAGCCCAGTAATAGCACGAGCATTCCCGGTAATCATTCTGCCAGGGCGAGCACAGGCCCTGGGTGAGCTCGCCCGCTTGCGCCAGGGCCTCGGAGATGACCGCCGTATCGGGCGCGAAGAAATGCCGGACCTTGAAGCTCAGCGTCTCATAATTCTTCGGATCCTCGATGCACGGCACTTGCGCGTCTTCCTCGGCAAGCGAGATGTCGCATTGGACGGTCTGGCCCTGGAAGCCGTTCAACAGACGCGCCAGCGCATTCGACCATTCGAGCGGCGCCAGGCCATAAGGATTCTCGTCCGTGGTCAGAATGACATAGCCTTCGGGATCGGATGCCGCCGGCCCCTTGATATAATTCATGGGCTCGATCGGTTTCTGGCGGCCCGGAAGGTTGATGCGCAGCAGGCGATGGCCTTTCAGCCGCGCGAAGGCCGGATCGGCAGCGACGATCAGATTGTCATATTCGCGCAGCTCCAGGCCCTCGAGCATGCGCCGCCAGATGGCGCGGAAATCCACTTCGAGTCCCGGGCAGCAATTGGCGACCGACGTCACCGGCCGCGAACTCACCGGATTGCCCGCCGCCTCGTAGTGAAGCTGGGCGGTGAGATTGCGCGGCGTGAGCGCGGGCGCCTTGGGCGCAGCGGCAGGACGGCCGAGAGCGCCTTCCGCCACTTTGCGGATGGTGTCGATCTGGCGATGAGTGAGAGCGAGATAGCTGTTGTCGGCGCCGCACATCAGAGCCGGCATCTTGCGACGGCCGCGGTCGGTGAAGTCGGAAACCTCATCAGGGTTCCGCAGCAGGCGCAGGAACCAGGGTGCGGCGCCACCGCGCAAGGCGGCGTAGACCTGCTGGTGCAAAGCGAGGATCGCCAGCGTATCGGCGCCGCCGGGCGCGATCACCGGGCGGATGGCGCGCTCGGTGTCGGCGGCCTCCTCCTCGGGCATCGAATCGAGCGAGAGCGCCGAGCGGCCCTTATAGTCGTTGCCGTTCATCACCGCGACATTGAGGAAGCGCACGGTCTCGAAAGCGCGGCGCACGATATCCTCGGCGCGCGCCCGGGTGACTTCGGGCGGCTCGTCATCGCCGACGGCCGGACCGTGGATGACCTGCTCCAGATCATCGGCGAGGCTGCGCACGAAGAGCGAATCCGGCACCACCGCGGGCGGCGACGCGCAGATCCGCGCCGTCGCGGTGAGCGCCTGGCCGTCGGCAGAGGTGAGCCTTACCTCGACGAAGCCGTCACAGGCATCATCGAGATAGCCGCGGCTGACGGCGACATTGTCGTTGAGCCACGACGGCGCCGGCGGCTCGATGGCGAAGAGCGAGGGCGGAATGGTCTCATCCTCGCCATGCGTTTCGAAGTGATACCATTTGCCCTTGCCGCGATCATAGATCGCGCGCTCGGGCGGGATGACCGGATCCTTCGCGTCGGGCGCTTGCGGCCCGTAGATCAAGCCTTTCGCCGGCGTGAAGCGCAGGCGGATCTGCGGAAATCCATCGCTGGGCTTGATGAAGCGCGCGCTGCCGAAATCGACATGGGCTTCCTGCGATATGAAGTTCCGGCAGTGGCCTTCGAGCGGTCGCGGCGCGTGATCGGAAAACCAGCCGGTATCGGCGGAAACGAGATCAGCTTCGTCCCTCGTGCGCCGGACCACCTTGCGGTTGGCCAGCGTGACGCGCCAGGCGAGCTCGCCGCCCGCCAACATGTCGCCAGTCAGCGGCACAAGCTCGTCATTCTCCGTCAGCGCGAAGACTTCGAGGAACGGCGCCACCGGACGTATCCGGCCGTCCTGTTTGAACGCGATCTCTTCCGGCACATGGCTGCCCGTGATCTCGCCCGTCGCCGCATCGACGATCAATGTTTCAACCGGCCTGATGCTGCGATAGCCCAGCGGCCCCTCGGCATCGGTCGCGATGGTGTAATTGTCGAGCGGATCGGGCGCCGAACCGAGCCTGCCGATGGCGAAAGGCGGCAGGATGCGAAGCTCTTTTATCTTGGTCGTCTCACGGGTCACTTGCGTCTGCTCCCCTGGCCGTCGAGCAAGGCGTCGATGGAGGCGATGGCCCGGCGGTCGAGATCCTTGAGCGCCAGAAGATAATCGCGTTGGGCGCCCTTCGCCTGCTCCAACAGCAGCTCCGCCACATCGATCGAGCCCTGGAGGAACTCCTGATGCAGCCGCCAGGCATCGGGCTCGGCGTCCGGCAGCGTCAGCATGAAGGGCATCTCGAAAGGCGGCCCGGCGAAGCGCGGGCTTCCCTGCGGCGCTCCTTCCTTGTGCAGGTCGAGGCCGACGATGATCCCGGCGATCGTCTTGATGTTGTACATCTCGCCGAAAGCCCGATGCATGACCATGCCGCGCAGATTGGGCTCGCCCGCTTGCGAGAGCCGCTGCAGCCGGAAGGAATGAGCGAGACAGGTGAGGAGCAGCCGGTAGCGGTAATTGAACAGCGTGCCCCAATCGCGGGCATGATCGTTGTCGATATAGACCGCGTCATTCTTGTTGAATTGCCGGGTCGTCGGATTGTCCGGAATGTCGCGCGCCGGCACCCAGTCGTCCGGATATTGCTGGAAGATCTTGAGGAAGCGCTCGAAATGCGAGAGCTCGTCGGTGCGTTTGGGCTCGAGGTGTATGGCCTCGCCCTGGCTGCCGATCGCCTTCAGCGCCGTGAGCGCCTCGGTGCGCGTGGCGGCGCGCATGATGAGGAGGTTGGCCTCGCGCTGGCGCTCGGGGTCTCCCACCGCCGATCCGCTCGCATCGAGGCGGCGCAATTCGGGCCCATAGCCTCGTCCCCAATCGTCCCAGGAAGCCTGGCAGACATAGCTTTCCTCATCGAAGGCGGAATCGGGGATCAGCTCCTCGTTGCCGATGATGCCGACGATCTCGTCATAGATGGCGGCAACGGTATGGATCTGGCCCCTGGCCCGCTCCTTGACGAGCCGGTCGATCCAGGCCTTGTCCTTCTCGGTGAACTCCTTGAAGCGCCGGGAAAGCTCCGGATATTTCTTCAGCATGGCGGTGATATGCGGCGGCATCTCGGCATGGACGTAGCAGGCGAGCGATGATCGCGTGAGCTTCTCGAGCCGGAAGGGATAGGGATAATAGGGAACGGTCCAGGGATAGTTTTCGCGCCCGAAATGGACCGGCGCGCCGATGAGACAGAGGATGTTCTGCACGGTGAGGAGATGGCCCATCTCCTCCTTGGCGACTTTGATCAGGCTCGCCTGCCAGTGCTTGATGAGATCCTGGCGCTCAGGCGTCGCCGAGGCATCAGGACCGCCCAGCGAATAGGCGGCATAGAGATACTGGACCATGAGCCCGTGCTCGATCTCGGCGGCGACATGGAGCAGCATGACGAGATGATCATGCCAGGTCAGGCCCGGATGCTTGGCCGCGCGCGATGTCGGCTCATGTTCCGCCGACGGCACAGGCTCCAGGACAAGATACTGCTGCCAGGCCTGTGCCATTGACACCCCTTCGTGTTCTTATCGGACAACGTGGCGTGGTCCAACGCTCGCACCCCCGTGCCTCCTAACATTTTTGCCGGGCGGCGTCGATTGTGGGAAGCGCGCGTTAACCAGTTTCGCCTCGGCAGCACTCAAATGTGTGACGCGCGGCTAGCGCATCGGCCAGGCGGCACCTTCGCGCAATACGGCTTCGGCGGCCTCTGTAAACTTCCCGTCATCGCCATGGAGGATGAGGCCGGGAAGGATCTGCAGAGGAGCGCGTGAGCCTTTGACGCCCTGGACGATGATGCGGGTCGCGGCGAGCCCTGCGCGCGGAAAGAGCGGCGCGACAGTGATATCGCCGAAGCGGCCTTCGAAGGTGGCGAGCACCCGGGCGAGCGCCTCGGCCCGGTAGATGATGGTGGCGGTGCCGCGGGTCTCGATCAGCCCGTGCATGGCCTTGACCCAGAGATCGAGGTCCTCGGGCCCGAAATTATGGGCGCCGGCTTTCAAGGCCACGGGCGACGGCGTCGCCTTGCCCTCCTCGAAATAGGGCGGGTTGGCGAAAGCATGCGCCATGGAGCCGGCCGCCGGCAAGAGGGCCGAGCCCCGGCGCAAGGCCTCCTTGATATCGGCATGGATGACTCGGACGCCCGAACCACAGTCGTTCCGACGGGCGTTCTCCTCGGCCAGCAGGGCGTAGCGGGCAGCGATCTCGACGCCCGTAACCTGGAGGCCTGGCACTCGATAGGCCAGGCAAAGGGCAGCGACCCCCGTGCCGATGCCGGCCTCGAAGACATGATCGCCCGTGTTGCAGGGGATGCTGGCGGCGAGGAAAACCGCGTCGATCCCGGCCCGGTAGCCCTTTTCCGGCTGCAATATGCGCAGGCGGCCATTGAGGAAGCCGTCCTCGGTCAGGCTCGGCGGAATGGCCCCGGTAGGCATGCTGGGATCGGCGGGCGAAGCGTTTGGCATGGCGGGCGGCAGCCTACTATTGCCCAGTTATCGCAACGTTACCCAATTCGCGCAAAGCCTGGGCAATATCCTCGTCCTGGACCATCAGGCGGCGGGGAAAGGCCCCGATCGAGCCCTCGACCGCGCTCATATGGGCATCGAAAACCACGGCCTCGATGCCGGCCTCGGCCAGGACATGGGTCGCATAGGAGAGCAGCACGAGGTCGTTGGTCCGCAGCACTTCCTTCATAATCTATTATCCTTAGCGTCAACCGGTCGCGCTTGCCCGGGGGCGGCAAGCCCCCTTATTGTCCGGGACAGTATCATAAGCAGGCAGGTTCAACCTTGGGTGTCGTCATTCCCTTCGAAGGCAGCGGTGAAAAGCAGCCGAGCCTCGATCCTCTGATCGCTCTGACCTCAGGCGATATGGTCAAGGTCAACGAGGCCATTCTGGCGCGCGCCGCGTCGCATGTCGAACTGATCCCGGAACTCGCCGGCCATCTGATCAATTCCGGCGGCAAGCGGATCAGGCCGATGCTGACCGTGGCCTCGGCCCGCATGTGCGCTGCCAAGGGCGACGCCCATATCAAGCTCGCCACTTCCGTCGAATTCATGCACACGGCGACGCTCCTCCATGACGACGTCGTCGATGAGAGCGATCTCAGGCGTGGCAAGAAGACGGCGCGGCTCATCTGGGGCAACCAGGCGAGCGTGCTGGTCGGCGACTACCTCTTGGGCCAGGCCTTCAAGATGATGGTCGAGACCGGCTCGCTCGAGGCCTTGCGCATCCTCGCCAATGCCGCCGCGGTGATCGCCGAGGGCGAGGTGCTGCAGCTTTCCGCCGCGCATGACACATCGACCACCGAGGACGCCTATATGCAGGTGATCGTCGCCAAGACGGCGGCCCTGTTCTCGGCCGCGGCCGAAGTCGGCGCCGTGGTCGCCAGAAGGCCCAAGGACGAACAGGCGGCACTCGAATCCTATGGCCGCAATCTCGGCATCGCCTTCCAGCTCGTCGATGACGCGCTCGACTATTCCGGCAAGCAGGCGCTGATGGGCAAAAGCGTCGGCGACGACTTCCGCGAAGGCAAGATCACCCTTCCGGTGGTCCTCTCCTATCGCCGGGGCTCCCAGGAAGAGCGCAATTTCTGGAAGCGCACGCTCGAGGAAGGCAACCAGACGGCGGACGACCTCCTTTATGCGCAGAAGCTGATCGAGCGCCACAATGCCATCGCCGACACGGTGGAGCGCGCCCGCCATTACGGCGCCATCGCCCGCGACGCGCTCGCCATCTTCCCCGACAGCGCGCATAAGTCGGCGCTCGCCGAGGCGGTCGATTTCTGCGTGGCGCGCGCTTATTGATCGTTGTTTTGCGCATCGGATTTTTCTGAAAACCGCTTCACACTTTTCAGTCCGATGCGCTAAGCTCCTCCGAAAACAGACAATTATCAGGGGAAACGAGGCAAGGGGCGAGCTGCCACAAAGCTTTCCCCCTCTCCCGTCCGAAGGATGGGAGAGGGTGGCCGAAGGCCGAGTGAGGGCTCTTTGTCTCAGCAGGGAATACGCGTGAAGATCGGAGTGCACTGCACGAAAGAGCCCTCATCCGCGCTTCGCGCACCTTCTCCCATTGCTTCGCAACGGGAGAAGGGAAAAGAGGCGAGAGGGACGCGGCTTCAATGATCCAGCAGACGCGTTTCGCCTGGTATCTCTTGGCGCCGGCGCTCGTCCTGCTCATCTTGCTGCTGCTGCTGCCGATCGTCATCATGGGCATCTACACATTTTACGAATTCGTCACCGCCGGCGTCGAGAAGGCGAATTTCACGCTTGCCAACTGGCAGGAATTCTTCACCGACAGCTATTACCATCTGTTCCTGTGGAAGACCGCGCGGGTCGCCGCCATCACCGCCATCGCCTGCGCCATCATGGGCTACATCCCGGCCTATTTCATCTGGATGACGTCCTTCCGGCACAAATGGCTGTTGCTGCTCCTCCTCATCGTGCCGTTCTGGATCTCCTTCACCATCCGCACCTTCTCCTGGATCCACATACTGGGCGAGCAAGGCGCCATCAATGTCACGCTGACGTCATTGGGGATCATCGAGAGCCCGATCCAGATGCTCTATACCGAGGGCGCGGTGATCATGGGCATGATCCATTTCCTGCTGCCCTATATGATCCTCAATGTCTATGTGAGCCTCGAGGGCATCGACCGCGACCTGATCTCGGCGGCGCGCACCTTGGGCTGCACCAGCGCTGAGGCCTTCCGCGAAGTGACGCTGCCGCTGTCGCTGCCGGGCCTCTGCGCCGGGCTGCTCTTGTGCTTCGTGCTGGCGGCCGGCAGCTATGTCACGCCGCAGATCCTCGGCGGCACCCGCGATGCCCTGTTCGGCAATCTGATCTTCGACACGATCATGGGACAGCTCAACTGGCCGATGGGCTCGACGCTCTCGATCGTGCTCTTCGTGCTGCTCGGCATCGTGTCGGCGATCTACAGCCGCTATATGGGCCTCTCCACCATCTTCAAGGGCTTGAGCCGATGAGTGGGACCCGGCAAGTCGAGGATGCGAGCGGCATCTGGGGCTGGCGGGCGGTGAAGCTCGTCACCGTCCTCGTCTATATCTTCATGTTCGCGCCGATCCTGGTCACCGTCATCCTGTCCTTCAACGCCTCGATGTTCGGCGGCTTCCCGATGACGGGCCTCTCGCTGCAATGGTACGGCAAATTGTTCCAGAACGAGGCCGTGCTGCGCGCGTTCAAGACCTCGATCTGGATCGCGCTCCTGACCGCCGCCGTCTGCACCGTCATCGGCGTCATGGCGGCGTTGGCACTTACCCGCTACGAGTTCCGCGGCAAGCACTGGATGAACACGCTGGTGATCATGCCGGCCTTGGTGCCGGAGACCATTCTCGGCGTCGGCCTCCTGCTCTTGATGAAATGGGCGAACCAGCCCAGGACCTATCTGCTCCTGGTGCTCGGCCACATCATGCTGGCGCTGCCCTTCGTCGTGCTGGTCGTCCAGGCGCGGCTCATCGGCGTCAAGCGCGTCTATGAGGAGGCCTCGCTCTCGCTCGGCGCCAACCGGTTCAACACCTTCCGGGAAGTGACCTTGCCGCTGCTGATGCCCGCCATCGTGGCGAGCGTGCTTCTCGTCTTCACCATCTCCTTCGACAACATCACCGCGAGCCTGTTCTGGCGCCCGCCCGGGGTCGAGACCATGCCGACGCAGATCCTGGCCATGCTGAAAATCTCGATCAGCCCGGAGATCAATGCGCTCGGAACCTTGATGATCCTCATCACCATCGGCCTCCCCTTGGCAGGCGGTCTCTTAGGGCGCATTCTATTTGGTAATCGTCAATAATAACCAGGGAGAAACAGAAAGATGAAACTCACGCAGACCAAGAGACTGGAGCGGCTCAAAGAGCGCTACCAGAATGGCGGCATGGACCGCCGCACCTTCCTAGGGTTGACCGCGGCGGCGGCGGCCTCGGCCGGCCTGATGACGCGCTGGAGCGGACCGGCCCTTGCGGCGGTGACGGAAGTGCGCTTCGACGGCTGGGGCGGCACGGTGCAGGAGGCGATCGATAAATTCGCCTTCCAGCCCTACACCAAGAAGACCGGCCTCAAGGTGGTGCAAGGCACCTTCGGCGACGAAAACGAGGTCATCACCAAGGTGAAGACCTCCAATCCGGGCGACTTCCAGATCATCCACTCCTCCGGCACCGAATATTACAAGAAATATGTCGATGGCGGCTGGGTGTCGGAGATCAACGAGGCCAACATCCCGAACATGGTCAATGTCATGGCGGCGATGATCGAGCCGTTCCGCAAGCTGACGCCGAAGCTTTCGGCGGTGCCTTACGACTACGGCACCACCGGCATCGCCTACAACACCAAGGTGATCTCGCCCGAGGAAGCCAAGGAAAAGGGCGCCAACCTCCTCATCGACAAGAAATACACCGGCAAGATCGGTGGTTTCGGCGACAAGAACACGCGTGTCTGGTATGCGGCGCTGCAGACCGGCCAGAGCCCCAACGACATCAAGGACATCGAGGCGGTGTGGGCCAAGGTGCGCGAAAGCCGCGACATGGCGAAGAAATACTGGAGCTCGGGTGCGGAGCTCATGGACCTCCTGTCGAAGGGCGAGATCGTCGTCACCGACGCCTGGTCGGGCCGCATCGCCGCCCTTCAGGAGCAAGGCCATCCGATCGGCTATCTCGACCCCCCTGGCAGCTATGCCTGGATGGAGGACATGCTGATCCTCAAAGGTTCGCCGATGGCCGAATGCGAGGAGCTGTGCAACTTCATGCTGGAGCCGGCGACGGCGATCGCGGTGGCCGAGGGGCAGAGCTATCCGCCCTCGCTCGACCCCAACAAGGTCAAGCTCACGGAGAAGATCGCCAAGCTTCCGGCCTTCGATCCGACCGGCACCATGAAGGCGCTGACCTTCGCCGACCCGAACTATTGGGCCGAGCACGACGCCGAATGGCAGAAGCAGTGGGACCGCATCTCGAAAGGTGCGTGAGCTGAAGCTTGAAGTGAGCGAGCCGCCTCCGATGTTCCCCCTCTCCCGTTGCGAAGCAATGGGAGAGGGTGCCCGACAGGGCGGGTGAGGGCTCTTCGCTTGCAAAGGAAATAGCTTTTGAAAATCCGTTCTTGCCTCGACAAAGAGCCCTCATCCGGCCTTCGGCCACCTTCTCCCACGCGTGCCGCGCGGGAGAAGGGAAGCACTCTTACCGCATCATCATGACCGAAACCGCCGTCGATCTCAAAGGCGTCACCCTGACCTACGGCCCGTTCGTGGCCGTGAAGGATGTCGATCTCAAGATCGACAAGGGCAGCTTCGTGACGCTCCTCGGCCCTTCGGGCTGCGGCAAGACGACGATCCTGCGCTCGATCGCCGGCCTCGTCTCGCCGACCGCGGGCGAGATCGTCGTCGCCGGAAGGCTGATCAACGACGTGCCCATCTACAAGCGCAATATCGGTCTCGTCTTCCAGAATTATGCGCTCTTCCCGCACAAGACGGTCGCCGACAATATCGCCTTCGGCCTCAAATATCGCAGCGTCCCCAAGGCCCAGATCCTCGCCAAGGTGAAGCGGGCGCTCGACATGGTGCGGCTGCCCGGCGTCGAGAAGAAGCTGCCCTCGCAACTCTCCGGCGGCCAGCAGCAGCGCATCGCGCTCGCCCGCGCCATCGTGATCGAGCCCGACGTGCTCCTGCTCGATGAGCCCTTGTCGGCGCTCGATGCAAATCTGCGCGAGGAAATGCGCACCGAGCTCAAGATCATCCAGCGCGAGGTCGGCATCACCACGATCTTCGTGACGCATGACCAGGAAGAGGCGCTGGCGATGTCGGACCGCATCGTCGTCATGAATCACGGCCTCATCGAGCAGAACGGCACGCCCGAAGAAGTCTATCGCACGCCAGCTTCCAAATTCGTCGCAAGCTTCCTCGGCCAATCCAATCTCATCGCCGGCACCATTGCGGAAGCCGCCGATGGCAAGGCCAAAATTACCCTCGACAACGGCTTGAGCATCGAGGCCGAGGCCCCGGCTTCAGCGAAGCAAGGCGGCAAGGTCACGGTCATCGTGCGCGCCCAGCGCCTCGAGGTCGGCAAGAAGGCCAAGGGCCCCAACAAGCTCAAGGGCAAGATCGCTGCGACCTCCTATCTCGGCGGCAGCGCCATCTATGCCATCGAGGCGCAGGGCCTGAAGCTGCAGGCCAACACGATCATCGAGGACCAGGTCTTCCGCGAAGGCGATGCGGTCGATGTCAGCTTTGCGCCCTCCGACTGCGTGCTGCTCGGCGAGGATGATCGAAGGCTTGCCTGAGAGGGCAACCCTTCTCTGGCAATAGCCGGTCGCTCCCGATCAGCTCACGGCGTGGTGTCGAATCCGCATTGCTTGCGCTCCATGGCGATCTGCTCGGTAATGCGGATGGCGTTCTCCGCATAGGCCTGCGTCACCGAGCCATGATTCACGGTCTTGCCGCGCAGAGGACTTACCGCCTCGCAAAGATGGAAGACATGCGGGGTCTTGGACTTCGTGGCGCCTGGTTCCGGCGCGATCCAGTACACGACATCCTGGCCGTTCGGGTTCTGGGCATCTTTCGTCGCGTCGGCCACCACCGCGGAATCCCGGGCGATGTCCTGCGCCTGCGAAGCGACCTCGGGTGAGCAGGCGGTGGTTGGCTGGCCGGCCTTGATCTGTTGGGCGCACTCATTCATGTCCTGGGTGTACTGCTCGACCGATGGCGGCTGGAAATTCACCCCGATAAGGGTGGCGAGCACCGCGAGGACAGCGCCGATGCCGCCGGCAATCTGCTTGTTCTTGGGATCCATGTCCTTGTCCATGAGGATCAGGACAATCAGCGGAAGGAAGGCGATCAGCGTTATGATCGCGCCGAGCTGGTTCTGCACGAAGTACCGGAACCCGTCGGCCTTGCTGGCCGGATTTTTCCGGTTGGCGGCCTTCCACAGCAAGCTGCCGGCAATGGCGAAGACGGCGATCCCGACAAGAATGCCGATCAGCAGGAGAAGATTGCCGCTGTCGAATCTGTGCTGCAGGAGCAGATAAATGCCGACAGCCTCGCCGGCAATGGCCACGGCCCAGCAAATCAGGGCGAAAATCCGAAGCCGCCGGGAAGAGCTCTTCTGGTCCTGACTGGCTTGCCAGTCTTTGGTGACATCCGGCTTGTTCTCGGCCATGGTCTCAACCCTCATATCGACGCTTCCCGCAGCGCTGATGCGCCGTCCGGTGCGCTTAAGCGTCACGGGTCGAAGTTTGGCAAAACTTTCCCACATGTCAACAATCATTCAATGGCGCTCTGACCTCGAACGATGAGGTCGATGTCGGATTTTCGCCGTCCGACTGCGTGCTGCTCGGGGAAGACGATAGCGGCTCACGTGAGCGCCATTTTTCAGGCGCTCGCCTTAATCTTCTCCCTTGCCGCCGACGCCAGAAAGGCCGAGCGGGTAAGACCGAGGCGCTCCGCCTCCTTGTCGATGGTTTCGAGCAGGCCGGCGTCGATCGAGACATTGGCGCGAACGGGTTTGCCGCTTTCGCGCAACAGGGGAACGGTCGCGATCATGCCGCCTTGGCCAGGGTCGAATTCGTTGGACTTGAGCAGTTGCATATAGGTGCGCGGCACGGGCGCCGGGCGACCGTCCGCAACCTCATCGGCAACCCATTCGGCAAGCGCCTCGATGGCATCGGCGATCACTTCGGCCTCGGTTGCACCCATTGCGGTGGCGCCGGGTGCATCGGGGAAGTATGCGCCGTATTTTCCGCTCGCTTCGTCATAGTCGATGATGGCGATATATCGAGACATTCTGACCTCCAATAGACGGGCCGGACTTTACTTGGTCCAGCCCGCAGCTTTGGCAATGGACTTTGCCACGCCGGGGGTAACGGTGCGGTGCCGAGGCACCATGATGGAAGAGTGACCGGGCTTCTTATACTTGTCGTGCTTCGTGCCGCCTTCCCGCGTCCAACCCTCACGCTCGAGCCGGGCCTTTATCCTTCCGGTGTTGTTTTCATGCTGCATATCGCGCCCAGTTATGCGCAAATATATACGCAATTCATCCCGCGCGTCAATGGAAAATGCGCAAAATATTGCGTAATATCTCGCCCCAAGATGATGCCAGGTCTTTCGAGATGACTTCCGCGAAGGCGATGACCTCGATGACGGCTTCGCGCCGTTTTAGCTGAAGGCTGCGACCACTGTCTCTATGGGCAGGAACAGGGTCCGGCTGTCTTCGGGATATTCGATGAACTCCGCGCAGCGCAGATAGAAGCGCTTGGCCGCGTCGTCCTTGGCGTGGACGAGAACAGCCCCGATGCCGATGCTCTGCGAGGCGATTGCGATCCGCCGCAGCGCGTCCGCAAGCAGGTCCGCGCCCAACCCCTTCCCGGCATGTTGACGGCTGACAGCAAGCCGCCCGATCACCGAAACTTGTATAGTATCGGGCGCGTTGCGTCGCAGCTTGCCCGGCACGGCGCCGCGTTCCACCGCGCCCGCCGAGATGCAGAAATAGGCGATGACCCGATTGCCTTCGCAGATGACATAGGTGCGCGAGAACCGGCTTTCATTCTTCAAAGCCCGATGGCGCAACCAGTCGTTCAGCGCGGGCTCGCCGCAGTCGAACGCCGACAGGTCGTGCTCCGCCGTCAGCGGAACAGGAGCCGACGGTCGCGATAGAGGACGGTCCGGCACAATCCTATTTCCGCCATGCCGGTGTCCGGCGCAGCAGCGACTTGAGCTTTGGTCCTGGTGCTGGTGGATTGTCGAGCGCCTGCATGAAGGCGTCGTAGCGCTCTGGATCGAGGACGAACAGGCGTTGGTCGAGCAGCACGTCGACCGCTTGCCGCCGCGCACTCTCGACCATGAACTCCGTGCGCGTCTTGCCGAGGATCGCCGCCGCATCGTCGATGAGCTGCCGGGTCCCGGTCTCGATCCGCAGATTGATGCTGCCCTTCGTGTCGGACGCAGAAACGCGGTCCACGACCGTGACGGTGGCGGAACGGGAGGATTCCGAAGGGGCGTTGCGAGCTTTGGCCATGGCCGGAATATGAGCACTTGTATCCACAATGTCAATACAGCGCGCGGCAATGCGGAATGGGCGCAGCTAGCGCATGATCCGGAAAAGTGGATACCGGTTTTCCGAAAAGATCATGCGCAAACAAAAAGATAAAGCGCGATGGTGACTCGAAGAAAAGCCATCGCGCTTTAGCGCCGGCGCTGAAACACCGAAGGCGGGCGCAGGTCTCGACCAGCTCGAGGGCAAGCCGAAGCACGAACTCAGGGGCGCGGACCCGCGCCGCCCGGGGCAACGTGCTGCACCGAGGCGGCGATGGCGCGCAGGTCGTCGGCGACGGAGGGATATTGTCCGGCCAGCGCATCGAGGTTTCCGATCTCGACATCGGCCGGCAGCACGCCCGGCCATTCGGTGCTGGCGCCCAGAAACCAGCGCTGGCGTCCGATCAGCCTTGCGGTGTGGAACGTATCACCGGGGATGAGGAGCTGAACGCGCTGGCCTTGGCGCAAGTCGGGCCCCACGACGACACGCTCAGAGGCGCCGTCGCCATGCAGCAGGAAGACCTCGAGCGGGTCGCCCAGATAATAGTGGTAGAGCTGATCGTTGCGGATGCGATGCAGGCGCACGGGGGCGCCGGGCGTCACCATGAAATAGAGCGCGGAGCCGAGCGGCCGCCCATCCGCGAACGGCGCCGGCAGGCCGCCCGCTGCAATCGCGTGCTTGCTCACAAACGTCACCCTTACATATCCGCAGGTGGCATTGGGCTCGAGATCGAGGAGCGTGCGGATTTCGTCGGCGCTGAGCTCGTCCGTCATGGGCGTCCCCTCGGGCGCGGTTTGAGCATGGGCCGCGAATGCCGGCGCCATTGTCGCCCCGCCGGCGAGGACGGTTGCCTGCAGGACGCGCCGGCGGCCGACAAGCGGCGGATGACCTGTTGGCACGGCGACCTCCCTATCATTGCGCCGGAACCGGGCTCACGCAAGCACAGCGAGAAACGCGGGCGAGATGGTCGCGCCAGCCGTCCCTGCTCCCCATGGGTCGCAATCCAACAACAGAATGGCCCGCAAGGCAATCGGACGGAAATCCCGGGAGGGGCGCGCGCGGCTCGGCGGGGCGGCGCCTCAAAAATCGCAAAGCGCTGGGCGCAGGTCGTCAGACCAGTCCATGAGCTTCACGGGCGTGAACGTCCCGTCGATCGGCTTCTCCTCGTCGAGCCCCTCCGACACGACGCCTTTTCCCGCGAGGAAGTCGATGTCGCAGCCGCCCATGATCGTCTCGACGCTCCCGTCCGCGAGATGGCTGTTCCAGTCCCAGTCCCTGGCATAGCGGGCGACCAGGAATTCGCCGGAGCGATAGACGATGGTCAGCGTCTGGCTCCATGATTTATTGGCGCCGCAGCCATAGCAGGACTGAACGACCAGCGATGCGCCGTCCGTGCTCTCGAGCGGCTGGACCCAGGGTGTCTCCTCCGGGTCGACGATTTTCCTCTTGAGAAGGGCGGGCTGGCGCGAAAGATCGAGCTTTTCATCGCCGGCAGCCAGATAGAGGTAAAGATCCACGCTCTCGCCGTCGCCCACCGCGGTGAGCTCGCCGGTCGCGGGGCCGATGTCCGTGCGGTTGGACCCGGCCAGCACCAGCACGGCCCGATCCGTCCTGCCGTCCTTGTCGATGTCGAGCGTAACCTCGTAGAGCGCCGACGGCTTGTCGCCGGCGACCGCCGACACCGGACCCATCGCGAGGGCGACGATCGCGAGCCAGACCGAATGTCGAAATGCCGTCTTCATCAGCACTCATCCCATGCGTGGGCTCATCTAGCGTAACATCCACCGGACGAGAGGGCTATCGCATACAAGAATCCTGAAATGAGCGAGCCGCCTCCGATGTTTCCCCTCTCCCGTTGCGAAGCAATGGGAGAGGGTGGCCGAAGGCCGGGTGAGGGCTCTTTGTCCCAGCAGGAATGCCCGTTGAAGTCGGAGCACACTGCGCGAAAGAGCCCTCATCCGCGCTTCGCGCACCTTCTCCCATTGCTTCGCAACGGGAGAAGGGAAGGAGAGGACCTTGCAAACCTTCGAATGCGATTGCCCTACACCAAACTAGAGGCTCAAGGACCAGCCGTCTCCAACTAAAACAAATGAAATTGTAAGCCTATGCGATCTTCGTCGGCATGGCCGGCCAATCGAGATGAGCTTGCGTGACATGTCGGCCGCAAGATCGCCGCTTGGCATAACCCCGAAAGCCATCCTCACGCGGCCCCGAAGACATGGCGCAACATCAGGAAGGTGACAACCGCCTGGAGGCTGATCGACACTGTGCGCGGCCAATTATAGCGGATCAGCTCTGAGATGATGGCGTCGTTCCGGCCACCCTTCTCCAGCCTTGCGTGCCGCGGTATCTCGAGCAGCACCGTGACCAGGAGGCCGGCAAGGCCGGCCATGATGTTGGCGGCGCTCATCCACAGGGGAACGGCGGGGCCATAGACGGCCAAAAGAGCCGGCAGCAGGAAACTGGCGAAACCGGGAAGGATGACCGGCAGCGGGATGCGCCGCGTGTAGGAACGGTGATAGCGGATATAATCCGCCGCGCCGACCTCGGCGAAGAGCGGATAGATGACGATCTGGACCAGCCAGATCTGTCCCAGCACCCAGAAGGCGAGCGCCGCCCACAGCAGCAGAAAGAGGTTTGCCGTTTCCATCGCGAGACCCGGCGGTCAGCGGGCTTCGCCGCGGGCGAGTGCCGCGGCATGGTCCAGGCCGATGCCGGCAACCAGGGGATCGGCGTGGCGATGCGCCAGCCGCCATTCATCCTGCTCGCGGCGATAGACCAGGGTTACGCGTAGCGGCCAATCCTGGGCCGGCAGGCCGCCGACCTCGCCATGTCCGTGTTCGATGATCACCAGCACCACCATGTCGGCCGAGGCGTAGGATTGAACCAGTTCGTGCTGCAGCGTCCCGTTCCGGAAGAACCGCCCCATCGCCGCCCAGCGCTCTTCTGTCATGTCGCGGCCGCGCGTCGGCGTTCCCCCGAACGGCGCCATCAGCGTGAAGTCGTCCGCGAGCGTGATCAGCGCGCGGTACGTGTCGACATCCCCACGCATGAGTGCAGCGTTCGATTCCGCCGATCGCTGGATAAGCAGGGCAATCTCCTTGCCGATTTTCGACATGCCTTCACTCGCTTCTTGACGGCCCGGACTTGGCCAAAGGGACGATGAGCTTTCAAATACGTGCAGTGCGTTACGCTCATTCCAAAGGCACTTTGTTCTCCGGGCAAAAGGGCCAGAAGCTTGAGTTTCGCGCCCGGAATGATCCGGGCTGAGGGCTTCATGCCGCACCAGATCGACATGGATTTCGCGGCGGAGGCAATCTCCGACTGCGTGCTGCCCGACTTCTTCGCCAATCGTTAAAGAGATGCAGCAGCCGCTCTTGGCGACGCGAGGCACGTATGAAGCCTTGCTTAGAGCCCGCCAACTTTCGAGGCCTACCGGACGACCGCTGTATGAGTATCGTTTTCCTACATTGGCGCGCAGGCAGCGGAGCTTTCTTTACTCCTGCGGCGGGTCGCTTTGGCGTTCGGCCGTAAACCCGAAGAGATACGGTACGTCGCGACCTCCGCAACTATTGGTGGCGAAAACGCCGGTGGACTTCGCGGATTTCTACGCGATCTATCCGGTGCGCCGGAAGAAAACGTTCACGTGATACGTGGCACCCGCGCTCCACTTCCCAAAGCGCCGGCGCTCTCACAAGAGTGTGTAGATCTCGCACTTCTCAGGGCATCGGAACCCGCGGTCGCGGGAAAAATGCTTGCGCAGTCGGCGTCTCTGAGAGAGCTTCGCGAAAAGCTCCGTCAAGGTTTGACTATCTCATGGAACGGCTGGATGAGGGAGGCGGCAAAGATATGCGGGCCTTCGGCGGATCCAACCAAACTTCTTGTGCATGCGGCTCAGGCTCGCGACCCTTATGCCGATGAACTTCTGGTAAAGAACGGTGGTAATTCAATTTTGCCCACTCGGGTGCATATCTTCCACCGCACGCTTACTGGACTTTGGGCCTGCGTCAATCCTGACTGCCTTGACAGGCCGAAGATAGTAAAAGGCGACTGGCCTTTTGGCGCAGTATATTTCGAAAAGCGCGAACACTGCCAATCCTGCCAGTCGCTTGTGCTTGAGTGGGCTTTCTGCTCCCGCTGCGGCGAAGGTGCCTTCAAAACAGAGATTGCCGATGAAGGTACGCGCATAGTCCCCTGGGACGAGCCAGCGCGGGAGGACGGCTTTGACCAGGCACTCGATCGTGACGAAACTTACGGTGCGGAGGCGGAGGACGATGCAACTCCGTCTCCTGTCATAACCCCAGCAATTGATCGCCGCTACCTTTCGAAGTCGACCGGAAAGCCAATCCCAAAGCTCACCTTCCATCCTGGCACGGGGATAATTGCCGAGGGGCCAGGACCGAGTGGCCTTACATTGTATAGCAGCCACGACGTCACCCATTGTCCGTTTTGTGGCTTCCCACCAGAAGGTAGTGATCCCGACCGAGGTGCTCTTCGGTCGCTGGCAGCGGGCGCGCCTTATCTGATGTCCCAGATAGCGCCGGGCGTGGTTGGTCGGTTGTCGCCTAAAACGCCCGCTAGCGAAGCACTACCCCTCGACGGCCGGCAGCTCATCACCTTCACTGATGCTCGGCAGGGCACTGCTCGTCACGCGGCGAATATCCAGATAGCCTCAGAGCGGAGCTACATTCGCAGCTTTCTCTATCATTTTGTCCAAGAAAGGCCGGCCCGCAATGAACTTGAACTTGCGAACCTAGACCGCAGCATTGCCAAACTTCGCACAATGGCCGCTGAGGATCCGGACATATCAGCTGTCATTGCGACGCTTGAAGCCAGGCGGCCTGAATTCGAAGGCAAAAGTAGTCCGAAGCCGTGGAAGGAATTGGTTCGAAGGTTGGCGAGCGAGGAGACCGTTGCCACCTTTCTGAGAACCATATGGGCCGAACGAGAGGAGACTTTTTCCGATCCTACACAGCTGGCTGAATTCCTCTTATACCGCGAGATTATGCGTAGGCCGGTGCGAGCTAACAGTGCTGAAACGCTAGGCCTCTTGCAGCTAATAGTGCCCGCCGTCGATGTGAAGGAGACAAACTTACCGGGGGCCGCGGCGAAACTTGGCCTTACGCTAGACGACTGGCGCAATGTGGTACGACTTGTCTTAACTCACTTCATCCGCACCAACGTTATCCTAGACTTCGATGCCAGACGCTGGATGCGTTGGATTGATCGACGCCAAGCTCAAATCGTCATGCTTCGACGCCGCGAACGCGGGGCTCCGACACCGCCCTTTACAAGGTTTTGGCCTGACCCATATGCGCCTGGAAAAGGCATCGTGGTGGATGGTGTAGTTCGCGAATCCAGCGGGGTAACACTTAACTGGAAAAAGCCAGCTGACGAAGAAGGTGTCCGCGAAGTCCAGAACCTTCGTCAGGTGCGTGAGTGTCGGACGTGCGGCGGGCTTACGTCTGCGCCTGCTTCGGTCGGACTCAGCACGTGTGACGAATGCGGTGGTTCAGAGTTTCGCGTGGTACGCTTTTTGGCGCCAGCCGGCTTTACCGTCGATTTGCGTTACGAAGTGCACGACGATACCCGTGATCTCGGCGGCTCGCCATCAATTGACCCATGGGTATCAGCGAGGACGTCCAATTGGCGCGCCCTTCCTGACCCAAGGATCGGGCGAGTGCGTACTGGAGCCGATGGTTTGGTGTTCTGGTTTAATCCAGGCCCACACGGATTGGGATTCGAAATCTGCCTTCATTGTGGGCGCTCAGTTCCCGAGACGGCGGCCGACGGGCCTAGCGCCCTCGGCGGACACAAGCCATTGCGAGGGGTACCTCGGGCCCACGACGGGGTTACCTGCACAGGCGGGGTGGCGAACGACGCCCCTTTCGCGGTCGCGCGTCATTTGAGCCTTGGTCAGGAGATCCGCACTGATGTTTGTGAACTCCAGCTGTACGAGTGTTCGAGCCGGGAAGCTGCGCTCACTATCGCGCTGGCATTAAGAGAGATAGCCGCTCGTAGGCTTGGGGTCGATGCGGATGAAATGGGATTCGCTGCCCCTGAAGCTGCGCATCCTTCGTTGGGTCGAAGCTACAGTGCCGTTGTTTTCGATCGGGCGAGTGGCGGCGCGGGTTTCTGCTCCACTATCGCGCGTGATCCCATGGGTTTTCTTGCCGAGGCTCGCGACCTTCTTGACTGTAACGCTCAAGGCAGATGTGGCGATCCCGACGCCACGCACGCCTGCCCTCGTTGCGTGCTTGCGGTCGACAGCCAGCATGCAGCCGAAGATACAGACCGGAAATTAGCGCGCCAGATTCTCGCAGCTGCGGTCACCCGTTTGTCGCTTCCAGATTCGGCGAAGCTCTTTGGCAATGAGACTGCGTACGAGCCGGCGCCTTTGGCGGACGCACTTTCTGAGTGCCTTGTCCACGACTCCTCTGCAGAAGTCATCGTGCTTATGACCGGCAATCCGGCCGACTGGGACTTGGGCGCATGGCCAATGACTCCCATTCTGGAACGCTGGGGGGCGCGCGGTCGCTCCGCTGTGGCTATCGTGGATGCAGCATTGGTCAAGGCAGCCGACCCGATCACTCGACGGCAATTCGTACTCTGGGCTCAGCGGGCTCGGGTCACAGTGCGGTCGGCCGAAAATATCGGGTCGCTTACTTGGCTTGCGGGTGTTGTAAGTCCCAAGGGCGCTACCGGTTGGTCGTCCAGTTCCAAAAGTGCGCGAGAAATTGGAATCGCGTGGGCGGCTGCGTCCGATGCGCCAGTAGTCAGAGGCAAAATCGAGCAGCCTACGTTCGGTCCGGTAGTTGATCTCGCTTCGCTACTAACCTCGCTTGGTGGCGAAGCTCTGCTTGAAATCGAGAACGAATTGGACGGACCGACAACTAGTTTTGGGAGCCGTCTACTCTCGATGCTAATCGGCAAATCGCCCGAATTGGACCACGTGCTATCAGCTAAGTTTCTCTCATTATCTTACTCGGATCGATATATTTTCAGCCCGCTAGCTGTTCGCCTTGTAACCGAACTAATAGCGGGATTCGCCAATATGGATACAGAAGTCACGATCATCACCCTTTCCGGCAGACCAGACGGTCGCCCACGGTCCGGCCGCTGGCTTCACACCGACTGGCCAGACCTCGGCATACGTTCGTTTGTGCTGGAACAGATGCTGGCTGCCGTCGCGCCGCGATCTTCGGTTGATTTGCGGAATCGCCTTGGCCATAGGCGAAAGTTAGATTTTCGGACTGAGCGGGGCGCGGGCACAATCTTCTTCGATCAGGGCGTGGGCTCCTGGTCGACGCCTAATCGAGTAGAGTTTGATCATTACGCTCCGGTTGGGAGTCAAATATACGCGCTAAACCAGCCTCTGAAAATCACAAACGGTCCGGAAGGTACCTTCGTGGCAGTACGAATTACCAATTGATGTTCATGTTCACCAAGCAAGCCGCTTGTCTCGTTTCAATCAGCCGGTTAGTCCTTCAATGTTTTGGTCGGGTCAGAAATCGGCCTTGCCACAGCCATTCGCCTTTGTTGGTCTTGCGGGCAACAGTTCAGGTCAATTGATGACGAGTCCTGTTCCCGGCGTCTCAATTGTCTCTTTATTCCTGAGCTGTTATCTTTTCGGCGGTTCTAACCATTGGAACTGAAATGCACGGTCCAGACATTCTCGTTCGCACACTTTCTCGGGAAACGCGCGAAGATCGCCATGGCAATCGTTGGCAATATCACTCTCGAAGTGACCACCATTCGAAGGTCGCATGCTGGGGTATCGTCTTTGATTTATTGCGTACCAACTCTCTTCTGCGCCGTCATGTTGAAGAGGCTCGCGTCTTTTTCGGAATTAATCATGAAATGCGCGATTTTGTTCATGACCGGAAGAAGAATCTCGACCTAGTCCTCTGCACACCATCAAGTTCCAACGGAGGGCATTCCGTACAAAATCTCAGCCGCATGGCGAAAGACTACGAAATCAAACTAACTGCGGATCAACAAACGGAGCTTAGGGAGTTGCCGGTACTACGCGGGGGCCCGGTTGGGAGCGTCCTTATGGCGCTGGAAGCAAAAGCGTGCATGACAGCCCATCAGCGTGCTCTTCCTCGACTATATGATGAGCTGAATTCGTCGCATCTGACCGTGCACGGTGCGACCGATCAAGCGATCGCCGCCGGCTTCGCGATGGTAAATATTTCCTCTCAGTATCTCAGCCCGGACCTCAATAAGAGTAACCGTTCGACAAATCCAGTCTGGAGCTCTCACGATCAACCGCGTGATGCGGGCTTGGCAATCGACAAGATTCGCCAGCTGCCGAGGCGCTCCAAAACTGGAGATACCGGATACGATGCGCTGGCCATTGTCGTAGTAGATTGCGCCAATGACGGTTCAACCGTACGGCTTGTTGGGACGCCACCTGCGCCACAGGCCAACGACATCTATCATTACTCGTCAATGATCGATCGTCTTGGGCACATATATGCGACGAGATTCAAGCAGCTTTGAGAGCCTGTTTGTCAGGGTCAGATCGTCCTTGGCTTTGCAGGCCCAAACGATTGCGACACGAAATCCCGCACTGCGTAACGTGCGAATAGCCTTCGCATCACGCTGGCGGTTAGTAAGGAATTTATCTCGCCAAAATCGTTTGTTGGTTTTGGGAATAGTTGCTTGACGACAGCCGCTGTGGTGGTGCCAAAAACAACCATTGACAAAGATAGCCCACTTCCTCTTGCGGTTTGCAAAGTCTGGCGACCCAGGTAAAGACTTGACATTCAGACGATAGGCATATCCAAGGTTCCTCAGGATAACAGCGACTTCAAGTTCGGTTGCTGTTCCTCGTTGCCTAACTCGGCTCATCAAGGCACTTCGTTTTGGATCGCGGGGCGTAGGTGCCTTCATTCAGCCGCGATTGCCAAGGCTCTCAAATTTATTTTCGAAAGGTCCATGTGTTCCATTCGATCCAAGTGCTGTCGCAGCCTATCTAAGAACCCAGGAACGAAACGTAGCGTACTTCTGTCCGTTCGTGAGAGAAATCCTCGTGTGGCACGTGTAGAAAGCAATTTGCCATCAAACTGGAGAAATTCTACCAGGGAGGAGCGTTCTCGCCAAACGGGGAAAGTGCCGATGTCCACTTTCTTTCTTTGACGGCCGTCAAAACGTGCCGCTTTCGGCCAACGGGAATCATTGGAAAGCTCCCGATCCCGACTCTTTTGATAGAGGCTTGGGGCCGCAAGGCGCATTCCAAGCCATTCGGCAACCGGTACACTCACAGCATTTCCAACCAACGACCACCGAAGTGACGCTCTCCCCACCGACGATGCCGGCTCCGTCCATCCGAATTCAAAGCCCTGTAACCGCTCGGCGTCCCGAATATCCGGAGTTATGACAGCTCCATTGGGCAGCATAATCGCCGGCGGTGAAGGGATGCCAACAGTCGACCCATTCTTAAGTGTTGGGATCGCATCCGGCGCCCACCCCAGGCCACGGATTCCCTCCGTCCAATAGAAGCCATGAGCATGTGTAGTTATCGATGTCACCAAATCAGAAACAACAGTGTCATCCGCCAAAAGAACATCAGCCGGGTCAACATCTGTCTTTGTCGCAACAAAAATCACGCGCTCTCGCCGTTGAGGCAGAAATGCAAGCGAGTTTACTACGCGATACGCCCAGCGATAACCGCGCTCTTCAAAAGCCGCGACGAGTGTCGTCAATGCTCTTCCCTTATCAAGGTGAAGCATAAAGGATACATTCTCGAGGACGACCCAAGGCACAGGCTGCTGATCTAGAAGCCTAAAGACATGTCCTACGAGGCCTGACCGTTTTCCATCAATTCCTGCAGTCAACCCGGCCTGACTCAAATCTTGACATGGAAACCCACCGACCAGCACGTCGATATCACTTGGAAGGTCTTTTAATACCGTGATGTCCCTTTCAATCGGAATATGTGGAAATCGCCTTTCCAGAACTGCACGCGCCGGCTCCCAGATTTCGCAGAGCATCATCGCGTGATGTCCTGCTTGGGCAAGGCCGGTCTCCAGACCGCCGATACCGGCAAACAATCCTACGACCTTCATCACAATGCCTTACGTTCCTTGGCTCTGTTCGAATCAGTGCACTTGAGACCGATTCAACGAGAGCCACAAAAAATGCGAGTCGTCCAGACGTTCTCATAATGTTCATGTCCTGTAAAGAGTATATTTTCAGTTATACAATTATAGATTGAATTCATTCGGGCCAAAGCGTGAGATTTGGGAAATATCACCTGCGAGCGCCGCGCCTTCGGACGATGAGGAGAAACAGGACGCTGGCGATGGCAGCGGTACTCCCGCAGCTCCCGAATTCGAGGTCTACATTGTCGATCCGAAATAGGCTTGAAATCCCGCGCGCCTTCAAGCCGCTGCTGTTCCCTAAGCGGGTCCTCAGGTCCACTTCATCCTGTGGAAGTACGCTCGCCAGCGCTTTCGACAAAGAAGGAATCGGAGCGTGAATAAGTCTGTTACTGAGTTGCGCCATGAGAAATTGCTTGACATCGTGGGCCAAAGCATAAGATTTGGGAAATATCAGGATCGAAGAAATTGCGCCTGCGGCTCAAACCCGCGGGCGTTTCGATTCTGAAGCTCGGCTTGCGCTCAAACCGCAAGCGAGGCGCAGCTTCTCGGTGGCATGGCCACCGGACATGCCGCTTCCCACTCTCCCCAACACATCACGGTGCATCATGGTTGGCCATCGCTTCAGGAGCCGGAACCCTTCTATCCCGACGTTCCTGACTGAAACCGGCCACAGGCATTCGAACAATCATATGGAGGCCCTCTCGCCAACCGCGCAACTACCTGAGACATCAGGACAATCGCCGCGATTTGCTGCCCGGGCACCAACACTATCCGACATCTCATCGGCCAGTCCGGATTCCTCACCCATACGGCCGCTACGCAATGCCGAGCGGATTGCCGCCGACCGCCAGAAGATCACCGAGAGCGGCGTCCTCGACCTCCTGCTCGATCACGTTCGCGGGCGGCAGGAGCTCACCCCGTCCCAGATCTCCACCGCCTTCGGCCTGCTCAAGAAAATCCTGCCCGACTTCTCCACCAGCGCAGCCCCGCGCGACAGCGAGGAGAGCCGGGAGAGCCAGGACGACGGCGCTTCCTCCGATTCAGACTTCGAGCTTTACATTGTCGACCCGAAAGAGGCTTGAAATCCCGCGCGCCTTCAAGCCGCTGCTTTCGCCTCGGCGCTACAAGGGCGCCTATGGCGGCAGAGGCAGCGCCAAATCGCATTTCTTCGCCGGCGAGCTCATCAGGCGGTGCCGCAGCACCCGGCTGCGCTGCGTCTGCATCCGCGAAGTGCAGAACTCGATCCGCGAATCGGTGCGCCAGCTCCTGATCGACAAGATCGCCGCATTCGGCTTGAGCGACTTCTTCAGCGTGCTCGAGCAGGAGATCCGCGGACGCAACGGCTCGCTCATCATCTTCAAGGGCATGCAGTCCTTCAATTCCGAGAACATCAAGTCGCTCGAAGGCTACGACATCGCCTGGGTCGAGGAAGCGCAGAACCTCTCCGAACCCTCGCTCAGGCTGCTCAGGCCCACCATCCGGAAAGCCGGCTCCGAACTCTGGTTCTCATGGAATCCGCGCCATGAGACGGACGCCGTGGACCGGTTCTTCCGCGGCGGGCCCCAGCGCGCCGATGCCGCCCTCGTCGCCGTCAACTGGCATGACAATCCGTGGTTTCCGGACGTGCTGAGAATAGAGAAGGAGTCCGATTATGCCAGCGATCCCGAAATGGCCGATCATGTCTGGGGCGGCAATTACGAGATCGTCAGCGAGGCCTCCTACTATGCGCGCCTCATCGCCGAAGCGGAGCGCCAGGGCCGCATCGGCGATTTCCCGCATGATCCGGCACGGCCCGTCGACACCGCGTGGGACATCGGCATCGACGATTATACGGCGATCTGGTTCCTCCAGGACGACGGCGTGCAGGTGACGGCGATCGACTATCATGAGACGAGCGGCCAGGGCGCGGAGGAGATCGTGCGCGAGGCCCTGCCCGAATTGCAGCCGGAGCCGCGCCTGGTCGCGCCGGCTCTCTCATGCGTGGGACGCGAGCGCGCTTTCGCTTACGGCGAGCACTATCTTCCCCATGACGTGAAGCTGCGCGAATGGGGTGCTGCCGGGCGCAGCCGCGCCTTGACGCTGATGCGGCTCGGCGTGAAGCCGATCCGCGTCGGCGCGCAGCAGGGCCCGGCGGAGCGCATCAACGCAGGCCGCGCTCTCCTGCCGCTCATGCGCTTCAACCGCACCAAGCGGGTGATGCTGGGCCTGTCGCGCTTGCGGCGATACTCGCGCCGGCAGAGCGCCACGCTCGGCGGCTTTGCCGGCCCCTTGCATGACGTCAACAGCCACGGCGCCGATGCCTTCGGCGAATATGCCGTCAACTGCCCGCTCATCGCGCCGAAGGTCCCTGCCCCGAGGGAGCGGCCGCGGCTGCAAGGCGGCGTCTACCTCGAAGGCCCGCCGGTCGAAGGCTCGGGGCGAAGGATGGTGACGTGAGACCGCTCCCCTCCGGGGCAATCGCATATGGAAGTTGTAAGGCCCCTCCGTCCTTTCCCTTCTCCCGTTGCGTAGCAATGGGAGAAGGTGCGCGAAGCGCGGATGAGGGCTCTTTCGCGCCACGGGCTCTGACCTCAACCAGCATTCCTTGCTGGGACAAAGAGCCCTCACCCGGCCTTCGGCCACCCTCTCCCATTGCTTCGCAACGGGAGAGGGGAAACATCGGAGGCGGCGCTGCTCGCCTTGAAAGAATTCAATGGATCCCGGCTTTCGCCGGGATGACGAAAGGAGGATAGGGTTTTCACCGAATTGCCGTTTCGGCGAAGCATCTCTGTACGGCCACCTCGACCTCAGCCGGCCTTCTCCGGGCCAAGCGCCAGCAGCTTCTTCCTGACGTCTTTGGTGACCGCGGGGCCGTGTCCCGAGCAGAGCCACTCGACGTGCGGCAGGGCGCGCAGATACCTCCGCACATTGGCGCGGCAACGTTCGACATCCTCGGAGAAGGCGGCATCGGCGAGGCTGATCCACTCGATCATGCGCAAGGGCGGCGGCCCGGCCAGGATCGCATCGCCGGAGAACAGGGTGGCACTCGGCTCGTGGTAGAGCAGGCAGCTCCCCTCGGTGTGCCCCGGCACCGGCGTCACGTCGAAGCCCCATTGCCAGCGGCCCTCGCCAAAGGTGCCATCGACGTCGAGGCGGGCCGGCATCAGGTCCTCGATGCGACAGAGGACGTCCGCCCAGAGCGGCGCACGCCTTCCGGAGAGCGGGGCAGCTTTGCTTGTGCCGTCGAGGACAGAAGCGTCGTCCGGGTGGCAGAGGATCAGGGCGCCATAACGCTCGCGCAGCCATAGGGCGTTGCCGGCGTGATCGCTATGCCGGTGTGTCAGGAGGATTGCGTTGAGGTCACCCCGCCCGCGGATGCCGGCGGCATGGAGCTCCGCCATCAGCAGGGGGCGCTCCACCTTATGGCCGGTGTCGATGAGAAAGCGGTTGCCGTCGAACTCCAGCAGCCAGACATTGGAGATGCGCAACAACGCGCACAGCCGCAATGTTCCATGAACACGACGCATGACGGATCAAGTATACGACAATCCGCGGCGAGGCCTCACTCAAAACACCCTCATGCTGAGGTGCGAGCGAAGCGAGCCTCGAAGCATGATCCAGGTACAAAAAGCACGCCGCTTGCCACCCTTCGAGGCCCGCCTGCGGCGGGCACCTCAGGGTGAGGGTTATGGGTTGGACTAGAGTCGTCACGCTCGAGAGCGATGCGCCGCGGTGATCCCTACAAATAACTGGTCCCGACATAGATGAGGACGGAGCCGAGCCCGATAAGTGCAAGGCCGGGCCAGTTCGCTCTGGGATCAAAGGCAGCACTTCGACCCTTGGGTTCCAGAGTTGGGCTTTCCGCCGTTGAATCGCGCCGGCTCGCACCGCTCAACCGCCCGCGCCAGATGGCCACGTAGGCCATGAACAACAGGCCGGCAAAGACGAGGAGCGCGCCAATGAGGATGACGATCATTCCAACCTGCTCGTCTGGAGCGTCGGGCGTTCCGATGGAATCGCCTCGGCGCTCTATTCTTTGTTTGCGCATCGGATTATCCGAAAACCGCTTCGCACTTTTCGGTCCGATGCTCTAGCCTACATTCCCGTGGTCTTGAGATAGGCGATGACGTTGGCGACATCTTGCGGATTCTTGAGGCCGGGAAAGACCATCTTGGTGCCGGGCACGAAGGCCTTCGGATCGGGCAGATAGGCGGTAAGGGTGGCCTCGTCCCAGATCACCCCTTCAGCGGCCTTGGCCTGCATGGCGGGGGAATATTTGAAACCTTCGACCGACGCCGCCTTGCGGCCGACAATGCCCTTGAGCGAGGGCCCGACCTTGTTGGTCGCGTCCGTCGCCGTATGGCAGACCAGGCACTTCTTGAAGACTTTCTCACCCTCGGCCGCATCTTGCGCAAAGCCGGCGGTGCTGAAGCCCATGAGCGCCAGGGCGGCGAGAACCAATCTGAACTTCATCCGTCACTCCTTTGGGGTTTGTAAGGCTTCCGCGTCACTCCCCTTCGCCCGTTGCGAAGCAATGGGAGAAGGTGCGCGAAGCGCGGATGAGGGCTCTTTCGAGCAGTGTGCTCTGACCTCAACGAGCATTCCTGCTGAGACAAAGAGCCCTCACCCGGCCTTCGGCCACCCTCTCCCATTGCTTCGCAACGGGAGAGGGGGAACACCGCAGCCAGCTCACTCACTTCAAGAATTTTCATATGTGATAGCCCTGTCTTTGCGAGGATCAGGATCCTGCCTTGAAGAAGAGTTCGCGCGTGATGAGGGTGTAGTCCGATTCAAGCGTCATGAGGCTCACAAACACCAGCACCAGGACCGGCGGGAGCAGGATGGCATAGATCAGGGCCAGCCGCTCCCAGGCCATATGCATGAAGACGGCGACGATCAGCCCCGCCTTCAGCACCATGAACAGGAGGATCAGCGACCACCGGAGATGGCCTTCGAGGTTGAAGTAGTCGACCAGGTAGGAAAAGGTGCTGAGGACGAAGAGCAGTCCCCATGTCCACAGATATACGCCGATCGGATGCTGCTGCGCCTGTGCGTGTGCCATGTCTTGCCTCACCAAAGATAGAACAGGGCAAAGATGAAGACCCAGACCAGGTCGACAAAGTGCCAGTAGAGACCCATGATTTCGACGACCTCGTAGTTGCCTTTGCGGCTCGTAAAGAAGCCGCGCCGGTTGACGTCGAAATCTCCGCGCCAGACTTTTCGGGCGATGGCGATGAGGAAGATCACCCCGAACGTCACATGCGTGCCGTGGAAGCCGGTGATCATGAAGAAGGTCGAGCCGAACTGCGGCGCGCCCCAGGGGTTGCCCCAGGGACGCACCCCTTCGAGGATCAGCTTGGTCCACTCGAAGGCCTGCATCCCGACGAATGTGGCGCCGAAGGCCGCCGTCACCAGCATCAGGATCGCGGTCTTCCTGCGCTCGCGGGCATAGCCGTATTTGACCGCCATGGCCATCGTGCCGCTCGATGAGATCAGGATGAAGGTCATGATGGCGATCAGGATGAGGGGGATGCTGGTGCCGCCGATATTCAGCGCGAAGACCTCGCTGGGATTGGGCCACGGCACCTTCGTCGACCATCTGACCGTCATGTAGGACAAGAGGAAGCAGCTGAAGATGAAGGTGTCGCTGAGCAGGAAGATCCACATCATCGCCTTGCCCCAGGGCACGTTCTTGAATGCCCGCTGATCCGAGGACCAGTCGGCAGTGAAGCCGCGCAGGCCTTGAGGCCGCGCCAGGGGTTCGGTCGTATCGCTCGCTGCAGTATCTGCCATGGGGATTGTTCCCTTCACCTGAGCCCGCAGAGCGCCAGCAGGACGCCCAGATTGTCGTTGCCCGAAAACAACAGGCCGAAAAGGACCAGCCAGACCAGAAGCAGGAAGTGCCAATAGACGGTGCACAGCTCGACGCTCAAGCGAACCTGGGCGACATCCGAGCCGCGCCATGCCTTGGCGGTGGTTCTGCCCCAGGCCACGAGACCGCCCAACAAATGCAGCCCGTGCAGCGCGGTGATGAGGAAGAAGAAGGCGATCGCCGGGTTCGCGACGTCGAAGACGGCCAGCATGTTCAGTTGCCGCCAGGCCAGGATCTGCCCGCCCAGAAACGCAACGGCACAGGCGCCGCCCGCCAGCAGGCCGTTGCGCACGCCGTCGATCTCGCCGCGGCGCGCGGAAACCTCCGCCCACTGCATCGCGAGGCTGCTCAGGACGAGAAGGCCTGTGTTCAGCCACAGGAGCCTGAGCGGCGGCGTGGGGCGCCAGTCCTCGAACTCCATCCTTGTGCCATAGCTGAGGACGAGAAGCGTGAACAGAACCGTGACCACGGCAAGAAACGTGCGCAAGGCTACCGTCTTGGCCGGCAATCGGAATGTGCCGCCGCGGTGACGGTCGTCGATCCTGGCCTGTGCCGGAACCCAAGGTTTTTCCGTCAGCTGGCGGATGAGGTTCATGGCTTTGCTGCCGAGGTGGCGACCTGATCGGGCGGAAGGTTCTGCGGCAGGAAGTCCTGAGCGGCGCCCGGCACGCTGTAATCGTAAGCCCAGCGATAGACCACCGGCAGCTCCTTGCCCCAGTTGCCGTGCGCGGGCGGCATCTGCGGTGTCTGCCATTCGAGCGTGGTGGCCCGCCAGGGGTTGCGCTCTGCCCGCTTGCCTTTGAACAGGCTCCACGCCAGGTTGAAGATGAACACCACCTGCGCGAAGCCGACGATCAGGGCCGCGACGGTGATGAACTCGTTCAGCGTCTGGGCGGATGGCGGCACGAAGGCGACGTCACCCATCTCGTAATAGCGCCGCGGCACGCCGATGAAGCCCAGATAATGCATGGGAAAGTAGATCGCATAGGCGCCGAGGAAGGTGACCCAGAAGTGGAAATGACCCATGGCCTGGTTCAGCATCCGTCCGGTTATCAGCGGATACCAATGGTAGATGGCCCCGAAGATGACGAGGATGGGCGCCACACCCATCACCATGTGAAAATGGGCGACCACGAACATGGTGTCGGAAAGCGGAACGTCCACCACGGCGTTGCCGAGGAACAGGCCGGTCAGCCCGCCATTCACGAAGGTCAGGATGAAGGCGATGGCAAACAGCATCGGCAGGGTCAGATGGATGTTGCCCCGCCACAGCGTCAGCACCCAGTTGTAGACTTTGATGGCGGTGGGCACCGCGATGATGAGCGTGGTGGTGGCGAAGAAGATGCCGAAATAGGGGTTCATGCCGCTGACATACATGTGGTGCGCCCACACCACGAAACTCAAGGCGCCGATGGCGACGATCGCCCACACCATCATCCGGTAGCCGAAGATGTTCCGTCGCGCATGGGTGCTGATCAGGTCGGAGACGATGCCGAAGCCCGGAAGCGCTACGATATAGACCTCGGGATGGCCGAAGAACCAGAACAGGTGCTGGAACAATATCGGGCTGCCGCCGCCATATTTCAGGCTTTCGCCGAACTCGACGATATCCGGCATGAAAAAGCTG
Source organism: Taklimakanibacter deserti (assembly GCA_003574785.1). The sequence goes on along the minus strand of QORU01000008.1, from coordinate 302,262 downwards.
GTGCCGAGAAGCCGGTCGAACATCATCATCACAGCGCCGGCGAACAGAGCGGGGAAGGCCAGCAGCGCCAGAATGGTGGCGACGAAGATGCCCCACACCGTCAAGGGCATGCGCATCAGCGTCATCCCGCGCGTGCGCGCCTGCAGCACCGTCACCACATAGTTCAATCCGCCCATGGTGAAGCCGATGATGAACAAGGCGAGCGAGGCGAGCATCAGGATGATGCCGTAGCTCTGTCCCGGGGTGCCGGCGAGGATGGCCTGCGGCGGATAGAGCGTCCAGCCGGCGCCGGTGGGCCCGCCCGGCGCGAAGAAGCTCGCAACCAGCACCAGCACGGCCAGCAGATAGACCCAGTAGCTCAGCATGTTCACATAGGGGAACACCATGTCGCGGGCGCCGACCATCAGCGGGATGAGGTAGTTGCCGAATCCGCCCAGGAACAGCGCGGTCAGGAGATAGATGACCATGATCATGCCGTGCATGGTGATGAACTGCAGGTAGGATTCGGGCGTGATGAAGGAGAAGGCCTCCGGGAATCCGAGTTGCAGCCGCATCAGCCACGACAGCACCAATGCCACCAGGCCGATCGCGATCGCGGTCAGCGCATACTGTATGGCGATCACCTTGGCGTCCTGGCTCCAGATGTATTTGGTGACGAAGCTTTTCGGATGATAAAGCTCCACATCCTCGACTTCGGCGGGTGCCACATAATTGATGGCGTCGGGTGCTGTATCGGTCATCGCGTCACCCTTCGGTTTGAATATCTCTCGAAAATGCGGGCTGCGTATCCGTTGCGGGTAGGGCTATCGCATATGGATATTTCCGTGGAGGGCCGTGCCAGGTTTCCCCTTCTCCCGCTTGCGGGAGAAGGTGGCCGAAGGCCGGATGAGGGCTCTTTCGTGCAATATACTCTGATTTCAACCAACTTCCTTGCTGAGCCAAAGAGCCCTCACCCGCCCTTCGGGCACCCTCTCCCATTGCTTCGCAACGGGAGAGGGGGAAGCGTGGAGAGGCCTTCACCAACGCCATATGCGACAGCCCGGCCTTCGTTTTGACGGTGCGCGTGCTCATGGCGCGGAACCCGTTTTGGTCGCGCTCAAGGCGAGACTTGTCCCCTCACCCGTGCCGTTCCCCGCATCGGCCGACTGCTTGAAGATCGACTGCTCCTGCAGCCACGCCTGATAGGCGCCCTCTTCCTCGACCACGACCACGCCGCGCATGGTGTAGTGTCCGGTGCCGCACAGCTCGGCGCAGATGGCTGCGAATGTTCCGGGTCGGGTCGGGGTGAACCAGAAATAGGTGACCATGCCCGGAACCATGTCCATCTTGGCCCGGAACTCCGGCACGTAGAAGTCGTGGATGGTGTCGATCGAGCGGAGCAATACCCTGACGGGCCGGTTGAGCGGCAGGTGCAGGTCGCCGCCCGCGATCAGGACATCATCCTCGCCATGGGGATCGTTCGGATTGAGGCCCAGCGGGTTTTCAGGCGTGACATTGCGGGTGTCGGAAGTGCCCAATACGCCGTCCTTTCCGGGGAGGCGGAAATTCCACTGCCACTGCTGGCCGATGATCTCGACCACATCTGCTTCCTTGGGCACGGTGACGAATTGGTGCCAGACGAACAGGCCGGGCGTCAGCAGGGCCGCTACCCCGACCGAGGTCAATATGGTGAGCCACCATTCCAGCCTCTTGTTTTCCGGCTCATATGCCGCCTGCGTTCCTGCCTGGTGGCGGAAGCGCCACAGGCAATAGGCCATGAACAGGACGATGGCGACGAATACGATGCCGGTGATCCAGAATGTGAGGGTGATCGTGTGGTCGATATAGTCCCAGTTCGAGGCGATCGGAGTCCACCACCACGGGCTCAGCAGATGAAATACGACCGAGCCCAAGGCCAGCACAATCAAAGCGAACGCGATCTTCATATCGACACCGAAGTCAAACCGGGTAGTGCTTGACGACCTTGCGATACAGGTGCCAGGTCGCATGCCCGAGCACCGGCATCACGACAGCGAGGCCGGCGAACAACGGCAGGGCCCCGATCAACAGCAGGCTGGCGACGATGAAGCCCCACAGCATCATCGTCGTCGGATTGGCCAGAAACGCGTGAACGGACGTCCGTATCGCCGTCACCACGCCGACATGCACATCGACAAGCATCGGAAAGGACACGGCGCTGATGGCGAGCACCACGACGGCGAAAAGAAAGCCGACGCCGCAGCCGACGATGATGAGCGCCCAGCCGGCTGGCGTGGTGAGAACCTCCCAGACGAAGGGGGTGATCGCCGTCGGCACGGTGCTGCCGTAGATCTGCCGGTAGATGAGGAACGCCGCGCCGAGCCACACGAAATAGATCACGCCGACCAGCACGCTCAGCGTCAGGACGCTGATGGACGGCCTGCGGATGACGTTATAGGCGTGCTCCCAGGAGATATCGAGGCCCTGCTCGCGCCGCCGGCTGATCTCATAGAGGCCGATCGCGGCGAGCGGGCCGATCAGGGCGAATCCCGAAAGCAAGGGAAAGACCAGCGGCAGGGGTATGTAGCCGGCCGCGATATTGGCCGACACCACCATGGCGAGCGGGTAGAGAATGGCGAGGATGACCAGGTGGCTGGGTTTCGCCTTGAAGTCATCGACGCCTTTGGACAAAGCGTCCACGAGGTCAGCTGCACTGATCTTTTGGATCTCACCGTAAGCGGTGCTGTCGTCTACAGCGCCGATCGGTTTTCCATGTAAAGAGGCCATGACTGACCTCCTGAACAACCGCGTCCGAATGGCCTGATATGCCTTCTCCTTGGGCGTTCAGGGCCAACTCGAACACGGCGGGATTATACACCCCTAACCCGGTCCCTTCAATTCTGGACGCGCCGTCCGACGGCGCGCTGCGCGGCGAGGATGACCGGCGGTGAGCCTGGGCAAAAGGAAAGCAACCCAAGCCACAAAATTCAACGTTACACAATAATATCAAATAGATATATGAAATCCGCCAGAGCTTTGCGGATGACGGAGCTGCTTCTCTTGATACGCCAATCTCTTTTGATTCGACGCCAGCGGCCTGAAGTCGAATTGCGGTTCTCACATCGCTCGCCTAGAGGGCGTCCGCTTCCGGCGTGGCGCAGGCTGTGCCGGCTGCGAGAGGGGCGACTAGGACCCCCGGGTCGCTTCCCGCCCCCGGCGCAATACCCCCCGGTCTGCGCCGGGGGATTATTGCCGCCGGAGCCACCGCCAAATTCGCGAGGCCAGCCGCCAGGCGATGACGGCGCCGGCATAAAGCAGCCCGCCCAATGCCATTCCCGCCACGATGGCGCCAAGGAACGACGCCGTATCCGAGAGCAACATCATGGCCGGCTCGTTCATGGTTTTCCATCACGTGAAGAATGGCGCCGCATTCGGGCGCGGCCTTTGCCGTCGGGAAAAAGACTAGCGGTCTCACGGGGCGCGAGAGCCGCTAGTCCGACACCGGGACTCTGAGTTCTTCTGTGACCCGGCGCCTGTCGCTTTCCCTAGCGGGCTTGAGAAGTTTCGGCCCGTGACTTAGGCATTCGGTGCCTCAAAATTCTTTCGAAACCCCGCCAAACGCTTGCCATTTCGTGACAAACGGTTCCCAATGGCGGGTTCCAAGCTTTCGGGATGACGATCATGGCCAAGCGGCAGACCAGGCTCGATCCGGGGAAAATCCTGGTTCGGGCTTTATGGGCAAGGATGGTTGTCGACAAGCTCAAGCAGGCGGGAGCCGACCTCGAAGCGGCGCTTGCCGAGGCGGGGCTCGAGTTGCGCATGCTCAACAAGGCCGATGCCTGGATCCCCTTCACCGACCATGCGAGGCTTCTCGAGATCGCCGCCCGCGAGCTCAGCGATGACTGCTTCGGTCTCAATTTCAGCGCCACGATCGACATTCGCGATGCCGGCCTCCTCGCCTATCTCGGCATTGCGTCCCGCACCGTCGAGGAGGCCATGCACAACCTCGCCCGCTATCTGCGCGTGTTCTCGGAAGCCTATCAGATCAGCCTCAAGGTCGCGGGTGAGACCGGGACGCTCACGATCATTCCGCTGCATTCCTCCTATGGCCAGTCGCGCCAGGCGGTCGAATTCTCCTATGGCGTCGTCATCCATGCCTATCGCCAGCTCGCCGGCATCAGGCTTGCCCCCCTCTCCGTGCAATTCGTCCACAATCGCCGCTCGCATCTCGATCAATTCGCGAAACAGTTCGGCTGCCCGGTGAAATTCAACCGCAACCAGGGGCACATCGTCTTCTCCCGCAAGACGCTGGCCATGCCCATCCGGTCATCCGACGACCGCCTCCTCGCGGTGCTCAGGGACCATGCCGATGACCTGCTGCGCAAGCGTCCGCCGCAGCGCGAGGAATTCCTGGATCAGATCGAGCGGCGGCTGGCGGAGCTCCTGCCCAGAGGCCAGGCGCGGATCAAGACGATCGCCACCGAGCTCGGCATGAGCGAGCGCACGCTGGTGCGCCGGCTGGCGGAGATCAACATGCCGTTCACCACCATCGTCGAGCGCCTGCGCCAGGACCTGGCGTCGCGCTATCTCGCCGAGGAGGAGCTGAGCTTCACCCAGATCGCCTTTCTTCTCGGCTACTCCAACCCGAGCGCCTTCTCGGTCGCCTACAAACGCTGGACCGGCCGGAGCCCGCGCAAAGGCCGGGCCGAGCGGCCGGCCGGATAGTCTTGCACGGAGGTTATCATGCTGCGCCAGCTGCTTCTCGCCGGCCTGTTGATCGCCATTACCATCGCCGTCCAGGCGCTCTTCATGGCTTTTGGACTGCGACGGTTCAGGTCGATCGAGCAGCACCACCCTGCCATTCTGGCGCGCTGGCCGACCGCCGTGACGGTCATTTGGATTTTGTATCTCCTGCTGCCGATTGTTCTCGACGTGGTGGTGTGGGCGATCTGTTACGACCTGAAGCAAGCCTTGCCGACCTTTGAGCAAGCGCTCTATTTCTCGATCGTGACATTCACCACCGTCGGTTACGGCGACATAACACTGGGACCCGACTGGCGTGTGTTGGCTACGTTCGAGGCCGTCAATGGCTGGATCATCTTCGGCTGGGCGACGGCGTTGATCATGGCGGTCATCCAGCGGCTGTATTTTCGCTCCGATGCTTCGAGAGGATGAGGAAAGAAAGGTAGAGGTTTCTCTTCCGCCACGTAAGTAAAAGCGCGAGCGCAGCGTTTAGCCGATCATGGTCGGCACGACCCACCATTGCGGATGAGTCTGGGAAATGCGCCGTGCCGCTTCCTTCGCCGCCTCCCGGGATGCGAAAATGCCAAAGCACGTCGCGCCCGATCCCGACATGCGGGCGAAACGCAAGCCGGCCTGGACGCTCAAGCCCGCCATCACCTGGCCGATGACCGGCGCCGAAGCGAGCGCCGACACGGTGAGGTCGTTGCGGCATGAGGCCAGATCCATGGGCGTCGTGAGGCCGGCAAAGGCCTTGTCGCCGGGCTTCAAGGCAAGCCTCGCGAAAACATCCCTGGTCGCAAGCTCAAGGCCGGGATTGACCAGCACGGCCGGCATCGGCTCGATGTCGTCCAGTAAGTCGATGCGCTCGCCAATCCCTTGCATGCGGCAGGCCTTGCCGACGAGGCAGACCGGCACATCGGCGCCAAGGCCGCAAGCGAGCTTCCCCAGATCATCGCTGACGCCGGCGAGCGATGCGAGCGCCCTGAGGCAGGCGGCGGCGTCAGCCGATCCGCCGCCGATGCCGGAAGCGATCGGCAGGTTTTTTTCCAGCCTGATGCGGTAGGTGCGCGACGGATAGGCCGCGGCAAAGGCACGAGCGGCCTTCAGCACCAGGTTGTCCGGCGCGGCCTCGAGACCTTCCGCAAAGGGGCCCGCAATATCGAGGCGCCAGTCGGGGGCCTCCTCGAAGGTCAGGCGGTCGGCGACCTGGGCAAAGGCGACGATGCTGTCGAGCTCGTGATAGCCGTCGTCTCTGCGGCCAAGCACATGCAGCGCCAGGTTGACCTTGGCAGGCGCCAGCTCCGTATGAGGCAAAATATCAGCCGTTATTGCCGCCGGCGCTGTTCTGCGCCGGAGTCACGGGCGGCTCGTCGGCCAGCCCCTCTTTCAGCTTCTTGTCGATGCGCGCCAGGTCTTCGGGCTCGGGCTTGTTGTCCTTGGCATGCTGCCATTGGAAGCGGGCCTCGAGCTGGCGGCCGACGCGCCAATAGGCATCGCCCAGATGATCGGCGATCACCGGATCCGAAGGTTTGAGCTCGACGGCGCGCTCCAGCTGCTTGACCGCCTCCTCATATTCGCCGAGGCGGAAATGCGCCCAGCCGAGGCTGTCGACGATATAGCCGTCATTCGGCTTGAGCTCGACCGCCTTGCGCACCATCGCGATCGCCTCGTTGAGATTGAGCTTCTTGTCGACCATCGAATAGCCGAGATAGTTGAGCACCATCGGCTGATCGGGCTCGAGCTGGAGGGCTTTGCGGAAATCGGCCTCGGCCTTGTCCCACTGCTTGGTGCGCTCGAAGGAAATGCCGCGATAGTAGAAGACCGTCCAGTTGTCGCGCGTGGGCACGCCGAGGAGAGCAATGGCCGCGTTGTAGGTGTCGGCCGCAGGTGCGAATTCCTCGTTGTTGCGGTAGAGATTGCCGAGCGTCACCAGCGCTTCGTAGTCCTTGGGGTCCGCCTGGGTCAGCGCCTTGAGCCTCGCCTTCGCCTCATCCTTCTTCTCGAGCCTTTGCAGGTTGACCGCGACCTCGAGCTCGGCATTGGGCTTGAGCACCGAGTTCTTTTCGATTGCGTCATAGGCATCGATCGAGCGCTGATAGCTGTTCATGCTTTCATAGATGTCGCCGAGCAGCGTCAGGTTGATGTTGCGATCGCCGTCGATGGAGAGAGCGAGCTGGGCATAGGCCAGCGCTACATCGAGGCCCTGGTCGTCGGAGAGCGCGCTCGCCACCGAGAACAGCGCTTCGCTCATGCCGGCCTGCGGTGTCTTGATGAAAGCTTGCGGCTTGACGCCCTTGTTCAGATTGTCGAGCGACTGGCCTACCAGCGGATTCTTCTCGGCCGTCGAGAGGAACTGCTCATAGATCTTGCGCGCCTCGTCCTTGTGCCCGTTGCGCTCGAGATAGTTGCCATAGGCCTGGACGACGCGCAACGAATTGCCGGCCTGGGCATAGGCCTTCTTGTAGAAGCTTTCGGCGCGCAAGGAGGTGCCGAGATAATCGGCGATGAGGGCGCCGTGATAGGCTTTGAAATTCTCGAGCGACTCGTTCTGGTCGAGCTTGTCGAGCGCGTTGAAGGCCGCCGCCTGGTTGCCCTGGGCGGCATAGGTCCAGGCGGAGAGGAGTGCCGAGGTCAGCTCGCCGATCGGCGTATAGGCCGCCTTCTTGAAGTTCTCGCGCGCCCGCTGATAGCGCTTCAGCCTGACATCGCGCAGGCCGAGCACGAAACGCGCCATGCGATGCTGGCTGTTGAAGGAGAGGACCCGCTCGGCATAGTCCTCGGCGCTGGCGATCTTGCCTTCCGACAGGTCGAAGACGAAGACCCGCTCGATGAGCACGGCATTGTTGGGATCATCGCGCAGAGCCTGCTGGAAATACTGGCCGGCGGCGTCCATGTCGCGCTGCTTGCCGGCGAAACGGCCCGCCAGATAGCTGCCGGAAAGCGAGCTCCCCTCGATGTCGAGTTCTTCATAACCCGCATTCGCGGGAAGGGCGGCAAAGATGACGAGGCCAGCGGCCAGGGCCGGCAGCATCCGGTGCAAGGTCTTGATCATTAAAGCGGAACTCTTTCCGATCGCATCAGGGCTAAGGCTGGCGATTCAGGACATAAAATGAGGTTTTTTCACGATTGCCGCAAGGGGCATTGCGAGCATAGGGCGGCAAACCCCAAGAAAAAGGGGGCATTTCGCCAGGAAACGCCCCCAGGATGCAAGCCGACCTGAGGTGGTGGAGAGGGTCACTTGCTTGATATCGACGCCGTCGCGCTGGCGGCTATTTGATCAGCGCCACCTTTTCAGTGCCGCCGGCCTTCACCGTCGGGCATTCCATGACGATCCGGATATCGTTGTAGTCGCGGTCGGAGCCGCCCTTCTCGGGCGGGCGGTCTTCCCAACCGTAATAGAGGAACTTTCCAGGCGCGCAGGCGCCCGTCTTACTATTATCCGGCGTCCGGTTCGGACCTTCCGGAAGCGTGCCGCCATCCTTCGGGAGCTGGCAGGCGCTCCGGCTGTCGCAGAGCACGGTTTCGAGCAGGCTGTACTCGAGAGCGTAGCTTTCCTTGCCGCCGGTGATGACCGTGTCGGTGTAATAGTCGTAGTGCTCCGCCTTCGGATCATCCCATTTCGACTTCTGGGTCCGCGCGTTGCGCACATTGTGGAGACGGAAGCTCAGGGTTTCCTTGGGTCCGCATTCCGGCATTGTGTAGTTGTATTTCGTCAAGGCGTTGTCGGCGACGGCCGTCATCTTCGTCCGCCTCTCGGACGCCTTTTTCTTCTCGCTGTTGAAGCAATAGACAGAGACGCGGTTGTAGTCGGCGGCATCCGGATTGAGGTCGGTGAGAACGGGCGGCTTGTATTCGAGCACCGGCTCGGCATAGCGGGCCACCGCAGCGACGCTCACTTTCATCGTCTTGGAGAAGCCGGGCACGGCCGCGAGCAGCGACACGGGCACGGTGGCGCTCGCATCGACGCCGAAATCCGTGGCCGACAGCCATTTGCCCTGAACGGAGACGTCGCTGACGCCCGCTCCAAATCGCGATTTCGTGTGCCCCTCCGCTGCCGTCGCCCATGTCGCATCATTGGCCGAGGGCCCGCCGACGGCGGCGCCAAGGGCCGCGGCATCGGCCTCGGCCTGCAGGTATGAACGCACGAAACTCGCATGCGAATAATCGATGGCAACGCCTCCGGCCGCACACAGCGGAATGGCGGCAAGAGCTGTGATGACGGCGACATTGCCCCGCGCGTCGCTGGTGAAGCGCCGCCGCAGCGCGCTGCCTTTGATTGTCATGGCCTTCAGGTGATGTCTCATGGCTGTCCCGGTCGCGAGGCGCTCTTCGCCTGCGGGGCAAGCTATGCAAAGACCGTTCCACAGACCTTGCCGGTTTAATTAAAGTTTTAGGCAATCGGGCATTGTCGCCCGCATCTTTAGCGCCTTGGCTAAATGGCGCTGAAGGCGCGCGAAGAAGAATCGCAGTCTTTTCCTAGATCTACATGTTCGGATAATTGGGGCCTTCGCCGCCTTGCGGCACCACCCAGTTGATGTTCTGCGAGGGATCCTTGATGTCGCAGGTCTTGCAGTGCACGCAGTTCTGGTGGTTGATCTGAAAGCGCGCATCCTTGCCTTCCTCACCCACCACCTCATAGACGCCGGCCGGGCAATAACGCTGGGCGGGCTCGGCCCATTTGGGCAGGTTGACCGCGATCGGCACCGTCGGATTGATGAGCTTGAGATGCGGCGGCTCGTCCTCTTCGTGATTGGTCGCCGAGAAAGCCACATTGGTGAGCCGGTCGAAGGAAATGACGCCGTCGGGCTTGGGATAGTCGATCGGCTTCATCTCGGAGGCAGGCTTCAGCGTCGCGTAATCGGGCTTGCCGTGCTTCCAGGTGCCGAGGCCGAAGCCGAAGAGCTGGTTGAGCCACATATCGGCGCCGCCCAGCGCCAGCCCGCCGATAAGGCCGAGCTTCGACCACATCGGCTTCACATTGCGCACCCGGCTCAGATCCTTATAGACCCAGGATTTCTCGTAAGCCTTCTCATAGTCGGCGAGCTCATCGCCGGCGCGGCCGGCCTTGATCGCCTTGAAGGCCGCCTCGGCCGCCAGCATCCCGGTCTTCATCGCATTGTGCGAGCCTTTGATGCGCGGCACATTGACGAAGCCCGCCGAGCAGCCGATCAGCACGCCGCCGGGGAAATAGAGCTTTGGCACCGACTGCAGGCCGCCCTCGGTGATGGCGCGCGCGCCATAGGCGATGCGCCGCCCGCCGCGCAGCACCGGCTCGATCAAGGGATGATGCTTGAAGCGCTGGAACTCCATGTAGGGATAAAGATGCGGATTGTCGTAGTTGAGGTGTACGACGAAGCCGATCGACACGAGATTGTTCTCGAGGTGGTACATGAACGAGCCGCCGCCCGCCTTGAGACCGAGCGGCCAGCCCATCGTATGCGTGACCTGCCCGGGCTTGTGCTTCTCGGGCAGCACCTCCCACAGCTCCTTCATGCCGAGGCCGAATTTCTGCGGCTCCTTGCCGGCCGAGAGACTGAACTTCGCGATGATCTCCTTGGCGAGCGAGCCGCGCACGCCTTCGGCAATGAATACATATTTGCCGAGGAGCTCCATGCCGGGCTGGAAATCGGGCTTGCGCGATCCATCCTTGGCGATGCCGAAGACGCCCGCGACGACGCCCCTGACGGAACCGTCCTCGCGATAGAGCACCTCGGAACAGGCGAAGCCCGGATAGATCTCGACGCCCAAGGCTTCGGCCTGCTGCGCCAGCCAGCGGCAGACATTGCCGAGCGAGACGGCATAGTTGCCGTGGTTGTTCATGAGCGGCGGCATCATGATATTGGGCAGGCGCACAGCGCCCTGCGGACCCAGGACATAGAAGCGGTCTTCGTTGACCTCGGTGGTGAGCGGCGCCCCCTTCTCCTTCCAGTCGGGAATGAGCTCGTTGAGCGCGATCGGATCGACCACGGCGCCGGAGAGAATATGGGCGCCGACCTCCGAGCCCTTTTCGAGGACACAGACCGAGACCTCCTGGCCGGCAACCGCTGCGAGCTGCTTCAGCCGGATCGCGGCGGCAAGCCCCGCGGGCCCCGCGCCCACGATGACGACGTCATATTCCATGGCTTCGCGCTGGACGTCTTCCACAGTCTCTCGTCTCCCAATTTCAACCGGCTTCGCCTGCGCGACCGGCCCTTGCTTTTCGCATAACCTTCTATGGCTACGATGGTTTCCGGCCTGTTATAGTGGCAAGAGGCAGGGGCGCAAGCCACCCTTTAAGACATCGGGAACGCTGAGTGCGACATGAAGGCAGCTGAAGCAGCGGCCATGATCGAATGGCTGGTCGAGATGGGAGCGGACGAGATCATCGGCGATCGGCCGGTGAACCGGCTCGTCGCGCCCAAGCCAAAGCCTGAGCCCGAGGCCAGGAAGCCCGCCCCCGCCCCGATCCTCCGGCCCCAAACGGTCATCGGAGAGTTCCGCGGCGGCCCGCTTCCCGCGCAGTCCTCGGGAACAAGCGATGCCGCACAAATGGCGGCCGAATGCGGTACGCTCGCCGAGATCGAGCAGGCGCTCATGCGTTTCGACGCCTGCCCGCTCAAGAAGACCGCGACCAATCTGTGCTTCGCCGACGGCAACCCGCAAGCGCAAGTGATGCTCATCGGCGAAGCGCCTGGCCGCGACGAAGACATCCAGGGCAAGCCCTTCGTCGGCCGCTCCGGCCAGCTCCTCGACCGCATGCTGCAGGCGATCGGCCTGTCGCGTCGCGGCGAGACGCCTGAGACCTCCGTCTACATCTCCAATGTCATCTTCTGGCGGCCGCCCGGCAACCGCACGCCGACCGACCAGGAAACCCTCATGTGCCTGCCCTTCCTCAAGCGCGCCATCGAGATCAAGCAGCCGCGCCTCCTCGTCTGCCTCGGCGCCACGCCGACGCAGCGCCTGATCGGCAAATCGGAAGGCATATTGAAGCTCAGAGGCCGCTGGTTCGACTTCGCTGCCGGCCACGGCAGCATCCCTTTGCTGGCGACGCTGCATCCCGCCTATCTGCTGCGCCAGCCGGCGCAGAAGCGTCTCGCCTGGCGCGATTTCCTGTCCCTCAAGCAGAAGCTCAACAGCGATGCCCACTAATGCTACGACGAAATCTCCCGCCGCCGCCGAAGGCGGGGAGGGTGGCGCGCGGAACGCGCGACGGGTGGGGTGTCCCCACAAGAAAGATCTCTCAAGGAAGGCATTTGCAAGCTGCTTAAGCCGATCGTTGAGTACCTCCGGGCGGAGACACCCCACCCGGCCGCCCTTCGGGCGTTCTCCCTCCCCGCGCTTCGCGCGGTGGAGGGAGAATGGTGCGTCACCCTTCGAGCGGCGCTGACATGGCCGAAGCCCGGCAAGACCGTCCGTTCGTTCCGGTGCGCATCGCGGTGCTCACTGTGTCGGACACGCGTACGCCTGAGACCGACAAGTCGGGCGGCGTGCTCGCCGAGCGGATCGCCGAGGCCGGGCACAACTTGAGCGACCGCCGGATCGTCAAGGACGACATCCGCGCGATCCGCGCCCAGGTGCGCAAATGGCTCAAGCGCGAGGATGTCGATGTCGTCATCTCGACCGGGGGCACAGGGCTCACCGGGCGCGATGTGACGGTCGAGGCGATGCGCGGCCTGTTCGAGAAGGAGATAGAGGGGTTCGGCACCGCCTTCCACATGATCTCCTTCCAGAAGATCGGCGTCTCGACGGTGCAGTCGCGGGCCACCGCGGGTGTGGCCAAGGGCAAATACATCTTCTGCCTGCCGGGATCGCCTGGCGCCTGCCGCGATGGCTGGGACGGCATCCTCAAGAGCCAGCTCGACTACCGGCACATGCCGTGCAACTTCGTCGAGATCATGCCGCGGCTCGCCGAGCACATGCAGCGGCGCAAGGGCTGAGGCGAAGTGATCATCGAGAGCGCCTCGGGCACGACGGTCCATACCGCGTTCGATCTTGTCGCGGCGCTGGCGGCCACGGGCATGACCCTTGTCGTCTATCGCTGGCGGCTTTCCCATGCCGCGGCGCGGATCGAAAGCGCGGGCCTCTTCTATGCCGTGGCGCTCATCGCCGGCGCCGTCATCGGCGGCTTTGGCGCGGGCACGCTCAATCTCTGGCTCTCGGGACTCGCCGGCGCCGGTCGCAGCATCGTTGGTGCGCTGGCCGGCGCCATCGCCGGCGTCGAGCTCTACAAGTGGAAGAAAGGCATAACGGGATCGACGGGACTCATCTTCGTAGCGGCCTTCGCCACGAGCGTCGCAGTGGGCCGCTGGGGCTGTTTTCTTTCTGGCCTGGGGGACGAGACCTATGGCACACCCACGGCACTTCCCTGGGGCCACGACTTCGGTGACGGCGTCATGCGCCATCCGGTGCAGCTTTATGAGTCCTTCACCATGGCCTTATTCCTCGTGGTGGCCCTCATTCTCATCGGCAGACGGGACGCGTGGTTCCTGCGCTGCGGCTTTTACGCGATGGTGCTCGTCTATGCCGGGCAGCGCTTTCTCTGGGAATTCCTCAAGCCCTATGGAACGGTGCTAGGCCCCTTCAACCTCTTCCATTTCATCTGCGGTGGACTTGTGATCTATTCCGTCATTATGATCGGCAGAACGCAGGCGGAGGGAGCGGTGCACAGGCCATGAATGCCCCGCTTCGCAAGATAGCGCCCTACATCTTCTACGGCCAGACGACCTCGATGTGCGGCGTGTGCATGGCGCTGGTCCCCGCCAAGATCATCATCGAGGGAAACCGCGTCTATTATCTCAAGCGCTGCAAGACGCATGGCGTCGAGAAGACGCTCGTCTCGACCGATGCCGCATATTACAAGCTCTGCCACGATTACCTGAAGCCCGGCGACCGGCCGCTCACGGCGCAGACCCGCACGGAGCTCGGCTGTCCCTATGACTGCGGCCTCTGTCCCGATCACGAGCAGCATTCCTGCCTCGCCCTCATCGACGTGAACGAGACCTGCAATCTCACCTGCCCCGTCTGCTTTGCCGATTCCTCCGTGCACCGGACGGCGCACCGCCCGTTGGCCGAGATCGAGCGCATGATGGACGCGCTGGTCGCGAGCGAGGGCGAGCCCGATCTCCTTCAGCTATCGGGCGGCGAGCCCACCATCCATCCGCAGATCATCGAGATCATCGAAGCGGCGAAACGGCGCCCCATCCGGCACATCATGCTCAACACCAACGGCATCCGCATTGCCCAGGAGCCGGATTTCGCCAAGCGCCTCGCCGCCTTCAAGCCCGGCTTCGAGATCTATCTCCAGTTCGATTCGCTGCGCGCGTCCGCGCACAAGGAGCTGCGCGGAGCCGACCTCACCCGGATCCGGAAAGAGGCGCTCGAGGCCCTCGAACGGGAGGCGATCTCGACCACTCTCGTCGCCGTCGTGAAGAATGGCGTGAATGACGACGAACTGGGCGAAATCATCCATTTCGCCCTGCAATGGCGGTGCGTGCGCGGCATCACCTTCCAGCCCATCCAGGATGCCGGCCGCAACGAGGATTTCGATCCCGCGACCGACCGCATCGTGCTCTCCGACATCCGGCGCAGAATCATCGAGGCGGGAACGCCGTTCGGAGCCGGCGACATCATTCCGCTGCCGTGCAACCCCGAATCCATCGCCATCGGCTACGCCCTCAGGAAAGGCCGACAGATAGCGCCGATCACTTCCTTCTTTCCGAGGGACATGCTGGTCGAGGCCTTGCCCAATGCCATCACGTTCGAGAAATATCCGGAACTGCACCGGCAGGTGCTGGACTTCTTCTCGCTGGCGACGGCCGAGTGCAACAATCCGGAGAAGCTCGCGGCACTGCTCTGCTGCTTGCCGGAAGTGCCGATGCCGGAAGGCATGGGCTATGAGAATATCTTTCGTGTCGCCATCGTCGAATTCATGGATCGCCACAATTTCTGCCTGTCGCGCGTAAAGCGCTCCTGCATCCATTTCGTGACGCCCACGGGACAGATCATCCCGTTCGAGACCTACAACATGTTCTACCGCGATGAAGCGGCGCGAGCGAGGATGGCAAGGTCGCTGGGGTTGGCGTCGAACAAGGTCGGAACCTGAGGGTCGCACAATGCACATTGTCCTCATCATCTTCGGCGTGCTGCTTCTCCTTTTCGGCGGCGGCTGCACGCTTATCGTGCTCTTTCTGATGGTCAGTGAACCGAACCGCATCGGGAGCGCCCTTCAGGAAATGGCGCCTTTCTGGATACCGCTTGGCTTGCTGCCGCTGGTCATAGGCTGGCTGCTGTTCCGTTGGGGCGTGAGGTCGCGCCGAGCAAGCTTGCTGCGCCGAAGCGAAGCCTCGGCTTCGCAGAGGCCAGAGCGCGAGGAGAAATAACGTCGAACCCACGGTTGCGCCTCGACGAGCTGCGTCGGGCAAATGGCAGCGGCGCAAGGGTTGAAACCCTTTATTTTCCTTAACAAAACGATCGCCTCGCCGGCTTCCATCCGATCACACGACGGCCCTCGACGATTTAACCACCCGTAGAGATAATGTCATTTACAAGGCGGCATCTGATTAAATTCTGCCGTATGATGAATCCGGTCACGGCAAGTGCGGTTTAACGTGATCGGCCGGCATAGTGCAGCTCATTCGCGATCCCTTCTGGAGCCGACAAATGCATAAGATGATCAAGGCACTTGTCCTGACCGCCTGCTTCATGGCGCTGCAGACAGGTCTTGCCCGTGCCGAGCTCAAGATCGGCTTCGCCGCCGAACCTTTCCCGCCCTTCAGCTCCAAAGATGCCGCAGGCAAATGGGTGGGCTGGGAGGTCGAAGCCATCGAAGCCGTCTGCAAGGCGATGAAGGAGAAATGCGACTATGTCGAAGTGGCCTGGGACGGAATCATCCCGGCGCTGCAGGCGAGGACCATCGATGTGATCTGGAGCGCCATGGTCATCAATCCGAAGCGCCGTGAAGTCATCGATTTCTCCATGAGCTATTACCGCACCACCTTGTTCATCGTCGGACCCAAGAATGGCGACCTCGACGTCAGCCCAAAGCGTCTTGCCGGCAAGACCATCGGGGTTCAGGGCGGCACCGTCTCGTCCAAATATGCCGAAGAGAAATACAAGCCCGCCGGCGTCGAGATCAAAACCTATGGCACCCAGGATGAAGTGAACCAGGACATCGGCTCGGGCCGGATCGACTATGCGATCGGCAGCGCTGCGGTGATGACGGGCTTCGTCAAATCGGAAGCGGGCCTCGCCTGCTGCGAATACAAGACCAATGTCGACGACCCTTCCGTGGTCGGCGAAGGCATCGGCGCCGGCATCCGCAAGGGCGACAAGGACCTCAAGACCAAGCTCGACGCCGCCATCAAGGAAGTGGCGAAGGCGGGCGAGTTCGACCGGATCACCGGCAACTATCCCGAGCTCAAGGACGTCATCGCCACGCCCAAGCCATAGCCTGATTTTTATCCGTTCTTGATTTGTTCATGGAGAACGCCTATATGTACTCGCATGACCACGCTCATCGACAGACGGCAGACGTCGGGCCTTGACCCCTCCGCCTTGGGGGGTGGCCGCTATGCGACCTTGCCGCAGCAGCAGCGCGGTCGTGGCGCTCTTCTCAATATGCCGGGACGCTACGAGAAGCACGGCACCACGGTGTTCGACGACGGCTGGCAGACGCTCGAAGAGCTGCCGCCGCTCAAGACGACGGTGTTCGAGGAAACGCCGAAGAAGATCATCACCACCAACGATTCGCCCGATATCTCCTTCCGGCAGTCGATCAATCCTTATCGCGGCTGCGAGCATGGCTGTTCCTATTGCTATGCGCGGCCCACCCACGCCTATATGGGCCTGTCGCCCGGTCTCGATTTCGAGAGCAAGCTTTTCGCCAAGACGAATGCGGCGCAATTGTTGCGCGCTGAACTGTCGAACCCGAATTACGAGCCGATGACCATAGCACTCGGCGCCAATACCGATCCCTATCAGCCGATCGAGCGCGACTACCGCATCTCGCGGCAGATCCTCGAGGTGCTGTCGGAGTTCAACCACCCCGTCGGCATCGTCACCAAATCGGCGCTGGTCCTGCGCGATCTCGACATCCTCGCCGACATGGCGAAGCGCAATCTGGTGAAGGTCGCGGTCTCGGTGACGACGCTCGATCCCAAGCTCGCGCGCACCATGGAGCCGCGCGCCGCCACGCCGCCGAAGCGGCTCGGCACCATCGAGGCCCTGTCGAAAGCGGGCGTGCCCACCGTCGTGATGTCGGCACCGATCATCCCGGGCCTCAATGACAGCGAGATCGAGAACATCCTCAAGGCCGCCTACGCGGCGGGTGCCCGCGAGGCGGGCTATGTCGTACTGAGACTTCCGCTCGAAGTCAGGGACATCTTCAAGGAGTGGCTCTGTACGGCGCTGCCCGATCGCGCGGCGCGCGTGATGTCGCTCATCCGGCAGACGCGCCAGGGCAAGGAGAACGACGCCACTTTCGGCCGGCGCTTCACCGGCACGGGTCCCTATGCCTGGTCGATCGGACGGCGTTTCGAGATGGCGGCGCAGAGGCTCGGCTACAATCGGGTGCGCCGTCAGCTGGCTACCGACGATTTCCGGCGGCCGCCCATGCCAGGAGAACAACTCAAGCTTTTCTAAAGAGGGGTAATCATGATCTCTCAAGCCGAAAAGGGCAGGACATTCGCGGCTTTGCATGAGGAGCCCGGCGCCTTCGTCATCCCCAATGCCTGGGACGCGGGCAGCGCCAGGCTCCTGCAGAACCTGGGCTTCCCGGCAATTGCGACGACGAGCGCGGGCTTCGCCTTCACCATCGGCAAGCCCGACGGCACAGGTGCCGTCACCGGCGCAGAGCATCTCGAGAATGCGCGCCAGATCGCGCAGGCGACGAGCCTGCCGGTTTCGGCCGACCTCGAAGGCGGTTTCGGCGATGCGCCCGAAGACTGCGCCAGAACGATCCTACTTGCTGCCGAAGTCGGTGTCGTCGGCGGATCGATCGAGGACTGGACCGGGCGCAACGACGACCCGATCTATGATTTCGACGCTGCGGTTGCGCGGGTTGCTGCCGCGGCGCAGGCGGCAAGAAGCCTTCCCTTCACCTTCACGCTCACCGCGCGCGCAGAAAATTTCCTGTGTGACCGGCCTAATCTTGCCGACACGATCATGCGGCTGCAGGCCTTCCAGGATGCTGGCGCCGATGTGCTTTATGCGCCCGGACTGACGCGCCCGGACGATATCGAGACCGTTGTCAAGGAAGTCGACAAGCCGGTCAATGTGGTGATGGGCCTGCAGGGCACCCCGCTCAGCGTCGAGGACCTGACCCAGCTCGGCGTCAAGCGCATCAGCGTCGGCAGCGCCTTCACCCGGGCAGCGCTCGGGGCCTTCCTGGCAGCCGCGCGCGAGGTGCAGACGAAGGGCACCTTCAGCTTCGCCGAGCA
Source organism: Taklimakanibacter deserti (assembly GCA_003574785.1). Next base: position 284,146 of record QORU01000008.1, on the reverse strand, counting down.
GGCGACGCCGCATGGGGAACTCAACGCGATCTTTGCCGCCTGGCCGAAGTAGTGAGAAAACGGATCACTCGGTGCGAGGGACTCGCTGCAGCCGTCGGGTGTGATGGGCGTGCAGAATTCGTTCGCGCAAATGAGCGAAGAACCGGGGCGGCAGCATACCATAGTCGAGACGACGCGATGTCGAGTGGGGAACAGGCTTCAAATCTGGACCGGGCCACAGGAAGTCATTGGTTTCCGTGACGACTATCCATGATGGCGCATCATCCAAGCCGAGATGCGCTTTCAGGGCGACCGGCAGCTCGACCGCGTCTGCTGGATCAAGCGGAGCCGCGTGGGTCACTGGCACAACCGTGACAACTTCCCTGCCCGCAATAACTTGACGAGCGGCAATTATGGCGCAGGGACGATCTTTGCGACCATCTTCCGCGCCTTGGCTGTGTTCTCTTGCCCATAGATATGAATAGGAAATCACCAAGCCTGGCCGTGGCTTCGGTAGGCTCACGGTTTCCAGTCTTCGATGAGCTTATCGAGTTCTGCGAATTCGGCGGGCACAGTGCTGGTGCTGATCGCCCTCAGCGTATCATCGTCAAGGTCCTCGATCTTCCGCGCAATACGGCCCTTTATTACCATCTCAAAAAATGCCGCAGACATGAGGACCGTGTGAGTGCGACCATTCTTCGTAATGGCAACAGGCTCCCGTTGGGCCGCGTCCTGATAGCGCCCCACATTCTGCTGGAACTCGGTCGATGTTACTTTCATATTGTCTATTATATCTAAAATAGATAATTATTGCAATAATGATGTGTCACATTGCGAGACGATCGAGAGTTCCATTTGGATGGCTGAAACGCCGGAATTGACCTCTACGCTGCGGTCGCCAGACTGGCGGCATGAGCCGTGCTGATTCGGTTTTTCCGCATTTCGATTTCGAGCGTGCTGCTCTTGCGCGGGGTCATGCTTGCGTCGCCGGCATCGATGAAGCCGGGCGCGGTCCCTGGGCCGGCCCGGTCGTCGCCGCGGCGGTGATCCTCAATCCCGACGTCCTGCCGCTCGGCGTCAACGACTCGAAGAAGCTCACGCCCGAGAAGCGCGAAGAGCTCTATGACGTTATCCTCTCGGTCGCCGAGGTCGGCGTCGGCATATCCGATGTGACGCTGATCGATCGCGACAATATCCTTCAGGCCACCTATGCGGCGATGATCCAGGCGGTCGCCGGCCTCAAGCGGGCGCCGCACCTCGCCTTCGTCGACGGCAACCGCGCGCCCAAGCTCACCTGTATCACCGAGACCATCATCGAAGGCGACGGCCAGTGCCTGTCGATCGCCGCCGCCTCCATTGTCGCCAAGGTCACCCGCGACCGGATGATGATCGACCTCGACCGCGAATGCCCGGGCTATGGCTTCGCCCAGCACAAGGGCTATGGCACGCCCGAGCATCAGGCGGCCTTGAGCCGCCTCGGGCCCTCGGTGCATCACCGCCGCTCCTTCGAGCCCATCCGCATCCTCTATGAGGCGGCCACGCGGTATTTGGGCTAAGCCGCTCATCGGATTGACTGAAACTCTCCCGCTCGATGCGTCGTTAACCATTTCCCCAGAAGCCGATTCACCCGCGAATCCCTTTGATTCATAAAGGATTCTGTCGAGTGTGTTGCGTTGGTTCTGGGGTGGTCCATGGGGTTCGAGTCGCGGCCTGATCTGAAGCCGCTTTACGATACGGTGCTGATCGGCGACTGCCTGGTCGAGCTGGCCAAGATCCCATCCGGGTCGGTCGATCTCGTCTTCGCCGACCCGCCCTATAATCTCCAGCTCAATGGCGACCTGCACCGCCCCGACCAGAGCAAGGTCGATGCGGTCGATGACGAATGGGACAAGTTCGCCTCCTTCACCGACTATGACGCCTTCACGAACGCCTGGCTCAAGGAATGCCGGCGCGTGCTCAAACCCGACGGCGCTTTGTGGGTGATCGGCTCCTATCACAACATCTTCCGTGTCGGCACGCTGCTTCAGGATCTCGGCTTCTGGATCCTCAATGACGTGATCTGGCGCAAGACCAACCCGATGCCGAATTTCCGCGGCCGGCGCTTCACCAATGCTCATGAGACGCTGATCTGGGCGAGCCGCGAGCAGGCCTCGCGCTACACCTTCAACTATGATGCGATGAAGGCGCTCAATGAGGAGCTGCAGATGCGCTCCGACTGGCTCCTGCCGATCTGCGCCGGACCTGAACGGCTCAAGGACAGCAAGGGCGACAAGCTGCATCCGACCCAGAAGCCCGAAGCCCTGCTCCGGCGCGTGCTGCTCTCGTCCTCCAATCCGGGCGATCTCATCCTCGACCCGTTCTTCGGATCGGGCACCACCGGCGTCGTCGCCAAGCAGCTCGGCCGGCATTTCATCGGCATCGAGCGCGAGAAAACCTATGCCAAGGCGGCCAAGACGCGCATCGGTGAGACGGAAACATTGCCACCCGAGGCCTTGAAGGTCTCGACCGGCAAGCGCGCCGAGCCCCGCATCCCCTTCGGCTCGCTCATCGAGCGCGGCCTGGTCAAGGCCGGTGACACGCTCTGCGACCCGACGCAGCGCGTCGCCGCCAAGGTCAGGGCCGACGGCTCGATCGCCTGCCGCGACGCCTCGGGCTCGATCCACAAGATCGGTGCCCATGTGCAAGGAGCGGAAGCCTGCAATGGCTGGACTTTCTGGCATCTGCGCAAGGGAAAGACGCTGATCCCGATCGATCTCCTGCGCCAGCAGGTGCGCAGCGAGATGGCCGAAGCCGATTGAGCCGTGGCCCGCTTCGTCCGCGCCTGTTCACCGGAAGACGCCGAACGCATCGCGGAAATCTACAATCAGGGCATGGAAGATCGCAGCGCGACCTTCGAAACGGAGCCGCGCTCGGCGCAGCAGATCGCCCCATGGTTCGCCCAGGGCCATCCGGTATTCGGAGCAGGCGAAGGAGATCGCATCCTCGCTTACGCCGCGGCCTTTCCCTATCGCACACGGCCCTGCTACGACGGCGTGCGCGAATTCTCGGTCTATGTTGCCCGCGAGGGGCGCGGACAAGGCTATGGCCGCGCTGCCATGGAAGCGCTCATTGCCGACGCCAGGAAGCGAGGCTGGTGGAAACTTGTTTCCCGCATCTTTCCCGAAAACCACGCCAGCCGCGGCTTGCTCAAATCCTTGGGCTTCCGTGAAATAGGCACCTATGAGAAGCACGCCAAGCTCGATGGCGAGTGGCGCGACGTGATCATCGTCGAGAAGTTCTTCGGCTCGTGACCTCTGTAACGATCTTGCGCATGACCGAGGGCAGCGCTTCTTCGTTCAGTGTCGCGGCCGGCACCCAGCGATAATCACGCGCTGGGAGGGGCGCCTCCAGGCTGATCCGTGCCCGCCAGATGTCGAGCGTCAGATGGAAATGCGTGAATGTGTGCTCTATCCGCTTGCCCGTCCTCTGCCAAGCCGCGGCAAGGGGGGCCTCGGCTTCCGGATGAGTTGAACCCCGGGCAGTCCACTCGGTCGAGGGGATCTCCATCATGCCGCCGAGAAGTCCCTTGTCCGGCCGCTCGCGCAGCAGGACCTTGCCGTCGTCGCGCTCGACCCAGAAGGCGACGCCCTTACGGCGAGGGCGCTCGGCCTTCTCCTTGCGGCGCGGCAATTCATCGGCGATGCCGGCACGCCTGCCGGCGCATTCCTCCGTCCACGGACAGATCATGCAATTGAGGCGCTTTGGCGTGCAGATGGTGGCGCCGAGGTCCATGAGCGCCTGGGCGAAATCGCCGGTGCGGCGCTCGGGCACCATCGCGGCCGTGAGCGCGCGGATGCGCGGCTTGGCGTCGGGCAAGGGCGTCTCGATGGCATGAAACCGCGCCATGACGCGCTCGACATTGCCGTCGACAGCGGCCGCTCGGCGGTCGAAGGCGATGGCCGCAATGGCGCCGGCGGTATAGGGGCCAATGCCCGGCAGGGCGCCTAAAGCCTCTTGCGTGTCGGGGAAGCGGCCGCCCAATTCCTCGGCGACGACCTTGGCGCAGGCATGGAGATTGCGGGCGCGGGCATAGTAGCCCAGCCCAGCCCAGGCCTTCAGCACCTCCTCGCGGGGGGCCGCCGCCAGCGCCTCGACCGTCGGCCATAGCTCCAAGAACTTACGGTAATAGCTCGCGACCGTCGCCACCGTCGTCTGCTGCAGCATGATCTCGGAAAGCCAGACATGATAAGGATCAGGGACTTGGCCCGGCTTTGCCCGCCAGGGCAGATCGCGACGGTGCCGGTCATACCAGGCCAGAAGCCTGTGCGTTTCCGCTTCACGCTTTGGTGAAAGCCCTTGTTCCGCCATGGTTCGTGGCGACATGATCCCTCGCATGCAAACGCTCGACAAGGACTTCCGCGCCCTCACGCGCGCCGCCTTTGCCCGCTATGGTTTTGCCTATGCCGACCTCATCACGCAATGGCCGGCCATCGTGGGGGACGCGATCGCGCAATGGAGCGAGCCTGAGCGAATCAAATGGCCGCGGGCCGGGACGGATGAGCGCAAGCAGGGCGGAACCCTGGTGATCCGGGTGACGCCCGGCCGGGGCCTCGACCTCCAGCATGAGACATCCCGGATCATCGACCGGATCAACGCCTTCTATGGCTATGCCGCCATCGCCGCGATCAAGATCAGGCAAAGCGCGCTCAGCCGGAAAAAGGCTCAATCCCGGGCCTTGCCGCCGCTCGACGCCTCCAAGGCCCAGGCGCTCGAAACCGAGCTTGCAGGGGTGGCCGACCCCGAGCTCAAGGAAGCCCTCAAGCGGCTGGGACAAGGGGTGCTAAGTCCCCGTTCTCCACAGGCAAAATGACCGCTTGGTCACACCCCCCAATATCTAGTAGTCAGGAGACAATATGTACCTAGATCGCCGCCAACTGATTCTCGGGGCCAGCGCGCTCGCCGGCCTTACCGGTCTCGCATCGACCGGCCATGCCGCTATCGACCTGGCCGCCCTCCATGCGCCGCCTGCCGAGGGCGAAATGGCCATGGGGCCGGAAACCGCCAAGGTCACGGTCGTCGAATATGCTTCGGCCTCCTGCCCGCATTGCGCCAATTTCTACAAGACGACCTTCCCGGAGCTGAAGAAGGACTATATCGACACCGGCAAGATCCGCTTCATCTTCCGCGAGTTCCCGCACAACCAGCCAGCGCTCGCCGCCTTCATGCTGGCGCGCTGCGCGCCCAAGGACAAATATTTCCCGCTCATCGACATGTTCTTCATGCAGCAGGACAGCTGGCTCGAAGCGCCGCTCGAAGGATTGCAGAAGATCGCCCAGCTTGCCGGCTTCACCAAGGAAAGCTTCGATGCCTGCCTCAAGAACGAGGCGGTGGCCAAGGGAATCATTGCGGTGCGCGACAAGGCAGAGAAAGAGTTCGGGGTGGATTCGATACCGACCTTCTTTGTCAATGGCGAATTGCTCAAGGGTGAAACTACAATCGATGTGTTCCGGAAGGCGATCGATCCGCTCCTCTAGGGGAGCGCATCGCTTTCCGCATTCTGGACTGCAAGGGGTGGGGTTATGAAGTTCTCGCGACTCAGGCTTTCGGGCTTCAAGTCGTTCGTCGAACCGACGGAATTGGTCATCGAAAAGGGGCTGACCGGTGTCGTCGGCCCCAATGGCTGCGGCAAGTCCAACCTGCTCGAAGCCTTGCGCTGGGTGATGGGCGAAAGCTCCTACAAGAGCATGCGCGCCTCCGGCATGGACGACGTCATCTTCTCCGGCACCGCTCAGCGTCCGGCCCGCAACATGGCGGAAGTGCTGGTGACGATGGACAACACGGAGCGCAGCGCGCCGCCCCAGTTCAACGACAATGAGACGCTCGAGATCTCGCGCCGCATCGAACGCGAGGCGGGCTCGGCCTACCGCATCAACGGCCGCGACGTCCGGGCCCGCGATGTGCAATTGCTGTTCGCCGACGTGTCGACCGGCGCCCGCTCTCCCGCTTTGGTGCGGCAGGGCCAGATCGGCGAGATCATCAACGCCAAGCCGCAGGCACGCCGGCTGATCCTCGAGGAAGCCGCCGGCATCACCGGCCTGCATACGCGAAGGCACGAAGCCGAGCTCAAGCTCAAGGCGGCCGAGCAGAATGTGGCGAGACTCGAGGACGTGATCGGGCAATTGCAGGCGCAATTGTCGAGCCTCAAGCGCCAGGCCCGCCAGGCAGCGAAATACAAGTCGCTTTCCGCCGAGATCAGGCGGCTCGAAGCGACCGGCCTTTACCTCGCCTGGAAGGATGCTGCCGATCACGCCGAGCGCGATGCCAAGGCGCTCGACGAGGCGACCCGCCTTCTCGCCGAACATACGCAGGCCGCCTCAGAGGCGTTGCGCCATCGCGACGAGCTCGGCGACAAGCTGCCGGCCTTGCGTGAGGAAGAGACGGTGCGCGCCGCGGTGCTGCAGCGCCTCACCATCGAGCGCTCCAATCTCGATGAGGAAGAGAAGCGCGCCGAGGCAAGGCGCCGCGAATTCGAGGCCCGCCTCGTCCAGGCAGTGGCCGATCTCGGCCGCGAGGAAGAGACGATCCGCGATACAGAGGGCGTGCTCGAGCGGCTCGGCGGTGAAGAGAGCGAATTGCACGCGGCCCAGGAAAGCGATGCCCAGCACCGCGCAGAAGCCGCGCTCAAGCTGCAGGAAGCCGCAGATGCCCTGGCTCGCGCGCAAGAGACGCTCGATCAGGCCAATCTGCAGCTTTCCGATCTCACCGCCAAGCGCAATGCGGCGCAGCGCGTCATCGACGGCGAGCGCCAGCGCATCTCGCGCTTCGAGCGCGAGGCGCAAGAGACGGCGGCCCGCTTCCAGGCGCTGATGGCGCAATTGGCGCCGCCCGAGGAAGGCGAGCGCCTGGCGCAAGCGGTCGAGACGGCACTCATGGTTGTCGCCCAGGCGGAAGAATCGGCCGGCGAAGCCGAAGCGCAATTGCGCCAGGCTCGGCAGACCGAGGCCGACAGCCGGCAGGCTTTCGATGACGGAAGGCGCAACTGGGAAAAGCTCTCGACCGAAATGCGCACGCTGAGCAATCTGCTGCGCGCCAATGACGGCGATCTGTGGCCGCCGCTGGTCGATGCGATCAAGGTCGAGCGCGGCTATGAGGCGGCGCTCGGTGCCGCCCTTGGCGAAGATATCGACGCCTCCGCCGATGAGGCAGCGCCGGTGCATTGGCGGGGCCTGCCGCCGCTCGCCGTGAGCGAGCCGCTGCCGCAAGGGGCGGAGTCCTTGACCCGTTTCGTCGATGCGCCGCCGGCGCTGGCGCGGCGGCTGTCGCATATCGGCATCGTCAGCCGCGCGCTCGGCCAGGCGCTGCAGAGTGAATTGAAGCCCGGCCAGCGGCTCGTCAGCCGTGAGGGCGATGTGTGGCGCTGGGACGGCTTCACCGCCGCCGCCGATGCGCCCAGCGCCGCGGCGAAGCGGCTCGCCGAGCGCAACCGGCTCGTGGCGCTCGAGGCCGAGACGGCCGAAGCGCAAGCCGGCATGGAGAACGCCAAGACGCTGTTCGACCAGGCTCGCGGCGCGGTCGAGACCTCGGTGCGTGCCGAGCGCGAGCACCGCGAGGCTTGGCGTGCCGCCACATCGGCCGTCGAAGTGGCGCGCCGCGCATTGAGCCAGCATGAGCGGCAAGTGGCCGAGCGCCTGCAGCAGACGGGCGCTCTCGATGAAGCGAAGCGCCGCGTCGAGGCGAACCTTGCCGAAGCCCGCTCGCTCCTCGGCTCGGCCGAGACCGAGCTTGCCGAATTGCCGGCACTCGACGGGCTCGCCGAAGAGATTTCGGGCCTTCGCGATCGCGTCAATCATGAGCGCGCCCTTTATGGCGAGGCGCGCGCCCGCCATGACGGCATCGAGCGCGAGGCGAAGAACCGTGCCGATCGCCTGAAGGCGATCCTCGCCGAGCAATCGCAATGGCAGGAGCGCTCGAAGCGCGCCGCGGCCCAGATCGAGACCCTCACCAAGCGCGCCGACGAGACCCGCGCCGCGATCGCCGAAATGGCGGACCTGCCGCAGCTTTTCGCCGACAAGCGGCTGAAGCTCATGAACACGCTGTCGGAAGCGGAAGGCGAGCGCAGAGCTGCGGCGGACGCGCTGGCCGAGGCCGAGAACGCGGTGCGCGCCGCCGACCAGGCATTGCGCGCCGCCCAGGACCAGGCCTCCACCTCGCGCGAGGACCATGCCCGCCATGAGGCGCGCCTCGAATCATCGCGCGAGCGTCACGCCGAGGCCGAGCGGCGCATCGCCGAAGCCCTGCATTGCGCGCCGACCGAGATCGTCGAAACGGCAGGACTCGAGGAAGGCAAGATGCCGCCTCTCGATGAAGTCGAGCGCAAGCTCACCACCTTGCGCGACGACCGCGAGAGGCTGGGCGGGGTCAATCTCAGGGCCGAGGAAGAGGCCGAGGAAGTCGCCAAGCAGCTCGACGGCCTCACCAAGGAACGCGACGACGTGGTCCAGGCCATCGCCAAATTGCGCGGCGGCATCCAGAACCTCAACCGCGAAGGCCGCCAGCGCCTGCTCGACGCCTTCGGCACGGTGAACGAGAATTTCGGCCAGCTGTTCACCACGCTCTTCGGCGGCGGCAAGGCCGAATTGCAGCTCATCGAATCGGACGATCCGCTGGAAGCCGGCCTCGAGATCCTGGCGCATCCGCCGGGCAAGAAGCCCACTGTGCTGTCGCTGCTCTCGGGCGGCGAGCAGACGCTCACCGCCCTGTCGCTCATCTTCGCGGTGTTCCTGACCAATCCGTCGCCGATCTGCGTCCTGGACGAAGTCGACGCACCATTGGACGACCACAATGTCGAGCGCTTCTGCAACCTGCTGGATGCGATGCTGGAGCGGACCGAGACGCGCTTCCTGATCATCACCCACCATCCGCTCACCATGGCACGCATGCACCGCCTGTTCGGCGTCACCATGATGGAGCGCGGCGTGTCGCAGCTTGTCTCGGTCGATCTCGAAACCGCCGAGCAGCTCGCCGAAGCGGGCTGATCAGACCGCAGGCCCACGCTGAATGACGGCGCCTGACGGATAAAGCCGCATGATCCAGAGCAGGAGCAGCAGGCCCGGTACAGCTAGGAAAGCGGTCAGGCTCCAGAAGGTGAACCAGTCGGTGTTGTCGGCGAGCCAGCCGCTGCCGGAAGACAGCCAGGTGCGGCCCTGCGCCATGAAGGACGTCAGCAAGGCATATTGCGTGGCGGTGAAGGCAACATTGCACAGGCCCGACAGATAGGCGACGAGTGCCGCGCCCGCCGCGCCACCGGCGATGTTGTCGGCCGTTATGGCGATCGCGAGTGCGGGAAGATCATGCGGATAGGCGGCGCACAGCGTGCTGACCAGCGCCTTGGGATCGGCGGCCAGCGCCTCTTTGGCGCAGAGGCCATATTCCGTGCCCCTGATCGCGACATAGGCGAAGGCGAAATTGGTGACGGCCTGCAGGATGCCCCCGATCAGAAGCGCCCGGAACACGCCCCAGCGCGCCACGGCGATGCCGCCAATGAGGGCGCCGACGATCGTCATCCATATGCCCCAGACCTTGCTGATGCTGGCGATCTCGAGCCCGCTATAGCCCATCTCGACATAGAAGGGATTGGCCATTGTGCCGCCGAGCGCATCGCCGAATTTGTAGAACAGGACGAAGAGCAGGATGACGACCCATCCGGTGCGGCTCATGAAATCGGCGAAGGGATCGATGACCGATTCCTTGACCCATTGCACATAGTCGCGCTTGCCGGGCTTCACGGCGACCTTGGGCTCCGGCACGAACAGGGTCAGCACCGCCGAGGCCAGCATGGCGGCGCTCAAGACGCCGAACACCACCGGCCAGGAATAGAAATCCGACATCCCGACGGCGCCGGCGCCGGCGAGAAGCAATCCGAAGCGATAGCCGACCTGGGTGGCGGCCGCCCCCTGGCCTTGCTCGTCCTGAGGCAGCAATTCAATACGATAGGCATCGATGACAATGTCCTGGCTGGCGGACAAAAACGCAACGATGACGGCGATCAGCGCCGTTCCCCACGGATTGACGGTCGGGTCGACCTGGCCCATGGCAAAGATCGCGATGGCGAGCAGCACCTGCGTCAGCAGCAGCCAGCTGCGCCGCCGTCCCAACAGCCGCGTCAGGATGGGCAGCGGCACCTGGTCCATGATCGGCGACCACAGGAACTTGAAGGTATAGGGCGTACCGACCAAAGCGAAGAGGCCGATCGTGGTCTTGTCGACGCCGAGCTTGGACAGCCAGTAGGATAGAGTGGAGAGCGTCAAGAGCAGCGGCAGGCCGGAGGCAAAGCCCATGGCCAGGATGATGAGCATCCGGGGGGTCAGATAGGCCCCAACCGCTTCCCACCAGTTCTTCTTGACACTCACGGTTTCGGCCATCGCATGTCCTCAATACAACTCGCGACTCAAGCTCGCGAGCACGGTGCCTCATCGTTACGCACTTGCCGGAAGCGCGTCCACCCTCTGGACTCCGGCAAAATAGTCTGATATCGTACTATCCGTGACCGAGCTGACGCGGAACAATATCGGCTTCCTGCTCGCCAAGGCGTCGCAGCGCTGGAACGAGCTTCTCTACGAAGGGTTCCGCGCGGAAGGTTACCCGCAGGTGCGTCCTTCCTTCGGCGCCATATTGGTGCCGCTCTATGAGGAGGATGGCCTTCGGCTCAGCGAGCTTGCCAGGCGCGCGAAGCTGTCGAAGCAGACGATGACGACCATGATCCGGCTCATCGCCAAGGCGAAGCTCGTTACGACGCGGCCGGATCCCGAAGATGGCCGGGCGACCTGCGTGTTCCTCACTGAGGAGGCTCGCCGGTTCCGGCCCGTCGCGGAGAAGGTCTTGGCCCGGCTCGAACGGCGCGCCCTCAAGGCCGAGGGACGCGAGAATCTCGACCAGCTGCGCCGCTGGCTGCACCAGTTCGCCAACATCTGACCGCCAGACAAGAGGCATTGCACCAGAATTAGTACGATATCGAACCAAATGGAGAGACCGATGAATACCAATACCCACACACTCCCCCTCGCCGCCTCGAAGGATAAGGCATTCGCCTTCCTGTCGAAGATCGAGAACCTGCCGAAATGGGCGACGCGCTTCTGCAAGGAGTTGAGGCAGGACAAGGCCGGGCGCCACAGGATCGTGACGCCGCAAGGCGAGATCTTCTTCCGCATCGAGGCCGACGCGCGAACCGGCGTCATCGACATGTATGGCGGCCCCGGCCCCGATGCGATGGCCTATTGGCCGGCGCGCGTGGTCGAGCGGCCGGGCCATGGCAGCCTGTTCATCTTCACCGCCATGCAATATCCGGGCGTTTCCGATGCCGACTTCGCCGCCCAGTGCGAAGGGCTCAAGGCCGAGTTCGAACACGTCAAGGCTTACGTCGAATGAGCGCCGAAGCGTGGGGCGCGGGGCGAGGCCGCGTGGTGTTTGCGGCAAACCTCGCGCGCGAATCGCCGCATCGTCACCGGGCCATCAAAAGACCAAGCAAATCAACGGCTTGAATCGAGGATGCGTTCCTTGACACCATTTCGCCCAATCTCTATGGTGCGCGCGATTTTGAGGGGGCGTTCACGCCGCATCAGTCATTTTCTCGAGCGGGCTCATGAACACATCGGATGACCGGCTCAAGGATCTGGAAAAGCGGCTGGACACCAGTCTGAGCCAGCGCAAAGGCGAAAAGCCCGACACGACCGAAGGGTCGGCCGCGGGTCTTGCCATGCGGGCGGTGACCGAGCTCTTTGTCGGCATCGCGGTCTGCATGGGCCTGGGCTGGATGGCGGACAAATATTTCGGCACGGCGCCGTGGGTCATGCTGGCCCTCATGCCGTTCGGGATCGCTGCGGGGGTCGTCAATGTGATGCGGCTCTCAAAGAGCAAACAGGCTGAGGAGGTTCTGGGCGGCAAAGGCCCGGTGGCTCCATCGGTCAAAGACGATGACGAGGATTGAAGGTGTCAACGACCACAACCGAAGCAGCAGCGGGCGCGGCAGCCGAACACGGCGAAAAGATCATCGACCCGATCCATCAGTTCCAGATCAACAAGATCATCGATCTCGGGCCCTTCTCGCTCACCAATTCGGGCCTGTGGGCCATCATCGCCGTCGTCTGCATCACGCTGCTGTTCCTGCTCGCGCCCAAGAACCTCATCCCGACCAGGCTGCAGTCGGTCGCCGAGAGCATCTACGAATTCATCCACAACATGACGGAGGAAGTGCTGCATGAGAATGCCCGCACCTACTTCCCCTTCGTGCTGACCCTCTTCACCTTCATCCTGTTCTGCAATGTCCTGGGGCTCATCCCCTATTCCTTCACGGTGACGAGCCACATCATCGTGACGCTTGCGCTCGCCCTCGTCGTCTTCATCGGCGCCACGATCATCGGCTTCATGCGCAACGGCTTCGGCTATCTCAAGCTGTTCGTGCCGTCCGGCGTGCCGGCCGTCCTCCTGCCGCTCGTCGTCGTCATCGAGATCGTGTCCTATTTCATCCGCCCGATGAGCCTCTCGATCCGTCTCTTCGCCAACATGATGGCCGGCCACATGATGCTCAAGGTGATGGCGGGCTTCGTCGTCATGCTCGGCATCACCGCCGGCTGGCTGCCGCTCATCGCCATGGTCGGCCTCTATGGCCTCGAGCTCCTGGTGGCGGCGCTGCAGGCCTATGTCTTCGCCCTTCTCACCTGCATGTATCTCAGCGATGCCATGCATGTGGACCACTAATCACTGAACCTTAGATCCATCCATTCAACAGGAGACGTAAAATGGAAGTTGATGCAGCAAAGATGATCGGTGCGGGTATCGCGGCCATCGCGCTCGGCGGCGCCGGCGTGGGTATCGGCCACATCTTCGGCAATTACCTCGCGGGTGCGCTCCGCAATCCGGCGGCCGCCGCCGGCCAGCGCGGCACGCTGTTCCTCGGCTTCGCCTTCGCCGAAGCGACGGGCCTGATCGGCTTCGCCGTCGCCATGCTCATTCTCTTCGGCTGATTGAAGCTTAAGCCTTCGCCAACCGGCAGGGCCCACGCCTTGCCGGCCAATGGATCATGAAGAGGCGCTAGAGACATGCCGCAACTCGACGTCAATGCCTGGCCGCCGCAGCTCTTCTGGCTCGCGGTGACCTTCCTTGTCCTTTATTTCATCATCTCGAAGATCGTGATCCCGCGCACCGGCGGTGTCATCGCCGGCCGCCAGAACCAGATCGACAGCGATCTGGCCTCGGCCCAGCGCTTCAAGGCGGATACGGACAAGGCGGTCGCCGAATATGAGAAGGCGCTGGCGGAGGCGCGCGGCAAGGCGCAGGGCATCGCCAAAGAGACGCGCGACAAGCTCAATGCCGAGGTCGACAAGGAACGCAGCAAGCTCGACGGCGAGCTCGGCGAAAAGATCGCGGCCGCCGAGAAGGCGATCCAGGCTACGCGCAGCAAGGCGCTGGCCAGCGTGAGCGACCTTGCCACCGATATCGCGGCCGACATCGTCAGCCAGCTCACCGGCACCAGCGTGACGAAAGCGGATGCGGCCAAGGCCGTAGCCAAGGCGCAAGGGAACTGACCATGTTCGGACATGCGGAAACCTGGGTTGCCGTCGCCTTCGTGCTTTTCGTGGCGCTTCTCATCTATCTGAAGGTGCCGGCGAAGGTCGCGGCGATGCTCGACGAGCGGGCGGCGCGCATCGCCAAGGAGCTGGCGGAAGCCAAGCGGCTGCGCGAAGAGGCGCAAGCGCTCCTCGATGAATACAAGAAGAAGCGCGTCCAGGCCGAGAAAGACGCCGAGGACATCGTGGCCCTCGCCCGCAGGGAAGCGGAAGCCTATGCGCATGAGACCCGCGCCAAGCTTGCCGAGACGCTGGAGCGGCGCACCAAGCAAGCCGAGCAGAAGATCGCCCAGGCCGAGCAGCAGGCGGTGAAGGACGTGCGCACGGCGGCGACCGATGTCGCCATCAGTGCGGCGAGCGAGCTCCTGGGCGTCGCGGCGGAAGGCGCCAAGGGCGCCAAGTTCATCGAGGAATCGATCAATGCGGTGAAGTCGCGCCTCAACTGAAGCACAGCTTCATACGAGACACGAAACCCGGCCATCGCGGCCGGGTTTTTTTTGCGCGCCGGTGAGAGGCGTTCTCCAGGTGTCGTGCTGCTCGCCAGGAGAGCGCTATGTGGGGCGTGATCGAATGCCGAACGGCGGCGGGTTCAATCAAGCTGCCGCGACGCATCTAGAGCAAATCCCGCCAAAGTTTGCAGACTTTGGCGATAAGGATTTGCTCCAAGATATTGATTTTGGCGCGAATCCTTTTCGGCGAAGTGATTCCACTTCGCCGGGATGCGCGCTAAGTGAATGCGTGCAAATGGCGGTATTCCGATGGCGCGATCCCCGTCCACCGCCTGAAGGCGCGCGTGAAGCTTGCAGCATCGGCATATCCAAGGTCATAAGCGATATCGATGAGCTTGCACCGACGGTCCTTGAGAAGATGCGTCGCGATATCAAAACGTGCTCCTTCGACCAATGTCGAGTAGTCCACGCCGCGTTCGGCCAATCGACGCTGCAAGGTGCGGACGCTGATGCCCGCTGCCGAAGCGATCCAGGTGATGTGAGAGTGACCGTCTCTCAGAAACATGCGAACGAGTTGCCCGACGGAGTCGGGAAAATCGAGCGCCGGGGCGGTGGAGACGAACGCCTCATATTCCCGCCGTCCTGTGTCGATCCGGGCCAGCCGGGCGCGCTCGATAGGCGCGCTGAGGAGCGCGCGGTCGAAGACGATCGCCGACACGTCCTGGCGGCGGACCGGCAGCCCGCCAAACGCATGGGAATCCCCTGCAAAGGCGTCCCAAAGCGTCGTGCCCAGGTGAATTTCCGTGGGCATCCAGGCCGGACCCGCCGCGAAACGGATGCAGTCGATCAGGAGCATCAGCGTGTACTGCTCGCCATGCTGCCGCCCTGGGCCCACATTCGGCCCGTATGCCGTACAGACGCGCGCTTTGCCGTTCCAGGTATCCGCCCAGATGAATTGCGCCGAATTGTAGAGATGAATGACCTGCGAGATCTTCGTCAGCGCATCATACAGGGTTAACGACTGAAGGATCAGCCGGCCGAATGCGCCCAGCTCCGGAAGATGTGTCTCGCGCCCGACCAGGACGCCGAGGTCCCTGAGCCCTTCGGTGCGGGCGATCCTGTCGATAAACAGGAGCCCTTGATTGAGGGGAATGAGGCTCTCGGGATCGGACAAGGTTTGATAGGGCAGCCTGACCTCGGCCATCCGTCGCTCGACCGGCGCCCCGATGCGTTCGCAAAATCCAATGAAGGGAAGCAGCGAGCTCGTCCGCACCAAAGGTATGGAGTCCCCGGCCCTGTCGGCTTCCGCACTTTCGCTTGACGATGCCATCGTGTCCCTGCCGCCCCGATCGACTTCCGCGCCCCACGATGGCCAGACATTAGACCGGTTTGGCGCCAAATGCCAAGAGAAAGCCGGCGAGGTGACATAGAACGTGTCGTATCGTTCGGATGAACGCGGCGGAGCTGTGTTGCTCGAGGAGAACACGCGGAAGGAGGAGGCATAGTCATGCGCGCGCTCAAGACGTCACGTCGATCGTGCGAGACCGGCGTGTCGCTTCTTCTGCAAAGCCGTCTACACAGCGACATAATGAGCCTGGGAGGGCATATGGATCTTACGCGCAGAATGCGTCTGGTGTTGGCGGCGAGCGCAGGGTTGCTCCTTGCCGCCTGCCAGATCGAGGCGACGACGCCGATGCGGACATTCGATATCACGAATGTCGTCCAGACGGGCGTGCCGGTCGCCGTCAATGCGATGCTTGCGGCAAGCTTCGCCTCCAAATCCTGGTGCGAGGATGAGGGAGCGATGGCCATAGCTGCGCTCGGAAGCGCCACGGCGCCCATCCAGCCCGTCAGCTGCAAGGCGGCCGGAAGCAAGGGTGCCGGCACGTTCCGGCTGACGACGAATATGGTGCGGACCAATGGCGCCCATAATTCCGGCACCGTCGTCGAGGAGGTGCTGGGCGATGATCTGGTCCGATTTGCGGTATTTCCGCATGGGAAACACAAGGACCTGTTGTCGGTCGGCATCTTTCTCAATGTCGCAAAGCTCGAGGCCGCCAAGGCCCGGCTCCTGCAGATGCCGGTGTTTCAGGCCGGCGGCGATACGAGCGAAATCACACTGGCGCTCAGCATCGACGTCACCAACGACCTCCCGCACAGTGCCAAATTCTACCTGAAGGACGTGGGGGCCGGCGGCGATCTGCCTGCCGATGACTCGGTGCTCGAAATCCCGGCGGGCGGGGCGGACACGATCACCTTGGACGCCGAGACCCAAGCCAAGCTGATGCAGCAGGGCTGGGTTAATTTCTTCGCGATGGCGGCGCGCTGAACCCGCCGCCGGAGCCGGAAACCGTGTTGCACCACGTGAGATAGTCAGGAACAGAGGAGTTCATTGAACATGACGACGACGAGACGAACTTTTGTTGCGGGCTCCGTGATGGCCGCGCTGCCGCTTTCTCTGGCTGCGGCGCTCGCCGAGGACGCCAAGCAGGCCGATTTCCTGTTCGTTCAGACCGCGAAAGGAATGACCTTTGACAAGGCTGCGAGCAAATTGACGCTCGAAGGGGTAAGTCCGGTGACGGTGATGTTCACCGACCGGCCCGAGCGCATTGCCTCGCATATGAGAACCGCCGCCTTCGTCCCTTTCTGGAGTCAAGGGAAGGACAGTTTCCTGTCCGATCCGCCAAACGCGGATATTTCGATACTCGAGGGCGACAAGCTTCAGCAGATTGTCGTCACGTTGATGGATCCCGTGCTTGATGGCGACCGGTTGAGCTATGGCGTCAAAGTCCTCGAGGGAGAGATGCCCGCGAAGGCCGCCGATGTGTCCGTCTTCATCGATGTCATCGGCATGCCGTTGACTCCGCTCTCCTATGCCGGTGTTGCGCGGCGAACCTGGCGGCGCGCCGTCCTGTATTGATCCTCCCGTCCGACCCTCTGCCGCGCACGATCCCGAGAACGTCCATATTGCTCACCACCGCAAGGAGAGACGACATGAAATTCAGAGTGACCATGAGCTTGATGCTCATCGCAGCGGGCTTATCGCTCGGTCCCGCTCTCGTAAATGCCGCCGAGCCCGCCAAGAAGGCCCATATCCCCTTGGAGAAGACCATCGGAACCGTGAAGGCGACCGCCCCGGTTCCCTCTCTGGCCGTCCTCAACTCTGAGGGAGCCACGCTGGCCGACGGCAAGCTCACGCTGACAGGCGTGTCGACGAACACCATCGTCTTTGCCGATCGCCCCGTGCGCTCGGCCGGCCACCAGACGACGGCACAGTTCATCATGCAGTGGGACGAAGGTAAGGACAGCTTCGCCGTCGATCCACCGAACGCCACGGTTTCAGTGCTTGGAAGCAATGGCTCCGGCGTGAGCGATGCCGTTGTCGTTCTGACAAAGCCCAAGCTCGACGGCACGACCCTTACTTTCGATGTAAAGACCCTCGAAGGCAGCCTCGAAGGGGCCAACGGTCCGGCGGCCCTGTTCATCGACTGGTTCGCCGCGCGCGGTCCCATGGGCGGTGTTGCCGTGGGCGGCGGCTTCCACGGCTACGGCTATTGGCATGCGCCGGTCTACCACGGAGCCTGGTATGGCGTGCATCCGGGCGTCGTCGCCGGCGCCGCGGCCGTAGGTGCCGCAGTGGGCGCCGCGGCCGTTGCGCCGTATTATCCGCACTATCCCTGCGGCTACTATCCCTATCCTGCCTGCTACTGATGCCTCGGGCAGCGACCGCGCCGGCGGAAATCCGCCGGCGATCTGCGCGATCATTCGAGATCGGATCGTGGCGGCGGGACTGAACCGGATGTCCCCATCTTGGTGAGGTCTATGCGCGACTTCTGGTCGAATGCCCTGACCTGAGAGGGGGAAAAACCTGTCCATCTCTTGAAAGCGCGATCGAAGTTCGCGGCATCGGCATACCCAAGCCTGCGGGCAATTTCGGAAAGCTTGATCGATCGATCATCGATCAAGGCGAGTGCGCTCGCCAGGCGCACTTCATCGACGAGCTGCGAATAACTCACACCCGTTTCGGCGAGGCGGCGCTGCAGCGTGCGCACGCTCATGCCGACGATCATAGCGGCGCTCCCGATCCCGGACCTGCCATGGGGAATAAGCCGTTGTATGACTGTCCTCATTGCGGTCACAGGGTCAGCTCGTATCGAGCCTGATGCCGCCGGGACTCTCGATTTTCTGTTCATCGCGTGGGCTGCGCCCGTTTCTGACCTAAGGATGTTTCGCGCTCCCTGCCAGTCGCATAGCTAATGCAATCCGCTGAGCCCCGTCTTGACGTTCGGTGCCACGAGCATGCACAGACTCCAAATATCCAGCCGGCTCCGGTCAAGATGGCGCGAGATGACAAGAGGCATTGCCATTTCGCTGGTAGCACTTGCCGACGGTCCGGTTATCGAGGGAGTAAAAGTGCCGGCATGATGCCCGTCGAACCGACAACGGCCGATCACCTTGCCCTGGTCCTCTCGCATGTCATCGCGCCGTCCTTTCTACTCGGCGCGGTGGCGGGCTTCGTTTCCATATTGTTCACGCGGATGACCCATATCCTCGACCGCCTGCGCAGCCTCAACGCCGTTCCGGATGAGGGACATGCCCGTTCTCCGCTCAAGGCCGACATTCCTCGTCTCGCGCGGCGCGCCAGGCTGATGAACAGGGCAATGTTTCTATCCGTCTGCAGCGGCATCGTGGCGACCATCCTCATCGTCCTGGCTTTCGCAAGCGCATATCTCGGCATCCAGCATATCTGGGGAGCCGCGATCCTTTTCATGCTCTCACTCCTCCTGCTCGGCGCGGCGCTCGTCGTGTTTGCCGCCGAGATCCGGATTGCACTTACCGATTATGACCACCACTGATTGCGCTCGATCAACGGCCGGCACGGCCGTCCTGCCGGGTCGCGCCGGACGGAGCCATCGGAAATCGGGGCGAATGGCGCGAACTGATAAGACGCTCCAGAAGGCCGGATGATACTTTCCAGGGCCAGACGGGAATTCACGGACGTACGGCGAGTAAAACAGCCGCGGCGGGCCTTATATGCACATTGCCGTCGTGACTGAAGCGAGCCAGGGAGAACTCGATGAGCCGAAATGCAATATGGAGACCACATGTGCCGGTCCTTGGCAGATGGATCGCAAAACTGCTGTTGCCTCTGTCGATGGCGATCTTTGTCGCGTCAGGCGCGTGGGCCCAGGACAACGAGGCCACGAAGATCCTGAAGGCGATGTCGGACTATGTTATCAGCCAGAAATCCTTCTCCGCCAAGTTCGATGTCGATATCGAAGTAATCACGCCGGCGATCCAGAAGATCCAGTTCGCCAGCTCCGGCGAGGTGCTCGTGGACCGTCCGGGCAGGCTCAGGGTCACAAGGAAGGGCGGCTATGCCGATGTCGAGCTCGTCTTCGACGGAAAGACCATCTCGGTCCTCGGCAAGCATGAAAATGCCTATGCGCAGGCAGACGCCCCGGCTACGATCGACCAGCTCGTGGATCTGTTGCGGGATAAATATGCGGTCGACATGCCCGGCGCCGACCTGCTCCTGTCGAATGCCTATCTGGTTCTGAGCGAAGACATCCTCGATGCCAAGTATATCGGTCATGCGGTCATCGATGGGGTCGAGAGCGATCACCTCGCTTTCCGCAACCAGGATACCGATTGGCAGATCTGGGTAGAGCGGGGCGAGCGGCCCATTCCGCGTAAATATGTCATCACCAGCAAGGCAGTGGCCGGCGCGCCGCAATACACGCTGCGCATCACGGAATGGAAATCCGATGCGCAGATAGATTCCAATGCTTTCGAATTCAAGCCGCCTGCCGAAGCCAAGAAGGTTGAAATCGAGGCCTTATCCGGCATCGACGAAGTGCCCGCGGGTGTCGTTGAGGGAGAAACGAAATGAAGAGCACGATTGGAACATTCTTACGTATCACCCTGGCCGCCGCCGCCGGTATTGGCTGTCTGCTCCTCAGCGACAAGCCAACGCTGGACAAGCCCGGCTCGCTGTTCTCGCAGGCCCACGCCATCGTCGGGCGCCCCCTCACTCCCTTGAGCTACGCGGGCGTGGCGCGGCGTACGACCAGGCGCGCCGTGGCCGTGGGAGCGGCCGCGGCGACCGTCTACAGACCCGGTTGCGTGCAGGCCGTGGACGCTTATGGCCGGATTTATTGGCGCTGCCCGTAGCGGTTGCCGCAGGCCGGTCGGCAGGGGCGAACCGGTCGGGGTGCTCATGCGGGCACCCCTCGCCGACCGAGGCGCTTCATGGCTTAATGGTGCGCAAGCCGTGCGAGCATCATGCACACAAGGGACCGAAGGCCAATGGACGGAGGGTCGGTAATTGCTTATCGTAAACACGCGCCGACTTCCGAGGGGAGTACCTAAAATGCCCAAGAAACTGATATTGGCGGCCATCGCTCTTGCGGCCGCAGCGCCCATGGCCAGCGCGGCGGACCTTCCCACCCCGCCGGCGGAAGCCGACAGCGGATGGAGCATCACTTTCGCGCCCTATGTCTGGGCTGCCGGCATGGACGGCAAGGTGGCGCAATTCGGTCTGCCGGAAGTCGACGTCGATGCGAGCTTCAGCGATGTGCTGAACCACTTCGATATCGGCCTCATGGGTGCCGGTGAAGCGCGATACGGCCGCTTCGGGGTCGCCACCGATCTGCTCTGGGTGAAGCTGTCGGCCGATGCGGATACGCCGCTTGGCCTGCTCGCCAACAGCGTGGATGCGGAAGTCGAGACCCTGATGTTCACCGCAGTGGGGTCCTACAGCCTCTTCCTGGACGAGACGGCAAATCTCGACATCGTGGCCGGCGGACGGGTCTGGTCCGTCGATACCGATCTCGACTTCAAGGGTGGTCTCCTCGGCGGCCAGACCGCGAGCGACGGGGATACCTGGGTCGATCCGCTCGTCGGCCTGAAGGGCCGGGCGAATTTCACGCCGGAATTCTACATTACGGGCTGGGGTCTCATTGGCGGCTTTGACGTCTCCTCGGAATTCATGTGGGACGTCATGGGCGGCCTGGGCTACGCGCCGAGCGACGGCTTCTCCATCGTTGCCGGATACCGCGGAGTCGGCGTCGACTACCGCAACGACGGCTTCGTCTACGACGTGGTCCAGCACGGGCCGATTCTCGGCTTTGTATTCAACTTCTGAGAGGCGGCGCTGCTCCAATCAGCGCCTCGAACCAATGGTCATTTCGCAGATGCCGAAGGCCGTGCGGCCGGTTGCCGACGATCCCAGTGCGCGGCGCCGGAATGTCTTTCTCTGCCGGTTTGGAAAGATTGCCCGTGCATGTGCCGGTGCCGCACTGGTGATAATGGCCGGCGCCTGCGCATCGAGCGACGCCCTCAGGGATCCGGTTCCCAAGGGTCTCGTCGATCGAGCCACTGTCGACAATCTCGAGGGTATCCGTTTCTGGGGCGACGCGCCTCCGGGCACATACCGTTCCATTGCCGAGGCACGCATTGCGCAGCTGGAGAAGAAGTATGGAGCTTCAGGTCTCAAGGGCAAGAAAGTAGCGGTCGAGTCTCTGTCCCTGTCGGGCGGGGGCGATGACGGCGCCTTCGGCGCCGGGCTCCTGGTCGGCTGGAGCGAAAGCGGCACGCGGCCGGAATTCGAGATCGTAACGGGGATCAGCACCGGCTCCATGATCGCCCCCATGGCATTCCTTGGGCCGCGTTACGATGGGATGCTCAAGGAGGCCTACACCACAGTCTCCTCGAAGCAATTGGTGAAGACGCAAGTCCTCTCCGCGCTCCTGGGATCGTCCGACGGCCTTGCCGATCCTAGGCCGCTCGCCAACATGATCGCCCGCTACACGAGCCAGAAAATGCTCGAGGAGATCGCCGCCGAATATCGCAAGGGTCGCTTCCTGCTGATCGGCACGACCAATCTCGATGCCCAGCGCCCGGTGATTTGGGACATCGGAGCGCTCGCCAACAGCGGCAGACCGGATGCCTTGCAACTCATGCGAAAGATTATTCTTGCCTCTGCATCCGTGCCGGGCGCCCTGCCGCCGGTCGAGCTCAAGGTCGCGGCGGATGGGAAGTTCTATGATGAAATGCATGTCGATGGCGGCGTGACCCGCCAGGTGTTTCTCTACCCGCCGGGTTTCGAGCCGGAGATCATCGACGAGGCCTTGGGGTGGAAGCCCGCGCGCCGCGCTTATATCATCCGCAACGGCAAGGTCTCGCCGGAGTTCGCCGTGACCAAGGCGAAGCTCCTTCCGATCACTTCGCGCTCGATCTCCACTCTGATCAAGACGCAAGGTGTGGGAGATCTTTACCAGATCTACCTGACTACAAAGCGGGATCGTGTCGATTACAATCTCACCTATATACCTGCCGATTTCGCCATGCAGAGCAAATCCGCATTCGACAAAGCCTATATGAATGCGCTCTTCAAGCTGGGCTATTCTCTCGGCCGCGCAGGGATGAAGTGGGAGAAGTCCCCGCCCGGATGGGAGTGAAAGGGTAGGATTTGAGGGCGCTTTACATGCCTCAAGACTCGCCGTCATGACCGGTCACGCCAGTTCCGCCTGTGGTGCGAAATTCACGTGGTCCCATGCCGGTCGCCTTTCGAAAGGCCCGCGAAAATCCGGCTGGAGATGAATAGCCCAGATCTTCCGAAATGCTGATGATCGACACGCTCCTGTCTCGCAACAGTTCGGTTGCGCGCCGAATTCTTACGTCACTCGTAAGGCTGCGAAAGTCAGTGCCAGCGTAATGAAGCTCCCGCTGCAGTGTCCGGACACTGGTATCCATCGATCGCGCGATGTCGTCGATCGATACATTGCCAGCAAGTAGCTGGGTACGGATCTGCTCCTGGGCGACGTCGAGCAAGTTTCGTGGAGCGCCGCCAGCCCGGTCGCGCGCGACATCGTCTATCGTCACGATTGATCGCGATGCGCGCTTCGACACAGCCGCCATGCGGTGCCGCTCAACGATGACCGCCACTGTGGGAGCGTTGAAAAGGACCGGGCACTGAAACACATCTTCAAAAAGAGAGGCTTGGCGTGGCGTTTCGATATCAAGCTCGACGCGCAGCGGTCGCCAATTGTCGGGCAAATATGCCTTGAACAGGCTCAACAGCTCGCCAGCGGCGGCGCTCGCGACAACGCCATATCCTTGAGAACCGGCCAAGGCAAAGGCATAACTGTATCGGACTTCATCGGCAAAGGTTGTGACAGACAATCGGTCATAGGTGCTGTGATAGCGCAAGGCTGCAATGCTGCGCGTGATGGCCTGGCCGAGGGTGTCGGCTCCAAACACATAACGTCCGAAGGTGCCGTAGGCGGCGGCGTTCATGCTGGGAGCGAGCAGGAGCCCGAGATTGGGATCGCCGGCCGCTCTTGCCATTGCCTCGACAAAGCCCACCACCGACTGTTGAGGTATGAAGCAATTTCGATCCTCAATCAGTTCGGCATCGAACCCCGCGGCGCGATTGGCGCATTGCAGGGCCTTCTCCCCGATTTCACCTCGTATGAACGCGGGCAGACCTTGCAAGACATGACTGGAGATCACAGGGACTTCGACTATTTGACGATGCTCCTGAGCGGGGCCGTTGGCGCAAAATGGATGGCTTTTGAATATCGGCCGGCGCCAAGCGTGGCAAGCGGTATTCTCCATACGTCCCGTCCGCGCATCGGTGCGGGCGCGCAACGCTCACGCTCCCATCATCAAGCGCGCGCTTGACGCGCGAGCGCCTTCCTGGTCGATGCATCGGAACACTTCTAGGAAAGTGCCGGGAATACGGCCGGTTTCTTGGCGTGCGCTACGCCGCCGTCCAGAGCATCAGGCGTTCTTATGGAATCGCCCCCGTGCTCCACCTCCTTGTTTTTGCGCATCGGCTTGGCCGGAAACCGGGAAGGCCGGCCCCGAGCTTTTAGGACCGATGCTCTAATTGATCGGGGTTACCTTTGTCAGGACGGCCCGCACATTGGCGACATCCGCCGCGTCCCCGTAGAACCGCACGAGACCTTTTTCCTCTGCGGTCGCCCCGTCGACCTTTCCATCCAGGAACGCGCGGATAACCTTCTCCTCCGTCACGATCACCAGGTCATCTGCCTCGGGTCCTGCAACGTGACTTTGCATGGTGATGCCTTCGGGGCCGACCTTGAACCGCGTCCACAGCACCTGCGGTATCAACACGACGGAGACGACCCTGCCGCTCTGCGCCAGGCGCGGATCCGCAAGATTCGCGCCGAACGACTTCATTGCCGCCGTCGCACGATGAAATGCAAACAGTCCCGAGCGCAACGGATCGGCGGCGGGCAGCAAGCCTGCAACCTCGGCCTGTGAAACGGCTGTACGCACGTAAAGCGCGTCCGGGTAGACCCAATTGAGCGACCCCAGCGCGATGGACTGCGGATTGTCGTAGCCGCAGGCGTTAACCGTACCCGGTTGCATCCCGGCGGCGGCAAGACAGGCTACAAAAATGGCCGAGCGCAACTGCATGCATTCACCCCAATCGATGAAAATTCCCGATCCTGCTCCGCCCTAAAGTGTGATGGCTTCAGATGGAATCGCCATCACGCTTTACCTTTTTGATTGCGCATGACCTTTTTGGAAAACCGGTATTCACGTTATCGGATCAAGCGCTAGTCGACGGCCCTGAGCGTGACCTTGGCGATGCCGGCGGCGAAGTTCACACCGCTCTGGGTCTGCAGCGAATAGGGCTGAAGCACATAGGCGCCGTTGAAGCCGCCACTGAGGTCGTTGGCGCCGAACCCCTCGCCCAGCGACGCATTGGCGACCGCGCCCACATAAGTTCCCGCCAGAAAGCCGCGCGGCGCAGCATCCTGCTTTTCGACCGCCACGACGACCCAATTCAGGTGCCCGCCGCTGGTCGTGCCGAGCTCGAGACCCACTTCCTCGATCTTGCCGGCATAATCTTCAGGCGCACCGCCGGCATCGGGCATGTAGCGGCATTTCAGCGTCTGCTTCTCGGTGAAGATCAGACCGATGCCGGCGGAGATGTCGCAGGACAGCACGCCATAGCGCACATGCGGCCCCCCGGCGCCGGCGGGAGCCCGGGCAAGCGACAGGGCCGCGAGCGCCAGCACGAGCGTCAGGCAACGCGGCAGCAAACGCGCCTGCAGGCGCATCAGTCTTGGAAGTCCGGTCATCATTGATCCACTCCTTCGATAAAACGGCCTTCGGGCGTCACTGCTTGCGCCCTCGATCGATTGTGATTTGTCGCGGCCACAAGCTAAAAGTGCGGCTGGTTCTATGGCGCCGGCTGCGAAATCGTGGAACGCATCCGTATTCATGTCCCCAGCAAGTCGATTTGATCGATCCTACTGCGGCGTGAAGGCGCTGTCTTGTCACTTCACGCCAGGCGCCTTCGCATGTCGCTGCCCGCGTCGCCCCACGCGACCGGTTGCAGTTTTGAGTTTGGCGTAAAATGCCAAGACTGCTGGAGGAGATCTAGCTAGTCTTTCGAACGCTTGGTGTCAGCGGGGGCCCGGGATTTCGCATCTCAGGCAGGTGTCGGCGGCATGTCGATGGAAGCTGACCGCTCGTTGCGGATTTCGGAGGACAAAATGGTTAATCTGCGGATTTCTTCTTGTGCAAAGTGGATGGTGCGGGTGAGCGCCCTGGCCATTCTGTCAGCTTGTCCGGCGCTGGCGGACCCCAATCCCGACAGGGACGTTTTCTTCGGCGAGCAGCACCTCCATACGAGCTGGTCCTTCGATGCCTATATTTTCGGCGACACAAAGTCGACGCCGGCTGATGCCTATAACTATGCCAAGGGCAAACCGCTCAAGCACGCGCTGGGCTTCGAGATGAAGATCGAGCAGCCGCTCGACTGGATGGGCGTCACCGACCATTCCGAATATGTCGGCGTGGTCCAGCAGGCGAACGACCCGAGCACGGCGCTCGCCAAGAGCGCGCTCGGCAAGGAATTGCAGGTCAAGACGCCGGCGGATATCCAGCGCATCTACCTGCTGCTCGGGCGTACGATGACCGCGAACAAACCGATCGCGCAACTGGTTTCGCCCGAGCTGATGTCGTCGGTCTGGGACCGCAACAACGAGATGGCGGATGCGGCGAACGAGCCAGGCAAGTTCACCGCCTTCAACGCCTATGAATGGACGTCGACGCCCAACAGCCGCAACATGCACCGCAACATCTACTTCAAGGACAGCAAGCACCTGCCTCCCTATCCGTTCTCGTCCTTCGATTCGCAGGCCCCGGAAGATCTGTGGGCCTGGATGGACAAGCAGCGGGGAGAGGGCATCGAACTGCTCGCCATCTCGCACAACGCCAACCTGTCCGACGGCCTGATGTATCCGACCGAGGTGGACATGAAGGGGCGCCCGATCGATGAGGCGTGGGCCGAATCGCGCGTGCGCAACGAGCCGCTGATCGAGATGAAGCAGATCAAGGGTGCCTCCGAGACTCACCCGCTGCTCTCGCCGAACGACGAATTCGCCAATTACGAGATCCTGTCCTACCTGCTCGGCTTTCCGGAGGGCCGCTTCGACGGGATCAAGGGCAGCTTCGTGCGCGATGCTCTGCGCAACGGCCTCGCCATGCAGGATACGCGGGGCTACAATCCCTACAAGATGGGCTTCGTCAGCGGTTCGGATTCGCACAACGGCGCCGCCCCCTACCGTCAGGACAATTTCTTCGGCGGGCACGGCGCGGGCGACGGCGACATGAAGGGCCGCATGGAAGGCAAGATATTCGCCGGCATGGACCCCCGCTTCCTCAATCCCGCGGGCCTGAGCGCGCTCTGGGCCGAGGAGAACACGCGCGCTTCGCTGTTCGAAGCGATGAAGCGCAAGGAAACCTATGCCACCAGCGGAACGCGCATCAAGGTGCGTTTCTTCGGTGGTTACGATTTCACCGATCGCTCGCTCTGGGGCGATCGCTGGAGCGAGTTCTGGGTCACGGAGGCCTACAAGAGGGGCGTGCCGATGGGATCCGATCTACCGTCAGACAGCGGCGGGAAGGCTCCGTCCTTCCTGGTCTGGGCGGTGAAGGATCCGACCTCGGGCAACCTCGACCGCGTGCAGATCGTCAAGGGCTGGTCGTCGAGCGGACAGTCCTTCGAGAAGGTCTATGACGTGGTGTGGTCCGGCGACCGTAAGCCGGATGCGGTGACCGGCAAGGTGCCGGCCATCGCCTCCACGGTCGACATCGAGAACGCAACTTACGAGAACTCCGTCGGCTCGTCGGAACTCAGCATGGTCTGGACCGACCCGGACTTCGATCCGTCGGTGCATGCCTTCTATTATGCACGCGTGCTGGAGATCCCGACCCCGCGCTGGACCACGATCCAGGCCAAGGAAGTGGGTATCAAGGTGCCGAAAGTCGTGCCGGCCACGGTGCAGGAGCGCGCCTGGACCTCGCCGATCTGGTATGCCCCCGGCAAGGCCAAGGAACGCGCCGCGGCGGGCGTCCGCATCGCCGATATAGGCACCGGCGGCGAGGCTCTCGACCAGCAGGCGCTAACCGCGCTGACGGTCGGCAAGACGGCATGGCTGAAGAACCTGGTGAATGGCGCCATGTATCGAATGGTATGGGACGCGAACGGGCAGCGCCTGATGCACAATGTCGATCCCGGCCAGGCGCTGCCGCAGCATTTCGGCGACGCGGTGGAGAACTCGGCTTTCGGCATTCCGGTGGCCTATGAGGTCACCGACGGCAAGATCGTCGAGAACTTCGGCAATGAAAAGTTGAGCTGGACCGCCTACAAGGTCGGCGAGCGGACGCTGTTCGCGCGGAGCGACGAGTTCGGTTACGCCAACTATGAAGTCGTTCCGGCGCCTGAAACGCTGGTCGACCTCAACAAGGACAAGCGCTGAGCGCCGCCTCTGCTCAGCTTGCGAGCAAGGGGCGCTGCGTGAGTCATTCCAACCCTTCCTTCCTGAAGCGGCTCGTCTGCGAGCCGCTTCTGCATTTCGTGCTGATCGGCGCGGCGCTCTTCTTCATCGGCAACCGAACGGCGCCGGAGGACGCTTCCGCGAGCAACGAGATCGTCATCACCGAAGGCGATATCAACCAGATGCTGGTGTCGTGGCAGGCGCAGGGCCGGCCGCCGCCCTCGGCCGAAGCCATCCGCAGCATGGTCGAGGGAAAGGTCCGGGAAGAAGTGCTCTACCGCGAGGCGATCGCGATGGGGCTCGACAAGGAAGATACCATCGTCAAGCGGCGACTGGCGCAGAAGATGGATTTCCTGGCGGAGGACCTGTCCTCGCTTCAGGAGCCGACGGCGGAGGAGCTGCGCAAGTGGTTCGAGGCCCATCGCGACGAGTTCGCGCAACCGCCGCGAGTGAGCTTCCACCATGTCTATTATTCCTTCGACGCGCACGGAAAGGAGGCGCGCGCCATCGCCGCGCGGGAAGTCGCGGCCGCCGCCGGGCCTCAGAACGGCGATCGCTTCATGTTCCAGAACTCCTATGCGGAGCGCACCGAGGCCGAACTCTATTCGATTTTCGGCCCGGCCTTCGCGCACGACCTTTTTACCCTCGAACCCGGACGCTGGGTCGGACCCGTCGAATCGGCTTACGGCTGGCACGCGGTCTTCGTCGAGCGCAAATCGCCGCCGGTCCTGCCCGCCTTCGCGGAAGTCGAAGAGGACGTGAAAGCGGCCTATCTCGCGGCGCGCCGCACGGAATTTCGCGAGGAGGCCTACCGGGTGATGCGCGAGAAGTACAAGGTCGTGCTGCCGAAGTTCGAAGCGCCGGCAGCGGCTCCCGATGCGGCTGTACGGGAGCAGGGCAGTGGCGATGCAAGCTGACCAGGCAGGCTGGTCCTGCATGCTGTCCCGCATGGCACTGAAGCTCCTCGTCCTTCTCTGCCTGGCGGCGGCCTGCATGCCGCCATCGGCCGAAGCGCATGAGTCCCGGCCCGCTTATCTCCAGATGCGCGAGACGGGGCCGGGCCGATTCGACGTGCTGTGGCGCACGCCGGTCAATTCGGAAATGCCGCTGCTGGTCATGCTGCAACTGCCCAAGGCGGCACGGAATGTGGGCGAGCCGGTGATCCAGCGGCTGAACGATTCCACGATCGAACGGCGCCGGATCGAACTGCCCGGGGGCGAACTCGCGGGCCAGCGCATCGATTTCGTGGGCCTGCAGGCGACGATCACTGACGTTCTGGTCCGCGTCTCCTGGCTCGACGGCCGGCAGGTCACCGAAATCGTCAGGCCCGCGCAGCCGTGGCTCGAGCTTTCGGATCGTCAGAGCACCTGGCAGGTCGCCAAAACCTACGCGGCATTGGGCATCGAGCACATACTGATGGGCATCGACCATCTGCTGTTCGTCGCCGGGCTGATGATCATCGTCCGCTCGACCCGCTCGCTGATCAAGACCATCACCGCTTTCACGGTCGCTCACAGCATCACGCTGGCGCTCGCCACGCTGGGTTATGCGTCGGTTCCCGCGGATCCGCTCAACGCCGCCATCGCCCTTTCGATCCTGTTTCTGGGAGGCGAGGTCGTGCGCTACTGGCGGGGCCAGACGAGCTTCACGCTGCGCCATCCCTGGATCGCGGCGTTTGCCTTCGGGCTTCTGCACGGATTCGGCTTCGCCAGCGGACTGATCACTGTTGGATTGCCGAGCGGCGACATTCCCTTGGCGTTGCTGGCCTTCAACATCGGCGTGGAGATCGGCCAGCTGGCCTTTGTGCTGATCATTCTGCTGCTCCATCGCGCGCTGCAAGCGCTGCGGTTCGATTCGCCCGCCTGGGCCCGCTATGTGCCGGGATATCTGGTCGGATCGCTCGGCGCCTACTGGACGATCGAGCGGGCGGCGCTTCTTTTCCGATAGGCAACGAGGTACCAATGACAAAAGCTCATTTCTTTCGACTGCTTCTCGCGTCGGGCATCGCCGCGGCGGTTCTCTATTCTCCTGACGCGGCTTTCGCGCATGTGGAAGGCGAGGGGGTCAGCGGCTTCTTCTCCGGATTGAGCCATCCGGTCAGCGGGTGGGATCATATCCTTGCCATGATCGCCGTCGGTCTCTGGGGCGCGCTGCTCGGTCCTCCGGCGCTGTGGATCCTCCCGATAGCCTTCCCGATCGCCATGGCGACGGGCGGGATGCTGGGCTTGCTCGGCATAGCTCTGCCCTGGGTCGAGATCGGCATCGCGGCCTCATCGATCGTGCTCGGCCTTCTCATTCTCACGAACATGCGGCTGAGCCTCGTGGTCGCGATCCCGCTGGTGATGGTCTTCGCCCTGTTCCATGGCCACGCACACGGAACCGAGCTTTCGCCCGGAGCAGACGCGGTGCTCTACAGCCTGGGGTTCGTCATCGCCACCGGCCTGCTTCACGCATTGGGAATTGGAATAGGCGCCATCGACAAGCTGCCGCGAGGCAGAACCGCGGTGCGCGCTTTGGGCGGAGGCGTCCTGCTTGGCGGAGTCTATTTCCTGCTGGGCGCCTTTGCATGAAGCGTCGACCCGCGGGGCTGCTCTTTCTTCTGGCGGCCTTCGCGCCAACCGACGCCCATGCGCATCTCGTCAATTCCGGCCTCGGGCCTTTCTACGACGGCGCGCTGCATCTGATCCTGAGCCCCATGGACATCGTGCGATTGATGACGCTCGCTCTGTTCGCGGGGGCGCAAGGACGGGAATCGGCTCGATATGTGGTGCTGGCCGCTCCTGTGGCATGGTTCCTTGCCGGCGCATCAGCCCTTATCTTCGATGCGACAGGCATGCCTGGAATAGCAAATGCCGCCAGTCTCTTCCTGCTCGGCGGGGCGGTCGCCTTCGAGCTGAAGCTGGCGCCGTCGGTGGCCGCAGCGGCGGCGGCCGGGTTTGCCGCCCTGCTGGGCTTTCAGAGCGGCATCGAGTTGCGTTCCGATGGCGCCGATTGGGTGGCGCTTCTCGGCACCGCCGCGGTGGTTTTGGCAATAGTCTTACCGATTGCCGCCCTCGTCGTATCGGCCACTGCATTTCCGGTTCGCGTCGCTTGCCGCGTTCTGGGCAGCTGGGCGTCAGCGACGGGCCTGTTGTCGATCGGATGGATAATAGCCGCGAATCGCTAGCCTATCCCCCTGCTGCGGGTCCGCGTAGGCACGAAAGCAGCTTCCGATGAAAAGCACTGTGAAGGCCTGCTGCATGTGGGGAGCATTTTTCGTCAATTCCGGCGATCGTGATGGACTCGTCCTAGGCGGGAAACCCCAAGGGCGCCAAGCTCATCGAGGAATCGATCGATGCGGTGAAGTCGCGCCTCAACTGAGCGATCTTCCATTCCGAACACCCAACCCCGGCTTTCCGCCGGGGTTTACTTTTGCCGTCACACAAACGTCATTGAGTGACGAGCCGGAAACCTGATAAAATTCGCCGTGAGAGCATATAGCGTTCTCTTCCCACATAGGGAGGCCCCAGATGCACAATACACGCAGGAAGTTTCTTGGGCTCGCCGCTTCGGCGGCCTTGTTCGCCGGCTCGTCCCCTCTTGCCATCGCACGGGCCCCATTGGCCGGCGCGGTCACGCCCAGCTATCGGCTGAAGATCGGTGAACTCGAAGTCACGGCGCTCGCTGACGGCTATATCGATCTCGATCAGGCCATTTTTGCCAGCGCCGACAAGAGCGAGATGAGCAAGCTGCTCGAGGGCGCTTTCCTCAAGAGTGACGCGCCGTTGCGGACCTCGATCAACGCCTTCGTGGTCAATACCGGCAAGCAACTGATCCTCATCGACTGCGGCACGGTCCAGGCTTTCGGCCCCACTCTGGCGAAATTGCCGGAACGACTGGAAGCCCAGGGTTTTATGCCCGAGCAGTTCGAAGCCGTTCTGCTCACCCACATGCATCCCGATCATGTGGGCGCGGCGACGAACAAGGAAGGGGTCGCGCGATTCACCAAGGCAGAGCTCGTCGTTTCCGAAACCGAGTGGAAGTTCTGGTCGGACGAGAGCATCGCCGCCAAGGCTCCGAAAGAGGCGCAACCCTTCTTCAAGTTCGCCACGGATGCCGGCAAAGCCTATGGCAAGGCAATGAGGCTTTTCGGCAAGGATGGCGAGATCGTGCCAGGCATCACTTCGGTGGGGTTGCCTGGCCATACGCCGGGCCACACGGGTTTCATCGTGGCATCAGGGAATGAAAGCCTGCTCATTTGGGGCGATATTGTGCACTCGCCGGCACTGCAATTCACGCATCCCGAATGGTCGATCACCTTCGATGTCGACCAGGCGCAGGCCGCGGCCACGCGCAAGACGATTTTTGACCGGGCAGCGGCCGACAAGCTCCTTGTCGCCGGCATGCATCTCGATTTTCCCGGCTTCGGACATGTCGCTCGTGGCGCCAGTGCCTATGACTTCATTCCGGCTCCGTGGCGGCTCGATCAGTGATGCTGACGGAAAGTTGATCCGGAGCAACATTCACGCGACGGGCCTTGAGCGGTTAGTCTGTCCTGGGACGTGCATCTTTCGGAGCACTTACAGGTGACCGCTCTTCGGTTCCTCGCCTTTCTTCTGTTG
Source organism: Taklimakanibacter deserti (assembly GCA_003574785.1). The sequence goes on along the minus strand of QORU01000008.1, from coordinate 251,690 downwards.
CTGGTGCCGCCTTTCACGGCAGCGGAGGCGCAGGCGCCGGTGAGCGAGTGTCTCGCCATGGCGCAAGGACCTGGCTTGGTTCAGCCCGCGCGATATAGGGAAGCCGCCCTCGAGGCTAGCCAGGTGCGATTCACCTTCGTCGGCCATTCGACCTTTCTGATCGAGAGCCCCGGCGGCGTCACGATCGCGACCGACTATTCGGGCTATGCGAACGGAATCGTGCCCGACGTTGTCACCATGAACCACGCCCACAGCACGCATTACACCGACTTTCCCGACCCCAAGATCAAGCATGTGCTGCGCGGCTGGAACCCGCAAGGGGGTCCGGCGCGCCATGATCTCCAGGCCGGCGACGTGCGCATCCGCAACGTCACGACCGACATCCGCGGCGGCGCTCTCGGCCGGGTCCCCGACGGCAATTCCATCTTCATCTTCGAGATCGCCGGATTGTGCATCGGCCATCTCGGCCATTTGCATCACGAGCTGAGCCCGGCACAATTGGGATCGATCGGACGGCTCGATATCGTGCTCGTGCCGGTCGACGGCACCTACACCATGGCCCAGGCCAATATGCTCACCGTGCTCAAGGAACTGAAAGCGCGCATCGTGATACCGATGCACTATTTCAGGCCGGAGACGCTCTCACGCTTCATCAACGGCCTCTCCGGCACGCTTGCTGTCGACTACAAGGCCGATCCAACCGTGATCCTGTCGGCCAAGACGCTGCCCGAGAAACCGACGCTCATCGTCCTGCCGGGCTATTGAGCACCGCTGTTGCCTTGCGCTCAGGTCCTGTGTTACGGCTCCCCGCGTGCATTCCACCTGAATACAACTTAAGATATTTTGGGGACAGCCATGCTTCTTCGCCATCTTCGCCTTTGGGCGATCCTGCTGATCGCTGGGATTTCCAGCGCCGCGGCGCAGGACGCCTCCCCGCCCAATAGCGGCATCGAGCAGACTTTCGACGCCGCGATAAAGGCTGCGACGCATGGTCCGGCGGATGTCGCATTGCGCGATCTGGCGACCATCCATCTGCCCGATCCTTACAGCTTCATCCCCGTCACCCAAGGTGCTGCCTTCATGCGCGCGCTGGGCAACACGACAGGTGACAACTTCCATGGCCTCGTCATACCGAAACAGCACGACAAGTTCTGGTTCGTCGAGATCACCTATACGGACAGCGGCTACATCAAGGACGACGATGCCAAGTCGTGGAAGGCCGACGATCTCCTGCAATCCATCAAGGATGCTACCGAGGCCAGCAACAAGGACCGCGCCGAACGGGGTTATCCGCCGCTCGATATCGTCGGCTGGGTCGAAAAACCCGCCTATGATGCGAGCACCCACCGTCTGGTCTGGTCGATCCTCGCCAAGCAACGCGGCAACGAGGCGCAAGGCGCCACGATCAACTACAATACCTATGCGCTCGGCCGGCAGGGCTATTTCGAGCTCAATCTGGTGACCGGCGAAACCTATATCGCCGAAGACAAGAAGCATGCCGGCGCCATTCTGGCCGCACTCGATTACAAGCCCGGCGAACGCTACACGGATTTCAACGCATCGACCGACCGGGTCGCGGAATACGGCCTCGCCGCCCTCATCGGCGGCTTTGCGGCGAAGAAACTCGGCCTGCTTGCGGTGATCGGAGTCACCCTCGCCAAGTTCTGGAAAATCATCCTCATCGCCATCGCAGTCGCCGGCGGCGGCATCTTCAAGCTGTTCCGGCGCAAGAACACGACGCCACAAGCTTGATCAAGGCCCTTCTCCTCTTTCTGGCGTCGCTGAAGCTCGGCAAGGTGCTGCTGTCCGTCGGCAGCATGCTCGTCACCATCTGGGTCTATACGACGATCTACGGCCTGCCTTTCGCTGCCGGCTTCGTCGGCCTCATCCTGGTGCATGAGCTCGGCCATTATGCCGCCGCCCGGCAAAGAGGCCTCGATGTGGGCCTGCCGATGTTCATCCCCTTCCTCGGCGCCTGGATCACGCTCAAGGACAGGCTCGTCGATGCCGAGACCGAAGCCTATGTCGCTTATGCTGGGCCATTCATCGGCACATTGGGCGCCTTCGCGGTCTATTTCCTCGCCCGCGCAGAGGAGAGCGATCTCCTCATGGCGCTCGCCTATTCAGGCTTCATGATCAATCTGTTCAACCTGATACCGCTGTCGCCGCTCGATGGCGGGCGCATCACGCAGATCCTCTCGCCGCGCATCTGGTTCCTGGGCGTGCCGTTGCTCGTCGCGCTCTTCTTCTATTTCCCGAGCCCGTTGTTGATCCTGATCGCCGTCCTCGCCGCGCCGAGCCTTCTCGCCGCCTGGCGCTATGACCCGAACTCGCCCGAGGCCCGGCGCTATCGCGACGTGCCGACGGCGGTCCGGATGGAATACACCATCCTTTATCTGGGCCTCGCCGTCGTGCTTGCTCTACTGGCCTACAATATCCATGAGAGCCTTCGACATTAGAGAAATCTACTCCGCCGCCTCCTGATAGGCCTCCATCGGCGGGCAGGTGCAGACCAGGTTGCGATCGCCAAAGACATTGTCGACGCGGCCGACCGGCGGCCAGTATTTGTCGGCATTGATGTATTTGAGCGGGAAGAAGGCCTTCTCCTTGGAATAGGGCCGCGTCCAGTCGCCGAGCAGCAGCTGATGGGTATGCGGCGCGTTCTTCAGCACGTTGTCGGTGCGGTCGGCCTTGCCTTCCTCGACCTCGGCGATCTCGCGCCGGATCTCGATCATCGCATCGCAGAAGCGGTCGAGCTCGCGCTTGCCTTCCGATTCGGTCGGCTCGATCATCAGCGTGTCGACGACGGGGAAGGACATGGTCGGCGCGTGGAAGCCGTAGTCGACGAGGCGCTTGGCCACATCCTCGACGGCGAGGCCGGTGCGCTCCTTGAGCCAGCGCAGGTCGATGATGCATTCATGGGCGATGAAGCCGCCAGGCCCCGTATAGACGATGGGGAAATGCGGCGCCAAGCGCTTGGCGATGTAATTGGCGTTGAGGATCGCCATGATCGTCGCCTGCTTGAGGCCTTCGCCGCCCATCATGGCGATATAGGTCCAGGAGATCGGCAGGATCGATGCCGAGCCCCAGGGGGCTGACGAGACCTGGCCCTGCGACTGGTCACGCCCGGCCGCCGGGTTGACGCCATGCACGACCGCGTGACCCGGCAGATAGGGTGCCAGATGCGCCTTGACGCCGATCGGCCCCATGCCGGGACCACCGCCGCCATGCGGGATGCAGAAGGTCTTGTGCAGGTTCATGTGGCAGACATCGGCGCCGAGCTCGGCCGGACGCACCAGGCCCACTTGCGCATTGAGATTGGCGCCGTCGAGATAGACCTGGCCGCCATGCTCATGGATGATGGCGCAGATGTCCTTGATGCTCTCCTCGAACACGCCATGAGTCGAGGGATAGGTGATCATCAAAGCGGCGAGATTGGCCTCATGCTGCTTGGCCTTGGCCTTGAGATCGGCGACGTCGACATTGCCCTTCTCGTCGCAGGCGACGACGACCACTTTCATGCCGGCCATCACGGCGGAGGCGGGATTGGTGCCGTGGGCCGAGACCGGAATGAGGCAGACATCGCGATTGGCCTCGCCTCTCGCGTGATGGTAGCCGCGAATGGCGAGCAGGCCCGCATATTCGCCCTGGCTTCCGGCATTGGGCTGCAGCGAAACGGTGTCGAAGCCGGTGATCTCAGCCAGCATCTGCTCGAGCTCCTCGAAGAGCTGCTGATAGCCTTGCGCCTGCTCGAGCGGCGCGAAGGGATGCATCATGGCGAATTCGCGCCAGGTGACCGGGATCATCTCGCTCGTGGCATTGAGCTTCATGGTGCAAGAGCCCAGGGGGATCATCGAGCGGTCGAGCGCCACGTCCTTGGCCTGGAGCCTAAGCATATAGCGCAGCATCTCGGTCTCCGAGTGGTACATCTCGAATACCGGATGGGTGAGATAGGGCGACTTGCGCTGCAAGGCGGGCGGGATCACCTCGGCCGTCCCGGCGTCGAGCTTGTCGATGTCGATCCTGTCCATCGCGTCGGTCTTGAACACCGTGAGCAGGCGCTCGAGCTCCTGGCGGCGGGTCGACTGATCGAAGGAGATGCCGACATGATCGGCATCGACGAAGCGCAGATTGATGCGCTTCTCCTTGGCGCGGGCGAGGATGGCATGAGCGCGGCCGGGCGCCACGATGGTGACCGTGTCGAAGAACGCCTTGGTCTGGACCTCGTAGCCGAAGCTTTTCACCGCTTCGGCGAAGATCTCGGCCAGGCGGTGGGTGCGCTCGGCCGTCTTCCTGATGCCCCTTGGGCCATTATAGACGGCGAACATCGAGGCGATGACGGCGAGCAGCACTTGCGCGGTGCAGATATTGCTCGTCGCCTTCTCGCGGCGGATATGCTGCTCGCGCGTCTGCATCGCCATGCGCAGAGCCTGGTTGCCGTGCGAATCGACCGAGACGCCGATGATGCGGCCGGGCATGGCGCGCTTATACTCATCGCGCGTCGCGAAGAAGGCGGCATGCGGGCCGCCATAGCCCATCGGCACGCCGAAGCGCTGGGCGGAACCCAAGGCGATATCGGCGCCGAGCTCACCGGGAGGGGTGAGCAGCGCCAGAGCCAGGAGGTCGGTCGCCATGATGGCGAGCGCGCCCGCGCCATGGAGCTTGTCGATGATGCTGCGATAGTCGCGCACCTCGCCCGAGGAGCCCGGATAGGAGAGCAGCGCGCCGAAGACCTGGGCCGGGTTCAAGTCCTTGGCGGGATCGCCGATCACGAGATCGAAGCCGAAAGCGTCGGCGCGCGTCTTGACCACGCCGATCGTCTGGGGATGCGTGTCGCGGTCGACGAAGAAGGTGTTGGCCGAGGTCTTGACCACGCGCTTGGCCATGGCCATCGCCTCCGCCGCCGCGGTGCCCTCATCGAGGAGCGAGGCGCTGGCGAGCTCGAGCCCGGTGAAATCGATGACCATTTGCTGGAAGTTGAGCAAGGCCTCGAGACGGCCCTGGCTCACCTCCGCCTGATAGGGCGTATAGGCCGTGTACCAGCCGGGATTTTCCAGGATGTTGCGCAGGATGACCTTGGGCGTGACGGTGCCGTAATAGCCCATGCCGATCATCGAGGTGAACACCTCGTTGCGCGACGCCATCTGGCGCAAATAGGAAAGCGTCGTGCGCTCGGCCTTGCCCTTCGGCAGATCGAGCGGCTGCGCCGCCCTGATCTTCCTCGGGATGACCTTGTCGATGAAGTCATCGAGCGATGAGCTTCCCAAGAACCTCAGCATCTCGGCGGTCTCGGCGGCATTGGGCCCGATATGACGCGGAACGAAATTCGCCTCCGGCTCGAGCTCGGCAAGCGTTGCACGTTTGGTCGACATGGTTTGGTTTCCTATTGCTCCGCCACGAACTTATCGTAGGCGGCCTTGTCCATCAGATCGGCGAGCTCGCCCTTGTCCTTGAGCCTGACCTTCATGAACCAGGCGGCACCTTCCGCCTCGCGGTTGACGAGGGCCGGATCGCCTTCCAGCTGTTTGTTCACTTCGACGACCTCGCCTGTGACCGGCGCATAGACCTCGCTCGCGGCCTTGACCGATTCGACCACGGCCGCATCGCCGCCCTTGGTCACGGCCTTGCCGATCGCCGGCAATTCGACGAAGACGACGTCGCCCAATTGTTCCTGCGCGTGATTGGTGATGCCGATCGTGGCGATGTCGCCATCGACGCTGATCCACTCATGCTCTTTCGTGTAGTGCTTGCTCATCGATTACTCCCCTGAAAACTAGCGTTTGTAATTGTGCGGCGTGAACGGCAGCGCGGCGATCTCCGCCGGCATCGGCTTGTCGCGCACCACGAGGCTGATCTTCGTACCCGGCGCCGCATAGGCCGTCTCGACATAGCCCATGGCGACCGGACCATTGACCGTCGGACCGAAGCCGCCGGAGGTCACGATGCCGATGGCGCGGCCTTCCGCGTTGAGAATGACCGAACCCTCGCGGGCGGGAGCGCGGCCTTCCGGCTTGATGCCGACGCGCTTGCGCTTCGCTCCGTCACGGATCTCGCGGGTGATGCGAGAGGCGCCTGTGAAGCCGCCTTCGGCGCGCCGCCTCTTGCCGATCGACCAGACGAGATCGGCTTCGACCGGGCTCGTCTCCTCATCGATGTCATGGCCATAGAGGCAGAGCCCCGCCTCGAGGCGCAGCGAATCACGCGCGCCGAGCCCGATCGGCTTGACGTCTGGATCGGCCAGCAAGGTCTCGACCAACGGCAGCGCATCCTTCGCGGCGACCGAGATCTCGAAACCGTCCTCGCCGGTATAGCCCAGCCGTGCGACATGGCATTGAATGCCGTCGAATGTGTCATTGGCGGCGCTCATGAAGGCAAGGCTCGCGGCCTTCGGAGAATGGCGCGCCAGGACGGCGGCGGCCTTGGGGCCCTGCAAGGCGACAAGGGCGCGATCCTCGATGGGCTCGAGCTTGACCTCCCTCGGCAGATGCTGCCGGAGCCAGGCATAGTCGACGTCCTTGCGCGACGCATTGACGACGATATAGAGGCGGCCATCCTCGAGGTCGCGGGTGATCATCAGATCATCGATGATGCCACCTTGCGGATTGGTGAATTGCGTGTAGCGGGTGCGGTGCGGCGCCAGGCCCAAAACATCGCCCGGCACCAGCCTTTCCACGGCCTTGGCTACCGTCGCGTGATCGGGTCCCGTCACATAAGCCTGGCCCATGTGGGAGACATCGAAGAGCCCCGCCGAGCCTCTCGTCCAATTGTGCTCGGTGAGGATGCCGGTCGGATACTGCACCGGCATCTCGAAGCCGGCGAAGGGCACGATGCGGGCGCCCAGCTTTACATGAAGATCATAGAGGGGGGTGCGGTGAAGCGTTTCTGTGAGCGTTGCCATTCAAATCCCGGTTCCGACAAGATTGAGCAAGACCCGGCCGCAGCCAAGCCTGCCCCCTCTGTCAGAGAACCTGAGAGATTTCGCCCATGTCGCTCCGACACATGGGCTTGGCTCCTTCGGTGAGGGGTTGTCCCCTGCTCTCCAGAGTCGGCGAACGCATGCGGTCCTTTTGCCTGAGAGTTTCCGGGGCGGTTGCTCCTTCGGCGCCGGATCGAACCGGCCTCTCCCGCGTGTGTTCTCAACGAACGGCGCGAAGGTAGTTGCGGGTCTGAAGAAAGGCAAGAGGTCTTGACGAACGGCTGCCGTGGCGCCGGCGCATGACAACCGGGAGAGGAATTTCTCAACCCCCGGCCGCGAATGCCAGTGCTGGGTTTCTCCACAAGTCAGTCGTTAACAGGTTCATCTTCAGCTAGACTGTGCGATATGCGAATACAATTTATCTGGATAAATATAATAATTAGCCAGCACCGCGCCCATGGCGTGCACGACATGATGATCGCAGCTTGCGACCAATTGCACTACGAGCAGCTCGGCTACAAGGGCAACCATGCGAGCTGCGCCGACAATCTCTGCGTCGCCATGCGCCGCATGGGCTACAATATCGACGTGATCCCGCAGCCGATCAATCTCTTCACCAGGACGGTCGTCGGCGCCGACGGCTCCTTCTCCTCACCCGACAATCCGGTGCAAGCCGGCGCCTTCATCGAGTTCGAAGCGCTGATCGATCTCATCTGCGCCGTCTCGTGCTGCCCCTTCGATCTCAATCTCGAAGGCTGGGCGGTCAACGCTCACGGTGCCGAGCCCAGCGAACTTGTCGTCGAGCTTCTTTGAGAAAAAACAGGGCGCCGGGCCAAGTGCCCGACGCCCTGGGAGGAAGCGGTTCTACTGCTGGGTGGAGCGGCCGTACTTCTTCATGAGTTCCTTCACCCGGTCATGCGGAAGGGCGAAGGTCGTATTGTCGTCACGGCCCTTCATCGTCTCGGCCGCGACCATCGCATTGATGATGGCCTCTTCGGTGGCATAGGCCGTCGCCTTGATGATGGGATCCATGTCGTCATTCGACATCATCTCGAGCTTCGTGTTGCCGCCGCGGCTGTAAGCTTGCGGATTGGCGGTGGAGAAGGCGACGAAGATATCGCCTGAGCCATTGCCGCCGAAGCCACCGACGCGGCCGATGCCGATCGTCACGCGCTTCGCCAGGCGCCGCAATTGCTGCGACAAGAGCGGCGCATCGGTCGCCACCACCACGATGATCGAGCCCTGTTCCTTCTCCGCATCGGACAGGACATCCTTGATCTCGGTCTTCTTCCTGTTCCAGGAATAGTCCGGCAGCAGATCCTGAATCTCAGTCCCGACCGGGACGCCCGCGATCATGAGATCCTCACGCCGGCCGAAATTCCCCTGCACCAGGACGCCCACCGTGTAGCCGCCATTGTCGGCTGGAAGCTTGCGCGAAGCGGTGCCGGTGCCGCCCTTGAAGCGAAAGAGATTCATGCCGGTTCCGCCGCCGACATTGCCTTCCGCGATGGGGCCGGAGGCCGCGCTGTCGAGGGCCTGATAGACATGCTCCGGCTTCACATGCATGCCGTTGATGTCATTGAGGATGCCGTCCCAGGTTTCGGCCACCACCGGCAACAGCCAGTAGAGATTGTTCTCGGTCGGACCGACGAGATCGTGCTTGGCCTGCCAGGTGATCACCGCATCGCGCACCACGCCGACGCTGTGGGTGTTGGTGATCATGACCGGGCCTTCGAGGAAGCCGCTCTCGTCGATCCAGGTCGTGCCCGTCATCTCGCCATTGCCGTTATGTGTGTACCAGCCGGCAAAAGTCGGCCCGAAGGTCTTGCCGCGCGGCAGGATGGCCGTGACGCCGGTGCGTATCGGCCCCTTGCCGACCTCGGTCTTGCCTTCGCCCTCGATGATCGTCGAATAGCCTACCTCCACGCCGGCCACGTCGGTGATGGCATTATTGGGTCCAGGCGTGCCCACGAAGGGAACACCGAGATCGCGCGCCCGCTCCTTGCCGGCCGCCATTGCGGTGCCGGCGCCGAACGCCAGAGCGGCGCCGAGGGCCAGTATCGCGACCGTATTCATCAGTCTGGTCATTTGCCTTCCTCCTCAGACAGCGTTTCTCCCCCTGATGGATCACGCCGGCACCCTCACCATTTCCGATTGTTATATTTATATGTATAAATATGATAATTGAGCGACCGCTGTCAAAAGGAATGTCAGTTGACCTTGAAAGGGTTCACAATGTGAACCGATCGGCTTTTCAACATCCCGGGCTCGTCTATTCTGTTTTTCTGATTCAAATGGCACTGCCGCTATCATGAGCGACATCGAGGATAAGAGCCGCCCGCACCTGCCTTTGCGGCGGCCGAAATTGTCCAATCTGATCGCCGACGACCTCAGGCACCGGATCGCGCGCGACCGGCTCAAGCCTGGCGACAGGCTGCCCAATGAGCGCATGCTGGTCGAGCAATATGACTGCTCGAAGGGAACGGTGCGCGAGGCGCTCACGGCGCTCGAGGTCAACGGGCTCGTGAAAATGCAGACCGGGCCCAATGGCGGCGCCGAGGTCCAGGCGGTCTCGGTCGATTCCTCGATCCAGCAGCTCAGGACCTATCTGCATTTCCTCGATCTGAGCTTCGAGCAGGTCTATGAGGTGCGCCGTAGCGTCGAGGTGACGTTGGCCGTGCATGTGACGGGTAGGCTGAGCGCGGATCAGCTGCAGCGGATGGAGGCCAATGTGGCGGCCTGCGTGAAGGCGCGCGCCGACGGCGATCGCGCCACGGCCCGTCGCCTCGAGCTCGATTTCCACGACATTCTCTGCGAGAGCTGCGACAATCCCTTCCTCGCTTTCATCTGCGGCTTCATCAACGGCGTCCTGCGCGACCTGGTCGAATTCCGCCGCGAGGGCGAGGATGCGCGCGATGCCTTCGGCCAGCATAATGCGCAGAGCCATCTCGACCTCGTCGCGGCCTATCGCAAGGGCGATGCCGCCGCGGTGCGCAAGATCATGGAGGAGCACATGCGCTGCGCCGAGGTATTTATGTCGCAGCTCGACGCCGCCTTCCGCACCGACATGCTGAGCAGCATCGGCACAAGCGGCAGGTAGGGTTCCCGGCCGCCACCGTGCCACCTTGACAAGCCTTGACCACCTTCGCCATCTAGCCCCCATGAGCAAGCCCCCTCTGACCATCCTCCTTGCCGCGCCCAGAGGTTTCTGCGCCGGCGTGGTGCGGGCCATCGACATCGTCGAGCGGGCGCTCAAGCTCTATGGCGCGCCGGTCTATGTGCGCCACGAGATCGTGCATAACAAATTCGTGGTCGACGATCTCAAGGCCAAAGGCGCCATCTTCGTCGATGAGCTCGACGAGATCCCGGATGGCGACCGCCCGGTGATCTTCTCTGCCCATGGTGTGCCCAAGGCGGTGCCCCAGGCAGCTCGCCAGCGCCAGCTGTTCCAGATCGACGCCACTTGCCCCCTCGTCACCAAGGTTCATATGGAGGCGCAGCGCCATCACAATGAGGGCCTCGATATCGTGCTCATCGGCCATAAGGGACACCCCGAGGTCATCGGCACGATGGGGCAGCTGCCGGAAGGCGCCATCACCCTCATCGAGACGGTCAAGGAAGCGGAAAGCTTCTCACCACACGATCCGGCGAAGCTCGCCTATGCCACGCAGACCACCTTGTCGGTCGACGACACGAAAGAGATCGTCGATACGCTGAAGCGGCGCTTCCCCGAAATCCGCGGGCCGTACAAGGAAGACATCTGCTACGCCACCACCAACCGCCAGGAGGCGGTAAAGTCGATCGCCGAACGGCTCGACCTGCTGCTCGTGGTCGGGGCCCCCAACTCCTCCAATTCGAAGCGCCTCGTCGAGGTCGGTCTCAAGAACGGCTGTCCGTCGGCGGAGCTGGTGCAGCGGGCGCAGGATCTCGACTGGTCGAGGCTCAAGAACCTCTCGACCATCGGCCTCACCGCCGGCGCTTCGGCACCAGAAGTGCTGGTCAACGAGATCATCGATGCGTTCCGCGCGCATTACGACGTGACGGTCGAGAATGTCGTGCTGCGCGAAGAGAATGTCTCCTTCAAGCTGCCGCGGGAATTGCGCGAAGCGAAGCCCGCCGCATGACGGCGCCGGCAGTCGTCATCCATACCGACGGCGCCTGTTCCGGCAATCCGGGACCGGGCGGCTGGGGCGCCATACTGCGCTATGGCGGGCATGAAAAGGAGCTCAAGGGCGGCGAGACCCTCACCACCAACAACCGCATGGAGCTCACGGCGGCGATCATGGCGCTCGAGGCGCTCACCCGACCGGCGGCCGTCGAACTCCACACCGACTCGCAATATCTGCGCGACGGCATCAGCAAATGGATCCATGGCTGGAAGCGCAATGGCTGGAAGACGTCCGACAAGAAGCCGGTCAAGAATGCCGAGCTATGGCAGCGCCTCGACCAGGCGCTGCACCGCCATCAGGTGACCTGGCATTGGGTAAAAGGCCATGCCGGCCATGACGACAATGAGCGCGCCGACGAGCTGGCGCGCGCGGGAATGGCGCCGTTCAAGAAAGGCGCCAAGATTTCCTAAAACGCGATGGCTTCAGCGGCCATCGCGTTTTATCTCTTGTTTGCGCATGATCTTTTCGGAAAACCGGAATCCACTTTTCCGGATCATGCGCTAAAGCTGCTTCAGCACCGTATCGGCGCCCGAGACGTTGACGCCGGGCTTGTCCTCGACATTGAGCGCCTTCACCACGCCGTCCTCGACGATCATCGAATAGCGCTTCGAGCGGTGGCCCATATGATTGGCGGTGAGATCGAATTCGAGGCCGACCGCCTTGGCGAAGCTGCCATTGCCGTCGGCGAGCATGAGGATCTTGCCGTCGGCCCCCGACGAGCGCGCCCAGGCATTCATGACATGGACGTCGTTCACCGATGTGCAAGCGATCGTGTCCACACCCCTGGCCTTGATGGCATCGACCTCCTTCACGAAACCCGGCAGATGATTCATGCTGCAGGTCGGCGTGAAGGCGCCTGGTACCGCGAAGAGCACCACCTTGCGGCCGGCGAACACCGTGCCGGTGGTGAATCTCTGCGTGCCGTCGGCGGTCATGGTGATGAATTCGGCCTCGGGCAGACGATCGCCAACCTTGATCATGATTGCTCCTCACACATTCATTCTCTGAGGGGAGGAGGCTTAGTCGACCACGACATCCTGTTCAAGGCGAATATCGCCTGCCGTCATGGTCAAGCTCAGCTGGCGGCCCTTGAGCTTTTGGGCGTCCTTGAGGCCGTCAATGCGCAATTGGACCAGCCCTTCCTCGCCCGCCGGCCTGGGGCTCCGGAAATAGGCGAAATCGCTGCCTTCGACAAAGATGTCGAGATCCTTGTCGAAGCCCTGGCCTACGAGGCGGAGGGCGAGATCGAATTTGCCATCCGTCTCGACGAGCGCGGCGCTCGCGACATGGAAAGGCGCCTCAGCGTCGGCCTTCTGCGGCACGCGGGCGGCGAAAGCGGCAATGAGGCTCGCATCGGCCGGTGTCGGCTCGGACTGGACCAGCGACATTTCGAGCTTCACCGGGATGCAGATGATCTCGCAGACGCCAAGAAAGGCATCGAGCGCCAGATCGATCGGCTGTCCCGGATCCTCGGCGACCACATCCACCGGGAAGACCACGCGATCCTTGTAGCCGACGGTCTCACCGCCTTTGTCCGCGAAGCGCGTGGGCGCCGGCCACAGCACCGTCACCGATTTGACATTGCGCGAGCGCGACCAGTCGAATTGCGGCGGAACGCCGGCATCGCCCGGCATGCGCCAATAGGTCTTCCAGCCCTTGGCGAGCGTGATGTCGAGACCGGCGCGCCAAGTGCTCCCGGCCCGCTCGCCGCCGATGAGCCTTGCCGAGTAATGCGGTCCGGCTCCCGCGCGCCCCACCAGCGTGAAGGCCGGCAGGCCAAGAGCGGCCAAAATCAGCGCGCGTCGCTTCATGAACGGCATGGTCACAATCTGTTCCATAGACGGCGGCTCGTCTCCCGGCCAAATCAACTTAACGAATAAGGCAATCAACTTAATGTCAGATTGACCGCTTTGCGCCGGCGCCAAATCGCACTAACTTATGGGCCAGCAGCAAAGGGTGGAGTTCCATGAAAAGATCATCCTTTCTCGATGGTCAGATGCTGATCGCGATGCCCGGCATGAGCGACCCCCGTTTCGACAGATCGGTCATCTTCATGTGTGCCCATTCCGACAATGGCGCCATGGGCATCATCGTCAACAAGCGCGCGCCGATGATCTCCTTCAGCGAGCTCCTGGAACGGCTCGACATCCTGCCGCAGGAAAACCGGATCAAGCTGCCGGACGACGTCCAGTCCATGCTGGTCCAGTTCGGTGGCCCGGTGGAGCCGGGGCGCGGTTTCGTGCTGCACACATCGGACTATTTCTCCGCCGACACCTCGCTGCCGATCGATGAGCGGGTGGCGCTGACGGCGACGCTCGACATATTGCGCGCCATTGCCGGCGGCCAGGGCCCCAGGCGCTCGCTCTTGGCGCTCGGCTATGCCGGCTGGGCGCCGGGCCAGCTCGAGGACGAGATCCAGCGCAATGGCTGGCTGAGCTGCATGGCGGATGAAGACCTGCTGTTCAGCAACGATCTCGACAGCAAATATCTCAATGCGCTGCACAAGATCGGCGTCGATCCGGCGATGCTGTCGTCGGAAGCCGGGCATGCGTGATCGCCGCGCGCAGCAGCTCACCTCACCTTTCAAGGTTCTGCCGGCGGCTGGTCCTTGGCCTGCATCTTGCGCCTGAGCTTCTTGCCGAGGCGGGCGGCCTTGGCCTTCTGTGCAGCGGCATCATCCGCGCTCTGACCGGAAGGCTCGCTCTCGTCGGCTGACGGTTCGTCCGCCGATTCAAGCTCTTCGCCTTCTTCTTCCGCTTCCTCCCGTGCCGAGGCACGCGGCGCCATGGGCGCTCCGCCCGGCAAAGGCCGCGGGGCGGCGTGGGTGGGCTCCGACTTGACCAGATCGTTCGCCTCTTCGCGTTGGGCTTGGGGCTCGGGCGCCGCCGCTTGGGGCGGAGCCTCCGCTGCCGGCTTGGGCGGGCTCGCGGCTGCCGGCCTCTGCCCGCCGGCGCCCGGCTTCACAAAAACTGGCGGTGTCAGCGGCGGCAACAGCACGATCGGCGGCTTGCCGGGCTTGATCAGCTTGGTTTCAGGCGGGGGTGGCGGCGGCGCGACCTCGGGCGGCCGGTGCTCCTCGGCCGGCGGCGGCTCCGGCGGCTTGCCCGCGGCCGGCTCGGGCGCTGCCTGCTTTACAGGCTCAGCCTTCGCCGGCTCAGCCTTCGGCTTCGCTTCCGGGGGCGGCGCCTTCGGCGGCTCGGCTTTTCTTTGCGCCGGCGGCGCGGGCTTCGCATCACGCAACGGTTCCGGCACGCGCACGTTCGACGTTCCCGCCATGCGCTCCCACAGCGAGTCGATCGTCGTCTTGTGCTTTGCGGCACTCAACGGCACGCCCGACAGGACATCGACGACCTGCTTCGCCGTCATCGGCTCGCCGATGAAATAGCCCTGGCCGAAATCGCAAGCGAGGGCGCCGAGCCGGTCGACATCGTCCTGCGACTGGATGCCTTCAGCGACGACGGTCAGGCCCAGGTCATGGGCGAGCAGGATGATCGATTCCAGAATGAGCGACGCCTTGGCGTCATCGGCATCCGCCTCGATGAAGCTGCGGTCCACCTTGAGCGTGTCGAACGGCATGCGGCGCAGATTGGAGAGCGAGGAATAGCCGGTGCCGAAATCGTCGCAGGCGACGCCGATGCCCATCTGCCTCAGCCGTTCGAGGATCTGGCTCACCAGCTCTGGATTCTCCATCACGATCGATTCGGTGACCTCGAGCTTCAGTGTATCGCGCACCAGTCCTTCACGCGTGAGAAGCGCCTTCACGTCGTCGATGAGATCGGCGGCGAGGAATTGGCTCGACGACACGTTGACGGCGACGAATAGCGGATCATGCGGACGGAAGGCGCGCTGCCAGATACCGAGCTGGCGGCCGGCTTCGTTGAGCACGTGATGGCCGATATCCTTGATGATCCCGGTGGTTTCGGCGAGACCGATGAAGGTTTCAGGCCCGAGAAGGCCCAGGCTCTTGTGGCGCCAGCGCACCAGCGCCTCGAAGCCCGCAAGCTCCATGTCGGCGAGACGCGCGATCGGCTGATAGAGCACCTCGATCTCGTTGCGCTCGATGGCCCGGCGCAGCTCCGCCTCCAGCACCACGAGCTCGGTGCGGTCATCGCGCATCGCCTCGCGGAAGAACTCGACCGTGTCCTTGCCGCGCCGTTTCGCTTCGTAGAGCGCGACGGCGGCATCCTTGACCAGCCCTTCGGCGGTCAGGCTGCCTTCGCGCAGAGCCGAAACGCCGACGCTGGCGGTGAGGAATATCTCCTGCGGACGCATGTTCACCGGCTTCGAGACCGTCGCGCGCACCTTGTCGGTGAACGGCAGGATATCGCGTTTAGGCTTGTCGCCGTGGAAGAGGATGGCGAACTGATCGCCCGGCATGCGCGCCACGGTATCATACTCGCTGGCGATGGCCGCGAGCCTGCGGCCGACGATCTTGAGGAGACCATCGCCCGTCTCATGACCGAGACCGTCATTCACCGCCTTGAAGCGGTCGAGATCGATCAGCATGAGATAAAGATTGTTCACCGGTGTACGTCCCGCGGCGCTGATCTCGCGCTCGATGCGGTCGACGAGCAGCGCCCGGTTGGGCAGGCCGGTGACGCGGTCGTGCACCGCATCGCTCAGCAACTGGTCCTGGGCGCGGCGCGTCGCGGTGATGTCGGAGAGCGTGCCGATGCAGCGCGCGGCGCGTTGCTGGGCGCCTGGAATGGCGCGGGCGCGCAGCAGGAACCAGCGGAACGTCCCGTCGCCGCGGCGCAAGCGGAATTCCTGCGAGAAGCTGCCATGGCCGCGGCGCTCCGCCTCTTCCACCGCCGCCAGATAGGCGCTGCGGTCGGCCGGATGGACGAGATCGAGCCAAGCTTCCGGTGTGTTGTTCTTCAGGCTGCCGCGGCGCAGCCCCAGGATCTTCTCGATATCCTCGCCGACATGCAGATTGTTCTCCTCGACCTGCCAGTCCCAGACGCATTGCTGCGAGGCCGCCAGCGCCAAAGCCCGGCGCGCGTCTTCGGCAAAGAAACGCTGGGCCAGGAACCCCTGCGCGAAGGCGAATTGAGCGAGAGCGAAGCTCATGGTGAGGATGACGAGCACGAGGCCCGCCGAGAGAAACGGCTTGACCATGCTGTCGGCGGCGGGCGTCAAAGCGGCGACAGCAGCAAGGACGGTCCAGGCCACGATCATGACCCAGGACAGCAAGGAGACGCGCGCCCGCGCCGCACCCTCGCGCCACATGGCGAAGATGACGACGCAACCCAGCGCCGCGACGACGGCAAAGGCGATGCGAGCGATGCCCGAAGCATAGGCCGGCTCGAACCAGCCATAGACGGGCAAGGCCAGCAGAAGCCCGGCGGCGAGCAAAAGGATGTTCCAGGCGACGGGGCGCCTGCGGCGCAGGTCGGCGAAAGCGACGAGGCACAGAATGAGGCCGACCACCATGAGGCCTTCGATCACTGCGCGGATCTCGGGGCCGAGCTCGTATTCCTTCGGCAACAGGTCGTTGATCTGCGGCAGGTATCCGGATTCGAGCGCGATGAAGGCAATGGCCGACCAGATGAAGACCGAGGCGAAGGGAAAGACCGCTATGGTGCGCACCGCATAGAGCGAAAGCGCGATGACGCCGAGAAGCATGGCGATGCCGAGGAGGACGCCGCGATAAAAGCCGTTCTGCTCCGCCTTGGCATCGAAGGCGTTGCGTTGCCACACTTCGATCTCGTCGAGGCCGGTGCGGGTCAGCTCCATGGCCACCGTCACCCGGCCCTTGGGCTCGATGCGCAGCGCGAAGGCGTCGGAATTGATGACCCGCATGGGCGCAATGGTGGCCTGGCCGGCCGCGACGACGTTCTGGATGCGCGATCCGATGGGCTTTGGCCACAGAATGCCAGATCCGGCGAAGCCCTGATGCGGGGTGGCGACAACGACATCGCGCGCTTCGGTCCCGCTGTTGGTCAGTGTCGCCACAACCCAGCGATGGACGGGCTCGCTGCCCTTGGCTGGAAGTTCCATCAGGAGGCCGGTCGCGTCGTCGGCGGTCCTGATCGTCACCACCGGCTTGTCGGTATCGACCGAGAGCAAATGGGGCAGAAGGTCGACGCTCGGACCGTCAAAAGCCGTATCCACCGTCTTGTCCTGCGCCGCGGCGGAAAGGGACAAGAGCAGCAGGAGAAAGAATGCGATGGATATGCGCAGCAGCGCCATTCTCAGCCGGCCTCAGCTAATGCGCGATGGTCTAACGCTACTGCCACCGCGCTTCATCCTTTTGTCCGAGCAGGGATCTTATCAGCTCATGCTCCAATACGAATCAATTCCTTGATACCTCCGAAGGCCGGATAATGGCAAATTTGGCCGGCTTTATCTATCGTCGGCCAAGCGGGAGAAAAGCAGGTGGTCTTCCCAGCGGCCGTTGATCTTGAGGTATTTGCGGGCAAGGCCTTCCTGCCTGAATCCGCATTTCGTCAGTAGTCTGATCGACGCCTGGTTGACGGGGATGCAGGCCGCCTCCAGCCGGTGCAGGTGCAAATGGCCGAAGGCGAAGGGAACGAGGGCGTTGAGCGCCGACGTCATGTGGCCCTGGCGCGCAAAGGGAACGCCGATCCAATAGCCGACCGATCCGGTCTGGGCGACGCCGCGGCGGATATTGGACAGGGTGATGGCGCCCATCAGGGCATCGTCCTCGGCGCGGAAGACGAAGAAGGGATAGGCGATGTCGCCCTCGATATCGCGGATATAGCGCTTCACCCGGCCGCGGAAGGCGGTGCGGGTGAGGTCGTCCTGCGGCCAGGACGGTTCCCAGGGGGTCAGGAAAGCGCGACTCTCGAGGCGCAGCGCCGCCCAGCTCTCATAATCGCCCATTTCCGGCACACGCAACTCTATGCCGCCTTGCATCAGGATGGGCGGCAGATCACGCGCAAATGGGCTTCTGAGGAAAACCATCAGGTGAACTGGGCCTTGATCTTGGCATAGGGCGTCAGGGTGGAAAGCTGCCCGACCGCGCTCAAGGCGGGCGACTGGCCGCGGAACAGGGTCGAGGCCAGGCCCGCCACGTGATCGGCCGTCACCGCGTCGATCTTGGCGACCAGCGTCTCCATGGCCGGCACTTCGCCGAAAGCCAGGTACTGGCGGGCGATCTGGTCGGCCCGGCCGGTGGCGCTCTCGAGGCTCATCACCAGGCTCGCCTTGAGCTGCGCCTTGGCGCGCGCCACCTCGACCTCGGTGACGTTCCTGGCCGTCGACAGCATCACCTCGGCGGTCACATCGACGAGCTCGGGGGTGTCGTCGGGCGAGGTCGCGGCATAGACGCCGAACTGGCCGGCATCCTCATAGGCCGAAGCGAAGGAAAAGACGCTGTAGCAGAGGCCGCGCTTCTCGCGCACCTCCTGGAACAGGCGCGAGGACATGCCGCCGCCCAACAGGCTCGACAGCACCTGGAGCCGGTAGATCTCGGGATTGCGGTAGCCGGGGGCCGAGAAGGACAGGACCATATGGGTCTGGTCGAGCGGCTTCTGTGCCAGTTCCGTATGCGAGACGAAATCCGGCCGGTTGCGCCCCGGAGGTGCCCCCGAGCTTAAATTCCCCAGCAATTTCTCGGCCTCGCGGCGCAAGGCGCCATGCTCGATATTGCCGGCGGCGGCCACCACCATGCGGGACGCCCAGTAGTTGCGGTTGCGCCAGGCCAGGATCTCATCGCGCGTGACGCTGGCGATCAGGTCGTGGACGCCGAGAATGGGACGGCCCAGCGGATGCGAGCCGAAGGCGGCACTCTGGGCCAGGTCGAAGACCAAGTCATCCGGCGTGTCGCCGGCGGCGGCGATCTCCTGCAGGATGACATGGCGCTCGCGCTCGAGCTCGTCGGCATCGAAGACCGACTCGGTCAGGATGTCGGCCAGGATGTCGAGCGCCTGCGGCCAGTCGTTCTTGAGGACGCGGGCATAATAGGTGGTGGTTTCCATGCCGGTCGAGGCGTTGATCTCGCCGCCGGCGGATTCGATCTCCTCGGCAATGGCCTGGGCGGTGCGCCTTTTGGTGCCCTTGAAGGCCATATGCTCGAGGAAATGAGCGATACCGTTCTCCTCCGGCAACTCATCGCGCGAGCCCGCCTTGACCCATATGCCGAGCGCCACCGTCTCGAGATGCGGCATGCTGTGCGTTACGACATGCAGACCGTTATCCAGACGCGAAATTTCAACGCTCATGCCACACCAAGCTAGGACCCAACCCGTTCCAGGATGAAGGCTTTGACCTCTTGCGGGTCATTGGCCAGGACACTCATCCGCTCCTCGGCCATCATGAGGGGTGCAAGGCGCGGCGGCAAGCCCGGTCTTAGGCCTGAGGCCCTCTCGACCGCATCGGGGAATTTGGCCGGATGGGCGGTCGCCAAAGTCACCATGGGACCGCTATGGCCCTGTTCCTTGCGCGCCACCCCATAGCCCACGGCCGTGTGCGGATCGAGCAGCTCGCCGGTTTCCTTAAGGGTCGCGGCAATGACCTTCGCCGTCTCGGCCATATCGGCGCTGCCCGAGGCGAATTCCGCCCGGATGGAGCTCAAGGGACCGGTTTCGATGGTAAAGGCACCCGACTGCCCGAGGCTCGCCATCAGGCGGCGGATCGCCCCTGCGTCCCGGCCATAGGCCTCGAACAGCAGGCGCTCGAAATTGCTCGATACCTGGATATCCATCGAGGGGCTGGTGCTTGGCTTGACGCCTTTGACCTCGTAGCGACCGCCCTTCAGGGCCCGGTCGAGAATGTCGTTCTCATTCGTCGCGATGATAAGGCGGCCAACGGGCGCACCCATGCGCTTCGCCACCAGCCCGGCGAAGATGTCACCGAAGTTCCCGGTCGGAACCGTGAAATTCACCGGCCGGCCGGGCGCGCCCAGAGCGAGAGCCGAGGTCACGTAATAGACGACCTGCGCCACGATGCGCGCCCAGTTGATCGAATTCACGCCGGCAAGGGTGACCGAATCGCGAAACTGATGATCGTTGAACAGCGCCTTCAGGATGGCCTGGCAGTCGTCGAAGGTCCCGCGCAAGGCAATATTGTGGACGGAAGGCGACAGCACCGTCGTCATCTGACGGCGCTGCACCTCGCTGACCTTGCCTTCCGGATGCAGGATGAAGATCGAGGCATGGCGGCTCGCCTTGAAGGCTTCGATGGCAGCACCACCCGTGTCGCCCGAGGTGGCGCCGACAATGGTGGCGCTGAGCTTGCGGCGCGCCAGGGCCCAGTCCATCACCCGCGCCAGGAACTGCATCGCCACGTCCTTGAAGGCAAGGGTGGGGCCATGGAAGAGCTCGAGCAGCCACTGGTCGGCATCGAGCTGCTTGAGCGGCGTCACCGCCGGATGGCCGAAGCCCAGATAGGCATCGGCGATCATCGCCTTGAGCTCGGCAAGCGGCACCTTCTCGCCGGTGAACTTCGCGATCACCGCGAAGGCGACATCGGCGTAAGGCTTGCCGCTGAGCGAAGCGAGCTCGGCTTGGGAGAATTTCGGCCATTGGGCGGGCACATAGAGCCCGCCGTCACGGGCAAGGCCGGTGAGCAGCACGTCCTCGAAATCGAGCTCTGGGGCTTCGCCACGAGTGGAAACATAACGCAAGGCCAGGAAATCCTTATCTGAGGGCGGGGCACCTTAGGTGGAGAGAGTCCGTAATTCAATCACGCTTGCGCAGCGTCTGGCGGATCAGGAGCCCCGACATGACGATGAGCAGGCCCGCCAAGGCGAACCAGGTAAGCGCATATTGCAGATGGTTGTTGGTCAGCCCCTCATCGACGGCGACCGGCGTCGGCAAGGTCTTAGGCCCCTCGCCCGGCGGCAGATGCAGCGCGAAAGGCGCCACGCGGGCGTCGGGCGCGACACTGGCATGAGCCAGCATCGCCGGTATGTCCCACCAGTACCAGATATTGGCCTCGGGATCGTTGTCGGGCGTGAACGGACCGCGGCTTTTGACATGCCGGCGCAGGACGCCCACGACGCTGACCTCGCCTTGCGGCTGGCTTTCGGGGCGCTTGGCCGGGTCCTTCAGGGGCTCCGGGATGAAGCCGCGATCGATGAGGACGATGACGCCGTCGGTGCTCACGAAAGGCGTCACCACCTGAAAGCCCGGCACGCCGCCTTCGGTCGCGAGCATGAAGAGCTCGGCCTTGTGCTGGAAGGCGCCTGATGCCGCGACCTTCAGGAACTCGACGGAGCGGTCGGCATCGAAATCCTTGAGCGCCTGATCGAGCGACACCGGTGCGGCATCGAGCCTGGCGTCGCGCTCGGCGACGAGCGCCTCCTTCCATTGCAGCCGCTGCAACTGCCATGCGCCGAGCCCAATGAGGACGGCAACGCCGAGGACGGTCGCGATGACGATTTGCCAAACCCTGCCCGTCATCAATGCCGGAGCCGGGCTTCCTCGGCCTTGGTCTTCCACTGCTGGCACAGAAGCATGCCCTTCGCCGGGCGCAGCAGGATCAGAGGCATGAGGATGATGAGCGGAATGGCGATGAGCGCATGCGCCCAGTAGGGCGGTGAATAGGCAACCTCGATGCCGAGGATCGCCCCAACGCCGACGAAGCAGGTGAACAGCATCACGAACCAGGCGGCCCCGTCACCGGCATCGGCGAAGTCGAAGGAGAGCCCGCAGGCATTGCACTTCGGCGCCACCGCGAGATAGCCCTGGAACAGCCGGCCGCGGCCGCAGCGCGGGCATCTGCCGGCAATGCCGGTCTTGATCGGCGAAAGATCGGGATAATAGGGCTCGGTCACAATGCTTACCCCCACCCCGGCCCTACGGGCCGTCCCTCCCCACAATGGGGAGGGAAATACGCGACAATCAATGCTCGACGAACTGCACGCCGGCCGAGCCCCACACATAGATGCAGGCGAAGAGGAACAGCCAGACGACGTCGACGAAGTGCCAATACCAGGCCGCCGCCTCGAAGCCGAAATGCTTCTCAGGACGGAAATGGCCCTGCAGGGCGCGCAACAGACAGACGATCAGGAAGATGGTTCCGACGATCACGTGGAAGCCATGGAAGCCCGTCGCCATGAAGAAGGTCGAGCCATAGATGTTGCCGCCATTGTCGCGATTGAAGGCGAAAGCGGCATGGGCATATTCATAGGCCTGGACGGCGGTGAACAGGAGACCGAGCCCGACAGTGAGGGCGAGGCCCCATCTCAGTCCCTTGCGATCGTTGTTCAGGAGCGCGTGGTGGGCCCAGGTGACGGTCGTGCCCGAGGTCAGAAGGATGAGGGTGTTGACGAGCGGCAGGTGCCAGGGATCGAACACATCGATGCCCTTGGGCGGCCACACGCCGGCCGTGGCATCGAAGCGCGACGGCTGCATAGCATCACCCGCGAACAGGCTCGCATCGAAGAAGGCCCAGAACCAGGCTACGAAGAACATGACCTCGGAGGCGATGAAGAGCAGCATGCCGTAGCGCAGATGCAGCGACACGACATCGGTGTGGTCGCCCTTGTGGCTCTCCTTGATCACATCGCGCCACCACATGAACATGGTGTAGAGGACGCCCGCAAGGCCGATGAGCGCTATGGCGGGGTTGGATCCGTGCATCCACATGATCGCGCCGACAGCGAGAATGAAGGCGCCGGCGGCGCCGACCGCCGGCCATGGGCTTGGATCGACCAGATGGTAGTCGTGGTTCTTTGCGTGTGCGTCGGCCATAGCCCCTGCTCCTCGGTCGGTCAGTTCAGATTGGTTTCAGTCGAAGGTTTTTTCTCGGCCGACGACAAAGTGTCGGGCTCGCCGGCCGGATAGAAGGTGTAAGACAGCGTGATGGTGGTCACCTTGTCGAGGCCGTGATCCTCCGCGATCGCCGGATCGACGAAGAAGGACACCGGCATCTCGACGCTCTCGCCCGCCTTCAGCGTCTGCTCGGTGAAGCAGAAGCACTGGATCTTGTTGAAATAGGCGCCGGCGGTGTCCGGCGTCACATTGAAGACGGCGCTGCCGGTGACGGCATGGGTGGATTTGTTGGTGGCGCGGTAATAGGCGAAATTCTCCTCGCCGACCTTGACCTCGAGCGAGCGCTGCACCGGCTCGAAGGTCCAGGGCAGGCTTCCCGCCGTGTTGGCGTCGAAGAGGATGGTCATGCGGCGGTCGATGGTCTTTTCCGGCGCCGCCTCGGCGCGCTGGGTGGTGCCGCCGAAGCCGGTGACCTGGCAGAACATGCGGTAGAGCGGCACGGAGGCATAGGCAAGGCCGATCATGCCGGCGACCACCGCCGCCGAAACGAATGCGACTTTGCGGTTTTTGGCCGAATTGGGGGTGACGGGAAGGCGCGGCATGTCAGAACGACCTCGTGGCGACATCACCGCCCAGCCTGACGATGGTGGTCACGAAGAACAGAACCACGAGACCGAGGAGCACCAGCGCCAGAGCGATGGATCGCTTGCGGCGGCGGCGCATGTCCTCGGGCGAAAACGGTTTCTGGTCCATCACGTGGCTCATCCGATCACCGGCGCGAAAGGCGCCACACCCAGAATGCGCTCGGCGATGATGAGCGCAAAGATGGCGAAGAGATAAAGGATGGAGAAACCGAAGAGCCGCCGGCAGGCGCGACGCGCCGCTTCGCCCTCGCGCAAGCGGTACACGTCGACCGCATGCCAGAGGAACGCTGCGCCCAGGAGCGCCGTCACGATCGTGTAGAGCAGCCCCGTGGTGCCGAGGAGAGACGGCAGGAACGTGACGGGCACCAGGATGAGGCTATAGAGCAGGATCTGCCTGCGGGTCTCGCTGGCGCCGGCGACATTGGGCAGCATCGGCACATTGGCGCGCGCATAGTCGTTCTCGCGGAACAGCGCCAGGGCCCAGAAATGCGGCGGCGTCCAGATGAAGATGATGAGGAAGAGCGCGATCGAGGCGAGCGTGATCGAGCCCGTCGCCGCGGCCCAGCCGATCATCGGCGGAAAGGCGCCGGCGGCCCCGCCGATGACGATGTTCTGCGGTGTCGAGCGCTTGAGCCACATCGTGTAGATCACGACATAGAAGAAGATGGTGAAGGCGAGAAGCGCTGCCGCCACGATATTGACGAGGAGGCCCAGAACCACGACCGAGCCGACCGCCAGAGCGAGGCCGAAGCCCAAGGCTTCGCCCGGCAGAATGGCGCCGCGCGGCACCGGCCGGTTGGCGGTGCGCGCCATCAAGGCGTCGATATCGGCGTCATACCACATGTTGAGCGCGCCCGAGGCGCCGGCGCCAACCGCAATCGCGAGCAGCGCCACCAGAGCGAGCCAAGGATGGATGTCGCTCGACGCGGCGACGAGCCCCGAAAGGGCCGTGAAGATGACGAGCGACATTACCCTGGGCTTGAGCAAGGTCCAGTAATCACCGACCGAACCCTCACCGCCCAAGGCGGCGGCGCTGCGGTCGGAGATATCGGCGTGAATGTCGCTCATGCTCGTCTTTCAATAGAGCGAAGCCGCCTCGATGGCGGCCTCGCCTCAAATCACCGGATGACCGGCAAGGTGTTGAACTGGTGGAAGGGCGGCGGCGAGGAGAGAGTCCATTCGAGCGTCGTCGCGCCTGCACCCCACGGATTGTCGGCGGCCTTCTGCTTGCGCGCATAAGCCTGGAACACGCCATAGAGGAAGATCAGCACCGAGAAGGCCGAGATATAGGAGCCGATCGAGGACACCATGTTCCAGCCGGCATAGACTTCCGGATAGTCGATATAGCGGCGCGGCATGCCGGCGAGCCCCAGGAAGTGCTGCGGGAAGAAGATCAGGTTCACGCCGATGAACTGGATCCAGAAATGCGCCTTGCCGATGGCTTCCGAATACATGTAGCCCGTCATCTTCGGGAACCAGTAATACCAGCCGCCGAAGATGGCGAAGACCGCGCCGAGCGACAGCACGTAGTGGAAGTGCGCCACGACGTAGTAGGTATCGTGCAGCGAGCGGTCGGCGCC
This sequence comes from Taklimakanibacter deserti, assembly GCA_003574785.1. The sequence goes on along the minus strand of QORU01000008.1, from coordinate 226,700 downwards.
GGCGTTGGCCAGCACGACACCGGTCACGCCGCCGACGGTGAACAGGAAGATGAAGCCGATCGCCCACAGCATGGGGGTGCGGAACTCGATCGAGCCGCCCCACATGGTGGCGATCCAGGAGAAGATTTTCACGCCCGTCGGCACCGCGATGATCATCGTGGCGGCGACGAAGTAGGCCTGCGTATCGGCATCGAGGCCAACCGTGTACATGTGGTGGGCCCACACGACGAAGCCGACGACGCCGATCGCCACCATGGCGTAGGCCATGCCGAGATAGCCGAAGACCGGCTTCCTCGAGAAGGTCGAGACGATCTGGCTGACGATGCCGAAGCCCGGAAGAATGAGAATGTAGACTTCGGGATGGCCGAAGAACCAGAACAGATGCTGGAACAGCACGGGATCGCCGCCCTTCGACGCCACGAAGAAGCTGGTGCCGAAATTGCGGTCGGTCAAAAGCATGGTGATGGCGCCGGCGAGCACCGGCAGCGACAGCAGGAGCAGGAATACCGTCACCAGGATCGACCAGACGAAGAGCGGCATCTTGTGCAGCGTCATGCCGGGGGCGCGCATGTTGAAGATCGTGGTGATGAAGTTGATGGCGCCCAGGATCGAGGAAGCACCGGCAATATGCAGCGCGAGGATGGCGAAATCCATGGCCGGTCCCGGCTGGCCGGTCGTCGATAGCGGCGGATAGATCGTCCAGCCGCCGCCCACGCCATGGGCACCCGCCGGACCCTCGACGAACATCGAGATGAGGAGCAGCGCCAGAGCCGGCGGCAGCAGCCAGAAGGAGACGTTGTTCATGCGTGGGAAGGCCATGTCGGGCGCCCCGATCATCAAGGGCACGAACCAGTTGCCATAGCCGCCGATCATCGCCGGCATGACCATGAAGAAGATCATGAGCAGGCCATGCGCGGTCACGAACACGTTGAACATGTGCTTGCCGGCGTCAAGCATGGCGCCGGCTTCGCCGCCATAGACCATGGCCGCGAGGCCGTGGAAGATCTGGATCCCAGGCTCCTGAAGCTCCCAGCGCATCATGATCGAGAGTATGCCGCCGATCACGCCGGAGAAGATCGCGAACCACAGATACATCGTGCCGATGTCCTTGTGGTTGGTCGAATAGACGTAGCGGCGCCATCCGGTCGGATGGCCGTGATCATCATGGGCGGTTGCGGCATATGCCATGTTCGTAAAACCTCTATAAGCCTGTCCCCGTTGCCGGGCTTCTTTATTTCTGCGCGACCTGGCCTTCAGCCTTGAGCCGCGCCATCAGGAAGTTGCGCGCCTCGTCCGCGCCTGCCGTCTTGATCTTCTCGGCCCAGGCGTCGTAGTCGGCCTGCGAGACGACATGGACCTCGATCGGCATGAAAGCATGGTCCTTGCCGCAGAGCTCCGAGCACTGGCCGTAATAGACGCCTTCCCTTGTGGCCTGGAACCAGTCCTCGTTGAGGCGGCCGGGGATGGCGTCGATCTTCATGCCGAAGGCGGGAATGGTCCAGGCATGGATGATGCCTTCGGGATCGGAGGTCACATGCAGGCGCACGATCTTGTTGACCGGGACGACGACCGGCACGTCGGTCGAGAGCAGCCAGGTGTCGCCAGCCTCGAGCTTGTCCTTGGGCTTGAGATAGGCGGTGAAGGAGACCTTGGCCGAGCCGTCCTCATTGGTGCCGAGATCGGGATATTCGTAGGTCCAGTTCCAGGACGGATTGCCGATGACCTTGATGGTCATGTCGCCCTGGGGCACGTCGCGCTGGAGATAGAGAAGCCTGAAGGAGGGAATGGCGATGACGACCAGGATGATGATCGGGATCACCGTCCACAGGACCTCGACCAGCGTGTTGTGGGTGGTCTTGGACGGCACCGGATTGGCTTTGGCGTTGAACCGCACCATCACATAGATGAGGAGGCCCAGCACGAAGAGCGTGATGACGGTGATGATGGGCAGAAGCAGATAGTTGTGGAACTTGTGGATAAATTCGGCGACCGGCGTGACACCCGGCTGCAGACCCATTTGCCAGGGAACGGCATGCCCGTCGACCTCGGCCAGCGCCGAACCGGCGCCCGCTACCCAAGCCAGTGCGGAGCCCGCCCAAAGTTTCGCAAATCTCATTCCCGCCTCTTTCCTATGTCTTATTGCTTCGCCCAACACCAAGCGAAGACCTGCCTTTCAGCGATCCGGAACCAATTGTGAACCACATTCGCCAAGCCGCCGCAACCAAGCCGGGCGCGGCAAAACGTCATTGCGCTCAAGGCCTTTACCGCAACCGGAATTCCGCCTCATTTTTTGCGAACAAACGCGCGCCGGCGGTACTTTCATGATTGTCTAAGAGCCTGGAGAGCGCTAAGAGCCGCCCCGCGAATCGAGACATACGAGGATAGCCCCGTGCCAATCTTTTCCAAACAATCGCTGCGTTGGGCCGCTTTGACGGTGGCCACCCTCCTGGCCGTCACCCCGGCACTGGCCCAGGATGCCCAGGCGCCGCAGAAGAACAATTTCGGCCCGCGCAATCCGCAGGCCCAGAACAAGCAGGGTCAGCAAGGCCAGCCCGGCCCCCGCACGCAGCAGGGACCGGCGCCTGAGGTCATCGCCACCCATGGCGACTGGAAGATCCAGTGCGAGTCGGCACCCGGCAAGGCCAATGCGGAAGGACAGGCGCAGATCGAGAAGCAATGCGCCATGGTGCAGTCGGCGCGCAGCGACAAGAACGCCAAGCTCGGCCTCACCACCGTCTTCGTGCGCGGCAAGCAGAATGGCAAGGACGTCACGATGATGCGCATCCTTGCCCCGATCGGCGTCTATCTGCCTACAGGTGTCGCGCTCGAAGTCGACGGTGGCGCGGTCGGCCGCATCCCCTTCATGCGCTGCCTGCCGCAGATCTGCGTGGCCTTCGGCGAGGCCGGCAACCAGACGCTCGACAAGTTCAGGAAAGGCACGGCCGCGAATTTCATCATCTATGAGGCGCCGGGCCTCGGCATGCCGATCAAGATCTCGCTCAACGGCTTTGCCGCCGCCTTTACGGCCCTCGGCAAGCTCTGAACGAACTCCCCATATGATCTCGCTCCTCGAAAAAGCTCAAGTCTCGCGGAGCGAAGCCGCGCATATCCTCGATTCGGCACTTCAGGGCGCCGATGACGGCGAGCTCTTCGTCGAGCAACGCCTCACCGAGCAGGCGGTGTTCGACGACGGCCGGCTCAAATCGGCGAGCTTCGATGAGGCGCAAGGCTTCGGCCTGCGCGTGGTCAGCGGCGAGACGCAGGGCTATTCGCATTCGACAGAGGTCTCGGCCGCCGCCATGAAGCGGGCGAGCGACATCTGCCGCACCATCATTTCGGGCTCCTCCTCCGGCATCTGGGCGGCACCGTCGCGCACCAACCGCCAGCTCTATGTGGCGCAGAACCCTTCCGACCATTTCGCCTTCGCCGACAAGGTGGCGTTGTTGCAGCGGGTCGACGATTTCGCCCGCAAGCTCGACCCGCGCATCCAGCAAGTGACGATCTCGCTTTCCGGCGACTGGCAGGAGATCGAGATCCTGCGCGCCGGGGCTGAGGCCTATCGCGACAGCCGGCCCCTGGTGCGCTTCTCGGTGACGGTGATGGCATCGGACGGAAGTGAGCGCGCCAGCGGCACCTACGGTTTCGGCGGGCGCGGCCTCTATGGCGATTATCTCAGCGAGCAGAAATGGCAGGACGCCGTCAGGGAGGCGGTGCGCCAGTCGCTGGTCGGTCTCGAAGCAAGGCCGGCACCCGCGGGCGAGATGGATGTGGTGCTCGGCCCCGGCTGGCCCGGCATCCTGCTCCATGAGGCCATCGGCCATGGCCTGGAAGGCGATTTCAACCGCAAGAGGACCAGCGCCTTTTCCGGCTTGATGGGCGAGCGGATCGCCGCACCCGGCATCACCGTCGTCGATGACGGGACGGTGCTCGGCGCGCGCGGGTCGCTGGCGATCGATGATGAAGGAACGCCCTCCTCCTCGACGACGCTGATCGAGGACGGCATCCTCGTCGGCTACATGCAGGACCGGCTCAATGCGAGGCTCATGGGCATGAAGCCTACCGGCAATGGCCGCCGTCAGTCTTTCGCCCATTCCCCCATGCCGCGCATGACGAACACCTACATGCTCAACGGCGACAAGCATCCGGATGAGATCCTGGCCTCGGTGAAACGCGGCCTCTACGCCAAGTCCTTCGGCGGCGGCCAGGTCGACATCACCTCGGGCAAATTCGTGTTCTCCTGCACCGAGGCCTATCTCATCGAGAACGGCCGCCCCACCATGCCGGTCAAGGGTGCGACGATCATCGGCAATGGTGCGGATGCGCTGAAGCGCATCTCCATGGTCGGCAACGATATGGCGCTCGATCCCGGCATCGGCACCTGCGGCAAGCAGGGCCAGGGTGTGCCGGTCTGCGTCGGCCAGCCGAGCCTCAGGCTCGACCAGATCACCGTCGGCGGCACGGCCGCCTGAACTAAACGCTCTTCCTCAGCTTCATACTAAGTTCGACCAGCCGGTCGACCTCCTGCTCGGTGTTGTAATAATGCGGGGAAGCACGGACGATGGCGGACAGACGGCGGTTCTCGGCGTCGATCCGCGTGCTGGCCGGATCGGAGGCGCCAATAGTGATCCCCGCCTCGGCGGCCTTCCTCACCACCTCGCGGGCGTCGATGCCATCGATGGTGAAGCTCACAATGGCAGAGGGGCTGCGCCCGAGATCGAGCACACTTAAGCCATCGATGGCCTCGAGCCCGGCCCGCAAACGGGCCGAGAGCCCTTGGCAGCGCTTTTCGATCTCGCCGAGGCCCAGGGCCAGCGCATAATCGATCGCCGCGCCGAGGCCGAGGCGCGCGGCGTAGTTGTTCTCCCAATTCTCGAAGCGGCGCGCATCGGGGCGAAGCTCATAGCGGTCGCGGGCGACCCATGGTGCCGCATAGTGGTCGATCATCGGCGGCTCGAGCCTCCCGAGCAGGCTCTTGCGCACATAGAGGAAGCCGGTGCCGCGCGGACCGCGCAGGAATTTGCGTCCCGTCCCCGAGAGCATGTCGCAACCGAGCGCTTCGACATCGGCCGGCATCTGGCCGAGCGCCTGGCAGGCATCGAGCAGGTAGAGAATGCCATGCGCCCTGGCGATGCGTCCGATGGCGGCGGCGGGATTGGTGAGGCCGCCATTGGTCGGGACCCAGGTCATCGCGATGAGCTTGACACGGGCGTCGATCATGCGCTCGAGCGCTTCCAGGTCGAGTTCGCCCGTCGCATCGCTCGGCACGACGTCGATCACCACGCCTTTGCGTTTCGCCATTTGCAGGAAAGCCACGTAATTGGCGGCATATTCGGCTTCGGCGGTCAGGATGCGGTCGCCTTGCGCGAAGTCGAGCGAATAGAAGGCCATTTGCCAGGCGACGGTCGCATTCTCGACCAGCGCTATCTCTTCAGGCGCCGCATTGAGGAGGCGCGCTACGGAATCATAGACGGCCTCGCAGCGTGCGCTTTCGCGCCCTGCGGCGGCATAGCCGCCGATTTCCGCCTCGAGGTCGATGTGATCCTTGATCGCCGCGACCACCGGGCGCGGCATCAGCGCCGCCCCGGCATTGTGCAGATAAGCGCGCCGCGCCACGGCGGGTGTATCAGCCCTGATCTTCTTCAGATCCATGATTTGCTTTCTTCCCGGGATTGGAGGCGTTCGAACTAGCGAGCGGCCAATGACTTGTCAAAATGACGGCGTAGGAGCATTCACGGCAGGACCAGAATCAGCTTGGACGGCCGCCAGCATGGCCATTGAAATCGCCATATTCGACCTCGACGACGTCCTCTGCCGCTATGACCTCGGCAAGAGGCTCAGAGTCCTGTCGCGGATTTCCGGCAAGATGCCGCGCGACATCCGCGCCGCGCTGTGGGATTCGGGTTTCGAGGATGCCGCAGACGCCGGACAGTACCCGACGGCCGAGGAATATCTCGCCGAATTCAGCCGGCGTCTCGGCCACCCGATCGACCGCGCGCAATGGATCGAAGCCCGGCGCGCCGCGATCGCCCCCTGGCCCGGCATGCTCGGCCTCATCCGCGAAGTGGCCGCGCATGGACGCGTGGCGCTGTTCACCAACAACGGACCGCTCATGAAAGAAGGACTTGGTGAGGTCTTCCCCGACGCGGCGGCGATATTCGGCGAGGCCTGCTACTTCTCCTACGAGTTCCGGACCAAGAAGCCCGACCCTGAAAGCTACCGGCGACTCATCGCCCGTCTCGGCCTCGAGCCCGCCCAGGCCTGGTTCACCGACGACAAGAAGTCCAATGTCGACGGCGCCCGTATCGCCGGGCTCGAGACTCACCATTTCGTATCGGAAGCGCAACTGCGCCGGGAAATCCTCGAACGGCAACTGATCCCCTCATGAATTCAGCACCAACGCGCGAAGCCCGCTTCGTTGAGGGCTCGACCATGCGTCATGTCGTGGTCATGACCTTCACCGGCGCGATCGGCCTCATGTCGATGTTCCTCGTCGATCTGGCCGACCTCTTCTATCTGAGCCTTCTCGGCAAGACCGAGATCACCGCGGCGATCGGCTATGCCGGCACCATCGTCTTCACCAATCTCTCTTTATGCATCGGCACCGGCATCGCGACCTCGGTCCTCGTCGCCCGCAACCTGGGCGCCAGAAGACCGGAGCGGGCGCGCGAATTCGCCACCAGCTGCTTCATGTATTCGTGCATCCTGTCGGCTATCTATTCGCTCATCATCGCCCTGACCTCGGATTGGCTGTTGCGGCTTCTCGGCGCCCAGGGCGAGGCGCTTCACCTCGCCAAGCAGTTCATCTGGATCGCCTCGCCCGGCTTCGTGCTGCTTGCCGGCGCCGTCGCCTGCTCCTTCGCCTTGCGGGGCTTGGGCGATGCGAGGCGGGCCATGTATGTGACGCTGATCGTCGCCATCATCATCGCCATACTCGATCCCATCTTCATCTTCGGCCTGGGCTGGGGCATCCAGGGCGCCGCCCTGGCGGGCGTGCTTGCCGATCTCGGCTCGCTCGCCATCGGCTTCCACGGCGTCCAGCGCGTGCACGGATTCTTCGCGCCCCCGAGCTGGGCCAGGCTCAGGGCCGACATGCGCGAGATCACCGAGATCGCCGCCCCCGCCATGCTCACTCAGCTCGCCATGCCCTTCGCCAACGCTTATGCGACCCGCGCCGTCGCCCAGTTCGGCAATGAGGTCGTCGCCGCAGCCGCCATCGTCGGGCGCATCGTGCCGGTCGCCTTCGGCATCATCTTCTCGCTGTCGGGCTCGGTCGGCCCGATCATCGGCCAGAATTTCGGCGCCGGCGCCTATGGCCGGGTACGCCGCACGCTGACCGACGGCCTCATCTTCGCCACCCTCTACACACTCATGACGTCGCTTCTCTTGTTCCTTTTTCGCCACGAGATCGCGGCGCTGTTCAGCGCCACCGGCCGCACGACCGATCTCGTCCTGTTCTTCTGCAGCTTCATCGCCGGGAGCTGGGCCTTCGCCGGCGCGCAATTCGTCTCCTCGGCCGCCTTCAACAATCTCGGCCACCCCAATATCTCGACGCTGTTCAACTGGGGCAAGGCCACGCTCGGCACCATCCCCTTCGCCATCTATGGCGCCCATATTGCGGGGCCGGAAGGCGTCATGGCGGGCATGGCGCTGGGCTCGGTCATCTTCGGTGTTGCCTCCGTTGCCTGGGCCTATAGGATCGTGGCCAAAGTCGAACAGCAGGCGGCCTGAGATGGCGGTGATGGACATTCTGCGCAGCGCCCAGAACGGCGAGTTCTTCGCCAATGCCGGGCGCTCGGCGGGCGTCGATGCGGCGACCGCCGAGCGCAGCCTGAGCGTGCTGGCGCCCGCCATCGTGCTGCAGTTGCGCAAGCGCGCCGGGGAGCCGCAAGCCTTCGAAGGCCTTCTCGACCTCATCGAGGACGGTAACGGCGATGCCTTCCTCGACGATGAAAGCCTGATGGACGACCCCGAGCTCGTGAGCGACGGCACGGCGGTGCTCGCAGATATCTATGGATCGGCCGCGGCGGCGCAAAAGGCGCTCGCCATCCGGCCCGACGACACCCCGACGCAGCGGCTCGCCGCCATCGGGGCGAGCGCCGTCCTCGCCGCCCTGGCGCGCAGCTACAACCAGCCTCTCGGCCTCGTCGGGGCGCAACAGGCCGCGGGCGGGGGAGAAGAGCAAGGCGGCATTATTTCGACCATCGTGGAGGCTGTCATAAAGGGTGCGGTGCAAGGTGCTACACGCCAGATCATGCCGAATCGGCGGCGCCGGCGCAGCACTTCCAGCTATTTCGGCACCGGCCGCAAGCGAACGAAAAGACGGCGGAGCACGACACCGTCGCTCGAGCAGATCTTCGGCGAGCTGCTCGGCGTTAGTTGAACAAGGGCGTTAACTGTAAGTGGAGGCACAAGATGGATTACGCGGAACTCGGCCGGCAATTCGGCCTCAATGAAGCACAGACGCGCGCCGCTTTCGAGCAGCTCGCACCCGTCGTCGCCGCCGGCATCCGGCGCAACAACCAGACCGACAACGGGCTCGAGGGCCTGCTCAAGGCGCTCCAGGGCGGCAATCACGGCCGCTATGCCGATGATCCTCGATCGCTCGAGTACGACCAGGTCGCCGATGACGGCAATGCCATATTGGGCCATGTCTTCGGATCGAAGGATGTGAGCCGCGGCGTCGCCAACCAGGCGGCCGACCTTTCGGGGGTAGGCTCGGCGGTTCTGAAGAAGATGCTGCCGGTCATCGCCGCCATCATCATGGGCCAGCTCGCCAAGAAGATGGGCGGCGGCGGAGCGGCGCGCGCCCCGCAAGGCGGGTCGGCCGGCGGTCCGGGCGGTGGCGGCCTCGGCGACATATTGGGCGACATCCTCGGCGGCGGCAAACAGACCGCGCCGCAAAGCGGTCCAGCGGGCGCGCCAACCCCTGGCGGCGGCTCGGGCGGTGGCGGCCTTGGCGACATATTGGGCGACATCCTCGGCGGCGGCAAACAAACTGCTCCCCAAGGCGGCGCGCCGACCCCTGGCGGGGGCTCGGGCGGTGGCGGCCTCGGCGACATATTGGGTGACATACTGGGCGGCGGCCGGCAGGGCCAAGGTGGCCCAGCACCCAGAGGCGGCGGCCAGGGCGGCCTCGAGGACATATTGGGCGACATTCTTGGCGGCGGCCGCGGCTCCGGCGGACAAGCCGGCGGCGGTGCCACCAACGCGCCCCGGCCCCAGCCGGGCTCGGTCAGCCTCGAGGACCTGCTGCGCGAGATGATGGGCGGCGGCCAGGGCGGCGGTGTCAATCGCGATGTCGCCGATCGCAGCCGCCAGCGCATCGACGACGTGCTGGGGGGCGGCACCAGGAGCGGCAACGCGGCCGATGATCTGCTCAATTCGGTCGAGCGGATGACCCGGCGGCGTTGAAGGTCGGAACGTACGATCCGAGAATCAGCGATCTCAGCGCCGGATGCTCCGATAACTGCGCGTCCGGATGGCTTTGATCGCTGCTTCGCGGATTTGTTGGACGAAAGTCCTCGTGAAGGAGCCAAGCGGCTTTGGATCTGCGACACTGACTGAGTTCTGCAGATCTTCTTCTTCGTTCCATTCATCGACAATGATCCAGGAAGGACTGCGCAGCCCTGCTCGGCGCGCTTCCGTTTCCGGAAGGAGCAAAGCCTGTGTACTTGCATGCGGCTCGTGACTCGTGATCGGGAAGAGCAGGACCGCCTCTTTTCCGCTACGACGCAAGACGATTATCTGCACACAGACGGGTCGGTCCTTTCGACCCGACTCTTCGCCGCGGTCGTGTTCTCTGGCCCACAGATAAGAATAGCGGATAACGAGGCCGGTTTTCGCCTCAATCATCTGCGGGATCTTTGACGGGAGCGCTTAGGCCAGCTATGTAATCGTCAGCTTCGTCTTCGGCGAGTTCGTCGACATGGACAACGCGTTGTTTCGGACGCTGCCGTGTTAGCCGGTCATAATCTTCGGCCGTCAGAATCACGAATTTCCGTTTGCCACGGCTCGTGATGTCAACCGGGCCCCGAAATGCAGCCTCCGTCACCTCACCCGATTTGTTGCCAAGGTCCGTTAAAGTGTATTTGCGCATCTAAATTGCCAACCACCTGTTTTAGCTAATTTAGGGGCTTTCGGGAGATAGTCAATAAACTGTGGGGCGCCAACGAAAACAGGCGGCCTTGCGACAGGGGAGGATTCGCAAGGCCGCCTGCCTTGGGCATGATCGGGAAAATGGGGCGGCGGCTACCGTCCGATCACGCGGGAAGCAAATTCAGGTCAATAAGCGCCAGTGCGCTTCAGCGGCGCATGGCGCTGGCGGAGTGTGAGCTTCTCTTCCAGGGCCTCGGTCGCGTCCGTGGTCAAGGGCAGGTGCGACGCCCATTCCACATCGGCCCGGCTGACACCGATATCGGCCAGCATGAAATCGTCAAATCCGGCAAGCTGGGCCACTTCCCGGCGGGCCTTCCAATTGTGGAGAAGCCTGGAAAACAGCGACCGGTTGCCAATTCTGTCGTCGAAAATCGCGCGGCTCAGGACATAGTCTCTCATGACACGATCCTCCATGCCGCAAGAAGACCATTCTCCTTGCGGTGCCCGCCACCCGAAAGCGGATCGAGCTGTCTCTTTGGATGATCAAAATATGCGCCCTCACCATTGATAAATCCAACGAATATGTCTTATATTATCCATCAACAGTCTTGATGGAAGAGCGGCCATGATCCCCAATCTCGATGTCGATCTCTTGAAAACATTCCTGGCGATTGCCGATACCGGCAATTTCACCCGCGCCGCGGACGAGGTGAACAAGACCCAGTCGGCTGTCTCCATGCAGATGAAGCGGCTCGAGGAGCTGGTCGGCCGGCCGCTCTTCGTGCGCGACGGGCGCCAGAGCCGCTTTACTTCGGACGGCGACCGGCTCATCGAATATGCCCGCCGCATCGTGAAGCTCAATGACGAGGCGGTCTCGGCCTTCACCAAGCCCGAGCTCACCGGCACCTTGCGCTTCGGCACGCCCGACGACTATGCCGACCGCTTCCTCCCCGAATTCCTCGCCCGCTTCTCGCGCACCCATCCCCTGGTGACGGTCAATGTCGACTGCGCGCTGAGCCAGCAGTTGGTCGAGCGCGCGCGCCATGGCGAGCTCGACCTCGCCATCGTCACCGCCTGCTCCGAGGTCATCGTCGATGAGATCGTGCGCACCGAGCAGCTCGTCTGGGTCACCTCGATGCGCCACAGCGTGCATCTGCTCGACACGGTGCCGATCGCTATTTCCCACACCGGCTGCGAATGGCGCACGCTTACGATCAATGCGCTCGAGCGCGAAGGCCGCAAATACCGCATCGCCTATTCCTCGCCCAATTCCAACGCGGTGAATGCCGCGGTGCTGGCCGGACTCGCGGTCGGCTCGGTGCCCGAAATCTGCGTGCGTCCCGGCATGCGCATTCTCACCGAGAAGGACGGCTTCCCGAAACTGGGATCGTTCCGGCTCGGCATCGTGCACCGTCCGGGCCGGCGCAGCTCGGCCGCCGAAGCCTTGAGCCGGCATATTTCGGAGAGCATCTCCAACATTCCGCGTCCGCTGATGGCCGCCGAATAAGGCATGGTCTCCCTCGCAAAGTTGCATGACGCTTAGCGCCGGCTTGCGTCCATAATCATGCGTCCTCAATTGCGCGAGATCCTCACATCATGGCCATCACCACGGCGCTGACCCGCCTCCTCGGCATCACCCATCCGATCATCCTCGCCCCTATGGGCGGCGTCGCCGGCGGCAAGCTGGCGGCGGCGGTGAGCCAGGCCGGCGGCTTCGGCATGATCGGCGGCGGCTATGGCGATCCGAAAGCCGGCTATGGCGGCAAGGCCTGGATGGACGACCAGTTCCGCGCCTCAGGCAACGCCCGGATCGGGGTCGGCTACATCACCTGGTCGCTCGAACGCTTCCCCGAGCTTTTCGACCAGGCGCTGGAGCATGCGCCAAAAGTCTTCGGCCTCGCCTTCGGCGATGAGACACGCTTCGCGCCGCGGATCAAGGCGGCGGGCGTCACGCTTCTCTGCCAGGTGCAGGATCTCGACGGCGCCAAGCGCGCCCTCGATGCCGGCGCCGACATCATCGTGGCGCAAGGCACCGAAGCGGGCGGCCATGGCAAATCGGGACGCACGACCCTGACGCTGACACCGGCCATCGTCGACATTGCCGGCAAGGTACCGGTGGTCGCGGCGGGCGGCTTGTCGGACGGCCGCGGCCTCGCGGCGGCGCTGATGCTCGGCGCATCCGGCATTCTCGTCGGCACGCGTTTCTGGGCGACGCCCGAGGCGCTCGGCAGCGACAAGGCGAAACAGCTCCTCACCACCGCGCGTAGCGACGACACGCTGCGCACCCGCGTCTTCGACATCGTGCGCGAGCTCGATTGGCCGGAAGGCTATTCAGGCCGCGCCATCGTCAATGACTTCAGCCGCCAATGGCATGGGCGCGAGTTGGAGCTCGAGCAGAATCTCACCCGCGAAACGGAAGCCTATTGGGCGGCGGCCAAGGCCGGCGACACCAGTAAGACCGTCGTCTTCGCCGGCGAAGGTCTCGACCTCATCCATGACATCAAGCCCGCGGGCGACATCGTGCGCTCGATTGCCGGGGATGCCGAAGCACTGCTTAAAACGCGAGCGGGAGCAGAGATCGGGTAACTATTCGATGAATGTAGCCTTCACCCGCTTCGAGACCAGGAAGTAAGGAATCCAAATCGCCGCGGCGACAATGCTCCGGACAAGCTCCTTGACCATCTCCTGTTGATCCGCAAGCGTCTCTCCGAATTCCTCGAAGGCGAAGACCAGGCTCGTCTCGAAGGCCGTCGCCACGAGGACCAGCACGTAGAAACAGATCATCAGCACCTTGAAGATACGCCGCTTCAGGTAAAGCATGACGAGTGCTGAGCCCGCCAGAGCGAGGATGGCCAGGCCTCCGGCCGTCGAGATGAGCGCCGGGAGCAGCATCCAGCGATAGGTCGGATTGAGGGCGATGTCGATGAAGCTGCCCTTGTTCTGCAGTACGGGCCAAAGATTGATGCCGGTGAATATGATACTGCCAACCAAGTGAATGATCGGCAGGATGAGCCAGCCGCCGATACCCCTCGGACCCTCGGTCGGCCTCGCTTCCGGCGTTTGTTCCGTTCCCTCATCCCGTGCAGCCGCTGTTTCCATGCTGCCCCCGCAAGCCTCAGTAGGCGAAATCGCGGAACACCGGCCTGACGTCGTGGTTCCAGCGCGTGTCATAGAGCTGCAGCAACTCATCGGCGCGGGTGCGACCCGATGCGGCGATGCCGTCGAGCTCATCGAGGAAACGCGTCTCGGTCTTGCCCTTGCAGCCGACGATGCGGCGCTCGCCGAGGCCCTTGCGCGACAAATCCAGCATGTCCTTCGCCACATCCTGCACCAGGCGGCCCTTCACCTTTGCCTGCAGCGCCTCGCGCGGTACCGCCTCACGCAATTTCTGCCGGTCCTCGGCCGACCAGTCCTTGACCAGCTCCCAGGCGCCATCGAGAGAAGCCTGATGATAGAGAATGCCGACCCACAAAGCCGGAAGGGCGCAGAGCGTGCGCCACGGACCGGTATCGGCGCCGCGCATCTCCAGGAACTTCTTGAGCCGCACTTCGGGGAAGATCGTCGTCAGATGATCCGACCAGTCATGCAGCGTCGGCCGCTCGCCCGGCAGTTGCAGCAGCTTGCCTTCGAGAAAAGCGCGGAAGCTCTCGCCCGCAACATTGTGATAATGACCGTCGCGGTAGACGAAATACATCGGCACATCGAGCGCATAGTCGACATAGCGCTCATAGCCCATGCCCTGTTCGAAGGCGAAAGGCAGCATGCCGGAGCGGTCGGGATCGGTGTCGAGCCAGACGGCGGAGCGGAAGCTCTTATAGCCGTTGGGCTTTCCCTCCGTGAACGGAGAATTGGCGAAGAGCGCCGTCGCCACCGGCTGCAGCGCCAGCGACACCTTGAGCTTCTTCACCATGTCGGCTTCGGAGGAGAAGTCGAGATTGACCTGCACCGTCGAGGTGCGGAACATCATGTCGCGGCCATGCTTGCCCTTCTTGTCCATATAGGGCGCCATGATGTTGTAGCGGCCCTTGGGCATGACCGGCGTTTCGGCGCGGGTCCACAAAGGCGAGGCGCCGAGCCCGAGGAATCCGATCCCCAGACTGTCGCCGATCTCGCGCACCTGGGCCAGATGATTGTGAACCTCATCGCAGGTCTCATGCACCGTCGCCAGCGGCGCCCCCGACAATTCGAACTGGCCGCCGGGCTCGAGCGAGATCGAGCCCATGCCATGGGGATCGGTGAGGCCGATGATGTTCGAGCCCTCATAGAGGCCGGTCCAGCCGAAGCGGCCCTTGAGGCCATCGAGAAGCGCCTTGATCGAGCGCGGGCCGTCATAGGGCACCGGCGCCAAACTATCGGTCAGGAACGGGAATTTCTCGTGCTCGGTGCCGATCCGCCATTGGCTCTCGGGCTTCTCGCCCGCGGCGATATAGTCGATCAATTGGCGCTTGCTGGTGATGGGCGCGCGCGCCTCAGGCGTGTCGGGTGTGGGTACGCTCAAGATCAAATACCTTTGTTGCCAGAAGGCGATTTAGGCGGGGGCCTCGCTTACGGCAAGTCAAAGATTGTGATGGAAGCTCATGGCTGCCAGTCGCCCAGCGTGGCCTGGACGAGGGCCAATGCCGCCGTGCCGGCCGTATCCGCCCGCATGATCCGGGGGCCCAAGGAGATCGCTGTCACGAAGGGGAGCCGCCTGAGCGCCGCCCGCTCCTCGGGCGTGAAGCCGCCCTCGGGACCGACCAGCAGGGCGGCCGGCAGCCGCAGTCCTTTCAGGACGGCGAGCGTGTCCTGGCCTTCCGCCCCCTCATCGCAATGGATCAAGGCCCGCCCCTCCTCCCAACCCGTCAGAAGACGGTCGAGCTTCAAGGGTTCCGCCACCTCCGGCACGAAGACGAGATTGCATTGCTCGGCGGCCTCGACCGCATTGGCGCGCATGCGCTCGAGATTGACGCGCCCGACAATGGTGCGCTGCGTGATGACGGGGCGCAGGCGGCGGGCGCCCAGCTCGGTCGCCTTCTGCACCAGATAATCGAGGCGGGCATGCTTCAAGGGCGCGAAGACGAAATCGATGTCGGGCGGCGGCGCGACCTCGGCGAGCTTCTTCTCGATGCGCAAGGTCACCGTCTTGCGTGTTGCCTGGGTCAAGAAGCCGAGCCACTCGCCATCCCCCTCGTTGAAGAGGCGCAAGGGATCGCCCGGCTTGAGCCGCATGACGTCGCGGACATAATGCGCCTGGTCCTGCTCCAGCGCATGCTCGGCGCGCTCGGCAAGCTTTCGGGCGACATAGAGGCGGGGCGTATCGCGCATTTCTTCCTCGTAACCTTCTCCCTGGGGCGCGCGCAATGGCCCCATTTGCCAGTCCTGCCATGTCGGGCTAACAGACGCCCCATGATCGATCATGTCGCCGATGCCCCTGCCGACAATTGGGTCGACCGGTTCATGCCGGAGGCCCTGCGGCCCTATGCAAGGCTCATGCGGCTCGACCGGCCGATCGGCTGGTGGCTCCTGCTCCTGCCCTGCTGGTGGGGCCTGACGCTGGCGCAGATCGCGGGCCAAGGGGGCGTACCCAATCTCTGGTATGGGCTGCTCTTCCTTTTGGGCGCCATCATCATGCGGGGCGCCGGCTGCACCCTCAACGACATTGCCGACCGGGATTTCGACGCCAAGGTGGCGCGCACCCGCTCGCGGCCCATTCCCTCGGGCCAGGTGAGCGTCAGAGGGGCCTTCATCTTCCTCGCTCTGCAATGCCTCATGGGCCTTCTCATCCTGCTCCAGTTCAACTGGACGACGGTCGTCATCGGCGCGGCATCGCTCGTCATCGTCGCCATCTATCCCTTCATGAAGCGCTTCACCTATTGGCCGCAGGTCTTTCTGGGACTTGCCTTCAATTGGGGCGCGCTCGTCAGCTGGAGCGCCATCCATGACGGCCTCGCCTCAACGGCCGTCCTTCTCTATCTCGGCGGCATCTCCTGGACGCTCGCCTATGACACGATCTACGCCCATCAGGACAAGGAAGACGACGTGCTGATCGGGGTCAAATCGACGGCGCTCAAATTCGGCGCGGCCTCGGCGTGGTGGATCGGCGGCTTCTTCGTCCTCGCCCTCCTCCTCATCGAGGCGAGCCTCTGGCTTGCGCAGGCGCGGCTTCTCGCCCATATGGGGGTGGCCGCGGCCGCCCTCCATGCGGCGTGGCAGATTTCACGCCTCGACATCAACGACCCGCAACGCTGCCTCAAGCTGTTCCGGTCCAATCGCGAATTCGGACTCCTGATCCTCCTTGGCCTTCTCCTCGACACACTGACACGCTGATCCCATGACCAAAGACCTCCTCAAACTTGCCGAGACCGCCCTTTCGCGCGCCAAGCACTTCGGCGCCACCGCCGCCGATGCGCTGGTCATCGACGGACATAGTCTCGAGATCGGCGTGCGCGAGGGTTCGATCGAAAATCTCGAGCAATCGGAAGCCTGCGAGATCGGCCTCAGGGTCCTCGTCGGCCAGTCTTCCGCCGCCATCGCGACATCCAAGATCGATGCGGCCGGCATCGAGCGCATCGCCGAGCAGGCGGTCGCCATGGCGAAAGCGGCACCGGCCGATCCCTATGCCGGCATCGCCGCGGCAAACGAGATCGCCAAGGATTGGGCGCCTCTCGACATCGCGGGCGATGCATTGCCCGACGCCACCCGCTTGCGCGACATGGCGCTCACCGCCGAGGCCTCGGCGCTCAAGGTCAAAGGGGTGAGCAAGTCGGGAGGGGCCGGCGCCTCCTCCTCGGACCGCACCATCCTCCTTGCCGCCTCCAACGGCTTTGCCGGCAGCTACCGCCGCACCGGCGTCTCGCTCAGCGCCACGGCGATTGCCGGCGAAGGCACCCTCATGGAGCGCGATTACGATTACTCCTCCGTCATCCACCTGGAAGATCTGCGCAAGGCGGAGGATATCGGGCACGAGGCGGGCTTGCGCGCGGCGCGCCGCCTCGGCGCGCGCAAGGTCAAGTCGCAGGCCGTTCCCGTCATCTATGACAACCGGATTGCCGCGAGCCTCGTCGGCCATTTCCTTTCCGCCATCATGGGATCGGCGATCGCGCGCGGCACCAGCTTCCTGCGCGACAGGCTCGGGTCCCAGCTCTTCGCCAAGGGTATCGAGATCCTCGACGATCCGCGCCGGCCGCGCGGCCTCGCCTCGCGCCCCTTCGATGCGGAGGGCATCGCCACCAGGCCGCTGTCGCTCATCGAGGATGGCGTGCTCAAGAGCTGGATCCTCGATCTGGGCTCGGCCCGCCAGCTCGGCCTCAAGACGACCGGACATGCGGCGCGCGGTCTCGCCGGTCCGCCCGGCCCCTCGTCCTCCAATGTCCATCTGAAGCCGGGTGAAGCCTCGCTTGCCGACATGATGAAGGCGATCGGCGAAGGCTTCTATGTCACCGAGCTCATCGGCCATGGCCCCAATATCGTGACCGGCGATTACAGCCGCGGGGCATCGGGATACTGGATCGAGAATGGCGAGATCGCCTATCCGGTGAGCGAGGTGACGCTGGCCGGCAAGCTCGCCGACATATTCGCGAAGCTCGTGCCGGCGAATGATCTCACTTTCCGCACCGCAATCAATGCGCCCTCCTGCCTGATCGAAGGAATGACCCTTGGCGGACGCTGAGCTTCTCGAGGCGGCCGTGCGTGAAGCGGGCGCTCTCGCCCGCTCGCTGTTTCAACAGTCGGTGAAGGGCTGGACGAAGAGCGACGGCTCGCCCGTGACCGAGGCCGATCTCGCGGTGGACAAGGTACTCAAGGCCCGCCTCCATGAAGCGCGGCCCGATTATGGCTGGCTGTCGGAGGAGACGCCCGACAGCGAAGCGCGTCTCGCCCACCGGCATGTCTGGATCGTCGATCCGATCGACGGCACGCGTGCCTTCACCCATGGAGGCGATGAATGGTGCGTGGTGGCCGCCCTCCTCACCGACGGCCGGCCCGTGCTCGCCGCCATCTACAGGCCGATGACCGATGACCTCTATCAAGCCCGGCGCGGCCATGGCGCGAGCCTCAATGGCAAGCTGCTTCGCCTGACGAATGGCCGCGGACTTGCCGGCGCCCGCATCCTCGGCAATGCCTCGGCCCTCAAGCAGCTTCAGTCCAAGGCGCCGGTCGAGGCCGTAGCCTCCGGCAGCACGCCGCTCGCCATGCGGCTCGCCCGCGTCGCCCAAGGCGAGCTCGATGCGGCGCTGTCGACGGCGCCTAAGCACGACTGGGACCTTGCGGCCGGCGACCTTCTGGTGCACGAAGCGGGCGGCACCGTCACCGGACTGAACGGCAAGATGTTTACCTATAACCGCCGCGAGACGCGGCAGGCGGATTACGTGGCATCGTCGCATGCGCTGCATGCGGCGCTTCTGGAGCAACTCGCAACCTCATGAGCAAGGCACCCAAGAGACAACCGGAGCAGCTCCTCCATCTGGTCTTCGGCGGCGAACTCACCGACCTCGACGGTGTCACCTTCAAGGATGTCGCCAAGCTCGACATCGTCGGCATCTACCCGAATTTCGCGTTGGCTGAGAAGGCCTGGCTCGCCAAAGCGCGCGAGACGATCGACAATGCCCAGATGCGCTATTTCATCGTGCACCTGCACCGTCTGCTCGATCCTTCGACCGATGTGACGAAAAAGAAACGCTGACCTGCAAGAGCGCTTCATGGCCAAGCAATTCGCCCGCATCGAGGACAATCACAAGAGCTTCATCGCGCGGCAGCGCATCTTCTTCACCGCATCGGCGGCGGAAGGCACCCGCGTCAATATCTCGCCGCGCCCGACCGAAGCCTTGCGCCTTGTCGACGACTTGACCGCCATCTATCTCGACAAGACCGGCAGCGGCAATGAGACGGCGGCGCATCTCCTCGTCGATGGCAGGCTCACCCTCATGTTCTGCGCCTTCGAAGGGCCGCCGGTCATTCTCAGACTCTATGGCAATGGCCGCATGATCCGCCGCGGCAGCGCTGAATATCTCGCTTTGCTCGATACGCATTACGGCGGCGAGGAGCCGCTGGGCGCCCGCCAGATCATCCGCCTTGATATCGACCTGGTGCAGACGTCCTGCGGCTATGGCGTGCCGCTCTTCGACTATCAGGGCGAGCGGTGCAATCTCGACCGCTGGGCAGAGGCCAAGGGCGAGGACGGGCTTCGCGCCTATTGGCGGGAGAAGAACCTCACCAGCATGGACGGGCTTCCGACCGGCCTCCTCGATGAGGAAGAACTGGTGTCGTGACCCGGCTCGACTTCAACCGCTCCGGCGAGATCGAGGTCTTCGTCCGGGTCGTTGACCTCGGCGGTTTTTCCGCCGCCGCCCGCGCCTTCAACATGACGCCCTCGGCGGTGAGCAAGCTCGTGGCGCGGCTCGAGAACCGCCTGGGTGCGAGGCTCATCAACCGTTCGACCCGCAAGCTCCAGCTCACCGCCGAAGGGGCTGCCTTCTATGATCGCGGGCTTCGCATCCTGGAAGACATGGCGACGGCCGAGCGCGAAGCGGCGTCGGGTGCGGCACCGCAGGGCAGGCTCAAGGTCAACAGCAATGTTCCTTTCGGCTATCACTACCTCTTGCCGTTGCTGCCGGGCTTCCTCGCCGAATATCCGCAGGTCAAGGTCGATGTCGTCCTCACCGACCGGGTGGTCGACCTCTTCGAGGAGCAGGCCGATGTCGCCATCCGCACCGGCCCGTTGCGCGAATCGCGCCTCGTGGCGCGCAAGCTCGGCGAAAGCCGGCTGATCATCGTCGCCTCGCCCGATTATCTCAAGCAGCATGGCGAGCCCCAAACGCTCGCCGATCTCGAGCGCCACAACCTGCTCGGCTTCTGCTTCGCCCGCCATATCGAGGGCTGGCCTTTCATCGATGAGAACGGCGCCAGCCAGACCCTGGTGCTCGACGGCAATGCGCTGGTGAGCGACGGCGAGGCCTTGCGCCAGGTGGCGCTTGCCGGCCTCGGCCTCGCGCGGCTGTCGAGCTTCCATATTACGCCCGACATCGAGGCCGGACGCCTGGTGCCGGTGCTCGAGAAATACAATCCGCGCGACATCGAGACGATGCATGCGGTGTTCGTCGGACAGGGCGGACATCTGCCGGCGCGCGTGCGCGCCTTCCTCGACTATCTCACCCGGCATGTGAGGTTTCCTTGAAATTACCCTCGCCCCCAACGGGGGAGAGGGGATAAGCCCTACAGCGTTCCCGCCTTCTGTGCCTGGGCCAGCGGGAAAGCGGACAAGGGATCGTGCGTCTCGACCGCCGCCAGACGCTTTTCCGCCTCGGCGCAATCGAGGTTCATCTGCGCCACCAAATCATCGATCGTATCGAAACGCCGGTCGGGACGGATCATATCGATGAACTCGACCAGCATCGTCTTGCCGTAGAGATCGCCCTTGAAGCCCATGAGATAGACTTCGAGAAAGGTCTTCTCGCTGGCGAAAGTGGGCCTGCGCCCGAAATAGCCCGCCCCCCGCCAATGTGGCGCGCCGGGCTTGGCGGCATCGCGCACTCTCACCGCATAGATGCCCTGGAAGGGCTCCGATCCGTCGGGCAGCACGATATTGAGGGTCGGAAAGCCGATGGTGCGGCCACGCTGGTCGCCTTGCACGACCTCGCCCTCGACCGTCCACCAATAGCCCAGCTGTCGGGCGGCCTCGCTCACATGGCCGTGGCGCAGGGAATCGCGAATGGCGCTCGAGGAGAACGGCGCGAAGCCGTTGTCGTCGGTCACCTGGTCGATGACGGTGACGCCGAAGCCCAATTGCCGTCCGAGCTCACGCATCGTTTCGGGCGTGCCCTTGCGGCCGTGGCCGAAATGGAAGTCATAGCCGGTGACGACATGCGATACGCCGAGGCGTTCGCTGAGCTCCTGGCGCACGAAATCCTCAGGCGTCATCGCCGCCAGCCGCGCATCGAAGGCCAAAACGGCGGTGAAGCTGGCGCCGAGAGCGCCGACGAGGCGCGCCTTCAGCGGCAGCGGCGTCAGCCGGAAGGCGGGTTCGGCGGGCCGGAAGAACGTACGCGGATGCGGCTCGAAGGTGACGAGGCCCCAATGGGTGTTGCGGCGCTCTGCCTCGCTCCTGGCCTCGGCCAGCAATTGCTGGTGCCCACGGTGAATGCCGTCGAAATTGCCGATAGCGATAACCGCGCCGCGCAGCGCCGCGGGCAACGGCGCGCCGGCTTCAACAATAATCCTGTCCATGCAGCGTCGGTCTATCCGCGCGAGGGCACGAGGACAAGGGCCTCGCCTTCCAGGACCACCTTGTCGCCGACCGAAACGGAGCAGTCGAGAGCGGCACGGCGCTTGTCGCGATCGAGCGAGGTGATGCGGGCAAGCGCCTTCACCGTGTCGCCGATCTTCACCGGCGCCTTGAAGCGCAAGGTCTGGGAAAGATAGATGCAGCCATAGCCCGGCAGCTTGGTGCCGAGGACCGTCGAGATGAAGCTCGCGGTCAGCATGCCATGGGCGATGCGCGCCTTGAACGGCGACTTGGCGGCAAAATCGGCATCGAGATGCACCGGATTGTTGTCACCCGAAAGCTCGGCAAAGGTCTCGATATCGCTGCCGGTCACCACGCGCTCATGCGCGGCCTCCATGCCGACCACGAGATCCTCGATGCAATAGTGGGCGTTGGGCATCGCCACGCTCCTCAATGATTTTGCGTTTGCTAACTAATCATATTGCGGCGCACAAGGAAAGTTCTTCCAAAGTCGCAGGGCTGTCTTGTCACAGCCAGGACTAAGACCATGATTTTTATGTGAAATCAGGCCCAGTTCAGATCCGGGAGCGTGCGGATGATGCGGGCCCCAGGCACGATTTTACGGATCTCGGCCTCCAGTTCGGCCGGATCTGCGCCCTCCTCCGAGATGCCGCCCGCGGTGATCAGCACCACATCGAGACCATAATCGGCGGCCCCCTTGATGTCGGTCTCGGGCCCATCGCCAATGGCGAGAATGTGCGTGTCGGGCGTCGTCCCGCGCCTCTCTTCGACACGCGCTCGCGCCAGCTCGTAAATCGGCCGGTAGGGCTTGCCGGCCATGGTGACCTCGCCGCCCATGGACGCATAAAGCTCGGCCAGGGCGCCGGCGCAATAAATGAGCTTGTTGCCGCGCCGCACCACCTTGTCCGGATTGGCGCATATCATCGGCAGCCGCCGCCGGGCCATCCGCGCCAGGAGCTCGGCATAGTCCTGAGGCGTCTCGGTGTCGTCATGCACGAGCCCGACGCACAGGATCACTTCGGCCTCGTCGGGCGAGGACTTCACGATCTTGAGGTCATCGAGGACGCCGAGGTCGCGCTCGGGGCCCAGATAATAGATACGATGCCCGTCATAGGGCTTCATCAGCTCATGCGTAACGTCGCCCGAGGTGACGATCAGATCATAATGTTCGTTCGTCACGCCGAGATGGGCGAGATGTCCCGCCACTTTCGCGGCACTGCGCGGCGCATTGGTGAGCAGCACCACGAGGCCGCCATTGCCGCGATGGCGCCGCAAGGCCTCGACCGCCTTTGGAAAATGCGCAACGCCATTGTGGACGACACCCCAGATGTCGCATAGCCAGACCGGATAACGCGCCGACAGGTCCTGCATGGTGATCAGGCAGCCGAACGAATCTGCGTGACGGGGATGGCTTCGCCCTTGACCCGGCGCGGCGGCGCGAAGACCGGCCCGCTGCCGAGCGAGGCCCAGCGGGTCGCGACATAGATCTGCTCTTCATAGAAGAGGCCCTGGACGCCGATGGTGAAGCCGTATTCGCCGGCAAGACGGGCCGTCTCGGCCCAGGCCGGAACAGCGTGGCGGTCGGTCGGCAGCGCCGCGGCGCTGAAGGTGATGAAGCGGAAATGCAGATCACGCAAGGCGGCGAGATCGATGCCCATGCCATGGGCCCTGGCCAGCGCCATGCCGGCGCCGTTGCGGGCGAGCCGCGCCATGCCTTCGATGCCGCGCGGGCTCAAGGCCGCCATGGCGGTATGATCGATCTCGAAGACCAGGCTCATGGCGTTGCGGCCCGCCCGGCCGATCTGCCATTCGATCGCCGCGAGCGCCGCTTGCGAGGCGAGGGTCTCAGGCCCGATGGGCACGAAGATCGCCGTGCCCGGCCGCTTCGCGGTCAGCCTGCTGCCGACGGCCAGCGCCCGGCTCACCGCGTGACCGTCGAGATCGGGGCGCAACCCGTTGGTCGCGGCCTGCTTCGTCAGCTCCTCGAAAGTGACGCGCCGGCCGTTGCCTTCGAGCACCAGGGAGGCACGATAATGCGCGGTCACATCCTCACCCAGCGCCACGATCGGCTCGAGGAAAAATTCAAGCTGATGCTCGACGGCGACAGGCTTCTCCTCGGGCGCCGCAGTCGACCACAGGTCGGGCTCGCGGCGCGGCTCCGGAGGTCCTGATGCCTTGCCATATTCATCGGCAAGCTCTTTGATCGAGCGGCGCAATTCCTCGAATTCACGGCTGAAGTCGGCCGTCTCTGGCTTTGGCGGCGGCGGTGGTTGCGGCGGCGCGGCGCGCTCATCTTCGAGAATGTCGAGCCTGCCGGCGAGTTCCGACAGCTGCTCGGCGAGCTTGCGCGAACGCTTGTGCATTTCGCCGATGCCGGAGAATTTCCGGCGATAATAGAGGTCGCGATAAAGAGAGATCACCAGATGCGAACCGGCAAGGAGGAAGGCGGCAATGGCGAGTGCGATCTCCAGGCGCTGGCCCGAGGCTATCACGCCGGCACCGGCTGCGACACTGATCGCGACGGCCAGGATGGCCGCGACACCCAGGGGCAGCGTTGGCTGCTTCATATGCCCGTCTCGCGAATCACTCTGACCCGAGACTAACACAACCAAGCCAAAGTCGATTGACGGAAAAGCCAAGAACGCCGGACATTCCAACGGAATCGGAATGCCGGCGCTCTTTTTATTTCTAGTATCAGATGGCGGCGAGGACCTTGGGCAGCTTGTCCTCGAAGATCTCCGCGATCTGCTCTTCCTTGATGATCAAGGGCGGCGAGAGGGCGATCGTGTCGCCGGTGATGCGCAGCATGATGCCGTGATCATGGAAGCCCTTCTCCATCGCATCATAGGCGCGCTTGCCGGGTGAACCCGGAATCGGCTCGAGATCGATGCCCGCGACCAGGCCGATGGTGCGGATGTCGGTGACATGCGGCTTGCCCTTGAGCGACATGGCGGCGTCGGCCCACTTGTCCTCGAGCTTGAGCGCGCGCTCGAACAGGCCCTCTTCCTTGTAGGTCTCGAGGGTCGCTACGCCTGCCGCGGCGGCAATGGGATGGCCCGAATAGGTATAGCCATGGAACAGCTCGATCACATGGTCGGGGCCGTTCATGAAGGCATCATAGATATGCTGGCGCGCCATCACGCCGCCCATCGGGATCGCGCCCGAAGTGACGCCCTTGGCGAAAGTGAGCAGGTCGGGGATGACGCCGAAGCGCTCGGCGGCGAAGGGATAGCCCAAGCGGCCGAAGCCGGTGATCACTTCATCGAAAATGAGAAGGATGCCGTATTTGTCGCAGATCTGCCGCAGCTTCTTGAGATAGCCTTGCGGCGGCGCCAGGACACCGGTCGAGCCCGCCATCGGCTCGACGATGACCGCGGCGATGGTCGAGGCATCATGCAGCGCCACCAGCCTTTCGAGCTCATCGGCGAGATGGCCGCCCCATTTCGGCTCGCCACGGCTATATGCCTGCTCGGCGCGGTTATAGGTGTGCGACAGATGGTCGACACCGGCAAGCATGGTACCGAAGAACTTGCGGTTGGCGACCATGCCGCCGACGCTGATGCCGCCGAAATTCACGCCATGATAGCCGCGCTCGCGGCCGATCAGACGGGTGCGCGAGGCTTCGCCCTTGGCGCGGTGATAGGCAAGCGCGATCTTGAGCGCGGTGTCGGCCGCTTCCGATCCCGAATTGCAGAAGAAGGCATAGTTGAGATCGCCGGGCGCCAGATTGGCGAGGCGCGAGGACAGCTCGAACACCTTGGGGTGACCGAACTGGAAGGTCGGGGCGAAATCGAGCTCGGCCGCCTGCTTCTGGATCGCCGCGACGATCGGGTCGCGGCAGTGACCGGCATTGGAGCACCACAGGCCCGCCGTCGCATCGAGCACCGGACGGCCGGTCATGTCATAATAATGCATGTCCTTGGCGCGAGCGATGAGGCGCGGCTTCTTCTTGAACGCGCGGTTCGGCGTGAAACCCATCCAGAAGGGTTCGAGATTGTTCGGCGACGGATCCCACTGGGCGGCGCCCGCGTGCTTGTTCATGAGAGGCTCCTCGGTTACGGTGCGCGGAAACTAGCAGAAAGGCGGGGTTCGAGGAAATGCGCCAGGGCGCGGAATTGGCACATACCAGATGTGCACCCCTGACCGCCGCACTTCATCCCGGAGCACCGCAAAAATGACAGCATTTTCCAGGGTTATCGCCGGCGGGCTGGTCGGCCTCGGCGTGGCTTCGGGCGGCTTTCTCGCCGGCGAATCCCTCGTCAAAAGCCGGCTCGGCTTCCGGACCTCACCGTCAAGGGCCTGTCGGAGCGGGACGTCAAGGCCGATCTCGGCTTCTGGCCGATCCGGTTCGTGGCGACGGGTCCGACGCTCGAAGCGGCCCGCTCGGCGCTCGAAACCAGCGAAAACGCGGTGAAAAGCTTCCTCAAGGGCCGGGGCTTCGCCGATACGGACTATGGGGTGCAGAACATCCAGGTCGAGGACCGCATGGCGGGCTACAATGCGCAAGCGACGCCCGAGACCACCCGCTTCGTCCTGACCGAGGACATCCTGGTGAAGTCGAGCGATGTGCAGAAGCTCGCCGATTCGTCGCGCGCGGTGGGCGATCTCCTTAAATCGGGCGTCGTCTTCTCCTCCGATGCCTACAATGCGGGCCCCTCCTTCGTCTTCACCAAGATCGCCGACCTCAAGGGCGAGATGCTGACGGAAGCGACCAAGCGGGCGCGCGAGGCGGCGGAGAAGTTCGCGCAAGAATCGGGCGCCAAGGTCGGCGACATCCAGTCCGCCAATCAGGGCATCATCGAAGTGAAGGCCGCGGTCGACATCCCCAATGACCGGCCGGAAAAGCAGATCGACAAGAACGTGCGCGTCGTCACGACGATCACCTATTTCCTCGGCAACTGACGGACCGTCGGAAGCTTCATCGCGTTTGACTCATCAAGGTTTGGGCCGGGACATAATCGGTTGTCCCGGCCAATGCTCCGACTTCCATTCGACGGATCACTTCGTGCTCGCCGCTGCCTTCTCGATCAGGTCAGCCACCGCTTTCGGATTCGAGACATAAATGGCGTGGCTGCCGGGAACTTCGATCACTTGCGCATTTGCACGTTCCGCCATCTTGCGCTGCGCTGGCGGCGGGATCATGCGATCATCGGACGCCACGAGATAGAAGCTGGGCTTGCTCTTCCAAGCCGGCTCGCTGACGGCGCCTGCAAGCGCCTCAACTCCCCACGGCACCTGAGAGTCGGCCATCAAAGCGGCCGTTTCGCCATCGACGTCGGCGGCGAAGGACGCGGCGAACTTGCTCTTGTCGAGGAACAAGAAGCCGTCCACCGGCGGCAGGATCGGCGGAACCGGGGCGCCAGCCGGGGGATTGGCGATCAGGGTCGAGACCGACTCGCCTTTGTCCGGCGCAAATGCCGCGATGTAGACGAGGGATCTTACATTCTCGTCGGTACCCGCTTCACTCACGACGACCCCGCCATAGGAATGGCCCACAAGTACGACAGGCCCGCCCAGCTGGGCGATGGCGCGCCTGGTCACCGCGACATCGTCAGCGAGCGAGATGGTCGGGTTCTGTACGATCGCAACATTGTAGCCCTTGTTTTTGAGGATATCGTAGACGCCCTTCCAACCCGAGCCGTCAACGAAGCCGCCATGGACGAGGACGATGTTCTTGGTCATTTGGTAGTTCCTCTCTTTTTGCGATAATCATTATCGCGATATCTAATTTCTACTGCATGTCATGACGCCTGTCCAGAAGTTTTTATCGCAATAATGATTTTTGTGATAAGATACTCCGAGGAATGCAAAAAAGTACAGATATTCCCATGTCGGAAAACCCACCCACGCTCCCGCTTGATAGCCAAGTCTGCTTCTCGATCTATTCGGCGGCCATCGCGATCAATCGCGCCTATAAGCCCATGCTGGATGACCTGGGGGTCACTTATACGCAGTATCTGGCGCTGAGCGCGCTGTGGGAGCAGGATGGCTTGAGCGTATCGGGAATCGCAGAACGCCTTGGCCTCGAACCGAGCACGATCACCCCTGCCGTCCAGCGTTTGGAAAAGGCCGGATTTCTGTCACGGCGGCGAAGCAAGAACGATGAGCGCCTTGTCGAGGTTTTCCTGACCTCGAAGGGAAAGGAGCTTCATGCGAGGACAGGCTGCCTGACCGATACATTGCTCCGCCGCTCCGGTTTTACGATGCCCCAGATGATCGAGCTTAACCAGAAAGTGCAGCTGCTGCGGGATCGGCTGATACAGTCTGCTCAGCACTCAGCGGAAGCGGCAAATCGACAAAAAATCCCGGAAACATGAGCTTCCGGGATGAGTTTGTCTGGGGAAGAACGGCCTGACCTCCGGATCCGGCTTCGCTCAAACCGGGGAGGCCAGGCTGCAGGTCACGCGGTGGGGTAGACCGCGCAGGGGGAGGACGAGAAGCTCAGAAACTTACTTGTGGCGCAGGCCACGGGTCGCAGGCTTGGCCCCGAGCAATTCGGTCAGGGGATCGACGCCCAGTGGGGATCGCTGCACGCGGATCAGCTCGTCGCGCGTCAGGCCGATATCCATGAGGACATGATCGTCGAGTTGCTCGAGCTGGCGCAGCTGCCGGCGCTTGCGCCAATTCGCTACGATCCGGTTCAGGGCGGGAAACGTGAAGGTTCTATCGACGCTTGCAGCCTGGGTCAGGATATAATCGCGCATGGCACACCTCAATCGAACGGGTTTCGGACAGTCAAAAGGATACGACGGGGGTCGACCCGATTGTGTCAGCAGTGTCATTCCTGCTGACAATTGCAGTCACAAGGAATTGTATCCATTGTCTCAATCTGGTAACAATTAACTTGCCAATTGCAATGGTTGTTGTTATACAATGTCCCCATTGTCACCGTCAAATGGAATATTGTCACCATGACAAATTGGATCCCTACTCTCGCCTCCGACAAGCCCCGTTATGTCGCGATCGCCGATGCGATCGCCGCAGATCTGACACTCGGAAAGCTCAAGGCCGGGGATCGATTGCCACCGCAGCGCGAGCTCGCCTGGAAGCTCGGTGTCACCATTGGCACCGTCACCCGCGCCTATCAGGAAGCCTCGAAACGCGGACTGCTTTCCGGCGAAGTCGGCCGCGGCAGCTATCTGCGCGATCCGCGGCCCAATTACGCCGCCGCCCAAAGCATCTCGAGCGGTGTCGAGCCCGGACTCCTCGACATGCAGATGTCAGCACCGCCGCGCGTCGCGCAGTCAGCCGATTTCGAAGCCGCCTTGCGCGACATCGCCCGTGATCCGGGCTGGGCCGATCTCCTCGACTATCCGTCCGCCCAAGGCTTCGCGCCGCATCGCGAGGCGGGCGCCCAATGGCTTAAGAAGTGTGACATCGATGTCACCCCCGACCAGGTGGTGGTGAGCGCCGGCGCCCAGGCTTCGCTCATTTCCATCTTCTCGACGATCACGACGCCCGGCGAGCGGATCCTCATCGAACCCCTGACCTATCCGACCATGCAGCCGATCACGCGGCAATTCGGCCTGCAGATGCGCACTTTGCAGAACGACGCGGAAGGCATCACACCCGATTCGCTCGAGCATTTCGCCAAGCGCGGCGAAGCGCGCCTCGTCTATCTCGTGCCGACGCTGCAGAATCCGACGACGGTCACGCTTTCCGAAGAGCGCCGGCACGCCATCGCCGAGATCGCCCGGCGCTATGACCTCACCATCATCGAAGACGACGTCTTCCGGCTCCTCGCCGATGATCCGCCGGTCACCATCCAGTCGCTGGCGCCGGAGCGCACGTATTACATCACCAGCCTGTCGAAGACGACGGCGCCGGGCCTGCGCATGGCCTTCCTGGCGCCGCCGCCCGGCGCCACCGAGGCGCTCAACCGGCAGCAGATGATCATCGGCGGAAGGCCGAATGGACTTTCGGCCGAGCTCTCGCGCCGCTGGGTCGAGACCGGCGTCGCCGACCGCGCGCTCAATGCCATCCGCAAGGAGCTGGCTCTGCGCCGCCAGGCGGCGCTCGAGCATCTGAAAGGCGTGCCGGTCAGCTGCCAGCCGGGCTCGATGTTCGCCTGGATCACGCTGCCGCGCTACTGGCGGCCGAGCGATTTCGCCGCGGCCGCCCTTTCCGCCGGCATCAAGGTGACGCCGGGCACGGCCTTCGCCATGGACCCTTCGGTGCAGCAGAATGCCATCCGCGCCTGTTTCGGACCGGCGCCGTCGCAAGAGGCGGTGCGCGATGCGTTCGAGAAACTGCGGGTGCTGATCGACAAGTGCCCGGTCGAAGATTGCCACACCATGGCCTGAGGATCCCCCGTCGGGGAGAACAGCGAATATCAGGGATTAACAGGGATTATCAGGGAATTTTCGAAGAAAAATTGCCGGTCCCAGCAATATCAAAGATTTAGCTTTCCAAGAGCGCCCGGAGCAGGGAATTGCCCGCCTTTTCGATGGGCAACCGCGTCCGGTGACGGGCTCACTTTCTCCATTCTGATATTTCCCAACTCTCACGCTTGCGACCACGATGTCAAGACGCGCGACGTCAGGATGTCAACCGCAGCAGTCGTGCTCCTCTACCCGGCTTGGATTTCCCCTAGTTCAGTTCGGTCTTGGCGCGGGAGCAACTGATATCGATCGACGAAGCACCGGCGTTCTTGAGCAAATCAAGAATTTCCCAGAATGCTGCCGGCTCCGCGGTACCGAAATCGATGCTGAGCAGGCCGGGCTCGACGAGAAGCGAGTGCACAATGCGCAATATCTCGGCGCTCTCCTCGTATCGGCTGTCATCGAGATCAAATCAGCGTTCGAACCAGCGCTTCAACTGAGCGTGTGGCAACTCGCCCAGGTCGTGACGAAGAACTACGTCGTCCCATTGTAGGTTGCGAACCCGAAGCGATACAGAACCGTACTTGCCCTCTACCGGATCGAAAGAAAGTTCGTCATCGGGGGCAAGCTCGACCACACGCACCTGATCGTCGTTCATGACGAAGTCCGCACAACAGAGATCTTCAA
The DNA here is from genome assembly GCA_003574785.1 of Taklimakanibacter deserti. The sequence continues at coordinate 196,379 of QORU01000008.1, read as the reverse complement.
AAAAGCCGGACGTGCCTCCGATCTCCATTTTCACCTCTGCTGCGCCTCGGTGGCACTTGCTTTGCTGGTTCTTTGCAAAGGCAATAAACTGTCGGACGTAGCTTTCGCGAGCCGTCGTCACAAGAAGCTCGATATCCCCCGGCGCCAAGGTCAATTCTGCAGCCTTCCCAGAACATCCATCAGCTCGGCGATCTTCTTGCGTTGCTCGTCCTTCTTGCCCGACACGATCGCATGCTCGACGCAATGGGCGACGTGATCCTTGAGCACCTCTTCCTCGACCCGCTTGAGCGCTGCGCGAATGGCCGAGATCTGGGTCATCACGTCGATGCAGTAGCGGTCGTCCTCGACCATGCGCGCGACACCGCGCACCTGACCTTCGATCCGTCCCAGCCGCTTCAAACAGGATTGCTTGGTTTCGGTTTTCATGCTTGCCATATACCCTATGGGGGTATATAGAGCAAGCCTGAATATACCCTAGTGGGGTATCTATACCGGAGCCCATCGTGACCAAGAAAGAAGACCACGGCGCCCACACCCATCACGGCCACGCTCATCATGAGCACGCGCAGCATGGGTCAGCGCATTCATGCTGTTCGGGCCACAAAGCGCCGGCAAGCGCGGCGGCCCATACGGTGAAGGACCCGGTCTGCGGGATGAACGTCAATCCGGAGACGGCCAAGCACAAGACGACCCATCACGGCGAAGCCTTCTATTTCTGCTCGGCCGGCTGCAAGACGAAATTCGAAGCTGACCCCGAACGTTATCTGGCGCCACAAAAGGCCGAGGCCCCGGCCGATCCCGCCGCCATCTATACCTGCCCGATGCATCCGGAGATCCGCCAGGTCGGCCCCGGCTCCTGCCCGATCTGCGGCATGGCGCTCGAGCCCGAGATCGCCACCGCCGACAGCGGGCCTAATCCCGAGCTCGCCGACATGAAGCGGCGCTTCTGGATCGGCCTCGTCCTCACCGTTCCGGTCGTCATCCTTGAAATGGGCACGCATTTCTTCCCGGCGCTCATGCATGCCGTCCCGCAGAACCTGTCCAACTGGCTGCAGCTCGCCTTCGCGACACCGGTCGTCCTGTGGGCGGGCCTGCCCTTCTTCGAGCGCGGCTGGCGCTCGCTCGTCACGCGGCAGCTCAATATGTTCACTCTCATCGCCATGGGCACCGGCGTCGCCTGGACCTATAGCGTGATCGCCGCGGCGTTCCCTGCCGTGTTCCCCGAATCTTTGCGCAACCATGACGGCAGCATGCCGGTCTATTTCGAGGCCGCCGCCGTCATCACCGTGCTCGTCCTCTTGGGACAAGTGCTCGAGCTCAAGGCGCGCGACCAAACCTCGGGCGCGATCAAGGCGCTACTCGGCTTGGCACCCAAGACGGCGCGCCGCCTGAGTTCCGATGGCAGCGAAGAGGAAGTGGCGCTCGATCTCGTCCAGGCGGGCGACACCCTGCGCGTGCGGCCGGGTGAGAAGGTGCCGGTCGATGGCGAGGTCATCGACGGACGCTCATCGGTCGATGAATCGATGATCACCGGCGAGTCCATGCCGGTCACAAAGGCGGTCGGCGCCCAGGTGACGGGCGGCACGCTCAACCAGAGCGGCGCTCTCACCATAAGGGCCGTCAAGGTCGGGCGCGAGACGATGCTGGCGCGCATCGTGCAGATGGTGGCGGAGGCGCAGCGCTCGCGCGCACCCATCCAACGGCTCGCCGACCAGGTCTCCGGATGGTTCGTGCCGCTCGTCATCGCCATTGCAGTGATCGCTTTCGCGGCCTGGATGCTGATGGGCCCGGAGCCGCGTTTCTCCTTTGCCCTGCTCGCCGCCGTTTCGGTCCTCATCATCGCCTGCCCCTGCGCGCTCGGCCTCGCGACACCCATGTCGATCATGGTCGGCGTCGGCAAGGGTGCCGAGAACGGCATATTGATCAAGAATGCCGAGGCGCTGGAACGGCTGGAGAAGGCGCAAGTGCTCATCTTCGACAAGACCGGAACGCTCACCGAAGGCAAGCCCAAAGTCACGCGCATCGTGGCGGCGGCGGGCATGAATGAGAGCGAGCTTTTGCGGCTCGCGGCCGGTGTCGAGCGCGCTTCCGAACATCCGCTGGGAGCTGCCATCGTCGCCGCGGCGGAAGAGAAGAAGCTCACGCTGCCGAAGGTTTCGGATTTCGACTCGCCCACCGGCAAGGGCGCCAAGGGCACGGTCGACGGCAAGAAGGTCGTGCTCGGCAATGCCAACTTCCTCACCTCGGAAGGGATCGATGCGGCATCTCTCGCGAATCAAGCCGACGCTCTGCGCCAAGAAGGCGCCACGGTCATCTTCGCGGGCATCGATCGCAAGGCCGCAGGCCTCATCGCCATTGCCGATCCGGTCAAGGCGACGACACCGGAGGCGCTCAAGACCTTGCGGGAGGCCGGCTTGCGCATCGTCATGCTGACCGGCGACAATCGCACCACGGCGCAAGCGGTGGCGCAGAAGCTCGGCATCAGCGAGATCGAGGCCGACATCCTGCCCGACCAAAAGGCAAAGGTCGTCAAGCGCCTGCAAAGCGAAGGCTTGGTCGTCGCCATGGCGGGCGACGGCGTCAATGATGCGCCCGCACTTGCCGCCGCCGATATCGGCATCGCCATGGGCAAGGGCACCGACGTCGCCATCGAAAGCGCCGGCGTCACCTTGCTCAAGGGCGATCTCATGGGCATCGCCCATGCGCGCCAGCTCAGCCAGGCGACGATGCGCAATATCCGCCAGAACCTGCTCTTCGCTTTCATCTACAATGCGGCGGGCGTCCCGGTCGCGGCGGGCGTGCTCTATCCGGCCTTGGGCCTATTGCTGTCACCGGTGATCGCGGCGGCCGCCATGGCGCTGTCGTCGGTGAGTGTGATCGGCAATGCGCTGCGGCTGCGGGTGATGAGGTTGTAAGTATCTATGCGGACTAGCCCTATCCTGATGGACGCTTCGAGGCCCGGCTGCGCCGGGCACCTCAGCGTGAGGGGTGGCTCTAAGCCGCCACGCCCGCCTTGGCGCGGGTCGGGGTGTGCTTCATGAAATCGAGCGTGTGCTCGAAGGATTTGACGCCCGCTTGCGAGCCGAGGCCGGTGGCGTTGAGCGCCGAGGTGGCCTGCGCGAAGCGCACCGTGGTTTCCGGATCGAAGCCTTGGCAGTAAGCGACGGCGAAGCCGGCATTGAAGGCATCGCCGCAGCCGCAGGTGCATTTGACCTCGATGTCGAAGGCCGGCACCTCGAAACGCATGCCCTTGGCGTCGTGGTAATAGGCGCCGTCGGCGCCGCGGGTGAACACGCAAGCGCCGACACCGTGATCGATGAAGTATTTCGCGTTGTCGGCAAGGCCGGTGAAGCCGGTGAGCGCACTCGCTTCCTCGATCGAGGGCATGAAGTAATCGACATGCGGCAGAACTTGCGCCACGGCCGGCAGATCGGCCTTGGAACTCGCGAAGACATCGAGCGTCGTCGTGGCGCCCTGCTGCTTGGCGGCGCGCATCAATTCGGCATTGCGGCCCTTGTCCATCCTCTCGGTGAGGCCTATGCCGCCAATATGCACGACGCGCGCATCGATCACCTGCTTGAGCAACGTATCGTCGACGAAGAAATCGCCGGTCGCGCCCTTCATATGAAGCGCCGGGCGCGTGCCGTCGGCGCGCGTCGTCACGATCGAGGACGAGGTCCGCGACCCTTCGATGCGCTGCATGGCGGAGGTATCGACGGAAAAGCTGTTCAGGCGCTGGAGCACCCAGTCGCCCATGAGATCGGGGCCGACGCCGCCGACCGCCAGGACCTTGAGCCCCATCTTGGCGGCAGCGATCGCGGCCGTGCCGGCGGCGCCCGAGACCGCGAGCGTCAGCTCGTCGATGAAATGCGTGCCGCCGCCTTCCGGCACCGAGGTGAATGGCCAGCCCAGGCAGTCGAACGTGTAGAAGCCGATCGATGAATAGTCGTATCTCATGCTGCTTCCCTGAGGTGTTTAGGCCAGCATAAGTGCCGGCTCCTCGATGAACAACCTGAATGCCGCCAGGAGTTCGGCTCCCAGCGCGCCATCGACGGCGCGGTGATCGCAAGACAGCGTGCAGGTCATTTCTGTCCTCAGCACGATCTCGCCCTTGACGGCGGCCGGCCGCTCGATGCCGGCGCCGGCGGCGAGGATCGTCGCCTGCGGCGGGTTGATGATGGCCGCGAACTCTTCGATGCCAAACATGCCGAGATTGGAGACGGCGGTCGTGCCGCCCTGATAGTCGGCAGGCTGGAGACGGCGGGCGCGCGCCTTGGCCGCCAGGTCCTTCATCTCGATCGATAGAAGCGAGAGCGATTTCTGCTCGGCCGAGCGGATCACCGGCGTGTAGAGACCGCCTTCCACCGCGACGGCAACGCCGACATCCGATGCGCGATGCTTGAGAATGCCCTGCTCCGTCCAGGTGACATTGGCATTGGGCACGCGCTGGAGCGCCAGCGCCAGGGCCTTGATGACGAAATCATTGATCGAGAGCTTCCACAAAGGCTGCTTGTCGGGCCCGACTGGTGCGCGCTCATTGAGCAGCTTTCGGTCTTCGAGAAGCCGGGTCAGATCGCAAGTGAGGGTGAGGTAGAAATGCGGCACCGTCTGCTTCGACTGGACGAGCCTGTCGGCAATGATGCGGCGCATGCCCGACAGAGGCTCGATGTCGTAGCTTCCGGGCTGATAGAGGCCTGCAACGTCGGGCGCCGGCGGTCGCTCGGGTGGCGCTGGCGTGGAATGGAAGTTCCGCACATCTTCGGCCTGGATGCGGCCTCTCGGGCCGCTGCCGGGGATCGCGGGCAGCTGGAGTCCGCGCTCGCGCGCGAGGCGACGCGCCAGAGGCGTGGCGCGCGGCAGACCGGTTCTCTCTTCGACTTGCGGCGCGAGCGGCGGCTGCGCTGTCGGAACCGGCTCCGCCTGTCGGACGGGTGGCGCGGCTGCAGGTTTAACGATAGCAGGCGCCGCAACGGCTTCGCCTTCGCCATAGATGAAAGCGACCGGCGTTCCGACCGGGATGTCGATCCCCTCCGTCGCAGTGATGTTATGGATCACGCCGTCGCCGGGCGATTCCACTTCCATCGCCGCCTTGTCAGTCTCGATCTCGAAGATCGGCGCGCCCTTGGCGACCTTCTCGCCTTCCTTGACATACCACTTGCTGATCTTGCCCGTGGCCATGTCCATATCGACACGCGGCAGGATGACCTCAAGCGGCATGGCCCACCACACATGCCGTCAAAGCCGCATCTCTCCCTCCCACGCGCCGCAAGGCGTGGGGGAGGGTGGCGCAGAGCGCCGGGTGGGGGTCGCTCCGCCGGGAGGTGCTCAACGATTGGATTGCATAGCTTGCAAATGTCTTGCTTGAGAAATCTCCCTTACGGAGAGACCCCACCCGTCGCGCTGACGCGCGACACCCTCCCCACGCTTCGCGTGGCGGAGGGAGAGTTCGCGAAAGGGGTGACGGGCGAAACTCACGCGTGATGTCTCGCATCCGATCAGACCCGGCCGGTCACGAGGTGGCGCACGGCGCTGACAATGCCGTCGGTCTGAGGCACGGCCGCCTTCTCGAGCACCGGATTATAGGGGATCGGCGCCTCGGCGCCGCCCAGACGCAGGATCGGCGCGTCGAGATAGTCGAAGGCCTCGCTCTCGGCGATCATGGCGCTGATCTCGGCGCCGATGCCCAGCGTCTTGACGCCTTCATAGATGCAAGCGAGCCGGCTCGTCTTCTTGACGCTGGCGATGATCGTCTCGGTGTCGAGCGGGCGCAAGGTGCGCAGGTCGATGACTTCCGCCTCGATGCCGTCTTGCGCCAGGGTTTCAGCCGCCTCCAGCGCGCGATGCACCATGATCGCGGTCGCGACCAGCGTGACATGGCGGCCTTCACGCCTGACCGCCGCCTTGCCGATCGGCACGCGATAGGCATCCTCCGGCACATCGCCCTTCATCTTGTAGAGAAGCTTGTGCTCGAACACCATCACCGGATCGGGATCATCGATCGCCGAGAGCAACAGGCCCTTGGCGTCATGCGGCGTCGAAGGCTGCACCACCTTTAGGCCCGGCACATGCGCGAACCAGGCATCGAGCGACTGGCTGTGCTGGGCGGCGGCACCCGTGCCGGACCCCGCCGGGAAGCGCATGACCAGAGGCACCGACACCTTGCCGCCCAGCATGAAGCGGATTTTTGCCGCCTGGTTGACGATCTGCTCCATCGCCAAGGTGGCGAAATCGGAAAACTGGAACTCGAAGACCGGCCGGCAGCCGGCAAGGGCTGCGCCGACGGCGACACCGGCAGCCCCCAGCTCGGCGATCGGCGTGTCCATCACCCGGTCCTCGCCAAAACGATGGACGAGATCGCCCGTCACCTGAAAGGCGCCGCCATAGACGCCGATATCCTCGCCCATGAGGAAGACGCGTTCATCGGCCTCCATCGCCTGGGCGAGCGCCTCGCGGACGGCTTCCGCATAGCTCAATTCGCGCAAAGCCATGATCAGCCCCCGACCGTATAGACGTCGCGGGTGAGCTCGGAAGGCGAAGGATCGGTGCCGCCCTTGGCGAATTCGATGGCCCGGGCGATCTCGGCTTCGGCGCCCGTGCGAATGGCCGTGACCTCATCCTTGCCCAGTATGCCGAAAGCTTCGAGATTGGTCTCGAAATGGCCGATCGGGTCGCGCGCCATCCACTCCTCGATCTCTTCCTTGGTGCGATAGCGGTTGCGGTCGCTCTTGGAATGGCCACGGATGCGATAGGTCTTGGTTTCGATAAGGCTCGGCCCCTCGCCGGCCCGGGCGCGTGCGGTCGCGCGCATGACGGCTTCCGAAACATCCTCGATGCAGTTGCCGTCGACGATCTCGCCCGGCATCTTATAGGCGGAAGCGCGGTCGGCGACATGCTCGACCGCCATGGAGCGCTCGGTCGACACCGACATGCCGTATTTGTTGTTCTCGCAAATGAACAGCACCGGCAATTTCCAGATCGCCGCCATGTTGAGCGCCTCATGGAAGGCGCCTTCGTTCGAGGCGCCGTCGCCGAAGAAGCACAGGGCCACATCGTCGCGCTTCTGCTTCCTGATGGCCAGCGCCGCGCCGACGGCGATCGGCAGCCCGCCGCCGACAATGCCATTGGCGCCGAGATTGCCGCTTTCGACATCGGCAATATGCATGGAGCCGCCGCGGCCGCGGCAATAGCCTTCTTCCTTGCCGAAGAACTCGGCGAACATCAGCTTCGGATCGGCGCCCTTGGCGATGCAATGGCCATGGCCGCGATGGGTCGAGGTGATGTAGTCCGACTTGCGCAGATCCATGCAGGCGCCGACCGCGCTCGCCTCCTGGCCGATCGAGAGATGCATCGTGCCGTGGATGAGGCCGCGCGTGTAAGCGTCCTCCGCACCTTCCTCGAAACGGCGGATCAGATACATGCGCCTGAGCGCCTCGCGCAGAGAAGCGGCATCGAAATGGCGATAGAAGTCGCGCAGGTTGGACGCGGGCGCGGTCTCTCTGACGGCCTTGTTCATGCCGCCCCTCGCACGAGCATGTCGTCCTGGCGGCGGCGCAGCGCCACGATGCGCGATCCCTGATCGACCTTCACATTGTCATGGGTGAGCAAATCGCCCTTGGCGATGGGCCTCGCCACCGTGCCTTGCTCGAGGAGGCCGCAAGGGACGGCCCCCGCCGCCTTGGCGCCGTCATAAGTCATGATCCAGGCGCGGTAGGCATATTCGCCGATGGCGTCGAGCCTGTCGCCAGGCTTCAGGTCCTTCTTGGCCACCGCGCAGACCTCGGCCGAGGGCCGGTCGAGCGGCTGCATGTCGGCGGTGCCATAGAGAACGGCCCTCGCGCAAGAGAGCGGCACTTCGAGGCTGGTCAGATGATAGGGGCGGTAGAAAGTGTAATAAGGCCCCGCGCCCAGCTTCAGGTCATGCATGCGCTCACGCACGCGCGGATGCGCCATCTCGGCAATGACGAAGACGCCAGGCGCCACGCCCTTGCCGATCGAATAATCGACCACGCCCTTGCGCGACAGCACGCCGCCGTCTTGCTTGGGCACCAGCACCTTCTCGAGCTCGGGCAAGGTCGCCTGCGGCCCGTGCATGCCGGGACAATCCGGCACGAGGCCTGTCGCATTGGCGATCGCCGCCATCTCGACCATGGTCTTCGAGCCGTCGACGAACTCGACCAGCATGCGCGGATTCATGTTGCGCCGTTTGGCCTCATCCAGATAGGCGTCGGGAGTCGCTTCGATATTGAGCGGGTTGTTCTTGCCCTTGCCGGCGGCGATGATCGGATAGCCGAGGCTCTGCACGAAATTGATGAGCTCCATGCAGGAGCTCGGCTCATCGCCGGCGCCCAGCGTATAGACGACGCCAAGGCGCTTCGCCTCGCGCTGCAAATAGGCGCCGATGGTGACGTCGGCCTCGACATTCATCATCACCAGATGCTTGCCATGCTCCATGGCGACGAGGCCGATCTCGGCCCCGACCGCGGGACGGCCGGTCGCGTCGATGACGACGTCGATCTCGTCATTGGTGCACAGAGTGAGCGCGTCTTCGGTGATGGCGGTGCGGCCCTGGCGCAGGGCTTCGTCGAACTGGGCCTTGCCGCCCGTGACCGCATAGCTTTCGGCGGGCCTGCCGGCGATGGCGAGGGCGCGCTCCGCGGCGGCGATATTGATCTCGGCAATGGCAGCAACGGTGATGCCCGCCATCTGGTCGCATTGGGTGACGATATCGGTCCCCATCTCGCCCGAGCCGATGAGGCCGATCCGGATCGGACGGCCTTCGGCCGCGAAATGGCGTGCCAGATCCGATGCCAGCGAGCCCGAAAAGCTGACGGACTTTTGACGGGCTGCGACGGCCATTCTGCCTCCCATGGGACTATCGTTTTGCTCTAACAAAATAGATACTTTTATGCTCTCGATTGTCAATATGTAATAGGATTTTGGCCGCCCTGTCTCAGGATTTGAAGGGTTTTCCGCCCTCGGAGTCCAATTTTGTTATCTCAACGAAATGGTACAATTGTCTCTCATATTTGAAAGTGTTGCATTCTCAGCTCGACGCTATAGTGTTTGCGGTCGAGACTTGAGAACAACAAAATGCGGATGGGAGACGCGGGGACAGATGCAAGGGCGCCATGGCTGAAATCAAACTGCGCGGCATATCGAAGTCCTGGGGGAGCTTCGTCGGCGTCGACGACATCGATCTCGATATCAGGGATAAGGAATTCATGGTCTTCCTCGGCCCCTCGGGCTGCGGCAAGACCACGACCATGCGGATGATCGCCGGCCTCGAGGACCCGACGGCAGGCGAGATCACCATCGACGGCGAGGTCGTCAACGAGGTCGACGCCCGCGACCGCGACGTCGCCATGGTGTTCCAGAGCTATGCGCTCTATCCGAACATGTCGATCTACGACAACATCCGCTTTCCCCTGAAGATGCGCGGCATCCCTTCGGCCGACCATGACCGGCTGGTGCGCCAGGCGGCGCAAATGGTGGAGCTCGGCGATTATCTCGACCGCAAGCCCAGGGCCCTGTCCGGCGGACAGCGCCAGCGCGCCGCACTCGCGCGCGCCATCGTGCGCCAGCCGCAAGTCTTCCTCATGGACGAGCCGCTCTCCAATCTCGACGCCAAATTGCGCCTCACCATGCGGGCCCAGCTCAAGCACATCCAGCGGGAGCTCGAGACCACGACCATCTATGTGACACATGACCAGATCGAGGCGATGACGCTCGCCGACCGCATCGCGGTCATGAACAAGGGCAAGATCCAGCAGCTCGGCACGCCGGACGAGGTCTATAACAACCCCAACCATCTCTTCGTCGCGGGCTTCATCGGCTCGCCGCCCATGAACCTCATCCCGGGCGCGCTCGAGAATGGCGATTTCGTCGGTCCCGACACGCGGGTCAAAGGCTGCGGGCAAGGGACGAGGGCCAATGTCGTCCTGGGTGTCAGGCCCGAAGACATGGAGATCGTCCCCGGCCAGGACGGCCATCTCAAATCCAAGCTCTATTCGCTGGAGCCGACCGGCGATGTGACCCTGGTCACGGCCTGGGCCGGCGAGCAGCTCGTCGTCGCCAAGGGTCCGCGCGTCTTCCGGCAAGAGGTCGACACGCCGATCGCCTTCCGCTTCGGCAAGGACCGGGTGTTCCTGTTTGACGGGGAGAGCGGGAGTCGGCTTTAAGTCGTTTCTCCCTCCCCGCTTGCGGGGAGGGCACGCCCGAAGGGCGGGGTGGGGTCTTTGCAGAGCGTCTTTTCTTAAGTAGCGTCCCTTGCGTAGCCGGGGTGCACATGGTCGACAGTATTGCTTTCGCTCGCTCCCTTCGTAAACGCATGACACCTGAAGAAGTGAAGCTTTGGGTGAGGCTCAGAACCTGGCGCAGCACAGGCTATCACTTTAGCCGACAAGCGCCGGTCGATGGTTACGTCCTTGATTTCGTGTGCAAGACACACAAGCTGATTGTGGAAGTCGATGGCGGCCAGCATGGTGAAGACCGCGGATTGGCGCATGATTTAAAGCGAGATGCGCATTTCCGTTCCAAAGGCTACCGGATTGCGCGCGTCTGGAACGCGGACGTCAACCGCGATCCCGACGCTGCTGCCGATACAATCTGGGCATTCCTGCACGGGGAGAATCCCTTCGCATAGTGCGGCGGCGCGACCCCCACCCGGCGCTTCGCGCCACCCTCCCCCACGCCTAGCGGCGCGTGGGAGGGAGATAGCCTCAATACATCGTCTGGATTTCGGCCAGTTCCTTGGCGAGGCCTTGGACGTCGCGATGGGCGACCAGGGTTGAGATCGTCGGGAGGCGGGGCGCGATCAGCGCGCCGACGACGGCGAAGAACTGATCTTCGTCGAGTTCCTCGGTAGGCTTGCCCTGCCCGGCGAAGAGCAAGGCCACGCAGGCAATGGCATAGACGGCGACATTCTGCTCGGCGCTTTTGGCGATGACCGATTGATCGCGCGGCTTGCCGGCCCGCGCAACGGGCGCCACATCGACAAGCGCCACGATGGCATGGGCGAGGAAGTCGGGTTCCGACCCGTTCAGGCCGGCGCCGATCTCGGCCAGCAAGGTGCGGCGCGCCGCATCGACGCGATGCTCGAGGACGAGGAAAGGCGGCGTGCGGTAGCGGCGCAGGATGTGGATGGCGGCGCGGTAGAAATAGGCATTGAACAGCGGATTGACGAGGAAGCTGTCGGCCCGGATGGCCCGCGCCACCTCGCTCATGATGCCATGGGTGAAGGGTGACGGCAGCTTGCGCCATTCAGGCGCAAAAAGCGCGATCGACAGATTGACCGACCAGGTGGTGAGCCGGTCGGCGATGCGGGCGAGCTTCGACACCAGAGCGGCGAGGAGAAAGCCGCCCGGGCGGATATCGGGGGGCACCGGCACCGACCCGCCGGGGGTTTGCCCTAAGGGCTCGAGCGGGCGGCCCCAATATTCGGCGCCCGACAGCATGCGCAGGAAGAATTGCGCCGTGCGCACGCTGTCGCGGGCGCCGGCGGCGGCGCAGACGGCATGCGAGGCGAGGGTATCCTGGTGTCGCGAAGCAGTGGTCATGGGCCTATTTCAGCCTTTCACCGCCCCCATCGTCAAGCCACGCGAAAGATGCTTCTGGATGGCAACGACCAGGAGCAGGACCGGCACAAAGGCGATGAAGGCAACCATGGCAATGGCATTATAGATGACGCCGTCCGAGCCGCCGGTAAAATTCGCGAGAGCCACCGACAGCGTATAGGCGTTCTGCGTGGACGCTATGAGAAGCGTGAACAAAAATTCATTGATGGCGAAGATGACGGCAATGACGCCCGCGGTAATGATGCCGGGCAGGCACATGGGCACGATGATCGACAGCAATATGCGCATGTCGGAGGCGCCGTCTGTCCTTGCGGCATCCTCGATCTCAGGAGGTATGTCGAGCATATAGGAGCGCACGATCCAGGTGACGAGCGACAGGTTCATCGCCGCATAGATGAGCATCAGCGCCCAGATCGAATCCAACAGTCCCATGGTCTTGAACAGGAAGAAGATCGGGATGGCGACGATGGCCGGCGCCATCATGCGGGTCGAGAGGATGTAGAAGCCGATATCCTCGCGGAAACGGTATTTGTAGCGGGCCAGCGAATAGGCGGCGGGTATGGCGAGCAGGAGATCGATGACGACGCTGCCGAAAATGGCGAGCAGCGAATTGCGCAAATAGGCGCCCATCGGCCAGGCCGTCCAGATCATGTTCCAAGCATCGAGGCTCAAGGTCGGTATATAGAGCGGGCGCGGCAGGACGATCTCGGTGCGCGGCCTCAAGCCGATGGTCAGGAACCAGATGATCGGCATGATGCAGAAGAGCGCCCAGGCGATGAGAAGGGCATAGCGCAAGGTGAGCGACGCGGCTTGGCTCTTGCGGCGGGGGGCCCTGGCTTTTTGCTGCCGGATCATGCGCTAGTCCCTCCCCGAGCGGAAGAACCGCTTCACGAAGCTCTGGGCGATGATCACGGTGAGCGCCAGCAGCAGCACGGACGCCGCCGAGGCATAGCCGAAATCGAAGCGCTTGAAGCCGGTGCGGTAGATGAAATAGCTCATCGTCTCGGTGGCACCGCCCGGTGTGCCGCCGGTGATGATGAAGATCGAGGTGAACATGGTCACGATGTCGATCCCACGCAACACTAGTGCGACCGCTATGATGGGCCGGAGCATCGGCAGCGAGACATTCCAGAAGATCTGCGACCAGCGGGCGCCGTCGAGCCGTGCCGCTTCCTCGATCTCGGCATCCTGGCCCTGCAGGGCGGCGACGAAGATGATGAACAGGAACGGCGTCCATTGCCAGACATCGGTGATGATGAGCGAGAGCCGCGCCAGCCAGATGTTCCCTAAGAAATCGAGCGGCCGGTCGATCATGCCGATGCGCATCAGGAGGTCGCTCACCACGCGGCCGTCATTGAAAGCGAGCTTCCAGATGAAGGACACGGCGGACGGCATGAACAGCATCGGCAGGAGGAAGAGAATGCGCCAGCTCTTGATCCAGGGATCGCGGTAAGCGAGGGCGGCAAGCGTCAGCGCGATCACGAATTCGAGGAGGAGTGCTCCCGAGCCCATGATGAAGGTGTTCCACAGGCTCGCCCAGAATTCATGGTCGCTGAGCAGCTTGGTGTAATTGTCGAGCCCGATGAAGGTCCAGCTGTTGAAGCGGACACGGAACAGGCTCTGATAGATGGCATAGAGGCCGGGATAGAAGGTGATGCCTAAGAGATAAATCACCGCCGGCGCAACCAGGAGGTAAGGAAAGGCCTTGCGCTGGAAGGGACTGCGTCGGCGTAAAGGAGAGCGGGCGGCACTTGCCGCCCGTCCCATATTTGTTGCAATAGCTTCGGCCATTCAGACTTCTATCACACCGGCGGCGTCTTGCCCTTGCCGACCCAGGTCGCATCCGCCACGGCGGCGAATTCGATGGGCGGCGTTCCGGAATAGAAGCCGTTCTTGTCCATGATCTCGCGCCAGGCCTTCGCACCGGCATCGAGCGCTTCCTTCGGTGTCGCCTGGCCGACCACCGCCTTGTTGATCTCGTTGCCGAGCGCCTGCTCCATCTCGAACATGCCGGGCAGACGCGGCGCGCACCAGGCATAATCGAGCTCGGTCGCCCAGACTTCGGCAGGCTGCGAGACCTTGCGCAGATTGGGATTGGTCAAGACCGAGCGGTAGCCCGGCGCCACGCCATTGGCGTTGGCCTCGTTCATCGCCATGATCGAGGCGGTGGTGAGGAAGGCGAGCATCAGGAAGGCGCCTTCCGGATTCTTCGACGAGGCGGTGACGACCGAGGTCGAGCCCGCGATATTGGGCGGCGCGAAACGGCCACCCTCGACGCGCGGCTCATAGATGGTGATGACGTCATCGACGATCTTGCTCTGGTCGGGACGCGTCGCCTGGGTGCCCGAATCCTGCCAGGAGATGTTGGTGGCGAGTTGGCCGCCGAGCCAGGCGGCGCGGTTCTCGCCCCAGCCCCAGCCGGCGACACCTTCCGGCGCGTTCTTCTTGAGCGCCAGGATGGTCTCGATCGCTTTCACGCCGGCATCGGAATTGAACACCGGCTCCCATTTGTCGTTGAAGAGATCGACGCCGTACTGGGCGGCGAGATGCTCCCAGGTATAGGTCGACCAGAAGCCGCGCGCCGCCATGAAGCCGACGCCCGCCACACCCTTGTCGGTCTTGTTGAGCTCGGCCGAGAGGCGGATCAGGTCGTCATAGGTCTTGATCGTGCTCTTGGGATCGACATCGCCGCCCGTCACTTCCTTGAAGTATTTCGAGCGGACATGGATCTGCTGGATGTCGCAGTCGAAGGGAATGCCATAAAGCCCCTTGCCGCCCCACATGCCGTAATTGAGGCGGTAGGTATCGTAGAAGTCGTCGATCGGCAGCTTCCACTTGGCGACATAGTCGTCGAGCTTGGCGAGGAAGCCCGGGGCCGCGAAGTCGCCAAGCCAGGGCGAGAAGAACTGCAAGGCATCGAAGCTGGCATTGCCGGAGATGAATTCGGCGACCACCTTGTCATAGAGGGAGTCGTCCGGGATCGGCACCAGCTCGACCGTGATCCCCGACAATTGCTGGAAGGGCTTCAGGCCGTCGGCGGCGGATTCGGCATCGGCGGCACCGATGGCGAATTTCACCGTGGTGCCGGCGAATTCCTTGCGCACCTGCTCCCAATCGACGGTGCGGATCCAATCCTTGGCGGGATCCCACAATTGCTCGTCATCGGCGAGCTTGTAGAGATCGCGATAGTCCTTCTTCACATAATTGCCGACATTGATCTTGGCGAGGACGCTCGCGGGATCCGGAAGCTCGGCGGCGAGGCTCCGGCGCACATTGAACAGGCTGACGCCGCCTGTGCCCACGAGACCCGCGGCGCCGAAAGCGGTCGCCGACTTCAGCAAGGACCGGCGCGACAGGCGCCCGGCAGATTTGTGCAACATCACTTCTTCTCCTCCCTAATCGGCCAGGTCAGGCCGGATATCATGCCGGCCCGTCTCACGAGCCTGGCGCTGAAACATGGTGAAGTCTGGATGAAAGCGGGCGATGGCAGAAAGCGGCAGATCGCACATTCTCCTCCCATTCCCATGCATGACCGGTGATCCGGTGATTTTTGTTCCGTTAGGTTGAACGTACTAAACAACAATTCACAATGCAAATGTTTCGTATTTCGAGAAAGAAGGAAATCATGCTGCTTTGCAGCAATTATCCGGGCACTCCGGGACATGGCTCCGTCGTTTCGGCCGATTACAAATCGTTAAATTGGACAGGTCATAGCTACAATCGTATACTTGAGAAACATTTTGTATCTTCCTGCCGCAGAACATAGGGGCGAGACGACTGCATCATGTTAAGCTATTCCCCTGACCGGTGAACCGCCGGAATCAACGCCAATAGGGCCGGAATGCTCGAAAAGACACCCCCTCGCAGAAGCCGATCGACGCCTGCCGATGTGAGCCCCGGCCGCGTCGCGCGCAACCGGATGCGCATCGCCTGGATGTATTATGTCGAAGGCCTGACGCAGAACGAGATCGCCGACAAGCTCGGCATCGGGCGCGTCACCGTGGTGCGCAACATCAATGAAGCGATCCGCCAGCGGGAAGTGAAGATCTGGATCGAAGGCGACGTCGCCGAATGCCTGGAGCTCGAAGGCCAGCTGAAAGAAGCCTTCGGCTTCAAGGAAGCGGTGGTGGTCCCCGAGCCCTCCAATCCGGCGCTGACCACCAAGGCCATCGGCGTCGCGGCCGGCATGTATATCACCGACAACCTCACCGACGACATGTCGATCGGCGTCGGCTGGGGCGCCACTCTCTATGAATCGCTGCAGACGCTGGCGCCGCGCCAGCTCGAGAATGTGCAAGTGATCTCGCTGCTGGGCGGGATCGTCCAGGCGCGCCGCTACAACCCGTCGGAATTCGCCTGGCAGGTCGCCCGCATGGTCGGCGCCGACTGCTATCTGCTCACCGCACCCGCGGTCGTCGATTCGCCCGAGACGCGCGAGACCCTGATCGAGAAATGCGGCCTCAAGGACGTGCTGCGCCGGGCCGAGCGGCTCGACATGGCGGTTCTGAGCTGCGGCACCATGGCGCCCGATTCCACCGCCTTCCGCTTCGATCTCCTTTCCGACGAGGACCGCACCGCGCTGATCCGGCTCGGCGCCGTCGGCGACATATTGTTCAATTTCTATGACCGCTCGGGCCATCTGGTCGATCACCCGATCAACAAAAGGGTGATGTCGATCCCGATCGAGCAGCTGCGCGACGTGCCGAAACGGATGATCGCGTCGGGCGGGAATGAGAAGGTCGACACGCTCTTGGGCGCCGTCAAGCTCATCGACTGCAATGTGCTGATCACCAATGAGGCGACGGCGCGCGAGATGCTGATCAGAAGGACGTGAAGGCGCCATGCTGACCCCGCTCAAGACGGAAGTCCTGAAGGTCGACGACCTCTCCCACGAGGCGCGGCGCTTCCGCACCATCGTCTGGTCGTTCCAGCGCAATCTCGAGCTGCTGTTCAAGGACACGGGGCTTTCGGCCACGGTCGATCATGCCGCGTTGGCGGAAGCCTTCGCGCGCTGGCGCCAGAAGTTCGACGAATCGAAGCATCTCGCCGATGTGAACCGGCATGATTATGTGATCTATGCGGCGGGCCTCATGCTGCGCGAGCTCATCGTCGCCGCCCCCCTCAAGGCAACCAAGGATGCGGAATTGCCGGCGCTCCCCGGGAACATCGATCACGCTTTGGCCCGCTGGCCCGAAGGCTATGCCTATACGAGCTTCTGCCTGTCGGTCGCGGCGGCCGTGCTCAAGGAAATGGGCGATGAGGAGCCGGCGCCGGCGCGAGTGACCGACGATCCGGGCTTTTGGAACTCGTTCCGCGAGAACACGCTGGAGAATCCCGAAACCGCCGTCGGCTTCTTCGACCTGGTCTGCGGCGAGGAGCCCAACTGGACGGCACCCGGCGTGCTGTGGCTGCGCAAGGCCTTCGCCCAGCACGGCAAGCTCGTCGAAAAAAAGCCGGCCGGTTAACGATCCGTATACCGAATCAGTTAGGCTGTTCCTCCAACCTGCGGAGGAGAGTCATGAAGCGGGTCCTTATTTTCGGCGGTGCCTTGCTGACGCTGCTCGCCGCCTTTGTGCTGGCGCTCCCGTTCATCATCCCGCATGACTTCATCGCCGGCCAGCTCCGCGAAGCCGTCAAGGCCGAGACCGGCCGCACCCTCACCATCGGCGAGGCGCCGAAGCTCGTCTTCTGGCCCGATTTCGCCGTCACGCTGAAAGATGTCCGGCTGTCCAATCCGCCTGGCTTTTTCGAGGGCCAGGTGGCGCAAATGGACGAATTGCGTATCCGCGTCGAGGTCCGCTCCCTCTTCAACCGCGTCCTCGACATCAAGGAACTGCATCTCATCCGCCCGCAGCTCTCGCTCGTCATCGACGGCGAGGGTCGGCCGAATTGGATCATGTCGAGCGATGGCAACCGGCAAGAAGGCCAAGGCGGTCCCGGCCTCGAGACCGGCTCGATCGCCCCCATCACCATCGAGAACGGCGATGTGCGCTTCCTCGATGAGCGCTCGGGCAAGGCCTTCATGGCGGAGAATGTCGACATGACGGTCACCCTGGGCTCGCTCACCGGGCCCGTCGCGGTCAAGGGATCACTGACGACGCTCGGCGACGAGATCGCGCTCGCCTTCAGCGCCAAGACGCCGGGAGACCTCGCGACGACGGGCTCACCGGTCAGCCTCACGGTCAAGAGCAAAAGGCTCGCTTTCGCCTTTTCGGGACAGGCGCTCATGCGCGACGGCCTTGCGCTCGACGGCACGATCAAGGCCGAGACGGGCTCGGTGCGCGATCTCGCGCGCTGGGCGAAGATCGCGGTTCCCGACGGCCCAGGCTTCGGTCCCGCCAAGGTCAATGGCCAACTGGCCTTCACACCCAAGGCTCTCAAGCTCAGCAAAGCCCGCGTGAGCCTCGACGGCCTGGCGGCGCAAGGCGATCTCGGCCTCGCTCTGGCCGAGCGTCCGTCGGTCACCGCCACCCTTCGCTTCGATGTGATCGATGTGAACCGCTATCTGCCGCCGCGCGACGACGCTCCGCCGCCTGAGGCCGGCTGGAGCAACGCGCTCATCTCCTTCGCGGGCCTCGGCGCGGTCGACGGCAAGCTCAGGCTCACCGCTAACCAACTCGTCTATCGCGACCTCAAGACCGGCAAGATCGCCATCGACGCCGCCGTGAAGAACGGCCGGCTCGATGCTTCGCTCAGCCAGATCTCGCTCTATGGCGGCACCGCGCAAGGCCGCCTCATCCTCGACAGCGCGGCCAAGGTGCCGGCGCTGCAGATGACCCTCGACGCCAAGGGTTTTGACGGCTTGCGCCTGCTCAGGGACTATGCCGGGCTCGAGCGCTTCGAGGGCACGGCAGGTGCTGCGCTGAAGCTGTCGGCCAAGGGCCGCTCGCAGCTCGAGCTCGTCTCATCGCTCACTGGCACGGGCACCTTCAGCTTCGCCAATGGCGCGATACGCGGCATCGATATCGAAGCGATGGTGAAGGGCGTGGCCGCCAATATCCTGACCGGCTGGCGCCAAGGACCCGATGCCAGGACGCCCTTCGACGGCTTGAGCGCGAGCTTCACGGTCAATAACGGCATCGCGGCGACGACCAATCTCAATTTCACGAGCCCGGTGATGTCGGTGAAGGGCGGCGGAACCGTCGACCTGCCGCGCCAAGCGCTCAATCTGAAGGTCAGCCCGCAACTCACCCTCGCCGAGGCGCAAGGCCTCGATCTCGCCGGTCTCGCCGTTCCCATCATCGTCAAAGGGCCATGGGCGGCGCCCCAGATCTATCCCGACATCGCCGGCATCCTGCAGAATCCGCAAGCCGCCTATGACACGCTGCGCAAGCTCGTCGGCGAAGGAACGACGGCGAGCCTCAAGGAGAAAAGCGAGGCGATCCAGCAGCAGGTCAAGGACAAGGTCTCCGACCAGATCGGCAAGGCGCTGGGCGATGACGCGGCTGGCCAGGAGGCGGGCAAGATCATCGACGATCAGGGCAAGAAGCTGCTGAAGGACCTGTTCGGCAACAGCGAATAGCCAGACTTTTCCATAGAGGCCCTGTAATCGGCGATGGGCAGCGATCTCATTCCATGCCAACGTCTCCATATTCGGCGCGTGATTGGACGGAAAACCGGTGCCCACTTTTCCTGATCACGCGCCAGTCGAGAGATTCTGACGGATGAGATCCCACGCGCTATCTCCGGGTACGAATCTGCTGACAGTTCCGGCGGTCGCCGTCGACACCGAGACGACGGGGCTCGATCCGCGCAATGCGCGCATCATCGAGCTCGCGGCTGTCAGGATCCACCGCGGCCATATCGTCAAGGACGAGACTTTCTCGTGCCTGGTCAATCCGGGAATCGCCGTGCCGGAGGACTCCCGGCGCATTCACGGGATAGGCACGGAAGATCTCGTCGATGCCCCAGGCTTCGATGAGGCCGGACGGCGCCTGTCGGCGTTCATCGGTCAAAGGCTCATCATCGGCTATGCGCTCGGCTTCGATCTGGCGCTGCTGGAGCGTGAATTCAGCCGCGCCGGGCTTCCCTGGCCGGCACCGCGCGGGCTCGATTTGCGCCAGCTGGTTCGTCTCGCCATGCCCGAATCCGCCGAACATTCCCTTGAGGGGCTTGCAGCCAAGCTCGGCATCGCCGTCACCAATCGCCACCGGGCCCTGCCCGACGCCAAGCTCGCCGCCCGCATCTACCTTCGCCTCGTGCCCCTCTTGCGCAAGCGCCACATCCGCCTCCTGGGCGAGGCCGAGGTGGCCTGCCGCAAGCTCGCACCGCGCGTCGCCGAGGAAGCGGCAGCGGGCTGGCACGCCCTGGCGCCGCCACCGCCATCCGACCCCGCGCTCCTGCGTATCGACAGCTATCCCTACCGGCACATAGCGGCCGATATCATGGCGAGCCCACCCCTCACCGTCACGCCTTCGCAGAGCCTGCGGGAGGTTCTGGCCGCGCTCACCGAAAGCCAGATCAGCTCGGTTTTCGTGCGGCCTGACGTGCCCGGGGCGAGCTGGGGCATCATCACGGAGCGCGATCTCCTGCGGGCGGTCGCGGCCGATCCTCAGGGCGCCTTCGGCCGGCCTGCCGCCGATATCGCGAGCTTCCCACTCAAGACCGTGCAAGTGAGCGACTTTGTCTATCGCGCCATCTCGCGCATGAACCGGTGGCAATTCCGTCATCTGGGCGTCGCCGACGAGGATGGCAATATCGTCGGCGCCTTGTCGGCGCGCGACCTTCTGCGCCAGCGGGCCCAGGACGCGGTGGCACTTGGCGATGCGATCGAAGAGGCGCGAACCGCGCGCGCTTTGGGCGAGGCGTGGTCCAGGCTCACCCTCGTCGCTGAAGCCCTGGTGCGCGAGGAAGTCGATGTCCGCGACATCGCCGCCGTCATATCGGGCGAGTTGCGCGATCTCACCCGCCGCGCCGCGAAAATCGCCGAAGATGAGTTCCGCGCTGCCGGACGGGGCCGGCCGCCCTGCCCCTATTGCTACCTGGTCCTTGGCTCGGGCGGGCGCGGGGAAAGTCTGCTGGCGCTCGATCAGGACAATGCGATCGTCTTTGCCGAGGGCGAGCCCGATGGTGAGGAAGACCGCTGGTTTGCCGCCCTCGCCGAGCGTGTCTCGACCATTCTCGATGCCGCCGGCGTTCCGTTCTGCGCCGGCGGCGTCATGGCCAGCAAGGACGCATGGCGCATGTCGCTCGAGCGCTGGCGCCGCCGGGTCGGCTCGTGGATGGGGCGGCTCGATCCCGAGGACTTGCTCAAGGCCGACATCTTCTTCGATGCAGCGCCGGTCCATGGCGATTTGGCGCTCGGACGCACGCTCCTCGAGGAAAGCCGCCATGCTGCTGGAAAAGCACCGGAACTCATCAAGTTCCTGGCGCTCAGGGCAAGCTCATTCCAATCGCCTTTGGGCTGGTTCGGACGGTTGCGCAGCCATGAGGGCCGCGTCGACCTCAAGCTTGGCGGGCTCATGCCGCTTTTTTCCACCGCGCGGGTCCTGGCGCTTCAGAATGGCTTGAGCGAACGCTCCACCCCCGCCCGTCTCGAGGCGGCACGTGATCGCGGCGCGCTTGAGCCTGAGCTTGCCGCGAGACTCGTCGATGCGCACCGCATTCTGCTCGAGGCGATCCTGGCCCAGCAATTGCGCGATATCCGGCGCGGCGTGCCGTTGTCGAACCGCGTCGCGCCCGGCGAGCTTCAGGGCGAGGAGCGGGATCGCTTGCGCTGGGCGCTGCGGCAAGTGCCGGATGTGGCAAATGCGCTGGGCGATCCCCTGGCGTGAGGCTGGTCGTCTGGCACTCTACTCGAACCTGCTGGTCAGGAGCGGCAGCAGCAAAGCGGCGAGCAGCAGGCACACGGTGACCAGCGCGGTCGAGCGGGCGTACCAGAAATAGGCCTCGCGCAAAGCCGAACCTATGATCTGCTGGGCAATATGCGCCGATGGCCGTTCGGAAGCTTCGAGCATCAGCCATGTCTCGGTGGTCTTATAGGGACGCGTCGGCGCCGAAGTTGCGCGCATCACCAGAATGGCCGTCATGAGCATGGTCAGGAGGCCGCCCGCCCGGGCCGCGAGATTCGGGTCATAGCTCAAACCTACGACGAAGCAGAAGATGGCTAGCGCGCCAAAGGCGCAGGCGCGGCCGACCGAGAGATATGCTGCACGCTCAACGGCATCCATGCCGAAACCTAGCATCTGCGCCTCAGCGACGAAGTTACATTAGCGTGAAAGCTCTCCGGCGATTCAGGCGCCCAGCGCCCGCAGCAGGCCCGGGATGGCGGGCAAAGTCAGCACAAGCACGCCGGCGAGCCAGATATAGCCCGACATGGCCGTGCGCTGGCGCCCGGCGAAACGTTCATAGAGTGCTGCCGGCACGCCGCCGATCATCAGGGTCAAAGTGGCGACGATGAGCGAGCTCAACAGGAACAGGAACGGCAGGATGGCGGGCAGGAAGGAGGGATACCAGATCGGGTGAAGGGCAAAGACGGCGATGAGAGCCGGCGAAAATATGCCGTTCAGGATGGCGAGCCCGACAATGATCGCGAGATGGTGCTGGGTCATGTCAGCCGCCGGAAGGGCCCGAGACATCGGGCAGCAGGCCCAGGCTGCCAAGCAAGGCGATCAACGCCAGACGCAACAGCATGATCCAGAAGACGGAGAAGATGATGACGACGACGGTCGGGAGAGCCGCCGGCGTCAGCAAGCGTACCGCCCCGACGACAGGCTCGGTGATGCGCACGAATGCCCGCCAGATGTAGTTCTGCCAGCCTGCCGGCACGAAGAAGGAGAGCAGCAGCCGGCCGATCAGCGTGTACATCACCGCGGCGAGCACGAAATTCGGCAGGTGGAAATACCAGTATTGAATGACGGGATTCATCCTGCGGCGCAGTCAACCACGGCGGGATAAAAAAGGAAACGGGGCCTGAAAGCCCCGTTTCCGATGATTTACGCAGTTCAGTGGACTTCACGCACCAGATTGCCGCCTTCCATGAGCTCCTTGCCCTTGGGCCGGCGGATCTCGTCGATGAAATCCTGCATCTGCTTCGAAGGCGCTGCGGTCAAGAGGCTCACCACGATCATGGCGATGAAGCCGGCAGGCAGGCCGAACAGGGCGGACGAGATGTTGCGGACGCCGAACCAGTTGGCGATCGTCTGGGCATGCGTGTCGAGCGCTTTCCAGGCCGCCGCCTTGGCTTCGGGTGCTGCACCTTCAAAGGCCGCCTTGAGCTCGTTGTACTTGGTCACGGCGGCCTCCGAGGCGCCCGACAATCCGCTCCACAACTCGTAGAAGCCCGCCGCATAATAGCGGGTGCCGACGAGATAATAGAGACAGACGCCGAAGCCCACGACGATGCCGGCAATGGCGCCCCAGCGGTTGGCGCGCTTCCACCACACGCCGAGGACGAGAGCCGGGAACAGCCCCGCCGCGGCGAGAGAGAAGGCCCAGGAGACCATCGCCAGGATGTCGGCCGGTTTGGTGCTCGCTGTCCAGGCCGCCAGCACCGCCACGCCGAAGAGCAGGACCCGCGCCACGATGAGCCGGCGCGCCGTCGGCGCATGCGTGTCGACCATCTTGTAGTAGATGTCGTGCGACAACGCATTGGCGATGGCGAGCAGGAGGCCGTCGGCCGTCGACAGCGCCGCAGCGAGACCGCCTGCCGCCACGAGGCCGGCGATGACATAGGGCATGCCCGCGATCTCGGGTGTCGAGAGCACGATCACGTCATTGTCGATCGTCAAGCCCGAATGGCCGAGGAGGTTCGTGGTGTTGCCGGCAGCCGTCGCCGCGGCATGGATGGCCGGAGTGAAGATCTCCTGCGCCGTCACCGCCGCATTGGCCCTGACCGCATCGAACACCACCGCCTTGACCGGATCGGCAAGCGCCGACCAGGACGCGAGCTCGGCCGTCAAGCCCTTGGACTGGAGCGACGCCGCGACGCCCGCCATGTCGGCAGCGCCCGCCGCGACGGCGGCCTTCACCGCGCCGATGCTGCTCGCCAGGCCCTGCAGCGTGACGCCATAGATCTTCACCAGACCGAGATTGGAATAGGTGCTGATCCATTGGGGAAGCTGATCGAGGCTCTGGCCGATGACATTGGTGTAGACCTCGAGCTTCGCGAAAGCCGCATAGGACGGCGCCGTGAAGTAGAGGAGGAAGATGAAGAGCAGCGACCAGGCCACCGATTTGCGCGCCTCACGCACTGATGGGGTGGTGAAATAACGCATCAATATGTGCGGCAGCGACGCCGTGCCCACCATCAGGCAGAGGATGAGCGCGAAGTAGTTGAGCGGGTTGTAGTTGAGAAAGGGCTCGATATACGGCTTCAGCGTGCTGCCGACATTGAGTCCCTGGGCGACGATCTCCTGCTCGCGCGCGGTGATATCCTGCAAGGCCTGGCCGTAGGTGAGCTGCGGAATCGGAATGCCGTAGTTCTTGGCCGACAGGATGACGACCGGGGTCAGATAGGCGATGATCAGCACGATATACTGGGCCACCTGGGTCCAGGTCACCGCGCGCATGCCGCCCAGCATCGAGCAGAGAAGGATGCCGGCCAATCCGGCATAGACGGCGATCTGGAAGTCGAGCCCCAGGAAGCGCGAGGCGATGATGCCGGTGCCATAGACCTGCGCCACCACATAGGTGAAGGAGCAAGCCACCAGCACGATGACCCCGAGAAAACGCACAAGATTGCCGTTGTAGCGCGCGGCAAGGAAATCCGGGACCGTGTAGGCGCCGAATTTGCGCAGGAACGGCGCCAGGAGAACCGACACGAGCACAAAACCGCCGGTCCAGCCGAGCACGAAGGCAAGGCCATCATAACCCAAGGCAAAGAGTGTGCCGGCCATGCCGACGAAGGAAGCCGCCGACATCCAGTCGGCGCCGGTCGCCATGCCGTTGTAGAAGGCGGGCACCTTCCGGCCGGCGACATAATATTCGGATACTTGGGCGGTGCGCGACAGCACACCGATGATGGCGTAGACTAGAATGGTGAAACCGACGAACAGATAGCCGAGCACCCGGTCGGGCACGCCCAACTGTTCGAGGATCGCCAGCGCGACCACGAAAACGAGGAAGCCGCCGGCATAGATTCCATAGACCCTGCCGAGATTGGCAAGGAAGTCGCCGCCGGTGATTTTTGAGCCAACTGCCATGTCATCCCCCTCAATCTTCTTCGGCGACGCCGAATTCGCGATCGATCGCATCCTGTCTCCTGGCGAACCAGAAGAGCAGCACGACGAAGGCGATGAGCGAGCCCTGCGCGGCCATGTAGAAGCCGAGCGGGAAGCCCAGTATGACGATGTCGTTCAGCCAAGTGACGAAGAAATGGATCACGAAGGAAAAAAAGGCCCAGATCGCCAGCGCGATCCACATGAGCCTCGATGTCGCTCCCCAGTGACCCTCGGTATCCGGACCAGCCATTGGCGGTTCCTCCCATTTCCGTGGTCGTTGTGCTCGCATTCCCCTTTTGCGAGTCATGGTAGAACTAACACCAATGACGCTGCGGCCTAATTCAACTTTGGACTCATGAGCGCTATTCGACTTTGGACTCATGCGCATGAGGATGACCGGCTTGTGCGAAGGGGCGAGGCGGTGTCATCATGGCGCATGAGCCTGTGGTCCACCGTCAAGAATCTGTTCGCGCCGCAGCCGATCGCAACGCGCGACGAACTCAAGGAATTCCTGATGAGCCGGGCGGCGTTCCTGACTCAGAAATCGATCATGGAATATGTCCAGGCGCGCTCCAACATGATGTTTTCGACACTGCTTTCGGAGCCGGCCTTCCTCGCCGCCTATGAAGAGGCGCGCTGGGGATCCTATCCCGCCGCTTTCTCCATGGTGAGCGAAATGGCGGAGGGACTGATTCGCCCTTCCGCGGCAGGCCCCACCCTCGAGCTTCACGCGGCGCTCGTCGCAATCGGGCGTGACGTCTTTTCGGGCTTCCCGCTGCCCCCCGGCCAGGACCCGCAGTTCTGGCATCAGGCGGCGGAAGCTCTCGATCACGATCTGGGCGTCGCCGGGCTCGGCCCGCCCAAGGAGGTGCATGAAATTCCACTCGCCCGGGCACGCGAGATCTTCGAGCGGCTGCCTCTCGACGAAAGACTGCGTCAGCACGATTTCACCATGTTTCGCAATACTTTACGATTCCATATGGCTGAGATCGG
This sequence comes from Taklimakanibacter deserti, assembly GCA_003574785.1. The sequence continues at coordinate 170,653 of QORU01000008.1, read as the reverse complement.
CACGGAATTCGCCGAACGGGGGGACATGAAAGCACTGGCTCGGGCGCTCAGCCATTAAGGCTGGACAGGCTCAAAACCGTCGCCTATAACCCGGCCCGCTTCGTTCAAACGCCTCGTTCCGGGGCGCGGCGCCCAGGTAGCTCAGTTGGTAGAGCAGCGGACTGAAAATCCGCGTGTCGGTGGTTCAATTCCGCCCCTGGGCACCACTTCATTCAAATAATACGTGCTCGCGCCGGCTCGACAAGAGTCAATGCGAGTGACTGCGCGCGACGAACGAGCCCCAGACCCATCCGGGTGAAAGTTGGCACCAGTCATCCTCGCGGCACCCAATCAGGGGGAATCTCTGCCCTTTTCTCAGAATGCCGATCACATTGCCAACTCCGCCTGGGATATCATAGAGATCCACGTCCGAAATTATTGCCGTTGTCCGTTGAGGCGAATCGTTGCTTTCAGCCGCGCCGGCGGAATGTCCGGCAAATCCTTGCAAAGGTCTCGGGACATTCTGTTCAAGAACGCCGGCTTGGCCCGCGTTGAAGTTTCCGGGTGGATCATACTCGCAGGCCCACAGCGTGCCTTCAATTCCATCATCGCCGCCGAGTTTGCATCTGTTCTGCGCACAACCCAGTCTCGTTGTGTTTCGCCAAATGACTTGAGTGAAGTGGCCCGTCACTTTTTTCGGGTTGTTTGCCGGGTTGCACGCGTCCCCAAAAATCGTGCCCCCACCATCTTCTCCAGCCAGCAACGGTGAGGGATCGTCAAAATTGTAAACGTTCACTTCGCAATACCATTGCCGCGCAGCCTCTTGCCCGCCGCGGCTTGGATAGCCAAAGGAAAGATTTTCTCCATAGTTATAGCCTGGATCCGTACCGCATCCATACTGGCTGCTTTGATGACAGAAGAACTCATCGCCGTTGCTGTTTGTCATGGTATGGCAACCTGCGACCCAATTCTTTGCATTGCTTGCAAGATCAGCCGACCAGTTCAAAGCTGGCACGCCGTGTTTCGCTCTCACGGCATTATGCTCGTTGCAGATAGCCAACTCTTCTCCCGCAAGACCCGTGCACCCGCCGGTGGTCGCATCTGGGGGCGGCGCCCCTGCGGACGGCAAAGGTCCGCAAATGAGGCCCAAAGCGTTCACGTGCAGTCCAAATCGCCCCTGAATGCCCGTAGCGGCCTCTCCCGCAGGGCAAATCTGATAGACGGTAGGGAAGAACGGCGCATTTCCAATTTCGATGTTGTGCGTTGCGGTGCCGGTCGTCAATCCGCAGTAGAACGCAATCAAGCGAACCTGCCGGTTTGCCTCGGTGTGCAGAAGCCCCATACCATGGACAATCTCATTGCTTGCGCACGTCTTCGTCAAGGGACTCCCGCCCTCTCCCCCGCGCTTCGGCCCGGGGGGCGGCGGTCCGTATCCAATTGATCCGTCCGGATTTACGGGCGGGCTGCAGAGGATGGCTATCTGGTCCACCCAAGCTCCTGTGCGCGCGCTCGCTCCAGTGAGATAGTGGCCCGTCGGGCAGACATCGCGGAAACCCGCGTCGCCGGACGCGCCAACTGGCGCAAACTCCAGTGCTGCTGCAGGCGGGAAATGTCCGAACGATGAAATTACCAAAGCCGCCAATGCACTGACCTGGCTTTTGCCCAAGAAATGCGCCCGCATGATCATGTCCTTCCCGATAGCCGAATTGGTTCATCGGCGAACTGACGCGGGACTGCCCGCGACACTCGCCGCCATTCACGGGTAGGGAGGCTGGCGGATGCGAGCTTACGTATCGCTTACGTCTGAGAACGGCGCTTTGCCCGGCGGCGGTGCGAGAGTATTTTGAGCTTACCGGAGGCCATCTCGATAAGGTTGTGATCGTCGTCCTATGGGGGTTGCGTCAGAAATGGATTGGAAGACCATGTCGCCCGAGGCGCGCAATCTCGCCTACAACAACGTCGCGCATGTCGGCCCCGATTTCGCCCGACTGAAGAATGAAAGCTGGAGCGCAGCTTCGGCGTTGCTCCGCGCGCAGCATCCGAGACACCTTGATCTGGCCTATGCTCCGGCTGAGCGAACGAAGTGGGATCTCTATCCCGGCGCCGACCCCAAGGCGCCATGTTTCATTCATATCCACGGCGGCTATTGGCAGCGCGGCAGCAAGGAGATATTCGCCTGCCTCGCCGAGGGGGTCTTGGCGAAGGGCTGGTCGGCGGCCATGCCGGGCTACACGCTTGCCCCCGAGGCGAGCCTGACGCAGATCACCAATGAGTTGCGCATGGCGTTCGAATGGCTGGATGCACATGCCGCCGATCACGGCATCGAGGGACCGGCCATCGTCACCGGGTGGTCGGCCGGCGGGCATCTTACGGCATTGATGCTGGAGCATCGAAGAGTGGCCGCCGGCTTGTCGATCTCAGGCGTTTTCGACCTGGCTCACTTGCGCGATTCCCCTCATGTCAATGACAAGGTCCGGCTTACGGAGGTCGAAATCGAAACCCTCTCTCCCTTGCGCCGGCCGGGTGTCGACAAGCCGCTCTCCATCGCCTATGGCACAGGCGAATTGCCGGCAATGATCGCCAGCAGCCGGGACTATCATGCCTACCGGGCGCGCATGCATCTGGCTGGCGACCTGACCCCGATCGCCGACGCCAATCACTTCACGATTCTGGACGGCCTCAGGCGCCCCGACAGCACTCTGACACGCGCGGTCCTGCGCATGGCTGAATAAGAGATCACTTGGCCTGCTGCAGCGGTGACACCGCATAGATCGCGTCCAGTATCTTCACCATCGTCGGCGGTCGAGATGACGCCGCCGGCGGCAAAATAGGCCAACGGGTTTTGCCACGTGTCGTCATTGGGCTTGAGCGTTCCCGCTCTGGCTGCGGCCCGGAGATCCTCCGGATAGCGCGCATCGGCCGGCGCGCCGTGCGCGTAGGGATCGGGGATGGCATTCGATGTGCCGGGCGGCAGCGCCGTATTCTTCATGCCGAGCGGCCCGAACAGACGGTCCCGGAAGACGGCCAGGAGCGGCTTTCCGTCGATCAGCGCCAGGTCCTTCTTGGCATCATTCATCAGCGGTTCATCGGCCTGCGCGTAAACTACCTGCTTGCGTTGCTACATCCTGGGCGGGCCGAACCAGTTGATGGATCTGCCTATGCAGCACAACTCAAACCCGATTATTGCCGTTGCCCTCGTACTGACTTCGTACCTGATGCTCGCCGACGGGCCGCGGCCTGTCTTTGCCGCGGATGAAGTGAAAAAGCCCACCGCTATGCCAAGAATTGTGGGCTGCTCGGACAGCCAGAGGTCGCGGCTGGAAGATGTCTACAAGCGGGCACACGCCTTTGTCTGGCGGACACAAAGGTTTGCCGATGCCCTCAATTCAATAACCCGAACCGAGCGTGAAAGATTGTGGCGGCGCGAGCGCGTCGACAACAACGACAGCGTTTCGCCACATACCTGGTTCGGCTCGTTCGACGGCGAGCGCAGCAACATCATGCGCGAGGGGCTGAAAAAAGCCGAACAACGCTTTCGCGGGGTGGGCAAGGTCAAGATCCGCGAGTTGCGATGTGGCCAACCCATTGCCGCGTCAGCCAACGAACACACCGATGTATGTCCTGCCGTCGGCACGGGGGGCGGGTGGCCAAGCGCCTTCCACGCACCCCCCCGGAATCATCGTGACGTGTCCGTCGTTCTGGAATGCGATGGACAACCCGTTTGAACACCCGGAGGTGCGCAAGGATTATGCGGCCATGACGTTGGTGCACGAGGTGTTCCACTGGCTGAGCATTGACGACTGTCCAAGCCGCCGCATCACCTGCGTCAAGTATGTCACCGACTATCACGGTGATGGTGCGGGTGGCATTCCGGACCAATTCTGGAAGGGGGCCGACCTCGCACGCGAACTTGCCCGCCGCAGCCCGCGCCACGCGACTCGCAACAACGACAACTATGCCAACTTCATTCGCAATGTAGGTACCAGCAAGCCCTATGTGCACGGAGTCTGGAAATTCAAATCGGGTGGATCAGAGGGCGACTACAGTCATGTTCACATGCTGCCCTGGGAGAGTTTCGTGGCGCACTGGGAAGTTCGTGCGCGAGATTACGAGCTGATCGACATTTCAACCTACGTTCATTTCGGCACAAGACTCTATAGTGGACTCTGGCACAGCAATCCCGGCCGCAACGGCGCGCTGTTCTACCTCACCTCTTTTCAGGATTTTGAGAGCAAGTGGCGCGAACTCCAGCCGAGCCAGGAACTGGTTGACATCGAGGTGTTCAAGGATGGTGACCACCTGTCCTATATCGGAGTATGGCGGATTCGGGACGCCGGCGACCGCAATGTCGGCGCGTTTTTCAGCGGACTCAAATGGGACGAGTTCGTCGCACGATGGATGGAGGTGCCGAAGTGGCAGTATCTCGCCGATATCGAGGCCTATCACGACATCGACGGCCAGTTGCGCTTCGCCGGGGTTTGGCGGGCCCGACCCGATACGTCCGACACGGCGCCAAACTCGCTCTTTCGATTTAACGGCCTGCAAGCATTCGCCGACTTCGCTGGACAAAATGCCTCGGGCAATACCCTGATCGATGTCGAGCGATTCTACGACAACGGTCAGGAGGTCTATGTCGGCGCCTGGCGCGGCGGCGGCAACTCCGCGGCGCTGTGGTTCGACCGCGATGCGGACGCGATGTCCGACCACATGCGACAAGAGGACAATACGCAAATCATGACCCGCCTCAATTTCGACCTCGACCTGCCTATGCGGATCAAATGATCCCGGCCCGCTTTGCTCCGCTGAAGCGAAGTCTCGGCTTCGCGAAGGCGAGAGCGGCCCTCGAAGGGTGGCAAGCGGCAAGACCGTGGTCCCTGGATCATGCTTCGAGGCTCCCCCGGCTCAAGCCGGGGTCGCACCTCAGCATGAGGGTGTTTCGGCGGGCCGACTCTTTTTCAAGTCATCACGCTCTGAGCTGCGGCCATGAGTTTCCTGATCATTGCTTGCTCCCTCGCCTGACAGATCGGCAGAGACTACCGCAAACACTCGGCTCTGTCTGTGACCGGAATATCGGCGAGGTTCTCAGCGGAATGAGGCGCGAACCTCATCGACGGTCTGCTTGGAACTCTGGAGGTGAGGATAGTGCCCGATGCCGGCAAGAAGCGAGAGCTCGGCGCCGATCCTGTCGGCGAACTCGATTCCCATATCTTTCTTAATGTAGAGATCCTGTTCGCCCCAAACCACCTTCACGCGGGTCTCGAGCTTCGCCAGTTGCGATTCCAAATGGTCCTGGTCGCGCGTAAAGTGCGCGTAATAGTGGGAGAAAGCGTCCGCCGTCGTCATTGCGCCCTGGTTCCAGCCGCGGGACATGTCGGCCTTGAATTCCGCGGAAATCTCGAAGCGGGCTTCCTTGGGCAAGCCCCTCGTGAAAGCATTTGCCAGGATATCGTCGCGCCGCTGGTTGAACTGGGCGCGGGCCGCTTCCATCGAAGGTCCCGCCTTCAGGCTCTGCAGGGTCTCGTGCATGTAGCCGGGCCTGTCGAATGGGGCGAAATCGCCGACGATGATCGTTCTTGCGATGTCGGGTTTCTCGAGCGCCAGGAGAAGCGCCGGCAGGGCCCCGATATCCGTTGCATAGATCGTGAGCTTGGACGTGTCGATGCCGGCTTTCGCTATGTATTCACCGAGAATATACGCATAGTCTTTGGGCGCGTAGGAGAACCTGTCCGCGGGCGGCCGCGAGGAAAGTCCGTATCCCGGCCAATCGAAAGCGTGGACTTCATAAGTATCGCCGAGGGCGAGTGCCAAATCCTTCCAGGCGTACAGGGTCTCCGGAAATCCATGCAGGAAGAGAACGGTCCCCTTCGGTCTGGCGCTCTGCACCACCATTCTTCTGAGCGTGATGTCCTTGTCGATCTCGAAGAAGCCGATATCGGCTTTCCGAGGAGCATCCTCAGCGTATCCCGATGCGATGGAAGCAGAGAGCATTGCCAGGCCTGCGAATAGGCTGCGCGCTTGGATATTCATGTTCAGCTCCTGTGGTTCACTTGCCCGGTACCAAAAGCGGCTCGTCTTTTTCGGCGATGCCTCTTCACATGAGTCTCCGTTGCGTTGGAACTACTTTGCCGGCCGAAGCGATCGGAAGGCGGTTCGGAGCTCGGCAGCCAGGAGCGCCGGCTGCTCCCAGGCAGCGAAATGTCCGCCCTTCTCGACCTCGTTGAAATAGACGAGGTTCGAGTAGGCCTGTCGGGCCCAGCTCTCCGGCGCCCGATAGACCTCATCCGGAAACACCGAGATCGCGACCGGAAGAGCGATCTCGGAGGTCTTCTGCGCGGCCGAAATTACAACACTTTGACCGGCGGTCTCCCAATAGAGGCGCGCCGCCGAGGTCGCCGTATTGGTCAGCCAGTAGAGCGTGACGTTGTCCAGCACGTCGTCTCTGCCGAGCCGGCGCTCGGGCTCGCCATTGTTGTAATCGAATATCCAGGCCGCGAGCCCGGCCGGGGAATCGGCCAGGGCGTAGCCGATCGTCTGCGGCCTTGTGCCCATGATCGCGCCATAGGCCCGGTATTTCTTGTAGAAGGTGGCGAGCGCGTCGAACGCGGCGCGCTCCTTGTCGGAAAGCTCGGACGGAGCGGGCCTGCCGCCGGCAAGCAGCCCCGCGATATCGGGCGGCACCGTCGCCGGCAGATTGATGTGGATGCCGAGCAATCCGGCCACCGCCTGGCGCGCCATGGCGCTGGATACGGGCGAGCCCCAGTCGCCGCCCTGGGCGACATAGCTTGTGTAGCCGAGGCGCCGCATCAGTTCGGCCCAGGTGCCGGCGATGCGATCGGGGTTCCAGCCCGTCTCCTTCGGCTTGCCGGAGAAGCCGAAGCCCGGCATCGAGGGGATCACCAGATGGAAGGCGTCCGCAGCGCTTGCGCCATGCGCGGTCGGATCGGTGAGAGGGCCGATGATCTTGAGCTGCTCGATCACCGATCCCGGCCATCCATGCGTCACGATGAGCGGCAGGGCATTTTCATGCCGCGAACGGATGTGAATGAAATGGATGTCGACGCCGTCGATCTCGGTCATGAACATGGGCAGCGCATTGAGGCGCCGCTCCACCTTCCGCCAATCATAGTCCGTGCCCCAATAGCGAACGATGTCCTCAAGCGTTGCAAGCTGATTGCCCTGCGAGCGGTCGCTGACCGTTTCCCGATCCGGCCAGCGCGTGGCGGCGATGCGCCGGCGCAGATCGACGAGCTGGGCTTCCGGAATATCGATGCGGAAAGGGCGAATGGCTTCGCCGGCGGGCACCGCCGCCAATTGTGACGGCAGAAGCGGTCCGGCGCCCGCTGCCAGGCCGGCTCCCACGAGACCGAGGAACCGGCGGCGATCCAGCTTGATGATTTCGCCCTTCATGACTCTCTCCCTTGTTTCCAGCCAGCGCCAGGCGCCGAGCTATTGGCCTTGATGCAGGTTGTAGCGAGGGGCGGCGATGGCGCTCGAAACCTTGGCCATCATCGCACGGCGCTGTGCCTCGTAGCGATCCCACTCCGCCTGGTTCGGCAGCGACGGGATGGTGATGGTCTCGCCGAGGTCGAGACCCGCAAGGGCGGCATCGACCAGATCGTCGGCCGACATTACGATCTCCGTCGGAAGCTGGTGAACCGGCTTGCCGGCGACGTCCCAGAACTCGGTGGCCGTGGCGCCCGGCAGGACGGCCTGCACACGCACACCCTTGTCGGCGATCTCGTGGACGAGCGACTGGGTGAGCGCGAGGACAAAGGCTTTCGTGCCGCCATAGACGCCGTTCAGAAGCTCCGGCGCGACCGCGACGGCCGAGGAAATATTGATGATCGTGCCGTTGCCGCGGGCGAGGAATGCCGGCACCACCGCATAGGTCAAGCGCGTCAGCGCCGTGACATTCAGACGGATCATGTCCTCCATCCTGTCGACGTCGGAGGCGACCAGCGGATCGGCGGCGCCGATGCCGGCATTGTTCACCAGTACGGAAATGCCGGCGTTGCTGCGCAGCATGTCCTCGACGCGCCCGAGGTCCGCTGGTGATGTGAGATCGGCTTTGAGGATCTCCACTTTCCGGCCGGTGTCGATGGCGATCCGGCGCGCCAGCGACGCGAGCCGTTCCCCGTTGCGGGCGACAAGGATGAGGTCATGGCCGCGCTTCGCCAGCCTGTCGGCGTAGATTGCGCCGATGCCGGTGGATGCGCCGGTGATGAGGGCGGTGCCTTTGGGCTGGGTCTTCGTCATGTGGGTCTCCTGCGGTTGGTTGTTTCCGTTGCTGAAGCCTGAATAAACCCTTCCATGAATTCTGGATATCCAGCAAAATCGAGACATATCCTTCCAGAAAATGGAAGAGACTCGTATCCTACGCCTTTGTCGTGCCATGGAAGACGCGGATCGTTACGATGACGCCCGCGGTCAGAACGGCGAGACCTCCCATTTCAACGATTGTCGGTAAGCGGCCGTGCACGGCCAGGCCGAATATCGTCCCGAATATGGTTTCCGACACGAGCAGTTGAGCGGAAAGCGCCACCGGAAGTCTTTGCGAAGCAAACGTCCATGCCAGGGCGCCACCAATCGATGCAAAGATCGCCAGTGCAGTGCCCCAAAAATAGAGGGGCGCCGCATTCTCCCAGCCCAGTCCGAGCTGCGGAATATTGAAGACACCCAATGCAAGGCCGATGGGACCAAAGGCCAGCATTTCCAATCCGCCGCCGGCCAGTATCAGGGCGGTCCAGATATGGGCATCGATGCCAGGCCGTGCGGCGAGCGCGCGTTGATTGGCGAGGCCGAACCAAGTCCAAAGCCCGACAGCGGCAATCGCCAACAGGATGCCGATTGCGGGCGATCGAGCCGTCGCCATGCTCGTCACATCGAATATGCTGGCATTGACGAAAGCGAGACCGACCATCGTCAGCAAAACTGAAAATGACAGGGCGCGCCAGGAAACTACTTTCCGGCTCAGATTGCCGGCGATCGCCAGGACGACGGGAACCAAACCGAGAAACGCGGGCGCTATCACGGGCCCTGCAAAAATTGCGGCGCCGGCGACCGTCAGGAAATAGGCGAGATATCCAATGAACCCAAGAAGGAAAGCCGTCAGCCAATCGCTCTTGGTCAGAGCGCGTGTTGCATCCCTCTTGAACAAGAGAAACAGCATCCCGAGCGCCGCTGGAATCACGAAGCGGAACAACGCGAAGTCAAAGATTGAGTAATCACCAATGACAAATGGAACGACGAAGTTGAGGGACCAGGCAAGAGCTCCAAAAAGAGCTGCGAGAACGCCAATCAGGTAAGAATTGTTTGCGAACCGGCCGGCATGGATTGCGCCGATGCCGGCCGATGTGCCGGTGATGACGGCGGTGCCCGTGGACTGGATCTTCGTCATGTCGATCTCCTGTGGCCGGTTGTTTTTCCTTGCTGGATCTCTCGATACCCCCTTCCAAAATCCCTGTGTATCTGGTAAAATCGAGATGTATCCTTCCATAAAATGGAATGAATTATGGATCGGTTCGAGGCCATGTCGATCGTCCTGGCGGTTGCCGAGGCGGGCAGCCTCTCGGCCGCGGCGCGTCGGCAGAAAACGCCCCTGGCAACAGTCAGCCGGAAGGTGTCCGAGCTCGAAGCGCATCTCGAGACCAAGCTGTTCAACCGCTCGAGCCGCGCGCTCGTGCCGACGGACGCGGGGCGCTCCTATATCGCCGCCGCGAAGCGGATTCTCGCCGACATCGCCGAAGCCGAGCGCGCCGCCTCCGGCGAGTACTCGACGCCGCGGGGAGACCTGATCATATCCGCCCCCGTCGCTCTCGGCCGTTTCTACCTGCAACCGGTCCTGACGGAGTTCCTGGCGGCATTTCCGGAAGTCGATGTTCAGCTCAACTTGCAGGATCGGACGGTCAATCTTCTGGAAGAGCACGTCGATGTCGGGCTTCGCCTCGGGACTCTTGCCGACAGCAGCCTGATCGCGGTGAGGATCGGGGAAACCGTCCGTGTGGTCTGCGCCAGCCCCGCCTATTTGAGATCTCGCGGGACGCCCGGATCGCCGGATGATCTCACCGCGCATGATTTGATCAGCTATCCACCGCTTCAGTCGCCGACCCTGTGGAGATTCAAACGAGGCCAGAGCGACTATGCCGTGCCGGTGCGATCGCGGCTCGTCGTGAGCAGTATTGAATCAGCCTGCGACGCAGCACGCGCAGGCATCGGGATCACCGAGGCATTTTCCTACCATGTCGCCGAGCCGATCAAATCCGGAGAGCTCACGCCGCTGCTGCAGGACTTCCAGCCGCCACCGCTTCCGGTCAGCTTTGTGTACTCGCCCAATCGGTTCCTGCCCGCCAAATTGCGCGCGTTCCTGGATTTCATGATGCCGCGTCTGAGGGCACGCCTCATGCCCTGATTCTCTACGTCGTCGCCTGTGCAGTGCGAGTGCGCGGCACGGAGCGGCCGGCGTCGAGCGAGTAAGCCACCAGCATGGGGATGGTGAAGCCGGTCAGGATGATCACCGTGTCGCGGAAGACGCCGCCGCCCCATTCGTAACGCAGGATGGCGCCCGCCGTGGCGAAGAGCGAGCCCGTGCAGAAGACGGGGAGCGAATGGCGCCCCATGACGGTGAGCGGGTTCGATGCCGGAATGCGGCGCAACCATTCGCCGAAGGGCGAGATCATCACCACATAGGAAAGCGCCAATATGTGAAGGATGCGCGGCAAAGCGAGATAGGTCTTGTCGAAATTCCACAGATGCTGCGGGATCAGGGTTTGGGCGGGCTTCCACGCCGAATAGCCGAGCTTGATCCAGGCGCAGGAGAAGACGAGATAGGCGACACTCAGCCAGAAGAGCCGCGGGTCGAAGGCGGGCAAGCGCCCATCGCGCCACCACTGGCCGGCGATGAAGCCCATGACGAAGAGCAGCTGCCACGCAAAGGGATTGAAGAACCAGCCGCCCGGTATCGGATAATTCGGGATGTTGAGGCCATACCAGCCGGCGGCGAGCCAGAGTGCCAGCGACACGGCGAAGAGAAGCTTGAGGCTCACCCGCGCCAGCCACATCATGACCGGCAGCACACCCAGGAAGAACATATACATGGGCAGGATGTTGAAATAGCCGAGCTGATGGCCGAGCAGCACCATGCCGACAAGGCCCGAGGCCGTATCCTTGAAGAGCGGCGTCAGGCCCATATTGTAGATCATGTCGTGGACATAGCCCGGCCGCGCGAAGAAGATGGCCGCGGTGCAGAACAGCGCCAGCGCCATCACCGTCATCAGGATATGGCTCATATAGAGCACCAGCGCGCGCTTCAGCGCGCCCAAGGACGCGTCCCATGTTTCGCCGCGCGAGAAGCGGGTGAAATAGGCGTTGGCCGAAGCGAAGCCCGCGAGCAGGACGAAGATTTCAGCAGCATCCGAGAAGCCGAAATTAGACGTGGTGAAGCTGGCGTAGAGATTGCCCGGAACATGATTGATGAAGATCATGGCGAGCGCCAGGCCGCGCAGGAAGTCGACGCGATGATCGCGCCTCGATATGCGTTCGCTCGGTTTTGACGTCATGACTCTTCCGTTTCGCTTGCGGGTTTTAGAGGGCCCGAACGGAATCATCAAGCGATACGGGCGAGCAAAAGTTCCGTCGCGTCGCCAGCCGGTTAGTCTTTACATCGATCGATCATGGCGCGCGCGGCCTCGTTCGAGGAAGCCATGCCCAGCAGCTTGGGCTCTTCACCGCGAAGATCGATGGCGAAGAGGCGCGAGAAGGACTTGCTCGCATCGGCGCTCTGATAGGATGTGCGGAATATCAGCCCGACCGGACTGGTATTCTCCAGCCTCCACTCGACTCTGTCGCCTTTGCCGACATTGGGGAAATGGCCAGGGGGATTCTCATAGGCTATCGCCTGCTCCAGCGAATGCATCTTTCCCTTGAGCTCGAGCGCATACCATGAGCGGGCATCGTCGGTGACGAGGAACAGCTTCAATCCCGGCGGCGCCTGGCATTCGAAGGCGAACTCGCCTTGGCCCGAGACGATCCTTCGTCCCGCATCGAGAACCGCGACCGGCTTGCATGCCGCTTCGCCGACCGATGTGTAGAGGCTATCCGCGCATCGCGCCGCCAGCGCCGCGCCGCCGACAAGCATCGCATGGGCGGCAAGCAGAGCGCTGCCGGCCAACTTGACCGACTTATGGCGTGAGCGCCACCAGGCGATTCCAGGTAGCCTTTCCGACGATGCCATCTGGGGAAAGACCCTCCCTCCCTTGGAATGCGATCACCGCGCGATGGGTCGCCTGTCCGAATATGCCATCCGGCCCAAGCTGCGCGCCCAGCTTGTTGAGCCGCTTCTGCAGTTCCACAATGTTCTCTCCGCGATCGCCGATCATCATCTTGACCGTCGAAGCCGGCGTGTGGCCAGGCAGGAGCAACCCGTCGTCATGCCACCTCTTTAGCAGCTGCTGGCTGATTTCGAAATGCATCCCGTCTTCGGTCGGGAATGTCGCGCCCCAAAACCACTTGTGACGGTTGAAAATCGGCGCAATCAGGGTAAGGCCGAACTGGACCTTGTTGTTGCCGCGGGCATCGAGCACGCCGCCGATCGTGAGATCGATAGCCGTGCCCCATGAATGATTGCTCACAGAGGACGCCGAGCCCCGCACCAGCCGGCAGCACAGCATTCCGGCGGTGCCCAATGCGGCATGCACATTCGGCTGCTCGGCCTTGATATCGTTCATCACTTTTTTCAACGACTCGACGGCGAGATCGAAGCCCGTGACCTTGAAGGGCCCGACACTGACGCCCGACACGATCCGGGCCTTCAGGCTCGCGTTGGTCATCGGCCGGCAGTCCTGCGCATAGTTCTGGCGCGGATTACCGAGCAGCGACAGCATAAAAGCATTGCGGGTTCCGCTCAGACCTTGATTGACGCCGCTTGGAACCGACACAAGATCCTTCAGCCCTGGCATGCGCATCTCCATCGAAATAGAGCCAGCCCCCTCAGGCTTACCCTAGGCGACGTCGGACACGCAATATGTGACATTACTCACAGCAAACCGCTTTTTCCTTGGGTTAATGTCGCCCCAGACACAGGCGAGGAGACGGCCATGGCTTCGTCAGTACCGAAGAACATGTTCACGGCGGCGGAAATCAGCAAGCATCGCAACACGCTCGACACTTTTACCGACGCCGCGGCCGATTTCCTCGATTGGGTCTATGCCGACCACAAGGCGTTTTTCAAGAAATGGGGCGTTTCCAAGTACTATGGCGACCGCAAGCCCGAGCACCGCACTCACGAGCTGCGCGTCCGGCAGCTCAAGAAGTTCGGTAAGCCGACTTTCCTGGCGGATCAACAGGTTGCCACCGCCTGCATTCTCCTTGCCATGCAATCCATGGAGCGCGGCTTCAATGCCACCGGCATGGCGCCGACCTGGAAGAAGATCGACAATCAACTAAAAATCGACGAGAAGCTCTACGGCACCGATCTTCAGATCATGCTTCAGCAGCTCGGCTGGAAGATCTACTACTGGAATCCCGACCCTTCCAAGAATGCCGAGTGGGATGCGGAGGACCAGGCGTTGACCCCGCTGAAGCCGGGACGCAAATGGATGCCGGTCTGGGGCGGCCACGCGCTGCGCCATGCGAGCGTCAAGAATCAGGGTGTCTACTACGATGCCAAGGTCGACAATTCCACGGCCCTGGTGGGCTTCAAGAAGGTCCAGCCTCCGGCATTCAAGAACGTGCCAATATTCGTCGGCATCGCCCATGCGGGCTACCATGTCTTCCCGGGCCGGAGCGGTGACGTGATCGAAGCCCACTCGATGCGCCAGATGATCGCCGAGGACAATATCGAGGTGGCGCCGTTCAATCCGCTGGCGACGGGCGGCGCACCGCGGTGGACGAAGACCGAGAAATACCGCTCCGGCCTCATCGCCGTGCCGGAGGATTTCTGACAGAGAAAATTTTCGGCCGGTCAGCGCGGGATCCGGCGCTTTGACGTCAGTCCTTTCTTCGCCGGCGGCGCGCGGCGTGAGGTCTGATCCCCTATTTCGATCCAGGCCGGAGCGTGATCGCTCGTCTTTTCCCAACCGCGCACCGCGCGATCGACGCCGCCCGCCGTGAGGCGTCTTGCGAGGGCGCCACTCAACAGGAAATGGTCGATGCGCAGGCCGGCATCGCGGGCAAAGGCGTTCCTGAAATAATCCCAGAATGTGTAGATGCGCTCGGTCGGATGAAGCCGGCGCAGGGCATCCGTCCAGCCCAGCGCCACGAGACGATGGAAGGCGTCGCGCACTTCGGGACGGAAAAGCGCATCGTCCACCCAGCGCTCCGGCTTGTAGACGTCGATATCCGCCGGCATGACATTATAGTCGCCGACCAGGACAGCGGGCAGCTTCGCGGCCTGCAACTCCCCGGCATGGGCGATGAGACGCTCGAACCATTTGAGCTTGTAGTCGAATTTCGGTCCCGGCGCCGGATTGCCGTTCGGCATATAGAGGCAGCCGATCAGGATGCCGTCGATGGCGGCCTCGATATAGCGGCTATGACTGTCGTCAGGATCGCCGGGAAGACCGCGGCGGGTTTCCAAGGGTGCCGCCCCGCGGGCCAGGATCGCGACCCCGTTCCAGCTCTTCTGCCCCTGCCAGATGGCGCCATAGCCCGCCTTCTCGAGCGCTCCTTGCGGAAACTTGTCGTCGGATGCTTTCAATTCCTGCAGACAGACCACATCCGGCTGGGCTTGCGCAAGCCAGCGGAGCAAGACCTGAAGCCGGCCATTGATGCCGTTCACGTTGAAAGTCGCGATTTTCATGCGATCGCCCTCACCCCTGCCCTTCTGCACCGCTCCGAAGCGACATCTTAGCTCAGATTGTGCAAACCGCTTCTGCTCTTCCCATATCTAGGCGAATATTGGCCAAGCGCTGGGAGACGGGCATGACCACTATTCGCCAAGAGAATGCCTTTTGGAGCGATCTCCTCACCAAGATTGCCGAACGCGGCCGGCAGTGGCTCGGCAGGCCGACCGCATCCGATGCGTCATCGCCGGCACGGATGGGCGAGCTCGCCGCCAGCCTCATCTCGACCAAGGGCGAAGCCTCGGGCGTCGCTTTGGCGCAGAGCCTGGTCGAGCAGTGGAAGATCATGGACATGCAAGCCCGCCATGCCTGGTTCGAAATGCTGGCGGAGCGTTTCGGGCCCGACAAGGAGGCGCTTGCCGCAGCCGTCACGGCCTGGCAGGCGGAGCCGACGCCGGAAGCAGCACAGAAACTGCACGAGGCCGCCGAGCCCTTGCGCCAGGAGCTCTTGCGCCGCATCAATCTGGCGCCCGGCGGCACGGCCGCCCTCGTCGACATGCGCGAAACGCTGCTCGGCCTCGTGAAGTCCAACCCCTCGCTCGCCGCGGTCGATGCCGATTTCGTCCATCTCCTCGCCTCGTGGTTCAACCGCGGCTTCCTGCTCCTGCGCCCGATCGACTGGACGTCGCCCGCCGACATCCTCGAAAAGATCATCCATTACGAGGCGGTGCACGAGATCAAGGATTGGGACGACCTGCGCCGGAGGCTCAAGCCCCAAGACCGGCGCTGCTTCGCCTTCTTTCATCCGCAGATGCCGCATGAGCCTTTGATCTTTGTCGAGATCGCTCTCACCTCCGGCATTCCCGGCGATATCGGGCAGCTCTTGAGCGAGGATCGCGCCGCGATCGATCTCAGTTCCGCCGATACGGCCGTTTTCTATTCCATCTCGAACACGCAAGTCGGCTTGAAGGGCGTTTCCTTCGGCAATTTCCTCATCAAGCAGGTGGTGGAGGAATTGCTGCGCGACATGCCTAGGCTCAAGACCTTCGTCACGCTCTCGCCGCTGCCGGGCTTCGCCTCCTGGCTCAAGACCGAGCGGCAGGATGGTGCCACAGCACTCGCCTCCTTGCCGAATCTCGACCGGCTCGCGGCACTCGACGAGAAGGACTGGCACGAGCATCCGGAAACGAGAGCCGAGATCGCGCCCCTCCTCCAGCAGGCCGCGGCCATCTATCTGGTGCAGGCGAAGGCCGCGAACGGAAGGCCTCTCGATCCTGTGGCCAGATTCCATCTCGGCAATGGCGCCAGGCTCGAGCGCATCCATGCTTCGGCGGATCTTTCGCCCCGGGGACTGCGCCAGTCGCATGGCGTCATGGTCAACTATCTCTACGACCTCCCGGCCATCGAAAAGAACCATGAAATCTACGCCGACAGCGGGGACGTCGTGCACTCTTCCGCGGTCAGGAAAATTCTGGCAAGCGACACATCCGCGGCGATAGCCCGCAATGTCCAGAATCTCCTCGGCTCCGAAAAGCCGGGAAAGAAGAGAGCCAACCGCCGATGAACTGGTCCTATGCCGACGATCCGCAGCTGCGCAACCTGCCGGCGCTGGTGCGTCACAAGATGAAGTCCCCCGACAAGATCTTCATCAGGAACGGCGACGGGCGCAACTTCACTTTCCTCGAGATCTGGGCGCTGGCCGGCCAGATGTCGAGCGCGCTCGCCGCGAGCGGTGTGCGGACCGGCGACCGCGTGGCCGTCCAGGTCGAGAAAAGCCCCGAGGCCATCACGCTCTTCCTGGCCTGCGCCAGGCTCGGCGCCATCTATCTGCCGCTCAACACCGCCTATACGCTCGCGGAAGTCGATTACTTCGCCGGCGATGCCGAACCCTCCGCCATGATCGTCATGCCGGAGCGGTTGGAGGCGATGGCAGATCTCGGCAAGCGCCATAAGGTCGGCACCATGCTCTCCCTCGGCATCACGGGCGACGGCACGTTCATGGACAAGTCACGGGCGCAACCCAAGGACTTAACGGATGCCAAGGTCGGTTGGGACGATCTCGCCGCCATTCTCTATACATCAGGCACGACTGGGCGCTCCAAGGGCGCCATGCTCACCCACGGCAATCTCACCAGCAACGCGCTCACCCTCATCGACACCTGGCGCTTCAGCGCAAGCGACGTCCTCATCCATGCCTTGCCGGTCTATCACACTCACGGGCTCTTCACCGCCACGAACACGCTGCTGCTCTCCGGCGGCACGATGCTGTTCCGGCAGAAATTCGACGCCGCCGACGTGATGCGGCTCATGCCCGAGGCCACGACGATGATGGGCGTTCCGACCTTCTACACAAGGCTTCTGCAGCATAAGGGGCTGACCCGCGAAGCAACCGCCCATATGCGCCTCTTCATCTCGGGCTCGGCCCCGCTTCTCGCCGACACGCATCGCGAATTCCGCGAGCGCACCGGTCACGCCATACTCGAGCGTTTCGGCATGACCGAGACCAATATGAACACGTCGAACCCTTACGAGGGCGAGCGCATCGCCGGCACGGTCGGACGGCCGCTCGCCGGCGTCGAGGTGCGCATCAGCGATCCCGAAAGTGGCGAGCCGCTGTCGACCGGCGAGATCGGCATGATCGAGGTGCGCGGTCCCAATGTCTTCAAGGGTTATTGGCGCATGCCGGAAAAGACGGCGTCCGAATTCCGTCGCGACGGCTTCTTTATCACCGGCGATCTCGGCCGCATCGACGAAGAAGGCTATGTGTCGATCGTCGGCCGCGGCAAGGACCTCATCATCACCGGCGGCTTCAACGTCTATCCGAAGGAAGTCGAAAGCGAGATCGACAGCATCGCAGGCGTCGTCGAATCGGCCGTCATCGGCCTGCCGCATCCCGATTTCGGCGAAGGCGTCACGGCCGTCGTGGTGCGCTCGGGCAAGGACGTGCTCGAAAAGGACATCGTCAAGACGCTCGAAAGCCGGCTCGCCAAGTTCAAGCTGCCCAAGCAAGTGATCTTCATCGACGATCTGCCGCGCAACGCCATGGGCAAGGTGCAGAAGAATATCCTGCGCCAGACCTATGCGGATCTCTATCGCTAGAACGTCACCATACTGTTGGCGAAAGCGTCAGCCATAGCGCCGGGCTTCTGTCGTAATTTTAATTACCTCTTTGTAAATACCGCCGGCGCGCTGTTTCGACTACTCTTTCCGATGGGCGGGAGACGGAGATTGATCCGAGAATGTCGATCGCTCCCCAACCACGTCGCGCGCCGCGCCAGGCAAGAGCCTTCGCTGCACCCGACCTGCCCAATCTGATCATCGCAAAATTCTCACCCGTTTACGGCCGCGGAGCAACCGCGGTCGATCATCGTATCGCGTGACATGGAAGAAGCTCGGGACGGCCGAACCCAGCACCGAAAGGCAGTGTGCATGACACGGGTTTTCTTTGGTGGTCCCGACAAGCCGGCCGGCTTCTTGCGCGATCTGCTGGCGCGGCACGTGGACGACGTGCCTCGCGGCGGCGAAATCGTGTGGTCGACATACTATTTCCGCGATCTCGCCTTGGCCGAGGCTCTCATTCGCGCCCGGCACAGAGGTGTGCGCGTCAGGCTCTGCCTCGAAGCGTCCCCCAAGGTGCGCTCCGCCAATGACATGGTCCGCCAAAGACTCGCTTCCCAAGACGGGCTGGGGGAAGGCCTGCGTCCCATACACCATCTGCTTCCGGCACATCTGCATGAGAAGATCTATGTCTTCAGCCATCCGACGCCCTTCGCTTTCGTCGGCTCGTTCAATCCATCGGGAAACATGCCGGAAGACCCGATCGTCATCCGCGAGATCGGCGATCAGGATCGCGGGCATAATTACCTGGCCGCGCTCGACGAGCCGCCGGTCGTCGAGAGCCTGAAGCAGCATGTCCTCTCGCTCTACACCGGCAAGTGGCACATGCTGGAGCACTATACCGGCTCCGCCAAGGAAGACTTGACGGGCGGACAGTTGAGCATTTTCTACTTTCCCCGATCGGACGCGTCCGTCGTCTCGCGGCTGATGAGCGAGCGGCCCTATGAGCGGGTGCGCATCGCCGTGTCGCATTTCCGTGACGGGCATCTGGCGCGCGTCCTTGCCCGCCTGGCGCGAGACGGAACCACCGTCGAGGTGATCGCGCACGATACGCTGCGGCGCGTGCCGCATCGGATCGAAGAGCGCATCACGGCGCAAGGCGCAGGATTCCTTCGCTATGCTCATCCGCTCGGCTTCCCGATGCACAGCAAATTCATCCTGCTCGCGGCGCAGGGCTTTCAGCGCGTGCTCCTCGGCAGCATGAACCTCACGCTGACATCGCGTTTGCTCAATCACGAAATCCTTGTCGTCGCCGACAATGAGCCGGCGGTCTTCGATTTGTTCAATGCCCGCTGGGAGCACATGCTGACGGAGGCCCGGAGCTTCGGCAACGGGCCCGGAGGGCAAGATGGTCGCCCTTCCTAGCCGGCAATCCGCGTGGCGACGGAGCGGTTGGCTGCCCACTCCGTTCAATCGCTGCATCCTCGTCTCGGTGCCGGACCGCTTGGACTATGCCAGGCTCGAACCGCTGCTCGCGTCCATGCGCCGGGAAAGGCTGTCCTTCCTGTTCATTCCCGGCAACAGCGCCGCGCGGCGCGATCTGATCGAGCAGTTCGGCGAGGCGGCCATCGTCGATCCGCCGTGGAACAATCGCCTGAGCAGCCTGATCTTTCTCCTGACCTCGCGCGTCAGGCTCGTCATCGGCATCGATGGCCTCAACCCTCTGCCGCACAGCCTGGTGAAGGAAGCTTACAAGCTCGGCATCGGCATCGCCGTCACCGCGGCAAGCCTGCAGGAAATCGGCGCCGACACATTGAATTTCGTCGATCTTTGGCTGCCGCATGCGGTAGCGGTTGCGCAAGCCCTGCGGGCAAGAGGCATATCGCGCGACAAGATCATCGAGGCTTTGCCTATTCCGGTCCCGCATCCGCTCGCGATCGAGCGCCTCAATTTTCTCATGGGGCGACGGCCGCCCGCCCGCAGCCTGCTCCAGACGCTGATCGCGGAGCGGCTCGACAGCCCGATCGGCCGCACCGCGCTCGGCATGCGGGCCAGACGCGTCGAGACATTGGCGGAGCTCAATGAGCGGCTGGGCCATCCACAAACCATCCTCTGTCTCGGCAATGGCCCGTCATGCGAGGACCCCGCCCTCGCCCGACATGAGTTCGACTGTCTTTTCCGCGTCAATCATCGCTGGCTCGAGCGCGGCCGCCATTGCCGTCCGCAGATGGTGTTCACGGGGCAGAAGCGAACACTGTTCACCGTCCGCAGCAAGCCGATCTTCGCCTTCCAGACCCGGCTCGCGGAGGCGCATCTCGTCACCCATCAGATCTTCAATCCGCTCTGCCGCCCCATGCGCTTCGTGACCCTCGAGCGCCTTGGCGTCCTGGGCGAGCTCGATTGCGACGGTGTCCGTCCGACGAACGGGGCGACCATGCTCGCGACCGCCGTCGCGCTCAATCCGGCCCGCCTCATCATCGCCGGCATCGACCTTTTCGCTGATCCCGCCGGCGCCTATCCGGGCGACGACAAGACCGAGAACGACTATGTCGTCGCCCATGAACGGTCGATCGAAATCGCCTTCATCCTGAAGACCCTCCAGAGCTATGGCGGAGAGCTGATCATCCTGGGCGGGCCATTGGCGACGAAGTGGGCCGCGATGCGGCGCGAGCCGTCGGCGAACTGACTTGGGGGGACGATCCATGGCCCACACCCGCAAGTCCCTGCTTACGCGCCTCGAAACGCTGGTGCAGTTTGCGCTCAATGGTTTTCCGGCGCGCTACTGCCGCAGCAGTACTCTTCAAGATCCGGATTCTCCTGCAGCCTTCATCGCCCAATGTTCCCACAAGGAGTTTCTGAATGGACTGGCGGCCATGCCGGCGGTGCAGCGGGCGATCGTCGTCTTTGTCTGGCCGCCGGCCATGGTCGTGCTCGCCGGCGCTCTCACGCTCGCCAACGGCATCCGCATCGAGCGCCGTTTCAACCGCAGCATCGCCAGGCAATTCGCCGAGCAGATGCGCCTCGCATTCGTCCACGGCGTGTCTCCTGCCCTCTACTATTACTATGAGCTGCATGAACCGGAGAACCGCCTGCGGGTGCACGAATATGTCATGCGGGCACAGCTCAAGCGCGGCGGCAACATTTATAAGCGGCTTTACCTGGAGTGTCCGCAGCGCCGTCAGCGCGCGAGCCTATTGAACAACAAGATCGCCTTCGCGCAATTCTGCCGCGATCGCGATTTGCCGACACCGCGCATCTTCGGCATCGTCGAGAACGGCATCTTCCGACGGGCTGATGCCGAGGACGAGAGCTTGCCGCGGACGAACCTCTTCATCAAGCCGGCGAACGAGAATGGCGGCGACGGCGCCGAGCGCTGGACCTATGGCGACGGCACCTACCGGGGGAAAGATCGCCGCCAGCTCAGCGAGCCGGAGCTCGCCCGTCATCTGGCCCGCGCGTCGCGCTGGGCACCGCTCCTGATCCAGGAGTGCCTGGTTAATCATCCGGAACTGCGCGACCTCACCGCCGGCGCCTTGAGCACTCTCAGGATATACACCTTCCTGAACGAGGCCGGCGAGGTGGAGCATATCTTCTCGATGCTGCGCATGTCGCGGGATTCGAGGCGCATCGTCGACAATGTCTGCCGCGGCGGACTGGCGGCGAAGGTCGATCCGGCTACCGGCACGATCGGCCCCGCCACGGATGGCGGTACGTTGGCGCGCACCGGGTGGCTCGACCGCCATCCCTTCACCGGCGCGCCGCTCTCGGGACGGCCTATCCCGTTCTGGCATGAAGCCTTGGCGCTCGCGATCTCCGCTCACCGTGAAATCGAAGCTCCGTTCATGGTCGGCTGGGACATCGCCATCACCGCGGCCGGACCTGTCATCATCGAAGGCAACAAAGCTCCCGATGTCGATATCGAGCAGCGCCTGAGCGGGCCCTGGGGCAACCAGCGCTTCGGCGAGCTCCTCGCCTATCACCTCAAGAACGCGATGCGCGACATCTCCGTCAGCCTGCCCTGACGCTCAATCGGCCAGCAGCCGGATCAGCCGGTTGGCGCTTTGCAGCCGCGACGAGAGCGCGCGGGCGATCTGGTAGTGGAAGGTCGCGGCCAAGGCCGGCACTTCGCGCTCGATCTCATCCAGCGCGGCGCGGCTCAGCATCCAGGCCTTGATCGGGCTCCTGGCGATGGCCGAGGCCGAACGCCTCTCGCCGCGATAGAACGCCATTTCGCCGAGGATCGTGCCATTGCCGAAAGCCATCAGCTTGACCGGCGGACCGTGGGCGGCCTCCAGGACCACGACTCCCTCGCCTGCCTCGATGAAATAAATGTCGTCGGCGCGCGTGCCCTGTTCGATCAGATAGCTGTCAGGCGCAAATTCGACCTCGGTGAAGTAAGGCCGCATGGCCTTCGCCAGGGTTTCGTCGCCAAGAAAGCTCGCCAGCGATCGGTCGGCGGCGGCAGGTGATGGCAAAGACGGCCCATGCGCATCCAACAGGTGCCGCTCCGCCCATTCGACGGCAGCTTCGAGATCGGGCTCGACTTGGAAGGGCCGTGTCCCGACGTCGAGCCCGCCCTTGAGCAGGCGCGCGGACGTCTCCTCGTTGAGGCCGGCGAAGACCACGACGAAATCGTGGCTGCGCGCCAGCCGCCTCAGCCGGTTGAAGCTCATGATCGCCGAGGAATCGATGCCGGATACGCGGCGAAAATCCAGAATGATGAAGCGCACCGGCACCCCAGTGCCTGCGGCGACACTGTTGGCGATGCGCTGGATGATGCGGTCGCTGGTGCCGAAGAAGACGAAGCCGGAGAGCTTCATGATCACGATCGAGGCGCCGTGATGCTCCATCAAGGCGCGATATTCGTCCGACAGCATGCGGGTCTGATAATCGCGCGCGGTGGCGACGAAGCGCACGCCCTCGACGCGGCTGTACTCGAAGACAAAAAGCAAAAGTGCCGCGAGCAGACCCGTCATGATGCCGGCGGCAAAGCCGGCGGCGACGCCCACCGCAAGGATGATCAGGATGATCGCATGCTCGCTGCGCCGCAAGGTGCGGATCGGGAGGATCACCCAATCGATCAGGCGCGAGACGCCGACCCACATCAGGAGCGCCCCGAAGAGCGGCGCCGGCGCCAGCCCCAGGAGCTGCGGCGCAAAGAGCATCGCGGCGAGCGATACGGCGCCCGTCACAAGGCCCACGGCGCGTTCCGGCGCGCCGAGCCTGACGGCAAGCAGCGTGTTCGAGATGCTGGGAAAACCCGGGACGCCGCCGACGAGGCTCGCCAGCATGTTGCCGATGCCGATGGAGCGGAGCTCGCGGTTGAGATCGACATCGCCTTTGAGCTCGAGCTCGATGCCGCTCACATTCATCATGGCGGCAGCGGCCGTCACCACCACGACGAAGGGCGCGAACAGCAAGCCGGCCCCGACGGCGCGCCAATCCACGGCGGCAAGATCGGCCAAGCCGACCGGCGGCCAGACGACGGCCTGCGTCGGCACGGCCAGGATCCAGCCGAGCTGCTGGAGCTCGGCCTGCGGAGGGCCGAGCGACAGGACCACGATATTGAACAGAACGATGACGATGAGGATGCTGAGCGGCAGCAGCATATTGGACGCGGCACGGGCATAGAGCAGCCGGATGAGCACCACGAAGGCGACGGCGAGACCGACCTTCGCCGCCGCCACAGGCTCGGCCAGCACCGACAATTGCCGGAAGTCCAGGTGATGTCCGAGAGCCGTCTCGAGGCCGCCGATCAGCAAATACCAGCCCGTGATCGCCAGGAACCCGCCGAAGACGGGGAAGGGCACGAAGCGGATGACCCGTCCGAGCCCGCCCTTGCCGAGGAGGAACATCGCAAGGCCGCCGAGCCCCGTGGTGAGGGCAATAGTGACGAGGATGGTGGCGAGGAACGCGGGCCCTTCGCGCACGGATGAAAAGGCAGCCGAGGCCGCGCCGATCACGGTGCCCAGCGCAACGACGGAGATCTCCTGCGGTGAGCTGACCTGTCCGGGAATGCCGCTGATGAAGGTCGTGGCGGCGGACAGCACCGCGGCCGCAAACAGGACGATGCCGACGATGATGGCGATCGAGCTCGCGAGATCGCCGCGGGCCAGCAATGTGGCATTGCCGATCGCCAGCACCACGACCAGGAGGCCGCAGACGAAGCCCGCCGCCGCAATGGCTGCGGCGCGCCTTGCAAGGGAAGGCGAATCCTTTTGCGAAACCGACATAAGCACGAGCCCCCGGCAATTTCCCTCGGACCCACACATGGGTCCGAAGGCGGCTGCCAAGGAACCCGTCCCTCCCCGCGCCTCGGCAGCTCTCGCGGACACTCTACCCTTGGGTCGACAAGGAGGAAATGGATCATTGCTGCGCCAGAGGCCTTGGTCACGGGTGGCCAAAAACCTTCACAAGTTGTAAAAGTTCCCAGACTAAGCTGCTCGTCTTGACCATCACCTTAGGTAAGCAACCCCCTGTCCGTTGAGAGTGAGTAACCGCCATGGCACCCGCAGGCCGTCCCTATTGGAAAGGCTTCATCCGCCTGTCGCTGGTCCAGGTCGGCGTTCAGATCTACAGCGCCGTCGAACCCTCGAGCACCGGCCTCAACCAGATCCACAAGCCTTCCGGCAAAAGGGTCAGCTACACCAAGACCGTGCCCGGCGTCGGCCCGGTGGAGGAGGCCGACATCGTCAAGGGCTATCAAGTCAGCGAAGATGTCTATGTCGTGCTCGAGCCGGATGAGCTCGATGCGGTGCGGCTCGACAGCAAGAAGACGCTCGACCTCCAGGAATTCGTGTCGGTCGAGGACATCGATCCGCGCTATTTCGAGGCGCCCTATTATCTCATTCCCGAAGACGAGTTCCAGACCGAGGGCTATCGCGTCATCCAGGCAGCGCTTGCCTCGAAACGCAAGCTCGGCATCGGCCAGATCACCATGTCGGGCCGGGAATATCTGGCGGCGGTGGGCGCGCTCGATGAGGGCCTTGCACTCTACATATTGCGCTATGCCAATGAGATCCGGGCGGCGGACAAATATTTCGCCGACATCCCGGAAGCCAAGGTCGATCCCGAAATGGTCGATCTCGCCACCAAGCTGATCGCCGACAATACCTCCAAGTTCAATCCCGGCCAGTTCCACAACACCTATGCGGTCAGATTGAACGAGCTCGTCCAGCAGAAGGCCAAAGGCAAGAAGCTCGTCGTCAAGGCCGAGGAAGACCGGCCGAAGGGCTCGAATGTCGTCGACCTCATGGATGCGCTGCGCAAGAGCGTGAAGGGCGACAAGTCGAGCGACAAGCCGGCGCCCGCCAAGAAGGGCGGCGGCGGGCGGAAGAAATAGCGCGCCGCCCAACTTTGCGACGCTGCGCCAATTTGACAAAAGGCCAATTCCCCGCTTTGAGAAGCTGGACAGCCCAAACAATGTCCAGCGAGGTTCATGATGGCCGATGATTTCCGCACCTTGAGCGAGCTCTTCGGGTGCGGTTCTGGTGATGCCCCCGCCATTTCAGCTCCCGGTCGTCCGGCCTTGACCTATGAGGGGTTGCGACGGCTCGCGGCCACAACGACGAAGACCTTGAACGCATTGGGCATCGGCCGCAACGACCGGCTCGCCATCGTGCTGCCCAACGGTCCCGAAATGGCGACGGCGTTCCTCGCGATCGGTGCCGCCGCCACGACGGCGCCGCTCAACCCTGCCTACAAGGTCGAGGAGCTCGATTTCTATCTCAAGGATCTCGCTGCCAAGGCGCTGATCGTCGATGCCGAAGGCCATGCGGCGGCCGAGCAGGCGGCCAGGCAGCTCGGCATTCCGGTGCTGCGCCTCGTCACCGACAAGGCGACGGCCGCCGGCGATTTCCGCCTCGAGGGCCAGAGTCTCGGCAAGGCGAAGCTCGAAGGACCGGCGGAGCCCGACGACATCGCGCTCATCCTTCATACGTCCGGCACGACATCACGTCCGAAGATCGTGCCCTTGAGCCAGGTCAATGTCACGGCCTCGGCGCGGCATATACGTGCATCGCTGGCGCTGACCAACGCCGATCGCTGCCTCAATGTCATGCCGCTCTTCCATATCCACGGCCTCATCGCCGCCGTGCTCTCCTCGCTTTCGGCCGGCGCCTCGATCTTCTGCACGCCGGGCTTCAATGCCCTCAATTTCTTCAGCCTGCTCGATGAGGCGGAACCCTCCTGGTACACGGCCGTGCCGACCATGCATCAGGCCATTCTCTCGCGTGCTTCGCGCAATGCCGACAGCATCGCAAAGGCCAAGCTGCGCTTCGTCCGCTCCTCCTCCTCATCGCTGCCGCCGCAGGTGATGGCCGAGCTCGAAAGCGTCTTCGGCTGTCCGGTGATCGAAGCCTATGGCATGACGGAAGCGGCGCATCAGATGGCCTCGAATCCGTTGCCGCCCTTGAAGCGCATCGCCGGCAGCGTCGGCCTCGCGGCGGGACCCGACGTCGCCATCATGGACAATGCGGGCAAGCTGCTTGAGGCCGGCGAGACCGGCGAGATCGTCATCCGCGGCCCCAATGTCACCAAAGGCTACGAGAACAACCCGAAGGCCAATGCGGAAGCCTTCGCCCATGGCTGGTTCCATACCGGCGATCAGGGCACAATGGATGGTGAGGGCTATGTGCGCATCACCGGCAGGCTCAAGGAGATCATCAATCGCGGCGGCGAAAAGGTGTCGCCGCGCGAAGTGGACGAGGTCCTGATGGATCATCCGGCGGTGCAGCAGGTCGTGACCTTCGCCATGCCGCATGACAAGCTCGGCGAAGAGGTCGCCGCGGCCGTCGTGCTGCGGGAAGGCCAAACGGCGAGCGAGCGCGAGATCAGAGACTTCGCGGCGAGCCGGCTCGCGGGATTCAAGGTGCCGCGCAAGCTCGTCTTCCTCGACGAGATCCCGAAGGGCGCCACTGGAAAATTGCAGCGCATCGGCCTCGCGGCAAAGCTGGGGCTCGGCTGATGCGCATTTGCGTCTTTGGCGCCGGCGCCATTGGCGGGCTCGTCGGCGCGAGGCTCGCCCGGCAAGGCGACGCGGAGGTAAGCCTGATCGCGCGAGGGCCCCATCTCGCCGCCATGCGCGAGAACGGCCTGACGCTCAAGGACGAAAGCGGCGAGACCAGGGTGAAGGTGCAGGCCACCGACAAGCCCCAGGAGCTCGGCCCTCAGGATTACGTGTTCCTGGCGCTGAAAGCGCATTCGCTGCCCGGCATCCTCGACAGCCTCAAGCCATTGCTCGGACCCGACACGGCGGTGGTCACCGCGCAGAACGGTGTCCCCTGGTGGTATTTCTACAAGCATGGCGGCGTCCATGAAGGCTTGCGGGTCGAGGCCGTCGATCCGCAAGGGCGATTGTGGGACGGAATCGGACCCGAGCGGGTGATCGGTTGCGTCGTGCACCCCGCCGCCGAGATCGAAGCGCCCGGCATCATCCGTCATATCGAGGGCGACCGCCTGCCGCTGGGCGAGCCTTCGGGCGAGAAGACAGAGCGCACCGCGAGTTTGGCCAAGGCGCTCATCGCCGCCGGATTCAAGGCGCCCATTCGCCCGCAGATCCGCAATGAGATCTGGGTGAAGCTGTGGGGCAATCTCTCGCTCAACCCGGTGTCGGCACTGACCGGCGGAACGCTCGAGCAGATCTGCCGCGATCCCGGAACCCGCGCCATCATCCGCGCCATGATGGTCGAGGCCGAGGCGATCGGCAAAAAGCTCGGCGCCAGCTTCGGTGTCGATGTCGATCGCCGCATCGCCGGCGCCGAGGCGGTGGGCGCGCACAAGACCTCCATGCTGCAGGATCTTGAGCTCGGCCGGCCGATGGAGGTCGATGCGCTGGTGACGGCGGTGCAGGAGCTTGGCCGTCTCACCCAGACGCCGACACCGACGATCGATATCGTGCAGTCGCTCATCAAGCAGCGCGCCGAACTCGCCGGCTGCCTCTAAGTAATCACCACACAAAAATTTGTTCCCGCGACTCTCGCGAATTTGGGTCGAATTTGCGTGCAATCTGGAACATTCCCTTTGCCGCCTCGTTAGTGTTCCGCCGTTCGTGAACATTGTCTGGAGGAGTTTGGGAATGGATCGAAGAGTGCTTGTAAAGAGTCTGTTTGGCATCGCCGGCGCGGGCGCACTTGCCGTTATGCTGCCGCCCCAGGCCGAGGCATTGGTAGGTCTGCGACCGAATGATCCCGCGCCAGATTCGAATGTCCTTCCCGATCTCGAAGAGCTGAAAGCAGGCCCGGAAGGCAGCGAGGCGTCGGAGGAAGGCGTACAGCTTGCGCAATATTACTATCGGCGCCGTCGCAGACGTCGCCGCCGCCATCGGCGGTATCGCTGGCGCAATTACTGCCGGCGTTATTGGAACGGCTGGCGTTACCGCAGCCGTTGCCGCCGCAGGCGAGTTGGGTTCTGGATCTGGCTCTGATGATGTAGGCGAGGAGCGAACCACTTCGGGGTTCGCTCCTCTTGCACTATTTCACGGGCTCACCAGCCCGAGCAGCACCTGATAGGCATCCTCGATATCGGCACGCACCGCATCGGCGACCTGCTTCTCGTTGCGCGCCTTCAACCCGTCGACCATTACCTGGTGATGGGTGTTCGAGACTTCATAGTTGCCCGAGCCGCGCAGCAGGTTGAAATACGGGCTGATCTGCAGCCAGAGATCCTCGATGATGGTGATGAGCCTCTCGGAGCGCGCGGCGCGATAGATGGCAAAATGGAAAGCGTGGTTGGCCCGGAGGAACGAGCGGACATCGCCCTTGGCATTGGCCAGCCCGAGCTTGCGATAGACGTCCTCGATGCCGAGCAATTCCGCATCGGTGATGTTGCGCGTCGCCCAGGTCGCGGCCAACCCCTCGATCTCGCGGCGGACATTGCGCAGGTCGTTGAGGCTCGCGCGGTTGAGCCGCGGAATGCCGATCGAGCGGCCCGACACCACCGTCAGGGCCTTGGCGGCGGTCAGGCGCTTGAGCGCCTCGCGCACCGGCATGTGGCTGACCTCGCAGGCATCGGCCAGCGACTGGATGGTGACGAGCTGGCCCGGCGCGATCTCGCCGTCGAGAATGAGATCGCAGACCCGGCGATAGACCCGGTCCTGCAAGGTCTCGCGATTGAGAGGGACAACTTTCAGACTGGTCTTGGTGTGGGGAGCGCCTGCCATTTCCCTTGTCCGCCATCAGGCCTGTCGACCTGACATTTCATGAAGATTCGTCTCGAGAGCAAGCATGGCTTGCGCCCGTCTTTCGCGAAAATTTCTACAACCAAAAATAAATCATTGATCTTTGATCAAAACAAGGAAATTATCCTGCCCTCATCCCCGGAAAGATCAAGAGAAACTGGGGAAGACGGCCGTTCAAACTCAAGGGAGGTTACCAAATGAGGATTTCTGCCCGGCTCAAGAAACTTGCTCTATCGACGGTGATGGCCGCTGGCCTCATCACCGCCGCCGGCACCGCCGATGCCGCCGAGAAGCACAAGATCTTTCTCAGCATGAGCTTCATCGGCAATGACTGGCAGGCGGAAGCGGCCAATATGGTCAAGGCGATGGCCGCCCATAAGAGCATGGCCGACAAGGTCGACCTGCAAGTGCAAGTGGCCGGGCCCAATGCGCAGCGCCAGATCCAGCAGATCAATGCCATGGTGCAAGCGGGCGCCGAGGCGATCGTGATCTTCCCGATCTCGCCCACCGCGCTCAATCAGGTGGTCAAGAACGCCTGCGACAAGGGTGTGAAAGTCTTCGCCTATGACGCCGAGATCACCGAGCCCTGCGCCTACAATATCTCGATCGACCAGGAGGAAGCGGGCCGCGTCACCGCCGAATGGCTGGTCAAGAAGCTCGACGGCAAGGGCGACATCGTGCTCATCACCGGCGTGCCCGGCACCTCGGTCGACAATCTGCGCACCAAGGCTGCCAAGGAAGTCTTCGCCAAGAACCCTGGGATCAAGATCGTCGGCGAGTCGGTCGGCATGTGGAGCCAGGCCGTCGCACGAACCGAACTGTCGAAGATCACGGCGACGCGCAACTGGGACCAGATCAGCGGCCTGTGGATGCAGGTCGGATGCTTCACCGCGAATTCCATGCAGCTCGAGGCGGGCAAGAAGCCTGAGCAATTGCTGCCCTGTGCCGGTGAAGGATCGAATGGCGGCCGCGTCCAAATGCTCCCCATCGGCACCGAAGTGGAAGGCGCTGCCTCACCCTATGCGCCGCTCGGCGCGCCGCGCATTTCCTATGCATCGCCGCCCTATTCCGGCGGCCTGGCTTTGAAGCTCGCGGTCCAGGCGCTGGAAGGCAAGGAGGTGCCGAAGAAGGTCACGCTGCCTTTGCCGCTCGTCACCAATGAGACGATCAAATTGTGCAAGGAAGGCACCTGGCAGGAAATGAAGGACGGCTGCAATGCCTTCCTGCCTTCGCTCGTCTCCAATCCGGGCTGGTTCGCCTCGATCTTCTCCGAGGAAACCCCGGAAATCGGCCTCAACGCCGCCCTCGTCGGCCAGCCGGAAAACTGAGACACTGTCTTTTGAGGGGCGGTCGGGACCGCCCCTCTCGGGACATTTTGCCTTTTAGTCGTCGATCATGACCCAGCCCATGAGCAGCGCGAAACCTGCAATCGCCATGAATGGCGTGCGCAAGGCCTTCGGACCGACGGTCGCGGTCGATGACGTGTCCTTCACTATCGAATCCGGCAGCGTGCATGCGCTTCTCGGCGAGAATGGTGCCGGCAAATCGACCGTCGTCAAACTGCTCTCCGGCCTCGTCCAGCCGGATTCGGGCAGCATCGAAATCGCAGGAAACACAGTCAGCCTCGCATCGCCGAGGGCGTCGCACCGCCACGGCATCCAGACGGCCTTCCAGGAAATGACCCTGGTGCCGGACCTCTCCGTGCTCGACAATATGATGCTGCCCTATGCACCGATCGGCATCACCGGAACCATCAAGCGCCGGGCGGCGCGCGCCCAGATCAACAAGCATTTGCAGCGCATCGGATTCAGCATCGATCTCGACGCGCTGGTCGGCGAGCTCGACCTGGCGCTGCAGCAGAAGATCGAGATCGCGCGGGCGACCTATCGCGATCCCAACATCCTTCTGCTCGACGAGCCGACATCGACCTTGTCGGGCGGCGATGTCGACTGGCTCGGCCAATTGATCGCTGAGCTCAAGCAGGCCGGCAAGACCATCGTCTTCATCTCGCACCGCTTGCGCGAAGTGCGCGCCTTTTGCGACAGCCTCACCATCCTGCGCAACGGCCAGCACATCATGACGGGTGCGGCGAGCGACATCTCCGACAAGGACGTGATCGAGAAAATCGTCGGCCGGTCGATCGCCCAGACCTTCCCCGAGCGCCCGACGGATCCCTCCGTCTTCGGCCAGCCTGTGCTGTCCGCCCGCCAATTGAAAGCCGGCGACCGGCTCGAAGAAGCGAGCTTCGACCTGCGCAAGGGCGAGATCCTCGGTATTGCCGGGCTTCAGGGCATGGGTCAGCTCGACCTGTTCCATGCCTGCTTCGGCATGGCGGACATCACCCGGGGCGGCATCGAAGTCGACGGCCGCCCGGTCGCCATCACCTCGCCGGTCGATGCCATGCGGCCCAATATCGCCATCGGCTTCATGCCCGAGGACCGCAAGACCGAAGGCCTGTTCCTCAAGCTCGACGGCAAGGCCAATGCTTCGCTTCCCGTCATCGATCGTTTCGCGCGCAAGGGCCTCATCGATGCCGACGCAGAAAGAGCCGCCGTCGCCCAGGCTTTCGGCACGGTCGACGTGCATGAGCGCGCGCTATGGACCAGGGCCGGCGCCTTCTCGGGCGGCAACCAGCAGAAGATCGCGATCGCCAAATGGCTGGTGGCGCAAAGCCGCATCCTGCTGCTGTTCGATCCGACGCGCGGCATCGATGTCGGCACCAAGCATGAGCTCTATGTCATGATGCGCGATTTCACCAATCAGGGCGGCGCCATTCTGTTCCATTCGACCGAGATCCCCGAGCTCGTCCATCTCTGCGATCGGGTTCTGGTGCTTTATGCCGGCAGGATCGTCGCCGAGATCGACGGCAAAGGCTTAAGCGAGGGCGCCATCATGCGCCCGGCGCTCGGCCATGAGGACGCCAAGAGCCATGAGGCCGCGGCATGAGCATGGCGGTCGCAGCGACCTCTCCCTCCCGCCGCTTCATCTCGACCCATCGCGGCGTCGCCATCGCGGCCGCCGTGTTCCTGGTCCTGATCGCTATCGTCGATTTCATCAGCGCCGGTCCCCTCACCTATTTCGACATCTCGTTCCTGGCGAGCGGCGGGGCGGCTTCGGCGCTCGCCGCCATCGGCCAGACGATCGTCATCCTCTCCGGCGGCTTCGATCTGTCGGCCGGCGCCGTCATCTCGCTCGTCAATGCGGTCATGGCGCGGTCGATGGATCCCATGGATATGGAAGCGAGTGTGCTGCTGTGGACGCTGGTCGGCGTCGGCATCGGCATGGCGACGGGCGCCGTCAACGGCTTCTTCATCGCCGTTCTCCGCCTTCAGCCCATCGTGGTGACGCTCTCGACCATGTTCATCATCCAGGGCGTCACGCTTCTGGTGATGGACAAACCCGGCGGCTTCGTTTCGCCCTCGCTCGGCACCTTCTATCTGGGCGATGCCATCGTCGGATGGCTGCCCATGCCCATCGCCGTGGTGGGCGCGGTGCTGCTCGCCTGGGGCTGGCTCAAGAACACCAGGCTCGGCACGGCGATCTATGCGGTCGGCAGCGATCCCGATGCGGCGGCCGCGGTTGGCGTCTCGACCGTGCTCACCCGCTTCCTCGTCTATGTGATCGCCGGCGGATGCTATGGCCTGGCCGGCGTCTTCATCAGCGCCCAGACCGGCAGCGGCGATCCGCTGGTCGGCAATCCGCTTCTGCTTTCGATGTTCGCCGCGGTCGTCGTCGGCGGCACAAGGCTCGGCGGCGGCAAAGGCGGGCCGCTCGGCAGCGCCATCGGCGCCTATGTGCTGATGATCGTGGTCAATATCCTGCTGGTACTCAATGTATCGGCCTATTATTCGACCATCGCCGAAGCCTTGATCCTTATCCTCGCGGTGCTGGCGGGATCGATCTCGCCGACATCGACCTTGGCGCAGCAGCTTCGCACCTTGCGCACGCGGCTGCAGGCACGCCAGGCCGGACGGCTCGCCTCGCAACTGCCGGCAAGGGACCAGAGGCTCGCCATCGCCAAGCCGAGCAAGGCATCCGTCTCGGTGGCGCAGCCCTCCTTTCTCACCCGCAATGCCGAGATCCTGCGCTACGCCCTTCCGGCCTATGTCTGCTTCGCCATCGTCGTCCTGGTCACCCAGTTCTGGCTCGGCGGCGCCATCCTCAATCCGGGCTATTGGAACTCGCTGATCGTCCTCTCCTCGTTCCTCGCGATCATGGCGCTCGGGCAAGGCACCGTCATCCTGACCGGCGGGCTCGATCTCTCGGTGCCCTGGACCATTGGCCTCTGCGGCATCCTGCTCGCCGGCATGGTCAAGGGCTCGGATGCGGCTCTTCTCTATGCGCTCCCGACCGTGCTGCTGCTCGCTTGCCTGATCGGTCTCGTCAACGGCCTCGGCATCGTGTTCCTCGGCCTCTCGCCGATCGTCATGACGCTCGCCACCAACGGCCTGCTCCAGGGCGCGGCCCTCCTCTATTCCAACGGCACGCCCGACGGCTTCTCCTCGCCGATGCTGCGCTGGTTCATGACCGGCAAGATCTGGATTTTTACGCCCGTCGTCCTCTTCATGGTCGCCTTCGTCATCGGCGCCGTGGCACTGCTTGGCAGGACGCCATTCGGCCGGCGCGTCTATGGCATCGGCAACGGGGTCAGGGCGGCTGAGCTTTCCGGCATCGCCGTCGGGCGCACGCTGGTGCTCGTCTATATGCTGTCGTCGCTCTGCGCCGGCTTGGTCGGCGTGCTGCTCACCGGCTTTTCCGGCCAGGCGAGCCTCGGCATGGGCGATGACTATCTCCTGCCCTCGATCGCCGTCGTGGTCGTGGGCGGCGCCCTCATCACCGGCGGGCGCGGCCATTATCTCGGCATGCTGGGCGGCGTCCTGCTTCTGACCGGCTTGCAGACCTTCCTTGCCGGCACGACACTGCCCTATGCGACGCGCGCGATTCTCTTCGGACTCGTGGTGCTGGGAGCGGTGATCGCGCTGCGCGACAGAAAAACTTAAGGAGACTTTCATGAGCAACAAGGCCCCCGACTCGGCCGCCCAATTCCTTGCCGGGATAGAAGGCCAGCGCGTGCTGATCACCGCCGGCGCTTCCGGCATCGGCTTCGCCATCGCCAGCACGCTCGCCGCCTTGGGGGCGCGGATCGTGATCTGCGACATATCGGATGAGGCGATCGCCGAAGCGAAACGGGCTTTGCCGAAGCTCGTCGCCTGCAAGGCCGATGTCGCCGATGAGGCCGATGTCGACGCGATGTTCAAGCTCGCGGCCCGCGAATTGGGCGGGCTCGATGCGCTGATCAACAATGCCGGCATTGCCGGGCCGACCGGCGCCGTCGATGAGATCACGCCCGCCGACTGGCGGCGCTGCATCGATGTCTGCCTCACCGGCCAGTTCCTTTGCGCGCGCCTCGCCGTGCCGATGCTGAAGGCGGCGGGCGGCGGCTCGATCGTCAATATGTCCTCGGCCGCCGGACGGCATGGCTATGCGTTCCGCTCACCCTATTCCTCGGCAAAATTCGCCGTCGTCGGCTTCACCCAGAGCCTTGCCAAGGAGCTCGGACCATCGCTGATCCGGGTCAATGCCATTCTTCCCGGCATCGTCGAGGGTCCGCGCATCGACAGAGTGATCGCCGCGCGCGCCAAGCAGATCGGCATCAGCCATCAGGAGATGGAAAGGCGCTATCTCGAGCGCGTGTCGCTCAGGCGGATGGTGAGCCCCTACGACGTCGCCAGCATGGTGGCGTTCCTTCTGTCCGATGCCGGCATCAATGTTTCCGGACAATCCCTCGGAGTCGATGGCAATGTCGAAACTCTCTGAAAAACCAGCAACCGCGATCATCGGCTCGGGCTTCATCGGCCGGGCCTGGGCGATCAGCTTCGCCCGCGCGGGGTCGAGCGTCCGGCTGTGGGACCAGCAGGATGGCGCGCCGGAGAAGGCGCTCGACTATATTTCGGGCGTCCTCGACGATCTCGCCCGCAACGATCTCCTGAATGGCCAAACGCCGGACATGGTGCTCGCCCGTATCAAGCCGGCCAAGACACTCGAAGAGGCCGTGGCCGAGGCAAGCCATGTCCAGGAGAACACGCCCGAAGTGCTCGACACCAAGATCAAGGTGTTCCAGAGGCTCGATGCCGCGGCACCGCCCGAAGCGGTGCTGGCGAGCTCGACCTCGGCCCTCTTGCCGTCGCGCTTCACCGAAGGCCTCAAAGGCCGGCATCGCTGCGTCGTCGTCCATCCGATCAATCCGCCCTATCTGATCCCGGCCGCCGAAGTGGTGCCGGCCCCCTGGACATCGGCCGAGACGATGGAGCGCACCAGGCAATTCCTCATCTCAGCGGGCCATGCGCCGCTGGTGATGAAGAAGGAGCTCGACGGCTTCATCATGAATCGCATGCAGGGCGCCCTTCTCGAAGAGGCCTTCCGCCTCGTCGCCGACGGCTATGCCAGCGTCGAGGATGTCGATATCGGCATCCGCGACGGTCTCGCCCTGCGCTGGTCCTTCATGGGTCCCTTCGAGACCATCGACCTCAACGCGCCGGGCGGCGTGCGCGACTATGCCGAGCGCTATCAGGGCATCTACGAGAACCTGTTCCCGCAAATGCAGCGCCGGGTCGACTGGGCGGGCGCGGTCATGGACACGATCGAGCCGGAGCGGCGCAAGCATGTGCCGGCCGACCGGCTTCAGGAGCGCCAGATGTGGCGCGACAAGAGATTGATGGCATTGGCCGCGCACAAGAAGCGCGCCGCAAAGGAGATCGGAAATTGACTGCGACTGACACACATAAGGGCAAAGTCATCATCACTTGCGCGGTGACCGGCGCCATCCATACGCCGACCATGTCGCCCTATCTGCCGATCACGCCGGACGAGATCGCCAGCGAGGCGATCGCGGCGGCGGAAGCGGGTGCTGCCATCCTCCACCTCCATGCGCGCGACCCCGAGACCGGCAAGCCCGATCAGACGCCGGAAGCCTTCCAGCGCTTCCTGCCGCGCATCAAGCAGGCGACCAAGGCGGCGATCAACATCACCACCGGCGGCAGCCCCTATATGAAGGTCGAGGAGAGGGTGAAGCCTGCGGCCCAGTTCAAGCCCGAGGTCGCCTCCCTCAATATGGGCTCGATCAATTTCGGCCTCTATCACCTCGTCGCCAAATACAAGAGCTTCAAATTCGACTGGGAGAAGCCGCATCTCGAAGCGACGCGCGATCTCGTCTTCCGCAACAGCTTCAAGGACATCGAATATATCCTCGAGACCTGCTACGGCAACGGCACGCGCTTCGAGTTCGAATGCTACGACATCGCGCATCTCTATAACCTCGCCCACTTCGCCGATCGCGGCCTCGTCAAGCCGCCGCTCTTCGTGCAGTCGGTCTTCGGGCTCCTGGGCGGCATCGGCAGCCATCCGGAAGACGTCGCCCATATGAAGCGCACCGCCGACCGTCTGTTCGGCGCGAGCTATCGCTGGTCGGTGCTGGGCGCCGGCGCCGCGCAATTGCGCATCGCCGCACAAGCAGCCGCCCTTGGCGGCAATATCCGCGTCGGCCTCGAGGACAGTCTGTGGGCCGGCAAGGGCAAGCTCGCCACTTCCAATGCCGAGCAGGTGGCGCTGGCGCGCAAGATCATCGAGGGCCTCGGCATGCAGGTCGCGACCCCGGACGAAGCCCGCGAGATCCTGGCACTCAAGGGCGGCGACAAGGTTTCCTTCTAGGAGGACGTAGCATGCTGCGCATCGAGATTTTCAGCGAGGACCGCAACGCGCTCGGCGAAGGCCCCTTGTGGGACGTGGCGGAGCAGCGGCTCTACTGGATCGATTCCTACAAGCCTGCCGTCTATTCCGCTGATGTGAAAGGCGGCGACCGCAAGGAATGGCTCCTGCCCGAGCCCATAGGCTCACTCGCCTTGCGCGAGACAGGCGGCGCCATCGTCTCCTTGCGCAGCGGCTTCCATGCCCTCGATTTCAGGAACGGCAAGGTCACGCTGATCGCGGAGACGCAGCCGGGCGAGCTTACCCCCCGCATGAATGATGGCAAGGTCGACCGCCAAGGCCGATTCATCGCCGGCTCGATGGATTTCGAGGAACGGAACGGCGTCGGCAAATTGTTCCGGCTCGATCCCGACCTCAGCGTCCATGAGCTCGACCGCGATATCATCTGCTCCAACGGTCCCTGCTTCAGCCTCGACGGGAGGACGCTCTATTTCGCCGATACCGGCAAGAGGGTGATCTATGCCTATGACTACGACACTGAAACGGGTGGGGTGCGCTCGCGCCGCGTCTTCACCAGCTTCGAGAATTTGCGCGGCCTGCCCGACGGCGCGACGGTCGATTCTGAAGGCTATGTGTGGAGCACGGAGGTCTATTCGGGCCGGCTCATCCGCTTCGACCCGAACGGCGTCGTTGACCGCATCGTCGGCCTGCCGGTGCAGTCGACAACCAGCCTGATCTTCGGCGGGCCCGATCTCGACATCGCCTTCGTCACCTCGATGGCGCGGCCGTTCAACCACCAATACCACCGCGAGCGCGAGGCGGGATGCGTCTTCGCCGTCCACGGCCTCGGCGTGCGCGGTTTGCCCGAACCCCGATTCAAAGGATAATGGGAGGATCTCATGAAGATCGAAGTGCTGGTCGATGTGAAGACAACGCTGGGCGAAGGCCCCTTATGGGATGTCGAGCAGCAACGCCTCTACTGGATAGACGCAGCAGGCATGCGGGTCTTCCGGGCAACCGCACAGGGCACCGAGATCCGCGCCTGGGACGTGCCCTCGCGCGTCGGCTCGATCGCCATCCGCAAGGACGGCAAGGGCGCGATCTGCTCCCTGGCGAAAGGCTTCCATGCGCTCGATTTCACGACGGGGGATTGTCCTCTCATCGCCGAGATCGAGCCGGACACGCCCACCAACTGGATCAATGACGGCAAGGTGGACCGCAAGGGGAGGTTTTTTGCCGGCACGATGGACAGCCAGGAATCGGGACCCAGCGGCGCGCTCTATCGTCTCGATCCCGATCTCACAGTGACGAAAGTCGAAACGGGCATCATCGTGTCGAACGGGCCGTGCTGGAGCCCCGACGGCAACATCTTCTATTTCGCCGATTCCTGGTCGGGCGAGATCTGGGCCTATAACTATGACCAGAAGACGGGCGCGGTCTCAAACCGGCGCACTTTCGCCAAGCTCGACACCTCGACGGGCGGCGCCGCCGACGGCTCGACCGTCGATGCGGAAGGCTGCCTGTGGAACGCCCAGGTCTATGACGGCAAGGTCATCCGCTACACACCGCAGGGCGTGGTCGACCGGGTCATCGACATGCCGGTGAAGAAGGTGACCAGCGTGATGTTCGGCGGACCGAAGCTCGATGTCCTCTATGTGACGTCGATGGCGAAGCCGCCGCTGCCGCGCTTCCCGGGCGACGGCGTCCTGCGCGGCAGCCTCTTCGCCATCACCGGTCTCGGCATCAAGGGCGTTCCGGAGGCAAGGTTCGCCGGCTAAGCGGCGGTTGGCGGCATCACCTGGACCAGCTCGATGGTGAAGCCGTCGGGATCGCGCAGATAGAGCGCCAGCACTTCACCGGCCACGCCGCCCTTGAAGGTGACGGGCTCCGACACGATGGTGACGCCGGCGCGGCTCAAGCGCTCATAATCCTCGCGAATGGACGTGGTCTCGAGCGCCAGATGCGCCGAGCCCGTATCGCAGGTGCGGATGGCGAGACGCAGGCCGCGCGGATGGCGATATTCGATGAGCTCCAGATGATGGCCCGATATGCCGACGGGCGCGCCGGGCAGGCGCAGGAACGCGATGCGCAGATCGGCCTTGGGGAAGCCGACAACCATCTCGATCTCGACGCCCTGGCGCTCGCGCGTGCCGACAAGCTCGAACCCCAGGTGATCGCGATAGAAGGCCACGGAACGGTCGAGATTGTCGACCGTCCAGGACGTATGGAACACACTCTTCAGCATAAGCTTTCCTCAGATTACCAGATAGCCGCCATCGACCGGCAGCGTGACGCCATTGATGAAGCTCGCGGCCGGCGAGACGAGAAACACGACCGGTCCACCGATCTCCTCCGGCCGGCCGAAACGCTTGATCGGGCAGTGCCAATCGAGCCATTGGACATATTCAGGGTC
Organism: Taklimakanibacter deserti; assembly: GCA_003574785.1. The sequence goes on along the minus strand of QORU01000008.1, from coordinate 131,547 downwards.
GCCTGGGCCTCCCATCGCCGTCTCGATATAGCCGGGGGCAATGGCATTGACGCGAATGCCATAAGGTGCCAGCTCACGGCACATTTTCTGGGTGAGCGAGCGCACACCACCCTTGGAAGCAACATAGCCCGCATCGGCAAAGCCGCTGGTGAAGGCGACGACGGAAGAGATGTTGACGATCGAGCCCTTGGTCTCCTTCAGCGCGGCCAAGAAAGCGCGGGAGACATTGAAGACCCCGGTGAGATTGACAGCGATCGTATCGTCCCAGACTTTGGGCGCCGCCTGGTCGGCAAGCGGCACGTTCACGCCGATGCCGGCATTGTTCACCAGGATCGAGATCGGCCCCACCTCGCGGGTGATTCGCTCGGCAAGGGCCTCGACGCCGGCCCGATCGGTCACATCGAGCCTTTCGCCGATACAGTCGAGACCCTTCTCGCCAAGGGCCGAGGCGGCAGCGGCGGCCCGCTCCGCATGGATGTCGGCGATGACGATCCTGGCCCCTTCCTTGGCCAATGCCTCGGCAATGGCGAAGCCGATCCCTTGCGCCGCACCCGTCACCAGCGCCAGTTGTCCTTTCAGTATCATCTTCCGCGTCCTTCCCGCCGTCGTCAGTCTTTGCCGCCGACCGTGATCAAATAGACCGCCGAGACGAGCGTCAACAGCATCGATCTCCGTCGGACCCACCGAAACACCACCAGCTCGAGCTCATCGAATATGTGTCGCCGCAAGGCACGACGCTCGACACCAAGACCTGCAATGTCGGGTCGGCCCATCTCGCGCTCGCGACGGACAGCATCCAGGAGACATATGAGCGGCTTTCGCGTCTCGGCGTCTATTTCGTCTCAGCCCCGGTGCGCATGGAGACGGGACCTTCCGCCAACACCTATGCCTGCTATTTGCGCGATCCCGACGGCTTCACCATCGAGCTGGTCCAGCCGCCCTCTCAGACATAGCCCAATATGATGTTCTGAAGCCGGCTCGTCTCCGGGCTGGCACGCCGCGGCCGCGGCAGATCGATCGGCAGGTCGAGCGCCACATGTCCGTCCTTCAGCACGATGACGCGATCCGCCAGCGCAATGGCCTCGCTCACATCATGGGTGATGAGGACCGTGGTGAAGAGATGCTCCGACCAGATGCGCGCCAGCAGATCATGCATCTCGGCACGGGTCAGCGCGTCGAGCGCGCCAAAAGGCTCATCCAGCAGCAGGACGCCCGGCCGGCTCACCAATGCGCGCGCCAGCGCCACACGCTGCTTCTGCCCGCCGGACAGGACGGAGGGCCAGTCGCGAGCGCGATCGGCCAAGCCCACATCATGCAACGCCTGCCGCGCCGTCTCGCGCCAGCCTGGCTCGCGCGCAATGCCGACATTGCCCTCGACCGTCTGCCACATCAGCAGGCGTGGATCCTGGAACAGCAACCGCACCCGGTCCTGCAAGCCACGCACCGGCTCATCTTCGATCTTCAGCACGCCGTGCGATGAGGGATCGAGACCGGTGATCAGACGCAGCAAGGTGGTCTTGCCGCAGCCCGAGCGGCCGACGACGGCGACGAACTCAGAAGCCGCGATGGACAAGGAAATGGATTTCAGAACCGCGCGCTCGCCAAAACTCTTCGAGACGGCGTCGAGCTCGATCGGCAGGCCCAAACCGCCCGATATTACTTTCCGCCGAGGCGGCTCGATCCCGACCGGCTTGAGCTGAAGATTGGAGGCAAGCTTCATGCGCTTAGGCCCGCATTGGCCTGATAGCTCGGATGCCAGGCGAGCGCCCGGCGCTCGAGCGCACGTGTCGCCGTATCGGCAAGCTTGCCGAGCAGCGCATAGACGATAATGCCGAGAAGCACGACGTCGGTCTGCATGAACTCGCGCGCGTTCATCGTCATATAGCCGATTCCGGAAGAGGCCGAGATCGTCTCGGCGACGATGAGGGTCAGCCACATGATGCCGAGCGCATAGCGCAAGCCGACCAATATCGAGGGCAACGCGCCCGGCAGGATGATGCGCCACAGCAAGGAAGCGGGCTTGAGCCCATAGACGCGCCCCATCTCGATCAGGCCGCGATCGACGGTCTTCACGCCGTGATAGGTGTTGAGATAGATCGGGAACAGGACGCCGATCGCGACCAGGAAGATCTTCGCCGCCTCCTCGATGCCGAACCACAGAATGACGAGCGGGATGATCGCCAGATGCGGCACGTTGCGCAGCATCTGCATGCTCGAATCGAAGAGCTTCTCCGCCGGCGGCCACAGGCCGTTCACCATGCCGAAGAGAAAGCCGATCGAGCCGCCGATCAGAAGCCCCTTCACGGCGCGCTCGGTCGAGATGAGCGTGTTGGCCCACAGCGAGCCGTCGCGCAGGCCGGCGATGAAGGCCAAGGCGACGGCGCTCGGCGCCGGCATGAGCCTCGTGCTCAACAGGCCGCTTCGCGCGGCCAATTCCCACAGCACGACCAGGAGCACCGGCAACAGCCAGGTGAGAGCCTTGTCGAGAGCTGTGGCCAGAGCTTTGTCCATCAACCGATCTTCGCCACCGCATCGGCGATGGAGATCGGCTTGGGGATGAGGCCCAGCTTGTGGAAAGCATCGGCGATCTCCTGCTGGCCCTTGACGACCTCGCCGCTCAGCGTCGTGATGCCGAAGGTCTGCCGCGCCAGGGCGATCTTCAGGATCGGCGCCGGGATGCCGACGCTCGCCGCCAATTGATCGGCGACGGCATCGGTATTGCCATTGGCCCATTGATCGAGCTCGGCGATCTGCGCCAGAAGGACGTCGATCGCCTTGCCATGGCCGGAAATGAAGTCGCTTGTGCCGAGATAGAATTGATGGTTGGCCACCAGGCCTTCGCCATTGGCGAGAGTCCGCGCCCCGGTTGCGGCTTCGGCCGCGGCCTGGAACGGATCCCAGATCACCCAGGCATCGACCGAGCCCTGCTCGAAGGCGGCGCGCGCATCGGCCGGGGGCAGGAACTTGGTCTCGATATCGGCATAGGAGACGCCGGCTTTTTCCAGCGCCTTGACCAGCAGGTAATGGACATTCGAGCCCTTGTTGAGCGCCACCTTCTTGCCTTTGAGGTCGGCCACGCTCCGGATGGCGCTGTCCTTGGGAACGAGGATGGCCTCGCCCTTGGGTGCCGGCGGCTCATGCGCCACATAGACGAGGGGGGCGCCCGCGGCCTGCGCGAAGATCGGCGGCGCCTCGCCGGTCGATCCGAAATCGATGGCGCCGACATTCAGCCCTTCGAGGAGCTGCGGGCCCGCCGGAAATTCCGTCCAGGTCACGCCATAGCCCAACGGTTCGAGGGTCTTTTCGAGCGTGCCCTTGCCCTTGAGCAGGATCAGCGTGCCATATTTCTGGAAGCCGATGCGGAGCGTCTTTTGATCGGCGAGCGCCGGTTGCGAGACCTGATAGGAGGCAAGGCCAAGCGCGCCTCCGGCTGCCGCCGACAACAGCCCACGCCGTGAAAACCTCAAGGTCATCTCATCGCTCCATCAATGCCCAATTTGCCGGAGAGGTTACCCAGCGCGACGGGCCGAAGCGGAATCAAATAACCTAAAGTATTCGGTTACATTTCCTGACTGGGTCTCAGCCTTCGCCCGGCAGCCAGAGATAGGGCGGGGCCGTCTGGTTGACCGCATAATCGCCGACGACCCGCTCTTTATATATAGCCGGATTGTGGGAGGAGATGGTGCGGGCATTGCGCCAGTGGCGATCGAGGCTCACCTGCACACTGGTCGCCGAGGCGGCCAGCGCGTTGAAGATGCCGGTGGTCGAGTCCAGGACCAGCTTGGAGACGACGATCTGGCCCTCGGCCGCCTCGAGCTCGGCTGCGAAATTGGCGGCCGTGACCGCCTCCTCATCACCTTCCTTCGCCGTGTCATAAGCGAACTGCAAAGCGCTGGCGACCTTGTGAGTGATGGCGCCCGCGGCATAGGCCGCGGCATGGGCCTGTCCCACCACTTGCAGGACCTGCGGATCCTGACGCGGCACGCGTGACGTCGCATGGGTGAAGGTGCGCGTTCGCTTGGCGACGTGCTCCGCCACCTCGTCTGCCGCGGCTCGCGCGATCCCGGTCAGGGTCGCGAGATGGACGGTCTGGTAGAAGGCGGCCTGATATTTGAACCGGTCATCGCCGGTGAGCACATTCTCGAAAGGAAGCTCGATCTCCTGATAGATCGACGTGCCGCTGCCGGTGAGCTTCTGGCCAAAACCATCCCAATCATCGCGCTGGGTGAGCCCTGCGGCCGAGGTCGGGACGACGGCGACCACGACCTTGTCCTCAGGCCCCGTGCCGACAAGCTCGATCCAGTCGGCGAAGAGCGAGCCGGTCGAATAATACTTCTCGCCATTGACCACCCAGCCCTCGCCCCGGCGCCTGATCGTCGTGGCGAATGTGCCGGCCTTGGCCTTGCCGCGCTCGGTGAAGCCGCCGCCGAAAATGTCGCCCACGGCCAGTTGCTTGAACCAGCGCGCCCGACGCTTCAAATCGCGGCTCGCCAGCACATCCTCGACCGCGCCGAAATGCGATCGCAAGATCTGGGTAAAATTGGAATCGGCCCGCGCCAGCTCGCTCAGGAGCTCGAAGAGCTCGGGCAAGGTCGCGCCATAGCCGCCTTCGGCCTCGGGCACGCGCAGCGCCCCGAAACGCAACTCCTTGAGCCAGCCGATCTCCTTGTAAGGCAGCAAACGTGCGATCTCGCGCGCGATCGTGCCTTCCTCTATGCGCGCGAAAACGGGGCGGAAGATTCCCGCCAACTCCTCATAGCGCGCGGTGGGGCCCCTGCCCCATGCATTGGTCGTCGTCATGAACTCACCTCGATGAAACAGTTCGGTCAATGCCGCGTCGGCCGGACGACCGCGCTCGCATTGCCGCCCAGATAGATGTCCTTGATGTCGTCGCGCGCGACGAGCTCGGCCGCCGGACCCGACGCCACGACACGGCCGGTCTCCAGCACATAGGCGTGATCGGCATAGCGCAGCGCCAGATTGGCATTCTGCTCGGCCAACAGGAAGCTCACACCGCTGTCGCGATTGAGCCCGCGCACGATCTCGAAAATCTCCTCGACGATGAGTGGCGCCAGCCCCATGGACGGCTCGTCCAGGAGGACGAGGGTCGGGCGTGTCATCAGCGCCCGGCCGATCGCCACCATCTGCTGCTCGCCGCCGGAGGTCAGGCCGGCACGCGATTGTCGGCGCGTCTTGAGGCGCGGGAACCAGGCATAGATGCGCTCGAGGCCGCTGGCGATCTCTGCTTTGGATAGCCCGCGCACATAAGCACCGGTGATCAGATTCTGCTCGACGGTGAGCTGCGGGAAGACGTGGCGGCCCTCCAGCACCTGCACCAGGCCATCGGAGACGAGCGCGGATGGATCGCGGTCTGAGATGTCCCGGCCCTGCCAGCGGATCGCGCCCTCGATCACCTTGCCGCGCTCCGAACGGATCAGGTTGGAGATCGCCTTGAGCGTCGTCGACTTGCCGGCGCCATTGGGCCCGAGTAGCGCCACGACGGCCCCCTTGTCGACGGCGAGCGACACGCCGCGCAGAGCGAGGATGACTCCGCCATAGACGGCTTCGACATTCTCGACGGCAAGAAAGGGTTCAGAGTTTGAGGCCATTGGTTTCTCTTGCGAGGGCCGGCTATCCCCGGACGACCGGCCCTCTCTCGCGTCAGTTGCTGACATCCGGGCGCGGCGTGATGCCCTTTTCCTTGGCATAGGCCGCGGCACGCTCATAGATCAACGGCAGCAGCAATTCGCGGTCCGAGCGGACCCAACCATTGCTGACGATGTTCCACTTCTCGCCGTCCCACTGCAGGATCTTGCCGGCGCCGCCGCCCTCATGGTCCTTGATCGACAGCTCGAGCGGCTGGACCAGGCCCAGGGCACCGATCTCCTTCAGCCGCGCATCGTCGAGCTTCAGATTCTCGAGACCCCATTGGGCTTCCTCGCCGGTCACCGGGCGATTGCCGAATTTCGACTGCGCCTTGCGGATCGCCTCGACCGAGACGATCGCCTCGATGACGCCGGAATTATAGTAGACCGAGCCGAAGCTCTTGGGATCCTTGAGGTCGCTCAAGCCCTTGTCGACAACGTGCTGCTTGAGGCGCTTCAAGATGTCGAAGTCGGCACCCGCCGGGAACGGCGTCACCGCCTTGTAGCCCTTGCCCACGGCGCCTGCGGGCCGCACATCCTCTTCCGAGCCCGACCAGATGCCGCCAATGATGTGATCGACCGGGAAGCCGGTCTTGGCCGCGGTCTTGATCGCGACCGGTGTCATGACGCCCCAGCCGCGCAGGAAGACGTAATCGGGCTTCAACTGGCGGATCTTCGCCCATTGCGCCGACTGCTCATTGCCGGGATGCGGCACGGGGATCTGGATGTTCTCGAAACCATAGGTCTTGGCGAGATAGTCCAGCGGGACCTGGGTCTCCTTGCCATAGGGGCTGTCGTGATAGACGGTCGCGATCTTGAGGCCTTTGAGCTTGTCCTTGCCGCCTTCGATCTCGGCGACGTGGTTGATCACCGAGGAGGCTTCCGACCAGAAGCTGAACAGCACCGGGAAGGAATAGGGGAAGACGCGGCCGTCGATCGATTCGGTGCGGCCGTAAGCGATGGTGATCTGGGGAATCTTGTCGGCCACCGTCTTTTCGGTCAGCGCCTTGGAGATGGGATCGCCATGCGGCAGGAAGATCGGCACCGGCGAACCGTCCTTGCCGGCCTTCACGCGCTCATAGCATTCGACACCCTTCTCGACTTCCCATTCGGTCTCGCATTCATCCCAGAACAGCTTGACGCCGTTGATGCCGCCTTCGACCTCGTTGATGTAGCGGAAATAATCGATCTCGCCGGCCCAGACCGGGATGCCGCTCGAGGCATAGGCGCCGACGCGGAAGGTGGCGAGCGGGAAATATTGCTGCTTGGCCTCTTCAGCGCTCGCAGCAAGCGGGATGGCAGTCAATGCAAGGGCCGCGAAAGCGAGCCGTCGCAAGGTCTTCGTCACAGTGTGGGGCATGCATGGTCTCCGTGGTTATGATTTGAACGGCCAGAGCGACAGGCGTCGGCGGAATTTGATGATGAGAGCGGCGAGCCCATTCGGCTCTTTGATCAGGAAATAGACGATGAGCGCGCCGAACAGGATCTTCTGCAGGTTCTCCGACTGGCCGGCATCGATGGCGCCTGAGAGGAAGGTGGCCGAGAGGTTGCTGATCAGGATCGGCACCAGGATGACGAAAGCCGAGCCGATGAAGGCGCCCCAGATCGAACCCATGCCGCCAATGATGATGATGAAGAGCACGGTGAAGGAGCGGTCGAGATCGAAGGAGCGGGCATCGACGGTGCCGAGATAGGCAAAGGCCCAGAGTGCTCCCGCAATGCCGATCACGAAGGAGGAGATGGCGAAGGAGGCGAGCTTGTTGAAGGCGATGGGAATGCCGGCGACGGCCGCCGCGGTGTCCATGTCACGGATCGCCATCCAGTTGCGCCCCACCTGGCTGGTGACGAGGTTCCAGGCGAGCCAGGTCAGGATGACGACGCTGGTCAGGGTCAGGAGATAGCGACCGAGCGGGGTCGAGAGATCGCTTCCCAGAAATTCGAGCTTCGGCGCCGAGATGGAGCCCGAGGTCGTGTAATTGGAGAACCAGCCATATTGGTTGAAGAGCCAGGGCAGGAAGAACTGGGCGGCGAGCGTCGAGGCGGTGAGGTAAAAACCCTTGATCCTGAGGCTCGGCAGGCCGAACACGACGCCGGCGAGACCAGCGAACAGGCCGCCGATGACGAAGCTCACCGGCAGCGGCAAATCGGGGGCGCGCAGTAGCACATTATAGGTGGCAAAGGCGCCGACCGACATGAAGGCGCCGGTGCCGAGCGAGGCCTGCCCGGCATAGCCCGTGAGCAGATTGAGGCCGAGGCCGGCCAGCGCCATGATCAGGAACGGGATCAATATGGCGTTGAACCAGTAGTCGTCGACGACGAAGCCCAGCGCATAGGCCGCAAGCACGAGGCCCAGAGCCGCGATCGGCCCTCCCTTCCACCGGCGCAGCACCTCCAACTTCTCGGCGGCGTCGGTCCGCCCCTCGGCGGCAAGCGCTATCATGATCATACCCTTTCGATGGCGCGTTCGCCGAACAGGCCGGACGGGCGGGCGAGCAGGAAGGCGAGCGCCACCACATAGGCGAACCAGGTCGAGACCGAGCCGCCGAGCAGATCGCCGAGATAGATCTCGGCGAGGCTCTCGCTGGCGCCGATCAGCAATCCGCCGACAATGGCGCCGGCGATCGAGGTGAAGCCGCCGATGATGAGAACGGGTAGCGCCTTCAGCACTACGAGGGTGAGCGAGAACTGCACGCCCTGGCGCGCGCCCCAGAGAAGGCCCGCCACGAGGGCGACGAGGCCGGCGACACCCCAGACGATGCGCCACAGGACCGGCAGGCGGATGCCGATCGACTGGGCCGCCAGCGGATCATCGGCGATGGCGCGCAAGGAAATGCCGATGCGTGTCAGGTTGAAGAACAGCGACAGAGAGACGACCAGCGCGCCCGCGGTCAGCGCCGCCAGGAGATCGAACTGGCTGACGAGGATGGGACCGGTCTCAATCGGCACGTCGTCGATGCCGAGATTGAGCTCATGAACGCTCGCCCCCATCAGGAGCTGGGCCAGGCCCTCGATCACGAAAGAGAGACCCAGCGTCGCCATGAACAGGGTCAGGTCGGACTGGTTGATGAGCGCGCGCAGCACGAAGCGCTCGATCGCGATCGCGCCCAGGACCATGATGACGAGGGTTGCGAGAAGGGCCGGCGCGAAGCCCCACTCCGCCTCGCGCAGCGTCACGAAAGTGAGCGCCGCGAAGAGGACCATGGACCCTTGCGCGAAGTTGAAGATGCCGGAGGCCTTGTAGATCAGGACGAAGCCGATGGCGACCAGCGAATACATGACACCCGCCAGGAGGCCGCCCACGAGTGTCTCAAGGAAGAAGCTCATCCCATTTCCTCAATGCACGGTGCCGAGATAGGCGGCGATGACATCGGGGTTGCCACGCACCTCGGCCGGCGTCCCGTCGCCGATCTTGCGGCCGTAATCGAGCACGATGACATGATCGGAGAGCCCCATGACCACGCCGATATCGTGCTCGATCAGCACGATCGTGGTGTGGAGCTCGCGGTTGACATCGAGGATGAAGCGGCTGATCTCGCGTTTCTCGTCGTGGTTCATGCCGGCCATCGGCTCATCGAGCAGAAGCAGGCGCGGGCGCGAAACCAGCGCGCGGGCAAGCTCGACGCGCTTCTGCAGGCCATAGGGCAACTGCCCGACGATCTCGTCGCGCAAGGCCGCGATCTCGAGGAATGCGATCGTGTCCTCGGCGAGATCGCGGAAACGCCGTGTCTCGCCGGCCGAACGGCCAAGGCGGAATGTGTGCTCGAGAAGGCTCGCCTCGGCCTTGCGGGTAAGGCCCGCCAGCACATTGTCGAGCACCGTCAGGCGCTTGAACAGCGCGTTGTTCTGGAAGGTGCGGCCGATGCCGAGCCGGGCGGCGCGGCGCGGTGATCCGCGCAAGGTCTCGCCGGCAAAGGCGATCTCGCCCGCCTCATTCCGATAGACGCCGTTGATGACATTGAGCAGCGAACTCTTGCCGGCGCCGTTCGGACCGATGAGCGCGCAGATCTCGCCGTCGGCGACATCGAAGGAAATGGCCGTCAGCGCCTTGATGCCCTTGAAGGACAACGAGACGTCGCGGATCGAGAGCAGATCTCCGCTCATCGGGCTGCAGCCGCCGCCACGAGCGGGCGTGGATAGGATTTCTCCGGCGGGGGAGCGACGATGCGCTCCGACGGGAAGCGCTGGCCGACGAGAAAGGTCGCTATGTCGAGTTGGTGGAACAGGGCCGGCGTCCTGCCCGCCCCATGTCCCAGATGGACATCGATATAAGCGAGGCGCCCGAGGCCCAGCCGGTTGCGCAGCCGGTACCGCGTCAGCGAAAACCATGGCGCGCGCCCACCGCGCAACGCACCATCCACGAGCCGCCCCGCAAGGGAATTGCGCTCCGGCAGGCGCTCGCGAATCGCGCGCTCATTGAATTCGAGACGAGCGGGCGAGGCGATCCAGCTCTCCGGCGCAAGCTCGAGCCGGTCGCGGGAGGCCGCGGCCAGGAGTTCGGGCAGGCCGACCGGTTCACCCGAGGCAACCCAGTGATCAAGCAGGATGTCGAGACCATCGAACCAGTCTGTCGACTCCTCGAACCACGTCACCGGCAAGGACCTGCCGCTCGCCGGCACCACCTTGCCGATCGACCATCGGGCCGGTTCGCCGAGTGTCCGGAGATTGGCGAGCGTCACGATGCCGTCGGCGGGCGGCCGGCTGTCGGGAGTCGTGTGATCGAAGACGATCGGGATGCGGCGCCGGTTATGCTCGCTCCAGCGGGCCACCGTGTCGCGGCCCTGGCCGATCACCAGATCGACGGAAGGGTCGTCGAGCACACGGTCGAGCTCCGCCGCCGATGCGCTCAGCGGGACGGAGAGGATCGCGCCTCCGGCGGCGCGAATGGCCGCCGCGACGAGAAAGAGCTGCGCGGTGATCTCGCCATCGACGGCGACCTGCCCGCCTGGAGAGAGACCGAGAGACTTGAGGCCCGCGGCCAGGCGGTCGATCTCATCGAGCACATGACCCCAGCGCCGGACGATCCAGACGCCGCGCTTCTTATGCAGAAGGGCCGGCGCGCCCGGATCGCGGCGCGCGGTGGCGATCAGCCGGTCGGCAAAAAGCTTGTCGTCGGTGTCTGTCAGTCGCCGGTTCATAGCGGGCCTCACGCGGTTTCGCGAATGCGGGAAACGGAGGCGGGCGCCTTCGCCTCGCGGCGTTTCACGGCTTCGATGTCGCGATATTGAGCGGCGGGGTGCGGCGCCTGCAGATAAGGCCCGTCACCGAAGAGCTTGTCGCGCAGCGTGCCTGGCCGATAGGCCTTGGGATAGGCGCCGCGGCGCTGCAGTTCGGGGACGACATAGCCGACGACATCCTCGAAGGTCTCGGGCGTCACCGCATAAGCGAGGTTGAAGCCGTCGACATCGGTGTCGGCGACCCATTCCTGCAAGGTGTCGGCGATACGCGACGGCGAGCCGACGAAGACGGGCCCGAGCCCGCCAATGCCGCCGAACTTCGCCAGCTCCTCGATCGACCAGGCTTTATCCTTGCCGGCAAAGTGCTCGACCATGGAGATGATGGCATTGGTCTCGACCTTCTTGACGAGGTCGGTCGGCGCATATTGGCCGAAGTCGATGCCGCTCCAGCCCGACATGAAGACCAGCGCGCCGTCATAGGAAGCATATTTCCTGTAGTCTTCGAATTTGGCTTGAGCCTTCGCATCGGTCTCGTCGGTGATGATGGTGGCGAGGTTGTAGATATAGAGTTTCCGCGGATCGCGGCCGGCCTTGGCGGCCCTTCCGCGAATATCGCTCACATAGGCCTTGAGGAGGGACTTCGTCGGCGCCGCGACGAAAATGCATTCGGCGTGATTGGCGGCGAATTCCTTGCCGGGACCCGAGGCGCCCGCCTGATAGAGGACCGGAGTCCTCTGCGGCGAAGGCTCGGTGAGCTGATAGCCGGGCACGTCGAAGAATTTTCCCTTATGGCCGATCTCATGGACCTTGTCGGGATGGGTAAAGATGCGCTTCTCGCCGTCGCGCACCACAGCGCCCTCTTCCCAGCTGCCCTCGAGGAGCTTGTAGAGCACTTCCACATATTCGGCTGCGACCTCATAGCGATTGTCGTGCCGCCGCAACCCACCCTCGCCGACATTCTTGGCCCCGCTTTCGAGATAGGAGGTGACGATGTTCCAGCCGACGCGACCCTTGGTGTGGTGATCGGCGGTCGCGATCCGGCGGGCGAAAGTATATGGGTGCTCGAAGGAGGTCGATGCGGTGATGCCGATGCCGAGATGCTCGGTCGCCAGCGCGATGGGAGCGGCAAGCTGCAAGGGGTCGTTGACCGGGATCTGCGCCGCCTGCTCGATCGCGTGGTAGTTCGATCCCTTGTACACGTCATAATAGCCGATCACATCGGCGATGAAGATGCCGTCGAACACGCCTTTCTCGAGCGTGCGGGCGAGATCCTGCCAGTAATCGAGGTCCTTGTACTTCCACGACTTGTCGCGCGGATGCGCCCACAGGCCGGGCGATTGATGGCCGACGCAATTCATGTCGAAGGCGTTGAAACGGATCTGGCGGGTCATGAACAAACTCCTCAAGAGAGCGCATTTGCTAACCTCGCCACGCCTTCACCAGCAATTGAGAATTGCTAAAGAGCTCGGCAAACAAAACTGCCGGGCTCCATCCGCTCCCTGCCAATTGAGAATTGCTAAAGCCCGGCACAAAGAAAACTCGGAGCGACGGCAAGCCCCATGAACTAAATTTCCCGCCTGTCACCATTCATCCATCGAGACGAGAGTCCAGCCTATGACCATTGCCGTGAGGTCGCCCTTGGATTTCACCGATCACGCCCAATCCTTGCGCGATGCGATGCGCCATGTCGCGGGGGGCGTCAGCGTCATCACCGCCGGCGTCGGCCAAGACCGCACCGGGCTTACCGTGACCTCGGCCATATCGCTGTCGCTCGATCCGCCGACCATGATCGTCTGCGTCAATCGCGGCGCCTCGTCCTGGCCGGTGATCCAGAAGCACCGGCATTTCTGCGTCAACATCCTGGGCCACGCCCATCGCGAGGTCGCCGAGCGCTTCGCCGGCCGCGACGGCATCAAAGGTCCCGAGCGCTATGCCGGCGCCTCCTGGACCACGCTCGCCACCCAGGCCTCGGTGCTCGACGGCGCCATCGCGGCAATCGATTGCGCGGTCGAGGAATTCATCGAGCGGCACAGCCATGCGATCGTCATCGGCGAGGTCAAGGCCGTGCGCGTGAACGGGGGCGAGCCCCTCGTCTATGGCCATGGCCGTTACGGCAGCTTCGCCAGCGCGTGATGTGATTTTTCAGGAGAGGCTAATATGACGAGCGAACCGCAGCCGAGCTTCGAGCTCAACCCCAGTGCCCATGTGATCAAGTCGGACGAGGAAGCGATCGCGCTGGCGCGGGCCCTGGCGGCGGAATTCGCCGCCGAGGCGGCCGAGCGCGACCGCACGCGGCGCCTGCCCGTCCAGGAGCTCGACCGCTTCTCGGGCAAGGGCCTGTGGGCCATCACGGTGCCCAGAGCCTATGGCGGCGCCGAAGTCTCTTTCGCGACACTGGCGGAAGTCATCAAGATCATCTCGGCCGCCGATCCCTCGATCGGCCAGATGCCGCAGAACCATCTGGCGGCGCTCGATGCCATTCGCGCCACCGCCTCCGAGGCCCAGAAGAAGTGGTGGTTCAGCCGCGTGCTCAAAGGCTACCGCCTCGGCAATGCCTTTTCCGAAGCCAAGAGCCGCCATGTCGGCGCCTTCGAGACGACGCTCACGCCGGATGGCGACGGTTTTGTCGTCAAGGGCGAGAAATTCTATGCGACCGGCGCGCTCTTCGCCCATTACATCCACATCGGCGCCGTCAGCCCCGAGGGCAAAGTCCATCTCGCCATCGTGCCGCGCGACGCGCCAGGCCTCACCATCATCGACAGCTGGTCGAGCTTCGGCCAGCGCACCACCGCCAGCGGCAATGTCAGGATCGACAATGTCCGCGTCGACCCGCTGGGCGTGATCCCGGCCTATCTCGGCGGCGAGAACCCTTCCTCCAACGGTTCCGTGTCGCAGATCATCCAGGCCGCGGTCGACGCCGGCATCGCGCGGGCCGCGATCGAGGAGACCATCCGCTTTGTGCGCAAGCACACCAGGCCGTGGATCGACTCAGGGCAAGAGCATGGCCATGAGGACGTGTTCAGCATCTCGCAGATCGGCGATCTCGAGATCAAGCTCCACGCCGCCGAGGCCGTGCTCACGCGCGCCGGCAAGGCGATCGACAGCATCATCCGGCACCCGACCGACGATACGGTCGCCGAAGTCTCGGTCAAGGTCGCCGAGGCCAAGGTGCTGACCACCGAGATCGCCATCCTCGCCACGAATAAGCTGCATGAGCTCGGCGGCACGCGCTCGACCCTGGCTGAGCATAATTTCGACCGTCATTGGCGCAATGCCCGCACCCATACGCTGCACGATCCGGTGCGCTGGAAATATTTCCATATCGGCAACTACGCCTTGAACGGCGTCAATCCACCCCGCCATGCCTGGAATTGAGGTTCACGACATGACCGTTCAGCTCGCCACCGCCGCCCGCGATCCAGCACTTGAATTCCGCATACCGGCGCCGCGTCAGCAGGCGGCGCGCATCATCCGCTCGGACGACGAGGCCATCTCCGTCGCGCATGAGGTCGCCGCTCATCTCGCCAAAGGCGCCGCCGAGCGCGACCGTGACAGGCGGCTGCCTTACGAGGAAATGGACCTCCTCTCCGATGCGGGCCTCCTTGCCATCACGGTGCCCAGGGAATTCGGCGGGGCCGAGGTCAAAGCGGGCACCCTCGCCGAGGTCATGGCCATCATCTCGGCCGCCGACGGCTCGATCGGCCAGATCCCGCAGAACCACTTCTTCATGCTGGAGGCCTTGCGGCTCGTCGGCACGCCGGAGCAGAAGCATTTCTTCTACAAGGGCGTGCTTGCGGGCGAGCGGCTGGGCAATGCCCTTTCCGAGCTCGGCACCAAGACGGCGCAGGACCATGCCACGAAGATCAGCAAGGATGGCGAGAGCTTCAGGCTGAACGGCCGAAAATTCTATTCGACCGGCGTGCTCTTTGCCCATTGGATCGCGGTCGTCGCCAATAATGACGAGGGCAAGAGCACGCTTTCCATCATTCCGCGCGACAGCGAAGGCATCACCATCGTCGATGACTGGTCGGGCTTCGGCCAGCGCACCACCGGCTCCGGCACCACGATCCTGGAGAACGTGCCGGTCCATCCCTTCTCCGTCCTGCCCTTCCACCAGCTTTTCGAGACGCCGAGCTCAATGGGACCGCATGCGCAGATCATGCATGCGGCTGTCGACCAGGGCATTGCGCGAGGCGCGCTCGAGGAGACGATCCGCTTCGTGCGGCAATATACGAGGCCGTGGAAGGAAAGCGGGGTCGAGCATGGCTATGAGGACCCGCATATCATCGCCGAAGTGGGCCAGGTGAAGATCGCGGTCGACGCCGCCGATGCGCTGCTGGCGCGCGCCGGCGACTTCGTCGACGAGACGGTCGACAACCCGACCGTCGACACCGTCGCTGCCGCATCCATCGCCGTCGCCGAGGCGAAGGTCGCGGCGACCGATGCCTCGCTTTTGGCCGGCAGCAAGCTCATCGAGCTCGGCGGATCGCGATCCACCCTCGCAGAATTCAACCTCGACCGCTATTGGCGCAATGCCCGCACCCATACGGTGCACGACCCGGTGCGCTGGAAATACCGCGTCATCGGCAATTACTGGCTGAACGGCGTCAACCCGCCGCGGCACGGAGCTGTTTGAGAGACCCATGACACAACAAATCGACCTTCCGCCACCTGCCCCGGCAACGGACGTGCTGTGGTTCCTGCCGACCCATGGCGACGGACGCTATCTCGGCAGCGAGATCGGCGCCCGCCATGTGTCGCTCACCTATCTGGGACAGATCGCGCGCGCCGCCGACGAGCTCGGCTATTATGGCGTCCTCTTGCCCACGGGCCGCTCCTGCGAGGATTCCTGGGTCATCGCCTCGGCCATGGTGCCCTTGACCCAGAGGCTGCGCTATCTCATGGCGGTGAGGCCCGGCCTCAGCGAGCCCGCTTTCGCGGCGCGCATGGCGGCGACCCTAGACCGGCTGTCGAACGGACGCCTTCTCATCAATGTGGTGACGGGCGGCGATCCGCTCGAGCTCAAGGGCGACGGCGTCTTCCTCGACCATGACGAGCGCTATGCCGTGACCGATGAGTTCCTTACCATCTGGCGCCGCCTTCTTACCGGCGAGGAAGTGACCTATGAGGGCAAGCACCTCAAGATCGAGAAGGGCAAGCTGCTCTATCCACCGGTGCAGAAGCCTTATCCGCCACTTTATTTCGGCGGCTCATCGGATGCCGGCAACAAGGTCGCGGCCGACCATGTCGATGTCTATCTGACCTGGGGTGAGCCGCCTCATCTCGTGGCGGAGAAGCTCGCCAAGGCCAAGGCGCTGGCCGCAACCACCGGGCGTAGCTTTTCCTACGGCATCCGGCTCCATGTCATCGTGCGCGAAACCTCAGCCGAGGCCTGGCGCGCCGCCGATGACCTCATCTCCAGGCTCGACGACGACACCATCGCCACGGCGCAGAAGGCTTTCGCCCGCTTCGATTCCGTCGGCCAGCAGCGCATGTCGCAGCTTCATGGCGGCAAGCGCGACAAGCTCGAAGTGAGTCCCAATCTCTGGGCCGGCGTCGGATTGGTCAGGGGTGGGGCCGGGACAGCACTGGTCGGCAATCCGGACGAGGTCGCGGCTCGCATGAAGGAATATATGGCGCTCGGCATCGACCGTTTCATCCTGTCGGGCTATCCGCATCTCGAGGAATGCTACCGCTTCGCCGAGCTGGTCTTCCCCAAGCTGCCGCTCAAGGCGACGACCGGCAATGATCTGGGCCCTGCCCGCAATGCCGGACCCTTCGGCGAGGTGATCGCCAATGTCGTGGCGCCGTCCGAGCGCAAGGCGGTAGCGGCCGGCTGATCCATTCATGCCGAAGCAGATCCGCTTCAACGCCTTCGAGATGAATTGCGTGGCGCATCAATCGCCGGGCCTCTGGCAGCATCCGCGCGACCGCTCGAAGGACTATGCGACGCTCGATTACTGGACCGATCTCGCCCGGCTGCTGGAGCGCGGAAAATTCGACGGCCTGTTCCTCGCCGATGTGCTGGGCGTCTATGACGTCTTCGGTGGCACGCCCGAGGCAGCGCTCAAGCATGCGACGCAAGTGCCGGTCAATGACCCGTTGCTGCTGGTACCGGCCATGGCGCAGGCCACGGAGCATCTGGGCTTCGGCGTGACGGTCACGCTCTCTTATGAGCCGCCCTTCCCTTTCGCGCGGCGCATGACGACGCTCGATCATCTGACCCGTGGCCGCATCGGCTGGAATGTCGTCACCGGCTATCTCGACAGCGCCGCCAAGGCCACGGGCCGCGACAAGCAGAATGCCCATGACGATCGCTACCGGATCGCGGAAGACTATATGGCCGTCGTCTATAAGTTATGGGAAGGGAGCTGGGCCGACGATGCCGTCATCCGCGACCGCAAGTTGGGCGTGTTCACCAGGCCCGAGCGCGTGCGCAAGGTCACCCATCAAGGTCCGCATTACCGCCTCGATGCGCTCCATCTCGGTGAGCCCTCGCCGCAGCGCACGCCGGTGCTCTATCAGGCAGGCTCGTCACCGGCGGGACGCAGCTTCGCCGCGCGCCATGCCGAATGCGTGTTCATCTCAGGCCCTTCCAAGAAGGTCATCGGCCAGCGCGTCGCGGCAATCCGCAAGCTCGCGGCAGAGAGCAGGCGCGACCCCCGCAGCATCCTGATCTTCGCGCTGATGACCATCGTCACCGCGAAGAGCGATGCCGATGCCCGCGCCAAGCTCGCCGACTATCGCCGCTATGCGAGCCCGGAGGGCGCGCTCACCTTGATGTCGGGCTGGACCGGCGTCGACTTCTCGCGTCTCGATCCCGACCAGATCGTCGAGCATGTCGAGAGCGAGGCCGGCCGCACGGCGCTCGAGAATGTGACGCGCGCCGATCCCGATCGCCGCTGGACGGTGCGCGAGGTCGCCGATCACGTCGCGATCGGCGGTATCGGGCCGCTGATCGTGGGCTCGCCCGAGCGTGTCTCAGATGAGCTCGAGGCCTGGGTCGATGAGACCGACATAGACGGCTTCAATCTCGCTTTCGCTGTGCGGCCTGAAACCTTCGAGGACGTCGTCGATCTCATCGTTCCCGAATTGCAGCGCCGCCAGCGCTACAAGCGCGATTATGAACCAGGCACGTTGCGCGAAAAGCTGTTCGGCCGGGGTCGGCCGCGCCTCACCGACGGCCATCCGGCGGCCCAATACCGATGGACCTGAGATCGGGAGACGATCGGATACAGGGAAAATACAGGGTATTCGGCCTTTTTTGCGGCCCGCTCAACGAAATGAGCGCCAGATCAATCGGTTAGTATTTTCCGACGATATTAGGAGCAGGGAATTTCCTGTCCCAAACGCGTCAGATCCAGGAATGCAGCGGCGGGTTGACGCCGTTCAGATAATACTGCCCGATGGCGTTGTATTTCCAGCGCACCGGATCATGCAGCGTGTGGGTCCGCGCGTCGCGCCAGATGCGGTCGAGATTGTGCTTGCCCAAGGTCGAGCGCGTGCCCGCCAGCTCGAAGAGCTTGTTGGCGGCGAGGATGGCGATCTCGGTGGTGAGCACCTTGGCCTCGGCGACGGCGATCTTAGCCTTGGCGATCGTCTCGTCATTCGTGCCCGCCAAAGTCGCGTCGAGCTCGCGGCCGGCGCGCTCGAGCAAGGCCTCGGCCGCATGCAGGCGGATCTTGAGATCGCCGATCTCAGCGATGGTGTAGGGATCGTCGGAAGCCTTGTCCTGGCCGCTGTCGATCCAGGGCCTCGCCTGATGGCGGACGAAGTCGATCGTGGCGTCGATGGCGCCACGGGCAATGCCGGCATCGATCGCGGCATGGATGAGCTGGCTCTGGGGACCTACCGCGCTTTGCCGCTCATAGACGATATGAGCGGGAAGGAGCCGCGATACCGGGATCGTCACATGATCGAGGATCACGGTGCCGCTCGCCGTCGTCCTCTGGCCGAAGGCCGACCAGTCATTGAAGATCGCAAGGCCTTTGGCCTCGCGGTCGGCCACCGCGACGACGACATGGCCCGCCTCATCGATGGCGACGATCGGGACGAGATGCGCAAAGAGCGCGCCGGTCGAATAGAATTTACGGCCATTGACGACATAATCATCGCCCTGACGGACGATGCGCGTCTCGAAAGTCTCGACATTCTTGCCGTGGAATTCGGAGAAGGCGTTGCCGAGCCTCAGGCCCGACAGGATCAAGGCGAAAAGCTCGCGCTTCTGGGCCTCGCTCCCGGTCGAGCGGATGACATCGACGATCTCGAAATGGTTCTGCGGGATCTGGGCAATCGAAGGATCGGCCGCTGCCAGGATCGTGAAGACCCGGGCGACGGTCGCTTGCGAGACCTGGGCTCCGCCATAGGCCTTGGGGATAGTGATGCCCCAGAGGCCGCTTTGCGAGAAAAGGTCGAGCTCCTCGATGGGCAAGCGGCGCTCGCGATCGCGCTCCGCCGCCTCCGCGGCAAAGCGCGGCGCGAGCTGCCCGGCCACCGCGACGGCCTCCGCATCGCTCGCAATGACATGCGCCGGCGTTTCGGGACGCGGTGCCGCGGGCGCCGGTTCCCCGGCAAAGATCTGCACGGGCTTGGGAGGCTCAGGTGTGATGAGGGTCACGGGCATCATCGTTTTGCGGGCAGGGAATAGCCCCTGCCCGTCCATGGTTGATCAGAAGGCCGGATAAATCTGGCCCTGATAGCGGGTCTTGATGAAGTCGCGCGTCGCATCGCTGTTGAGCGCCTTGGCAAGGATGGCGATCTCCGGACGGTCCTTGTCCTCGGGGCGCGTCACCAGATATTCGCCCCAGATGTTCTTGCCGTCCTGGCCGCGCTCGATAAAGAGCGACTTGCTCACGTCGAGCTTGGCTTCGAGGACATAGTTGCCGTTGAGGGCCGCGAGATCGACTTGCGACAGAGCGCGCGGCAGCATGGCCGATTCGAGCTCGACGATCTTGAGCTGCTTCGGGTTGTCCACGATGTCCTTGGGCGTCGGCAGCGGGTCCTCCGGCGTCTCGAGCTCGGGCTTGCCGTTCAATTTGAGGAGGCCGACCTTCTGCAGCAGCAACAGGCCGCGCCCGCCATTCACCGGATCATTGGGGATCGCCACGGTGGCGCCTTCGGCGATCTGGTCGATGGCGGTGATCTTGGTCGAATAGGCGACGAAAGGCTCGACATGGACCGGCACAATCGGCACGAGATTGGTGCCCCGCGCCCGGTTATAGTCGTTGAGGAACGGGCGGTACTGGAAATAATTGGCGTCGAGCTCCTTGGAGACGAGCTGGACATTGGGCTGGATATAGTCGGAGAACACCTTGATATCGAGATCAAGCCCTTCCTTGGCGACGATCGGCTTCACGAATTCCAGGATCTCGGCATGGGGAATGGCGGTGGCGCCGACAATGAGCTTCTGCGCCGCCTGCAGCGACCCCACGCTCAGCACCAGCGCCGTCAGCAGTGCGGTCAGGGTTTTTACGAATTTCATGATGTCCTCATGGGTTGCGTTTGACTTCATTCATTTGTGGGAGAAATAGGCGACGAGCCGGTTGCCCGAAGCCTGCAGCACCTGCACCAGGAGGATGAGGATGACGACCGTCACCGCCATCACCTCCGTCTCGAAGCGCTGATAGCCATAGCGGATGGCGAGATCGCCAATGCCGCCGCCGCCAATGGCGCCCGCCATGGCGGTGTAATCGACGAGAACGATCGACGTGACGGTCACCGCCGCGATGAGGCCCGGCAGCGCCTCCGGCAGGAGCGCGCGGAACACGATCTGGACAGTCGAGCCGCCCATGGCCTGCGAGGCCTCGATGACACCGCGGTCGACCTCGCGCAATGCCGTCTCGACCAGGCGCGCGAAAAAGGGCGCCGTGCCGAAGACGAGCGGCGGGATCACGCCCCTGACGCCCAGCGACGTGCCGGTCAGCAGCACGGTCACCGGCATCAGCACGATCAGGAGAATGATGAAGGGCACCGAGCGCAGGATATTGAGGACGAAGGAAAGGACGGCGTAGACCGCCTTCTGCTCCAGCATCTGGTTGCGCCCGGTGAGGAACAGTAGAATGCCGAGCGGCAGGCCGAAGAGCACCGTGAAGCTCAAAGCGCCGCCCAGCATGGAAAGTGTCGCCACCCCCGCTGCGGCAATGTCGCCCCAATCGATGCTGTCGAGGAAACTCATCGTCTTTCACCCGTTGGCCGCGCGCGCGGCGATGCCGACCGGGCCGTCGCTCAGCTTCTCGGCCACGACGCCCGCCGCCTCGAGGCGGCTGATGGCGCCGAAGACGCTGCCGCCGACCAGGGAGACGGTCAGCTGCGCGAAAGGCGTCAGCCGGATATGGCCGATGCGCCCGGCCAGGATGCTGTAATCGATGCCGAATTCGCGCGCCGCGGCGCCGAGGATCGGCCGGTGCGCCGCTTCGCCCAGAAAGGTGAGGCGATAGACGGGACCAGGCGCATGAGCTAAATCGCGCGCGTTTTCTCCCGCTTCGCCATGCTCGGCCTCGCGCACCAGCCGCAAGGTCGCCTTATGGCGCGGATGCAGGAAGACATCGGCGACCTTGCCCCATTCGACCACGCGGCCCTGGTCGAGCACGGCAACACGGTCGCAGACCTCACGCACCACATCCATTTCATGCGTGATGAGGACGATGGTGATGCCGAGCTCGCGATTGATCTCGGCGAGAAGCTTCAAGACCGATTGCGTCGTCTCGGGATCGAGCGCGCTCGTCGCCTCGTCGCAGAGCAGTATCTGCGGCTTGCTCGCCAGCGCCCGGGCAATGCCGACGCGCTGCTTCTGGCCGCCGGAGAGCTGGCGCGGGTATTTTTGCGCATGGGCGCCGAGACCAACCCGCGCGATGAGCTCCCCGACCCTGGCCTCGATCTCGGCGCGGCTCAGAACGCCCGCAAGCTGCAACGGGAAAGCGATATTCTGGGCGACGGTCTTGGCGTTGAGCAGATTGAAGTGCTGGAACACCATGCCGATATCGCGACGCGGCGCCCTGAGCGGCGCTCCCGTGACGCCCCTAGTCGAGCGGCCATCGACACGGATCTCGCCCGCCGTCGGCTGCTCCAGAAGATTGATAAGCCGCACCAGCGTCGATTTGCCGGCACCCGATGAGCCGATGATCCCGAAGATCTCGCCCTTGACGATGTCGAGATCGATGCGATCGAGCGCCAGCACGTCGCGGCCGCCGACAGGGTAGCTCTTCGAGATGTTCTTGAGATTGATCATCACCCTACCCGACAGACCCGGCTCGTCCGCGCAACGCGAATGTCGCCGGCGGCCGGCCCAGTCATAGCGAGGGCGGTGGCGAAACAGGATTGAGCAATTTTGCCGGGGACGATTAGTTTTTGTGCAGCGTCCACTCGGGTCCGCAACTTTTGATTTACTCTTGTAAATCTCAATTTACATTTGTAAACTGGATAGTAAGAGCGGACAAAACGTCCGCAAAATCGAGACGAAATGGGAGGATGGATATGAAGAAGCTGTTTCTGGCCGCCGCCTGCTCGCTGGCACTTCTCGCCGCGGCAGCGGCTTTACCCACGCAAGCCAAGGCGGACTGGCTCGAGACCGCCGCCGCCCCCCTCAAGGGCACCGAGATCAGCGGTATCTTCCTCGACCGCCCCGGCTATCGCGCGATCATCAAGCTGCTGCCCGAATTCGAGAAGAAGACGGGCATCAAGGTCAAATATGAGACCGTGCCTTACGAGAACACGCGCGAGAAGGAAGTCCTCAATTTCACCTCGAGCGGCGATCTCACCATGGCGCTGGTCGATCTCGTGTGGATCGGCGAGTTCGCCGAGAACGGCTGGATCCTCCCGATCGAGGACTTCACCAAGGACGCCGCGATCACCGATCCCAATCTGAACCTCAAAGGCTTCTTCCCGCTGCTGCTCGATGCTTTCGGCTCGTGGGGCGGAAAAGTCTATGGATTGCCGTTCGACAATTATTCGGGCCTCCTGTTCTACAATTCCTGCAAGCTCAAGGAAGCGGGCTTCGACAAGCCGCCCGAGACCTGGGACGAGCTTCTCAAGACCTATGCGCCGAAACTCACCAATGCCGACAAGAAGGAATATGCCTTCGCGCTCCAGTCGCTGCGCGGCGAAACACAGTCGGCCGACAGCTTCATGCGCGTGCTCTGGCCCTTCGGCGGCTCGTTGCTCACCAAGGAGTTCAAGTCGAATCTGGGCAGCCCGGAGAGCCAGGCCGGCCTCAAATTCCGCCAGGAGCTGATGAAGTACATGCCGCCCGGCATCGTCAGCTTCGATCACGCCGAGGCCGTCAACGCGCTGGCGCAGAACCAGGTCGCGATGATCACCGAATGGTCGGCCTTCTACGGCACGCTCACCGATCCTGCCTCCTCCAAGCTCGGCGACTGCCTTGCCGTGGCGCCCGAGCCTGCGGGGCCGGCCGGCCGGCTGCCGGCGCTCGGCGGCTTCTCGCTTGCGGTCGCGGCCCAGGCCACGCCTGAGCAGCAGAAGGCGTCCTGGCTTTTCATCCAATGGGCGACGTCGGAAGAGATCTCGCGCGCCTATGTCGAGGCGGGCGGCGTGTCGGGCCGCATGGCCATCTATGAGCAGCCGGACATCAAGGCGAAATACAAATTCGTCGAGCCCATGGTCGCCTCCTGGCAGAAGGGCGTGCCGGAATTCCGCCCGCGCTTCCCGGCCTGGCCGGCAATATCCGAGATCATCGCCGAATTCGGCAGCAAGATGATGCTGGGCGAAGTCTCGACCGAGGACGGGGTCAAGGAAATCAGCACCCGCATGGAGCCCATCCTTGAAAAGGAAGGCTACTACGACGGCAAGAAGCCGCTGCTGCAATAATCGAGACGTGACGGCGCGCCCGCGACCGGGGGCGCGCTTCCATCCGGAGCGTTGAACGTGGCTGATCTGTATCAGGCAGCATTGGCGGAGATCGGCGACGTCTTCCAGCGCGTCGATGACGCCAATGTCGAGGCGGCGATCGCCATGATCGCCGAGGCCCGCCGCATCGCGATCCACGGCGTCGGCCGCGAGGGCCTCCAGATGAAGGGCCTTGCCATGCGGCTATTTCATCTGGGCCTCGATGTCGCGGTGGTCGGCGACATGACGACGCCCTATCTCGGCAAAGGCGGCCTGCTCATCGTCTCGGCCGGCCCCGGCTATTTCGCGACCATCGCCGGGCTCATGGGCGTCGCCCGCGAAGCGGGCGCCCGCGTCCTGCTCGTCACCGCCCAGCCCAAGGCCAGATGCGCCGAATTCGCCGATCTCGTGCTGCATCTGCCGGCCCAGACGATGGCGGACGACCGCTCCGGGCGCATCTCGGTATTGCCGATGGGATCGCTCTTCGAAGGCGCGCAATATATCCTGTTCGAGGCCATGATCCTCAGATTGCGCGACAGGTTGGGGGTAAGCCCAGAGAAGATGCGGGCCAACCACACCAATCTCGAATAATATGGCCGGGATGACGACAGCACGGCAGAAGCTCGATCCCGGCTACAGCCCATGGACGCCGTTGCGATTTCTTGCCCCGGCGGTCCTGGCGCTCCTCGCCATCGGCATCTATCCGACCCTCTTCGCCATCGTCACCTCCTTCCGTGAATATCAGCTGACCCGTCCGCGCAGCGGCTTTCCCTTCGTCGGCCTGGAAAACTACAAGACCATCCTGTTCGACAGCACGTTCCGCGATTCGCTCTTCCTGACCTTCAAGTTCTTCCTGTTCTCGATGCCCTGCCAGCTTGCCCTCGGCGTCGCCATCGCACTGCTGCTGCATCAGCCGGGCGCCGGCTTCCTCAGGTCGGTGGCGCGCGTGGCCCTGGTGGTGCCGCTCGCCACGACCTATGCCGTTGTCGGCCTCATCGGGCGGCTCATGTTCAATCGGGACTTCGGCGTCGCCAATGAGTTCCTATCATGGTTCGGCATTGCCGGCATCGACTGGCTGGGCTCGCCCATCGGCGCCTTCGCCGCCATCGTGATCATGGATGTGTGGCAGTGGACGCCGTTCTGCGCGCTGATCTTCCTTGCCGGTCTCTCGATGATACCGGTCGAGATCGAGGAGGCGGCACGGCTCGAGACCTCGAGCAAATGGCAGCTCCTCAAACGGGTGCAGGCGCCCTATCTCCTCCCGGGACTGACGGCGCTCCTGATCCTGCGCTCGGCCGATGTGCTCAAGCTGTTCGACATGGTCTTCGTCATGACCCGCGGCGGCCCGGGTGCGGCGACCGATCTCATCTCCGTCTATGTCCAGCGCGTCGGCTTCAAGGTCTTCGACATGGGCCTCGCCTCGGCACAGGCGGTCGTGCTCATGATCCTCGCCGTCATCCTGAGCCGGCTCTATATCCGCCTCATCTACAGGGAAATCGACGGATGACCGTGAAGCCGAGCCGCATCCTCCATGTCATGGGCCTCGTCGCGGTCATCCTGGTGACGCTCTTTCCCTTCTATTGGATGCTGTCGAGCAGCTTCAAGACGCAGACCGACCTCCTCGCCAGCCCGCCCTTGTGGTGGTTCACGCCGACCTTTACCAATTACCTCGAAGTCTACAATGACGGCATGCTGCTGGGTGCCGTCGGCAACTCGCTCATCGTCGCCATCTTCGCCACTCTCGTATCGGTGGCCCTCGGCACGCCCGCCGCCTTTGCCTTGGCGCGCTACGATTTCCGCGGCAAGTCGGACCTGTGGTTCTGGTTCATCTCCAACCGCATGATCACGCCGGTGGCGCTGGCGCTGCCCATCTATATCATTGCGCGGTCGCTCGGCCTGCTCGACAGCTATCTGGTGCTGGTGCTGGTCTACATCACCTTCAACCTGCCGATCGTCGTGTGGATCTGCACCGATCAATTCAGATCGATCCCGCCCGACATCGAGCAGGCGGCGCGCCTCGACGGTGCCAGCCAGTGGACGATCTTCCGGCGTATCTATCTGCCGCTCGGCATGCCGGGAGTCGCCGTGTCGGCGATCTTCAGCTTCATCTTTTCCTGGAACGAGCTGCTCTATGCGCTGGTGCTCATCAACAAGACCGAGCGCAAGACGGCCGCGGTCGTGGCGACGAACTACATGTCGGGCTATGAGCTGCCCTGGGGCAAGATCATGGCGACCGGCTCGATCATCGTGCTCCCGGTGATCATCTTCGCCATCATCGTTTCACGCCACATGGTGCGGGGCCTCACCATGGGCGCCACGAAATAGGACAGCACGCGGCAACCATGGCAAGCGACACACGCATCCAGGATCTCGATGATTATCTCGCCAATGCCGAGCCCGAGCACATAAGGGCGCGCGTCGCCTATCTCTATTTCGTCGCCGGCCAGACCCAGCAGGATATCGCCAACAGCCTGGGCATCACCCGGCTGCGCGTCAACAACATCGTCGGGCAGTGCCGCATCGACGGGACGGTGAATGTCGATGTACGCATCCCCATCGCCGAATGCGTGGCGATCGAGGAGCGCCTCAAGAAACGCTTCGGTCTCGCCTCGGCGACGGTGGTTCCCACCATCCAGGATGTCGACGTGCTGCAGCGCATGATCGGCGAGGCCGCCGGAGCCCTGCTCGACCGGTCGATCGCCAACGGCATGGGCCTCGGCGTCGGCTGGGGCCGCACTCTGAGCTGGGCCGTCAACCGGCTGACGCGCCGGCGCTATGCGGAAAGCTGGGTGGCGACGCTGATGGGCGGGCTCACGCGTGGCTCGGGCACCAATACCTTCGAGGTCGCCACGCATTTCGCCCAGGCGCTCGGTGCCGAGTGCTACTACCTCGCTGCACCGCTCTATTGCCCGAGCGTCGAAAGCCGCGACATGCTTCTTACCCATCATGGACTTGCCGACGTGATGCGCCGGGCCCGCAGCGTCGATATCGCGCTCGTCTCGAGCGGTGATTTCTCCAAACGCTCGCAGCTCGCCGTCACCCCGACCGTCAAGGAGAACCTCGCCGGATTGCGGAGGGCGGGCGCCATCGGCGACCTCCTCGGCTCGTTCATCACCGCCGAGGGAAAGCTCGCCGACCATCCCTTGAACGAGCGCGCCATGGCGCTCAACATCGCCGACCTTGCCCGGATCAAGACCTCCATCCTGGTGTCCGGCGGCGTCTACAAGTTCGACATCGTGCGCGCCGCCCTGATATCCGCGCGCGTGAACGGCATCGTCACCGACGAGGCCCTGGCGCGGGCCATCCTGGACAAATCATGAGGAAGAAGCGCGCCCGCATACCTTTAATCCGCACCGAAATTTTCAGAGTGAAGAGCATAAGATGGCGTTCCTGAGCCTGCAAAACGTGGTCAAGAATTTCGGCGTCCATGCGGCGGTGCGCGGGGTGAGCTTGACCGCCGAGGCATCGGAGTTCATTGTCTTCGTCGGGCCATCGGGTTGCGGCAAGTCTACGCTGCTCAGGATCATCGCCGGGCTCGAGGAGCTGAGCGCGGGGAACGTCTTCATCGAAGGCCGCGACGTGACCCATGTGGCGCCGGCCGAGCGTCAGGTCTCGATGGTGTTCCAGTCCTATGCGCTCTATCCGCATATGACGGTCTTCGACAACATGGCCTTTGGACTGGAGATGATCCGGACGCCGAAGCCCGAGATCGAGCGGCGGGTCAGGGAAACCGCGCAGATCCTGCAGATCGAGCCCCTCCTCGCGCGCAAGCCGCGACAACTCTCCGGCGGCCAGCGCCAGCGGGTCGCCATCGGGCGGGCGATCGTGCGCAAGCCCAAGCTCTTTCTGTTCGACGAGCCTTTGTCCAATCTCGATGCCGAGCTCAGGACGCAGATGCGCGTCGAAATCGCCAAGCTGCACCGCGAACTCGGCGTGACCATGGTCTATGTCACGCATGATCAGATCGAAGCCATGACGCTTGCCGACCGGATCGTCGTGCTGCGCGACGGACTCATCGAGCAGGTGGGCTCGCCCTCGGAGCTCTATGACACGCCCGCCAATGTCTTCGTCGCGGGCTTCATCGGTTCGCCGAAGATGAACTTCCTCAAGGCCGAGGTCGTCGCACTCGGTGCAAGCGAGATGACGCTTGCCGGCGCCGGCCTGATCGATGGCAAGATCAGCATGGCGCGGCCCGGGACAACCTCGCTCAAGCCCGGAGACAAGATCACCTTGGGCATAAGGCCGTCATCCTTCGTGTCCCATGACCCGACGGCGATCATCGAGATGAAAGTCGACGTCATGGAGAATCTGGGCGGCGACACCCAAATCTACGGCAAAACCAGCGCCGGCGATCCGATCGTCTGGCTGGCGCAGGGACGGCCGCGCTTGCAGGAGGGCAGCACCCTGCGCCTCGGCGCAAGCAAGATCTATCTCTTCGATCAGGCCGGCACGGCGCTTTGACGGTCGAGACCGGTGCTGCTTCTCGGCCCGCTGAGGCTCGCCAGGAACCGGCGCACCAGCGGGTTTTCGGCAGCACTCCTCTGGCTCACCGCGTAGAAGGTCGAATCATAGCTCAGGCTCGCGTCGCACAGGCGGCGCAGCTCGCCGCGCGCCACCCAGGAAGCCGCATAATGCGCCGGCAAATAGCCGATGAAACCGCCCGACAGAATGAGGATGAGCTGCGCCTCCATCATCTCGACCGTCGCATCGGCCTGGCGATGGCCGAGGCGCTTCAGATCCTGGCTGTGCAGATAGCCCCTGGCGACGATGGCATGGCGCGACAACTGGCGCTCGGCCACGGCATCGTCCTGGTCGAACAGCGGATGGCTTTTGGCGCAGTAGAGAGACTGCCGTTCGGGGCTGAGCGCCACATAAGAGAGATCGGAGCGCTTGGCGAGGCTCGGCACGATGATGACGTCGCGAGCGCCCGAAACGAGCTGCGCCTCGAGCTCCTCCGGCCCCGCGATCATGAAATCGATCAATATGGACGGCGCGCTGTGGCGGAAATCGCCGAGGATCTTGGCCAGACCGATCGCGCTATTGGTCGACAGCGCATCGACCACGCCGAGCTTCACCACGCGCTTGAGATTGAGCGATACGCCGCCGGCATTGTTGCAGAACCGGTCGACCGCCTCGAACAGGTCATGCGAGGCGTCATAGACGCTGCGCCCGGCTTCGGTGAGCGCGAAGCCGGCGCGGCCACGCCGGCACAGGCGCACGCCGAGACGGGCTTCGAGCTCGGCAAGGCTGGTCGATATGCGCGACTGGCTGAGATTGAGGACGAGCTGGGCGCCGGCGAGACCTCGCGCTTCCACGATGACGCGGAAGATGCGGATGAGCCTGAGGTCGACATCCATGAGCTGGCGCATCGATACTTCCGTTTTCCGAATGTAACCATCTTATCTTGCCTCTTTTCCGATGGTTTCGGAAGCCCATAAGATGACGGGAAAGAGAGGGCGGCCATTGATCCGGACGATCGCCCCGGCTTTCCACCAGATGGGAAAACGATCCAGGCGCGACACAGAGCGCGCCGGACAGGGAGGAAGACAATGACGAAGATTTTCAAGACGTTATTCATGTGCCTGGCCACCGCCGGGGCGCTTGCCGTATGGACCGGCGGCCCGGCCCAAGCCGCCGTCGGCAATCCGACCAAGGTCACCTGCATGTATCCGGTCTGGGTCGGCTTCGGGCCCGTCCACCTCGCCAATGAGCTTGGCTACTTCAAGGAAGAGGGCATCGAGGTCGAGGAGATCCTCGACGACGACATGCCGAATGCGATGGCCGCCATGGAGCGCGGCGATATCGACTGCTATTTGCGCACCGTGGGCGAATATCAGGGCCTCGGCCGGCGCAAGGAAACACAAGGCATCATCATCGGCACGATCGACCTGTCGACCGGCGGCGACGGCTGGGCGGCCGACCAGTCGATCAAGTCGGTCTGCGACCTCAAGGGCAAGTCCATCGCCGTCGAGCCGAACCTGCCGGCGCGCCTCATCATGCAGATGGCGCTGAAGAAGGAATGCAACCTTTCGATCAAGGACACGACGCTCGCCGATATCGCGGCCGCCGATGCGATCGGCATTTTCAGCGATCCCAAAGTGGCGGCGGTCGGCACCTATGAGCCGGTGCTGAGCCAGGTGGTCGCGGCGCACAAGGAGCGCGGCGCCCATGTCCTCGTCTCCTCCAAGGACCAGAAGGACCTGATCCTCGACATCATCATGGCGCATACCGGCGAGCTCAAGGCCAACCCGGACAAATATGTGAAATTCCTGCGCGCTGTCTATCGCGCCATCGATTACTTCAATGCCAATCAGGAGGCGGCGATCCCGATCATCGCCAAGCAGTTCTCGATCACCGCCGACGATTTCAAGGCGACGATGCCGAACTTCCGCTACACGCCGCTCGCCGAGGCCAAGGAGTTCATCGGCACTGTCGACAAGGAAGGCCGCGTCTATCCGATCTTCGAGGAGACGATGGACCTCAATCTCGAATTCGGCTCGTCCGATGTGAAGCTGATACCGCAGGATCACATCGACCGGTCGATCATCAACAAGCTGCAATAGTTTTAGGAATGGCCATTGGACCTGAACAGCATGGCCATGACGCGACCTGACGCCAAGGCGCGGGTGGACGAACACTCCGCCCCGCCGGCGCAGGCCGCCGATCATCGCAGCACGGCATGGCGGGACCTCTTCACCTTCCGTGCCGCGCCCCAGCCGCGGATCGAAACATGGCTCGGCATCGGGGCCTTTCTCCTGGTGCTCGTCATCTGGTCGGCGGTGGCGGAGCTCGGCCTCGTCCATCCGCAGATCCTGCCCTCGCCGCGCGCGGTGCTTTCGGCCTGGGCGCGGCTCTTCACCGAGGCCGGCTATATCGGCGATATCGGCATCAGCATCGGGCGCGTCTGGGCCGCCTTCCTTGCTTCCGCCGTCATCGCCATCCCGCTCGGCATATTGATGAGCGGCTATCGCGTCATCACCGCGCTCACCGAGCCGCTCATCGATTTCATCCGCTATCTGCCGGTGCCGGCGCTGGTGCCGCTGACCCTCATCTGGCTCGGCATCGGCGAGGGCTCGAAGATCACGCTTCTGTGGATCGGCACCTTCTTCCAGCTCATCCTGCTCATTGCCGATGATGCCAGGCGGGTGCCCAAGGAATTCATCGAGACCGGCCGCACGCTCGGCGCCTCCGACTCCGCTTTGATGAAGGATGTGCTGCTGCGCGCCATGCTGCCCAACATGGTCGACAGCTTGCGCATAACGCTCGGCTGGTGCTGGACCTATCTCCTCGTCGCCGAGATCGTCGCCTCGAGCTCCGGCATCGGCTATGAATTATGGACGGCGCGGCGCTATGGCAAGACGCCCGAGGTCTTCGCCGGCATCCTCACCATCGGCATCATCGGCCTCGCCTCCGACCAGGCGATCCGCATGCTGCACCGGCGCTGGTTCCGGTATCTGCAATGAGCGCGCCGATGTCCGAGCGAAGCTTCATCCGCATCGAGAACGTCGCCAAGCAGTTCGCGACGCCTGATGGCGGCATCATCCCGGTGGTCGAGCCCTTGTCGATCGACATCAAGGAAGGCGAGTTCGTCGTCTTTGTCGGCCCCTCGGGCTGCGGCAAGACCACGGTCATGCGCATGGTCGGCGGCCTTGAGACGCCGAGCGCCGGTGAAATCCATCTCAAGGGCAAGCGCGTCGAAGGGCCGAGCCGCGACAAGGGCATGGTGTTCCAGTCCTATTCGTCCTTCCCCTGGCTCAC
Source organism: Taklimakanibacter deserti (assembly GCA_003574785.1). The sequence goes on along the minus strand of QORU01000008.1, from coordinate 100,130 downwards.
CGTGCTCGGCAATATCCGCTTCGGGCTCAGATATCGAGACGACGTCTCGGCCGCGGAGAAGGAGCGCATCGCCCGGCATTATCTCGATCTCGTCGGCCTCACCCCCTTCGCCGACTACACGATCAACCGCATATCGGGCGGCATGCGCCAGCGCGTGGCGATCGCCCGCACGCTCGCCGCCAATCCGCTGGTGCTGTTGATGGACGAGCCCTTCGGCGCGCTCGATGCTTTGAGCCGCGAGCGCCTGCAGATCCAGCTCATGGATCTGAGACGCGCGGAGCGCAAGACCGTCATCTTCGTCACCCATGATGTCGATGAGGCGGTGCTGCTCGCCGACCGCATCATCGTCTTCTCGGCGCGGCCGGCGCGCGTCCTCGCCGATATACCGGTCGCCGCCACGCTGCCGGAAAAGCGCGGCCTCGACATTCTCGACATACCGGAATTCCGCAAGATCCGCCGCGAGGTGCTGGCGCTGATCCGCGATCAGGAAAAAGGATTGGAGGCTGCAGAATAATGGGGGCATTCGACTTCACGAAAAAGCGCGTCCTGGTCACGGGGGCGAGCCACGGTATCGGTTATGCGGTGGCGGAGGGTTTCGTCCGCGCGGGCGCTGAGGTTGCTATCCTGTCGAGCACGGCCGACATCAAGGAAGCGGCGGCGAAGCTCTCGGCCGAGAGCGGCCGAAAGATCAAAGGCCTCATTTGCGACATCACCGACCGGGCCCAGGTGCGCGAGCAGGTCGGCTCGCTCGGCGCCCTCGACGTGCTCGTCAACAATGCCGGGCTCGAGAGACTGACCCCCATGCATGAGGAAGGCGATGAGGTCGAGCGCCTCTTCGCCAGGATCATCGAGATCAATCTCATCGGCACTTATTATGTGACGCGCCAGGCCCTCACACGGATGCCCGAGGGCTCGAACATCATCATCACCGCTTCGATCTGGGCGAAGAGTGCGGCAGCCGATTTCGCCGCCTATGTCACGTCCAAGCACGGCAATCTGGGCTTCATGCGCGTCCTCGCCAAGGAATTGGGCCCGCGCCGGATCAGGGTCAATGCGGTGTGTCCCGGCTGGGTCAAGACGCGGGCGGCTTTGCGCTCGCTGACCGAGGTCTCGGCCCGTGCCCAGATCAGCGAGGACGAGATGCTCGATCAGATTCTCGCCGGGCAGGCTTTGCCCGGCCTCATGGAGCCCGAAGACGTGGCCAATCTCTATCTCTTCCTCGCTTCCGACCTCGCCTCCAACATCACCGGCCAAGCCGTCAATGTCGATCGCGGCGAGGTGATGGCATGACGGGAACTCTGGAAGGCAAACGTGCCGTCGTCACCGGCGGCGCCAGCGGCATCGGGCTCGCCATCGCTCAGGCTTTCGCCGCCGAAGGCGCCCATGTCACCATTGCCGATCGCGCCGCGGCCATGCCCGTGGATGTCGCCAATGAGGCCGAGGTGAGAAACTTCTTCGCAGACGTCGCACAGCAAGGCGGTGTCGACATCCTGGTCAATTGCGCCGGCATATTGATCGAGAAGCCTTTGCTCGAGACGAGCGTCGATGATTTCGACCGGCTGATGGGCGTCAATCTGAAAGGCGTGTTCCTTGTGGGCCGCGAGGCCTTGCGGCTCATGGTCGCGCAAAAGCGCGGTGGCCGCGTCATCAACATCGCCTCTGAGCTTGCCTATCTCGGCCGCGAGAACTGCTCGCTCTATTGCGCCTCGAAAGGCGGCGTCCTGTCGCTGACCCGCGCCTGGGCGCGCGAATTCGCGCCGCATATCCTGGTCAATTCGATCGCCCCGGGGCCGATCGACACGCCGATGCTGGGCATCGAGATGACCTCGCCCGAGACCCTGGCCAAGGAATCGCAGAACCCCCTGGGCCGCATCGGCCGGCCGGAAGAGATCGCCGCGGCGGCGCTCTTCCTCGCCGGGCCCGGCGGCACATTTATGACCGGCCAATGCGTCAGCCCCAATGGCGGCGCGGTAATGTTTTGAGGTAACAATGATGAACAAGAAAACCAGCAACGCCGAATTCCAGCCGCTCGATTCAGGCGTCGTGCCGCGTTTCGCGGGCTTTCCGACCTTCATGCGCCTGCCGATCGCGCAAGCCGACCAGGTCGATGTCGCCATCGTCGGCGTGCCCTTCGACGGCGGCACCACCAACCGCACCGGCGCCCGCCACGGGCCGCGCGAGATCCGCAACCAGTCGAGCCTGGTGCGCCGCGTCCATCATGTCACCGGCTTCTCGCCCTTCGACCGGTTCAAATGCGGCGATTGCGGCGATGCGCCGGTCAATCCTCTCGACCTCATGGCGAGCCTCGCCAGCATCGAGGAGTTCTTCGCGAAAATCCACAAAGCGCGTGCCCGGCCTTTGACGGCGGGCGGCGATCACCTCATCTCGCTGCCGATCCTGCGCGCGCTCGCCAAGAAGGGGCCGGTCGGACTCGTCCATTTCGATGCTCATTCCGACACCTATGACAGCTTCTTCGGCAACCGCTTCAATCACGGCACGCCCTTCCGCCGCGCCATCGAGGAGGGCCTGCTCGATCCCAAGCGCGTGATCCAGATCGGCATCAGGGGCGCCATTTCCGATTCCTCGAATTACGATTTCGCGCGCGATCAGGGCGTGCGTATCGTCTTCATCGAAGAGTTCGCCGAGCGCGGCCCGAAAGCGGTGATGGCGGAGGCGCGCCAGCTTGTCGGCGATCATCCGACCTATGTCTCCTTCGACATAGACGCGCTCGATCCCTCGATCGCGCCCGGGACCGGCACGCCGGAGATCGGCGGCATCACCACACGCGAGGCGCAGGCCATGGTGCGCATGCTGGACGGCATCGACATCATCGGCGCCGATCTCGTCGAGGTCTCGCCGCCGCTCGATCCGACGGGCGCCACGGCGCTGGCCGGCGCCACCATGATGTTCGAATTGCTCTGCGTGATGGCGAGCAGCCGCCGTTAGGTCTTCAAAGCATCGGCCCAGCTCGCGGCTTGCGCATGGGCCGGCAGCAGCAGCGACAGGTTCCGGTTCAGCGACAAGCTTGGCGCGAACGGCCTGACAAGCTTTCCGCATTCCAGCAAAGAGCGGACGAGCGGCAGATGACCCATCAGCACACCCTCACCCGCGAGCGCCGCATCGACACCCATGCTGTAGAGCGAATAGACGGGTCCCGATTCGGCAAGCGACAGAGAGCCATGAACGACTTCGAGCCAGCGGCTCCAATCGGCCCGCCACATTGAATCATGCAGCAAGGTTTGCCGGGAGAGGTCGTCGGGTGCTGCAAGCTCGGCCGCGATCGCCGGCGTGCAGACAGGCGCGATGACATCTTCCTCGATCGGCGTGACGGTTGCGCCATGCGGCGCCTCGCTTTGGCCGAGGAAGAAGACCGCGGCGTCGAACATTTCGCGCTCGAGATCGGGCGGGGATTCGATCGCGGTAACCGAGATCTGCGCTCCGCCCAAAGCCGCCTTGAGCCCCGCGAGGCGTGGCCTCAGCCATAGCTGCGCTACGGCCGGCGAGGCCGCCAGATGCAACGGCCGCGGGCCGGAAAGCTGGCGCAACGCCCGGGCGCACGCTGCCAGGTCATCGAGCGCGTCGGAAATCTGGAGAGCGATGCGCCGGCCATGCTCGGGCAAATGCACGCCTTGCGCGGTGCGCCGGAAAAGCTCGACACCCAGCCATTCCTCGAGCTTGCGGATCTGCTGGGCGACGGCGCCCGGCGTCACATTGAGCTCCTCGGCCGCGGCCGCAAAGCCGCCGAGGCGCGCCGCCGCCTCGAAGACGCGCAACGCCTTCAAGGGCGGCAGGGGCGGACGCGGCGGATTGACGGCCATGGCTTGAGACCTAGTTTTTCTATGCCTGGGTGGTGACGATAGCTGGTTTGCAGGCTTTGGCAATCGGCGCTCTATTTGCCTGGAAGGATCGATCGGGAGCACACGGATGACGAGCTTGGCGAGACGCGATTGGGTCGGGAACGCGGTGGAGGATTATGTCGGCGATCTCGCCCAATGGACCGAGGTCCAGGACGCGCAAGCCATCGAGGAACGCATCGCGGCGCTCACGGCGGAGAACAAGCGCATCCATGAGCGCCAATGCGTCAATCTCAATCCTGCCACCAACACGATGAATCCCAAGGCCGAGGCGCTCCTCGCCCAGGGCCTCGGCTCGCGCCCGTCGCTCGGCTATCCTTCGCAGAAATATGAGATGGGTCTCGAGGCCATCGAGAAGATCGAGATCATCGCGGCATCGCTTACGGCCGAGATCTTCAAGGCGCGCTTCGCCGAGATCAGGGTCGGCTCAGGCGCGCTTGCCAATCTCTATGCCTTCATGGCGACGACGAAGCCCGGCGATGCCGTCATCGTGCCACCGGCATCGATCGGCGGCCATGTGACCCATCATGGCGCGGGTGCTGCCGGCCTCTATGGTCTTTCCATCCATGAAGCACCCGTCGAGCCTGAGACCTACGCGATCGATATCGGCAAGCTCGCCGAGCTTGCGCGCCGGATCCGGCCGAAGCTCATCACGCTCGGCGGCAGCCTCAATCTCTTCCCCTGGGATGTGAAGAGCGTGCGGCGCATCGCGGATGAGGTCGGCGCTCGCATCCTGTTCGATGCCGCGCATCTTTGCGGCATGATCGCCGGCGGCGCCTGGTCCAATCCGCTCGAGGACGGGGCCGATCTCATGACCATGAGCACCTATAAGAGCCTGGGCGGTCCGGCCGGCGGGCTGGTGGTGACCAATGACGCCAAGCTCGCAGAAAGGCTCGACCATATCGCCTTTCCGGGCCTCACCGCGAATTTCGACGTGGCGAAGTCGGCGGCGCTCGCGGTGACGCTGCTCGACTGGCGCGAATTCGGCTCTGCCTATGCCGAGGCCATGGTGGATACCGCGCAAGCGTTGGCCGCGGCGCTCGCAGCGCTTGGCGTGCCGGTGTTCAAGACGCTGAACGGCTTCACCCGCTCGCATCAATTCGCCATCAGGGCGCGAGGCCTTGGCGGCGGCCAGGCGGTGTCGGCGAGATTGCGCGCGGCCAACATCCTCGCCTGCGGCATCGGCCTGCCGGAGGCTCAAGTCGATGGCGACATGAACGGCCTGCGTTTTGGGACACCGGAGATCGTGCGCTGGGGCATGGGGCCTCAGCACATGCCGGAGCTCGCCGGGCTGATCGCCGGGGCCCTCGCCGCCAATGATCCCTCTTCCCTTGCTTCGCGCGTGAGCCAATTCCGCCAGCGCTTCGACAAGCTGGCTTTTGTGCGGAGCTAGGGACGAAAGCGCTTCAGGATCAGCTCTTCCAGGAAGAGCTGCACTTTTCCGGGCGCGCTCTTGCCGCGCAGGAGATAGAAGCCGTGCTCGGGCAATGACGGGAAGCCGTCGCTCTCGCCCAGCATCTGCATGGCCTTGGTCACGCGCATGCGCTCGACGACGCCGACAGCGAGGCCGAATTCGATCGCCGCCTCGACGGCGGCCGAGCCCGAGCTCATCATCACGCAGCGCCAGGCACGGCCCTGCTTCGCCAAAACCTCGATCGCCGCCGCGCGATAGGGACAGCCATCGGCATGGAGCGCCAGGGGCACCGGCTCGCTCGACGCCGGCTTGAACCCGACGGCCCCGACCCAGACAAGCCGGCTCGGCAGGACCGGCACGAAGTCCTTCGCCTCGGCATCATCGCTTGGGGCCAGGATCAGGCCGAGATCGAGACTGCCTTTGCGGATCTCGTGGCGCAATTCGCCGCAAGAGGCGGTGATCACCTCGAGTTCGACGCGCGGATATTCGCCGCAAAAGAGATCGAGCACATCGCGCAGCAAGGCCCGCGCAAAATCCTCCGGCACGCCGAGCCGCAAGCGCTCGCTCTCGGCTGAGCCGTCGAAGCTCCTGACGATGCGGTCATGCGCTTCGAGGAGCTCCGCCGCCTTGATCAGGAGGCCGCGGCCCAAGGGCGTCAGGCTGACACCCTGGTTGTCGCGTTCGAAAACGCGTCCGCCCGCCATCTCCTCGAAGCGCCGCACATGGGCGCTGATCGCCGACGGACTCTTGTTCAAATGGAGCGACGCGGCGCGAAATTGGCCAAAGCGCGCAATGGCTTGGAAGGTGCGCAGGACCTCGATGTCGAGAACGCTCATAATACATTATTTTCGCATGACTAGTGCATATAATATCGTTTGCCCGCACTACCCTGCGCGGCAATAGTCCCGCCTGTCAAGTCAAGGCGAGGATAATTCATGACGATCAAGCCATTCGAGGTCCGCTGGCGTGAGGCGGCGGTCGACAAAATTCTCAAGAAGGTGCGCGACTATGAATTCCCCGACCATCTCGACGGCACGGGGTGGAAATTCGGCTGCGATGCCGACTATCTCCGGGAATTCCGCGACTACTGGCTCAACGACTATGATGCCGAGGCGGCCCAGGCCGAACTCAACCGCTTTCCGCAATTCTCGACCGAGATCGACGGCTTCACGCTCCATTTCAATCACATCGTCGGCGAGTCTTCAGGCAAGCGCCCGCTGCTCTTGAGCCATGGCTGGCCGATCTCGACTTACGAATTCTGGCAGGTCATCGAGAAGCTCAGCCATCCGAGCCGCTTCGGCGGCAAAGCCAGCGATGCCTTCGACCTCGTCATCCCGTCGATCCCGGGCTTCGGCTATTCGCAGAAGCCCAAGAGCCTGTTCAACCAGCGCCAGACGGGTGCCCTGTTCAACAAGCTCATGGCCGACGTGCTGGGCTATGACTCATATTTCGCGCAAGGCGGCGACTGGGGCGAGATCATCAATACCTTCATCGCCATCGACCATCCGCAACGTTTGCGGGCGTTGCATTTCACCACCTTCCTGGTGACGGCGCCCGGCCGGCTCGACAGCACCGAGGAGAAAAATTGGGCGGCCGAGCGCGACCGGCTCGAATATCCGCTCCATGCCTATAACCACCTGCAGGCGACGAAGCCGCAGAGCCTCGCCTGGGCGGTCGCAAAGGATCCGATGGCGCAGGCCTCATGGTTCATCGAGCGCTTCCACGACTGGGCCGATCTCAGGCACAGAAGCTTCGAAGAGGTTTACCCAAAGCATTTCCTCGTCACCAACATCATGACCTATCTGATGACGGAAACCTTCGCGAGCAGCGTGTGGTATGACGCGGCCTCAGCGGAAGCCGGTGTGCGCATGATGCAAAAGGGCCGGCGGGTGGAGACGCCGACGAGTTTCGCGCTCTTCCCGCAGCATTACCATACCTGGCCGCCGCGCTCCTTCGCCGAGAAGCTGTTCAATGTCGTGGGCTGGACGCCCATGGACCATGGCGGCCATTTCGCCGCGGTCGAGGCGCCGGACCTCTTCGTCAACCAACTGAGACGCTGGGCCAATGGCGTGCGCGCGGAGATGAGCGCAGCGCTGCCGCCCTTCTGAAGGGTTCGCCTATGCTGCGGGCGGGGTTTCGCAAGCTGCGCTGGCGCAAGAAGCAGCGCTGGCGCAGCAAGGCGAAGACGGCGGTGCCGGCCGGCAATGACCACAAGCCCGCGGCGACGCCAGGCGCTTCACCACATCGAGAAGGACATTGGCGCCCGCCACCAGATCCGTCTCGGGCGTGAATTCCTTGGGATTGTGGCTGATGCCGCCGATGCTCGGCACGAAAATCATGGCGGCGGGGGCGATGCGCGCGATCATCTGGGCATCGTGCCCGGCGCCCGAGGTCATGGCGCGCGCGCTCAAGCCCCGGGCATCGGCCGCGGATTCGATCTCGGCGACGAGCTTCGCATCGAAGGTGACCGGCGCGAAACGCGCCAGACGCTCGGCCGAGATCGCGACACCCTGCTCTTGCGCGATCTGCTTCAGATATTCCGCCAAGGCTTGTTCCTCCGCCGCGAGGCATTCCTCATTCGGATCGCGCAGATCGACGGTAAAGGTCGCCCGCGCCGGAATGACGTTGATGGCATTGGGCTCGAAGGCGATGGTGCCGACGGTCGCCACCGTTCCCGATGGCGAGGCCGAGGCGCGCTCGTGCAGGAAGGCGATGATGCGTGCCGCGGCATGGCCCGCATCATGGCGCAGCGCCATGGGTGTCGTGCCGGCATGGTTGGCGACACCTTCTATGGTGATGCGCTGCCAGGAAATGCCCTGCAGATTCTCGACCGCGCCAATAGCGAGACCTTCGCGCTCGAGCACCGGCCCCTGCTCGATATGGAGCTCGATATAGGCGTCAGGCTTGAGGAAGCCTGGTTCTTCAGCGCCGGCATAGCCAATGCGGGCAAGCTCCTCGCCGAGCACGCTGCCATCCGCACCCTTGACGGCCAGAGCCGCATCGGCCGCGAGCCCGCCCGAATAGACGAGCGAGCCCATCATGTCGGGCGCATAGCGTACGCCCTCCTCATTGGTGAAGGCCGCGATCACGATGGGCCGGCACGGCGTGAAACCCGCTTCCCGCAAGGTCTCGACGACTTCGAGACCGGCGAGCACGCCATAGCATCCATCATAGATGCCGGCATCGATCACCGTGTCGATATGGGAGCCGAGCATCAGCGGCGCAGCTTTGGGATCTGTCGCCTCGGTCCAAAGCGCGAAAATATTGCCGATGCGGTCGACCCTGACATCGAGACCTAAGGCCTTCGCCCACTGCACGAACTGGTCGCGGCCGAGCTTGTCGGCAGCGGAGGCCGCGAGCCTGGTGAGCTTGCCGTCGGCGCCGCGGCCGAGTTCGCCCAAAGCGCGCAAACGTGCCAGGAGGCGCTCGCCGTCGATCGACAGATTGCTCAACGGATCACCGGCAATTGCCGCGGCGCCCGCTTGGTGAGGAGCCGCGCCCCGTCCTTCGTCACCGCGATATTCTCCTCATGCACGATCATCTTGCCCGGCGCATATTCCATGCCGGGCTCGATGGTGAGCACCATGTTCTCGACAATGACCGTGCCGTCGCCCAGGCGGTGCGAGGGCGGCTCGGTGAGCTGCATGCCCAGACCATGGCCGAGCCTTCCGACATTGTTGCCGATGGCGCCCGCCTCTTCGATGATCTTCGCCATGGCGCGCCAGACATCGTCGGTCTTGGCACCCGGCACCGCCGCGGCGATGCCGGCCTCGGTCGCCTGCCACAGAGCCTCATGCACGCGATGGGCATCGTCGGATACTTTGCCCACGGCATAATTGCGGTCGAAATCGCAGAAATAGCCGTCGAAGGTCGAGCCCGTATCGATGAACAGGATGTCGCCTTCCGCGATCTTGCGGTCATGCGGGCCGCAGACGATCTGCGCCACGCCGCCCGGCCCCGCTATGGCCGGCATGAAGGGCGTCGCATCGGCGCCGCGCCGGGCGATGTCGATGCGCAATTTGCGCACCACCTCGCGCTCGCTTTCGCCGATCGCGATCTGGGACGGCAGCGCCTCGTAGGCGTCGCTGGCGAGCTGGCATATGTAATGGATGTGGTCGATCTCGGCCAAAGTCTTGACCATGCGGATTTCCCAGATCGCGGGCGATCCGTCCTCGATGGTGGATCCAAGGCCATCGCGCAGCTTGAGGAAGTCGACGACCGGCATGCGTAAGGCCATCTCGCGTCCGAGCTCGGCGCCGATGCGGCCGTGCTTGCGCTTGAGCCCGCCGATCGTCGAAGCGAGGAGCGACAGGCCGTCATCCTCAGGCCTGGGTGCGGGCCAGGTGCGGATGTCCTTGATCCAGGTCAGCGCCATTTCCGGCGCGCCGATCTCCGGAATCACCGCGATGGGGGCGCCCTCGCGCGGCACGACGATGAACCAGGGCCGTGTCGGGCTTTCCCAGAATTGCGAATCGAAGCCCGAGAAATAGCGGACATTGGGCGGCGCGGTGAGAAGGAGCGCATCGAAGCCTCGGGCGTCCATGATCGCTTGCGCCCGTTGCGTGCGGCGCTCGAATTCGGCAGGCGTGAAGCCGCGTTTCGGGATCTTCAGTTCAGTCGGCACCAGGATCGTCCTTTCGCGTGTCTATTGGGGAGCAATCCGATCTTGCCCGGCGAATCGCAGGGAAATTCAGCAAAATCCGGCGGAAAGCGCCAAAGATCGGCTCACACCGTCTCGAGGAACAGGATGAGGAGCGATGTGAGCCCGGCGGAGCGGTCGGCGAGCGCGCAGCGCGCCTTGTGGTAGCTGGTGCGGCCGCCCGCCTGGAAGCCGACCTGGAGCACCGGGATGCGCCGCGCATCATCGATCAGGCGCTGCTGGAGCTTGCGCATGGGCTCGCTCAGCGTGATGGCAAGGGCGCGCGATTTGTCGCCGGCGCCGCCGGTGCGCGGGGTGAGGATCGCGGTCGAGAAGGCCGGGTTGAAGGCCGCGATCTTGCGCTCATGCGTGATGATCACGACCGGGGTCGGGCAGGCGGCGATGAGAGCCAGCATGTCGAAGCGGGCCGGATGCATCTGCAGGAGGCTGGCATTCTTGCGCCAGCGGTCGAGGCAATAGCAGCGTAAAAGCGCGGTGCGGTTCCTGGCCGGCTCCTTGTCCCAGATGCGGTAGATGAGCTCCGACAGGCTGACCTTGTCTTCCCGGGCGAAATCCTTGAGCTGCGACCAGAAAACCGCTTCGAGCTTGACGGCCGAGCGGGCGCCGTCGCGCTGAATGATCTTCAGCGACGTTTCCGTCATGCCGAGATAGGGTTTGTCCAGGGGCGCCGTCCGTCTCAAGGAAACTACATATTATTGCATATAGCTGCTGCGAGCGGCGCCGGCAAGATTTTGACGTAGCGTAGCTAACCTTACCCGTTTTTCATGCAACCATATACTATTCTATGTCGAATTGTTTATTCCGGGTGAATGCCTCAACCACGGATTGCGGTACGCAGAGTAATTTTTCCGAGATAATAGCGTAAAGAAAGTCTTAACGGCTCGCGCCAAGCTTGGACGGCATTTACGGGAGTTTACGGATGGTTGACCGCGGCGATTTCGATCGTTCGAGCTACGAGTCGGATTCGGGTTCTGAAACGACCTATGTGGCGGAAAATACCGGGGCGGAAACCGCAACGGAATCACAAGCTCCCGCTGCTAACGTAAACGGTAATTCCCAGCAGAATTCGGCGACGACACCCCCGGCCAAGGGCAATGTCGAGGTCCAGGGCACCGGCAAGCCCGCGTCCAATTTCACCGTCGAGAAGGTGGACAGCTACGACACGACCCGCATCACGATCCAGCTCGAGGCCGGCAAGGGCAAGAAGATCGTGCTGCCGACCGATACCCAGATCGAGGCCATCCTGGTCAGCGGCGACGACCTCATCCTGCGCGAGGTGGACGGCTCGCTCATCGTCATCAAGGACGGGCTGAAGCATATCCAGACGCTGGTCATCGGCGATATCGAGATCCCGGCGGAAGCGCTGATCGCGAGCTTGGAGGCGGGAGGCGTCACGGTCCCGGCGGCGGGCGATGACAGCGGCGAGACGGCCAACACCGAATCCTCGGGCGGCAATTTCGGCTTCGGGCCGGGCGCGATCGGCGATCCCTTCGCCATCCGCGACCTCCTCGGCTTCACCGAATTCGACCGCCAGTTCCCCGAGCAGCGGGAGTTCTTGCCGTTCCACCGCGAGGATGAGGCGGCGGAGGAGCCTCCCCCGATCGACAACCTGCCCACGGGTGGATCGGCTGCGGCCGCGGTCGACGATGACGGCCTTCCGGACGGCAACGCAGCGGCCGATGCCGCCACCGACCTCGATGCCGATATCGGCGACAGCGGTGCGGGCCTCGGAGACGAGCGCGTGTTCGTGGGCACGCTGGGCGGCAGCGTCGGCGGCGACGGCGCGGGCGCGAACGGCTTCTCCTTTGCGGGTCTCGACGGCACGACCGGGACGGTCGGCCAGGAGACGGTGCTCTACAGCGTCGCCGGCAACATCCTGACGGCGACGGTGGCCCCTGGTACCGCGCGTGCCGGCACGGTGCTGTTCACGGTCGAGATCACCGACCCGGCGACGGGCGCCTATACGGTGACGCTGCGCGACAACATCCTGCATGAGCAAGGTCCGAACGCCGAGAACGACGCGACGGTCGTTCTCCCCTACACGATCACCGACGCGAACGGGTCACAGGCGGATGGCACGCTGACGATCACTCTTGATGACGATGTGCCCAGTGTCGAGATCGCGGAATCCGACGGCGGCTCGGACGGCGCCGACAGCGTTGCGGAGAATGGGCCGGACCTGACGGGTGCGATCACCATCACCGAGGGCGCCGACCAGGATGCGACGTTGACGGTGACGCTGCAGAGCGGAACGCTGAGCGTGCCGCTGACTTTCACCCTCGACGGCACGCCGGCGACCACCGCGGCGACGGTGACCCTGGGCGGCGATACGCTCGGCGTCCTGACGATAGCGACCGACGCCAATGGCGATGCGACATGGACCTTCAACCCGGCGCTCGATGTCGCCGGTCAACCGAGCTTCACCTTCACGGCGACGGTGACCGATACCGACGGCGACGTCGCCACCGACAACCACACCATCACCATCACCGACGGCGCCAACCCGCAGAATGCGACGGCGCAGAATGTGAGCCTCGACGAAGCTCATCTGAGCGACGGTTCCGACCCGACGCCGTTGGCCCTGACGCAGGTCGCGACGCTGAACTTCACCGCCGGTTCGGACACGCTGACGAACTTTGCCTTCACCGGCTTCGCCGGGCTGACCACCGACAGCGATACCAACACGGCAGGAGTGGAGATCTCCTGGTCGATGAACCCGGCCGGCACCGTCATCACCGGAACGGTCGACGGTCAGACGGCGATCACCCTGACGCTCGGCGGGGCGAGCTCGATCGCGCCGAACGGCAACGGCAATGTGACGGTCACCGTCGTGCTGGCGGATGAGTTCCACAACCTGTTCGGCGACGACGTCGCCACCAGCCTCAATCTCGGCTCGGTCACGGTGCAGGGCTCGGACGGCGACGACACCGTCACCGGGGTGGTCAATGTGACCGTCATCGACGATGTGCCCAGTGTCGAGATCGCGGAATCCGACGGCGGCTCGGACGGCGCCGACAGCGTTGCGGAGAATGGGCCGGACCTGACGGGTGCGATCACCATCACCGAGGGCGCCGACCAGGATGCGACGTTGACGGTGACGCTGCAGAGCGGAACGCTGAGCGTGCCGCTGACTTTCACCCTCGACGGCACGCCGGCGACCACCGCGGCGACGGTGACCCTGGGCGGCGATACGCTCGGCGTCCTGACGATAGCGACCGACGCCAATGGCGATGCGACATGGACCTTCAACCCGGCGCTCGATGTCGCCGGTCAACCGAGCTTCACCTTCACGGCGACGGTGACCGATACCGACGGCGACGTCGCCACCGACAACCACACCATCACCATCACCGACGGCGCCAACCCGCAGAATGCGACGGCGCAGAATGTGAGCCTCGACGAAGCTCATCTGAGCGACGGTTCCGACCCGACGCCGTTGGCCCTGACGCAGGTCGCGACGCTGAACTTCACCGCCGGTTCGGACACGCTGACGAACTTTGCCTTCACCGGCTTCGCCGGGCTGACCACCGACAGCGATACCAACACGGCAGGAGTGGAGATCTCCTGGTCGATGAACCCGGCCGGCACCGTCATCACCGGAACGGTCGACGGTCAGACGGCGATCACCCTGACGCTCGGCGGGGCGAGCTCGATCGCGCCGAACGGCAACGGCAATGTGACGGTCACCGTCGTGCTGGCGGATGAGTTCCACAACCTGTTCGGCGACGACGTCGCCACCAGCCTCAATCTCGGCTCGGTCACGGTGCAGGGCTCGGACGGCGACGACACCGTCACCGGGGTGGTCAATGTGACCGTCATCGACGATGTGCCGCAGGCCGTCGTCAATTTGGGAACGGGCTCAGTCATTCATGACGAGACGGCCGGCGTCGATGGCGACGCGAATGACCAGAGCGGAGCGGTGCCGGCGATGATCGCGGGCCTCGGCATCCTGATCGGCTGGGCCCAGAGCGCCGCGGCGGTCGTTACGACGACAGGAACGCAGTACGGCGCTGATGGGGCAGGGACGACAGTTTTGTCCCTCGGCACCACAGCCAATGCCGATTCAAACCTCGACTCGCTCGATGGGCACGATATCCTCCTGCTCAAGCAGGGCGATATCATTCTCGGCCTCGTCGACACCAATGACGACGATACGGTGACCTTGGGTGACCCGGTAGCCTTCGCCATCGCCATCGACGCGAACGGTAAGTTGAGCGTCGCGCAATATCTGGCGATCAAGCATCCAATCACCAGCAACCCGGATGATGCATTGTCCATAGCGGCCAGCGCCATTCAGGCGACCGTGACCGTGACCGACGGCGACGGAGATGTTTCCGCACAATCCGTCGATATCGGCAATTTCATCACTTTCCAGGATTCAGGTCCCTCGATCATCGCGCCGGAGAACGCCGCCCTGATCAACGCCGCCAGCTCGACCGGCGTGTTCGATCTCGACGTCGATGTCAATATCGATAACAATGTCGGCACCGACCAGCCTGGGACGATCGCCTTCGCCAATATCACAAACGGCCAGCAGGCTACCGGCACCATCAACGGCAACACGGTCAACCTGACTTCCGGCGGCCAGAATATCCAACTGTTCCTCAACAATCACGACGGCGATGCGGCGACACCCGGTCGACTGGAAGGATGGATCGGTGGCTTCGGTACCGGAACCAAGGTGTTCCAGGTGACGCTGCAACCGGACAACAGCCTCGCCTCGAGCACCGACACCTATCAGGTCGACGTGTTCGCGCAGATCGGCGCCACACAGACGACGACCGTGTCGAACTTTTCCGCACTTGGACAAAATACGCAACAGTTCAAGGCGCTCGACGTGGCGAACACAACGCAGGATCTACTGTTCTCCGGTTACCAACGGGCAGCCGATGGCAGCAGCAACGCGACGACCGGCTCATCAGTATCGGCGAGCACCGCCGGTATCGGCGTTGCAAACAATCAAATGGACGACGGAGACGCTCTCAGAATTGACTTCGTCAACACTGCGACTGTGGACTCAGGCAACAACAATTTCTACGATTATACAACACATTACAATGTCAATGACTTCCAGTTCGCCATCGTGAAGGTCACCGGCAGTCCGCCACCCGACTCTCAAGAGGTGTGGGTGCGCATTTACAGCGCTGACGACGACAATCCCGCAGGTACCAACACGGGCACACATGCGGCGCAGCTTGCCGACGACGGACAGCTCGCCACCATAACCGACATCAAGGTGAATGGTGTCAGCGTCAATCTCGCTTCACTCACCACCGACAACAATGGCGGATATCTGATTACTGGTCTCGATCTCAACGACACCGTTCAGGTGACCGCTTCAGGGACCGGCTACAACCGCATAGAGATGGAGAATGCGCGATCAATCACCGGCGATCCCGATCCATCGCTTGATGGAGATTCCTTCGACATCGGCGCCTTCGCTTTCGTATCGACCGTCACCAATGTCCCTTCGGTCGAAATGAGGTACGACCTCGCCCTGACCGATGCGGATGGCGACACAATACTCAGCCCGCTCTTCATCGATCTGTTGTCGTCGGGCGCGACCACGGTCGACAATTCCGCCTCGGGTTCTGGCGTAAACCAGACGGCGGGGCCGACCGTCCAGAACATCATCGGTTCGAACCATGTCGATCAACTTACAGGCAATGCCTCTGCCAATGTCCTTGCCGGCCTGGACGGAAACGACACACTCAACGGCGACGCCGGCAATGACCTGCTGATCGGCGGGCTGGGTGACGACATTCTCAACGGCGGCAACAATGACGACATCCTGCGCGGCGGCGCCGGCGCCAATACCCTCGATGGCGGCTCGGGAAGCGATAAGTTCTACTTCGACGCGAGCGCTTTCGATGCTGCGGACACGATCAACAACTATGTGATCGGCACGGACACGATCGACCTGACCGACCTGTTCACGGTCGATACGGCCGGTGGGCAGTCTCTGTCGAACTACGCTCAGATGACCGGCAACAACCTCGAGATCGATGTCGATGGCAACTCCAACGGACAGACCTGGACGACCGTCGCAGTTGTAACCGGCAACACATCGGCGACTGTGCTCTACGACAACAACTCTGATACAAGCGATCACACCGGAACGGCGAGCTGACCGCTCGCTACATCACGGCAATTCCCGCGCCCCGTCCTTCACCGGCGGGGCGCTTTTCTTGACCGGCGCAGGAAGACCGCCCGCTTGCGGCGCGTCCGCTGCGCCGGCTGCATCGGATACGCCGACCATGGCCGCCACCCGCTTCGCCTTCCTCCGCGGCTTCTCCGCGAGTTTCGCCCTGGCTGCGGCGGCCGCATCGTTGCCGCGCTCCTCCACCGCAATCGCATATTCGGCGCGGATCTTGCGGGTCGCGATGTTGATCCAGCGGCCCTCGCGGTTGATCGAAAAGACCGGCGCGTAATAGGCGACAGTGTCGTGCAGGAAAGGCCGCGCCTTCTGGTTGTCGAGTATGTAAAGGTTTTGGCCGAGCCGCACCGACAGCACCGCGTGGCCCAGCTTGCGGTGCAGGTCCTTGAGCACGACGATCCGCAAATCGCGCTCGGCGAAGCCCAAAGCCCGCAGGCTCTCATATTTGGCGATGGCATAGTCCTCGCAGTCGCCGCGCCCGCCCAGCGCCCGCGACGGGCTCGCCCAGACATCGGCACGGCCATAGATCATACTGTCATCGGCATAGCGGATATGGCCGTTCACATAGGCATTGACGGCGATGAGCCTGGCGAGCGGAGCAAGGGCCGACCATTGTTTTATGGCGCCGCGCCAGGCCTCGAGGTTCGAGGGGCAGCCCTTCCCGCCCAAATCGCAAGCTTCGTAGAGCGCCCGCTCGGCATCGACCTTGGCGGTGACCCGCTTCCATTCACCCAAGCCCTTCGCCGCATTGGTCGCGAATTCGAGCGACCCGAAGACGCCGAAGGGCAGCGTGTCCCTGGCCGGACGCGGCTGAACCTTGCGCTCGACAGCCGCCGGTGTCGCCGCATGGCCCAGGCTCAGAGTTGCGAGCATGAAACAGAGGCCGAAGCCGAAAGCGGCGACGAACTCCAGGAAACAGGGTAAACGGGAGAGCCGTGAGGGTGGTTGAGGAAGTGCGACCGCGCTTCGGAGAATTTTATCTTTCGGTGAGTGCTTCGGACCTGGCTTTGTTGATGGGCTTGAGCAGGTAGTCCAATACACTCTTTTTCCCCGTCAGAATGTCGACTGATGCGACCATTCCGGGGATAATAGGAAGGTCTCCTTCCTTTCCTTTTAATTGGCTCTGTAAAGTTTTAACGGTAACTATGTAATAGCTCTCGCGCGCCTGCTCATCGTAAATGCTGTCGGGCGATATGAGCTCGACCTCGCCCTCGAGCCCGCCATAGACGGAAAAGTCGTAGGCCGTGATCTTGACCACCGCCGGCTGGCGCGGATGCACGAAAGCGATGTCGCTCGGGCGGATCTTCGCCTCGACGAAGAGCGAATCCTCCAACGGCACGATCTCCATCAGCGTCTGCCCGGCCTGGACGACACCCCCCACCGTGTTGGTGTTGAGCTTGTTGACGATGCCCTCGACCGGCGATCTGATGTCGGCCCTGACCACGCGGTCCTTGGCGGCGCGCAAGGTCTCTTCGATGACGGTGAGCTCGGCCATGCCTTGCGAAAGCTCGGCTCTCGCATCCTGGCGGAATTTCTGCTCCTGCTCGTCGAACATGGCCTTGGCCTCGCGGATCGCGGCCTCGGTGCGCGACTTGGTCTCCTGCGCGGTCGCGATCTGTCCCGAGGTGTCGGCGATATCGCGGCGGATCTTGAGCACGTCGGTCTTGGCGACGATGCCGCGATCGGCAAGCGGCTTCTTGATCTTCATATCCTCCTCGGCGAGCTTCAGATTGTCGTTGAAGCGCTTGAGCGAGGCATTGACCTCGGACAATTCCAGCGTGCGCTGCTCGATCCTTTCCTGCAGGACGCGCAACTGCGTGTCGAGGCTCAAGCGGCGAGCGCGGAAGAGCTCGAGCTCATTGGCGATGATGTCGGGTGCCGCCTTGTGCAATTCGTCGGTGAACGGCGGCTCGACATCGAGGGCGCCTTCCGCCTCGTGGCGCAGCCGTGCCACCTGGCTCTGCAAAGCGAGCTGCTTCGCCCGCGATTCGCCGAGATTTGACGAGAAGCCGGTGTCGTCGATGCGCACCAGCACGGCGCCCTTGGCGACCCGGTCGCCGGCCCGGACCAGGATCTCCTTGACGATGCCGCCCTCGAGACTCTGGATGAGCTGCGTCTTGCTCGAGGGGATGACCTGGCCGAGACCCCGCGTCACCTCGTCGAGCTTGGCCCAGGATGCCCAGACCAGGGCGACCAGGAACATACCGGCAAAGACCAGAAGACTGACAACTGTCCCGCGCGGCGCGCCGCGCCTTGCGGCTGCGTCATATTCGGACAGGAAATCGAGATCGCCACGCCTGAGAGCATACATATGAAACGCCGTCGAAAAATTGGATCACTTTTTAATGAATTTACTCTGGTATTGTGCAGGAATTGTGCCGCTCCGTAAACTGGACTATACGTTGAGTAAGTACGGACAGTTTCGCTTAAGCCAGATGCCTAAAAATCCAGCGATGCGAAGGGGCGGCAGCCACGCATTATTCCAAGGAGGTCATCTCCTCAGCTACGGCTTGATCGCCTTGGTGCTCACCGCCTGCGCCATGCCCTCGCTCGAGACCGGCTCCAATCTGCTGACGGTACCGCCGCACAGCACCGAGCGCGCCGGCCAGACGGCGACGCCCGAATCCGCCATGGCGCTGCAGTCTTCCAGCGACCCAGCGGAAAGCAGCAATCCCGTTCTTCTCGGCGCCGTCTCACAAGATTCCCCTCAGATCGAGGGCAGCACAGTTCCGAGCGAGAAGATCCTCCAACCCATGCCGGCCGACGGCATCATGCGCGGCGAGTTCTGGGGAAGCAGCGTCGCCTTCGCCGATCGCGATGGCCTGGTCTGCGCCGGGCGGCTTGTCGGGCGTGCGGCGGAACTCGCCTCCGGCCTTTCCGTTCCCGTCAACTGCAGCGACGGCAGCGCTGGACGCGTCAAGGTCGTGTCATGGGCCTCACCTGATGAGGCCGAAGGCGTGTTCTTCTTCGGCGCTTCGGGCACATCACCCGTTCGTCTTATCAGATCCGCCAGCCTGCAATAATGAGATTAAGGAACAAAAGCACATTTCAGCCTTGTATTCAAGCAAGAGCGATGCTGTGGCCGGATTAACACTGTTTTTAATTAATTTTGGGTGAGATCAACTGGCTCTTGTCCGCAATCTCTACTGTGTTTAGAAATTATTAACCTACCGTAAATCTACGGCGGAGGGACGGGGACGGCGACTATGTTTCGATCGATGATGCTCGCGACTGCCAGCCTGGCGGCTTTTGTTGCCGGCGCGCAGTGCCTTTCTGCGATGTCCATGAAGGATGCCGTCGTCACGGCAGTTCATTCCAATCCTGAAATCGGGGAAGCTGTCGCCAACCGCGAAGGCATCGAATTCGAGCTCGAGCAGGGCCGCGGCCTCTACCGCCCGCGCATCGATCTCCAGGCCAGCGCCGGCGGCGAGATCGCCGACAACAGCAACACGCGCGAAAGTGGCGATACGGACCACCTCTTCTTCCGGCGCGAAGCCAGCGTCGTCGTGCGCCAGCTCCTGTTCGACGGCTTCGGCGTCGATGGCGAAGTCGAGTTCCAGGCCGCCCGCGTCGACAGCGCCTCGTTCAGGGTCAGGGAGCGCTCGGAATTCATCGCCCTCGCCGTCATCCGCGAATATCTCGAGATCCTGCGCGTCCACCGCATCCTCGGCTATGCGCGCGACAACCTCAAATATCACCAGTATGTCGCCGGCAACATCGCGAAGGGCACCTCGGGCGGCTCGCTCAGCGTCGCCGACCACCAGCAGGCGCAAGAGCGCGTGCTGGCCGCCAGGGCCCGCATCGTCGAGCTCGAGGAAGAGCTGAAGGCATCGGAAGCGACCTTCATCAAGCTCGTCGGCAGGCCGATCGGCAAGGCCGGCAATGTGATCAAGATCAGCGGCCGGCAGCACTCTTCGCTCACCGCCGCGCTCAGCACCGCGCGCAGCAATCACCCCTCCATCCGCTTCGCCAAGGCCGACATCGATGCGGCGCAAGCCCAGGTCAAGGTCGCCGAATCGAAGTTCTATCCGAAGCTGAGCCTCGAGGGCCGGGGGTCAGTGGGCGAGGATATCGGCGGCGAGCGCGGCGCCGACAACGACCTGCAAGGCAATGTTGTCATGGAGTGGAACATCTACAATGGCGGCATCGACACCGCCAACAAGCAGGAGCAGATCCGCCACGTCGATGAGGCCTTTCAGAAGCTCAGCCGCATCACGCGCGAAGTCGAGGAAGGGGTCAGGCTGTCCTGGGACCGCCGCCAGCAGCAGGCCAAGCGGCTCAAGGTGCTGCTGCAGGAACTCTCGGCGACCGATCAGCTCAGGTCATCCTATACCGAGCAGTTCAAGATCGGCGAGCGCTCGCTCCTCGACCTGCTCGACACGCAGAATACCCGCTTCAACCTGCAGACGGCGATCGCGACATCGGATGCCGCGGTGAAATTCGCCGAATACCGGCTCTTGGCTTCGACCGGCTCGCTCTTGCGTACGATCGGCGTGGCGCCGGTCGCGCAAGCGCGGCCCTATGCCCGCAGGGATGCCAACAGCCCCGAAACATTGCCGCCCGACGCCTATGAGCGGACCGAGCCGCGCCCGCCCAAGGAGTGAGAGCGGCGCGACCAGGCCATGCCGGGAGGCGAAAACGGCGAGGCTGGTTTGATGAGTGGATTTTGGCGCGATTCTTGAATGTTCGGCCGGAACAGGACGGTAGCCGGCAATGAAGCATGAATTTCCCCCCGATCAGTCGCTGACGGCGATCAACAGCGGCATTGGTACGGCGCATTCGCCCTTGACCATGGCATCGCTCGACCGGCTGGCATTCGACAACGACCCCCTGACCAAGGCGGTGCAAGCCCTCGTGTCGCTGCGCGGCCGCGCCGTGTCGGCCGACGTGCTCACCGCCGGCCTGCCTTTGGTCAATGGCCGGCTCACGCCGGAGCTGGCGCTCAGGGCGCTCGGCCGCATCGGCTTCTCGTCCAAGCTGATGCGGCGCAAGCTCGACGACCTGCCGCCGCTGCTCTTGCCCGTCATCCTGCTGATGGAGGATGACGACACCTGCATCCTCATCCGCCAGGACGAGCGGGCATGCCACATCTACGATCCCTTGACCGGCACCACCGCCCAGATCCCGCCCGACGAACTGGCCGAGAGCTATACCGGCTACGCCATCCTCGCCCGTGAATTCACCACGGTCGATGAAAACCTCGACACGCTGGCAAGCGAGGCCAATGAGCACTGGTTCTGGGGCGCGATCCGGAAACTGTGGAAGACCTATGTGCTGGTCGCTTTCGCCGCGGCTCTCATCAGCATCATCGCGCTCGCCTCGCCGCTCTTCGTGATGAATGTCTATGACCGGGTGCTGCCGAACAAGGCGATTCCCACCATGTGGGTGCTGGTGATCGGCATGGGGCTCGCCCTCCTCTTCGACCTGATCCTCAGGACATTGCGGGCCTGGCTCATCGATTCGACCGGCAGGCGGGCCGATGTGCTTCTCGCCAGCCGTATCTTCTCGCATGTCCTCTCCATCCAGATGAGCAGCAAGCCGCCGACCACCGGCAGCTTCGCCAGCCATCTGAGAGACTTCGAATCGGTGCGCGAATTCTTCACCTCGAACACGATCGCCACCTTGACCGACATGCTGTTCTTCGTCGTGTTCCTCCTGGTGATCCACCAGATCGGCGGTCCGATCGCCTATGTGCCGGCGGCGGCGGCCGTCATCATCATCGGCCTCGGCCTCGCCTTCCAGATCCCGCTGCGCCGGGCGGCGGAACGCAACGCGAATGAGGCGGCGCAGCGCCATTCCCTGCTGGTCGAAACCATCTCCGCCCTCGAGACGATCAAGGTCGTGCGCGCCGAAAGCCATCTGCAGGGCCTGTGGGAGAAACTCGTCGGCTCGACATCGCGGACAGTCGAGCGCGTGCGCCAGCTCACCTCGACGCTGACCCACATGACCTCGGCCATCCAGCAGATCGTCAGCATCGCGGTGATCATCGTCGGCGTCTATCTCTTCCAGGAAGGAGAGATATCGATGGGCGCCATCGTCGCTTCGGTGATGCTGGCCAGCCGTTGCGTGGCCCCGCTCGGCCAGTTCGCCATCGTGCTGGCGCGCTCGCAGCAGTCCTTCTCCTCGCTGAAGGCGCTCGACAAGATCATGCAGATGCCGAGCGAGCGGCCGGCGGGCAAGAACTTCCTCGCCCAGCCGATCACCAACTGCGTCATCCAGTTCCAGAACGTCGTCTTCGCCTATCCCAACTCGAACATACCGGCGATCAATGATTTCTCGCTGACCATCCGGCCCGGCGAGAAGGTCGGCATCATCGGCAAGATCGGCTCGGGCAAGACGACGATCGGCCGCCTCCTGGTCAAGCTCTATGAGCCGCAGAAAGGCAGCATCCTTATCGACGGAATCGACATGGGCCAGTATCACCCGCACCAGATCCGCCGCACCATCGGCCTTCTCGGCCAGGACGCCGAGCTCTTCCATGGCACTATCCGCAGCAACATCACCATGGGCAAGCCCGGCGCCGCGGACAGCGAGCTCGTCGCCGCGGCCCGGCTCGCCGGTATCGAGGAATTCGTCCGCCGTTACCCGGCAGGCTACGATACGATGGTCGGCGAGCGCGGCTCCGCTTTGTCGGGCGGCCAGCGCCAGGCCGTGGCCCTGGCGCGCGTCCTGATCGGCGATCCGCAAGTGATCTTCCTCGACGAGCCCTCGAGCGCCATGGATCTCGCCAGCGAACGGCAGCTGATCGAGCAGTTGCGCAAGGCGCTGCGTCCCGAGCAGACGGTGATCGTCTCGACGCACCGCTATTCGATGCTCGATCTCATCGACCGGCTGGTCGTCATCGCCAATGGCAAGGTCGCCGCCGACGGCCCCAAGGAGGACGTGCTGGAAGCGCTCCGCCAGCAGACGGGACAGGGCCGCGCCGCCATCACCCAGGTGCGCGGCAACAGCGCGCCGCCGCGCGTCGCCCTGGACAGAAGGAACCAGGACCAGCGCGGCTGAGAGCCCCTTACACGATGTCGAAATGCCAGACCTTGGCAATGATCCGCCAGGCGCCGTCGATATGGATGAGCGTCAGATCGTCGGTGAAGCGCTTGGGCAGATAGGCGTTCTTGAGCCTGGCATGGGCCGTGGTCGCACTCGCCTGGACGATGGAGACGATCTCGTCCCGGCGCTCATCCTTTCGCGCGGCCGGCGATGGCCGGCCCTTCACGATCTCCATATATTGCTCGAGGTCGAGCGCCACCAGAGCCCCGCCCGTCGCCGAGAACAATCGCGCCTCGGGGTGGAACACCTTCCGGAACAGCGCCACGTCGCCATGAAAGAGAGCGTCCAGATAGGACTGGACCACTGTGGTGAGATCGGTCTTCATCCTTGCCTCCGTCATCCCGCGGCCCGCGCATGCTCTTCATCGGCCAAGTCGAGGCCGTGATCGAGTGCCCGCAGCAATTCCTCGATCTCCCGGTCGGACGTCACCATGGGCGGACAAAGGAAGAGCGAGGTCTCTTCGCCGCTGGTGCCGATCATGACGCCCGCCTCCAAAGCGCGCGCCGCCACGCGCGATGCGATCGGCGGCTCGATGGTGTCGGCATACCAGTCGCGCCAGTCGGGGCCATGGAGCTCGATCGTCCAATGCAGCCCGAAGCCGTCGACCCGCGCCACGCTTGGATGCCTCTGGGCAATGGCGATGAGACCCTTCTCCAGCTTCTCTGCCATGACGCGCGAGCGGGCGAGGAGATCGTCGCGCTTGACGACGCGCAAATAGGCGCGGATGCAGGCCACCGCCACCGGATGGGCGCGGAAGGTGCTGTAGGTCTGCCAGCTCTTGTCCTTCAATTCATCGACCAGGTCCTGGGACAGGACAACCGCGCCCGCGGGCGATGCACCGCCCGCCAGGCATTTGCCGAGGGTCACCATGTCGGGCCGCTCCTTGCCGCCCTGAAAGGCGAACCAGCGGCCGCTGCGGCCGAGCCCCGTCACCACTTCATCGGCGATCCACAGAGAGCCCGCCTGGCGCGCCGCCTTGGCGACGAAGTCCTGATAGGCCGCGTCGTAGTAGATGCCGCCTTGCGTGTAGTCGATGAGCGTCGCCGCGGTGTCGGAGAGCGTCGCCTCGACGCGCTTCAGCCTTTCGGCCAGGGGCCGCTTGTCATCGATCACGCCATATTTGGCATTGAGCGGCGCCGGGATGACTCGCACCGGCACCGGATTGGGCACCGGGCGCGTGCCGCCGCCCTGGATGGCGAGGCCGCCATGCCAATGCGGCTGCACTGTCATCTGGCGCGCGAGACCCGCCATGCCGTGATAGGCGCGTTCGCGCGTGGCGAGCGCCGTCCGGCCGGTCATCGCCTGCGATAAGGTCAGAGCGAGGTCATTGGCCTCGCTGCCGGATAAGAAGAAGCGCACCGCGCCCACCCACTTGCCTTCGCCCGCGAAGGCAATGTCGATCAGATCGTCCGCCGCCTGCTCGCGCTCGGCCCAGAACCAGCCCTCATTGATGACCGGCGTCTCGGCCGCCTTGTGCAGGGCTTCGACCATGTCTGGATGGCGATGTCCCAACGGCCCGCCCGTGGTGCTGCCGTCGATCACCTTGCGCCCGTCATCGAGGATGAAGCGCACGCCCTCGCCGCCCACCACCTTGACCAAGGGCTCCTTGCCGGCATTGAGGCCCGTCTGAAGAAGTCTGCTCATTCCTTGTATCCTTTCACTCTTTCACGACGCCGCAGATGCGCATGATGAGGCGCATCCAGATGCTGCAGGTCTCGGTCAGATCGTCTATCCCGATGTGCTCGTCGGGCGTATGCGCCCATTTCTCATTGCCGGGGCCGAGGCCGACGGTCGGGATGCCGGCCTGGCACATGAAAGTGCCGTTGACGCCGAAGCGCCACGCGCCCGGCGCGTCTTCCGCGCCGATGGCTTCCTTGCGCGCCGCCAATGCCGCTTCGACCACGGGATTGCCGGGGGGCACATGCATCAACGGATAATGGGTGATGAGGCGGAAGTCGCAGGTGAAATCGGGCACGCTTTCCGCGACGCCCGCGATCAGGGCCCGCAGCTCGGCTTCGCAAGATTCCGCCGTCTCGCCCCTGACATAGCGGCGATCGACCCGCACGACGCAGCGGTCGGGCACGACGGCCGTGCCATTATCGGGACTGCTGCGCACCGAAATGACGGTGACCGTGGCCGGCCCGAGCAAGGGATCATCGCCAAGCCCCTCGGCATAGCGGCGCAAGGCATCGAGCAACGGCACCGCCTGATAGGCGGCATTGAGGCCGTTGGCCGGCTCCGAGGCATGCGAGGTGCGGCCATGCACTTCGAGCTCGCAATCGATCTTGCCGCGATGGCCGATATGGACGTGGCCGCGGGTCGATTCGGTGTTGAGACCGTAATCGGCGCGGATGCCGCGCTCGATGACCGAAACGACGCCGGTCGGTGAATCGACCTCCTCCGCCACATCGGCGACGAAGACGATATCGCCATTGAGCCGCAAGCCGGCGCGCTTGATGGCTGAGACCGCATAGGCGCTCGCCATGACATTGCATTTCATGTCGCAGGTGCCGCGGCCACGGATGGCGGGGCCCGTCTCGCCCCAGCGCGCCGCATCGACGATCTCGCCCGAATAGGGATCGACCATCTCGCCCGGCGGGACATGGTCGATATGGCCGTTGATCATCAGCGAGGGCCCATTGCCCGCCCCGCGCAAGCGTCCGATGACATTGCCGTTCCGGTCGATTTCGACCTCGTCGAAGCCGAGCTTGCGCAAATGCTCGGCACAGAGGTGCGCGACGGCCGCCTCCTCATAGGACAGGCTCGGCACACGGATGACCGCCTGGCAGGCGGCGATCATGCCCTCGACATCGAGCGCTCTGTCGACGCGCGCTCCGTAATCGCCATCGGTGGAGATATCCATCTTCATTCCTTCGGATTCGAAATGCGCGCCGCTTCGTTGCGCCGCCGGATCATCTCGGCGAAGAGCAGCAGGAGTAAGGACGCGAAGATGAGCAGGCTCGCCGCCGCCAGGATGGTCGGGCTCAATTGCTCGCGGATGCCGCTCCACATCTGGCGCGGCACGGTGCGCTGGTCGACGCTCGCCAGGAACATGACGACCACCACCTCATCGAGCGAGGTGATGAAGGCGAAAAGCCCGCCCGATATGACGCCGGGCGCGATGGCCGGCAGCGTCACCCGCCTGAAGGTCCGGACGGGCCCCGCCCCCAGGCTCGCCGCGGCGCGCACCAGGTTCCAGTCGAAGCCCGAGAGCGTGGCGAGCACGGTCGTCACGACGAAGGGCGCGCCCAGCATCGCATGCGCCAGAATGAGGCCGGTCAAGGTCTGGGCGAGGCCAATGGCGGTGAAGAAGAAATAGAGGGCCGCGGCGACGATGACGATCGGGATGATCATCGGCGACAAGAGGACGATCATCACGGAAGCCCTGAGGGCCGGCCTGAGCTTGGCCAGTCCCAAAGCCGCGAGCGTGCCGAGCGTCGTCGCGATGACGGTAGCGCCCAAAGCCACGAGAAGGCTGTTGCGGAAGGCCGTCGCCCATTGCGGATTGGTGAAGAGCTCGCGGTACCAGCGCCAGGAGAAAGCCTCGGGCGAAAGCGACAGCATCTCGCGCGTGAAGGTGAAATAGGCCTCCGCATTGAAAGAGAGCGGCACCACGATGACGAGCGGCAGGACGAGGAAGGCGAAGATCGCGAGGCAGAGGCCGGAAAAGATCACATGCCAGAGTTTTTCGAGCGGGCCCGCGGTAGGCGAGAGCGTCAGGAACATGGTCTCACCGCCCATCGCGCACGAAGCGCGTATAGATGACATAGACGATGCCGATGAGCAGCAGGAGGAGCGTGCTCAAGGCGGCGGCGAGACCCCAATTGAGCGACTGCTGCATGTGATAGGCGATGATGTTGCTGATGAGCTGGCCGTTCTGGCCGCCGACCAGCGCCGGGGTGATGAAATAGCCGGTGCACAATATGAAGACGAGGCTCGAGCCCGCGAAGATCCCCGGCACCGTCAACGGGAAATAGACGCGCCGGAAGGCGGTGAACGGGCTGGCGCCGAGCGAGGTCGCGGCGCGCACCAGATTGGGATTGACCGTCTTCATCACGCTGTAGAGCGGCAGGACGAAAAAAGGCAGGAGGATATGGGTGCCGACGACGATGGTCCCCGTCATATTGTACATGAGGGCGAGCCGGCCCGCCTCGTCGATCACGCCCAGAGCGGCGAGCGTGTCATTGACGACGCCCTGCTTCTGCAACAGCGCGATCCAGCTCGTGATGCGTACCAGGATCGAGGTCCAGAAGGGCAAAAGCACGATGATCATCAAGAGATTGGCGCGCCGCTCCGGCAGATGCGCCAGCAGATAGGCAATCGGATAAGCCAGCAGGAAGCAGATGAAGGCGGTGAGCGCGCTCACCCATAAGGTGCGGATGAAGAGATGGATATGCAGCCTCTGCCCTTCCGGCTTGGCGATGATCCCGCCATCGACGCCGCGAGTGAGATCGAGCGCGTTCAAATAGTAGTTGGCGGTATAAGGGCTGCCGGCATTGCGGATGGCGCCGAAGATCCGGGGCTCGCCCCAGCGTCTGTCGATGACGGCGAAGGTTTCCTTGGCGGTCGCGCCTGACGCAGCCTCGAGCTTGCGCGCCGTCGTCTGCAGCAAGCTGCGGGCGCCGGGAAAATCCTGGTTGAGCCTGGCGCCGATCGTGCCCAGGCTGGCTTTCTCCCGTGCGGTCTCGATATCCGCTTTCAGCGCCGCATAGGCCGCTTCGGGCGGCGCGCCATCGGCCGGTGTCCAAGCCTCGAGCTCGGAAAGCGTCCGCGGCAGACCCTCGGCGATCACCGGATTGTCGATGCTCTTGAAGAGGAGAAGCCCGACCGGGATCAGGAAGGCGAAGGCGATGAGGATGACGAGCGGCAGGATCAGCAAAGAGGCCTCAAGACCCTGGCGGCGTTCGACCTTGCGCGCGGCGGCCTCGAGATCGGCGGGGAGCGGGATTTCGCTCACGGCTTGATCGGCCATGGCGGGCCAGGGCGCCGTCATGTCAGGCGTCCATCCGGTCGAGCGCCAGGCAATCGGACGATGCCCAGCCGATCGCCACATGAGCGCCGACCGTAAGCTTGCCCGCCACGCCATTGGCGTTGGGCAGCTTGATGACGAAGGTCGAGGGACCGATGCCCTTCAAATGGGCGCGAATATGATCGCCATGATAGAGGACGGTCTCGACCTCGCCGTCGATCACGGTATCGACCTCGCCCTGTTTCGGCGACAGTTTCACCCGCTCGGGACGGATGGAGAGCGTCGTTGCCTCCTTCGGCGCCCTGATCCCGACCTTGCGCGCTCTGACCATGAGGCCGGCGGCGATCTCCACCAGGCATTCGTCATCGACGATCTTGTGCACCACGCCCGGCAGCCGGTTGTTCTCGCCGATGAAGCCCGCCACGAAGGAGTTGGCCGGGCTCTCATAGAGCTCCCTGGGCGCACAAATCTGCTGGATGATGCCGTCATTGAAGACCGCGACCCGGTCCGACATGGTCAGCGCTTCCGACTGGTCATGAGTGACATAGACGACGGTCACACCCAGCCTCTCATGGATCTGCTTGATCTCATATTGCATCTGCTCGCGCAGATTCTTGTCGAGCGCGCCCAGAGGCTCATCCATCAGGACGAGACGCGGCTCGAAGATGAGAGCGCGGGCGAGCGCCACGCGCTGCTGCTGGCCACCCGACAATTGCGCCGGCTTGCGCTCGGCAAAAGCTGCGAGGCGCACCATGGCGAGGGATTTCTCGACCCGGTCGCCGATCTCGTCGGTGCCGAGCTTCCTCACCTCGAGCGGAAAGCTCAGATTCTCCCTGACCGTCATATTGGGGAAGAGCGCGTAGTTCTGGAACACCATGCCGATGCCGCGCCGCTGCGGTGGCAGGCGGGTGACCGCCTCGCCCGCCAGCACGATCTCGCCCGCGGTCGGCGTCTCGAAGCCCGCCAGCATCATGAGCACGGTGGTCTTGCCGGAGCCTGAAGGCCCCAGCAAAGTAAGGAACTCGCCTTCCTTGACCTCGAGATCGAGCGACTTCACGACCAGTTGTTTGCCGTCATAGGTCTTCTGGATATTGCGGAGCGAGACGAGCGGATTCATGAGCGGGCAAAACTTGCTGAGCGGCGGTGAAGCCGCGGCAGGGCGCCCCGCCGCGGCATTTTCTCTTGTGTTGCGCATGATCTCTTCGGAAAACCGGCGCCCACTTTTCCGGATCATGCGCTATTGGGCGAGCCAGGCGTTGAAGCGCTCCTTGAGGTCATCGAGATTGTCGGACCAGAATTGCGCGTCGATGGCGGCGGCATTGCCCTGATTATCGGGGTTGGTCAGCATGAACTGCTTCATGTCGACGCCCGCGGTCGGATGCTTGCCGACGAGCCCGATCGCCGAGATGCGGACCGGCGCATAGCCGGCGCGGGTCGCAAGCTCGGCCTGGCGGCCAGGGTCGCTCGCGAATTTGATGAATTCCTCGGCTTCCTTCTTGTGCGGCGAGCCTTTGGGGATCATCCAGGTGTCGAGATCATAGAGCATGCCGTCATAGAGGATGCCGAAGGGCTTCTTGTCGTCGAGGATGGGGCCCACGAGGCGGGCCGCGAAGGAGACCGCCATGGTGACCTCGCCGTCGTTCAGGAGTTGCGGCGGCTGCGCGCCCGCTTCCCACCACACGACCTCGCTCTTGATGGTGTCGAGCTTCTTGAAGGCGCGATCGACACCTTCCGGCGTGGCGAGGACGCTGTAGACGTCCTTGGCGGGAACACCATCCGCCATCAGCGCGAATTCGAGAGTCGATTCCGGCCGCTTCGGCAAAGCGCGCTTGCCCGGATATTTTTGAAGGTCGAAGAAATCGGCGACGGAGCCCGGCCTGTCCTTCACCTTGCGCTCGTCATAGCCGATGACATAGCCCCAGACGACGCTGGCGACGCCGCAGTCGGTGATGCTGCCGGGGAGGAAATCGGCGGCGTTCTCCTGGGTGACGGCCGGATCGATCTTCTCGAGGAAGCCTTCCTCGCAGCCTTTCTTGGCAAAGGCCGAATCGCCGATCACCACGTCCCAGGTCACGTTCTTGGCGTCGACCTGGGCGCGGATCTGGCCGAGATTGCCGTTCCAGTCTTCCGATTTGACGGCGATGCCGGTCGTCTTGCTGAAGGGTTGGTAGAAAGAGTGGTTCTGCACCTCGGTATAGAGACCACCCCAGGACACCACCGTGACGCTGCCCTCGGCATGGGCCAAGCCTCCCAGCGCCATCAATCCCAGCGAGCCCAACAGCGCGCGCTTAAGCATTCTCATATCGCTCCTCCTGTTCGTCTGTGCCGTTTTCTGTTATTCCGATTTTCGGAATTATCTTTCGTTTTTTGATATTTTGGTCTAGAGACCGGCATATGTCAACCGCCTTCCACGGAAGGACGGTCCGGATCGGTCACTGAAGGGAGAGCTCAAGGAAGCTGTGGCGAGCCACACTTTTGGCGCGAAGAATGTTATGGCAGATGCTCAAGACTCAGGGATTCTCATCACGATGCCAGGCCAGGCCTCCACACCGCTCCAGCGCGCGGCGCGCATTCTCGAGATCATCGCCGCGGCGCCGGAAGGCCTGTCGCTGAGCGACGTCGCCGAACGTGTCGGCCTGCCCATGCCGTCGGCGCTCCGGCTGTTGCGCAACCTGGTCGATATCGGTTTCGTCGCCACCGAAGGACGGCGCGCGCGCTATCGCCTCGGCGGGCGCCTGCAGCGCATGTTCCAGATGAGCATCAGCACCGAGAGATTGCGCAGCATCTGCGAGCCCGAGATCCAGGCGCTCGCCGACCGTCTTGATCTCACCGCCTATCTCGCGCGCTATGCCGATGAGCGCGTCGATCTGTGCTGCGCATTCATGCCGCGCGAGCCGGCACGCACCTCGGTCCATCCCGGGCAGAATTTCCCGATCAACGCCACAGCGGTCGGGCGTATCCTCTTCGCGCATCAGCCGGACGATGTCATCGCCCGCGCCATCGCGCAGCCGATGCGGAAATTCCGGCCGCGCACGCCAACCAAGCCCGCCGATGTGCGCCGCGCCCTCACCGAAGCGCGCGCTCAAGGCTATGCGCTATGCGACGACGAGCTCGATGAGGCGACGCTTGCCGTCGCGGTGCCGATCGAAACAGGCGATGCCGGCGTCGTCTTCAGCCTGGGCCTCCTCGGCTTGCGCGATGCGTTTGTCGAAACACTGTCGATCGCCAATGCGGTGGCGCTGCTCAAGGAGATCGCGGGCCGGCTCGGGCCGCAGCTCGCGAGCCTCGGCAACGGTCGGGCCTGATTTTTCCATGTGAGCCTTTCGCGGATTGACAGAGCGCCTTCGCTCGTACATTTTATATTCCGGAATATAATTTCGATAATCGGAATAATGAAAGATCCCCAGTGAAGAACGATCCGCGTTTCCAGCCCTTCGACTCCGCCAAGACCCCACGCTTCGCCGATGTCGCCACCTTCCTGCGCACGCCGCGCCTGCCGATCAGCAACGAGATCGACATCGCCATTGCCGGCGTCCCTTTCGACATGGGGGTCAATTTCCGCTCCGGCGCCCGCCATGGCCCGGCCGCGGTGCGCGAGGCCTCGCGCATCATCCGCCAGATCCATCCGACCAGCGGCATCGCGCCCTTCCGCCTGTGCAATGTCGCCGATGTCGGCGATGCCACGGTGAATGCGCTCGATCCCACGGCAAGCATCGGCCTCATCGAGGCGTTTTTCCACGACATCCACAAGACCGGCGCGATCCCCATCGCCATTGGCGGTGACCACACCGTGCCCTTGCCGATCCTGCGCGTCATCGCGCGCGATAAACCGGTCGGCGTCGTCCATTTCGATTCGCATGCCGACACGCTCGACGAACTGCTCGGCACCAGGATCAACCACGCGACGACCTTCCGGCGCGCCGTCGAGGAAGGCCTCATCGATCCGAAGCGCGTGATCCAGATCGGCTTGCGCGGCAGCCGCTTCAGCGAGAACGATGTGCAATGGGGCGCCGATGCCGGCTTCCGCCTCATCACCATGGATGAATATGAGAAGATCGGACGCGATAACGTGGTCCGCGAGATCGACCGCGTCACCGGCAAGGGACCTACCTACATCACCTTCGACATAGACGGCCTCGATGCCGCCTATGCCATGGGCACCGGCGTGCCGGAAGTCGGCGGCTTCTCGGTGCGCGATGCGCAAGTCATGATCAGGAGCCTCGAAGGCAAGCATCTCGTCGGCGCCGACATCTGCGAGGTGGCGCCGGTCTTCGATCCGACCGGACAGACGGCGCTCAATGCCGCCAATCTCCTGTTCGAGATGCTGTGCGTCATCGCCGACAGCCGAGCCAAACGCAGTTGAGGAGGCAGACCCATGAGCGCCTTGGCATTGCTGCGTCCTCTGTTCGGCTATCAGGCCTGGGCCAATGAGGATCTGTTGGAGAAATTGAAGAGCCTCGACCCCAAATTGCACAAGCAGGAGTTGCATTCCGCCACCAGGCTGATCAATCATGCCTATGTGGTGGGCCGCATCTTCGCCGCGCATCTCACGGGCGCGCGGCACGCTTAGGCATCGAGCAACACGACGGAAACACCAGCTCTGCCGGAGCTCAGTGCCGCGGTTGCCGCATCGGATCGATGGTATGTCGATTATCTCGCACGTGTGTCCGCGGACGAGCTTTCCCAGTCCATTTCCTTCGGCTTCATCGACGGAGACCAAGGCGCCATGTCGCGGCAGGAAATGCTGATGCATGTCGCGACCCATGGCGGCTATCACCGCGGCGAGGTCGGCCGTATCCTGGCGCAGCTTTCGCTCGCACCGCCATGGGATACATTCGCCGTCTATCTGCATCAGAGCGAGCCATCGCGCCGGCTCCAGGCTTAGAGGCCCTAGAAAATCTTCCCCGGATTGAGGATGAGGTCGGGATCGAAGACCTGCTTGATGGCGCGCATCACATCGACGCCTCCTCCCATCTCGCGCCGCAAATGCGTCATCTTGCCGAGACCTATGCCATGCTCGCCGGTCGAGGTGCCCCCCATGGCCAAAGCGCGATCGATGAGCCGGTCATGCGCCGCCTCGGCGAGCGCGATTTCCCGGCTGTCGCCTGAATCGATCAGCATGCTCACATGAAAATTGCCGTCGCCAATATGGCCGACGATCGAGGCGATGAGGTCGATCGTGGCAAGGTCGGCACGCGTCTCGGCAATGCATCGGGCGATGCGGGAAATGGGCACGCAGACATCGGTGACGAGACTGCGGCTGCCGGGGCGCAGAAGCGTTTCCGCATGGGCGACCTCGTGACGCGCTTTCCACAGGCGGCTGCGGTCCTCGGGCGAGGCGGCCCAGACCGGTTTCGGCAAGTCGAAGTCCTCTGCCAGCGCCAGAGCGAAATCGACCTCATGATCGATCGTGGCGGCGCTGCCGGCGAATTCGACAAGCAAGGTTGGCTCTTCTTCGAGGCCAAGACCGGCGTAAAGATTGACGGCCCTGACCGCGACCTCGTCCATCACCTCGAGCTTGGCCATGCCTATGCCCGCCTGCATGAGGGCAATGGCATAATCGAGAAGGCTCTGCAGGTCGGAAGCATGAACACGCGCGGTACGCAAGGCTTCCGGCAACGCATGGAGCCTGAGGCACAGTTTGGTGATAATGGCGAGCGTCCCTTCCGAGCCGATGAGGAGGCGCGTCAGATCATAGCCGGCAGACGACTTCCGCGCGCGCGTGCCGGTCGTGATGATCTCGCCCGTGCCGAGCACCGCTTCGAGCGCCAGCACATTGTCGCGCATCGTGCCGTAGCGCATCGCATTGGGACCCGAGGCGCGCGTCGCCGCCATGCCGCCCAGGCTCGCATCGGCACCGGGATCGACCGGAAAGAAGAGGCCGGTATCGCGCAAATGCGTGTTGAGCGTCATCCGCCGCACGCCGGCCTCGACCCGGCAATCCATGTCGCCGGCATTGACTTCCAGGATCTGGTCGAGGCCGGAGAGATCGACCGATATGCCGCCTTGAACGGCATTGATCTGCCCTTCCATGCCGGAGCCGGTGCCGAAAGCGATGACCGGTACGGCATGACGGCGGCAGAGTGTCACGATGCTTGCCACTTCCGGCGCCGTTTTCGGAAAGCACACCGCATCGGGCAGGCCCGGCAAATGCCAGCCTTCGTCACGTGCATGCAATTCGCGCAGGCTCTGCCCGGTCGAGCAGCGCGTGTCCAACAGCTCGCGCAAACCGGCGAGACAGGCGGCAAGACGGCGATCCGGTCCTCTCATGGTCTTGACAGTGTAGCGATCAAATGAAATTCTATAAATCGGAAATTAATTTCGATTAACGGAATAATCATGTCCCAGAGCGTTGGAGAAAACCTGCCTTTCCTCTTGAGGCAGCTCGGCGTCGATGTCGTCTTCGGTCTTCCCGGCGTCCACACGCTGGAGTTCTTCCGCGCCATGAACGAAGCGGGGCTGCGCCATGTCGGCGTCCGCCATGAGCAAGGGGCGGGTTTCATGGCCGACGGCTATGCGCGCTCCTCCGGCCGGCCCGGCGTCTGCCTCGTCATCAGCGGACCGGGCGTCACCAATATCGCGACACCGCTCGGCCAGGCCTATAGCGACTCCATTCCCGTCCTGGCGCTATCGAGCGTGAATGCCATTGGCGATCTCGGCATGGGCCGCGGCATGCTGCATGACGTGACCGACCAGCGCCAGGCCACGGCGCCCGTCACCACGCTCAGCGCCACGGTGCTTTCGCCCGATCAGGTGCCGGTGCTGCTCGAGCGCGCCTTTGCCTACTTCTCTTCACAGCGGCCAAGACCCCATCACCTCTCCTTCCCGCTCGATCTCCTCACCCGGCCGGCCTCGGCGCGGGCGTTGAACCCGCCCAAATTGTCGGCACCGGCAGCGGCGCCCGAGCTTATCGATGCGCTCGCGCATCTCCTCGGTGAAGCCCAGCGGCCCGTGTTGGTCGCGGGCGGTGGTACCATCCATGCCGGTCAAGAGATCGTCGCTCTCGCCGAGAAGCTCTCGCTTCCCGTCGCCACGACGATCGCCGCCAAGGGCGTCATTCCCGACGATCATCCGCTGTCGCTGAGCTCGACCCTGCAGCGGCCCGAGGCGCGCAAGCTCATCGCGGGGGCCGATCTCGTCATCGTGGTGGGTAGCGAATTGTCGGAAGCCGATCTCTATGTCACGGCCGATTCCGAGAAGACCGGCGGCGGCGACGCACTCACGCACGGCAAGCTCGATGTCACCGGCAAGCTCGTGCGCATTGATCTCGATCCCGTGGTGCTTGCGGGCGACTATCCGGCCGCACTCAGCATCCTTGCCGACAGCGCCCTCACCTTGCGAGCCCTGCTCGCCAAGCTCGAGAGCAAGATCCGTCCTCGCGATGACCTCAAGCATCTGCGCCGGGCCATGCGCAGCGCCGTGACGCCGCTCGAGGCCAAGCACATCAAGGTCCTTGATACTGTTCGAAAGGCCTTGCCCGAGAACGGGTTCATCTTCGGCGACATGACACAGATCGCCTATACGGGCTGCGTGCATTTCGAGACGCGCAAGGCCAGAAGCTGGTTTTTCCCCATGGGCTACGGCACCATGGGCTATGCGCTGCCGGCCGCGATCGGCGCCAAGCTCGCAAATCCCGATCGTCCAGGCGTGGTGTTGGCCGGCGACGGCGGGCTGCTCTTTACCATCCAGGAGCTCGCCACCGCCGTCGAGCTCGAATTGCCGCTCGCCATCGTGCTGTGGAACAATGACGGGCTGGGCGAGATCAAGGATTTCATGCAGGCGCGTGGACTGCCGCTCATCAGCGTCAAGCCGAGAAATCCGGATTTCATCGCGCTCGCCAAATCCTTCGGCTGCGATGCGCTGAGGGCCCAGAGCCTGGTCGAGCTTCAAGACAGCATCGAGGCTGCTTTCACGAAGCGGTGCCCGACGCTCATCGAAGTGCGCGAGGATGCCGCCTATCTGGCGTGAACTCACAGGTAATCGGCAATCACCACCAGGACCAAAGCCGCGGCAAGGATGAGATTCACCGCGCGCGAAGCCTGGGGATGGCGCAAGACCGAGGTGAGTGCCGATCCGGCCAGCGCCCAGACCGTGTGGATGACGATGATCGCGATGCTCAATATCACGCATTTGAGCACGGCATCGGCGAGCGCGCTCGACGGCATGAGCACGGCCTTGGAATAAACGGCACCGATGGCGAGATAGGCCTTGGGGTTGGCGACGGCGAGAAGCAATCCCGGCGCCAGGCCGGGCGCCAATTCACTCGTCCTGTCGGTGAGAGGCGGCGCCGTCGCGATCCGGAAAGCCAGATAGAGAATATAGAGGGACGCGGCGATCGACAGCGGCAGAGCGAGCGCCGGGAGCGCATAAAGCAAGGTCGAGGCGCCGAGCGCCATGGCGAGGAGCACGAGAATGGTGCCGAGATTGATGCCGAGCGCATAGGGCAGCGACCGCCAGAAGCCATAGGCGGCCGCCGTCGCCGCGACGCTCAAGGTCGCCGGGCCCGGTGACGCCATGAGGGCCGCGGCCGAAGCGAGAAGCGAGACAAGCCCCGGAAGAGAGGTCTCGGGCAGCACGTGATCCTCCGCGCTAATGAAGAGATTTTGATAGAGCGAAGACTCTCCAATCGTCTTGAACGATCGTGCGAAGGCCACGGAGATTGCATGAGAGGGCCAGGTTCGCTAGAGCTTCCGCATGCCCGACCAGGTGCCAACCAAGCCGCCCAAGCCCGAGCCCGGCGTCGTCGCGTCAAGCGTCTATGCCAAGGGCAAGCGCATCGCCGACATCCCGGTGGACGAGGCCGGTCAGTGGCAGAAGAAGTCAGGCCATGTTGTGTGGATCGGCCTGTTCGAGCCCGGCCGTGAGCTTCTGAACCGGGTAAAGCGGCAGCTCAATCTGCATCCGCTCGCCATCGAGGATGCCGAAAAGGCGCATCAGCATCCCAAGATCGAGGAATATGGCGACGCGCTCTTCATCGTCGCCCGCACCGCGCAAATGGTTTCAGGCAAGATCGCTTTCGGCGAGACGCATCTCTTCGTCGGGAAAGGCTATGTCGTCTCGGTGCGGCATGGCGCATCGGCCTCCTATTCAACCGTGCGCGAGCATTGCGAATCCTGCCAGAAGATGCTTTCCCATGGCGAGGATTACATCCTCTACAAGATCCTCGATTTCATCGTCGACAACTACACGCCGGTGGTCGAAGCGGTGCGCAAGGAAGTCGAGGTCCTGGAGGACCGGGTCCTGCATGAAAAGATCAGCACAAGGCAAGTGCAGCGACTCTATGCGCTCAGGCGCGAGCTCCTCAAATTGCGCAATGCGGTGCTGCCGCTGGTCGATATCTGCCGCCGCCTCGAACATGCCGAGCTCCTGCCGATCGATGCCGAGATGCGCTCGCATTTCCGCGACGTGACCGACCATATCCAGCGCGTCCAGGACGGCATCGATTCACTGAGAGAAGTTCTGGCCTTCGCTTTCGAGGCGAGCCTGATGATGGGCCAGGCGCAGCAGAGCGCCGTCACCCGCAAGCTCGCGGCGTGGGCCGCCATTCTCGCCGTGCCCACGGCGGTCGCCGGCATCTATGGCATGAATTTCGAGCACATGCCCGAGCTCAAATGGCAATATGGCTATTTCGCCATCCTCGCTCTCATCGTGGCGCTGTGCGGCTTCCTCTATTACCGTTTCAAGCGGAACGACTGGCTGTAATCGTCACAGCGCCACGACCTGCCCTTCATGGATCGAGCGGTCGGCGGCGACGACGATCTTCAGGCTCTTGACGCCGTCATTCATGTGGTCGGTGAGATCGATGTCCTCCTCGATCGCCTTCAAGAGATAGCGCTGCTCTCTTTCGCACAAAGCGTCGTGATCCGGCTCGTCCGTCATGTCGATGCGCTCGTCGGGCTTCGACATGTCGGCATGATGCCAGAGGATCTGGTTGGTCTTGGTATGGGCGTTGATGTCGTCCGACTTCACTTGGCCGGCAGTCTCGGCCATCACGATCGATACCGAGCCCTTGGGGCCGATGACGTCCTTCACGAAGAAGGCGGTCTCGCTCATCATCGGGCCCCAGCCCGCCTCATACCAGCCGACCGAGCCGTCGTCGAAAGAGACCTGCAGCATACCGTAATTCTGCTTGGCGACCTCGTTGCTGAGCCTGGCCCCGATCGCATGTACCTTGACCGGCTTCGCCTTGGGCGCCATCTGGCACATGATATCGACATAATGCACGCCGCAATCGACGATCGGAGGGAAGGAGTCCATCAGCCTTTTGTGCCAGGCCCAGGTCTCGCCATTGGACTGCTGATTGAGGTTCATGCGAAAGACGAGCGGCGTGCCGAGCTGGCGGGCGATCTCGATGAACTTCACCCAGGACGGATGGTGCCGCAAGATGTAACCAATCACGAGCTTGCGCTTGGTGCGCTTCGCGGTCTCGACCACCTTCTCGGCATTGGCGACGCTGTCGGCAAGAGGCTTCTCGACGAAGACATGGGCGCCCGCCTCCATCGCCTTGATGGCGAAGTCGGCATGGGTGTCGGGCAGCGTGTTAATCGACACGACATCGGGCTTGAGTTCGGCCAGCGCCTTCTCATAGTTGGAGAATTTCCTGGTGCCCTTCAGCGCCTCGGGCAATTCGCGCTTGTCGATGCGCCTTTCGCATACGCCCACGACCTCGAAGCCCGGAATGCGCGTATAGGCCAGCGCATGGCTCATGCCCATATTGCCGAGGCCCACTACCAAGACACGTTTCTTTGCCATGCTACTATCCTCCCTAATTCATCGCTTCGCCGATCCAGGCGAGATTGGCCTTGCGGATATGGCCCCAATTGTAGAAAGCGAATTCACTGACGCCGCCCTCTCGTAGCGCAGCGACGGCGGCCAGGAACTCGGCCTGGCTGGTGAAGTCAGGATAGGCCGGGCGCAAAATGGCCCTGATCTTTCCTGATCCCCGCAAGCGCCGCTTGATGTCGAAGAGATCGGCCTTCACGCGGCCCGCCCCCGGCTCATAGAAACAGGCCTCGATGATGCCTGCGGTCTCGGCCTGGCTCTTGAGGTCGCTGCCCTCATACCAGGCGCCGCCGGTCGGGCGTGCCACCGAAGGAATGACGGCGACGGTGGCGTCCTTGCGCACCGCAGCCCGAATCTCGGCAATGAGCGAAGTCACGACCGAGCAGCGCCAGTCGAGGAAGCGCCTGAGATCGCCGTCGGCGCGGGTATCGGCGAGCCAGAAGGCCTCGGCCATGTCGTCGGGAAAATCGATGTCGCTCGCAAGATAGGCGCTCACATCCTGCGCCACGTCGGCTTTGAGCTTCTTCGCCGCTATGCCGGCTTTCTCCGCAGCCCCCACGCAATGATCGCAGAAGCACAGGCCCAGCATGTTGTCGAGCCAGCGATTGGGCCGGTTCAACGCGAATTCGTGATGATAGCCGTGAACATAGGGCAGAAAGCCCGGCGTCTCGAGCGACACGCCCCTGACGGCGTAGTTTTCAGTAACATCGCGGGCAAGGCCAATGGCGTAGGCGCGGGCTTCGGGCGCCGAAGGACAAAGACTATAGATGTAGCGGTCGCCAAAGGCATTGGCGACCGTTGACTGGGGGTGGGCGTTGCCGAGCAGCGTATTGTGCAGCAGCACCAGCCAGACATTCACTTGCATGCCGCCTTGCGCCAAAAGCTCGGCCAGGACATCGCGCTCCTTCAGCATATGGTTGGCGACCGGCTTGATGGCGCCATAGCGGCCGGCATCGTGCTTGAAATAGACCGTGCCGTCTTCCGGGAAATAGACCTTGCCCGAGCGGCCATGCGGCCTCAGGAACTTGCCGGCATGATAACTGCCCGCCAGAGTGACGGTGTCGAGGCCGAGGCCGCGGAACTCGGCAACGGCTTGCGCAATTCCAGCGTCGGCCAGGTCCCAGGCATAGCTATAGATGGCTTTGTAGCTCACGCGATGAATAGGCGGCGATCGTCACGACCGCCGCCTTCCTTGTTTTGAGTTTCAGAGCGCCGCCTTGATCGCCTCGACATCGACCTTCTTATAGTCGTCCGACAAGGCATAGCCGTCGGCGTCGGCCTTGATCTTGGCGGCATCGAAGCCGTTGGCGGCATCGACGAAGTCGTTCTTGACCACGTCCTCGACCTTGATGTCGCCCTGGATCTGGCCGATCTCCTTGGCGGTGTCGAAGAAGAGCTGCCAGCTTTCCGGGATGTGATAGCCCCATTTCTTGCGCTCGTCCCAGCGGCCGGCGAAGACATTGGCGAGCTGCATCATCGATTCCGTCGCGACCGACGGGTTCATCTGCGAGGAGAGGCCGGGGAACTGCTCCATCACGATCTGGGTGGCGGCGCGCGGATTGATCCGGCCGAATTCGAGGCCCGCGGCCCAGCCCTTCAGATAATTGGCATAGAGGTCCTTCTTCGACGCATCATCGAAATCCGCCTTGCGGATGACGAAGCTGTTGGCGGGGAGCTTGGAAAAGTCACGGCCGAGGAAATAGTCGAAATCGAGGCCCTGGCCCTTCCATTGGGCGCGCCAGCCTTCCCAGGATAGCGCCGCATCGCCATTGCCCTGCTTCAAGACCGTGCCCCAGGCCGGCCAGCCGCCATCGACATATTTCACCTTGGTGATGTCGACGCCCGCCGCCTTCAGCATCGGATCGCAGATCGACTGCCAGCCGGCCGAGCCCAGAACGATCGTCTTGCCTTCGATGCCCTTGATGTCGGCCGGCTTCTCACCCTTGCGGAAGGCGAAGTCGAACACATCGGCGCCGCCCATATGGAAGACCGAGACCAGCGGAATGCCCTGGGCCAAGCCCAGCGAGAAGACGCCGGGCGAGGGATAGCCCATATCGGCCTGGTTCTGGTCGACGAGCTTGACGCAGGCCGTGGCATCGGAGGGCCCAGGCTCGAGCGTCGTCTCGATATCGCCGAAATAGCCGAACTTCTTGCCGACCCAATAGGGATAGTCGTCCAGGACCTCGATCGTGCCGCGCGGCGACACCCAGCGCACCGTGCCGCTCGCGGCCTCAGCCTTGCGCATGCTGCCGAGGCCTCCCAAGGCCGCAACCGAAACGCCCGCGGCGGTCAGGCTCAAGAGACGACGCCGTCCAATCATCATCTGGTTCATGTCTCGTTTCCTCCTGTTTGTGCTTCTGTCGTCATGCACTCTTATGAATCATGCCTCCCAGCTCGCCCATTTCTTGCCGATCCAATAGAACAGGACATAGATCGATATGCCGATGATCGCGAGAATGAGGATGATGGCGAAGAATTGCGGCATGCGGATGAGGGATGAATAATAGGTCAGGCGGTTGCCGAGGCCTTCCGCACCGCCGACCATCTCCGCGCCGACCGTGGTGAGCAGGCCGAAGATCGAGCCGACCATCAGCCCGACGATGATCATCGGCATGGCCATCGGGATGCGGATCTTGGTGAAGATCTGGAAGGTCGAAGCGCCGAAGGAGCGGGCGAGCGCGATCTTGGCGAGATCGACGCGCCGGAAGCCGGTCGCCGAATTGATCATCACCATCGGACCCGAAGCGAGCGCCACCGCGATGATGCGCGGCTCGCTGCCGAAGCCGAGCTTCAGGATGAGAAGCGGCACCAAGGCCAGCATGGGCGTGGTGACGAGCAGCAGGATATAGGGCGTCACCACCTTTTCGACCAAGGGGAACTGGGTGATGACGGCGGCGAGAACGAAGCCGATCGAGGCACCGATGGCAAAACCCACCAGCAATTCATAGAGCGTGGTCAGAAGATGCGGCCAGATGAATTTCCATTCGGTGAAGAGCGCGGTGACGATCTGGCTGGGGGTCGGGAGCACATATTGCGGCACGCCGAACCATTTGAGCAGGAATTCGCTGCCGCCGATGATGACCACCGCGACGAGGATGATGATCAGGATTTCGAATTTGGTGCGATGATCGCCGAGGCCGAGCGAGGTCCCCGAGAGGCCGACGCCGCCTTCGCCAGCCCCTTTCTTGCGGTTGAATTCCGGGATCTTGTCGCCCAGCGCCTTGTCCACTCTTCTTCCTCCCTCGCGCTTTGTGGTGCTTTTTGTTTCAGGTGATCGCCAACCCCTCATGGGCGCCGCGGCCGTGATCGATGCTCGCCTTGATCTTGAGCACGCGCTCGATGAAGTCCGGCTTGGTCTGGATGTCCACCGGGCGCGGGCGCGGTATGTCGATGTCGAAAATGGCGGCGATCCGGCCGGGCCGCGCCGACATCACGGCGACGCGGTCGGCGAGGAAGATCGCCTCCGAGATCGAATGGGTGACGAAGACGATGGTCTTGCCGGTCTCCATCCAGATTTCCTGGATCAGGAGGTTCATCTCATCGCGGGTGAAAGCGTCGAGCGCGCCGAAAGGCTCGTCCATCAGGAGCAGCGAGGGGTTTACCGAAAGGCTGCGCACGATCGAGGCGCGCTG
Organism: Taklimakanibacter deserti; assembly: GCA_003574785.1. Next base: position 57,615 of record QORU01000008.1, on the reverse strand, counting down.
CTGCATGCCGCCTGACAGCTCGCGCGGAAATTTCGACTCGAAGCCCTTGAGATTGACGCGCTTCAGCAGCATGTCGATGCGCTTCTGATCGACCGGCTTGCGCTTGAGCTCGAAAGGCAGCGCGATATTGGCGGCGAGGTTGCGCCAGGGCAGGAGATTGGCGTCCTGGAAGATCATGGCGATCTCGGGATGCGGTTTGACGATCCTCTCAGCTCCGAGCCGGATCTCGCCTTTGGTCAGCTCGTGCAACCCGCCCATCGACCAGAGCAAAGTCGACTTTCCGCAGCCCGACGGGCCCAGGATGCAGAGGAACTCGCCGTCGCGCACTTCGAGCGACACATTGTCGAGGGCATGCACCGAGCCGCTGCGGGTCTGGTAGTATTTGCTGGCGTCGGCCACGACCATCTTGGCTGGTCTGCTCTTTTCCGAAACGCCTGCCGCTGTGCGCATCTCAGTCGCATCCATCATGGTGTTTCCGGCCCTACGATCGGTTCTCGTTATTTTGTCAAATCATGTGACAAAATTTCAGACGGCGCAATAGCCAATATGCGAGTTCCGTTCCGGCGAAACGCACAAAAACGCACATAATTAGCGTGTTTAGCGGAAATGGCAGAGGCGCCCTACTGTTTCGTGCCTTTCGCAGTTTCAGCATACGCCTTGCCGAAAGGGCAAAAGCATGTAATTTAATTACGGACTGCAAAGGCAAAATCGACATGGCGCGCGGGCGCGGCGAGAAGCAATTACAGCAGCCATCGGCGATCGACATCGTCTCGCGCATCCAGCGCATCGAGAGCGAATTGTCGCCATCGGAACGGCGCGTCGCCCAGATCGTGTGCCGCGACTATGAGGCGGCGACGCGCATGACGATCGCCGACCTTGCCCGCAAGGCGAAAGTGAGCCAGCCGACGGTCACGCGCTTCTGCCGCTCGGTGGGTTGCGCCTCCTTCGCCGAATTCAAGATCAATCTCGCCACCACGCTCACCGTGGCGGCGGCCTATCTCAAATCCGACCGCATCTTCAACGACGATGTCGGCCAGCTGGCGCAAACGATCATGATGCGCGCGGCGAGTGCGGTGCGCGAATGTCTCGACCAGCTCGACACTCAGGTAGTGGGTCAGGCGATCGACGCTCTGGCGGGAAGCCGGCGGATCGATCTCTATGGCCAGGGCGGCGGCTCCGCCGCCATGATCGAGGACGCCAAATTGCGCCTGTTCCGCTTGGGACTCCCGGTCTCGGCCTATGTCGACGGCCATCAGCAGCGCATGTCGGCGGCAACGCTGAAGCCCGGCGATGCGGTCTTCGCCATCTCCAATAGCGGGCGTTCCAAGCCCGTGGTCGAAGCGGTCGAGATCGCCCGCTCCTTTGGCGCCCGCACCATCGCCATGACGCGGCCCGGCACGCCGCTCGCCAAGGCGGCCGATATCGTCATCACCATCACCATTGCCGAGGGCAACAATGTGCTGGTGCCGACGCCGTCGCGCTATGCGCATCTCGCCGTAATCGACACGATCGCCGCCGGCGTCGCCGCCAAGCTCGGCACCAAGGGACGCGAGGCGCTGCGCCGGGTGCGCTATACCCTCGCCCGGATCGGGGTCGCCATACCGACGCCCGTCACCGATCCCACCCCGGTGATGCCGGTGCATGAGCACCAGGAATAAAAGGCGATTGATTCCAAGACGTTAGAGGAAGGACTCGGGAGACAGTCCTTTGTATTGTCTACGTTCTTTTTATGTTCTATAAATATTCTCATGTTTCTTGCCCCAACGACCGGTCTTCCCTTTGCCAGGACGCGGCGCGCCAAGCCTGCCGCGAGCCTCGAGGATTTGCGCCAGCTGGTGGCATCCCCTCATGCCCCTTCCGCTCCGGGCCGGTTCTTTTCCTTCGGGCTTCCCACCCTCGACAAGCACCTTCCCCGCCAGGGCCTGGCGCTCGACAGCGTCCATGAGATCCATGCCGCCTCCAGCCTCGATATACCGGCGGCCTTGGGCTTCCTCTCAGCCCTCATGGTTTCCCTTCCCGAGAAGGGACCCGTCTTCATCGTCACCTCGGCATCGAGTCTCGCTTCCGTCGGCCGGCTTCATGGCCATGGCCTGCAGACGCTCGGCCTCGATCCGGGGCGTCTCACTTTCATCGAAGCACAGAAGGAGACGGACGCCTTCTGGGCAATCGAGGAGACCTTGCGCTCGGGTGCGGCAGGGATCGTCGCCGGCCTCATCGCGCAAGCGCTCGACCTCAAGAAAAGCCAGCGCCTGAGCCTCGCCGCGCGTGAGGCGCGCCGGCCGCTTCTATTGCTCAGGCCGCCCAGAGCCGCGGTCGCGAGCGCGGCCGAGACACGCTGGCGCATCAAGGCAGCCCCGGCTCATCGCGAACCCTCCGGAGCCCTCACCGGATGGCGATGGCAAGTGATGCTCGAACGCTGCCGCAACGGTTCGGTTGGTGAGTTTGTGTTGGAGTGGTCCCATGCGTCGCATCGTTTCGGTCTGGCTGCCGCGCTGGCCGATCCTGCGCTTCCTGACAGCGCAAGGCTCGTCCGCGTCAATCGCGCCTGATCAGCCTTTCGTTCTCACCGTCGATGGGTCGGGTGGTCCGCGCATCGCCGCCACGTCACCGGCTGCCGAACACGATGGTCTCTTCATCGGCCAGACCTTGAGCGATGCGCGCGCCAAGGCCGGCGGGCTGCTGCAGGTTCATGCGCTCGAGCCCGAGCGTGACGCGCAGGCGCTCCGCCGTCTGACCTTGTGGGCGACGCGCTATACGCCCGCCGCCTCGCCCTGGGGCCTCGAAAATGGCGGCGACGGCTTCTTCCTCGACATCACCGGCTCTTCCCATCTCTTCGGCGGCGAAGACGCGTTGCTACGCGACCTCATCAAGCGTCTGAAGACATTCAACCTCACGGCGCGCTGCGCCATTGCCGGCACGCCAGGTGCCGCCTGGGCGCTTTCCCATGCCTCATCCCGCTTGCCGCTCTGCCTCGCGGACGGACAGGAGAAGGAAGCCTTGCGCCCCTTGTCGATCAAGGCGCTGCGGCTCGGACCCGACAGCTATGCGGCCTTGCGGCGCCTCGGCTTCAAGACCATCGGCATGCTGATCGATGCACCGCGGGCGCCCTTCGCCGCCCGTTTCGAAAATGAATTGCTCCTGCGTCTCGACCAGGCCCTTGGGCTGAGGCGCGAAGCCTTGCATTTCATATCGCCGCCGCCCGTCTACCATGTGCAGCACTCTTTTCTCGATCCGATCTTTGCACAAGAGACGGTCGTCGCCACCGCGGCGAAACTGATGCAGCGGCTCATCCCTTCCCTGACGCAGGACGGCGTCGGCATCCGCGGCTTCAGGCTCGATCTCTATCGCGTCGATGGCGATGTGCAGCAGATCGAGATCGGCATGGCCGCGCCGACGCGCGATCCTTCCCATATCGCGCGGCTTCTCACCCTCAAGCTCGATCGCCTCGACCGCGGGCTAGAAACGGGCTTCGGCTTCGATTGTGTCAGGCTCTCCGTCACGCTGGCGGAAAAGACGCCTGAGTGGCAAGGCGATCTCGAAACGCCCGCCAATACCGAGACGTCAGCTGAACAGCAGGCCCGGCTCATCGATGCGCTGAAGCAGCGCCTCGGTCCCGAAGCCGTGCGGCAGCTCCAGCCGGTCGAAAGCCATATTCCCGAACGTGCTGAAATCTCGCAAAAGGCGGATGGTCCGGCTCCCTCCTGGCCCACCCCCGATGCGGACCGCTCGCGGCCGCCATTGCTCCTGCCGCAGCCGGAAGAGACCCGGGTCACCGCCCTCATTCCCGATGGCCCGCCCCGGCAATTTCAGTGGCGCGGCGAAACCCATATCGTCACTTCAGCGCAAGGCCCAGAGCGCATCGCCGATGAATGGTGGCGGAGCGACGCGAAAGGCTTCACCCGCGATTATTTCTGTCTCGAGAATACTGTGGGACAGCGCTTCTGGCTCTATCGCGAAGGCCTCTATGGCCGCGAGACCTCGGATCCCCGCTGGTTCGTCCACGGCTTCTTCGCGTGAGGATGAGCCATGGCCTATGCGGAGCTCGCCGTCACCACCAATTTCTCCTTCCTGCGCGGCGCGTCGCACCCCCATGAAATGGTCGCAGCTGCCGATGAGCTCGGCCTCACCGCCATCGGCATTGCCGACCGCAACAGCTTTGCCGGCGTGGTGCGCGGCTTCGACGAGGCCAGGAAGCGCAAGATCAAGTATCTGCCCGGCGTCAGGCTTGTTGCTCTCGACGGTTTCGAGGTGCTCGCTTATCCGACCGACCGTGATGCCTATGGTCGCCTCTGCCGGCTGCTGACCAAGGGCAACCGGGCCGCCAAGAAGGCCGAATGCCATATCACTTTTGAGGAAATCTGTGCCGCCAGCTCAGGCCAGATGCTGATCGCGCTGCCGCCGAAGAAGATAACGCCCGATTTCACCCATCATCTCACCGAACTAGCCGATGCTGCACCAAAGCGCGTTTTCCTCGGCGCCGTTCATTCCTATCAAGGAAACGAGAAGCAGCGCTTCGCGCTTCTTGCCGATCTTGCCCGCCGGCACCACACGCCGCTTGTCGCCTTGAATGACGTGCATTATCACGCGCCCGAGCGCCGGGCGCTCGCCGATGTCGTGACTTGCATCCGCGAGAAATGCACTATCGCCGAAGCGGGCTTCCGGCTCCAGGCCAATGCCGAGCGCCATCTCAAGCCGGAAGCGGAAATGCGTCGCCTCTTCGCCGGTTATGAAGAAGCAGTCGAGCGCACCGCCGAGATCGCCGCAAGCTGTCATTTTTCCCTCGGCGATCTCAAATATGAATATCCCGATGAGCCCATACCGCCCGGCAAGACGGCACAAGAGCATCTCGCCGATCTCGCCTGGGCCGGCGCCAAGAGACGCTATCCCTATGGCGTGCCCGAGGATGTCACGAAGAACATCGAGGAAGAATTGCGCATCATCGACGGCCTCGATTATGCGCGCTACTTCCTTACCGTGCATGATGTCGTCGCCTTCGCCCGCGGCAAGGAGATCCTCTGCCAGGGTCGCGGCTCGGCGGCGAACAGCACCGTGTGCTTCTGCCTCGGCATCACCGAGGTCAATCCCAAATCGACCAAGCTTTTGTTCTCGCGTTTCATCTCGCAGGCGCGCAACGAGCCGCCCGATATCGATGTCGATTTTGAGCATGAGCGGCGGGAAGAGGTCATCCAATATATCTATGAGCGCTATACGCGCGAGCGCGCCGCCATCTGCGCCACGGTCGTGCATTACCGCTCGCGTCGCGCCATCCGCGAAGTAGGCCAGGCGCTGGGTCTGACGCCCGATGTCACCTCGGCGCTCGCCAAGACCATCTGGGGCTATGGCAGCGACATGCCCGATCAATATGTGCGGGAGGCCGGCTTCGATCCTGACAATGAGAAGATCCGCCAGGCGGTCGATCTCACCAACGAGCTCATCGGCTTTCCGCGCCATCTCTCCCAGCATGTCGGCGGCTTCGTTCTCACCCGCAAGCGGCTCGATGAGACGGTGCCCATCGGCAATGCCGCGATGGAGGACCGCACCTTCATCGAATGGGACAAGGACGATATCGACACGCTCGGCCTCATGAAGGTCGATGTGCTGGCGCTCGGCATGCTCACTTGCCTGAGGCGTGGCCTCGAATTCCTGAACGATCATTATGCCCATAAATACAGGAAGCCGTTCGGGTCGCTGTTCGACCTGCCTCACGAGGACCCCGAAACCTACGAGATGCTGAGCAAGGCCGATTCCGTCGGCGTGTTCCAGGTCGAGAGCCGGGCGCAGATGTCGATGCTGCCGCGGCTCAAACCGAAGGAATATTATGATCTCGTCATCGAAGTGGCGATCGTCAGGCCCGGTCCCATCCAGGGCAATATGGTGCACCCCTATCTCAAACGGCGCGATGGGATCGAGAAGATCGTCTATCCCTCGCCTGGTCCCGCTTATCCGGCGAATGAATTGGAAGAGGTTCTCAAACGGACGCTGGGCGTGCCGCTGTTCCAGGAGCAGGCAATGCAGATCGCCATCACCGCGGCCGGCTTCGCGCCCGACGATGCCGACCGGCTGAGAAGGTCGATGGCAACTTTTCGCAACAATGGTACCGTCAGTACCTTCAAGAACAAGTTCGTGAACGGGATGGCGGCGCGCGGATACGATCGCGATTTCGCCGAGCGCTGCTTCAGCCAGATCGAAGGTTTCGGCGAATATGGCTTTCCGGAGAGCCATGCCGCGAGCTTCGCGCTCCTCGTCTATGCCTCGGCCTGGATCAAATGCCATCATCCGGATGTGTTCCTTGCCGCCATCCTCAACAGCCAGCCCATGGGCTTCTACCAGCCGGCGCAATTGGTGCGCGATGCGCGCGAGCATGGCGTCGAGATCCGCCCCGTCGATGTCAATAACAGCGAATGGGACTGCACGCTCGAACCTCTGTCGACCGAGCGCTGCGCCGTGCGGCTCGGCTTACGCCAGGTCGACGGCCTCAAGGAAGAGGAGATCAAGGAGAAGCTGATCGCCCATCGCGGCAATGGCTATTCGAGCCTCGAGCAATTGGCGCGCCGCGGCGGCGTTACGCGCTTCACGCTGGAACGGCTCGCCGAAGCCGACGGCTTCACTTCCATGGGGCTCGACCGCCGCTCGGCCCTGTGGGCGATGCGTCGCCTCGGCCGGCTCGATATCGAGCCCGTCAAGCGCGACGGCGTGGCGCTCGACAGCAACCTGCCGCTCTTTGCGCCCCATATCGAGGACGGGCTGTTCGACGAACCCTCCGTCGCGCTGCCCCAAATGCAGCTCAGCGAAGAGGTGATGGACGACTATCAGACCACCGGCCTGTCACTCAAGGCGCATCCCTGCAGCTTCTTCCGCCCCGAGCTCAAGAAGCTCGGCGTGATCACCAGTAAGGAGCACAGAAGCGACAGCCTGAAGCAAGACGCGCATGTGACCGTCGCGGGCCTCGTCCTCATGCGCCAGATGCCAGGCACGGCGAAAGGCGTCGTCTTCATCACGCTCGAGGACGAGACCGGCATCGTCAATATCATCGTGTGGCCGAAGATCCTGGCGGCGAACCGGCGCGTGGTGATGACGGGCGAGTTCCTCGCCATCAGGGGCAAGCTGCAGCGGGCCGGGCTGGTGATCCATGTGGTCGCCGAAAGCTTCATGGATCTGAGCCAAGAATTGCGGAGGCTGCGCCAGGACGGGCTGGTCGAAGCCGATCTGCCAGCCCTCATCAAGAGCCGGGATTTCCACTAATCCTAGCGCAGGAGGCGCGCATGCAGCTTTCGCTTTTCGCCAATCCCATGATGCTCATCATTCGCGACCGTCTCATTTCACATCATGGCGGTATCGATGATGCCAGGCACGCGCCGGCGATCGACCAGTTCATCCTCTCGCTCATCAGCTCGGACACCAGCGACAAAACATCGGGAATTGCTTTCGAGAAGCTTCGCCTTCATTTTCCGCGGTGGGAGAATATCCTCTCTGCCGAGGTAACAATCGTCGCGACCGTCATCGCCGGTGTCGCACACGCCCCTGTCAAAGCGAAACAACTGATAACGGCCTTGCACAAGATCAAAGCGGAGCGCGATACGCTCGATCTCGGCTTTCTCACGGACTGGCCGGTTGCTGACGCCTGGTCCTGGCTGCAAACCCTGCCGGGGGTGGGACCCAAGGTCTCCGCCGCCACGCTCAATTTCAGCAGCTTACGTAAGCCGATCCTCGTCGTCGACCGGCATCTGCTGCGCATGGGCAAGCGCCTGGGAGTCCTGCCGCCCAAAGCGGATTTCCGACGTGGCCACCGCCTCTTCAACGCATGTGTGCCTAATGATTGGGGAGACCGCGACTACTACCAGCAGCACTGGCTGATGAAATTCCATAGCCAAACAATATGCCGTGCCGGCACGCCTCGTTGCGGCGAATGCCCCCTGACCGACATATGCCAGTTCTTCAAGACGTATCCCATAGTTGACAAAATGTAATATATAGGATACAAATGATCGAGATCGTCGTCACAAAGGCCTTCGATGAGTGGATCAATGATCTTCGGGATCGCGAAGGGCAACGCCGGATACTGGCACGGATCAGACATTATGCAGAAACCGGAGACGCAGGAGATGCTTGCTCGATTGGTGACGGGATCCGAGAAATGCGATTTCACTTCGGCCCCGGTTACCGCGTCTATTATCTCATCCTTAGAAAGACGATCATCCTGCTAGGTGGAGATAAATCAACCCAGGTGGCCGACATTCGCAAGGCGAAGCAATATGCCGATTACTGGAAAGGGCAGAAGTTGTGACCGAAAAACTCATTCCTTTTGATCCAGCAAGATATCTACGGACACCCGAAGAGATTACTGCTTATCTCGAAGCCGTATTTGAAGATTATGGTCACGACTATCGCACGGTAATCAAAGCCCTTGGCGATGCAGCGCGAGCACAGGGCATGCAGAAGATAGCAAAGGCCACCGGATTAAGCCGGGAAGGTCTCTACAAGTCCCTCTCGGAAGAGGGCAATCCCAGCTTTGAGACGGTATTGAAAGTCATGGGGGCTCTCGGCGTGAAGCTCAAACCTGAAGTGATCGCAGAAGACAAAAGGCCTACACCACAAGCACATTGAGTTGTGCCGTCATCCGCCACGCGATCGAGCTGTGCAAAATGCCGCAGCGCAGCCTATGGCGCAATCACCTTGTGGATGAGCGCGAAGAGCTCACCCGTCTTGATCGGCTTGCGCAAATAGGCGATCCCGTAGCGCCTGACCTCGGCCTGCACCTTGGTGGTGTAGTCGGCGGTGACGGCAATGGCCGGGATGGCATGGCCGACAGCGCTGCGCAGCGCCGCGATGGCCTCGGTGCCGGTTCCCTGATCGAGATGATAGTCGGCGATGATCAGATCGGGCGTCTTCTCCAGGCTCTGCAAGGTCTCGAGCGCCTCGCCAACCGACACCGCCGGGATGGCGCGCATGCCGCGCTCCTGCAGAAGCTCCATCATGCCTTCGAGAATGACGAGATCGTTCTCGATGACGATGGCGGTGAAGCTCGCGAGATCGACCGGCAGGCGCTCGACCTCGGCCTGCCGCTTCACCTCACGCTCGGGGCTCGCACAGAGCGGCACCTCGATGGCGAAGCGCGATCCCTTGCCGAGGCGCGATCTGATCTCGATCCGGTGGTCGAGAAGCCGCGCAATGCGCCTGACGATGGCAAGGCCGAGCCCCGCCCCCTTGGGCGCGTCGGGCTGGTCCTGGCCCAGCCGGCGGAACTCCTCGAAGATGAAATCCCGCTTGTCCTCGGGAATGCCGGGCCCGGTGTCCCACACTTCGATGGAGATCGTCTGGCCGCGCCGGCGCGCGCCGACGAGCACGCCGCCCCGCGCGGTATAGCGGATGGCGTTGGAGATCAGGTTCTGCACGATCTGGCGCAGAAGTCTCGCATCGCTCAAGGCGAAGAGGTCCGAGGGCCGGCAGCGCAAGCTGAGCTGCTTCTGATCGGCGAGCGGCTGAAACTCGGCCGCGAGCGTCGACAATATCTCGGCGACCGACGCGGGCACGATATTGGCTTCGACGCTGCCGCTGTCATAGCGCGAGATGTCGAGCAGCGTGCCCAGCACCTCCTCGACCGACCCGAAAGCCTTGTCCACCTTGCCGGCGAAATGCTGCTGGCGCAGATCGAGCCCGGTGCCGTCGAGCAGGGACAGGAAGATCCGCGCCGCATTGAGCGGCTGCAGCACGTCATGGCTGGCGGCGGCGAGAAACCGGGTCTTGCTCTTGGTGAGCTCCTCGGCCTTGTCGCGCGCCTTGATCAGCTCGACCTCGATGGCGCGGCGCTCGATCACTTCGCGGGTGAGCTCGACGGTGCGCTCCTCGACCCTTTGCTCGAGCGTCTCCTTGGCGTCGCGCAAGGCATCGCTGGCGCGGCGCTCCTCGGTGACGTCGGCGAAGCTCACCACGATGCCGCCATCCGGCATGACCTTGCCGCTGACGCTGAGGATCGAGCCGTCGGTGCGGGTGAGCTCGACGGGATCGAGATCGGCCGCGGGACTGCGTATCCAGGCCGCGATCCGCTCCCTGCCCTTGCGGTCTTGGGCAAAGACGGACTTGCCGGCCCACTCCCACAGGCGCTCGAAACCCGCAAGCGGCGCCACCAGCCGCAAAGGCAGGCTCAAAAGATCGATAAAGCGATGATTCCAGGCCTTGAGCCGCATATCCTTCGAGAACATCGCGATGCCCTGCGGCAAATGGTCGAGGGTCGCCTGCAGGATCTGCGATTGCTCGTCGAGCTCGCGCTCGCGCCGCACCCTCTCGGCCCGGACGATGTCGGTGATGTCGGTCTGGAAGACGACGGTGGCGCCGGTATCGGTCTTCTTGTTGGAAACCTGGATCCAGCGGTCGCCGGACAGCTTCTGGATGAAGGCGGCGTTGGGCTTGCGGAACAGCTCGATGCGCGCCTTGCGCCAGGCATCGGTGCTACGGTGCTGATCGAGCACGAGATGGCGGCTCTGCGCGAATAGCTCGGCGATGCGCGGAAAGGACGTGCCCGGCAGAAGCTTCGCCTCGATATCGGGGAGAAGGGCGCGGAACGGCGTGTTACACATCACCAGTTCCTCGGCATCGTTGAACAGGGCGAAACCTTCGCTCACCGCCTCGATGGCCGAGGTCAGGTTCTGCTTCGCGGTCTCGGCATCATCGCGGGCGTCCTCGAGGCGCGCATAGGCGTCGGACAGATCTTCGAGCGTGCGCTTCAAGTCGCTGGTGCGGGCCGAGACCTGGCCCTCGAGCAGGATCGCCGTCTGGAACAGCGAGAAGCCGTTGACGGAGAAATCGGTCGAGCGCTCGACGCGGCCCATCAAGGCGCGGTTGATCTTCTCGAGCTTGCGCAGGCGCTCTTCGACGGGCTCGCCGGCATCACGCGGAAGGGTCATGACGCCCGCCTCTCTTCCGGCTTGCGTGTCGTGCGGCCGATGGCAACGCCGGTGAAGGTCTGGTTGACGTGCATCGAGCGGTATTGCTCGCCATAGGTGTTGAAGCCGACGACCCCATGGCGCTTCAGGACCTGCGAGACGATGAGGGTCTTCTGCTTCTGCTCGGCCTCGAGCCGGCGCAAGATGCAGTCGAAGCCGAGGATGAGCTCGACCGAGCCAAGCTCGGCGGCAACCCGGGTCAGGGCCTGATCGAGATTTTTCGCGATGTCGTCGCCGTCGGCGACGGTAAGGACGAGGCCTTCGTCGATGCCGCAATAGAAGCGCAGCGATCCGTCCTCCTCCACCTTCTGGATCGAGCGCACGTGATATTCGCCACCGACCCTGACCACAACCGGATAGGCGGCGAAGGTCATCGGATTGAGATCACGCTCGTCGAGGCCGACCATCTTGGCATAAGCGGGCGCTGCCTTCTCGGCATTGATCTCCATGACGAGGCGGCGCGCCGGGTCGGCTTCGGTGACCACCATCTTCTTGCCGGTGGGGCGGAAATGGTCGAGCTTGAACACGCTGAACGGATGGTTCGTCTCGATCAGGGCCAGCACCGCGGCATTGGTATGGAAAGCACCATGGGCGAAGACCCAGGTCACGCCGAAATCGAGGCCGTCGCCGGCCGAGCCGCCGAACAGCGGCACCGGATCGAGAAAGCGGCTGATCGAGGATACGACCACCTCTTCCTGCCGGCTCATGCCGTCAATGAGCAGCATGCCGAACACCTGGCCCGGGACGGAGCGCGCCGTCAGCGGTCCCAAGCCCAGATCGCCGAGGAGCTCCTGCACCACCGTGCTTCCCGCCTCCATGCGGAAACGGTCGAGATCGGAGACCAGCCGGATGCTCGCCCGGTAGTCGGCGCGGCCGAAGCTGACGCCCGTGAGGGTGTTCTCGCGATAGCCTTCGGAGGTGATCTCGCCGGCGGTGGTGCAGCCGATGACCTCGATGCCGGGCATAGAATCGCGAATGGCCTTGGCCAGGGCCTCGCGGTCATAGATCGGCGAGGCGAAGAAGACGACCAGCGCCATGGCGGGCTGGTCGATCTGCGCCAGGAGCTGGCGCACCGCGTCCACCGGATCGATGGCGGCGGAGAACCCGCGCTTAGCCGGCATGGCGTCGCTCCTCCCCGGGGAAGCCGTCCTGATCATCGACGATCAGGCCCTGGAGCTTGAGCTTCTGCATGATGAGCACCGCCTGGGTGCGGTTATGGATGGAGAGCTTCTTGAAGATCGAGGTGATGTGGGCCTTCACCGTGGTCTCGACGATGTCGAGCTCGTAAGCGATCTGCTTGTTGAGCTTGCCTTCGCAGATGAGACCCAAAACCTTGTATTGCTGCGGCGTCAGTTCCCGCAGATGGGCGAGGATCTCGAGCTCCCGGCCCTGGGGCGCGATCGTGCCGGCGGGCTCGGCCGGGCGTGCGATTTCGGGGAAATGGGCTTCGCCCGCGAGCAGGCGGCGCACCGCGGCGATGATGTTCTCGCGCTTCTCGCTCTTGTTGATGAAACCCGAAGCGCCCAGGTCACGGATCTGGCGGACGATCTCCTCGCCCGACATCGATGATATGACGCAGAGCGGAATACGCGGATGGGCGGCGCGCAGGCTGACGACGCCCTCGAAACCGGCGCTGTCGGGCATCTTGAGGTCGAGGAGGATGAGGTCCGGCCGCGTACCTTCGGCAAGACTGCGCCTTGCGCCCTCGATCGATCCCGCCGTTTCGACCAGGGCTCCCGGAAAGGCCACATGCAGAGCTGTTTCCAAGGCCTCCAGGAAGAGCGGGTGGTCGTCGACAATCAGGAACCGCTGGGGTTGCATGACGCCAGTTTGCACGCCACGAGGCGGTGCACAAGCCGACAAACGGCGAGGATGATTTTCGGAACTATCGTAAATAATCCGATACCGGCTAGTCCCCGAGACATCGGCGTGCTTTCACCTGTGCGGAAACGGCTCCGCAATATTCACGCTTTACTCAACCTTATCGGGAAGTTCCAAGTATTCGGGAGGAAAACCCCTGCCCAATACAATCTTTGGCTGCCGGTCAACTACAATCCTCCCGGATTATTTCAAGTTTTCACGGTATTTAAGAAAGGTTATCCAAGTTTCACTTCGCGTTCGTTAGCGGATGGCAATTACCTTGCGTGACCATCAGTGGTGTGGATGGGACCTCCGTTTAAATGGCCTGGCTTGGTAAGATAAGAAAAGACACGCGCGGCGTCGCGGCAATCGAATTCGCGCTGGTCGCGCCGGTCTTCTTCCTCCTCCTGCTCGGCATCGCCGCCTATGGCATCTATTTCAGCGCGATCAGCAGCCTGCAGGAGCTGACCGCCGATGCGGCGAGAGCCTCGGTCGCCGGCGTTTCGGACACCGAGCGGCAGACGATCGTCTCGAGCTATGTCGCCCAATCCAGCCCGAACTACCAGCTGCTCAGCCGTCATCCGATCACCGTGACCGCCACTCCCTATCCCGGTGATCCTACGCGCTACACCGTCACGCTGCGGACAGACATTTCCAACCTGCCGCTCCAGGGCACGACCGGCCTCTTCCCCATGCCGTCGGCCATCATCCAGAGGACGGCCGTCGTCCGCATCGGAGGCTATTGAATGATCTTACCGCGTAAACTCAGATCGCTCTCGCGGTCAGAGCACGGCTCAGTCGCGGTCATTTCCGCCCTGGTGATGGTCGTGATGATCGGCTTCGCAGCCATCGCCGTCGATGTCGGCTCCATCCACTTTGACGGCCGCCGCCTGCAAGGAGCGACCGATCTCGCCGCACTCGCCGCGGCCAGCAACACGGCCAATGCCACCCAGGCGGCGCGCTCCACCTTCACCGACAATGGCGGCTGGACGCTCAACGCCATGACGGTCGAGATGGGCCATTACGACCCCGATCCGGCGAAGACCCTGGCTCAGCGTTTCGTCGTCAATGGCCAGCCCATCAATGCCGCGCGCGTGCAGGCAAAAGCACCCTCGCCCATTTATTTCGCGCGCATCTTCCGCAGCCAGAACGTCGAAGTCGCTGCTTCCGCCATCGCCAGCCGGCCGGCGGAAGCCGCTTTCTCGATCGGATCGCGGCTGCTGTCGCTCGAGGGCGGCGTCATCAATGCGATACTGGGCCAGATGCTGGGCAGCGAGGTCGAATTGCAAGTCATGGACTATCGTTCGCTCGCCGAGGCCGACATCGATCTCCTCAAATTCCTCGACGAACTGGCCGTCGAGGCCGATATCGAGGCCGGCACCTACCAGCAGGTCCTCGATGCGGACGTCACCGCCGGCAATATCCTGACCGCCATGGCGAGCACGGCGCGCTCGGAAAGCGAGTTCGACGCCGCCACGGCGTTGCAGGACCTCGCGGAAGCCATCTCCAGCTCGACGCCTGTCGACTTGAGCCGCATGCTCGACATCGGCAAGGCGGCCAACGCCCAGATCGGCACGTCGACGCAATATGGCCTCGCTGCCGCGGTGAACGCTTTGCAAATGGTCAATGCGCTGGCGCTCGTTTCCGACGGCGATCATCAGGTCGATGTCAATCTCGGCGCCACCATACCGGGGCTCACCAAGACCGAGCTCAGCCTGGTGATCGGCGAGCCGCCGCAAGGCACGTCCTGGATCACGGTCGGCGAACAGGGCGCCTTCGTGCGCACCGCCCAGACCCGGCTCAAGATCCTGGCCGAGGTCGGCGGCACGGGCCTTCTCGCCGGCGTCTCGATCAAGCTGCCGATCTTCATCGACGTGGCCTATGCCGAAGGAAGGCTTTCCCAGATCACTTGCGGCCTCACCCCCGCCAATAACTCGGTCACCGTCGCGACGCGTCCCGGCATCCTCAATGCCTGGATCGGCGAGGTCACGAATTTCACCGCCGTCCATGACACGCCGCAGGTCAACCCCGCCAACATGGTCAACGCCCTCAACCTCGTTCGCATCAGCGGCAGCGCCCATGTCGAGGTCGGCAATATGACCGAGGAAAACCTCGTGTTCAGCGCTTCCGATATCTCCAATCACACCTATAAGACGGCGGTGACGCAGACCTATACCCAGTCGCTCGTGACATCGCTGGTCGACAATCTCGATCTCAGCGCCGAAGTGCTCACGCTCGACCTGCTCGGCTTGCTCAGCGGCCAATTCAAGGCGCTGGTGCGCACATTGATCGCGCCGGTGACCCCGGTGCTCGACAAGATCGTCTACACCGCCTTGACGACGCTTGGCATCAGGCTCGGCGAGGCCGACGTCACCGTGCATGGCGTGCGCTGCAAGACCGCCGTCGTGGTCCAGTGAGCCTCGCGCTGCCCGCTTCAGCGGGTGGCAGCCGACATGTTCTTGCAGAAGGTCCTGAGGTGGGCGGCTGCGGCGAGACGCTGCTGGGGATCGCGGGCGGTGCGCGCGACGATCGTCACGGCAGCACAGATCTCGTCGTCCCAATTGATCACCGGCGCTGCGAGACCGACATAATGCGGCACGAAAGTGCCGACCGCCATGGCATAGCCCTGCTCACGCACCTTGCGGGTGATCTCCGCGACGTCGACATCGATCGGATTCTCGAGCTCGCTTTCCTTCTGGATCTCGGCCGCGACCAGGGAATGCGTCATGCGCTCCGGCAGATGGCTCAGAAAGACATTGCCGGTCGCCGAGCGCAAGAGCGGAAACACCGAGCCCAGCACATCGGGCGAGATCAGGGAGCTCGGCGTGCGCTGCCAGCGCACCGCGATCGGTCCCTCATGAGTCCATATCGCGATATGGGCCGGCATCTGCAACTGGTCCACGAGATCTTCGAGATGATCGCTGACGCGGTTGACGACATCGATGCGGCGAATGGCGGAGGCGCCAAGACGCAAGGCGAACATGCCGAGATCGTATTTGCCCGATCGCCGCTGCTGCGCCACCAGGCCGCCCGCCACCAGGCTGTGCAGATAGCGATGCGCCTTGCTGGGCGCCATGGCGCAAGCGGCGCCGATTTCCTTGAGCGACATGGGGCCCTTGGCCTGCGCCAGGGCCCGCAGCACCGTCATGCCGATATCGACTGATTGGATGCCGCCGTGATTCCGGCCGGGCGCCGATGCGACATCGTTGAGATCACCCACTGCCGCGGCAGCGGAAATTTCAGGGTCATGCTGGTTCATGGTCCGTCCCAACCACTTCCAAACCTCACCCCCGTGAAGTCCCGTGCACTATACAGGATTCTACGGAAGGCGGCTTAACAAGATATGTAGTTATTTCACCCCTCCGGTATTTCGGGGAGAAAGTCGCCGCAATTTCCAACCATCATCTCTTTGAATACTAATGAAAAAAGACCCCCATAAAAGTCAAATTGTATGTTTCAGCGCCGATACGTGCGCGCGGGCTGTTCCCTATTTGGAACTCGTCCTGGTGCGCAGCAGGAACTGCGCCAGTATCAGGAGCGCCAGCGACGTCAGGAGCACCGCCGTGCCGATGGCGTTGATCTCGGGCGTGACGCCTCGCCTGATCGAGGAATACATATAGATCGGCAAGGTGGTGTTGGGCCCGGCGACGAAGAAGGTGATGATGAAGTCCTCGAAGGAGAAGGTGAAGGACAACAGAAGACCGGCCAGGATGGAGGGCATCAGCGCCGGCAGCACCACTTGCCGGAATGTGGCCAAGGGCGTCGCATAAAGATCCTCGGAGGCCTCGACCAGGCTCCGGTCCATGCCGGCAAGGCGCGCCCTGATGATGAGCACGACCACCGCCAGGTTGAACAGCACATGCGCCGCGATCACCGTCCACAGGCCCATCTGCAGCCGGGCGATGCCTATAGCCTCGAGCGCCGGATTGACGGTGTCGAACAAGGTGACGAAGGCGATCAGCGTCGCTATGCCGATCACCACGCCCGGCACCATGATGGCGATATAGATGAGAGCGTCGAAGAGCTGCCGAAGCCAGCCCGTCATGCGCTCGAGTCCCAAGGCGCAGAGCGTGCCGACCACGGTCGCGATGACGGATGTCGAGCCGGCGACGATCAAGCTCGAAACCAGGGACTTGATCAGGATCGGATTGCTGAAGGCCTTGCCGTACCATTCGATGGAAAAGCCCTGCCAGTCCATCGCATAGTGCCCGGCATTGAAGGAAAAGACGACGATGAGCGCGATCGGCGCGTAGAGGAAGACATAGATGAGGGCCGCATAGAGGCGCATGGGTTACACCAAGGCGGCGCGGCGCACGTCGCCGCGGTTCAGGACGAAGCGCATGTAAAGCGCGATGGTCACGAACATGATGGCGACCATGGCCGTCGAGACGGCAGCACCGAAGGGCCAGTTGCGCGATTGCAGGAAGAGATCGACCAGCGCATTGCCGATGAAGAACACTTTGCCGCCGCCTAAGAACTGCGGAAGGATGTATTCACCCATCAGCAGGATGAAGACCAGCATGGAGCCGGTGGCGACGCCGGGCAGCGACAGCGGCAATGTCACCTGCCAGAAGGTGCGGCGCGCATCGGCGCCGAGATCGGCGGACGCCTCGAGCAGCCGCTTGTCGAGCTTCTCGAGGCTGACATAGATCGGCAGGATCATCAGCGGCAGGAAGCCATAGACGGCGCCGATGAGCACGGCGGTCGGCGTGTTGAGGATGCGGACATCGGCGATCCCGATGAAGCTCAGCCAGCTCGGTATTCCCTTGGCCCCCAGGATCATGATCCAGGCATAGTAACGCAGCAGCTGGCTGGTCCAGAACGGCACGATCACCAGGACGAGCAGCAAGGTGCGCAGCCTCTCATTCGCCTTCACCGCCAGGAAGTAAGCCAGCGGATAGGCGAAGAGCGCGGTGAGCAAGGTGCCGAGAGGGGCGAGCGTCAGGGTGTTGAAGAAGACGCGGCCGCGCGCCGGGAGATTGGCATAGTTCTCGAGGGTGAAGGCCGGCGCATAGCCGCCGGCCTCGGCGCGGGCGCCGAAGGAATAGATGATGACGACGACGAGCGGCAGGATCAGCAGGAAGAAAAAGAACAGGCCGGCCGGCGCCACCAGCAATGCGGTGACGGCCTTCGATCGGGATGCGGGCGAGAGAGACGGCATAATCACTTGTGATGCGAAGCAGCCCTCTTACCCTCGCCCCGCGAAGGGGGAGGGTAAGAAGCATGCACTCCTCATCGACAGGTCATGCCGCCTTGAAGCGGGCCATGATCTCGGCGCGCAGCGGATTGGTCAGCGTCGCCGCGGCGCCGAATTCGAGATTGGTCAGGAGATCCTGGGCCGGATAGAGGATCGGGTTGTCCAGCATCTCCTTGGGCACCAGCTTGTTGGTGCGCGCATCGGTCGATGGATAGCCATGCGCCTGGACTTCCTTGGCGTTGATCTCGGGCGTCACCAGCCAGTCGATCAGCGCATAGGCCGCTTCCTTGTTCGGCGCGCCCTTGGGAATGGCGAAATAATCCGTCCAGATCTCGCCGCCTTCCTTGCCGATCACATATTCCATCTCTGGCAGGTCGCGGTGCAGCTGCGTCGCATCACCGGTCCAGCATACCGACATCCAGGCATCGCCATTGCGCATCGAGGGCTGGTAGTCTGAATTGATGGCGAAGAGATGCGGCTTCGCCTCGAGCATCAGCTTCTCGGCCTGGGCGAGCTCCTTCTCGTCATTCGAATTGAATGAATAGCCGAAATATTTGAGCGCGTTGCCGATGGTGGTGAGCTGATAATCATGCACCATCACGCGGCCGGTGAGCGGCCCCTTCGTCAGCTCCCAGAACTCCTTCCAGCTCGTGGGCTTCTGCGTCACGTTCTTGGTGTTGATGACGAAGCCCGTAGTGCCCCAATCCTTCGGCACCGCATAGACCGTGCCGTCGATCGTGCCTTCCGAGGTGAAGCGCTGATCCTGAGAGGCCGCGTCGTAATTGGGCAGAAGCTTGAGATCGAGCGGCTCGATGAGGTCTAGGCTCTTATAGGTGCTGATCGTATAGTTGGTCGGCACGAAGACGTCCCAGCCGGTCGAGCCCGCCTGCAGCTTGGCCAGCATCTCCTCATTCGAGCCGAACACGTTCATATTGACGGTGACGCCGGTCTTTTTGGCGAATTCGTCGAGATTTGCCTGATTGTGATAGTTGGGCCAGGTGGTAAGGTTGACGGTGCCCGAGAGCGCGGCATAGGCCTTGCGCGGCCTCAAGCCCGGAACTGCCTGGCTCAATACGGCCGTGGCGACGCCGAGGCCGGTCACGCCCAGAAAATGCCGGCGGGTGACCGAGCCCTTCTGGTAGCGCCGCAATTCCTCCAGGAATTTCTGCGGCGTGATGCTGTCATTGTCCTTCATTGTTTCCTCCTGTTGTTTCCCTGGGCCGTTAATTCATTCTTTGCTCAGTATAAGGGCGGCATCGGGTGGCCAGCCGACCGCCACCTTGTCGCCGATCTCGAAAGCGGTCGGCGCATTGCCCTGGCGCGGGCTCCTGACCATGAACTCGCCCAGCCGGTCATGCACCACGAGATATTCGGTCTGCTCGCCGAGAAAGATGCGGTTGAGCACCTGCACCTCGGCGCGGAAGGCGACGCCGTTCGGAAGATCACCCGTCTTCGCAGCGAGCCGGATCTGCTCGGGGCGCACGCTCACCAGCACGCTCGCGCCCTCATCAGGCCGCGCGGTCGATTTCGAGGCGCGGCCCGAGGCCTTCAGGCCATCGACCAAAGTGACGTCGATCAGGCCCTCGCGCGCCCGGCCCGCAGTGCCGGAAAAGAAATTCGACTTGCCGACGAAATCCGCCACATAGCTGTTGACCGGCTCGTCATAGAGCTCGCGCGGCGTCCCGACCTGGACGAGGCGTCCATCCCTCATGATGCAGACGCGATCCGACATCGACAGCGCCTCCTCCTGGTCATGGGTCACCAGGAGAAACGTAATGCCGACATTGCGCTGCAGATTCTGCAATTCGATCTGCATGTCGTGCCTGAGCTTGCGGTCGAGCGCCGCCAGGGGCTCATCGAGGAGCAGCACTGCCGGCCGGTTGATCAGCGCGCGCGCCAGAGCGACGCGCTGCTGCTGGCCGCCCGACAATTCCCATGTACGGCGCGCGCCATAGCCCGAAAGCCTGACCATCGCCAAAGCCTCGTCCACCGCCTTGGCGATCTCGTCTCGCGGCGGCTTCGGCGACCGCTGGCGCAGGCCGTAAGAAACATTGTCGGCAACATCGAGATGCGGGAACAGCGCATAATGCTGGAACACCATGTTGACCGGGCGCCTGTAGGCGGGAACGCCGGTGACATTGTCGCCGCGAATGAAGACCTGGCCCTCGCTCGGCTGCTCGAAGCCCGCCATCATGCGCAGGCATGTCGTCTTGCCGCATCCGGAAGGACCGAGCAGCGAGACGAAAGACCCTTTGGGCAGATCGAGATCGACCTTGTCGACGGCCAGGACCGCGCCGTAGCGCTTCGTCACGCCGCGAAAGGAAATATCGGGAATGGCGGTCTCAGCCCGCATTCTCACACTCGATGCGCCCGTGCCGGATGGGCGGACTCTAGAGCATCGGCCCGAAAAGTGCGTGCGGTTTTCGGACAAGCCGATGCGCAAAACCAAAAAGACAGAGCGCTTCGGCTGACCACGATAAGGGCGTCGTGCGTTAACTTTCGCGGTGGGGACAAGCGGATTGGCATCGAGCCCTGGTGTTATATCCCACAAACGGTAAAATGATCGCAGTAGAGAGCCTAACTGTATATATCCTAAATGGGATAGAGAGCCGGATGAAGCATCCCGCCGCGATCGGCGACAAAGCCTGGAACGACGCATTCGCCCTTGCGATCGAAGCCATCGGCACGGCGGATTTCGCCGCAGCACTCGTCGCGGCTCTGGGGCATGTGGCGCCTTTCGATTATTCGGTGATCTTCGCCTATTGCGGCGGCGCCCGGCCCATCGATCTCTTCGACAACTTCCCGGCCGGCAAGCGGCGGGTCTTCGTCGATGATTATCAGGACGGCCCCTATCTGCTCGATCCCCTCTTCATCGCCGATCCTCAGGCCTGGGGAGCGGGACCCCACCGCGTCGCCGACCTGGCGCCGGATCGGTTCCCGCAGAGCCAGTATTTCCAGTCCTATTATGTGCAGACCGGGCTCTCGGAAGAGATCGCCTTCTTCGTCCCCATCGGGGTCGAGACGCGCGTCGTCGTCTCGCTGATGCGCGATGCCGCCAAGCTGCCGCCCTTCGCGCTCAGGGAGCGCAAAAGGCTTGGCTTGGTGGCGCCGCTCGTTACCGCTTTGTCGGTGCAGCATTGGAGGGACATCGAAAGCCGGTTTTCCGGCCAGGGCCAGCCCCGTCCGGTCGAGGCGAGCGAGCAGATCCTGGCTTCGGCCTTCCATCGCTTCGGCGCAGGCAAGCTCACGGCCCGGGAAGCCGAGATCGTCGAATTGGTGCTCAAGGGCAATTCCTCGGACGCCATCGGCAAGCAGCTCGGCATTGCCACCGGCACGGTGCGCATCCACCGCAAGAACATCTATATGAAACTCGGCATCTCATCGCAGGGCGAGCTCTTCTCCCGTTTCGTCGCCTCGATCTCCAGCAATCTGGGGGCGGAGGGCGGGAACTGAACCAGTCCCGTCGCTTGAGCGCTTTTCCATCGCGCCAACGGGCATTAGGCTTGAGCCCATGGAAAACACCCGCCCCGCCATCGACACGCATGAATTGTCCAAGCAGGTCTCGGCCCATGGCCGCCGCGCCGGCGGCCGCGAGGGCCGGCGCACCTTGCGCGCCAAGGCGGTTCCGTCCTTCCCGGCCCTGACCCGCAACATCCCCGTCTATGAGATCGTGCCGGACGAGGCGGTCGAGCTCATCCACGAGGAGTCGCTCAAGATCCTGGAGGAGGTCGGCTGCGAGTTCCGCGACGCCCAGGCCATCGACCTGTGGAAGAAGGCCGGCGCCAAGGTCGACAACACCCGCGTCCATATCGACCGCGCGCTTCTGATGCAGCTCGTCGGCCAGATCCCGTCCGAATTCGTCCAGCATGCGCGCAATCCGGAGCGCTCGGTGACCATCGGCGGCAAGAATTCGGTGTTCGTGCCGATGTATGGCGCGCCCTATGTGCGCGATCTCGACAATCAGCGCCGCTACGGCTCGCTCGCCGATCTCAACAACTTCCACAAGCTCGCCTATATGTCGCCCACCCTCCATTCCTCGAGCTCGATCATCTGCGAGCCGATGGAGATTGCGGTGCCGAAGCGGCATCTGCACATCATCCATTCGGCGCTCAAATATTCCGACAAGCCGTTCATGGGCATCGTCACGGCGAAGGAACGGGCCGAGGACGTGATGAAGATGGCGGGCATCGTGTTCGGTGACGATTTCGTGCGCGACAACACCGTCGTCGTCTCGATCACCAACTGCAATTCGCCGCTTGTCTGGGATGCGACCATGCTCGATGCGCTGAAGGTCTATGCGGCGCATAACCAGCCCTGCATCCTCGCCCCCTTCGCGCTGTGCGGCGCCTCGACCTCGGCGTCGGCCGTGGGTGCCGTCGCGCAAGTCAACGCCGAGGCGCTGGCGGGCCTTGCCTTCACGCAACTGGTGCGGCCGGGAAGCCCGCAGATCTATGGTCAGTTCATGGTGACCGTCGACATGAAATCCGGAGCCCCCATGGGGGGCACGCCGGAGGCGGCGCAAATGATGTATCTGATGGGGGCGCTGGCGCGGAAATACAAACTGCCCTGGCGAACCTCGGGCTTCCATGTCGGCTCCAAGATCAATGATGCGCAAGCGGGCTATGAGGCGAACATGCTGATGCATGCGGCGATCCTGTCGGGCGCCAATTACATCTGGCACGTGGCGGGCTGGCTCGAGGCCGGCCTGTGCGCCGGCTATTCGAAATTCGTCACCGACACCGAGCAGCTCGCGGGCTGGTACAAATACGGCCAGGGCCTCGACTTCAGCGATTTCAAGGACGCCATGCAGGCGGTGCGCGAAGTGGGTCCGGCCGGCCATTTCCTCGGCACCCAGCATACGCTCGAGCATTTCGAGAGCGCCTTCTTCATGCCGAGCCTCATGGATTTCAACTCGTTCGAGCAATGGTCGGCGGAAGGGGCCAAGGATCACGATGAGCGGGGCCGCGACAAGGCCCGCGCCATGCTCGGCCAATATGAAGAGCCGAAGCTCGACGAGGCGGTGGACGAGGCGTTGCGCGATTTCATCGCCCGGCGCGAGCGCGAGCTACCCAACAGCGTGAACTAGCCATATATTTACGTGAGGGCATGCAGGTCCTCGCGGCCTATACCTTTACCCTTTCAATATCCTTTCGATACCCTTTCAAACCCTTTCGGCACCCTTTCAATATCCTTTGCCTCGAGCTTCGCTGACCCGCGCACCCCCTCGAATTCGGGCCAGCGCTTGCGCGCAAGGATATAGAGCGCGCTTGCCGCAGGCGCCAGGAAGCCCGCTTTGCGGCGCAGCAGCGAAACCTCCCGGCAACAGACGCCGAGCTCATGCAAGATCGTCAGGATGGTTTCGACGATGATGGCGAGGAACGCGGCGATGCGGTCGAGCGCTGCGCAAGGCGTGCTGGTCATATGATGGTTCCATTTTGGGGAGCGAATTACGAAAGCGATGCGCCATGAACTGCGGGCACACTTTCCAATTCTGATATTTTCCAAATCACCGTTTGGCCCACGATGTCAAGAGACAAAAAATCCTGGAAATCACAACATTACCTGTCGAAACGGCGGATCGTCGCCCGGAAGAAGGCTTCGACTTGCTGAAGCGATTGCGGCGATATCGGCCGTCGCATGTCGGCAAAGGCGTCGCGGGCGCGATCAAACTCGCCATCGATGAAAGCGAGGACGGGGGCAGGCAGCGGTTCCGATCCGAGCTCCCGCGTGAGCGCCTTGCGCGCCATCAGACCGGTGACGATCTCGACCACGTCCCCGGGCGCATCGCAACCTGCGAGCAACGTCGGAAAATGCATCGGCGCTACGGCTTCATCCGGATGAAGGCGCAGCCAGCGCAGCGCCGCCGCCGGCCGCAAGGCATAAAATATCTTCTTCTGCGGCACATTGCGGTCGTCGCCGAAATAGACCCGCCTTTGCCGTTGCCCCATATGCAGATAATGGCGCGCGATCATCTGCCGGTCGGTGACGGCCTGCGCGAGAGCAAGGAACTCATCACGGAAGCGAGGCTCGAGGCTGTAAGCGAGAGGCGACATCAACCACTCGATGATCACCGCATTGCCCTTGAGCAGCAGCTTCAAAGCCTTGGCGAGATCCCAGCCATTGACATCGAGCTCGCCATCCATCGGCGTCTCGATGACATCGCGGCGCTGCCACAGCGACAGGTAATGCTCGGCGCGGCGCACGAAGACGAAGCGGCAATCATAGTCGCTGTCGGGCGAGGGAAATCCCCAGGCGCGGCTGCCGCTTTCCACCGCCAGCGGGATCATCACCTGGTGGTCGCGGCGGATATCGGCGAGCCGCGCGTCGATCCGCGCGACGACGGCCGCGTCCATTCCCACATCGATCGTCCGTATCATCGCCATTTGCGCATCACCTCGCCCAATGGCAAGCTCCTATCATGACAAAGGCGGACAAGACAGACGGGCGCGGATATGGCTTCGCCGACCCTCTCGATGCGCCGATCCCCTATCTGCAAAGGATCCGCGATTACTATTCGGGGCTGGGCTATGGCGCGCCTTATGAGTGGGCGCATTACGCCGACGTGCCTTTCGCGCCGCCGCGAAAACCGTTGCGCGACTGCCGCATCGCCCTCATCACCACCGCCGCTCTTTATCAACCCGACAAAGGCGACCAGGGTCCTGGAGCGCCTTACAACGCAGCGGCGAAATTCTATTCGGTCTATTCCGGCGACATGGCGGGCGACCATGATCTGCGCATCTCGCATATCGCGATCGACCGCGCCCACACCACCGCCGAAGACCAGAACAGCTATTTCCCGCTGGCGGCGCTCAGGCGGGCGCAAGCGCGAGGACTGTTCGGCGCGCTCACCCGCCGCTTCCATGGCGCGCCCACCAATCGCAGCCATCGCGTGACGCTCGAGACCGATTGTCCGGAGCTGGTGCGGCGCTGCGTCGAAGATCAAACCGATGCCGCGATCCTGGTGCCCAATTGCCCGGTCTGCCATCAGTCGGTGAGCCTCGCGGCGCGCGCCCTCGAGATGCAAGGCATCGCCACGGTCGTCATGGGCTCGGCCAAGGACATCGTCGAATATGTCGGCGTGCCGCGCTTCGTCTTCTCCGACTTCCCGCTCGGCAATTCCGCCGGCCGGCCAAGGGATGAGGCATCGCAGGATTTCACGCTGGACCTGGCGCTCAAGCTTCTCGAGGCGGCGCCCGCGGCGCGCAGCACGGTGCAGTCGCCCTTGCGCTGGAGCGTCTCACCGGAATGGAAGCTCGACTACTCCAACATCGCACGGCTCTCGCCGGAAGAGATCGCGCGGCGGCGCGCCGCCTTCGATGCGCAAAAGACCATCGCCAAGCAGGTTCAGAAAACGGAGGTTTTGTAAAAAAATGGGCGGGGGCAGACGGGCGCAACCATTCACCTGTCCGCCCCCTGGTGCAAAGAGGGGGGAACCCACGAGCACCTGAAGTTTGCGCAATTGTCTTTTGAGGAGATGGGAGGAACCCCAATCGAGCACATTGCGATGCAATATGCTTAGCAACGCCCGTGCCAAGTCACGCCGGGATACGGAATTTTTTATAAGCTACTGATATAATTGTGATAATTTTCTTGAACAGAAAAACGGCATAACCCGGACTTTTTATCTCTGCCCGCCGATTGTGCAGTGCAACGCATATTCGGGCAGCACCGCGATATCATTGCAGAAATTTTGATCAGCTCGGCTTCGACGTCTCGAGCCACGTGCCGAAGCGGTCGAGCGCTTCTTTGAGCTTTGCCGGATCACGCAAATAGCACATGCGCAAGAAGCCTTCCCCGCCCGGCCCGAAAGTGCCGCCGGGCGCGAAGCCGACCTTCGCCTCATCGATGATGCTCAAGGTGGTGGCGAGCGAATCCTTCATGCCCTCGATGGCGAAGAACATATAGAAGGCGCCCTTGGGCAGCTCGAAGCGAACCTGCGGATGTCGGCGCAAAGATTGGGCGACGAGATCGCGATTGGCGCGCGCCTGCTTCACCTGCTCGGCGATGAAATCCTCGCCGTCGTCGAGCGCCGCGGCGCAGCCCCGTTGCAGGAAGGCAGCAGTGCCTGAGGTATTGTACTGGATGATGCGCTCGATGGCCGGGCCCAAAGCTTTCGGCGCCTGCAGCCAGCCGACGCGCCAGCCGGTCATCGCCCAGTTCTTGGAGAAGGTGTTGGCGAGCAGCAGCTGCTCCTCGCTGTCGCAGATGTCGAGGAAGGACGGCGCCCGGGTCTCGTGCGCGCCGCCATAATAGAAACGCGCATAGACCTCGTCGCCGACTATCCACAGGCCGCGCTTGCGGCATTCATCGCGCACCGCCTTGAGATCATCGAGGCTCGCGGTCCAGCCCAAGGGATTGGAGGGCGAGTTGAGGACGATCGCCTTGGTGCGCTCCGTGATGGCGCCGAAGAGCTTGTCGAGATCGAGATGCCAGCTGCCATTCTCGAAATCGAGCGGTACCTCGACGGGCCTCGCACCCGAAAGCCGCATGGGGCCTGCATAATTTGGCCAGGCGGGCGTCGGCAGCACGATCTCATCGCCCGCTCCCGCGATCATCTGGATGATGGTCTGGATCGCCTGCATGCCGCCGCCGGTGACGAAGAAATTCTCAGGATCGAAGGGGCGGCCATAATGCCTCTCGTGATAGCGCGCCAGCGCCTCGCGCAAAGGCGGGATGCCGCGCTGCCAGGTATAGAAGGTCTCGCCCTGGAGCAGGCTTTCGATCGCCGGCCGGCAGAAGGCTTCCGGTGTCGGCACATTGCCCTCGCCGGACCAGACCGGGATGATGTCGGTGCGGCCGTTTCCGTGATTGACGGCGGACATGATGCCGGAATCGGGCTCGTTGCGGCTGGCGGCGGTGATGGCCCCGAGAAGGGCCGAAGCGGAGGGCGGGTTCATGGGGCAGGTTTTTAGCAAAAAGAATCCGGGTGTCGAACACCCGGGTTCGTCGGTGCAGATATGACGAAAAGCTATTACTTCTTGACCAGGGCGTCGCGGATCTCGCCCAGCAGCTTCTCGGTTGGCGTCGGCGCGGGCGGCGGCGCCGGGGGCGCCTGCTTGCGCATGCGGTTCGAGATCTTCACCAGTTGGAACAGGATGAAGGCAATGATCAGGAAATTGATCAGCACGGTGATGAAGCTGCCATAGGCGAACACGGCGCCTTGCTCTCTGGCCGCGGTCAGCGTGGGCGCGGTAACGGCCGACGAAAGGCCGAAAAAGTAATTGTTGAAATCAAGGCCTCCGAAAATGGCCCCGATGATCGGCATGATCAGGTCATCGACGATCGATGAGACGATCTTGCCGAAGGCGGCGCCGATGATGACGCCGATGGCCAGATCGAAAGCGTTGCCCTTGAAGGCGAATTCCTTGAATTCCTGCCACATGCTGCATCCCCTCCTCGTCTGCGAAGCGATGCCCGGTAAACCCAGGCCTCGACAGGGAATTTGTAGCCCAGGGAGGGCGTGGTTGAAAGGCATAGCTGCGGACCGCTAGATTGTACTCAAGTATGATATGAGGTCCGATGTTCTATAGCTGGACCGTCTTGTTCGCCGGCCTTGCCTATGTCGGCGCCTTGTTCGCGGTGGCGAGCTTCGGCGACCGCAAGGCCCGCGGCCGGCTGCCTGGCACGCCCCGGCCGCTCATCTATGCGCTGTCGCTCGGCGTCTACTGCACCTCCTGGACCTATTTCGGCAGTGTCGGCGTCGCCTCGCGCTCGGGGCTGGATTTCCTGCCCATCTATATCGGCCCGATCCTGGTCTTCGCCGTCGGCTGGAGGCTGCTGCAGACGATCGTCGACATCGCCAAGCGCCAGAACATCACCTCGATCGCCGATTTCATCGCGGCGCGCTACGGCAAGAACGAGATGCTGGGCGCGCTCGTGGCCCTCATCGCCGCGGTCGGCATCATCCCCTATATCTCGATCCAGCTCAAAGCCGTGTCCTTCGCGCTCGAGACCATGATGACGACACCCGGCTGGTCGACGGCGGGAGCCGAGCCCCTGCCGATCAGCGAGGACATCGCCTTCTTCGTCACCGTCGCCATGGCCGCCTTCGCCATGCTGTTCGGCACCCGTCATATCGACACGACCGAGCATCAGCACGGCCTGATGACGGCGATCGCGGTGGAATCGATCGTCAAGCTCCTCGCTTTCGTGGCCGTCGGCCTGTTCATCACTTTCGCGATGATGGGCGGTCCGCAGGCCCTCATCGACCAGGCGCACCAGGCGCCCGAGATCGCGGGCCTGTTCAGCAAGGGCTTCGCCGGCGGCTCGTGGCTCACCCAGACGCTGCTCGCCATGATCGCCATTATGCTGCTGCCGCGGCAATTCCATGTGACGGTGGTCGAGAACGCCAATGCCGGCGACATCAAGCGCGCCCGCTGGCTGTTTCCCCTTTATCTCGTCGCCATCAATATCTTCGTCGTGCCGATCGCCATTGCCGGTCTCGTGATGTTCAAGCCGGGCTTCACCGACGGCGACACTTTCGTGCTGGCGCTGCCGGTCACCGCCGGCAGCCAGGTCTTCGCCCTCATCGCCTTCCTGGGCGGGCTTTCCGCCGCCACCGCCATGGTCATCGTCGAGGCCGTGGCGCTGTCGATCATGGTCTGCAACAACCTGGTGATGCCCATCATCCTCAGACGGCGGATGGAGCGGGCGCAGATCCACCACGACATGGGCCGCGTCCTCATTACCATAAGGCGCATCGCCATCGTGGTGATCCTGCTCCTCGCCTACAGCTATTACCGGATGATCGGCTCGAGCGCCGCCCTCGCCCAGATCGGCCTCATCTCCTTCGCGGCGGTCGCCCAGTTCGCGCCGGTGTTCTTCGGCGGGCTCCTGTGGAAGCGCGGTACCGCGCAGGGCGCCATGGCCGGGATCACCGTGGGCTTTGCGCTCTGGGCCTACACGCTGTTCCTGCCGTCCTTCGCCGATGCCGGCTGGATCGACTCGCGCCTCATCACCGAGGGTCCCTTCGGTATCGGCCTGTTCCGCCCGCGCATGCTGTTCAATCTCGGCTTCGATCCCCTGACCCATGGTGTCATCTGGAGCCTCCTCGCCAATTCCGTCGTCTATTTCGCCGTCTCGCTGATCCGCCCGCCCTCGCCGATCGAGCGGATGCAGGCCGCGACCTTCATCACCCGCGACATTCCCTTAGGCACCGCCCCAGGCTTCCGCCTGTGGCGCACGACGGTGACGGCAGGCGAAGTCGAGGCGACGGTGGCGCGCTATCTCGGCGCCGAGCGCACCAGCCGCGCTTTCGCCGAGGCCGCCCAAGAGCGCAAGGTCGCGCATGATCCCAAGGCCGAGGCCGATATCCGCATGCTGCGCTTCGCCGAGCATCTGCTCGCCAGCGCCGTCGGCACCGCCTCATCCAGGCTGGTGATGGGCCTGCTGCTCGAGCGCCATTCGAAGAATCCGCGCGGCGCCATGAAGCTCCTCGACGACGCCTCGGCCGCCATCCAGTACAATCGCGACCTCCTGCAATCGGCCATCGACAATGTCGGCCAGGGCATCGCGGTGTTCGACAGCGAGGGCAAGCTCATCTGCTGGAACGAGCGCTTCTGCGGCCTCCTGGCGCTTCCCGCCGATATGAGCCGGGTCGGCACGCCGCTCGAGGAGGTGCTCGACACGATGCTGCGCTCCGGCGATATCGAGGCGCGGCGCCTCTCCGAGACGCGGCGCGACCGCTTGCGCAAGATCACCTCGACGCATGAGCCCATCATCGAGGATCTGAGCAAGCGCGACATCGTCCTCGAGCTGCATTCGAGCAAGATGCCCGAGGACGGCGGCTATGTGGTGACCTTCACCGACATCACCCAGTCGGTCAAGGCGGCCCAGGAGCTCAAGCGCGCCAACGAGACCTTGGAGAAGCGCGTCGAGGAACGCACCGCCGAGCTCACCCGCCTCAACAGCGAGCTGCAGCGCGCCAAGGCGGAAGCCGATGCCGCCAATCTCGGCAAGACCAAGTTCATCGCCGCGGCGAGCCACGACATCCTGCAGCCGCTCAATGCCGCGCGCCTCTTCACCGCGAGCCTCGTCGAGCGCAAGGCGCGTGGAACCGACGGCGAACTCGTGCGCAATGTCGATGCCTCGCTCGGCGCCGTCGAGGACATTCTTTCCGCACTTCTCGACATATCGCGCCTCGATGCCGGCGCGCTCAGACCTGAGATATCGGTGTTCCGGATCGATGAGCTCCTCAACGCGCTCAAGCGCGAATTCGCGCCGGCCGCCGCCGAGCGCGGCCTCTCCTTCACCGTGGTCACCTCCTCGCTCGCGGTCAGGTCCGACCCCAAGCTCTTGCGCCGGGTGCTGCAGAACCTCGTCTCCAACGCGATCAAATATACGCGCAACGGCCATGTGCTCATGGGCTGCCGGCGCCGCGGCGACAGCTTGCGTATCGAGGTGCATGATTCCGGCCCCGGCATCGCCGAGCACAATCAAGCCGTCATCTTCCAGGAGTTCGAGCGGCTCTCCCAGGACAAGGGGGTGGAACCGGGACTCGGCCTCGGACTGTCGATCGTCGAGCGCATCGCGCGGATGATGAAGCATCCCTTGCGTCTCACCTCGCGGCCCGGACGCGGCTCGTGCTTCGCGCTGACGATCCCTACCGCGCCGGCAAGCGAGCTCGCGGCGAGCCGGCCGAAGGCGGCTTCACGCCGCGCCAACCGTATCGGCGGCCTCACCATCTTCGTCATCGACAATGAGCCGCAGATCCTCGAGGCGATGCAGGCGCTCCTCGGCGGCTGGGACGCGCGGGTGGTGACGGCGCGCAGCGGTGCCGAAGCACTTGCCTTGTTCGCGACCGAAGCGGCCGACATCGACGTCATCCTCGCCGACTATCATCTCCATCGCGACGACGGGCTCGACCTCATCGAGCGCCTGCGCGCCATGGCCGGACGGCCGGTGCCGGCGATCCTCATCACCGCCGACCGCTCGCGGCTGGTGCAGGATCGCGCCGCCGAGCGCTCCGTCCAGTATCTGCGCAAGCCGGTGCGGCCGGCGGCCTTGCGCGCCGCTCTGGCGCAATTCGCCGCCCAGGTGCAGGCGGCCGAATAAACAGAAGCATAGAGGATCGACATGATGGATCGGCCACCGGCTACAATCCTGCCGCTCGAGGCACAAAGCCCGGAGCTCGCGATCGCCGCTTCATGGCGCCATGAGGCCTTCCTCAAGGATGATGGGCTGACCGTCGCCGACAGCGCAGCGCAGCTTACCCGGCTGGTGACGAAGCCGGAGGGCCCGGAGACCGCCCTCATCGCCTTGCTCGGCGAGCGGCTCGCCGGCATCTGCCTCCTCGTGCTGCACGAGCTCGAGCCGGCGCATGATCTCTCGCCCTGGCTCGCCAGCCTCTATGTCGATCCTGAATTCCGCCGGCAAGGTGTGGCCCGCCGCCTCGTCAGGGCGATCGAGGATCACGCGCGCCGCAACGCCGTGCGGCGGCTTCATCTCTATACGGTCGACGCGGAGGATTTTTACCTGAAATGCGGGTGGACCGTCGTCGAACGCTTTGAGGCCGGGGGCGTTTCGCTGGTGCTGATGGCGCGCGATTTATAGACGGCACCAGCTCTCCCTCCGCCGCCGAAGGCGGAGGGAGAGTGGCGCGCGCAGAGCGCGCGACGGGTGGGGTGTCGACGCAAGGAAGATTTCGCCAGCAGTTCAGGTAAATCATTGGCATCTCCCGGCGGAGAAACCCCACCCGGCGCTCTCGCCTTCGCGAAGCCGGAGCTTGATTTCGGCCGAGCAAGGTTGCTTCGCTTCGGCGGAGCAAGGTCGCGCCACCCTCCCGCGCTTCGCGCGGCGGAGGGAGATGACCCTGAGATTTACTCCGTCAGCACGTGGCTTTCGCCGTCGATGCGGCTCGCCGCGATGACCGCCTGGGTGCGGCTCGAGACATCGAGCTTCTGCAGGATGGCGGAGACATGCGCCTTGACGGTGGCTTCCGAGACGCCGAGCTGGAAGGCGATCTGCTTGTTGAGCAGGCCTTCCTTCAGCATCATGAGGACACGCATCTGCTGCGGCGTCAGCGTCGCGATGCGTTGCGCCAGGGCATCGCCTTCGCTGTCGGGAGCCGTGCCGGGGCCGAGGCCCTCCGGCGCCCAGACGCCGCCTTCGAGGATCGCGGCGATGGCCTTGCGCATGTCCTCGACGGCGAGCGATTTCGGGATGAAGCCCGAAGCGCCCAGATCGAGGGCACGGCGAATGACATGGGGCTCATCGCTCGCCGAGACGATGGCGATCGGGACCGCAGGATACTGGGCGCGCAGAAACATGAGGCCGGACAGTCCCTGCACACCCGGCATCTTGAGATCGAGAAGGACGAGATCGACATCGCTGTCGCGGTCGAGGCGCTCGGTCACGGCATCGAGCGTGCCGGCCTCGTCAAGCTTGATGCCCTTGAAGGCGCCGCTCAGCGCCTGCTTCAAGGCGGCGCGAAACAAAGGATGATCATCGACGATGATGACCCGATAAGCCGGCATGGTCTCCCTTTCATTCACCAGTCCAAGCTGGCATCTTCTTCTCGTTCCCCGCAATCTATCGCCTCATCCCGAAAAGGCCAAGACTTGCCCCATGAATGCTCCAAGCCCGCTCAGACAGCTCTATCCTGAAATCGAGCCCTATCGCACCGGACGCCTCAAGGTCTCGAGCCTGCATGAGATCTATTTCGAGGAATGCGGGGCACCCGGCGGCAAACCGGCCGTCGTGCTGCATGGCGGCCCTGGCGGCGGCATCGCCCCTTTCCTGCGCCGCTTCCATAACCCCAAAGCCTATCGCATCATCCTGTTCGACCAGCGCGGCTGCGGAAGATCGACCCCCTTCGGTGAATTGCGCGAGAATACGACCTGGGATCTGGTGGCCGATATGGAGCGCTTGCGTGAAACGCTCGGCATCGAGCGCTGGCAGGTGCTGGGCGGATCCTGGGGAACGACGCTGGCGCTCGCTTATGCCGAGACCCACCCTGAGCGGGTGAGCGAGCTCATCCTGCGCAGCGTCTTCCTGCTGCGCCAGTCGGAGCTCAGATGGTTCTATCAGGAAGGCGCCAGCTGGATCTTTCCCGATGCCTGGGAGGCCTATCTGGCGCCCATTCCCGAGATCGAGCGACATGACATGATCACCGCCTATCACAAGCGGCTCACCGGCAGCGACGAGAATGCATTGCGGCTCTGCGCCCGAGCCTGGAGTGTCTGGGAAAGCACATGCCTCTCGCTCCTGCCCAATGCCGAGCGTGTCGCGCAGGCGGCCGATGACCGTTTCGCCTATGCATTCGCGCGCATCGAGAACCACTATTTCGTCAATCACGGCTTCTTTGGCAGCGATGGCGAACTGCTCAAGCGAATTGACCGTCTCGAGCGCATACCCGGCGTGATCGTCCAGGGCCGGTACGACGTGACGACACCGATGCGCAGCGCCTGGGATCTGCACAAGGCCTGGCCTAAGGCTCGTCTCGATATCGTTCCCGATGCGGGACATACGGGCACTGAGCCTGGGCTGGCCTCGGCGCTCATTAACGCTACGGACAGTTTTAGTTGAATAGTCAACCAAATGTCCTTGGTGCTGACGCGAATTTGCCCGATGTTTGCCACAGTCTCACCCCGATGTGACCACGAACGGAGATCAACCTGCCCCTCGATCCAGCGGGGGATCATTCAGGACTGATGTGCCTGGGGAAGCAGCAGCTTCCTTGTTGTGATCCTTCGTCGTGAACGAGTTGGCGCGCGCGGCTCCTGTCGCCGTCCCGAGCTTGCGTGTGCCAAGGACCCGTCCATCCCGTGCGGATGGACGGGTCTCATTGTTTAGAGCGATGTCCCGTCCTTGGTCTTGCTGTCCATCTCGCGCGCGAAGTCGAGGAAGCGGTCGAACATCTTGCCGAAGATATCCATCATCCGGTCAACCTCTTGATCGCTCGGCAGTTTTGTCGCGCCGGCGCCTTTCTCCAGCTCGGCAACACGGGCTTTCAGCTTTTCATTGTCGGCCTTGAGCCGGGCCAGCTCCGCGGTCAGATCGAGGCCCTGATCCTTGATGGCGTCGCACTCCCAGACCCCCGCTCTGGCAGTGCAGAGCGCCATGGCGCCGGTCTCGCTGTCGAGGCGCAGGAAGCCCTGCTCGACCTTTTCCAGCACATAGCGGCCGCTGATCTCCGCGGCCATGGCAACGGATCCGGTCAGCATGACTGTCACGATCAAAATCATCAAACGACGCATAACTTGTCTCCCTGCGTAAAATATGAGGGTTAAATCTGCCGTCTTTGTGACAAAGCTCGTTCTTGTTTTGTATTTGTGGGCCCGAATCGCATAAGATGAGGGGATGACCCTCGACCAGACCATTCTCCAGATCGGCGGCCAGGCTTTCAACCTCGGCCAGATCCTGCTCGCCGGCGCAGGCCTCGCTCTCCTTCTCCTCATCATGACCGCGGTGCTCGCCTGGCGCAGCCAGAGGCAAAGATACGATGAAAGCCTCGAGACGATGCGGCGCGCAAGCGAGCTCGAATTCCGCCTCGCCGAAATGGCGGGCCAGCTCAGGAGCTTCGCCGACCAGGCGCAGAGCGGTCAGCAGCATCTTGCCCGCACCCTCGATGAACGGCTCGACCAGGTGAGCCATAGGCTCGGCCGCGGCCTCAACGAGCAGGCCGAGCGCACCCACCTGTCGCTCAAGCATCTCTATGAGAGGCTCGCGGTGATCGACACGGCACAAGCCAATCTGACCCAGCTCTCCTCCGAGATGGTCTCGCTCAAGGACATCCTCGCCAACAAGCAGGCGCGGGGCGCTTACGGCCAGGCCCGCATGGAGGCGATCATCCGCGACGGGCTCCATGCCCAGGCTTACACGTTCCAGACGACGCTCTCCAACGGCTCGCGGCCCGACTGCCTGATCAGGCTGCCCGAGTCCGAGCTCGGCCTCGTCATCGACGCGAAATTCCCGCTCGAGGCCTTTAATGCGCTCAAGGCGGCGACGGGGGAGAACGACATCCGCGCCGCCGAGACGCGCCTGCGCCGGGACGTCATCCATCATGTGAAGGACATCGCCGGCAAATATCTGATCGCCGGCGAGACGCAAGAGCCGGCGATCATGTTCGTGCCGTCGGAATCCATCTATGCCGATCTCTATGAGCGCTTCGAGGACGTCCTCCAGAAGGCGCATCGCGAGCGCGTCATCATCGCCTCGCCCAACATCCTGATGCTCTTGATCCAGACCATGCAGGCGATCTTCAAGGATGCGCGCATGCGCGAGCAGGCCGGCGTCATCAAGATCGAGGTAACGCGCCTCCTCGAGGATGTCGGCCGGCTCAAGGAGCGTGTGCTCGACCTGCAGCGCCATTTCGGCCAGGCGAGCGGCGATCTCGAGAAGCTCGGCCTTTCCGCCGACAAGATCACCAAGCGCGGGCTTCGCATCGAGCAGCTCGATGTCGAGGAGCCGGCCAAGGTCACGGCCGAGGAAGCGCAGCTCCGGCTGGTGCAGGGCCGCTAACGGCCAGATCTAAAACGTCTCTTCGCATCTTCGCTGCGTGAGCGCGGCCTCACAAGTCTCGATGCGGCGATCGCCTTATCGAAGGCCGTCATCTCGATGAATTTCTCGCGACGAAGCCGACGTTGCCGGAGCACACGCCTGACCCAGAAATTTCATAAGATTTGCTTAATATTTTCTCGGCGCCTTTACGATGATATCCTTAATTTCTTGCTTACAAACTGATCCGAGAGCATTTTAATTTTGCTACATCCCTTAGGCTTCTAGGACATCTCACTGCTGGTCGTGACGGAGGATCTCACACCAGCGAGGGGACGCCTAAATAAACGGGGATACTGGAATGACGGCGATCCATGCGCTGCTTCTCGCAGCGCTGCTGGCCGGGACCGTTCTTTCTGGTCCGGCCGAAGCGAGAGGAACGGCAGATCCCAGCGCACATGCCTGGCGCGCGATCTCGAAGCAAGACTATTTCACCGTCATGAACGCCAAAAAGCTTGGCAAGATCAAAAAGGTGGGAATCCTCAAAGCGCATAAGAAAGCGGCTGCCGCAGGCAAGGCAACGAAGAAGATCCTCAAAAAGGTTGGCCTCACGCCGCGCAAGAAGCTGGCCAAACTAGCCGTGGCAGACAAGAAGCCCGAGACTGCTTCTGTTGTGGTCTCGAAGCGAGGCGAGATCAAACCGCACAAGATTGCGCGTTTAGAACTCGCCTCTGTTGTAGTCTCGAAGCAGGACGAGATCGAGCCGCACGAGATTGCGCTTTTGGAGCCCACCTCCGTCGTGGTCTCGAAGCAGGACGAGACCGAGCCGCACGAGCCGCACGAGCCGCACGATATTGCGCTTTTAGAACCCGCCTCTGCTGTAGTCTCGAAGCGGGACGAGACCGAGCCGCACGAGATTGCGCGCTTAGAACCCGCGTCGATGAGCAAGGTGCTGCGTAGCGGCCCGCGCGAAGTGAAGGACGACATTCTAGGCGAGGCCTTGCCGATCCGTGAGGCCGACGAAGTGCGGATCGCCGAGATCATCCGCGAGATTGCGCCGTCCTATGGCGTGCCAATCTGGTTCGCGCTGCGCATCGCTGAAGTCGAGTCCGGCTATAATCCTTACGCGCTCGGACGCGCCGGCGAGATCGGCGTCTATCAGCTGAAATGCCAGACGGCGCGCGGCATGGGTTTCGAGGGCGACTGCTCCAATCTTACCGATGCGCGAACCAATGTGAGCTGGGGGCTCAAGCATCTTTCACTCGCCATCGCGTTGTCGGGCGGAAACTTGCGACTCGCTGCGTCGAAGCACAATGCCGGCCTCGGTCGCAAGTCGTTGGTGCATAGCTACATCGCAAAGGTGTTCTGATTTCTGTAGGGAGGGTCGCAGTCGGCGCGTCCAGCTAGAGGCTTGCCGACGAGGAAAAGCGCGACCGATAATCATGTGGTGCCACGGCGATCTGCCGGATGAAGCTGCGCCGCATGGTCTCTTCCGATCCAAAGCCGCAGCGCCGTGCGACCCGCTTCACCGGATCGCGCGTGGTGGCGAGCAATTGACAGGCCGCCTCGACCCGCATTTTCTCGACGGCGCGCGCCGGAGTCACGCCCATGCTGGCGCGATAATGGCGCAGCAGGCTGCGCTCGCTCATGCCCATGCGCCCGGCGAGTGCCGAAACCGACAGGTCTTCGGCGAGATGACCCGCCATCCAGCCATGCAAGCGGTCGAATTCGCGATCGCGCTCCTGGAAGGTCAGCACCGCGCTGAACTGCGCCTGGCCGCCGGGACGCTTGAGGAAGACCACCAGCTCGCGCGCGACCGCGGCGGCGATGGCGTGGCCGACATCGTCCTCGACCATCGCCAGCGCGAGATCGATGCCGGCGGTGACGCCGGCCGAGGTCCACAAGCGCCCATCGCGAACGAATATGGCATTCATGTCGACGCGCGTATCGGGAAAGCTCCGCGCCAGGCGATCGCAATCGGCCCAATGCGTCACCGCGCGCTTGCCGGCGAGCAGGCCCGCTGCTCCGAGCAGGAAGGCGCCGGTGCAGACCGAGGCGACGCGCCGCGCCGCCGCGGCCCGGGCCGTCAGCCAGTGCACCAGCTCCTTGTCATCGCACGCGGCATGGACGCTCTCGCCACCGGCGATGATCAGCGTGTCGACGGGCGCATCGGCGGACGGCAGCGGCTCAGCCAGGAGGTCGAGGCCGGCGGAGGTGGTGATGCGCGCCGCCGCCGCCACCACCCTGACCGTGTAAGGCGCCGGCCGGCCGGACTTGCCCGCCGCTTCATTGGCGGAGGCAAAGACCTGCAAGGGACCGGCAACGTCGAGCAGCTGCAGATCCGGGAACGCGACGATCTCGACCACGCGTTTTGGCGGAATTAGAGGGTTATTGGTCATTTGCGACAGACCTTAATCCGCTAGGCCTGGCCTGTCCAGGAAAAGGGATTGGCATGATCACCCTTCACCATTGTCAAAACCGCCATCTGCCCTATGGTGAGGAACTGAGTCATCTTGCGCTCCTCAACCAACCCACGGAGTGAACGATGAAACGCTATGTGATCGAACGCGAGATACCCGGCGTCGGCAGCCTGAACCGCGATCAGCTGAAGCATGTCGCGGAGACCTCCAACGCCGCTTTGGCCAAGCTCGCCGGCAAGGCGCAGTGGCTGCAGTCCTATGTCGTCGACAACAAGACCTTCTGCATCTACCTCGCGGAGAATGAAAACGCGGTCCATGAGCACGCCCGGCTGAGCGGCTTTCCCGCGACCAAGGTCACCGAAGTGAAGAGCCTGGTCGAGCCGATGACGGCGAATTCATGAGCAAAGCGGGCGCCGCCACGACTGGAGCGGCGCCCGATCTCTTTTAAAGGAGCAAGCAGGTGCACGACGTCCCGGCGATCGCAGCTTCCAGAACAGGATCGGCCGGGCATTTTTGCTGGATCGACCTCGCCGCGACCGATGCCGCGAGCGCCAAGGCCTTTTATGGCGCGCTGTTCGGCTGGACCGCGCAGCATCAGCGGGTGAATGGCGGCAGCTTCACCCGCCTGAGACTCGCCGATCGCGATGTCGGCTCGCTCTATCAACTGAGCTCGCTGCATCGCGACCAGGGCGTGCCGTCGCATTGGACGCCCTATATCCAGGTGGACGACATGGACGACGTCCTTCAACGCATCCAGGCCATCGGCGGCAAGGTGCTCGTCCCTCCCCTCATTTTTCCCGGCATCGCGCGGATCGCGCTCATCCTCGATGCGGTCGGTGCGCAGCTCGGCCTGTGGCAGCCGATCGACAGGGGCGGTTCGGAGAACGACCATGGCTAAACGAGCCAAAGCCGTAAAGCCGGCGGCCTCGGCAAAAACCGGCAACAAGGTGATCGATGTGACGATCGTCCTGGTCGAGGGCGGCTATGCCTCGACGGCGATCGGCCCCTTGGAAGTCTTCCACTCCGCCGGCGTGCTGTGGAACTGGCTGCATGGCGAGACGCCGCAGCCGCAATTCAAGGTGACGGTCGCCTCGGTCGACGGCGGCAGCGTGACCAGCCTCTGCTCTTTGGGCCTCGTCCCCGAGATGGCGATCGACGACATCAAGCATACGGACGTCGTCATCGTGCCGGCGTCCGGCTGGGACCTGCGCGATCGGGTCGCGCAGGAGACGCGGCTCCTGCCCTGGCTGCGCAAATGGCATTCGCGCGGCGCCTATATCGCCGGCATCTGCACCGGCGTCTATTTCCTCGCCGAAGCCGGGCTTCTCGACGGCCGGCAGGCGACCACTCATTGGGGTGTCGCCGACATCTTGCGCCAGCGCTACCCCAAGGTTCATTGGCGGACGGAGCAGTTCGTGACCGAGGACGGGCGGCTCCTGTGCAGCGGCGGCGTCTATGCTTCGATCGATCTCAGCCTCTATCTGGTGGAGAAATTCTGCGGCCACGAGGTGGCGCTGCACTGCGCCAAGTCGCTGCTCGTCAGCATGCCGCGCGGCCGGCAGTCGGGCTATGCGGTGCTGCCACTGTCGCGCCCGCATTCCGACGACAAGATCCGCGCGGCCGAGGAATATCTCAGAGGACATTTCGACGACGACGTGTCGATCGACGCCCTCGCCCAGCGCATCGGCATGAGCGCCCGCAACTTCATCCGCCGCTTCAAGGCCGCGACCGGCTCGCTGCCCGGCGCCTATGTGCAGATGCTGCGCATGTCGGCGGCCAGGGAGCTGCTGGAGCGCGGCGCAGGCTCCATCCAGACGGTATGCGCCAAGACCGGCTATGCCGACATCGCCTTCTTTCGCAGCCTGTTCAAACGCCATACCGGCATGACGCCTGCGGAATATCGGCGGCGCTTTGCGCAAATGAACGTCGATCGCGGCGAATTGGCCGGCGGCGGACCTGCCTAGATAGTTTTAACAAAGTGAGAAGGAGAGCGACGTGAACGCGGAAGGATTGCGCGTGCTGCAAGCACCGTTCAAGGACAAATATGCCAAAGACGCCGAAGCGGCGATGCTGACGCTCAAGGTCGAAGGCGCGCTCGATGAGCCGGCGA
The DNA here is from genome assembly GCA_003574785.1 of Taklimakanibacter deserti. Next base: position 17,652 of record QORU01000008.1, on the reverse strand, counting down.
TCGCCTGCAAGATCGACACCGGCCGGGCCCTGGTCGAGGCGGGGCTGCATCGCGCCACCGGCGGCAGCGGAATGCAGGCGTGCTCGGGCGATATGCTGCTCGAGGCGCTCGTCGCCTGCGCCGGCGTCACCGTCTGCGCCATGGCGACGACGCTCGGCATCGATATCCGCAGCGGGACGGTCAAGGCCGAGGGCGATGTCGATCTGCGCGGCGTGCTCGCCGTCAATGACAAGGTGCCCGTCGCGTTCCAGACTATCCGCCTCAGCTTCGATCTCGACAGCGATGCCGATGAGAAGCAGCTCGCCAGCCTGATCGAGCTGACCGAGCGCTATTGCGTCATCTACCAGACGCTGCGCCGGCCGCCCGCCTTCGATATGCGCTTCACCGCCTCGGCTGCGCTCGCTCTATGACGGTTGGCGGTATTCGAGGGTTCGTTGTCATGCACCGCCCGGCGCCCTTCGCTAGCTTGCCCTCCCACATGAGGTGAATGCCATGGCCCTCGAACTGCGTCCGAACTGCGAATGTTGCGACCGGGACCTGCCGCCGCAATCGACGCTGGCCCGGATCTGCACCTATGAATGCACATTCTGCGCCGACTGCGTCGACAACGTGCTCACCAATGTCTGCCCGAATTGCGGCGGCGGCTTCGCGCCGCGGCCGATCCGGCCCACGACCGAGTGGCGGCCCGGCCTGTCGCTCGCCAAACGGCCGGCCTCCACGAAGCGCATGTCCCTGTCCTACGACCGCGATAATATTGCCGCCCTAAGCCAGCGGCTCAGGGACATTCCACCGGAAGAGCGGTAGCGTTCCAGGCATCAATCCGCCACGGCGCCAGCGGGCGCGCCCGCTGGCACCTTGCCGGGCTTCGACAGCAACAGGGCGAGCGGCAGCGATGCCAGCGCCACATACATCATCAGGAGATAGTCGTTGCCATAGGCGATGACGCTCGCCTGCTTGGTGACCTCGCCATTGAGCGCCGCCTTGCCGGCAAGCGTCGTCATGTCCCAGATCCAGTCCATGCCCGGCATATGAAGGCCGAGATTGAACGGCGTCACGTGGCTCGCGAGATCGGCATGCATGACGGCGGTATTGCGGGTCAGGAGGAAGATCACGATCGAGATGCCGATGCTCGAGCCGATATTGCGCATGAGGCTGAAGAGCGAGGTTCCCTGGGTGCGGTAGCGCGGCTCGAGGGTCGCGAAAGTGACGGTCGAGAGCGGCACGAAGACGAAGCCCAGCCCCAGGCCCTGGACGATGCCGGTGCGGATGATCGTCGCCTGCGATACATCGGTGGTGAAATAGGTCATCTCCCACAAAGTGAAGGCGATCAAGGAGAGGCCGAAGGCGAAGATGAGACGCGGATCGATGCGCGAGATCACCCGGCCGACGATCATCATGGCGATCATGGTGCCGACGCCGCGCGGCGCCATGACGAGCCCCGCGGTCAGCACCGGATAATCGAGGATCTGCTGCAGGAAGGGCGTCAGCAGCGCCATGGTGGCGAGCAGGATGATGCCGACGATGAAGATGGCGATGAGGCCGACGGAGAAATTGCGGTCGGCGAAGATCTTGGGCTCGATGAACGGATTGTCCGACGTCATCATATGGACGATGAACATGTAGAAGGCTGTGACGGCGAGGCCGGCCTCGATCATGATCTCGGTCGAGGAGAACCAGTCGAGATTCTCGCCGCGGTCGAGCATCATCTGAAGGCTGCCGATGGCGAGCGCCAGCAACAGGAAGCCGGTCCAGTCGAAGCTCGCTTTGGCGCTGCGCGGCGTGTCGGAGAGATAGGTCATGAGACCGGCGATGGTGAGGACGCCGATCGGCACATTGATGAAGAACACCCAGCGCCAGTTGTAATATTCGGTGAGCCAGCCGCCGAGCGTCGGCCCGAGGATAGGGCCTACCATCACGCCGACGCCCCAGATCGCCATGGCCGAGCCGTGGCGCTCGCGCGGATAGGAATCGAGCAGCACCGATTGCGACAAGGGGACGAGGGGCGCGCCGAACACGCCCTGCAACAGGCGGTAGAGCACCATCTGGTCGAGCGAGGTCGCGAGCCCGCACAGCACCGAGGCGACGGTGAAGCCCGCCACCGCGATCATGAAAACGGGCTTGCGCCCGAAGCGCGTCACCATGAAGCCGGTGACCGGGATCATGATGGCGGCGGCGACGATATAGGAGGTCAGCACCCAGTTGATCTGGTCGAGTGTCGCCGAGAGCGAGCCCATCATGTAGGGCAGCGCGACATTGGCGATGGTCGTGTCGAGCGCCTGCATGATCGTGGCGAGCATCACGCAAACCGTGATGATGCCGCGATGGGAGGGAGCCTCCATTGCCCTCGGACCTTAATCGGCCGCCTTCGCGGTCGAGCCGAACATCGACCACAGGCTGCGGCGATGGCCGGTGTCGATCGAGACGTCGACGCTCATGCCGGAAGTGAGCTGCGGCGCATCCGGCGCCGCTTCAAGAGCGAGCTTCACCGGCACACGCTGCACCACCTTCACCCAGTTGCCGGAGGCATTCTGCGGCGGCAGCACCGAGAATTCGGCACCGGTCGCGGGGCTCAGACTCGTGACCTTCGCCTTCCAGCTATAGGCCGGATAGGCATCGACGCTGACCGTGGCTTCATCGCCGACCTTGAGATGGGTGAGATCGGTCTCCTTGGGATTGGCCTCGACCCACAGATCGTCGCTGGCGACCAGGCTCAAGGCCGGCTGGCCGGCGGTCACATAGGCGCCGGAGCGCAGATTCTCGACATTGGCCACGGTGCCGGACCAGGGTGCGAGGATGGTCGCATGACTGAGATCGCGTTCGGCCTTGTCGATGGCGGATTGCGCCTCATGGATGCGCGGATGGTCGTCGACCGGACCTGTAGCGTTGCCGCCGAGTTGCGAGAGCGTTGCGTCGGCGGCGCGCTGGGCGCCGCGCAATTGCTCCTGCGCGGTCATGAGATCGCGGCGCGCCTCATCGAGCGAGGCCTGGGCGGCGACACCACGCTTCTGCAGGCTGAGCTGGCGGTCATAGGTCGCTTGCGCATAATCGAGCGACGATTTTGCCTGATCGATGGCGGACAGGTTCTGGCGATAGGTGGCCTGGAGTGCTGTAAGGTCGTTGCGGACCATGCCGAGCTGTGCCTTGGCGCCGGCCAGCGCGATGCGGAAGGGCACGGGATCGAGGGTGAACAAGAGTGCACCCTTCTCGACATGCTGGTTCTCGCGCACCGCGACGTCAGCGACGGTGCCCGGCACGTCGGTCGCGACATTCATGATGGGGGCGCGGATATAGGCATTGTCGGTCTCGACATAGCGCCCACCCGTGAGATACATCTCGCCCGCGACACCCAAAGCGACGAGCGGGCCGAGCACGAGGAGGCCGAGACGGATGAGCTTGCGGCGGTCGCGCCTCTTCGGCTGAACCGGCAGCTCGACCACATTGCCGGTTTCCTGTTTTGCTTCAGCGACGGACATTGCCAACTCTCCTCTCATCGCCCTCGTCATTCATGATGGCGGTGAGGTTGTCTTTCATCTTGGTGAGGAGGCGCATGGCCTCGTCGATCTCGGCATCGCTCATGCCCTGGAGGAGCTCGGCGCGCGTCTCGCCGGCGATGACTTTCAGGGTATCGAGCAGCGGATGGGCGGCCGGCAGCAGATAGAGCGACCAGGCGCGCCGGTCGGCGGGATTGGGGCGGCGCTCGATGAGGCCGGCATTCTCCAGCCGGTCGATCAGGCGGCCGACGGTGATCGGCTCGACCTCGAGGAGCTCGGCAAGCGCTCCCTGGTTGATGCCTTCCTTGACATAGATCTCCTTGAGGACTTGCCACTGCGCGCGGGTCAGGCCGGTGCCGCGCACATTCTGCTCGAAGCGCTTGCGCAGCACGCGCCCCGCATCGATCAGAAGGAGACCAATGGATGCATGTTCGGGTTTCATGATGAGGGGAATTTAGGGTGGCTCAATATAATAAGCAAGCTTACTATAACGCTCGCTACTGTAAGCTCAGCTATGATTTGGGCGCATGTCTTCCGCTAGGTCCCTGCGGGCAGATGGCGCGGGCGGCCATTTTCCCTTCCCCCGGCTCCCAGGTCGTCTATAAGCGAAACCCACAGTTTCGGAGCTTGGAATAGGAGAGAGACATGGCAGTACGCGTCGCGATCAACGGATTTGGCCGCATCGGCCGCAACATCGTGCGGGCCATCTTCGAATCGGGACGCAAGGATATCGACGTGGTGGCGGTCAACGACCTGGGCCCCGTCGAGACCAACGCCCATCTGCTGCGCTATGACAGCATCCATGGCCGCTTCCCGCATGAGGTCGCGGTCGCCGGCGACACGATCTCGGTCGGCAAGGAAAAGTTCAAGGTCACCGCCATCAAGGATCCGGCGCAATTGCCGTGGAAGGAGCTCGGCGTCGATATCGCGCTCGAATGCACCGGCATCTTCACCTCCAAGGAGAAGGCCTCCGCCCATATCACCGCCGGCGCCAAGCGCGTGCTCGTCTCGGCCCCCGCCGACAATGCCGATCTCACCGTCGTTTATGGCGTCAACCACGACAAGCTCAACAAGAGCCATATCGTCGTGTCGAACGCCTCCTGCACCACCAACTGCCTGGCGCCGGTCGCCAAGGTTCTGCACGACGCGATCGGCATCGACAAGGGCTTCATGACCACGATCCACGCCTATACCGGCGACCAGCCGACGCTCGACACGATGCACAAGGATCTTTACCGCGCCCGCGCCGCCGCTCTGTCGATGATCCCGACCTCGACCGGCGCCGCCAAGGCCGTGGGCCTGGTACTGCCCGAGCTCAAGGGCCGCCTCGACGGCGTCTCGATCCGCGTGCCCACTCCCAATGTGTCGGTGGTCGATTTCAAGTTCGTCGCCAAGAAGGCGACCAGCGTCGAAGAGGTCAACGGCGCCATCCAGCGCGCCTCGGAGCAGCAGCTCAAGGGCATCCTGGGCTTCACCAACGACCCCAATGTCTCGATCGACTTCAACCACAACGCCAATTCGGCCACCTTCCATATGGACCAGACCAAGGTGATGGACGGCACGCTGGTGCGCGTCCTCGCCTGGTACGACAATGAATGGGGCTTCTCCAACCGCATGGCCGACACCGCCGTCGCCTTTGCCAAGCATATCTGAGATGGTCCGCCCCTTACGCATCGCACCCTCGATCCTCTCCGCCGATTTCGCCAAGCTCGGCGATGAGGTGCGCGCCATCGATGAAGCGGGCGCCGACTGGATCCATATCGATGTGATGGACGGGCATTTCGTGCCCAATATCAGCTTCGGACCGGTGGTGATGAATTCGATCCGAAAGGTGACGAAGAAGCCTTTCGACGTCCATCTGATGATCGCACCCGTCGACCGCTATCTCGAAGCCTTCGCCAAGGCCGGCGCCGACAGCATCACCGTCCACGCCGAGGCCGGTCCCCATCTCGACCGCTCGCTGCAGACGGTGAAGGCGCTCGGCAAGCGGGCCGGCGTCGCGCTCAACCCGGCAACGCCCGTCGCCCATATCAAGCATGTGCTCGAGCGGCTGGACCTCATCCTCCTAATGACGGTCAATCCGGGCTTCGGCGGCCAGAGCTTTATCCCGGCCATGATCGAGAAGATCCGCGAGACCCGCGACCTGGTGCAGGGCCGCGACATCGACATCGAGGTCGATGGCGGCATCACGGCGGAGACCGCCCCCCTGGTGGTGAGGGCCGGCGCCAATGCACTCGTCGCGGGCTCGGCCGTGTTCACCGGCGATGCCAGGGCCTATGCCCGGAACATCGCGGCGATCCGCACCGGCGCCACCACGCTCGCGGCTTAAATTCGCCCGTTTCTTGGCGTCAATGATCAAGCCGAGCGCTCGCGTCTCTTTGCGCTCGATTCAGGAGAGAAAAATGACCCGCTTGGTCAAATTGACCATTTTTGCTTCCGCCCTGGCGCTGGCCAGCCTCGGCGCCTCCCATTTTGCGACCGCCCAGGAAAAGACGTGGCGCAAATGCATCGACTGCGTCCCCGGCGGCAATGGCGGCGGTCCCGATGTCGGCCAGGACGAGGGCTATTCAGGCAAGCGTAAACAGTACGAGCTGCCGGATGGCCAGAACGGACCGGACCAGGGCACGTCGATGAAGCGCAAATGGAAGCCGCAACCGGATAACCAGGCGGAGATCGGCGACGATGGGCCGGATCAGGGCACGTCCATGAAGCGCAAGTGGAAGCCCCCGCAAGGCGACCAGTACCAGAAAGGCGGCGACGATGACGTCGTCATCGACAAGAAGCGGGTGCGCCAGGCGGACCGCAGCAAATGGAAGTACAACCCCGATCGGCATGAGCGCCGGCGCCACAAGGACAAGAAGTACCGCTTCTACTTCGGCGGCTTCTGGTATCCGCAGCCCTATTGGGACGAGCCTTACTACTATATCGATCCCTATCGAGTGAGTTGCCGCGAAGGGGCGGAAATCGTCAGCGAGCGCTTCGCCCGGGTGCGGATCGTCGAATGCGACGGGCGCGTCTTTACCTATCTTGGCCGGCGATATGGCGACACGTTCGAAATCAAGCTGAGCTCGCGCACCGGCCGCATCCTGGACGCGCGCGAGATCTAGCTCACCGGACAAAACAAAGCGTGATGGCCTTCAATTTGAAGCCGTCACGCTTTTCAGCATGACACTCAAGGGCGTCTCGGCATGAACCGCAGATGAAACGCCCGTTCAGCCTCCTCACAGCGGCGCCATCTTAAAGTTCCCGTCATTCGCGGTTGAAAGCCGTGTCGATCCGGAGCTTGCAACGGCTCCCTATGCTGGAGTTACGCCTATGTCGATCCATAGCCGGGCGGCTGCCTATGCCGCCGCTGCCATCCTTGCGGTCACGTTCGCGACGAGCGGGGCGCAAGCCTATCAATGCAAGACGAGCTACGTCCAGGCGGAAGCCGTGGGCAATCTCAGGGCCAAGGCCGCGAAGTCGGCCAAGACTTTCTGGACGACCCAGGCCAAGAACCAATACGGTCTTGCCTGGTCGGTCTGGCCCATCGCCGCGTCCAAGTCGCAGGACTGTAATTGGACCGGCAACCAATTCTATTGCATCGTCAAGGCGAAGCCCTGTCTCTATGTGGTGCCTTGAAGCCGAGCTCCCGGCCTAGCCGCGCTTCACCCAGTCCTTGAAGGCGGCGAGCCAGGTCACGATAATCTTCTTCGTCGTCTCGTCGGTGAGCTTGCCATGGGCGAATTTCTTATCCGCCAGGGCGACGAAGATCTCGGGCTTCGGCATGGTGATGGCTTCGAGCCCGACCAGGTTCTGCCGTAAATGATATTGCGAGCGCCCGGTGCCGATGGGGCCTTCGGAGGCGCCCATCACGCCGACGCGCTTCCATTTGAACGGATTGCCCGAACGCGACATCCAGTCGAGGCCGTTCTTGAGAACGCCCGGGACCGAGAAGTTGTATTCGGGCGTCGAGATGATCACCCCGTCGGCCTCCCGCACTTTTTCCTGGAGCGCCTTCACACTCGTCGGCACGCCGTGCTTGTCTTCCTCATCGCCGTCATAGAGCGGCACGCCGTGCAAGGTCACGATCTCGATCGCCATCTCCGGAGGCGCCAGCTCCTTCACCGCCCGCAAGAGCTGCGTATTCCAAGAGTCCTTGCGGAGCGCTCCGGTGATGGCGAGAATTTTCATCATGTTCTCCTATTTGAGATCGAATAGCAGGATTTCTGACGGGACCTGGGCGGCAAGCGTCAGGCTTCCTTCCTTGGTGATGGCAAGCCCGTCGCCCTCCATGGCGGCATGGCCGTTAACATCGAGTGTACCCCTCGCCACATGCAGCCAGTAACGCCGATCGGGCTCGAGCGCTTGCGTGAGGCGCGCCCCCTTCTCGAGCACACTGGCATGAATGGCGGCATCTTGATGGATTTTGAGCGAGCCGTCACGCCCGTCGGGCGAGACGATGAGCCTTAACCGGTTGCGCCGCTCTGCTTGCGGGAAGTGCTTCTCGGCGTAGGCGGGTGCCAGCCCCTGCTTCTCCGGGATGATCCAGATCTGGAGGAAATGTACCGGATCGGACTCAGAGGCGTTGAATTCGGAATGGCGGATGCCGGTGCCGGCCGACATGAGCTGCACGTCGCCCGGCCGGATCACCGATCCGGATCCCAGCGAATCGCGATGCGCCAAGGCCCCCTCCAGGACATAAGAGAAGATCTCCATGTCCTTGTGGCCGTGCGTGTCGAAGCCGGCGCCGGCCGCCACCCGGTCGTCATTGATGACCCGAAGCGCGCCAAAGCCCATGTGATCGGGATCGTAATACTGGCCGAAAGAGAAGCTGTGACGGCTGTCGAGCCAGCCGAAATCGGCCTGGCCGCGGTCTTGAGCTTTGCGAGGAATGATCATGGGTTTCTCCTGCTGATCGAACTGCGGGAAAGATATTCACCGAGATGAGCAAGACAATCTCTTCAGTTTGGGAATTATTGTTGCTATAAACGCAACAATATGGACAAGCTGGCCGCTATCAGGGCTTTCGTTTCGGTTGCCGAGGAAGGGGGCTTCTCCGCAGCGGCGCAGGAGCTTGGCCTGTCCAAATCGGCGGCAAGCCGGCAGATCGCAGCCCTCGAGGAGGCGCTGGGCGCGCAACTCCTCAAGCGCTCGACCCGCAGCGTCAGGCTGACCGACAGCGGCTATGCCTATCTGGAGCGTTGCCGCGCCTTATTGGCCGATCTCGAAGAGGCGGACCGGGCCGTCGCTGCGCTCCACAACGAGCCCACGGGGCTCCTCAAGATCAACGCGCCCATGTCCTTCGGGGTGAGCCATGCCGCGCCGGCGGTGGCCCAGTTCATGGCGCGCTATCCCGAGCTTCAGGTGGCGCTCATCCTGAACGACCGCTTCGTCGATCCTTATGACGAGGGCTTCGATGTGACCTTGCGCATCGGCACCCTCGAGGATTCGAGCCTCGCCGCCCGCAAGCTGGCGCAGATCGAGATGGGCCTCTATGCGTCGCCCGCCTACATCGAAAAACATGGCCGGCCGCGCGGACCGGACGATCTCAAGTCCCATGCCGCCCTGCACTATGGCAAGCCGTCCGCCCAGAGCGAATGGGCGCTGCGCGGTGTCCGCTCGTCGGTTTCGATCCGCTATCGCCTGTGCTCCAACAATGGCGATGCCTTGCGGGTCGCGGCGCTGGCGGGTCTCGGCATCGCGCTCATTCCGGCTTTCCTGGTGCGCGACGAGCTGCAGAAGGGCACGCTCGTGGCGCTGCTCGATGGATTCGAGCCGAAACCGATCGATCTCTATGCCATCTATCCGCCGACGCGCTTCCTCGCCGCCAAGGTCCGCCTGTTCATCGACTTTCTCGCCGAGCGCTTCGCGGGATCGCGCCCTTGACCGATTGTCTTGACCGCCCGCAAAGTCTGATCACCTTCGCTCACAACAGCGTGACCTTGCGCCGGGCGCCGGATTTTTTGATGAGCGCCCGGCGTAGACTGACTATCCATCATCATAAGGGAGGTTTCGACATGCATCGCCGCGCCATGCTCGCAGGGGTCAGCGCCCTCGCCGTTTCACCCATCGTCATCCCGACAATCGCCAAGGCCGCAGCGCCGCTCAGCGGATCGACCGGCTCGCCCTATACGCGCTACAAGGTCGGCGAGTTCGAGATCACCGCTTTCAACGACGGCACGCGTGCGGTCGACAATCCGGAAAAGGTCTATGGCGTCAACCAGAAGCCCGAGGACGTCGCCGCGGCGGCGGAAGCGAACTTCCTGCCCAAGGACAAGATGCTCAACGGCTTCACGCCGGTCCTCGTCAATACCGGCAAGGAGCTCGTCCTGTTCGACAGTGGCAATGGCGTCAGGGGCCAGCCCGCCACCGGACGTCTCGCCGCCGAGATGAAGGCGGCCGGCATCGAGCCCGAGCAGATCGATGTCGTCGTCATCACCCATTGCCATCCCGACCATATTGGCGGGCTGATGAACGACGGCGCGCCGCTCGCTCCCAAGGCGCGCTATGTGATCGGCGAGGCGGAATATCAATTCTGGTCGTCACCCGACCGCACCAACGGCCCGACCGCCAATGCCGCCAAGATCGTGCAGGCGAATGTCGTTCCCCTCAAGGACAAGATGACTTTCGTCAAGAACGAGGCCGAAGTGGCTTCGGGCATCCGCGCGGTGGAAGCCTTCGGCCACACGCCGGGCCACATGGCCTGGCATGTCGAAAGCCAAGGCAAGCGCCTCCTGATCGGCGCCGATTTCTGCAACCATTATGTGCTGTCGCTGCGCTATCCCAAATGGCATGTGAGCTTCGATGCCGACAAGGACCAGGCGGTCGCGACGCGCCTCAAGCTGCTCGACATGCTGAGCGTCGATCGCGTCCCCTTCACCAGCTATCACATGCCGTTCCCGGCCGTGGGCTTCGTCGAGAAGGGTCCCGATGGCGGCTATCGCTTCGTGCCGGCGAGCTATCAGCTGATGCTGTAGCGCACCCGAGCATTCTGAAGGATCAACTTGCGGTCGGTGTCTCTCGCAGCTTGACATAACGTCATATTGTTCCCATTATGTTCCATAAAGGGAAATGGGGGCAATCGATGTCAGGTCCTGAGACTGAGAAAGCGACGCCGCCTCCTGAAATGGTCAAGGCGGCGGAGACCGGCGACGCCGAGGCACAAGCCAATCTTGGCCGTTGGTATGCGGAGAATCTACCGGAAGCTCCTTATGCGCAAATGTGGTTCCGGCGTGCCGCCGACCAGGGCTTGGCGCGAGCGATGCACAATTTGGGCGTGACGGCCTTCAGATCGGGGGACAATGAGCTTGCGATCGAATGGTTCAGGAAGTCGGTTGCGGGAGGCTGGCGCAACTCGATGGTTGCTCTGGGAAGGCTGCTCGAAGAAAGCGGCGACGTCCACGGCGCGCTCGAGACCTACAATCAGGGAATCGTATTGGGCTGCGCCGATTGCATGGAAGCGATGAGCCGCGTCGTCATCGATAACGAGATCGAAGACCTATATGCGAAAGCCCGCATCTGGTGCGAGAAGGCCGTCGCGCAAGGCCATTTGGGGGCGCACATGCAGCTCGCCCAGATTTTCCATGAAGGTCTCGGCATCAAGCGCAATTCGAAGGAGGCCGTTTCCTTGTGGCTGATGGCCGCGCGGAAGGGACATCACGGTGCGCAGCTCATGATCGGCATGACCTGCGAGACGGGACTTTATTTGAAGAAGGATCGGGTCGCAGCGATGCGCTTTTTCTCCGCGAGCGCAGCCCAAGGAAATGACGGCGCCGAATCCTGTCGGTGGAGCCTGGAACGCAAGCTCACCCCCGCGGAAAGAGCAGAGTTCGAAAGGGACCCGACTTTATTTGCCAATGCCGGCCCTGGGCACCCAGGCAAGGCTCCTCCGTCCGATCTTCTGTGGGCCGCTGAAGCCGGCGATGCGGAATCCCAGAATGAACTTGGCGCATGGTATTCGAGCAATCTGCCGCAAGCTCCCTATGCCCAAAAGTGGTTCAAGCGTGCGGCCGACCAGGGCAGCGCAAACGCCTATCACAATCTGGGTGTCGAGGCCCTCGGCGCAGGCGACCTGTCTTTGGCAACCGAATGGTTCAAGAAAGCCATCGACGCGGATGTGCTGGAATCCTATGTGAGTTTGGCCGAGATTCTCGAAAGAAACGGTGACATGGTCGGTGCCATCGAAATCTTCGGCCAGGCGCGAACCGGAAATGCCCTCGTTGCCAAAGTGCCCTTGGCCGGATCACTTTCGACAAAAAAATCTATGATCGAGCGCTCCGCTGGTCCGAGAAAGCGGCGCGACAAGGCGATGCGGCATCACAAACGCGGCTGGGCATGATGTATCACGAAGGTCTCGGCGTCCAACCCGATCCGGAAAAGGCGGTCCATTGGTGGCAGCAAGGGGCGCGGCAAGGAAACAAGGTCGCGCAGTATATGCTGGGCGTCGCCCATCATAAGGGAGCCGGCACAAGCAAAGATCGTCTTGCTGCGGTGCGCTTTCTCAGGGCAAGCGCAGCTCAAGGCGGCACCTATGCCGCAGACTATCTGCCAAAAGTGGAGACCGAGCTCACGCCCGAGGAAATAGCTCAGCTCGCAAGCGAGGCGGCCGCGACCAGGCATTGATAGCGGTGGAATCTAAGCGCTGACCTTGCCCTTGGCGGCGGCGCGCTTCTCGAGGAGGCGCGTCAGCCAGTCGGGATCCATCTCCGGCACCGAGGAGAGCAGGAGCTCGGTATAGGGCGGGTGCGGGGGCGAGAGAACCTCGGTCTTGAGACCCTGCTGCACCACACGGCCCTGATACATCACCACGATCTCGTCGGCGATGGCGCGCACCGTCGCGATGTCATGGGTGATGAAGAGATAGGAGACATTCGTCTCCTTTTGCAATTTGAGCAGCAGCTTGAGGATGCCTTCCTGGACGATCTGGTCGAGGGCCGAGGTGACCTCGTCGCAGATGATGAGCTCGGGATCCGCGGCAAGCGCTCTGGCGATGCAGATGCGCTGCTTCTGGCCGCCCGACAGTTCGCCCGGCAAGCGGTCGATCAGATCCTCGCTGAGCTCGATCTGCTCCAGGAGCTCGACCACCTTGCGGTCGCGCTCCTGGCCCTTGAGGCCGAGATAGAATTCGAGCGGCCGGCCGATGACGTCGCGCACCCGCTGGCGCGGATTGAGCGCGGTGTCGGCGGACTGGTAGATCATCTGGATGCGCCGGAGCGTCTCCTTGTCGCGGTCCTTGAGCGCCTTGGGCAGCGCCTTGTCGTTGAAGAACACCTCGCCCTTGCGCGGCGGCAGGAGACCGGTGATGGCGCGCGCCAGCGTCGATTTGCCGGAGCCCGATTCACCCACCACCGCGACGGTGCGGCCGCGCGGGACCTGGACCGTCACATTCTGCAGGACCTTGATGACGCCGCCGTAGGTGGCATCGACGTCATGGACGCGCAGCACGACGTCCTTCGCCGTGCGTTCCGGCATGGCGAGGCTCCTGACCGCCCAGAGCGTTTTGGTATAGGCTTCCTTCGGATGCTTCAGCATCTCGCGCGTCGGCGCTTCCTCGATGAGCTTGCCATGGCGCAGCACCATGATGCGATGCGCCATCTGGGCGACGACCGCCAGGTCATGGGTGATGTAGATCGCCGCAGTGTTGAACTGCTCGACGATATCGCGCATCGCCGCCAGCACGTCGACCTGGGTGGTGACGTCGAGCGCCGTCGTCGGCTCGTCGAAGATGATCAGATCGGGCCGGCAGGACATCGCCATGGCGGTCATGGCGCGCTGCAGCTGGCCGCCCGACACCTGATGCGGATAGCGGCTGCCGATCGTCGCCGGATTGGGCAGCTTGAGACGCGTATAGAGGTCCTTGGCGTCGGCCTCGGCCTTGCTGCGGTCGAGGATGTCATGGCCGATCGCCGTCTCGACCGTCTGGTCGATGATGCGATGCGCCGGGTTGAAGGAGGCGGCGGCACTTTGCGCCACATAAGCGATGCGCGAGCCGCGAAGGCTGCGCCGCTCCTCCTCGCTCGCCTTGCGCAAGTCCTTGCCGTCGAAGACGATGCTGCCGTGGGTGATGCGGCAGCCGGGGCGCGCAAAGCCCATGGCGGCAAGGCCGATGGTCGATTTGCCGGCGCCCGATTCACCGATGAGCCCCAGAACCTCGCCGCGCCTCAGCGTCAGGTCGACACCCTTGACGATCTCATGCCAGACATCGTCGCTCTGGCCCGAAATCTGCAAACCCTTGATCTCGAGCAGGACGTCGCCCTTGGTTCTCTTGGTCTCACTTTTCATCGCGCAGTCCGCTCGTCTTGTGCAGGAACCAGTCGACCACGAAATTGACCGCGACCGTCAGCAGCGCGATGGCGCCCGCCGGCAGCAACGGCGTGATGTCGCCATAGGTGATGAGCGTCGCATTCTCGCGCACCATCGAGCCCCAATCCGCGGTCGGCGGCTGGATGCCGAGCCCCAGGAAGGATAGGGCGGCAATCTCGAGGAACACGAAGCAGAAACGCAGGCCGAACTCGGCCACCATGGTCGGCATGATGTTCGGCAGGACTTCCCTGAACAGGATCCAGCCCAGTTTCTCGCCGCGCAATTTCGCCGCCTCGACATAATCCATGACCACGATATTCATGGCCACCGAGCGGGCGAGGCGATAGACGCGGGTCGAATCGAGCACCGCGATGATGATGATCAGGTTCTGGATCGACGAGCCGAAGATCGAGAGCAGGATGAGCGCGAAAATCAGCTGCGGGATGGCCATCAGCGTGTCGACGGCGCGCGACAGAAGCTGATCGGTCCAGCCGCGGAAGATCGAGGCGATGATGCCAAGGCCGCCGCCAATGGCGAAAGCGAGCAAGGTCGTGGCGAGCGCGATGCCGAGCGTGTTGCGCGCGCCATAGAGCAGGCGCGTGAGCATGTCGCGGCCGAGCTGATCAGTGCCGAACCAATGAGTCCAGCTCCATAATTCGAAAGGCGTCTGGCTCACCACTTCGGCCTCGCCGTAAGGGGCGATCCAGGGTGCGAACAAGGCGATGAAAATATAGATTGCGATCACGATCATGCCGAACCAGGCGCTGTAGGGCGCCTTTTTCAGCGTGCGCCACACATTCTGCGCCACCGTGCGGCGGGCTTTGACGCTGCGCGGGGCGACGGGTCCGGCTGTCTGGTCCATGCTCATCTGGGATGCAGAAGCCTCGGATTGGTGGCGATCGAGATCACGTCCGCCAACAGGTTGAGCAAGATATAGGTGACGGCGAAGATCAAGGCGCAGGCCTGCACCACTGGGATATCGCGCGAGCGCACCGCATCGACCATGGCCTGGCCGATGCCCGGATAGACGAAGACCACTTCCACCACCACGGCGCCGACGACCAGGTAAGCCAGATTGAAGGCGATGACATTGGCGATCGGCGCCCAGGCATTGGGCAAAGCGTGGCGCAAGATGACCTGCGCCGGCGACACACCCTTGAGCCGCGCCATCTCGATATAGGGGCTGGCGAGCAGGCTGATGATGGCGGCACGCGTCATGCGCATCATATGGGCGAGGATAACCAGCACCAGAGTGAGCACCGGCAGGGCCGAACGCTGCAGCCGGTCGAGGAACGGCATGTCGGGCGAGACGTTGGACAGTGAATGGAAGATCGGGAATTTCACCGCCAGGAACAGCATCAGGATATAGGCGACGAAGAACTCCGGGAAGGAAATGGTGGTGAGGGTGACCGCATTCACCGCCCGGTCGAAGAAGCTGTTGCGATAGAGTGCCGCCAGGAGGCCGAGGCCGAGGGCCAGGGGTATCGCGATCAGCGCCGTGATGCCGGCCAGAAACAAGGTGTTCCACAGACGCGGCGCTATGATATCGAGGACCGTACGGCGGAAGCCGACGCGGGACGAGAAGGACGAGCCGAAATCGCCCTGCAGGATGCCGCCCATCCAGCTGAGATAGCGCTCGACTGGGGGCTTATCGAGACCGATCTCCTTCTGGAAGGCCTCGACGGTCTCGGGCGTTGCCGCCTGGCCCAGGATCGCCCTGGCGAAATCGCCGGGCAGGAATTCGATCGCCGAAAAGATGATCAGAGACACGACGAAGAGCGAGATGAGGCCCAGACCCAGACGCTGCAATACCGTTCTCAGAAGTGGATGCATCACCTAATTCCAATGGCCGGACCGCCCTTGGGGAGCGGCCCGGGATTTCAGTTTCACGCCAGCCACCAGCGCTCGGCAATCTTCAAGCCGTCATTCTCCCAGTTCGGAGCGACATCGCCATGGGCGAGCTTCTTGGAGTTGGCGGTCACGAAGTTGTTGAAGACGAGGACGATGACGCCGCCATCATCATGGATGATCTGCTGCATCTCGCCATAGATCGCGGCGCGCTTGGCTTCGTCGAGCTCGGCGCGGCCCTGGATGAGCAGCTCCTGGAACCGCTTGTTGTTCCAATAGGTCTCGTTCCAGGCGGCACCGGCCGCATAGGTGATGGTGAAGGTCCAGTCCGCCGTGGGACGGCCGCTCCAATAGGAGGCGCACCAGGGCTTCTTCAGCCACACATTGTCCCAATAGGCGTCCTCGGCCTCGCGGATGACGTTGATGTCGATGCCGCACTTGGCCGCCGTCTCCTTGATCAGGACGCCGGCGTCGATGGCGCCGGCGAAGGCCGCATCGGCGACCGAGAGGTCGACCTTCAGCGTCTCGTAGCCCGCCTTCTTGAGGTGGAACTTGGCCTTGTCCGGATCATATTTGTATTTGGGCTCCGGATCGATCGAATATTTGACCGCCTTGGCGATCGGATTGTCGTTGCCGACCGTCGCATGGTTGAGGAAGATCTTCTTCTGGATCTCGTCGCGGTCGATCGCATATTTGATCGCGGTGCGCACGTCGTTGTTGTCGAAGGGCGCCATGGTCGTGTTCATCGGCAACACATAATGGCCATAGCCCGAAAGCTCGAGAATCTCGATATTCGGGTTGCGCTTCAGGAGATCGAGCGTCTTCATGTCGGCGCGGCCGATCCAGTCGACATCGCCCGTGGTCAGCGCATTGGTGCGCGCCGCGACATCGGTGATGGCGATGAATTCGACTTCGTCGAGGTAAGGCTGGTTCGACTTGTGATAGTTCGGATTGCGCTTCAGCTTGGCCGACACGCCGGGCTCGAATTTCTCCAGCGTGAAGGGACCGGTGCGCACGCCCGACTGCCAGTCGGACTTGCCGTCCTTGGTCGGCATGATCGGGATATGATAGTCGCTGACGAGATAGGGGAAGTCGGCGCTGCCGTCTTTCAGCGTGAAGACCACGTTTTCCGGACCGTCCGACTTGAGATCGGTGATCGGATCGAGCAGCGATTTCGCGGCCGACTTGGAATCGGGCCCCATGTGATGCCGGAAGGAGGTGACGACATCGTCCGACGTCACCGTCTTGCCGTCGTGGAAGGTCAGGCCCTTGCGCAGCTTGAACACCCATTTCTTGGCGCCGTCTGAGGGTTCATAGGATTCGGCGAGATCGGCGACGACATTGCCCTTGGCGTCGATCTCGGTGAGGCTGTTCGACAAGGCGCCCCAGAAGGCGCATTGGGTGAAGGTGTCGGGGTAACCCACCGGATCGAGAGTGTCGGTGGTGGCGCCATGGGCCAGGCCGAGGCGGGCGCTGCCGCCTTTCTTCGGTTCGGCGCGCACGGCCTTCACGAACATGGCGTTGCCGGCAGCGGCGGTGAAGCCCGCCGCCATGGCGAGCTGGATGAAGTCGCGACGCGAGACCTTGCCCTTGCCGGCAAGGCTCGTCGCCAGTTTGAGTTTATGCTCTAATTCGCTCATTGCGGATGTCTCCTTCGCTGTCCCTGTTCACGATCGGGAAGGAGCGGCGGCAAGCCTGCGCCTCAGATGACGGTCCCCGCGCAAATGCCTCAAAGCGGCACGCAGTTGCCGTCCTCCTCCCCGTACAATCCTCAAATGCCCATGTCGTTTTTATTATTTTCGTCATTCAAAACTGTCATGCCGACAGCACCTCGTCAATGGTCATCGCAGCGCCAAGGCCGCGGAAAGACGATCAATTTCGCAGGGCCCAGGACCTCCGGTCCAATAGCGACAATATTACCACAAAAACCGTCCTAGGGCCTGTTTACAATCAGCGGATAGCGAAGAAAGCGGCGACGAGGCTGATGAACCCGGCAAAGCAAGCATCGGTCTTTTCGTAGCGGGTTGCG
>QORU01000079.1 GCA_003574785.1 Taklimakanibacter deserti | reverse complement strand
CCTCGATGCGGGTCAGGTGCGTTTCGCTGTCGAGTGCGGCATCGAGCCGATCAAACGGTCGATGATCCTGCGGGCATCGCCTCGGGCTGCCGACAACTCATCGAACGGGGCGGCAGCCGCAAGCGCAGCCTGAATCTCGCCCGGCGCAAGCGCCTTCAAGCGCACTCGCAGGGCGCGGCTGCGATCTTCCTCATCCAGACAGAAGCGCAACACATCGCGGGCGATCACATCGCCCTCTTGGTCATCGTCGGTCGCAATGTAGATGCGTTTTGCCGCCTTGGCGGCCTTGCCGATCTCCGCTGCCAGCCGTTCCTTGTCGGGCTTCAAGCGGTAGGCCGTCTCGCGGTACTCCGAATCGACCGCAAGCGGCTTGAAGCCCTCCGGGTTGGTGCCGATGTGGCCCACGGTAGCCATGACCTCCACATCGCGCACCCCGGCACGCCAGAGCATGTTGGACATGCCCTTGCGCTTGCCGGGCGCTTCGATGATGAAGAGGTTGCTTGCCATGATGCCAGCCTCCCTACATCGCCAGATGGCTGTCATCAGCAG
>QORU01000078.1 GCA_003574785.1 Taklimakanibacter deserti | reverse complement strand
ATGAAAGCTCTTCGGGGGCACCCTGTATCGGCAGGTGTCACCCTCGAGGGCCCGCCCGGCAGCCAGCCGAGCACTGAAGGGCTACCATTCATCCCCTGGAGCCCGTCATGCGCATCACCCTCTGGCATCCACCGCAGAACCCTCAGCGCGTCCGCGCCTATCTCAATCACCTGGGGTGCCTACCTCAGGACGTCAAAGCCTTCGTCGTGCCGCACGGCAATGGCGTGAAGCTGTCGGTCACGCAGTCCGCTTGGCGGGCTTGGAGGGAGTCATGAAGGCTTTACTGGTGGCGGTCGTTGCAGTGCTGTCGGGAGATGTGTGGGGCGTCGGCCGCCGACTGGTGGAGCGCCTGGCGCTGATGGGCGTACAAAGCGCCTGGGATCTCGCCCAGGCCGACCCCAAGCAGATTCGCCTGCGCTTCTCGGTCACCCTGGAGCGCACCTGCCTGGAGCTGAAGGTCATTCCCTGCATCGAGATGAATGATCCTGGTGAAGCCCGTCAGCGCATCATGACGTCACGCTCCTTCGGGAGGATGATCGACAACCGAGAG
>QORU01000077.1 GCA_003574785.1 Taklimakanibacter deserti | reverse complement strand
AACCAGGGGAACTGAAACATCTAAGTACCCTGAGGAAAAGAAATCAACCGAGATTCCCCTAGTAGCGGCGAGCGAACGGGGACCAGCCCTTAAGCATGTGACTGATTAGGCGAATGCGCTGGGAAGCGCGGCCATAGTGGGTGATAGCCCCGTAGTCGAAAATCTGATCATGTGAAATCGAGTAGGTCGGGGCACGTGAAACCTTGACTGAATATGGGGGGACCATCCTCCAAGGCTAAATACTCCTGGCTGACCGATAGTGAACCAGTACCGTGAGGGAAAGGCGAAAAGAACCCCGGAGAGGGGAGTGAAATAGATCCTGAAACCGTGTGCGTACAAGCAGTGGGAGCAGACTTGTTCTGTGACTGCGTACCTTTTGTATAATGGGTCAGCGACTTATTTTCAGTGGCGAGGTTAACCGTATAGGGGAGGCGTAGGGAAACCGAGTCTTAACTGGGCGACCAGTCGCTGGGAATAGACCCGAAACCGGGCGATCTATCCATGAGCAGGTTGAAGGTTGAGTAACATCAACTGGAGGACCGAACCAGGATAT
>QORU01000076.1 GCA_003574785.1 Taklimakanibacter deserti | reverse complement strand
GCCGTGCGGGTCAAACAGTACAAGGACAGGGTGCTGCTGCATCTGCCCAGCGCCTGCCCGGTCAAGGCGTTGCTGGCGCAGGTCTGTCAGCGACTCTATCCGGCAAACAGGACGCGCGCCATGCTGGCTTCTCCATGATCCGACACGTTTGGCCCACGAGACGGCGCCACCCGCCCTTGCCAGCAACGACTTCACGATTAACCCCGCCAGTGGGGGTAGGGGGCTGTTGCCTGAAAATCGAAAAACTTTCTAACGGGGCGGGGAAATTACACGGTTGAAAGTTTATGCAACATTCAGGCTAGATGACTCGGCTATCCAACAGTCCGACAGAGATTTAGCACTGAACTTATGTCACTCGCATATTCGGCGATTACTCGGGCAACTTGTTAGCATGCGAGGCATCCAATTCAACGATTGGTGGAGTTACATCCGGCTGTTGCTCATCGAGCGTGCCAATGAGGTCAAAACCATCCTCGGCGAGAACGCGAAGTTAAAAGAAGACTATCAGGCGTTCGTTGACCTCTGGAAGGATGAGCTACTTGAAGCTCTTGAGCGTTCG
>QORU01000075.1 GCA_003574785.1 Taklimakanibacter deserti | reverse complement strand
TATTTCATCCAGGGGCTGTTCCGGGACGTGCTGATTCCCGATCGCAACCTGGTCCAGCACCACGCCCGCCATGGCCCGCGCCATGCCCTCAAGCCCTGGCTGGTCACCGCTGCCGGCGTGGCCGGGCTCGGCACCCTGGGCGTGCTGGGCCACGCCTACTGGCACAACCACCAGACCCTGCTCGCCGTCGACCAGCGCCTGACGGCGATGAGCCGGGCCGACGACGGCGAGCGGCTCGCGCTGCTCAGCCGGTGGGCCGCCGAGCGCCACGGCCTGCCGGCCGAAGAGATCGACCTGCGCCTGGCCGCCGGCGACGCCAGCTTTCGCCGCTACTACCGGCTGTCGCTGCCGGGTGGCGTCACCCGAATGCTGATGGATGCCCCGCCGGAGCAGGAGGACAGCCACCCCTTCGTGGCCATCGCCCGGCGCTGGGCCGCCGCCGGCCTGCCGGTGCCGCGTCTTCACGGCGAGGACCTTGCCCGCGGCTTCCTGGAGCTCGATGACCTGGGCGATACCCCCCTGCAGGCCTGCTTCGGCCACGAGGACGACGCCGCCACCCTGG
>QORU01000074.1 GCA_003574785.1 Taklimakanibacter deserti | reverse complement strand
GGCCAGGAGCCCTGCGGGCTCCTGGGCCGAGCGGATCTCAGCCCCGACCCGTCACATCGGCATCGACTGCCCCTGCAGACCTCAGCGCTGGCTTTCGGCCAGAGCCTGATCGAGGTCGGCGAGGATGTCGTCGATATGCTCGATGCCGATGGAGAGGCGCACCATGTCCGGCGTCACCCCCGCCCTGACCAGCTCCTCGTCGTTGAGCTGGCGGTGTGTGGTGGCGGCGGGAATCGACGAGCAGGTCTTGGCATCGCCGATATTGACCAGGCGCAGGATCATGCCCAGGGCGTCGTAGAAGCGCGCGCCGGCCTCGCGGCCGCCCTTGATGCCGAAGCTCAAGATGCCCGAGGCGCGCCCGCCCATGTACTCCTGGGCCAGGGCGTGGTCCTTGTGGCTCTCAAGGCCCGCGTACTTCACCCAGGTCACCGCGTCGTGGCCCTCCAGGTACTCGGCCACCCGCTGGGCGTTGTCGCAGATACGTTCGATGCGCAGCGCCAGGGTTTCGAGCCCCTGCAGCAGGTTCCAGGCGGCCTGGGCGGAGAGCGCCGCCCCCATGTTGCGCA
>QORU01000073.1 GCA_003574785.1 Taklimakanibacter deserti | reverse complement strand
GGCCGAACTCGACGGCATCGTGCGCATCCGTCGCGAGACCAGCGGCCGCAAGGGCAAGGGGGTCACCACGATCGCCGGCGTGCCGCTGCCCGAGGCGGAGCTCAAGGCCCTGGCCAAGCAGCTCAAGAAGGTGTGCGGCACCGGTGGCGCCGTAAAGGAGGGGGTGATCGAGATCCAGGGCGACCATCGCGACCGCCTCAAGACGGAGCTTCAGGCGCGCGGCTATACCGTCAAGCTGGCCGGCGGCTGAGCGGCGTCAGGCGTCGCCCCCGCAGAGGCCGCACAGCGCGGCCAGGGACGCCTCCACCGGCGCCTCCAGCTTGAGGGCGTAGAGGTCATCGGCGCGGGTGCGGCCGAGGTTGAAGCAGGCGATCGGCTTGCCCTCCCGGGCCGCCGCGCGGGCGAAGCGGAAACCGGAGAAGAGCAGGATGCGTAGACGCCGCCTGGAGGCCGACAGCGAGGCCAGTGAAGTGAACCTCACGCCGATGCTCGACGTGGTCTTCATCATGCTGATCTTCTTCATCGTCACCACCAGCTTCATCAAGTAGAGCGGCGTGGAGATCGAGC
>QORU01000072.1 GCA_003574785.1 Taklimakanibacter deserti | reverse complement strand
TTTGTTGCTTCAGCACCGTAGTGCCTCGTCATCACGCCTCAGCCTTGATTTTCCGGATTTGCCTGGAAAACCAGCCTACACGCTTAAACCGGGACAACCGTCGCCCGGCCAACATAGCCTTCTCCGTCCCCCCTTCGCAGTAACACCAAGTACAGGAATATTAACCTGTTTCCCATCGACTACGCCTTTCGGCCTCGCCTTAGGGGCCGACTCACCCTGCCCCGATTAACGTTGGACAGGAACCCTTGGTCTTCCGGCGAGCGGGCTTTTCACCCGCTTTATCGTTACTTATGTCAGCATTCGCACTTCTGATACCTCCAGCATGCCTCACAGCACACCTTCGCAGGCTTACAGAACGCTCCCCTACCCAACAACGCATAAGCGTCGCTGCCGCAGCTTCGGTGCATGGTTTAGCCCCGTTACATCTTCCGCGCAGGCCGACTCGACCAGTGAGCTATTACGCTTTCTTTAAATGATGGCTGCTTCTAAGCCAACATCCTGGCTGTCTGGGCCTTCCCACATCGTTTCCCACTTAACTAGTACTTTGGGACCTTAGCTGGCGGTCTGG
>QORU01000071.1 GCA_003574785.1 Taklimakanibacter deserti | reverse complement strand
TCTCCGGTTAGCTCAACGCATCGCTGCGCTTACACACCCGGCCTATCAACGTCGTCGTCTTCAACGTTCCTTCAGGACTCTCAAGGAGTCAGGGAGAACTCATCTCGGGGCAAGTTTCGTGCTTAGATGCTTTCAGCACTTATCTCTTCCGCATTTAGCTACCGGGCAGTGCCATTGGCATGACAACCCGAACACCAGTGATGCGTCCACTCCGGTCCTCTCGTACTAGGAGCAGCCCCCCTCAGTTCTCCAGCGCCCACGGCAGATAGGGACCGAACTGTCTCACGACGTTCTAAACCCAGCTCGCGTACCACTTTAAATGGCGAACAGCCATACCCTTGGGACCGGCTTCAGCCCCAGGATGTGATGAGCCGACATCGAGGTGCCAAACACCGCCGTCGATGTGAACTCTTGGGCGGTATCAGCCTGTTATCCCCGGAGTACCTTTTATCCGTTGAGCGATGGCCCTTCCATTCAGAACCACCGGATCACTATGACCTGCTTTCGCACCTGCTCGCGCCGTCACGCTCGCAGTCAAGCTGGCTTATGCCATTGCACTAACCTCCTGATGTCCGAC
>QORU01000070.1 GCA_003574785.1 Taklimakanibacter deserti | reverse complement strand
TCAGGGCTGCTGCAGCTGCATCAGGTTGCCGCGGATCACCTCGGCCTCGGCGGTGCCCTCCGGCAGCACGGCCAGCAGGCGCTCCCAGTAGGCGCGGGCTTCCTCATGGGCGCCGGCCTGGTAGGCCCGGGTGCCGGCCAGCCACAGCCCTTGGGCGTTCTCGGGGTCGATGGCCAGCGCCTGCTCGATCAGCGCCGCCGGCTCACCCGCAAGCCCCCCCTCGAGCTCGGCCAGCACATCGGCGTAGCGCACCAGCACCTCGGGGTCACGGTCGCCACCGTGGCGCAGCGCCTCGCCGAAGGCGCGGCCGGCGGCCTCGAACTCGTCGAGGAAGGTCAGCGTCCGGCCCAGCAGCACCCAGCCCTGGAGGTCGGCCGGGTCCTGGGCCAGGCGCACCAGCTCGCGGTAGCGGCTCACGTCCAGGTAGGCGCGGGAGGCCTCCAGGGCGACGTTCTCGCTGGCCCCGAGCAGTTCGTAGTAGCGCACCAGCTTGGCCCGATCGAGCCGCTCCACTTCGCTGCGGGTAGCGAAGCCGTCCCAGATCATCTGGCTCAGGGTCAGCTCGGCGAAGGTGGTTTCATAGCTCC
>QORU01000007.1 GCA_003574785.1 Taklimakanibacter deserti | reverse complement strand
GTGATCATCGGCGTTGCCGGCGCCGGCCAGGAGATAGCGACCCGGCCGTTCCAGCTGGTGACCGGGCGCGTCTGGCGCGGCACCGCCTTCGGCGGTGCCCGCGGCCGCACCGATGTGCCGAAAATCGTCGACTGGTACATGAACGGCAAGATCGAGATCGACCCGATGATCACCCACACATTGCCGCTCGACAAGATCAACGATGCCTTCGACCTGATGCATCAAGGCAAGTCGATCCGCAGCGTCGTGGTTTACTGATAGCTGGAATAACCGTCCGTTCGATCCGTTCTCCTGGAAGTTCAAGGAGAACGGATCATGTTTCGCGAAACCCTGGCCAGTTTCTGGTCCGCGGCCGCCCGCCACAAGGGTGACGGCACGGACACTCTCACCATGGACTTCACCTGCGATCCGGCGGATCTGGGCGTCATAGCCGAGCCCGTGCCGGCCAAGCTCAGCATGCCGGACTGGTTCAAGCGGCTGCCCGCGGTCGACGATGCCGTGGTCTCGGCGACCAATAACGGGCTCACCGTCAAGCGCTGCATGCCGTTTCTCGACGCCATGACGCTGGGTTTCATTCTGCCGCTTGCGGCGACGACCCGTCTCGAGATCAAGGAGGGCGGCAAGACCGTCGAGGCCGGCTGGGAATTCGACAAGGTGATGGTCAGCAATCATGGCAGCCACCAGATTGCCGGCCATCCGCTGAGCGACAGGCCGCCGATGAAGTTCCACAATTACTGGACGATCAGGACGCCGCCGGGTTGGAGCTGTCTGTTCGTCGCCCCTCTCAATCGCGGGCCGCTCCCGGTTGCGATCATCGCCGGCGTGGTCGACACCGACCTCTATCATTCGCTGATCAACTTTCCGTTCTTTGCGACGGGCGCGGACGGCGTGCATGTGCTGGAGAAAGGTACACCACTCGTTCAGGTCATTCCGTTTCGCCGGGCCGAAGCGGCGCTCAAGCCCACGCTCGTCCATTCGGTGCGCGCGGAAACATCGCAGGAGAGTCGGACGCGCGAAGCGATCCGCCGCAACACGATTGCCGGCGAAGGCTGGTATCGCAAATTTGCGCGCGCCAGGCGTTAGAGCATCGGCCCGAAAAGTGTGTACGGTTTTCGGATAAGCCGATGCGAAATAACAATGATCGGAATAGCCGCGCCGCCCATCCGTTCCTCGCTCGGAATGCGCATCAAGCCATTCCGTTGATTGACGAAAGGAAACATCATGAAACGCAAAGTAATCCTGACGAGCGCGCTTGCCCTGGGTCTTGGCGCGACTGCCGCCGCGGCGATGCCCGTAGCGAAGCCCGACATCGCCGGCACGCAGAGTGTCACGGGTGAAACGGGCCAGATCATTCTCGCCGGCAACAGCTCGTCCAACTCCAGCTCGAACTCGAGTTCGAACAGCTCATCGAACTCGTCCTCGAACTCGAGCTCCAACAGCTCCTCGAATTCGAGCTCGAACAGCTCGTCGAACTCGTCTTCGAATTCTTCGTCCAGAGGATGGGGCAAGCGCTGGCGCTGAGCCCATGCGATCGGGAAGGGCACGGGAAATCCGTGCCCTTCTTTTTCGTCACCCGCACAATCCCGTCGGATTGAGGAGGCCCCAGCCGAAAATATCGTCATGTCCCGGCCGGCCCAGATCTTCAGCGCTGCCCGTGAGGCGCGACAGAGCCGCGGTCTTTGCCACGCCGCCTTCGGCCTTTTGCGCCAGCGCTATGGCCGCGGTCACGAACGGTGCCGCAAAGGACGTGCCGGTGCGAGGTCTCGCGCCCTTTTGCGAAGCGGCGATCCAGACATCGACGCCGGGTGCGGCGAGGTCGATATGCGATCCCCTGGCGGCGCGCCGGTATGGACGTTTTTGCCGGTCGACGGCGGTGACCGCGACGACTTGCGGATAGGCGGCGGGATAGACCGGCTTGGCCTTGGGACCATCATTACCGGCGGCGGCGACGAGAACGACGCCTTTGCCGGCGAGGCGCTCGATGGCTCTCTCCAGCACCACATTGGCAGGGCCGGTGAGGCTGAGATTGATGATCGCGATAGTGCGGCTTTCGAGATAGTCCAGCGCCTTGACCAGGCTATAGGCGTCGGACACATCGTCATGGCGGCCGCGCCGGTGGAACGTATCGACGGCGACCAATTCGGCGCCGGGCAAGAGGCCGGGAGAACGGCCCGATGGATTGCCGACCAGGAGGGCCGCAATGGCCGTGCCATGCTGCATCCCCGAGGGCGGCAGCCGCTCCGCCACGAAGCGCTGGACCTCGATCCGGCTTCCGGCGAGCGCCTCATGATCTTCATTGATGGCCGTGTCGATCATGCCGATGCGGATGCCGCGGCTGCAGGTATCTTCCTGCCGGGACGGGTTCCATCCGATCAGATTGCGCGCCAGGCACTGGCTCGCAACGCAGTCCTCGCTCATATCGGGCCGGTAATAGTGATTGAAATCGATTTCCGCCTGGGGTGCCGCGGAAAGGATTTGGGCGCGTGCTTCGGCCAGTGTCAGGCGCTCGGGGACGCGCAGGCGGTGGATGACCTGGCCCGAAGAGGCAAGGGGAGCCTGCTCCAATATCACATAGCCCGCCGCGATCAGGCGGTCGATGGCGCTGTCCTCGAGACCATGGCCGATGATTTCCGCGCGCGCATGATCGGGCAAAGGCTGAAGGATTGCGCGGCGCCGCGGCTGCGGCCGCGCCTTCACTTGTGCCGGCCGCTTCAGCTTCTGGAAAGCGCCACCGTCGTCGTCATCGTCATCGCCCCCGCCGTCATCGTCATCCGCCAGCGCCGCCGTGACCAGGCTTGCCCCGGGGTCACTGCCCGGAAAGCCGATGGTCACGATCACCAGGCCGCAGAGTGCTGCAAGGAGATATTTCGTCAAGCCATTCATCGCTTTCTCCCGATTGAGCCATTTCGCACCGTTCTGGCCTTGCCTTCAAGATATCGACATGCCATCCGGTCAGACGAGACCCCGGTGATAACGGCTCTTTCCAACAACTATTCCGCAAGGGGATTTCTTTTTAGGCTTGGCCATGGCGGGACCTTCAGACGAATTCGGTGACCGGCTCATTGCGTTCCTGCCGAATCTGCGCCGCTTCGCGATGTCGCTGTGCCGTTCGCCCGACATGGCGGACGATCTGGTGCAGCTTGCCTGTGAGAGGGCCATCGCCAATGCGTCGTCATTTGTGCCGGGGACGAGGTTCGATGCCTGGATGTTTCGCATCCTGCGCAATCTGTGGATCGATCAGCTGCGCCGCGACCGGACCCAAGGCCGCAAGGACGATATCGGCGCCCATGAGGAAAGGCTTGCCGGCGACCCCGGAACGGCGCCGGAGCACCGTTTGGTGCTCAAGGACGTCTGGAAAGCGATCGCGGGACTGACGGGCGAGCAGCGCGAAGTGCTGCTCCTCGTCTGTGTCGAGGAGCTCTCCTATCGCGAGGCGGCGGATATTCTCGGGCTCCCGATCGGCACGGTGATGAGCCGGCTGGCGCGGGCGCGGATCAATATTGCGGCCGCCGCGGGAATAGATGCGCCGGCGCTTCGTTCGAAGAAGCAGGACAAGGTCGAGACCGATGAGTGACGAATTCACCGATGAGGAGCTGATGGCCTATGCCGACGGCGAATTGGATCCTGCCCGCAGGGCGCGGCTCGAAGCGCTGTTGCCGAAGCGGCCTGATCTTGCCGGGCGCATCGACATGTTCGCCCGCGCGCGTTCTGCCGCGGCCGAGAGCGTCAGGACCCATCTCGACGAGCCCGTGCCGGCAAAGCTCAAGGCTTCCGTCGAAGCCATGATCAGACAGGCGTCGCAGCCGGATTCCGCCGACGCTGTCGTTCCGCTGCGGCCGCGCAAGCGGACGCCATTCGCGGCCTGGGCCGCGCCCATCGCCGCCTGTCTCCTGGCGCTCGTTGCGGGCGCGATCGGCTACTGGCTCGCGACGCAAGGGACCGTCTCATCGGGCGACTACCAGATCGCCGGCATCGCCGATCCCGAACTCGACCAGGTCTTGTCGAAGCTTCCTTCGGGAGAGAAGTCGCGGCTCGCCGGGTCGGGCGCCGAGATTTCCATGATCGCCTCCTTCCTGCGCGGCGATCAAATGCTCTGCCGCGAATTCGGCATCGCCCATGCCGCCATGGGCGATCACCTGGCGATCGCCTGCCGCAGCGCCGGCAAATGGAGCATCGACCTGGCCTTGCGGACGGCGGGCGGCGCCGCGAACGCCTACAAGCCCGCATCATCTGCCGAAACGATCGATGCTTTCCTTCATGCTTTGGGTGCCGGTCCCGCCCTCGAGGGCCAGGCGGAAACGGACGCCCTGGCCAAACTTCACTGATCGGCTGCTGCCATCGTCTGTCACTTACCTCGCGGTGCGTGGTTTACAAGCGCTGTCCTCGCATCCACTGACGCATGAGACGTCAATCGATCGTGGAGAGCTGCCGATGCCCGAGATCCAGAGAACCGCAAGCTGCGCCTGCGGTGGGTTGAAGCTCACCGTCACGGGTGAGCCGGCGCGGGTCTATGCCTGTGCCTGTCTTGAATGCCAGCGCGCGACGGGATCCGCCTTCTCCTATCGCGCCCGCTTCGCCAAGACAGCCATTGCCAGGCTTGAGGGCGACCATCGGTCCTGGCGGCGCGGCAGCGACGCCGGACGCTGGATCGAACAGAGTTTCTGTCCCAGTTGCGGAACCCTCGTCTTCATGACGGGCGAAGCCATACCGGAAGAGATCGTCGTGTCGGTCGGATGCTTTGCCGATCCTGCCTTTGCGCCTCCGGTGAAGCTTTTCTGGGAAAATCGGCGACACGGTTGGTACAGCCTCGTTTAGGTTCGGGCACCAAGTGGACGTAGCGTAAAAATCTCTTGCGTATAATGCATGCATGATGTATGCATCTTGTCTATGAGCGGTTCCAACCCTCTTTCCATGCTTCAAACGTCCGGTCGAAAAGCCGAGCCGGCACAGGACGTCGTCTTCCGCTGGCTCAAACAGCACATCGTCACTTTGCCGCGCCGCGACGGCGTTTTCCTCACCGAGGCGGAAGTCTGCCGGGCGATCGGCACCTCGCGCACACCGGTGAGAGAGGCTTTGCTCCGCCTCGAGGCTGACGGCTTCCTGCAGATCGTGCCCAAGAAGGGTGCCTATGTCGCGCCCATCACCGAGGCCGATATCGAAGCGGTGATGCAGGCCCGCAAGCTCGTCGAGGAATGGTGCGCCAGGCAGGCCGCCGGTCTTGGCGAAACCCTGGCGCGCGAATTGGACCAGCTCATCGACCAGCAAGCGCAATTGCAGGATGATCCCGTCGCCTTCATCGAAAGCGATCGCCTGTTTCATCGCGCCATTGTGAGCGCTGCCGGCAATCCGGTGTTGGCCGGCTTCTATGAGAGCTTGCGCGATCGCCAATTGCGCATGGGCGTGCATGCCGTCACGACCTCCGACCGGCGCAGCGGCGATGTGCTTGGCGAGCATAGAGCGATCGTTGCCGGCATAGCCGCGGGCGATCCCGATCAAGCGGCGGAAGCGGTGGCGCGGCATCTCGCCACCACGCTCGCCGCCTTGCGCATGCCGATCATCCGGCCTCTGGAGCGGAGCTTCTCCACATGACCGCCCTCATGCAGGAGGCGTTCGATACCAGGGCGTTCCGGCATGCATTGGGACAGTTTCCGACCGGTGTGTGTGTGGTGACCGCCATGGTCGACGGCACGCGCCTCGGCATGACGGTCAGCTCCTTCAATTCGCTCTCTCTCGATCCGCCGCTGGTGCTGTTCAGCATCGACCGCCGTGCGGCGAGCCTCGCTTTGTGGGAAAGGGCCGAGGCCGTCGCCGTGCATGTCCTGGCCGAGAACCAGAAAGATATTTCCAACCGCTTCGCCCGCGCGCTCGCCAATAAATGGGAAGGCATGAGCGCAAGCGAAGGTGCTTCGGGTGCGCCGGTGCTGCCGGGCGTGGCGGCCGTCTTCGAATGCGCCGTGTGGGCCAGGCACGATGGCGGCGATCACACGCTGTTCATTCTCGCGGTCGAGCATTTCCTGAGCTTTGCCGACCGGAAACCTCTGGTCTTCGGCAAGGGCCGCTATGCGGCGCTGCAGTCATCCGACGCCACAGCGCCATTGTGGCCGCTCGACATCCATTACTGACGGTGAGGAGGAGATCATGATCAAGACGGGCTCCCAGCATCTGGCGACGCTGAAGGACAGGCGGCAGGTCTTCATCAATGGCGAGCTTTCCGGCGACGTCACCGAGCATCCGGCCTTTCGCCGCTCCGTCGCTTCGATCGGCACGCTTTATGATTTCCAGTCGCGCCCCGAAAACAGCGAGCTCATGACCTTCGAAGCGCCAGATGGCGCGCGAGGGCGCGCCAACCGTATCTGGCAGCTGCCGCGCAATTACCAGGAACTGGTGGAACGGCGGCGGGCACTGGAGGCCTGGACCGAGCTTCACGGCGGCTTCCTGGGCCGCGCGCCCGATCACGTCGCCTCCTGTATTTCCGGCATGTTCATGGGGCTCGACGTCTTCGAAGCCCACGACCCGGCACGTGCCGGCGCCTTGGCCGACTACTATCGCTTTGCCCGCGACAACGATCTCTACCTGACCTACGTCATCATCAACCCGCAGGCCGACCGGTCAAAGCCCGCGAGCGAGCAGGCCGATCCTTTTCTCACCGCGGGCGTTGTCGATGAGGATGGTGAGGGCCTCACCATCCGCGGCGCCAAGATGCTGGCGACCGGCGGCATCATGGCGAACGAGGTGTTCGTCACCTCGATCCAGCCCTTGCGCGCCGGCGAGGAACGCTATGCCGTGTCCTTCGCCGTGCCGATGAACGCCAAGGGCCTCAAGATCCTGTCGCGCAAATCCTATGAGGAGAGTGCGACAAGCGTTTTCGACAATCCGCTCGCCAGCCGCTTCGATGAGAACGACGCCGTCCTCTATTTCGACGATGTGAAGGTGCCGTGGCACCGCGTCTTCATCAACCAGGACATCGCCATGTGCCAGAAGCAGTTCCATGCCACGCCGGCGCATGTCTATCAGAACTACCAGTCGCAGATCCGCCTGATGGTGAAGATGCGGCTCCTGGTCGGCATTGCGCGCCGCATCGCCGAGACCAATGGCACCGTCGGCTTCCCGCAGGTGAATGAGATGCTGGGATCGCTTGCCGCGCAGAACACCATGGTCGATGCGCTGGTCCATGCCATGGAGGTGAAGGGCAGGATGCAAGGGGGTTATTTCGTCCCCGACAGCCACACGCTCTATTCCGCGCAAGTGCTGACCCAGGAGCTTTATGCGCGGGTCCTCCTTGCGTTGCGCGAGCTTGCCGGCGGCGGCCTGATCATGCTGCCCTCCTCGGTGCGCGATTTCGCCAATCCCGAGCTCAGGAGCCTGATCGAGAAGACGCAGCAATCCCCCGCCGCCTCGTCGGAAGGCCGGGTCAAGTTCTTCAAATTCGCCTGGGATGCGGTGGGCTCGGAATTCGCCTCGCGCCATGCGCAATATGAGATGTTCTATGCCGGCGCCACTTTCGTCACCAAGGGCCACAGCTTCCGCACCTTCGACTGGGACCGGTGCACCGGGCTTCTCGACCGCATGCTCGACGGTTATTCCCTGGCCGACGAGCTCGCCGGCGCCGCATCTCTGGCGGCTTGAACCATGCCGGTCGGCAAGGAGCATAAGGAATTCCACGCGCTCGATATGGCGAGCGGCTGGCATGTGCCTCAGGGCTATCCGCCGGGGATCGAGCAGAAGATCCTCGCCGGCGCCCTCGATGAGACGGCACGAACCGGCAACCGCACGAGGCTTCTCAGGTTTCAGCCCGGTGCCCGCACCACGAAGCCTTTCGTTCATGACTATTGGGAAGAAGTTTACATTCTTGCTGGCGATCTGATCGCTAGCGGCGGCGGGACGGAAGAGGTCTTCCTGGCGAATACCTATGCCTGCCGTCCGCCCGGCATCTATCATGGTCCTTTCCGCTCCCGGACGGGCTGCCTCTTGCTCGAGACTCACTATTACGCGTGAAGGCGCCTATTTGCGGAAGACGGCAACGAGCTCATCGATTTGTTCTCTGGTCAGCAAGCGGCTGTGCCGGTCCGCCAGCGTAACGACAAGCTTCGCCGTTTCTTCGAGCTCTTCCGCTGCATAGATCGCCGACAGGAGATCCGGCCCGGCGACGACCGGACCGTGATTGGCGAGGAGCACGGCCGTATATTTCCCGCCCAGCGCGCGGATCATGTCGCCCATCCTGGGATCGCCGGGCCGGACATAGGGGATGAGCTTCACTTGCCCGACGCGCATCACGACATAGGGTGTCAAAGGCGGCACCGCATCGTCGCGATCGATACCCTCGAGGCAGGAAAGCGCCGTCGCATAGGTGGAGTGGAGATGGACGACGGCGCCGGCCCTGGCGACGGTTTCGTAGAAAGCCCGGTGCAGGAAGACTTCCTTGGACGGCGGGTCGCCGGCGATGTGCTTGAAATTGCGGTCGAGCTTGCTGATGCGCTGGGGATCGAGGAAGCCCAGGCTCGAATTGGTGGGCGTGATGAGGAAGCCATCCTCGACCGCGGCACTGATATTGCCGGCCGAACCGACCGAGAAGCCGCGTTGATAGAGCGAAGCCGAGCGCTCCACCAGGAGGTCGCGAAGCTCCGCCTCTGTCATGCCTGGGCTCCCAGCCGATCGAGGGCTTTCGCGAAGAAATCCTCGGCACCGAAATTCCCCGATTTGAGAGCGAGCGCCACTTTCTTCTCGCCGAGCGTGGCCAAGGCCGGAACGCCGGGATCGATCTCGGGACCGATGGTAACGGCATCGAGCGCAAGCCCGCTGACCGCGGCGCCCGAAGTCTCGCCGCCGGCGACGACCAACCGCCGGACACCGCTCGCAACCAAAGCGCGCGCCGTCTCGGCGAAGAAGCTTTCGAGGGCATGAGCGGATTTTTCACGTCCATGCCGTGTCTGGATGGCGCTGACTTCATCCGGCGATGACGATGAATAGGCGAGCGGCTGCCGGCCTTCATTCTCCCGCATGAAGGCGACGATGGTTTCAGGCGCGAGCTTGCCGGCAATGACCGCTTCGGCATCGATCGCGAGAACGGGGTGACGGGCCGCATGATGCTCGACTTGCCGCCGTGTCGCCGTCGAGCAGCTGCCGGCGAGAATGGCTTCGGGCCCGCCAATGCCTCGCCAGGCGCGGCTGCCGGGCTTGAGCTTGCCGGCGGCGGCGAAATTCTGCGGCAGGCCCATGGCTATGCCAGAGCCGCCGCTGATCAGGCGCGCATCGGCACAAGCCTTGCCGATCGCGATGAGATCGTCCTCGGTGAGCGCATCGACGATGACGAGCTTGTCGCCTTTCTCGGCTGCCTCGGTGAGAGCGGCCTTGATGGCGGAATCGCCCTTGCGCACAAGGGCCCAGGGCACGAGCCCGACCGTGGCCTTCGACTGCCGCTTGAGCCAGCGCCTCAGATCCGCATCCGTCATGGGATTGAGCGGATGGTTTTCGAGACCCGATTCATTGAGCAGACGGTCATGGACGAAGAGATGGCCCTGATAGAGCGTGCGCCCTGTCGCTGGAAAGGCGGGACAGGCGACGACGCCTTTGACGCTGAGCGCATCGGAGAGCGCTTCGCCCACCGGACCGATATTGCCCTCAGGCGTCGAATCGAAGGTCGAGCAATATTTGAAGACGATCTGTTCGCAACCCTGCCGCAAGAGCCAGTCCAGCGCCTTCAGCGAAAGATCGACGGCTTCCCTGGCCGGAATGGAGCGTGACTTGAGTGAGATGACCCCGGCTTCGCAATCGGCCTCGGCCGCCTTGGCCGGAATACCGAAATATTGCGTCACCGCCATGCCTTGCGTGCCTTGGGCACCCTTGGCCAGCGTATTGGCGATATCGCTGGCGCCGGTGAAATCATCGGCAATGACACCGAGCAGCATGAGAACTCTCTTCATGACGGGGATATGAAGCGCGAAAGTAACATATCCTGTGCCGAGGAGAAGGGGCAGCCGCGCTTGACTTTTGCACGATGGCCCGCGATGTCTCCGTCCGCCGGCCTTCCCCATCTGGCCCAAGACCGGGCGTCAATCATGAATCAGCGGGAAGGTGGAATGGTCGACACTGTCGAGATCCTTTTGGTCACCGGCCCGGCGGGCGTCGGCAAATCGACGCTATGCTGGGAATTGGGTGCTGAGCTCAGCGCCGCAGGCCGGGCGCATGCCATCATCGAGAGTGATGAACTCGACCGGGTCTATCCGAAGCCGAGCGCGGAAGATCTTGCGAAGCTCGGGCCGGGCATCCGCGATGTGATCAGCATCAACCTTGCCGCTCTGTGGTCGACCTATCGGGTGCTCGGCCATTCGCGTCTGGTGATGTCGGGTGTGATGCTGCATCTCGACTTCGACCGGCAATGGATCTTGAGCGCCACTCCCGATGCGCGCATCACCGTCATCCGTCTCGTTGCCAGTGAAGAGACGCTTCGCGCCCGGCTGGCTGAGCGGGAAAAGGGCACCGGTGCGGAGGATCAATTGCAGCGCACGCTCCGGCAGGCGCGGCGCATGGCGCAAGAGAAGACCGATGGCCTTGTCATCGTGCCGACCGACAACAAGACGCCATCCGAGCTGGCGCGGATCGCCTTGCGCGAATGCGAGTGGCTGGCGATCTAGGCCGTGAACCCATAAGTCTGCCGGGTGGACGGCTCGCCAGGGTCCGCTATACCCCGATACCAGCCAAATTCAGCAGCGAAGCGAAATGACACGATGGGCCAAAAGCGGACATCGCGTGATCACGTTGTGCGCATTGCCGCCGGCACCGTCATTGCCGCACGTGCCGTTGGCTGCAGGTCCTTGGCCCAAGGTCCAACTTGCCTGCCCGGCATTTTCGTACTGATAGTTCAGACTTCGGACACGGGTCGTGCGCCGATCGATTTCGTCTCGAAAGGGACGAAGAGGGCATTGGATTTGCCTTCTGGGCCGCAATCATTGCTGCGCGCCCATTTCAGTCACAGGTTCAAAAACCTTCTCCGCCTTCGTGCTTTCCAGCAAAACACAGGGAGGCTTACAATGAATTCGACTACAACTAAATTCAAATGGCTCGCTTCGACGCTGTTCGCGACAGCCGTGGCAATTTCACCCCTCTCCGCACCGCAAGTGCAGGCGCAAGATGCCAAGAAGCCCAATATCATGTTCATCATGGGCGACGACATCGGCTGGATGCAACCCAGCATCTATCATCAGGGCCTGATGGTAGGGGAAACGCCCAACATCGATCGCATCGGCCAGGAGGGCGCGAAATTCATGACCTACTACGCCGAGCAGAGCTGCACTGCGGGGCGTACCGCCTTCATCACCGGCATGCAGCCGGTGCGCGTCGGCATGGTCCTGCCGGAAATTCCCGGAAGCCCGTCCTACCTGCGGGCCGGCACGCCTCACCTCGCCAAATTCCTATATGATCTCGGCTACTCGACAGGTGAGTTCGGCAAGAACCACCTCGGAGATACCACCGAATCCCTGCCGACTGCACACGGCTTCCAGGAATATTGGGGATACCTCTATCACCTCGACGCCATGCAGGGGGTGAGCTTCCCCGACATCAACAAAAGCCCAGCCGAGCAGGGGATCGCGCCACCCTGCATGAATACACCGATCCCCGGCGTGGCTGAGGTTCCGGGCGCTGTCGATCCCAAGACAACAACCTGCCTGACGCCTCCGCGTCCGGTTCTAGCATGCGCATCCTCCGACGGATCCCCGGCAAATCAATCGTGCAAGGACGAGGGCCCGCTGACGCTGGAGCGGTCAAAGACCATAGACGAGGAAATCTCCGCAAAGGTCGTCGACTTCCTCGACCGAAACGACCCTAAGAAGACCAACAAGCCGTTCTTCGTCTGGTACAACCCGGCGCGCATGCACATCACGACGGTGTTGCCTGACAAGTATCTGAACATGCTCGGCGAGCCGGGCGGCAAGGACTGGGGCATCAACGAAGCCGGCATGAAGCAGATGGACGACAATATCGGTGTCGTCCTCAAGAAGCTGGAGGATATGGGCCAGCTCGACAACACCATCGTCGTCTTCACCACCGACAACGGCGCCGAGACGATCACCTTCCCGGATGGCGGAACCACCCCGTTCAAGGGCGGAAAGCTTAGCACCTGGGAAGGCGGCATGCGTGCCCCGCTGGTCGTGCGCTGGCCGGGACACATCGAACCCGGCACGGTGAAGAACGACATGTTCTCAGCGCTCGACTGGTTACCGACGCTCGTGAACATCGCCGGCGGCCCGAAGGGCGACGGGCTGAAGAAACAGATCGAGGCTGGCACGTATCCCGGGATCGTCAAGACCACGCTCGACGGGATCGATCAGCGCGACTTCCTGGAAGGGAAATCGCCATCCGCGCGCGATTCCTTCTTGTACTATTCCGGCAAGGAGCCGTCGGCCGTCCGCTACAAGAACTGGAAGATGTATTTTGCAATGGTCTCCGACGACCCAGCTGGTTTCATCTCAGGCGTCCAGCCCTACTCCTGGACGCAGGTCGTCAACATCAAGCGCGACCCGTTCGAAACTTCGGTCGGTCAACAGATCAAGACGCTGTTCGGCATGGGAGGCGCCATCGCGTCACCGTCCACTGCCTACGTCTATGACTGGAACATCCTGCCCATCGGCCAGCAGTTGTGGCTGAAGCATCTCGAAAGCTACATCGCCTTCCCGCCACTTCAGAGCCCTGCAAGCTACAATCTGGAGCAGGTAATGGAGCAGGTCCGGCAGATGAAGACAGGTCACGATTAGGCGCCGCGGAACGAAAATTCAGGCCGCGCTGTCTCCTTTCTCTCGAAGGGACAGCGCGGTAATCATCCCGTGCAGTGACCCGTCAAAGAATACAGAGCGACCCTTACAAACATCCGAATCCGCCCGTGGCCAACAAAACACGGTTCTGAGCAGGGCTTGTCCTTGCGTGGAGGCCATCCGAATTGGTTGCGGGCTAATGAGTCCACGCCCTAGATCTTCACCAGCATGGCCGTCCCATACATGATGGCAAGGCCGGCCGCGACGCCGAGGAGGACAGGCGGCGTCATCCAGCTCTTGAGCGGGTCGTCGGATGATCGCGCGAGGAAGGCCCCGACCTCGACAATGACCTGGAAGATCGCGCCGGCGCCAATCGCCAGCGCCAGCGCCGACCAGTGCGGCGCATAGGCGAGACTTCCCGCCCACATGCCGATGACCGCGGGTCCGCCGGCGATGAGCGCCAGCACGGCGAATTGCGTGAGCGACGGCTTGATCTTGAGCAGCGGTGCGGCGATGCCGACCCCTTCGGTGATGTTGTGCAATGTGAAGCCCATGACGAGGAAGGTGCCGAGCCCGGCGGCGCCCGCCGCGAAGGCTGCTCCGATGGCGAGACCTTCGCCGAGATTATGGAGTCCGATGCCGATGGCGATATAGGTGGCGAGCGCGAGGCCTGAGGGCACGCCCTGCCGGCGCGAAATGCCGAGCAACAGGATGAAGCTCGCGGCCGCGGCGAGGATGACCATCATCGGCCCCTGGAAGATGGCGGCGGAGCGGCCGGCGAATTCGAGCGCATCCTCGATCGTGTCGATCAGGAGGAAGAGCAGAAGACCGATCGTCATGGCGAGGAGGAAATTCATCACCTGCGGTCCCGCCCCGCGCAGTGCCGGATAGAACATGAGCCCGATGACCACGGGCAGGATGCCGACGAAGGCGCCGAGCATCGCCTGGGCGGCGAAATTGAGCGACGTCACTTGCGGGGTTTCGACCGCGACCGGGATCTCATGTTCGAAAGTGGCGCCGGTATTGGTGACGAAGGTCACCTTGTGGGCTTCCGCCAGGACCCAGGGGAAGGGGATGGCGATCCAGGCGGCGCTGCCGCGCTCGATCGGACCGGGCGGCGTCTGGCTGAAGCGCCAATAGGCGGCATCGACCTGGACCTGCGCGATCGTCATCGCCTCCGATCCGCCGCCTCGCACCAGGAGGCGAAGCCCGTCCTGATCGAGGATGGTGCGCTCGACGGTGAGCGCCTCGACGGGCGGCGCGCCATTGCTGAAATAGCTGAGCAGATTGCCGGCAAGGAGCCACCATAAGGCGCCGATGAGAAGGACGAGGGGCGCCAGGATCCAGGCGATCTTCTGCCAGGAGGAGCGGGAATCCTGGGCTTGCGCAGCGGCCTCGACGCTCATGACAAGGCCTCCACCACGTCGAACATGCCCATCCAGCCGAGCTCGGTGAATTCCGATTGATGCGCATGGAACATATAGAGGCCCGGCTCATGCTCGGCATGGGCGCCGAAGGTGAATTCGAGAATGCCGCGCTGCGCCTGGCACTGCATGATGACATCGACGGTCTTGAGCGTCGGCGTCAGCGTCGTGCCCTGGTCGTAATAGTCGAAGAAATTGCCGTGCAAGTGGAAGGAATTGATCGGATCGAACTCGGTCACATTGACCAGATAGATGCGCACCGGCCGACTGCGCGCCAGCTTGATCGGCTGCTTGGCATAGCAATGGGCGATGGTGTTGCAGGCATAGAACTCGTTCTCGCCGTCGAAATTCGTGTCGAAGGCGTTCATCACCATGGCCATTTCCTGCCATTGTGCATTCTCCGGCGTGCCGAGGAGGCGCGAGGCGGCGACCGCTGCCGCTTCGGGATGCTGGGCGGGATCGGGATCGATGACGAAGAGACCGTACATGCCCTTGTGGATGTGGCGCGCCAGCGGCAGCGCATGGCAATGATAGAGATGGCAGCCGAAGGGCTTCGCCTCGAACTCGTAGACGAACTCGCCGCCGGGCGGCACCAGTCCGGCGCCCGGAATCCCGTCCATGCGCGCCGGATGGAAACCGTGGAAATGCATCGAATGCGGATGCGAGCCGAAATTCTTGAAGACGATGCGCACCCTGTCGCCTTCGGTGGCGCGCAAGGCAGGCCCGGGCACGCGCCCGTTGAAGGTCCAGGCCGGGAACATGACGCCCGGCGCGATCTCGATCTCCTTGTCTTCGGCGGTCACCTGGAAGGTGCGCAGCCGGCGTCCGTCAGGGAGTGTGGAGACTTCGCCTGTTTCCCATTGGGTGAGCATGGCGGTCGGATCGAAGCCGTTGCGGCCATAGTCCACATCGCCGACGGTGATCATCTCGCCATGGGCGTTCATGTGGCCGCCGCCTTCATAGGACTGGCTGCCGGCCGCCGGCATTTGATGGCCTTGATGCGGTGAGGGTGCCTGCTCGGCCTGGCTGAGCGCGCCGCGCCCGCCGAAGGCCGCCGCACCCGCCGCGAGGAGACCCGCGCCGATGAA
Organism: Taklimakanibacter deserti; assembly: GCA_003574785.1. The sequence continues at coordinate 380,844 of QORU01000007.1, read as the reverse complement.
GCCGCGACGTTTGAGATCGAAAGGAAGCCAGCTTGCCATGGTCGGTCCCTATAAAGTCAGTCCTCTTAGCCCCTACGAACAATAAGAGCACAAGGGCGATATCTTAGCAATGGCTATATTTTGATATAATCCTCAGAATATCCTATAGCTCTGGCTATGATATTTCCTGACGGATTTTACTTGTAATGAAGGCCACCAAAGCCCGCGCCACCCCCGAAAGCTCGCTGGTCGATGCCGACACCCATGTGGAGAGCTTCCGCCAGACCCGCCATAACCGGCGCACCGAGCTCGTCGAGGACTATGTCGAGCTGATTGCCGATCTTATCGCCGACCGCGGCGAAGCGCGCCAGGTCGACATCGCCCAAAGGCTGGGCGTGGCGCAGCCGACGGTAGCGAAGATGCTGAAGCGGCTTTCGGCCGAAGGGCTCATCCAGCAGCGGCCCTATCGCGGCGTGTTCCTCACCGAGGTGGGCACGAGCCTTGCCGAGAAGAGCCGCGAGCGCCACCAGATCGTCGAGAATTTCCTCTGCGCCCTGGGGATCAGCCCCGTGACGGCGCGCGTCGATGCCGAGGGCATCGAGCATCATGTCAGCCTCGAGACCCTGAACGCCTTCAAGGCTTTCCTGCAGAAGCGGTGAACGCCCCCTGTGGACGATCGATCAAGCGGCGTCTCCGCCCGTCTGCTAGGAAGCGGCATCTGATGAGGAGATGACATGGCGGTCGCCGACAATGCCCTGTGGATCATCGAACGCAATCTGCGCGAGCCCATCTCGCTGACATCGCTCGCCCATGCTTGCGGCGTGTCGCGCTCACATCTCGCCAACGCCTTTGGCACCGCCACCGGTCAGTCGGTAGTGCGCTATCTCCGCGCCCGGCGTTTGAGCGAGGCGGCGCGCGTACTGGCGCAAGGTGCGCCAGACATACTTACCGTCGCCCTCGATGCGGGCTATGGCTCGCATGAGGCTTTCACTCGCGCTTTTCGCGAACAATTCGGCCGAACTCCCGAAACTGTGCGCGGCCAGAATAGCCTCGCCGACCTGGAAATCGTCAAGCCGCTGGAGCTGAAGGCGCGAGCAGCCACCCATCTCGATCCGCCGCGCATTATCGCGGAAGAGCGCATTCGTGCCGTCGGTCTTTCCGAGTCGCACTCCTTCGCGACGACCATAGCAATTCCGGCGCAATGGCAGCGTTTCATGGAGCTCTATGACATTGTTCCGGACAAGCTCGGCCGCATCCCGATCGGCATAAGTCAGGCGCCCGACGACAATGGCGAGTTTCCGTATATCTGCGCCGCCGAGGTTTCACGCTTTGGCGACCCGCCGCCAGGGCTCGTCAAAATGGATTTGCCGCCACGCGTTTATGCGGTGTTCGAGCACAGGGGTCACGTATCGCGGATCTTCGAGACCTATGACGCGATCTGGAACGAGGGGCTGGGCGATCGCAAGGTCGCAGATGCGCCGGTCGTCGAGAGGCACAATCCGACCTTCGATCCCGGCACGGGCGAAGGTGGACTTACCTTGTGGATACCGCTGGCGGAATAAGCGTCATGAAGAGCAAGGTCCCGTTGCCACCGGTTGTGAGCGAGTCCGAGTGGCGGGTCTCGCGCGACAAGCTGCTGGCCCGGGAGAAAGCGGCGACGCGCACGCTTGATACTCTTGCCGCGGAACGGCGCCGCTTGCCCATGGTCAGGCTGGTGCGAGATTACGGCTTTGATGGAGCGCGCGGCCGTGTCACGCTTCGCCAATTGTTCGAGAAACGCCGCCAGCTCATCCTCTATCACTTCATGTTCGCCAGCAGTTGGCAGTCCGCCTGTCTGGGCTGTGCGCGTCGCATCGATGATGTCGGCCATCTGGCTCATCTCCATGCCCGAGACACGACTTTTGCGGTCGTGGCCTCGGCGCCCTATGGGCGACTCGCGGAACTGCGCCGGCGCAAGGGCTGGACTGTTCCATTCTATTCATCGGCGGGCAGCAGCTTCAATGCCGATATGGGCGTCACGATTGATGGCGAGGAGGATTTTGGCCTCAGCGTCTTTCTGAGCGATGATGATCATGTCTATCGCACCTATTTCACGACCGGCCGTGGCGTTGAGCCCGCGGGCTTTCGCCATCTTCTCGATCTGACACCTTATGGCCGGCAGGAGGAATGGGAGGATTCGCCCACCGGTTGGCCGCAATCGCCAACCCATGGCTGGGGTTCGGCCCGCGACGACTAGCCGATGTGCAAGACGGTCTTCTGTCTACCACACGAACGGAACAAGCCGCCAGCGCACCCGCCTGGCGTAATCCTCATATCCCTTGAGCTCGGCGCCGAGCGCCTGCTCCTCATGCACGGCGCGCCAGGCAACGCCGAGGATGAAGACGACCGCAAAGAGGAGACCAAGCGGAGATCCGAGCAGCAAGGGAATGCCGATGAACAGGAACAAGGTGCTGGCATACATCGGGTGGCGGACAATGGCATAAGGCCCGCTGTCGATGACCTGCTGGTCCTTCTGGATCTTCACCACCGGCGCGGCGAAGCTGTTTTCGCGGAACGTCCACCATGTGCCGGCGCCGTTGATGAGGATGGCCAGCGCGCCCGCCACCTGCAGCCAGGCTGGTATCGCCGCGAAGCCGGTGCGCGCGGCATCGAAGCCCATGAAGGCCGTCCAGGCGAGGAAACAGAGCACGAAGAGCGTCAGCCAGACGCGGTCCCATGATTTTTGCTCGCGCTGCCAGGGCGAGGCCATGCGCTCGCGCAACAATCGTGGATCGTGCTTGCTGAGCCAGAGGATCATGGCCAGCCCACCGAAAGCATAGATCGCGAGGAGAGCCCAGGCGCCCGGATAGGCGAACGTGCCGGCCGGCCAGAAGATCAGGACGCCGAGCAGCGCAGTCCACAGAACAAGTTGAAGCAGGATGCGAAACATGAGGTGGACGTTCACTGTTCGAAAGCTTCGATGGGAATGCCGAGGCGGACTGCATCGGGCAACGCGCCCGATCGACTCACACACCAAGGTGCTCTTAAACACTGAAACATCGGGAAAGTTCCAGAATCTGAAGAAAATATTCTGCTGGCCGCCGGCTTGACAATGAGGTGAAAATCAAAGTTTCCGTTCAGACCGGAGTGAAGCTTGATGAACAAGAGTCTTCCCAGATCAGGCAGTCCCGAAGCAGATGAGATCGATCTCCGTATCGCCGAGATTTCCCGGTTGGACCCGGACCAATATCGCGACGTGCTCGACGCTTTGCCTTGCGCGGTCTACATCACCGATCCCGACGGACGGATAGTCTATTTCAACAAAGCCGCCGCCGATTTGTGGGGCGTGGAACCCGAGATTGGCAAATCGGAATTTTGCGGCTCATGGCGGCTCTTTTGGCCCGACGGCCGGCCCTTGCCGCATGATGAATGTCCGATGGCCTTGGCTCTCAAGGAGAAACGGCCGAACCGCGGCATGGAAGCCGTCGCCGAGCGCCCTGACGGCATTCGCATTCCCTTCATCGCCTATCCGACCCCGATCTATGATTTCGCCGGCGAGATGACGGGCGCCGTCAACATGCTGGTCGACATCACCGATCGCAAGCGCGCCGAGCTCAATACCCAGCGCCTCGTCGCCATCGTGGAAAATTCCGATGACGCGATCATCAGCAAGGACCTGAACGGCGTCATCACCAGCTGGAACGCCGGCGCCGAAAGGCTTTTCGGCTATACCGCCGAGGAGGTGATCGGCGAGTCGGTGACCATGCTGATCCCGCCAGACTATCTGGACGAGGAGCCGGAAATTCTCGAGCGCGTCCGCCGCGGCGATCGCATCGACCATTATGAGACGGTCCGCCGGCGCAAGGACGGCACGCTCGTCGACATCTCCCTGACGGTCTCGCCGATCAAGATCCGCGACGGCCGGATCGTCGGCGCCTCGAAGATCGCGCGCGACATCAGCGAGCGCAAGCGCCAGCAGGAACAGCAGGCGCTGCTGCAGCGCGAGATGAAGCATCGCATCAAGAACACGATCGCCACGGTGCAGTCTATCGCCTCCCAGACGTTGGAAAGCATCGCGCCGGAAGAGCGCAAGGCCTTCGCCGCCCGGCTCGAGGCGCTGGCCAATGCGCAGGATCTTGTCACGCTGGAGAATTGGCGGCGGGCGTCGCTCGACCGCGTGGTCGAGCGCGCGCTTCAGCCCTTCAGGGAAACCTACGGAACGCGAATCGCGACCGATTGCCCGGGTGTCTGGATGAGCGCCGAACGGGCGCTGGTTCTTTCTCTCGTACTGCACGAGCTCGCCACCAATGCCGTCAAATACGGTGCCTTGTCCAACGATGCCGGCACGCTTCGGATCGAATGGCTGCCCGATGAGGGAGACGTGAAAAGCGGCAGCTTGCGCTGGATGGAAGCGGGCGGACCTCCGGTTCAAGCGCCTGCCAGGAAGGGATTCGGCTCGCGCCTGGTCGAGCGTGCTTTGGGCGGTGACGGCGAGATCTCTTTCGAGTTCCGCCCCATGGGCCTCTTCTTCTCCGTGCGGCTCCGTCTGGAATAACCGCACGTCGTGCCGTCGCAGAGGAACCAGGACTCCGATTGGAAGTTATTTTTCCGATTTCCGAGAGGAGGCAAGAATGACGCGCCATGCTGCATCACGCGAGCGCTCAGCCGGTATCGCTGCCGACAAGGGCCGCAAGATACAAGCACAAGTCGACGCCCGCGATCGCGAGGCGCCGGCGCCGAAGCCGGCTGAAAAGCCGGTGCAAGCAGGCCAGCGCGACTATCCCGCGCGCTTCCCGCCGCAGCATCTGGCGAAGCCCGGCCTCGAAGCCGATCTGGCGGAGCCGCCGCTCTTCGAGGCGCCGGTCTATAAGGGCTCGGAGAAGCTCAAGGACATGGTCGCCCTCGTCACGGGGGGCGATTCAGGGATCGGCCGGGCGGTGGCCGTCCTCTATGCGCGCGAGGGCGCCGATATTGCCATCGTCTATCTCGACGAGCATCAGGATGCCGAGGCGACAAAGGCTGCCATCGAGGCGGAAGGCCGGCGTTGCCTGCTGATCCCGGGTGACGTGAGCAATGCGGCTTTCTGCGACAGCGCGGTGAAGCGGACGGTCGATGAATTCGGCCGGCTCGACATACTGGTGAACAACGCCGCCTTCCAGGAGCATGAGCGCAAGATCGAGGATCTGAGCGATGCGCATTTCGACCTGACTCTCAAGACCAACCTTTACGGCTATTTCTATATGGCCCGGGCTGCTGTTCCGCATATGAAGGAAGGGTCGTCCATCGTCATGACGGGCTCCGTCACCGGCATCATGGGCAGCCGCAACCTGCTCGATTATTCGATGACCAAGGGTGGGATCCACGCCTTCGCCAAGTCGCTGGCGGCCCATCTCATCGATCGTGGCATCCGGGTGAATGCCGTGGCGCCGGGCCCGGTATGGACGCCGCTCAATCCGGCCGACAAGCCGGCCGATGAGGTCGAGGACTTCGGCAGCGATACACCGATGAAACGGGCCGCCCAGCCCGAGGAGATCGCGCCGGCCTTCGTGTTTCTCGCCGCACCGAGCTGTTCCAGCTACATCACCGGAGAAGTTCTGCCGATCATCGGCGGGTATTGAAGGGGAGAGCTCGCGCCGCAATCGCGAAGAGTGGTAAAAAAACCGCCGGCTTTGCGGCCGGCGGTTGGAACGGCAAAAGAGCCGCTTCACATATCGCGTTTCTTCTCTTCATCCATATCCGACTGGCGGTCCGGTTCCTGCTGCTGTTGCTGTCCCGGATTGCGGGTGCCGCCGCCCTGCTGGTCCTGGCCTGGGCGCATCGGCTGATCGCCTTGCTGTTGCTGTTTCTGTCCACCCTGCTGGGTGGTTTTCTCGTGCTCACGATTCATAGGAGGTCTCCTCGAACGCCTTGATTGGCGTCGCCTAACCAACGCGACCATGCACCGTTGGTTCCTGCTTTCGGCGCCATCGTCTGCCCGGCATATGGAACAATGGGTTCCCGGTTCCGTTGAGCCCTTGGAGGTACGATCATGGATTTGGTTTCGATCCTGGTTTTTCTGCTCATCGGCGCCATTGCCGGCTGGCTTGCCGGTCTGATCGTCAGGGGCGGCGGCTTCGGCCTCATCGGCGACATGGTGGTCGGCATCATCGGTGCCTTCATTGCCGGCCTGCTGTTGCCGCGCATCGGCGTCAGCCTGGGCGGCGGCGTGCTCGGCGCCATTCTCGGCGCTACGATTGGTGCCGTGATCCTGCTGCTGATCGTGCGCGTGGTGAAACGCGCTTAATCACGCTGCGTCTGGGTGACGGCGATGTCCATGAGCCGGCTGTCGGCGTGGTCGAGCACCGCGAGCATCGCTCGTTTCTCGTCCAGGTATTTCGGCGCATAGCCCGGATCATGCAGCGCGATCGTGCTGCTGTTGCTGATGATGTCCGCGACCTTGATCGTCTGGATCCAGGGGGCAGCGGCATGGAGGCGCTGGCGCGAGGCGGCTTCGCGGTCCTTCCGGTTGCCGTTTTCGATGTCCGAGAGGGCTTCGACCCCTTCTGCAACTTTTTCGCCGAAACGCTGCGCGATCACCCTGAGATCGACATGCTGGTCCTCGACCGTGTCATGCAGCCAGGCGGTGGCGAGCGCCTCGGGATTGTCGGTGACGGCAGCGACGATTCCCGCGACCTCGGCCAGGTGGCTGCTATAGGGTTCGTTCGTATATTTGCGCTTCTGGTCCTTGTGGACCTGGCGGGCGAATTGCATCGCCTCATAGACGAGAGGGGTCATGGCGGCCGCTGTCCTTGTTCTGCGAGGCAATGCCTGCAGGCATGAGAGGGTTCCCTTGGCGATTTCATCGCGCGCGGTGCTCCGACGTCACATTGGCCTCGTCACGCCCCAGATCTTCAGCATAACCACTTGTTAACCACATTTTTTGAGAATAGTGACTCTGTGGGGCGGACGATTGAGGGGCATGGCTCAATGATCCGCTCGACTACTGCTCACCATCGAAATGCCTGGCCTGCGCCTTGGGCTGGTCCCACGCGCTCGCTGCGTAAGCTTGTGATCGGCCTGGCCATTCTCTTTTGCCATCAGGGGCTCGATGCCGGTTCTGCCGAGTCGGCCGAAATTGTGACCTTCACGCCCAAGTCCGGGCCGGCGGTGATCCTGGTGAGGGGCGAGCTCGCCGCGACCGATGGTCTTCAGTTCATGCGAAAGACGGACGACATCAAGGAGGCGGTCGTTCGCTTCGAGAGCCCCGGCGGCATGGTGATTGCCGGCTTGGGCATTGGCCGTGCCATTCAACGGAAAGGGTTCGCGACCGTCATCCCATCGGCGACGCGATGTACATCCGCCTGTGCCTTGGCCTGGCTCGGCGGCGCTGAGCGCTTCATGGCGGAGAACGCCCGCATTGGCTTTCACAGGGCCTATGTCTTGAAGTACGGCAGGCCGCGAACAAGCGAGGCGGCGGAGGCGGTGGTGCTTGATTATCTGCAAGAGCTTCGACTGCCGCAGCGCGCGATCACCTATATTACCGGTTCGCCGCCGCAAGGATTGCACATGTTGACCATGGGCCGAGCGCGCGATCTGGGAATCGCGGTGAGCCCTTATGGGGCGGATATCATCACGGCCAGTGCCGATGAGATGCCGGCCGGGACCGCGCCGGTGATCAAGCGCCTGCCACAGGTCGATCTCTATGGCCGCAATTTGCCCGACATGCCGATCAAGACCAAGAGTGCTGATGAATGCGAAGGGCAATGCACGGCCGAAGAGGGCTGCGCCGCCTTCACCTTCAACACCGCCCGTTCCGCATGCTTTCTCAAGGCCAGCGCCGAGATTGCGGTCAGTCACCCGGCTGCGGTCTCGGGTCTTCGCGGGGGCCTCAAGAAACGCATTCGCCGGACCGCCATGGCGATCCAGGAAGCGACCGATTATCCCGGCAACGATATCGACCGGCAAGAGGCGACGACCTTCGAAGCCTGTCTCATTTCCTGCAGCGGGACCAGGGCCTGCAAGGCCTTCACCTATGTCGTCCGCCGCCATGAATGCTGGCTCAAGAACGGCACAGGCTCGGCCGAGCGGCACGACGGGCTGGTGTCCGGCGTGAAATAGGGACGAGCGCGCGAATGCAGCACCGGAAGAGAGTCGGGAGAGATCGCCGGTGAAGCTGCATTATACGCCGGGTTCTCCATTCGCCCGGATCATCCGGGTGCTGGTGCGTGAGCTTGCCCTTGACTGCAAGGAGGTGGCGATCAGGGGATTTCCGCCGGCGAACGACTATTTCGCCATCAATCCCCTGGGGCAAGTGCCGGCGCTCGAAACGGCGGAAGGCGTCAAGTTCCCGACCCGGATCATCATCGATTTCCTCATGGCGCTGCCGCGCCGCGAGCCTCTGCCCGTGGCGCGTGCCGTGCGGCGCTGGGAAGGATACTGGCAGGACGATCAGTTGCTGGCTGTGCTGCTCGCCATGGGTGACGCGCTGGCCGCTATCAAATATCAGAACTGGGCGGGCTTGCGTCCGGGCGGAAAGAATCTTCTCGGCTTCGATCCGGCCGACCGCCATGCCGAACGGTTAGGCCGCACGCTGGACTGGCTCGAAGGGAACGCGGCGCCGGACGGATTTCTGCCCGGCGTCCTGTCTGTCCAGGACATAGCACTGGCAAGCTTCGTCCTGTGGACGGAGGCGCGTGGCGGCTTTCCGTGGCGCGGCCGTCCGCGGCTCGAAGCGATCGTCGCCGGTTGCGCCGAGCGGCCGAGCTTCGCCGCGACTGAGCCTCAGCCCTGGCCGTGATCCATGCCGGTCATTTTCCGTTGGCCACCGAGGCGTGGCGGTGGACCATGCGCCACTCGCCCTCCTGCCGATGAAACACTTCGCTGACGCGCAAGGTCATCGAAGCGGGCTCGGCGCGGTCCTTGATGGCGACGGTGGCGCGTTGCAGGCCGGCCCAGAAGCCGAAATCGCCTGAGGCGCCATAGTCGTGGATCTCGAGATCGGTGACGCTTTGGGGCCCGAACATCTGGGCGCCTTCGCGATAGGCCTTCAGCACCGCTTCGGCGCCCTCGACGATACCGCCGCCTGGATCGAAGAAGGTGGCCGCACCCGATGATGCGGAGAGATCGATGACGGGACGGGCATCGCCTTTGACATAGGCGAGCGCCGCCTCACGGCGCTTTTCCAGGAATTCTTCGAAAGTCAAATCCATTTGGGTCCAGTCCATGTTTACAGACTGGCAACGTCCGTAAGGGAGTTTCGTTGCACATGCCTGTCCGTCCTCAGGACGGGCGCGCACCTTCGCGGGCGAAGGCCTCGATGAGTGGTGCATAGCCCTCGAGATCGGGCTGCGTGGCGAAACTGTGCTTCGCCGGTGTCGTCGCCCAGGGCATTTTTCCGCCGTATAGGTCTCGACATAGGGCACATACCAATCGTGCCTGTCGAGCATGGTGGCGCGCACATTGACGAAGAAGTCGAGGCCGTGGGCGTGGGTGAACATCCAGTTCTTGCAATGCGGGCAATAGAGCTGCCGGTTGGGCCCGTGCCGGCCGCCGACCGCCGTGTCGCCTTGCGTGACGGCAAAACCTTCGCTCGGCACGGCGATGGTCAGGGAATAGGCGCTGGCGCTCAGCTTCTGGCAGCCGGCGCAGTGGCAAGCCATGGTCAGGAGCGGCGGCGCGCTGATGCGGAATCTGATCTGGCCACACAGGCACCCGCCGTCCCAGGGCAGTTTCCAGTCGTTCATCATCTTCGCTCTCCTGCTTCTTTTCAATGCGCGACGGCGAGGCTCCTCTCGATCGCCAGAGCGAGCCTGTCGAATCCCATTTCCGTGCCCTGGCTGCGTCCCTTGGCATCGGCCGCGTCGAGAAAGGCGGCCTGCTCGGTATAGGTCATTTTCGTCTTGCCGCGCTGGCCGACGAATTCGACGGTGGCGAGCGCCGCCGAATTTTGCACGGCGCCGGTGTTCATCGCATAGGCATAGATGATCTGCTTGCCCGGCACGACGTCGAGATAATGGGCGCGGTACCCATGCTCGACGCCCTCCAGCGTGCGCCAGCGGACCTTTTCCAGGCCGCCGATGCGCACATCGAATATGTCCTCGAGCACCGCCCAGTCCGGATGGCAGCTCGTCCATTGCCGCTTGCGCGCGTGCTCCGACCAGAAGCGGAAGGCATGCGCCGGGCTTCCCGGCAGATCGCGCTCGATCACGAAGGTCGTATGGCTGACGAAGACACCCATTTTCACTCGTCCTTTTCCGGGAAATCCTGCATGGCCTGGACCAGGCGGTCGAAGGCCTTGTTCATCGCCGCTTCCCGCTGCTTCACCCACTGGCTGATGGATCTGAGGGCATTGGGCCGCATCCTGTAGGTGCGCACCCGTCCCGTCTTTTCCGACAGCACGATGCCGCCTTCTTCCAGCACCTTGAGGTGCTTGACGGCCGAAGGCAAGGCGATCTCGATCGGTCCGGCGAGTTCCTTCACCGATGCGGGGCCGCGCGCCAGCCGCTCCACCATCTGGCGCCGGTAGGGATCGGCGAGGGCGTGGAACAGGCGGTCGAACTGCTCGGGCTTCATCTCAGGGCCTCCCCTTCGGTCAGCCGGTCAGATAGCGCGCCGGCATCGCGTCGCGATAGGGAAACATCGGAAAGAACGGCCGGGCTTCATCGATCACTTGGCTGACCGAGGGACGGGCGAGCAGCCGATCGAAATACTGCGCGAGATGTGGTTGGCGCTTGCCGAAGGGATGGACGATCGAAGCATAGAAGAGGGCGGGGGCGGCGGCGCAATCGGCGAGCGTGAAGTCATCGCCTGCCGCCCAGTCATGCGACGACACCTGCTCTTCGATCATCGCATAGGCGGTGGTGAGCGTCGCGCGCGCCTCCGCCACGCCATAGGCGTCGGATTTGCCTTCCGGCCGGATGCGGTCGGTGACGATCTTGCCCATTGGCGTGTTGACATGGAGATCGAAGAAGCGGTCCCACAGGCGTGTCTCCAACCGCACGGCCGCGTCTTTGGGCAGGAGAGCGGCGCGCCCCGGATAGTTCTCCTGCAGATATTCGATGATGATGCTGGTTTCGGGGATGACGCGCATCGTCCTGTCGTCGAACAGCACCGGTATCTTGCCGACCGGCCAGCGTTCGAGATGAGCTTTGGCCGAGCCCGGATCGCTGAAATCGACGGTTTCGGCGCGGAAGGGCGTGTCGTTCTCGTAAAATGCGATCAGCACCTTGTGGCAGAAGGAGGCGAGGGGATGGATATAGAGGGTCAGCGACACGGTGGGCACCAGATAGTTTCCAATTCGGGAAACTATTAGGCGGCCATCGCCGGCAGGGCAAGAGATAGTTTCCAAGATTAGAAACTATCTCGCGGCTTTTTTGGAAGTGCGAGGTCGGTTCGAGGTATCCGGCATGCGACTTCACGGTATTGAAATGCACGGCGTTATGCCGTACATAGGATCCGAAGGAGACATCAAATGCCCACGACGTCCAGTCGCCGGAAACCGGACCGCGAGATCAAGCGCGAGAGGATCGAGTTGCGTGTCGGCGCGTCGGCCAAAGAACTGATACAGCGGGCGATGGCCGTGACCGGCTTGACCGCCGGGGATCTCGCCTATGAAGGGGCGCGCCGCGTACTGGACGAGCACGAGCGGATGGTCCTGACCGGCGCTGACCGGCAAGCCTTTCTCGACGCCCTGACGAATCCGCCTGAACCAACCGATAAGCTTGTCACTGCTCTTCGCCGTCACCGCGAATTGATCGGTTGAAGATTGGGCCTCATCTTCGAACCGCTGGGCAAGCAACACGACCGCTCGAAGTTCTCCTGCGGAAAAATCGAGCTCGACGAATGGTTCTGGCGCAGAGCTGGTCAGGACGACCGTCGCAATATCGCGCGAGTATTTGTTGCCGTGGATTCGGACTTGGGGATTGTCGGCTTTTACAGCCTGGGCTCGTTCAAGCTCGATCTTGATGACTTGCCTGAAGAGATTGCGCGCAAACTCCCGCGCTATGATGGCATTCCGGCCGCGTTGATTGGACGATTGGCGCGAGATGTACGTGTTCGTGGCAAAGCTATTGGCGAGCTCCTCGTGGCAGATGCGCTGCGCCGCATTCTATCGGCCACGCAATCGCTTGCTGTTTTTGCCATCGTTGTTGATGCCAAGGATGAACACGCTGCTGTTTTCTATGGGGGGTTTGGTTTTCGACGTTTTCCGCTAAGATCCAACCGTTTGTTCCTTTTGACCTCCGCCGTCGCCAACGCGCTGGAGAAAGTCACGATGCCTTCGCCAAAATCTTGAGCTTTGGCGAGTGCAAAGCGCCATCATCACGCACTAGCGATTATCGCCCAGAGCCAGGCCGATAGATAAAGACCGATGGCGAAGGCCGTGTGGGCGGCAAGGCTGAGCAGGCGGGCACGGTTGGGCTTCGGGGTCTTGGCCGCGGCTATCCCTAGGCCGAAAGCCGGCTGCATGATCAGGAAGGGAAGCAGGATCGTTCCGATACCGACGATGAGCGCCGGCAAGACTGTCGGCTGCCGTGCCCAGCCGAGACCCCAGATGGCGAGAAGCAGCAGGGCGAAGAGCACGCCGATGGCATAATGCGCGATCCATCCGATCGCTCGCTCGCCGGCGACAGGGGCGGCTGCGCCAATGCTCTGATGCGCGAAGCGCCCGCGCGGCAAATGGCCGAGCCAGCGCCCGACCATGGCATAGTCGAGCGACGGGATCCCGAAAACATGCCTCTGGACGATGGCCCACAGATCCATGACGAGCGTGGCGCCGATCCCGAGGGTGAGTGCGCAGGCAACCAATTCTGCCACGGGCTTCTCCTCCCCGTTCGAAGTCAGGCCGCTTTGATCTTGGCGCGAAATTTCTTCAGGCTGGCCTTGCCGGCGTCGATGATGAAGCCGAAATCGGTACCGAAGGTCATGAAGGTGAAGCCGATCTCGCGATAGATCGCGGCATAGTCCGGCGACACGACATCTATGCCCGCGGCGATACCGTTCCGCTCGGCCGCGCGCACCACTTGCGCATAGGCCTTGCGCAATTCGGCCTCCGGCGCAGTGCTCGCCAGCCCGAGCGAGCGCGAAAGGTCGGCGGGGCCGATGAACAGCGCATCGATGCCGGGCACTTGCGCGATCGCCTTGATGTCGCGGATCGCCTCCTTGGTTTCGATCTGCAGCACCATCAGCGTGTCCTGGTTGGCACGCTCGACATAGGCGCCGTCGTCGAGATAATAGTTCGATGCGCGCCAGGCTCCCATGCCGCGCTTGCCCATCGGGGGATATTTGGCGGCGGCGATGGCTTCCGCCGCTTCCGCCGCCGAATTGATCATCGGGACCATGAGTCCGGCGACACCGCTGTCGAGCGCGGCCTTGATCAGCTCGATCCGGTTCCAGGCCACGCGATAGATCACCGGCAGGTCCTGCTGGTCGGCCGCCGGCAGCAGAGCGGGCAGCGCCTGGGGCGTGATCGGCGCATGCTCGCCGTCGATGAGGAGGAAATCTGGTCCGGCCTGCGCCATCATTTCCACGACCATCGGATGCGGGATGCTCATCCACGGTCCGACGAGCGTTTCACGCGCTCTGACACGCTGAGGAAACCGGGAACGCTTGCTCATGTTGGAGGCTCCAATGATGGCGGGAGGCTCCTCGATAAAGCGAGTTGGGCGCGCTCACAATCCCAAATTCAGGGCACCTGCCCTGCGTAGAGCGCCCTCAATGCGGGGGCATGGGAATGAAGATCGGCGGCGCGCCGGGGAAGTTCATGCGCTTCCTGATCGCGGCATCGTCGGATCCTTGCGGCTTGAGATAGACATAGAAGCGGTTGGCGCGCTCGACGAGATCATCGGTTGGCTCACTGCTGCGGCTGATCAGCATCGGGTTCTCGATGCGCACATGCATATAGCCCGGCATGAGCTCGGTCCAGTTGGCGATGTCGGCCTGGAAGACCACCTGGATGTCTTCGCTGCCGTCGAGCTTCACCACCCTGGCGCGCGATCCGGCCTCTGTGCTCACCCCTTGCCAGGTCAGGCCGGCCTGCACGAAGACCCGCGCCGGATCGAGCATGATGTAGAGCGGGGCGGCCGGGTTCGTGTTCTGCAGAGTGAGGCGGGCGCGGTAGGACTTGCCGTCAGGCTCATAGGCGACGTCGGTGAGCTCGACAAAGAGGCCGGCGAAGGCTGCATTCTCGAGCGCCCGCGCTTCCTGCCGGCGCAGCGCCAGCGCATGTGCCTGATAGGCGCCAATGGCGAAATCGGCGGCAAAGCCGATGGCGATCACCGCTAGAAGCCCTAGCCCGTATCGTGCTTTGAAGAGCTTTGCCTTGAGTCCGGTCCGCGCCTGCTCCTTGGCGCGCCGCGCAGGCTCTGCCCGGCTGATCCGGCTGCGTAGCTCTGTTGCGTCCGAAGGCGCGGGCCGTATCGACCCTGCCGTCTCCATCGCATCGATCGCTTGCCAGAGGCTGACGATCAGGGCGTCCTTTTCGGCGCTGCTGAGGCTGTCGAGATCGGGCAGCGGCGGCGGACGCGTCACGTCGCGATCCTCCCATTCTCGATATGCACGACCTCTTGTGCTTCTGCGGCCAGCGCCAGATTATGCGTCACCAGGACCAGTGTGGCACGGGTCTCGCGATTGACCTCGATCAGCAGGGTCATGATCTCGCGCTCGGTCTTCTCGTCGAGATCGGCCGTCGGCTCGTCGGCGAGGAGGATGTTGGGCCGGTTGATCAGTGCCCGCGCGATCGCCGCGCGCCGCTGCTCGCCGGCGGATATCTCGGAAGGATAGGCGTCGGCATGATCGTTAAGCCCGACATGGGCCAGGAGTTCGCCCGCCCGCGCATAGGCCTCAGGTCTCGGCAGGGCGCGGCCGAGCAGGGCCGGCAAAGCGACATTGTCGATCACCCGCAAGGCCGGCAGGAGGCTCGCGAACTGGAACACATAGCCGATCTTGCGATTGCGGTACGAGGCGAGATCCCGCTCGCCCAATCCCCAGATGTCGGCGCCATCGACCATGATGCTGCCGCCATCGGGGCGGCTCAGGCCGCCGATCATGGCCATGAGCGATGATTTCCCGGAGCCCGACCGGCCGATCACGGCGGTGAACCGGCCGGGCGGGACGTCGAGATCGAGGCCGCGCACGGCGGCGAAGGCGCCGCTTGCCGTGGCATAGGTCTTTTTGAGATCGCGGCAGGACAACATGGCTCAGCCCTCGCCGCGGATCAGGTCATAGGCGTCCCGCCGGCTCGCGCGCCAGGCCGGCACCAATGCTCCCGCCGCGCCGATCAGCGCCGCGGCGAGCACGCAGGCGATCCCCAGGAGGAACGCATAGCGCGCTCCCGGCCACAGAAACGGCACGCCCATCTCCATGAGATGATAGACGAGCGAGCGTTCGAAGGCCCGCAGCAGCAGCACGCCGATCGCGACGCCGATGAGGCCGCCGGCGCCGGTCGCGATCATCGCCTCGCCGACGATCAGGCCGGCGATCTGCGAGCGCCTTGCCCCGATCGCCTTCAACAGGCCGAGCTCGCCGCGCCGCTCGGCGACGATTGCCGAGAACAGGACGGCGACCATGATGGCGATGCTGGCGAACATCGCAGCCGTCAGGCCGAGCATGCCGCCGAAAAGCGCCATGAGCCCCTGGCGGATGCCGGTCAGCATGGAGGCGCCGCTGACCACCGCGATCCCGGAGTAATGCGACAGGAGCGCGAATTTGGCTTGCAGGTCGGTAGCGCCGGGCGCGACTTCCACCAGGAAGCCCGAGACGCGTGCCGGATCGAGCATTGGGGGCAGCGTTCCGATCTGTGCGCGGATCGCCGAACCGAGGCCGATGAGCTCTTGCGAGGGCATGAATATCCCGCGCTCATGCGTGCCTACACCGGTGCGGGCGAGCTTGGCATAGACGCGGAAGGGCTGGCCGAAGAGCTGGATTTCGGCGCCGAGCGGCAGATCGCGCGCTGCCCCCAGGATGACATCGCCCGGCTGCATCGCGCGCGGGAGACGCTCGGCGATCCAGGGCCCGACGGTGAAGTCGCGCTCGGGGTCGAAGCCGATCAGGTCGGCGCTGTTGCCGTGACCGCCGAAGCCCGAATGCTCGGTGCGAAACACCCGTTGCGGAGCCGCGCGCTTGACGCCGTCCGGCGTCCCTTGGTCGAAGAGGTCGGCGCTCAAGGTCTTGTCGGTCGGCTCGGCGGTCAGGAAGGCTGCGGTGATGTTGGTGACGGCATCGGCGGGCACCACCATCAGGTCGGCGCCCAGCCGGCTGAAGCCGACCGCGAGGCTCGCATCGATGCTGCGCAGGAGATGGGCGCCCGCGAAGGCGATTGCGCTGCTGATGGCGACAGCCATCACCAGGAGCAGCGTGCGTACCTTGCGCCGCCCGAGATTCTGCAGGGACAGGCCGATCATCGCCGGGCGTTAAGGCTTGCCCGAAACTAGAGCGTGCACGAGCGGGTGTGCTTCATGTGCTCGAGTTCGTTGGGCACGATGACGCAATCATGGTGGCCGCCGGTGCTCGGCAGGATTCCGATCAGCGTGTCGCTCGCCGTCTCCACGACGGCGATGCCGCTCGACAGCCTCTGGAAGCCGCTGAACGGGGTGAGCACATATTTGCCGTCATAAGTGATGGCGGGCGTCTGCAGATCGGGCCCGATCCCCTGGATCTCCTTGATGATCTTCCAGCTCTCTGTGTCGACGACCATGATGCCGCTCGCCGCGGGCGAAGGATAGAGCACCGACAGATAGAGCTTCTTGGAATCGAGCGAGAACACCATGTGGAACGGATTGGGGTATTTGCCGCGCCACAGCGGATCCTCGACATGGGCGATCTTCTTCCACTTCCGCGGATCGGGATCCGCGCTGAGGAACACGCCGCAATTGTTCTCGCGCAGATTGTTCATCATGCACAGATAGCGGCCGTCCGGCGAAAATCCGATCTCATGGCCGGGCGAATGGATCTTGTCGAAAGCAATGGTCCAGTGATCGTCGTCGACTTTGACCACCGGATACTGGCCGGGCGAGCCCTTGTTGAACTGCAGGAAGGTGACGGGCTCGAAGTTCTTCTCGGCGTCGAGCACGGCGACGCCGCCGCACAATCTCACCACCGTTGCGGCCCAGCGGCCGCTCGGATGCCAGATCGTGCCGTCGGCGCCGCAGAGGCTCATCGGGTCTGCGCCCGGCAGCGTTCCCTCTTCGACGAAGAGCTCGCCCATCGGCACCATTTCCCACTCGATCTTCTGACCCTTGGTGCCGGTATAGTCGAACTTGCCGGTCGTCTTGTCGGGATAGATGCGCGAGATCGTCAGCGCGCCGCCATCTTGCCACGCACGCGACAGCGTAGTCGAGTTCGGCTTCCAGTCGAACTTCAGCGCCGCCTTGACCGCCGACGTGGCGCGGTCGAAACAGGCGGCGATGTCCTTCTGGCCGTCGGTGACGAAATAGCTCTGCGCGTCCTTGGGATTGATGTTGACATGCACGCCAAGGCCGAGCCCGGTCGTCTCCGACACATTCTCCACCATTTGCATCTGTGACCCGTCATAGCGGACGCGGTAGATGTTGAAGCCGGGGCCGGGCTCGGTGATCTTGGTCGGGATGCCGAAGATCAGGCAGTTCTTGCCGCCCTGGGTGGAGTTGACGAATTCGAAGCCGCGATAGGGATCGGCGCTGGGGAAAGCGCAGATATGATGCGAGATCGGGTTGAAGTCGCCATAGTTCCAATACCAGAGGGAGGCGAGCACCCGGTTGCTGTCGAGATCGAGGGCATAGACTCCGCCGCCGAGCTTGGTCGGCAGGAGCGCGATCCAGTTGCCCAGCGACTTTCCTCCGACTCCGCCTTGGTAATCGATCAGTTCTCGCGAAATCGGCTCGCGCTGCGGCTCTTCGATGAGCTCCCCATTGGAGCTCGTGCCTTGCGCCGTGGCATAGGCCAACGCGCCCGCCTCCGCGGCAAGCGCGCTTCCGGCCCACAGCAGCCCGCGGCGGCTGATCCCGCTCCCTGTTTTTTCCGCCGGCGGTTGTGGTTCCGCTACGGCAGCGGCGGCCGCCTGCTTTGCGCGTAAATAATCCTGCAATGCCTCGTGGTCGGACTTGCCGACCTCTGCTTTGCGGGCAAGGAAAGTTGCGATCTCGTCCTTCGGTACAGCGTTTTTGTCCGGCTCGCTCATCTTGGGCCCCCTCTATGGACACAGCCGATTGCGCCGATCACGACTCTTCCACCCGCCATGATGGGCGACACGACTATAGACCGAGATTAGAAGAGGTAAACAGAGTCTTTCGTCGTTGTTTCAAGAATGGAACCTTAAAATTAGAACTAAATCCGCATCACGGCTTTCGCGCGCCGAGGCCGGCCCGCCGCAGGGCTTCGGCCATGGCGCCGTCGGCGGAGTTCCCCGTAGCCGCCGGGGGGCCGGCCTGCCGCTGCTTGCCGCTGCTGCGATCGCCGCCGAGGGAGCGCTGGGGCTGGCTTCCCACCTCGTCGTCGAGCCGGAGCGTCAGGCTGATGCGCTTGCGCGGCTTGTCCACCTCCAGCACCTTCACCCGCACGATGTCGCCGGGCTTCACCACTTGCCGCGGATCCTTCACGAAGCTCTTCGCCATGGCGGAGACATGCACCAGCCCATCCTGGTGCACGCCGACATCGACGAAGGCGCCGAAGGCGGCGACATTGGTGACGACGCCCTCGAGCACCATGCCGGGCTCGAGATCATTGAGCGTCTCGATCCCGGCCTTGAATTCCGCCGTCTTGAAGAGAGGCCGAGGATCCCGCCCGGGCTTTTCCAATTCGCGCAAGATGTCGGTGACGGTGGGGAGGCCGAACCTGTCGTCGACGAAGGACTTGGGCGCGAGGCCGCGCAGCACCTGGGCGTTGCCGATCAGGAGCTTGATGTCGCTCCTTGTGGCTTCGATGATCCGGCGCACCACCGGATAGGATTCGGGATGGACGCCAGAGGCATCGAGCGGATCATCGCCGCCCGGGATGCGCAGGAATCCGGCGCATTGCTCGAAGGCCTTGGGACCTAGCCGCGGCACATCCTTCAGCGCTTGGCGGGTTGCGAACCGGCCATGTGCGTCGCGGTGGGTGATGATGTTCTGCGCCAGCGTCTCGCCGATGCCGGAGACGCGCGCCAGGAGCGGCGCCGATGCCGTGTTGAGATCGACGCCCACGCCATTGACGCAGTCCTCGACCACCGCATCGAGAGAGCGCGACAGCTTGAACTCGCTCAAATCATGCTGATACTGGCCGACGCCGATCGATTTCGGATCGATCTTGACCAGCTCCGCCAGCGGATCCTGCAGCCTTCGCGCGATCGACACGGCGCCGCGCAGCGTCACGTCGAGGCCGGGAAGCTCCGCAGAGGCATAGGCCGAGGCCGAATAGACCGAGGCGCCGGCTTCCGATACCACGATCTTGTTGAGTTTGGGCTGGGCGAGTTTCTTCACCAGCTCGCTCGCGAGCTTGTCGGTCTCGCGCGAGGCGGTGCCGTTGCCGATGGCGATCAGTTCGACCTTATGCTCGAGCACCAGCTTCGCCAGGATGGCGAGTGACTCGTCCCAGCGCTGCTGCGGCTCATGCGGATAGACGGTGCTCGTCGCCACCACCTTGCCGGTTGCATCGACCACCGCGACCTTGACGCCGGTCCGGTAGCCGGGATCGAGTCCCAATGTCGGCCGCGCCCCGGCCGGTGCGGCGAGCAGGAGGTCGCGCAGATTGCCGGCGAAGATGCGCACGGCTTCCTCCTCGGCCATGGTCCACAGGCGCAGGCGCAGATCGATCGACAGCGTGATGAAGATCTTGGTGCGCCAGGCCCAGCGCACCGTCTCGGCGAGCCATTTGTCGCCGGGCCGGCCCTGGTCGATGATGCCGTAGCTGCGCATGATGCGCTGCTCATAGGTGCTGACCTTGGGGCTGGTCGCCGGATCGTCCGGCTCGACGGTGAGGCTCAATATCTCCTCGCGCTCGCCGCGGAACAGGGCCAGCACCCGGTGCGACGGCATCTTGGTGAGGGCTTCGGCGAAATCGAAATAGTCGCTGAACTTGGCGCCTGAGTCCTTCTTGCCCTCGCGGACCTCCGATTTGAGACGCGCCTTCGCCCATAATTCCTCGCGCAACGCGCCGATCAGGTCGGCATTCTCGGCGAAGCGCTCGATGAGGATGGCGCGGGCGCCATCGAGTGCTGCCGTCACATCGGCGATGTTCTTCTCGGGCGAGACATAGGGCAGGGCGCTGATCTTGGGATCGTTCTCCGGCCTTTCGAGCAGCAGGTCCGCCAGTGGTGCGAGGCCCGCTTCCTTGGCGATCTCGGCCTTCGTCCGGCGCTTGGGCTTGTAGGGAAGATAGATGTCCTCGAGCCTGGCCTTGCTGTCCGCCGCCATGATCTGGGCTTCGAGCGCCTTGTCGAGCTTGCCTTGCTCGCGGATGGAGTCGAGGATGACTTTGCGCCGGTCTTCGAGCTCGCGCAGATAGGTCAAGCGTTCTTCCAGCGTGCGCAATTGCGCATCGTCCAGGGATCCCGTGGCTTCCTTGCGGTAGCGCGCGATGAAGGGCACGGTGGCGCCGCCATCGAGCAGGCCGACCGCGGCCTCGACCTGCTGCTCCTTGACCTTGAGCTCTTCGGCAATGCGCGCATGGATGGACGTCACGGGGGAAACACCTTTCGACATTGTTGAGGGCGCGGTTATGGACGGAGCGCCTTTGATTCTTCAAGCGTGCCGACCGGCCACTTTAACGCAGGATTCGGTTCGTCATCAGCCATTTCGCCGAGCGCGGCCAGGCGTGGTTCGCCCCCATGCGAAGATTGGTGAAGCCCTGCGCGACAGCTTTCCCGGTTTGCGCGTCGAGGATGCGGATGAACAGCGTATGCTCTGTCCGGCTGACGCGCGTGACGACGCCGAGCAAGGCGAAGGACGCGCCGTGCTCTTTGGCGATCTGGCCTTCGCAGCCCCCGCAATTGCGCAATCCGTGCGGCGCGGCCTCAGGCTCGTCCAGCGCCGGCACTTCGATGACCGCAAAGCGTCCGGACTGTGAGAGCATGTCCTTAGTGACCGTGGCCGCTTCGGCGAGATAGCGCCGGTCGTAGGCGTCGGGAGGAATGATGCCCGCCCCGGCGCTCTTGTCTTCCAATTCGAAAGGAAACACCTCGATGGACATCGACGTCGTCGGCTGGCCTTGGGCAAAGGCGTGAGCGCCGGGAAGCAGCAGCATCATCATCAGGACAGTCAATGAGCGAATGCGCATGGGTCGTCCTCCTTCCGTCAATGTGGCCGCCATTGTACGCGCCTTGAACGCCCAGATTATGATCGCCACCGGTCATCAACAGCTACCGGACCGGGCCCACAAATATTCAACCGTTGAGTTGACTATCTCAAGATGCCGACCTATATTCAACCACATGGTTGAATCACAGACATATCAGCTCGATACCGTCTTTCATGCCCTGGGCGATGCCACGCGGCGGCAGATGCTGCGCGAGCTTGCCAAGGGCGAGCGCACGGTGGGCCAGCTGGCGGAACCTTTCGCCATCTCGCTCGCCGCCGCCTCGAAGCACATCAAGGCCTTGGAGAATGCCGGCCTGATCCGGCGCGAGGTGAAAGGGCGCACCCATCTGTGCAGCCTCGATCCGGGGCCCCTCGCCGGCGCCCACGAATGGCTCGGCTTCTATGAGCGCTTCTGGACCAGCCGCCTGGACGCGCTCGAACGGCTCCTCCGGGCGGAGGACGCCGGCAAATCCCCGAAACGCAAAAAAGGAGATCGCTGATGACGGAGGCCGCCTATGGCGTGCTCACGGAGCCCGCCACCTTCAAGATCCAGCGCCTTCTGCCCGGTCCCATCGAGCGCGTCTGGGCCTATCTCACCGAAAGCAAGCTGCGCCGCAAATGGCTGGCGGCGGGCGAGATGGAAATGAAGGCGGGGGCGCCCTTCGAATTCGTCTGGCGCAATGACGAGCTGACCGATCCGCCGGGCGAGCGTCCGGCGGGCTTTGGCGATGAGTTTCGCATGCAGAGTCGGATCACCGCGGTCGATCCGCCGCGCAAGCTCGTCTTCACCTGGGAAGACAGCGGTGATGTCTCCTTCGAATTGGAATCGAAGGGCGATGAGGTGCTTCTTACCGTCATCCATCGCCGCCTGGCGAACCGCGAGACCATGCTGATGGTCGGCCCTGGCTGGCATATGCATCTCGATATATTGGCCGCCGTGGCGGCGGGCCGGAAGCCCGAACCGTTCTGGGACGGTTGGAGCCGTCTCAGGAAGGACTACGACCGGCGCTTGCCGGCCTGACGGACGACTCCTCGTTCAGTCCGTTGGCCGCGGCCTTCCTGCCGTCGGCGTGCCGGCTTGCGTGCCCTTTGCCAGCTGTGTGAGCTTCGCAAGACGCGCGGCCTTCTTGGTTCGCTTGGCCTGCTGGCGCAGGCGATGGGCTTGAGCCGGGGATACGCCCCCGCGAAAAGCTTTGGGTGCCACGCTAGTCTCCCTCATGTGTCATCAAGGTTCCCGCTGCGCTGAAACGGATCGGCGCGGAGCAATCAACAACGGAAGTCGTGGAAAGTTCCTTAAGGTAGGAGCGGAAGATGAAAATTTGATGAGGCCGACAATCGCCTCTCCCTCGGGAGAGGCGAAAGAGCCGGGCTTCGGCAATTCGGGATCAGCTCACTCGACCACGGCGACGATGCGGCGACCGCCGTCGACGATATAGACGTGATCGTTCAGATATACGTAGCGGTGACTTTTGAGGGCCGGGGTCGCCACGATGACGTCCTCGGGCACATCGTAATATTCGACATCCCCAGGCACGACGACGCCGACCGCGAGGTCGTCGCCATCCCATTTGTGCGATTTGTATTTCTTCACCTTGCCATCGTCATGGAACTTGATGCCGATTTCCGGCGCAATGAAGATGTCATCGGCCAGCGCGGCGGGAACGCCGAAGGCAAGTGCGGAAGCAATGAGAAGTGAAGGCAGGATGCGCATAGTCAGTCCTTTCAATTCCTCGCCGCGAGGCTGGAGCTGCCACCCAGTGCGGCTCGTCGAGGGAAACCAAGCCTTCCCGTCCAACGCCTGTTTTGGAGGAGTTGTTCCCGTTGCTTGATCATCCGCATGCGGATGGAGCGCAAGCGGGCGATGATCGGTCGCCCTTGCTCGATGGCATCGTTCTGCCATGTTCAAGATCACTCGGCGATGGATTTTCGTTGATCGGAAGCCTTTGCATCATGCTGCGCGTCCGCTTCCTCCTCCAACCGCGTGGCGATCAGCAGGAAGTCCCAGCGGATGGCCTGGTCGACCAGGGATGCGGCGAGGAGCCTGGCCTGGGCGGCCATTGTGCGCAAATCATGTTCGGAATGCCCCACGCTCCACCCATTAGGACACGACCTGATGGAGCTAACATTCGACCGGCGGCGTGGTTCCGGCGCAGGCGTTCGCTCGGGGCAAATTTATCACTCGTTCTTGCGCGGCGGCTTCTCGCTGTTATCCGGTGTGGAAATAACGCCGTAGTCTGACGATCTATGACCCGCATTGGCGAGGATAAATCCTTCAGCCGCGAGGCCCCTGCGAATGATCTCGCGCACCGCCGAAGCTCGGCTCGGCATGCGCTTCCGGAAGCGCCAATCTTCGATTGCCGCCACCTCCGCATCATCCAGCATGATCTGCAGACGGATCGCCCGATGCCGTAGAGCCATGGATCACTCCTGCGTACTGTAAGCTTTCTACTAACACAACTCATTTTGCCCGCAATGAGTTCCCCAGGCACTTGCGGCATTTGACTCTCAAGGCGCGCAGGCCGTGCTGTCGGCCAATGGGGAACTGTCGGGATTGATTACGCCCGCCAAGGGGTTAGGTTCGCAGCAAAGGGAAATCGTCATGAACATACATTTGTCCTCGACCCTCAAAGATGCCATTCGCGATGTGCTGGAGCGCACCGAGCGAGACAAGGGCATTCTCGATGTCTATGCGGCGGCGACGAAAATCCAGGAGCAGCTTCCGGAAGAGAATGTCGCCCTGGAAGATATCATTTCGGCGCTGCTGCTGGGCCGCGGCGCGATCCAGGCGATCGAATTCACGCCGCGGGCTGCCGGAATACTGGAAGTGGTCATGCCCGCCGGGAACGGCGAGCTCGATGCGTCGGCGAAAGACGGCGAAGAAGTGATCATAGTGCAGGGATAGGGAATACGGCCATGACGTCTATTCGCAAGCTGGCGCCCAAACAATGGCGGCTGCGGCGCCAGATCGCACGGGCTCGCAAGCTCGCTTCCGTCTCCAGTCCCCCGGTGGCCGAGCTCTACGATATCCACGCCCAGCTGTGTGAAGCCGAGCTGGCACGGCGGACCATCACCAAGGTGGTGAAGCCCGGCATCTCGTGCTTGCGTTAACCCTCACCACTCCTTGCCCGCACCAGCATCGGACTGGACCGGGCCACTGAGTGTGGTTCAAATAGGAACATTGGCGATTCATCAGGCCGCCGCCTCCGTGGCGTGGTCGGTACCGGCGCCAGTCTCCGGGGGAGCGGATGCAGGAGGGGAAGCCATGCGGACGCAGGTCGCCATCATCGGGGCGGGGCCGTCGGGTCTTTTGCTCGGACAACTTCTCGCCAACAGCGGGATCTCCAACATCGTGCTCGAACGCGCCACCCGCGATCATGTGCTGGGCCGTGTCCGCGCCGGCGTGCTGGAGCAGGGAACGATCGATCTCCTTGACGAGGCGGACGCGGCTCAGCGTCTCCGCGGGAAGGGCCTGCGGCATGAAGGTATTTCGCTCGCTTTCGGCAACCGCTTGCATCGCATCGATATTGCCGACCTCACCGGCGGCAAGGGGGTCATGGTCTATGGCCAGACGGAGTTGACGCGCGATCTGGTCGACAAGCGCGAGCTTGCCGGCCTGACGACCGTCTATGAGGCCCTGAATGTCGAGCCGCATGGCTTCGGCGGCGAGGCGCCTTCCGTCGCTTATGAGAAGGACGGGGTCACTCATCACATCCATTGCGATTTCATCGCCGGTTGCGACGGCTTTCACGGCATCAGCCGCAAATCCGTGCCCGAAGCGGCGATCAAGACCTATGAGCGCGCCTATCCCTTTGGCTGGCTGGGCATCCTCGCCGAGGTGCCGCCGGCCCATCATGAACTGATCTATGCCAGCCATCCAAAGGGCTTTGCGCTCTGCTCCATGCGCTCCACCCACCGCAGCCGTTATTATGTCCAGTGCCCCATCGACGATAAGGTCGAGGACTGGAGCGACGACCGCTTCTGGGACGAATTGCGCGGCCGGCTGCCGCCTGAAGCCGCCGCGCATGTCGTCACCGGCCCATCCTTCGAGAAGTCGATCGCGCCCTTGCGCTCCTTCGTCGCCGAGCCGATGCGCTTCGGCCGCTTGTTCCTTGTCGGCGATGCCGCCCATATCGTGCCGCCGACCGGCGCCAAGGGCCTCAACCTGGCCGCCAGCGACGTGCGCTATCTCTATTGGGGCTTGCGCGAGGTCTATCAGGAGAAGTCCGAAGCCGGTATCGATGCCTATTCGGAAAAGGCGCTGTCGCGGGTGTGGAAGGCGGTGCGCTTCTCCTGGTGGATGACGAGCCTGCTGCACCGCTTCCCGGATGCCGGCGATTTCGGCCGTCGCATCCAGGAAGCCGAGCTCGATTATCTCGTCCACTCCCGGGCTGCCTCGGCGTCCCTCGCCGAGAACTATGTCGGACTGCCCTACTGACAGAACATTGCCGTCAAGCTACTCCGTGAAGCCCAGATTCTCCATATGGAGGCTGAGCGTCGGCGTAATGGCGGAACCCGTAACGTTCTTGTTCATGAGATAGTTCAGCGTCTCGAAATGCACGAAGACGAGCGGCGCATCGCTGGTGGTGATGGTGCGGATCTGCCGGTAGATGCCTTTGCGCTCGGCTTCATCGGCGCTCGCCGCCGCCTTGTCGATGAGCGCGTCGACCTCGGGATTGGAATAGCCCACGGTGTTGATCGGACCGCCCGACTTGAGCACCAGCGAGTAGAAATTGTCGGGATCGATCGTGCGCTCCTGATAGGCGCTGGTGATCTGGTACTTGCCGGTGGAATAGGCGTCGAACCAGACCGAGACGTCGACCGGCTTGATCGTCATCTCGATGCCGATCTGCTTGAGCTCGTCGCGCACCACCTGGCCGGTCTTGAGGAGCTCGGGATATTGCGGCAGGCCGAGATATTCGATCGTGAGGCCGTTGCCATGGCCGGCTTCGGCCAGGAGCTGCTTGGCCTTGGCGATGTCGGTGGCAGCCGCGAACACGCCCTGATCGTCATACCAGGACGAACCGGTCGGCACCTCGATGAGGCCGAGCTCGCCGGTGCCGAGATAGGCGACATCGCGGATGTCGGCGCGGCTGATGGCGAGAGCTATCGCCTGGCGGACCTTCGGATTGTCGAAGGGCGGCAGCTTGGTGTTGAGGGCCAAAAAGTCGGGGATGCCGGCGACCGGGCTCGTCACATAGGTGAAGCGAGGATCGTCCTTCAGCGTCGCGACCTGCTGCAAGGGTATCGCATCGAGCCAGTCGAGCTCGCCCGCCGAGAGCGCATCGATGCGGCTCTGGTCGACGGGGAGGAAGCGGAAGGTGACCTTGTCGAGATGCGGCAGGCCGGACTTGAAATAGGCCGCGTTCTTCTCGAGCGTGATGTGATCGCCCTGCACCCATTCGACGAATTTGAACGGGCCCGTGCCCACCGGAGTGCGCGCCGCGTCGCCGCTCTCGATCGCCTTCTTGTTGACGATCTGGCCGTTGGTGGCGAGGTTGGTGAGAAAGGGACCGAAGGAAGACTTGAGATGGAAGACGGCGACCGCGGGGTCGGCGGCGTCGACCGATGAGATCTGCGCATAAAGGCCGGCATAGGCGCTCGCCGTCTTCGGATCGAGGATGCGCTCGAAAGTATATTTCACGTCGGCCGAGGTGAATTTCTCGCCATTGTGGAAGGTGGCGTTGGGAACGAGGTTGAACTTCCACGTCTTGGCGTCGACCTGCTCCCAGGAGGTGGCGAGATCGGGCACGAATTTGCCGGACGCGTCCATGTCGATGAGCTTGCTGAAGATGCCTTCATAGACCTGGGCGCCCGTATAGATGGAGGACGTGGCCGGGTCGAGGACATCGGGCTCGCCGGTGAGGGCGGCGCGCAATTCGCCGCCGTTCTTGATGGCGGCGGCCATGGCGGCGGCGCCGGCAAGGGTGAGTATGAATGCAAATGCGATACTGCGCAGGGTCTGCCGGGCGGGATGCATGGTTTCCTCCTTTAATATGTGTTTGGGCGATATCTATCGCGAGGCGCTACGCACGAAATCGAGGAAGGCTTGATTGAAGGGGTCGGGCGTCTCCCACAGGCACGCATGACCGCCGGGAACGGTCTTCCACTGGGCCTTGGGGATCGCCTGCTGCAGCTCTTTCGACAGCCTGACGGGGATGAGGATGTCCTCTTCGCCCGCCAGCACCAGCGTCGGCGCCTTGATCGCCTTGACGCGGCTTAGCGCATCATGCGCCTGGATGACGGCGAGCTGCGCCAGATAGGCTTCGAGCGACATGTCGAGGGAAGCCATCGCGGCGGCGAATTCGGCCGCATCCTTGGGCCGCTCGTTGAAGAACGGGCCGGTGAACGCCCACAACGCGACGTCGCGCATGACGAAGGGCACGTCGATTGTCTTGGCGAGGTCGGCCCACATGGCGAACATCGTCTGGCAGAAAGCATCGGCCGTGCCATAGGTGCAGGCAAGGGTCAGCGATCTGAGGTCGCCGCCGAAGGCCAGCGCATATTCCTGGGAGATCATGCCCCCCATCGACACGCCCATGAGGTGGAAGCCCTTGATGCCGAGATGGTCGACCAGCGCCTTGGCGTCGTCGGCGAGCAGCTTTGAGCTGTAGGGGCCCCGGGGCTTGTCGCTCTTGCCGATGCCGCGATTGTCGAAGCGCAGCACGCGATAGCCCGCGTCCACCAGGGCCGGCACCTGAAAACCCCAGGAGAGCAGGTCGTCGGCAAGGCCGTTGATGAGAACGATGGTGCCTTTGCCGGTGTCCGGGCCATCGATCTCGTAGTTGATGGTGATTCCGTTGACATGTGCGTGGGGCAAGGTGAGGTCTCCTTGGGGTTAGCGGGAACGGGGAACGGCGGCGAGCAGGCTCTTGGTGTAGGAATGAAGCGGACGGGTCATGACCCTGTCGGTCTCGCCCGTTTCGACGATGGCCCCGCGCAGCATGACGGCGACCGTGTCGCTGACATGCTGGACGACGCCCAGATCGTGGGTGATGAAGATCGAAGCGACGCCCAGATCCTGCTGCAGGTCGAGGAACAGGTTCAGGATCTGCGCCTGCACGCTCATGTCGAGGGCGCTCACCGGCTCATCGGCGATGATGAGTTCGGGCTCGCTGGCGAGCGCGGCGGCGATGCCGATCCTCTGGCGCTGGCCGCCCGACAGATGGCTCGGCAACCGGCCCATGAGCGCCGGATCGAGGCCGACCCGCGCGAAGAGATCGCGCACGCGCCGGTCGCGGTCGAGGCCTGTGCCGATGCCGAAGCAGTCGAGCGCCTCGCGCACGCTCTTGCCCACCGGCCAGCGCGGATCGAGGCTGCCATACGGATCCTGGAACACCGGTTGAACGCGGCGGCGGAAATCCTTGAGGCGCTTCCCGGACAGCCCTTGCACTTCGATGCCGTCGAAACGGATCTGGCCTTCATCTGGCTTGGCGAGGCCCAGGATGCAGCGCCCGAGCGTGCTCTTGCCCGAGCCCGACTCGCCCACCAGCCCGAGCGTCCGCCCGCGCTCGATGCTGAGCGAGACGTCCTTGACGGCGGCGATACGCTGGCGCCGCCAGGGCAGGCCGCCGCTCGTGGCAAAGCTTTTGCTGAGATGAGCGACAGTGAGGAGCTCACCCATAGGCCGCTCCTGCGGGAATCTCGCTGTCGCGCTGGCGCTCTGCCGCGGTGAGACTCTCGACGCTCCATTCCGGAGGAACGACGGGCAGGCGGCTGCCGCGCTTGGCCCCGACCGGATTGGCGGCGAGCAAAGCGCGCGTATAGGGATGGCTCGGCCGGGCGAGGAGGGTGCGGGTGGCGCCCATCTCGAGGAGCTTGCCGCCATGCATGACGCCGACCCGGTCGCACACTTGCGCCACGACGCCGAGGTCATGGGTGATGAGGAGCACCGTCGTGCCATGCCGTTGCCTGAGCGTGTCGATGAGCTGCAGCACTTGCGCCTGCAAGGTGACGTCGAGCGCCGTGGTCGGCTCATCGGCGATGAGGAGCTGGGGATCATTGGCGAGTGCCGCCGCGATGACGATGCGCTGGCGCATGCCGCCCGAGAGCCGGTGCGGCACGTCGCCATAGCGCGAAGCGGGATCGGCGATGCCCATCTCGGTCATGAGCGCCAAGGCCCGCGCCTTGGCAGCGCCCCGGCTGATCTTCTGATGCGCCCGAACGGTTTCGGCGATCTGGTCGCCGACCGGCCAGGTGGGATCGAGGCTCACCGAGGCGTCCTGGAAGATCATCGCGGCTTCTCTGCCCCGCATATGGCGCAGTTCCTCATCGCCGAGGCTCAAGACCTCGCGGCCATTGACCTTGATGCTGCCGGTGACAGTCGCGTTGGCCGGCAGCAGCCCCATGGCGGCATTGGCGAGCGTGCTCTTGCCCGAGCCCGACTCGCCGACAATGCCGAAGATCTCGCCGCGCCTGAGGTCGAGCGTTACGTCGGTGACGGCGGGCGTCGTGCCGAAGCTGACGCCAACATTGCCGAAGGAGAGGACGGCGCTCATTCCGCCACCCCTTTCGGATCGAAGGCCCGGCGCAGTCCCTCGCCCAGGAAGGTGAAGGCCAATACCGCGACGACGATGGCAAGGCCCGGAAAGATCTCGACCCAGGGGGCCTGGATGAGGACCTCGCGGCCGTCGGCCAGCATGCCGCCGAGCGAGGGTGTCGGCGGCTGGGTGCCGAGGCCGAGGAAGCTCAGGCCGGCTTCGAGCTGGAGCGCGAAGGCGCTGAGCACCGAGGCCTGGACGATGACGGGCCCCAGCGCATTGGGGGCGATGTGGTTCAACAGCACTCGCCAATGGCTGGCCCCCCGGGCGCGGGCGCCGGTGACATAATCGTTGCGGCTGACGATGAGCGTGCTGGTGCGCATCACCCGCGCCAGGATCGGCAGATAGATGACGGCGATGGCGATCGCCGCGACCACGCTGCCCGGTCCCAATATGGCGATGAAGGTCACGGCCAGCAGCATCGCCGGGAAGACCAGGATCAGGTCGAGGCCACGTGAAACCGTCGTGTCGACCCAGCGCCCGAAATAGCCCGCGACGAGCCCGAGCGGCACCGCGAAAAGGAGCGAGCCCGCCACCGCCGACAGCGAGACGATGAGGCTCACCCTGAGGCCATGGATCACGCGGCTCAGCACGTCGCGGCCGAGCACGTCGGAGCCGAAGGGGTGCAAGAGGTCGGGCGCGCCCAGCACCCGGCGTACCTCGACGGCTTCGGGGTCATGCGGGGCGATGACAGGCGCCAAGAGGGCGATGACGGCGAGTGTCGCCAGCATCGCGCCGCCGATGACCATGAGCCGGCTCGAGCTGTCGTGCCGCGGTTGAGGCCCGACGCTTGCGATGGCCTGGCTCATGTCGTCTCCCCATCCGCCACGCGCGGATCGAGCCAGGCGACGATGAGATCGGTCACCAGCGACACGACGATGAAGATCGTGGCGATGGCGAGCACGCCGACCTGCACCGTCGGGTAGTTGCGCTGGTTGATCCCGGTCACGACGAGGCGGCCGATGCCCGGCAGCGCGAACATCGTCTCGACGATGATGGCGCCGCCGAGCAGCACGCCGACTTGGAGTCCGATGACGGTGACGATGGCGGGGCCGGCATTGCGCAGCGCATGGCCGAAGACGATGCGGTTGCGGCTGATGCCCTTGGCGCGCAGGAAGGTGACGAAGGGCCGGTCCAGCACCGAAGTGATGGCGCTCCTCGTCGTGCGCAGGATGTAGGCCGCCTCGCCGGCGGCGAGCGTCAGCACCGGCAGGATCATGTAGCGCAGATTGGCGACGGGGTCCTTGGCGAAGGGCACATAGCCCGAGGGCGGCAGGATCGTGAGCGTGCCGGCGAAGACCAGCACCAGCATGATGCCGAGCCAGAAATCGGGAATGCTGATGCCGAAAATGACGAAGCCTTCGGTGAGCCTTTTGGTCCAGCGGCCGCCGGTCGCGGCGCGGATGCCGAGCGGAACGCCGATGACGACCGCGAGAAGCATCGACAGCGCCGTCAGCTCGAGCGTGACGGGGAGGCGCTGCGCCAGGAGATCGGCGAGCGGCGCGTGGCTGACGATATCCTTGCCGAGGTCGCCCTGCAGCAGTGCCAGGATCCAGTTCACATATTGGGTGAGGAGCGGCTGATCGAGGCCGAGCTGGTGGCGCAGTTCGGCGACATTCGCATCGGTGGCGCGGAATCCCAGCATCGTGCGCACCGGATCGCCCGGCACCAGCCTCAGGATGAGGAAGACGACGACGCTCATCACGATGAGCATCGGGATCGTGAGCAGGAGACGCCTTATCGCAAAGATGAGCTGCCGGCTCATTTGCGCGCTCCCCGTGGCTTGCTGTCGTGCTCGGCGCGCGCGACGAGCTCGCGCATCAGGTTCTCCGACAGCACGAAGTGCTTGGCGGCGATTTGGGCGGCATCATCGCCCCGGCCCTCGGACACGGCCGCGACCAGTTCCTGATGCTGCCCGATGGCGATGCGCCGCGCCTCGTCCGTATAGGGCTCGGCGCCGAGATTGAGCGTGATCCGCGCGCGCAGGTCGACCGACATCTTGACCAGGATCGGATTATGCGTTGCCTCGGCGACGGCGAGATGGAGGGCGGAATCGGCGCGCCGCGACGCATCGTGGTCGGGCGCGTCGAGATAGGCCTTGAGCGCTGCCGTCATGGCCTTGATGTCGCGCGCATCGCGCCGGGTCGCGGCGGTGCGGGCGATCAGGGGTTCGACGAGTGTGCGGGCATCGAAGATCTGCTCGAACTCGGCCCAGTTGGCGATGATCTCGCGGCGCACATGCTCGGCCGAGGCCGGCCCCCAATCGGCCCGCACGAAATAGCCGCCGGTGCGGCCGCGCCGGACTTCCAGATAACCCGTGTCGGTGAGCTGCTTGAGGGCGTCGCGCACCGAGGTTCGCGACACGCCGAGCATCTGGGCGAGCTCGCGCTCGGTCGGCATCTGCTGGCCGGTGACATAGAGGCCGAGCGCCACCGCGGTGACGAGGCGGTCGACGACGTCGTCGGCGACATGGCGGGTGACGATGGGGGCGCCGAGAGGGGGCGCGTCGCGGTTCGCTTTCATGACGCCGCCTCCGTCGCCTCGAAGCGCATCAGGATGAAGCGGGCAAGGGTGCGGGCCGCATCGACGATGCTCTGCAACTCGACCGATTCATCGATGCCGTGGATGTCGTGGCTGACCGCGCCGAAGCAGACCGCGGGGATGCCGAAATCGTTGAGATAGATGCGCGCGTCGGTGGTGCTGCCGAGGGTGTATAAAGCGGGCTCTGCACCATGAGCGTCCAGATGCGCGGCCCTGAGATCGCGCACGAGGCGGGACTCCTTGTCGATGAGATAGCCCTTGGCGCGAAAACCGCTGAGTGTGACGATGGGCGGATAGGAAAAGCCCATCTCGGCCGCGGCCTGGGCGATCACCTGGCGCAGCTCGGCTTCCGCCTTCTCGGGTGTCCAGGCTCTCGGATAGCCGACCCTGACGGTGAGGCTGGCGCGCGACGGCCGGGTCGAGCCCCAGTCGCCGGCCTGCATCTTGCCGAGGTTGACATTATAGGGGTTCTCCTCTCCGGGCATGCTCGGCTCAGGCACGGCATGCCGGAGTTTGGCCGACCATTGCCGCAGGCGTTCCACCAGGTCGAGACCGAGCTCGATGGGGCCGGCTCCGGTGCTTGCCGCATAACCATGACCCGACGGGGCGGCGACGTCGATGTCGATCCATAGCACGCCGACGCCGCCCAGCATGAGGCCGAGGCCGCTCGGCTCTAGTACGACGACCTCCGGCGCTCTGATCCCATGCTCGGCGAGAGAGACGAGCGTGCCGTTGCCGGTGCACTCCTCCTCGACGACGGCGATGAAGCCGAGGCGGCGTGTCGCGAAGAGCTGGGGCGCTGTGGCGAAGAGCGCCCGGAGCGCCAGCATGCCGACGGCGAAGCCGCTCTTCATGTCGCCGGCGCCGCGGCCATAGAGGCGGCCGTTGCGCCGCTCGGGCGTGAAAGGCGGCGCCGTCCAGAATTCGGCGGATGAGGCGGGCACGACATCGAGATGGCCGTTGAGCAGCAGAAGCAATTCGCCGTCACCCGGCGTCGTCGCCAGCACTTGATAGCGCTCTGGTGTGAGGAGCCCTGCGGGCGGCGTGATTCCAGCGCGGGGGTCTGTCACCGGTGCGTTGGAGAAGGGCAGTCGCCTGACGGCGAGGCCGAGCGCCGCCGCTTCTTGCGCGAAGACCTCCATCGCCGCCTGCTCGGCGCCGACGACGCTCGGCGCCCGGACCAGCGCTTCGAGGAGGGCGAAGGCGGCTTCGGCTTGCGTCTCGATGGCCCGGTCCAACTCGGTTGGCATGCCCACCCCTTTTATGGTCTATTATTTAGACCTTATTGCAAATGCCGGAACGCGGCAAGGGGTGGAGTGGGGTAGGGGATTGACGAGAACGCCCCTTTTTCGAGAAGTGACTTTTCTCACTGACATCGAATGGACGCTCCCCTATTTCAGTGGCGTATTCGTCACGAGCGTTTCTCGATTGCTACAGGTGTCCTTCGACACACGTCGTAAAACATGAGCAAGAGGAGCCGAATATGAGTGCGCCAAAACCAGCACAGCAGAAGGTCGATGGCTTTATTGCGCTTCCGGAACGTGACAAGCAGCGCATGGCCTGTCTGTACGAGGAAGTCAAAGGCCGCCTTGTCGAGATGTCGCTCATCGTGGCGAGGAACCTGAATATGGAAATCTCGGAGCGGACAACTGTCATGTTGCGCCCGCTCGACGCCGAGTCCGACACGAAATCCGCCTATTCCGATCGCCCGGTGTCGCGCGGCCGTGTCGAGGTCCATTGCACCCAGACCTCCGACGGGCATTGGGAATGCGGCTGTTATGACTACGAAGCCGGTACGTGCGGCCCGTGCTAGACCGGACTTAACAAAGGTTAAGGCATTCCCCCCAGGACCGTGGCCAAATTGGAAGAGCCCGGTTTGTCACCGGACAAACCGTTGGCGAGGCCCGGCTCGCCGAGCAACCCTCGGCGAGCCATTCATTTATGATTGTTGGGGGCGACCATGCCGAAGGCATATGCTGCGTCGGAGAACCTCGACGCTCTCATCGAAGTCCTGCACGAGGCGAAGCGCATCCTCGAAGGTCAGGGCGTCACCGATCGCGCCGAGCTTGATGCGGTTGCATTGGGCATCTTGAGCCTGGCCTATAAGGGTGTGCCGCCGCGGCTGATCCTGGGGGAGATCATGCCGCGATGACCTGGAGGCCGCCGGCTTGCCCGAAGTTCCGGGTGCCGGCCGGATGCGCCGCCGAGGGTGAAGCCCGCAAAGTTCCAGCTCCGGAAACCGGCAGTGTAGCAAAATGGCTACACACCTACATTATTTTACCCTGGGGAGACCCGGAGCCTTAACCTTTCTGCGACTTTGCTCTATGGATCATCAGGGGCAGTTGGTGGGATATAGCGCGGGACGAGCGGGAATTTCGGAAGGGACGGCGGCGGACGGCGGTTCTTTGAGGTTCTCGGCACAAGCGGGTTGGCCGCAGCACTGCGGTTGAGATCAGGCGCGATATTTTGCCGACTGCTCCTCTATTTCCTCCTTCTCTCGGCTCTGTCTGAGCGCGGTGGCGAAAAGTCTTTGCGCATCTTCACGCAGGCCATGCGCTGACCCGAGCTCAGCATGTGCTCGCCGCGCCCGTGGGCTTCATAGCCGAGCGCCGCGTAGAACGGCTCGGATGTCACCGAGGCATCCAGCTCGAGCCAGGTGAGGCCGTGTTCCAGGGCCATCCGCTCGATCTCGCGAATGAGGGCCGAACCCACGCCCTGGCGGGCGGCACCCGGCGCGACATAGCAGGCGCGCAACTCGTTCTTGGCGGGAATAATGGAACCCATTCCCACGATCTCGCCGCCGATTTCCGCGAGGACGCGGATTTCGTTTTCGGGATTGGCGCGGACCGTTGGTAAAGCTCGTGCCGCTCACACGAAAGGAGCGTGCCGAAGCGACTGTTGAATTGCTCGAGCCGCTCCCCGAAACGTCCCAGATATCGCTCCCACCACGTCGCGTCACCTATCGAAACACCGAGGCGCGGATCGTTCCAGGCGGGCCGGCAGAGCCGGAGCGACATCGCGATAGAACGCGATCTCGCGGTCGTTCGTCGTCGCCGGACGACCGGCGCCGTCGCGATGCCCGGTCTTGAGAATGACCGAGCCCGGGCCGTCTTCAGCCCGCCCCTCGTAATCGAGGCGCAGCCGCCATGTATGGGAACGCAATTTCTTCTGCGCGCTCATCACTGCGGCATGGGAAACACGCGCGGCACCCACGGCGCCGGAGCGGCGAAGCGGTTCGGTGAGATGCTCGGCGTCGGCCGCTCTGGGCAAAGGGTCCGTCATGCAAGCCTGCTTTGTTCAGGCATATCTGGGGATCCGTGGAGTCTCTTTCTATAGCTCGATTTCTCGGCCATCATGAGCTGTGGCGCTGGAGCCACGGAGAGAAGTAGCAATGGCCTTCGCGATCAAGGCCGAGATTGGCGACCCGCGGGCGAGGACATTCGTCTTCGCGGCGCAGAAGACAATGTACGGCGGCAAGCATATCACCGAAGGCGATGTGATTTTCATCTTCGCAAGCGAGAACGAGGGCGGGCGAGGCCTCATCGCGCGAGGCGTGGTCACTTCCGCCGAGGCCGTCGCGCGCAAGCGCGGCATCACCCGGCAGACGCCGCGGGTCAGCGTCACCATCAAGCGCACCAGGCTCGCCAAGCGCCCGCTCGGGCGGCGCGAGCTCAAGCCCCTCACCGACTGGGATGACGGCCGGCCGGGGACCGAGCTCAATTTCAAGTTCTATCGCCAGGCGACGAACAAGATCGTCGGCATCTCGGATGAAGCGGCGGCCTTCCTCGACGGCTTCTTCTAGCTCAGCCCTTCATGCCGCGCGGCGTAAGAGATTGAATAGCTGCTCGGTGTCTCGGCGAGCAGCCTTGACACCATGATCAGCGACACGCTTCAGGCACGTCCAAGCCCCTCAGGAAAAGACGTGCGCGCTAAGTGGACAAGGCGTAATTCTGCGCTCATAGCGAATACCACGTCGCGCGCGCCTTGCCGTGCTGGTGAACGCGCCCATCCGCGACCAACTCGCGCAGGCGCACTTTCAGCGTGTTGCGATTTGCGCCGGTGATCGATGTGAGTTGCGCGATCGTCAGGCGCTCCTTTGTCCGCAGGGCTTCGAGGACAAGGAGCGACAGCTCCGGCAATCTCGCCTCGCTGTCCTGAACGGTCCGCTCGCGGTCCAGCCGCGCCGCAAGGCCGTCCTTCTGCTTCTTGAGGCAGCGCAGGAAAAAGCCGACCCACGGGTCCCAATCCGGTGTTTCGCTCTTGAGCGTCGTCTGGGTGCGCCGCAGCGCTTTGTAGTAGAGGTCCTTGTTGTCCTCGATCGCCCGCTCCAGCGAGGCATACGGTACATAGGCGTAGCCTGCGCGCAGGAGGAGCAGCGTGGTGAGCACGCGCGATAGTCGCCCATTCCCATCCTGGAAAGGATGGATCGCGAGAAACGTCACGATGAAGACGGCAATGATGAGAAGAGGGTGAAGCGGACCCTCGTCCAGCGCCTTGCGTGTCCAGGCGACGAGATCCTCCATCTCGCGCGGCGTGTCGAAGGGCGAGGTCGTCTCGAACACGACGCCGATCTCCCGTCCCTCCGCATCGAGGGCCACGACATTGCTCGAGAGCGTCTTGTAAGAACCGCGATGGCGCTCATCCTTGTCGCTGTGCCGCAGCAAGGTCTGGTGCAGTTGACGGACATGGTTCTCGGTGAGGCGCATGTCGGCATAGGCCTCGAACACCAAATCCATTGCCTCGGCATACCCGGCCACTTCCTGCTCGTCGCGCGTCCTGAAGGACCTGACCGAGATCGCCCGCGAGAGCAGGCTCTCGACTTCGGCATCCGACAGCCTCGCCCCCTCGATGCGTGTTGAGGAAGCGATGCTTTCAATGGTCGCCACCTTGCGCAGAGCGCTGAGCCGGTCGGGCGAGAGCATTTTGAGAGCTTCCCATCGTCCTTTGAACTCGTCGATTTCGGCGACGAGCTTCACGAGGTCGGGACTGAAGGCGAGCTTAGGCTCCCTCATGGCGTGGCACTCTCAATCCGATTTCATACCCGATTATACCCGATTATACCCGATTTTCCCAGGGGGCTGGCGCGGCTTACGGGCTCGGCGCGACAAAGAGCAAGAGCCCCAACGAGCATGCGCCGGCATTGATCACACACGGTCCAAGAAAGCGAGCACCCGCCGCGTGAGGAGGGCGGTGGCATCGGCGTCATATGACGGAAGCGAGCTGTCGGCGAAATAATGCTGGTCGCCAGGATAGAGGAACAGTTCCGCATCCTCGGCCTTCGCCACGATCTCGCGCGCGGCATCGATGTCACCTTCGCCGGCGAAGATGGGATCCTTATCCATGCCGTGGATCTGGACCGGGACGCCCTCAGGCCAGGGCCCGAAGGCCCATTCGCCGCTGATCGGGAGGCACGAATGAAAGAGCAGGGCGCCCCTGGCGCCAGGTCGGGTCTGGGCGAGTTTCTGCGCCGGCAGGACGCCGAAGGAGAAGCCGGCATAGACGAGTTCGGCGGGCAGTTGGTCGGCTATCCGGACACCGCGCTCGCGCAACTCGTCGAAGCCCCTCGCATTGATGTAGCTCATACCCTCGTCGATGCTCGTGAATATGCGACCGTCGAACAGGTCCGGCATGTGCACGATGTGGCCGTCCGCCCTGAGTTCGTCGGCGAAGGCGCGTATGCCCGGGGTCAGCCCCTGGGCGTGATGGAAAAGCAGGATCTCGGCCATCGGCGTCTCCCGATCGTGCGTGAAGCCTGGCGAGTGTTGCGAGCGCGGCACGGAACTGCAAGCGATATTGCAACGAACCGAATAATTCCCGCATGAGTATGCCGTTGCCCTCTGCGACGATCAGCGGAAGACAACGGCACTGACTATTCGCCCTTGATCTCGTTCATCTCGGAAAGATCGATGCCATGCGTGTCGAACCACCATTCCGGGCTCCTGTCGGAATGCCGGTCGCGCAGT
The DNA here is from genome assembly GCA_003574785.1 of Taklimakanibacter deserti. The sequence goes on along the minus strand of QORU01000007.1, from coordinate 342,624 downwards.
CGCAAATATTTGGCCTGCAGCCGGCCTTGGCGCTCGACCTCTTCGGCAAAGAAAGGATGGTCAAGCGTGCCGCCCATCGTATGTATGCGGCGGAGCAGCTTTCAGGGGAAAGGGGCTATAGCGGCCCGAACAGGCCCAAGCCTCCTGGTCGAGCTTGGCGTCCCTGAAACTCGCTTGGGCGTCGGTCCCGGCCAACGCTAGGCCGGCGCAGACCACAAACGGCAGCACCACTGTCCTGAAGATCGGCATCCGGGCAAATTTATATCGCATCTTGGCCAAGCGCAGCGGAATGATATCGCAAAGCTGAACGTTTCAAGGTCTTACCCGATGGAGACCTTCCCCTCACAGCCCTCTTGGAGCTAAGTATAGGTCGTGGGGGCGCCTGGCTTGATGAGAATCGATAGAGCACGACGGCCTCGCGGAAACCCGACATCATTCTGAACCCGGCAAAACGGTCATCTCACACCAGGCCTCGATTGGTCATTGGACGACGGAAAGCGAGCGTATCGTGTGTGGCATTGTCGCGCTGTTCTCGAGGACAAGTCCGGTCGAGGCGGAAACGGTGCGACGCGCCGTGGGACGCCTCCATCATCGCGGTCCCGACGGGCAGCGCCAATGGATCAGCGAAGACCGCCGCGTCGCCCTTGGCCATGCCCGCTTGAGCATCATCGACCTCCACACCGGAGACCAGCCGATCGCCAATGAGAATGAAGACATCCGGATTGTCGTCAACGGCGAATTCTACGCCTATGAACCGATCCGGAAGGAGCTGGAAGGCAAAGGTCACCGCCTGCGCACGCGTTCCGACAGCGAGATAGCGCTCCATCTCTATGAGGATCTGGGTGTGCACTGCCTGCACCGGTTGCGCGGCGAATTTGCCTTTGTGCTGTGGGATGGCGTGAATCGCAGGGTCTTCGCCGCCCGCGACCGGTTCGGCATCAAGCCTTTGTTCTATGCCGTCCATGGCGATGCGATCTATTTCGCATCGGAAGTGAAGGGGCTCTTTGCCGCCGGGGTCCCGGCGCGCTGGGACGAGGAATCCCTCTATAACGCCGTCGAGATGGGCGGCCATCAGATGCGCACGCTTTACGCCGGTGTCTTCCAGATCCCGCCGGGGCACTATCTGCTGGCGACCGACACCCATCTGCAGATCAACCGCTACTGGGATTTCGACTATCCGCTCGCCGCGAGCCATGCGTCGCCGCGCTCGGATGCCGATTATGCGGCGGAATTCAGGGAGGCGCTCGACGAGGCGGTCCGCATTCGCCTGCGCGCCGACGTGCCCGTCGGCTGCTATCTGAGCGGCGGGCTCGATTCCTGCTCGGTGCTGGGGCTTGCGGCGCGCCATCATCAGGGCCCGATCCGCGCTTTCACCTTGAGCTTCGATCACGCCCAATATGACGAGCAGGTGCAGGCGCGCGAGATGGCGGCGAAAGCGAATGCCGATTTCGTACCGATTCCCCTCCACCAGGACGACCTCGCCGATCATTTCTTCCCCGCGGTGCTGCAGTCGGAGACTCTGTGCAACAATGCGCATGGGGTTGCGAAATATCTGCTGAGCCGCGCCGTGCGCGATGCCGGCTACAAGGTCGTCATAACCGGCGAGGGATCGGACGAGATTCTGGGCGGATATGCGCATTTTCGCCGTGACATGCTGCTCTATAACCAGGCCGGCCAGGACCCGGCTGTCGCCAAACGCATGCTGGCGGAGCTCGAGAAGCTCAATCCGGCATCGCGCGGCATGCTTCTGCCCGACGGAGAGGCGGGGCCGCTCGACGGCCTCAAGCGGCTTCTCGGCTTCGTGCCCTCATGGTGCGAGACATTTTCCGCCCGCTCGATGAAGATCCGCGCGCTGTTGTCGACGGATACGCTCCAGAAATTTGGCCGCCGCGAGGGCTATAGCGCGCTGTTGAGCGATCTCGACGTCGAACGCCAGCTCGCCGGCCGCGAGCCCGTGCACCAGTCTCTTTATCTCTGGTCCAAGACGGTGCTGCCGAACTATATACTGACCTTGCTCGGCGATCGCATGGAGATGGGGCATTCGATCGAGGGGCGGGTGCCGTTTCTCGATCACCATGTGGTGGAAGTCGTCCGCTCCCAGCCGGTCAACCAGAAGATTCGCGGAATGACCGAGAAATACGTCCTGCGTGAGGCGGCGCGCGATGTCATCACCGACACGATCTATCACCGCCAGAAACATCCTTTTCTCACCCCGCCCGCGACGCTCAATCCGGAACAGAAGCTCGCGACCCTGGTCCAGGACACCCTGCGCGGGCCGGAGCTTGCGGCAATTCCCTTCTTCGACCAGCGCAAGGTCGTCAGCCTGCTCGACGGCATTTCCAGGATGGACGAGGGCTCGCGCGTCGTCTTCGATCAGATCCTGATGCTCCTGACCAGCGTCTGCATCCTGCAGAAGGGGTTCCGCCTGGCGGCGTGAAGGGCAACAAATGAGCGAGGAGGCGGTCATGTCCGGCTATGTCTGGCAACACGATCTCAAGGGCGAGGCGGAGCGCCTGCGGCTGATGTCGCGGCTGCTCGATCCGTCGAGCCGCTTTCATCTCTCACGCACGGGTGTCACGGAAGGCTGGCAGTGTCTCGAGATCGGGGCCGGCAACGGCTCGCTGTCCGAGTGGCTGGCAGAGCAGGTGGGGCGAACCGGACACGTCCTCGCGACCGACCTTCGCCCCGATCTCATGCAGGACGTCGCCGGTCCCAATCTCACGGTGCAAGCCTTCGACGTCGTGCGCGACGAGCCGCCGGGCGCCCCCTTCGATCTGATCGCCGTGCGGGCGCTGCTGCATCATTTGCCGGAGCGCCGGAACGCCGTTACGCGCATGGTGCGCTGGTTGAAGCCGGGCGGCTGGCTGTTCGTGCAGGAGCCCGACTTCTATCCAACCTGGACGGTGGAGCCGCCATCCCAGAACAAGCTTTGGGAGGCCTTCGTCCGCTGGGGCGCCAGTCACCAGATCGACTTTTATGTCGGCCGGAAAGTTCCCGCCTGGCTGCAAGAGGAAGGCCTGACCGGCATTGGCGCGGAAGGCCATGCCATTCTCTACAATGGCGGCTCGGCCTTCGCGCAGTGGTGGGATTATGGGCTGCGCGAGGTTGCCGGCCAGTTGAAGAGCGAAGGCGGCGTTCCGGATGCGGCGCTGGACGAGTTCTACGAGCTGGCGCGCGATCCGGACTACTGGACCACGACCATCGCTTTCACGGCGACGACCGGGCGCAAGCCACCCGCCTAGGAACTTTTCGTCCAAGCCCGCGTTCGCGTCTCGTCTCTCATTCCATTCCAAGGCGGGAGGTCGCCATGGAACAGACCATATTATTGGCGCGACTCGAAGTCGCCAAACGAAGGGCCAAGCTCGGCCAGGACCAGATCGACCACCAAAGACTGGAGGTGGCGTCGCTCTTCGCGGCCGGGGCGGAAATCACCGAGGCGGAAAATCGCCTCCGCATATATCAGAAGCTCCATGACAGATATCTCGCCGATGTTGAGCGGATCCTGATCGCCCTGGATACGGTTCCTTTTGCCTTCGAAAATACCAGAGACGTGTCCGAAGCTACGAGCGGCCATTGGATTTCTGACGGCGGGCCAGCCACGCATGGATCTCGCCGACAATACCGCGGCGGAAGACCAGCACGCAGGCCATGAAGATCAGCCCCAACGGAATAAATGGGTAGGTCCACGAACTGGGCAATTCAGTCTTGGACGATCAGCAGCAGGAAGGCCAGGAAAAGCACCACATGCACGGCGCCCTGAAGGAGATTGGTGCGTCCGCTCGAAAAAGTGATGACGCTGACGGCGAGTGTCAGCAGCAACAGCACGAGGTCGGTGTTCTCGACACCCAGTATGATGGGGTGCCCGGTCAGCCAGCTGATGGCGAGCATGGTCGGCACGGTCAGCCCGATCGTGGACAGCACGGAGCCGAGGAAGATGTTGACCGAGCGCTGCAAGCGGTTTTCCAGCGCGGCTTTGATGGCGCCGATCGCTTCCGGCGTGGCCACCAGCACCGCCAGGATGAGACCGCCGAGAGCAACCGGCGCGGCCAGTGTCTCAATCGTGTAATTGATGGGCACCGCGAGTTCGTGGACCAGGAACACGATCGAGATCAGGTAGGCAATGAGGAGCAGCGCGCTCTGCAGTACAGAGGTCTTTGCCTCTGACGAATGCGGATGCTTGGGCTCCTTTTCCTCGCCCAGAGTAAAATAGCCGCGATGCCGGCCGGTCTGCAGCGCCAGAAAAACCCCGTAGAGCCCGATGGACAGCACCGCGAGCCCGATCTCCTGCAGGTCTGACAGCAGCGGCCCAGGCGTGGTCACGGTGTAATTCGGCATGACCAGGCTGAGCACGGCGAGCGGCACGATCACGCCCAGATAGGCATTGGCCCCTTGCAGATTGTGGGATTGCTCATTGTGGCGCAGCGCGCCGAGGAGCAGCGACAGGCCGACCATTCCGCCGAGAATGATCATGACGACCGCGAACAAGGTGTCGCGCACAAGCGTTGGATTGTTGGCGCCTTCCAGCATGATCGTCGCGATGCTCATCACCTCGATCGAGGTAATGGATATTGTGAGCACGAGGGTGCCGTAAGGCTCGCCCAGCTGCTCCGCCAGCCCATCCGCATGGCGGACCGCGCAAAGCACCGACCCCATGATGACCGCGAAGAGGAAAATGAAAATACCGGCCAGCCAGAACGGCTCATCGAGGCCATGGAAGAGGCGCGCGCCGAACAGGGCGAACAGCACGCCGGTGCCGATGCTCACCGCCAGGAACCATTCATTGACGGCGAACTGCTTCAGTGCCGCGGTGCGCTCGGCAGGTTTCTGTTTCATCCTTCGCTCTTGTGAGCTTTTGATCGCATGGGGACCATGATCGGAAGCGGGGAATTGGCCAGGATGGTCGCGGCTATTCCGTAACGTCTTCTATACGATTCGCGAATGCCATGTGAAATCTTGCTGAACAGTTCGGAACTTCGTAGCGTGTCCGGCGGTCAGAACCGGCGGGATGGGAGGATGGCGCATATGGAAACGATCGGATTCATTGGTCTCGGCAGAATGGGAAGGCCGATGGCATCCAACCTGTGCCGCAAAGGCTTCAGGGTCATTGCTTACGACGTCAACCCAACCGCTGTCGCCGAGCTCGCGGCGCTTCAGGCCAGGCCTGCACAGGACGTGGCCGAGGTCGCGGCGTCGAGCACGGCGATCGTGACCATGCTGCCGGATCCGAAAACCGTCGATTCTGTCGTGCTCGGCCCCGACGGGGTCTTGTCTCACGCCGCTTCCGGCAGCCTGATCATGGATATGAGCACGATCGATCCCAAGACCACCGACAGGCTGGCGGCGCGCGCCGCCGACAAGGGTGTGGCTTTCGTCGACGCGCCTGTGGGCCGGCTCGCAAGTCATGCCGACAAAGGCGAGTCGCTCTTCATGGTAGGTGCTGCACCGCAGGACTTCGTGCGCGTGAAGCCGATGCTGGAGGCCATGGGGAATACGATATTTCACTGTGGGCCGGCCGGCAGCGGCACCCGGACCAAGCTCGTGAACAACTACCTGGCCATTTCCTCCTGCCAGATGAATGCCGAGGCGCTCGCTCTGTCGCAGCGTTTGGGGCTCGATCTCTCCACGACATTGGACGTGCTCTACGGCACCACGGCCTTCAATGGCCAGCTCAAGATCAACTGGCCGGGCAAGGTGCTCAAGGACGACACGTCGCCCGGTTTTACCATCGACCTTGCGCATAAGGATCTGAGCCTGGTGATGGATGCGGCGAACGAGGCCAGGGTGCCCATGCCCATGGCGGCGGCGGCGCGCGAGGCGTTCAGTTTCGCCCGCGCCAGCGGCTCCGGCGGCAAGGACTTCTCCGCCATGGTCGATGTGCTTTGCCAGTCCGCCGGCATAGCCAAGCCGCGCTTGCGCTGAGCGGCGGCGGCTTGAAATCCAGGTGATGGGCTCAATACATCGGATAGTAATAATAGAACTCTGAATTATTGGCGCCGTTCGGGCCCAGGAGCTTTTCCAGCTTCTCCAGCGCCTTGCTGATCACCCCGGGGCGCTTGCCCTCGCCCAGTTCCGCCTTGATCTCGACGATGACTTCATTGGCGGTGTCGAGACGCTGGGCCAGCAGCGCCGACACATAGAGCAAGGCCGCGGCGTTCTCGGCGAGCAGCGAGGAAGCCTTGGCGACATGGAATTCGGAGCGCTCCACGGCGCGCACGTCGGCGGTATGCGGCTTGTCCAATATCACGGAGAGCTCGCCGAACACCGCGCCGGGCTCGGAGACGACGGCGATCTGCAAGCCGTCTCTGACGACTTCGACGACGCCCTGGCGAAGAATGAACAATTGCCCCGTCTTCGATCCCGCAGCCAACACGGTTTCCCCGGGCTCGAAAGTCTTCACCGGGAGGGAAGCGAGGCTCTTCTTGAACGCGGCCGGGTCTGGAATAATCGCCATATCCATTATCCTCTCGATGTCTGCTGGAGACGCTTTCAAATACACAAAGCGTCCAAATGCGGTCAACGGGCCATCGCTCGAGGCCCCACCCGGGGGCCCGATTTCCAGCCCCTTTGGTTAAATTTTGCCTATGCTTTCAGAAGTTTGGAGCAATGGGGAGTAATTCCCGGCACTCTGGCTTACTCGCCTCTGCCGTCGACGCTTTCTGAGGCGGTAACCGTTCATTGAGCCCTTCTTGCCCGGTCGTCTCGACGGAGCACAAGGCGGGCCGATCCGCGGGAACACCTTGCCTCTTGTCGGCTCATTGAGTTGGAGATGATCTCCGATTACCGTAATGAGCGCCTGACGCCGGCGACAACATCATGCAGCCGCACAATCGCAAAAAGCTCCACGATCGCGTGACCAAAGCCGCCGAGGCAGCGCTCGCGGCCCGGAAATATGTGAATTCCATCGATGTGCTGGTCGGGATCGGATGGCTTGATCCCGGGACGGTCAAACGCTGGCGACAGGGGCAGCTCGACTGTCTCGAGGGGGCGGTGCAGACCAATCTGCCGCGCATTTCCGAGGCCCCGAAACTGTTTCGGTCCTGGGCCGGCGCGAAAGGATTGATCCCGCGTGAGACCCACTATGTCGCGCAGACGCCGTCTCGGCCAACGCTGCGCTTCAGTAAGAGCGGAAACCCGACGATCGAGCAGCTGTATCGCACGCATTGGATATCGCACGAGCTTACCGAGAGCAAGCGGGAGCGCTTGGCCGAAAAGGTGAGTCGTGCGCCCGAGCTGATCGTGGTCCGACCGCTGCATGATTCGTGGACGTGTCACCGGTGCGGTGGCACCGGTGGTCTTCTCATCATGGAAAATCCTGGCCCGGCATGCCTCACATGTGCGGGCCTCGGCGATCTTGAATTTTTGCCTGCGGGGGATGCGCTGCTCACGCGCCGAGCGAAGGCGAAAAGCCCAAGACACGCCGTGGTGGTGCGCTTCAGCAAAAGCCGGCGCCGCTATGAACGGCAAGGCCTGCTGGTCGAGCCTCTGGCCTTCGCGGAAGCGCAGCGCGGGCTCGTACACGATGACTGACGTGAATGCCACTCCTCGCCGGAGCACGACCGGTCTGCGCCGATTCCTGGATCTCGAGCAGCAGCGCGATTGGATGCAGGGCAAGACGGTTCCGCGCGACGCTGACGAGCGCCGAAGGCCGAAGGATCGAGCCGGCCAAGATGGCCGATCCATCGCTGGACCTGAGGAGTCTTGTCTGAAGCGTGTGGCTTTGGAACGGATCGTCTCACGCCACGCTCACTCGAGGCGGGCGGGGAAGCCGGGCGCCCTGAGATCGGTGCCGAGAGCGTCCTCGAGCAGCTTGACGATCTGTGTGGATTGTGCGTCGCCGCCATAGGCGGCCTTGCCCTTGACGAAGGTTTGATGAGTGAGGGTCGCGAGATCGAGCGGCACCTCGAATTCGCGGCCGAAATTCATGGCAAAGCCGAGGTCTTTCAGCGCGAGATCCATGGTGAAGGCAATGTCGTAGCTGCCGTTCAGGATGAGCTGGCCCTCGGTTTCGTGGACGAAGCTGGTGCCGGAGCTCGCCTTGATGGCGGCCCAGGCCTGGCCGAGGTCGAGCCCGCCGCGCTTCGCCAGCATGAGCGCCTCGCCGTCGGCGACGAGATGGATGAAAGCCAGCATGTTGGTGATGACCTTGATCACCGCGGCGCTGCCGAGCGGGCCCATATGGAAGATCTTGTCGCCCATCGCTTCAAGCGCCGGCCGGTGCCGATCGAACAGGTCCTTGTCGCCTCCGGCCAGCATGGTGATCTGGCCGCGCGCCGCGAGATGGACGCCGCCGGTCACCGGCAGCTCCATCGTTCTGACACCTTTCTCGGCGGCGCTCGCGGCGAGCCTCAGGATCTCGTCGCGACCGAGCGTCGACATTTCGATCCAGGTCGTGCCCGGCCGCAGGGTCTTGAGCATCTGGCCGAGAACGAGCTCGGAGACCTTGGGCGAGGGCAGGCAGGTCACAACGGCATCGCACGCTTGGGCCAGGGCTTCCGGCGTATCGGCCCAGGCCGCGCCCAGCGCGAGGAGCCGTTTCGCCGCGGCGCGGTCCTTGTCGTGGACCGTGACCTTGAAGCCCGCGCCGAGCAGGCTCGCCGCCAGATGCCCGCCGAGATTGCCGAGGCCGATATAGCCATAGTGCATGAATGTGCTTCCCCTGCCGCCGAGCGCCGACCCTCACGCTCAAGCAAAAATAACGTGATGGCGACTCAACCTGAAGCTTAAGCCAGCCACCAGCGCTCGACGAAGCGCAGGCCGTCCAGGTTCCACAGCTGGGTGACCGCATCGGGCTTCTGCACGCGCTTGTTCATCGCTGAAACGGTCTGGCCGAAAGCCGGGATGATCGTTCCTCCTTGATCTCGCTCACGGCATCAAGGGCTCCTGCGCCATCTGGAGATGCAGATGTGGGCCGTCATAGGGATGGGCCTCGCACACCGCTTCGTCCAGCTCGACGCCCAGCCCCGGCTCCTTCGACGGTATGACCCAGCCGTCTTGCCACTCGATCTTCTTCTTCAAGAGCTTGGCGTGAAAGCCGTCCCACTGCTTGAGCGATTCCAGGATGAGGAAGTTGGGCAGCGTCACCGCGAGCTGGATGTTGGCGGCGCCGACGATCGGCCCGCAATAGCAGTGCGGCGCCACCTGGATATGCCAGGCCTCGGCCATGGCGGCGATCTTCTTGGTCTCGAGGAGTCCGCCCGATCGGCCGAGATTCGGCTGCAGGATGGTGGCGGCGCGAGTCTCGATGACGCGGGCGAATTCGAATCTGGTCGTCAACCGCTCGCCGGTGGCGATGGGGATGCGCGTCCCATGCGCGACTTCGGCCATGACCTCGGGCATGTCCGGCGGCACGGGCTCCTCGAACCAGAGCGGGTCATAGGGCTCGATCGCATGCGCCATGCGCAGCGCGCCGGAAGCGGTGAACTGGCCATGCGTGCCGAACAATATGTCGGCCTTCTTGCCGACCGCTTCGCGGATCGCCTTCAGCATACGGGCCGAGAGGTCGATGTCGATAAGGCGTGGCTGATGGCCATCGAAGGCCGTGTAGGGGCCGGCCGGATCGAGCTTCACGGCGGTGAAGCCCTGCGCGACATAGAGGGCGGCGCATTCGGCGGCGAGGTCGGGGTCGTTATAGACGTTCTTCCCGACGGCATCTTCGGAATGCACCGAACCGGAATGCGGATAGAGGTAAGTGTAGGAGCGCAATCGCTCATGCACTTGTCCGCCCAAGAGCTTGTAGACCGGCTTTCCGGCTTCCTTGCCGATGATGTCCCAGCAGGCCATTTCCAGTGCCGAGAAGCAGCCCATGGCGGAAACGTCCGGCCGCTGGGTGAAGCCCGAGGAGTAGCAGCGGCGGAAGAAGTTCTCGATGTCATGCGGATCATGGCCGATGAAATAGCGCAGGGCCATGTCCTCGATCATTCTGGCGGTGAGATGGGCGGAGAAGGTGGCGGTATAGGCTTCGCCATAGCCGACGACGTTGGCGTCGGTCGTCAGCTTGACGAAGATGAAATACTTGCCGCCGATGCCGGGCGGCGGATTGCCCACCACCCAGGTTTTTACGTCGGTGATCTTCATGAGCTACTCCCTATGAGCCGAGGCGGTGTGGCTCGGCAACCGGTTTCCAGTTTTGCTTGTTGTAAGTCAAACAAAGGGTTAACTGTATAAGATGACGTTTTGTTTGAAGGAAGTTTTCTCATGATGCGCTCCCACCTGCCGTTGCAGTGGTTGCGGACCTATGAGACGGCGGCGCGTCACCGCAATTTTTCTGCAGCGGCAGCCGAATTGGGCCTGACGCCCGCCGCCGTCAGCCATCAGATCCGTTCGCTCGAGGGTGAATTGGGTTTCAAGCTTTTTGAGCGGCTGGCGCGCCGGGTCGAGCTGACGGAGATCGGACAAGCGTATCTTCCCAGTGTGACCAAGGCGCTCGACGATCTTCTCATATCGACGGTGAGCCTCTTCGGTGGCGAGCGCGAGGCCCAGATTACCCTGCGTGCGCCGATAACGCTGACGGGTTCCTGGCTCGCGCCGCGCTTGCACCGCTTCTACGCGGCATTTCCCGACATAAGGTTGCGCCTTCTCGCCGGCGGCTGGATCGGCCCTGGCGTCGCGACCGACGTCGACATTCAATTCGGCACCGGGAATTGGCCGGGATTCGACGTGACCCTGCTGTTGAAAGCCCAATCGATCATGATTGCCCGGCGCGATGCCGTGGCGGTCGTGCCGCAGGCCGACGACAGGACAATGATCGAAGCCCTCATTCGCAAGGGTGTCGTTCATGTCATGGGAAGCGAGAACCGCTGGGTCGCCTTTGCCCGGAAATTCGGCGTGTCCGAGGATTTGATCAAGGTCAATGTCACGACGGACAACTCGATTTCCGCTATCGATTTGACGCGCGCCGGATTTGGTCCGTGCCTGGTCCAGAAATACTATGCGCGCTCGGTGTTCGAGAGCGACGATCTCGCGGTGCCGATCGCTGAAGGCGTGGATATCGAAGAGGCGCAATATGTGCTGACCTCCAAATCCGCGCAGAAGAAGAAGCCGGCGATCATGCTTTTTCGAAAATGGCTTCTCGAGGAAGCCGGGGCTTATAACGCCGCCGGTTGAGCAATGCCGTCAAGGCTGACGGCAGGCGACGTCGCGGACCTGGCGAGCGCATTTCAAGTCGACGGCTTCACGCTTCTGGCTCTGACCAGTTGTGGGCTTCGAAAACCGTCACGCTTCCTGCAGCAGAAACCGTTTGTTGAGCCAGGCTTGCCAGGTCGTCTAGACATCATTGGCGATATCGGCGCCTGGGGCCCGTAGAGAGTTCATGAGTTATGGGAGGGATTTCTATAGCTCAATTTATACGGTATTGTGAGCTATAGAAAGGATGGCTGTGGCTCATGACCTGGAACTGGGAGCGGCTGGACTGGCCAGATTTTACACATGAGTCCAAGGCATTGCAGGCTCTGGAGGAGCGGTTTCTGGTACAATCGGGGGAGCTTGTCGGCATCCAGAGACATATCGGCGCGGATGATCAGGACGTTCTCAGGATCGAACTCATCAGCGATGAGGCCGTCAAGACGTCCGAGATCGAGGGCGAGATCCTCGATCGTGACAGCGTGCAATCATCGCTGCGCCACCAGTTCGGTCTCGGCTCCACATCGCTTCGGGTGAAGGCCGCCGAACGCGGCATCGCCGAGATGATGGCGGATCTCTATCACAACTTCGCGCAGCCGCTCGACGACGCCACGATGTTCGCCTGGCACAGGATGGTCTTGAGCGGCGATAGGACGGTGAGGGTCGTCGGGGGCTATCGCAGGCATGCCGAGGCGATGCAGGTCGTCTCAGGCCCCGATTACCGGCGCAAGATTCATTTCGAAGCGCCGCCTTCGTCCCGGCTGCGCGCCGAGATGAAGCGGTTCAATGCCTGGTTCAATGCCACTGCACCGGGCGGCAAGCGCCCGCTGGCGGCGCTGACCCGCACCGGGATCGCGCATTTGTATTTCGAATCCATTCATCCCTTTGAGGACGGCAATGGGCGCATCGGCCGCGCTCTGGCCGAGAAGGCGCTGGCGCAGTCGCTCGATCGCCCGAGCCTGATCGCGCTTGCTTGGACCATCGAGCGTAAACGCAAGGGCTATTACGCAGCACTCGAGCGTAACAACAAGGAGCTGGAGATCACCGCCTGGCTCTCATACTTCGCCGAGACGATCCTCGAGGCCCAGCGCAACACCATCAGGCGTATGGACTTCTTCCTCGCCAAGGCGAAATTCTACGAGCGCTTCCGCGGCAAGCTGAACGCGCGCCAGGACAAGGTCGTCGCCCGCCTCTTCGCGGCAGGCACCGACGCCTTCGAAGGCGGGCTGAGTGCTGAGAACTATATCAGCATCACCAAAACTTCACGCGCCACCGCCACCCGCGATTTGCATGATCTGGCCGAGAAGGGCGCGCTGACGCGGACAGGTGAGTTGCGGCATACGCGGTATTTCCTAAATCTGCGCCAGTGGGGTTGATTCAGGAGAGCCGAACCGAGCACAAGCCGTGCCGATCTACGGAGATGCCCCGCCTCATTGAGTTGGAGATAATCTCCGATTACAGTAATGCGCGTCTGACGTGAACGACGACATCATGCAGCCGCACAATCGCAAGAAGCTCCACGATCGCGTGACCAAAGCTGCGGAGGAAGCGCTCGCGGCCCGGAAACATGTGAGTTCCATCGATGTGCTGGTCGGGATCGGATGGCTCGATCCGGGGACGGTCAAACGCTGGCGGCAGGGACAGCTCGATTGTCTCGAGGGGGCGGTGCGGACCAATCTGGCGCGCATTTCCGAGGCCATGAAGCTGTTCCGGTCCTGGGCCGGCGCGAAAGGATTGATCCCACGTGAGACCCACTATGTCGCGCAAACGCCGTCTCGGCAAACGCTGCGCTTCAGCAAGAGTGGAAACCCGACGATCGAGCAGCTGTATCGCACGCATTGGATATCGCGCGAGCTTACCGAGAACAAGCGGGAGCGCTTGGCCGAGAAGGCGAGCCGTGCGCCCGAGCTGGTCGTGATCGCGCCGCTTCATGATTCGTGGACGTGTCACCGGTGCGGCGGCACCGGCGGTCTTCTTATCATGGAAAATCCTGGTCCGGCGTGCCTCACATGTGCGGGCCTCGGCGATCTTGAATATCTGCCGGCCGGGGATGCGCTGCTCACGCGCCGAGCGAAGGCGAAAAGCCCAAGACACGCCGTGGTGGTGCGTTTCAGCAGAAGCCGGCGCCGCTATGAACGGCAAGGCCTCTTGGTCGAGCCTCAGGCCTTGGCGGAAGCGCAGCGTGGACTCTCATACGATGATTGACATGACTTCCGCTCCTCGCCGCAGCGCTACTGGTCTGCGCCGATTCCTGGATCTCGAGCAGCAGCGCAATTGGTTGCAGGGCAAGACGGTCCTGCGCGACGCTGACGAGCGCTTGGAATCCCTCGAGCTGCGTCTCAAATATGTCGCGCGCTATGAGAAGCTGCTGCGCCGGCCGCAGGCGCAAGAGGTCCTGGAGATTCTCCGGCGCTATGGCCGCGACTGCATCCCGATCCCGCGCCGGACCGAGCGGCACTATTGGTCGGTCTCCTGCCTGCCGTCGACTCCGGGCAAGGCGCTCGTCCGTGTGAATGCGAGCTGGATGGAGTTTTTTTCGCTTTATGCGGAAGGCGACGGCATCCGTGCGCTGTTCCTGGTGCATCTTTCGGATTTCACCATCGACCATTCACTCGAAGAGGACCGGGTGGACGAATCCCTCCTCGAGCGTTGCGTCACGACGCCGGAGGACGTCGGTTTCATCTTCCCGCGCGGCGAGGACATTTTCGGCATCAAGGTCCGCGGCTTCGCCTCGATCGGCAAGTTCCTCAAGAGCCGCCGCGCGCTGCGCGCCATCCGGGCTTTCAACCTGACCCACATGAACCGCGGCCGGAATGCCTACCAGGCGAGCCATTGCTACAGCCTGGCGGATCACATGCTGGCACGTTGAGCTGCTCATTGGGCTTGGGCCGCGTCAGTGCTGGACAACCTTGCGATACAGATGCCAGGTCGCATGCCCGAGCACCGGCATCACGACGGCGAGCCCGGCGAAGAGGGGCACGGCCCCGATCAAGAGCAGACCGGCGACGATCAAGCCCCACAGCATCATCGTCATCGGATTGACCACAAGCGCGTGAACGGAGGTTTGTATCGCTGTTGCCAGGCTGACATGCCGGTCGAGAAGCATCGGAAAGGACATGGCGCTGACGGCGAGGGCCACCAGCGCGAAGAGGAAACCGACGCCGCAGCCCACGATGATGAGCGTCCAGCCGGCCGGCGTGGTGAGGACCTCACGGAGGAATTCGGTGATCGAACTCGGCACGGTGTCGCCATAGATCTGTCGGTAGATGGCGAATGCCGCACCGAGCCACGCGAAGTAGATCACGCCGAGCAGGACGCTCAGCATCAGGATGTTCATGGAGGGACGCCGCATGACGTTGAAGGCGTGCCCCCACGAGATATCGAGCCCCAGTTCGCGCCGCCGGCTGATTTCATAAAGGCCGACCGCGGCCAGGGGGCCGATCAGGGCGAATCCGGAGAGGAGCGGGAAGACGAGCGGCAGCGGTATGTATCCGGCCGCGATATTGGCCGAAACCACCATGGCCAGCGGATAGAGAATGGCCAGGATGACCAGGTGGCTGGGTTTCGCCTTGAAGTCATCGACGCCCTTGATCAATGCGTCCACGAGGTCAGCCGCGCTGATCTTTTGAATATTCCCATAAGCGGGGCTGTCATCGACAGCGCCGATCGGTTTGCCATGTGAAGAGGCCATGACGGGACCTCCTGAACAGCCGCATCCGAGCGCCCCTTGCGCTCGGAGCCAAGTCGAGCACCGGGGCGGATTATACACCGCGAAGCTTGCCGTTTCAAATCTGGTCGCCGGCCCGAAAAGTCTCAATCGGGCATTCAGCCAAAATTAACGATGTTTTTCGAAGCGGAAGCCATCTTAAGCGCCTCTTTGGCCTTCCGGCTGCAATGGCAGACAGTAAAATCGCGTCAGATGGGTTTGCCGGTCGCAGACATGACAATTCCTGGTCCTGATACAGAGCAGACCGATGCCTTTGAAAGAGAAGGGCTCCGTCGGCTTGATGTTGCGGATGACAGGACCGCCGCGGAGTCTTTCCGCCTGCTGTTCGAGAGCAGCCCGGTTCCGATGTGGGTCGTCGAAAGATCAAGCCTGAAATTCCTTGCCGTCAATGCCGCGGCTGTCGAGCATTACGGCTATGCGCGCGACCGGTTCCTGAATATGACGTCGCTGGAAATCAGGCCCGCTTACGAACGGCAGCGGGCGCTCGACGACGCCAGGAACAACTTTACCCGGGACAGCGGCGAAAAGGATTGGATCCATAACAAGGCCGACGGCACGGAAATTCTGGTCTCGAGCTACGCCCGGCCCATCATATATGGCGGCAAGGAAGCGGCGATCATTTCCGTCTTCGACGTTACCGAGCGCCGCAAGCAGGACGCCCGCATCAAGTTCATGGCGGAACACGATGCGTTGACCGGCCTTCCCAACCGGCGGCTGTTCCTCGAGCTGCTTGAGGACACGCATCTGCGGAAAACACAGGATCCCGGCCTTTGGTCGGTCATTCTGGTGGATATCGACGACTTCAAGAACATCAATGACACCCTCGGACATTATGTCGGCGACAACCTCATCATTGCGGTGGCCCACAGGCTCGAAGAATGCTTAGGCGACCGGGGAATTGTCGGCCGCCTGGGTGGCGATGAGTTCGCGGTGCTGCTGCCGGTGCTTGCCGATCCCGCGGACGCTCACACCGCTGGGAGCGACCTGGTCAAGGCTTTCGCCGATCCCCTCAAGGTCCGCGAATACGAAATCCTGGTCGGGGTGAGCGCTGGGTTGAGCGTCGGTTTGGACGTTTCGACTGACGCTTCCACCATGCTGAAGAACGCCGACCTCGCCCTCTACAAGGCAAAGTCGGATGGCCGTGGCGTCTGCCGGGTTTATGAGCCGCATATGTCGCTGCAGACGATCGTGCGCCGCGAGATGGAGCGGAACCTGCGCCAGGCCCTGGCCGAGGATCAATTCGATGTCCACTATCAGCCTCTGGTGGACCTCGCGACCGCTAAGGAAATCGGCTTCGAGGCTCTGCTGCGCTGGAACCATCCGATCGAAGGCATGATACCGCCGTCGACTTTTGTCCCCGTCGCGGAATCGAGCGGACTGATCGTTCCGATCGGCGCCTGGGTGCTGGAACGGTCCTGCAGCTTGGCGACCGCCCTCCGGGAAGATCTGACAATTGCGGTGAACATTTCCCCGGCCCAGTTCAAGTCGGGCAAGCTCGTGGAGGCCGTATCTGGCGCGCTCGCGAGGTCAGGTCTCGCTGCCCACCGGCTCGAGCTCGAAATCACCGAATCCTGCCTCTTGGAAAAAACGTCCGAAACCGTGCAGATCCTGCAGGACCTGAAGGACCTTGGCGTGTCCATTGCGCTCGACGATTTCGGCACCGGCTATTGCGGATTGGGATATCTGGGCAGTTTTCCGTTCGACAAGATCAAGATTGACCGATCCTTCGTCAAGGATGTCGAGACCGCGCGGAAGTCCGCGGAAATATTCCGGGCGGTCATCAATATCGGCCATAGCCTGGACCTGGTGACGCTTGCCGAGGGCATCGAAACGAAGGAGCAGCTTGAGTTCCTGCAGGCGCTCGGCTGCCAGCAGGGTCAGGGCTTCCTGTTCAGTCCGGCGGTTCCCGGGGGCGAAATCGCCCCGGAGCTGAAGCGTGAAGGGAATCTCCATTCCAGGAGATGTGTTGCCTGACGGTTCGCGCCCGAGCTTACGCCGACGGGCTTGAATTTGCATGTGTTCCATGTTTCCTTGGCGAGAGCGATCTACAACTTAGGGGGCCTTGCGGGAGATATCATCCGATGCGGCTGAAGTCGCTCCTCCTCGGTGTCGTCAGCTCGGGCATGGCTATTGCCTTGTTGGGTTTGCCCCACTCTTTTGCCGCGGAGCAATCCCCAGATGTTCCGGAATGGCTGCGACCCCATGTCGGCGAAGGCCCAAGCCAGATCGCGCAAGTGGTTTTGCAGAGGGCACGCGCGCTCTACTTGCAGAAAGTGAGCGAAGGCGTGGTCAAAAATCCATGCTACTTCGCTATGGACGCTACGCGGCCTGGCGGTTGGGGGCGACGGTTCTACACCATATGCGAAGCCGACCGGACCTTTCGCGCGGTTCCAACGGGCCACGGCAACGGTCGTCATTTGAAGGGCATCGCTAACTTCGCGAACGGAATCCGGTGCGCGAAGAATTTCAGTAATGCGTTGGATTCCAAATTGACGACCGGGGGAGCCTACCTGACACGCGAGGAGATCACGTCTTTCAAAGGTTATTATCGCGCCTCATCCGGGAGAAGTGCGGTTTTGAATCGCTCTTTCGTGCAGTTTGACGGTGAAGGTGACACGGGAAATGCGAGGCTTCGTCTGATCGGGGGGCATCCGGCCGTGTTGCTGAGGGGAGTGTGCCTGCGGAAAGACCCGAAAAGTCCGTACGCGAATCAAAACGGTTACGTTCCATTCGGAAAGCTGGTGGACTATTCCTTCGGCCGCAGCAATGGCTGCACCAGCTGGTCGCCTTCGGACGCCAGGCAGATCATGCCGATGATGAAGGATAAGCCGACGACGCTTTATATCTATCCTGAATCAAAGGACATCGAAGCCGTCGTGGGGGCCGTCAAGGCCGGCCGATTGCCGACGAGCGGAGGATTATATTGGAACGCCTCTTGCTTGAAAGAAATTCGCTCTCCGAAATTCTGGGCCAGAGAATCTCTCGAACCGATCCTGATCCAATACCAGAAGGATCATCCGGCACCGCCGCCGGGGCCGATACCGATTTGCAAGGGATCGTGAAGGTCCATCTCATTGATCTGACATTGTGCTCGTGGGAAATTTCCCTCAGAGTGGCGAGGGGCTGAGGCAAGACCAATTGGCGAGATGCTGCAACCATAGGAGATCGTGAATGCGATGCCTGGGCTTGCTGTGTCTCATTTTGGCAGTGGTCGCCGTATCTGCGGCGAAAGCGCAGGACAACGCCGCGCTTGCGCAGGGCGAGGCCGTGGTAACGGGCTTCGCCGGGGCGAAAGCGGCAGGTGCGCCAGGCGCTGCCGGCGATCCTGTCGATGGAACCTTCATCGATCTCGACGGCGCCTCGGCGCAGATTTTGCAGCTCGAGCCGGGCGCATCTCCGCAGCGCCCGCCGAAGCTCCGGGTGAAAGCCCGCGACGTCGGCCAGGTTTTCGCGATCGGCCTCGATGATGGCCTTCCTGCCCGTGGCACGCAGGCGACGCCCAGCATTTATCTCGGCGCCACCTCGGCCTTCGGGCTTCAGATCGTGGCCCCCGATTCCGATGGCGACGGGCGCCCGCAACGCCTGACAAAGGGCGACGCCAATGCCGAATGGATGGCGGGCCAATTCGGGCGAGGAGGGGGGCCGGGCTCGATCTACAGGATCGACGGCAAAACGGGCGCCGTGTCGCTCTTCGCGACAATACCCGGAAATGCCGGTCCGGGCCTCGGCGACATCGTATTCGACCCGGCCACAAGGCAGTTCTTCGTCTCCGACCTCGACACGGGCCTGATCTACCGCCTCGATGCCGCGGGAACCCTCGTTGCCAGCTTCGACCATGCGCGGACCGGCCGGACGGCGCTGGGCCTTCCCGCTATTGCCGATGACGGCATCGCCATGGATATCAAATCGCCCGCCTTCGACAGTGAGGACCAGGCGACGTGGGGCTTGACCCCGCCCGAGCGGCGCATCTGGGGGCTCGGCCTCCATGCGGGACGTCTCTATTATGCCGCTGGACCGGAAATCTGGTCCGTGTCCATCAATCTCGACGGGACCTTTGGCAGCGATCCACGCCGCGAAATCGAGGTTCTGGGCGGGCAACGCAATCACCCGATTTCGGACATCGCCTTCGACGGCCAAAATCGCATGTATGTCGCAAAGCGGGGCGGCACCGTGCTGTTCCGGTTTGCCCGGGAAATACCGGACGACCCGGTAACACCCGGCACCTGGGCGCCGATACAAGATGAATATGCCCTCGGTACCCCGCCCGACCATCGCACCACATCGGGCGGCGTGGCGCTGGGTGTGGGCTATGACGAGGCCGGCACGATCCGGCCCGGCGCATGTGATATGACGCTGTGGGCGACGGGCTCTCCGCTGCTGCAAGGGACCGATCTTGCGCTGACGCGGGCCGACAATGAACCGCCGGCCAAATCCCGGTTCATCGACTACGGTGGCCGAGGCGCCGATCCGCAAAGCCAAGGCCATGTCGGCGATGTCGAGATCTGGCAGCCTTGCGATCCCAAGATCGCCACCGGCATCCATGCGCCGGCAGCCGATGTGCCGCCGGATGGGACCTACAATCTCAGGCTCGAGGAGCGTTCGGTGAGGGGCGCCTGCGCCGCGGGTGGGCTTGGCTTCCTCTGCGACTATGTGGTGCGAGTCACCAATACCGGCCCCGACGCCTATGTCGGCCCGATCGTCGTCAAGGACCGTTTGCCGGCGCAGCCGGCCGGCGCGGTGATGACGCTCAGCCACAGTCCGCCCTGGCTCTGCTTTGCGCTCTCGCCGAGCGAGCAGCAATGCACTCAAGCTCAGGCTTCGCTCCTGCCCGGCGAAAGCGTCGATCTCCATGTCACGGTCGATCTCCCGGTCGCCGCGCCCCTCTGCCATCTCGACAGTCAGGCCGGACTGGTCTGGCCCGGGGGGTTAGGCGATGTCGATCCCGCCGATGACTTCGATCTCGCCACCGCCACGATCCCGGCTCCCCATTGTCCGCCGCCCGCCATCGGCAAGGCCAATCTCGAGATCTCGACGCATCCGCTGGCCGAAGTCTGTGCCGACGAGGTTGGCTTCTTCGAGTGCCGCTACACTTTCGTTGTCCGCAACACCGGGGCTGGCGCCTATTACGGTCTCATCAAGCTCGACGACACGATCCCTCAGGGCGCGACCGCGACCTTCTCGGCCCGGTCGTGGAGCTGCATGGGCTCCGCGCCGACCTTGTCCTGCGAGAGATGGTCGGTTGCGTTGCTGCCAAATCAGGCCGTGAATTTGAATGTCGTCGTGAAGTTACCCAAGACTCTCGCAGGGCCTCTGAGTTGCCAGGCGAAGAACGCGGTGAAGATCGTGGCGGCGGCGGGCGGCACCGATCAGAACGCAGATTTGACTGATGATGAAGCCGAGGCCACGATGGTCCTGCCGGGCGAGCTTGCTCAGTGCCCGAACCTTGATGCCGTGAGCAATCTCAAGCTCGAGACGAAAGGGCCCGACGGCGAGTGCCCCGTCATCTGGGGCAGCTGGGTATGCGAGTTCAAGGTTACGGTGCAGAACCTCGGCAAGGCTTACTCGAGTCCTGTCCAGTTCACCGACGCCTTGCCTTTCGGCAACCCGGCCGGCGCCACCATCTCCTTCCAGCCGCCCGCCGGTTGGACTTGCGGCGGCCCGGTGCAGTTTCCGAACCTCTACCAGTGCAGCAGCGACAATCCCGACCTTGCGCCTCTGGAAAAGGCCGAGATCCGGGCGATCGTCAAGATTCCGGTGGCGCCTGTTGCGAAATGCGAGGTCACCAACGGCGCCGAGATCATCAAGGCGATGGGCGGCACGCTCGACAATGCCGCCCTTGGCGATGATGCGAGCTCGGCCACGGCGAAGCTCGCCGCCGCTGTCGCGCAGGGCATCTGTCTCTCCAATCTCGAGCTCACGAACACCGGACCTTCCGAACCATGCCCGGTCCTGGACGACGCATGGGAGTGCAGGTTCAAGGTCACGCTGCAGAACTTCGGCAAAGCTTACGCGAGTCCTATCCAGTTCATCGACACCCTGCCATCCGGCACGCCCGCCGGCGCCACGGTCTCGTTTGAGCCGCCCACCGGCTGGAATTGCGGCGCGACGGCGCCGTTCCCGCATCACTATCGGTGCGGCAGCGACAATCCCAACCTGGCGCATCAGGAAAAGGTCGAGATTCCGCTGACCGTCAGGATTCCCGTGACGCCCGATGCGGCATGCGCGATCACCAGCAGCACCAAGATCGTCAAGGCGCCGGGCGGGTCACCGCGCAATTTCCTCGAGGCAGACGACACTGACTCGGCAGAAGCCCAGTTCGCGCCCGTCTTCCCACCGGACGAAGGCCAGGGCATCTGCCTGACGAGCAACCTCGCGCTCGAGATCATGAATCGCAACCAGTCTCCCGGAGACTCTTGCCCGGCCGTGGACGGAAACTGGATTTGCCATTTCCTGCTCAAGATCGCGAATCTCGGCGAACCCTATGCGGGCGAGATCCGGATCGTCGACGCGCTGCCGGTCGACACGCCCGAAGGCGCCACCATCACATTTGACGAACGGCCTGGCTGGGACTGCGAAGGGCCCGTCGCAGGCTCGAATCTCTATCAGTGCACGAGCGCCAATGCCAAGCTCGGCAAGGGCAAGAGCGCGTTCATCCCGGGGACGGTCAGGATTCCCTTGGAACGCGTGACCAAATGCGAGGTCACGACGAATGCGAAGATCGGCAAGGCCGGAGGGGGCTCTCCGCTCGACAGCTTGAAGGGCGATGATACGGCCTCGCTCACCATGCCGCTCCAGAGGGACGTGATCCTGCCCTCGGGCCGGATTGCCTGCGCATCGAAACAAAGCAACCTCAAGCTCGAGACGGCGGGCTGGGTCAAGAACATGAAATTTTGCCAGGTCTCCGGCAAAATGTGGCGGTGCGAGTGGAAGGTCAGGATCACCAACACGGGTCCGGATGCCCACACAAGCCCGATCGAGTTTGTCGATGAGCTGGTCGGCCCTCCTTCCGCGCCGCCCAAAGCGGCTCTCTCGCTCAGCCAGCCGGTCCACTGGACGTGCCAACAGCCGGCACCGCTGCGCTCTGAGTGCCGAAGTGAAAATCCTGAGCTTGGGGTCGGCGAATCCGTCGAATTCGGGGCAACCGTCAGAATTCCCCTCGGGCCTGTTGCGGAATGCGCGCTCAAGAACCGTGCGTATATCGCCGCGCCGAAGGCCCCCACACCTCTCAACCTTGCCTGGGCAGACGATTCCGGATCATCGACGCTTTACCTGGCGCCCCATCCTCCGCCCGACCACCCCCACATTCCGGCGGTCTGCCTCGTGTCGAATATCGGCGAGCCCCGGCCGCTTGCGACGAACGAAGAGCAGGAGAGCAATCTGACCGTCACCAAGACGGTGGGCGCAAGCCGGGTCACCGCGACCGGACAGAGCACGAAATTTGCGATCACGGTGACCAATCAAGGGCCAGGCGTGTTCAACGCGCCGATCGAGATCCGCGACACGTTGTTCGATGGCGCCATCGTCGAGCCGTCCAACGGCAACTGGTCGGCGCCCTGGTTGTGCGAAGTCCAGTCGGCATTGGGTCATCCCGAGCAGGCAATCTGCACGCATCCCGAGGTCGAGCTCGATCCGGGCGAGAGCGTCGTGCTCGATCTTGAAATCGAGGCGCCGCTGAGCTTCGCCGCATCTTCGGGCACCGAGGCGAGGTGCGGCTACGACAACAAGGTCGAGATCCTGAGGCCCTTGGGCGGCAGCGCGAAGAATGTCGATGCGGGCGACGATGTGGCCTCTGCCCAAGTCGCGTTCGCGCCGTTTGCGAAGGACGGAGCGAAGTTCTGCGGAGGAGGCCTCAAGACCGACCCCGGCGAGAAGAGAAACCTCACTATTGCCAAGACGGCGGGCGCTTGCGACTCGACCACGGGCGGCCAGAATTGCCGGTTCACGATCACTGTCACCAACAGAGGTCCGGGGGTCCACAAGGGTGCGATCGAGCTTCGCGATACGCTCTTCGATGGCGCCATCGAAGAGCCGTCGAACGCAAACTGGTCGGCGCCCTGGACCTGCCTGGGCCAGCCCCTCCTTGGCTATCCCGAACAGGGTATCTGCACCCACCCGCCGGTTGAGCTCGGCCCGGGCGAGAGCGTCGACCTCGAGCTCGAGATCGAGGCGCCGATGAGCTTCGTGGCACCCTCGGCTTCGCAGGTGAAGTGTGGCTACACGAGCAAGACCGAGATTGTCGCGCCGGCGGGCGGGACGCACGACAATGCCAGTACCGGCGACGATATGGCCTTTGCCGAAGCCAGGTTCGCGCCCTTCGAAAAGGACGGAAAGACCTTCTGTCGCCCCGAGAGGAACCTGACTGTCACGCAGGCTGCTGGCGACTGCGTCACCACCGCGGCGGCCGGTCAGGATTGCCGGTTCACGATCACCGTCACCAATAACGGACCAGGTGTCCATGAGGAGGCGATCGAGCTTCGCGGCACGCTGTTCGGCGGCGCCGTCGTCGACCCGTCCAACGGAAGCTGGTCGGCGCCCTGGGTTTGCCAAGGCCGGTCGGCGGCCGGCCATCCCGAGCAGATCATCTGCACCCATCCGCCGCTCGAGCTCGGTCCGGGCGAGAGCGTCGATCTCAAGCTCGAGCTCGAGGCGCCGGTGAGTTTCGTTGCGGGTAAGCCAGCGAAGTGCGGCTTGAAGAACAAGGTCGAGATTCTCGAACCGGCAGGCGGCACGCGGGGCAATATAAATGCCGGCGACGACGGGACCGTCACCGAAGCCAGGTTCGCGCCTTTCGAAAAGCGCGGGAAGACATTCTGCGGACTGGGCCTGACGCCCCCGGCATCGCCCGCCTGTCCGCGAGGCTGGTCGCGCAAGCAAGTTCGCGGCAAGTGCTGCCCGCCCCAGTCGAGCTGGGATGGCGAGAGCTGCAAGAGCGACGTGAGGCAGCCGGAAGGCAAGAGGGACGTGAGGCAGTCGGAAGGCAAGAGCGTCCTGAAGCAGCCGGAAGGCAAGAGCGGCGTGAAGCAGGCGGAAGGGGTGAAACAACCGGAAGGCGTGAAGCAGCCGGAAGCCGTGAAGCAGCCGGAAGACGTGAAGCAGGCGGAAGCCGTGAAGCAGGCGGAAGCCGTGAAGCAGCCGGAAGCCGTGAAGCAGCCGGAAGCCGTGAAGCAGCCGGAAGGAAAATGCCCGGCAAATACAGTGGGGTTCATCGGCGGCGAGTGCGCGTGCGCGGAGGGGTGGCGCGTGCTCGATGGAAGGTGCCAGCCGGCGTCGTCCGAAGCCGAGACGACCTGCCCGCCGGATTCCGACGGCCTCTATCCTGACTGCCGCTGCAAGCAGGACACGACCGGCACGCCCGGCAAGTGCGTGCGCATCATCGCGCCCAGGAAATGCCAGGCGGACTCGGTCGGCATCTATCCGAAATGCCGCTGCAAGCGGGGCACGACCGGCAAACCCGGCAAATGCAAGCCGATCGTCGAGCGCAAGAAATGTCCCAAGGGCTTCCGCGGCAAGCCGCCCAAATGCAGGCGGATAGCGCCGCGCTAAGGCCCACGGCGTTCCCCTTCATGTGGATCGGGCGCCCGACGGCGGACCCGACGTGAACCACGCCTGAACCGGACGATCAGGTCCAGTTCAGCGTCGCCGCCCTATAGTTGCGCCCCAAAGACGAGTCTTCCGCAGCGTCGGCGAGTAGCTCCGAAACGCAACGGCGTCGTACGCGGCATCAGCCGCCAGACTGCAGTTGCGAGTAACGACCGACGACCCAAAGGCACAAGGAGATTCGCTATGTCGCCACTCATCCGTTGGAAATCCCGCGTGATCAACTTTGCTGCACTTCTCACAGCGCCGCTCGCTCTTGCGATGCCGGAGGAGGCGAGAGCCGATGAATGTCGCTGCGAGGCGCATTTCGAACTGCGCGCGCCTTCCGACAAGGGGCGGCGTCCGAATTTTGACCCGTCGTTCAAGCCGGATTTTCCCGTCGATCATTTCAACGCAGGCGTTGGCCAAGGTGCGGGGACGATGAATGGCTGTCGGCGCGAGGCTCAGCATCGGGCTCACCGATGCATGAGCAGGATTTGGGACAATCGTTTGACTCCGGACGATGAACCCGGCGAGTGCTCCACGAGTCTCGGCATACATGGTTCTGTGCCCTACGACATCAAGTGGTGGATCGAGCGCAGCGCCTGTCAGTCGCCATCGCCTATTGCCAATCGTCACGCCACTACGGTCTCGGTCTTTCGCCGTACTCACGGGGGCACCGGCTGTGGCGACGATTATAGGACGGTCAAATCGGTCTTTGTGCACGACTACGTGGTCGATTGCCTGGCCATTCGCCACCGGGAGAAGCTTGGCATGGTGGCCGAGAGTCAAATCGAGGGCATTGACCGGCCGGGCTCCGATCTCGCCGAGGGTGCGACGGCTGGGGATGGTTCAGTTGGCGCTTGCAAGGCGGCTTGCAATCTCAGCAGCCAGTGCAAGGCTTGGACCTGGGTGCCCGCCGACATCCAGGGACCGAAGTCGAAGTGTTGGCTGAAGAGCAGCGTCCCCTGGCACAAGGTCCACGCCACGAGCACCAAGATGGTCTCGGGAACCCGCCAGCACAACAGCCAATAGTTATGCCATGCGCGCGCCTATTCGTTGACGTTCATGTACGACGTAAAGCGCCATTTGTCGTCGACGAGTCCGAAATAATATTCGTTTCCGTCGCAGTCGATATACCAGGGACTGCCCGGGAAATCGGGGTTTTCGGCCTGGTAGTCCAGCTTGGCCGTGGCGAGGCAGGTCACGATCTGCTCGCCGCCCTCGTAGAACAGGCTGGAAAACTGGATCTCGTCGGACAGGAAGTCCTCCTCGGTGATCTTGTCGGGAGCCTCATAGCCGCTGAACGCCACCGGGAAGCGCGAGAGCGCGACGATCGCTTTAAGGTCGTGCGCCTTCACCGCGGCGGCCAAGTCCTTGCGTAGGGCGTCGAGTTCGGGCGGTGGGGCAGGCTCCGAGGCTGCAAGCGCAACAGAGGCCGCGCCGGCGAACGACAACGCCAGAAGGACTGTTCTCAACCTCGATCTCCGTTCATTGGATCTGCGGCCTCCCCGTTCCCAGAATCCCATCCCTTCGCCCACGAAGTCAATGAGCCGCCGGTGGCAGGAGAATGCGGCAATTTCCTTGACTCCAGCGAGACCTGGGAGCTTGTTTTCAACGGCGGTGTTCGGCGGGCTCCATCATGGAGGATGATCATGGCAACCATGGATCGTCGCACCGCAATAACGCTTGGCGCGACGATTTTCGCTCCGGCAGCTCTATTTCCTGGTTCGGCAAAGTCTGAGATCTATGCGAGACACGCCGGTCTGGAAGTCATGCCGGGTGTGAGGCGGATCGACTTGGGCAGGTGGCCGGCGGCATTGCCGAATTACCGGTCCATCGTGATGACCGACTATGTCGTTGCGCCCGGCGCGGGTTTTCCGCCGGAGAAAATAAGGTTCGACACGATCTATCACGTCCTCGAAGGAGAGCTTCGGGTCAAGAAGGGCAGGGAGTTCAGGGTCCCGGCCGGTGGCGTCTTTGTCGGCGTTACGGGCGAGACGAGGGAAGTTACCAACCCTGGTCAAGTCGATACGGTAATGCGTGTCATCGCTCTCAAGGCGAGATAGAGCGGGCTTCGCATCGGCGACGGCTCAGGCCACCCCTACTCGGCAACCTTTACGGGGTTGATGTGCCAGATGTCACGGCAATAGTCGCCGATCGCGCGATCGGACGTGAACTGGCCTATGCGCGCCACGTTGAGGATCGACGCGCGCGTCCAGCGCTCGGGCTCGCGCCAGGCGCGGCCGACCTTGTCCTGGCAATCGATGTAGGAACGGTAGTCGGCCAGCACCATATAGGGATCGGTCCCCAGCAGATTGTCCACGATCGGGCGAAACAGCTCGCGGTCGCCATTCGAGAAAGCCCCGTCCGCGATCGCATCGATGGCCTCCTTGAGCTCCTCGTCCGAGCGATAGTGCTCATACGGCCGGTAGCACTCGGCGAGCCGCCGCTGGACCTCGTCCACCGTCATGCCGAACAGGAAGAAGTTTTCCGCTCCCACGGCGTCGCGGATCTCGACATTGGCGCCATCGAGCGTGCCGATGGTGAGCGCGCCGTTCATCGCAAATTTCATATTGCCGGTGCCGGACGCCTCTTTGCCCGCCGTTGAAATCTGCTCCGAGAGA
The DNA here is from genome assembly GCA_003574785.1 of Taklimakanibacter deserti. Next base: position 315,576 of record QORU01000007.1, on the reverse strand, counting down.
TCGGCGCCCGGGAAAATGCGCTGGCTGTTCTTCACATTATAGTCGGGCACGAAGGCGACGCGCAGCCGTCCGGCGATCGCCCGGTCGTTGTTCACGATGTCGGCGACGGCGTGGATCAGCTTGATGATCAGCTTCGCCATCATGTAGCCGGGTGCCGCCTTGCCTGCGAAAACGACGGTGCGCGCCGGCGCGTCGCAATGCGGGTCGCGCTTCAGGCGATGATAGAGCGTTATGATGTGCAAGACATTCAAGTGCTGTCGCTTGTATTCATGGAAACGCTTGACCTGGACATCGAACAGGCTTGCCGGATCGGTCGTGATGCCAGTCTTTTTGAGAATCTCCGCGGCGAACGCTTCGCGGCACTGCCGTTTGACGCTTCGCCACGCGTCGCGGAAGGCCAGTTCGTCAGCCTTGGCTTCGAGGAGACGCAGCTTGTCGAGGTCGCGCGTCCAGCCATCTCCGATGGCGTCGCTGACGAGCTTCGTCAGCCCGGGATTGGTCAGCATGAGGAAGCGTCGCGGCGTAACGCCGTTCGTCACATTGAAGAACTTCTCCGGCCACATGTCGTTGAAATCGCGCAGCACCTCGTGCTTGAGGAGCTCGCTGTGAAGGGTGGCGACGCCATTAATCGCGTGGCTGCCGACACAAGCGAGATGCGCCATCCTGATCGACCGGCCGCCGGTCTCATCGATGAGAGAAAGCCTGCGGACCCGCTCGTCGTCGCCCGGATATCTGGCCCTCACCTCGTCGATGAAGCGGCGGTTGATCTCGAATATGATCTCGAGATGGCGCGGCAGGACGCTTTCGAACAATCCGATCGGCCACTTCTCGAGCGCCTCGGGAAGGAGCGTGTGGTTGGTGTATCCCATCGTTCGGCGTGTCACCTCCCACGCCGGCTCCCAGTCCATGCCGTACTCATCGACGAGGAGGCGCATGAGTTCCGCGACCGCGACCGCCGGGTGCGTATCGTTGAGCTGGACGGCATATTTTTCGTGGAAATGCGACGGATCGGGGGCCGTCTGCAGCGTGATGCGCATCATATCCTGGAGCGCGCAGGAGACGAGGAAATACTGCTGCTCGAGGCGAAGCTGCTTGCCCTCCAGCCCCGAATCGTTCGGATAGAGGACCTTGCTGATCGTCTCGGAGCCGACCTTTTCCTCGACGGCGCCATAGTAGTCGCCGGTATTGAAGGACTGGAAGTCGAACGAGTTGACGGCCTCCGCCCGCCACAGACGGAGCATATTGGCGGTGTTCACCCTGAAACCCAGGATCGGCGTATCGTGGGCGATGCCCTTGACGAGGCGCTGCGGTATCCAGCGCACGCGATAGCGGCCGTTCTCGTCGGTGTAATGTTCGGTATGGCCGCCGAGGCCGACGGTCATGGCGATCTCGGGGCGCGGGATTTCCCACGGATTGCCGAGGCGCAGCCACTTGTCCGCGATCTCGACCTGCCAGCCGTCGCGGATGACCTGGTCGAAGATGCCGAATTCATAGCGGATGCCGTGACCGACGGCCGGGATCTCGAGCGTCGCCATCGAATCGACATAGCAGGCCGCAAGACGTCCGAGGCCGCCATTGCCGAGGCCCGGCTCTTCCTCCTGATCGAGCAAATCCTCGAAATTGAAGCCGAGCTCCTCCATGGCCTGCTTGGCCTCGTCATATGCTCCGAGATTGAGGAGATTGTTGCCGAGATGGGGGCCGAGCAGGAATTCGGCCGACAGGTAGCAGGCCGTGCGCGCCTTTTTCCGATAATAGGTTTCGGATGTCTTGACCCAGCGGTCGAGCAGGCGTTCGCGCACGCTATGGGCGAGCGCCAGATACTTGTCGTTCAGGCTCGCCGTCTCCGGAAAGCGCCCGAGAACATAATAGAGGTTCCACAGGAACGCCTTCTTCCAGTCTTCGACGCTTGTGCCGGCGCTCCCGCTCTCGGCCATCGGGAGATTCTGAAGATGCAGGTTTGCCATCTGAGTTCCCCTTGAACTGCCATACTCCCACGGTGTTTTCCGGGCAAATCCCCGCCCGGCGGGACATTCGAGACCAGGAAGATGACAATCATGGTACAGGACATTTCCGGCCGGGAAGGCCCGCTGCGGAGGCGCCATGTGGAGAAAAGCGTAGGGGAGCTGTTTGAGCGCTACGAGAAGCTGTTCCGAAGGGCGCTTGGCGGTGAAGCCGACATGGACGAGGTGACATCCTCATACGCTGGGGCCTTCGTGGCTGCGTCTCCGGCCGGCGTCAATGTTGGCCGTAATGACGAGCAGCTGAAGCAGGTGATGCGGCAGGGATTCGAGAACTATCGCCGGATCGGCACCAAGGATATGCGGCTGCGCAATGTCCGCATCGCATCCATCGACGAGCACCACTGCCTGGCGCACGTCGCCTGGCGAGCCATCTATGACCGCGGCGGCGAACCGGATATTTCCATTGATTTCGAGGTCCATTACCTGGTGCAGCAGCTTGCGGATACGCCAAAGATCTTTGGATGGATATCGGGAGATGAGCAGGCCGTTCTGAAGCAGCACGGGATCATCTGATTCACGCAAAGCAGGCCCGCTTTGGCGGTTCGATATTGCGCAAGCCTGAAACAGATGGCACCATCGCGCGCGCATGCCCAAGCTCGCGCGATCCATGTGCGGTGGCAGGCCGCGGCGATTTGGGTTCCGCAACCGGGAGGAATCGATGAAGAGGCTGATGATTGCTGTGCTCGCGATGATCATGACGGCGGCCGGCGCCTATGCGGAGAGCTTGCCGGACCTCAAGGGGACATGGACGGGCCCCTTCAAGACCGCGATCCTTGGTCACAACCCGCACCATCCGGGCAACGAGACGATCGCCGACCCACCGCGCATCCGGCAGATCGAATTCACGGTCGATATCGTGGGCCAGGACGGACGGCTGGTCTGGGGCAGCTCCTGGTCCAAGCCCGAGAGCAAGGATCCGTTCGTGGGAACGATCACGGCCGACGGGAAGAGGTTTCTCGCTGCCGATACGGACGGCTCGATGGACGCCGACATCAGCAATCCGGAGCTCGTGGACCTCTGCTACACGCAGACCAGCCTCGGCCCTTCGCAGGCCATAGTTGCGTCCTGCGGCCAGCTCAAGCGCGCGAAATAGGCATTGCTTTGCGCTTCCGGTTTCGGTGCGCCTGATATCTATGCCGTCGAAATCTTGGACAGGATGTCGATGGGCGCGTCCTCCACCGCGAGGCTGTTTCCGTGGTCGAACACGATGGTCGAGCCGTAATCGGCCGAATACGGCCGGACGTAGCTGATCGCGTCCGCATTGACCAATACGAAGAACGGGCGCCCCATTTCCTTGAGCGTTATCATCCTTGCCATGAACGCCTCCACTCGTCTGCCCGGTGGGAGCCTATCGCGCGCGTGACCGGACAGCAATCCGGTGCCGTCAGGAGCGAAGCCTTTCGCCCGCCCGCCGTTTTTGCCCCTGCAAGGCTGTGCTATATCCGCCGGGTGCTGAGCAGGGTCCGGTCAAGGCGGGCAGGCTGATAGGGTCACCATGCGCAATATCGATTTCAGTTCCTGGTACGGCCTTCTCACCACCTTGCTTGGCCTGGCGCTGATCACGCTGATCGGGATGGGCATTCGCCTGCTGATGATGTTCACCATTCAGCAGCGCCGCGAGCGCATGAACCGCCAGATCAACGAGCGGTTGCGTACGCTGATTGCGGCCTACAAGGCGCTGGGCGGTTCGTTCACCGGTATCCTGACCGTCGATCCGACGCATCTGAAGCAGTTGCGCCGCGACGGCGAGCCTGCGCCGGAGGGTGAGCCTGGGGCGCCGCTGAGTCCCGCCGCCGAAGGCACCTTGGGCTCCGATCGGTCCCGCCGCATCCGCGATGCGGTCGAGGCAGCATTGTCCGACATCATCCTGCTCGGCACCGAAGAGCAGGTGCGGCTGGCGGAGCGCGCGGCGCGCGAGCTGGTGGCCGGACGTCCGGTCCACACGCATGAACTGGTGGTTTCGCTGCGCGCCTTCATTCGCGAAGCGCTCGATCTTGCGCCGATCCCGCCTGATCTCGAGATTCCCATGCAGGGCCCGACCCGGCCGTCCGGCGCCGGCGCGCGCGACAAAGGCGATCGCGACAAGAGGGGCTCGGGGCAGGGCGGCGGGGGGATGGGCGGCGGCGCGATGGCGGGTGGCATGGGCCTGGGCGCCGATCCGGTTGCTGACGATCCGCCATCATCGTCGCACACGTCCTGAAAAGGCGGGTTCACCGCACGGTTCTGGGCTTCATGTCCATGCAGCACTCAGGATTTCAAGCGCCGGCCAGACGATCAGCAGGCCGACGATAAGCGCGCCTGCGAATATTCGAAGGAGGATTCCGACAATCTCGGATTTATCGGCGGACTCAATTTTTACCGACATGGCAAACCTATTTGCGCTTCCAGCGCGCGGACAATTGTGGCTCCTTCCGAAGAAGGGTTCTGGGGCCTCTTTCCAGACAGGCGCCTATATAGGCGCGCTATCGTCAAGAATTCATTTCTGTATGAAATTTAATCACCGCTCCTACGGACGCGGGCTCCCCGGGGCTTTGCCTGCTTAAGCGTTGGCAACCAGGATGGCCGCCTTGTCGCGCGTCTTGCATTTCCCACCTGCTTGAAACAGCGTACAGCTAAGCGGCTGAGCACGAAAGAAGGGACGCGGCCGGCTTCATTTACGGAGCGGCCGGCAGAATGAGGGACGGGTCATGACGGGACGATCACGCTTCGAGGGCGCCATCACCGAAATGTTGGCCAAGACAAGGAAGTGTCAGGCCATGACCGGTGATCGGGAGAGCATCCTGTTCTCCGGCATGCGCGCCAATCTCTATTTGCCGCATCCCATCTATATCGACTCGGGCGAAGGCGCGACGCTCACGGATATCGACGGCAACACGTACATAGACACCTGCATGGGGTTCGGCGTCTGCGTCCTGGGTCATCGGCACCCGGAGATCGCGGCGGCGATTTCCAGGATCTCCGGATCGGGATGGCATTTCGGCATTCACTCCGAAGAACAGCTTCCACTCGCTCAACTCTTGCAGGACGCCATTCCATGCGCCGAGCGTCTTCTGTTCTGCAACTCGGGGTCCGAGGCGACCGGCTATGCGATGCGCGCAGCGCGTGCGTTCACGGGCAAGGAAAAGATCGGCATATTCGACGGCTATTGGCACGGCATGCACGACTACTGCATGGTTGCGCCGACCGCTGTCGACTCCCGGGAGCGGCCGTCCGGCGTCGAGATCAGCACCGGTATCCCGAAAGCAATTCGCGATCTGATCGTTCCTCTCCCCTATCGCAATCCCAGTGCGTTCGACATCATCCGCGCCAACAAGGATGAGCTGGCGATGGTGATCATCGAGCCCGTCCAGCATTCGAACCCTCAGCGCGAGGCTGGCGCCTATCTCAAATCCCTTCTAGAGGTTTGCCGCGAGTGCAACGTGCTGTTCGCTTTGGACGAGATGGTCACCGGCTTCCGCCTGGCCTATGGCGGCGGTCAGGAATATTTCGGCATCACACCTGACTTCGCGACACTGGGCAAGGCGTGCGGCGGCGGATTGCCGATCGGCGTCATCGCCGGGCGGGAGGATTTCATGCGGATGTTCCTTCCCAAGCCTGGCGAGCAAGGCGTGTTCACCGGGGGCACCTTCACCGGCAACCCGCTATCGATGGCGGCAGGAACCGCGGCGGTCCGCTATTATTCCGAGCACCCGGAGATCTACGCTCGCATGGCGGCTGAGGGCGACCGCCTGACGGCCAGTTTCAATGACTTCGCCGCACGACACAACATGGCGGTCCAGATGAGCAATGTCGGCTCGATGTTTCATATCTACTTTCAAAGCGGTCCGGTTCGCAGCAGCTTCGACATCGACGAGAAGCCCATGGAACGGGCGCGGCAGGCCTTTCTGATGCACGCTCTCAATCTCGGTGTCCTGATTTCGGGGGCCAACCGCTACTATCTTTCCGCCGCTCATTCACGCGAAGTCGTCGACCGGATGATCGATGTCTTCCAGGAGTCGCTCGCTCTCGTTCGCGAAGACGGCTTATTTTAGAACGAGAGCGCCGGCGACCCACTGCCCCCTATTTCGCTTTGCTGATGCGCTCCACCGCGAGCGTCTGTCCCTGCATGCAGGGCGACATTTCGGCGATACGTCCCCGCACGTTGACGCGGTCGCCCGGCCCGAAGCCGCCGAGATTCCCGGTGAGCGCATACCTTCGTCCATCATCGCTCCTGAACACCGCACATTCCGCACCGCCGGTGAGAAGCGTTCCCCTGAGGGTCAGCGGCGGGGAGGGCCTTCTCTCGGTGACCCGGAACGGCCCGGCCGTGGCCCGCCTTCGCCCGTCCGAACTCTGCAACGCGAAGAAGACGCTCCGCCCCGGCCGCGCCCAGTCGGGCAGCTCGACGGACGTTTGCACACGGCCTCGGCGGTTGACCTCCACATTTTTTTGACGCCTGAGATCGGAGGGCGTGCGCCCGACAAGCAGGCGCAGCCGCTCAAAAGGACGAAAGCCCTCGCCCTCGAGCTGGACGCGCGAGCCGGGCGGCCCGGCCTGCGGTCGGAAGGTCAGGCTTCGCCGCGCCGTGGTGGAAATCTCGTCGTCCGACACGCTCTGCTCGGTGTCCTGTGCACGGACCAGCGACGTGGTGGAAAGCGGCAGAAGGAAGCCACACAGCAGCAAGGCCAGAACGAGTCGCATCGAAATCTCCCATTGGGTCGGTTGCGCGTTAATTGACGGGCGTTCATCGAAAAGGCGCGGGTGGGGCGGCGGCGAAATAATGGCAGAGCCCTGACGGTGCGGCAAGCCGGCCTGAGGCGCGGACGAACGATCGCCTGAAGCCTTTGACCTTTCCAAAACCTGTCGTAAAGTCACCCCAGAGGGTGAAATGTTTTCGGAGAAAAGCCATGGCTTCTTCCGTGCCCAGCAACATGTTCACGTCGACAGAGAAATCCAAACACCGCAACTCGCTCGATAAATTTACCGACGCGGCAGCGGATTTTCTCGACTGGGTCTATGCCGACCACATCGCCTTTTTCAAGAAGTGGGGGGTGTCGAAATATTACGGCAACCGCAAGCCCGAGCACCAGACCAAAGAGCTCCGCATTGCGCAGCTCAAGAAATATGGCAAGCCCGCCTCCCTGGCCGATCTGCAGGTGGCGACAGCGTGTATCACGCTCGCCATGCAGGCGATGGAGCACGGTTTCAACGCCACCGGCATGCCGAACACGTGGAAGAAGATCAACGACCAGTTGCGGATCGGGCAGAAATTCTACGGCACCGATTTGCAGATCATGCTGCAGCAGCTTGGCTGGAAGATCTATTACTGGAACCCCGATCCGAGCAAGAATGCGGACTGGGACGCGCAGGACAAGCAACTCAATCCGCCGAAGAGCCCCGGCAAATGGCGGCCTGAATGGGGCGGCCATGCGCTGCGCTACGCGAGTGTGATAAACAAAGGCTTCTACTACGACTCGAAGGTGGACAACGCCACCAAGCTTGTGGGCTTCAAGAAGTCGCCGCCGACGTCTTTCAAGAAGGTTCCGGTCTTCGTCGGCATTGCCCATGCCGGCTATCACGTATTTCCGGGCCGCGGCGGCGATGTCATCGAGGCGCATTCCATGCGGGCCATGAACTCGATCGAGAACATCGAATTCTCGAAATTCAATCCGCTGGCGTCGGGTGGCGGTCCGCGCTGGACGGCTTCGCTGAAATATCGCTCAGGCTTGATCTGCGTTCCGTCCGATTTTTAGAGCATGATCGGAAAAGTGCGCAGCGGTTTTCCGGAAAAATCATGCGCAAACAAAAAGATAAAGCGCGATGGCGACTCGATCTAAAGCCATCACGCTTTAGCATCTCGCGCCCGAGATGATCAGCCGGGACAGCACCCGGAAGCTTTGCGCGGCTTCTTCTTTGCCTGTATCTGATCGAGCTGTTTCTGGCTCAATTCAGGCATGATCTTGGGCGCCATGGCGACCGCCGACGGAGCAGCGGCCGGTTTGTCGAAATTGCCGGCCTGATAGTCGTCCAGGCGAGTCTTGTTCTTCTCGATGAAAGTCAAGAGTTCCTTGTAGGTGCCGCAGATGACATCCGGTTTCTTGCGCACATAGCGGGCGATGCGCTGCATGGCTTTCCAGTAGGCGCCGCCGTTCATCTGCGAAAAGTGATGCCCGATATGCACCGGCGCGCGATTGCCGAAGTAGTTGCGATGGAAGTACTGGACGTAGCTCTGGACCATCTGGTCTTCGTATTCCTTGAACTTTTCCTTGGGCCCGTCCTTGCCGCCCGATTGGACGACGAAGAAGTTATAGTCCATGCTGAGCGTGTTCTTGGGCGTGCCCGCGACGTTGATGGTGGCCAGCGGAAAGTTCCACACGCCATCGATCTGGCGCGGCCAATATCCCATGTTGTTGACGAGGCTCGTATCGTAGTCGATGCCTTGCTCCTTGAAGGTCTTCCACAACCCCTTGCGGTCGCCGACGCTGAGATAGGGGGCCCGGAAGCCTGATATCTCCTTGGCGAAATAGTTTTTCCAGCCTGCGGGTTCCGCCGCCTTGTTGTATCTCTGCCAGGCATCCGACATGATGGTCGTGAATCGCTGGAACTCCGTGTTCCATTGCTCGAAGGTGTAGTCCCTGCCGTCGAAATGCCCGTTGGCGTGAGAGGCGATTTCGTGGCCTTCCGTCATAGCCAGCCTGACCTGCTCCAGCCGTTGCTTCATCACGTCGAGCGATGGACCGCCAAACCCGATATTGCTCTTGCCCTTGCGGCCCGCGGGATCGACGTAAATATTCTTGTCGGCGTCGAGCAGGAAGAACACGCCGCTGATGAAATAGGTGAAGCGGACTCCGGCGTCCGCCGCGAATTTTCGCGTCGCTTTCCAGAACTCAACCTCGTTCGAACCGTCGAATGCAAGCAGTACAAACTGCGGTGGGGTCGGAACTTTGGCCACGGACCACCTCGTGCTGCGCGACTGCAACTCACATATGTATAGGTCTAAACCATTGAATCGTCAATGTTTTTTCTTAAATGACACAAGGTAAAAATAGTAGCTGATACAATCAGTTAGGCTAAAGCCACCGTCTCGCGATATCAGGCACCCTGCATGATGCGCGGTGGCGGCAATGCCGAGAAATTATCTAGCGATCGATGAAGGCCGGGTCTTGCGCGACAAGGCGGCCCTCACCGTTGGCGACGAAATAGCGATCGGAAAGCTCGACGCGTGGATAAGGAAACGCGAGAAGCTGGAGCGAGAGGCCTGCGCCGTTATTAACCCTCATGAAAACCTTCCTGTTGACTCCAACGTCCTGCCGTTCTTGAATTGTTCAGGCCGGCTAGTGAGTGCAGGGGAGTGCCATGAGTATCAATCTTGAAATACGCAAGTATTGGAAGAAGCAATGCACACGCAGGAAGGACGCGGAGCCTTCAGACGTGACCACGGCGGTCCTGAACATCTATCAGAGCGAACTCGGCCTTGCGTTCGACGATGAGGGCTTTGTGCATCTGCGGGTACGGATTGCCGCCCTCGCCCAAAGGCATGAGGTTAGCGCCAAGAACTATGGCCATCTCGTCGATTTGGTCTTGGAAGAAATGCACCGCGAAGACGCCGAAGTGGCTCAACCGCCCTTACATTGATGGACCATGCTGCGGAGCCGGCCGGGTCTCAGCGCCAAGCTGGGGCACGGATCACTAAATAAAACTCTTCGATTGCTGCGATAGCGCTCGATGCCGACCGGATAGAGTTCAGATCGAGCCAGCCGGCGTAACGGCGGGGAAGTCCTTCTCGGGATCGAACACGTTATTGAAAAAGTTCGTCAGGGAGTACATGGCCACCAGCGCGACGATCTCCATGACATTCGCATCCGTGTAGCCGGCATCGCGGACGGCTTTCAGATCGGCGTCACTGACATTGCCGCGGGTCTCGATGACTTTGCGCGCAAACTGGACGGCGGCGTCCCGCTTCGGGTCGCGGGCATGGCCCTTCCGAGCGAGAATGATTTCATCGGCCGGCAGCTTGGCCATATGCTCGGCCGTAAAGCTGTGAACCGTCAGGCAGTAGCTGCAGCCATTCGCTTCGGAGACAGCAAGGCCGATGCTGTCACGCGTCTTCACGTCGAGCGCCTTGCTCAAGGAGCCGAGCAAGGCGGCCCATGAGTTGAACGCGATCGGGCTCTGCGCGAAGGTCGCCATCATATTTGGGGTGAATCCGATGGTCTTGCTGAACGTATCGAGAGTCGGTTTCGAATCGGCCGGCACCTGTTCCGGCTTTAGAGCAGCAGTTCTGGGCATGGTAGTCTCAGCAAGTTACTCACGAGAGCATCGGACCGAAAAGTGCGAAGCGGTTTTCGGATAATCCGATGCGCAAACAAAAAGATAGAGCGCCGCGACGATTCCAACAGAACGTCCGGCGCTCTAATAGTCATACGAGATCCAGCACATCGGCCACCGGCAGGCGCGGCTTCTGCGGCCAGTTTCCCGGACGCTCCGCCCCTATGGACAGCAGCATGACCGGCACTTCGTCCTCGGCCAGCGCGAACTCGCGGGCCACCGCTTCGGCATCGAAACCGATCATCGGCGTCGAACCCAGGCCCCACGAGCGAGCCGCATAGATCATCGCCGCCGCACCGAAGGTGCCGGTGCGTACCGCTTCGTCGCGCTGGCGCTGCGGGTGATCGAAATACAGACCGCGTGCGGGGATTTCCCAATCCGGCACCAGCTTTGCCGGCATAATGCCCGCTTCCACCACCGGCGCCAGGCGCTCTGGTATTACGCTGGAATCGGCCAATTGGCCGCAGACGATGAAGGTAACGGCTGCATCGGTGATTGCGGGCTGATCCCAGGCGATCGGACGCAGCCGGGCCTTGGCTTCAGGCGTGCGTACGGCGATGAAGCGCCAGTTCTGCAAGTGGAAGGATGTCGGCGCGGTGGTGCCGATGCGCACCAGCTCGCGGATCTGGTCGTCGCTCAAGGTGGCGGCAGGGTCGTAGTACTTGGCGGCGCTGCGGCTCAGGATACATTCGATGACGGCGTTGGTCATGGTCATTCCGTTGGTCGTGGTCAGTGCTATGGGTGAAGGGATAGGTTGAGGTACGAGAGTGTTTTTCGCTCTCTTTGCCGATCTGGATGGTGCCGGCCGGCCGCGTGCATCGATAGGCGCGTGTCGCTCACGGGCGAACGCGGATGATCGTCTTCCCCGAGCGTCGCTCGGTCGGGTTGAAGGCGGAGACGGCATCGTCGAGGGTCGCGATGTGGCCGATGTTCGTCCGCAGTCGCCCGTCACGCATCCGCTGGACGATCTCACTCAGTTGGGCACGATCGGACTCGACGACGAAGTCGACCGTCAGGCCATCGGCGGGCCGCGCCTCGGCCGGCCCGACGATGGATACCAGCGTTCCTCCAGCTCGAATAAGGCCCGCGGACCGCTTCCCGATGTCGCCGCCGATGACATCGAACACCAGATCGACGCGGCCGACGTCTTCCAGCGCGTCGTTGTCGAGGTCGACAAACTCCTGCGCGCCGAAGTCGAGCGCTTTCTGACGGTCGGCCGCGCGTCCGGTGCCGATGACATAAGCACCAGCCTCGCGCGCGAGTTGCGTCACCATCGTCCCGACCGCGCCCGCCGCACCGTGCGCGAGGACGCTCTGCCCCGCCTGAAGGCGGCCGTGCTCGAACAATCCCTGCCACGCCGTCAGCCCCGAGATCGGCAGGCTCGCGCCCACCGTGAAGTCGACGTCGCCCGGCAGCGGCGCGAGGTTGCGCGCCTCGACGGCCGTGTACTCGGCCAGGGTTCCGTCGCGATACCAGTCCGTGAGGCCGAATACCCGCTGTCCCACCGACAGCCCCGTCGTGCCATAGCCGAGGGCGGTGATCACTCCGGCCAGCTCGTGCCCGGGGATCGACGGCGTCCGGTCACGGTCGCGGCGATCGGTCCAGGTCGAGGGCCAGGACAGCTCGGTCGGGACGAATCCCGATGCATGAACCTGAACGACGACGTCGTTTATCGCTGCCTGGGGCTCGGGCCGCTCCGCCAGCTTCATCCCGGCCGTTCCCGCGGCCTGGTCCGTCACGACGATCGCCTTCATCATTCATCTGCCTCTGTGGTAAGCCGCCATCTTCCGAATAAAGCAACATTGCCACTTGTGCTGGCGCGATGAAACCCGCGTCGGGCGTCTCCGGACGGGCGGACACGCATTCTGGATTCCAGAACTGGCCGGCGCCGAGGATCAGTGCGCTCAGGCGCCCTTATCATCCTCAGCGTTCTTCGCGCTCTGCCGGAACTCGCTGGGATCGACGTTGTAGGCTTTGCGGAAGGCTCGCACGAAGCTTGAGCGGCTCTCATATCCCGCATTATGAGCCACGACATCGACGGGCGCCGTCGTCGTCGTCAGATCGAGCGCGGCCTGCCGCATCCTGAGGTCGCGAAGGATGGCCATGGGCGACCGGCCAAAGATTTCGGAGAAGCGGGCCATGAAGGCCGAACGGCTCAAGCTGGCGCTGTAGGCAAGACTCTGGACCGTGTGCGCGGCGCCGGGGCGGGCCACCATGTCGGCGAACGCGCGCGTGATCTGGCGGTCGGCAAGGATGGTGAAACGGTCCGTCCAGCTCTGCGATGATTTCAGCGAGCGCCGCGCCAATGCAATGATGACTTGTTTCAAAAGCGAGGCCGTCATCGCTCCCATGCCGACCTCTTGCGACAAGAGCTCATTCATGGCCTCGCGGAGCTTGCCATCAATCCTGTCCGACGGTTCGAATTGCTCGACGACGGGTTCGCGCAGGTCGCGAAACAGACCAACCGACTGACCGAAGGACGCATTGAAGAAGCCGCAAATCTGCACGACCTCGGGCTTTTCGTTCGCAACGGCGACGCGCAAGACGCCTTCTTCGTCGCGCTTCCAGCAATCGCGGTTGATCAGGCGGGGAGCGCCGTCGCCGCCGTCGACCTCGATCGAAAAGGGCGTATTCGGGGGAACGATGATGAGCAGATGCGGCATCAACTGCATGTTCGGGCCGCGATCGATCGACATCCGTCCAGCACCTTTGAGGTTGTAGTGGATCGCGGGCGCATCGATCATTCCCATCTCGACCCGATGGCCGCGCGGAACGAGGATCTCTGTCAACGCCACGACGTCGATCTCGAGCGCCCGCATGAGGTTGTTGAGGTCGGCGGTGGAGAGCTTCGAGGCAGAGACGGCGATCATCGACTAGGTCCGCTTCCGGCCGGCGATCTGGCTGTGTTTTTCCATGGGTATCTGCTTACAATCCGGCGAAACGCGAGATCAAGCAGGAACCACATCCGCGCCGCTACCGGCAGGGTTGTGCAGCTTCCGTCACATGTTTAAGCTCCCGGCCGGCGATGGTTTGGGCGGGCTCCGCCCGGGAAAGGCGAGGTCCGGCATGAAGGCAATTCGTTTGGCCGCCGTGGCGGTCATGCTACTGTTCGCATGCGTTGCGAACGTGGCGATAGCAGCCGAAGAGCTGACGGGCGAGGAAAAGGGGTGGCTCGCGAAATCAAGCCGGAGCGAGGAGAACGGCTGGATCCGGGTGAAGATCGGCGGCGCACCGTTCGAGCGGGGTTTCCAGCACGGATACCTGCTGGCGGCGGAGTTCAAGGACGCCTGGCGTGTCTATGACGCGATGACGCTCCAGACGACGGGCCTCGACCTCGCCTTCTTCGTCACCAAGGCTGCGGACATGCACCGCTCGAAGATCCCGGTCGAGCAGCTCGATGAAATGCGCGGTATCGCCGCCGGATTCACCAAGGCGGGCGTGCCGACGACGCTCGATCAGATCATCGGCTGGAATGCCTGGATGGAGATGACCGGCTACTGGTGGCCGACCGTCGCCGGCCAATACAAGAACGCGGCGCCGGGCGCCGTCGGCATGAACAAGGCAAAGAGCCACTGCAGCGCCTTCATAGCGACGGGCTCGGCGACCGCGGACGGCAAGATCGTCATCGGCCACGAATCCTTCACCGAGTTCTGGAACGGCCAGTACTTCAATGTGATCGTCGATATCACGCCGGACAAAGGCTACCGAATGGTGATGCAGACCTCGCCGGGCTGGATCGGCAGCATGACCGACTTCTGGGTGACCGGCGGTGGTCTCGTGGTGGTCGAGACGACCCTGGTTGGATTCGTCGGCTACGACACGAGCAAAGTGCCGGAATATGTCCGCGCGCGCACCGCTTCACAATATGCCTCCAGCATCGACGAATGGGTGAAACTGGTGGAGGCCCAGAACAATGGCGGCTACGCCAATGCATGGCTGATCGGCGACATCAAGAGCAACCAGATCGCGAAATACGAGCAGGGGCTGATCTATCAGAATCTCGAGAAGAAGAAGGATGGCTGGTTCTTCGGTGCGAACGTTCCCGACGATCCGCGCATCCGCAATCTCGAATCCTCCGACGTCGGCTACAACGACATCCGCCAGCAGACCGGCGCCCGGCGTATGCGCTGGCCGCAGCTGCTCAGCCAGCACGAAGGCCGCATCGACGCCGCCATCGGCCAGGCCATGCTCGGCGATACCTTCGACGTCTATCTCATGCGGATCGAGCCGTCATCGCGTACGATCAGCTCGCATTACGATACCGACCCGCAGCCCTATGTCAGCGATCCCAATGCGGTGTGGAACGTTCCCTACTACCCGGCAGGCTCCGTCGACGGGAAGGTGACGACCGCGGATGCGGCAAGATCCATGAGCATGTGGGGACGCTTCGGACGCGCCGACGGCCTGGCCTTCGATGCCGACGAGTTTCTCCGCATCCATCCGCAATGGAACTGGCAGCAGGGTTATCTGAAGAGCCGGCCGTCCGAGCCCTGGACCTATTTCGACGGCGCCAAATAGCTCCAATCCATCCGGCTAAGCGGGATCAAGCAGGAATGTAGGTCAGCCTGATCACATCCTCGCCGATCCGGTCATGCGTCATAAGGCGGAGTGGCGGCCGGGGTCCGGCGAAATAGGGCTTGCCGTGACCGAGCACGACGGGGTGCAGGTAGATTCGATACTCATCGATCAGGCCAAGCTCGGTGAGGCTTTGCGCCAGCTTGGGGCCGGCAACTTCGATCTCCCCGTCGCGCTCGGCCTTCAGCGCGCGGATCGCGCCCTCGAGCTCATCCTTGACAAGGCTGGCATTGGGGCCGACCGACTTCAATGTGCGCGAGACGACCCATTTCGGCTGCTTCCGCCACGCCGCCGCGAAGGCGCGTCGGTCTGCATCCCATTCAGGATGATCGTCGTCCCAGTAACGCATGAGCTCATACACGTGGCGGCCGTAGACACTCCCCGCCTGCCCCTCGGCCTCCTTGATGAAGTGGCGGAAGAGCGTGGGGCCTGGCCCAAACGCCATATGGTCGACATAGCCGTCGAGCGACTGGTTCATTCCGAACACGAGCTTGGCCATGTTGCATGATCTCCATCCGGCTTCTTAGGACCTAGCTTGAGCCGCGGTCTCCGACAAGACATCATGTGACAGTCGCGGCGACCAGCACCCGAGCCTTTGGTTTCCGATGATGATGCATTGGCCGGGTGCGCCGCCGGCGCGCCGCAGGTAGACGTATAGTCGGCTCGGCGTGAAACGATCTGGCCCGCTGTGCCTTGCTCAATCGGCTAGCCGGGGAATCTTCGTCTACGCAGTGGCAAGCACGATATCGAAGACACCCCGCAGATGCCGGCTATCTTGCTTCAGTTTGATGGCTAAAGAAGGTTTTCGGCTGGCAAAAGGATCTTTGCCAATGAAGGGATCCCCCTGGAAATAGAGTTGCGTGGTCAGTGGGATATGCAGAGCCTCCATGACCCTGAAGTGGATGTGAGCGGGTCGCATCTGCCCGGCGCCTGGCAGCCCGGGTGGGATGGGGTAACGGCCCGGCATCACCGTTTCGAACTCATATCGGCCGCGCTCATCTGTATTGAACATCCCACGCAAGTGAAAAGTGGTGGCTTCGGTGAAGTGGCCAGGTATGTCGGTATCATAGAGCCCGGCACTGTTTGCCTGCCAGACCTCAATAAGCGCGTTCGACAGGCCTGTGCGACAATCGGAGCTGTAGACGGTGCCAGAGATCGCCAGTTGCTCACCCGGCTCGTTTGGCGCTCCGAGTTTGGTTCCAAACGGCGCGCCGAAGCGGTAGAATGGACCTAGTATGTCGGGCAGCGTGGGACTGCACTCCTGAGCTGCCGCAACACCTGGAGCAGCCAAGACAGCCCCGCCAAGTGTCACACCGACTTTATGCAAGAAGGTTCTGCGAGAGAAAACCAAGCTCGGTGATGAACTGGATTCGTCGCACATGTTGCCTCGCTGCAAGCTATCAACAACCGCTTGGCCGCAATCTTGGAAGCATATCATTGACCTGACGAAAGGCAAAACCTCCAGACGGCGGCTCTGATTGCGTTATGCAAGCGGTTCTAGGCTGGATCGACTGATTTTATGGCGCGGCGGGGCAGGCACAGCGTTATGCTGACGTGGTTGATTGACGCGACTACATCGCGGGCACATAGTACATTGAGATAGGAGCCGGCCCTGTTGAATCTCCTATCCCTTGACGTGCGTCCAACACTGCAGCTCAGAGGACTCGCTTGGGGGTGACAACGTGAAGGCATACTTCACCAGCATCGTCGGAGGGGCTGGTCTGCGCGATCAGATCCTGTCGGTTATCCGGGACGCCATCGGTCTGGCCGCTGCCCATCACGTCGACATCCACATCATGACATTCTCGTTCACCGACGCCGAGATCGCCGACCTGCTCGTCGAGGCGGCACGCACCCGGCCGAACCTGACGATCCGGCTGCTCGCGGACTGGCATCAGGGCGCGCCTTCGAAGGCCAGGGACGCAAAGTCGGACACAAAGTCAGACACAAAGTCCGCCGACTCGGGACGCAAAGTCCGTGGACTGGCTGAACTCGGCCTGCCCAACCTCCAAGTAAGGTACAAGAAGGACCAACCCTATGTTTGGGACGCCAAGGCAAGTCGGATGCGATGGTCGTATCAGGACAGCCGGGGGCTTCTGCATCACAAGACGTTGACGGTTTTGGTCGACGGGCGGCCACAGACGCTGGTGTGCGGAAGCTTTAACTGGTCGAAGAGATCGGCGAACGGCTATGAAAATCTCATCGTGCTCGACGGAGACGACCCGGGCTCGATGCCGGTAATGACGGCTGTCGAGCGGGAGTTCGCGGCGTTGTGGTCCGACGGGGCCGCCACCCTGTCGCCCGATGAAGTACGTACGCACTACGCCGCGATTCTGACCGAATTCCGAAATAATTCGGGGCGTAAGGCCGCCGAAGTGGTCGGGGTGGAGCGTGGTGCCGGCGCGCCGCTTGACGTGCTTCGCGAGGCTGAGGACACCGGCGGTTCGGCCGGCTCGCCGCCTTTGCAGATTGCATTCAGCTCGCGCCTCCAGCACCAGGACAAGGCCGCTGCCGGGTACGCCGAATCGAACCGGCTGAGACGGTTCGAAATGCAAAAGCCGGGGGGAAAGACCAAGCAGGTCCCGGTGACGTTGTCGACGCTTGCGCTCGACACCATCGCCCGTGCGCAGAAGGGCGAGCATCTCCTGGTGGCGATGTACGTGCTGTCCACCCGGGTTCCCGAATACAGCGCGCTGCTGGCCGCGGCCCGCCGCGGGGTACGTCTCTTCATCGTGGTGGACGGGCACATCGGTATCAAGCCGCTATCGCGCCTGGCCGCCACTGCGTTCGGAAAAGAGAAGCTGCCGATCCACTTCCGGGCCACCGGACACAGGACGATGCACCAAAAGTACATTGTTTATCCGGAAGGGCAGACCGTGCTGACGGGTACCGCCAATCTGTCCGCCGATGCGACGCACCGGCACAGCGAACACCGGATCCTGTGGCGCGGCGACAAATATGCGACGGACGCGTTCATCGCGGACTTCATGACCATGTGGAAGCGGCTTCCCCCGCCGTTCGCGTCGAAGCGAAAGCAGGAATACTCGACTTGAGCCACTGCCATGGACGCAACCTTTCCCGTGCTTCCAACCTTCGACGCTGAAGCGATGCGCTCGATAACGTGTGTGCTGCTGTATGGCAGCCGTGCGCGCGGCGACCATGACGCGCATTCCGACGTCGACCTGACCGCGATAACATCGAAGCCCACATCCGAACGCGTTTCGCTCGGACGGACGATGACGACGGCCTATCCGCTGGACCACGCGCTGCGCGTCGCCCGGTCGGGCGGCCTGTTCGCCTTCCATCTCGTGTCCGAGGCCAAGGTGGTGTTCGAGACAGAGCCGGTCTTTGCGCGCATCCAGCGCGCCTTTCGGCTCCGCGACGACTACACGCCGGTTATCGCAATGTGCTCGGAGGCCGGCTGGTTTCTGTTGCGGCACCAGGAGAGCGCCGTCAACCCACGCAAATTCAACCAGGCCGTGGCCTGGTGCACCCGGGAGATGCTGGTCGCCCGGGCCGCGAACGAGAGACTGCCCGTCTTCTCCGCCGACGGCCTTGCCGAGTTCGTCGGCTGTCGCGCCGTCGCCTCGGTCATCCGCAGTAAGCGGAATGCCTTCATCAATCCTGCGACCGTGCGGGCCTTTCAGGAGATACTCCGCGAATTCGGTGCGACCGAGCGCCCGCAGCTGCCTCCTCTGGCTGCGGCGGAGGAATGGTTCCGTGCAGCCCGAAATTCCGCGGGAGTGATCGCGGCCCGCGCGCTTCGCAATGAAGCAGGAGGCGAGACGATTGTCGCAGCTTGATGATCAATTCGATCTCGACATCCGGATAATGCCGCTTGGACGGTAGCGGGGACCCGCGCCGGATACTTGACTTGGCCCCTGCCAGGGGGGTAGCTTTTGGTTTCACGAGACGGCCAAAGCGTCGCTCCCGTTGTTATTGAATCTGCTTAGGCGTATCAATCTTCCATATCTTTCCACTCTTCGGTGCTGAAGCGATGCGTTCAAGGCGCGTCTGCTGCGGCATCGGAGTTGCGCGCGGGGCGACCATGACGCTCGTTCCGACGTCGGCCTGACCGCGATAACGTCGAAGCACATAAGCGAGCGCGATATTGTCACTGCTTGATGATCAGTTCGACCTCGACATCCGGATAACGCCGCTTGGACGCTCACGCAACGGGGACTCGCGCCTTGTCGCCGGAACGGATGGGTGGGAGTGTTATTCCGTTGAGGGGAGTTGCGGCGACACCTGTGGGTGCAGCACGGTCGAGACCTGCGACCAGCAACTGGAGGACTGCGGGTTCCCGTTCACCTTTCCCGGGGCCTACTGCGAAGACCAGAGCGACGGCTGCGGGGATCCCGGCGGTGGACCTGGCGAAGCCGACGACGGCGAAACCGGTAGCTGCGAGTGCCCGACGTCGGCCCACTGTCACTGACCATTGCGGTCGACACCGCACGGCGGTTCAGCCCACATGCGGTCGAAGCTGCGGTCGCGGAGGCGCGGCAGGTCGACGACCCCAGCCTCATCAACTGGCGCGCCGCCGGGCTGTGGGGAGGCTATGCCGGGCTCGCCGTGCTGGCCGCCTCCCTGGATACGGTTGAGCCCGGATGTGGTTGGGACAGCATCGGCTTTGATCATCTGCGTCGCGCGGTCCGCGGTATGGAGGCGGAGCAATCTCCAGCCGTCGGAATGGCGGGGCTCACGGGCCTGGCCACCGCCGCGTCATTGTTGTCCCGTGACGGCAGGCGTTACGACACGCTGTTGACGACGCTGGAAAGCGCGATCGTGGAGCGCGTCGAGCACATGTCGCAGGGAGTGCTTCGATCGCGACCGCACGGCGTGCAGGTCGGGCTGTTCGACGTGATCGGCGGATTGGCCGGCGCGGGCCGATATTTGCTGAGCCGGGCACAATCCGCACCGTGTCGGCGGGCGCTGGAGACGCTGCTGCGTGCATTGATCTATCTGTCCAAGGCAGACGCCGACGCGGTTCCTCACTTGCACACCACTTTTCGTCAATCGACGGACAACCTGCGCAAACTCTATCCCGACGGTCATGTCAATCTCGGCATGGCGCACGGGATTCCGGGACCGCTCGCTCTGTTGTCGCTGTCAGCCAGCCAGGGTGTCGAGGTCGAGGGACAACACGACGCGATTGTCCGGATCGCCGACCGGATCGTGAAAGCGCAGTGCAGCGACGAATGGGGTGTCGGCTTTCCCGTGGCCGCATCGATACTCACGGTTTGCAAGGAAAGGACGAGTGCGGACCTTCGGAACATGCGTGCCAGCGCCAATGCGGCCGCGCCGGCGCGCGCGGCGTGGTGCTACGGCCCGCCCGGGGTCGCCCGCGCCTTGTGGCTCGCCGGGGTCGCATCGGGTCGATCCGAGTACCGCGATCTCGCGCTCGCTGCGATGACCGCGGTCTTCGAGCGTCCCATCCCGAACCGGCGGATCGATTCTCCCACTCTGTGTCACGGTGTAGCCGGCCTTCTCCAGATCACATTGCGCTTCGCACGTGACGGCGCCGGAGAGATCTTCTCTAATGCCGCGCAGGAACTCACCGCCCAGCTGCTCGACGCCCACGAACCCGACAGTCGGTTCGGCTATCGCGATCTCAAGCCGTCAGGCCAACGTGCAGACAACCCCGGCTTGTTGGAGGGCGCCGCTGGCGTTGCGTTGGTCTTGCTCGCCACCGCCACGTCGGCGGAGCCGGTCTGGGACCGGATCCTGATGCTGTCATGACGCTTTACGAACCACTGGATTTCGTCGTGGTCCGGGCCCCATTGCTGCCCGTCGACACCCTCGATGCATTTGCCAACGGCGACAGAGACCTTCGCGATGTACTTTCCAGCGAGGCGCGTGCCGCACTCGCTGTGGCGAGCCTGACCTTCAGCGACGCGCTGGCCAAAGACGGCGCTGGCCCGCTTGGCCCACGCACCGAATCCACTCTGCGCCGATACCTCATCCGAATGTCCACTCGATCGACGCCGCTGGGCCTGTTCGCCGCGGTGGGTCTGGCCAACTGGGGAGAGTGCACCGACATCGAACTGACCGCCGGTCATCGCCCGCGGCGTACCCGCCCGGACGCGGCGTGGCTGATGGCGCTCGTCGACCGCGCCGAGTCCGACCCGCAGATCCGCCGGCATCTGCACGTCCGGGCGAACCCCCTGGCGCTCACGCGTGCTGGACGGATCTTTCTCGCCGAGCCGGCATCTCGCGACAATGGCGCGTCGGCATCGGTGTCGGTTCGAGCCACCGGCGTCGTCCAGCGTGCCATGACTGCGGCTCGGACCCCCATCCGCTTCGATGACCTGATGGCGCATCTGCTCGGGACGACACCCGGGGCGACGATAGAGCAGGTCGCCACACTGTTGGACCGGCTGTGCGAGCAGGCGCTGTTGCTGACCGACCTGCGTCCCCCGCTGACCGTTGCGTCGCCGGCACGCTACGTGCTCGAGAAGTTGGGCGCCATTCCCGCCGCGGCGCATCACCGCGCAGTGCTGGCCTCGGTCGTAGAGGCCGCCGGCCGCTGGGACGCCGAGCCCTCCCCCGACGAAGCCGGTTTTCGGACGTTGAACGCTTCGGCAAAGGACGTGGTGACGACGGAAAAGACTGCGCTGCAAGTCGATTCGGCGTTGGGGTTCACGTCAAGCACCTTGTCGAGGCGCATCGCCGCCGACGCCGCCCGCGCGGCGGAGTTGCTGCTCCGCATGAGTCGCTTCGCGCGCGGGACTGCGTCGCTGGAAGCCTACCGGCGCACGTTCGAGCACCACTACGGCGAGCATCGTGAGGTGCCGCTGGTGGAGATGATCGATCCCCATATCGGCATCGGGCCTCTGCCGCTTGGATCGTCGGAAGACACGGCAACGGAATCCGCGAAACGCAATCAAGCGCTGGTGGATCTGGCGGCGCAGGCATTGCGCACCGGCGGCGAGGTCTGTCTGGACGACACCGCACTGGCGCGCCTTGCCACCGGGGATATCTTCGCGAGCGGGCTCCCTATGTCACTCGACTTCGTGGTGATCGTCGCTGCGGCGTCGCGCGCGGCGATCGACGCCGGTGAGTTTGACCTCGTTGTCGGTCCTACGATCGGAAGTGCTGCGGCCGGGCGCATGCTGGGCCGCTTCTCGGATTTCGTGCCCGGCGCGCCGGAGGCGTTGGCGCAGGTGGCCGTCGCCGAAGCGGAACGCTCACCGGGGCGGATCGTCGCCGAGCTCGTCTATCAGCCTCGAGTGCGCAGGTTAGCCAACGTCTCTGCCAGGCTCAATTTGCGTCGCTACGAGATCGCGATCGATCTGCCCTCCGGCGCCGATCCCGACCACACCATCGGAGTGGACGAACTCGTCGTGGGCGTTCGCGACGGCAGGTTCCGGCTGCGCTGGACCCGCACCGGTGAGGACGTGATGATCACCGCCGGCCACATGCTCACATCCACCCGCGCACCGGCCGCCGCCCGGTTCCTCTCCGAGGTGGCACGCCATCAGACACGCCAACTCGCTGCATTCTCATGGGGACCAGCCGCCTTGTTCCCCTTCCTGCCGCGCGTGCGGTGCGGGCGCATCGTGCTGTCGCTCGCGCAATGGCGGCTGCACGCCGACAGTTTCCCTTCCGGGCTCGACGATGCGCTGTCCTTCCGCGCGGAGCTTGACGCGTGGTGCACGCGATGGAACGCCCCGGCCGCGCTCGTCGTCACCGCCGGTGATCATCGGCTCACGCTCGATCTGACCCGAGCGGGAGATGCGGACGAACTGCGCCGGGTGTTGCGTTCCCGCGGCTCGGTCGTTGTCCAGGAACAGTTTCCGCAACCGGACCGCACGTGGTTGACCGACACCGCGGGCCGTCGGTTCGCGGCCGAGTTGGTGGTTCCGCTGGTACGGCGCTCCCCCTCGCCGGCCCCGCCCGCCGGTCGGAGGGGAGGCCGCGGGGCCGACGACCTTAGGCCGCCCGGCAGCGACTGGTTGTTCGTCAAGCTGTACTGCCCCTCGGATTCGGAGACGGAGTTGCTCAGCGGTCCGGTCCGCGCCTTTACGCGCGACGTGGCCGGCGAGGGTTTTGCCGACTGGTTCTTCATCCGCTACAGCGATCCGCGACGGCACATTCGGCTGCGGTTCCGCGGCGAGCCCGGTCGCCTTCTGGCCGACCTGCTGCCGCGGGTGACGGCCTGGGCGGCTGATCTGATCGGTTCCGGTGTGTGCCAACGATTCGCGATTGATACCTATGACCGCGAGTTGGATCGCTTCGGCGGGTCACACGGCCTCGCTGTCGCCGAGGACTTCTTCTGCGCCGACAGTGCTGCCGTCAGCGACCTGTTGGCATCCCGGGAGATCGAACCACTGCCGACGGCCGTCATGACAGTCGACGCGATACTGCACGGATTAGGCTTGAGCAGGCAGCAACGGGCGGCTTGGTGTGCGGCGCGATCCGGGCCGCGGCCTGAATCCGGTGCCGACTACCGCGAATGGAAACAGTTCCTGCGGCCGATGCTTGTCGACGAAGCCGCACCGCAACCCCTCGACGAGCTGCTTGCCCGGCTTCGCACGGCCGGCGCTCGCCTGCACACTGCTACGACCAGACTGCACGACGAGGGATGCTTGTCACGCACGCCGGCCGATCTGCATGGCAGCCTCGTGCACCTGCATCTCAACCGGCTGCTGGGCGCCGACCAGGCCACCGAACGCCGCGTGTATGGGCTGTTGGAGCGACTGCAACATGGCCTTATACGACACAACCGGAGCAGTTGAAGGTCTTTCTCGGCAAGGTGCAGGTGCCGCCGGGTCGACATAGCCGTCCAGGGACTGGTTCATTCCGAACAGCGGGGAGACGCCGTGACGAAACTGACACTTACCTTGTCTGCGCTTTACCTGGCCCTTGTCGGCCTGGCGCTGATGTCCTTTCCGATACAGTTCGGCCGGGGCGCCGTGCCGACGGATGCTGCACCCGAACTGCTTGCGCTGCTGCGGCTTCTCGGCGGACCGTTTCTCGGCATCGCCGTGCTTAACTGGCTGTCGAGAAATGCCGAGCCCTCCACGCTCCGCAACGTCATGCTCGCGAACATCGTCGGTTTCGGCGCCGTCGCGGCGAACGATATCTGGGGCGTCGCCAGCGGCGAAGCGCGGGACATCGCCAAGCTATTTCTGATTGTGCATCTGCTCTTCACATTGGCCTTCGTGGCGGCTGCTCGCGGAGGCAAATTCTGAGGTTCTGCACTGGCGTCCGCTCCTCAGCGCATCGCTGGTCTTCAATTCTCTTGTCGAGGTTGACGGATGATTTTGAATTTCGGTGACAGTGCACAAACTACCACGACTGGCGAAACCTATGAAGCAAGTTATCGCTCGCCAGTTAAATGCACTGTCACCGAAATGGACAGAAAATCCTGTCACAGAAAATCAGAAGGGCGAGGATGGCGAGGGCCGGCAAACGGACCGATTCCGACCCTCACCGAAATGCTCGCCATCCCGGCCCGGATCAGCCTTTGCTCGGCACAGGCGTGTTGAGAAGCTGCTGCTCCCAAAGATACGCGATGCCGCTGCCGCCGAAGTGCTGGATGAGAATCTCGGTCAACTCCTCGACATGCTCGGTGCGCGCCCAATCGCGTTGCCATTCGCCAGCGAGCGCCATCACGGTCATCACGTTCGCGCCGGCCGCGATCATTCGCTGGATGGCAACTTCGTGAGACTCCTTCGAAATCCCGCCCGACGCGTCGGTGATCACGGTCACGTCCCAGCCTTCGCCGGCGGCCTGGATGACAGGCATTGCGACGCAGACCTCGGTCCACAGGCCGGCGATGATCAGCTGCTTGCGGCCGGTCGCCTTGACGACGTTCACCACATTCTCGTCCTGCCAGGTGTTCACCCAGGTGCGATCGATGACTTCCTGGTCCGGAAATACGTCGGTGATCTGCTTGAAGAGAAGTCCACCGCGCGCCGCGATCACGCTGGTGAGAATGGTCGGAACATTGAAGGCTTTTGCCAGCTTCGCCAGCGCGGTCGTGTTGTTGATCACCATGTGCGGATCGTGGCTGTTCAGGTTTGCGAGCTGATAGGGCTGATGGTCGATCAGAACGAGGACCGAATCTTCGGGGCGAAGAAGCGAATCGAGGCCGTTACGAGGGGTCATCAAGACTTCCTTTCTCTCTGCCGCTATGGACGGCAATGGGTTCACGGGAGACATGCGCCAGCGGGCGACATTGCCTGGACGCAATTTGCTGTTCCTTTTATTGATGCGGTAGTGCCATAGTCAGGCAAGCTGTGTCGCGAAACGAGGAACGCCGAATGGATATCGAAGATCTACAGACATTCGTCGCAGTGGCCGATGCCGGGGGCGTATCGGCCGCCGCGCGCCGACTCGGCGTCTCCAAGTCAAGCGTCAGTCGGCGGCTCGGTCGGGTCGAAGCGGAGCTTGGTGTCCAGCTTCTTGCACGAACGACCCGCGGCGCCGCGCTCACAGAAGCGGGGATCACGTTCAGAGACCATGCGGCCCGAGCCAGCGCCGAGATCGATACGGCCAGGGAAACGATCCTTCCGACCGGTGAGCTGCGCGGCCGCCTGAGGGTTGCCATGCCGCTTTCTTTCGGCCCGACCCACTTCGCCCCCGTGCTTGCGGAAATGGCGCAACACCACCCGCAGCTCCACATCCATACTTCCTACAGCGATCGCTTCGTCGATCTGATCGCCGAAGGTTTCGATTGCGCGATCCGGGTTGGTTACCTTCAGGACTCCAACCTGATCGCGAAGCGCGTCGGGCCGATCTATGGAAAGCTTGTCGCAAGTCCGGATTACATCAAGGCGCACGGTTCACCTGAGACGGTAGAGCAGCTCGTCAACCATCAGGCCCTCATGCAAGGAACGGAAGCCTGGCAGTTCATGGATGGCGACAAGATCGTCACGGTTCAGCCGCAGGGCAGGTTCAAGGCCGACAACGCTACGGCGCTGGCCGCTGCCGCAGCGGCAGGACTCGGCATCGCCTGGCTCCCCGATTGCATCACACACGAATATGTGGCCTCCGGCGCGCTCGTCCCGGTGATGACACGCTATCCTCCGCCTTCGGCAGGCGCGTATGTCGTCCGGCCGCCGGGTAAGCACCCCACACGGAAAGTCCGGGTCCTCATCGAAATGCTGTTCGAGTACTTCGCACGAAATCCGGACATTTGGGGTCTCGACCGTTAAAACACGAACGGGGCGAAGCCTTATTAAAGACCTGCGTTCGACGGCCGCTCTGCTGCGAGCCGCCGAGCGCGACGACATTGCCCGCACGATCGCCATGGCCTGGTCAAACGCGCCCGACCAGGCCTCGCGCTTTCTTTGGCCTGTGAGGCGCTTGAATCGACAAAGAAAGTGTCGGTCATCGAGGCCTTTGAATTTCGTTAATTTCGGTGACAGTGCATAAAACGACTGGCGAAACTATGAAAGCGAGTTATCGCTCGATCCCCGCCCGTGTAAATCAGGATGAATCAAGATTGATCCGATTTGCCGCGGTTCCCGAGCTGCGCCACATTGTCTCCGCGTCCCTAATGAACAGGAGCAGACAGTGAAGAATGCCGAAGAGAACAATCGGTTCACGCTAATCGAGATGTGCAAGGCGCACCTACGGGGTCGCTGCCTTGGTATTGCTCTAGCCGCAGCGCGCGCCAAGAAAGAAAATACTAGGGCTATAATTGCCGCTCTCGAACACAGGAAGAAAAAGCCTCCTCCCAGATCACAGGAAAAGGAATGGTTTGTAGTATTGGAAGCGCTCAACGTCATAATGCGGGAAGCGGATCGCAGAGAGAGGCTAGTGAATGCGGCTTATTCGCGATTGAAGGGCGAGATGATGAGGTTACTGCATAATGGGGAGTGGACCGCTTGGGCGCGCTTCCCTGGTCATCTCGACACCATGCAAATTCCAGCGCACGAATGGTTATCCATTAGAATCGAGCTTGATGGCCGCCGACTCTCCTTCACGATGGGCAACGGCACCGAGCTTTCGGGTGTCAAATTTGCATTGGCCCGCCCGAAGTCCAAACAAATGGATGAAGTTTAGTCGAGCTCTTGCCGAACTCCGGCTAACGGCGGTCGATCTGAAGGCGCATGGCGCATTGAAAAGGATTGCGGACCGAATTGTTAGTCGCTTCCCCAATATCGGCAAGCCTGCCGCCGTACTCAAGGTCTTGGGTGACATAAAGCGCGCCAGCAAATAGACTTGGCCGACGATGCAAACCACGTTATGGCGAGAGTGGTCCTCACTGCTTCCGTCTGGGTAAACGGCCCTTAAGTATCGGTGCATAGAATTGTAGCTGACAAAATTAATGTTTACGGCTCGCCCTTTCAGTTAAGTGCACATCACCGAATCCCGCGAGCTTTACGCGGGGCCGAACATGCCGTCCTTTCCCGCCGAATCCTCAGGCTTGCGAACCAATGGTCACCCTACTACATCAGGGTCATGTCCTCGAACGACGAAGCCTATCTTGCCTCGCTTCGCACCCATGCCGCGGAAACACGGACCCTATTCTCGAATCCGATGAAGCCGAAGCGGGAGCGGATGGTTGTGCGCGCCTATCTACGCTGCCTTGGCATTCCGTTCACCGAGGACGAGATCGCTTCCAGCAACGACGAGCCGGTAGATGTCCTGTTTGGTGATGCCCGATTCCAGATCAGGGACATCGTGGGCGACCGCCTCCGTGCGAAAGAATGGGTCGAGCGTGAACTGCGGTATCAAGCCGCTCGGACCGTATCCGACGTGAAGGACCCCTACATACCGTCGGCCGCCATCTCCCTCGACCAAGTCACTAAGATGGTAGCCAATGCCTTGGCCGGAAAAGCCCGGCACTACGCGCCGGCGAGTATCACTACCCTTGACGCCTTGGTTTATCTCGACCTTGCCAATTCGCATCTCTGGCCACTTGAGCCCACGCCGGCGGCCGCCGTGATTGACGAACTCACTCGCCAATGCTGGCGTTCTGTCTCGCTGCTGGCCGTACCCTATGGCGTGGTCCTCATGGCTAGCACTAACGCTCCTGAATTCCTCAAGACCAAAGCCGGGCTTATTCTCAACGCCTGGCCGGGCCCGGATGGATGGTTTGAGCCGTAGAGTACGCAGTGACAGAAGTGGCGCGCGAAAGTTTCGGTGACAGAAAGTTTCGGTGCACAAATTGATGTCGCTTGAAGGTGAGACGCGGACTGGGGTCGACATGGTCGAGCGCCGCCGTACCCTACGTGTCAAAGCCGCTCAGTTCTGACACCAGCCATCCTGCCTTCTGGAGGTTGGGGATTGTCGGTTACAAATGGCTCAAGTGTCTAGCATGTCCCACTCGTCGCCGAGCACCCAACGAATAGCGGACAGCTTGCCGCTGAGCATTCCCCACTCGAAATCGGTCCACGGGCCTAGTTCGTCGGGGTACCGCGATTCGGCGGACTTCATGGCGGCGATCATACCGTCCCATATCTCGTCCACGATCATGCTCCGCCGCTCTTCCTGCGTTCCAGCCTCCCAGACCTCCCTTGGAACCCGCTTCTCTTTACCGCTCTCGACGGCAGCGATGATGCCCCACTTGCGGCCGTACCAAATCTGTGTCGTCAACTTGTGCTCGGCTTCGAGCAGTTCGGACAGCGCCCGAGACTCTTGGCTGTATTCCCGGTCATAGGTGATCTCCTCGATTAGGTCGCTGGCGTACTCATTCAGGAGCGCGCCAAGGTTGGTTGAGTAGCGCGAGTGCACCCCATCGAAGAGGATCGCGAGGTCCGGGTGCGGTAAGCGCGTGTCGGCCCCCTTCTCACTGAAGTCGTGGATGTTGTGCGTGACGAACGCGAGCACGTCGTCGCCCTCCCGCTCCGCGAATGCGTCGATGTATGTCTCAATGATTATCGCGTCGCCGATGCCGTTCATCTGCCGATGGAACGGGGCGACCTTGGCGATGGCGCGATCCGCCGCACGGGCCTTTACGCTCTCGCTGATGGGGATCGGTTTGGTCGTTGTGAACAACTTCTCGATCAGGCCAACCGCCTCATTCACGGCCTCGCCGCCAGTGGCGATGCGATGATCAATCTCGTTCAGCTGCTTGAGAACTTCGTTCCGACCGTCCTCCGGTGCGAACTGCACAATTGCGTCCTTTACCCGTTTGAAGTGACTCGACAGGCTGGCGCGGCTGGATGCCATTACCCGGTCCCGATTGCGGGCGAACTCATTGAGGATCATCTGCGGCAGGATCAGTTCAACTTCGCCCGCCTCCGTCATCGCGAATAGCGCGTCCAGCAACGGCAGGTGGCGCGGGTCTTTCGTGAGATCCAGCCACACCGACGTGTCGATCAGTAGTTTGAGCTTCATCTTAGCTCCGCAAGAGGTTGAGCGCGGAGGCTAGCGGTTTCCAAGCGCATGGTCACCACCCGCAGGCTGTCTCTTCCACCGTGGGTGCGGCAGTCACACGGCCGGCATCGTGTCAGAAGGCCGTATCCGCTATCAGGATCGACAAGTGCGTTGCGGCATGACCGGCCGCCCGACGTCGATAGCTGAAGGCCGAGCCTGCACTCCGGTATCTGTCCGGCCCTTCAGGGTTAGATAGTGACCCAAAGGTCATTTATCGTGGCAATTGACACTCGTGGAGTGGCGCACCGTGCAGGATAAAGATGAGAACTCCTATGTCATTGAAATTGCACGATGTGGGTCCCGGTAGAAGGACTGTGCTTGAGCTTTTCCGGCCCCGGGCCTCCAAACGTTCTGACCCGCAAAGCCATCATCGAGCGCCGGACGGCGGATTTCCGAGTCAGGCCAAAATCAGAAATTCTCGCAGTGAAACGATCTGGCCCGCTGTGCACTACCCAGTGGCAAGCACGATATCAAAAGACACCCCGCAGATGCCTGCTATCCTGCTTCAGTTTGATGGCTAAAGAAGGTTTTCGGCTGGCAAGGTAACGGCGATCGGCGATCGACGTCGTCAAAAATAACCCGTCCTCTTGACAGCGGCCGGCTAATGGGTGTCACCGAAATCTCCAGAGCCATCACTCCCTCATAGAAGTGCCAAATGACGGGAGAGCCGTGAGACAAGTCAAGGTGTGGTGGCATTAACTTTGCGCAGTGTCCTCACGGGCAATCGCGCAACCTGCGGGCAGACCCCGGGTCTTGAGAGACGTGTGCTTGTTTATGGTTGCCAGCATTTTGGATTTTCAGTACAGTCTTGCCGCAACGTAAGGAGCAAGTCATGCTGAGCTTTCAGACGAAGTGTTTGGTCAGACACGGACTGCTTGCGTTGAGCGCATTCGTTGCCTTGGCAGTAAGCGGTTCGCAGTCATTTGCCGAAGGCATATGCGATGCAGCATTTGTTGATGCCCTAGCTACCAAGACAACCGAGACCGACAGAACTGACATCCAACTGCTTACCAAGGAACGCTTTTGCTCCCAATGGCGTAAGTCTGGCAGTTCGTCGCTCGGTGTTAGCATCTACGGAATCTTTGGAATTTCCGGCTCGTCGAGTTCAAAAAATATAGGCAGTCTATGCAATGCGAAGGAATTTCAGTTTTCTAACAAGAGTATTCAAGAAGTCGCGGCGCGAGAATTGCCCGAGGACGTTCAATCCTCTTTGAGCGGGTGCTTTGCTGGCACGCATGCATTTATCAAGGACTTCACGGCTGACCGTGTCAATGTCAAGGTGAGGAATTTTGAGTTTACCAACACTCCCGGCTCGATCACACTTGTTTCTGCGAAAGTTTTCGGAGGAGACGATTGTTCGCCTGCCAAGGGTGTTGAAGTAGGACCAAAGGGTATTGATTTCACCTGTTCAAGAAACGAGAGTGCGCGAAAAGGCGGATCGACTATACAGTTTGAATTTCGGAAATCAGCAAATGGTCCACTTGAAACGACGACACTTGCTGTGCCGCCAGATCTCGTCATCGAGAAAAATTTCGAACTTCCCACGTTTAGATTCGGGAAAGGCCGGGCCGCGGGTCGCTGCATTGAGGAAGGTATGGAACCACCTAAAAACGGTACTGTTGCCAACGATGAGACCGACATAGTTCTTACGGGTCGATTCCCAGTAGCACCCCTTCTCGCAAACTTCTGTTACGCCCGTGACGGATTTGCGTTCTTGATTAAAGCCAGCGGCGAAAAAATTAACATACGCAATACATGGAGTTCGCCAGCCACTCGAAAGGATCTTGGAAGAGGTCAATTTGAGATCGAGTGTGTCAGAGACAACGATAAGTTGCCGAATGCTATTTGCGGTGCCGGTTCGCACTGTGCCAACGAAGATGTGCGTATTGCAACTTGCTTCTCCAAGTTCAAGGGAAAGGTGCCGGAGGACATTTTTAAGTTGCTGAGCGAGTCTCAGAATGCGTCTTTGAGTCAATACCAACAATGATTTGCTTAACCGCGTTCGTTGGAGGTCGTGGCGACCCACTAAGGTCTCATGGCCAACCAGCAAAGGTGTGCTGAAGCAACTCATTGAAATTTATGGCTAAAATGGCGCGCCCGAAAGGATTCGAACCTCTGACCCCCAGATTCGTAGTCTGGTGCTCTATCCAGCTGAGCTACGGGCGCGCATTGGGATCTGGAGACGGCTGGGCCGTCCGCGGGCGCCTCTGTAATACGGCTTTCCCATAAAGGCAAGCCACGCTTTTTGCCCGCGCCCGAGCCTGCGAATTTGTCCCTAAATCGAGCGTCCACCGGTGTTTTTTGGTCCGGCCCGCGATCCGAGGTAGGGCGGGCGGGCCCCGCCGCCTCACCCGGTCTGCTCCAGTGGGAAGGAATGGTGCTCATGCGCCACCTTCCAGCGGCCGCCCTCCTTGCGCAGGCCGATGGTGAGCCTGAGGCGGCTGCCGGGGTCCTTGGCGAGCTCTTCCGGCATCCCGCATTTGAGAAGCGCATGCGCGAAGGCGACGTCCGCCCCCGCGGTGACGTCGAGCGAGACGATCTCGAACAGGGCGCCTTGCAGCTGGTATTTGAAGAACGGCGGCCAGGTCTCGCGATAGGCGTCCTTGCCGCGCACCTCATTGGGCGGCGGCACGTCGAACATCACGATGTCCTCCGTATGATCGGCGAGCACGCCCGCCATGTCGCCTTGATGCACGGCCTTGGCCCAGCGGGCGATCAGCTCGCGGATCTCGGTTTCGTCACGATCCATGCTGTACCTCCTTCGCCATTAACGCCGCGCGCCGTCGATATCAGTCCAGGATCTCGACATCGTACTTCGCGACGAGCGCCCGGATGGCCGCGCGATCCTTGTCGGCAACGCCATCCACTTCGATGAAGTAGTCGGCAAAGCGGCCGGGAATGACCGTCAGCAACAGCCGCCCCTCATCCGGCCCGACATTGCGAAAAGTGTGCGGAATATCGCGCGGGGCGACCACGATCGCGCCCGCCGCCGCTTGTATCTTTTGATCGCCAAGGGTCACCTCGAATTGTCCTTCGAGGATATAGAAGATCTCCGTCTCATGCCGGTGAACATGCAAGGGCGGCCCGTGACCGGCGGGAATCTTCTGCTCCAGTATGGCATAAGCGCCGCCCGTCTCTTCGCTCAAAACCTTGAAGGTACTCTGGTTGCCGAGCACGCCGACGACCTTGCCGCCGCCCGGTGGATGAATGATCGGGACGGTCGTTTCCGTCACGCTCAGGAAATCATGATCTACAGCCATTTTTCCCTCCTCGTCCTTCTCATGACAGCGTGCACGGAATTGCCGATGGCGGATAGCGCCTTTCGCCGTATCCGTATTCGGGTCAGCCGCCGCACGGATCGAAATTGAGCCGGAGGCCCGGGCGTGGCCAGGGCAGGCTCACCACCCGCCCGGTGCTCGACAGCGTGACATAGGCGGTCATGAGCTCCGGTCCGCCGAAGCAGATATTGGTGCAAAAGGGATCGGGCAGGGCGATGAACTCGACGAAGGCGCCATCGGGCGCCACGACATTGATGCCGCCCAGCGTCAGCGAGGCCACGCAGACATTGCCGTCGCGCTCCACCGCGAGCGAATCGAACGACGTGAAGCCGGGTGGCCCTGCGAGATGCCGGCCGCCATTCTCATGCGGCGGTGCCTTGCGGATGACGCCCGGTGCAGCGACATCGAAGCCCCATAAATGGCCGGTGCGCGTCTCGGCGACATAGACGGTGCGCTCATCGGGCGAGAGGCCGACGCCGTTCGGCATGATCATCGGCTGCACCAGTTCGCGGATCAGGCTGCCGTCGGTCTTGGCATAATAGAGACCGCCCAGATCGACGTCGCGCGGCCGCCTCTTGCCGTGATCGGTGAAGTAGAAGCCGCCTTGGGCGTCGAAGACGAGGTCGTTCGGGCCTTTCAGCATGCGCCCGTCGCAGCTCGCATAAAGCACCTCGACCTTGCCGGTCGCGATGTCGATACGCTCGATCCGCCCGCCGCTATAGTCCTGCGGGCTGCCCGCCGGCACCAGCCGGCCCTCGACCGTCTTCCAGGCGAAGCCGCCATTGTTGCAGATATAGAGATGGCCGTCCGGGCCGAAGGCCGCGCCATTGGGTCCGCCGCCCGGTCTGGCGATGATCGTCTTGCGGCCGGTTTTGTCGATGTGCGTCACGCAGGCCTTGGCGATCTCCACCACGATCAGCCCGCCATCGGGCAGCATCACCGGCCCTTCCGGAAAAGCGAGATCGGAAGCGACTTCCGTCAATGGGCTGTGAAGAGTGTCGCTCATGATGGCTCGTCGGGAAACATCGACACGGCGGGCGTCTATTTGCGGAGATTATTTTTGTAGATCTTCCCGTCCTTCATGATCACGAGGAAATTCTTGTCGGGGTCGGCGATCAGATCGATGTTCGCCAGCGGATTGCCGTCGACCAGCAGGAGGTCGGCCAGGGCTCCCTTCTCGATGACGCCGAGCCTGCCCGGATAGGGATCGCGCAGGCCGGACAACTTGAGCAGTTCGCCATTGGCCTGCGTCGCCTGTTTCAACAGTTCAGCAGCGCTGTACCAACGGGTCAGCTTGGTCAGTCTTGCACCTTGGCGCCTGGCCAACGCCTCGGAAAACAGGATGTCCGTTCCAAATGCTGTTTTGAGGTCATATTTCTTCGCCAGCGCATAGACCCTGTCCGTGCCCGCAGCGACCTGGAGCTGCTTCGCCCGTTCCGGCGAACCGGCCGGCTGCGGGTTGGAATCCTGGTCGTCCAGGAACGGCTGGGTGCTCAGCCATATTCCCTTCTCCGCCATCAGCCTGGCGGTCGCCTCATCCATCAAGTGAGCGTGCTCGATGCATTTGACACCGGCGGCGATCGACCGCTGGATCGCAGCCGGCGTATAGGCGTGAACCGCCACATACGTACCCCAATTCTCCGCAGCCTCGACTGCCGCGCGCAGCTCGGCTTCGGTGAAGGTGGATACGTCCAGCGGACTGAAGGGTGAAGACACGCCGCCACCCGCCGTGAGCTTGATCTGCGTCGCGCCCTGCATGAGTTGCTCGCGCACGCGCATCCGGACCTCATCCGGGCTGTCCGCGATCATGCTGCCGCCGAGCAGCTCCATGCGGGTCAGAGGGCCGCCGATGGTTCTGGGCAGGTCGGAAAGCTGACGAAAGTCGCCATGACCGCTGGTGATGGTGATCATGGCGCCCGAGGGATAGAGGCGTGGACC
This sequence comes from Taklimakanibacter deserti, assembly GCA_003574785.1. The sequence continues at coordinate 281,123 of QORU01000007.1, read as the reverse complement.
CACGACAAGACCCCTGTCGATCGCCAGTTTGAGCGCGAAGGTCGGGCCGCCCATATCGCGGACAGTGGTGAAGCCACGCATCAGCGTCGCCGTGGCTTCGACGCCCGCCGCCAGATTGGTATAGCCGGCATCTCCCGTGATGAGTTCAACCGGCCTCAGCCGCACGAACATGGCGTGCCAATGCGCGTCGATGAGGCCCGGCATCAGTGTGCGGCCGCCGCCGTCGATGGAAACAAGATTGACGATATGGTCGAGCGCGATCGGGTCGCGGGAGATGTCGGTTATGAGATTGCCGCGGACAAGGACATTCGATGGCGGCGACAACTCGTCGGATCCGGTAAACAGACGCACATTCTCGATCAAGACGCCGCTGTCACCCGCCGCATCGGCGGCCGTCTCCTGGGCAATGGCAGAGGATCGTTCCATAAAGGCAAGAAGGAACCCCAGCACCAAGGCGATGCTCAGACAAATGATGCGTCTTGTGGCGTTCATCGACTTCCTCGTGGTGCGATGCTGGATGTCAAATTACAATCCTCATGCTGAGGTGCGGCATCGGGCTATCACATATGGAATTTGTGAGTCGCTTGGAAGCGGTATCACTCTCCATCATTCCCCTTCTCCCGCTTGCGGGAGAAGGTGCCCGATAGGGCGGATGAGGGTGTTGGTTAAGCTTGCGACAGCTTCTCAAGAATGAGCTAGGAAGAAGTGTCATTGCACTTTTTGGGCCTCACGAAGAACGCCGGATATGCGGAAAGAACACCCTCATCCGGCCTTCGGCCACCTTCTCCCGCAAGCGGGAGAAGGGGAAACCTGGCACGGCATTCCACGGGATATACATATGCGAATAGCTCTGCCCTCCGGCGGCCACCTCAGGGTGAGGGCTATACAGTCGGCTCATGTTTGTCTGTTTCAAAGCCGGAACGTCTCGCGATAGCTCAAGAACCCGCCGGCACTTTCCGCGCTCCACAGAGCCCGCCCGATGGCGCGCGACAGCGTGTCGGCGGCGATGCTGCCGAGCGCGGTCAGCGCCAGCGACCTTTGCTCCGGCAGCTTCTCCTTGCCGGTCGCCAGCGCGAAGACCGTGTCGCCGTCGAAGGGCGTGTGCGCCGGACGGATGGCGCGCGCCATGCCGTCCCTGGCCATGATGGCGAAGCGCCGCGCCTCGATGCGCGACAGGCTCGCATCTGTCGCCACCACCGCGATCGTCGTGTTCTGCTGCGGCTTCGGATCGAACTTGCTGTCCTGGAGCGGCGGTGCCGCGATATTGGCGCGCTCACGCTCCTGCGCCGGGCCCATCTCATCGCCAAAAGCGAAATCCTGCGCCCACAGACGCCCCGTGCCGGGAATGACGCAGGACCCGACCGAATTGACCGCGACCAAGGCGCCGACGGTGAAATCGCGCCAGCGCGAGGAGGCGCTGCCGAGCCCGCCCTTGAGACGGCCGGCGATGGCGCCGAGGCCCGCTCCCCTGTTGCCGATCTCGAATTCCGCTTTCGCCGCCTTGAGCGCCGCGTGACCCAGATCGCGATAGGGCGGCTCGTCATCCGGCCATTTGGCGCCGCCATTCATGATGTCGAACAGAATGGCCGCGGGCACGACCGGGCAGGGCACCGGCTGCGTGCCGAAGGTGAAGCCTACACCCTTCTTCGCGAGATCGATGACGACGCTCGAGGCCGCCTCGAGGCCGAAGACCGAGCCGCCCGACAGCACCACCGCATGCACATGCTCGACCAGGTTGGCGGGCTCGAGCACCGCCGTCTCGCGCCCGCCGGGGGCGCCGCCGCCGATCTCGATCGCCGCCACCACGGGCTCGTCCGGCAGGATGACGGTGGCGCCGGTCAGCGCCAGCCAGTTCTCGGCATTGCCGACCTTGATCCCCGCCACGTCGCTCAAGAGATTGCGCGGGCCGGGCTTGACCAGATCCGGTTTAGGCATCGAGGGCGGACCTGCGCTCGCCGCGCTTGCCCTGGCGCAATTCGCTGATGCGGTCGGGCAGCGTCATCATGAAGCATGTGCCCTCGGGGCCGGTCGAGGAGAGCCACAATTGCCCGCCATGGGCGCGCACCAGGTCGGCCGCGATGGTGAGACCGAGGCCGGTGCCGCCGGGCTTGGCGGCGCTCTGGAACGCCTCGAACAATCGCCCATGCAGGTGCTCGGGGATGCCGGGACCGTTGTCGGTGACGCTCACGCTGACGACAGTGCCTTCGCGCCAGGCCTTCAGCGTGATGGCGCCTTCCTTGAGCTCAGGGTTCTCCGCCTCGCGCTGCTCGAGCGCCTCCGCCGCGTTGCGCACCAGATTGGTCAGGATACGGAACAGCTGGTCGCGGTCGGCGTCGATGGAGAGGTTCTGCGGCACGTTGTTGTAGAGCACGATCCGGCTCGAGGCCTCGACCGCGATGCTCTCGATCACCTCGTCGACGAGCAGCGTCAGGATGAACTTGTCGCGCCTGGGCTGCGGCTCCTCGGCGCGGCCATATTTCAGCGTCTGCGCGCAGAGCGTGATCGCCCGGTCGAGCGAGGCGATGAGCTTGGGCGCGAATTTCTGCACCGTCGGATCGTTCACCATCGACAGGCGGTCGGAAATGAGATGCGCCGAGGACAGCATGTTGCGCAGATCATGGCTCACCTTGCTGACCGCGAGGCCGAGGGCCGCGAGATGGCTTCTCTGGTTGAGGAGCGAGGTGAGCTCGATCTGCATGGCGCGCAATTCGCGTTCGGCGATGCCGATCTCGTCCTGGCGGTCGGAAGGCGCGATGATGCGGTCGGGATTTTCGGGCGCCGAGCCGAAGGCCTGCATGTTGGCGGAGAGCTGGCGCATCGGCTTGACCAGCACCTGGTTCAGGGCGAGGAAGACGAGGCCGGCGACGAGGGCCGAGAGGAACAGTGACAGAAGGAAGATGTTGAGCGCATAGCGCAGCATGGCGGCCCGAAGCGGCGCTTCCTCCAGCGCCACGTCGATGATCTCGCCCGAGCTGTTGGGCGGCACGTCGGTGACGCCGATGACGCGGCCATTGCCGGCGATGAGCGATTTGAAGGCATCGAAGATCGCCGGGATGGTGCGCGTCCCGCGCAAATCGAAGCTGTCGTCGATCATGTCATAGCTGTCGCTCCTGAGGATCAGCTGGCGGGAATCGCCTTTCTTCAGCGAGACGACGAGGACGCCGGCGCCGGCCAGGAGCTCGCTCTTCAAGTCCTCGGACAGCATCTGGTCGGGGGCCGCCTCGACGGCAAGGGCCGCGATCTCGGCCTGCGCCACCCGGTTCTTCAGCCAGTTGAGGCGGAAATTGGCGATCGAGGGCAGGAAGATCAGGATTTCGCCCAGCATCACGAAGAGGAGGGTGAGCAGCAAAAGCTTGCCCGACAGCCCGTGCCGGTGGCTCGGGCTGGTCGCGGGCGGCTTCTGGGCCAATTCCGTCATGCGGGCGGCACCCTATCATCCGGGCGATGCGCGAATAAAGTGGAACCGCTGCTTGTCGTTGACGCCCACCATTTTCCGCTTGGCTTTGTGGGCCAAACCGTGGAAAATCGCGACGCCGGGTTCGCGTGGCGAGGAAGATATTCCGGGCACGCTCTTCCCGGCTTTCCGGCGGCGAAATTCGCTGCTCGCGGGCCTGTGAGAGGCTCAAGCTATTGATATGATTGAGTCGCACTCTTTTTCGCGAAAATTCCCTGATAATCCCTGTAAATCCCTGTATTTTGCTGCACTGCATCATAATACATTGTAGGTCTGTTTTCCGCGAGATTGGTATTATATTCCTCGATGTTCGGTCTGCGCGGCAAATCCTTGCAAAGTTGACTTTGCTCGTCTTTTCGCCATATATGCCGCGCCATTCCTGAAGCGAGTGAAATTGCTCTCTGGGGCGCTCTCCGGGCCGGCTGCCCGGCTCTTGGATCGAGCGCCAGACATGAGGGCCTGAGACGGAGAACGATTGTGAAGCGCACTTTTCAACCCTCTAAGCTTGTCCGCAAGCGCCGCCATGGTTTTCGCGCCCGCATGGCGACCACGGGGGGCCGCAAGGTGATTGCGCGCCGCCGGTCGCAAGGCCGCAAGCGGCTGTCCGCTTAAGCGGACAGGGGCATTGAGCCCCGCAGCGACGATCGATCGCATGCTGAAGCGGCAGGATTTTCTCGCCGCCGCGCAAGCGAAGTCCTTTGCCGCCAAGGGCGTTGTCGTGCAGATGCGCGACCGCAAGGATGGCAAGCCGGCGCGGGCGGGCTTCACAGTGACGAAGAAGCTGGGCGGCGCCGTGACGCGCAACCGCATCAAGCGGCGACTGCGCGAGGCCGCGCGCCTGACATTGCCTGAGCTTGTGGAGACGGGCCATGATTACGTGCTGATCGGCAGGGCCTCCGGCCTCGATCGGCCGTTTTCGAGCCTTCAAAATGACATTCGGACAGCCTTGAAAAGGCTGCACACCACCGACCGGTGAACGGAACTGCCTATGCAGCATGACAGCAAGAACTTCATTCTGGCGATCGTCCTCTCCATGGCGATCATTTTCGGCTGGCAATATTTCTATGCCGTGCCGACGCAGAAGAAGATCGAGACCCAGACTCAGTCGCAGACGACAACGAGTGGGGGCCAGGGAGCAACCAATCCGCAGGCCCAGCCGGGCGCCACCGTGCCGGGCACCACGCAGCAGGCTACCCTTACACGCGATCAGGCGCTCGCCTCGAGCAAGCGCATCAGGATCGAGACGCCGGTGATCGACGGCACGCTCAATCTCGTCGGCGCCCAGTTCGACGACATCCACCTCAAGAACTATCGCGAGACGGTCGACCCCAAGAGCCCCGAGATCGCGCTGCTCAATCCCTCAGGGTCCGTCGGCGGCTATTTCGCCGAGCAGGGCTTCGTTGCGGCGGCGGGGACCACCGCCAAGCTCCCCGACCCCAAGACCGAATGGCAGGCGCCGCCCGATGCCGTGCTGAGCCCTGGCAAGCCGGTGACCCTCACCTGGGACAATGGCGAGGGCCTCCTCTTCACCCGTACCATCTCGGTCGATTTCGACTATCTCTTCAGCGTCAAGCAGGACGTCACCAACAAGACTCAAGCGCCGGTCTCGCTCTTTCCCTATGCCCGCATTCAGCGCCAGGGCACGCCCAAGGTCGACGGCATCTATGTGCTGTTCGAGGGCCTGATCGGCGTCTTCGACGGCAAGCTGCATGAGGTCCATTATTCGGATCTGAAGGACGACCAGAAGCAAATCGCGACCGATACGACGGGCGGCTGGCTCGGCTTCACCGACAAATATTGGGCCACGGCGCTCATTCCCGATCAGGCGACAAGCCTTTCGACGACCTTCAAGCACATCTCGCAGGACGGCGGCGACATCTATCAGACCGATTATCTCGGCAAGACCGCCATCACCGTTCCGCCGGGCGGCATCGGCTCCTATCAGGACCGCCTTTTCACCGGCGCCAAGGTGGTGCAGATCATCAACGCCATCGGCGAGAAGTTCGGCATCCCGCATTTCGATCTGATGATCGACTGGGGCTGGTTCTGGTTCCTGACCAAGCCGCTCTTCTGGCTGCTCGAATTCATCAAGTCCTTCGTCGGCAATTTCGGCGTCGCCATTCTCATCGTCACCGTCATCGTCAAGCTCCTGTTCTTCCCGCTGCAGAACAAGTCCTACGAGTCGATGAGCAAGATGAAGAAGCTGCAGCCCGAGATGGAGAAGATCAAGGCGGCGCATCCCGACGACCGGATGAAGCAGCAGCAGGAGATGATGGCGCTCTACAAGCGCGAGAAGGTCTCGCCTTTGTCGGGCTGTCTGCCCATCCTCATCGCCATCCCGGTGTTCTTCGCGCTCTACAAAGTGATCTATGTCACCATCGAGATGCGCCACGCGCCGTTCTTCGGCTGGATCAGGGACCTGTCGGCGCACGATCCCACGACCATCTTCAACTTGTTCGGCCTCATCCCCTGGGATCCCTCGACGGTGCCGGTCTTCGGCCACTACATGATGCTCGGCGTCTGGCCGATCATCATGGGCATCACCATGTGGCTGCAGATGCGCCTCAACCCGACGCCGCCCGATCCGGTCCAGGCTCAGCTCTTCAACTGGATGCCGGTCATCTTCACCTTCATGCTGGGCTCCTTCCCGGCCGGCCTCGTGATCTACTGGGCGTGGAACAACTTCCTCTCCATCCTGCAGCAGTCCTACATCATGAAGCGCCAGGGCGTGGAGGTGAACTTCTTCGGCAATGTCCGCGACAGCCTGCCCTTCCTCAAGCGCAAGAGCAGCACGGGGACCGGGTGACGGCGGAGTGGACCGCTGAGCAAATTGAACGAGGCAGGCTACTCTTCGCGGGGCCTGCCTCTTTCGTCATGGGCGTGGCCGCGATCGAGCAGCTCCCGGCGGTCAAGGGCACCGAGATCGCCTTTGCCGGGCGCTCCAATGCCGGCAAATCCTCGCTCATCAATGCGCTCGTCGGGCACAAGGACCTGGCGCGCGCCTCCAACACGCCGGGCCGCACCCGCGAGCTCAATTTCTTCGATATTGGCGCCGGCCGGCTGATGCTGGTCGACATGCCGGGATATGGCTATGCCAAGGCGCCGAAGGCCGAGGTCAGGAAGTGGCAGGGGCTGCTCAAGACCTATCTCCGCGGCAGACCCGGCCTCACCCGCGTCTTCGTTCTCATCGACAGCCGCCACGGCGTCACCAAGGCCGATGAGGAGATGTTCCAGCTTCTCGACGAGAGTGCCGTCACCTATCAGCTCGTGCTCACCAAGGCCGACAAGATTTCGGGCCCCGAGGAGGCCGCCGTCCTGGAGAAGACCCGCGCCGTCGCCAGGAAGCGACCCGCCGCCTATCCCGAGATCCACCTGACCTCGAGCGTGTCGGGGCGCGGCTTCAAGGAACTGCGCGCCGAGATCGCAGGTCTTGTGAGCGCCCACAATTGAAGTATAAGCGCTTGCGATTTTAAGCCGGGACTCTTGCAGCCATGTCCGAAATCTCAACTTCCGAAACCGCCCGCATCCTCTCCGAGGCCCTGCCGTTCCTGCAGCGCTATGACGATCAGGTCGTGGTGGTGAAATATGGCGGCCATGCCATGGTCGATGCCGAGCTGGCGCGCAAATTCGCCCGCGACATGGTGATGCTGAAACTGTGCGGCATCCATCCGGTGGTGGTGCATGGCGGCGGCCCGCAGATCAACCGCCTGCTCGACAAGCTCCAGGTCAAGTCGGAATTCCGCGAGGGCCTGCGCGTCACCGACAAGGACACGATGGAAGTCGTCGAGATGGTGCTGGCCGGCTCGATCAACAAGTCGATCGTCGGTCTCATCCAGGCGGCGGGCGGGCGCGCCGTCGGCATCTCCGGCAAGGACGGCAACCTGCTCATCGCCGAGCGCTTCACCAAGACCAAGGTGAATGCCGAGACAGGAAAGACCGAGAAGATCGATTTCGGCTATGTCGGCGAGCCGCATCGGGTCAACACCGACATCCTCTTGACGATCATCAAGAGCGACGCCATCCCGGTGATCGCCCCCGTGGGCGTCGGCATGGACGGCGAGAGCTACAATGTGAATGCCGACACGGCGGCGGGCGCCATCGCGACAGCGCTCCAGGCCAAGCGCTTGCTGCTCCTCACCGATGTCGCGGGCGTCCTCGACAAGAACAAGGAGCTCATCCACGAATTGACGTTGTCGGGAATCCCTGAGCTCATCGCCGAGGGCACCATCACCGGCGGCATGATCCCCAAGATCGAAAGCTGCGTCTCGGTGGTCGAATCGGGCGTCGAGGGCGTCATCATCCTCGATGGCCGCGTGCCGCACAGCGTGCTGCTCGAGCTCTTCACCCCGCATGGCGTCGGCACCCGCGTCTCGCGCTCGGGCATGTGATGAAGCGCGCGCCCTCTCCAATCTTTCCCCCTCTCCCGTCCGCAGGATGGGAGAGGGTGGCCGAAGGCCGGGTGAGGGCTCTTTGCCTGAAACCTGTCGCTGCTTCAGAAGAGCCCTCATCCGCCCTGTCGGGCACCTTCTCCCATTGCTACGCAACGGGAGAAGGGGAAGCGCCGGAGGGAGAGAGCAGGAGGGAGGAAGCAGCAACTTGACCGACAAATACCCTCGAGGCTTCACCCATATCGACACCTGGATCTTCGATCTGGACAACACGCTCTATCCGGCGAGCTGCCGGTTGTTCGATCAGATCGACGTGAAGATCGGCGCCTTCGTGTCGAACCTCCTCGGCATCGACGCGGCCGAGGCGCGGCGCATCCAGAAGGCCTATTTCTACAAATACGGCACGACCTTGCGCGGCCTGATGAGCGAGCATCAGATCGTGCCGGACGATTTCCTCGATTACGTGCATGACATCGACCATTCGCCGGTCCCTCCCAACCAGGCGCTCGACGAGGCGCTGCACGCGCTTCCCGGCCGCAAGCTGATCTTCACCAACGGCACCGTCGCCCACGCGCAGAAGGTGCTGGCGCGCATCGGCGTCACCCATCATTTCGGCGATATCTTCGACATCGTCCATTCCGACTATATCCCCAAGCCTGCCATAGGCCCCTACCGCAAGTTCATCGCCCAGACCCACATCGATCCCACCCGCTCGGCGATGTTCGAGGACATCGCCCGCAATCTCGAAGCGCCGCATGAGCTCGGCATGACCACCGTCCTCGTGACCTCGCCCGACAACAAGGACGCCCAGCATCTGAACGAGCTTCACGGCGGGGCAGGCGCGAAGCATGTGCACCATGTGACCGACGATCTTGCCGCTTTCCTGGCGCGACTTGCCGTCGAGCGCAATTGACTTCACGCTGGGGACCGCTAATTTTGCGCCCGCTTTAGGGGAGATAGCCATGGCCGATCTCGAATCCATCATCGAAACCGCCTGGGAAGGCCGCGACAAGATCACGCCCAAGACCAAGGGCCCGGTGCGCAAGTCGGTCGACCAGGTCCTGCTTCTGCTCGACCAGGGCAAAGCGCGGGTTGCCGAGAAGAAGGACGGCGCATGGGTCGTCAATCAATGGCTCAAGAAGGCGGTGCTGCTGTCCTTCCGCCTCAATGACATGGCGCTCATCGGTGGCGCCCCGGGCAAGGCCAAATGGTGGGACAAGGTGCCCTCCAAGTTCGACGGCTGGACCGCCACTGAGTTCCGCAAGGCGGGCTTTAGAGCCGTGCCGGGCGCCGTCGTCCGCCGGTCCGCCTATATCGCTCCCGGCGTCGTGCTGATGCCGTCCTTCGTCAATCTCGGCGCCCATGTCGACCAGGGCACGATGGTCGACACCTGGGCGACGGTCGGCTCCTGCGCCCAGATCGGCAAGAATGTGCATCTCTCGGGCGGCGTCGGCATAGGCGGCGTGCTCGAGCCGATGCAGGCCGGCCCCACCATCATCGAGGACAATTGCTTCATCGGGGCGCGCTCGGAAGTGGTCGAAGGCTGCATCGTCGGCGAAGGCTCGGTGCTCGGCATGGGCGTCTATATCGGCCAGTCGACCAAGATCGTCGACCGCGCCACGGGCGAGATCTTCATGGGCAAGGTGCCGCCCTATTCGGTGGTCGTCTCGGGCAGCCTGCCGGGCAAGCCTTTGCCCAACTCGCCCAATGGCGAGCCGGGACCGAGCCTCTATTGCGCGGTGATCGTCAAGCGGGTCGATGAGAAGACGCGCTCAAAGACCGCGATCAACGAGCTGCTGCGCGACTGAATCCATCAGGCGTGATGACTGAACCGGGCCCGGCGGGCATCCTTGGTCAGGACCCGGAAGGCATCGGCGCTGACATGCACGAGGCTCTTGTGATCGCCGCCTTCGAAAAAAAGATGCGGCGCATCGCCGAGGCTTTCGTCGAGAACCACGGGCACGCCATAGGCGGCGCCGATGGGCGGGATGGCACCGGTCTCGCAGTCGTTGAAGAGGGTTGCGACCTCGCCTTCGGTCGCGAGCCCCAGTCGCCGGTCGAGGAGCTCCTGCAGCGTGCCCAGTTCCACCCGGTGGGTGCTGGGCACTACGGCGACGACATAGCCGAGCTCGTGGTGAACCACGACCGATTTGGCCATCCAGCCGCCGGGAATATGCGCCGCCTCAGCCGACTCGCTGGTGGTTGCAGTGCGCGGATGGCTCGTCACGTCATAGTGAACGCCTTCGTTATCGAGATATTGTCGGAGTTTGCTTGCGATCGTCATCGGAGCCTCCTTGCCGTGATGTGATGCAGGGGCGTACGAGAGCAGCCATTTTCGTCCTATGGGGAATATTGTCAATCGCCCCCGGTGGCCGCCCTGATCGGACCTGGAACGGCGATATTGGCTAATCAATTATTACGCGCTTAGGCGAAATCTCGCCTATCGCTTTACGTCAGTTTTAAAGGCGGGTTGGTAGGGTGGCCTCCTCTAGGCGAAGGGGTTGATGATGAACATGCTTGCACTGCTTTTCAGCTTCGGCGGCCGCATCGGCCGGGGGCAGTATTGGCTGGGTTATTTCGTCCAGATCGCTCTGGCGGCTCTGTCCTGGATGTGCCTCCTCACCGGACAGCGCAACGAGAACATCCTGCTTCTTGTCGTCCCCATCATCCTCGCGCCGATCGTGCTGTGGATGGCGCTCGCTGTCATGGCCAAGCGCTATCATGATCGCAACAAGTCGGCCTGGTGGATCCTGATCGCCTTCATCCCGATCGTCGGCGGGATCTGGCAGCTCATCGAACTGGGCCTGCTCAGGGGCACCGACGGCACCAATGACTATGGCCCCGATCCCGCCCACGGCTTCAACGTCGCCGACGACATCGAGACCATGCGCCGCCAGGCCGGCTACAGCACCGCGGCAGCACCCGTCGGCGCGATCAACCGGTCGGTTGCAATGGCCGCGGCGCCGCGGCCGCGCTCGCCCTATACCGATGGCCGGCCGGTCTTCGGCAAGCGTGTCTAGCAGGTTTGACGATAGGGCATTATTCCGCATAGTTGAGCCAAGTGAGGTGAGTCGCCTTGGCTCAATTAGGAGGGTTCAATGGATATCATGTCGATTTTCACCGGCTTTGCCGGCCGGATCAATCGCGCCAAATGGTGGATCGGGACCATCATTCTGGCCATCTTGGCGGTCTTTCTCTACTTCATCCTGGCGGCGATCTTCGGCGCTTCGCTGCCGACCGATCCGGCGCAGCTCGCGTCCTTCATGCGCACCGCCGCCATCATTCAACTGGTTCTCTTGGCCATCATCGCCTATCCGACGACCGCCTTGTGGATCAAGCGGCTGAACGATCGCGACCGGCCGAGCTATTTCGCCTATATCTTCTGGGCGCCTACTGTTCTCTCGGTGCTGGGCGGCATTCTCGGCATCACCATGACGACCGCCGACATGGGCGGCGTCGCTATTCCCACGCAGTCAGGCTTGGGCTGGGTGTTGAGCCTCGCCAGCCTCGCCGTCGGCATCTGGGCCTTGGTCGAGATGGGCATCCTCAAGGGTACTGACGGTCCCAACCAGCACGGACCCGATCCCTTGGCGAAGTAAGCCGGCACCTCGCAATTCTGCTGGTCCGTCATGCGCCCGGTCTTTGTGGCCGGGCGTTATTTTTGTAGCTAGATTGCGCCAATGGAAACCGATCCGCTTCCGCTTCTCGACGACCTGATTCGCTGCCCCTCCGTCACGCCCAACGAAGGCGGTGCGCTCGATTGCCTTGCGGCCTATCTGAGCGCTGCCGGCTTCCAGTGCCAGCGGCTTGTCTTCTCCGAAAAAGGCACGCCCGACGTCGACAATCTCTTCGCCCGTTTCGGCAAGGGTTCGCCGCATCTGTGCTTTGCCGGCCATGCCGACGTCGTGCCGCCGGGACGGCTGGAGGACTGGGCGGCGCCGCCCTTCTCGGCGCACCAGGAAGGGGGCTTCATCTATGGCCGGGGTGCCGCCGACATGAAGGGCTCGATCGCGGCCTTCGCCACGGCGGCCGCCGATGCGGTGCAGGCCGGCACCTTCACCGGCTCGCTCTCGCTCGTGATCACTTGCGATGAGGAGGGGCCCGCCATCAACGGCACGCGCAAGGTTCTCGCCTGGATGAAGGAGAACGGCCATGTTCCCGATCATTGCATCGTCGGCGAGCCGACCTCGACCGAGAAGCTCGGCGACACGATCAAGATCGGCAGGCGCGGCTCGCTGACGGTCAACGTGTCGATCGGCGGCGTCCAGGGTCATGTCGCCTATCCCCACAAGGCCGACAATCCGATCCCCAAGCTCGCCCGCCTGGTCGACCGGCTCTCAGCGTACAAATTCGACGACGGCAATGACCGCTTCGATCCGACGACGCTCGCCTTCACCACCTTCGATGTCGGCAATCCCGCCGTCAATGTCATACCGGCGCGGGCGGAGGCGCGGTTCAACATCCGCTTCAACACCGAGCACACGCATGACACGCTCATCGCGAGCGTCAGGGAGATATGCGGGAGCGTCGAGCGCGAGATGGGCGGAAGCTTCGTCCTCGACTTTACCCATGGCGCCGAGGCCTTCATCACCGAGCCCGGCGCCTTCGTCGGCGTGGTGATCGATGCGATCGAAGAGGAGACCGGCGTCCTCGCCAAGCTTTCGACCTCTGGCGGCACGTCCGATGCCCGCTTCATCAAGGACTATTGCCCGGTTCTGGAATTCGGTCCGCCCAACACCACCATTCATCAGGTCAATGAGGCGATCGCGATTGCCGATCTGCGCAATCTTGCCCAGATCTACCGCACCATCATCGAAGCCTATCTCGGACGGACGCCCGCGTGACGCTGCTCGAAGAGGGGCTTCTGGCCATGCGCGGCTGCTGGCGACTCTTGTGGCGGGACCCTGCGGCATTCGAGGATTTCAACCTCACCATCGAAGGCTTCTGGCGCTCCTTTGCCGTGATCGTGCCGGTCTCTGTCCTCGCCTATCCGATGTTTGTTTCGACCCACGACAGAGCCAATGAGGTTGCGGCCACGGCCGGTGAAGGGCTCCACGAATTGCGGCTCGGCGTCAGCTATCTCTATCTGCTGGCGGGCATCGTGCTCTGGCCGCTGGTGGCGGCGGTGTTGGCGCGGGTCACCGGTGTGGCGCAGAACTACGTGCGCTATATGATCATCTATAACTGGATGCAGGTCCCCATGACGGCTCTCATGCTCATCCCGCATCTGCTTTTTTTCGTCATTCTGGCGAATGCGGCTCTGATCTTCTCCCTCTATGTGAGCTGGTATGTCGCCAAAGCCGGTCTGCAGACGACTGCACCGATCGCCTTTGTCTTCGTGGTGGCCGAATTTGCCTTGACCTACGGGCTCGGCGCGTTGATCCAGTGAATCGGTAATGAAGGCTCTGTGGAATTCGGCTTTCGGCCTCCTGATGATAGCCGGCGGCTTGCTCGGCTTGATGTTGCCTTTCGGCAAGATGGCGACCGAGCGTGGTGTTCCGGGCATGCTGTGGGCCTTCATCGTGTCTTGCGGCGCGGGCTCGGTGCTGCTCCTCGCTCTCGCCCTCAGGCGCAAGCTCTTTCCGCTGACCGCCCGGCGGCTGCGCTATTTCGTCATCACTGCCGCGATATCCTACGCCTTGCCCAATTTCCTGCTGTTTTCGGCGATCCCGCATCTGGGGGCCGGCTATACCGGCATCATGTACACGCTCTCCCCAGTGATCACGCTGGTGCTGGCGCTCCTGCTCGGCGTCAGGAAGCCCAATCTGCTCGGCATCGCCGGCATCATCGTCGGCTTTGCCGGCGCGCTGATCGTGACGTTGACGCGGGGCGAAGCCGGAAGGCCCGCGGATATCGTCTGGGTGCTGATCGGTCTCCTGATCCCGGTATGCCTCGCCATCGGCAATATCTACCGGACCTATGACTGGCCTGAGGGGTCCGGCCCGATCGAGCTTGCGGCCGGGAGCCATGTGGCCGCAGCACTCATGCTGCTTCTGGGGCTTGGCCTGACGGGCCAGGCCGGATCATTCGCGCTTTTGCCCCACATGCCGCTCCTGGTCCTGGCGCAGGTTGTGTCAGCCTCGATGATGTTCTCCGTCTTCTTCCGCCTCCAGGCGGTCGGCGGCCCGGTCTATCTGAGCCAGATCGGCTATGTCGCGGCGGCGATCGGCCTCGGCTCCGGCGTCATTTTTCTGGGCGAGCACTACCAGCTCCTGACCTGGATCGGCGCCGTGATCAGCGTCGTCGGTGTGCTGATGACGACCAAGGCGCAGGCCGAGCAATCTAGTAGTCCACGCGCATGAGATAGAGGCCGGTCGGCGGCGCTACCGGGCCGCAACGGGTGCGGTCGCGGGCGAGGAGAGCGGCCTCAATTTCGCCAATGGGCCATTTGCCGTCGCCGACGAGCTTGAGCGAGCCGACCATCGAGCGCACCTGATGATGCAGGAACGAGCGGGCTTCGACGGTGATGTCGATCATGTCGCCTTGGCGCGTCACAGCGATGCGGTCGAGCGTCTTGATCGGTGATTGCGCCTGGCATTCGGCGGCGCGGAAGGTGGTAAAGTCATGCTTGCCGACAAGCGCTTGCGCGGCGTCATGCATGGCCCGATGATCGAGGGCGACCGGCTGCCACCAGGCCTTGCCGCGCTCGAGCGCCAGCGGTGCCGGCCGGTTGGCGATGCGGTAGAGATAGTGGCGGCGGACGGCCTTGAAGCGCGCATGGAAGTCATCCGTCACCGTCTCGACCGCGAGCACGCTGATCGGATGCGGGCGCAAATGGGCGTTGATGGCGTTGCGCAGCACGCGTGTATCCCACAGGCGGTCGAGATCGACATGCGCCACTTGGCCCCTGGCATGGACGCCGGCATCGGTGCGTCCTGCCGCGTGGACGGTGGGCCTTGTGCCGGTAAGGGTGAAGAAGGCGTCCTCGAGCGCGCCTTGGACGGTCGGCGCATTGGCTTGCAGCTGCCAGCCGGCGAAGGGGTCGCCGTCATATTCGATGGTCATCTTGTAGCGCGCCATGGCGGTCTTATGCCCCGGTCGCGGCCGAAAGACGAAGGTTAATTGAAGATGCTACTGCCGGGTCTTGTTGATGGTGAACTCGCCCGCCCGGATGCGTTCGGGCAGCCTTTCGGCCAGGCGCGCCACCGGCTCCTCGCCATAGGTGGTGACGAGATCCGACATGGCCGCGAAGATCGCGGCGGTCGCCACGCAATCGGGATCGATGCCGTCAAAGACGGCCTCTTCCCAGGCCTCCATGATGTAGCGCAGGGCCGCATATTTGGGCTCGGCCTGAGGCTCGGATGCCGGCAGCTTATGAGTTTCTTTGTCCATTCCATCCATCCGCAATGCCGACGCCCGTTCCACCGGCGACGGCCTGCCCACCAACCGAATCACTGACAATTTGAAATTTATCAGAGCAATGTGGCCGAACTACCCCATCCTTAGGAAAGGGTTAACGGCGGCGTCTTTTTTTGACTCAAGTCGTTAATAATTGCCAGGCCTGGCGGATATAGGCCGCGGTGCCCGGCGTCATGTCGAGCCGGTCGAGCGCCTCGACCTCGGCCCATTGCACATTTGTGGCGTCGTCCCGTGCCTCGGCTTCACCCCGGCGCCAATGGCCAGTGAAGCAGACGATCGAATAATGCGCGACCGCAGTACCCTTCGCGTCGCGCGTGATGGCATCGTCGACATCGACAAGCTTGCTGAGATCGGCCTCGATACCGGTTTCCTCGGCGAGTTCGCGATGGGCCGCGGCGCGCACCGTCTCGCCGAATTCGAGACCGCCGCCGGGCAGGCTCCATTTGCCTTTCCACGGCTCCTTGCCGCGCTCGACCAACAGGACCTTGCCGTCGCGCCACACGCAGGCGCTGACTCCGATTCGCGGCAAGGGTTTCTCGTTGCTCATCCGGCCATCGTAGCAGGTGACGCAACTGCGCCAATGCATTACTTTTGTTGCGCGACTCAGGATGCCGATCCTGAAGCAGGCAACAAGGGAGATGATGATGGCTGACAACAAGAAGGCCCGCGGCAAGGCCGATCGCTCGAAGGTGGCGAAGGGCGAAGCCTATGAGGTGGCCTATTTCGCCAGGAAGCATGGTATCAGCGCTGCTGAGACCCGGGCGCTCATCGACAAGGTCGGAAACGATCGCGCCAAGCTCACGGCGGCCGTAAAGAAAGTGAAGCCGGCCAAGAAGAAGGCCGCCAAGAAGAAGGCGGCCAAAAAGCGCGGCAAAGGCTGATAAGCACGCCCGCGGGCCCGTCAGGGTTAGACGGGCCTCGCGCTTCTACTATTCGCCTGGCGCCGGCATCTCGACTGGCCTCGGGCCTTTCTCTTGGCCGGCCAATATCCGATAGCCGAGCGTGACGGTGAGAAGGGCGGTAGCGCCCGCCGCCACCGACACCCAGAAGCCGCTTGCCGGGCCGAAAGTATCGATGACATAGCCCGAGGCGAATGATCCGACCGCCATGCCGATGCCGATGCCGGTTACCGCCCAGGTCATGCCTTCGGTGAGCTTGGCGGCGGGAATGCGCTGCTCGATGAGGGCGAAGGCCGTGATGAGCGTCGGTGACACCGATGCCCCGGCGAGAAACAGCAAGAGCGCCAGCATCGGAATATTGGCGATGAACAGGAGCGGTAGCGTGGTCAGGGCGGCGACGAGATTGGCGGTCACGAACTGCTGCGCCAGGCTGGCTTTGAGCTTCAGCACGCCGAAGACGAGACCGACCGCCAGCGAGCCTCCGGCATAGCCTGCGAGGATGAAGCTCGCGGCGGCGGGGGCGCCGAATGCTTTGGCCAAAGCGATGACCGTGACCTCGGCCGTCCCGAACAGAGCGCCAAGCGCGATGAGCGCGAAGGTGATGATCTGCAGCGGGCACGAGGCGATTGCCGATTGGCCTCGCGCCTGGCTGACCGGATGCGGGCGAGGCTCGGTCCCCGTCTGGATCACGAACAGAGCGGTGCCGATAGCGAGGAAGATCGTCGCCATCAGCGGTCCGGCTTCGGGAAACCAGGCGACGCTCAAGCCGACCGACAGGACCGAGCCCGTCATATAGAGGACCTCATCGGCGATCGATTCGAACGCGAAGGCGGTATTGAGCTGAGGCGTGTTGCGATAGATCTCGCTCCAGCGGGCGCGGATCATCGCCGGCATGCTGGGCATGAGGGCGGCCAGTATGGCGAAGGCGAACAAGGTCCAGCTCGGCCACCGGAAATGAGTGGCAGCAAGCAAGAGTATGAAGGCGATGACCGAGACGATTGTCGCGGGAACCAGTACGCGCCGCTGCCCGTGCCGGTCCACGAGGCGCGAGACCTGCGGCGAGATTAGCGCATTGGTGAGGGCGAAGACGGCGGACGCGGCACCCGCCAGCCAATATTCGCCGTGGGTTTGCGACAGCATGGCCACGAGGCCCATGGGGACCATGGCGATCGGGAGCCGGGCGACAAAACCGGCGGAAGCAAAGCCGACGGTGCCCGGGGCCCGGAAAATCTCGCGATAGGGGTTGGTCATCACAAACTCCTGGATTCTCGCGTCCAAATCACATACATACGGAATGTATATGATTGATATAGGGACATACGGGACGTATGTCAAATAATATACGTACCGTATGTGATTGTGAGAGCAATGGCCCATAGACCGCGCGCCGAGATGATTGCCGAAACACGGGCAAAGCTGGTTTCAGCCGCCCGGAAAGCCTTCGGCACGGTCGGCTATGCCGAAGCGTCCATGGATGATTTCACCGCCGCGGCCGGCCTGACCCGGGGCGCGCTCTATCATCATTTCGGCGACAAGGAGGGGCTCTTGCGCGCCGTCATCGCCGAGATCGATGGCGAGATGTCGGCGCGGCTCGCCGCGGCGTCTGAGAAGGCCCCATCGCGCTGGCAGGGCTTCGTCGATGAATGTGTCGCCTATGTCGAGATGGCGCTCGAGCCCGAGATCCAGCGCATTGTGCTGCGCGATGGCCCGGCCGTCCTCGGCGATCCTTCGCAATGGCCGGAGCAGGGCAAATGCATCCGCAACATGGCGCGCACTTTGAAGAGCCTGGCGGAAGAAGGAACGATCATTGCCGTCGATCCCGAGGCCATGGCCTATATGATCAATGGTGCGACGCTGCAGGCCTCGCTCATGATCGCCAATGCCGCGGATCCGGAAAAGGCATCGAAGCGGGCGGTGCAGGCGCTGAAGACGATGCTCAACGGTCTCCTGGTGAAACCATCGGCCGGGCTTTGACAGACTCAGACCTTTCGGACAACAAAGGCGCATGTGCAATCTTTTCAGGCTGAAGGCCAGGCCCGACCATTTGCGCGAGCTGCTCCATTACATGGAGGAGCATGATTTTCCGCCGCGCCCTTACATATCGCCGGGCAGTCCGATCGCCATCGTGCGCATGGAGCAGAATGCCCGTCACCTTGCACTGGTGCGCTGGGGCTTCGTTCCGTCCTGGGCGAAGGAAGTGGCGCCGGGCAAGCCACTGACCAATGCCCGCATCGAGACGATCCTGGAGAAAGCCTCGTTCAAGAATGCGATACGCCGGCGGCGCTGCCTCATTCCGGCCGATGGCTATTATGAATGGTCGGGTGAGCTCGGACGCAAGCAGGCCTTTGAGGTCACGCGCGCCGATGGTCGGCCCTTCGCCTTCGCGGGACTCTGGGAACACTGGCTGGGTCCCGATGGCAGCGAGCTCGAGACGGCGGCGATCGTCACGACCGCTTCATTGCCGCCCATGGCCGCGGTCCATCCGCGCATGCCGGTGGTCGTCGCGGAGCATCTCCACGACGACTGGCTCGCCAATGAAAGCGTCGAAGCGGACCGGATGATCGATGCCGTGCTGTCGCATTCTGATCCGACCTTGATCGTCGCGCCGGTCGAGCTCGAGCGCCGCACGCCGGCACCGAAGCCCCCAGCGACTGAGGTCGATCAGCTGTCGCTGTTCTAATCTTTCAAGAGAAAACGAGCGAGCGCATCTGCCGTCTTCTCGGGCAATTCCTCCGGGAAGAAGTGCCCGCCCTCCACGGCTTCGCCGCTGACCTGATCGGCGAATGTCCGCCATAGGCCGAGGGGACCGCCTTCCTTCTCATACCAGCTGTTGAGCGGTCCCTTGCCGCTCCACAGCGCCAGCACTGGACAGGCGATGCGCCGCCCCGCTTTCTCGTCTGCCTCATCATGATCGCGATCGATCGCGGCGGCGGCGCGATATTCCTCGCAAATGGCATGGGCATGCCGGGGGTCGCGCAGGGCCCCGGCATAGGCGCTGCGAATTTCGGGAGGAAAGGTCTCAGGGACAGAGCCCCAATGGTCGAGCGCGCTATCGACGATGTCGGCGGCATTGGTGCTGAGGATGCGTTCCGGCAAGGGTTCGTCCTGCGCCAGCAGCGACCAGGGCCAGAAGCCAACCGCAAAATCGGCGTCGGCGCGGGCCCAGGCCATGCCGGTCGGCACCACGTCGAGCACCGCAAGCCTGTTCACTCGCTCGGGATGGTCGAGCGCCAGACGATAGGCCACCCGGCCGCCGCGATCATGTCCCGCGACGGCAAACTGCCGGAAGCCAAGATGCTCCATGACGCGCACCATGCCGGCCGCCGTCGTCCGTTTGGAATAGGGAGCATGGTCTGCAGCGGAAGGCGGACAGCCGCTTCGCCCGTAGCCCGGGAGGTCAGCGCAGATGACGGTGAACCGGCGGGCAAGGAGCGGCGCCACATCGCGCCACATCAGATGGGTTTGCGGGAAACCATGCAGCAGAAGAAGCGGCGGTCCTTCGCCGGAACGGCGCAGGAAGACCGCCGTTTCTCCCGTCTTGACCTCCGCAGTCTCGAAACCGTCGAACATGCGCAAAGGCAACGGTCGGACGGCGCGTCTGTTCCGCTGATCGGCGACGTCAGGCCGGCTCGGTGTCGAAGCCGCCGTCGGCTGCGTCCTTGAAGCCGCCGAGATTGTGCACCTTGCTGTAGCCCATGTCTTTAAGCACCTTGCCGGCGAGCGCCGAACGGCCGCCCGAGGCGCAATAAAGAACGACTGGCCGGTCCTTGCGGAACTGCGGATCGTGATAGGGCGTGTCTGCATCGGCGCGGAATTCGATCATGCCGCGCGACACATGCACGGCCCCCTTGAGCTTGCCGGTCTTGGCGAGCTCGGTGCCGTCACGGACGTCGACAAGGAGGGCATTCTCTTTCGTCACGAGCTTGCGCGCCTCATCGACGCTGATCTTCGGCACGACTGCATTGGCATCGCTCATGAGCTGCTTGACGGACAGGACCATGCATATCTCCTATGTGGACAATGCGCCCCAGGACAATCACGCGCCGATCTGGCCGCGATGCCTGAGGAAATGATCGGCAAGAACGATGGCGAGCATCGCCTCGCCCACCGGCACGGCGCGGATACCGACGCACGGATCATGGCGGCCGGTCGTCATGATGTCGGTGTTCTCGCCGGTTGACGTCACCGTCTTGCGCGGCGACAGGATCGACGAGGTTGGCTTGACCGCGAAGCGCACCACGATCTCCTGGCCGGTCGAGATGCCGCCCAATATGCCGCCGGCATGATTGGTGCTGAACTCGGTCTTGCCGTGGCGCACGCGCATCTCGTCGGAATTCTCTTCACCGGACAGCGTCGCTGCGGCGAAGCCGGCGCCGATCTCGACGCCTTTCACCGCATTGATGCTCATCATTGCCGCGGCGATCTCCTGGTCGAGCTTGCCATAGATGGGGGCGCCCCAGCCCGCCGGCACGCCGCTCGCCACCACTTCGATGATGGCGCCGCAGGACGATCCGGCCTTGCGCACCTCATCGAGATATTGCGACCACGGCTCGACGATGGACGCGTCGGGCGCGAAGAACGGATTGCGCTCCACCTCATCCCAGTCCCAATGGATGCGGTCGATCTTGTGCGGACCGATCTGGATCAGGGCGCCGCGCACGATGACGTTCGGGATGATCTTGCGCGCAATGGCGCCGGCCGCGACCCGCGCCGCCGTCTCGCGTGCCGAGGACCGTCCGCCGCCGCGATAGTCGCGCACCCCATATTTGGCAAGGTAGGTGTAATCGGCGTGGCCGGGACGAAACTTGTCGCGGATCGCAGTGTAGTCCTTGGAGCGCTGATCGACATTCTCGATGACGAGCGCGATCGGCGTGCCGGTGGTCACCTGGCCAGGGGTGCGGTCGTCCTCGAAGACGCCGGAGAGGATCTTCACTTGGTCCGGCTCGCGCCGTTGCGTGGTGAAGCGCGACTGGCCGGGCTTGCGCTTGTCGAGAAAGATCTGGATGTCGGCTTCGGCGAGCGCAATCCCCGGCGGACAGCCATCGACGACGCAGCCGATCGCCGGCCCGTGGCTTTCGCCGAAGGTCGTCATCCTGAACATGTGGCCGAAGCTGTTGTACGACATGGGCCACTGCTTAAGGCGCAATGGCGATGGCGTCAAATAGCGGGAGCGTTACCGTTTACGCCCGGAAATCTCCCTTGGGATTGCCCTCGGTGTCGAACCAGTCGATGCGTCCGTCCTGAAGCCGGCAGAAATGCCCTTGCGGTGTCGGCGTCTTGATGAGAGTAGCGGGGGGAAGATCCGACACAAGCCCGATCAGGCAGCGTCCGATGGCGCCATGCGCGACGATGACGGTCGGGCCGTCGATGCGACCGATCCACTGCCTGACGCGCTCGAGGCCTTCCTCATAGCTTTCGCCGTCCGGGGGACGCCAGCGGAAGCGCTCTTCGAGGTTCTTCGGATATTGCGAATCCGTCTTGAGGTCCTTGAAGAAATGGCCTTCCCAGATGCCGAAGGCGAGCTCCAGCATGGCGGGCTCGCTCTCCGCGCGATTTTCGGGCAGGTCGAATTCGCGCAGCAGATGACCCATGGTTTGGCGGGTACGCGTCAGCGGGCTCGCGACGAAGAGGTCGATCTTGGTGTCGCGCAGGAAATTCTTGAGGCCGCGCGAAATGGCAATCGCCTGCTGATGGCCGTTATCGTTGAGCGGGATGTCGATCTGGCCCTGGATGCGGCCTTCGCGGTTCCAGTCGGTCTCGCCGTGACGGATGAAATAGATCGGCGGATTGGGCTCAATCACCGTTCGGCGCAACCGTGATATCGGGCGCTTCGGGATTCTTCATGCCGACGATATGGTAACCGGCATCGACATGCATGATCTCGCCGGTGACGCCGCGGCCGAGATCGGAGAGCAGGTAAAGCCCCGAATCGCCGACCTCATCGATGGTCACCGTGCGCCTGAGAGGGGAGTTATATTCGTTCCATTTGAGGATGTAGCGGAAGTCGCCGATGCCCGATGCGGCGAGCGTCTTGATCGGTCCGGCCGAGATGGCGTTGACCCTGATGTTCTTCGGACCGAGATCGGCCGCCATATAGCGCACCGAGGCTTCGAGCGCTGCCTTGGCGACACCCATCACATTGTAGTGCGGCATCCATTTCTCCGCCCCGTAATAGGTGAGGGTGAGGAGTGCGCCGCCTTTTTCCATCAGTTTCTCGGCCCGCTGCGCGATGGCCGTGAAGCTGTAGCAGGAGATGAACATCGTCTTGGTGAAATTGTCCGCGGTCGTATCGACATAGCGCCCGGTAAGCTCGTCCTTGTCGGAGAAGGCGATGGCATGGACGACGAAATCGATGCCGCCCCAAGCTTTGCCGACGGCGGCGAAAGTCTGGTCGACCGAGGCCATGTCGGTGACGTCGCAAGGCAGCACGAGCTTGGACCCGATCCCGGCCGCCAGAGGCTCGACCCGCTTCTTGAGCGCATCGCCCTGATAGGTGAAGGCGAGCTCCGCCCCATGGCGCGCCAAGGCTTGGGCGATGCCCCATCCGATCGACCGGTTATTGGCAACACCCATGATGAGGCCGCGTTTGCCAGCCATTAAGCCTTTGGATTCACTCATGATTCGCTCTGGTTGCGGACGCGGGATGGGGGACATCCCGGCGGCGCGTTTCTGGCATAGATGTTTTCAGAGGTCCACCTTTAAAGACATACAATTTATGTTGCGAAATATTGTACGCCGGCCGCCCCTCGGGGCTCTGCGCGAACCAGGCCGCGCTCGATCAGATGCTCGATATGGGCCAGCGTCGAGAGGCCGGCCGCCGCATGGAGCTTCGGATCGATATCGGCATAATTCGCCTTGACGATCTCCTCGATGCTGCGGTCGCCGGCCTTGAGCCGCGTGACGATCGCATCCTCGCGCATTCTCCGGTGGGTGAGATAGGCTCTGACCAGCGGTCTGGGGTCGCGCCGCGACGGCCCATGGGCCGGGTGATAGACATCGTCGTCGCGCTCCAGCAAGAGCCGCAAGGAAGCGAAATACTGGCCCATATTGCCGTCGGGAGGGGCAATGACGCTGGTCGACCAAGCCATCACGTGATCGCCGCAGAGCAGCGCCTTCTCCTCGCGAAGCGCAAAGCTCATATGGTTGGACATGTGGCCCGGCGTGAACACGCCTTCGAGGCTCCAGCCTATGCCCGATATCACCTCGCCATGACGAAGTTTGATATCGGGGTCGAAATCCGCATCGATGCTGGCATCGAGCCTTAAGCCCTCTTGTTCCGGCTGATCGGCTACCGGTCCATAACCGACGATGGCGGCTCCGGTCGCGCGTTTGAGCTTGGACGCCAGCGGCGAATGATCGAGATGACTATGGGTAACAAGGATATGGCTGACAGTCTCGCCTTTGACGGCGGCGAGGAGGGCTGCGAGATGGGCGTCACTGGCGGGGCCGGGGTCAATGATCGCTACCTGGCCATGGCCGATGATGAAGCTCGAAGTGCCTTTGAAGGTGAAGGGACCCGGATTGTCCGCCAGCACCCGGCGGATGAGCGGTGAGACCACCATCGTCGTCTCAGATGGGACATCGAATGAACGGTCGAAATTGAGCGAAGCCATGAAGCCAAAAGATCAGGTTGTGACGGGGGCAGGCCCGCTCTATAGTCCGGGCCGAATTCAGGGGATCAACAAGAGGGTACAGATGACCACACCGACGACGACACTGGCAAGCCGGATCTGGCAGGTATCGGGATCCTGGAAGAAGCAGGCCCTGCTTGTGGTTCTGGGCAGCCTCTTCATCGCCATTTGCGCGCAGATCAACATACCGCTGCCGCTCGTGCCCATCACGTTGCAGACCTTCGCCGTGCTTGCGGTTGGCGCCGCTTTCGGCATGCGTCTCGGTGCGGCGACGGTTGCGCTCTACGTTCTCGAAGGCACGCTGGGTCTGCCGGTTTTCGCTGAATTTCGCGCCGGGCCTGCCGTGCTGATGGGGCCGACGGGCGGCTATCTGATCGGCTTCGTCCTCGCTGCCGCGCTGGTCGGCTGGTTCGCCGAGCGGGGCTTTGACCGCCGCGTGCTCACCATGTTCGGCGTGATGATGCTGGGCGCCGCTGTGCTCTACATTCCGGGCCTGCTCTGGCTCGCCAACTTCACGGGCTATGACAAGGTCCTCGAGCTCGGCCTCTATCCCTTCCTGTGGGGCGATCTGTTGAAGGCGGCGTTGGCGGCCGTTGCGTTCCCGACTGCCTGGAGCTTCCTCGGCAAGCGCTGAGGCTATTCGTCGAACTGATTGTGAAGGCGCGGGATCGACTCCCGCGCCTTTTTCATGCGATGACCGGCAGAGCTGTCGCGGCAATGCGGGCCTGGAATTGTGGGACGGCTTGCACCGTTCGAAAGGCAGGATCGACACTGTAGTCGACGACCGAGTCCTCATCCCTGGCCAGCGCTTCCGCGAGGAAGCGGGCAGCGTTCCGCCAATCGTTTCGCAAGCCGTGTATGTGCGCCATGTAATAGGCGGTCACCTTGCCTTGGCCGAAATGCGGTTCGGCAGTGGCCATCATCCGATCAGCCATGCCTGGCGGTCCTGCGGTCTGCAATCCTTTGACGCCGGCAGCGACGATCGCCAATCCTTCCGCGAAATCCTTCAGGCGAAACAATCTCTCCGACACGGCCAGATAGCCGGCATAATCCTCACGCGCCAGATGGATGAAGATCAGCCCCCAATAAGGCGGCAGGTAGTCGGGTTCGTTGGCGATGAGCTGCGTGATCAACCGCTCGGCCTCGGCCGGATTGCCGGCGCGAAACAGGATGAGAGCTTTGGCCGACAGAATTGAGCGCGATTGCGGATCGAGTGCCTGCGCCTTGTCGATCTGACGGAGAGCCTCATGAAAACGGCCGGCATAGAGGAGCGCTTCGGCGTGCCAATGCAGCGCCTGGACCGATTGGGGGTCGAGGGCTAAGGCAAGCTCGAAGCGCTTGAGGCCCTGCTCGGTTTGGCGGAGCCAGAAGAATTCGATGTCGGCGAGCACGCTCTGCGCCTCGGAGAGGGTCGGATCGAGGAGAATGGCGCGCTCGGCCGCAGCCTTGGCGAGGGGAAAGCCGTGCGCCGGCGTCACCACGTCCAGCTCCACCATCAGGTCGTAGCTGGTCGCCAACCCTGCATGGGCCGGAGCATGATCCGGGTCCACGGCAATGACCTGCGTGAAGATCTCGACAGCCTGGCCGAGGCTTGCCGGCGTGCGCTTCTGCCAGAGATAGACGCCGTTCAGATAGAGATCGTTGGTCGGTTGCGATGTCTTGACCGACCGGATTGCACGCGAGCGGCTGGGCTTCTTGCTGTTGCGCAACCAGACTTCCAGGTCATTCCTATAAGCATAGACCGGGCTGCGCCCGCCACCCGGTATCCGGCGTACCGGCAGGCCACGCCGATGCTCCCAGCGTTTGACCGTCCGCTCGTCGCGGCCGAAAAAGGCTGCGATCTCTTTCCAGCTGTCGAGCCGCCCGCTGCCACGGCCACCCGGTCCTTCGGCCATCCACGCCTCCACGGTGCCTGCAAGACTCTGATGTAGGGGCTCGAAGTCATAGCAATTTGCTGCTCGGGGTCAACGGCGTGGGTGTTTCTGACCGTCACATCGCGGTATCGAGGCTTTTGGTGAACGCCTCGGCGATCATGGCCCGCAATTGTGTGTGAATATCGGCGCGGCTCCGAACGCCGCCATCGTCGCATAGACGGTCGGCATCGCCGAGCGATTTCAAGAACTCGGCGCCGCCGGCCTGGCATTCGGCGAGGAAGCTGAAATGCACCGCATCGTCGACCTGCGTATAGGTGCTGTTGGGCACGAGCTTCGCCAGCTTGTCGGCAATCACGGCAACCGGGATGGTTCTGGGGCGGCCGAGATTGATGAAATGCAGCGGAATGGCAATCTGCTTCAGGCTTTCTGCGACATAGGCTTGCGCCAGGGAGGGATCGACAAGCACCGCCGCTCTTATGCGCGGGTCGAGATTTGACTGCTCGAAGCGGTTCTTGTCGATCTTGCGCAGATCGACCTTCTCGGTTGCGACCGCCTTGCCTTCGACATAGCCTTTGCCGCCGGCGAACCACATGCAATCGGCCATGGCCCTGTAGGTATCGCAGTAGCGCGCATAGGCTTCGAGGTCGGCTCGCGCGCCCGAAATCTCCATCGCCGCCGCGCCGCCGAGCGAGAAGCCGAGCACGCCGATCTTCTCCTCGGCGATGAGGCCTTTCCATTGCGGATCACTGGTCAGCGCGGTCAGGATGATCGACAGATCCTGCGTGCGCTCCCATAGCTTCGGCGTGTCGATGGGGGTCGAATCGCCACTGGTGGTGCCGGGATGGTTGGGGCCGGCGACAATGAAGCCGGCTTCGACAAGGCCCGCCGCAAGCCAGCCCAGATTCTCGATCCGGGCGCCCGAACCATGCGATATCAGGATGAGCGGATGATGGCCGGGTGCTACCGGCGCGTCGCCGAAGGCTGGCGTGCCCTTGAACAGCTTATTGTCGCCGATCAAGGTTTCCTTGCCGCCTTTCCGGGCCGGATACCAGATCGTGACGGCCAGAGCCTTGCCGCGCTGGGGCGAGGCGACCGCTATCTTGCGGACACCGATGACATCCCCGGCAAGAGCCGGCTGACCGACCATGGTCGCGATCATCAGCAAGAGAAGGAAAAGTGCAGGTTTCATCAGGCTCTCCGAGGTGCAGGGCTAGATGCCCTTGTGGCCGCCTTGGGCCGGATGAGCGTCCTCGATCATGTTTGAGGTCGTGCCGGATCGCGATTCAGGCCATTGTTCCCTCAATCCGGTCGGTCGGGAGATATCCTTGCTTTTCGTGCCTCTGCCCTTTGTCGTGGCCCTGCTGTTGGCGATCCTGTTCATCGCTCTGGTGCGCGGGGAGGACACGGCACCGGCCAACCGGCCGTTCCTGGCGCTCATCGCTCTTTGCGCCCTGCAATCGGTTCTCGTCGGTCTGCACTGGGGCTACGGTGTAGAGCAAGTCCGCTTCGTACGACCGGTGCTGGCTGCGATCGTGCCGCCATTGGTCTATGCGAGTTTCCGCAGCCTCACCCATCGCGATCACGAATATAGGCACCTGGATTACGTGATCCATCTCGCACCGGCAGCTCTTATCGTCCTGCTGATCTTCACCTGGCGGATGCTGATCGATCCTGTCCTGGTGATCCTCTATGTGGCCTATGCTTTTGTCATCCTGCGTCTTGGACGCTCCGGTCCCGACGCCCTGGACGAAGCGCGATTCGAAGGCGCACTGCCGGCCTACCGCGCCATGCAGATCGCCGCGGTAGCCCTCTGCCTTTCCGCCCTTGTCGATCTCCTCGTGGCTCTCGATTTCGAATGGACGAGAGGGGCCAATGCCGCCCTGATCGTCACCAATGCCAACATCTTCGGGCTCTTCCTGTTCGGTCTCACCGCCTCTGTTGCGGGCAGGAGCCGGCCGGCGCCCGAAGCAAAGCATGAAACAGCGCCGCAACCGTCAGCGGCCAGCGCCGAGGACCGCAATGTCCTCTCGCGCATCGATGAGCTGATGCTCGGCCAGAAGCTCTACCGCGACGAGAATCTCAATCTGACCCGTCTGGCACGGCGTGCCGGCATTCCGGCGCGGCAAATATCCGGCGTCATCAACCGGCTCACAGCCAAGAACGTCTCGCAGTATGTCAATGATCACCGCATTGCCGAAGCCTGTCGTCTTTTGCAGGACACCGACCATGCGGTAACGGCGGTGATGTTCGAATCGGGCTTTCAGACCAAGTCCAACTTCAACCGCGAGTTCCGCCGCGTGACCGGGCTGAGCCCCATCGCCTGGCGGGAGAAGAACGCGGCAAGCTGAGCTATTCCGGCTTTCGCGCCGTCACCAGCTTCGACAGGAAGACGGGCTCGGCCTCGACCCGCTCCAATCCCACTTCCGTGAAAATCGCTTTCAGATCCTCGCGCAGATAAGAGGGGTAATAAGGCTCATGGAAGTTCGTCGGAAAAGCCTCGAGCATCGCATCGACCTCAGGCATGTCGCCGGGCTGGAGCGAATCCATGAAGACGAGGAGGCCACCGGGCTTCAGCACCCGGGTGAATTCCCGGGCGACGGCGCGCCGAATCTGAGGCGGCACCTCATGGAAGAGAAAGATCGAGGTGACGATATCGAATGAAGCATCGGCAAAGGGCAGCGCTTCGGCCTCTCCGGCTCTGAACTCGGCCTTGTAAGGTTTGAGATGATCGCGCGCTTCCTCGAGATAGGCTGCCGACAGATCGCTGCCGGTGACGGCGAGGCGCGGAAAGGCCTGCTTGACGAAGCGCAGGAAGCGGCCGGTGCCGCAGGCGACGTCGAGCAGCGCCATGCGGCGCTGATCCTTGTGGCGCAGGAAATCGGCGATCGGCACCAGGCATTGCCGGCGCATCGCATTGGCGGTGCCGGAGAACAGCACCTCGACCTGCATGTCATAGAGCCTGGCCGATTCCTCGGTGAGATAGCCGCCGGTCTGGAAATGGAAGTTCTGCAGGAAATAAGCGGGGAACTTCTCGGCGAGCTCGGGCGAATAGATTTCGGTGCCCTGGCCTTGCGCCTTCCTTTCGGCGGCGAGCGGTAGGTCGGCGAAGAAACGGCGGCTGGTGTCGATGAGGCTGCGCAGATCGCCGTCGCGATCGCGCGGCATCGGATAATGGCCCTTGCCGACATTGGCGAGATCGCGGGCGAAGAGGGCGCCCATTTGCTCGAAGATGAAGTTGCGGCCCGGCCCCTTGCCGCGGCTCTTTTTCCGTTCCTGAGCGGGTTTCGCCTCGCGATAGCGGCGCGAAGCGAAGTAATGGCCCATATACCAGGCGATGCGGGCGCCCTGCCGGCTCGCATATTCGAAACTCTCGAAAGGCGTCATCCTGCCTTCTCCGCCGCGATCAGGAACTCTCTGTTGCCGCTGCCGCCTGCAAGCGGCGACGGCTCCAAGCCTATCACACTCCAGTCACGGACCCTAAGCCAAGACGCGATATCGTCGCAAATCTGCCGATGCACCAACTCGTCCTTGACGACACCATCCCGGCCCAGTGCCGCGCGGCCGGCCTCGAATTGCGGCTTGATGAGCGCCATGAGCCTGGCCCCCGGTGCCGCGAGATCAAGCGCCCGGGGCAAAGCGAGCTTGAGCGAAATGAAGCTGACGTCACAGACGATGAATTGAAGCGGCTTTCTCACATGCTGGGGCGCGAGATCGCGTGCATTGAGCCCTTCCCACAAGGTGACGCGCGGATCATGGCTGAGCGCCCTTACGAACTGGCCGTGGCCGACATCGATGGCGGTGACGTGGCGGGCGCCATGTTCCAGCAGCACTTCGCTGAAGCCGCCGGTCGAGGCGCCGATATCGAGGCAATGAAGACCTTGAGGAGAAAGCCCGAAATGGCCCAGCGCATGCTTGAGCTTGAGGGCGGCGCGCGAGACATAGGCGCGGGCCGCATCGGCGATGGCGATGACCGCATCATCGGCCACGGGCTGCGCCGGTTTAGTGACGATCAGACCGTCGACCGTCACCGTGCCGCGCTTGATCGCATCGCGCGCCCTGGAGCGCGTCTGATAGAGGCCGCGCGCGACCAGCGCTTCATCGAGCCGCGTGCGCGTCAACCCGGATCCAGGGGTTCCGTACCGGAAGGCGTGCCATCCGCCTTGAGCGTGATCTTCTCGATGCGTGCCTCGGCATCCTTCAAGAGCTTCTCGCAATGCTTCTTGAGCGCCTCGCCACGTTCATAGATGGAGATCGAGGATTCGAGATCGACCTTGCCGGATTCGAGCTTCTCGACGATGTCCTCGAGCTCGGCGAGCGCCGTCTCGAAGCTCATCGCGCTGATTGCGGTTTTCTCATTCGCCATCGTCGTCATCCTCATCGTCCGGGATCCTGGCCAGAAGATCGCCGCTGCCCCGGATCAAGGCCTGGACATGGACGGCGACCGAAGCGGCCAGCGCCCGAAGGTCATAGCCCCCCTCGAGCACCGATACAACGCGGCTGTCGGCATGCTTGTCGGCGATCTCCATGATATTGAGCGTCGCCCAGACGAAATCCTCTTCGGTGAAATTGAGACCGCCCAGCGGATCGGCGCGATGGGCATCGAAGCCCGCCGAGATGATGACGAGGTCGGGGCCGAAGGCATCGAGAGCGGGCAGGATGATGGTCGACATGGCGTCGCGGAACTCCGGCCCGCCATTCCCTTCGCGCAAGGGAGCATTGAAAATATTGCCCACCCCGGTTTCCGATGCCGCTCCGGTCCCCGGATAGAGCGGCATCTGATGCGTGGAGCCATAGAAGAGATCGCCATCGGCCCAAAAGATGTCTTGCGTGCCATTGCCGTGATGGACGTCGAAATCGATGACGGCAACACGCTCCGCATCGTAGCGCTCGCGCGCATAGAGCGCGGCGATGGCGGCATTGTTGAACAGGCAGAAGCCCATGGCCCGGCGTGCCTCGGCGTGATGGCCGGGCGGCCGCATGGCGCAAAAGACATTATGCGCCTCGCCGCCGAACACGGCATCGACGCCGGCCACCGCCGCGCCGACACCGCGCAAGGCGGCCTCGAGCGTACCGGGAGACATGAAGGTATCCATGTCGATCTGGGCGAAGCCTTCCTCAGGCGAGGCCTCGCGGATCTGGGCGAGATAGCCGTCGGGATGGACGCGCACGATGTCCTCGTCGCGCCCCAGCGGCGCCTGCTTGCGCTTCAGCGCCTTGAAATGGGAATGCGAGAGGATCTGGTTGATGGCCTTGATGCGGTCCACCCGCTCGGGATGGCCGGGCGGGTTGTCATGCTCGAGGCTCGCATGATGGTGGATGAGCAATGTCGTCATGGCTACCGGCTTAGGAATAGAGCGGGTTCGCGTCCAGCGGAAGGGTCTTATTTGGAATGGCTGAAATCGATCAAGCCATGGGCTCCGGCTAGTGTCGTCATCCTCCCTAAGCTGCTATAGAGACGCTCCCCGAATTGCAACCAGGAATATCATCTGACCCAGTCCGTCACCCATGCCGCCGAGGCCCTGATCGAGGGCAAGCTTGTCGCCTTTCCGACCGAGACCGTCTACGGGCTCGGCGCCGATGCGACGCAGGACAAGGCCGTGGCCCACGTCTTTGCCGCCAAGAACCGGCCGAGCTTCAATCCGCTGATCGTGCATGTCGCCTCGCTCGATGAAGCGGCCGCTCATGGCGAGTTCGGCATCGAGGCGAGCGAGCTCGCCAAATTATTCTGGCCCGGCCCCCTGACCCTGGTGGTGCCGCGGCGCGAGGGTTGCGCGGTCTCGCTCCTCGCCTCGGCCGGACTGCCGACGATTGCGCTGCGCGTGCCGAAGCATCCGCTTGCCCAGGCGCTGCTCAGGGCCGCGCGCCGGCCAGTGGTGGCGCCGAGCGCCAATCCTTCCGGCCGCATCAGCCCGACCACCGCGGCGCATGTCCGCGAGGGTCTTGGCGACAAGGTCAGCGTCATACTCGATGGCGGCCCATCGGCGATCGGGCTTGAATCGACCATCATCGGCTTCACCGGCGGGCGTGCCACACTGCTCAGGCCTGGCGGTCTTGCGCGCGAGGACATCGAGAAGGCGCTCGGCCACAAGCTCGGCTCAGGCGGTGACGCGAGGAAGCCGTCATCGCCCGGCCAGCTCGAAAGCCATTATGCGCCGCGGGCGAAGCTGCGCCTCAACGCCAAGGCGGCAAAGGAAGGCGAAGCCTATCTCGCTTTCGGCAAGGCGCCGGGGGCGCGGTTCAATCTGTCGCCGACGGGCGATCTCACCGAGGCAGCCGCCAATCTTTTCCGCCTGCTGCATGAGCTCGACACGACAGGTGCTAAGGTCATTGCCGTCGGGCCTATTCCCGATCACGGCCTCGGCGAGGCCATCAATGACCGGCTCAAACGAGCCGCCGCGCCGCGATCCCCATCCTAGATGAAGCAGTCCCGATGACCATCAAGCCTTCCGCCGAGACACTGGCTCGCCTTGCCGCCGTGGTGGGTGACAAATATGCCATCAGGGATCCAAGCGAGATGACGGCCTATATGGCGGAGGCGCGCGAGATCTGGACCGGCAAATCGCCCCTGGTGCTGAGACCGGCATCGACAGCGGAGGTCTCGCAGATTCTCGCCATCGCCTGTGAGGCGGAGACGGCGATCGTACCACAGAGCGGCAATACCGGCCTTGTCGGCGGCCAGATTCCCTTCGAGACCGGCGATGAAGTGCTTTTGTCGCTCGATCGCATGACGCGCATCCGCGCCGTCGATCCGGTCAACAACAGCATCACGGTCGATGCCGGCGCGACGCTCAAATCCGTCCAGGAGGCGGCCGGGAACGCCGACCGCTTCTTCCCCCTGAGCCTGGAATCGGAGGGCTCCTGCCGCATCGGCGGCAATCTTTCCACCAATGCCGGCGGCCTCGGCGTTCTGGCCTATGGCAACACCCGCGATCTCTGCCTGGGGCTCGAAGTGGTGCTGGCGGACGGGCGCATCTGGAACGGGCTCAAGAGCCTGCGCAAGGACAATACCGGCTATGATCTGAAGAACCTGTTCATTGGCGCCGAGGGCACGCTGGGTGTCATCACGGGGGCCGTGCTCAAGCTCTTCCCGCATCCGAGCGACCACGCCACCGCTTTCGTCGCCTTGCCGTCGGTCAAGGCCGCACTCGACCTCCTGAATCTGGCCCGACAACGGAGCAGCAATCGGGTCACCGCGATCGAGCTTTTCCGCCGCAACGGCTTCGAATTCACCATCAAGCATTTTCAGGTGCGCGATCCCTTCGCCGCGGCAGCCCCCTGGTATGTGCTGCTTGAATTGTCGGGCTCGGGCGA
Source organism: Taklimakanibacter deserti (assembly GCA_003574785.1). The sequence goes on along the minus strand of QORU01000007.1, from coordinate 248,207 downwards.
TCTTGCCGGCCTCATGACCGAGCTTCTCGGCGAAGCCGCGGAGCAGGGCATCGTGCTCGATGCGACGATCGCCCAATCCGAGGCGCAGCGCAAGGACATCTGGTTCATTCGCCAGGCGATCGTCGAGGTGCAGAAGCGCGAAGGCGGCTCGATCAAGCATGATGTCTCGGTGCCGATTTCAGAGCTTCCGGATTTTGTCGACAAGGCGCTTGTTGCCATCGAGGCCTTCATGCCGGGCGCGCGTCCGATGCCCTTCGGCCATATCGGCGACGGCAACCTGCATTTCAATGTCAGCCAGCCGCTCGGCATGGACAAGCGCGCCTATCTCGATCAGTGGCAGGCGATGAATGACGTCGTCTTCGATGTCGTGCTGAAGCACGGCGGCTCGATCAGCGCCGAGCATGGCATCGGTCGGCTGAAGCGCGACCTGATGATGAAGATAAAGTCCCCGGTCGAATTGCAGATGATGCGCGATGTGAAGAAGGTCTTCGATCCCAAGGGCATTCTCAATCCCAACAAGGTATTGCCGTCGTGACGACGTTTCGTCCCTTGGAGGACCGTGATGTCGCCGGTGTGATCGCCTTGTGGACGGACTGCGGCCTGGTGCGAGCCTGGAACGATCCCCGGCGTGACATCGATTTCGCCCGCGGCAAGGAGAATTCGGAAATTCTCGTCGGCATAGCGGACGGCGGGCTCGTCTCTTCCGTCCTGGTCGGTCACGATGGCCACCGCGGCTGGCTTTACTATGTTTCGGTGGCGCCGGCCTCTCAGGGCAAGGGCCTGGGGAAGGCGACGGTGCGCGCCGCCGAAGCCTGGCTCAAGGCGCGCGGAATCTGGGCCATCAATCTCAATATCCGCAGCGAGAATGCCGAGGTTCGGGGCTTCTATGCAGCGCTCGGCTATGAGCTTCGCGATGTCATCGTCATGGGCCGGCGCGACCTCGATCTGTAGCTTGAGATTTTGCCGGCCCCCGATATTGTCGATCCTGTGCCAGGTTCCACCAAATTCCAGCGCGTCGAGGCTGAAGGACGCATTTCGGTCAAGCATACGCCGCGCGGCTCGGTCCTGGACCGGCTCCATCAATCGGGCGCCGCCAAGATCCGATTTCCTTCATCGCCCGACACATCCGCCTGCGAAGCCGTATTGATCAATACCGCCGGGGGGCTGACGGGCGGTGACCGCTTGTCCTGGTCCGTTCATGCGGGTAGGGCGGCGTCCCTCACTTGCGTGAGCCAAGCCTGCGAGCGGATCTACCGTTCGCTCGACGGGGAGCCGGCGCGGCTTTCGGTCAAGATAACGCTCGATACGAAATCGCGCCTCAACTGGCTGCCGCAGGAGACGATCCTGTTCGATGGCTGCGCGCTGGAGCGCAGCCTCGAAGCCGATCTTGCCGCGGGGGCGAGCCTCCTCATCGTCGAGGCCTTCGTCTTCGGTCGCGCCGCCATGGGCGAGGTCGTCCGTCACGCCAGTGTGCATGACCGCTGGGCCATCCGCCGCGAGGGCAAGCTCGTCTTTGCCGACAATGTCCGATTTGACGGCGAGGTGGATGATCTCTTGCAGCGCCGTGCCGTTGCCGCAGGCGATCGCGCTTTGGCGACGGTGGCGCTTTTTGCGCCCGACGCTGAAGGTCATCTCGATTTCGTGCGAGAAAACTTCCCCCTCATTGCCAGCACCGCCTTTGCTGGCAAGTTTCTTGCTAGGCTCTCGGCAAAAGGGGCCTATGAGCTCAGGCAAATGCTTATTCCGCTGGCGATCAGGCTTTCCGGTGGACATGCACTGCCGAAAGTTTGGGCAGTCTGACTGGAAAAGAGGCGGCAATGCAGCTCACGCCGCGTGAGAGAGATAAGCTTTTGGTCGCCATGGCGGCGTCGGTCGCACGACGGCGACTTGAACGGGGCGTCAAGCTCAATCATCCCGAGGCGATCGCCCTCATCACCGACTTCGTGGTCGAAGGCGCGCGCGATGGCCGCAGTGTCGCCGATCTCATGGAGGCCGGCGCCCATGTGATCGATCGCAGCCAGGTGATGGAAGGCATCGCCGAGATGATCCACGATGTGCAGGTCGAGGCGACCTTTCCCGACGGCACCAAGCTGGTGACGGTCCATGAACCGATACGCTGAGCGGAAGGCGCGTCAATGATACCTGGCGAGATCATGACCAAGGCCGGCGATATCGAGCTCAATGCGGGCGCCGATCTCGTGGTGCTGCAAGTCGCCAATAGTGGCGATCGTCCGGTGCAGGTCGGCTCGCACTATCATTTTCATGAGACCAATCCGGCGCTCATTTTCGACCGCGACAAGGCGCGGGGCCGGCGGCTCGACATTCCGGCGGGCACCGCGGTCCGCTTCGAGCCCGGCCAGACCCGCGATGTCAGCCTCGTCCCGATAGCAGGTGCCCGTCAGATCCATGGCTTTCGCGGCATGGTGATGGGCAAGCTCTGATGCCGGCGCGGATTTCGAGAGCTTCCTATGCCCGGATGTTCGGTCCGACCGTGGGCGACCGCGTCCGGCTGGCCGACACGGATCTCATCATCAAAGTGGAGAGCGATTTCACCATCTATGGCGAGGAAGTGAAATTCGGCGGCGGCAAAGTGATCCGCGACGGCATGGGGCAGAGCCAGCGCGCCCGCGCCGAAGGTGCGGTCGACACCGTCATCACCAATGCCCTAATCATCGATCATTGGGGCATCGTCAAGGCCGACATCGGATTGAAGGATGGGCGGATCGCGGGGATCGGCAAGGCCGGAAATCCCGACACTCAGCCCGGGGTCGACATCATCATCGGGCCCGGCACCGAAGCGATTGCGGGCGAAGGCCGCATCCTCACCGCCGGCGGCATGGATGCGCATATCCATTTCATCTGCCCGCAGCAGATCGAAGAGGCGCTGATGTCGGGCATCACCACCATGCTGGGCGGCGGCACCGGCCCCGCGCACGGGACGCTGGCGACCACCTGCACACCCGGTCCCTGGCATATGGAGCGCATGCTTCAGGCGGTGGACGGCTTGCCTATGAATATCGGCTTCTCGGCCAAGGGCAATGCGTCCTTGCCGCGATCACTGGTCGAGATGATCGACGCAGGCGCCTGCGCGCTCAAGCTGCATGAGGATTGGGGGACGACGCCGGCGGCGATCGATTGCTGTCTCGCTGTTGCCGACGATCACGATGTCCAGGTGATGATCCACACCGACACGCTCAATGAGTCGGGCTTCGTCGAGGACACGATTGCCGCCATCAAGGGCCGGACCATTCATGCCTTCCATACCGAAGGGGCAGGTGGCGGCCATGCGCCCGACATCATCAAGCTCTGCGGCTTCGCCAATGTCATTCCCTCGTCGACCAATCCGACGCGGCCCTACACGGTCAACACCGTGGCCGAGCATCTCGACATGCTGATGGTCTGCCATCATCTCGATCCACGCATTGCCGAGGACATCGCCTTCGCCGACAGTCGCATTCGCAAGGAGACGATCGCCGCGGAAGACATCCTGCATGATCTGGGTGCCTTCGCCATCATTTCCTCTGACAGCCAGGCCATGGGTAGGGTCGGCGAGGTCATCATCCGCACTTGGCAGACCGCCCACAAGATGAAGATCCAGCGCGGCCGGCTTGCGCAAGAGGTCGGTGACAACGACAATGCCAGGGTGAAGCGCTATATCGCGAAATATACGATCAATCCCGCCATCGCCCATGGCATCGCCCATCATGTCGGATCGATCGAACCCGGCAAGCGTGCCGACCTCGTCCTGTGGTCGCCGGCTTTCTTCGGCGTCAAACCCGACATGGTCCTGCTCGGCGGCATGATCGCCGCAGCACCCATGGGTGATCCCAATGCGTCCATTCCAACACCGCAGCCCGTTCATTACCGCCCGATGTTTGCCGCGCTGGGCAAGGCGCCAGTCCGTAGCGCGGCGACCTTTGTTTCCAAATCGTCTCTCGCCAAGGGCGTCAAGCAGCGCTTCGGCCTCGACAAGGAATTGATCGCCGTCGAAAACACCAGAGGCGGCCTTGGCAAGGCATCGATGATCCATAATTCGGCGACGCCCCATATCGAGGTCGATCCCGAAACCTATGAGGTGCGTGCCGACGGCGAAGTGTTGACCTGCGAGCCCATGCACGCGCTGCCCATGGCGCAGCGCTATTTCCTGTTCTGACGATGCGGGCGCAATCGATAAAGCCGAAAGGCACATGGTCGGGCACCCCTGCGGACCGGGTGACGCTCGATTATGAAGACCGCTGTCGGCGGCGCATAGCGATGATCGGCGAGGGCGGTCTTTCCTTTCTCCTCGATCTCGCCGCGACGACCTATCTCAAGGACGGCGACGCGCTTCTCCTCGATGACGGGCGCCTCGTCGAGATCAAGGCCGAGGCCGAGAACCTGCTCGAGATCAAGGGCCGCGATCGCCTGCATCTGATGACGCTTGCCTGGCATCTCGGCAACCGCCATCTCGCCGCCCAGATCGAGCCTGAGCGCATCGTCATCCGCCATGATCCGGTGATCGCACATATGCTCGAACATCAGGGCGCGCGCTTGAGAAAGGTGCGCGAGCCCTTCAATCCGGAAGGTGGCGCCTATTCGGCGCATCACGGCCATGAGCATTGATCGACTGGCGATGCTGCGGCTGATGACCTGGCTGTCGCCTTCCTTCCCGGTCGGCGCCTTCAGCTATTCGCATGGCCTTGAATATGCCGTGCACGACGAGGTCGTCGCCTCGCGGGGTGACCTTGCCGAATGGATCGAGGATCTGATTTCGGTCGGCAGCCTGTGGAACGACGCGGTGCTGCTGGTTGAGGCCTGGCATGCGGCAGCCATGGGAGACTTTCCACGCTTGCGCCGGGCGGCGGAATGGGGAGAGGCCATGGCGGTCAGCGCCGAACGTCATCTCGAAACAATGGATCAGGGCCGCTCTTTTCAGGGCGCCGTGCGGCCTTGGACGGCCAGCACCGGTGCCGATCTCTCATCTCCCTATCCCGTGGCCGTCGGAGCGGCTGCCGCCGCCATGGAAATCGACCGGGAAGCGGCCTGTGCCGCGTTCCTGCATGCCTGTGCGGCCAATCTCGTCTCGGCCGGCATCAGGCTCATCCCGCTCGGCCAGTCGGAGGGAACCGCTCTCATGGCATCACTGGAAAATCAGATCATTACAGGCGCGCGCAAAGCGGCGCGGTCGTCGCTTGCCGATCTCGGCAGCGCGAGTTTCGCGGCCGATATGGCCGCAATGCGGCATGAGGCTCTTGCGGTAAGGCTGTTCAGATCATGAGTGGTGCTCACGGCCCGCTGCGCGTCGGCATAGGGGGACCGGTCGGATCCGGCAAGACGACGCTGACGGAGAAGCTCTGCAAGGCGATGCGCGAGCATTGGTCGATCGCCGTCGTCACCAACGACATCTATACGAGGGAGGATGCGCTGATCCTCAGCCGGCTGCAGGCGCTGCCGGAAGACCGCATCCTGGGCGTTGAGACGGGCGGTTGCCCGCATACCGCGATCCGCGAGGACGCTTCCATCAATCTGGGAGCGATTGCCGAGCTCAATCGGCGTCATCCGGATCTCGATGTGGTTTTCATCGAATCGGGCGGCGACAATCTGGCGGCGACCTTCTCGCCCGAGCTTGCCGATCTGACGCTCTACGTCATCAGCGTTTGCCAGGGCGAAAAGATACCGCGCAAGGGTGGGCCCGCCATCACCCGCTCGGACCTCCTCATCATCAACAAGATGGATCTGGCCCCCTATGTCGGCGCTGATCTCGACGTCATGGAGGGGGATACGAAACGGGTCCGTGGAGGCCGCCCCTATATCTTCACCGACCTTCTGCGCAACAAGGGGGTTTCCGAGGTTGCTGCAGCTATTGGGCGGATGGGTGGCCTCGATTTGATTGTCTAGTATTTAAACTGGAATTCAGTAGATCAAATAGTTTGTCAACACAGATCGGGCTCTCTAGTTTGGCGCCCTCGTTTGTGGAGACCTCGCCATGCCCATTGCCGCCCGGCCTTTCGACTACCCTTATGACGGCCATCTCGATCCTGCCGTCACCGCTTTGCTGGTCATCGACCTGCAAATGGATTTTCTGTCCCCGGACGGCTATTTCGCCCGCAAGGGCTACGATCCGGCACCTCTGCGCGCGATCATCCCGAACGTGAACGCTGTCATTGCCGCGGCCCGCGGCGCCGGTTGCACCGTCGTCCATACGCGCCAGGGCTACCGCGCCGATCGGGCCGACATGACGCCCTACGAAGTGTGGCGCAGGCGCCGTGCCGGCCTCGACGGCACCGAGGTGCTGTTGCGCTCGTCGCCTGGATACGAGATCGTTCCCGAGATCGATGTCCATCCCGACGACATCATCGTCGACAAGACGGCCAATGGCGCCTTCACCTATACCGATCTCGAGCATGTGCTGCGCGCCCGCGGCATCACTCATCTGCTGTTCACGGGCTGCACGACGGATGTCTGCGTCCACACCACCTTGCGCGAGGCGCAGGATCGCAACTTCCAGAACCTGTTGATCGAAGACGCCTGTGCCAGCGGCGATCAATATGCGCACCAGGCCGCCATTCATATGGTGACCGTCGAGGACGGCATATTCGGCGTCGTGGCGACGACGAAGGATGTCATCGCCGGCCTCAAGGCCGTGCGCCGCTGACGCATCAGACAGGAGATCATCTTGCCGCTTTTCATCTCTCTCATGCGTCTCACCCAGCGCGGGCTCGATGAGCTGCACAATTCACCGGAACGCGGCCGCATCAGCAAGGAGCGGGTCGAGAAGCTCGGTGGTCGCAGCATCGCCCTTTATGCCACCATGGGACCTTATGACTTCGTCCAGGTCTTCGAGATGCCGGATGAGGCGCGGATGATGGAATATGTCCTGACCGCGCGCCGTGACGGCCATGTCGAGCCGTTGATCCTGCCGGCCTTCGATGCGGCCGATTGGTCAGCCATCGTCAATGCCGTCACGCACGGCAAATAGGAATGGCAGTAGGACCTACGCCGACCAGAGGCGGTTGAGACCGTTCAGCATGCGGGTCGTCAGCGACAAGTCCGCTGCACTGATGCCGATCTCAGGAAGCAGCCCGGCGTGGTCCATGAGGAGTTGCGCCACGATCTGCGCCACGTCACGACCTTCTTCGGTCAGCTCGATGAGGCTCGATCTCTTGTCCCATTGCGGCCGCGCCAGCGTGATATAGCCGCCCGCCGCGAGCTTGCCGACATTATAGGCAAGGTTGGTTCCCTCATAATGGCCAAGGGCCTGGAGCTCGCCCAAGGAGATGGGCATCCCATGAGCGTGGCTGAGGATGAGGGCTTGCACCGAGCTCAGCGTCTTATTGCGCTGCCCGAGTTCCACGGTGATGACATCGAGGAAGCGACGATGCAGCAGTTCGATGGACTGCAACATCTGCGCGAAATGCTCGCCCTTGATGACAAGCTCTTCGTCAGCCTGATGGGATCTGGCAGCGACCGCCGTCTTCATCGGAAGGTGTCCTCCTGGCGTGGGCATTTACCACGCAAGATGCTAACGCAACCGAAGGCCCGCCTCCCAAATCCGAGCAATCATATTAACCATAGCGGCAGGAGTGTACGTCTCCAGCGGCATTTTTCTCCTTTGAAACAAGGTGCTAGCGATGGACTGGTGGCTACGATCGAAAGGCCTGATGGAAAGGCAGTTTCGTGCGCTTTTATGGTTGTCTCAGTACCAGCCGACCATACCGATGCGCGCGCCATCCTCAGGTGTCTTAACGACAACCTTTGGCGGCTCGTCATCCTCATCGAAAGAATGAAACCACCGGTAAAATCTCTGAAGCAACGCATTCATGGAACAAACTCACTTCAGGGTGCAGTCATAAATGCCATTGGCGCGGCTTGGTTCCTCAGAAGACCAGGGAACCAAGCCTCATCATCTGATCATAGGCGCCATTGCTGACAGGATCTGTCACCATGCCATGAGGAGAGGGAGGTCAGGTGCTTTCGAGACCGCTTTGCGGCGCTTTGAGCTCCCATACGAGGCCGGAGGCCTGGTGCTCGACCTTGGCCTCGCCCTGCACCGCCGCGGGCGTCAACTGTTCGAGCACCTTGCTGCCGAAACCTTTGGACTTCTCCTGCTTCATCGCAGGCCCCCCGGTCTCTTCCCAGCGCAAGGTGAGGATGCGCGCATCCGCCTCGCCGGCAAGCGACCAGGTTATATTGACCCGGCCTTCCGGCACGGAAAATGCGCCGTGCTTCGCGGCGTTGGTAGCGAGCTCATGGAAGGCCATGCCGAGATACTGCGCCGCGGTGGGCGACAGCAGCACTTCCGGACCTTCCGTTGCAAGCCTGTCCCTGACGCCGAAGCTGTCGATGTGGGCGATGATGAGGCCATGAAGATCGGCCCGCTCCCAGTCGCCATGGACGAGCAGATCTTGCGAGCGCGACAATGCCGTGATGCGCGCGCGGATCAGGGTCTCGAATTCCTCCGGCGAGCGCGCCTGACTGTTGGTCTCGCGGATCATCGCCAGGATCACCGCATATTGGTTCTTCACCCGATGGGCGAGTTCGCGCATCAGCATTGTCATGCGCTTTTCCGCCTTCTTTCGGCGCGTGACGTCCTGGGTGATGCCGATGAAGTGCTTGCCGTCGCGATCCACCGAGACGCGGTGATTCTCGAGCCATATCATCCGTCCGTCGGGCCGATAGAAGCGATATTCATCGCGTGGCGGCGGCGGCTCGCCTTGCTTCATCCGGTTGCGGGCTTCCTGCATGCGTGCGCGATCCTCCGGATGCACCATGGCGAGAAAGCGTTCCGCGGCGGGGGCGTCCTTTACGGGATCGAGCCCGACAAGGCGGAAGAAATTATCATCCCAGATGAGCTGCCCGTCGGGTTTGATCTCCCAACTCGCCATGTCCGCCGCCTTGAAGGCGAGTTCGAGCCGCCGCTGCTCGTGCTGCAGCGACCGCCTTTCATGCTCGAGCCGCTGGATCGATTTGTCGAGGAGGTGGACGATGAACAGGATCAGTCCGCAGACGATGATGAATCCGATGACGGCCGCGACCGCCCAGAGTCCCGTGGGATCTCCGGAGCCGGAGGTCGCGAGGAAATAGATCGCAAGCCCGGTACAGACGAAAAGGGCGGCCAGCCCGGCCTTGCGGCCGCCAACAAAGGCGCTGAGCAGCACTGCCGGGTAAAGGGTGAGGAAAGGCTGCATGCCGGGCATCGCCAGTTTGAGGCCGGCGGCGACCAGGATGAAACCCGCCGCCACCACATACCCATAGCCCTTATGCCGTCTGAATGACGGCAAGTGCCTGTCGATCCACACTGGCCTCTCCCTCTGCGGGACTCACTCTAGCATGGCGGAAGAGCAGCGCTAGGCTCAAGCCTTTGATTTCCGAGCGCTACCTGCGGTAAATATTGGAGATTGCGCGCCGATATCCGCAAGCCTAATTGCGAACGCCGCTGATCCGCGCCTGGGCATGATCCCGGCTGGCGGTGTAGGCGACCTCATCCGGTTTCAGGGCGACGGCCTTCTCGATGGTCGCGAGGGCGGCCTCGTAGGCTTTCAACGCGCGCGCCCTGTCGCCTTGTTCCTCGAGCACATATCCGCTTTTGATTTGCGTGTCATAGACGCCATAGAGGAGTTCCGGGTTCTTGGGTGCGAGATCGGCGGCCTTCTGTGCCGCACTCCTCGCCGCTTCGAATAGCTTCAGCGCATCTTGCGGAAAGTTCTTCGTATAGGTGCCCCCGACATCCATGTAGGACTTGTACAGATCGCGCAAGCTGTTCGGGTCGTCCGGAAAGCGCTTGTTGAAGGTCTTCGCTGCTTCGAGCTTCAAATCGTTCTGCGCAAAGAAGCCTTGCCAGTCATCGAGCTTGCCCTTGTCGAAGGCGACCCTCGTGTGGAAGATGATGACATCGCTCTGATAGACCTGCTTGTCCGGATGGGCCTCGGCGACTTTCAGCGCGTGAGCGAGACCGGCCTGGTCATAGGCCAGCGCATTCTTGTAATCCTTGAGCTGGACATAGGACCCCGCAAGCTTCGCGTGATACATGGTGGCGTTGCGCTGCCATTCGACATTCTCCGGGTCGAGCCCCGCGAGCTGGAGCACCGCTTCATGCGCCTTCTTGCTGTAGCCTATGGCCGTCACATCGTCGGGCACGAATTCGTACCAGGTGGCCATCCGCTCATAGGAAGTGACCAGATCCGCGACCCAGACCTTGTTCGTCGGATCGGAACTGACCAGCGTCCGGCGGATCTCGTTGGCCGAGTTGTAGGCGGCGAGCGCCTTCTCGGCATCCTCCTTGGTGATGACATTGTCGCCGAAATAGGTGGTCTCGCCGATCTTCTCCAGGACACCGGCAAGACCGCGCTGCCAGGCGGTGTTCTTGGGATCGGCTGCTACAAGGCGCTTGATGATCGCAGCTGAAGCCTCGAGCGACACCAAAGCGGGCTTGCCCGCATCCTCCTTGTATTTTGTGAGGGCGCGGGCCTGGTCGAACTGGATCGAGCCCATCGCTTCATAAGCGCTCGCCAGGTTGAACTGCCGCAGCGGATCAGCGGGCTTCGCATCGGCGAGCCTTTTGGCGATGTCGAGGCTCGCCTGATAGGACGAGAGCGCTTCCGGGAGCTTCTTTTCTTCCTGCTCGATCTCACCGATCAGCCGATGGCTGAGCGCCAGCGTTGTCTGCCAGTCGTCTTTCGCCGCGTCGCCCTCAACCAGTCCCTGGACAATGTCGCGGCTGGCTTCGTAAGCCGCCAAGGCCTTGCCGGGATTGCCCTGAAGCTTGTGCAGGGCGCCGATCTTGAGATAGGCCGCTGCTTCGAGACCGCGCGCCGTAGCATCGGCTGGATCGGCCGTGGCGAGATCCTGGCGCAGGCCAAGTCCGCTCTCATAAGAGGCGAGAGCGCTTTTCGAGTCACCCTGGTCGCGCAGCACGTCGCCCAGCTTGAGCGTGCTGACGGCCAGGCTGTCCTTCCAACTGCGGTTTTCCGGCTCGGCATCCATCAGCTTGGTCGCGACCGCCTGACCCGTCTCGAACGCTTTCTTCGCCATCGCCAGGTTGCCGACGGTGACATAAAGATCGCCCAGGGCATCAAGCGTCCGGAATTGCTGTTCACGCTGCGCGTCGGGCAATTTTTCGGCAGCGACCTCGCCATAGAGGGCAGCCGCCTGCTCATAGCTGGCGATGGCGAGATCGTAGTTGAGGTCGGCACGCGAGGCGCCGCCGCTGATCGCATGTGTGCTCGCCTCCGACAGCGTGCGTTCGAGGAAGTTGGTCTTCAGCGCGGTCCGCGAGGTGGAGTCGATGGCCGCCGCCTCGGCAAGCTTGCCGCGCGCCGTATTGAACGCGCCGAGCGCCAGCTGCTGCTCCGCTTCCTGCCGAAGCTTGGTCACCTGCGGGTCGGCGGAGGCGAGCGTGCGCATCTGGTTGCGCGTCGTGACGAAGGCGTCGGCCGCTTCGGCGAGCTTCCGGCTGCGCTGCTCCAGGGTGAGATCCTTGGCGTCGGATGAGATCAAGGCGCCATAGAGCGGCGCCAGCGGCATGTCCTTTTCCTTGGCGAGCCTTTCGACCTCATCGCGGAGATCCGACGTGACGTCCGCCATGGCGAGCAGCAGCCGCTCACGTTCGGGCAAGTCATTCGCCGTCACCGCCGCGAAGAACAGCTTGGGCAGGCCGTTCTCGATATAGGGCAGCTGGTTGCCGCGCGATTGGTCGTAGACTTCCTGCTGGACGAGGGTGAGGGCGGAACGGATCTCGAGTCCATCGGTGCCGAGATATTTGGCGAGCGCCGTGGTGAAGGGCGAATTGGGGCCCTTTCCATCGGATGCGGTTTCGCCGGGTGCCGCCGAGAAAGCGAAAAGCACATTCTCGGCCCGGCCCATGCGGCCGAGACCCGGCCTCACATCGAGGGACGCATTGGGCTCTTCGACGACGGCGGCGCCGCGGCTCGATCCATCGGCGCTGCCGCCGCCAAAGGGATCATTGCGGCAGGCATCGAGCATGATGAGGCCGACCTTGCCGGTCGCGGCAATGGTGGCGCGCACTTCATCGAGCGGCAGGGCCGAGATCTTGAGCGTGTCGGCGCTCTCCGCCTTGGCGTCGATCGGGAGAAGGAAGTTTTGCCCTGAGATCTCGACCCCATGGCCGGCAAAGAATACCAGCGCCACATCGGCGCCCGCGGCATCCTCGCGGAAATCCTCCAGCGCCCGGCGCATGCGCTTGAGGTCGCGGTTGGATTCGAGCGTCACCTCGAAGCCGAGCTTCTCCAGCGCGGTCTCGATGGCCAGCGCGTCATTGACGGCATTGGCGAGCGGCCGGATGATCTTGTAGTCGTCGGCCCCCATGACAAGCGCGACGCGTTTTTCTGCAAAGGCCTGGAAAGGGGAAACAAGAATGAAGATTGCGGTCGCCGTAATGCGCAGCACGATTGCCCTCCGGTTAGTCGCGCGCAAAACACCATGCCATTATGGCAACCGCAAGCCTGATTTTGTGCGGCGGGATGGTTTCATTTTGACGAAGGGGAAAGAAGCCTATAGCCGGAAGTTGAAATAGATCACCGGCTCGCCCTTCTGCCCCAGGCGCTCGTAAAAAGCGCGCGCCTCCAGGTTTTCCACTTCGGTGCCGAGCCAGGCGTCGCGGCATCCCCGTTCTCGGCCGAACGCGAAGGCGGCCTGCATGAGGCGCGTGGCGACGCCGCGCCGGCGTGCCGGCTCTGCCACACCGACTTCATCGATGAAGAGATCGCCCGGGCGGTTCTCCGGATGCTCATAGGACAGCGCCGTGAGCTGGCCGATGACGATGCCTTTTTCGATGGCGATGAAAAGATGATGATTGGGAAATGTCAGATAGCGGGCAAGCTTTTCGGGCTCGATCGGATCATCGAAGACATCATCCGCGATCTGTCGGAAGAGCTCTTCATCGCCTGGCCCGCAGAGATGGATTTCGACGTCGTCCGCCATGACGGGCGGAATTAGTGTGCTTCCAGGCCGAGATCAAGCACGACGCGGCCGACGATCTTGCCTTGCCTCATCTCGTCGAAAACCGCATTGATCTCCGACAGAGGCGCGGTCCTGATCTTGGCCCGGACGAGGCCATTGGCGGCGAAATCGAGCGCTTCTCGGAGGTCAGCGCGCGTGCCGACATTGGAGCCCCTGATGCTCAGTTCCCAATTGGTGATCGCGGCGATCGAGGTGCGGATCTCATCCGATTTGCCGCCGGGCAGGCCGATATAGGCGACCGTTCCCGCGGGCCTCAGCATCAGGACCGCCTGTTCGAAGGCCTTGCTCGCGACCGCCGTCACCACGGCGGCATGGGCGCCGCCGATCTTCGCCTGGATGGAAGCCACCGCATCTTCTTGCGAGCCGTCGACCAGGATCTCGGCGCCGAGCGATTTCGCCAGCGCCAGCTTGTCCGCCGCCACATCGACGGCGGCGACCCTCAGGCCCATGGCGCGGGCATATTGGATGGCGATGTGGCCGAGGCCGCCGATGCCGAGAATGGCGACCCATTGGCCGGGGCGCGCGCCGGTGCGCTTGAGGCCGCGATAGGTGGTGACGCCGGCGCAGAGGATGGGAGCGAGCTCGAAGAAATCGGCATCGACGGGAAGCCGGCCGACGAAAGCGGCGGGCGCCACCATATATTCGGCATAGCCGCCGGGCTTGGAATAGCCTGTCGCTTCGCCCGATTTGCAGATGGTCTCCATGCCGGCGAGGCAGAATTCACATGCGCCGCATGAGGAATACATCCACGGCACGCCGACCGCATCGCCCGGCTTGAAACCTTCGACCCCTGGCCCCAGGGCCGCGACATGGCCCGCGACCTCATGGCCCGGAATGAGCGGCAGATTGGGCAGCGGCGACCAGTCGCCTTCGATGGCGTGAAGGTCGCTGTGGCAGACACCGCAGGCTTTGACCTTGATCAGGATCTCGCCATGACCGGGCTCAGGAACGGCGACATCTTCTATGGCGAGCCTGTCCTTGATCTTGTGCAGGACCGCCGCCTTCATTGTCTTCGCCATGATCCGCTCCTTGTTGTCTGGTCGGCGCAAGCTAGATTTGCCGGCATTCGCCTGGCCATATCCCTAAAGCAATAGCGCGGCGATGGCGGTCGCCCCGAATCCCGCCCTGGGCTATAAAGGAGCGATGACAGGTTCCATTCCCCGGCGCCATCTGGTGCTCGACAGTTTCGCCCGGAGCATCGCCGAGCTCACCGAGGCCCTTGAAACCGACGGCTTCGTCTCGGCCTTGCTGGGCGCCGTCCAGCGCCTCGTCCATGCCGATTTTGTGATGGTCTTCGGCTATCAGGGCTCCGAACAGCCCTTGATGCTGGGCGACACGCTCGACCGCGAGCGCCATGGCGTCATCGCCGAGGACTATACAAATGGGCCTTATCTGCTCGACCCCTTCTATCAGCTGGTCGAGGACGGCAGGCAGGAGGGCTGTTTCCGCCTGCACGACATCGCCCCCGACCGCTTCCGCCAGAGCGAATATTACCGCACCCATTACAAGCGCACCGGTATCGGCGAGGAGGTGGGCTTCGTCTTTGCCGCCGGGCGCGGCATCATCGGCGTCGCCTCGCTGGCGCGCTGGAATTCCTCGCCCGCTCTGTCGCGCGACGAGCTCGAGATCCTGCAGGCGATCGAGCCGGCGCTCCGCAGCCTGTGCGCCCGCCATTGGGGTCGCATCACCCGGGCGCGGCTTGTTTCCGCCGATACGGCCGGGGCCGGTGCCGTGGTCACCCTGGAGGAATTCGGCGGCGGCGTGCTCTCCGCCCGTGAACGCCAGATCATGACCATGATCCTGCAGGGCCATTCGACCCAGTCGCTCGCCCATCATCTCGACATCAGCCCCGGCACGGTGAAAATCCACCGCAAGAATGTCTACCGGAAGCTCAATATCTCGACCCAGGCCGAGCTCTTCGCCGCCTATCTGGCCTTCGTCCAGGCGCGGCCGGAGGGCGCCCGCCTATTCCCCGGGGGATATACCCGTAAGCGTCCGTCTCTCGGATAATCCCCCCAACCGAGAAACGAACCCGTGGGAGGGACAGATGACGAAGAGCTGGTACAGCGACCTGCCGCAATTCTATCAACGCCAGATCAAGGCCGCGGGCCTCGATGAGGCAGGCCTCACCCGCCGCCGCCTGCTCAAAGGCATGGCCGCGACCGCGGGCGTCGCCATGGCGGGCCTATCCTCGCGGCCCTCGCGGGCGGCTGCCCAGATGACCTATATGTGCTGGGAAGGCTACAACGACCCGCGCATCATCGATCCCTTCAAGAAGGCCAATGATGTCGACATCGCCTTCGACCTCATCGTCGACAGTCCCGGCGGCTTCGCCAAATTGCAGGCGGGCGCCTCGCGCGAGGTCGACATCGTCTCGAGCGACATGCCCTGGATCACCCGCATGGGTCCGGCGGGGCTGACGCTCGAGCTCAACCCTTCCGACTATGAGGACGTCTACGCAACCTTCTATGACCAGTTCAAGCCGCCCTTCGAGCCTTTGCTCAATGACGGCAAGACCATTGGCGTGGCGACACGCTGGGGCTGGGTCGGTCCGTGCCTCAACACCGACATCACCAAGCCCGAGGCCTGGCGGACCTATGATCCGGTCTTCGACGACGCCAATAAGGGCAAGATCTGCGTGATGGATTGGGGCGACTGGCCCATTCTGCCCATGGCCCTCCATGCCGGCATCAATCCCTATGACGAGCTTGACCAGAATGCGCTGGAGGAAGTGCGCAAGGTATTGCGCGCGATGTTCAAGAACACGCGCACCCTGGTCGCCGATCTGACGCAGGCGCAGAAGGGCCTGCTCGACGGTTCGCTCCTCGGCTGCATCGGCGCCGGCTCCTATCTGACCTCGGCGGTGCGCAAGCAGGGCCACAAGAACATCATGGCCGTGGTGCCTGAGCCCAAGAACGGTCTGAAGCAGGGCATCATCTGGGTCGAGGCGACGGCGATCCTCAAGGACACCGATCAGCCGGAACTGTCGCAGAAGCTCCTGAAACATGTCGTGTCGAAGGAATCGGGACACATCCTGTCGCTGCTCGATTCGACCTGCAATGTCGTGACCAACAAGGCGGTGGAAGCGCTCTACACGCCCGAGGAGCGCGACATCCTGCAGGTCGACTATATGTGGAAAGCCTGGGACAATTCGCAGATGCACCGCATCGCCCCCAATATCGACGAGATGCTTGCCATCTGGCAGGAGGAGCTGGCCGCGGCACAATGACATGAACTTGCGGACGTGCCTTTTGCGATGACGGCCATTCTCGACATCCAGGATGTGCGGAAGTCCTATGGCGCGCACCAGGCGCTGAAAGGCGTGTCGCTCAGCGTCAGCGAGGGCGAGTTCATCGCCCTGGTAGGCCCGTCGGGCTGCGGCAAGACAACCTTGCTGAAGCAGATCGCGGGCTTCGAGGAGCCGGATCAAGGCCGTATCGCCATTGCCGGCGCCGACATGGCGGGCGTTCCCGCGGCGAAACGGCCGACCAGTATGGTGTTCCAGAGATTGGCGCTGTTCCCGCATATGACGGTGGCGGAGAATGTCGGCTTTCCCTTGAAGCTGCGAAAAACCCAGCCTGGCGAGATCAGGAAACGGGTCGGCCAGATGATCGAGCTCATGCAGCTCAAGACCGACTATCTCACGCGCTTTCCCCGCCAGCTTTCGGGGGGCGAGCAGCAGCGTGTGGCGCTGGCGCGCTCGATGGTGTCGGAACCCAAATTGCTGCTGCTCGATGAGCCTCTGTCGGCGCTCGACGTCAAGCTCAAGAAAGTGCTGCAGGCCGAGCTCAAGCGCTTGCATCGCTCCGTCGGCGTCACCTTCGTGCATGTGACACACGATCTCGAAGAGGCGATGATGCTGGCCGACCGCATCTGCGTGATGCGCGACGGCGCCATCCTGCAGCTCGGCACGCCGGCCGATATCTATTACCGGCCGGCCGGCAGCTTCGTCGCCGGCTTCATCGGTGAAACCAATCTGATGCCGATCAAGGTCACGGCGCGCGACAAATCGGGCCTCGTTTATCGCTCTGCCGATATTGCCGACATCGATGGCAGGATCGCTTCCGATTTTGTCGCCGATGGCGTGGGACAGGGCGATGCACTCCTGATGCTGCGACCGGAATTGCTGCGCGTGCTGGGGCCGGAGGAAAAGGCCGAGGGCATCATCGGCGCCGAAGTGACCGAGATGTTCGGCAAGGGCGGCACGGTCCAGTATCGCGCCCGGACCCGGGGCGGCCAGAACCTCGTCGTCGAGATCCCCGGCACGTCGTCGCTCCCCATGCGGATTGGTGACAAAGTGCGGCTCGGCTTCGCCAAGAAGGACATCTATGTCTTCGGTCCCGGGGCCTGACCATGGCGGATGAGGTCCGGAAGAGCTGGCGCGACCCGGAATTGCTGATCAAGGCCCTGCCGACCGTCATCCTGCAGACAGCGTGCTTCCTGGCGCCGCTGGTGATGACCTTCCTGCTCACCTTCCAGCGCAGCCGGAGTTTCCAGCTGCAATGGAGCTGGGACCTGTGGACCTGGACGGACATCTTCTCCAAGCCGCATTACTGGACGATCCTCATGCATACCATGTTCATGGCCATGGCCTGCGTGGCGATCTGCCTGGTGATCGCCTTTCCGGTGGCCTACGGGCTCGCGACGCGCTTCAAGGCGTGGGAAAACGAGATCAAGGTGCTCATCACTTTCGCCTTCATCACCGACGCCACCTTGAAGATCTATGGCTGGGCGTTGTTCCTCGACAAGAACGGCATGGCGAATTATGCACTGGCGTCGCTCGGCCTGCCGCCGGACATCGTCGCTTTCCTCTATACCGATTGGGCGACCTTGCTCGGCATGGTCTATTCGCTTCTGGCCTTCGCCATCTTCACGCTCTATCTGTCGATCAGCAATATCGACCGCTCGCTCATTCTTGCCGCCTATGATGCGGGTGCCGGCAAGCTCCGGGCGCATTGGGAAGTCACCTTGCCTTTGTGCAAGCCCGGCATCTGGGCCGGCAGCGTGCTGATCTTCCTGCTGAGCGCCGGCGCCTTCCTCGAGCCCAAGGTGCTGGGCGGCGGCAAGTCGCCGATGTCGGCGGAGCTCATTCGCCAGACCTTCGAGACACGAGTGAACTGGCCGCTTGGCGCGGCATTGACGCTCGTGCTGATGGTGGTGTCTGTCTTCATCGTTCTGCTGTTCAGCCGGGTGATCGGCATGAAACGTGCGAGCCTCGCGACATGAGCGCCCAAGTCGAGAACCGGCTGATCGATGCCGCGCTGTGGGGCAGCCTCGCCGTGGTGCTGATCTTCTTCTATATCCCGATCTTCACGCTGATCGCCTTCTCCTTCCAGGAAGGCCGCTTTCTGACGCTGCCCTTCGAGGGCCTTTCCTTGCGCTGGTATGGCGAATTGTTCCGCAATGCCAATGCGCTCACCGCGCTGTGGAACTCGACGCTGATCGCCGTCGTCACCACGCTCATCGCCACCGCCATTGGCACCATGGCGGCGATCGTCGCGGTGCGCTATCGGTTCAGAGGCCGGGAATCCTTCAGGCTGCTGGCGGGCGTGCCGCTGGCCTTCCCGCAATTGCTGCTCGGCATCGTGCTGCTGCTGTGGTTTTCGGTGCTGGGCCGCATCTTCGACTTTTCGACCGGCATCACCACCGCGATCATCGGCCATATCGTCTATATCACGCCCTTCGCCATGGTGATCGTCGCCGTGCAGGTTTTCAACTTCGATGCGACGCTCGAGGATGCGGCGCGCGATTGCGGCGCCGATACGTTCCAAGTCTACCGCCACATCACGATTCCGCTTCTGTGGCCGGGCATCTTCTCGGCCGCGATCTTCGCCTTCCTGCTGAGCTGGGGCAATTTCTATCTGACCTACAGCCTCGCCGGCTCGACCCGTACGCTGCCGACTTTCATCTTTTCCGGCATTGCCATCGGCTCATCGCCGCTCTATCCGGCGATCGCGACCGTTGTCTTCATTCCCGGTATCTTATTGGTAATACTTGCCAATCGCCTGCGCCGGGCGTGATTCTAGGGCTTCTGCTGCATGGGCTTTACAGCTACTTGTTATAACATATAGACTACAGCGTCTTCTGTCTTGCGGAATGCCCATGGCCGAGCTTGAGCCGATCACACCGGAGCCGTTGCACGAGAAGGCCTATGCGTCGCTGCGCCATGCGCTGCGCACCGGCCGGTTCCGGCCCGGCCAGGCGATGACCATCAGAGGTCTCGGCAAGGAGCTCGGCGTCTCGGCGACGCCCGTTCGCGAAGCGCTGCAGCGATTGATCGCGTGCCATGCGCTCAAGGTTCTGCCCAACCGGACGGTCATCGTTCCACCGCTCACTCGCGAGCGGTGCGCGGAAATCACCGAGGTCAGGCTGAGGCTGGAAGGTCTGGCGGGACGCCAGGCCGTCAACCGCATCACCGACCAGGCTGTGAAGCGCCTCGTCTCCCGCAAGAATCGGATGGATCGGGCGATCAAGGACCGTAATCTTGCGGCCTATCTGCAGAACAACGAAGAGTTCCATTCGACGATCTACGAAGCGGCGCAAATGCCCTTTCTCAACCAGATGATCGATCTCGCCTGGCTGCAGGTCGCGCCGTGGTTCAACCTGCTCGCGGTGGAAGGCAATTTCTACGAGAACGCCAATGCGTCGCACGCGCTGGTCATCGACCGGCTTGTCGCTCGCGACGCTGATGGCGTGGAAGCCGCGATCCGGCAGGATATCAACCAGGCGGTACGCCACATCATCGAATTTCTGGACAGCGGCGTGAAGGTTGCCGGCGTCAACGTGGCGGCGTGACGGTAGCCTATGCAGGTATGAGCAGTGTCATGGTCGGACAATCACGGTGGACGAAATATGCGGCACATGCCGTGCTGAGCCTGGCCTCGGCCGTCATTCTTCTACCCTTGCTGTGGGTGCTGCGCACGTCCTTCGCCGACAAGGTGATCGCCTACAAGATACCGCCCGACCTTTTCTTCACTCCGACGCTCGACAACTATCGCGAGATCCTGTTGCGTTTCAATTTCGCCTCCTTCTTCGTCAACAGTCTCCTAATCGCCCTGGCGACCACCGCCATTGCGATCGCCATCGGGGCATGCGCGGCCTATGTCATCGAGCGCTTCCGTGCCGGAGGCGCCGTGGCGCCGATCGCCATCCTGGCGACGCAGATGATGCCGCCGATCGTCCTGGTCATTCCCTTCTTTCTTATCTTCAAAGAAATGGCGCTCACCGACACGCATGCCGGGCTGATCATCTCGTATCTGACCTTCAACCTGCCCTATGTCGTCTGGATCCTGGTGAGCTTCTTCAAGCGCGTGCCGCGCGAGCTGGACGAGGCCGGCCTCATCGACGGCTGCACCACCTTCGGCGTGTTCTTGCGCATCGTCGTGCCTTCCGCCTTGCCTGGCATCGGCGCCGCGGCGGTCCTGAGCTTCGTCCTCTGCTGGAACGAGTTTCTGTTCGCCTTGATGCTGACCGGCAAGAATAGCCAGACATTGCCGGTCGCCATCTCGAGCCTCGTCACCCAGCAAGGCACGGCGATCGGCGCCGTCTGCGCCGCGACGATGCTCGCCATCACGCCGATGGTCATCCTTTATTTCGCCATCCGGAATTTGCTCATCGCCGGTCTGAGCCTGGGCGCGGTCAAGGGATGACGGATCACAACCGAACATCAAACAGGGAAAGGAAACACTCATGAGGAAGCACTACTGTTCACTGGCGGCACTTCTCCTACTCTGCGGCGCAGCACCGTCCCTGGCCGCGAGCGATGTCTGCAAGGACACCGAGATCAACATTCTCATGGAAACCGTTCCCGACACGGTCGCGGTTTCCAACATCAAGAGTGAGTTCGAGAAGGCCTACAACACCAAGGTCAATATCGAGGCCATCAACTATTCGCTGATGCATGAAAAGCTGGTGCCTAGCCTCTCCGCCAGCTCCGGTCATTACAATGTCCTGGTGGTCGACAGCTATTGGGTCGGCGAATTCAAGACCGCCGGCTGGATAGCCGAGCTCGACGAGCTGATCGCCCGCGACAAGATCGATACCGGCGTCTACATCCCGGCATTGATGGAATTGAACGGCCGCGTGCAGGGCAAGACCTACATGCTGCCCTTCTGGCACTACGCCATGGGCGTCCTCTATCGCAAGGACATCGTCGATGCCCCGGCATTCCGCGAGGCCTACAAGAAGCAGTTCGGCAAGGACTGGGAGTTCCCGAAGACGCTCGAGGAGTTCGCCGAAGTGGCCAAATGGGCTGGCAAGCAGGAGAACATGCACGGCATGGCGATGGCCGGACAGCGTGCCGACCCGGTCGTCATGGAGGCGACGAACTATCTGTTCAGCGTCGGCGGCGATTTCTATGACCGCGCGACATGGAAGAGCACCATGGGTAATCCCGAGGCGGCGAAGGCCGTCAACATCTATGCCGATCTCCTGAAGAACGCGGCTCAGCCGGGGGCGCTGGGAGCCAATTTCGACGACGTCGCCAATACCCTCAAGCAGGGCAAGGCAATCTTCGCGATCAGCTATCTCTTCCTGTTCCCGACCCTCCAGGACAAGAAAGACTCGCTCGTCGTCGACAAGATGATGTTCGAGCCCTTGCCGGGCAAGGAGAGCTTCCTCGGCGCCTGGGGCTGGGCCATCCCGTCCAACGCGCCCAACAAGGAATGCTCATGGGAGTTCCTGAAGTGGGTTGAATCGAAGGATGCGGCCTACAAGCGCGCGCTCGACGGCGGCCAGCCGACGCAGGCCTGGATCTATGAGGACAGCAAGTTCCTCGAGGCCTGGCCGATGATGAGAAAGGTCGGCTATGCGGTCGATCATTCCAAGGGCTTGCCGATCATGTCGCGCTCGACGCAGTTGGTCGAGACCTTCGCCGAAGTGTTGGGCACGGTTCTCGCTGACGGTGCTAAGTCCGAGGATACGCTCGCCGAGTCGGTTTCCAAGTTCGATCGCCTGGTGAAGGGCGATCCCTTGCTCAAGTAGTCGCTTCAATACGGGTCCGCTTCGGATGACGCTGCTCAACTCCGCCGAACGGCCAGGCATCATGGCTTTGCGGATGAAACCGAAGTCCGGCGCCGAAAGGCGCCGGACTTGGACCTCGCTTCTGTTTATGGCGCCGACCGTCATCGTCCTGGCGCTGGTCGTTGCGGCCCCGCTCATCTATTCGATATATCTGAGCTTCCACGAATATATCATCACTTATGGCCTCGGCGGTTTCACCGGCTTCGCCAACTACGTGGCGGTATTCCAGGACGAACTCGCAGGCGTCTCCTGGGTGACGCTCAAGCTCACCGTCCTTTGTGTTGTCATCGAGCTGGTGATCGCCTTTGGCCTGGCGCTGCTCCTCAACCAGCCCGAACTGCGCTTTCGCGACATCTATCTGGTCATTCTGATGATCCCGGTCCTGATGACGCCGGTTGCGGTCGCGTTGATGTTCCGCTTGATGTTCAACCCCAATCTCGGCATCATCAACTGGCTCATCGGCCTTGTGGGCATTCCGCCGCAAGGATGGTTCGGCGATCCCGGCCTCGCTCTACCAGTGATCGTCTTCGTTGATGCTTGGCATGAGACATCCTTGATGCTGATCATGCTCTATGCCGGCTTGAAAGCCCTGCCGGGCGAACCGATCGAAGCGGCCCGTATCGACGGCGCCTCGTCCTTCGGCATATTGTGGCATGTCGTCATCCCCATGATGCGGCCGGTGCTCCTGGTGACCATCCTCATCCGCATGATCTCGGCGCTCAAAAGCTACGACCTGATCTATATCCTGACGCAGGGTGGCCCCGGCAAGGCGACGGAGACGATCAGCTTCTATGCCTACCGGCTGGGCTTCCGTTTTCTCGATATCGGGCAGGCTGCGGCGGTCTCGTTCATCTTGCTGGCGGTGATCATCGCCTTGACCATTTGTCTGATCTATCTCATGCGCAGCACCGAATGAACACGACCTCACCTTCTTCCAACCGCTGGCGCCGCTTCGCCGAATGGGAAGAGCGGCCGCTCAATCTCGATCGCTTCGCCGTCGAGGATGCCGAGAACGGCTTTGCGGTCTTCTCCAGCCCGCATGACCCGAAGCCCGCGGTCGAGATCGCGGACGGCAAGCTCTTGTCTATGGACGGACGCAAGGTTGCCGATTTCGACATCATCGACATGTTCATTGCGCGCCACCATCTCGATCTCGCCACGGCCGAGACCGCGATGCGGATAGACTCGCTCAGCCTTGCCCGCATGCTGGTCGACATCAATGTCCCGCGCGCGGAGCTCGAAAGGCTGGCGCGCGGCATGACGCCGGCCAAACTCGCCGATGTGGTCGGCAAGCTGTCGGCGCTCGAGATCGCCTTCGCCTATTCGAAGATGCGCCAGCGCAAGGCGCCGGGAAACCAGGCGCATGTGACCAATGCCAAGGACGATCCGCTGCAGCTGGTGGCCGACGCGGCGACGGCCGTAGCCCTCGGATTCGACGAGATCGAGACCACCATGCGGGTGGCGGGCAATGCCTGGTCCAACGCGCTCGCCTGCACCGTGGGCGCCGCCGTCGGGCGCGGCGGCGTCCTGTTCCAGTGCTCGATCGAAGAGGCCGAGGAATTGCAGATCGGCTTTGCCGGTCTTGCCTCCTATGCCGAGACGGTTTCCGTCTATGGCACGGAGCGCGCCTTCATCGATGGCGACGACACGCCCTGGTCCAAGGCCTTCCTCGCCGCGGCCTATGCCTCGCGCGGCATCAAGGGCCGCTGCACGTCGGGTGCCGCCGCCGAATTGCTGATGGGCTTTCATGAGAAGCGCTCGCTGCTTTATCTCGAGGCGCGCTGCCTCTGCCTGCAGCGCGCCATGGGCATCCAGGGCACGCAGAATGGCGGCATTGACGGGGCGCCGCTCACCGCTTCGATGGCGGGCGGTGTCCGCGAGCTCATGGCGGAGAATCTGCTGGCGGTATGGCTCGGGCTCGAATGCGCTTCGGGCAATGATACCCGCATCAGTGAGTCGGAAATCCGCGTCGGCGCGAAGATCGCGCCCTATCTCATGGCAGGTTCGGACCTGATCTGCTCGGGCTTCGGCTCGATCAAGACATACGACAATTCCTTCAATGCCTCCTTGTTCAATGGCGAGGAGATCGAAGATTATCTCGTCCTGCAGCGCGATTTCGAGGTCGATGGCGGCCTCGTGCCGGCGAGCGAGGACAGCATACTGAGTCTCAGAGTGCGCGCGACCGAGGCCCTTTCAGCGGTGCTGGACGAGCTGGGCCTCGCCAAGGTCACGCAAGCCATGCGGTCCTCGGTGGTCTTCGCCTCGGGTTCGGACGAGACGGAGAGCTTTACCGCGGGCCAAGCGACGGCAATCAGTGAGAAAATCAAGGAGCGCGGCATCACGGCGATCGATATCGTGAAGGCGCTGGCCAAGCGCGGCTTCGGGCCGGAGGCCGAGAATCTGCTGCTCATGCTGCGCCAGCGCGTCTCGGGCGATTATCTGCAGACCTCGGCCATCATCCGCGATGGAGAGGTGATGAGCGCGGTGAACACACCCAATGATTATCAGGGGCCAGGCACAGGCTACCGGATGAAACCCGAACGCTGGCAGGAGGTCAGAAATATTCGAGGGTTGCTGTCGCGCGACAAGGTGCTTGCTGCGGAGAGCCTGCCCGGCCCCGATCACTTCCGCTTGCAGCCGCTGGCGATTGCGAAGCGGGGAACCGACCCCCGTGAGGTCGTCATCGGTGTCAGTCCGGCCTTTGCCGAGAGATTGCATCAGACGACGGCCGGTCATCCGCTTGGACAAGTCGTGAAGGCCCTGACCGCCGGGATCGAGGAAGGGGGCGGTGTCGCGCGCATCGTCCGCATCCGACATACGGCGGATACGTCCTTCCTCGGCCTGACGGCGGCCAAACTGTCGGGTTCGGGCATCGCCATTGGCATCCAGGCCAAGGGAACGGCCGTGATTCATCAGGCCGATCGCCTGCCGCATCTCAATCTCGAGCTCTTCTCCAATGCGCCGCTGATCAGCCTCGATCACTACCGGGCGCTGGGCCGCAATGCCGCGCGCTATAGCCATGGTGAGCGGCCGGAGCCCGTCATCGTGCCGGTGCGCGGTGAGGCGCTGGGCGCGCGGTTCCATGTCCGCGTCGCACTCCTCTACGCGCTCGAAACCGAGCTAGTCGATCCCGAGGCGGAGCCGGTGGATGTCGTCGCCACGTTCGGGAGACTGGGAAATGAGTGACGACATCTATCCACTGTCGGAGAAGAAGCCTGAGGCCGTCGCCACGCCGCGTGGGCGCAAGCTTGCGGATATGACACTCGATGCCGTGATCAAGGGCGAGGTGACCGCGGCCGATGTCGCGATCACGCCGGAGACACTGAGGCTGCAGGCGAAGATTGCTGAGTCCGCAGGCCGCGACCGCCTGGCGCGGAATCTCGAAAGGGCCGCGGAGCTCGCCATAATTCCCCAGGATATCGTGATGTCGACCTATGAACTGTTGCGTCCCGGCCGGTCGGAGAGCTCACAAGCCCTGCGCCGGCGCGCCGAGGAACTGCGCCAGAAGTTCAACGCTGCCTTGATCGCCGGTTTTCTCGAGGAAGCTGCGGACGCCTATGATGCCCGTGGCTTCTTCAGCAAGCGTTATTGAGCAGGATCAGCGCTGCATCAGCTTCGGGAGCTGCTTGAGGAAGAGATCCCTCACCGCAGGTCCTTTGGGACGGTCTGATTTCTCGCTGCCGACATCGAGCCGGACGAAGATGATGCGCCGGTCGCCTTTCTCGGCCCAGCCGACGAACCAGCCAATGGGATGGTTCTTGTCGTATTCGTTCTTCTTGTCGCGCAGCCAGATGCTGCCGGTCTTGCCACGGACACGCCAGCCGCCGGCGCCATCGAAAGCCGGCATCACGCTGCGGGTCAGGGCTTGCGCCTCCTTTGTCGCCGGCAGTGAATCCAAAAGAAGGCGGCGGATGAACTGGGCCTGCTCGTCGGGCGAGATCACCAGCGAGGAGGAGAGCCAGGAATGGGTGAGCCCATTGTTCTTGCCCAGGTCTCCAGCGACGTCCTTGTTGCCGTAGCCGAGCCTGGCCACATAGGCGGCAAATTTCTTAAGCCCCAGGCGGCGCGTGACCTCGCGCGAATACCACAGGACGGAGTCGCGTTCCCAGATCGCGGGATCTACGGTCTTGTGGTCGCGTTTGGGCGCCTCGATTCCGGGCTGCCAGGACCAGGCCGGGTCATGCGCATCTTTCAGGACGCCGGCATCATAGCCCATGAGTGCCAGTGGGATTTTGAAAGTCGAGGCGGGGCTGAAACCTTCATCGCAAGTTCCTTCGCGCCGGATCGTGGCGTTCGACTTGGCATCGAGGATCAAGGTGCAGGTGAGAGGTGGTCTTGTCGCGGCTTCGGCCCGAGGCTGAAGGTTGATCGCGGCGAGGAAAAAGGCGGAAAGGAGAACCGGTGCGAATAGGCGAATCATCATGTCGACAGGTCGCGGTGCAATGGTGTCAAGAAGATGACGGGCTGTTCTCGTCAGGTTTCTATTTGCTTCGTTTAAATGCAAATGGAAGGCAGTCCGATAGCTACTTGACAAACCGTTTGCCGTTTACATCAACCAGCACACAACCATGCTTGTTTGACGGCGCCTGATAGGCGTCAACACCCATGGCAACATCGCAGTCGAAGAGAGCGGCTTCCTCGGCGTCCAGCTGGTTTTCCCTCCCAATATCCCAGCGCCAAGGGCCGTCTTTGCTAACGGCGATGGCCTTATGCTTTGATGTCGCCCTGTACTCTTCTATCTGCCGCGCTGTCAGATTGGGAAAGAAAACATGCTCGCTCGTGCGACTGACTTTTAGCGATGGGATCCGCAGAAACTTGCTGATCGCGGCTTCAACTTCTGGCCACCATATCGCTGCATAGTGGTCCATTCCGGCAACCGATACCCAAGCCATCTTACCGGCACCACTTACATTTCTGCAGGATCGAGCCAGTGCCTTTGCGCTAGTCACATCGGGAAAGGATCGATCTTTTGTCCCGGCGATAACGAGGACGGGAACACCTTTTGCAACCCAATAGAACCCAGCAAATCCGCAGCGACTTCCGGTAACGATGATGCCATCAACCTTTTCACCCAGAGCCTGTGCGACAAAGCCGCCTTCCGAATGGCCGTGCAAATAAAGTGGCTCGCCCGCATACTTCTTTTTGATGCCGGCGATAGTACGCAATGTCTGGGCGACTCGCAGTTTCATAATGCGTGTCTGCTGATCCATGCCGTCTTCGCCCGGTCCACCGCAACGCGCGGGATCGCGCACTTCGGCGAAACTGTTCGGGATAATGACCCGAAAGCCTGCAGCGCGATAATAGTTTACCCACGCCATCTGCCAGCCGTGGAAGTTGTAGCCGTTGCATCCATGCAATAATAGCATTGTCCCGCGTGACGTGACGCCGCTAGGGTCCCAGTATTTACCGAATTGCCAGGGGTAGTCCTTACCCTGAGCTGGCGTGCCAAACGGGATGCCGATGGGTGCGGCGTTGCCGGTCCGTTTCCCGTCGAGATCGAAGAGGACGCATTTTTGACTACGCAGTTTCTTGAATTTGGATGAACGTAATATACGGTTGCAGGCATTTAGCGCACTCTTTGATGCTGCGGCGGCCGTGCTGCCCCCATAGCTATTTGCCCAATGTCCGCCTGGCCCTACTGCAATTGCCTTGTGCGCCTTGTCGTGTGGATATTTGTGAATTGCATAAAACTCAGCAACATCCGGGACATGAAACTCAGCGGACTTTGCGGTTTGCGCCAACACAGGCGGCCAGCATAAAACAAGGCATATGACCGAGGCGAGGGTAAAGCGAGGCATTTCACGTGCCTTTTGCCGAGCACATCGAGTGGGGAGACGAAATCGCATGATGGGGTGCCGCCCGTTGGAAATCGCCAATTTCTTGCAAGCTTTGAAGTTGCAGTCAATTACCCCCGGCCCTTATAGTTGTGTTCCGCCGCTTCTCTGATCTCACGCCAGGTGGCGGGATGCTCGCGTTTGATCTCGGCAAGGACTTCGCGGGCGCGCAAATCGGTAAAGGCATATTGCTTCTCGTCCGCGCCGACGAAGAACACATCGCAGGCGAGATCGTCGGCGAAGGCTTCGTCATGGATGGGGCGGATGCGGATTTCGAGGTCGCCCACCACGATGTCGCGCTCGCGGAGCGGGATGAAGGCGGTGACCATCATGGCGCGAGCGCCGGCCGGGTTAGCCTTGTGAGCTCGGCATGTCGTGCGCGATCAGCATCGCTCCATCGGTCTTTCATGGCGAGCACCGCCAATTCGCGCTCGTTGGGTGAGGCTTCCGCCCAGGCCTTGGCATAGGCCTCGATATAGAGCGCATTGCGCTGCCGTCGGGCCTCGGCTTCGCTGAAGATCATTGCCGTCTCCGTCCAAATCTGGAACTCTATCTATACGTAAAATTTGTTATTGTCAACGTAAAAAGCGTATGAACTGAAAATTGGCGTATACGTAGAGATCATATGGCAATGAACTCAAAAAGTTCTTGATTTGTTCTCATATTGGAGTCAGCCTGGGCGCAGCACAGGGAGGCAAAATCAGATGGCCATGCAGACTTATTTCGTCGTCCAGCCCTATCAGGAAACCAACCGGGGCGCTCTTGTCGCGCTACCGGCGATTGCCGCCAAGGATGCCGATCAGGCCCAGCGGCTGGTCGCGCAGCAGAAGAGGGTGGCCGTGGGCGTGATCGCCTTTTCACGCCGGGGCGACCCGGAGGCCGGCGATTATGAGGATGCGGTGGTGCTGTCGCGCTGGGGGCGGGTGCCCGATGACGGCGATATGGCGGACGCCGCGGCCTGAAGCTCAGCGCACATTGCGCTTGCCGACGATCCGGTGGCAGACCGTCCAGTCGGCGCGCGATTCGGTGAAATCGCGGGGCGGCTGGTATTGGCGCAATTTCCACTCGAGGTTCGACATGCCGATCAGCGTCTTGATGATCGCCTCGGCCTCGCCATGGGGCGGAACGTGATAGAGAACGACGTCGGTATCGCGTTCGATTGGCTTGTGAGGATTGACCCAGGCGACGTCGCCCGGCCTGTAGGCGGGCACCATGGACTCCCCGACGATCAGGATCCCATAGGCATCCCGCACCCGGATAAGCTCATCGGGCGGACGCACCTCTTCGATCGGATTGAGATCGATGATGATGTGGCCCTTGCCGCCCTGGGCGGCGGAATAGATCGGAACGAGGGATGTCCTGAGCGGTGGTAGCGGAGGATCGATGATCACGGGCGGATCTCCTCTCGGAGCTTGGGGATAGCCCCCGAGCGCCCAGACTTCATCGGCGGTTACCGGCACCTCGCCCTTGGCCGCACGGCCGGCGAAGAGGGGAGCAAGCTTCTCGAGGATCTCGCGCGGCAGATAGAGCTTGGTGAACTTTTTGGGGTCCTCGTAATGCTGATAGCCCGATGGCGTCTTGCGGCCCAAGGCCGCCGCGGCCTCGGCCATGCTGACGCCGGCGCGCACGCGCAGCGCCTTCAAACGTTCCGTGACCGGAATATCCACCATTTCACGAATATAACGTAAAAAGGTGGTGCATTCAAGTTTGACATTTGTACGTTAAAAACGTATAAATGAGTTATGACGATCACCATCTTCCCGTCCCCACAGATTCCGAGACCCGCCGTTCGAGATGAGCTCGCGGCGGCAGGGCCGGTCGAGCCGTCCTCCTCCCCGGACATGGCTCCCGGCCCGACCCTTTCCCCGCAAGGTGCGCGCGCCGATCAGTTTCGCCGCCGCAGGACATCGGAGCTCGTAAGCCAGGCGCGGCATCTTTATCGCCGCGGCGATAATTATGCGGGCATCGCCCGCGTGGTCGCCGTGACGCCCGACACGGCGCGACGCTGGCTCGATCCCGATTACGACTTGAGGCGCCGCCGCTACGCTGCCGTCATCGGTGCCTATCGGCCTGAGGACGAAGCAGACGTGCCGACCTTGGCCTTCGTGCCCGGCGTCGTCATCACCGGCCGCTATCGCATGAAGCGGCCATCGTGACGGCCGCAAGCCTGGCGCATCCCGGCGAAGTGGGATCACTTCGCCGAAAAAGGATTCGCGCCAAATCAATATTTTGGAGCAAATCCTTATCGCCAAAGTCTCCAACTTTGGCGGGATTTGCTCCGGCATCCGAACAACAGGAGGAGATGATCATGAGAGCCGGACGCAAGCGCAAGCCGGGGCACCGTTACGAATCGGGCGACAGGATGAACGCCGTGCGCCAGGACGAAGTGCGCCGCGTCGCGCTCGAGGCGCGCATGCGCGTCTTCGGCATACCGAGCGAACTCGCCTCGCGCGATGTGATGGGCTCCCCCTTGGGCCGGCTTCTGCATTGGAACATCATCACCCCGGCGCAGGCCGATGGCGGCTATAATTTCGCGCTCACCATGCGCGACTATCTGGCGGCGACGGGCGGCCAGCGGCCGAGCCAGAACAAGGCGAGCTTCCTGCCTTCGTTGCGGGGCTCGGGCGACCCCGATATGCCGGTCAAGGCCGAAGGGCGTGCCCGCGCTTACATGGAGGCGTTGCGGGAGGTCGACACGCTCGATCCATCGGCGCTCTCGGCCACCAGCATCGTCTGGGATGTATGCATTTCGGAGAACGACCGCATGCGCGATGCCGAGCTTGGCCTCTTGCGCTCGGGCCTCAATGCCCTGAGCCGGGTCCTGCATCGCGGCATCGTCATGGGGACGACCCGGAAAACGGGATAGACAGGCGGCCAACGTCGCCTGTCGGATTCCGTTTTTTCGACCACGAGTCCAGAAGTCCGCGGCAGCGGGGTCGAGCAGCCGGTTCCTCTATCCCAGCCCGGTAAGTCTGTGATCCAAAAGCCACAATCGGACCGGATTATGTGACCGGCCGTAACTTCCAGGTTGTTTTTTAAGGGCAAAGCCGCCAAAAAGAGTCGCATAGAGGGGGAATTGGCTGGGGGAGAGCCTTCATGGTGCGTTCCGCCCGACTTTTGTTCGTGGCATTGGTCGGCCTTTTTGCGCTGACGGGGGCAGGCACGGCAGCCACGCCCATTGGGCAAGTGGTTGCCGTCGTAGGTTCGCCCACGAGCTCGGGCCGCGCGCTAAGCGCCGGCAGCGCCGTCTATGAGAATGACAGGCTCGTCACCGGCAGGGGCAATGTCCAGATACTGTTCATCGACAATACCAAGCTAGTGGTCGGCCCCAATTCGACGCTGGTCATCGACCGCTTCCTGATGCGCGGCGGCAATCGGGCCCAGAAAATCTCCGTCGACGCCTTGCGCGGCACATTCCGTTTCATCAGCGGCAACAGCGCCAAGAGCGCCTATGACATCCAGACCGCCAATGCCACGATCGGCATCCGCGGCACCGCTTTCGATTTCTCCTCGGCTGGCCGCGAGACGCTGATTGCCGTGC
The DNA here is from genome assembly GCA_003574785.1 of Taklimakanibacter deserti. The sequence continues at coordinate 216,854 of QORU01000007.1, read as the reverse complement.
TGCAGGGCGGGGTAAGGCTCTGTGCCCGCGGGCGCTGCGAATCGATCCCGCAAGGCTGCGGCGTCGGGCGCGCCAGGAGCGGCGATGTCGATCAACTGGGCGGCCGCGCCAAGGGCCAGGCCTTGCGCACGCTGCCTTATATCGTGAACCAGGGCTCGCTGGCGCGGGGCTTCCGGCTCAACACCCAGTCCTGCCGCTCGAGCCTGACCTTGGTGCCGACCGCGCCGGCCGGCCGAAAGGGTGACCGCGGATCGCCGCCGGGAAGCACTCCAGGCGGTGGCGGTGGGGGTGGGGGTGGTGGCGGCGGCGGACCGCCCGGCGGCGGCTTTGGAGGGGGCGCGCCAGGAGGCGGACCTGGCCATGGTGGTGAGACATAATAGTAGCTCGACATGAACGCCAGGGGTGAGATTCGGGACAAGGAATTGGGGATATGGGAAAGCCGCTGAACTGGATGCTGTCGGACACCCCCGCGCGGAAGGCGACGAGCCGTCTCCTGCGCAGCCGGCTGGCGGCGACGACCATCCTGGCCGTGGTGCCCTTCCTCGGCTATGGGCGTCAGGCCTATGCCTATTGCACCTCGGGCTCTGCAACGATCGTATGCAGCGGCACCGAGACCTTCATCGATCACAACGATACCGACGCGGCGGTGGAGACGGCGCCGCCGTCTTTGACCGTGACGGAGGGCGGCGTCCGGGTTACAGGCGAAGGCTTGATCCAGTTCCTCGACGACAATGCCTCCTCGATCACCAACCTGGATGGCCATGGCCTCGAGGTCATCGCGGATGACGGCTTGGAACCGCCGCCTGTTGGCCGCATCAATGTGTTCGCCAATGGCACCGCCATCACCGCCATTGAAGGCAGCGGCATTTACACGCGCAACTTTGGCAGTGGTGAAACGACCATCATGGTCACCGGCGATGCTCTGATCACCGGGACGACGAGTGATACCGAATTTCCCTACCCGGTCGCCGACGGCATCAATGCCTATAACCGGGGCACAGATCTCACCATCACCACGGACGCCAATACCATTGTCCGCGGCGCCCACAATGGCATCGATGCGGTGAACCTCGGTTTTGCCTATGATCCGGCGGAGGACGGCAGCGATCTCACGATCAACGCCAACGGCATAGTGTATGGCTATGGCTATGACGCCATCTATGCCCGGAACGGCTATAATGGCGGGATCGTCGCCGGCGATCTCACCATCACCACCGGCGCTCTGAGCGTCGTCAAGGGGGCCGGCCACGGCATACAAGCTCTGAATTACGGCGATGGCGAGCTCAGGATCGAGGCCAATGGCATTGTGGGTGGCTATGCCCAGGGCGCGTATCAGGGTGACGGCATCCATGCCTCTAATTCGTGGAACGGGAAAGCGCTGACCATCACCACGGGTCCGGGCAGCACCGTCAGGGGCGAGGGCGACGACGGCATCGATGCGCGCCAGAATGCCAACTGGGATCTCACGATCGATGTCAACGGGTCGGTGACGGGCGTAGGCAACACCTATGAGGATTATCCGGCCTTTGGCATCGCCGCCACGCATGGCGGCGACGTTTTCGAAGATGGCGTGGTCGACATCACCGTCGGCGGCGGCGGCCTGGTGCAGGGCGAAACGGGGGGCATCGGCGTCTGGTCCACTGCCCGCGACATCTCGATCTACAATGCGGGCATGGTGCGCAATCTTTCCGGCGAATCGCATGACCTCGCCATCATCACGAATGCCGAAGCTTACTTCTGTGATTATTACTGTTATTACGTGGGAAGCGGGAACACCCATGTCGACAATCGGGCCAACCTCATCGGCACGGTCCGCTTCGAAGCCGCTGAAGGCAATGACACGCTGGACAACCACGGCTTCTGGAACATGGCAGGCGGTGACAGCGATTTCGGCGGCCAGGAGGATTATGACCTTCTTAATTATGACATTCAGTATCAAGGTGGTGGTTATGACGTCGTGAACAACACCGGCACGCTGGTCGCTGCCGATGACTCGTCGAATCCCGAGACCTCACGCATATTCAATCTGGAAAAATTCAACAATGACGGCGGCCTGATTTCGCTTCTCGACGGCGACCACGATGATACCCTCGTGCTGACCAGTCAAACCCAGTTCGACTTCGAGAATGGCATAGGCACGCCCGCCTTGGCCTATACCGGCACCAATGGCCGGCTCGCGGTCGATGCCAATCTGGGGCAGGGAAACGATCCGGAAACCGATCATTTGTCCGACGAGCTTTTCGTCATCGGCAGCACCGCGGGCACGACCACCGTTCACGTCAATGTCGTTGGCGCCAATGGCGCCAATCTCGTGGGCATACCGGTGGTGCGCATCGTGGGCACGCAATCGGCGGAAGACCAGTTCAATCTCGCTGGTCCGATCAATGGCGGCTTCTTCGTCTGGGACATGCGCTTCGATCCGCTCAACAACTGGCACGAGCTCTATACCGTCACCGAGAACCCCGACGGCTCGGGCGACCCCGTTGTGGGTCCTGGCGCCTTCGAATTCCCCGCGGGCTTCGGCGCAACGCAGGACATCTGGTTCCAGACGATCGGGACCGTGCTGCAGCGCCAGGCCGATTTGCGCCCGCTCCTCCAGGGCCTGGGCGTGACCCCGGTTGCCGATTACAGCGAGCCGGTCGAGCCGACGCCCATCGCCGGCGCCATCATGGCCCCCGGCTTCTGGTTCAAGGGCTTCGGCACCTATATCGATCTCGACGATGAGGAGAATGGCTACGACCTCGACCGCAAGCAGACGATCTATGGCGGCATGGCGGGCTTCGACTTCGGCACCAAGGAAGCCTTTGGCGATGCATGGCTCTTCGGTGTCTTCGGCGGCTATGTCGGCTCCGATCTTGATTTCAAGGCGACCAACACCGAATGGGATTTTCAAGGCCCGATGGTCGGCGCCTATGTGACCTATCTCGACCAGGCCTTCTATGCCGACGCCACGGTGAGGGTCGACTTCCTCGACATCGACATCGACCCGCAAGACCTGGGAGGCGATGATTCCGATACCGATGCGGTGAATGTCGGCGGCCGCCTCGATACCGGCTACAAATTCGGCCACACGGCCTATATCGAGCCGCAGGCATCGCTCGCGGTCGTCTATACCGAGATCGACGACGTCGATGTCTTCGGCGGCACCGTCGAGTTCGATGACGACACGAGCGTGCGCGGCCGTCTCGGCCTGCGCTTCGGCGTCGATCATACCCATACCGATGCCACGGTCTATTCGGCCGACGTGACGGCGAGCGTGTGGCAGACTCTCACAGGCGGCGACTCGGATGTGACCATCGTCGATACGGGCGTTCCGGATTTCGGAGCCTCCGATGATCAGAGCTCGACCTTTGGCGATATCTCGCTGGGCCTGGGCGTGGCCAATCCCGACGGCTGGTCGAGCTTCGTGCGCGGCAACTATCTGTTTGCCGACGACTATGAGGCCTTCACCGGCAATGCCGGGGTGCGCTTCGTCTGGTAGTCGCGTGCCGCCTTGGGCGGCGCCGGTCGATAGCAGCGGTTCAGCGAAACATTTCGCAGGCCTTTTTTATGCCGCAATGATTCTGTGCCTGGAACGAAACAGGCACTCCCCGCAAATATTTGTAAGTTGCCTTTTTCCGAAAAACCGGTCAAAAGCTCGGCCCCTGAGAGAGGGCGAACTGACTGTGGAGATTCTGCATGTTGCGTTCCGCCCGCTTTTTATTTGCGGCAACGATTGGATTTTTTGCTCTCGCAGGGCCCGGCATGGCCGCAAGCCCCATCGGCAAAGTAGTCGCGGTCGTGGGTTCGCCCACGGGTTCGGGCCGCGCTTTGAGCCCCGGCAGCGCCGTCTATGAGAATGACAGGCTCGAGACCGGCAGAGGCAATATTCAGATCGTTTTCGTCGACAGCACCAAGCTCGTGGTCGGCCCCAATTCGACCTTGGTCATCGACCGTTTCCTCATGCGTGGCGGCAAGCGCGCGCAGAAATTTTCGGTCGACGCCCTGCGCGGCACCTTCCGCTTCATCAGCGGCAACAGCGCCAAGAATGCCTATGACATCCAGACCGCCAATGCGACGATCGGCATTCGCGGCACCGCTTTCGACTTCTCTTCCGGCCGGCAGACGCTCGTCGCCGTGCTGCAGGGGCGGGTGAGGCTTTGCGCTTCCGGTGAATGTGAGATCATCCCCGACAATTGCGGCGTCGGGCGGGCGCGCAGCAACGATGTCGATGAGCTGGGCGGCCGCGCCAAGGGCCGCGCTTTGCGCACGCTGCCCTATATTCTCGATCAGGGCACTCTGGCGCGGCCTTTCCGCCTCAACACCCAGTCCTGCCGTTCGAGTGCCACGCTGTTCGAGAATTTCTTCGGCGGCGGCAATAATTCCCGGAGTGACCGTGGCGGTGTCAGGGCGGGATCGGATCGGGGACCCCCGTCGGACGGCGGCGGCGAGCAGGATGGTGGCACCGGCGGCGATACCGGCTCTGACGGGCCCGGCCGCAATCTCTGAATCGCCGGGGAGAAAGCGGCGCGCGACCGGCAGTTGCGCGCTGCGCCATTTTGAGTTGCGAAAGCGAACGCTTCGGCAGGCCGACGCGTTTTTTCCGATCACGGAAGTGCGCCGGGTCGCATATTGGCGGCTATCAATGGCCGCCGGCGAACCAGACGATCAGCAATCCGATGAGGCCGGAGACGACGACCAGGCTTAAGGCAAAGGGCAGAGGTTGCTCGCTTGCCGCCAGCCGCGCCTTCGCTGATTTTGTTGTCCTTTTCATAAGCATTTAATTCTTGCAGGCTTCGATTGGTTCCACGCTTCCGTCATGTGGATGCCTGATCTCTACAGTGATATGCCGATGGAACCGCTCGCCCGAGCTCGACGTTCTATTGGACAGCTGTGGAAAGTCTGAGTGAGAAGATTCTCATGTTGAAATGGGCGCTCATATTCTTTCTGGTGTCGATTGTTGCCGGCGCATTAGGCTTTTCGGGCATCGCGCAAGGCGCGGCCGGAATTGCAAAGATTCTTTTCACGCTCTTTCTCATCCTCGCCGTTATTTTCCTCATTCTTCTTTTTGCCGGCATTTCCATCGTAAGCTGAAGCGAGAAACGTGGGCTTTGCCTCGCCACGGCAAAGTTCCGCTCTCCATGCGCATCCTGGTTGGATTTCGTTTGATGAAAAGGCCCGCCGGATCGACCGGCGGGCTGATGGGTGAATGCTTCAGGCGGCTTCCTTGCGTTCGGCCATGGGATTGACCTTTTCGGCGATGCCGTTCAGCTTCTCGTCCGCCGCCTTTTCCTGCTCGAGGCTTTCAACCAGGAGATCGGCAGCATCGGTCAGCTCGAGTTGCTTGGCCCAGGCGATCAGCGCGCCATAGCGGGCAATCTCATAATGCTCGACGGCCTGGGCGCTCGCGATCAGTCCGGCATCCATCACGCCGTCCTCCTCGGCCTCTTCCATGACGTGATCGCCCTCCGCCGAGAGGCCTTCCAACGCTTCGCACTTCTTGCCGCGTGCGGCCTTGTCGAGCATCTCGAAGACTTTTTCGATCCGCTCCACCTGCCCCGCGGTTTCCTCAGCATGCGATGTGAAGGCGTCGACGAGTTCCTGCGCGGTTGCCTTCTTTGCCATCTTGGGAAGGATGCGGGTCAGCTTCTTCTCCGCGTAATACATGTCGCGAAGAGTGTCTTCGAACAGGGCTTCAAGCGAGTCCATGGCCATGGGTGTCCTCCGTTGTCGAGTTGGGATGAGGCTTCAACGGCGAATCCGAATTTATGTTCCAGTCGCTGATCCGCTTGCGATTGCTCGAATGCCGCATGCGAAGGCCGCCAGACAATGAGTTGAGCAATCCACCTGGCGCCGGCGTTCTAGCGCTCGGTGTCAGGCGCCGGACCGCTCACGACGATGTCGTTGGTGCTGGCGACTTCGGGCAGCCCCGCGGCTTCCGGCGTCATGGGTGGAAGGACCTCGCCCAGGATCTGCCAGGGGGGCACGCCTTCTTGGGCCAGGCTCAAGATCCGCCGCGCCACCGCATCAACGGCAACGGGATGGGTGATCCCGCGACGTTCGAGGATGCGTTTTGCCTCGTGGAAGACCTCGACGAGGGCATTCAGATATTCGGGTTCGAAATAGGCCTTTGGCACGGCGCGTCTCCGGCGCTTCAAATGATGGGCTCGCCGAGGGGCTGCACGGCGGGCCAGGGCCTTCACCGGCGGCATGGACCGATGGCCAACCCGACATCGGACTCTGATCAGGGGCGGCGGGGAATGCCTTAACCCTGGTTAAGTCTGAGACGAAATCAGCTGGGAAAAACCTGGGGGCCTGAGGCGGGAATCAATAGTAAAGTCATGATTTTAGCCGGGATCCCTCGCCTGAGCCGGATCCCCGCAAGCCTATGGTTTCGATTTCGTTAACACACTTTTTACCCTGCGGAATAATCATCGGGACGCCCCTGCAGTGAGTTGGCGTACAACGGAAGGGCCGGGGGGATAACTTGGATCTCGGCTCTTCCGTTGATCTCAAGAAGCCAAGGCGAGGGCCGCGTGCAAGAAGGACCGCGACATCCCGGTAAAATGCGATTCTTGATCCTCTTCTGGCTCGGTGTTGTCGTGGCGGTCTTAGCCTTCTGGGGCGCGGCCTTATGGGGCACGCTGGCCTTCTGGAATTCGTGAGTCGGCGCACTCCCCGCGAGTCCTTCCGCTGACTATTGCGGAGCTCAGCTGCGCCTCAGCCAGAGCCGCGGCTTTCCACGATTGAGATAGCCATAAAGGGTGCTGTTCCCTTTGCGGTACAGCTCGCCGCATTTCGTGTCGCTGATGATCGATGAGAATGTCAGGCAGATCCTGTCGCCATCCGATGTGCGCTTGGTTGTCCAGCGGCCCGAGGCGGGTATGCCGTTATAGCGTCCCCTGACGGTCCCATCGGCGGCGATCGTCAGCACGAGCGAGGCCTTTTTGTAGTTGCCGGACCATGTACCGGGCACCACTTGGCGGATTTCACGCGCATCCAGCCGGTCGGCGGCGAAAGCCTGGGGGACGGCAAGGGAAAACGAAACGATGAGTGCGGCGAGGATGCGGTTCATCGCGGCAATAGATATGAGGCCCTCTCGGCCGTCAAGCCTCTTCGCCGGCTGCCTGCTTTCCTCCGGCGCGGAAATCCGTTGCGGGACTCAATCCACTGGCGGCGCCAGAAGCGGGCCCGACAGATCGAGGCTGATGCGCAGTCCCTCGGTCGTCCATTCGCGATCCATGCGGCCGCCGAGCTGGGTGACGGTCGCTTGCACGAGCAGGCTGCCGAACCCGTTATCCGGCTTGTCGGCAGGTTGCGATACGCCGGTCTCCGACCAGACCACTTTCACGACGTCGCCCTCCACGGAAAAGCCTATCTCGACGCGTCCGGCATCGTTGGAGAGCGCGCCGTATTTCGCGGCATTGGTCGCGAATTCGTGCAGCAGCAGCGCCATCGGGGTGATCGCCTTGGCGGCGAGGCGCATGTCGTCGCCCGAGATCGAGACGCGCGGCTTTTCCCGTTCATTATAGGGCGCCAATAGGGCCTCGGTGAGGCTGTGCAGGCTGGCGCTGTGCTCTCCGGCCTCGCCGCCGCTCATCGTCAGCGCATGCGCCCGGCCGAGGGCGGTGAGGCGCTCGGTCACGGAGGCCGCAAGTTCCCGAACCGAGGTGGCCGAGCGCGAATTGAGGCTGATGAGGCTGCTCGTGACCGCGAACAGGTTCTTCACCCTGTGATTCATCTCGCGCAGCAGAAGCTGCTGGCGCTCATGCGCGAGATGCTGGGTGGTCATGTCGCGGGCGATCTTCGAGGCGCCGAGGATCATGCCTTGGGGATCGACGATCGGCGAGACCGCGAGCGACACATGGACGAGGCTGCCATCCTTGCGCCGGCGCACCGTCTCGTAAGGCTCGACGCGCTCGCCCTTTCGGATTCGCGCCAGGATGGATGTCTCCTCGTCCAGCCGGTCATCCGGAATGACAATGGTGATCGGCTTGTCGATGGCCTCCGGGGCGCTGTAGCCGAACAGGCGCTCGGCGCCCGGGTTCCAGCTTTGGATGATGCCGTCCAGGTTTTTCGAGACGATGGCGTCCTCGGAAGAGTCGATCAGGGCGGCGAGCCGGCTGCCGGCCAGGTCGGCCGTTTCCCGCTCGATGGCGAAGCTGAGCTGGCGCGCGAGCGTCAGGGCGATCTCGCGCTCCTCATCGGTGAATTCATGGGGAGCCGCATGATAGACCATGAACTTGCCGATGGTCGCGCGATTGAAGGTAAGGGGGATGAAGGCCAAAGCCTGGATGCCCTCGCCGAGAACGACCTGCTTGAGTTCTTCGGATTCCCCCGATTGGGCGATATCGCTGACATAGATGGGTTCGGGATCGCGCGTGCCCGGACGCCAGGGTGAATGTCCGTCCACCGCCTGGCGATAGGCTTGCGAAAGTTCCCGCCAGGCGACGAAGCGCATGACGCCTTTGCTGTCGAAGCGCAGGATCGATGCGCGCTCGCATCCCAGAAGTTCCCGGATCGCATCGAGCGTCGCCTCATAGGCGTCCGACAGCGAGTGTCCGCGATACAGGCGGTCCGTCAGTTCAAAGAAGGTTCGCTGCTGAAAAAGTCCGCGCGTCAGCAGTCGTCGCCGCGTGCTATCTGCCATTCCCGTAGAAATTGTCCGTCTTTCTTTTTGCTTCTGAGCCTGAAGCTATCGGCCTTTCATCGGGATGAACAGCGGAAAATCCGTTTCTCGCCACCCGTGCCGCGCCGAGGCTCATGATCTGCATGGAGACCAAATATCTCGGCCGAACCTTTCGCCTTAACATGGGTTAAAGAGGAGACTGAGGACGGTCGATTATGCGGTACACCATTCTAGTCGTCGAGGACGAAGCGATCGTCCGGCTCGACATCAGCGATTTCCTGCGCGAGCGGGGCTTCGAGGTGCTCGAGGCTTCCTCGGCCGAGGAGGCGATGGACATCCTGGACGGGAACTCAGGCATATCACTGGTTTTCACCGATATTCAGATGCCTGGCTCGCTCAACGGCATCGATCTGGCGCGCTACATCAGGCGCAACCACCCTCGGATCAAGACGCTCATTACCTCCGGCCATCTTCCTGCCTCCGACCTTCCGCCCGATCTTGGCCGGCTCATCGACAAGCCGTATTTGCCAAGGGCGATTCTTGGTTTGGTCGAAGAGGCGCTTGCCTAGGCTGTGGCGCGGTCAAGGGATCTCCGCAAGGTTGCCGGGTTTCGCAATGGAAAACCCGCCCGGATGATACGCATGCGGGCGGGCAGGGGGTGACGACACATCTCGTCTCGGGGTTGGGGTGTGTGAGACGGGACGCCCGCTAACACTGGCACCGGCAAGAAGGTTCCATCCGTCAGGCGATTCCCTTGCCGGCCGGCCCTGCCTCCGTGCGCGCGGCTTCGGCCTCCCATTTCTCGGCCATTTGCAGGAAAGCGGTCTTCGATTCGGGCGAAGTGAGGGTTGCGGCAAGAACTCTCGCCCGCTTTGCCGCAAGGATCAGATCATCAGGCGCGGACATGCATCCCCCGTTCCTTTGCCCCGCCCGTCTCGCTGACATTGCCAAACGCGCTCGCCCAGCGAAGGTTCCCGGCAAATTTGTGTGCGATAGCGTACACGGCGCCGCGCGCTTGTCAGGACGCTCGCGCCATGCCGTCACGGACCCTGAAGGAACTCTGTAAGCAGCGAAATGTTTGTCAGTGAAAGGAGTTTCACCATGGCTGACAAACATCCGAGCGGCAATCCTGACCTCGTCGAGCAGCACAAGAAAATCCAGCGCGAAGGCGACAAGGAGCTGGCGGAGAGCAGCCACGACGCGCCAAGGCCTGGACAACGGAAAGAAACGCCCGAGCGAGCACCGGCGGGAAGGGATTCGGACAATTCCGGATCGAAGTCCGATGGCGGGTCCTTCGTAGGTCCTTGAACAGCTGCCCGGCGGCGTCGGCAAATTTCGGCGGAGACTCCCATGACGAGTGAAATCACCGTTGCGCTTCAGGCAGAGGACGACGAGCCCGACGTGAAGAAGGCGGCGATCGACCTTCTGGTGATGCGGGGCTATGCCCGCGAGGCTGCCGAAGACTTGGTGGGCAATGCGTCTCCGCCCGAGCCCGGAACGGATGCCCCTTCATGGGTTGCATCGATCGTATCGGCCGGAGCGGCGGATGCGCGGCGAAGGCTGCTGGCCCAGCATCACGAGCAAGGCATTCCGCCCTTCGAACCCCCGCCCTTGAAATCCGAATCCTGATGCGTTTCTGAGGCCCGCGATGGAGCACGTCAGAGGGCTGCGTTATGGCCCGTTATCGCGTTCCGCCGTGCATCTCTGCGTCGACATGCAGCGGATGTTCGACGCGGATACGCCTTGGGCGTCAGGCGCGGTGGGCGCTGCCTTGCCGGCTGTGAAGGAAATATGCCGCTATAAGCCGGCGAGCACGATATTCACCCGGTTCATCTGCCCTGCCGATGCCGGCGCCATAAAGGGGCAATGGGCCCGGTTCTATGCCGCATGCCCGGAGCTTCTGCGGCTCGATCCCAGGCTTTTCGACATCGTGCCCGGCTTGCAGGAATTCACTGGCGTCGCGGCGGTCTATAGCCGTTTCGTGTTCTCGGCCTTCCAGGATGGCGCGCTTCAGGCGATGCTGCGTGCGCGTTCCGCCGACACTTTGGTTTTTTCAGGTGTGGAGACCGATGTCTGTGTTCTGGCAACGGTCCTGGGCGCCATCGATATCGGTTATCGCGTCGTGATTGTCGAGGAAGGGGTGGCGAGCTCGAATGAGCAAGGTCATGCGGCCGCCATGGCCGGCGTCCTGCCGAGATTCGACCAGCAGATCGAGGTCGTCGGCGTGGCGGATGTCCTTCGCGATTGGCGATAAGGCGATCGAGGCTGGTAACGCGAGAGCGCCGCCAAAGGAAGCGTCGCGCCGTCGTCGAAAGTGTCCCGCCCTCTTTGCCGAAGGGCCCGCGAAAACGCGGGCCCTTCGTTCTTGCACTATGGGGCGTCAGTCATTCACGTTTTTGTTGCCCGTGCTGCCGCCGCGATTGGGATCCGTCTGCTGCTGCTGTCCCGGGTTGGTGCCGCCGCTCTGCTGATCCTGGCCAGGCTGGCGAGAGCCGCCACCCTGCTGATCCTGCCGTTTCGGCTGATCGCTCTGCTGCTGTTGTCCACCCTGGCTTTGCTTGTCGCCTTGTTGCTTGTCCTTGTCCTGGTTGGTCATGGATGTACTCCGTATCTCAGCCTCATTGCTGATGCGAATGAACGCATATCGGGCTTCTTGCGTTCCTCGCCGGCGCTTCGCCGCCAAGCCGGGCGTATCCGGCCACGGTCTGTCCTCCGACCTTTAGTTGCTCGCTTGAGGAACTCTGAGGCGGGATCGCGGGTTAGGATGTGCTTCGGAAATTGTTCCGGAGACAGACGATCGAGGAGGCGACCATGGGACGCGGAATCTTGCTTTGGCTGTTGGGGGTGCCCATTCCGATCATTTTGCTCATCATGTTTCTCTTTCGCTAGGAGGATGCCGTGGCGACCGTGAGTGTCCAGAATCCTCCTGCCATCGAGGCGCCGAGATCCGCTATCGCTTGGGGTGCGATCTTCGCCGGCGCCTTCGCTGCGGCGGCGACCACCGCCATCCTCATGCTCCTCGGTTCGGGCCTGGGGCTGACCTTGATCTCGCCCTGGTCCTCTGAAAGCGCGGGCCTGACGACCATTGCCGTTTCGACGGCGATCTGGGTCGTCATCGTCCAGTGGCTGTCGTCGGGGATTGGCGGCTATCTCTCCGGCCGGTTGCGCACCAAGTGGGTCGGCGTTCACACGGATGAGGTGTTCTTCCGCGACACCGCGCATGGCTTCATGGCCTGGGCGGTGGCCACGCTTCTGGTCATCGGGATGGTGGCCTTCCATTCCACCGTTCTGGTCGGAGCCGGTGCCCATGTGGCGGCAAATGTCGCGGGCGCCGCCACCAATGCCGCGGGTCAGAACGCGCAGGGAAACAATAATGATGGCGCGACAGGTTATTTGGTCGACACTCTGTTTCGCCCGGCCGATCCGGCGCGGTTGACCACGGCGGGCCCGGAGGGCGGCGAGGCTGCAGCCGCGCAGGCGACGCGCATTCTCGGCATGGGCGCGCTGCAAGGCGAAGTGAGCCAGGAAGACCGGGCCTATCTTTCGAGCCTGGTGGCGGCAAGGACCGGCCTGTCTCCGCAGGATGCGCAAGCCAGGGTCGAGGCCGTCCTGGCCAGGGCGAACGAGCTCAAGGCCAAGGCCCAGCAGGCGGCGGACGAGGCCCGCAAGGCCAGCGCGACCGCGGCCATACTCGGCGCCTTGTCGATGCTGATTGGCGCCTTCATCGCTTCGGTTGCCGGTGCGATTGGCGGAAGCCAGCGCGACGAGGAGGAAGCGATCGTGGTGACGGCCTGAGCGGCTGAGATAGCCATCGAATGGAAGTTTACTGTAGAGCGACAAAGGAGGTCTTATGGACTGGAATCGCGTTGAAGGTAACTGGAAGCAGGTCAAAGGCAAGGTCAAGGAACAGTGGGGGAAGCTCACCGACGATGATCTCGATGTGATCGACGGCCGCCGCGACCAGCTCGAGGGTAAGATCCAGGAGCGTTATGGCATCGCCAGGGACCAGGTCCGCCGCGACGTGGACACCTGGTACACGAACCAGGGCTGGTAAGCTCTGTGAGGGCCCCGGCGAAAGCTTGGGGCCTTTTCGCAGCACGCGGGGCTGACAAAGCTGTCAGTGCTTTTTGGCGAGCTTGGCGAGGCTGATTTCGGCGAGCTTGCGGAATTCCCCGTCCGGATATTTTTCCAGATAAGCCTCGAACATCGCCACATCGTCGCTGTCCTTGACGGTGTTCCAGAACGTCACTTCGATTTCCACCTCCGCCGGATCGAGCACCCGCGGTGCGTCTTCGGCGCCTTCGCCGGCAGGCTTTTCCCCGATCTGGACGGGCTGTGAGCGGTCGAAGATGACTTTGAAGATGCGCACCGGCCGGGCGATATTCTTGACCTGCCTTTCGCCCAGATCTTCGAACTTGTAGTCGACCTTGTCGCGCACGCTGTCGCGCGCCGCACGCGTCACGCATATGCCGCCGGGTTCGGCGAGTGCTTCGATGCGGGCGGCGACATTGATGCCGTCCCCATAGATGTCGCCGTTCTTGAGCATGACGTCGCCGACATTGATGCCGATGCGGAATTCCATTCTTTGCTCGTGCGGTTGTGCCCTGTTGGCCTCATGCAGGCCGCGCTGGATGGCCACGGCGCAATTGACGGCTTCCACGCCGCTGGCGAAGTCGGCGATGACGCTGTCGCCGGCGCTGCCGCTGATCTCTCCATTGTGCTGGGCGACGAGATCGTCGATGACCGAACGAAGCCGGGTCAGCGTGGCAAGTGCTGCCTCTTCGTCCTCATGCATCTGCCGGCTATAGCCTTCGACATCCGCCACGAGAATGGCGGCAAGTTTGCGCTCGACCGGGCCGTCCGATGTCATGGCCTGTACTTAGGAGAGAGCGCTGACCGACTCAAGCGCATAAGGGATCGTGTGAAGGCGCCCGGCCTGCTTTGGAACGGATTCCCCTTCGTGATGTTGCTTTCAGGTCCCTTTGACCCCTCTTTGGGACAGGCGGGTCGCGTCCGAGATTGACGGTGTCGACGGCGTGACCCGCCCTTATCTGTGCCGGGAGTATCGCCCGATGAGCGCCGAAACCTCTGAAAATCTGGTCGTGCCTTCGTGCCCACGCGAGGTCGCCGAATATCTGGTAGCTCTCCTCAGGGATCACGGCGACGAGCCTGAGTCGATCAAAGCCGGGGTGAGGTTCAGCATTCTGGCGCTCAAACGGATGGAGCGGGGATTTCTCAATTGCTGACAAGGAGCACTGGCGCCGCAACCGGAGCGCAAGTGGATGTAAGCCCCGCGTCGGGAACCGCAGTCGACTTCGGGGCTTGATACTCTGCCAGGCAATGGAGGCGTATCATGGCCGACCGGTCTTCCAAAATGAGCGATCTGTTCTCGAAATTCGCCAATCAGGTAGCATGGGCGGCGGGCAGCCCGATCACCTTCAGCATAGCGTTCTTGACCTTGCTGGCCTGGGCGGCATCGGGGCCATATTTCGGCTATTCGCAGGGCTGGCAGCTCCTGGTGAACACCGGCACGACGATAACCACTTTTCTCATGGTCTTCGTCATTCAGAACAGCCAGAACCGCGACGGTCTCGCCGCTCAGATCAAGCTGGACGAGATCATCAGAGGCGTGAAGGGAGCCAAGAATTCGATGATCGATCTGGAATGCCTGACCGACCAGGAGCTGGCGGATCTGCGCGTGAAATTCGCTCAAATAGCCGACGTTGCGCGCGCGGACGAAAAGAAGGTCACGAAAGCCCGTCGGTTCAATGGAGCGCACTTGTCGGGCAGCAAAAAAAGGGGCCCACGCCGCAAGGCAGCGCGCGAGCAGCGGGCATCGGCGGAGTAGATGGGCCGGAGGTGGGGGCGAATCCAGACACATTCCTTCCTCAAGCTTTAAAGCATGGATGGGATGAGCTTCATGCGTCGTCGATCCACAATCCGGCGATGCCCCCGCTTGGGCCGATGCTGCCGGCATGGTTGGTGCGCTTGGCCCTGGCCTTTCGAATGAGCAGATAGATTCGTTCACCGCGTTTCCATGGCGCGGCGTGCGCGATGCGTTCGACGGAGAAGCAATGCTCCATCCTGCCATCGATGACGACCTTCTTGCCGATGAGGTGGGCAAAGCTGTCTGTGTCTTGATCGAGGTCTACACAGACCATCGTGCCGATGTCGCGCACGGCGACCCGGTCGAGGGCCGTGAAGGTGGCGCGTGATGGTCGCTTCTTGATCTTCTTATGCCGGCCCAATTCAGTCGCCATGACGGCGAATCCCCTCTGCTTAAGTCTTCCACCCGGCTTCGCGGCAATGTGCAGAACGGTCAACCCGCCTGAAGGTTCCACGACTTGCGGCTCATCCCGCTCATCCCTCTTCCGGATAGTCCGGGCGAACGATCGGCGTCCCGAGGCGAACGTGACGTTGGAACCAATCGCTCCGTCAGCGGATTAACATGCGGCTTTCGTTTGGACTCGTCATGGCCCGCCGGTCGACTTTCAGTTCGTCTTCGCTCATCGGCTACTCGAAAATGTTGGCCGCCCTGGCTCTCTCCGGTCTCACTGCGCAGATTGCCGCTCTCAGATCCAGAAGACCCGGGCTTGCATCTCATCACGTTCAGCCATCGCGGCGCAGGCCCACCAAGGCCTTTATCGCCCCCGCGGTCTGGTGGTCGATCTTGCGGGCCGCTGTTTCCGGGTGGATGACACATAAGGCGTCCACCTTGGGGGCGGCCATCGCCTATTACTCGCTCTTCTCCATGGGCCCCCTGATCCTGATTGCAATCATGGTCGCTGGGCTGGCCTTTGGCGCGCAAGTCGTGCGAGAGCAGGTTATCCTCCAGCTTTCTCACCTTCTTGGCGAGCAAGGGGCGAAGGCTGTTCAGAACATGCTGCTGGTCGCGGGACAACCCGCCGAGGGTGTGTTCGCCACCCTTATCGGCGCAGGCGCGCTTGCTTTCGCGGCGGTCAGTGTGGTCGTTCAGCTGAAAGCGGCCCTGAACGCGGTCTGGGAAGTAGATGCGCCCTCGGGGTCTGGCGTTTGGGCGTTCTTTCGCACCTATGCCGTGTCCCTCGCTGGCGTGCTGTCCCTTGGGTTTTTGCTGCTGGTCTCACTTCTTCTCACCACGGCTTTGGCCGCAATGAGCACGATGTTTGCGAATGCCGCGCCCGAGATCGTGCTGCAAACGGCGAGTGTCGTCGTCACCTTTGCGATGACGGCCGTTTTGTTCGCCATGATGTTCAAGTGGCTTCCCGATATCTCGATTGGCTGGCGTGACGTTCTGCCGGGCAGCATCCTCACGGCGGCGCTTTTCGAAATCGGCAAGTTTCTGATTGGCTTTTACATCGGCAAGCAGGGTCTGGAATCGACATATGGCGCGGCGGCCTCGCTCGTCGTGGTGCTCATCTGGGTCTATTACTCGGCCCAGCTCGTATTGTTCGGCGCTGAATTCACCCGCGCTTATGCCTGGACTGTCGGCCACCGCAGGGGCCGAGAGCCAAGAAACAGAGAAGGGAGGCCGGCCGGCAATGCAAGAGATCGCCGAGAAGGCCTGGCGGCCGGTCAATAATGAAGTCATGCTTGGCAGCGTCACGGCGAGGGGGAAGGCTTCGGCCGATGAAGGAGACGGAGATGTTTTTCACGCGAATGACTTGGATCGCGGCGTTTGCCGTTCTTGTTTTTGGTGTCTTGCAGATCTTGATAGGCGTTGGGATTGGTCAAGGCATGATTGGACCGATAGAGGACGTGTTAAGTCGGTATTCGAGTCCCGTCCCGATCGGAACACAGATTGACCAGGGCGTTTACAAGATCATATTTGCGGTCGCGCTGGGGACGCTCGCCGAGATCAGTTTTGCCGCACGAAGGATCTGACCGTCTGGCTGTCATTCGCAGGCTTCGCGTCTTGATGCGGGAACTCGTTCCACGAAGGCATCGGAACGATCCCTTTTGACACACGTTGTTTTATGCAGATGCCGCGTATCGGCCAAAGGCCGTGTTCCTCGGGGCGTCCCGCTTCAGCCAGAATAATAAGGAGGACCTTATTGTGTTCAGCATCAAAGCATTGGCCATAGGCACGGCAGTCGCGGCCAGCGTCGGTTTTGCCATGCCGGTGGCGAGCCAGGCGGCGCCCGTCGCGGCGCCGGTGCAAATTCAGACGAATAGTGACAGCCATATCGTCAATATAGGCAATAAGAAGAAATCAAAGCGTTGGTGGTCGCGTCATTGTCGCGTCAGCAACGACGTGAAATGCGGGCGTTATTATACCAAAAAGCGCTATCGGTCGTACAAGGAGCCTTATTACGGTCAGTACAGGCCATATCGTAAGCCCGGCGTTACCATTCAGATCGACTGAGGCTCAGAAACAAAAGAGGCCCGCACGGCGATGCTGTGCGGGCCTTTTTTATCAACTGAGCAATCAATCGGACGCCTTGCAAGAAGTCCCCACCGAATGCTGCTAGGGCTTCGCGGAGCGGCCCGCTCGCGCAATTGAAAAGGCGCGGACATTCGCCCGCGCCCTCACCGTGTTCACCCGTTATAGGTGGGGAGAGCCTTCAAAGTTTCCTTGTCCGAATTGACATACACGCGAACATCGTCACCTTTCTCGTTGCGCATGATGTTCACCTGGTCCAGTGCCACGGCAATCCGGTGCTCACCCACGCCCAGGAAGCCGCCGATATCCAGGACGAGCTGCTTGACGCTGCCATCTGCGTTGAGGACCAGTTTGTCGACTTCGCCGACATCTTCGTCCTTTGCGCCGTAGACCCGCGCGCCGACCAGAGTCTCGGATGTAAGCTCCTTGGTCTCAGGCTGTCTGTAGCCTTCACGTTTCACCTCAGGCCGAACGAGTGCCGTGCGCGTGTCCGAGCCGGACGGGGCCGTGCTGTTGTCGGCCTTTTGGCTCTCTGTCGTCGTCTGCGAAGCGGCGTAAGCGGGCGCATCCGTGAGCATCTGCTTGTTTGTGTTGATCACCAGGAAATAGTCGTTCTCATCATCGCCCTTCTTGACGAATTTGAAATCCCTCATGGCAACGGCAACGTCTTTTTCGCCCATCCCGAGGAAGCCCCCGACGCCGACGACGACAGCCTCGACCTCGCCGTTCCGGCCGAGTATCACATCGTTGATTTCCCCGATATCGTCCCATTCCTTTTCATTTCCCGGTTTCGCTGAGGTGTCGCTGGCGATGTCCTTTTCGGTCGCATAGACGCGCATTCCGATAAACTTGGATGCCCGAATATCCGTCGGCTGTTGTTGGTAGGTTGTGATCTTGGAAACGTTGGCCGCATGGCCGGCGCCGGCAAGTAAAAGAAATGATAAGGCTGTGGTGGCTAGAAGTTGCTTCATAGGGAATCTCCTTCGCGTTCAAGGTTCGACCGCTCGCACCTCAAACCGGCAACGTCGATAATTGGTTCCTGTACGGTTTCGCACCGCTGCGTGGTATGAGCCTGGGGGAGCTGGCAAGACGATTGCTTTTCTGGTTGGCCTGGTCTTTCCTATGTTTCGGAGGCTGCATTGACCGCTGTCGGGGAGGGTGGGACCTCGCACACCCAGGAATCGGAACTTTCCCTGTTTATCTCGGTTGTAGCTTCACGGGCGGGTAAGGGATGGCACATGCGGCTTCGGCTTTTGACGGCGGCTTTGATTATCATGATTGCTGGACCTGCCTCTGCCGCGCGGGTCGTCGTCACCATCAATGAGCATAGCCAGGAAATGACAGTCATGGTCGATGGCCGGCAGGAATATGTCTGGCCTGTATCGACCGGGGTGGCCGGCTATGGCACGCCAGGCGGCACATACACGCCATTCCGCATGGAGGAGTACCATTTCTCGGAGGAGTGGGACGATGCCCCTATGCCCAATTCCATTTTCTTCACCCGCTTGGGCCACGCGATCCATGGCACGGAGCATATTGATAAGCTTGGGAAGCGCGCTTCACATGGCTGCGTGCGACTGGATCCTGCCAATGCGGCGGTGCTCTTTGCTTTGGTGCAGGAAGTCGGCCTGCCCAACACCACCATCGTTATCACGGCGAAAGCAGACAAGAAGCCAAACGCGGCCGCGGTGCTTGCCAAGAGAAAACGCAAGACAGATAAAAAGCCCGCTATTCTGGCAGACCAAATGTCCGACACGATCAGTGTGGCCGAGGAGAGAGCAGACAACAGGACAAATAAGACGAATAAGAAAAGAGAGTTGTGGCCATATGAGCGAGTCAATTAGCCGGTCGTAGCAGGAAATGGGCTCAACGTCCGGACTTCTATTAGCAAGATCGTAGAAACTACCGCTTTGCGAATTAAGCGATACTCCGTCAGCAATGGGCCCGCTTTCGGCTGGGCTTCCTCTCGGAAAATCGTCGCGATTGGGCGGGGCGAAAATCAATCACCTTTTGTCCCCCTTGCCACGATCTCTATTGCATCGTCGGGTAGGGGCTTTTGCATCTCCTTGGCCTCTTCGATCGGGAGCGTGAGCCAGGCATTCCACTCCTCGATGTTGCGCAAGATAACCGGCATGGACTTTGAGTGGACGGGTTTGACGTTGTTGTTCGGCTCGGTCGTCAGGAAGGTAAAAAGGAGATGCGTTCCCTCAACCGGCGCCTTTTTAGTGCCGCGCGTCCCGGTCCATTCCCGCCACAGGCCGGCGAACATGTAGGGAGAGCGGTTCGAGTTGAGGCCGAACCAGACGGTTTCCTTCTTGCCGGTCACCGGGTTCGGCTCAGGCGTCCATTCGGCAAAGCTTGTCGCTGGCACAAGGCAGCGATGCTCGACGCCAAGCCAGGGGCGCCAAAGCGACATGCTGAGTGAACGCGCATTCGTCATGAACTCGCGTCGGCCGGGGAGTGATGGAAAGCCCCAACGCATCATCGTGATTTCGAGTTGGCTGGCGCCTGGCGATCTGCGGATGACGGGAGCAACATAGTCCGGGTGGATGCTCTCATAGTTGATTTCCACGTCCGGCGGCGGCTCGGCATTGGCGAAGAGAGCGAGCTGCTTCATGTTCCCGCGCAGATTATAGGTATTGCACATTCAGGATTTCCGCCGCTTGACCCTGTGGGCTTTGTAAAGCTCCCAATCTTCAAGCATGGCGGTCATTCCTGACTCAAGCTCCTTTTCCGCATAGTCCATTCCGTCTTTGGCGCTGGGAAAGCTCTTGATCTTGCGGGTATGCGAGGTCAGCTCGAAATAATCCGGTGCCGGGCCGCCGGTCGATCTGCGGATGACAGAGAAGTTGATGAAACTTCCGAGATCGAGCGTGTAGCCCTCGCAGCCTCCACGCCCCCAACGCGACCACCGTCCTTTCGCCATTCTATCTCCCCCTTATGATCGGCACGCGCGGCCACCAGTCGTCTTTGCGGTCGCCCAGGCGGAACAGCACTTCCGCACCCGATCGGCCGGGACATCCGCGGTTTTTGCATCGCGCCCTTTCAGCAAGCTGCTTCATCGTCATCTCCGGCGGGAATTTGAGGAGCAGCTTGCCGGCGTCCATCAGCCTTTTGTGCCCGCACCACTGGCACTCCAGCACCATATTCAAGTTGAACTGCTGGACTTGAGCGAGCGTCACCTCATCGCGAGGGCTAGAAACGGATGGCGGGCGGCTCAGCGCCATGGCTGATCCCTTTGTCGCCATGCAGATCGGTCACGATGAGATCGACCAGCGCGCTCGGGTCCGTCACCTTAAGGCTGTGCTTCCTAAAGAGCGCATCAGCCTCTTCCCAGAGACCATCGTAGCCTTCATCCTCGAACCAATGGCCGAACTCGGTCTGATAGATTTCGGTCGCGGCCAGGATGACATCGTTCTGCCCGGCCCTTCCCTTTTTCAGGTGCTGCTTCTTGTAATAGGCGCGGGTTTCGAGGTTTTCTGGGGTCTCCAAATATTTTGGGTCTGACATCGGGCTACTCCTACGCATTCTCACTTACGAGAACAATTCAAGAACGAGAAGGCATAGGAGTCAACAGGTAGGTTTTCCTGACGGCCGAAAAGCGGCCTAGGCCTCGCGCTCTAGCTTCTCGCGTTTCCTGATCCAGGCGTCGAGCTTGTCGACCGGGATTTCATCGCCAACCGTGAGGCCCGCTTTGTCGCGCAAGACCTTGAATGTGCTGATCTTCACAATCACCGCATAATCGAGTTCCATCAGGAAGCGGCCCATGAACTTGTGTCGGCCTTCGTCGATCGTCAGAAAATTTCTCAGCATAAGCCGTCCCTCCGCCGCCCCCGGAGGTCTTCCGCCATGTTATTTGCGGCTCGGGCGAATGGGCAAGGTCCCCCACGGCGCGATCCGCCCCCAGCTCACGGGTTTCCAGGTCGACCTTAACAAGCGTTCCGCGATTGCAACTTTCCAGCGCTGGACCAAAACCGGGTTCCGGTAAGGGAACTTTTGAGGCGAGCCCTTCGTCCATCGAATGGCAAAGCCCCACACCCGAGCGGCAAAACCTCTGGAGCAGACCTTGAGCAATGATCCGATTGCGGAAGCTTCGAAGGGCCCCGAGCATCGGGACCAGGTTAGTCGCGCCTACGCATCGATCAATGATGCGCGGGCGGCAATTCCAGACACCGCCGCACTGCTTCAGATCCATAGGCCGTCGCCGCTGACCGCATTGGCGTCGATACCAAGGAGTGACCGCTAGAGGTTGAGCTGCCTCAACCGGTGATCTGACCATCTTCCCCTGATGCCCAATCCGGTGCCAGTCCGGCACCACGCTTCGCAAGAGCATCAAGCAAGCAATTTCCGGCGGCGCGCATATCCTATGTTAATCGCCTTGCGGCAGATCTGCCGTAGCCTTCAACCATGCGGACAAGATCAGAACTGCTGCGGCAATTGACGGAAATCAAGCGGCAGATTGAGCACAGCGAGGACATCATTGACGCCCAGCGCCGCCTCGTCGCCTCCCTGACGGCCAGAGGCCATGAAGCCACCCAAGCCGGAATGCTTCTGGATTCCTTCGAGCAATCGCGGAAAATTTGGCTTGGTGAGATGGACCGGCTGTTAGGCGCCTTGGACGAAATGCCAAGAGAGAAGGATGCCGCCTGAATCACGCCATTGCTCAGCCCCCATCTGAGCGTGGTGTGGGAATCGGCAGGGAGACGGCCCCTGCTGATTCCCTGTGCGCTGACAGATCGCCAAAGATTGGGCCACTCTGCTAGCCGGCGCCTCTGACGAGCGATTCTCGGTCCCAAATTCTCTGCCTTTTGCAACTTTCGATGAAGCGGTCCATGCTGCCCTGGTTTCCATCGAGCTTTATGAAGCCCTCATCCAGCCGATCTCCCAAGCCCGCCTTGGCCAGCAATTCATAAGCTGGCTGGCTGAATCCCAGAGTTTTTAGATGCCCATAGGCATCCCTGATCCAGTCGATGGCGGCCGCCTCATCCTGCAGGTCGCTATTGCCGGCTTCGCTGGTCAACAGCACGACAGCGTCGAAAAACACGGAAGGCGCTGCCGAAAGAGCTTGGTCGGCGGGCAGCTTTGACTTGTCCGCAAGAACTACGCCGCTGATTTTTCGACAGACCACGGCCAGCACTGCCCCCTCAGCCTCGACGGCCTTCCTCAGTTGCTTCACGAGTGAGCCGTCAACCCCGTTCGACAGAAGAACGCCGATCTTGCGCCCTTTGATGGTGGCGGGCGCTTTCTGCACAAGGCTCAGAGCGGGCGAAGGTGCGAGATCTCGCGGCTCGATCGCCGGCTTGATCGGATCGATTTCATTTGTTCCGAGTGCCTTGCTCACGCCTGCGCAAAGAGCCTTGTCGATGATGGCCAGATGGCCAAGCATCCGTTTTCTGATGGCCGGCGTCTCTACCTTTCCCAATTCGAACGCGAAGGCGCTCACTATGTGCCGGCGTTCGGGCTCGGTCATCGAATTGAAGAACAAGCGCGCCTGGCTGTAATGGTCCTTGAAGGTCTCGGACCGGATCCTCACCTTCTCGCTTCCGATGTCGCCGGTCGGATGCGTGACGAAGCCTTCCTGGGATTCCCTGGGTCCATCACCGCCGAGACTATTGGGCTCATAGGCGACCCGTCCCTTCGGAACATCGATGCGCCGCATGCCGTCGCGCTGGAAATTGCGCATCGGACAACGCGGGCGGTTGACCGGAATCTCATGGAAGTTGGCGCCCCCGAGGCGGGACAGCTGGGTGTCGAGATAGGAGAACAACCGCCCTTGCAGCAAGGGGTCGTCGGAAAACTCGATTCCCGGCACGATATTGGCCGGGTGAAACGCGACCTGTTCGGTCTCGGCAAAGAAATTGTCGGGGTTGCGGTTCAATGTGAGCCGGCCGACGACCTCGAGAGGGACGGTTTCCTCGGGGATCAGCTTGGTCGCATCGAGGATGTCGAAGTCGAGCTCTCCAGCCGCTTCTTCGTCGACGACCTGGACACAGAAATCGTATTCCGGAAAATTGCTCTTATCGATCGCTTCCCACAGATCGCGGCGGTGGAAGTCCTGGTCTGCGCCATTGATTTTGACCGCCTCATCCCAGATCACCGAGGCCGCCCCGAGGACTGGCCGCCAGTGGAATTTCACGAAACGACTCTCCCCCCTTTCGTTGACAAGCCGGAAAGTATTGACGCCGAAGCCCTCGATCATCCGGAATGACCGGGGAATGGCACGGTCGGACATGACCCACATCAGCATGTGCATGCTTTCGGGCATCAGCGAGACGAAGTCCCAGAAGGTATCGTGAGCGGAGGCATTCTGCGGGAAACCGCGGTCCGGTTCCATTTTCACCGAGTGGACGAGGTCGGGAAATTTGACGGCATCCTGGATGAAGAAAACCGGGATATTGTTGCCGACAAGGTCGAAATTGCCTTCTTCCGTATAGAACTTGACTGCAAAGCCGCGCACGTCGCGCGGCAGGTCCACCGATCCGGCACCGCCTGCCACCGTAGAAAAGCGAACGAAGACCTCGGTTTCTTTTTTCGGGTCTTGCAGGAAAGCCGCTCTGGTCAAATGCGACAGGGACTTTGTCGGTCGGAAAACGCCATGCGCGCCGCTGCCTCTCGCATGGACGATTCTCTCCGGAATACGCTCGTGGTCGAAATGCGTGATTTTCTCACGCAGCATGAAATCTTCGAGAAGGGTGGGACCGCGAGGCCCGGCCTTTAGAGAATTCTGATTGTCCGAAACGACAATTCCCTGGTTGGTGGTGAGCTCGTTACTGGAAGCTTTGGCTCTCTGGTGGAGCTCGCCGCCCGCTCCGGTCTCTTTCGCGGCGTTCGTGCGTTTAATGGGTGACATGGACCTCTCCTCGTGGCTGAACGAAACGGGCAGCAACGGCGAAAAGTTCCAAAGAGACGGAGAGCTATGCTACGGGCGCAAGCAGCGAATGACCGTGAAGCGCGGGGGCGCGCTAGTCCGGAACCTCGACCATGCTTTGTCGATTAGAAGGGGTGTCATAGGTTGATCGACAAGACTCCGACGAAAACAGGCAGCGGAGCGAGCGCTGAAGGTGGATAAGCTTTTCAGTATAGACTGGCCCGGACTTTGGATCCCAACTCACTCGATCGCGGAGGTGGTGCTCAGGGGGTCGTTGATGTATTTGGGCCTTTTCATCCTGATGCGGTTTTTTATGAAGCGGCAGGCTGGATCGTTCAGTCTTTCCGACATTCTGTTGATCGTCCTGATTGCCGATGCGGCTCAAAACGGGTTTTCGAAGCAGTACGAGTCCGTGACGGAAGGTCTCTTGCTTGTTCTGACTATTGTTGCCTGGGATTTTGCGATCGACTGGCTTGCCCACAAGTCGCAAATCTTTAACAAATTCGTTAGTCCGCCACCGTTGCTGCTGGTGCGGGAAGGCAAAATGCTGAGGCAAAACCTGCGGCAGGAGCTGATTACGCCCGAGGAGATGATGAGCCAACTCCGACAGCAAGGCATCGGAAAACTTGCGCAAGTGAAGCGCGCCTATATGGAATCCGATGGACAGATTAGCATCATCAGGAATGACGCTGCTGAATCGCACAAAAAGCGAAGGAAGCCTGCAGGCTAGCTTGTCGCCTTGGATCGTGGATGAGCGTTCCGCTGAAGTGGGAGCGCTCCGGCGTCGACCCAGCCTGCTCGGATAGCTGAACGAAATTCTACCCCCTTTGGCTCTGTGTCGGGTCTTGCGCCACCGCGCCATGCCGTGCGGAAGCGGAACGTCGTCTGCTCGCAGGCTCTGCGCTTCGCCGGGGAAGCTTCGCCGTCGCGAGCGCGTTCACCGCCGGTGCGTTGAGCGCTTCCCCGTCAGGCGCGAAATGCGAGCCATGGCAGGGGCAATCCCAGCACTGTTCGAAGGAATTCCATTTGATGAGGCAGCCGACATGGGTGCAGCTCGCCGAGTGGACATGGAGCCTGCCTTTGCGATCACGGCAAACCGCCAGCTTCTCGAGACCATGGCGCAGAATAGCGCCATTGCCGGGTTTGAGGCGTTCCGCCACCGAAATCTGGCCGGGGGTCAAATAGCCGAGCATGTTTTCGGCTACGGCCAGATTGTCTGAGACATAGCGGCCGAGCGCGTCGATCGTCTTGCGCTGCGGGCGATAGACGCCTTGCCATGGCGAAGATTTGCCGCGGATGAAGTCGGCGAGCAATAGCCCCGCCACGACGCCATGGGTCAGGCCTTGCCCGGAATCGCCCGTCGCCAGAAAGGTCCGCTTGCGGCCCGGGCTGCGCCCGATGAAGGCCGTATAGTCGATTGGGTCCAAAATCTGCCCCGACCAGCGATATTTGACGGCTCCCGCTTCCGGAAAACGCCGGCGCATCCACGTCTCGAGCTTGCGGAAGCGGACCTCGGCATTGTCCGCTTCGCCCGTACGATGGTCCTCGCCGCCGACGATGAGCATGTCGCGCCGCGAACCGGGCTGCAGCCTCACATAGTGATAGGGATCCTCCGTGTCCCAATAGAGCGCATCGGCGATCTTTTTCTTGGGGATTTCTGCACCGAGCACGTAGCTCCGATAGGGCATCTGCTTGGTGTGGATCGCAACCTTGGGCTCGATCGGCGAATTGGTGGCGACGACGGCCGTCTTGGCCCTGACCGTCTGACCCGAGGCCGTGGTGAGCGTGACGCCGGTTCGCGTCTCTTCAAGTCTGATCACGGGACTATGTGCATGGATATGGCCGCCGCGGGCTTCGATTCTCTTCAAGAGTGCGTTGAGATATTTGATCGGATGGAAACGGGCTTGCTGGGGAAAACAGAGGCCGCTCGTCGTCTTGAGCCTGGCCAGTTCCTCCTTTGTCGCCCAGCGGACCTCGCTGTAGCCGAGCCGGTGGCAAGCCTCGATCTCGTCCTTCAGGAGCTCGACCTTCTGCCCGCGCGCCAGGCCGAGGATGCCGTCGAGGCGCTTGTAATCGCAAGCGATGCCTTCGCTCTTCACGATGGTCTCGATGCGGTCGACGGCCGCCCGCTGGCTTTGATAGTGCAGCTTGGCAATGCGTTCGCCACGCCGGGCGATCACTTCCTGATAGAGATCGTCACTTTGGAACGTCAGATGGGCGCTGGTGCGCGAGCTCATGCCGCGCGCGATCTGCCCGCGGTCGAGCATGACGACAGCCACCCCCTTGCTCGTGAGCTCATAGGCGAGGGACGTGCCGCAGATGCCGCTGCCGATGATGGCGACCTCCGTGGTGTTGGATTTTTCCAGGGGTGTGGCGCGAAACGGCGCGACTTCCATCCACAAGGAACGCGAGGCCTCCGCCGCGGCATTTATCCTCATGCGAGCTGTGCCTCGATAAGCTGTCGAAGGCTTGAATTGGCGACCAGTTTCAAAGCGGACCTGGCGGATATCCAGCGCCGCCGGCGCTCTTCCTTTTCGGGCCATTTGGCAAGCTCGATCCGAACATGCATCTTGAAAACCCGGATCCGAAAGACGTCGCCCGCAGAGTTTTGGTGGAGATATGAGCCGATCGGAACAGATGACATGCGGCCACGCACACCGGCCTCTTCGAAGGCTTCCCGCCTGGCCGATTCTAAAGGTCCTAAGGAGGGGTCGATCTGTCCCTTGGCCAGTGCCCAGGTCTTCGAGTGCCGCGATGTTACGAGAAGCATTTGGCCGGGCTTCTTGTTCGAGACGACAAGGACACCGACACCCATTTTCGTTTTGTTCTTTGTCCTTGTTCGCTTTGGCCTTGGCAATTTATCCTCCGGAGATAAGCAGCTCTAGATAAGCGCGGCGTTGAATTAAAGTTTCTCCTGATCGTCGATGAGATCTGTTTTGCGCACTGACCGGGCGGCGGTTCCCGGAAATCAAGCCTTCCGGCTCTCGTAGAGGAACTTTCTTGTTCCGTGAAGCATTTAAAGGGAGTCGCTGAGCTGTCCTGGACCCCAAGAATGAGTATCCTGCTTCCCCATTCATCCGAGAAGCTCAAGAGGTTCGCCGAGAGGCTGACCGGCTGGCAGCGTGTTCCGAAGTCCGAAATTCCGCAGCTCATTATTGCCCGAAAGCCGAACCTTTATCGTTTTCGGGACGACGGCATCATTCCAAATCATCCTGAATGGCCGCTTATTTCTTATCGCAGCCCGGTTGCGCTGCCATCCAATGCCGATCCTGCTGCGGTCCTCGAGGATCTTTTCGGCATTAACGGCTGGGGCGACAGCTGGCGCGGCGGAATTTACAGTTATGTGCACTACCATTCGCGCATCCATGAGGTCATCGGGATTGCCCGTGGCAAGGTGAAGGTCCGCTTCGGCGGTAATCGCGGACGTACCTGCTATGGAAAGGCCGGCGACGTATTCGTACTGCCGGCGGGCACCGGTCATCAGTGCTTGGACGCGAGCAAGGACTTTATGGCTGTTGGAGCCTATCCGCCGCGTGGAACCTATGACGAGTGCACCCGCAGCGAGGACTATGCGAAAGCCGTCAAGTCCATCGCTAAGGTCGGCCGCCCGCGAAAAGATCCGGTCTATGGAACGGACGGACCGCTCGCCGATGCGTGGACATAAGTGCCGGTTCTTTTATCTGACGCATCTTGGGGCATGTTCGGAGGCGCCTTCACAACCTATGTCCGGTTGGAACCCCAAGGTCGGCCCGCCAATTCGCGCTCTAAATAAAGAAAAGATCACTTCCTCATCGAGTCGAGACCGGCATCCGCGACCGTCTTCAATTTCTCGGCCCCGGCTCTGACCGCCTCCTTGACGGCTTCGGGCGTCAGATCTTGAGCGACAGCTTCGTCGACGGCCTCGTCGATCGCTGCACCGGCCCTGTCGACGATCCTGTCCGTTGTGCTCGCCACGGTTTCCTTCAGCTTTTCGCCGGTTGATCCCATGATCCGGCTTTCGACGTCGGTCGCGGGAAAGGCGGCTGCCAGTGCGGCACCGACCGCCAGGCCGACGCCCGCCAATGCCAGGGGCTGCCGGTCGAGCAAATCTGCTAACCTGCTCGATGGCGGCGAGGGAAAGTGCCGCTGCAGTTCGCTTTGGTATTTGGGCTCATGGTGTGACGTCTTGAGGCCCTCGACCGCGTCGTCGATCTTGGTGCTCGCGGCTTCCACACCCTGGGACACGGCATCCTGGATGCCGCTGGCGGCCGTTTGCGCCTGGTTTAGGGCCTCGCGTGCCGCATTGGATGCGGTGTCGACCGTAGCGTCGATCGCCCGTTTGGCGCTGCGCGCCATGTCGGATTGCCGGACGGCCGGGCCGGATTGTCCCAGCACGATCCAGGCGAGTCCCAACCCAATGAGGCCCGCCGCAACGGGATTCTCGCGCACGGCGTTGTTCAAATTGTCAATGAGCTGTGTGGATCTCATGTGGCGATATCCTTGGCGGCTGCGATGTCCCGCTTGATTTGCTGCAGTGTGACGCTTGGCTTGAGGTTGTTCGGTCGAAGGTATTTCATCCCCGAAAAAGCGCAGATTGCGCCGATCACGGCTCCCAGCAGGGCGGAAATGAGCATCGACAGGGCGAGGGACATGCCCGTGGCGTCCCTGAGCCAGAGCGCAAGGGCGAGGAGAAGCAGCGTTATGACGGGAATCAGAAATATGGCGGTGGCGGCCAGATACGTCACGCCCCTGCCGATATCGGAGACTTTTTCGGAGAGCTCGGCCTGGGCCAGCTGGACTTCGGTCTGCAGCAGGTCGCCGAGCTGTTCGACGCCCCGGCCAAGCAATCTTGAAAGCGAACGTGATCGATCAACGAGGGACATGGAACGGCGCTCCTTTCAGCAGCTCACTGCCCGGCTTGTCTGCCATTCTGGCCGGATCTGGGGGCGGTCGTTTTGAAGAGCCGCACCGCGGCAAAGCCCAGAAACAAGGCGCCGCCGAAGAAGATGGCCGGCTGGCGGCGGGCAAAATCCTGCATCTCGTGGACGGCGTCCTGCACGTTCTTTGTCCGGACGGCATCGGCTACCGTGTCGATTTGCTGCGCCGCCTGGTGGATATAGCGCGAGGCTTGCGGGACCTCCCTCTCGAAGACGTCAGCCGCTTGATGGACGAGACCGGCCATGCTCTGCAGATAGTCGGCCCCTGTGGCGCGCTGTTCGTTCAAGGCCTTCTCGATCTTCTTTCCGGTATCGCCCGCGATCGTTTTCGCTTTTTCTCCGACTTTGGCCGCCTGTTCGCGGACGGCGCTCGTCACCTTCTCTGCCGATTCTGACGCCGCGGCCTTCATTTCATCTCCCACTGACTGAGCTCCGGCCTGGTCGGCTTGCGGCAGACCCTCGTCTCTTTCAAAACCTTGCATTCTCGTCTCCATCGCGTTTACTTCCAGTTTCAGCCTTCGAGGTCTTCCCGCCGAGTGCGGCATCAACGGCCCGATCCGCAACCGAGGCGACCTTGTCCGCGACGGTATCGACGGCTTGATCCAAGGCTTTAGGCGTGAGGCCGGCACCACGCGCGGCGACGGAAATATCGTCGACGACCCTGCTTGCCTCCGCCTTGGCCCCCTGGACCGCTTCATCCGTGGCTTTCCGCGCGGTGTCCTTCAAGACTTCGCCGCCCTTGCCGAGAACGCGTTCTTCGATCCTCGATGCGGGGAGGGAGGCGGCAATGAAGCCGCCGACGGCCAGCGCCACGCCCCCGACGATCAACGGGTTGCGCTCGACCAGGCTCGCGAGGCTGTCGCCCGTGTTCTTGGCCGCTTGCGCCGTAGTGGCCGCAAAGTCTTGTGTCTTGCACTCGACGCCCGCAGCCGCGGAACTGGCCATCCCGACCAGGCTTTTCGCCGCATGGGCGCCCTTGGACGCAATCGTACCTTGCGCTTCCTTCAGACCGGCACGAAGCCTTCCGCCCAGCCCTTCCTCACTCCTGTCTTGATCTTCATCTTCAGCCAGGCTCGTCGGTGCTGCCGTGTTTTTGCCATTTCCTTTGCGGACGAGGATAAGGCCGGCGCCGATCAAGGCGAGGGGGACTGGAACTTTTCTGAGCAGGCCGAGAAGCGGATAGGTGACTACGGCTCCAATGGCCAGGGCTTCGAGAGGCCGGTTAGTCACGCTCTCGCGCACGGAGCGAACGAGGTTCGCTTGCTTTTTCTTGGCATAGGCGCGCGCTTCGTCTTTCAGGTGCTCTGGAGAAAAGGTCGTCTTGATGTCGTCGCTGGTTTCCGAAAGGGCTTCGTTGAACTGGCCTATTGTCTCTTTAAGACGCGCCCTGGAGTTTTCGGCCTTGAGCCGCAGTGAGCCGACTGAAGATGAGGAAGAGCTGTCCATGTTTTCTCCCGTGGAGTTTTCTGATCGAACACGCGCAGGGGCATATGGTTCCTATTCAGGCTCATTGAGGACTTGCTTGCGATGTAACAACCGATGAGAAACTTTCCGAGTCGCAGAGCAGGGCGGTGATGGACGCCGCCCAGTGACGGTGCGCCATCTGATTGTGGTGTTGGACGCCATATGAACATCGGATCGACGATCTGCGCGCTGTCACAGCCGCGACACCTCAGCCGGCCATTTGCGACAGTTGCAGGCGGGCGATGCTTTGGATGGCGGTTCGCGGGACAGGAGCTAGGCCGGATCGACCATCGAAAATTTGAAGATCTGGGGCCTCGTGGCATAGGTATAAAGGACGTCGAAGTCTCGAACGCCGATCTTGCCGAGGAAGAGAATTCTGGCGCGCAGCCTTGAAAGACCCGCTTCGTCGGCGATTTCGAGATCGCGGCTGACTTCCTCGAGCACCGCGTCGAACAACATGAGCTCGATCTTGTCAAAAGGAGGATCGTTCATGGCATCAAACCGGACCGCCCTCATCCCTTTTTGATCAAAAGGCTCACGCGCTCGCCTTTCTTCACCGGCGGCGCATGCGGCAGGCGCTCGACCGAGAAGCACACCTCCATTTTCCCGTCGATGACGATCTTCTTGCCGATGAGGTGGGCAAAGTCCTCCGTATCCCGATCAAGCTCGACGGTCACCAGGACGCCGAGCTTTTTGGCCCTGAAGCGATCGATCGTGACGAATCTCGGGCGGGGTGGCTTTCGTTTATGAGCGGAGTGCGCTGCCTTCACGGCGACAGTTTCCGCGTTCCCGAAACCGGGTACAAATCTGGTCACCTTGGCCTTGACGGTCTGGCTTGCTGCGCTCGCTTCCTTGTCTAAGAGGTGCTTGGTCATGCGTCGATAACTAGGCCGAGCCTTTCCGGTTCCTGCCACAGTCCGCAGGTGGTGACGTGGTCGATTCGATGCATCCATTCTGTACGCTAACGTACAGGGGGCCCCTGGTCGCCTATGTGCCGTGCGGACGGGCTCTCGACCCGTCAATCACCCCAGGGCGGTCGGATCTGCTGGCGACACTGAACAGCCGGGATGCCGCCTACTGGGACGCTGGCTTTTTTGAGTGGCTGGATTGCCGGTTGGTGTAGGAAGCATTGCCAAGCCCCGTACCGATCGTGAGGACCGCCCAGTGACGGCGCTCCGTCATGAAAGGTAGCTCACTCAGGCCTTGGACCACGGCATCATTGTGCATCACCACCAGGGTTTCGGTCTGGTCGATCTTTGGCACCCCTTCACGGATCAGCCGGGGCAGGTTGAAACGGTTGCTTTCCCAGTTCCCGGGAAGGTTCTGTGCGCCTTTCGCAATGCTTCCGTCTTCTTCGATGAACCCGGGACAGCCGATGCCGATGATGGGCGCGAGCGACAGCTTGTTTTTCTCGCTCCAGCTTACGAGGTCATTCAGCATATCCGTCAGTCTTTCAATGGCGTCGTCGCGCTTTATCTTTTCCTCGCTATGTCGCCAGATTTCGGATTTGGCCACGCGCGCGCCCTTGAGGCTTGGTGACTTGTCGAGATTGAGCTCGATAAGGCCGGCGCGGATATTCGTGCCCCCGACATCGACCGCCAGGATGCCGTCATGGCCCTTGAGCATCCAGGCTGGCAGAAGATGCGCCGCGCCGAGTAGACCTGCTTCGTCCGGATCGTTGCGGATCATCTCGATGTCGACCTTGATCTCATCGGCCTTGAGCAGCAAAGCGGCGCGGGCAATGGCGACTTCGCCTATGCGGCTGCCGCGAAAGCCGCCGCCGACAACAATGCATTCCGTTTCGCGCCATTGCTTGATCCGCATGAACCGCTTTATGACCGACGCCAGTTGCTGCGCAAAATCCTCGACCGCACTTTGCACCAGGGCTACTTCTTCCGAATCGCCGTCGAAAAGCATTTCAGCCAGTTTCTTCTTGCTGATCTCTTCCGTGGCCTTGTCGCCCAGCGGGTCATCGGCCGATTCACGCAGTGGCTTGCGCCACTTTTCAACGAAATCCCAGAACGCACTCTTGCTGGCTTTATCGCCTATGAAGCCCTCATCGTCTTTAAGCTCGAGATTGTAGCTGTTCACGGTCACGCTCGGGAGCACCTCGGCTCCATGGGCCGGCAAATCGGCGCGCGGTGGTGTCTTGTCCTTTGGCATGCTGGGCTTCCTGACCGATATCTTGTTGGATGCGTATGGAATTGGGGTGGTCCGACAATTCGAAGCCGGCAGGCTTGACGCGAACTTTTGCTTGCTGCGTCACGCGCCGTATCAGCGACTATTGACCGGTTTGTGCCTTGTCTCATGCAAGAGCGCCTCGGCCCGCAAGCCGATCTCCTCCACCGAATAGGGTTTTGTATAGATCGTGCCTTCGGCGCCAAGCGGCAGCAGGGAAGAGGATTCATCTGTGGCGCCGGACACGATGATGAGCTTGATATGTGGATGGTTCTCGCGCACCCACAGCGCGAGGCCTATTCCGTCGTGCCACCCCGGCATCTGAATGTCGGTCACGATCAAGTCGACATTCGACTTCTTGATGAGTTCGATCGCCCGCTCGCCGGAGTCGGCCTCGAGGACTTCAAATCCCTCCTTGTCGAGATGATCGGCCAAGGCCAGCCTAATGGCCGGTTCGTCCTCGACGACTAATATCTTATAGTGCTTTCTCATGGCCGTCCTCGTTTGCTTTCTTTAAGTAAGGCCTATGCTTTTTGTTCCATAGGTCGCGACGGTCCTGTCAGGTGAAGCAGCCGATCTGTACGAAACCGTACGCCGTCTCACATCTCGCCTGGTGGGGGAGGGCCAAAAGCCGTTATCTCAAGCCTTGGAACCATGTGGCGAAGAATTGGAGCGCACGAACCGCGGGACAGGCACCCGATGAACATAAGGCCCCGCCGGTGCTGGTCCGGCGAGGCTTTGTGGCGGAGGGATCCGACGCCCTTTCGGGACGATTGTCCTGACTGCCGATCCGAGGACGCAACGGGTTGGTCATCCCCTTGGTTTCAAAATGCACCATGATTGCGAGCGTCTTGGCAGATCGTCCGCCCTCCGGAGACCGGGAGTCGCACCCTACCGAAGCCAGCTTGATTTGAGATTCTTCATTGCCATGATCGCTTGGGACGCTCCTTGTTCCGCGGCTTCTCGTCAGCGTCCGCCTGGCGAGGGGAGGGGATCTATCACACCTTGGTCAACGAGCTATGGCGAGGACTGAGATCGACCTAGCGCCCGAGCCGCACCTCGCCCGTCTTGTCGCGATATTCCTTCTTGGGATCGAAGCCGAGCAGGATCTTGATCCCGGCGACGAGGCTCGAGGCATCGACCCAGACTTCGGCGCGCTCGGGTTCGAAGCGCAAAAGCGCCAGCTTCGGATCGTCCTTGCCCTTCTCGAACCAGGCCGCGACATAAGGGTTCCACAGGCGGTCGATGGCGTCCCGGTCCATATCGAGCATGAGCGTGCCGTGGATCGCGGCGAAGAGATCATGCGATTTGGAGGCGAAAGTCGCGAAGGCCGGCCGCTCGGTCTTGAGCTTCTGCGCGATCTCGGTGTCCTTGGCGGTGAAGAACCAGATGGGTCCCTGCTCGTCACCTTCGATCTGCGCGGTCATCGGCCTGGCATCGCCTTCGACATCATCAGTGAGGCCCAGCATGACGGTCATGTCGGACTTGAGCGCCTTCCACAATTTCTCTCTGAGCTCTTTTTCTTTTGCCATGGCCTTCTCCAAAACGCGCCGCACCGAGGACAATTCTTGAATATCGTCTTGGGTTCCCGAGGGCCCGATCCTCACAAAGCATCGAAAAAGTCCTTGGTCGGAGGAGTTGGCTTCGAATTCCCCATTTTTCGGCTTGACTAAGCGGACATTCGCACCAGATTCAGCCGAAATTCTTGGCGCCGGCCCCTTAAAGACGGCAAATCTGACAAGAAGCGAGGCGACGGCGTGTGGATCGATAAAAGGCTGCCGAGGATGCGGCGGCATCCCTGGTACGGTGTCCTCGCCAGTATCGGCTTCATCGCGACGGCGGTCGTCCTCAAGCTGATTTTCCCACAGCTGCCGCCCTTTCTTCCACTCTATCCGGTCGTGCTGCTGAGCGCCTTTGTCGGGGGGCGCAGAGGCGGAATCCTGGCCTGGGCGGTGTGCACGGTCCTCGCCGCCTATTATTTCAAGACGTCCGGCGATGACAGCTATCCGGGAATATGGGGCAACTTGGCCGTGCTTGGCTTCGCGGCGGTTTGCGCGCTCATCGTCTTCATTGTCGACCTTCTCGACAATGCGGTGCAGCGACTGCAGCATGAAAGGAACCGGCTCAAGCTCGCCCTCGAGGCGGCCAACCTCGCGACATGGGAGCTGCACGCGGACGGCAAGCTGCATTGGGACGACAGCTTCTTCCGGATGCTCGGCCTTGATCCCGCCAAGGATCCACCCGCGACCGAGCGGTTTCTCGCCATGGTGCATCCCGACGACCGCGCGCGGATGCTCGAGGCGCGCAATCTCATGGATCAGGGGACCCGCCCGGCGCCGCGCGACGAATACCGGCTCAGGCGACCCGACGGACAGATGATCTGGCTTGAAAACTACCGCGCCGAGGTGAAGGACGGCAGCCGTCATTTCATCGGCATTACCCAGAACATCACCAGCCGCAAGCGGGACGAGAGGCGGATCGAGTCGCTGATGCGCGAGCTCGCCCATCGGGTGAAGAACCAGTATGCCGTCATCCTGGCGATGGTCCGCGAAACCGGCAAGCAGGCTGCCGGTCCGGCGGAATTCGAGCGCTTGGTGCAAGAGCGCATCGCCGCTTTGTCGCGCTCGCATGATCTTCTGATCCATGGCGAATGGGAATCGGTCGACCTGCGCCAGCTGCTGATCGCCCATGTGGAGGCCTTCGGCTTGTCCGATCGCCTTGATGTTTCGGGACCTGTCGTGTCGCTGACCGCGACCGCTGCGCAATATCTCGGCATGGCGTTCCACGAGCTGTGTACCAATGCCGCCAAGCATGGCGCCTTCTCGCAGCCGCAAGGACGCGTCGGCGTTGAATGGAGCATTGCGTCGATCGATTCCGAGCCGGTATTCACTCTTGCCTGGCGGGAAAGCGGCGGTCCCAAGAGCGAAGAGCCCGATGCGCATGGCTTCGGATGGAAAGTCTTGCGGAGATTGACGCCCGCGGCCCTCTCCGGTCATGCCAAGACCGCCTTCACACCGCTTGGCCTGACCTGGACGATCGAGGCTCCTGCGCGCCAGGTGGTGAGCCAGGAGGGGGCGGCGTTGGAGTAAGGCCCATCTGACCGGAACGCCATGTTCCCCATGCTTCATTCGCAAAGCCCCCGCTCAGGAGTCGCTCAAGCCGGGGAGAGCCTCGCCGGCCATCCGATCCGCGGCGGGGCTTTCACTGGGTTGCCCGTCCAGGTTGCTGTGGAGACCAGCCGGGAGAGGTTGATGCTGGAGCATGATCCGGAAGCGCGTGCCGTCCATGCGCCGCCGTCTATCGGCTTTCCGGAAAATCATGGGCAAAGAAGGTGAAGCGCGAAAGCGACTCGATCTGAAGCCATTGCGCTTAGCCCCTTTGGCGCTTGTCCTGTTCTTTTGGGGGAAGATCGGCCCAATCAGCCTCGCTCAGCGGCGTCGTCGCCGAGGTGCGGTCATTGGCTTCGTCTGCCTCTCTCTTGAACTCTCCGCCTTTCAGATAGGGTGAGGTTTCATCCGTGCCCCGTTTAGGTGGTTTCGGTCTGCTGGCCATTGCTTTCATCCATATTGTCTTTTGCGAAGGCCGCGGCCTTCAGCGTCTCCCACTTCGTCCCATGGGTTTCGACGAGACTCTCGGCATATTCCCGAGTCACGCCTTTCTGTACCAAAGCGTCGATAGCGGCTTTTTCATCTTCACTGTCGGTCGGTGAGGTCATGCGAGCGGGGACCTGACCTGCAGGGACGGGCGATCTGTCGAGCTCATCATCGCCGTGGCTCGCATCATTGGCCGAGGCCGTTTGGGGTCCGATCGGCGTGTCGTCTTCGTTCGGCTCGGCAAGCCGCTCTTGCTCGTGTTTGCGTGCCAGCCTTTGCGCTTCCAGCGGGTTGGGCGGTCGACCGGTGCGCGGGTCGCGCGTGGCGTCATAGGGTTCTTTTTCCCTGCTCACGGGGGTCAGGCCCTCGGCGCCCGACCTTCCCGGCGAATTCTGGTCACTATTCGTCATTTTGTCTCCTTGTTCATCGCTGATAGGCCTGGTCCTGATCCTTCTTCGTCGCATCGAAGCAGCCGCGCAGGTCGCTTTCTGACAACCCTGCCAGGCGGTTCAGAGTGTCCCTGGTCGAATTGAGGAGGCGGTCTTCGATGAGGCTGAGGGGCGTATCCTTTTCGACGATGACTGAAGACGTGACGGACACGGCGCTCACATAGGTATCGTTGACATACTCGGTGATTTCCACGGTTCCCTCGATCACGCCCTGTCCGCCATCGAGACTGTTGGACATCGTCGCGATGGCGATTTCATATGTCGTGACCGTTTCCGGGGCTGTGCTACTTTCCTCGACCGGCGCCGTATCGACGGGATCGGCCGGCGTCATCCGGGTGAGCCCGACTGTGCGCTGCGCTTCGAGCTCCTCGATGCCGGCCTCGACATCTGTTGACGGCTCTGGGTTGAGTCGCATTTGCACCTCCAAAAAAGGGGCCCGCCGCAGGGGCGGGCTGACACGCATGGGCTAGGCAGCTTCCTGGCGGGCTGCCATGGGGTTCACCGTTTCGGCGAGTCCGTTCAGCTTCTCATCGGCCGCCTTTTCTTCTTCCAGGCTTTCGGCCAGAAGATCCGCCGCATCGGACATATCGAGCTGCTTTGCCCAGGCGATAAGGGCGCCATAGCGGGCGATTTCGTAATGCTCGACCGCCTGCGCGCTGGCAATCAGGCCGGCGTCCATGACACCGTCGTCCTCGGCCTCTTCCATCACATGGTCGCCTTCCGCCGACAGGCCTTCCAGCGCTTCGCACTTCTTGGCGCGGGGAGTTTTGTCGAGCATGTCGAAGACCTGCTCGATGCGTTGGACCTGGCCCTGGGTCTCTTCCGCATGCGAAGTGAAGGCTTCGGTCAGCTCTTCGGACGTCGCCTTTTTGGCCATTTTGGGCAGGATCTTGGTGAGCTTCTTTTCTGCGTAGTACATGTCGCGCAGGGTATCTTCGAAAAGGGCATCGAGTGAGTTCATCGGCATGGCGGTTCTCCTATTCTGGGTTGAGAGGATGGTGAACTACCGTCGCGGTCGAAATGTTCCTTTTGGACGTTGAAGGCCCCACGCAGTTTCCTGCGTGGAGCCCGGAGACGTGCCACGGCCAAGTGGACACCTCGAGCAATGACGAGCGAGAACTTTGGTTCCTGAGGCATCCTCCGAGTTGGAGGGCACCACGGCCGTGATCGCCTGTCGTGCCGGGGCGTGAAGCTCAGCGCTAGTGAACGAGCTGACCATGGCATCTTGACGCCAATGGTGACGTAGGAGTTTCGGAATAGCTATGATGAGACGGCGCCGTGGCTGGTCCTGCTGACGAACGGAGATCCGGCCAGCTCAAAACGCCACAGGACGTCTTGTGCTCGATTGATTCCGATTCGTTTGCTGGCGACGACTGGAATGTCCCGCTCCCGTGGCGTGAGCAAAAGCGGCCAACGATTGAGCGGAAGGCCGTCATGGGACTTGCTTATGCCGAGCGCTTGGCCGACGCGGCCTGGACCGGCGCACAACGTGCGAAGCTGGCACTGGCCGCGTCGCTTTTCCATGGCGCCGATGCCGGCCGTCGGCTCGAGCGCGCGTAGGAGGACCGCCGCGCCGCGCCCGGCCTCACGACAGACAAAGTTCAGACACCAATGCAACCCATATGATCGGTATACATATATATGGGCGGGATCGCCGAACATGGCGGCGTTCCGCGCCGACGGGCCTTTATAGCTGTGCGAGGCGGGGTCAGCTTCGTCGTAAGCCTCGGTCTCGACAATCCGACCGCCGACCCCGTCCACAAAGAAAAAAGCTCCGATCAGCTTTTCGGCCACGTGCTCGGGCGCCTGTGTGAAGTCAATTTCCGTGCCGTGGATCGCCATGGCGATCAGTTTTGTTCACTCGGCCGGGTCCGGAGGCCCTTGGCCTCGAGATAGATCGGATCGAAGCCGGCCGCTTCCTTCAGAGCAGCGAGATCCGGTATCGCGATCCGCCGGCCGGCGGTGACGATCAGATTGGCTCGCCGCAAGACCTGGAGCATCCGGTTGACATGCACGGCGGAAAGGCCAAAGGCGTCTCCAAGTTCTTCCGGGTTGATGGGCTGGTCGAAGCCGTTGTCTTCGACCAGCCCGACGAAGCGGAGCCTCACATGCATCTCGCACAGCAGATGCGCGATCTGGCCCCACTATTCATCGCGCCTCGACGAGAGATAGCCCATTTCGGCGCACCAGTCCCGCAATGCGTGGCACATGACCTGTGGCCGGCTCATATCGGGCGCCTCCTCGGCGATATACCGGTCGAACGCTTTCACCAATGTCGGTGGAACCAGGATGGTTGCCCAGCCTGTCTTAGTGTCATCCGGCTCGTGAACGCCTGTCATTGTGCTCGCCTATCCAATCCCCTTTCGAGGGGCGCCCGTTCACCCGTTGGTCTCGTGCGTCCCTTCGATCCGCAGGGATCCTCCGAGACCAGCATCGCGGCGCGGCGGGCAAAAGCCACGAAGACTGACCTGGC
The DNA here is from genome assembly GCA_003574785.1 of Taklimakanibacter deserti. Next base: position 177,943 of record QORU01000007.1, on the reverse strand, counting down.
CACGTCTGGATCGATCTTCCCATCGACCGCGGCCTTGCATGCGTTCACTGCTGCCTTATGCGCCGTCTCGAAGGTGGTCAGCCGGATGTCTGCAAGGAGCTGGTGGGCCTCGATTGCGCTTTCGATCCTCCTCGGGAAGCCCAGGCCGACCAGCACCGTAACCGGTTCCTCAAATCGGGTGCTCTTCATGTCCTCCTCCTGAAATGCAACAAGCTCCATCCGCCATAGGCCGGGAGGCTCGTCGGGGGTTTATCTAGTTCGCCCGCGGGCCTCTTCAAGGGTGGGTTTTTGCGAGCCCTGGCCGCGACGGGGCTAGGGTAGGCCGATGACCGGCCTGGACCGAACTGGCGGAAGTTTCCGCATATCCGGTACACCAATCACCCTCGCCGGCTTGAGTGAACCGAGACACGAGGCTCACTGCGCGAATCCACGCCGCCGGGCGGCGGTTGCTGGAACTGGTTGCCGGATTCTCTATTGATTCTTGGCCTATGCCACTAAGGAGGCCTCGCAATGGTGACGCAGAAGACAACGGAAAGAGGATGGGATTTCGTGACAGCCTTGCTGTCGCCGGTGCTGGTTGCGGCTCTTGACCGCTACATTCGCGAGGAAGCTCCCCACAGCAATCGATCGGATGCCCTGCGAGAAGCCTTTACCGAATGGTGCGTAGACCGCGGCTATATCAACCGAAACGACATCGATCCCACCTTGAGTTGATGCCCGACGGCTTTTCCAGATCACTTCTGAATAGATTCTGTCACTTGGGCTTGTCAGGCTCCGGACCAGGGGGCTGCGGCAATGGATCATGCGGCGGAACGGGGGCCGGTTGTGGGTCCGGAGTACCGGGCTGCGGGGGTGAAGGAATGGTTGCCATGCTTGTATAACGCCGCGTCCCGGGCGCCTGTTCCCCAGTACTGATGGGACTTCCAACCTTGCCGGCGGCTTGGCGGCGGTGGTTACCGACAAGGTCACTCGGCGGCGATGGGTGGCACGTTCAGTTCCGGGTAGACCGTCGCCCTGTTCCCGATCGCAATGCCTGCAGTGTCACCCAGGAGTTGTCGAGACTGGGTGATCAGTTTTCGCGATGCCGCCGCCATCGCACGAGAGGTCGCCGCAAAATCCCGCATTGAATGGAGAGTTGTGAGGCAAACGGCCTGGAGGTCAGTCAGGCCTTCTTCCGCTTCTTCGATGCGATCGGGTGAGTTGAGGGGCATAGCTGTGCTCCATGATCGAGGCGGGAACACATCGGAACTCTCAGCCGTTAACGCTGGTTGCGGTAAATGCACGTGCTGACGATATGTGGCGGATATGCCTCGCGGGGGGGGGGGGGCTCCAAGCACTTTATTTTCGGCCAGTCCGGAACCTTCGGGCCGGCAGTGGTCGAGCCATGCTTTGCCACACCTCCGGCGGACCAAGGCAAAGGCACCTGGCACCGGTATGGGTGACGCCAACGGGCAAAAAATTTTCGGCCCGGGTCTTGAAGGTGGATAAGCCCAAACTAGATCAAACTCGCCGGGTCGCAGGGGTATTTAGATCCGGTGCGGGCATCGGCGTATATCCCGATGCGCTGCCCGTACCCATGTTGCTCAAATGGAGGATGTGGCTATCCTCGTGGTACACCGAGCTGTATCTTGATAAATCGCCGAAGGCTCGGATTCGCGACCAGTTTCAACACGGATCTGCTGGAGGCCCAGCGCCTTTGGCGCTCCTTTTTTTCTGGCCATCTGGAAAGCTCCCTCCGGATGTGCATCTTGAAGACCCGCACCCGAAATATACCGCCGCTTGATTTGCGATGGCTATAAGAGCCGATAGGCATGGTGGTCATGCGGCCCAGCACGCCGGCTTCTTCAAAGGCCTCTCTTCTGGCGGACTGGGCAAGCCCCAGAATCCGATCGACATGGCCTTTCGGCAACGTCCAGCTCTTGGAGCGCCGCGATGTCACAAGAAGAATCTTACCGGGCTTTCTCGTCGAGACAACTAAGACTCCGACGGCGGCCTTCGCTTTAGGTTCGGTCGCTCTGCTTTTTGGCCTTGGCAACTGACAACTCCAGGAAAAGGACCGGCCTTAGACAAGAAGCAGCGTGAGCTAAAGTTTCTCGCTTGATTGATCCCAACTTCCAATCCGGTCGATGGGCTGGTGCAGTTTCGATGCCGGCATCTGGAGATTAGGGCCGCTCGATAAAGAGCATGTACAGAGCGAGCGACATAATGAAAATTCCGGCCATCCGCTGTTGCCACAGCTGGGCTTGCGGATGGCGCCTGACCCAATCGCCGACCAGACCAGCCGCCAGAGCGTAAGTACTGAGCACGACAGCGCCCGACACCTTCTGGGTCCCCCCCAGAATGAGCAGTTCGAGGACGGGACGGCTTGCGCGCGGATCGAGGAACTGGGGCAAAACCGCAACCATGAAGGTCATCGGCCAGGGATTGAGAAGGGTCGCTATCATCCCTTCCTTGACCGCCGCGAAAGGCGATTGCACCAATGGGCTTTGAATCGTCCAATCGGCCACAGGAGCCACTAATAGCCGGAAGCCAAGCCAAAGCAGGTAAGCGGCGCCCAGCCATTGCAAGCAACGAAAAGCCCAGGGCGAATTGGTAAGCAAGCCCGATAATCCGAGCGCAAGAAGAGGCAATTGTACGAGCCCTGCGCCGAGGGTCATCCCGAGCGTGGTTAAGAGAGCAGTGCGCGGCCCTTGCCCGATCCCACGCGCGACCACGAGCATGCTGTCGGGGCCAGGCGGCAGCTGCATGATGAAGACCGTCCCAAGGAATGCCAGCCATGATAAGAAGCTGATAATGACCTCTTCTGTTCCGTTCCGCGGTCTCGCCTTACACGTAGTTTTTCGGTCGCGAACTGTTCGATGCTTAACCAAGGATGCTCTTCGTGGTTCCTAAGCGTCGCCAATAGGAACCTTCTGCTCCCACCATTGATTAAGAGACGTCGCCCCAATCAAGTTGGCTTTGGCGACAAATGAGGCCCCGAATCGGCAGTATTTGTGGGCCTCCTTCGAATATGAACCCGAACGAGGAGACCCCTTCCAATGGCAAAAGCCGAAGAGCGCTTGATGGAGTGGTTGCGTGATGCCCATGCTGCTGAGGAGCAGGCTGAAACAATGCTGTCGAGCTTTGCAGATCGCCTTGAGCACTATCCCGAGCTGAAAGACCGCGTCACCCGGCACGTAAAAGAAACACAACGCCAGGCCGAAGAGATCAAGAAATGCATCGAGCGGCGTAATGGCAGCACCTCCGCGTTCAAAGTAGCGGGCGCCAAGGCTATCGGTCTTGGCCAAGCTCTCAGCGGAATCTTTGTCGGCGACGAGGTTATGAAAGGCGCTCTGGCAAGCCGCGCCTTCGAAGCCATGGAAATCACCTCCTACACAATCCTGGTCAAGACGGCCCAACAGGTCGGCGATACTGAAACCGCCACCGTCTGCGGCCAGATTCTGCGCGAGGAGGAAGCGATGGCCAAATGGCTCGATGAACACATTGAAAGCCTCACTGCAAACTATCTCCAGCGAGAAGAGGCTGGCGTGACCGCGAAACACTAGCAGGTGGAGATCGGTCGATGGACAACGACCGTGAAGAAAAAATCAGGATGCGCGCGCATGAAATCTGGAAGAGCGAGGGCGAACCCTTCGGCTTGGACCGAGAGCATTGGGACCGTGCCCGCGAGGAATTGGAGGCGGCGCAGAAGAATGCGGCTTCGGAAGAGGAAGCCCACGCGGTGCCCGCTGCATATGACCCAAAAGACAAGCTCGTGCCGGCTGAAGAAGACTGATGGTGGAACCCCGGTTGTACTTGTGGATTGTGAGGTTGTCCTAGGCAGGATGCTCCGAAAAGTCCCACGCGTCGCGGCTGTCGCGTAGGACTTTTCGTATAGTGCAGATCTATCGGCCTGCCTGAAGGTTCCATCAGTTTGCGGCTCGAACTTGGCTAGCCCCTAGCGGCCCGCCCTTTGCAACGCCTCTTCCAGCCTGCGCTCCAATTTCTGCCAGCGCGTCTCCTCTTGTTGTGCACGGCGGTCTACCGCGGCACGTTTCTTTTCGATCGCCGCGGTCTTTTTGACGTGTTCGCGGCGCGCTTTGTCGAGGGCTGATTTGGCCTTCTCCAACGCGGCATTTCGCCGGGAGCGAAGTTTCGCAGCGGTTGCCGCTTCCTTTTGGCGCTTCAATTCGCGCCGGCGCTCCTCTTTCTTATATGCGGCGGCCGCCTTTCGCTCTGCCTTCTCATCGACCTTAGCCGCGGCCTCACGCTCTGCCACTTCGGCAGCGTCGCGCTTTGCCTTCTCGATTGCCTTTGGTGATTTTGGCGCCGGGGCTTTCTTGCGCGGGAGCTCGGTCTTCCTGAAATGCTCCGAGAGCGATTCAGCGGTCGGCAGCTCGGCACGCTCTTGGAAGCCCTTGTTCGATCCGACCGGCCTCCGCAGGACCACTCCCGGATTTGCCATTGCGGCGGCGATGACTTGCCGGTCGTCGGATTGCTTGGCAAAACCCTGCTGAAACAGATTGCTTTCGCTCGCACCCCATGCTTTGAGTGCCGCTTTCATCGTAGGCGCTGCGATGGCGAGATCATAGAAGCCGAGTGATGTCTGATAGACCTTCAGTTTCCGTGGCATGCGAGCCCTATGTCCTGCAGTTCGCCAAGCGTCGCCTCATCTTGCGGACGGGATGTTATCCGACTTAAGTCCCCCGGAACATCGGTACAATCACATTGTCGATCAGGTTCCAGCGCGGCTCGTTCCCGCGCCGTGGGACGCCCTTCACCCAGTAACCGAGCGCGCCTTCGCGCACGCCGCTGCCCGCCTCGAACTGGAGCCACAGATTGACATAGCGCAGCATATCGGCGGAGGCGGGCGGCATCAGATAGGTGAACAGCAGTGGAGCGCCGGTGTCGGCGGGCACCACGGCCGTGTAGCCGGACCGCGCTTGCGTCCACGCCACCGCCTGATCCTCGGTCCATAGCGCCGCATCGACCTCCGTCCGTGCGGGCAGCTCGTCATAGGAGGCAAGTTCGACGATCCGCGCCTTCGGAAACAGCGATTGCACCAACGGCCCCAGAACCGGGTCGCGGAACACGGCGAGGGTCAGACCGGTCGTCTGTGCCACCGCCTCGTAAGATCGGAACTGCGAGGCGCGAGCCGACGGCACGATCAGCGCGAGCGGGTTGGCCAGGTAGAAGTCCGAGACGCCGAGCCGGCGCAGCCGGTCCGGCGTCGCATAGGCGCCGGCCATGACGATATCGTAGCGGCCCGCGATGAGGTCTTCTTCGACGCTTGCCCAGTCGATCGGCACCAGATCGAGCGCCACGCGCAGGTCACGGGCCAGGCGGTAGGCCGCCGCGACATCATAACCGACGAGATCGCCGGCGCCGTTGAAATAGCTGAAGGGTACGATGTCCCGGCCATAGCCGACGCGTAGGCGGCCGCGGCGTTTGATCCCGTCGAACGTGGCCGCCCCATCGAGTGAGGCTAGATCCGCCGGGCGCTCGCGCAGGACGGTGGCATCGACTTGGCGCACAAGGTCGCGATCGAGCGTTCGGGCCATGATGGCGACGTCGCTGGGTGCGGGAAACAGCTTGTCGGCATAAAGCCGCCCGCCCAGCGCCAAGGTGCCGAACACGGCCACCGTCATTGCCGCGGCCCCGAGCACCAGACGGAGCCGCAGCCGAGCCTTGCCGAAATAAATCAGGGTAGCGGCGAAGGTGACGAAGGCGAAGCCCATCACCGATAGAGCCACCTGACCGTAGCGGGTGATGGTCATGGTCTCGACATAGAGATTGACGGTGCTCGAGGGCAAATGCAGCCACTGCGCGAGAAAGGCGACCGCGTCCACCGAGGCGCTGGGCGAGCCGATGCCGGACAGCAGTGTCATGAAAGGCAGCACCAGCCACTGCGCGGTGTCCAGTGTCACGCGCTGGTGATAGGCGGCGAAGATCAAGAACAGGGCGACGAAATAGTTGCCCAGCTGGCTCAGCACATAGGCGACGGACAGGCTCGCCTTTATGACATCTCCGGATTCCTCGCTTTCCACCCCTTCCCGCCGGCACAATTCTTCCGCCGCCTTCTGGATGAAGGGCAGGGCGGCGACCGAGAGCGTCGTCACCAGCGCCAGGATGAGGGCCGGCCGCAGCTCGGCCAGGATCTCGCCGTAGCTCTGCGGCAGGAGCCGCGATAGCAGCCACGGAAGGATGATGAAGCCCAGCACGACGGTCCCGAACAGGAAGAGGGCGATATAGACGGCAAGGCTTCCGGCTGCGGCGGCATTCACCGTGCCGGCTGTCGCGGCGAAGAGCGCGAAGACGCCGACTGGCGCGAAATAGACGATCCAGTTCCAGATGACGACGCTGGCCTTGCGCAGCGCCTCCATGGATTCGAGCAGTGTCGCCTTCTGTGGGAGCTCCTGAATGGCGATGGCGTACAACAGCGCGAAGACGACGATGGCGGGTACGAAATTGCGGTCGAGCGCCACGGCGATGTTTGCCGGTATCACCAGGTCGAGGATGCCGGAGAGCGCGCCGTCCGAGCCCGGCAAGAGCACGGCCGGCGGAGGCGCGGCTGGAATGAACGCGCCGAGCAGGAAGATGGCGAGGAAGGTCAGGAGCCACAGCGCCCCATACACGCCCCAGCTGGCCTTCAGCAGTCTTGCTGCTCTGGCTCTCGGCAATCCGCCGAGGCCGACGAGCAGCGAACAGACCAGATACGGAAAGACGGCAATCTCCAGCATCTTGGAATAGGCAAGTCCGATCGGTTCCAAGATGCCTGCCTTGTCCCCGATGGTGATGCCGGTTATCGTGCCGATGACCGCACTCGCCAGGATATAGATCGGCAGTCTGGATTGCTTGACGTCCGGCATCGGCGGCCCCCCACCACGAGTCACGTGCGCAGTATGACACAGCGAATTTGGTATGGTCGAATGAAGCTGATTCGCAACTGCGAGGATCGTCCGTAAGAAATGCGGTCTGTGCGCTTATGTTGCGGAACGAGGCCAGGTGGCATTGTCTACCGGTGGCCTCGAAATATTTTTTTTCGGTCACGGGACCGATGGCCTCCACAAGGACGACCCGCCTCCGAAGCTTCGCCTCGGGGCGGGTTCTGGAGTGTGATGACGATCCGCAGGGGACTGGGGAGCAGTGCGGAACGATGAAAAAACGTATGGCACGGCGAAAAGTTCCGACCGGATGGAACTTTTGTCATCTCTGTGCTATTGTCCCGGCATCGTCAGCACGTGCATTCACTGCAACCGGGCTCTGACGGCTGAGAGTTTCCATGTGCTCCCGCCTTGATCGTGGAGCACAATATGCCCCCCAACTCGCACCAGCTTATCCAAGAGACCGGCCAGCAACTGGCGGACTTGCAGGCCGTTTCCCTCAAAATCATCCTGCAAATGCGGCTTTCTGCGACAACCACGCGCGCCATGCTAGTCGAGTCTCGCAGACTGATCGTCGAGTCTCGTCAGCTTCTGGCCGGCAGTTCTGGGATTGCAAGCGGCTACAAGGCAACGGTTGACACAGCACAGCGCGAACCGAGCGGCTCGCCGCCGGGACTGCCGCATTTTCACGGTCGCCCGGCCGCGCTTGGGCATTATAGGGACCTCGAAAAAGCTCATGCAGAAGAGCTGAAAGCATGAAAGCCCCGGAGGCGTCCAAGGGCTTTCATGGGCGCCAGTCACTACCGGGGGTCTTTGGTCGGGCGCCGTTGCGAGTTAAGCCCAGAATGATCGCAGGCCATAGCACCAGCCGGTGATTAATTTGTCGCCAGCTCATCAGAGCGTCGGCAGCCTGTCGCGTGCGTCCGGCAACCGCTCCATCTCTCCGGCATGCTCTTCGCACTCGGCGTCTGGCTCGCCCAAAGCAATTTGCAGTTGCTCCGTATTCTCGCCGGCTGCGTGCAAATCTGCGATTCTCAAAATTTCAGCAACCCTCAGGCGTGCACACTCATCTACCGCGTTGCGGTTTCGGCGCCACCTTTCTGGGACGGCATTCACCAACTGATCGCTTCACGCGAGCTATCTTCTGGGAGGAGGTCCGCCGGCAAATCGTGACCGACGGGCCTCTAGTCAGCGGCCAAGTGGCCACTTAAGGCCGCTGATTTTCTGTATGTGGGTTACCGGCGGACGCCGCGAGCAATTGTGCGCTACCGTACCGAGATGATCGCAGAGACCGTGCTACTTAAAGACTCTAAGATCCCCTTCGCTGTTGGGAGATCGAAAGCTTTAAACCCTTCAGTTAACCGAAGCCGGTCCCAGGACTACTCGAGTCACCCCGCCATCGTCATGGCCGTAGCCAAGGCAATGGCTCCGGAACTCATCGTTGCCACCGCCAGACCGGACAGGATCCAGAGCAGGAACCGCCGGTCTGGTTGCATCGTCATGATTGCGCGAGACCGTTTCATATCGGCGCGCGGCCGACAATGCGGCCCGAGCGAGAATTGAACAGGATGCGATAGCTGTCACCTTGCAGGCGGCCGACATAGGTATAAGTGCCGCCATTGCATTCGATCACGCGCACGCGGTTGAAGCGTTCGGCGACGATGGCCCGGCCTGCGCCGCAGCTGTAGCGTCCCCGACCGACGGTGTACACTTCCCAATAGGGTTGCGGATACCACCAGCCGTTATAGAAATAGATGTAGATCCCGCTCTTGCTCTTGCGGCGTTGATGCTTGCCGGGCACATACCTCCAATCGCTGCGGCTTGCGCCCTTTTTTCGGACGTCCACATCGACATCGACGTCCGTGCTCTGCTGGACCTTCTTCTTGCGCGGCATCTGGCCGTCCTGCATGTCGTCCTGGTCGGTCGAGCCCTGGATGCGCTTTTTGCGCGTTGGCGTCTGGCCGGTGTGGTCGTCCGTATTCTGATCATACTTCTTACGGCCTTGCTCGCCCTGCATGTCGGGCTTCGGGCAGTTTTCGCCGACGCAGGGCTGACCGTCCTGGGCAAAGGCCGAGGGCGACGAGATGGCGACGCCGGCGACGAGAAGCAGCGACGCAAGCGCGGTGCTAGTAAGAGTGGCTCTCATGGGACTCCTCCATTGGTGAAGGAAGTAACTCGACTTGCCGTTATTGGTTCCCTCGAGTAAATGCGGGTGATGTTGACTGGATGTTCAGTTCCCGGATGATCAATTAAGGGTTCCCCCGATAGAACCTTGATGGGTCATTTCGCTCACAGAAGTCCTGTCGCGTCTCGTCAGGCCCCTCCCAGCTGATTGCAGAATCCGACGGCCATGGGCCGTGGAGTTGGCGTAGGCTGCTTCCGGTCTTTGTCGCTGAACCTGTTGTGAATGGGGGCCCGGCGTGCTGTCGTCATGGTGGGTTTGGCCTGTCTCAAGGGCGGTGGATAATCAGCAGCGGGGGGAGCCGGTATAGCGAGCTTTGAGCTGCTTCACCCTCGGGTCGTCAATGTCGGTTCCGCTGATGATGGCCCAAGAGACTCCCCAGCGCTGGTTAGTCCTAGCCTTTTCGAGATACGTTTGCCGGGATATGAAGCACCATGCCAGACTTTGAAGTCCTCAGCGTTTCGAGCGAGGCCGACCCGGAGGATGGTTGCCTGATCCTGTTGCTTGGCGGCCAGCTGGACGGAACGCCCGGCAGCTGCCAGTTCAAGGTCGAAGGTGTCCGGGCGAAGGTTACCCGAGCCCCCGATCGTGACGTCCTGGCTTACAATGCCGTTGTAGGCGATCAGCCGTTGAACAGGATCAAGCAGCATCTGCTGGTAGAAGTCTCACCCGATGGCAGTACCATGAGATGGACGATTGAGACCGACGGCGGCGAGCAAACTCTCGTTATGTCGCTGGAGGTCGCGCGAAAATTTCTTCGCCACATGGAAGCCGCGATTGGACTGCCGCCAGCCGAGCATTAGGCAAGCGACTACTCCGAATTATGCCGTGATCGCGTCATTTCGAAACAGCTTTTTTGCGGCTTGATATTGTTGCGCCGAAGCAATTGGTAGATCATTGACGCAGCACTCCGCTCCTGTCGCCAGGTATGCGGATGCGGGGAGCCCGTCGCGGTGTATCGCCGTCCCCCGTGGCGGGTTCCTTCTCAAAGGAACTCTGCGGAACTGATTGAGCGTTTAATCATTATCTTGTTGTTCGATCCTACTTGGACATCTCCCTCAACTGGCTCGTGCTGTTTCTGATAGCGCGGGCTTTTTCTGCAGGGCGTCCGATTATTGCAGTGTACTCAACAGCCGTGGTGCTGGGACGGGAACCTATGGCTCTTACAACTAAAAAGCGGCTTCTTGATTATTTGGATGGAGCCCGAAGGGACGCTGCGAAGGCTGACGAGCAGATTGAACGGCAACAAGCCTTGATCGACGATCTGCAAGCTAGTGGCGCCGAAACCATCAATGCCATGACAGCGATGAAGGCGTTGGAGGCGAACGCGATTTACACTATTCCCGCATGGAGATGATTTTGAATCAGCTTGAGCTGGATAAATAGCTGGAGGACCCACAGGACCGACCGTCCGTTCGATCCTGCAGGCCCTCTGTCGTGCCGCCTGCCGGCGGCTCCAGACCATCGCGGTATGGCCAGAACGTGCGGTCGAAATTTTTAGTTCCTGACGCTGCCCCCACAAAAATTTTCTGATACGCGTTGCCGGTTCTCGGAACCGCTCGACACTCACCACGTTCCAAATTGATCCAGGGGGCATCAACGGAAAAAGGACAGACCCATGCGTATCCTGCCTTCTCTTTTTATCGCGTCCTCACTGGCATTCGGCGCCCCGTTGGCCTTAGCTGACGACATAGTCATTGCCCCGGAGATCGGCGTGCAGTTCCATGACGAGGTGAAGGTCAAGAAATACAAATCCCATAAGTGGGATGGCGACGTAAAAGTCGGCGTCGTGGTGCCGGCAGAAGTCGAAGTCTACGATGTCCCTGAGACGGTCGTTGTGAAGACCCCGAAGCTGAAGGGGCACAAGTATGTGTACCTGAATGACCGGGTCTACGTGGTCGACAGCAGCCGGAAGGTGGTTGCGGTCGTCAACTAGCCGCCCGACAGATCTGTCGGCGATACGTGTAAAGGCGGGCGGCCTGCTTCCGCTTCAGAGCACTTCAAGGCAGAAGTGAGTTAGCCGCTTTCCTAATGCGACGTCGGCGAAGTGCGCGGAGCCCGCCATCCTTCAGCACGGTGGCGGGCTCCGCTTTTGAATGTGCTAAGCTGTAGTGTGTTGAGGTTCGCCCGCCTGCGGCCCATTGGGGTCCTGCATGGAACACATCCTATGTTAAGTTGGCGTCCTGAAAGCTGTCGTAGCCTCCTGGCCAACAGGAGGCTCATGCAAGACAGAAAAAAGCCGCGCGCCCAGAAGGGTAACAAAATGGTCCGCCTCCTAACCCAGGCGGAACGCGCCCGGAAATTAGCCGCCGAATGTGGTTCATCCTTGGTGGCCGAGCTGTATGAAGTTCATGCCGGTATCTGCGAGCAGAACGCACGGGCGAGGCGACAGAAGCGGCGCGGACTGTGACTGAGGTGAGGCATGCAAAACGCCTTCAATCCGGCCGAAATAGCGCTCTTCTCGAAGGTCGTGGACGAAGCCTGTCTGAAACTTGGCTGTGATGATGCCGAGAGAGCAACGATAGCTGCGCGGATCCTGTCGTTTGCCGCCAAAGGCACGCGCGACTATGAAACCTTATTGGCCGTTGCGACATTTCAGAGGGATGCGCTCCCGCATTAGTGCCCGTTCAAATTTGAGGCAATATCCCTCAACGCAGCCGAGGGTTCCGCGCTGGATACGCTTGCTTGTCATTCTCTTTCTAGTTGGACTGCTGTTTGGCTTCGTTCTCGGCGCAGGAGCTTCTGAAATGGCCAACGAGCAAGAAGCGCGACAAGGCGGCTATCCTCATCGCTGACGCCTTTGCTGGCACGGCTGACATCGAGAAGGCCAAGAAAGCTTTGAGGCGGCTGCAAAAGAAGCGAAGGTATGGCTGCCGTATCGAGGGCCGCTGGCCTAGGTCATTTACGCCTTGGAGATAAGCGACCTTTCAATGCGCGGTCAGCTTCAAGCTCTCGCGCGTCGAGCCCGACTTCCATAATGGCCTCACCGCGATTGTAAGCCTCAAGCGCCGAAAGGACTTCAGCGTCAGTGAGGGTATCGCCATAGCTGCCGATAATACCCATCAGTTCAATAGGTGCGCCCAAGCGCTCCAGAGCCGCCGACAAGGCGCCCTCAGCGTTGCGCGTGCCAGCAAGGCGCAGCATAGCCGGCGGCGCTTTCAGGGCCTCCAAGGCATTCGCAATTTCGGCTTCGATCCTTACGTGAATATCCGTATTTGCCATGCGCCCCTTATAGCCCATGTCCGGCCCGAAGCTGTCATCAGCCAACAGCTAGACCCTGGGCGTTGACTGACGTTGCTAGGATTTTGGCATCGGCGTGCGCAGTAGGAGGTATCCGTGGGTTGCCATGCGCAATTCAGAAAACTGCGAACCGGCAAAGCAGTGATGGCGGTCCCTGCCGGCTCGACTGGTACGCGCCGCCCAATGGTGCCAGCGGCTTTCGAAGACAGAGCGACTTGCTTGCCACCCCACGTCACCGTGAAGGTGTTCGAACCTGGATGCTCGCGAGGTCGAGGTCGACTGGGCCATGAAAACTCGCCTCTCGCCCAAACGCAAATAGTCACGCGCCGGCGCGCTGCCTTTGGAACCGCGCGGGTCTCCCTACGTTAAGGGCGCATGGAAACGATCACCAAAGGCGAGGTTCTGACCGTCATCAGGGAGGCCGGGGTTGCGGCGGGCTCGAGGATTCGAACAGACGATGTTAAGGTCGCTGTCGAGGGCCATCTCGACCTGGGCACTCTCACCCGCCGTCTGAACGATCTGGTCGCGAAGCGTGCCCGGAAGGATCAGATGCTGAGAGAACAGGCGCGATGATTGTCGTCAAGCGCCAGCAAATTTAGACCGCTTCGATCCTCCGGCTCATGCCCAAATATCTCTCCGACCATGAAGTCTACGACCCCGTCACCAGGACAGAGCGGAAGGTCCAGCTTCTGATCGAATGCTCCGACAAGGTCATCACGTATCTGCCTGAGGAGGTTCTGGCGCACGTTGCCGCTGCCCTGCCCGAAAGGGGCTTCAGCCTGACCGTCAAGTTGCTCGAGCCCGATCAGAGTCCGACCGGCCGAAAGAGAAAGAGATGACGACCAACGCCAATCGAACCAACGGCCTAACTAGGCGTTGATCGCTTATGCGTGCTGCCTTCCTCATCACCGGCATTCTCGCCGTTACCGTCTTGGCGAATCCTTCTTGCGCAGCGCCACGAAGCGACGCGCGGTGCTGGGAACCGGCCCAACGCGCTGAGGGTGGCCATCGGGAGGGGTTCGCGTACCGGGATGCATTTGATGCGTGCGTGTCTGGCGGCACGATTCAGGAGCGCTGGGTTGTTGTGATCGAGGAAGTGGCCGGCCCGTGGATTGCCATCGAACCTGCTTCCGGCCGCCCCGCAACCTTTCAGACGCAAGCGCGTTAGCCGCACGTCGACCTGCCCCCACTCCCCGCAGTCCCCCTGGTAGGTCGTCACCTGACCCGCCCGCGGTGCACCATCCGGGCGGGTTCATCTTTGGATGAGTCGCGAAAGCGCAGGGCCGCCTACGCCCGCCGAAACAGGAACTTCCCGAATCCGCCGACGTTCTGCCCTCTTAGACCCCTCTGCACCAGGGACGGCGCATGAGGCTTTGCCATGAGAAATGCGCTGACTCCGGACGAACTGGACATGGTCGCTAAAGTGACCAACGAAGCCTGCGACACGCTTCAATGCGACGCAGCTATGCGGCCGATAATCGCCGCCCGCGTCCTCGGCTTTGCAAATCGAGGCGAGCGCCGATACGACGCCCTTCTGGCGATAGCGCTCGATAAGACGACCCGATAATGGCCAATCAGGATCTGCGAACGCGCATCGAGGCAGAGATCAGCATGGCGCTACAGGGACTGGGTATACCGCCGACAACGCCCAGCCTCGTCGGCACGCATGGCGCGCTACTGGCTGTAATCGATCGTCATGGCGCCCCCACCGCGCTCCGGGCGATCATCGGAAGCCGCGGCGATACACTGACTGAGGCCGAGGTCTTGAAAGCACTCGAGATTTATAATCTGGGCGAAGGGATCACGAAGGTCGACGAAGGCACGCGCGAGCCGTGAGGCGCACGAAAGACTCGGGGACACTGGTTCCGGCGCTCTCGCGAGCGCCGCCTTACGTTGGGGGCAAACGCTGGCAGGCTTTTTCTTTTGGCAGCGCGGGCGCGGCAGGACACGGCAAGGCGTTACCGCACGAGCAACACCGGCACGCTTCCGTCAGCCAGGACCTCCGATGTTTGACTCCCCATTAATAGCTTCGTGACGCCGCGACGCCCATGAGAGGCCATAACGATCAAGTCGCAACCTCTGGACTTTGCTGTCTCGATAATCGCAGTGGCTGGGTGCGCATTCGGAACATGCAACAGCTCTACAGATATCCCGATTTGCTCCGCCATGGCACGAACGTTATCCAGTATCTCGCCCGCACGTTCCTTGGCGGCTGCGTCAAAGTTATCGATCAATTCCTGCCTAGGGGTATATCCTGAAAAACCTCCCGCAAGGTTGGCCGGCATAGGTTCGGTCACGGTGACCACCGTTGCTTTGGCATTCAGGGCCTTTGCCAAAGCAACCCCATGCTCGACGCCTTTTTTCGCGACATCCGATCCATCCGTGCTCAAGAGAATATTGGCATACATTTGGGTGCTCCCTAGCTCGTCGACGGTGGGCAAATTACGGATTTTGCCCTCATTGCTCAAACAAAAACCCGCCAGCGCGGCCGAGCGGGGCACTCGATGGACGGCGATGATTTGGGCTTGCCACGCGCCAAATCCTCCTTACCTCGATTCGACCCGCGGGACACAAAACCTCGATGCAGCATAGATGCCCATTTCCCGCTGTCATGTCAGTGCAAGGACGGCGATTTCGAAACCTTGGCTACGCTAGTGGCCCCCGACCAGATCGGCCGTTCTAGGGCCGATTGCAGAATCTGGCCTCCGGGTGTCTGCTTTCTGCTTTCTACAGGAGTCGACCGACCATGCCGCCAGCAAACGACAACAGGTCTGAGTTGGTCGCCGCGCTGTATGAAGTTCACGCCGGTATCTGCGAGCAGAACGCACGTGTGAGGCGACAGAAGCGGCGCGGGCTATGACGGAGGTGAGGCGCCTTCAATCCGGCCGAAATAGCGCTCTTCTCGAAGGTCGTGGACGAAGCCTGTCTGAAACTTGGCTGTGATGATGCCGAGAGAGCAACGATAGCTGCGCGAATCCTGTCGTTTGCCGCCAAAGGCACGCGACTATGAAACCTTATTGGCCGTTGCGACCTTTCAGAGGGATGCGTTCCCGCATTGGTGACTCATTCGAGCGAAACGACGAACCGCCGGCCCACCGGTCACTTCGGCACTGGTTGCGTCTGCTCCTTATTCTCTTCTTGATTAGCGTGGCGTTTGGCTTCGTTCTCGGAGCCTGAGAGCATGAAAGCCCCGGGAGATATCCAAGGGCTTTCATGGGCGCCATCTCCTACTGGACGGGGGTCTTGGTAGGCGGCGCCGCAATCAATGAAGCCCAAAATGAGCCGTGGGACATAGAACCAGCCTGCTACTGTTTTGTCGCCAGATCCAAGGGTTAGACTTTCATTTCGATCGCGGGCAGGCCGTCGAGTTCGTCGAGCAATCTTTCCATTTCGGCGACATGCCGATCATACTCTGCTTCCCGTGCGATCAATGCGGCCTCCAGTAGCTGGGTGCTTTCTCCCGCCGCTCGCAAGGCCCTAATTGCAAGAATTTCGGTCACCCTGAGACGTTCACACTCATCCGCTGCCTTACGGGCGTGTGTGACCAGCTCTATTAGCTGCCTTCTGTCCATGATACAGAAAACGCTCCGGACCCCACGTCAGTTCTAGGTCATTTTGGGGCCATGTCGGGGCAAACTTGCTCTGCCAATCTGTAGTGGGTTCAAGTTTTGGAAATAGCTTCACTGTTGGATGGCGCGATTTGCATATTGAACTGATCGGAACACAGGATGCCTCGCCGGATCATCACCGTTAACGACACAATGCAGCGCCGCTATCGCTACGCACTGACCGCATCGGTAGGTCGCAATTTCGACCCGGAGTTTCAGCCCGACCTGACGCCCAAGCAGATGCTTGCACTGGGAGTGTTCTGCGGTAAGTACCTGACCGATTGTCGGGACGAATTTCCCGCGGCTTGGTTCGCACGGGCAAAACTTTCGCCTTCGCGCCGCGACTGCTCGCTCAATTATTTCGGCGTGGACGCGAGCCAATCGTTGTCAGCGTGGCGCCAGAAGGGATGGATACATCCCGATGATCCACGCGGCTGGTTCCAGTGGTATTGCCGCTATTACATGGGCCGACGCATGCCCGAAGAGGACAGTCGGCAGATCAGGCGATGGAAGGCGATGAGGCGGCATGTCGCTCAGATAAAGAGGAATTGCGATCCTGGCGACCGCATGTGTCGCCGGCGCCAGCGCCAAGCGCTCTTGCATTGGGCTTACGACAGCCGAAATCTGTGAGAGCGCGGTTGCGGGGCCGCTCGGTTTCCTTTGTCAACGGGCCGAGTTGAAGCCGCAGTTGCGATGTACAAATTTCGGGCTCTGCGACAAAGCCCATTGACATCGTGGGCCAAACGGTAGCATTGGGAAATATCAGGATCGGAACTGCGCCCGGAACAAAAAGCTCCCGGGCTTTTTCATGCTCTGACCGCCATTTGCGATTTGCGAGATTTGCATCCGGCTAGCGTTTCGCCGGCAGGCGAAGCATGCGATGGTCAGGCTTTGTCGTCCGGTTCAATGTCGGGATCTGCTTGTAGCGGCTATCATGCGACCAACCGGCCGTTCTTAGATTCGCCGTATTACGTTCAGTAAAATGACCGAATGTCGGACAAGGCTTTGATGATCAGTTTGTCAGTATCCTTGGATCAGGCCGAGGTGGAGGCCCTGGAGGTATTGCGCCTAAGAAAAGGGCTGCGCGACCAAGCGGATACGATTAGGGAGCTTATCCGCTGCGGACTGCGGGAAGAAGCTTTCGAAGCCTTTGACATTGTTGGCCCTCGATAAAATGAGCGGCTGAACCGCCGTCGGGCGGCGAAGGTCGGCACGGCGATACTTCAGTCGTCCAGAATCCGGTCGGCGACGAGCGCCCCGCCGGCGACCGGGAGGTGCCGACGGGGCTCGGCAGCGCGTTTGGGGGCGACCTATATGCGCCGCCGAGTCATATTTTACCTTGCGTAGACCCCGGGCGGAAGCGCGCCAGCGCAGCCGCCCGGGTCTATCGTATAGAGAGCTTCAGCGCGTCCCTGCGCAGCTTTCTCCTCCTCTCGCCCTTTCCATCCCGCCCTGGCTCTTCCGCGCCTTTTCTGGGCGCGCCGTGCCCACCATCGCAACATTGAGGAACATCATGGTCACCTATCGTTTCCGCGGCCAGCATTCGGCCGTGCCCGCCATCCTGACTGAAAAAGGCCATCGCACCAGCGATCCCCCGAAGCGGGGCAGGCAGCCGCGATCCGAACGCGCGGAGCCTTCGGCGGAGGATCCGCATACAGTCCCGTCGCCTCTCTTCATCGCTTCCGTACCGCCTGTCCGCCCGCCTGATCTCGCCTCCGTCCCATCGAGCCTTTTCCCTTCGCGCCAGGGCGGCATCACCGTCTTGCGCCACAAGATCATGGATTCGGGCGTCATCGACGCCCTGATCGATTTTGTCGAAGGCCGGCGCGATCTCTCGCCGGAGCAGGTGGCGACCGGCATTGCGCTCGCCAGGAAGATCGTGCCCGATCTTGCCACCGCTGCCTCGCCGGCTGAAAACGACGAGTCTGCCGAAAACGCGTCCCCCGAATTCGAGATCCACGTCGTTGATCCGAAAGCTTGATGTCCCGCGCGCTTTCCTGCCGCTGCTGACATCCAGACGCTACAAAGGCGCCTATGGCGGCAGGGGCGGCGCCAAGTCGCATTTCTTCGCCGGCCAGCT
Source organism: Taklimakanibacter deserti (assembly GCA_003574785.1). The sequence continues at coordinate 159,970 of QORU01000007.1, read as the reverse complement.
CGTTCTGCTGTGCGCCAGGGTCAAGACCCGCGCCGTGTGTATTCGCGAGGTGCAGAATTCCATCAAGGAATCCGTGCGCCAGTTGGTCGTCGACAAGATCGCTTATTATGGGTTGGGCGCCCGCTTCACCATTCTCGAATCCGAGATCCGCGGCAAGAACGGCTCGCTCGTCATCTTCAAGGGCATGCAATCCTACAATGCTGAAAACATCAAGTCGCTCGAGGACTATGACATAGCCTGGGTGGAGGAGGCGCAGAGCCTGTCCAACAAATCGCTCAGGCTCCTCAGGCCCACGATCCGCAAGCAGGGTTCGGAAATCTGGTTCTCCTGGAATCCGCGGCACGAGACCGACGCCGTCGACAAGTTTTTCAGGGGAGGGAAGCCCCGCGATGATGCCGTCATCGTCGCCGTCAACTGGAACGACAATCCCTGGTTTCCTGATGTCTTGCGCCAAGAGAAGGAAAGTGATTATGCCGCCGATCCTGAGATGGCGGCGCATGTCTGGGGCGGCGGCTACGAGCATGTCAGCGAGGCGAGCTATTATGGCCGTCTCATCGCCCAGGCCGAGAAGGACGCCCAAATTGGCCATTTCCCGCATGATCCGGCGCGGCCGGTCAAGACGGCCTGGGATATCGGCATCGACGATTACACCTCGATTTGGTTCTTCCAGGATGACGGCCTGTGGGCGACGGCAATCGACTATTACGAGACGAGCGGTCTCGGCGCCGAGGACATCGTCAGGGAAGCCTTGCCCGAGCTCGATCCGGACCTGGCCGAGGGTTTCCGGCAGCGCCGCGAGATCGGGCGCGAAGCGCCATTTCGCTATGGCGAGCACTTTCTGCCCCATGATGTGAGGAACCGCGAATGGGGGGCAGGCGGGCGAACCCGCGCGCTGACGCTCATGCGGCTCGGCGTGAAGCCCATCCACATTGGTGCGGCACTTGGGCCGGTCGAGCGCATAAACGCTGCGCGCGCTCTATTGCCCAGGATGCGCTTCAATCGGACCACGCGGGTGATGCTGGGGGTCTCGCGGCTGCGCCGCTATAGCCGCAGGTTCAACGAGCGCATGCAGACTTTCGGCGTCCCGCTCCATGACGAAAACAGCCACGGCGCCGATGCCTTCGGCGAGTTCGCCGTGAATTGCGGACTGGTGGTTCCGAAGACCGTCGAGAAGCCGAAGCCATGGCCTGGGGGCACGGTGTTTCTGCCCGGCGCCCCCGAGCCCTCCGCCAGCAAGAGGATGGTCATCTGATGGCCGCGTACGAAGCCGGCGGCGACACCGTATCGGCGGAAGATCGCAACGCCGCATATTGGTTGGACTGCATCGGCGATGCCCAGAAGTTCTTCGCTTTCTGGAACGAGAAATCCGATTCGATCGACAAGCTCTATGCCGACCTCAAGAAGATGGCAGCCACCGGTGTCGATCGTGAATACAAGATGTTCTGGGCCAATATGGAGGTGTTGAAGCCGGCGATCTATTCCAGGTCCCCGGTGCCGGTCGTGGTGCCGCGTTGGGCGGATCAAAAAGAACTGCCCCGCAAGGCCTCCGAGATGCTCGAGCGCGCGCTCATCCTCAATTTCGAGGAGATCGGTCTTGACACCATTATGCTGCAGGTCCGCGACGATCTGGCGACGGTGGGCCGCGGCATCGCCTGGGTCAGGCTTGAAGAGGCGGCCGGCGGCGACCGCAATGTCATCGACCACCTGGATCGGGCTGATTTCCTGCATGAGCCCGCCCGCAAATGGGCGGAAGTCGGCTGGGTGGCGAAGCGCGCCTGGCTGACGCGTGAGCAGGTCCGTGCGCGTTTCGGCGACGAGATTGCCCAGAGCATCAAGCTGAAGACACCGAACTATGCCAAAGGCGAGGTGCGGATTCCCGACTACAAGGGCGAGAGCAAGGCGGAGGTCTGGGAAATCTGGTCCAAGACGCGGGGCGTCGTCGTCTGGGTATCGCCCGGTGTCGAGGAGGTCCTGGACGCCAGGGACCCTTACCTGAAGCTCGACAGGTTCTTTCCGTGCCCGAAGCCCGCTTATGCCACGCTGGAGCGGCGCTCGCTCGTTCCGGTGCCTGACTTCTGTTACTATCGCGATCAGCTCGAGGAGATCAATGAGCTTACGGCGCGCATCTCGTCCCTGGCCGAGGCGCTGAAGCTCAAGGGCTTTTATCCGGGCGGCGCCGGCGATCTGGCCGAGGCTATCGAGGCGGCGCTCAAGGATACGAGCAACAATGCCCGCCTCATCCCGGTTGCCAATTACCAGAATCTGGGCGGCGCTTCGCTCAGGGACAGCGTCGTCTGGCTGCCGATCGTCGAGGTGGCGAACACCATCACCTCGCTTGTGGCGCTCCGCCGGCAGTTGATCGATGATGTTTATCAGATCAGCGGTATTTCCGACATCATGCGCGGCGCCACCGATCCGGAAGAGACGCTGGGCGCCCAGCGGCTCAAGAGCCAATACGGCTCGATCCGCATTCGCGACCGGCAAAGCGAGCTGGTGCGTTTCGCGCGCGACCTGACACGCATCTCGGCCGAGATCATGGCGGAGAATTATACGCCCCGGCAATTCGCCGATATGGCGCAAATGGATCTGCCGACCGAGGCCGACATTGCCGGGCAGGTGAAGGCTTTGGGCCGGCAGGCGCTGGAATACCTGGAATCCCCCGAAGGCCGGGAGTTGCAGCAGAACGTGCAAGCGCTGGCAAAGACTAAGAGTCAGATGGACGGGCAGATCCAACAACTCCAGGCCACGGTCACCATGGAAAAGATCGTCGGCCTCCTGCGTGAACAGCGCATCCGGCCTTTTGTGCTGGAGATCGAAACCGATTCGACGATCCAGCCGGACGAGAATGCCGAGAAGGCGAGCCGAACCGAGTTTTTGGGCGCGCTCAGCGGCGCCATGCAGCAATTGGTGCCCCTGGTGGCGCAACAGCCGGCGACGGCGCCATTTGCGGCCGAGACGCTCAAATTCGCCGTGGCGCCCTTCCGCGCCGGCCGCGCCCTCGCCGGCGCGATCGAACAATACGCCGAGACGGTGAAGAGAGAGGCGCAGCAGGCGCAACAAAGTCCGCAGTCGAGCGCTGAGCAGATCAAGGCGCAACAGGAAGACAAGAAGCTTGCTTTCGACAAGCAGAAGCACGACGACGAAATGGCCGTGCGCCGGCAGGAGATCGCGCATCGGCAGCGGCTCGAGGCGCGTCAGTCCCGCGCCGAAGCTGACCAGGAGCATATCTCACCGGTGAGCGGGAGTGGCGAGGCGGGAACAGTACTTCCGTCGGCCTATTCGCAGCAGGAGATGCTGGAACAACTGGCAGCCGGCCAATTGCAGATAGCGCAAGCCATCGAGCAGCTTGCCGGCGCCATCGCCGCGCCGAAGTCCGTCACGACGCCCGACGGCCGAACCTACACCACGGCTCCAGCGAGGATGAATTGATATGACGCTTCAATATTCGACCACGGTCCGCAATGCCAAGCTCGACGCCGTCGAAACGGCAATCGGCACTTCTGCCGTCCTGAAAATCAGGACCGGGGCCGCGCCGGGCAACTGCGCCGCAGCGGATTCGGGAACGGTACTTGCCACCGCTAACCTGCCGTCCGACTGGATGGCGGCTGCTTCGGGCGGCAGCAAGGCGAAGTCGGGCACATGGGAAGACCTTTCTGCTGACAATAACGGCACCGCCGCTCATTTCCGGCTCTATGCATCTGACGGAACGACCTGCCACGCGCAAGGCACCGTTACCCTGACGGGCGGCGGCGGCGACCTGACGGTGGACTCGACATCGTTCACTGCCGGCCAGGCCTTCACCGTCACGAGCTTCACACTCACTGCGGGCAATCCCTGATGGCTGACAATGTCACCATCCCCGCAACTGGATCGGGCACGGCAACTCCGATCGTCGCGACCGATGACGTCTCGGGTATTCACTATCAGCGCGTCAAGCTTGACGGTGGCGGTGATGGCGCCAGCACCCCGATCCTGGCCGGCGCTCAGGCATCTGCCTCCGCCCTGGCCGTTGTTGGACCGAATGACGAATTCGTCACCGTAACCACGGCCTTTAACCGGCCTGCCGACACCACGGCCTATGCCGTCAACGATACGGTCTCGGATTCCACCTCGGCGCCAACCACCTTCACGATCTCCAATGCTGCCAAGGCCTCTGGCGGATCGGGCCTCATCACCGATATCGTCGTGGTGTCGAACAATGACCCGGCCACGCCGCTTCAAGGTGAAATATTCATCTTCGACAGCTCCGTCACATCGCCGAACGATAATGCCGCTTTCGCTTTATCGGATGCGGACATGGCCAAGCTTGTCGGCGTTGTCCCAATTGCCCTTGAGGACGTTGGGAACAACGATGTTGACCATATTCAAGGGCTGAATATGGGATTCACCTGTGTCGGCTCAGCCAATCTTCGCTTTTTGGTTCGGGCAAAGAACGCCTACACGCCGGCCAGCGGAGAGGCCTTCACCTTCCGCTTCAAGATCCAGCGGTTGACGTGATGGTGACGGCATTGGACCGACGTCGCCATAGACTGGCGACAAGGTATAGATCGGTTCCAAAAGTGCTGATTGGCGGCAGTGCCGTGAATGCTACTGATCTTTCGTCGTACTCCTTCACCAACCTGGTGGTGCCCTATGGGCCTGATCGGCAAAGAGTCATTTACGCGTACGTCTTCAATCGGGTGACCGGCACCACAGTCGCGAACGCCCTGCCGAACTCTGTCATGATAGGAGGCGTCACAACCACTTTGCTGGAGCAGGTCACGTTCACCGAGAACAACACCATTGCCTTATCTCTCTATGCTGCTCTTGTGCCGGCGGGTGAGACGGTAATCGTGGCGACCACCTATCCAGCGACGCAGACTCGTGGCGGGGCTGTCATCGCCGCCACGATTGCACCCAGGATTACGCCCCGCTTCTCGGGAACGCTGTCAGCCAGCGGCACCGCCCCTATATCGGGCGATGTCATCATTCCCCGGACCGGTTTTGTAGGAGTCCTGGCTCAGGACGACACAGCGGCTAATCCGCTCACATTTACCGGAGCTGGATCGGCAGAGGTTGTTGATTCACTTGTCGAGGCGGGCACACAGATGGGCGCTGCAACACTGGCATCATCTGGAGTTTTGGGAGTATCATCCGCCAACGACGGTGGAATGATTGCCGCTTGGCTGGGATGGTAGGTCGAGGATGCGTAAGCGTTCCCGGTGATAGCTGAGCCGCTCCGGATCAAGTCTGCATTGGTCTCTATGATGCGCGATCTCGGCCATTACCTTGTTTGCGAGGTCATCACGTTCTGTAGCTATCATACGGAGGATAGTTGCGGCGTTCATAGGCGTCGACCACTAGACCTCCTCCTCGCAGTTGTCTGCGATCCACTTCGCTAGGTCCTCCAATTCCGCGGCAAAAGCTTCTATGGCCTGATTTGCGGGAAGAGCTTCGATGTTAGCCGGCATGGCATCTTCTCTCCGAATGGGTTGCCGGAGCGTAGCACCAAAGACGAGATAGCCGCAAATGCTCCTACTCCTCTTTGCCGGCGCCACGGCAAGCGCTTCAGTCGGCTCGCTTTCGGTTACAGAAGCAAACGACACGTCTTCGGCGACGGCGACGCTCCTGATTAAGGGCGCCGCGAGCCCAACGGAAGCCGGGGACACGCTTTCCAGCGCCGCAGCCTTGCTTATCAAGGGCACGTTCGCTGCCTCTGAGGCGAGTGATACGCCGGCTTCGGCCGGCGTCCTGCCGATCACCGGGACGCTGTCGCTCACCGAAGCTGGTGATACGCTGTCAGCTCAGGGAGCGGGCCAGCCGCTCACCACCGGCTCGCTCGACCTCGCCGAGGCAGATGATGGCCTGAGCGCCGCAGCTGCGCTTTCCATCACCGGCACGATCAGCGTCGCCGAGGCTGGCGACACGCTTGCAGCCACGGCGGCGGTCGCCGATGCGCCGGCCCCGCTTGTCTTCGCTCATGTAGGCGGCGATGACCCGCGCCTGATCCGCGAGCGGCGGCAACGCGAATGGCGGGAAGAGCTGCGCCGGATCATCGACAGGTCATTTCTGGTTGCTTCCGGCATCATCGACCCGGTCACAACTCAGCCGATCCCGTCGCCGGACTATTCGGCGGTCATCGACGGATTGCTCGCTCAGGCGCTGCTTGTCGATCGCGAGCGCCGGGAAGCCTTCATTGCCGAGCGGGAGCGGCTTCAGGAGGAGGAAGCCTTTGCTATTCTGCTGCTCGCGGCTTGAACGCTGACACGCGTTTCTCGGCAGGGCCACGAACGCCTTAACACAGGAGAATAGACACGATGCATTACGCCAATGTGATGGCCGCTCTTGAAGCGCCGTTCCGGACCTCGTGACAATGGTTGTTGTTCTTCGCATCTCCCACGGGGCGGCGCCGGCACGCCGCGCGCGATCGTCCTATGCTTGTCCCTCTGTCATGTCCGACACCATGGCGCCCGTGCGGTCGATGCTGGACGGCAGGCTTTATGACAGCAAGTCTGCGCTGAGAGCGACCTATCGCGCGGCAGGCATGATGGAGGTCGGCAACGACCCCGCAATGTTGAGACCGCGGCCCAGGACGAAACCCGATCGGCGGGCGATCAAGGCGGCAATAGCCCGGGCCTTCTCGCGAGCCGGCCTTCGGGGCTGACCATGTAAAGTTCCTGTTTGGGAACTCGGAACCGCCCTCTGCGTTGAGTACGGGCGGAGCTGAGAAAGGAAAACGAATGTCCACCATCCTGATTATCATCCTGATTTTGCTGCTGATCGGCGCCCTGCCGAATTGGGGTTATAGCCGTGGTTGGGGCTATTATCCGAGCGGCGGCATTGGCCTGATCCTGATTATTCTCCTCATTCTTGTTCTGATGGGCCGTGTCAATTTCTAGCGGGAGATGCGTGGAGTCCGAGACCTCGAGTGCCTGGCCCTCACACAAGGCCCGCCAATCGCATCGCGTCTGGCGGGCCGAGTGAACATTTCCCACACAAGGTAGGTATCTGTCGAACGGTGACGAAGGCGCGTTGGTTCCGATATTTGCGCGCTTCTATCGCCTACGCAGGAAGGCAAGCAAAAGACTCTCGGCTTGCGTGCATAAGGGGAGGGCCGTTCCGGCTCTCATCCCGGTTAGGTTGCCTTCTTCATACTGCGCGATGACCGGCGAATGGATGTAGCTCTTGCGGACGACGGCCGGCGTATTGCACAGGACGGCACTGATGTCGCGACAGGTCTTGGCGAGTATCCGCCGACGTGCCGTCGCCGTTTCCGCTGGATTCGTTTGGAGATCGACGATGGCGAGTGATGAAGCCCGCAAGGTCCGGAAATCCTTGGCCGATATGTCGCATTTGGCGATCCGGGCCAGATAGCTGTTGAGGTCGTTGGCGGTCATGTTGCGATGGGACTGGCCCGATTTGAGCTTGAAGAGGCGACTGCCCCGGATCCCACGTGCTTCCCTGACATTCCGGGCGACCTTGGCGTCGGTCAGGCTGGTCACGATCCGGCGCTTGCCCTTTCCGGGGAAATCGAGCTCCACGGTGTCCTGCTCCACCTGTACATGCTTGCACAGGAGGGTCGCTGCGCCGCGGCCGCTCTCCTCGCCGGCATATTCCTCGTGGCCGGCACGCAGGCACAACCGGTCCACGAGGCGGGCGGCGGTGGCCAGGACCCTTCTGTTGCCGGAATGATCGAGATCGCGCGCGATCGTCCGCCTTATGCGAGGCAATGCCCTGATCAAGCGTCGCAGCCTTAGAGCCTTTTCGGCGCTGCGCACGGCCTCCCATTCCTGGTGGTAGATATATTGCCGGCGTCCGGCCTCGTCTCGTCCCACGGCCTGGATGTGGCTGCGCGGGTCGGCGCTGATGCGCACGTCTCGCCAGGCCGGCGGTATCACCAGCTTCTCGATCCTCCTGGCGTCCTGCTCGGAGACGGGTCGCGTCTTGCCGTTGACCACTCTGCGCGCACGCCCGCCGGGCGAGCGCAGGATCGGGAAGCTCTCGACCTCTGCCTTGCGCAACTTGCGTCGCTCGATGGCTCCATCATGCGGCATGCGCCACAAACGCACTGACCCGGTCGCCGGTTCCGTCGGAGCGTCGGGTTCGACCCTCTTGCGCCCCGGCTGGGCTGTCGCCGTGGAGCCTCGGCCTCGCAAGGGCGTCGGGCGCGATTTATCTAGGCTCGTGCTGATCAGAGAAGGTAAGTCAGATTTTCGCGGTTGTAGTAAAAGTAAAACAGAATAGTGTCGGCGGAACGTTATTCCGAATCGCGTTTGCCTGGCTGGCCCTGCTTCTGGCGACGCGCTTGCGCCGCCCTTGAGGGAAATGCCGTAGAGATAGGAACCATCCGTGGCTGCGAGGGTTGTTTTGCGAAGTCAAGAAGATGGTTCAGTACAGTGAAGATTGCGCAAGTTGCGCCCCTTATTGAAAGCGTGCCCCCGAAGCTCTATGGCGGGACCGAGCGTATCGCTTCGTTCCTGACTGAAGAGCTTGTCAGGCAAGGTCATGAAGTGACCCTGTTTGCCTCGGGCGATTCGCAGACGGCTGCGGAACTCGTCCCGGGCAGTAAAGCGGCTCTGCGCTTGAGTAGTAACCGCCGCGATCCCGTGCTGCATCATCTCCTGATGCTCGAGAAACTGCGCGACCGCTGCCGCGATTTCGACGTTATCCACTTTCACCTTGATCTTCTCCAATTTCCCTTTTTGCGTGCTCTGGGTTGCCCGTCGGTGACCACGCTTCATGGCCGGCTCGACAGTCCTGGGATTCTTTCCTTCTACCGTGAGTTCAGCGAAGCCCAGCTTGTCACCATTTCGCGGTCTCAGCGCCGTATGCTGCCCGATGAGGTGCAGGCGTCTATGATCTATCATGGTCTGCCCCCTCGGATGCTGGGATGCGGTACGGGGGAGGGCGGCTACCTGGCCTTTCTCGGCCGGATTTCACCGGAGAAAAATCCCATCGATGCCATCGAAATAGCTGCTGCCACTGGCCTGCCTTTGCGGATTGCGGCCAAGATCGACAGGGTCGATGTCGATTACTGGCGCGAGGTCGTTAAGCCCATGGTGCGTCGCAATCGCAATGTCGAATATGTGGGGGAGGTCACTGAAAGGCAGAAGGCGGAGTTCTTGGGTAATGCGCGAGCGTTGTTGTTTCCGATCGACTGGCCCGAACCGTTTGGCCTGGTTATGATCGAGTCTATGGCCTGCGGGACACCGGTCATCGCCTATCCCCTCGGCTCGGTTCCCGAGATCATCGAGGAGGGCCTGTCGGGCACAATCGTCGGCAACCGCCAGGCGGCCATCGCCGCGGTGAAGAAGACCCACGAATTCGATCGCGGCATAGTGCGGCGATGCTTCGATCGGCGCTTTACCGTGGAGCGCATGGCCGGCGATTATGTCCGGCTCTATGAGAAGCTTCTGCAGGCGCGACCTGATAATCGACATATTTATGGTCCACCCCTCGCGCCGGTTCCATCGGTGGACCTCCAGCCCGTTGGCGCGTTGTAATTGACCGAGGCCGGGATGCTGCAAGACCGCACCGACCCGCATGAGGCGGGCGAAGAGCAGTTCCAGATTAGCGCTTTTTTTTCGCTTCAGGAGCGGCGTCCGCGCATCCTCAAACAGGACGAAGCCTTCGCGGTTCTGGATCCCAAAGGGGATTTTCTGTCGGGTTATGGCAGTTCCGATGGTCTCTATTACCAGGACACGCGCTATCTTTCTCACTACGAGCTTCTGATCTCGGGGGTGAGGCCGATACTGTTGTCGTCAAGCCTGACCGACGATAACACCATGGTCTTCTCCGATCTTGCCAATCCCGATGTCTTCGCCGGTCAGCAGCTCGTGTTGCGACATGATTCCATGCACATCCACCGGTCGAAGTTCCTGAATGCTGGCCGATGTCATGAACGCCTTATCATCCGCAACTATACCGATGCCTCTGTGACCCTGTCGCTCGAATTCCGCTTCCGTTCGGATTTTGCCGATATCTTCGAGGTGCGCGGTTTGGAGCGTGCTCGGCGCGGCGCCATCTTCGATCCCAAACTGGATAAGGAGGCCGTCAGACTTCAATATGAGGGGCTCGACCGGCGCACCCTCGCGACCGACATTGTCTTCGACCCGTCGCCGCAGCGGCTGGACGGAACCAGGGCTATCTACAATATTGCCTGCGCTTCTCAGGAGCATCGGATCATCTTCGTGACGATTTCCTGCACGGGTCCCCCGGGCCGCGCGCCGCGCGAAGACTATTTACGGTCCCTGGTTGCTTTGCGGCGGGAGAAACGCGCCCGCAAGCCCGATGCCGCTGAGGTCCATAGCTCCAACGATATTTTCAATGAAGCGCTGAGGCGCGCGCAGGCCGATATTGGCATGCTGACATCCCGCACGTCTCGGGGACCTTATGTCTATGCCGGCATACCCTGGTTCAGTACGGTTTTCGGGCGTGACGCCCTGATCACTTCTCTGCTGACTCTGTGGAGCGACCCCAGCCTTGCGCGTGGCGTGCTGTCGTTTCTGGCCGCTCATCAGGCGACGGAAGAGAATGCCTTCAATGATGCGGAACCCGGCAAGATCTTGCACGAGACCCGTAACGGTGAAATGGCTGTCTTGGGCGAGGTGCCGTTTCGCCACTACTATGGCAGCATCGATTCTACCTTGCTGTTCGTCATGCTCGCCGGAGCCTATTGCGATCGCACCGGTGATGACGGTTTTGCCCGCGAAATCTGGCCGATCGTGGAAAGGGCCATGCGCTGGGCGACGACCTATGGCGATCTCGATGGTGATGGCTTCATCGAATACCGCCGCAAGGCCGAGAGCGGCCTTTTCAATCAGGGTTGGAAAGACAGTCATGATTCGATTTTTCATCGAGACGGACGGCTTGCCGAGCCGCCCATCGCCCTTTGCGAGGTTCAGGCCTATTATTACGCCGCTCTGCTGGCGGCCGCGAATCTGGCTGATCGGCTGGCTGAGCTTGAGACGGGGACAGCCCTTCGTGCTCAGGCGGATGAGCTGCGTCGCCATTTCAACGAAGCCTTCTGGTGCGATGAGCTCGGTACTTTCGCCATGGCTCTGGATGGCGAGAAGGCATGCTGCGCGGTAAGATCATCCAATGCCGGCCACGCCCTCTTCGCCGGCATCGCTGAGCCCGACCTGGCGGCGAAGACCGTGAAGACCCTTATGAGTGAAAGATCGATGTCGGGCTGGGGCATCCGGACCGTGGCGACGGATGAAGCTCGATACAATCCGATGTCCTATCATAATGGCTCGGTGTGGCCGCATGACAACGCGCTCATTGCATTGGGTTTTGCGCGCTATGGCTACAAGTCTTCTATCCTCCGCATTTTCGAAGGTCTCTTCAGTGCTGCGACCTATCTCGACCTTCGCCGGCTGCCTGAGCTCTTTTGTGGATTTCCCCGCCGGCCGGGTCGAGGTCCCACCTTCTATCCGGTGGCTTGTTCGCCGCAGGCCTGGGCCGCCGCCTCGTTGCTGAGCTTGCTGCAATCCTCCCTCGGCCTTGAATGTGATCCGCAGACGGGCGAAATCCGTCTCGAGCGTCCGGAACTTCCGAAGTTTCTCGATGAGATCACGCTGCGGCGCGTCCATGCCGGCGAGGCGAAGCTCGACTTCACTCTGCGCCGGGCAGGCCGCGAGATCGCGGCGCATGCCGTTCATCGCACTGGTTGCGCGCGGCTTGTTCTGAAGAGCTAGCGAGCGCAAAAAAAGTTGGCTCTTGGCATCTGGCCTATTGACATCGCGGGCCATTCAATGAGATTTGGGAAATATCAGGATCGAAGAACCTGTGACCGGGCTTGACCCGGTCATCCCGCCCGGGCTTGAACCATCAAGCGTCCGGGCTTTTTTGTGAGATGCGCAGCTCATTGCGGCTGCGGATCTGATCCCCCAGTCAGGCGAGAGAATACACATGATTGACGAAGCCGGAGCGGCCAGCGCCGCGACCGAAAGCATTTCGCTTGCGCAATCGGACAATGGCGATGGCGGGCGGACCGACGCTCCGCAGGCGTCCCGCGCAACTGTCGAGCGATCACGGGAGACCGCACGCGCGTCCGTCGATCGGGCCTTCGCGGCGCTCGAACAGCCACGTTCTGAGGAAGCCGACGCGCGGAATGAGGCAAAGCCTGTAAAGGCGGATGCACCCGGCAAGGACGAGCGCGCCGGCAACCCGGCAGAGGCTCCAGCCCGGTTTTCGACCGAAGCCAAGGCCGCCTGGGCCGACGTCCCCGAATCTGTCCGCACCGAGACCCATCGCGCGTTTCAGGAGCTGAACGATGGCATGAACCGCTATCAGGCAGCGTTCGAGCCGCTGAAGCCCTATCAGCAACTGGCCGAAAAGCACGGCACCACCATCCATGAGACGCTCGGCCGCTATGTCGCCCTGGATTTTGCGCTCCTTTCCAAGACGCCGGATGAGCGGATGAACGCCATCGCCAGCGTCCTGGAATATGCCGGCATCACGCCGCGCGACTATGCCGCCCAGGTCATGGCTCAGAAGCCGGAAGCGACACAGCCGCGCGACGACGAAGCCATTCGCGGCCTTCGCCAGGAGTTGACCGATCTGCGCAATGAGTTGGGTGGCATGTCGAAGTCGCTCGAGCAGCGCATGGATGATGAGATTTCGAGGCAGGTGAATGCGTTTGCCGCTGAGAACCCGCGGCTGAAAGAGCCCGAAGTGCAGCGCATGATGACGCGGCTTCTGAGTGGCGGCCTCGCGCAGGACCTCAAATCCGCCTTCGATATGGCCGTCCGGCTCAGTCCGGAGCCGGTCAATGACTCTCAACCGGCTGCCTCAAACGCGGCCAACCGCAAATCTGCCCCGGCTCAGACCCGGCTCGGCAATCTCTCGATCACGGGCGCTCCTGGCTCCGGCTCAAACCCGGCTAGGCGCAAGGCGCCGCAAACCGCCCGGGAAAGCGTCGATAGCGCTTTCGCCTCTCTCGGCCTCGGGTGAGTCACCACTATTGCCTAAGGAATGAATGAATGGCCTTGAACACCAATGAGCGCCCGCAAGAGGCGTTCTCGCTGGCTTTGGAGGATCGCTCGCAAGGCTATGCCGACCTTGTGTCCAACTCCAATGCGCTGCTCTTCACCATGAAGCAGCGCGACCAGTTCAAGACGTTCTCGGGTCCGACGATCCGCGAGCGCCTGCTCTACAATGAAAGCGGCACCTATATTCGCTATGCGGGCTATGAGTTCCTCAATCCGCAACCGGCCGAGCTTTTCAACGATGCCGAGTTCGCGCCCCGCTTGGCGGCGGTTTCGGTTACCCTCTCCAATGAGGAGATCTTGAAGAACTCGGGCTCGAACCAGCTCAAGGAGGTCATGGAAGAACATATTACCGCAGCGGAGCAGGAATTGGTCGATCGTTTTGTCGAGGACCTTCACGCCAACGGCACGCTGCCGAATCAGATCGGCGGCTTGCAGCTCGCTATCCCCACGGTGGTCAATGCCGGCACCTATGGCGGCATATCCCGCTCGAATGCGATCTGGCAGACGAGTTCCTATGATGCAAATTCGGCCTTTCCCGGAATCACTCAGGTCGATGCCACGACCGTCCGGCGGATCTTCGAGACCATCATCATCCAGAGAAGCCGGGGCGCCAAAGGCCCGAATCTGATCTTGAGCTCGCTTGAGCATTATACCGCTTTCAGTTCGGCTCTCGTCGCCATCCAGCAGATCACCAACCAGAATGAGCTCGGCAAGCTCGGTTTCACGTCTTTGCGTTTTCACGGCGCCGGCAAGGCCGTCGACGTCGTGCTCGAAGGCGGCATCGGCACCGCCATGCCCCCCAACACCACCTATTTCATCGACACGGCGGCTTTGCGCTTCCGCTATCACCCGGACCGGAACTTCGTGCGCTTCGGCGGCAAGCAGATGCCGATCAACCAGGACGCCATCGTCCAGCATATCGGCTTCTTCGGCGAGCTCACCATGAACAACCCCCTCCACATGGCCAAGCTCTACGACTCCGCACCGTAACGAAATACCCTCGCCCCGCGCAGCGGGGAGAGGGAGGGCCCCATTGCGAAGCAATGGGAGGGTGAGGGGCCCCTCGACGACCTAGCTCCTCGCCCAACAACGACCTTCTGCTCACTTTCCACCCCGTCACGCTGAGGTGCTCGCGAAGCGAGCCTCGAAGCGTCCTTCAGGAGTACACGCCCCTTGCCCTTCACCATCCAGGAAAACACCCTCATCGGCCAACCGATCGCGGAAACCTCTTCCATCCAGCGTCACAACCTCGGCGCCATCATCCGCACGAAAGACCTGCTACTCGGCTCCAGCGAGCACATCTACCTGAAGGGTGTCGCCTCCACCGTCCTCGGCTCCGTCGTCATCTACAATCCCGACGACTTCTCCACCTCGCTTCTCGCCCCCAACGACATCGGCCCCGTCGCCGTAGCCATGGCGGCCACCGTCGCCAACCAGTTCGGTTGGTACCAGATCCAGGGCAAGGCCGTCGTCAAAGCCGGCACTGTCGTCAATGACGCCAATGTCTATGCCACCGCCACACCTGGCCAAGTAGACGACGCCGTCGTCGCCGGTGATCGCGTGAAGAACGCCAAATTCGCTTCCGCCGACGGCACGCCGTCCGCGGGCCTCGCCGAATGCGAAATCTGGCGTCCATTCATGGACGATGGATTGGCGGCATAGTTTACCGGAAGGACATCCATGTTCGATCCCTCGAGCACACGCCATTTGCACATCGAATTCCGCAATGTCGCCGTCGAAAACAAGGCCAAGAGTCTTAAAGAGGGCCGGCCGATCTATGACCAGCAGGAGCAGGTCTTCATCCGCTTCGCCGGCGACACGAAAAAGGAACTGGTCGCGCCAGCGCATGAGAAATGCATGCGCGACCCTCAATCGAACCTTTGGGTGAGCTACGCCCAGGTCTATCACCGCCACTATGAAGCCTTCAAATCCGGCGAAGCCGCCGTAGGGGAGGGCACGCCGATCGATGAATTGCCCTTCATCGATTCCGCCCGCCGTGCCGAACTGAAGGCGCTCCACGTCCACACGGCCGAAGCGCTGGCCGGCCTCGAAGGTATCAACCTGTCCCGCCTCGGCATGTTTGGCCGTGAGCTTAAGGAGAAGGCCGCCGCCTATATCGCAACGGCCAAGGATTCTGCCCATGCGACCGCGCTTGCTGCGCGGAATGCCGAGTTGAGCGAGCGCCTGGAGGCGCTCGAAGCAAAAGAGCGGCAGCGCGAGCAGGACGCGATCATCCGAGAAAAGCCAGCGGTCCAAGACGAACCGGCCCAGCCACCTGAGGGGCACGAAAACGAGCAGCCGCCACATCATGAGAGCCGCCAGCCTACACATCAACAAGAGAGCCCCCAGCCTCAACAGCGACACCCCAAGCCTCAGCACCACCAGAAGCACCGCAAGCGCGATCGTTGGTACCCGAACGGCTAATTGCCAAGCCTTTGGCATCCTGCCCCGGTGCGATTTTTCCCCATGCCAACAAGCCCACTCAATTGGTGAACACTGCCCATGACCGTTCTCACCGTCATCCAAAGCGCCTGCGGCACCCTCCCGCTGAACCGGCCGGATGCGATTTTCGCCAGCCAGGAGCGTGAGCATTTTGAATTGCAGGTTCTAGCGAACATGGCGGCCGATCACATCGCCAAGGACTATGAATGGCAGAAGCTCAAGGGCGTAGCCACCATCAACGGCGACGGCACGACCGAGGATTTCAACTTTCCGGCCGACTATGACCGAATGCTTAAGAAGGCGGAGCTGCGCACGAGCCGGCATGTTGCCGCGCTGAGGCATGTCACCTCGAGCGACCAGTGGCTCGACATGAGCATTCGCCAGTTCAATCTGGTGGCCGGCGCCTGGACGATCCATGGCGACCAGATCCACATCAAGCCGGCGCCCGCCAATGGTGAAGAGGTCAAGTATTTCTACATGAGCTCGAAATGGGCTCTGGACAGCAACGCGACCCCAAAGGCCGCTTTCTCGGCCGACAATGACACGTTCCGGCTCTCCGAGAAGCTGCTCGAATTGTGCATGATCTGGAAATGGCGGGCCAATAAGGGCCTCGCCTATGGCGAGGATTTCGGGAACTACGAGGACGCTAAAGAGAAGCTGATCACCGCCGACAAGGGCTCGCGCATTCTCACCATCGGCCGCGACCGCCTGCCATCCGATGCCCAGATCGCTCTTCCGGAGGCCATCGTTCCCTGATGCCCAATCTCCGTCGAAAAGCCGTTGCGGCGCAGGCTCGTGCGCATTCTATCCCCAAGACATTCCCCGCACCCGTCCGCGGCTGGGTCACGTCGGAGAGCCTGGCAATCGACCAGCCGGGCGCCGCTTCGATCCTCGAGAACTTCTTCCCGACGACACGCGGAATAAGACCACGCGGAGGCAGGCTCCGCCATGCGACCATCACGGATGGCGTTATCAGCCTCATGGCTTGGCGCAGCGGCACGGCTGAGCGGATATTCGCGAGCGATGCGGACAGCATCTACAACATCACGAGCCCGGCAAGCCCGACGGTGCAGCCAGCGGCCGATGTCACAGGCCTGACAAGCGGGTTCTTTTCATCGACAATGTTCTCGACATCGGGCGGTGATTTCCTGATCGCCGTCAACGGCGCCAACGACCGGCGCGTCTATAATGGTTCGACATGGAGCACCAGTCCCAGCATCACGGGTGCTACGTCATCGACCTTTTCCTATGTCTGGGTGTTCAAGAACCGGCTGTTCTTCATCCAGAAGGACACGCTCGTTGCCTGGTGCCTGCCCGTCGACAGCATTGGCGGCGCGGCAACGCAGATCTCCCTCTCCGGCGTCTTCAAGAAAGGTGGTTCGCTGCTGTTCGGCACGACGTGGTCGGTCGATGCCGGCGACGGCATGGATGATGTCTGCGTCTTCGTGACCACGACCGGGGAGATGGCGGCTTTTGCCGGCACCGATCCCGCTCTTCCGACGGCCTGGGGACTGGTCGGCACCTATGACATCGGCCAGCCGCTCGGCCCCAATGCATATTTTCGCGCCGGCGGCGATGTGATCATTGCCACTCTGGACGGGCTCGTCCCGCTGTCCGCGGCAAAAGAGAAGGATCCGGCGGCGTTGACGCTGGCCTCGATCACGCGGACCATTGAAGACGAATGGCGCGCGCAGGCGCTCGCGCGGCAGTCGTCGCGCGCCTGGTCTTGCGTCAAATGGGTGGCGCGCAGCATGGCCATCATCGGCCTGCCGAGCGTGGGCGCATCCGAAGTCTGTTGCTATGTCGTCAATCTCCTTACCGGAGCCTGGGCGAAATATACGAACTGGGACCTCTCTTGCTCGGTCGAGGCGGGAAGCCTGATCTATTTCGGCACGCCGGGCGGCGGGGTCTACATTGGCGAGGCCGGCGGCACGGATGACGGGCAGACATACCTCTCGACATTCGTGGGCCGCTACGATCACCTTGGGTCGCCGGCCTCGGCAAAGACCACCAGAATGGCGCGCACCACCTGGCTCTATCGGAAACCGATTAACCCGCGGGTCTCGTGCTCCTTCAACTATTTGCCGAAGCTGCCGCCATATCCCGCGGCGGCATCGCATCCGAGCCTCGATGTCTGGGACGCGGGTCTCTGGGACGTCGCTCTGTGGGACTCCTCGACGACGCAACAGACTGTGACGCGCTGGGTCAGCGTTACGGGCCAGGGATTTTCGGTGGCGCCGAACGTTCAGCTCACCAATTCCCATGTGGCGCCGCCGGAGGCGGAGCTCGTCTCCTTCGATCTTCTCTATGAGCAGGGCGGCATCGCGGTATGAGGCCGGTTTACGGCAATGATGAAGCTGTGGCGATGCTCGTTTCAGCTCTCATCGAAGATTGCGATCGCGAGGATTTTGGCGGCTGCACGGCCATTGGCGTGACGGACGGCGCTCGTCTCGTCGGCGGGTTCGTGTTCCACAACTACAATCCAAAGGCCGGCGTGATCGAGATCAGCTTTGCTGGAAATAACCGGAGGTGGTTGACGCGGCCGGTTCTCTATGCGGCTTTCTCCTATGTCTTCGATCAACTCGGCTGCCAGCTCGCCGTGGCCCGCACACCGGCCGGGCTGAAAAACGCGGTGCGCATCATTAGGGCCTATGGTTTCGAGCAAGTAACGGTACCGCGGCTCTTTGGCCGCGGCATGGACGGCATCATTTCGGCGCTCACCGCGGAAGCGTGGCGTGCGAATGGTTTTCATAAGGAACACATTCATGGGTAGCAAGAGCAGCAAGGCCCCGAAACCGCCTGATCCGAAGGCGACGGCGAGGCTTCAAGCACAGATGAACATCGACACAGCCTTGGCTCAAAACGCCATCAACCGCACCAACCAGGTCACGGATGATGGGGCGATTATCTACACTGAAACGGGAAAGCAGAAAGTGGGTGGGCGGGATATCCCGATCTACACCGCGACCACGACCCTGTCTGACGCCCAGAAGCGGATCAAGAACGAGGCCGATGCCGCCAAATACAATCTCGCCAATGCTGCCAGCTACTTGTCGGGAAGGATCAACAAGGAGCCCTTCAAGGTCGATGAGGAGGTGGAGGCGCGGCTCTTCGATCTCGGCAACAAGCGCCTTGCGCCGCGTCTCGCGGAAGCGCGTCGCCAGGCTGAAACCGATGCCGCCAATCGCGGTCTTCGCCTGGGGTCTGATGCCTATGATCGGCTCATGCGCCAAGTGGGGGAGAACGAAAACGACGCCTACAATCAGCACGCCTTGACCAGCCGCGCCGAAGCCTATGCGGAAGCAGATCGGGATCACGCCCGGGATCTCAACTATACCACGGCGCTGCTCTCGGGTTCCCAGGTCAGCCAGCCCAGTTTCGTCAGCAACACGCCACAGGCCGGCGTCGATGGCGTGCCTTTGGCTCAAATGGTTGACAATGCTTATCAGAACCAGTTTGCGGCACATCAGCAAGAGCAGGCTCAAAACGATGCCAGGCTCGGCAGCCTGCTCAGCCTCGCGGGGACGGCGATAGCCTATTCCGACAAGCGGCTGAAGGAAGACATCCACAAGGTTGGCGAGACTTCCGATGATCTCGGCATCTACAGCTATCGCTACAAGGGCGGCGGTCCGCTGCGCCTCGGTCTCATCGCCCAGGAGGTCGAGAAGGCGAAGCCGGAAGCGGTCGTCAAAGGCCCGGGCGGCTTCAAGATGGTCGACTATCGCAAGGCGCTTCGCCTTGGCGAACGTGTGAGGACTGCATAAATGGCATTCAACCTGTTTGGCAATGACGCCATCAATTCACCGGATGAACTGGCCGATCGCCGCGCGCTGATACGGGCGCTGGTCGCGCGCCAGCTTAACCAGCCCACTCGCAACATGTGGGACGGAGCCAATAAGCTCGTCGGCGCCATCAGCAGCCGGGTCGCGCAGGGCCAGCTTGACCAGGCTGGAATAGACGGGAAGGCGAGAGCGGAAACCAGTTTCGCGCCGCTCATCGAAGCCCTGCGAAAGAAGCAGGCACCGGACGCCGGCACCGTCGCGAGTGTCCTCGCAAATCCCTGGGTCAACCCGGGCCAGCGTTCCATTGCCAAAGCTCTCTATAAGCAACAGCTGAACCGGACGTAAGCCCTTGGGGTAGGGAGAGAGGGTATGATATGAGTCCGGCATGTTTGCGGCCATCCGTCGTCTATTGGCGGCGATACAAACGCCACTGGGAATTCTGGGCACGGCCATTGTTCTGTGGAAGCCGACGCTATGGCTAATAGGCAAGGCGGGTGACATGGAATTTATGCTCGCTCATTGGCCACAGGTTTCCAATTTCCTGAGTAGCGGATTGGGCTCTCTCGCGAGCGCACTGCTTGGAGGTTTCATAATCGCGCGTGCTATCCATAACACCTCGTCATTGCCGTCGCCTCAGCAACCCGTTGCGCTATTACCGGACACGACCAAAACGATAGAGGGGAACGCGGTCGAGAAACGACCCAAGACTGACCTTGAATGGAATTTTGACCTACACAAGAACTACCCTTTCATCGGTATGAGTGCGCCACAAGGGGCAATTGTTGTCCATGATTTCTATGCGTACGGAAAAAACCTAACGGGCGACCCAATCACAAACGCCCACGGTTATGTCAGGTCGGACACCACCAACGATATATATCCACTCTACTTCAAGATTGGCGATTCCTTCTATTCCGGTGATGAGATAAATCCGATACCGGTTGGCGCGAGTATAGCCACTCACGCCTTTTTTTCGCCTGACCGAAAGCCCATGCCGGTAGACAAGTTTCTTTCGAAGTTTGTTCCGTTTACTTTCTTCTTTGAGTACCACGACAAAAAGTACCGACGGTCCTTTACACACGCTGACATAGACCCGATTGTTAGGGAATATCTGGATGTAATACGAAAGCAAGAAATCAAACCGCCGCATGTGACGGTCCGCCAAGTTTCTAACCCGATCGACTGGGACAAATGGGACGCGCTCGACAGGTTCAAACTCTACGAGATTGCATGCTTGTGGGAATGCTATTTACCAAGTCTGCCTTTGCCTTCGCAAAAAGCTCGCGACCGCTTCGAGGCGCTAAGCCGCGATATTGAGTCCGGTGGATTGAAAGTAGTCAGAGAAAATTTGGGCGAAGTTATCAAAGACGCCATAGCAAAAACCAACAATGTCCCGGTCGCTGCAAATCCGTATTGGATCGTCGCCCGTGATACGGCGATGGAGTACTGTGAAAAGCTTGGAGCGGAGCCAGCGTTATTCTATCCAAAGAAGCGAGTGTGATTTTTGCTAGATGGGTTCAACGCTACTTAGCGCAATGCTCACCAGGAACCTAAGGCCATAAGAAGACTTCCAGCATCAAGTGAGACTGCTTCCTAAGACTTTCGAGCATTGTTCTTAATCCCGGAAGATTGTGAAATTTACCGCAAGGCCGGATTGTGCAATTGATCGTGTAGCTTCTTCAACTCATCAACCAGGCGCAGCATGGCCACAGCGGCGTTTTCGAGTTGTTTGGGACTGAGCCGTACCTCAACATACGATTTGCCCTTCTTGTGATCCGAGGTTCCGAAAATCACCCTTCCCTTTGAGTCCGTCCCTTGGCAGACGCTGTGAACCACATGGTTTCGAACCTGAAAGGCATTGTAGCAACGAATGAGTAGGGGGGCGGCCTCACTTCTTACGTTGGCGTATTTGGGTGATGATTTCAGGTGAAGCTTGATTTCCTCGACCTTCCTCCCAAACTGTTTCGGGAAGGGTATTGACCATAGGAAGCTGCCAGGGGTTTGCCCATATCGAAGATTATTCCGAAGCTTGGTAAGGACGCCTTCAACGCTTAGCTCAACAGGCCCCCAATAGATGGCGATCCGACCGCAAACGATATAGATCCGTTCCGATTCCTGCTGGGAATTGAAAGTCGGGACGTGAGTCATGGCAAAGACTCCCGAAGATGAAAGACGCGACGAATTTAAAGTGGCATGCTCATACACCGCACAAGCCGCACGCTGAAATTCCGACACAGAGCCAAAGAAGACGGCCAACAGAAAGGGAAAGGCCACCCAGCGTTGGCCGAGCAGCCTCCCTGCTAAGCGAGGATTGCCGTAATAATCGCCGCTATCCCGAAGAGACAGAGGGCGACATTGAGGCGGACCTCGATAACAACCAGCTTGGTCGGGCGCATTGCCCTGAACCTTTCTGGTCCGTGAGCCCACAGAACCGTAAGGTTGCTGTTGGTCATGGCCACCGAACGGGTAACCGCCGTTCGTGGCAGCATCGGCCCGCCCTCGACAGTCGCGAACTGCCTTGGGCGGGTCCTCGGAGCCCTGCCTGATCGGCTTAAGGAACGGCGCGACCGTCTGAGGGCCACGAGGTATTCGATTGCGCTCCCGCTACCTTGTGCAGGCACCAAGGGTGTCTCTTTGAGAGGCAGGCGTATCATAGCCCGGTCGCAGAGACCTCGGTGCGAGGATGCCCAAAGATTAGGCCGAGTCGTCCCGCCGCTCAAACGTTCTTTGAGTGCCCCTATCATTTCCTATGAGGTAATCCATGCCCCGCAACGGATCGGGCGTGTACGGCCCGCCGGCCGGCACAACGGCCACGCCCAACACGCCCATCGAAAGCGCCAAATACAACGCCTATGTCGCCGACAATGCCGAGGCGATGACCAACAGCATCAATGTGAACGGCACGGCGCCCTGGCAGGCCAATCAGCCCATGGGCGGCTTCAAGTTCACCAATCAGGGCGCGGGAACGGCGGCGACCGACAGCGCCAATCTGGGGCAGGTGCAATCTGACATCGTTGCGCATGCTGCCTCGGTCGGCGGCTCCGCCGATGCCATCACCGCCATCTTCGCGCCGACCTTCACGGCCTACACCGCCAAGATGCGCTTCCGCTTCACCGCTGGTGCGATGAATACGTCCGTCAATCCGACCATCAGTGTCGACGGCCTGGGCGCGAAGACGATCAAGAAGCTGAACGGCGTTGCCTTGGCGATCGGCGACATCACGGGCGCGGGCCACATCTGCGATTGCGTCTACAACGGCACCGATGTGATCCTGCTGAACCCTAATGTCGGTGGAACATCATTTGAACCACTAGGCGAGTATTCGGCCGTCAATGACCAGACCGGCACGACCTATACATTCGCGCTCACCGACAAGGGTCGCCTGGTCTCGGGCAGCAATGCCTCCGCCATCACCTGGACCGTGCCGCCCAATTCGTCGGTCGCCTTCCCGGTGAAGTCGAAGATCGACTGGTGGCAGAAGGGCATAGGCCGGATCACCTTCACGCAGGGCGCCGGCGTCACGCTTCGCCCCGCCAACAATTACAAGGCGCGCACGCAGTATTCGGCCGGATCGCTGATCAAGATCGCGACCGATGAATGGCTGCTCATCGGAGACATCGTGCCATGATGACGGCTCCGGGTTTCTTCGCCGGCGCTGGCGTCGCCGAGCTGGAGCGCAACACAAGCTGGTATACGCGCACAACAAGCAATGTGCTGGTCACCAGCGATGCAAGGCCGATCGGTACCGCCTCGGCGACAAGAAAGGTCTATGCGCTCATCTCCGCTGAACTGGGACTCGTATCGCCTGGTCCCGCCGCCCTTAATTCCGTGACGATCGGCGGGATTTCGGCCACCATCGAGGTGCAGCACAATAATGGCGACGATATCATTCTTGCGATCGCGTCCGCCACTGTCCCTACAGGCAGCGCCGCCGTTGTCGTCGCTACCTTCAGCCATGCAGTGCGTAGTGTAATGGTGCATAGCACTCGACAATTTGCAGGGCGGAGGAACCGCCCATGACACTGCAAGCACGGAAGAGGCCGAGCCGCTCCAACTCTCCATGGATTTTCCAGCCAATGGTTATGGGATCTTCCTTTCCCGGCGCAGCTCCTCGATAAATGTGATCCCCAACTGCTCATGGACAGGCGCTACCGAATTTTTCGAACAATACTTCGAAGATGAGGATGATGGTGACCTGTTTTACGAGCCGACATCCGCAGCCTACGTCCCCAAACAGAGCGGCAATGGAGTATCAATTCAGGCGAGTTGGGGAGAAAACGACAGCAATACCATGGTCGGTCTCACGGTGGGATAAGCAATGACCGCTCTCGCGAACTTCGCCATTGCCGGCGCGGCAATCGTCTCTCCCTGGTGGATCAGGATGTTGTTTGACGTGTCCGCTGCTGCCGCGCTGTTGCTCCCGATTTTCGGTCTTTTGCTTGCCGTCCTCCAGATCATCAAGCTTCTGCGGGATTGGCGGAAGCCGAAGCACTAGTCTCCAATCTCTCCCAAAAGGAACATTCACATGACAGTCCAGAAGTGGCTGATCGCGGCCCTTTGCGCATTCGGCATCATGGCCGTGCTCATCGATATCGAGTCCTGCTCGGCAGCAGAGGCCGCCCCGCAATGGAGCATTGACGCCATCAACGACTATATAGACAAAGCTAACGTCCTCGTTGGTGATGAGGATGGGGATTTCTGCTCCGGCACGGTGATCTCAATCCTGAACCGATTCATCCTGACGGCGGACCATTGCGTCAGGAACCGGATTCGCCGCGAGCAAAAGGAGTTCGTCGATCCGATCACCGGCGTGGTCACGACCGCCACCGTCGAGCGCCGCCTGGATCTGGTCGTCTCCAAGAACATCGTCAAGAACTACGAGATCGTCTCCCGGCAAAGCCTGACGGCGAAGATATGGGCGCGAGACCCCGAGAACGACGTCGCTATTCTCCAGATCGTCGACCCGGAATATGTCCTAAGCTATGCCGCCACGCTTGCGCCCGATGACTACAGGCTCAAGCGCGGTGAGACCATCTATGTCGTGGGCAATCCCGGCGTCGAGTTCGACAATTCGCTCACCAAAGGTATCGTCTCCGCCACCGAACGCACGCTCGACTTCGGCCGCGGCAAGAAGATCAAGGTCTTTCAGATCGATGCCGTGGCTATCGGCGGCAATTCCGGCGGCTCGGTCCTCAACGAGCAGGGGCAGATTGTCGGCACGCTTGACGCCGGCCTTCGTGGTGCCGGGATCAACTTTGTCGTTCCGATCGCGGCAACCAAGAAACTCTTGAAGGACAAGGGCTTCAAGGACGCAAACGGTCCGGGCATCGCCAAGGACGGTGCGACGAAGATTGATGAGAGAATGAGCAGCGGTCCCGGTCACGTCATGACCATGGACCTCGAGACATGGCCGCGCATCTTCCAGCGCATCATGGACAGGATGGCCCAATGAAGACCGGATCACGGGGCCTCGCCCTGATCAAGCAATATGAGGGTCTGCGCCTCGAAGCCTACCAGGATTCCCTCGGCATCTGGACCATTGGTTACGGCCACACGGCGCAGGCAGGCTCGCCGAGACCTGCGGCCGGCATGCGCATCACGAGGCTCGAGGCTGAAGCGATACTCGCCCAGGATCTGATCGAATATGAGCGCGTCGTCGACAAGGTGGTCACACGCCCGCCGAGGCAAAATCAGTTCGACGCGATGGTGAGCCTCTGCTTCAACATCGGGCCCGGCAATTTCACGCGATCGAGCGTCGCCCGTGCCTTCAATATCGGCGAGGAAATGAGGGCGGCCGAGGCGTTCCTCGCCTGGAACAAGGCCGGCGGCAGGGTTCTTCCCGGTCTCACGCGGCGGAGGGCAGCCGAGAAGCGGCTGTTCCTTTCGCGAGGCGGGACGACGCCCGCCAAATGGGCCGTTGCCGGCGCCTACGGCACGATCGGCGGCACAGCACTCGCCGGTGCGGCCGACAGCTTTGCATCGAGCTTGGGGCTTGGCCTGTCCTCGTTTCTCGATTGGCGCGGTCTTCTCGTCATCGGCGCCCTCATCGGCATTGCGGGTGTGGCGACGCTCTGGGCGATCGGCGAGGACCGCAGAGAGCGGCTGTGGGACCGCTTGTTCGGATGAGCTGGATAGTTTCTGGCCTGAGCGGTCTTTCGCTGCGGGCCTGGCTCGCGATCGGCGCCGTCGTCGCCTTCGCGGCCTGGAGTTTTTACGTCTATGGCCTCGGCTATTCCCTCGCCGACAGCTTGTGGAAGGCGAAGCAGCTCGAGGCGAAGATCGTGAGACTCGAGCTCGAGCTGAAAGTCCAGAAGGAGGCGGATGAAGCAGAAGACCGGCTGCGCGCCGAACTGGAGCAGGAAAACGAACAGCAGAAGAAGGTGATCGATGCTTACCTTGAAGAACTCGCGAAACGTCCTGACAAGTGCCTGCTTGGTCCTGATGCTGAGCGCCTGCAATAGGTCGGTTCCCGTCATCGACGCCTCGGGCACGAGACTGCCCAAGCCGCCGTCCTTCATGGCGCCCGTGCCGGTGCAGAAGCTCAGGGCCGAGCAGGATGCGCGCGACGCGTTGGCGCGCGACCGCATGGCCCTCAAGCAAGCCAACTCGCGCTTGCGCAAGAGCAAGGCGTGGTATCTGCGCCTGCGCCAGACGGCCGCCGGGAAATGACATGCCTCGCAAGGTCAGGATCGTGGAGCGCAAGCTGAAGCGTCAGCGCGCCGTCGGCCGTGTCTTCCTGGACGAGGGCATCATCGAAATAGAGCAGCGCCAGAAACCCCGGGAATGGCTGTCGACGCTCGTTCACGAGGCCTTGCATGTGGCCTTCCCCGGCATGGAAGAGAAGTCTATCGCCGCCGCCGAAAGGAAGATCGCCGACATCCTTTGGCGCGCGAGTGTCCGCCGCATCCACCAATAGGGAGCAGGCAAACTGGAGAGGCGGTCTCGCTTTATAGGCACCTCTCCTCCCTGAATGACCGGCATCATCGACGAAAGGATCATCATAATGCTCGTAACCCCCGATCGCCGAAAGGCCTTTGAATTTGCGCAAGCCCGCGAGCGCGAGATGCGCAGGAAGGGCGAGATCGATGTCCTCGAAGATGTCGCACGCAGCGGATTGACCGGTGTCGGCGAAGGCGTTGCCGGCGTGGTCGGACTTCCCATGGCGGCGATCGACATGGCGACCCGCGGCGGCGACTGGGTCGGACGCAAGGCAGGGGTCATTGAAGACACGCCGGAGCATCGCGCCTGGCTGGATACGCAACTGAAGGCGGTCGACGATTATCTCCCGACTTCGGATGAGACGCTTCAGGCGATGAACGGCTATACCAGAGGGTTCGGCTTGAATTCCGAAGGCCTGTTCAAGCATCAGCCGCGCACGACCGCCGGCAAATATGCCCGTACCATGGGCGAGCTCGCGCCAAGCTTCGTGACCGGACCCGCCGGCCTGGCGCGCAAAGGGGCCATGTGGCTCGGCAGCTCACTCGCCTCCGAAGCGGCGGGCCAACTCGCCGAAGGTACGGGCTACGAGGATTTGGCGCGTCTTGGTGCATCGGTGTTAACGGGCGGCAGGCCGCGCCTTGGGCGACCTGGTCCGCGCATGCCGCACCCGACGAAATATTGGGATGACCTGCTCGATGAGGCCGAAGCGCGCATAGCAAAGGTGGGGGAAAGAAATCCTGAGCGCTTCGCCGACGCACTGCGTCAAAGACAGGTGCCGGCCGCACAGGCGAAGAAAGGTGCGATCCTCGACGAAGCGGCCGATCCGTCTGGGAAGATGACGCCTGAAGGGATAAGGCATTTTTCACCTTCAGAGCAGGCCGCGGTGCGGCGCGCGGGCGGTGATGATCTCGTAGAAAGGACTTCGCGCTGGGTTGAGCGAAAATCGGCTTTGCCCTTGCCATTTCCGGACGAGATCGAGAGGTTCATTAAAAATGTCAAAGACAGCAGTAAGACAGGAGGTCAGATCGGTGGAAGTGCGGGATTATTGCTTGGTGACGCGTCGACAGCCGTCACCGGCGGAGCAATAGGGACACTGATAGGAGGAGGTGTAGGTGCATTGCCAACACTTTCGCGAGCGAGCGGGCCAGCTGCTGCTTTGCTGGCCCGTGCAACATCCAATCGCAATGTCCGAAATGCCGAGAGAGAAATCCGCAATGGTGTAAAGCCTGGAGCAGATCGAGCCGAGGCCCGGCAAACCCTCATTCGTGCACTGCTGCAGAACGAGCGATTCGGGCCGGCCAATGAGACCAGCTATTTCCCCTGGCTATCCGAAACTTGTGAGTGTTTCTCTCGAGCACGACGAGTCATTGCGACAATTGCAAGTGCCGCGCCGAGAAGGACCCAGGTTATCCGCACCCAATGGCCGAGAAGTTCTGCCATCCCATCCACGGCCCATCCAACCGCAAGTGAAGCCAGCACAACCGCAACAAGGGCAATGGCCAAATATACGGGATCTCTCCAACCTATCGCTTGCTGATGCTCGTTTGACCGCCTGAACAGCCACTCCGAAACCGGACTCCAGATGGAGGGAAAGGTCAAGAGTGCGATCACCTGCACCCATACGATCGTTAGATCATGCATAGTAAAGGCTAGGATGCAGAAAAGCATAATCCAGCCAAGGTCGGGCAGCGCATAAAGCAGTTTTTTTGTCGCGGTAGCGCTATTACTCATTTTATCAGACTCATCCGTCCGTAGTCAGCGCTGCATCCTAAGGTTAAGGAGATCGAAGTATTCAATCATGGGCTGACGAACTGCCTATATAAGAGAAAACTGCTGATCTCGCAATGGAGGCGGCGTTTACGGCCCACCCATCGCCGCAAAGGAAAGCGCAGACATACTGTGGGCACGAGCGACCGCCGGTTCGCTGGCAAATCGTTAGATTTATCCGCGCTGAGCGGCGGCGTCGGAGAACAGCTTCGTCAAGCCGCTGGCCAGCCGCTGCAGGATGTTGGTCGGCACGGAATAGGCGGTCACCACGCCGTCTTTGGTCTCAAGACTGAGGATCGAATGCGCGTGTTTCTGGGTTCCGCCGACGCTCAGCGTCGTCATGTGGCTCGGCAGCTCGCTCGCCTCCGAAACGGTGCGTCAGCTTGCCGAAGGTACGGGTTAGGAGGATCTGGCGCGTCTTGGAGCATCGGTGTTGCCGGGCTGGCGGCGCCAGGTCTATCCGCGGCGAGCAGCGACGTCGGAGAAAAGCTTCGTCAGGCCGATGGCCAGCCTCTGTAGGATGTTGGCTGGCACATGATAGGCGGTCACCACCCCGTCCTTGGTCTCGAGGCTGAGGATCGGATGCGCATGTTTCTCGGTTCCGCCGACGCTCAGCGTCGTCACATCGGCGATTTCGCTCAGGAAATCGGTGTTTTCGCCGGCTTTCCTGAGCCTTTCATGGGCTTCGCGCGTCCGCGCGGTCAAGACGCGGATCAAATGCCCGCTCAGCGACAGGGGCAGGTTGAGGGTGATGAGGCCGGAATCGGCCGTGTCGAGGGTGATGGAAATCGTCTTTCCGTCCGTGGCGACTTGGCTCTCGCCGATGCCATTGGGTTCAAACGCAGTCATGGCTGACCCCGTAGCCCGGCTTTCAGGGCGCGGTCAACCTTTGCCTGTGGCAGGAGGCTGGAAGGCAGGGTCTTTCGAGACCCGGGTTGCCCTATGTCTGTGCGCCAGGCCGCTGTCCGGGCTTTGCGAGATAGGGGCACGACAAGACATTCCCTTCGTCTTCCACGGTATTCTCGAAGGTGGAAAAGGGCATCCAGTACAGGCAATAGGTATTGCCGATATTGTCGCGCTCGCGCGTATAGTTAACGCCAAGCGTCGCCGAATAGAGATAGGCGCCTATCCCTAGAATTGCCACCAGGCAGCAAATGGCAAGATGTGTAAACAGCTTGGAGCGTTCGCGCGTCGTGTCGAACAACATGGTCGTCATCTTAAGTTTCCGTCCTCGGTCAAAAACTTTGAGGCCGCGTTGCTGGACAGACCGGCATCCGAATCACCGGACCGTTTACAAGATGGGCCTTAAGGGCCACCACTGCTCTGCCAAATCGGGCCTCATCCAATTGGCATGCCAGCAAGACACTACGATAACAATTCCCTGAGGTAATACCAGTCTCTTTGCCGCCTCGGCCACAAAAAATTTATTCGAGATCGCCTCGAAATGGTTCAAGCGTCAAGGTCGGTTCCGTGATGTTGTCGCAGTTCCCAATAGGCCAGTTGAATGTTCAGATGCAGCGCATTCGTCGCCGATGCCGTGGCGACTGTGAAGCAAATCAATTGTGTCTGCGGGAACCCGCGGCGCGTGGTTTCAATCTGGGACAGGCCGGCTCATCGTCGCCTGTGCCCGCAATAGAAGGAGATACTAAAAGCCAAACCAATTCTTGATGCGGCTTCCGAGCGGCATGTCTTTCTTGGTCATGACGATGACCTTGTCGTCGCCTCTCGCCGGCTCGGTCTTGGCGGGCTCCGGCCTTGGCTCCGCCGGTTCGGCCTTTACCGCCTTGATCTTAGTCTTGGTCGGCTTGTCCTGCGCGACCACGGCCTTGGTTCGCTTGGTCTTGGCCAGCTTCACTTTGGTCCGTTTGGCCTTGGCAACCCTCGTCTTCGTTGACTTCGCCTTCGTTACCTTCTTCCGGGTTGTCGTGGCCTTGGCCTTGGCCGGCTCGGCTTCTGTCGCTTCTTGTTTCGTGACCTTGGCCTTGGCATCAGTTGGTTCGGCTTCCGTCTTTTCAGGCGGTTCCACAGGAACGGGCTCTATCTTGACGATCTCTTCCTTTGCCGCCGCCGGCTCTTGCTTCTTCTCGTTCGCCGGCTTTTGCTTCTTCTCGTTCTCGGAAGCTGTCTTTGGCAGCCCTATGGGATCTGCGGTCGTGGTCGGCTTGGGCTCGAACCAGGGAACATCGGCGGATCCGCGCTCGACGACACTTGAATTGCCCGAATCTGCCTTGCCTGTATCGACGATGATGGGCTGTTGTCCCCCGGTGGCGCTCTCCTCCCGGCAGGGGTAAACGGTCGTCGTTGTGGAACCGGCATCGACGGACGGGCTCTGGCATTCGGCCCAGGCAGGCGCAGCGCCGAACAATCCAAACACGACAACTGCGCAGGCCAGAGACCCTCGCAGCTTCGGCTCTTCCGTTCCCATGCGCTTCAAGGCTTTCGCCAAAGGCATCTGTCGTCTCGTCCGTGGCCAGATGAAAGTAACATTCCGTAGAATGCTAATAAACTTCAAATATTCATCAATATTACCGGCCTTCATTTCTCATCCGGCTGTGGCGAAACTTTGACGCCCGAATCACCGGAATTAACCCGCAGACTCAATGATTTAGGAGGTCCGGTATCCAAGCGGAAAGTTATCAACAGGGAACGGCGGCGGTTGTGATTATCGTGCAAAAGCCGCCTGGAGACCGCCCCGCTGATTCTCCGCGGCGCCTGTCGACAATGGTCGAGATGCCTTATCGAGCGGAGGTCACAACGGCGTTTATAGCATCCCCAGTCTTGCTTCGGGTCTCGCCGTGTTGTCGGCGTTTGTTGTTTCACAGCCACTAACCGCTCATGCCGATGACGCCGCCGCCGCTTTTGCCGGCAGGATCGGCGACCTTGGGGCGCAATGCTTTCAAGAAGCACTATCATCACAGCGATGTCGCGCTTTTGGGAGGAGGGCAGACTTCAGCGCGCTGCCATCTCGAAACAGAACCGGATGATCTCGGTAAGTCCAAGCGCGATCGCTGACAGTGCGGCGCCGGCGGCAAGCAGGCTGTGCCGGCAATCCAGCACCAATGGGTTGCCTTATTTGGACGTGCTTGCCATGTCAGTGAAGATCGCCTCTTTGATCGACACCTATGGCATGAAGCTCATCGGCGGTTATGGCGCGCACGCCCGGCGGCCATTTGGTTGGGTCGGGCTTGCGCATGGGAGCAGTTCCCGCCTCCGGATCATTTGTCGTTCAGGTTGCCTCGATCTACTCACCGCCCGGTCCTCACGACGAGACTTCCTGCAATAATGGTGACCCCGGAAGGATTTGAACCTCCAACCCTCAGATTCGAAGTCTGATGCTCTATCCAATTGAGCTACGGGGCCCCGCAGTGATCTAGTCCGCCACCTGCCGCCCCGCAATGACCTTGCCGTGCAAGATGCAGATAATAATAGACTGAATAGTCGATTAATTAAAGAGAGCTATCGGGTCACAGCGACAAGCAGGAACATGGGGCGCTCGAGTTCTTCGGCAAATTCCGGCCGTTCCACGATTTGCTGGTCGCTCGGCCGCCACTCCTCCACATGCCTGACAACAAAGCCCGTGCGGATGAGAAGATTGAGCATCGTTCCCATCATGCGATGCTGCTTGATGACGCCGGGTGCCAGCCAGTTCGTGCTCCGCGGCCCTTCGATCAGATAGGAATCGAGAGGCCATGTCTTGCGTCCTTCCTGATCGATCTGCCATTCGGGACGTCGCGGCGCCATGTAGATGGGATGCTCGGTGGAAAACACAAAACTGCCGCCAGGCAGGAGTGCCCGGTGGATCACATTGAAGAGGCGCTCGAGGTTTTCCACGTAATGAACCACCAGCGAGCTGTACGCGACGTCGAATGCCGCTTCGGGCAGCATCAACGTTTCGAGATCGCTGCGCTGGTAGGTGATGCCATCCTGTCCGGGCTCGTTGAGTGCGCGCGCCAGCATCTTCTCCGACACATCGATGCCGAGAACGTCACGCGCCCCCGCGTTCAGGGCCCAACGGCAGAACCAGCCATAGCCGCAGCCAAGGTCGACCACATGCTTGTTTTTCATATCGGGAAGGAGTGCCCTGAGCGCTGGCCATTCGGCCATGCCGGCGAGACCTGTCTTCGAACGCTCGAGTTGGCTGTAGCCGGCAAAGAATTCGGGATTGTCGTAGATATTCTGGGTCATGGTGATCTCATGCTCGAAGCCGAAGTTCGGCAATCTTGCCGGTATTCGGGGAAGGATCGGAAGGGTTGTTCGTCACCGGAGCGCACATCGGCACAGCCAGAAGAAGCTATGCCACAGAGAAGCCTGAGCGGTGAAGAAATCGATGATCTGAGCGTGATGTTCGAACAAGCTGCTCCGACGCATCGATGGGTCGTGACGCGCGGCCGGTCCGAAAATTCCGGCTTTCAGATGTCTTTGTGTCGATCCTTGAAATGATCCAGAGCAGCATGATGGGCGCTTTCGTCATAGAAGCGGTTGCTGTGAAAGATAGCGACCATCAGCCCGACGCCCAGGGCATAAGATAGAGTAACCCCCAGGATCAAGGCCATCGCACCGCCCGCGCTTAGGCCGTTAAATCCGCCGAAAATGTACGTCCCCATCACCGTCAAGACGGCGAGCGCTGCTGTGCCGCCAATGATCTTGCCCAGGCTGATACGCGATAGTCCGGTTTCGACGGGCTCTTGCTGGCCCGACGGACCGGGAGGATGGTCGGGCGTCGTGGACATGAGATTATTGCGCCTTCGTTGTGTGTGAGCTCACAGTAAGAAGTGATCGATGAGCGTCCTCGGATCAAGGAGGCGCGACACTCACACACATCGGTCAATAGGTCCCTTTTGCAAAAGGTACAACCTTGAGTTATTAACCGCTAAAGCCTGCCTGGCCACTCAAGGTGGGCATTCGTGATAAACTTTCTCGGGGATTGCGGGACAGCGAAAGATGATTCCCGATACGCGAAATCCAGGAACCGGGGAAATAGGCGTTCTGACGAAACGTCTCGCCCGGGCCAATATGGACCTGCAGATTGAGCTCTCCGAGCTCATCAGCTCAGGCAAGGTTATTGAGGATTCGAATCTCCTTCGAACGATTGTGGATTTCCTGCCGGACTATTTGTTCGTCAAAGATCTGGCGAGCCGGTTTGTGATCGCGAACAAGGCCGTGGCCGCTGATCTTGGCCTCGCAACGGCCGCCGATCTCATCGGCAAGACCGATCTTGATTTTGTCAAACCGGAAATTGCCCAGCAGATCATGGCGGATGACCGGCGCATCATTGAGACGGGCGAGCCGCTTATCGACTTTGAAGAGCTTCTCATAACGTCGGCAGGCGTCAGGAAATGGCTCTCGACGACCAAGCTGCCGCTGCGCAACGCCGCCCAGGAGATCGTGGGCATCGTTGGCATGTGCCGCGACATCACCGACCGCAAGCGCAGCGACTTTCTGCGCAGCGGTGAGGGGCGCATCCTCGAGATGATCGCGACCGATATCGCCCTCGAGGATGTGCTCAAGGAGACGATCCATTTCATCGAAGGGCAGCTTGAGGGCATTACCGGTTCGATCCTCCTGCTCGATGAGGAACTCAGGCTCAGGCACGGAGCGGCGCCGAACCTGCCGATGAGCTACAATCAGGCCATCGACGGCATTGCCATCGGCCCGAGCGTCGGGTCCTGCGGCACCGCCGCCTTCCGGCGCGAAACCGTGATCGTGACGGATGTCCTGAACGATCCCTTGTGGGCCGATTACCATCAGCTTGTGGCTCCCTTTGGCTTTCGCAGTTGCTGGTCAACCCCCATATTGTCGCATCTGGGTAATGTGCTCGGCACTTTCGCCATGTATTCGCGCGTAGCTCGTTCCCCCAGTGGCTTCGAGCTCAGCCTTGTAGAAGCCGCCAGCAGGATTGCCGGTATCGCAATCGAGCGCCGGATCGTCGAGAAGCGTATCCATCATCTGGCGCATCATGATGCGTTGACCGGACTTCCCAATCGCACCTTGCTCAAGGACCGGCTGGCCCAATTGCTGCTCTATGCCGGCCGCTTCAAATCAAACCTTGCCGTTGCCTTCATCGATCTGGACAATTTCAAGCTCATCAATGACGGACTTGGTCACAATGCCGGTGATGAAGTGCTGCAGATTGTGGCGCAGCGCATGACATCCTGCGTGACGGCGAGCGACACGGTGGTGCGCCTGGGCGGTGACGAATTCGTCATCCTGTTTCTTGATCCCCCGGACGCGGAGGCCTGGTTTCATCGGCTGGAGACAAGACTTGCCGAGCCGATCCATGTCTGCGGCCATACCTTGCGGATCACCTGCAGCGCTGGCCTCGTCATCTATCCTTTTGACGGCGATGACGTCGAAACGCTTCTGACCAATGCCGATGCGGCGATGTATGCCGCAAAGGAGTCTGGTCGCAACAATCTCCAGCGCTATACCGGCGAGCTCAAAAAGAGGACGCAAGCCCGGCTGATGCTGCAGGAAGGCATCAAGAACGCGGTCTCGCGTCAAGAATTCAGGTTGCTATATCAGCCTCAGCTCGACCTGCGCACGGGCGAGATGTTTGCGGCCGAGGCGCTCATTCGCTGGCAGCATCCGCATTTGGGGGTCATTTATCCCACCCAGTTCATCCGCGAGGCTGAGGATAGCGGCCGCATCGTCGAGATCGGTGAATGGGTGCTCAATACGGCGTGCAGTCAATGCAAGGCGTGGCAAGAGAGGGAACAGCGAAAAATTGGTGTTTCGATAAACGTATCAGCCCGTCAGTTTATGGAGGATAATTGGATCAAGCGTGTCGAGGCGGCGCTCACCGCCAGTGATCTCGATCCGCAATATCTCGATCTCGAGCTCACTGAGAGCCTCATCATGCAGGATATTCAGCACGCCACGATGACCATGCACCGGCTCAAGGAAATGGGCGTGCAGCTTTCCATCGACGACTTCGGCACTGGCTATTCCAATCTGAGCGCCCTCAAGAGTTTTCCGCTGACGCGCCTCAAGATTGATCAGTCGTTCATCCGCGGCTTGCCGCTCAATCAAGACGATGCCGCGCTCGCGAAGGCCATCATTTCACTGGGTCGCCAGCTCAACCTCCGCACTCTCGCTGAAGGGGTGGAAAAGCTGGAGCAGATCGAGTTCCTGAGGCCGAATGGGTGCGACGAATATCAGGGATATTATTTCAGCAAGCCGGTGACGGCGGAGGAGCTCTTTGAAAGGAAATGCGCACAAGAATTTCCGGCACCACCTCAATCGATTTAGACAAGATGGACTTCGATCCTACCGAAATGCTCGCCAAGCCGTTGATGGCGCATCTCGCCACCGGCAGTCCCGATGGACCACGCGATTCACCGGTCTGGTTCCTATGGGAAGAGGGCGCTGTCTGGCTTATTGCGAACAGCGAAGATAGTTACCCCGTAAGGCTTCGCGCCGAGCCGCGTTGTGCGATTGGTATCGTGGAGTTTGACGTGACGCGGGGAATTCTGCGTCATGTCGGGATTAGGGGGCGAGCCGATATTCTTCCCCTCGACAAAGCGCGGCTTCGCCGGCTGCTCGAACGTTATCTGGGGCCGGTGCCGAGCGAATGGAATGAATGGTTCACGGCCCAGATCGTTGAGCCCTTGGATCTGATGATCCGCATTACGCCGGTGAGCACCGTTGCGCGGGACATGTCCTATTTCAAAACCGGACCGGATTTTCCCACTGCCGCCGCGTAAGTGCAGTGAGCCGAGCCGCTCACAGGACTGATCCTACATCTGATGTCTGTCGGATGACGGCGTTACGGCGATTGCCGTTCCAATTCGTTTGCCAGATTACGCACCAAGAGCTTTGCGTGACGAAGCGCCAAGGCTCGACGCTCCGCAGCAGGCTGGTCCAGACCAGCTCCCGGTAGGTCGGAAGCTACTTCGAAATTGAGGCGACCGACATGGTCTATGGTGAAGTTAGCCTTGGCCGAATGATCTTCCTCGCTCCAGATCAGTTTGCTTTTGCTCATGCAGGCCTCCCTAGTGTCCGGGCGGGGAGCCTATCAGCAGAATGCGCAACTGGGAAGCGAAACAGCCAATAATGGATCAGATGTCATTTTTGGTGATTGCCCAACTTATGGCCTTACTTTCCCCCGCGCTCGCGATGCCTTGATGCCTTGTTCCTTGACGACCTTTTCAGCAGCTTCGCGGGCCGCGCGCAGCCGTGCCGTCTTTTCATCGCGCCTTTTCTTTTCCGCGGCGATAATGGTCATGGCCGCGTCGTGCGCGGCTTTTATTCTCGCCTCATTGACGGAGCGTGCCGGCATTTTTCTAGCCGCCGAGCAGAACCCACGCCGCCAGGAGTCCGATAGCGGCGCCAGCCGTGCCGAAACCCAACACATATTTCATGGGTGGCACGTTTACCGCCTGACGTGCCTCGGCGGGTTTCAGATCGCGTTTCATCTTTGAGTAACAATTGCCACCGCGGATGGTTCCCGCGGCATGCACCTTGCATTAACCCAAAGTCAAAAATTGTCGCGGATAATGCCACTCATGGCAGGCTTGTCAGGCCTGATCACGAGTGGGTTAGTGGGAGTAGATGATGGGGTTTCTGAGAAGCCTGTTCGGGACCAAGGAGTCGCCGGCACCCGAAGCGGTTGTGACGGCCGCGGTAACGGCTCCGCCTCCACTTCCGCCACAGGCCAGTCCGTCATTCTCCGCCCCGGATTTCATCGAATGCACCGATCGGCGCTTTTTCGAGATTCTCGAAACCTATCAGAACCGCACGCGGCCGCTCCACGATCATGTGACCTGGGATGCGGATGAAGAGGCGCGGCTGAAGACGCGTCGGATTGAGGCCTACCAGCTTCGCAACGGCACCGGCTACAAGCCGCACGATGTGTTTCATCTCTGGCCTTACAATGCGGTCGAACCGGAGCATGTGATCAAGCGCGTGCAACTCAAGAAGACCGCGCCCAAGACGCTGCCCGAATACTCACAGATCATGCATGTCAATGTCGTGTCCGACCGGGTGATGAAGGCGATCACTGCCCTGGAAGAAGGGCGTCATGCTTTCTATCCGCTTGAAATCGTCCAGGCGGAGGGCGGTACGTCCTATCGCTATTACTTCATGCAATTCCTCGAACATACCGATTGCACGGTTCCGAAGCTCGGCGGCTTCCGCAAAGGCGTGCGGCAGGACGGTACGACCTACTGGGTCCGTGCTTCCACGGATGATAAAGTCTCGCTGGACATAGGGCGCGTCGGCGCACGTCATCTCTTCTGTGACAAGCGGGCCAAGTCGGGTTGCTTCATCTCAGGCGAACTCGTGACCAAGCTCGGCGATTTCCTGCCGCAGGGCTATTACCTCGCTGAGGTCGGACTGGTACGCGCACGGCCTGACGCTTGATCCGTGCGATTTTTGCGTATCTGCCAAGGGTTGAGTGTCCCGTAGCCGCGTTGGCAGACAAGACGACTGGATCTCAACAATATCAATTGATTCAGAGCGAGGCTTGTCATCGGAGATTCATGGATATTGGATATCCTGAAGCCCAGATGAACGGATCATTCAGCCAGGATTGATGCGGCGGCACCTAAGAACGCCAGCCATCAGTTTGCTTCAGGAGAGCCAAATGTTCACGCATCTTTCCCGTAGGGTCACGTCCAATGCCGGGGGCAAATCCTCGCTCGGCTTGTTCGAGCGGATTCGCCGGCATTACGTGAAGCGGGCGGCCCGCCACCAGCTCTACGCGCTCGATGAGCGGATGCTGCACGATATTGGTATCTCGCGGAGCGACATCGACCGCCTCACCAAGGGATGATCCCGGAAGCCGGATAGCGGGGGCGCAGCTGCTGCCTGTGGCCGCTGCGCCCCCGGCCGGTCACTTCCACTGCCCGGCAATCTGCCGCGTCGTGGCGTTGAGCCGGTTCCAGAAATTGATCAGCGCGATCTGGACAACTAGGGCACCAAGCGCCGACTCATCATAATGATGCGTTGCTTCGACCCAGATGTCGTCGGGTACCGGATCCGATCTGTCATTGAGGCGTGTCGCCGCCTCGGCGAGTGCCAGTGCGGCGCGCTCGGCGCCGCTGAAATAGGGCGTCTCGCGCCATGCTCCTACGGCAAAGATGCGCTCATCGGTGACGCCCGCTTTTTTCAGTTCGCGCGCATGCATATCGACGCATACCCCGCAGCCATTGATTTGGCTGGCACGCAAATGCACCAGCTTGCGAGTCGCGAAATCTATGCCGCTGGTGGCTTTATCGACTGCCAGCATCGCTTGCAGCACGTCGGGAAACAACATCACGACGTTCTTCATTCGGGCTTTCATTGTCATGTCCTTTCGCTGTCGGTTTGATGTGTCTTCGAGAATAAGACGAGACAGGGCAGGGGATCGTGACGTGCGCCGGAAAGATTTTTGGATGCCAAGACCCGCTGGCCTTAAGGAACGCTCCTCACGGGCCCATGGGCCAGCTATAAGGGGAAGACATGAGGGGAGTTCCCGGATGATCGACCAGGCTACTTTGCTGACATATCTCGCCGTGCTGACCGGCTTTGTCTTCCTGCCCGGGCCGGCCGTGCTATTGACCCTGGCGCGTTCGGCGAGCTCAGGTCCCCGGGCGGGCATTGCGACCGGTCTCGGCATCGCGACGGGGGATATGGCTCATACGGCAATGGCGGTATTCGGGCTTTCGGCGATCCTTGCCGCATCGGCGCTGCTCTTCACCATCATCAAATACGCCGGAGCGGTCTATTTGATCTATCTCGGGATCAGGGCGATCTGTGAGAAGACCGAAATCGGCTCGCTCATCCAAACTCCCCGCATCTCCATCGCGCAAGCTTACCGGCAGGCTGTCGTCGCCGAGCTTTTGAATCCGAAATCGGCGCTATTCTTCCTGGCCTT
This sequence comes from Taklimakanibacter deserti, assembly GCA_003574785.1. Next base: position 121,211 of record QORU01000007.1, on the reverse strand, counting down.
TCTTCCGCAATTCGTGCATCCCGGTAATGGCGCCGTGCCCATGCAGCTCGCATTTCTGGGCTTCCTCTTTGTGCTTCTCGGAGCCGTAAGTTCGACGGCCTACGCGTTAGCAGGCGGTTCGATCAGCCATTTACTGCGCCGCAATGCATTTGTCGCGCGCTGGCAGGGCAAGGTGGTCGGCGGCATTTATTGCGCTCTGGGAATCCGCCTCGCCCTGCAGGATAGGTGAACCGTTCCTAAATGAAACGGGCCGGCTGGGCCGGCCCGTCGCTGCATGGCCTTCGGTGAGGGCGCGTTAAGAACCGAAGGTCACGCGGGCCTCGAATATCTCTGGGATGCTGCTGGCGCCACACCCGATCGAGTGGGCGTCGCATAGCATGCATGTAGGTCGAAATCAGGGAGAACCGATGATTTTGGAGCTTTTCCGCGTCACTGTTGCGGAGCAGCTACACTCCCGCCCGGAATTGGATAGGAGAGAAGCAAATTCTGGTCGAAAGTGAAAAAGGCGAGCCGAAATCTTCAGAGCGGATTGAGAGAGCGAGCCGATCCGACGGGCAATCGCGGCGCCATCGCGCCAATAGCCGGCTTGTGCGGCGAATGGCTGGGGCGCCAGGATTCGAACCTGGGAATGGCGGAATCAAAATCCGCTGCCTTACCACTTGGCTACGCCCCATTGGCCGGAGGACCCTCCTCGCCAAAGCTTCGGAGGGCATCCTACAAAGCGCCGCAAGGCGCGAGGTAGGATTGGCCGGAGGACCATATACTGGCTCGCTTGCTGCACCGCAATGAGGGCCACGGGCTTGTCCCGTTTCTTTCTTGGGGGTTGACGGCAGGCGTTTGCGGGGGCAAAGAGCCAGCGTTTCAAGGAACGGAGTGTAGCGCAGTCTGGTAGCGCACCTGCTTCGGGAGCAGGGGGTCGGAGGTTCGAATCCTCTCACTCCGACCAGTTTTCCCTATCCCATTGATTTCATTGGGCTTAGCTGGTCCACAGGCCTTACTGGCCTGAGGCAAGCTCATTCTTGAGCCGCTCCAATATCCTGCCAACCTCGTTTTTCAGCCGGTTGTTCTTGGCCGCGCGACCGGCCGCCGCCCGGATGTCCTCCAGCGCCTCGGTCTGCTTCTGCACCCGCTTCTCGAGGCCCGGATCGACGGTGGCTGCCACCGTCTCCTCGGCCGGTGCGGCGCTGACGGGTGTCGGCGCCGGCGGCGGCGGCTCGGGCCCCAGGAGCCGCTCGACCAGTTTGTTCATGCCCTGCAGCGACAGGTTCCGATCATCGGCGAAATTGTTGAGCACCGAGAATTCAGTGCCTTGGGCCTTGCTGGCCTCGAGCGCGACCTCCCCGACATCGAGCCAGCCGAACCCTGCGCCGGCGACGATCTTCTTGAGCCTATCCTTGACCCCTTGCCGATTCGGCAGGAGGTCGCTGGCATAGCCTCGATAACGGGTGAATTGCGGGGCGAGGCTATAGATCAGCGGCGAATAGAAGATCGTAACCTTGCCGATCGATTCGTTCTGCGCCAGATTTTTGAGCGCGCTGATCACCTCTTCCGGCGTCCCGAGTCTGTCTCCCGAATCGAGATCGGCTTCCGAGTAGAAATAAATAAGCTCGTCAACCTGGCCGCGATAGCGCGGTATGGCCTTGGTCAGGTTGCAGATGACCTGTTCCGCCGAACCTTCGGGCACGGCGAGCGTGACATATTGCCGGCTATTGTCCCGTTTCTGCAGGCGCGAGGCGAGCGAATTAGCATCGTCGAGCAGAAGACCGAAAGCTGCGGATCCACCCGCCACGACCACTTTCCGCGGTTGCTCGACCAAGGGGACCGTCACCCGTTCGGCGAGCGCATTGGTGGTGAGGGTGTGAGCGCCGTAGCCATAATCCTGGAAAAACAGGCTGAGCTCCGGTGAAAGAGCCGTAGTGCGGTCATGAAAGGCAATGATCGGATCGAGCGGCTCGGACAAAGTGGAGCGCACGAACAACACGGTCTTGTCCAGATTGGCCTTCGGGCTGATGCATTCGCGATTTTCGATCGTCAGCCGCGCGCGGTCCGTCTGGGTCTGCGCATAGGACAAAGTCGAGAGCCCGATTCCGGCTTCCACCATCTTGGGGATCAGCGACTTGATTTGCTCCTCGTCGCTGACGACACCCGGGAATTCGATCTTTTCCTGGTTGTAATAGTCGGCCAATTGATCCCAGTCGATCGAGAATTGGCTCCAGGCGACCGGCAATTGGCCCCATCCGGGCGATGTGATGTTCTGCCACCCCAGGGTGACCACCAGAATCGCGGCGGCAGCCAGTGCCAGAAACGCACTGCGTATCATTCAAGGCCTCCTCTGACCGAGCGGCTTCTCTCGTGATCTCCGCAACCAGATGCCGATGCCGCCGTCATTCGCGTCATACTATAACCGCAAGCCGGGCGCTTGCCGAAACGGTTTCTGTTCAAATGGATACTACGCCTTAATGGCGCTCTCTCGTCCTTTTCAAGGCATGAGCCCTGAGTTCCCGCGCCACAGGGAGGCGCTGTCAATTGAGCCAAATGCTGCTATGACGGGGGTCCAGCCGCGGCGATTTCAAGCCCGGCTGTCTTTTTGAGCGTAGCAACCATCCCATCGGCATCTGCGACATGGCGCCCGGCATCCCCCTTCGCATCACAGCCACGGCGCTTGCCCCCTTCGCTTGTGGTTATTTGCTGTCCTACTTGCTGCGGGCGGTCAATGCGGTGGTGGCGCCCGATCTCGTCGCCGACCTGTCCCTGACCCCGGCCGAGCTCGGGCTGCTGACGTCGGCCTATTTACTGGCCTTTGCGCTGTTCCAATTGCCGCTCGGCATATTGTTCGACCGTTACGGCCCCCGCCGCGTCCAGTCCGCCCTGCTGGCGTTTGCCGCGGCAGGCTGCGCGCTCTTCGCCTTGGCGCCTGGCTTCCTCACCTTGTTTATCGCCCGGGCCATCATCGGGCTGGGCTTCGCCGGCGGCCTGATGTCGGGCTTCAAGGCGACCTCGCTGTGGGTGGCGCCGGAGCGCCGCACGCTCGCCAACTCCTGCATCATGGCGGTTGGCGCACTGGGCATTATCGTCGCGACCGAACCGACCCAATATCTGGTGAGCCAGGTGGGCTGGCGCAGCGCCTTTCTCATTTTCGCGGGCCTCGTTTTCGCCGGCGCCTGTCTGATTTTCCTGGCCGTCCCCCGCCGCGACGGTGAGCGGGTGGAAGCGCATTTCTCCGAGCAGTTCGGCCAATTGCGGCGCATCCTGAGATTGCCGCTCTATTGGCGCCTGGCGCCTTTCCTGGGCCTGACGGCGGGCGTGCAGATCGGCATCCAGACCTTATGGGCCGGCCCCTGGCTGCGCGATGTGTTGGAGCTCGGCCGGGACGAGGTGGCGCGCCATCTCCTGTGGATGGCCGTCGCCTTCATGGTCGGTATCTTGTCGATCGGCTTCGTGATCGATCGGCTCGGCCGGCGTGGAGTCAGCCCGCTCACCGTCATGCTGGTTTATTTGCTGGTCTATCTTGCGGCGCAGAGCGTCATCGTCCTGCGCGTCCCGGAAGTGAGCTTCCCCGCCTGGCTCGTGCTGGCGGCAACCGGGCAAGTGGGCATTGTCGCCTTTCCATGGTTCGCCGCCCAGGTCGGCAACGAGCTGGCCGGCCGGTCCAATGCCAGCCTCAATTTTGCGATGTTCGTCGCAGCCTTTATCGTGCAGGGCGTGATCGGCATGATCATCGGCCTCTTCGCGCCGACCGCCACCGGCTACGCGCCGGAGGCCTATAGTTGGGCCTTCGGTACCTTCTTCGTTCTCCAGTTGCTGGCGCTCGGCTGGTATCTCTGGGGATCTCATATCAAGGAAGCTCGCTATGCCTAATCCCGTGATCGCCGAAGTGACTCGCGGCGGTGTGGTCGAAAGCCGTCATACCGGCGCCTATGCGGTTGTGGATGCCGCGGGCAAGCTCGTCGCTTCGGCGGGTGATGTCACCCAGGCGGTGTTTCCGCGTTCAGCCATCAAGGCTTTCCAGTGCCTGCCCCTGATCGAAAGCGGTGCCGCTGACCGTTTTGGTTTCAGCGATGAAGAGCTGGCGCTGGCCTGCGCCTCCCATAGTGGCGAGGCGCCGCATGTCAGGGTCGCCGGCGGCATGCTGGCCAAGGCCGGCATGAGCGAGGCGCAATATGAATGCGGTGCGCACTGGCCTTACGAGCTTTCGGCCCAGCATGACATGGTGCGTCATGCGGAAGAGCCCCGCGCCATTCACAATAACTGCTCCGGCAAGCATGCCGGCATGCTGGCGCTGGCCCATCAGCTCGGGGTGCCGGCCGAAGGCTATAGCCGGATCGATCATCCGGTTCAGCGCGCCATCGCCCGCACCTTAAGCGAATTATGCGACGTCGATATCGGGTCGCAGCCCCATGGCATAGACGGGTGCTCGGTGCCGACCTGGGCCATCCCGTTGCGCAACCTGGCGCTGGGCTTTGCCCGCTTTGCCTCCGGGGCAACGCTCGATGAGGCGCGCAAGGCCGCCTCCTTGCGCATCATCGAGGCGGTGCGGGCCCATCCTTTCATGGTGGCGGGAACCAACCGCTTCTGCACCCGGGTGATGCAGAGGGTGCCGCGCGCCTTCGTGAAGACGGGCGCTGAAGGCGTGTTTTGCGGCGCCGTGCCGCATGCGGGCTTCGGCATTGCGCTCAAATGCGACGACGGCGCCTCGCGCGCCTCGGAATCAGCGATGGCGGCCGTCCTGGCGTCCTTGCCGGTCTGGACCGACAGTGAGCGCCAGGCGCTCAAGACCTTCGCCGGAAGCGATCTCAGCAACTGGCGCAAGATCCATGTCGGCGACGTGCACGCATTGATCTAGCTTTTCACGGGGGTAACGTCAGCTCGAAAAGGGTCTGCGGATCGGCAATACCCTTGAGCTGGTGCTGGCCGAGATCGCGCACCATGCTGGCCGGCAAGGACCGGGCGACGTCGGCCGAGCAAATGGCCGCCTTGTCGAGCAGTTTGGCCGCACTCTCCAGACGGCTGACATAGTTCACGGTCGGACCGACGACGGTGAAATCGAGCCGGTCGAGGCTGCCGATATTGCCATAGACGACCGGCCCCACATGGACGGCGCTGACAAAGCGCAGCTCGGGGTCGCTATTCCGGGCAAAAGCCAGGCCGACGCTGCGGACCGCCCGCGCGCACGCCTCGGCGCGCCCGTTCCCTTCGGAGGAAAAGAGTGCCAGCACGCCATCGCCAATGAACTTGAGCACATCCCCGCCCTCCGCCCGCACCGCATCGACGACGATCTCGAAATAGGCGCCCAGGAGCTGCAGAAGCCGGTCGGGCTTGAGCTTTTCCGACAGGCCGGTGAAGCCGCGCAAGTCGGTGACCATGACGGCGGCTTCGATCTGCGTCGTGGCGCCGCGCTGGAAGGCGCCACCCACCACCCGGTCGGCCGGACCCGAGCCGAGATAGACCTCAAGCAGGCTCGCCATCGAATGGCGCATCGCAGCGGGCTCCATGGCCGCCGCCAGCGCCGGCATCAGCCTCTCGATCAATGCGGCTTCCTCTTCGCGAAAGCCGCCCGGACGATCGGTGGTGAAGGCGCTGGCCTGGACCGAACCGTCACCATATTCGACCGGCAAGGCGAGATAGTCGGTGCTGCCCTGCGCCGCGAGCTCGAAAAGCACCTCATGGTCTCGGCCGCGCTCCAGTCTTTCGAGCGAGCCCCGGAACCGCGTCCGTGTCTTGACGACATGTTCGAAGGGGCTGCCGTAGAAGGCGTTTGTCTGCAGCACGCCGCGTGGCACGGTATAGAGCTCGGTGCCGCCACTGCGTTTCCACACGACGCCCCAGGCGCCGATCAGGGGATTGGCGACCTGCTGAGCGATGCGCACACGCCACAAAGGAACGCCGGCGTCGGTAAGCCGCTCCACCAAGCCATTGACGATCTCGACCGGCGTGCAGGATCGCCGTGCCGGACCGATCAACCAATTCGTTATCTGGGCCTCGGCTGCCGCGAAACCTTCGCCAGGCAACTCGCCGGGTTTGGTATCCATGCCGTAGCCTACGCCGGGCTCTGGCCGAAGGAAAGCGCGGGCGTCTAGCTGACGTGGTTGCCGCCGATCGCGAGATGCGCCGGTATTTCGGCGCCCATGGCCGAGAGTTCTCCGGTCTTCGTGACGTCATGGTCCATGCCGATGATCGCCTTCTCCGACTGCGCGATCATATTGCCCGTGATGCTGATGGGGCCCGCACCTTCGCTCACCGAAGGAGCGATCGCGATCACGCATTCGCGCAGGAGATTTCCACTGGCCATGAGATTGCGCGCATAAGGACCCCAGCCCAAATGGATCCCGCAATAGGCGACGCCTTCGATGACATTGCCAGTGACGATGGTGTCGGCTTCAGCGCCAATGGCGATGGCGCTGCTGTTGGGATTGGAGCCGCCGCCGGTGATTTGGCGGACGATATTGTTGGCGCAGACCGCCAGCCGGCCGCCTTCCCTGAAATTGGTGATCGAGATTCCCGCCGCCGCCGTCTCGATGATGTTGCCCGAGACAACCGCGCCATCGAAGGCGAATTCGACATAGATCGCCGTTTCATTGAGCCGCGAGACGGAATTGTTGACGATCTGGCAGTTGCGCCCGGAATTGTTGCGGATGGCGCTGTAGCCGCAATCGCTCACGCGGTTGTGGCTCACGATGACATTGCCGGCCCGGAACACCACGATGCCATTGCCGTTCTGGCCTGAGCCGCCATTGTCGTAGCGCACCCGCTCGATCCGGTTGCCGCAGACGATCGTGCCGTCGGGACGCTGCTCGCTGGTCCACACCTGGATGGCGTTATTGCCGATGTCGTGAAGGTCGTTGCCGGTGATCTCGAGCCCGGTCGAGTCGAGCGCGAAGATGCCGGTGCGCCCTATATTCGACGCGCTGTTATGGGTGACGCGCCCCGAGCATTGCGTGAGCATAAGGCCGTTGCCAGTGAAATTGCCGAAGCTGCAGTTTTCGACAGTGAGATTGGGACAGCTCCGTGCCGAGACCAGGTCCGCCTCGCTTTCTTCGGCTGTGCCCTGGCCCTCGAAGCCGATGCCATCGAGGGTGACGGAAGAGGCTTCGATGGCGAATATGCCGGTTTCCCTTGTCGTCAAGAGTGTCGTCAATCCGCGGATGCCTTGAAGAGCGATGGGACGATCGATGCGGATGTCCGACAGCTGATAGGTGCCCGCCGGCAGCAGCAAAACGCCGCCACGCTCGGAAACCTTGGCGATAGCCTTCTGGAAGGCCGCCGACAGGTCGCCCTTCGCATTGGGTCTCACGCCGAGATCGGTGGCCGAGATGAGCGCATTGCCGGATGCGGCGAGCGCCGCTTTCGGAGTGACGGCACCCGCGGCCAGCACCGGTGCTGCAGACATGAAGATGCGGCGTGAGAAATCCATTTTGGCACAGTCCTCGGGCCAATCGTGCAAGCTTCGTGCCCGTCTCTTGCGCGAGGGAATGATTTTCGATGCGAGGGCGTATCCGATTCAAATGTGTGAGGAGGTCGATCATGAAGAGCGGCATGATTGTAGTAGCGGCATTGGCTTTTTCTCTGGGCGTCATGCCTGCCTTCGCCCAGGGCGGCGGTGGTGGCGGTAGTGGCGGCGGTGGCGGCGGTGGCGGCGGCAGTGGCGGTGGCGGCAATAGCGGTGGTGGCGGCAGCAGTGGCGGCGGCAGTAGCAGTGGCGGCAGCGGACAAACCGTCAAGCATTGCAAAAAGAATGAGGTCCAGGACAAGAAAACGAAAAAATGCGTCAAGGTCTCTTACGGAATCCTCCCCGATGAAGAGCTCTATCGGGAGGGCAGTGCCCTGGCGCAGGCCGGCGAATATGATTGGGCGCTCACCGTCCTGGCGGCGATACGCAATCAGAACGACCCTTATGTCCTGAACTACACGGGATACAGCCTGCGCAAATCCGGACGGCTCGATGAAGGGATTCGGTATTACCGCAAGGCCCTCGCGATCAATCCCAATTTCGTGCTTGCTCGCGAATATCTGGGCGAAGGTTATGTCGCCGCCGGCCGCATCGATCTCGCCAAGATCGAGTTGAACGAGATCGCCAAGCGCTGCGGCACGACCTGTGAGGAATACCAGGAACTCGCCGAGCACATCGAGCGAGGAATATAGCGCATCGACCCGAAAAGTGTGCGCGGTTTTCGGGCAAGCCGATGCGCAAAAAAGAGCGCAACCTATTCCGCCGCGCGCTGGGCATAGCCCAGGCGCTCATTGAGCCGGTCGAGGAGCTTCTGCGCCGCCTCCGGGATGACGGTGCCGGGAGGAAACACGGCGGCAGCGCCGGCGGCGAGCAGCGTTGCCACATCTTCCGGCGGTATGACGCCGCCGACCACGATCATGATCTCGGGCCGTCCTCGCTCCTCGAGCGCCGCCTTGAGGAGCGGCACATGGGTGAGGTGGCCGGCGGTGAGCGATGACACGCCCACCACATGGACATCGCTCTTCACCGCGAGATCGGCGACCTCTTCGGGTGTCGAGAACAAGGCTCCCACTTTGACGTCGAAGCCCATGTCGCCGAAGGCCGAGGCGATCACCTTCTGGCCGCGGTCATGGCCGTCCTGGCCGATCTTGGCGACGAGGACGCGCGGCGGCCGGCCATCGGCCTCGCGGAAGGCGCGCACCGAGCGGCGCGCTTCTTCCAGCCTGTTGCCTTTGCTCGCCGCCTCATAGATGCCCTTGACGGCACGGCTCTCGGCGGCATGCCGGCTCCATGCTCTTTCCAAGGCCAGCGATATCTCGCCGACCGTCGCCTTGGCGCGCGCCGCATCGACGGCGCCGGCGAGGAGATTGCCTTCGCCGCTCCTGGCCAGATGGGTCAGCCGCTCGAGGGCTGCCTGGCAGGCATGCTCATCCCGTTCGGCGCGCAGTCGCGCGAGTTTCTCGATCTGTCTCGCACGCACCGCCGAATTGTCGACTTTCAAGATGTCGATCTCGGCGTCCGTGCCATGGACATATTTGTTGACGCCGACAACGGTCTGCTCGCCCGAGTCGATGCGCGCCTGGGTGCGGGTCGCCGCTTCCTCGATGCGCAATTTCGGTATGCCGGCCTCGATGGCGTGCGCCATGCCGCCCATCTTCTCGACTTCCTCGATATGGCCCCAGGCCTTGGCGGCGAGGTCATAGGTCAGCCGCTCGACGAAGAAGCTGCCGCCCCAGGGATCGATGACGCGGCACGTGCCCGCTTCCTTTTGCAGGAAGAGCTGGGTGTTGCGCGCGATTCGGGCGGAGAAATCGGTCGGTAGCGCCAGCGCCTCGTCGAGCGAATTGGTGTGCAAGGACTGCGTCCCGCCTTGCGTCGCGGCCATCGCCTCGATCCCGGTGCGCACCACATTGTTGAAGACGTCCTGGGCGGCGAGGCTCCAGCCCGAGGTCTGGCAATGGGTGCGCAGCGACAGCGAGCGCTCGTCCTTCGGACTGAAGCTCTTGAGGAGCTTCGCCCACAGCATGCGGGCGGCGCGCATCTTCGCCACTTCCATGAAGAAGTTCATGCCGATCGCCCAGAAGAAGGACAGGCGCGGCGCAAAACGGTCGATATCGAGGCCTGCGGCGATGCCGGCGCGCACATAATCCAGCCCATCGGCGAGCGTATAAGCGAGCTCGAGATCGGCCGTCGCCCCGGCTTCCTGCATATGGTAGCCCGAGATCGAGATCGAGTTGAATTTCGGCATCTTCTCGCTGGTATAGGCGAAGATGTCGGAGACGATGCGCATCGACTGCTTGGGCGGATAGATATAGGTGTTCCGCACCATGAATTCCTTGAGGATGTCGTTCTGGATCGTGCCTGAGAGTTTTCCCGGCGCGACACCTTGCTCCTCGCCCGCCACGATATAGAGCGCCATCACCGGCAGCACGGCACCGTTCATGGTCATCGACACGCTCATCTTGTCGAGCGGAATGCCGTCGAACAGCGTGCGCATGTCATAGATGGAATCGATGGCGACGCCCGCCATGCCGACATCGCCCGCGACGCGCGGATGATCGGAATCATAGCCGCGATGGGTGGCGAGATCGAAGGCGATCGAAAGTCCCATTTGGCCGGCCGCCAGATTGCGCCGGTAGAAGGCGTTCGAATCCTCCGCCGTGGAGAAGCCGGCATATTGCCGGATCGTCCAGGGCTGGGTGACATACATGGTGGGGTAGGGTCCGCGCAGATAGGGCGGGATGCCGGGCCAGCTGCGCAAAAAATCGAGGCTTTCGGTGTCGGCGGCCCTATAGGCCGATTTGATCGCGAGTCCTTCCGGCGTTTCCCAGATGGACGCCGCGGTGGCCATTGGCTCGGCGCTGAAACCGATCTTGCTGAAATCCGGGATGCGGCTCATGACGACGCTCCGGCGGTTTCGAAGACCTGCGCCAGCCGAGAGACCGGCGCTGTCCCGCGGGGCACGTCTTCAATCGACGGCGCGGCTTCACGCGGTGGCCTGTAGGCGGTCACGCCGATGATGGTCTCGGTCTTGTCCTTGATGCGGGCCAGCTTTTCCCGGCGCTTCTCCGTGACCAGGGCGGCGATGCGGCCGCTGGCGATGGAAGCGGCGATGCCGCCTTGCTTCTCGATCTCCTGGAACAGCGACCAGGCTCTGTCGCAGAGCGAGCGGGTCAAATGCTCGACATAGCCCGCACCCGACGCCGGATCGCTGACACGCCACAGTTGCGATTCCTCCTGCAGGATAGTCTGCGTGTTGCGGGCGATGCGGCGGGCGAATTCATCGGGCAGCCCTTGCGCCAGCGAGAAGGGGAGGACGGTGATACGCTCGGCGCCGCCAAGGGCTGCGCCGAAGACCGCCGCCGTCGTCCTCAGGATGTTCGTATGCGCATCGAGCGCCGTCATCATCCGCCATGATGTTTCACCGTGAAGAGTGATGGCATCCGCCGACAGGCCCGAGGCGGCGAGGATGCGCGACCACAGCAGACGGCCGGCGCGGAATTTCGCCAGCGTGACGAACATGTCCTGGTCGGCCGCGAGCGACAGGGACACAGCGTGCTTCAGATGGTCGTCATCGAGATGATCGAGGGCGCGCAGATAGGCGACACCCGTGGCAATGGTGAAAGCGAGCTCCTGGACCTCACTCGCCCCCGCATCATGCCAGATGATGCCTGAGGCCTCGGCGAAGGGGCCGATGAAGTGTTGCTCACGCAGAGCTTTGACGGATCCGCGCAGCCTCTCGGCAAAGTCGGGATCGATCGTGTTCTCGCCGGCACCGCTCCCGATCGGATCGAGGCCGAAACCCAGACGCAGCCTTTCCGGATCGACCGGCTGTGTCGCCACCCATTGTGCGAAGGCCTTGGCAGCTTGGGCTCCATGGGGACCGGCATCGAGGCTGAGATCGATGGCGTCGATCCTTATGCCCGTCATGAGGCGGGCCACGCTCTTCTGGTCGAGTGTCGTGAGCCCAAAGCCGCGCGCGCCCGTCGCGTCGGCGAAGGCGAGACGAAGACCCGTCGCGCCGTGATCGAGATCGTCGAGCGCTTGCTCATTGGCGCGCACCGCATCGGGATGGTCGGCCCGCTGCATCACCGTCCAGGGCGTCTGCTCCGGCCGGTGGGCTGCGCTGGCGCTTCCCGATGAATAGAGCGGCGCCAAGGCGATGCCATCCGCCGTCCGTGAACAGAGTTTCTTCTCGAAATCGGCGCCCTTGAGCACGGCCTCGACGCGCTTGCGCCAATCGCTTTCGCTGGCGCACGAAAATTCCGCGGCGAGTGTCAGCGAGGGTGCCGCAACGTCAGACATAGCTGCCAAGGCCCGGGATGGAGCCGGCCACCTGCTTGACGAGATCTTCGCCCGCAACCTCCTTGGCATAGGCGAGGGTTTCGCTGCCGAGCCCTTTGATCTGATCCATGCTGAGGCCGGCCGCTTGCAGCTTCGTGATCGCGGCCAAAGGCCCGCCCATCAGGCCGCCGCCCAGCATGCCGAGAAGCCCGCCGCCGCGCGAACCGTCGCCGCCGTGACGCTTGGCCAACTCCTCGGCACCGGGCAGCTTGGCGAAGAGCTCACCGACCTTCTGCTGATTGCCTTGTGTCTTGACGAGCGAGAGCATGATGCCCAAGGCCTTCTCGGCACGCTTCGGATCGAGACCGGTTTTCGTCACAATTCGGGCAATCAGCTCCTGCATGGGAACTCCGGCAAGTTTGAACTCGCCAGCGTTTTATAGCAGATTGAAGCACTTGCAAGGTGCATGACGGCGCACCAAAGGGGACTTTTCGACGATGGCTGACAATACGATCTTTCTCGGCAAGGCGGACAAGCGCGAGGATCTCTTCCTGCCCATGGCCAATCGCCACGGTCTGGTGACCGGCGCCACCGGCACCGGCAAGACCGTCACCTTGCAGATCATGGCCGAAGGCTTCTGCAAGGCCGGCGTACCGGTCTTCGCCGCCGACGTGAAGGGCGACCTGTCGGGCATTTCCGAAGCCGGCACGGCCCAGGATTTCCTCCTCGAGCGCGCCAAGAAGGTCGGCTTCAAGGATTATGGTTTCGAGGCGACCCCGACGATCTTCTGGGACCTGTTCGGCGAGCAGGGCCATCCCATCCGCACGACCATTTCCGAAATGGGTCCGCTTCTCCTGTCGCGCCTGATGGGCTTGACCGACGCGCAGGAAGGCGCGCTCAACATCGCCTTCAAGATCGCCGATGAGGAAGGCCTCGCGCTTCTCGACCTCAAGGACCTGCGCTTGCTTCTCTCCGACCTCGCCAGCCGCGGCAAGGAATTGCGCACCGACTACGGCAATCTCAATGCCATGACCATCGGGTCGATCCAGCGCCGCCTCGTCGTGATCGAGGAGCAGGGCGGCGACAAGTTCTTCGGCGAGCCGGCGCTCGACATCAAGGACCTGATGCGCAAGACCAATGACGGCCGCGGCTACATGAATGTGCTCGCCGCCGACAAGCTGATGTCCTCGCCGCAGCTCTATGCAACCTTCCTGCTGTGGCTCCTTTCGGAACTGTTCGAGGAGCTTCCCGAAGTCGGCGATCCCGACAAGCCGAAGCTCGTCTTCTTCTTCGACGAGGCGCATCTGCTCTTCACCGACGCGCCGTCCGGCCTGTTGCAGAAGATCGAGCAGACGGTGAAGCTCATCCGCTCGAAAGGGGTGGGCGTCTATTTCGTGACGCAGAATCCGCTCGACGTGCCGGAAAGCGTGCTGGCGCAAATGGGCAACCGCATCCAGCATGCGCTGCGCGCCTATACGCCGCGCGAGCAGAAGGCGGTGAAGACCGCGGCCGACACCTTCAGGCCCAATCCCAAGTTCAAGACCGAGAAGGCGATCACCGAGCTCGGCAAGGGCGAAGCCCTGGTCTCGGTGCTCGATCTGAAAGGCGTGCCGACCATGGTGGAGCGCACGCTGATCCGCCCGCCCGAGAGCCGCCTCGGTCCGATCACGCCCGAGGAGCGCCAGAAGCTCATCAAGTCGTCGCCGGTCTATGGCGAGTATGACGAAGCGGTCGATCGCGACTCCGCTTATGAGAAACTGACCCAGCGCGCCAATGAGCGGGCCGAGGCGCAAGAGAAGGCCGCGGCCGAGAAGGCGGCGGCGCGCGCGGCGCGTTCGGCACGCTCGGCACCCCGGCAGCGTGAGTCGGCCACGGACCGCTTCGTCAAGAATGTCGCCGGCAGCGTCGGCCGCCAGGTCGGCTCGATGGTGGTGCGCTCGCTGGTGCGCGGCATTCTGGGCGGGTTATCCAGGCGATAACGTTCCGCTGATAAAGCTTTCCGACCTTTCTCTTACGTGGCGGCATAGTGGCTGCTAGCTTTCCATTATCTGAGCCGAAACCTTCGACCTTTCCCAGGGCATGGGCCTGCAGACGGGAAGATGTCGCGTTCGAGCCTTTCGGTTTTGGTGATCCGCGCCGGCGCCGCCCCGAGGCCGGCGAGGAGCCCGCATCCTCATGCGTCGACGAGGCCGGACGGGACAAGCATGGCCATATCGCGCGAAGCAAGCCCGGCCACCCGGCTTTCCGGCAACAGATGTCGCCGACTTTTTCCACCATCGACAGGATGGTTTTGACGATGATGCCGAAGAGCTCGGCGATCTTCATCAGCCAGGGCGCAGCGCTTCGGCAGAGCGTGCCGGTCATGGACAGTTCCTTTTTGGGGAGGTGCGAGGACATCAAAGCAATGTGCCCGGCAACGACTGCCCGGGCACATTTCCAACTCTGATATTATCCAAACCGCGCTTTGGCCCACGATGTCAAGAGGCATTATCGCCGGTGCGAAACAGCGTTGGAGTCACAAGTCGGAAATCTCGCTGAGCGCCCTCTCCAGACTGACATGGCCCAGGAAGCCGCCGGCGCCTCGCGCCTCTTCGCCATGTTCGATCGCATGGGCGAATTTCACCGCCGGATCGTCTTCGAGCCTTTCGAACAGGCTCTGCAGTCCGGGATAGGTCTGGCGGTCGACGACATCGTGATATTTCGTCCAGCGGGCGATGCCGATGAAATAGGCATCCGCCAGCGTGCGCTGGTTGCCGAGCAGCCACGGCCCCTTGCCCAGCATCTTCTCGAGCTCGCCATGCGCTTTCGCGACATTTGCCGCGCCATAGGTCCTGAGCGCCTGCTTCGCGTCGGGCTTCATGTCATGCTCGAGCGTGTACCAGAGCGGGCTGAAGCTGTTGAAGAAGCTGGTGTTGAGATAGGCCAGCGCCTGGTTGAGGCGGTCGAAGCCGGCCGTGCCTTGCTTGAAGGCGAGACCCTTCTCGGTCCCGCTCGTTCCCAAGTGATTGAGGATGGCGAGGCTCTCGCTGATGATCCTCTCATCTTCGGTCAGGAGCGAGGGCGTCTCGCCCACCGGGTTGATGCGGCGATAGGCGTCGCTCTGCACCACTTCCGGCATGTCGATGCGACTGAGCCGGTAGGGTTTGCCCAGCCATTCGAGCGCCACGATCGAGCCGAAAGAGCAGCCGGAGGGCACGCCGTAGAAGAGGATGGGGGTCATGTCGGTCTCCTTTTTGTTGAGACTACTGATATAAATCGTGGACTTTCAGGCGGTAGACGGGGTATTCGAACCCTATAGTCCATGCTTATGGACGATGGTTCCATGTATAATCTCAACGATCTGATCTTCTTCGTGCAGGCCGTGGATCTGGGGAGCTTCGCCGCTGCCGGGCGACGCCTGGGGCAGCCGAAGTCGACGGTGAGCAAGCGCGTGGCGGAGCTCGAAGCGGCGCTCGGCGCGCGCCTCATCCACCGCACCTCGCGCAGCTTCGTCCTGACCGACACCGGCCGCGATTTCTACGATCACGCCCGCGCCGCGGTCATCGAGGCGGAAGCGGCCGAGACGGTCGTTCGCGAGCGGATGGCGGAGCCCAGTGGAACCGTGAGGATCACGGCCTCGGTTCCGACCGCTCAATTCCACCTCGCCGACCAGCTCCATGCGCTGGCACGCCGCTTTCCCAAACTCGAGATCCATCTCCATGTCACCGATCGCTTCGTCGATCTCGTCCAGGAAGGTTTCGATATCGCGGTGCGCAGCCACTTTGCTCCGCTGCCCGATTCGGACCTGATGCAAAGACAGATCGGCACCGATCGCATCGTCCTCATCGCATCGCCCTTCTATCTGGAAGAGCGCGGCACGCCATCCACCCCTGAAGCCTTGAGCGAACATGATGGCCTCATCATTGCGTCGTCTGCACGCACATGGCGCCTCACGTCACAAGATGAAATATCTGTCGCGGTCGCGCCACGTCCGCGTTTCTTTGCCGATGAGTCGGTGGTGCTGCTCAAATCGGCGATAGCGGGCCTCGGCATCGCGTGCCTGCCCGAGAGCATCGCCGCCCCGGCGATCACGGAAGGCGCGCTGAACATCGTCCTGCCCTCATGGACAGCGGGCAATATCGCCACGACGATTCTCACGCCGCATCGCCGCAGCCAGTTGCCTTCCATCCGCGCCGTGATCGATTTTCTCGCCGAGAACAGAGCTTCTAAATAATCTCATCCTCATCGAAGAGCGGCGCTTGCGAGAGCTCACCGCCGATGCGGCCGATGCGGGCGCGGGACGTCTCGGGGTCCTTAACCCGGGCGATATGGAAGAGCGCATCGCCGCGATTGACGATCGGCAGGTTGGTGCGCCCGATGACGATGCCGTCTTCGGGCGAGATGACCTGCACGGCACGCTCGCCAAAGGGATCCGAGATCTCGCCAATCGCCTCGCCCTTCTCGACCCGGTCGCCGGCAAGCGGCGCGGCGCGCAGCAGCCCGCCTTCCGGAGCCCTGAGCCACGCGCTCGAGGTCGAGATCGCCGGCGGCACCTTGCTTCTTGCGATATTGGCGGGGGCGATCATGGCGAGCCACTTCATCACCCGCAATATGCCGATGACACCGGCCCGGATCGCGATCTCATCGAAGCGCAACGCCTCGCCGCCTTCATAAAGGAGGACTTTCACGCCCCGGTCGCGCGCGCATTGCCGGAGCGTGCCTTCACGCAATTTCGAGATGAGGATGACCGGCGGCCCGAAGGCCTCGGCCATCTGAAGGAGATCGGGCTCGCCGGGCGCGATGCGGATCTGCGGCAAATTGGTGCGATGGAGTGCGGCAGTGTGAAGATCGATGCCGTAGTCGCTCCGCAGCACCACCTCGCGCATGAACAGATCGGCGACGATCGAGGCGAGCGAGCCGTGGTCCGATCCCGGGAAGGAGCGGTTGAGGTCGCGCCGGTCCGGCATATAGCGCGAATGGCTGATGAGGCCGAAGGCATTGACGACCGGCACGGCGAGCAGCGTGCCGGCGAGATCATGCACGGCGCGATGGCGGATCACCCGTCGCACGATCTCGGCCCCCAGGATCTCATCGCCGTGGACGACGGCGGAGAGGAACAGCACAGGTCCCGCCTTCTCGCCATGGATGGCATGCACGGGCAAGGTCAGCGGCGTGTGGTTGGACAGCGCGCTGATCGGCAGGTCGACGGTCTTGCGCTCGCCCGGTTGGAGCGTCGTCGTTCCCAGGTGGAACGGCTTGGCGCTCATCCCTTGCCCTTGGTCCGGGTGCGTCCGGGCCGCGCCTCCGCCTCGAGGAACTGGATGATGGCGGAAGCGACATCGACGCCGGTCGCCTTCTCGACGCCCTCGAGCCCCGGCGAGGAATTGACCTCCATCACCAGCGGCCCGCGATTGGACTGCAGCATGTCGACGCCGCAGACATTGAGGCCCATCGAGCGCGCCGCCTTGATCGCCGCGGCCTTCTCCTGGCGCGTGACGGTGATCTTCTCGGCGTGGCCGCCGCGATGCAGGTTGGAGCGGAAGTCGCCCTTGGCGCCCGAGCGCAGGATGGAGGCCACCGGCTTGCCGTCGATCACGAAAACGCGGATGTCGCGGCCTTCCGCCTCCTTGATGAATTCCTGCACCAGGATGGCGATATCGGCGCCGTGGAAGGCCTCGATGACCGATTTCGCCGAATTATGCGTTTCGCTCAGGACCACGCCGATGCCCTGCGTACCTTCGAGCAGCTTGATCACCGTCGGGGCGCCGCCGACGATGTCGATGACGTCATCGGTGCGCGTCGTGTCGTTGGCGAAGGCGGTGATCGGCAGGCCGACGCCGTCGCGCGCGAGGATCTGCAGCGAGCGCAGCTTGTCGCGCGAGCGGCCGATGGCGACCGATTCGTTGAGCGGATAGACGCCCATCATCTCGAACTGGCGCAGCACCGCGAGCCCGTAGAAGGTGTGGGAGGCGGCGATGCGCGGGATGACGGCATCGAAGCCTTCGAGCTTCTCGCCCATATAGCGCAGCTCCGGCTTGCGCGAGGTGATGTTCATATAGCAGCGCAGATAGTCGACCGGCACGATCTCATGGCCGCGCGCCTGGGCGGCTTCCATGATGCGCTGATGTGAGAAGAGCTTGGGATTGCGGGTCAGAAGCGCGATTTTCATCGAGGCTTGGTCTTTCTCGGTCGCCGTGATCTGAGAAAAGTGCGGCTCGGATCGACCAGGAAATTCCCCTTGATCGAGCTCCGGCCGATGAGCATGGCGGCTCCCATGTCGGAGCGCTGGGTGAGGGTGATTTCGGCTTCGAGAAGCTGTCCGCCGATCTCGACCGGGGTCGCGATCACGGCACGCAGCTCGATCTGGCCGTTGGAGCTCTTGACCCGCCGCAGGTCGTGCAACGGCATCTCGCATTCGATCCGCCGCGAGGAGCTGCCGCGGCGCTGCACCTTGAAGCGCACCTTCATGCGTTTTCCCCGCCCGGTGATGCGGATGTCGTCGGCATGAAGCGCGGCGGAGCGCGCACCGGTATCGATCTTGGCGACGATCGGGCCGGCGCCGAGCTCGGGCAGGCTCACCGTTTCCTGCCAGCCGATCAGGGTCCGTTCTTCGTCCCGGTCGCTGTCTTCATGCGTCATGGCAGCACCATAAACCACCGTCCATAAAAGGGAAATCCGGCTTTTCGGTTTTTCGCCGGTTGCGTTACCATCACTCCGCGGACGGCCAAAGGGAGGATGCGATGAAGGATGGAGAGCTCATGCAGGTGGCTTATCTCGTGCGTGACATCGAGACGGCGATGAAACGCCATTGGGATCACTGCGGCATCGGCCCGTGGCATGTCTATCGTTTCAAGGCGCCGGACGTGCGCGACTATCTCTATCGCGGCAAGCCCGCCACCCATGAGGTGCTGATCGCCGTCACCAAGACGGACGGCATCCAGCATGAGCTGATCCAGCCGGTCAGCGGCTATTCGATCTATGACGAGTTTCTTGAACGCCGAGGCGAAGGTCTGCATCACACCAAGCTCTATTATGCCGATTGCGCCAAGGCGGTCGCCGATTACGAAAGGCGCGGCTACAAGGTGATCCAGAGCGGCAAGTTCGATGCCGATGAGCACTACTATCTCGATACCGAGAAGGACTTCGGCTACATCATCGAGCTCGGCAATGGCGGTAGGATCAGGGAAACCGACTGGCGCTATCCGAAATAGCTCCAACTCGCACTCAATCCGTCATGGCCGGGCTTCAAGGGCGGCCATGTCGAGGTGGGATGCTCAGCGCGTAGCTTCGTCACGGCGCCGATAGGTGTAGCGGAAGGTGCAGCAGGGCGCACCTTGCATGATGGTCTGCTTGCGCTCGAGGGTGATATTGGGGTCATAGCCCTCGCAGAACGTGCCGTCGCGGTTGCAGGACAGCAAGTGGCCGATCTTGCCGAGACCCATTTCCTTATAGGTCTCGGCATAGCGGCAGCGGGTGATGTCGAAGTCGAAGCGGGTGTCGCTCGCCTCCAGCACCTTCATCTCGAGCGCCCCGTCCGCGGTCCAGAAATCATAGAGCTTGATGAAGTCGGCCATGGAGGTTTGGCCGCCCGGCGCGCGCCTCGCGAACTCCTTGCCTTCGGCAATGGCCGCCTTGCGGATCGCGCGGTCGAGGATCTGGGCGGCCTTCTCCTCGCCGATCTCGGCCGCCATCTCGGCATAGATCGGGCCGATGACCTGGGCTTGCAGCCGGCGCTTGGTGAGGGTGGGAAGATCTGTCATGCTCATGCCTTCACGTATTTTCGCCAATTATGCTCCTCGACGAAGCCCAATGTCTCGCGGATCTTGCGGTTCGAGAGGGGCCCCTCCTGGCCCTGGAGCGGGCGGCGGTGCGGCGTCTTCGGGCACCACCGCTTCAGGAAGTCGGCCGTCGGCTCATTGGCGGTGATCGTGTCATTGACGGCGTTGAACACCTGGAAGCCGAGCCCGTCCTTGCTGAGGCACAGATGCACGATCTGGCCCAGATCGCGCGCATCGATATAGCTCCAGGCATTGCGCTTGCGCGACAAGGGATCGGCGATGAAAGCGGGAAAGCGGTCATATTCATGGGGCTCGATCACATTGCCGATGCGCAGCGCATAGATGTCGGCGCCGCTCCTCATGGCAAAGGCGCGGGCCGTCTTCTCATTGACGACCTTCGACAGGCCATAGCTGTCCATCGGATCGATGTCGTAATCCTCTTCCAGCGGAAAATGGTGGAAATCCTTGTCGCCTTCGGCGAAGCACACGCCATAGGTCGTCTCCGACGAGGCGATGATGATCTTGCGGATGCCGAGCTTCACCGCCGCTTCGATCACATTGTAGGTGCTCATCACGTTGACATCGAAG
This sequence comes from Taklimakanibacter deserti, assembly GCA_003574785.1. Next base: position 101,135 of record QORU01000007.1, on the reverse strand, counting down.
GTGACGTTGTCGGGCTCTATGAGGACGCGCGGTATGGCGGCGAAATGCACGACGGCATCGATCTTCGCCGGTCCTTTGCCGGTTTCGTAGCCGTCGAAGCCGAAATGCATGGAGAGCGCATTGAAGACTTGCCCGCTGTCGGCAACATCGGCGATGAGCGTGTTGACGCCCGGACAATCGAGCGGCTTCAGGTCGACATTGAGGATGTCATAGCCCTTGGTTTTGAGCCAGGGGACCACATGGCGTCCGGCCTTGCCGGAACCGCCGGTGAAGACGATGCGCTTGGGCATGACGATCCTTTCGGGAAGGTGAGAGGCGAGATCGATATCCTATCGGCTCGCTCTGCGGTTGGCTATCGCTGCGGCTCGAACAATTCGATCACGTTCCCGGAAGGATCCTCAGCAAGAATCTGCTTGCCGCCCGGTCCTTCGACGATGTCGTTGCGGAACGGCGTGCCTGCCTTGCGCAACCGGGTGACGACATTCGCCAGGTCATCGACCTCGATGACGAAACGATTCCATCCGCCGGGCTCGGGCTTGCGGCCATCGGGCATCGGACGCCCGGCCGAGGCATTGGGACCGGCGACCCACAGGATCAGGTCATCCCGCGTCAGGATCGCTATGTTGGCGCCGAATTGCTGCTTCACCGCGAAGCCGAGAAGCTGGGTGTAGAAGGCGACTGAAGCATCGACGTCTTCGACCATATAGCGGACGGTAGCCATCACAGTCATCCTTCGATCTTGATCGTCTCCACGATATCTATACCAAAGCCCGAGAGGCCGACATAGTGGCGCGTGCTCGAGGTGATGAGCCGGATCGAACGCACATTGAGATCGCGCAGGATCTGGGCACCGAGGCCGACATCGCGCCAGACCTGCTCGCGCAAGGCGGCGCTCGAGGTCTTTTCGCTGCCCATCTTCTGGCCCGCCGGGACGCCTGCCGTGCCTTCGCGCAGATAGACCAGAATGCCGCGGCCCTCGCGCTTGAATGTGTCATAGACCTTGTTGAGGACATGCGGCGCACCGAAGATGTCGGCGACGATATCCTCGCGATGGAGCCGGACCGGGACATCTTTCCCGCCGCTGATGTCGCCGAAGACGATGGCCAGATGCTCGACCGAGTCGAAGGGCGTCGAATAGGCGAAGCCGCGCGCCTTGCCTACGGGCGTGTCGATTTCGAACTGGCTTTCCTGCTCGACCAGGCGCTCGCGCGCCTGGCGATAGGAAATGAGATCGGCGACCGAGATGATCTTGAGCCCATGCTCGCGGGCGAAGGCGAGCACCTGCGGTCCGCGTTTCACCGTGCCGTCGTCATTGACGAGCTCGCAAATGACGCCCGCCGGATGGAGCCCGGCGAGGCGGACGAGGTCAACCGAGGCCTCGGTGTGGCCTGAGCGCATCAGCACGCCGCCGGATTTGGCGACCAGCGGGAAGATGTGGCCCGGGCGCACGAAGTCGGCCGCCTGGACATTGCCATTGGCGAGCGCGTGGACGGTCGCGGCGCGCTCCTTGGCTGAGATGCCGGTGGTCAGGCCTTCCCGATAATCGACGGAAACGGTGAAGGCCGTGCCGAGCGGCGCGTCATTATGCGCCACCATCGGATCGAGCTTGAGACGGCGCGCATCCTCGGGCGTGATCGGCGCGCAGACGATGCCGCAGCAATAGCGGATCATGAAGGCCATCTGCTCGGGCGTGATCTTGCAGGCGGCGGCGACGAGGTCGCCTTCATTCTCGCGGTCGTCGTCGTCGACGACGACGACCATCTCGCCGCGCCCGATGGCGGCAATGGCATCCTCGACGCGGTCGAGTTCGGAGGTGGTGGCGGCGTGCGGGGTCGTGTCCATGGCGGGTCCGGAAAAGTCTTCGGGGCGAACGGCGTTGTTGGTGAAGGTCGCGATCTTGAGAGCGAGGTCGAGGGAAGGGGAAGCCCCGGCAATAAGCTGCGAGACCCGGCCCTGGGAGACGCCGAGTGCCTTTGCCAGGGCAGATTGTGAGGTCGAGGTCTTGTCGAGCCAGTCGGGGAGCTTCATACTATGACTTTAGCAAAAGTAAAGGCATTGGAAAAGCTGCTATAAGCGTGAGTAAATATTGGAATGGCAGCTATGCCGGAAATGGCCGGGCTTTGAGCCACAGGAACAAGGGAAGCCGATGCCAGCGCTTTCGGCCGGCGGCCGCCGGAACCGGTTCTTTGAGGTCGGTCACAACCAGGCCGGCGCCGGTCAGCGCGACCATATAGGCCTCAAGCGGCTGCGACCAGCCGGCGAAATGCATCTCGAGCCCGTCGCCGTTCCTCCGTGCCTTCAAAACGCTCGCGGCCGAAATAGGAGCCCTCCAGGACGAAAGGCGCATCGGGCGCCTCATTGGCGAAGCGGCCGCGATCGGTGAAGGGATGCACGATGGACACGATCAAGGTCCCGGATGGACGCAGCACGCGCCTCGCTTCCCTGACCGCGGCCGGGACATCCTCGACATCCATCAGCATGTTATAGGCCACGGTCAGGTCGAAGCTTTCATCAGCGAAGGGCAGATCCGCCGCGGCGGCCACTCGATACTGGTCGGCGGATTGGGCTTCGCGAGCCGCTTCGACCAGTTGCGCGACCGGATCGACCGCCGTCACTTGATAACCGCATTCCTTCAGGAGGCGCGACACCCGGCCTTCGCCGCAGCCGACGTCGACGGCCCTTCCTTCGCCTTTGCCGACAAAGGCGGCAAAAGCGTCGCGATAGGCCCAGAAGGCATCATGGCCGGGCGTCCGCGCCCAGGCGATCCAGTCGGCCGCATGCCGCGACCAGTGCTCGTGGTCTTTCATGAAGCTTGCCCTTAGACGAAAATGCCCTCCTCTTGCGAGGAGGGCAAATCGGCAAAGCGAATATTTAAGGTTTACGCTTCGGAGAACATCTGCTCGACATGTTCCCAGTTGATCAGATTGTCGACAAAGGCCTCGAGATATTTCGGCCGCGCATTGCGGTAGTCGATATAGTAGCTGTGCTCCCATACATCGACGCCGAGGATGGGCTGGCTCCCGAGCATCAGCGGGTTCTCGCCATTGGGCGTCTTCTGGATCTCGAGCTTGCCGTTCTTGACGGCGATCCACGCCCAGCCCGAACCGAACTGGGTCGTGCCGGCATTGATGAAATCGGCGCGCATCTTGTCATAGCCGCCGAGATCGGAATCGACCGCCTTCTGCAGCTTGGCCGGCAGCTTCTTGCCGCCGCCGCCCTTCTTCATCCATTGCCAGAAATGCAAATGGTTGTAATGCTGGCCGACATTGTTGATGAGGCCCTGGTTCTTCTCTTTGTAGGCGGCCTTGACGATCTTGCTGAGCGACTCCTTGGCGAGCGGTGAATCCTTGAGCAGGTTGTTGCCGTTCGTCACATAGGCCTGATGATGCTTGTCGTGATGGTACTCCAGCGTCTCCTTGGACATATAGGGCTGAAGCGCGTCATAGGCATAGGGCAAGGGGGGAAGTTCGAGGGCCATGGTGTCATCTCCTTTTTTCTGAGACGCGTTCGCTTGAGTTACGAAACCCGTCCCGGCTCCTGATTCGGAAAATCCACTTGTCGCGGTAAGAAGGCCTGTCGCGGCAAGGGCATGGAATTGGCGGCGGGTGGTCAATGAAAGCTCCTTGATTTCACTGAGCCCAACCCTGAGATAGGCGTTTGAGTTCCGCCTGTCAAAAGGTCAGGCCTCAGCCCTGAGCCAGGCGAGGAGTCCGGCATCGTCCCCCGTCTGGATAGCCTCTGCGACGCGGCGTCCTACCGCCGCGCCGAATTTATAGCCATGGCCCGAACAGGCCGACACGACAAGCGCTCTATCCTTGCGGAATGACAGGAATTTCTCATCGGCGGTGAAAGTGTAGGCGCACGTCACCACCCGCGCGACGCTATAATCCTCGATGCGCGCCAAAGGCGGCGACAACAGCTTGCGCAAGGTATCGCCTTCGCCCGAAACAGGCATGCGATTGGCGTCGGGATCATCGGCCGGACGCTTATGCACGCCGGCGCCGACCTTGAGTCCGGTGCCATCGACCGGCGGCAGCATATAGGCCTCGGCCTTGCCGCCAATATCGAGGATCGCCGGCGCATCCGCCCAGGCCGCCGCTAGGTCGGCCGGTGGCGTCAGATAGGCGAGGGCGGTGCGATAGAGTTTCAATCTCCGGGCAAGCTCAGGGATGAGCCTCAGCACCCAGGCGCCTGCCGCGACGATGATCTGGTCTGCCGTGACATGGCTGCCATCCGCCAGTCTGACTTGACCTTTCGTCGCGTCGATCGCCGTCACTTTCGCGTTGAGCTTCAGCGCCGCGCCCTTTTCGCCGAGCCACCGTGCGAGATCCGCGGCGATGCGCTGGCAAAGGAGAGCGCCGCCGGCCTTGGTGAAATAGGCATAGCGGATGGTGGCAGGATCGAGAAACGGATAGCGCCGCGCCGCGTCCTTGGGTTCATAGAGCTCATAGGCCTCGCCCATGCGGTCATAGCCTTCGCGGAATTTCTCGCCGTCATCGCCCGGATTTTGCGACATCGCGAGCACGCCGCGCCGGGCCAGATGCGAGCGGCCGAGATCGCGCCACATCTCCTCCCATGCCGCGAAGGCTTCCGAGATGATGCGCGCATAGCCGTCGGCCGAGCCATAGCCGCGGCGGATCATGCGGTGTTCATCGCCGGAGGCGGCGAGCGGATTGGGAAGCGGACCTTGCTCGATAAGCGTCACCTGGTTCCCGCTCTTGCAGAGCGCCCAGGCGGTAGAGAGACCAGCTATGCCGCCCCCGACGACACAGACCTTCATGCCACCGTCTTCTCCATGAAGACGGAGTAAGGATCATCGGTCGGATAATCGGCATAGGGACCGCAGCGGGTGAAACCCCATTTGGCGAATAGTCCCAGAGCTTCCGGCTGCAGCGTGCCGGTTTCGAGCTTCATCCTCTTGAGGCCATGGGTGCGGGCATTTTCCTCGAGGGCGGCGAGAATGAGCTTGGAGAGCTTGAGGCCACGCGCTTCGGGGCGCACATAGATGCGCTTGATCTCGCCATAGGCGGGATCGCGATGCCACAGCGCGCCGCAGCCCAGGGCCTCGCCATTACGCCGCGCCACGAAGAAATGGATGTCCGGCGTCGCCAGCGTCTCGATATCGACGAGATGATTGCTTTCCGCCGGATAGAGGCGATGAAACATTTCGTCGAGATCACGAATGAGCCTGGTGGCATCAGGCGTGCGCGGATCCTCACGCCTGATCTCGATCTCGCTCACGGCTGGAAGGCCTGCAGCCCCGTCTGCGCCCGTCCGAGGATCAGCGCATGAACGTCATGCGTACCTTCATAGGTGTTGACGGTCTCGAGATTGACCATGTGGCGGATGACATGGAATTCATCCGAAATGCCATTGCCGCCATGCATGTCGCGCGCCTCACGCGCGATGGCGAGCGCCTTGCCGCAATTATTGCGCTTCATCAGCGAAATCGCGGGTGGTGCCGCGACCCCGCGCTCGAGCGCGCGGCCGAGGGCGAGAGCGCCGTGCAGGCCGAGGGCGATCTCGGTCTGCATGTCGGCGAGCTTCTTCTGGATGAGCTGATTGGCGGCGAGCGGCCGGCCGAACTGCTTGCGATCGAGCGTGTACTGCCGCGCCCGGTGCCAGCAGTCTTCCGCCGCACCCATGGCCCCCCAGGCGATGCCGTAGCGCGCCTTGTTGAGGCAGCCGAAGGGACCGGAGAGACCGCGCGCATTGGGGAAGATGTTCTCTTCGGGTATCTCGACATTGTCGAGCACGATTTCGCCGGTGACGGAAGCGCGCAGCGAAACCTTGCCTTCGATCTTGGGCGTCGAGAAGCCCTTCGTGCCGCGCTCGACCAGGAAGCCGTGGATGCCTTCGTCCTCGAGCTTCCCCCACACCACAGCAACATCGGCGATCGGCGAATTGGTGATCCACATCTTGGTGCCGTTGAGCACGAAGCCGCCATTGACGCGCTTGGCCCTGGTCTTCATGCCGCCGGGATCGGAGCCGGCATCGGGCTCAGTCAGGCCGAAGCAGCCGACCCATTCGCCGGTCGCGAGCTTGGGCAGATATTTCTTGCGCTGGGCCTCCGAGCCATAGGTCTCGATCGGATGCATGACCAGCGAATTCTGCACGCTCATCGCCGAGCGGTAGCCCGAATCGATGCGCTCGACTTCGCGCGCCACGAGGCCGTAGGCGACGTAGCCCAGCCCCGAGCCGCCATAGCTTTCCGAATTCATCATGCCGAGGAAGCCGACCTCGCCCAGCTCGTTCATGATCTCGCGGTCGAAGCGCTCCTCGCGGAAGGCCTTCTGGACCCGCGGCATGAGCTTGTCGGCGCAGAAAGCGCGTGCCGTATCGCGAATCATGCGCTCGTCTTCGCTCAGCTGGCTTTCGAGGTCGAGCGGATCTTCCCAGTTGAACTCGGCGAGAGGGGCCGGGCCATGGGCTTTGCGGGCAGCTTGGGTCATGGAACTTTTCATCGCTTTGCGAGTTTCTATCGAGCACGTTAACAACGCCAAACGCCCCTAAATGTCAAATCCTACCCAATGGTGACCCAATCCCCATCCAAGCAAGCAGTGCCGGCTGGGACCGTTCCGCCGCGCCTGACGTCCCGCCACGCCCTTTTCCTCGATTTTGACGGTACGCTCGTCGACATAGCCCCGAGCCCCCATGAGATCACCGTGCCGCGCGAGCTGCCGGCGCTTCTGATGCGCCTGCAGATCCTGCTGGGCGGCGCCGTCGCCATCGTCAGCGGCAGGCCGCTCGCCGACCTCCTTTCCTACTTGGCCCCTGCCGATCTCGACTTCGTCGCCGAGCATGGCGCGGTGATCAAGCGGCGCGGCAGTCCGGCCCATCCGCCGCAAGCGGCTTGGCCCGACGCCTGGGATGAGCGCCTGGCGCAGTTCCTGGCCACACATCCCAATACCGAGGTCGAGCGCAAGGCCTACAGCATCGCGCTGCATTTTCGCCGCGCCCCGGAAGCCGAGCATGACGCCTTGAATCTTCTCAGAGTGTTCGCGAGCGAAGCCTCGGGCGGCTTCGAGATCCTTCCCGCCAAGATGGCCTTCGAGCTCAAGCTCACCACGATGAGCAAGGGCAAGGCGATCACCGAGCTCATGTCGGAAGAGCCCTTCTGCCGGCGCATCCCGGTCTTTGCCGGTGACGACGTGACGGACGAGGACGGTTACATTGCCGTCAAGGCCATGGGCGGCGTAGCACTCCCCGTCGATGAAGCTTTTGGCGGCGAGCCGCGGCGCGTGCGCGCCTGGCTCGCCCGTGAGATCAAGACGCAAGGAGAAGCCGCGGCATGAAGCAACTTGATCTGGGGGTCATCGGCAACTGCGCGGTTGCGAGCCTCATCAATGCGGAAGCACGCCATGTATGGTTCTGCTTCCCGAGGCTCGATAGCGATCCCTTGTTCAACGCCCTGGTGAACGGCGATGATCCGCAGGACGGCTTCATGGACATCGTGCTGCGCGACCAAAAGGCGACGCGGCAGGCTTACTTGCGTAACACTGCCGTTCTCGAGACGATCCTGGAGGGCGAGGGTGGCTCGATCCGCGTGCTCGATTGGGCGCCGCGCTACAAGCTGCAGGGCGAGCTGTTCCGGCCGCCGATGATCGCCCGCCGCATCGAGCCGCTGGAGGGCCGCTGCCATGTGAAGATACGCGCACGCCCGGTGTTCGACTATGGCGCGACCAAGCCCAATGTCTCGATGGGCAGCAACTATCTGCGCTATTCCGGCAGCAACACCTCGATCAGGCTCACCACCGACATGCCCGTCGCGTATTTGCGTGACGAGGCCTTCTTCCTGCTCAACCGGCCGGTGCATCTCCTCATCGGCAGCGACGAGCCGCTCACCTCGCGTGTCGATCGCCTTGCCCGTGACGTCCTCGATGAAACGGTAGCCTATTGGAACGACTGGGTCCGCGATCTCGCGGTGCCCTTCGACTGGCAGGAAGTGGTCATCCGCTCCGCCATCACGCTCAAGCTGTGCAGTTTCGAGGATACGGGCGCTATCCTGGCGGCGCTGACGACGTCGATACCCGAGTCCGCGGCCAGCGGACGCAACTGGGACTACCGCTACTGCTGGCCGCGCGACGCCTATTTCACCGTTATGTCGCTGAATCGGCTCGGCGCCACATTGACGATGGAGAATTTCATTACCTATCTGATTAACTCGGTGATCTCCTCCAACGTGCAGTTCCTGGCGCCGCTCTATCCGATCGTGCCGGGGACGCCGCTCGAGGAATATGAGGCGAAAGCGCTCAAGGGCTTTCATGGCATGGGTCCGGTGCGCGTCGGCAACGGTGCCTCGAACCAGCGCCAGAACGACATTTATGGATCGGTCATTCTGGCCGCCTCGCAGATGTTCTGGGACATGCGTCTGCCACGTCCGGGCGATGCGGCACTCTACCATCAGCTGAAGCCGATCGGCATGATGGCTAAGACGACGTCGCTCGAAGCCGATGCCGGCATCTGGGAATATCGCGGTCGCACCCGCGCCCATACGTTCTCGGCGGTGATGTGTTGGGCGGCCCTCGAGAGGCTCGGCCGCATCGCCCACAAGGTCGGCGAGACCGCCGACGGCGAGGAATGGCTCACCGCCGCCGCCGAGCTCAAGGAGCGCATTCTCGAAGGCGCCTGGAACAAGGCCGGCGAATATTTCGCCGGCAGCCTCGGCGGCGCCGAGCTCGACGCCGCCCTGCTGCTCATGCCGGAGATCGGCATCATCGGCTATGACGATCCGCGCTTTCAGAAGACGCTGGCCGCGATCGAGAAGCATTTGCTGGTGAACGGCCTGATGATGCGCTACGCCGAGGCGGACGATTTCGGCATGCCGGAAACGGCCTTTCTCGTCTGCACCTTCTGGTACATAGAGGCTCTCGCCAATTGCGGCCGGACCGAGGAAGCCGCCAAGCTGTTCGAGCGTGTCCTGAGCCTGCGCAATCATGTCGGCATCCTGTCCGAGGATGCCGTTCCCGAGACCGGCGAATTGTGGGGCAACTTTCCGCAGACCTATTCCATGGTCGGCATCATCCATTGCGCCAGGAAACTCAGCCGCACCTGGGAGGAGGGCCTATGGCGCGTCTCGTAATCGTCTCCAATCGGGTGCCGGCATCGGCCAAGCGCGAGCAGCAGGCGGGCGGTCTTGCCGTGGTGCTCGAGGAGGCGCTCAAGGGCGAGGTGCTGTGGTTCGGCTGGTCGGGCAAGCGCACGCATGCGACATCGGCAAAGCCGACCTTCGCGACCAGGGGCACGACCACTTTCGCCACCATCGATCTGAGCGAGGAGGATTACCAGGCCTATTATGCCGGCTTCTCCAACCGCAGTCTGTGGCCGCTGTTTCACTACCGCACCGGCCTCGTCGCCTATTCGCGCGAGGACTACAAGGGCTATCGCTCGACCAACCAGAAATTCGCTCAGGCCCTGGTTCCGCTGCTGCGGCCCGGCGATCTCCTGTGGATCCACGATTATCACCTGATGCCACTGGGACGCGCTTTGCGCGAGCAAGGTGTCGATCTCAAGATGGGATTCTTCCTGCACATACCGTTCCCGCCGTTATCGGTCTTCGACATTCTGCCTCCGGCGGGCGAGCTCGCCGCCGATCTTGCCGCCTATGACCTGGCGGGCTTCCAGACGGCGGAGGATCGCGACAATTTCGTCGGCTGCGCCCGCAAGATCCTTCCCGAGGCGCAGCGCGCTCCGGCGATCGCATCGGCCGTGGCGCTGCCGGTCGGCATCGACGGCAAAGCCTTCGCGCGCATGGCGAAGACGTCGCGCATGAACGCCGAATCGCGGCGGCTCAAGGACAGTCTTGTCGGCCGCAAGCTCATCATCGGCGCCGATCGCCTCGATTACTCGAAAGGCTTGCCGCAGCGCTTCGAGGCCTATTCCGAATTGCTCGAAACCCATGCCGAATATCGCGAGAAGGTGAGCTACCTGCAGGTGGCGCCGCGATCGCGCGAGGAAGTGAGCGAATATCGCGAATTGAAGCGCACACTCGACCGGCTCACCGGCCGGATCAACGGCAAATATGCCGAGTTCGACTGGGTACCGCTGCGCTACATGACCCACGGCCTGTCGCGCAGATTGCTGGCCGGCTTCTTCCGCATGGCCGCGATCGGGCTCGTCACGCCTTTGCGTGACGGCATGAATCTGGTGGCGATGGAATATGTGGCCGCCCAGGACGAGGAGGATCCGGGCGTCCTGATCCTGTCTCGCTTCGCCGGCGCCGCGGCGAGCCTCGATGCCGCCCTCATCGTCAATCCTTACGATCCGGGCGGCATTGCCGAAGCGTTGCATGAAGGGCTCACCATGAGCAGGCAAGAACGCCAGGAGCGCTGGCGCAGCCTGATGCACCGGATCGATGAGGACAGCGCCGCCGCCTGGTGCCGGCGGTTCCTCGCCCGTCTCACCGCCCCGCCGAAGACCCTGCGGGCGGCTTCTTGATGGACTGAGATTCAGATCATCCTTGCTCGGCAAATGGGAAGGACTACAGTTGTGGTCATGCGCGAAGATCCGAAAAGCCGGAAGGAACGGGCGGAATATGATGCTTGGTTCCGGCGGCAAGTGCAGGCAAGCCTCGCCTCTGCCGAAGCGGGTAAGTGGATTTCCGCGGAGGAAGTCGAAGCAAGATTTGCAGAACGTCGCGCAGGTACGCTTCGCAAGCTGGCCATTCGGACGGGTGATGGCTTTTAGTCTAATCCACAACCCCTCACCCTGAGGCGCCCGCCGAAGGCGGGCCTCGAAGGGTGGCGAGCGGCAAGACCGCTGTACCTGGATCATGCTTCGAGGCTCGCTTCGCTCGCACCTCAGCATGAGGGTATTTGAGCGGGGCGAGTTTAAGCATCATGCGGTGACGTCGGTCTGCCCCTTCACACAGCTCTACTATGCGTCCGCCTTCGCGCTCATCAGCAAGCCGAAGGCATAAGAAAGCGCCACTTCCTTGAGCCGGTCGAAACGACCGGGTGCGCCGCCGTGGCCCGCTTCCATTTGCGTCTTGAGCAGGAGCAGGTTCTTGTCGCTCTTGCGGTCGCGCAGGCGCGCCACCCATTTGGCCGGCTCCCAATAGGTCACGCGCGGATCGGTGAGGCCGCCGACGGCCAATATGTTGGGATAGGCCATCGCCCCGACATTGTCATAGGGCGAGTAGGCGGCGATGATGTCGTAGAACTCCTTGCTCGCGATCGGATTGCCCCATTCCGTCCATTCGGGCGGCGTCAAAGGCAGCGTGTCGTCGAGCATGGTGGTGAGCACGTCGACGAAGGGCACTTCGGCGATGATGGCCTTGAACAGCTCCGGCGCCATATTGGCGACGGCGCCCATCAGCATGCCGCCGGCGGATCCGCCCTGCGCCACGATCTCGCCTTGCCGCGTGAAGCCCTGGGCGATGAGGTGGCGCGCCGCCGAGATGAAATCGCGGAAGGTGTTCTGCTTCTTCTCGCGCTTGCCGTCAGTATACCAGCGATAGCCCTTGTCCTGGCCGCCCCTGATATGGGCGATGGCATAGATGAAACCGCGATCGACCAGCGACAGGATATTGGTGTTGAAGCTCGCCGGAATGGTGATGCCGTAGGAGCCATAGCCATAGAGCCACAAGGGCGCCGACCCATCGAGCGGCGTGTCCTTGCGATAGAGGAGCGTCACCGGCACGGTCTCGCCGTCATGCGCCGGCGCCTGGATGCGGCGGGTGACATACTGCGCCGGATCGTGGCCGGACGGCACTTCCTGGCGCTTGCGCAGCACGCGCGTGCGGTTGCGCATGTCGTAGTCGAAGATCTCGGCCGGCGTCGTCATCGACGAATAGCTGAAGCGCAGGATGTCGGTGTCATATTCGAGCATCTGGCCGAAGCCCAGCGAATAGGCTTCCTCGGCGAAGGCGATCTCGTGCTCGGCGCCGGTCTTCATGTCGCGCACAACGATGCGCGGCAGGCCGTTCTCGCGTTCGAGGCGGATCAGCCAGGATTTGAGCGCGATGATGCCGAGCACCAGGCAGCCGGGGCGGTAAGCAACGAGGTCGCGCCAATTCTCGCGTCCCGGCGCATCGACAGGCGCGGTCACGATCTTGAAGTCCTCGGCACCGTCGGCATTGGTGCGGATGATGAGCTGATCCTCCCAATGCTCGACGTCATATTCGACTTGGGCCTCGCGCGGCGCGATCAACCGGGGTGCGGCTTCCGGTGTGGCGGTGTCGATCAGCCAGGCTTCCGATGTCTCATGGTCATGCGTGTCGATGACGAAGAACCGGTCGGACTGGGTCTTGCCGACGCCGGCGAAGAAGCCGGTATCCTTTTCCTCATAGATGAGCGTGTCGGCATCGGCCGCCGTGCCGAGCACATGGCGGAAGATTTTCAGCGGACGGTGATGCTCGTCCTGCTGCGTATAAAGGAAACTTTTGCCGTCGGCCGCCCAGCTCGCACCTCCGGCAGTGTTGTCGATCGCATCGGCAAGGTCGTTGCCCGTCACCAGGTCGCGCACGCGCAAACGGAAGAATTCCGACCCCTTGTCGTCGCTCGACCAGGCGAGCAAACGGTGGTCGGGCGAAATGGAAAAGCCGCCGAAATCGAAGAACGGCTTCTCGCCCGCCTCGATCGTGCCGTCGACCATGATCTCCTCGGAGCCTGAAAGATCGCGCTTCTTGCGGCAATAGCGCGGATGCTGGGCGCCGGTGACGAAGCTCGAATAATAGGCGTAAGGCCCATCGGGCGCAGGCACGCTCGAATCGTCTTCCTTGATGCGGCCCTTCATCTCGGCGAAGAGCCTGTCCTGCAACGCTTTGGTGCCGGCCATAGCACGCTCGGTATAGGCGTTCTCGGCTTCGAGATAGCGGCGGATGTCTTGCGGCAGGACGGATGGATCCTGCATGACCGCCTGCCAGTTTTCCGCCTTGAGCCAGGCATAGTCGTCGATGCGCGTCACGCCGTGATGTGTATCGGCATGCTGCCGCTTTTCCGCCCGTGGCGGATCGATCGTCTCATATTTGTTCATGCGCTTACTTTATCTCTTGCGGGTCGAGTTTGAGGGCGGTGCCGTTCATGCAATAGCGCAGGCCGGCCGGGCGCGGACCGTCGTTGAACACATGGCCGAGATGCGCTTCGCATTGGGCGCAGCGTATCTCGGTGCGGCGCATGCCATGGGTGACGTCGTGATGCTCGCTGACGGCGTCCTGGCTCACCGGCGCAGTGAAGCTCGGCCAGCCGCTGCCCGATTCATATTTCGTCGCCGAGTTGAAAAGGGGCGCGCCGCAGCTCACGCAGGCATATGTGCCCGGCCGCTTTTCGCTGTTGTAAGGATGCGAGAACGGCCGCTCGGTGCCGTGCTCGCGAGTGATGCGATACTGCTCCGGGGTGAGGTCCTTGCGCCATTCGGCGTCGGTCTTGGTCACTTTAGGCTCACGGGGAATACCTCTGGGGGGATCGGTCGAAAGCGAGAATAGACAAGCGAGCCGGTGCCTGCAAACCGTGCCCTTAACCATGCGTTAAGCATAACATCATTGGTAAATGGTTTCTGGATCGCATTTTCCAAGGGTTAAGCAGATTTAGAGAGGCTTGCCCGATTTTAATGGCGCAACCGGCAAGGAGATCTGAGCGCAGCATGTCGAGCGTGCAGCCTGAAAATGGACTGCCCGGGCGCCGCATGATTACGGCGGACTCGTTCCGCGCGCTCAAGCTGAAACTTGCCGGAACTAGCGGCAAGCCCGCCGAACCGCTCATCGCTCGCCCAGCCGACCCGCCGGTGGCCGCTGCACCGGTCGAACCGCCGCCGTTGGAGCCGGCTGAATCCGACACCGCTCCCATTGTCGAGCCGGTTCCCGAAGTTCTGCGCCTGGACAAGCCCGTCCCCGCCGAGCCTGCCCAACCTCGAACGTCAGCGCCGATGGCGCCGGAACAGCCACCAGCGGCGATGCCGGTGAAGTCATCGGATCCGGGCTTCGTCGAGCGCCGAGTGCTGGAGCGGCCGCAGCCCGAGGATGCCGAGGCGGGGATCAGGGCGCATGCGCTCCTCGACATCATGGCTATTCCGACCGAGGGCTCGCTGCCGCAGGAGCGCGCCCTCGCCAATGACACTTTGCTGCGGCTTATTCCGCGCATGCCGCTGAAGAGCTTGCGCCATCTTGCCGACCGCGTCTGTCTGATGGAAGCGCCCTCGCAGATGCTGGTGCGCCGATTGATCAACGATCCGCGCATCGAGGTCTCGGGCCCCTTGCTCGAGCAAGCGGTGACGGTGGATGACAGCGATCTGATCACGGTCGCCCAAGGCCGCAACCCCGCCAAGCTCAAGTTGATAGCGCGCCGGCGCCTCATCTCGCCGGCTCTGGCGGAAGCCCTCATCCAGTCGAACGACGTCGAGACCCTGGTCAATCTCGTCCGCAATCAGGGTGCGTCCTTCTCGATCGAGTCGATGTGGCACTTGACCCGCTTTGCCGCCGCCCATCCCGTGCTGCAGGCGCCGCTGGTGACCCGTCAGGACACGCCGTCCCCGATCGCCTTCCAGCTCTTCTGGCGACTGCCCTCGGAACTCAGGCGCTATGTCCTGTCGCGCTTCCTGACCGATTCGGAGACCATCACCCGGATCCTCACCATGAACCGGGAGAATGACGGCAAGGACCGCAAGCAGGCCGATCTCTCGCTGCTCGCGAAGCTGGCGCAGGCGGACTCCCGGGAAGCGGGCGAGATCTATGCCAGGCTCACCCATGTGAGTGCGGAAGCCGGCGCCCGCATCGCCGATGACGCGGGCGGCGAGGCTCTGACCGTCGCCCTCAAGGCCGCAGGCCTGACCCGCGCCCAATTTGCCGACGTCGTCGAAAAGCGCCCCGATGCCGAGGCCCTGAAGGCCATCTTCGAGACGCTCTCCTTCAACAAGGCGCGGGTGCTTCTGACCTACTGGGATTGGGCCGCCCGGCGCACCGGCCCCTATGCCCGCATCGCCGCAAATTGACGCCGGTTCAAATTCTGAACTGTCCGGACGGTGCGAAAACTAAACCTGGCCGAACTATTGATTCGCCGCGCAATAGATGAAATATAAATCGGTCCTTAACCGGGGGCGTCGGTAATCCATGCAGGAAAAAAGCAATCTGCTTGAACTGACCGCGAATATCGCGGCGGCCTATGTCGGCAACAATACTGTCGCCCAGGCCGATCTGCCCAAACTGATCGCGAATATCTATCAGTCTCTCGCCGCAGCACCGCAGAGCTCGGCCGAAAACAAGCAAGCCGAGACGGCTGAATTGAAGCCGGCGGTTCCGGTGCGCAAATCCATCACGCCCGACTACATCATCTGTCTCGAGGACGGAAAGAAGTTCAAGTCGCTGAAGCGCCATTTGCGCACGCATTACGATCTCTCGCCCGAGCAGTATCGCGAGAAATGGGGTCTGCCCCTCGATTATCCCATGGTCGCGCCCAACTATGCCGAGGCGCGTTCGAGCCTCGCCAAGAAGATCGGGCTCGGGCAGAATCGCGCGGAGCGCCGCTGAAACGCCGTACCGGAGCACCGGTCACTTTTCCTTAAGTTCCGCTTTTGGACTCTTGCGGCTGAGGTCGCACGGATTCATAACAATGAAGCGGGCGCCGGGGCTGGCGATTCGGAACGGATTCGGGTGATGGCGAAGGGACAAATGAATGCCGCCTTCAAGGCGCAGTTGATCATCCCCGAACATCGCCAGCTCTATGAATATTGGCTGCACAAAGCCGCCGGCCGCCCGATGCCCGACAAGCGCGACATCAGCCCGGCGCATATACCGAGGCTCCTGCCCAATATCAGCCTGATCGAGGTGGAGATGCCGGGCGAGCGTTATCGCGTCCGTCTCGCCGGGACCCGGCTGCGCGATGTGCATGATTGCGAGACGACCGGGCTCTATCTCGACGAGCTCGACTGGGGCGACAAGCGCGACTATTGGCTCGCCGCCTATCATCGCATTGCGTCCGAAGGCAAGCCGGCGCAGGGCGTCGTCAGGGGCCCCCGGATGCAGAAGGAGCATCTCGTCCAGTTCTGGCTCAAGCTGCCTTTGACCCATGGCGGCGACCGGGTCGGCATGATCCTGTGCTACGACGCCTTCCTGCCGGGCTCGGAAGTCTTCGATTCGATCGAAGAAAAGCTCGCCGCCGCCCGCTGATCCAAGACGACGGTCGCCGCCGCGAGATCGATCCCTATTGACGGCGTGTGTGAGACTTCCCTTAACGGCAAGTTGCGTGCGCTCGAAACGCCACCGTCCTCCTGACGGAACCAGGGCATCGCCTTGCCGGTTCCTCAATATGGACAAGATGCCGTCGGATGGTTCCACCTTGATGAAGCTCAGGCATTTCATTTTGCTGATCCTGGCCGCGATGCTGCTTGTCGCCGGCACGCTCGCCGTCGCGCATCACGCCGTGGCCGCCGGCGCCTGCCCCCTTGGTTCTTGCGCCTCGGGCTCGAATCCATCGGGCTCCAATGAGCGGCTGTTCGGGCCCGGGCCCTTCGGCCCTGAGGTGCCGAGGCCCGGCTACGGCTCATGGAACGACAAGTACAATCAGAGCAATCAGGAGCGTTACCGCTCCGGCACCAAGGCAAAACCGTTCGATTTCGGCTCATCCACCGATCGCACCGGGTCGCTGACGGGCAATCGCAAAAACACGTTCAACGACGATCGTCCGGATGCCCGCGGCGAGCATGTGCGCTGGTGCCTCAAGCGCTTTCGCTCCTATGCGGTGGAAACCAACACTTACGTGACCTATGGGGGCCGCACGCGCTATTGCGACAGCCCGTTCAACTGAAGAAGCATGACCCGAAAAGCTCGTGGCCGGGTTAAACCCGGCCATCCCGGTTTTCGGACGAGGTCATGCGCTCTTGAGAGTTTGAGCCAGCGCCGCCTTGGCGTCGGATTTGATGCGCGTCACCATCGAGGCGACGCCGTTCGAGCGCTGTGGCGTCAGATGTTCCCGCAGCCCCAGCTCGTCGAGGAGTGCCCCGGCATCGGTGGCGAGGATTTCCGACGGCGTGCGCCCTGAGAACAGGCGGAAGATGATGGCGATGAGGCCCTTGACGATGAGCGCGTCGCTGTCGCCGGTGAAGGCGAGACGCGGTTCCTTGCCGTCCCTCTCTTCATGCGCGGCGATCCATACCTGGCTGGCGCAGCCTTGCACCTTGTTGCGGGGGTTGCGGTCCGCGTCGGCGAGCGGCTCGAGGGCGCGGCCGAGCTCGATCACATAGCGATAGCGGTCTTCCCACTCATCGATGAGGGAAAAATCCTCCTTGAGAGCTGCGATCGTTTCCGCCATGAACTCCAACCTCGTTACCGCTCAGATAAGCGTTTGGCGCGGCGATCTCAAGCACTGCGACGACGCGTTCTAGGATTATCGTCATGGACTATGTCAATTCACGCCTGACGGCCGGTTTATGACAGCCTCAATCCGCCATCGGAATACGATCGCTTCCATAGGGATCTGGCGGGCCCATTGCCGAAGACCATCCTGGATATGGCTGAGCGCGGCTGAGCTCGCTCAACATCTCAATGAGTCCGGAGCTGATTGTCGTCTGTCAGCTTTGAGCTTGAGGTTTAGGCGCCCGCCATTCGGGGATGAGGTCGTCGAGGCGCAAGGTATTCTGGCCGGCGGCTTCCCCTTCATCGGCGGCAACGGTCTGCTGCGGCAGCGCCAGGCCATTCGATTCATGTGCCCATTGATAGAGGAGCTCGATGCTGTATTTCGCCTTGCCCTCGAGCTTCACGGCCAGATAGTGCGCCGTGTCGCAGACGGCAGGCTGCCGGCGGCAGAAGTCTCCCACATCGGCGACCGTCGAGACGGCGGCCGAGAGCAGCTCCGTCGCCGGCGGATCATCGGTCTCGGCAACCTGGAACCGTTCCTCAGGCGGCGACGGCATGAAGAACGCCACCACGGCCAGCAGAGCAATCGTGCGAATAATACGCATGTCCATCCCCTTGTCCTGGCCAAATGAATAGCGCCCCCGTCTTTCATGCGGCTGAAAACCCGCATGTCAATTCGAATCTAACTTTCGGCAAATTCTAAGGACTTCATTAACCATTCGGAAATCATGACGGTTTACCCGTGAAAGGCCCGCAACAACCCGATATTAAGCATCCCGATGCATGATTGGGGCGAAGCGGGGGGCCGGTGCCAGAGCCGGTCGGTGTTCAGTTCGAGTTGGGTCCGGCGTTGAATGAGTGACTATGAAGAGGATGACGCGCCGCGTTTGGGCGTCTCGACGGTCGTCGTGGCGCTGACGGTGGCCGCGCTTAGTGTCGCCATCGTCTACAATACGCTCACCCAGACGGCGCCGCAGGCGAGTCAGGCCGATGCCGCTTCCATGTCCGACAGCGATCCGATCACCGGCTCGACGCGCGTGACCGTCGATGTGGCGAATGAGGACCAGCGCGGCAGCACCGTGACCTTGCGCTATGACGCGACCGTCGAGAGCGTGCAGCGCGAGCTCGCGGCGTCCGGACTCTATAGCGGCAAGGTCGATGGCGTTTCGGGCCAGCGCACCAAAATCGCGATCATTGCCTATCAGCGCGCCAATGGTCTCGACGAAACCGGCCTCGCCAGTCCTGAGCTCGTCGAGCACATCCGCTATACCCGCCAGATCACCGATGCCTTGAAGATGACGGACGCGACGCCGGCCAAGCCGCAGCCCCTGGCACCGCAGAAACCCGTCGACACGGTTACTCGCGTCCAGGTCGGCCTGGCCGAGCTTGGCTATGAGCCCGGCGCGATCAATGGCGAGCTCGGCCAGCAGACCCGCGCCGCCATCCTCAAATTCGAGCGCGACCGCGGCATAGCCCCCACCGGCGACATCAGCCCGACGCTCATCGTCGAGCTCGAAAAGATGAGCACCCGCGGCTCGACCCGCGCCAATTGATGCTAAAGCTGCAGAATGCGGCTCAAAGCTGAAATCTGGGTCCACGCCTTCCTGCGCCGCTCTTTCGTGCAAGGGCTCTATGGCGCCGTCCTGCGCAAGGGCGCGGCCGAGGCGGGCGCCATCTATGTCGTCATCAACCGTCTCGACGGTACCGTCATGGTGTTGGGACCGCCGCCGGGATCAGCCATCGACGAAACCGGCGAAAGACTGTGGAGCGAGGTGATCCCGCCCGTCACCTCCGCGCCCGACGTGGCACCCTTCATCGCCAGGCTCGCGAAATTCGATCCGGACATCTGGGTCGTCGAGGTCGAGGACCGCACTGGAACCGCGGGGTTGACCATCGGCGCGCAGGATTGACACGGGCGCCGTTATCAAGCTGACATGATCGGTTAGGTCTTTTTTAACCACACCGGAGCGTAATGGCGGCACGGGAGAATTGCTCGAGAGCGTTTCCCGCCAAGGTGAAGGTGATGGGGACGATACTGACTTTTCCGCGCGATCGTTTGCCGCAATCGGCAAGGGAAGCGCATTCGGGGCCGGCGGAGATCGTGATCTTTCCGGGGATACGGATCGAACGCTATGATTTCAGCCTGGCCGACAGGCTGCCGCCGCCGCGCCGGCGCGGAAGACCATCGCGCCTGCAGGCGCTCGACATCGACCGCGACGATTCCTAAATCGCTCAATATTCCTGCCGGGTGGGCGTGATGGTCAGCTCCTGCAGCGTGACGTTCTGCGGCATCTGATAGGCGAACAGGATCGTATTGGCCACGTCCTCGGCGGCGATCGCGCCGACCCTCCTCTTGCCCTCGCTCCAGAATTCGAAGGCCGCCTGGTTGAGCATCGTCTTGTCGATCTCGGATTCCGTGAGACCGGGCGACACGACGATCACGCGCACGTCGAACGGCGCCATGTTGCGCCGGGCTCCCTCGCTGATGCCATGGACGAAGAACTTGGTGCCGCAATAGACGTCGTGGCTCGGATAGGATTTGCGCCCGGCAATCGACGAGATATTGATGATCGTGCCGTGCCGGCGCGCCTTCATCGCCGGCATCACCGCATGCATGCAGTTGAGCACCCCGGTGCAGTTGATGTCGATGAGGTCGCGCCATTCCTCCGGGTCCTGGTCCTCGATCTTGGCGAGACGCGCGATCCCGGCATTGTTGACGAGGCAGTCCACCTCGCCATGCGCGGCCTCGCCCTTGGCGATGGCGGCGATGACCGCATCACGATCGCGGACGTCCGCGGAGATGCAAAGCGCCTTGTCGAGGCCGAGGGCGTTGAGCGGCTCGATCCTTCTGCCGATGAGGAGGAGCGGATGGCCTTGGCGCGCGAAAGCCAAGGCCGTCGCCTTGCCGATGCCGGTACCGGCACCCGTGATCATGACCAGTGGCTTGTCGGCCATCGTCGCTCCTCCCCAGCCTATTTTTGATGAATGCCTGGCTTACGACGCCTCGGGCGTCAAGGCGCAGGACGAACGCGACAGGATGTCGGTGAACAGCTTGCGCTGCTCGGGATAGTCGAGCGCCATCCAGAACACCGCGATCCCGGTAGGTTCGGGGATCTCGACCGACCATCCGTCGCTGAGCGCGCGCGTGGTTTCCGATTGGTCGCCTCTCAGGAGGTCGATGATGCCGGGCGCGCGCTTCACCGTCAGCTTGAACCTGTCGATGCCGGCCTGGCGGTCATTGATCGTGTAGAGATCGGCGCCCTTGTCGGAATAAAGCGTGAGCGACCAGAATGTATCCGGCATCTCGGCCGTCACCAGCAATTCGCCTTTGCTGATGTCGAAGAGGCATTTGGCGGAAACCGCCTCGCCTTCCGCCTCGCCGAGAAGGCGCATCTGCTCAGGCGCGTCGAGCAGCACGAAGCGATTGACGGGCGTGTCCGCTTGCCCGGTGCCGATCAGGCGCTGCATTGCGAAGGAGGGTGCGATGAGCACATAGCTCAGATGCGACACCGCACCGATGAAGAAAGCGACGGCGAGCCAGAACAAGGCGCTTCTCACGAGCAGGTCTCCCGCTTGATGCGCGGCAGGGTCACGACTGAAGCCCCGGCATTGAGGCCCGAGCCTGGACGGAGCTTCAGCACCATGACGAAGCGGGAAATATCTCCGGGATCGATCCAGTTGCCGGTCTTTGGCTGGCGCGAGATCTGGATACGCATGGTGCCGTCGGGCTCGCCGACGAGGCGCGGCGAGGAGAGGCTGATGGCGGAAGGCGTGCCGGATTCCTCATCCGCGAGTGCCAGCTGCCACCACCGGGCCGCGAGCCGGGGGCCCGTCAGGACATAGTCGCATGAGGCATCGAGGGTCGCCCCCTCGTCATCCTGTGCCGCCTCGAACAGCAATTCCTGCCCGAGGGCCGGCGGCAGCCGGCCGAACATTATGTAATGCGCTTGGGCGTAGGGATCGCGGATCGACGCGGTGCCGGAAAACCACGATTTCCACGGGCCGCTGCCCGCCGTCATCGCCGTCGCCGTCTTCTCGATCGACCATTGCGCCGTCACGATACCGAGCACGACGCCGGCGAAGATGATGCCGGAAGCTTTGATGACGGAGCTGAGCCTCATTTGCGTCCAGTGTTCCGAAGCCGAGGTGTGTCAGCGGTCACGCGGTTTCAGCTTCATGAATTTGACATTCGATGACTTGCGCTTCTTCTTGGTATTGGCGTCCGGCAGCACCAGGACGGTGTCCTTCCGTTTCCGCTTGGCTTTTTTTCCACTGTCATCGTCATTGCTGAAGATACTGAACATGTCCTTGAGGACGCTGACCACCGGGTCATCCGATTCGCGCGTCCGGACGATGGCCACATCTTCCTCGGTGGGCTGTGGCGCCACCCTTTGCCGCCTGGGTTTCGCGGTCTTGGTAGGCGGCGTGATTGCGGCCGACTTGGTCGTCTCCGGCTTGCTGTCATCGGGCTCGACCGCCGCCGTCTGGTCGGCCGGCGTCTCGGCATCCGCATCGGCGATCTGATCATCGGCGCTCATATCGGGAACGTCTTCGAGCGGTGCTGCGGGATTCTCCAACGCATATTGAGCATACTTCTCTTCGAGCGGAATGCCCGGCAACGCTGCACCCACTTGCGGCTGCTCGGCCCACAGCATGACGTCATGCCAGGCGCCGGCCGGCAGGAGGCCGCCCGTCACCTTGTTCATCGGCGTGAAGTCGTCATTGCCGAACCACACGCCGGTCACGTAATGGGCGGTGTAGCCGATGAACCAGGCGTCGCGATAGCTCTGATTGGTGCCGGTCTTGCCGGCCTGCGGCGTGAAGCCGAGGAAGGCGCGCCGCCCGGTGCCGGCTTCGACCACGGCGTTCATCATGTGGTTGAGCTCGGCGACCTTCTCTTCCGGCACCGCCTGGACCCGCTCCTCGGGCGGTTCGTTGGCGCGGTTGTAGATGACATCGCCATTGGGCCGTCTGATTTCCAGCACCGTATAGGGTTTCAGCACGACGCCGCCCGTCGCGAAGGTGCCATAGGCGGTGGTGATGTCGAACAGCGTCATGGCGCTGGTGCCGAGCACCATCGGCGGCCAGGTCTCGAGCTCGGCCTTGAGGCCGACCTTGCGCGCCGTTTCGATGATCGCCGGCCGGCCGAAATCCTGCGACAGGCGGACCGGGACCGAATTGTAGGATTTAGCCAACGCCGTGGTCAGGCTGACGCGACCGCCATATTTGCCGGTATAGTTGCGGGGCGCCCAGCCGCCGACCGACACCGGTCCGTCGAGCACCACCGAGTCCGGCGTATAGCCGTTGAGCAGTGCCGCCAGATAGACGAAGGGCTTGAAGGACGAGCCCGGCTGGCGCATCGCGTCGGTGGCGCGGTTGAACTGGCTGTTCTCGTAGTCGCGCCCGCCGACGATCGCCTTGACGGCGCCGTCGGTCGCCATCGTCACCACCGCCGCCTGGGTCGCGTGATATTGCGGGCCTTCGGTGTCGAGCGACTTGTCGATGATGCTCTGCGCCGCTTCCTGCAGCTTGGCGTTGATCGTTGTCTTGACCTCGATCACATAGTCGCCGGTGATGTGCTTGGCCTCGATGAGGGCGAGCGTGTCGGCATAGGCCTTGTCGAGGAACCAGTCGGGGCTCGCGACCGCGGGCGAGTTGACGAGAAGGGCCGGCTCGCGCCTCGCCTGCACCAATTGGCCCTGGGTGATGAAGCCGGAATCGAGCATGCGATAGAGCACGACATTGGCGCGCGCGCGCGCCTGCGCCATGCTGACATGCGGCGCATATTTGGACGGCGCCTTGAACAGGCCGGCGAGCATCGACGCTTCGGCGAGATTGACGTCGCGGATCGATTTGCCGAAGTAATACTGCGCCGCCGCCTCGACGCCGTAATTGCCGCCGCCCAGATAGGAGCGGTCGAGATAGAGTTTCAGGATCTCGTCTTTCGACAATCGCGCCTCGATCCACAGGCTGAGGAATGCCTCGTGGACCTTGCGCTGGATGGTGCGCTCGGGGCTGAGGAACAGGTTCTTCGCCACCTGCTGGGTGATCGAGGAGCCGCCCTGCACCACGTCGTTGGCGCGCGCATTCTGGATGATGGCACGGAAGGTGCCGAGGACGTCGACGCCGAAATGCTGATAGAAGCGCGCATCCTCGGTGGCGAGCACCGCCTTGACCACATGCGGCGGGATGTCCTCGAGCGGGATGGCATCGTCCTGGCGGATGCCCCGCCTGCCGATGATCTCGCCATTCTCGTCGGTGAAGGTGATCGCATAGTCGCGGCCCTTGTTCCACACATCGCCGGTGCCGGAGAAGGGCGGCAGCGCAAAGGCGAGGAGGCCGAGGCAGGCGACCGTGCCGAAGGTCGCCATGTCGTCGAGGAGGTCGACGATCACCCGTTTGGGTCCCGAGAGCCGGAAGCGATAGACGAAGGACGAATAGGCCGAGATCGAGCGGCGCAACCAGTCGAACACTTCATAGACGGCCGAGCTCACATAGGAGTCGAGCCACATCATCCTCAGATAATTGGATTTTTTGGGCGATTTGGCCAAGATCGACGTCCGTTGTCCTGCGGCCCCAGTCTTTTACCACTGGTTGGCGTAAGGTTTCCACTTACTTCAACATTATGACGGAATGGGGCCAAAATCCCGTCGGCAAATCGGACGCGGGGGCCTCCGCCTATCGCCGTCCGGTGTTCCGTGGCAAAACCCGGCTTGCATGAACGATGAACAATCCAAGGCCCGGGCCATGCCCCCCCATGGCCCCCATATCGTCATCCTCGCCGGGGGCACCGCCTCGCGCAACCTGACCATCACCCTGATCCGTCAGGGCGCGAGCGTCACGCGGCTGGTGCCGGCCTGGGATTCGGGGGGCTCCTCCAAGCTCATCCGCGAGACCTTGCACATCCTCCCGGTCGGCGACATCCGCCAGGCGCTCATGACCATGGCCTATGCCGAAGGCCAGGCGCGCGATGTGGTGCGCATCTTCAATGCCAGGCTTTCCGAGACCGGAAGCCAGGCGGAGCTCGATCGCGAACTGGCCTTCTATGCCGAGGGCACCCATCCGGTCCTGAAGGCGATGCAGCGCGATATCGCCCAGGCGATCCTGCGCTATCTCAAGATCTTCATCGCCGCGGCGGGCGCCGATTTCGATTGGCGGCGCGGCTCGATCGGGAATTTCATTCTGGCGGGAGCGCTGCTCGCCGAGGACGGCGACATCAACAAGGCGATCCTGGCGTTCAAGTCCCTGTGCGGCATCAACGGCGATGTCTGGCCGACCTCGAAGGACCACGACCTGACGCTCGCGGCCGAGCTCAATGACGGGCGTAAGGTCAGAGGCCAGCATCTGATCACGGGCCTCCCGGAGGAGGAGGGGCGTGTCGGCATCAAGGCGGTGACGCTTGGCAAGGCGACGGCCAATCCCAAGGCCCTGGAAGCGATCGCCGACGCCGACGCCGTGATCTTCGGGCCCGGCAGCTTCTATACCAGCGTCCTGCCGCATCTCCTGGTCTCAGGCATCGCCGAAACGCTGACGCGCTCCGGGGCGCCGAAGATCCTCATCGCGAACATGCTGGAGGACCACGAGACCCGCAGGCTTTCGCTCGACGAAATGGCCCGGAGGCTCGTGCGCGCCGGGGAAGGCAGGGAGGTCCTCACCCACGTCCTCGCCCATGAAGGCGCCGTTCCCGTCCAGCGCGTGGTCGGCGCTTTTCGCTTCGTGACGCGTTCGCTCTCGCCGCCCGTCGGGATCACGATCATTGCGCGCGATCTCGAGGACCCGTGGCTGCGCGGCACGCATGATTCAGGCCTTCTGGCCATGATGATTTTGGATCTCGTCCGAGAAGGCGTAAGACACGCGCGATGAGCCAGCCCTTCTGGAAAACCAAGCAGCTCTCCGAGATGACCGAGGCGGAGTGGGAAAGCCTGTGCGATGGCTGCGGGCGCTGCTGCCTCGTCAAGCTCGAGGACGAGGACACCGGCAAGATCCATTTCACCAACCTCGCTTGCAAGCTGCTCGATCTCAAGACCTGCCGCTGCGGCGACTACGCCAATCGCAGCAAGCGGGTGCGCGACTGCGTGCGGCTGACGCCCGAGAATGTCGGCGAGCTCAACTGGCTGCCGGACAGCTGCGCCTATCGCCGTCTGGCCCGCGGCCAGACGCTCGCCTGGTGGCATCCCTTGGTCTCCGGCCGCAAGGCGAGCGTGGTCGAGGCGGGAATTTCGGTCAAAGGCCGGATACGCTCGGAGGAGGGGATCGCCGAGGCCGAGCTCGAAGACCATCTCTGGAAGCTGCCCAGGGCCAAGAAACCGGCCTCGTAAGGCAGCGACGCCGGGCCAAAGTCACCTGCCCGTCAGTTTTTCCGTTCCTGTTGCGTGAAAGCCACACTTGCCTTTGTGCTCCGCCATAAAGAAACTAAAATAAATCAATATGTTAGACAAAAATGTGCCGGCTTGGCACAAATTGTTGAAAAACGACGAGCGTCTGGTCCCGGACGCCAAGATGACTTAACCTCCGAGTCCTCGATTATTGAAATTCCAGAAGTAAAGCAGGGGACTGAGGCGGCCGGAGTGGCCGCCTTTTCTTTTAGAGCCAGAGGCTGTGGGTCACTGCTTCCCTGCCGACGATGCGGCTCGCGCCCACAAGTACCCATCGATCAGAACTGGCGCGCGAACCGGCCGTCGTCCGTTGTGTAATGCCCCATGCTGGTGACGCCGGTGATCGAGGCCCGGAAATCGGCGAAGCCAGGATCGGTGCCGACCGCTAGAGCGGCGGCCTGCGCATCCGCGACGCTGCGCCAGACGACGAGGTCGGCGCGGTTGGATGAGCCTTCGGTACCGGAAAAGGCCGTCCAGGCGATGAAGCCGGGAAAGGCAGCCAGCAATTCCTGGGCCTTCCGTCTGGCCTGGTCGGCGCCGTCGCTATCGCCGATCGTGTAGGTCACGATTTCGAAGCAGGGTGTGGTCATCGCCGCCTCCTTGGGCTTGCAAGTCAGTCTGTTCTTGCCTTTCGTCAGCTTTTGGCAGGATTGGTCGCCGGCGGGTTTTTTGGCGGCAGGGTCTGCCGTTCAAACCGCCCAAAACAGGTCGATCAGCCGGCCTTCAAAGAAAGGCAAAATGTCCGCTTCTGCAATATTTTAGCATGAGCCGGAAAGTCGTTTACCTATTCATGCGGGGTTCATCTTGCGACATCTAATTTGCGATCCAGGAAGGATCGATAATGCGTCGGGCGCTCACGATAGCCGCTTCCGTGGCGATGATGCTGGCTGCCGGAGAGCCTGTGATGGTGCAGGCCCAGACCCTGCAGGTGCAGCAGATCAAGCCCAAGTTTCAGCCGAAGGTCCAGCCGAGGATTCAGAACCCCAACCGCCCGCCCAATAACATGGTGCTGATCAAGCCGTCCCAGGCCCTCATCATCGCGCAGCGTCTGGTGCCCAACTCCAAGGGTATCAATGTCCAGCTCTTGCCTGGGGGAAACTATGCTGTCACTTTAAAGCGCAAGAACGAGGTGCGGCGCCTGATCATCGACGGCGAGACCGGGGAACCCCGATAAAACCCTCGAGGCTGCAACAGAGCTGCAATAGAAGAGACTAGCCATGCGCATACTCGTCGTCGAAGACGATCCGGATCTCAATCGCCAGCTTGTTTCGGCTCTGACCGATGCGGGCTATGTGGTCGACAGCGCCAAGGACGGCGAAGAGGGCCATTATCTCGGCGAGACCGAGCCCTATGACGCGGTGATCCTCGATCTCGGCCTGCCGGTGCTCGACGGCGTCAGCGTATTGGAAAAGTGGCGACGCAACGAGAAGAAGATGCCGGTGCTCATCTTGACCGCGCGCGACCGCTGGAGCGACAAGGTGCAGGGTTTTGACGCCGGTGCCGACGATTATGTCGCCAAGCCCTTCCACATGGAGGAAGTATTGGCGCGGGTGCGCGCCCTTCTGCGCCGCTCCGCCGGGCATGCGACGAGCGAAATCGCCTGCGGCCCGTTGCTGCTCGACACCAAGAGTGCGCGCGTGACGGTCGACGGCAACGCGATCAAGCTCACCTCCCTGGAATTCCGCCTGCTGGCGTATCTCATGCACCACAAGGGCAAGGTCGTCTCGCGCACCGAGCTGGTCGAGCATCTTTACGACCAGGACTTCGACCGAGATTCGAACACGATCGAAGTCTTCGTCGGCCGTTTGCGCAAGAAGCTCGGCGTCGACGTGCTGAGGACCATTCGCGGCATGGGCTATTGCGTGTCCGAGCCGGATGATGCGGCGTAACTCACTCGCTTTCAGGCTGATCGTCTCTTCCGCCATTGTCGCCATCGTCCTTTTGGTCAGCGCCGCCGTCCTGCTCACGAGCCTTTTCCAGGCAGCACTCGAGCGCAATTTCGACGCAAGACTGCGCGCCGTCATGGACGGACTCCTGGCGAATGTGGAGGTCAATCCCGACGGCTCGCCCGCCATACAGAGGGAGCTTGCCGATACCCGCTTCACGCTGCCGCTATCCGGCTGGTACTGGCAGGTGACGCCGCCCACCTGGCGCATTCCCGATCTCGCCTCGCCCTCACTCCTCGAGAAGCGCCTGACGCCCGAGCCTGGCGATCTCGCCAACCGCGATGAGGACGGCATCGCGCATTTCTATCTCGACGACACCAACGGCATGCGGCTGCGGGCCATCGAGCAGCGCTACAAGCTGTTCGACAAGGCCGATCAATATTCGTTCCTGGTGGCCGGCAACTTCGACGAGCTCAAGGCGGAATCGACGGCCTTCCGGCAGACGCTCATCGCCATGCTGACGCTTCTGGGCCTGGGGCTTCTCATTGCTATTCTCGTGCAGGTACGCTTCGGCTTGCGCCCCTTGCGCACGCTGGAGAACAAGCTGACAGCCATCCGCGAGGGCAGGGCGGAACTGCTCGAGGGCCATTATCCCGAAGAGATCCAGCCGGTCGCGGAGGAACTCAATCTCCTCATTCAAAACAACTCCGAGATCGTCGAGCGCTCGCGTACCCAGGTGGGCAATCTGGCGCATGCGTTGAAGACGCCGCTGAGCGTCCTCAACAATGAGGCGAAGCAGCAACCGGGGCCTTTGGCCGACAAGGTGTTCGAGCAGAGCAAGGTGATGCGCGATCAGGTCAGCCTCTATCTCGATCGCGCCCGCCGAGCCGCCCGCGCCCAGACCGTGGGTTCGGCCTGCGAGGTCGAGCCGGTCCTGGCAGCGCTCGCCCGCACGCTCGAGCGCATCCATCTCGACAAGCGTGTTGCCATCACCGTCGAATGTCCGAAGGGCACCAAATTTCGCGGTGAGAAGCAGGATCTCGAGGAGATGGCCGGCAATCTTCTCGACAACGCCTGCAAATGGGCAGCCCATAAGGTCAATGTCGCAGTCGGACCGAGCATGGACGCCCCGCCCGACGGACGCC
Organism: Taklimakanibacter deserti; assembly: GCA_003574785.1. The sequence goes on along the minus strand of QORU01000007.1, from coordinate 72,445 downwards.
TGTGGATCGATGTGGTCGTGGGCGACGACGGCCCAGGCCTGCCGCCCGAGAAGCGCAAGGAGCCGCCGGCCCGCGGCCAGAGGCTCGATGAGACCAAGCCGGGCTCCGGCCTCGGCCTGTCGATCGTCACCGAGACGGCGGCAATGTATGGTGGCGGACTAAGATTAGATCAATCGAAGCTAGGCGGCCTCGCAGTCAAACTGCGACTTCCAGCTGTGTCCTAGGTTGCGACCAAAGTCTAGGTGTGTCCTTGTTGACGCCGCTACTGGCATAAGTATCTGAACAGGGGCGCTGAAAGCATTCGTCTGGCCGGCGGGCCGAAGTATTTGCGGAAGATTGGCGTTCGGAAAGTTTATTTGATTTTCAGAGCATGTATTATACTTTGTTGGAGCCCTGTCCAAAGAGCAGCGGATGCACAAAATCTGGCTGGGGAAAGCGCTTCAATTTGTGGTCGTAACCGACAGTTCGGTAGGGTGCTGTCTGCAAATTGCCCCCGGTCGCGGGCGCACTCCTATCGGGGGAGGGGTCTTCGGGCCCCTCCCTATCTCGGTTTTGGCATGACCGGTCAGACAACCAGCGCAGGCGGTTTTTATTAGCGCAGCCGCGACTTATGTGAATTCATCCACACGACGCGCGCCTCGCTCGAGCCGACATTGCGATAGCTGTGCGGCAGGCTCGAATTGAAGAAGAACGACCCGCCGCGGCCCAGCAAATGGACACGCCCGTCAACCGTGAGCTCGAGATAGCCGCTGACGACATAACCCACTTCCTCGCCCGAATGGGAATAGGCCCCGGACGATCCGCCGCCAGGCGGAATGACATGAAGATTGGCGTCGATCGTGCGGTTCTCGGAAGAGGGGACCATGCGCTCCAGCACGACATCGGGCGCTTTGCCGCCGCCGGTGCCGATCGACAGCAGCGGCCTTTCACCCTCATTATAAGTCGTGACCGGTTCCAGGCTCTTGTCGCTGAACAGCGCGCCGAAAGTGGTGCCGAGCGCCTCTGCGATGCGCCACAAGACGGGGAGCGACGGCACGATATTGTTCCGCTCGATCTTTGACAGAAGGCTTTCCGAGCAGCCGACCTTGTCGCCCAGTTCCTTGAGCGTCAGCCCGTTGCGTTTGCGCGCATAGCGCACCCTGGATCCCAGTTGCTCGATGCTGTCGGCGGTGTCGCTTTTCGCTGTGGCGGTCAGCATTTCTTCTCCGAATCCGCGGGTGCCCGCCCGGGTGTAATTGAGAAGACAGGATGGCGGAACGGCCGGCGCGCCGCAATCCGCCTTTTCCATTGACAGTTACGTCATTTTTCCTTTCATTCAAGCCCGTTCAAGTTTTCACCAGAATGAACCAATATTGGGGAGGGTCTCATGATCAGAGGACTGAAGGTTGGACGTCGCGAGTTCCTGAAGGCCGGTGCCGGTCTGGCGGCGCTCGCGGCCTTTCCGCTGGGCCTCGCGCCGGGCGCACTTGCCGCGGAACCGGTCAAGGGCGGCACCTTGAAGCTGGGCTTCTCCGCCGATCCGGCGGGTTTCGATCCGGCGCGGGGGCCCTCCGGCATGTCGCATGTCGTCATCGAGCAGGTCTATTCGACCCTCATGTCGGTCGACCCCGATGCCCAGCCCTATCCCGATCTCGCCGAGAAATACGAGCAGTCGGCCGACGGCCTCGAATACACTTTCCATTTGCGCAAGGGCGTCAAGTTCCATGACGGTTCGGATCTGACGGCGGAAGACGTCAAGTTCACCTTCGATCGCTTGCGCGCCAAGGACTCGGGCTACTCCTACGGCTCGCAGGTCGAGACGATCAGCGAAGTGGTGGTGGTCGATCCGCACACGGTCACCTTCAAGCTGTCGAAGCCGACCGGGCCGTTTCTCGTCTATGTGGCCTTTCCCGGCTCCTCGATCGTGCCGAAGAAGCTCGTCGAATCGGGCCACGACCTCAATTCCAAGCCTGTCGGCTCCGGCCCGTTCAAATTCGTCTCCTACGAGCCGCGCTCGATGGTGAAATTTACCCGCAACGACAACTTCTATGAGACGGGCAAACCCTATTTCGACGCGCTGGAGTTCCACCTCATCGCCGACATCACGGCGCTCACCAATGCGGTGATCTCCGGCACCATAAACTTCTCCAACGAGATACCGCCGAAGGACTGGCAGACGGTCACCGCGACGCCGGGCCTGGTCGGCACCACGCTCGAGGGCAGCCGCTATTACTGGCTGTTGATGAACAACACCGTGAAGCCGCTCGACAATCCCAAGGTGCGTCAGGCGATCGCCCATGCGATCGATCGCAGCGCCATCGTCACCGGCGTTTTCTTCGGCGAGGCCGTGCCCCTCAAGGGCGGCGTCATCCCCGAATGGAACTGGGGCTATGCCGGCATCGATTATTTCGCCCAAGGCGCCGATCCGGAAAAGGCCAAGGCGCTGCTCAAGGAAGTAGGTCTCGCCGACGGCTTCACCACCTCGCTCACCATGGCGTCCTCCTTCCCCGCCATGGTCGCCATGGCGCCCATCATCCAGGCCAATCTCGCCGCCGTCGGCATCAAGGCCGAGATCAAGACCATGGAGATCCCGCGCTACTGGGATGAGGTCTGGGGGCCGTCGAAATTCGACCTGACCGCGATGTACTGGGTGTCGCCGCTCGCCGATCCCGACGACTTCGTCACCAACAACTACGCCTGCGGCATGGCGATCAATGTGCAGAAGAGCTGCAGCAAGGCGATGGACGAGGCGCTGGCCAAGGCCAAATCGGCCCCAAGCCAGGAGGCCCGCAAGGCGGCCTATGCCGAGCAGCAGAAGCTGGCGCTCGAGGAAATGCCGATCGTGCCTTTGGTAAACTCCTTGATCCTCACCGCCTATACGGACAAGCTTAAGAACTACAAGCCGATGCGCACCGGCTTCCTGAAAACGCTGAAGGACGCCTGGCTCGAAGCGTAATTGCCATACCCTCGCCCCCATGGGGAGCGAGGGTATGACCTTCTCGGTGAGCGAACACCTTTGCGTAACCTGATCCTTTCCCGTCTCCTGGCCTTCGCGCTGACGCTCCTGGTCGCCTCCAGCATTCTCTTCGTGGCGATCAATGTCGTGCCGGGCTCGGCCGCGCGGTCCGCTCTGGGCATCGATGCGACGCCTCAGGCGCTGGCACGCTTCGAGGCCCTGCACGGGCTGGACCGTCCGCTCGTCGTTCAATATGCCGACTGGCTCGGCCGGACATTTACCGGCGATTTCGGCAAGAGCTTCCAGAACGGCGTCGATGTCGGCCCCGAGCTGCTGCGCCGCATCCCGGTGACGCTCGAGCTCGCCATCCTCGCCTTTCTCATCGCCAATGTGATCGCCATCCCGCTTGGCGCCTTTGCCGCCATGCGCCACCAGCGCATCCCCGACAAGGGCATCTCCTTCATCGCCACCTTGCTCGGCGCGATGCCGAATTTCTGGCTGGCGACGCTCCTGGTGATGGTGCTGACGCTGCGCTTCAGGCTGCTGCCGCCCGGCGGCTATACGCCTTTCTTCGACAATCCCATCCTCAACCTGAAGCAGATGATCATGCCGGCCTTGTCGCTCGGCATCGTGTCGTCGGCGCTTCTCATCCGCATCATGCGCACCGCGATGATCGAGGTGCTGTCATCCGATTACATCCGCACCGCCCGCGCCAAGGGCGCCCAGGAGCGCGTCGTCATGCTGCGCCATGCCGTCCGCAATGCGCTCACACCTTACGTGAATGTCGCCGCCGTCGAGTTCGGCTTCCTCTTCGGCTCGGTGGTGATCATCGAGGACATCTTTCTTTTGCCGGGCATCGGCTCCTTCGTGCTCGTCGGCATCATCAACCGCGACTATCCGGTGCTCCTGGCGAGCGCCCTCACCATCACGCTCGTCGTGCTGATCATCAATTTCATCGTCGATATCGCGGTCGGCCTCATCGATCCGCGCCGGGTCACGAGGCATCGATGAGTGCCGTGGCACAGAAATCCTTCAACTGGCGGCGCTGGCGGCTGGTCGTCAGCGGCGGCGCCATTGTCGGCGTGATCCTGTTTCTCGCCGTTTTCGCACCCGTCATCTCGCCCTATTCGCCCATCGACCTCGATGTCGCCCAGATGCTGCGCGGGCCCTCGGCGGCGCATCTCCTGGGTACCGACGAACTCGGCCGCGATGTGCTGTCGCGGGTCATCCATGCGGCCCGCCTTTCCATGATGGTGGCGATCCTCGCCTCGCTGATCGGGCTCGTCTTCGGTACGATCATCGGCACGCTCGCGGCCTATTTCGGCGGCGCCGTCGATCTGGTGCTGATGCGGCTGATGGAGATCCTATTCTCCTTCCCGGCGATCCTGCTCGCCATTGTCCTGATGGCGAGCCTCGGCACCAGCATCCTCAATGCCATGATCGCCATCGGCATCATCTTCATCCCGGGCTTTGCGCGCCTTGCCCGGGCGAGTGCCGAGAGCGTGCTGCGCCAGCAATATGTCGAGCAGGCGCGCGCCATCGGCATGAGCCATTTCCGCATCGTGACCCGCGAGATCCTGCCCAATATCGTGGCGCCGCTGCTGGTCGAGGCGGCGGTCGCCTTCTCTTATGCCGTCCTGCTGGAAAGCGCTCTGTCCTTCCTGGGGCTCGGCGCCCAGCCGCCCGATCCCTCCTGGGGCAACATGCTCAACACCGGCCGCGGGTTCATGGCGCAGGCGCCTTGGCTCAGCCTGGCGCCGGGTGCTGCGATCTTCCTGACCGTACTCGGCTTCAACATGCTGGGCGACGGCTTGCGCGATGCCTTCGATCCGCATCTGAGGGACGAATGAGCGAGCCTCGCCCCCATGCCCGCAATCGCGACCGCCCGGCGCTCGCCATTCGCGGCCTCACCGTCGACTTCAAGCGCCGCGGCGGCGATCTGCGCGCCGTCGATCAGGTGAGCCTCGACGTCTGGCCGAAGGAGATCGTCGGCGTCATCGGCGAATCGGGCTCGGGCAAGACGATGACCGCGCTGTCGGCCATGCGGCTTTTGCCTTATGGCGCGAGAGTCTCCGGCACGATCGAGCTCGGCGGGCGCGACATATTAAGTCTCGACGAGGCGGGAATGCGCGGCCTGCGCGGCGACCGCATCGTCCTTATCCCGCAGGATGCGCTCCAGGCGCTCAATCCGACCATGCCGGTCGGCCGCCAGGTCGGCGAGCCTTATGAATTCCATCGCAAGCTGTCCTGGCGGCGGGCGGCGGATAAGGTGATCGATCTCCTGCGCGCCGTGAAGATCGCCGATCCGGAGGTCCGGGCGCGCGAATATCCGCATCAGTTCTCGGGCGGCATGCAGCAGCGCGCCATGATCGCGACCGGCCTGGCGCTCGATCCCGAGCTCATCATTGCCGATGAGCCGACGACGGCGCTCGACGTCACGGTCCAGGCGCGCATCCTCAAGCTCTTACGCGAGATCCGCGACCAGCGCGGCTCCGCCATCATGTTCATCACGCATGAGCTCGGCATCGTCGCCGAGCTCTGCGACTGGGTCTATGTGATGAATGGCGGGCGCGTCGTCGAGGACGGCCCGGTGGCACGCATCTTTGGGGCGCCGCGCGCCGACTATACCCGCATGCTGCTCGCCGCGACCCCGAGCATCCACAAGCGCAAGGAGCGCCCGCGATGAGCGAGCCCGTCGTGCGCATCGACAATGTCTCGAAAGTCTTCCACCAGGCAGGCTTGTTCAATCGTGGGCCCGGCTTCACGGCGGTCTCGAATGTTTCACTGGCGGTGACGAAGAACAGCACGCTCGGCATTGTCGGCGAATCGGGTTCCGGCAAATCGACGCTGCTGCGCATGGTCCTGCGCCTGATCTCGCCGAGCGCCGGCCGCATATTCATCAATGGCGCCGATATCTGGGCGCTGCGCGGCAAGAGCCTCAAGGCCATGCGGCGCGAGGTGCAGCCGATCTTCCAGAACCCGGCCTCGTCCTTCAATCCGCGCCACACCATCCGTGCGATACTTTTGGCACCTCTCGAAGTGCATGGGATCGGCACCGCCGCCGAACGCCGCGAGCGCATCCACACGCTGTTGCGCCGCGTCGGCCTCGATCCCGCGATCGAGACCCGCCTGCCGCATCAGCTCTCGGGTGGCCAGAAGCAGCGCATCGCCATTGCCCGCGCCGTCATTTTAGGTCCGAGCCTGGTGCTCGCCGACGAGCCGACCTCGGCTCTCGACGTGTCCGTCCAGGCCCAGGTGCTGAAGCTGTTCTCCGACATCAAATATGATTTCGGTCTCACCACCATCTTCGTCAGTCACAATCTGGCGGTGATCCGCGAGGTCAGCGACGAGGTCGCGGTCATGCGCCAAGGCGAGGTGGTGGAGCAAGGTACGGTCGATCAGATCTTCGATGATCCGCAGCATCCTTACACGCGTGAATTGCTCGCTGCCGTTCCGGTGCCCGAGATCATGCGCAACAAAGAAAGGGAGCCACAGTCATGATAGAGCTTGCCACATTCTCGATCGCCGCGCGCTGCCCGCGCACCGGGATGCTGGGCATTGGCGTTTCGACCGCCGTCCCGGCCGTCGGCGGCCTCTGCTCCTTCGTGGCGCCGCGCATCGGCGCCGTCGCCACCCAGTCCTGGGTCAATCCTTATCTCGGCATTGACGGCCTGGCGCTGCTCAAGAGCGGCCTGCCGGCCAAGGCGGCGCTCGACAGACTGATCGCCGACGACCCGGGCCGCGAGGTCCGCCAGGTCGGCATCATCGATGCCGAGGGCGGTGTTGCCGCCTTCACCGGCAAGGATTGCACCTTGTGGTGCGGCCACGAAGTCGGCGACGGCTTCACCGTCCAGGGCAACATGCTGGTGAGCGGCGAGACCGTCGCGGCCATGGCGCGCGCCGCGCGCGACACGGCGGCGCTGAACCTCCCCGAGCGCCTGATGCGCGTTCTCGAGGCCGGCCAGAAAGCCGGCGGCGACAAGCGCGGCAAGCAGTCGGCCTATATCAAGGTGCACGACACCGAGGAGTATCCTTATCTCGATATCGGCGTCGACGATCATCCCGCCCCGGTCATGGAACTGCGCCGCATCTATGAAGTAGCGCGCGCCCAGTGCCTGCCTTTCGTGACCGGGCTGTCGACGCGCAAGAGCAGCGTCGGTCATTTGCCCGAAGCGGTCACCACCATGTTGATGACGCCGCCGGCGGACCGGCCGCAGCGGGTCGAGGGTGAATGATGGCCGGTCCCGCAAGCCGCGACATCCTCGCGCGTCTCGTCGCTTTCGATACGACGAGCCGGAACACGAACCTCCCGCTGCTCGATTATGTCGAGGACTATCTCAAGGGACATGGCGTGGTATCGCGACGCGTCAGCCGGTCGCCCGAGCCCAAGGCCAATCTGTTCGCGACGATCGGGCCCGACAGACCGGGCGGGATCATCCTCTCCGGCCATACGGATTGCGTGCCGGTCGACGACCAGGAATGGTCGAGCGATCCCTTCGTTCTGACGGAGCGTGACGGCCGGCTCTTCGGCCGCGGCTCGGCCGACATGAAGGGTTTCCTCGCCTGCGTCCTCGCGGTTGTGCCCGAGCTCGTGAAGCGGCCGCTCAGCCGGCCGGTCCATATCGCCTTCTCTTATGATGAGGAGGTGGGCTGCACCGGCGTGCTCGATCTCATAGACGATCTGAAAGGCAGCGGTCTTACTGCCGACATGTGCCTCGTCGGCGAGCCGACCGGCATGGAGCTGGTCATCGGCCATAAGAGCGGACGCAGCTATCGCTGCCACGTGTCGGGCCTCGAAGCGCATTCGAGCCTGGCGCCGCGCGCCGTCAATGCCATCGAATATGCCGCGCGGTTCATTGCCGGCATCAGCGATATGGCGCGCGAGCTTAAAGGCGGGCTCAGCGACGACGATTACGATCTGCCGCATGCGACGATCTCGACCGGGCTGATCGCGGGCGGCACCGGCATCAATATCGTGCCTCATCACTGCAGCTTCACGTTCGAATACCGCATGCTCCCGGGCCAGGATGCCGATGCGATCTTCGCGCGCATCAAGGCGATGGCCGACGCTCTCCGCGGCGAGATGCGCAAGCTTCATCCGGCTTCGGCCATCACCTTCGAAAAGGTCTATGATTATCCAAGCCACGCCATCGCCGCCGAAGCTCCGGCGGTGAGGACGATGACGGCGCTCTTGGGATCGAACCGCCTCGCCAAGGTCGCGTATGGCACCGAAGCCGGCTTGTTGCAGGAGGGCCTGAGCGTGCCGACCGTCATTTGCGGCCCGGGCGACATCGCGGTCGCCCACAAGCCCGATGAGTTCGTGACGCTCGATCAGTTGCGGCGCTGCGAGGCCTTGCTCAGGCGATTATGCGAGGGGTGATCGACGGATACAGGGAAAATACAGGGTATTTTCGCGAAAGAGGCCTTCCAAGGGCCATGGATCTTTGCGGAAGTGCTCTAATTTCAAAGGCCTATGTGGAAACCATTGCACCTTTGAGCAGGGAATCCACAGCCTCGCCGAGCAGGGAACGGGTGCTTCTGTTTCCTAGCTTCCCGTCGCGCCCGCGGCACTGAGCGTCGGCACGCCGCGCTCGCGATAGGGGGTGCGGCCATAGAAGGCGCGATAGCATTTGGAGAAATGCGAGGGCGAAGAGAAGCCGCAGGCGAGCGCCACATTGATGACCGACATGTCGGTCTGGAGCAGCAGCGAGCGCGCCTTCTTGAGCCGCAATTCGAGATAATAGCGCTTGGGCGAGCGGTCGAGATAGCGCCGGAACAGGCGCTCGAGCTGGCGCGCCGAGAGGCCGGCCTGGCGGGCGAGAACGCTCGGCGACAGAGGTTCTTCGAGATTGCTCTCCATCTCCTCGATGATGCCGACGAGCTTGGGATGGCGCGCGCCGATGCGGGCCGGCAGCGACATGCGCTGATGCTCGCTGTGATGGCGGATCGGCGAATGCAGGATGAGCTCGGCGACGCTGGCGGCAAGGTCGGGGCCATGCTGGCTGGCGATGAGCGCCAGCATCATGTCGAGCGCCGATGTGCCGCCGGCGCTGGTGAAGCGGTCGCGGTCGATCTCGAAGAGTCCGCCCGTGGCCTCGATCTCCGGGAAGGCCTCCGAGAAGCCGGGTAGGTTCTCCCAATGGATGGTGCAGCGATAGCCGTCGAGGATATGGGCCTCGGCCAGGATATGGGAGCCGGTGCAGACCGCGCCGATATCCATGCCGCGCCGCGCCGCTTTGCGCAGCCAGTTCACCAGCCGCTTGTCGACATGATGCTGGATATTGAGGCCGCCGCAGATGATGACCGTGTCGTGCTCGTTGATCTGGTCGAGATCGCCATCGACCATGGCGAGGATGCCGTTCGAGGCGGCTACCGGCTTGCCGTCCACGGAATGCATGGCCCACTTATAAAGAGGCTTTTCGGCGCAGCGATTGGCGAGCCGCAAGGGCTCGATGGCGGCGGTCGTCGGCATCATGGTGAACTCGGGCACCATGATGAAGGCGAATTTCTGCGGCCATTCCTGGGGCTTGTCGCCGAACATAGGGATTCCGTTTGGTTATCTTGGGGCCCAATAATACCAATCTCGGGCTTTGTCCATCTGCGCCATTCGATGGTACGAATACGACAGCATGTGGGCAGCGCCGTCGCAACCGGGATTGCCCGTGTCGCAAATTCTCATGCGGCGGGCGTCAGGCCCGGTAATGCTGTCCAGGCAATGTGCCACCTGGAGTTAAAGCCTTGAACATGTTCTCGAAGATCGAGGTCGACGCCAACGACATGCCGTCTTTGACCGCCGCCTTCCTGGCGCGGCTCTCCATCGAGATCACGCCCAAGCAGATCGAGAAGGTCGCGCTTCTCCGGGACAGGCTGCCGCAGGGCACATGCGTCTATGTTGCCTTGATCGACCCCGCGGATCTGGCGCTTCAGATCGAGGCGGTCGCCGCCATTCGCGCTTCGGGCCTCGAGCCCGTGCCGCATGTGCCGGCCCGCTTCGTGCGCGACCGGGCCGACCTCGAGCATCGCCTCTCGGCGCTCGCCACGGGGGGAAGGATCACCCAGGCGCTGGTCCTGGGCGGCGGCGCGCCACAGCCTCTCGGCATCTATGATGCGGCCATCCAGCTTCTCGAGACCGGCTTGTTCGAAGCTCATGGGGTCAGGAAGATCGGCGTGGCCGGTCATCCGGAAGGCAATCCCGACATCATCAAGGCCAGAGGCGAAGCGGCCCTCATCGACGCGCTCAAGGTCAAGCAGGCCTATCTCGCGAGCCAGGGCATCGAGGGCTATATCGCCACCCAGTTCCTGTTCGAGGCGGGCCCCGTTGCCTATTGGGCGAAGGGCTTGCGCGATCACGGGATAACGCTTCCCGTCCATGTCGGCGTGCCGGGACCCGCGACCATCAAGACGCTCGTCAAATATGCCGCCATGTGCGGCGTCGGCAACTCGGCCCGCTTCATCCGCAAGCAGGCGCTCAACGTGACCAAGCTGCTGACGGTCTCGAGCCCTGACGCCTTCGTCGAGAATCTGGCCAAGCTGCATTTCGAGAAGCCGGAACTCGGCATCGCCGCGCCCCATCTCTATCCTTTCGGCGGCTTCGACAAGCTTCTCGACTGGGTGTCCTCACGCATGCCGTGAGCCCGACGCGGTCCCTTAACGCGATCATTAAAAATCTTCGTAATTCAGCCGTTTAGGGTTACCGAATTGTCGACATTTTGAATCAATTCGCCATGCCGCCTTAAACCCAATCGCTACGAATTTGCGGCAGCGCGGCGCGGAAAAATCGATCCCGCATCGCCGGAAAAAGAGAATTTCCCCTCTTGGCACCCTCGCCCGGGAGGCTTGGCGGTCATTCCCACAAATTTTTCTGTCCAATCTGGCACAGGTGGAATTCCACTTGGCGAAAGCGGTTTCGCGAAGTGCGAATTTCGTCCCCGTTTTTGCGCTCTCCAGGCCCGAAATTGATGGCAGTTTTTCGAGATAGGAAATGCATCCGGCATCGTGGAATTTTACTTAGAATAATCTCCAAATATAACGCAAATACGCGCAAATATAGATTTGTTAATAGTAAGTTAACCCAACTATAGTTTTCCCCTCAGATGCGCATATAGTCAACTCAGCGTCTGAAACCAATGATGATGATGGACGTGGCACTGGTTAATATTTAACGGCGAGGTGACCTATGAAAACGGCGATAGCAGGAAGGATTAGGATGCTGGCGGCGACGGTTTCGGTAATTGCGCTGGTCGGCATGGCCGTACCGGCCGGAGCCGGAGCGCTGGGCGGTCTTGGTGGCGGTAAGAGCGGTGGCGGCGGCGGTCTCGGCGGCGCCCTTGGCGGTGCTGTCGGTGCGGTCGGCGGTGCGGTCGGCGGCGTCGTTGGTGGTGTCACTGGTGCTCTCGGCGGCGGCCAGAGCAGCAGCACCGGTGGCCTTGGCGGCGCAGTTGGCGGCGTGGTCGGTGGTGTGACGGGCGCAGTCGGTGGTGTGACGGGCGCTCTCGGCGGTGGCACCAGCAGCACCAGCGGCACCAGCAGCACAAGCGGTATTGGTGGCCTTGGTAGTAGCCTTGGCGGCCTTGGCAGTGGCCTTGGCGGCATTGGTGGTGGCAGCAGCAGCAGCACCGGCGGCGGCGTCATCAACAATTTCAACGGCCAGGGTCTTGGCGTGAATCTCGGCGTCGCCAAGATCGGTTTGGGCCTCAAGAACAAGAACAAGGAGGCGCTCGCGGTCAAGCTGCAGCTTCTCGGCAAGCATGGCATCAACGGAAAAGTCGCCTTGAGCCTTGCCAACAAGTACAGCCTGGTCGGCCTCAAGGCCAGGATCAACGCTCTTAACGTGGCGAAAGCCAAGGTCGGTGCCGTCGTCCTCGACAAGTACGGCAACATCGTGAAGGCCAAGGTCAAGGCCAACGTTCTTGGAATCGACGTCAAGGCGAAAGCCAAGGTCGGAACCAAGGGCATCGCCATCGCCGCTTGCGTTGGCAGCTGTCGTCCTCGTGGCCCTGGTGGGCCTGGCGGGCCTGGTGGTCCCGGCGGGCCTGGTGGTCCCGGCGGACCTGGTGGTCCCGGCGGGCCTGGCGGACCCGGCAACAATGGCGGCATCAGCAACGAAATTGCCGGCCTCTCCTCCTTCGAGCGCCGGCAGCTCAAGAGGAAGTGCGCTTCGGTGCTGATGAGCCCGGCCTCCTACAACCGTGAAGCGGTTCAGGTCTGCCGCGTCCTGGCGCAACTCGCGGGCCTCTGAGGCAAGCAGGACGGACTCTAAAGTGGGACGGTGCTGCGCGGCTCTCCGGAGCCGCGCAGTTTCATTTGCAATGGCGCGGCTGCTCAGCCTTCCTGCCGGCTGTCCGTTTCCTGACGGTCTATTTTGAGATCGTCGAATCTCAGAATCCCCCGCACCCTGAGATCGAGCTTGGCACGGGCATTGAGCTCGAGCCGCAATATCTGCGACGTGCAGCCCGCGTCCGGAATGGTGAAGTCGATGACGAACGGACCCCAGTCCCGTGTCCCCTTCATCGCGGGACTTTCTCCCATCATCTGTTGTCCGGCGGCATTGCAGTAGAGCCGCCAGACAAAGCCGCGATCGTTCTCGAGATTGTTGGCCCGGTAGGCGCCGGTCAGGCTGTAGCGTCCGGGCGGCAGCATCAACCGCTGATGGATGTTTCTGTACAGTATCTCTGAACCCGCAAAGTAGAGTTCCAGCACGGTGCCTCGATCGGCAGAGGTGTTGCGGACGGTGCGGGCGACCACGTTCCTTGTCGGCACGACGACCCAATCGAACGGTCCGAGCTGCGCGAGCTCGGCTTCGAAATCACCATTGTAGATATTGCCGGCACGCTCGAGCTGCGCCTCGGTCAGCGCATTGAGCCAGAAAGAATAAGCCTGATCGATGGCGCCACCCTCAATCAGCTTGCTGATGAAGGGCGCGAGCTCGGAGGACTGAGGCGGAGATCTGGTGGACCTGAGCTCGGTCATGAGCATCGACGCATTTTGCGCCGAGGCGGCCGAGCGAGGCATATAGGTCAAGAAGTCCTTTCGCCAGGAGGGGGCCTGGGCCAAGAGGTCGACCAGGACACGCCTGTTTCCGGCGTTCTGGGCCAAATCGAGAAGGGCGTCGAATAGTCTGGTGCGCCGGGCCGGATTGGACCGGATCAGTCCGTCCAGGCGCTCGAGCGCCTGCGGGAAGCTGTCTTCGGCGAGGAACCGGTCGACCGCCATCGCTTGTATTTCGACATCTCTTCGGGACCGATCGGCTGCAAGCGACAGGAGGCGCGCATAGTCGGCGGCAGTGCTACCGCCGCTGGAAGTCCGCCCCAGCAGATAGACGGCATAGCGATTCAGCGGGTCGGCGATGAAGCTTGCCACGTTGGATTGCCAGTCGCCGGGCGCATCGGGCGGTGGCGATGCTTGGGTCGAAGCTACGCTGGGGACGAGCTTCTCAAGAGAAGGCGGGCGGGCGATGTCGAGGTTCGACGCGTCGAATGAGACCATCGCCGCCGCGGCTATGATGAGCATCACGGCCACGGCGGACAGGGCGGCATGCTTGCTCGTGGATCTGTTCAAGTCAAAAAGCCCCTGAGATCGCCGTCATAGGGTCAATGCGGACGCCATGCCCGGCTTCGGCAGCGAGAACGCTGATGACGGTTGCGACGCTAAGGAGAAAGGCCGTCGCCGCCAGCAGCAAGAGGATGAGTGGCTTGACCTGCATGCTCGGCCAGGAAGCGGCCTGCGGTCGTTTCATCACGCTCTGCGCATTGGCTTGCGACCGCTTCGGCGCACGCGGCGCGCGCATGCCGCGATGCCGTCGCCTGCCGACTTGCTTGACGGTGGCGGAGGTGGGGGAGCCGCCGTTGATGGCATTCGCCGCGGCTACGACCTTGTCAAAAAGCGCGCTTTCCCATTTGTCCATGTTGCGGTCGGGGTGAAGCCACATCAAGAGCCATCGGCGATGTTCTCGCACCTGCTCCGCGGGGGCGCCAGGCGCAAGCCCAAGGGTGCGATAGTTGTCTGCGCCGGAAAACAGCATCGCCTGTTGCAGGAAGAAGATGCATGCCTCACGAATGTGAGCTTCGGAGCGTCGATATTTGCCTGCGAACTCCTGCGTGTGCTGGGACGATCCAGCGGCGACGCGCAACAGGGGCATCACTTCCGGCGGCAGTGGCCGCTTGCGGACGGTCTTGGCAAGGGAAGGCATCTCCCGCAGATCAAGCGCGATCTCGATGGCCGGTCGCTTGCTCAAGGCGCTTATTCCGCTGCGTTCTTGACCGCAAGTCTCGGCGCATCGCTCTCATCGCGGCTCTGATAGTCATAGCCGCCATAGGTATAGCCGTAGCCGTAGCCGACTTGCTTCATGTCGAACTTGCTCAAGAGTGCGCCCACTATGGGGGCGCGCGCAAATTGCAGCCGCTTCACGGCGACCTTTGCCGCTTCCCGCCTGGTCTCGTTTGCCGCCACCACCAGGAGCGTCCCGGAAACGTTGCTGGCCAGCAATGGCGCGTCGGCAAGGCCCATGATGGGCGGACCGTCGACCAGCACCAGATCGAAGCTTTCGGAAGCGAGGCTCAACAGCGACACGAGCCTGGCACCGGCTAGAAGCTCAGCAGGGTTCGGGGGAAGGGGACCTGACGAAATGAATGTCAGATCCTTGACGGTTGTCTCCTGCGCGACCTCCTGCGGGAGCTTGGCGCCGGCAAGATAATTGCTGAGGCCCACCTCGTTGGAGCATTTGAATTCCTTGTGCAGCGAGGGATTCCTGAGATCGGCGTCGATGATCAGCACCTTCATCCCGATCTGGGTGAATGCTTTCGCCAGGCTGGCCGCGGTCGTGCTCTTGCCTTCCGAGGGGCGCGAGCTGGTGATCAGGAGCGTCTTGGGCACGCCTTCCGCGGTCGAGAACTGGAGTGCCGTGCGCAGCGATCTGTACGCTTCCGAAACGCCCGAGCGGGCGTCGTTCAGCGCATCGGCAATGGCAACGCCTTGCGCCGGACGCGGTATGATGCCGATCACCGGCATTGCCAGGCTGCTTTCGACGTCCTCCGGCGACTTGAAGGTGTCGTCCATGTATTCGAGGCCGAACGCGCTCGCGACGCCGAGCACGGCTCCGGCAAGGAGACTGACCAGGATGTTGAATGAAAGCTTCGGCGATGACGGGACCGTGGGGGGCTGTGCCCGATCGACGACCGAGATATTGTTCGTTCCGACGCCGCCGGCGATGCCGATTTCCTTGTAGCGCTGAAGCAGGCCGTCATACAGCGTCCGGTTGGTATCGACCTCGCGCTGAAGGATGTTGTACTTGATGCTCCGGCTGCGCTGGTCGAGGACATCCGCCTTGGTCGAGTCGACCTGTTGCGCGAGCATGGCCTCTTCGGTCTTGGCGGCGTCATATTGGGCTTTGATGGATAGCTTGATGGCATTTATGGCTTCTTGAGCCTGCGCGTCGAGCTCCTTGATCTGAGCTCTGAGGCGGACCATCGCCGGGAAAGCCGGTTTGTACAGGCCGAGCTTCTGCTGATACTGGGCTGCGAGTTCCGCCCGGAGCTTCCGGTTCTCTTGGATCGTCGGATTGTCCATGATCTGGGTGAGGCCAAAGCCCTTGGTAGTCTGGGCCTGCTTCCACATGCCTTCCAGCCGGATCCGATCGTTGCGGGCTTCCAGAAGCTTGGTGTTGATCAGGGCGAGATCACTGCCCTTAAGGCTCTGCCGGTCGTCGAGATTGATGATGCCTTGCTGCATGGCATAGGCCACGAGCTGCGCTTCCGACTCTTCGAGCTTGATCTTGAGCTGTTGCAGCCTCTCTTCGAGGAATTTCCGGGCATAGGATGTCGCATCGTATTTGCGGTCGAGGTTTTCGGCGATGAAGGCTTCGGCAACGCCGTTGGCGACACGCTCGGTGACCGCGGCATTTGGATGCTTGAACGAGACCCGCACAAGCCGTGAATTGCGCACCGGCGTAACGACCAGTCCATTCTGCAAAATGCCTACGGTGTCTTTTTGCAGCCTGTCGACGGCGTCGGCTATCTCCGAACTCGTATCGGCAGAGGGGTTGAGCAGGGAAGCGACGACCGAGCGGACCCAGGCCACCGGCGACTGGCCTTGCTTGACGAGGAAAGCCTGATCATCCGCCAAGCCCAGGCTCGAGACCGTCTTTTCCGCCAGGGTCCGGCTCTGCAATAGCTCATACTGCGTTTGATAGAACTGGGGATCGCCCAGATTCTCGGTGGTCTGCAGCCCCTCGACCTGGACGACATCGGCCGCTTCCCGGTCGATCTGCAGTGTCGCTGTCGCCTGGTATATCGGGGTCATCAAAAAAGTCGCGACCATGCCGACAAGAATGCAGACGCCGGTGATGCCCAGAATGAGCCACCGGTGCTTGAGGATCACCCGCAGATATTTGCGCAGGTCGAAGCCGTCACCGTCGACCGCATCGGCGGCGAAGTCGTTATAGCCGTAGCGCGGATAGCCGACCGCATGTTCCGCCGCAAGCGCCGGCGGTGTGTGGTTTTCCTTGTCAGGTCCGGGCAGGGCGTTCGGATTACGCGGAAGCATGGGATCTCGCTGGGCTCATAAGAGCAATAGGCTGAACAGGCCTGGGATCGAGAGCGCCGACTTGATGTCCCGGAAGGTCGTGCGCGACGAAGACTCATCTACCATGACGACATCACCGGCTTTCAGCAGGGGATCGTCGGCTTTTCCGCTCCGGATGGCGTTAAGATCAAAACGAGCGGCCATCCGCTTGTTGTCGACGGTGCGGAAGACGAGTATGCCGCTTGGATCGGCAACATCGTTCAGGCCCTCGGCCAGCGCCACCGCCTGCAGCAGCGACAGGCGGCCTGTGGTTGCGAAAATTCCCGGCTTCTTGACCGCGCCGTCAACGGTGACGCGCTGGCTGGTATATTCCTTGACGAAGACCGAAACCTGAGGGGATTCGAGATACTTTTCGCCGAGTTTCCTTCCGATGGTAGATGCCAGTTCGGTTGTGGTCTTTCCGCCGGCCTGGACCGAGCCCAGGAGAGGCATCGATACAAGGCCGTTGTTGTTGACCTGAACAGTACGGGTCAGCTCATCGACCTGAAAGACCGAGATCTCGATGACGTCCAGAGGCGAAATCTTGTAGTCCTCCGGCGGAGGGACGACGTTCTTTCCCGCCGCCGTGGCGACGGTACCGGCGAATACCGCCTCGGCGCTGGTCTTGGCCGACCCTTCCAGGACCTTTGGCCCCCTCTCGTCCCGGTGGGATATGCGCTCGCCGCCGCTCGGCGGATCGCCCAGCTTGGGTCCGCCGCTGCAGCCGATCAGCACCGGAACGAGGAGTATCAGAGCCATTATCGATCGGCGGAACATCGCGTCCTTCCCCCGATCAGGCTCTGACGGCGTTGATGATTTGCTTCCAGACGGGCGTATGCGGGCGCGTCTCGGTGATCGCCACGGGCGCCGGCAGCAGGCCGGGATCGGTGTTGTCGAGGATGGCGGCGGGGCGCACATGCAAGAGGTTCTCCGCCTCGTCCCTGCCTACCGCCGTAGCGGCCAAATCATATGCATGCGAGAGGAGCGGCGGGCGCGATGTACAATTGTGGGCGTCGCTGGCGAGGACATGCACCAGGCCGTCCTTGAGCATGCGCTCCGCCCAGTATTGCGGGCGCTTTCCAAACCGCCCCGACAGAGAGCCGGCGGTTATCTGCATCCAGGTACCCGATCTCGCCAGATGGGTGATCAGCGGGTAGCGCGTTTCGATCCATGACAGCCGCTCGGGATGTGTCAAGACCGGGACGTAGCCCGCCATCTGAATGCTGAAGAGGCATTCTTCCAACCGCGGCGGCGCCACGTGATGCGGAGGCTCGAAAAGGACATAACGGGAATCGTTGAGCGTGAGGATCCTGCCGCGATGGAGAGCCGCAGTGAAGTCCGGTCTCATATGAGCGTCCGAGCCCACGACCAGCTTGAGCGGCACATCCGCTTCGGCCAAGGCCTTTGCGAGCTCATCGACCCGCGCGCGAACAGCGTTCGCCTCATTATCATAGACACCAGGCATTATGTGCGGGGTACAGGCCGTGATGGTTATTCCGTCTGCCACTGCCATGGCCGCCATTTCGAGAGCGGTTGCAAGATCACCGGCGCCGTCGTCGACACCTGGCAAGATGTGGCAATGCAAATCGATCATTCGTTCCTCAGCCCCTCCACCGCGCTACGCCGACGGTGCGAAAACGATGTTGCCCTGCTGAAAGGATTCAGCGCTCTCTCTTCAGTAAAACCAACTAAATCCCTGCGACCGTTATTAAGGCCGAACTGTGGGGATTTTGCGACTGGACGAGGATAAGCTCGCGAATACTTTTTCCCGCCGCGTGAATTACTCTGGGTAATATCCTTCGAGGTCGTCTCTCGGGATTTGCCTGTTGCACTTGTGACCAACGCGCAAGCGAATGCGAATACGCAAGCCATTGCCGTGGTTCGCAATGGATAGTCGACCAGCGAATGAGCCATGAGCAGCATCGCCGAGATTGACGCTGCCTGGACCAGCAGGCCATCCAGGCTGGTATCATGTCTTCGCCATGCTCGATAGGCTGTAGCAGCAAACCAACCGAGGAAAAGCAAGACGAGGACCATGCCCGGCACACCTGCCTCCAGCCAGAGCTCCAGCCAGTCATTGTGGGCATGGTTCACGTAGTTGGCGCCCATGTTCACCGGGGCCTCGAACATGGCATAAAATGGCACAAAGCTTCCAATTCCTGATCCGAAGGGGAAGACGCTGGCCGCGGCGCGAAGCGTGACTTGCGCGATGGTCAGCCGCCCGTCGTCAAGCGGATCATGCTCAAGCCTTCCCAATATGCCGATGAGTCCGAATTGCAGCATGACGCAGCTGCCCAGGAATCCAGCCGCCAAGACAACACGTGAAGCCAGATTCTTCCGGCCGTCCGCTTTCCGTCCGCGCCATGCGAGGAGAACCGAGGCGAGGATCGCCGCCATCGCCAGAACGAGACCGGCGCGCGATGCCGCCAGCCCGAGCCCGAGGATCAAGATGCCGTAAATCACCACCAGGAGAGCGACCCAGCCGAGCCGGTCCCGCCCTGTCGAGCGAAGCCTCGAGATCATCCAGGCCGCGATGAAGGGCATGACGGCGTAAAGAAGGGCCGCATAGTGGTTGCGGTTGGCGAAGAATCCCACCGCCGATGAAATGTTGGTGATCTCGTAGAGCCGCAATCGGCTCGCCGGACCGCCGGCCATTTGCGCCAATCCGAAAGAGACGCTGGCAATCCCAAAGCCGATGAGGACGAGAACCATGATGCGCCTTTCGGAAGGCCTTAAGGTAAGTGTAGCCAGGAAGACGGCGAAACACGGGAAGAGAGACAGCAAGCTGCGCAACGTCGCCGGCGGGCTGAGACTCAAGGGCATCCAGATGAGAGGCAGCTTGGCCGCTTCAAAGACGTCCACGACAAAGCCCCTGCCGGGCAGCGCCGTCCAAACGGCAGGGGGAAGCGGTACCAGCTGGAGCAGCGGCAAGAGAAAGATTCCGGCGCAGATGAGGAGGGCTCCTATGATCGGCCGCGTCAGGGGCTGATCAAGGATCAGGAAAGCGGCAACCAGCACGATCGGCAGGCTGAGCAACTCCAGGGTTGTGTTGAATGGCGGTCCGTAACGGGGAGTTCCTCCGGCGATGAGCGCAAGGAGAAAAAAACCTATTACGGATCCAAGCCAAAGCGTGCGATGCCCGCTGCCGACACTCGGTAAGACTGCAGCCCGGGGCTCGCTGGCTCTGCGCAGGCCAGCCAAGTGAGAAACAGCGATTAAGGGCTCTGACCCACGTCGTCGTCGTTGTTGTTGTTCTCGTCGCTGCCGGTGGTCGAAAGAACACCCGCTCCGATCGAGCCTGCGACGCCCAATCCGACTACGACCGCACCACCCGCGGTTATGACTGCGCCTTCACCGCCGACGGTCTGGCCATAACTGGACGACGTCGATCCGCCCTTGCACGGAGCTTTTCCGGCAATCGTCGTCATCGACGATGCGGTGAGCATGACATCGCATTCGGCAAGATAGTAATTGACCGTCGCCGATCCCTTCTCGCCGACCATCACGCGATCGCCCTGGTACAGTTCGGTGTCGCCGCGCGCCAGCACGAAGCCTTTGCCGCGATTAACATAAACTTTACCATCAACATCTTTGAGCTGGCCCATAGGCGAGGCAGCCAGCGCCGGGCCAGCCAACAAAACACCCACTACCAATGCAACCGAAAAACCCCGCATCGTTTCCTCCGGGAAACACCGTCAAGAAACCGCCCAACTGCAAACTACCGGAATCGGCAAAAAATGCAATCGCAGTTTTGTGCTAAATATCTGACGAAGCGTAAAAAAACGGCAGCTCTGCAGCGAGTCGCTATCACGCTTTCTGTTGGCTTGCGCATGATCTTTTATGAAAAACTGGTGGAATGCCGGATCATGCACGCCAGGCGCCTTCGTTTCGCAAATACCACCGATAAGTCGACTGCAAGGCATCTTCAAAAGGCGTTTGCGCCGTCCAGCCCATATCGGCCAGCCGGGAGACATCCATGAGCTTGCGCGGCGTGCCGTCCGGCTTCGATTTGTCATAGACGATGCGGCCGGCGAAGCCGGTGACCCGGGCGACCGCCTGCGCCAGCTCGGCAATGCTCATGTCCTCGCCGGTCCCGACATTGATGTGCGAGAGCATCGGCTCGGTGTTCGCCTCGTAGACCTCTCTTGGCAGGTCCATCACGAACAGTGCCGCCTCGGCCATGTCGTCGACATAGAGGAATTCGCGGCGCGGCGTGCCCGAGCCCCAGACCACCACCTCCGTGGTGCCGGCGCGCGCCGCTTCGTGAAAGCGGCGCAGCAGCGCCGGCATCACATGTGAGTTCTGCGCATGAAAGCTGTCGCCCGGGCCGAACAGGTTGGTGGGCATCACCGAGCGGTAGTCGACGCCATATTGCCGGTTGTAGCTCTCGCACATCTTGATGCCCGCGATCTTGGCGATGGCGTAGGGCTCGTTGGTGGGCTCGAGCACGCCGGTGAGCAGCGCGTCCTCGCGCATTGGCTGCGGCACGGCGCGCGGATAGATGCAGGAGGAGCCGAGAAAGAGTAGGCGCCCGACTCCGGCCGCATAGGCCTGATGGATCACATTGTTCTGGATCATCAGGTTCTGGTAGATGAACTCGGCCGGATAGGAGGCGTTGGCATGGATGCCGCCGACCTTGGCCGCCGCCAGGAT
Organism: Taklimakanibacter deserti; assembly: GCA_003574785.1. Next base: position 51,300 of record QORU01000007.1, on the reverse strand, counting down.
CACGGCGTCGGGACGTTCGGCTTCCATGAAAGCGCGCACGGCCGACTGGTCCGTGAGATCGAGCTCGGCATGGCTGCGGGTCAGGAGCTCGATGCCATTGCGCGCGGCGAGCCGGCGCAGGATGGCCGATCCGACCATTCCCTTGTGTCCGGCGACGTAGACTTTCGCGTTCGGCATTCAGATTTCCATCGCCAATGGCACGTTGAACCCGTTGTCTCTGAGGAAGGCATGGCGTCCGGCGGCCTTGAGGTCTTCGGCCACCATCTCGGCGCACATTTCCCGGGCGGTGATCTCAGGCACCCAGCCGAGCTTGTCTCTCGCCTTCGACGGGTCGCCGAGCAGGGTCTCGACCTCCGCCGGGCGGAAGTAGCGCGGGTCGACGCGCACGACGATGTCGCCCGCTTTGACCGCGGGCGCGCGATCCGAGATGACGGCCTCCACCACCCCGTGCTCCTCGACGCCGGCACCCTGGAACCTGAGCGCGATGCCCAATTCCTCGGCGGTCCAGCGGATGAACTCGCGCACCGAAAATTGCCGACCCGTGGCGATCACATAGTCCTCAGGCCTATCCTGCTGGAGCATCATCCACTGCATGCGCACATAGTCTTTGGCGTGCCCCCAGTCGCGCAGCGCGTCCATATTGCCCATGTAAAGGCAGCTCTCGAGCCCTTGGGCGATATTCGCCATTCCCCTGGTGATCTTGCGCGTGACGAAGGTCTCGCCGCGCCGCGGGCTCTCGTGGTTGAAGAGGATGCCGTTGCAGGCAAAGAGCCCGTAGGCCTCGCGGTAGTTGACCGTGATCCAGTAGGCATAGAGCTTGGCGACCGCATAGGGGCTGCGCGGATGGAACGGCGTGCTCTCGCGCTGCGGCACTTCCTGCACCAGCCCGTAGAGTTCCGATGTCGAGGCCTGGTAGAAGCGGGTTCTCTCCTCGAGCTTCAGGAAGCGGATCGCCTCGAGCAGGCGCAGCGTGCCCATGCCGTCGACATTGGCCGTATATTCCGGCATTTCGAAGCTGACCGCCACATGGCTCTGGGCGCCGAGATTGTAGACTTCGTCGGGCTCCACCTCGCGCAGGATGCGCGTCAGGTTGGACGTGTCGGTCAAGTCGCCATAGTGAAGCTTCAGCCGCGGATCGGGCACATGCGGATCCTCGTAGATGTGGTCGATGCGCTGCGTGTTGATCAGCGAAGCCCGGCGCTTGATGCCATGAACCTCATAACCCTTCGCCAGCAGGAACTCAGCCAAGTAAGAGCCATCCTGGCCGGTGACGCCGGTGATGAGTGCGCGTTTAGTCGTTGAAGCCATTGTTTCAGTCTATCCTACAGTGACGAATTGCCCGACCTTGCCGAGATTCTTCCAGGCGAGCGCGGCAAGGCCGCCGACGCCGTTGCTGCGCAGCGCGCGGTAATCCTCTCGGCTCTTGCGGAGAAGCTTCCGCAAAGATTTGTTGCTTTCACCGCCGAGCCGCATCTTGACCAGGACTTCCGGAATATAGGCGGCGCGCAGATCCTCATGGCTGAAGTAGCGCAGGATCGCGTCGTAATCCGCCGCGATCCGGTAGCTCGTGTCGTAGACGCCGTGCCGTTCGAACACCTCGCGTCTCAGGAACAGGGTGGGATGCGGCGGCATCCAGCCGCGGCGCAGCTTCCGCAAGCTGCAGGTGCCCGAGCGCCAGCGGCGGACCACATGCGTCGCATCCGCCGCCGAGACATAGTCGAGATCGCCATAGGCCGCGAGGACACCGGGACCCTGCAAGGCGGCCGCGACCTTCTCGAGCACCCGGTCATGGGCGAAGAAATCGTCGGAATGCATCAGCCCGACGGCATCGCCGGCGGCGATCGCGATGCCCTTGTTGAGCGCATCGTAAATGCCGCTGTCAGGTTCGCTGACGACGCGCATGCCGGCATGGCGCGCCTGCCTGATCGCGGCCAGGGTGCCGTCGGTGGAGGCGCCGTCGATCACCAGGTGCTCGACATCGGGATAGGTCTGGCCCGCGACGCTGGCGATCGCCTGGGCGATGGTCGCCTCGCGGTTGTAGACGGCCGTGATGATGGAGAGCTTCATGGGGCAGGAGCAATGATCAGGGGCATGACTTCAGATCGACCGGCCGAGCACGCGAACCGGCGGGGCGCTCGCCAAGCGCTCGGCAACGAATTCGCGGTCGCGGACGAACAAGGAATTGTTGGCCGGAAGATCATTCGGCGATGCGGTCAGCTTTCTGGAGAACGGATCATAGTAACATCGCTGGAATCCCGCCTTGCCCAGCGTGTCGCTGATCCAAGGAGTCAGCGTCTCGATCTCGACGACCTTCAGATGAGGACGAGACAGCATCCGCGTCGCGCCGCGCAGGACATGGTCTTCATATCCCTCGACGTCTACCTTGGCCATCACCGGCGCGGCATCACGCGCGACGTCATCCAGCCGCCGCTGTTCGACCTGCTGCGTGGCGGGACCCGCGCCATTCGTCTCCAGCAGCACGCGATTGGTCGTATCGAGGCCCAATGTAAATGCGACATGTCCGGCATCGGGTCCGAGCGCCACCTGATGGATCGTCACCAAGCCATCCAGATCGTTGGCGACGACGTTCTTGCGCAAATGCTCCGCGGTTCTCGGGTCAGGCTCGAATGACCACGTGGTCGCCCGGCAGACCCCCGAGGCGAGAACGGTATAGGTGCCGATATTGGCGCCGATGTCAAAGAACAGGTCGCCCTCGCGCAGGAAATGGAGGGGCACCATCATATCGGCGAACTCATGCAGGCCGACATAGATATTGCCTGTCGCCCCCGTCATTCCGCGGCGAACGATCAGTCGCTGGCCGCCGATCCACTCGACATTCATCGTGCCGTGCAGCCGTGAGGCAAGCTGCCAAGAGGCGAAGCGCCGCCACGCCCCCAGCTGCGACTGTCGCGTAAGAGGGTGTGTGGCGATGAGGTTCTGCAGATTGCGAAGCGATCTTACGCCCATGAGGTCAAGCTATGCCTTCATCATCGTTGTCAGGCGGCGACGCCGTCGAGGGATGCTGTCCAAAGCGGCATGTCAGTCTGGTCGCCGAGGGCCGGCATTACCTGGACTTGCAAGCGCTGAACGACATCGTCCATTGTGGTGAAAACATCGCTCGCGATCAGGCCCGCATGTCTGAGAGGCGTTATCTCGCGAGTGCCGCTCGCGCGCAGATCGATACGCACGATCTCGGCGGGACTGCCGAGCGACTTCAGGGAAAGTTGTGCCGGCAACGCGCCGGTATAAGGCTTCACCACATCGACCACGATCCTTTGCGGCCGCAAGCGGAAGCCGACCTCAAAGAAGCTTTTCATTCCATTGGATGGCACCTGCCTGCTCGAGAACTGGAGGCGTCCGGGCTGGGGGTGCAAGGGATCTGTCAACTGCGTCGGGAAGGGAACGGTGGTGTCTCCCAGCCCGAAAGTGGTGACGCGGTAAGCATTTTCTCCGCTGTAGATCGCACCGTCGACAGTCACATCCGGCAGTTCCGGAGCATATAGGAGGTCGTCGATCTCAATTGGCGACAAAAATTTGCCTTGGATGCAGACGTCCTTTCCAAGTCGGTACGGCATCCTCGTCAGTCGCAGCGCCGCCGCTCCATCCTTGGTGTATAGGGTCATTCCGGGAGAAGCCACGCGCGAAAAATGACTTGTCTCGTATGCCGCCTGGGATCCGATGCCCAAAGTTTGGGAATCGACGACCTTGGATATCCTGATCGATCGCAGCCGATACGGCAGAAGCGCATATCGCGGCGGCTTAACAGAGAAGCGAGCGCCGCGGATCTCCAGTTTCTCGATCGCGTGATTGTTGTTGCCCATCAGGATCGTGGACGCCCCCGACCCATGACCCGCGAAGTTCCCGCCGAGGATAGCCAGTCTTTCAATGGCGCTGGCCGAGAATTCGCCGGTCACGGCGACATTGTCGAGGATGAGCTCCTTGCATCCGATGCCCTGCGCATGAGAGCCGAAGACGCAGTCGCGATAGACGACCCGATCCAGTACTTTGTCGGTTTCGACAAGGTTGGCGCGCGTGCGGTTGATCTCAGCCGTGCCGCCCTGGCTGATGTAAATCCCGCCGCCATCCGTGAACACGCCGTCCAACACGAGGTTGTCGAATCCGCAGAAAGTCAGTCGTCCATTTCGACTGCTTCCGGGCGCAGTCCACCTTTCGTTGGGCGCCGAGCCCAGGTTTCGAATGACGATGGAGCGCGATTGGCGGAAGTCCGGCCGGTCCAGCGATAGTATTCGAGGGCGACCCAGTCCGTTGGGAATCGTTCCATCCAGCCAGTCGGCGTCATAGTCGTAGCGGAGCCCGTTCTTCAGGCGGACAACATTGCCCCTGATGTCCTCCACCTCGTTATATTCGAAGAACCGCGGCGATGGCGGATAGCCCCCTATTGAAATCCGGTCAAAGCCATAGATGAGGACGCGCGCGCCAGGTGCGAGTGTCGTCCTGCCCGAATAAACGGCGACGCTCGAAGAACCCGCTTTGGCGCTACCGATCAACGCGCCGAAGTCATGAGGCGTCGACCGGCCGTGGTAGAGATTATGACCATTCGTGGAGAAGCAATCGGCAAACGCCAAGGCCGAGTAGTTCACAAGGAATGTTCTGTCGACCTTTCCACCGCGAAGATTCACGATCCGCGCGCCGTTTCCCTCGATCCAAATTCGCTCGATGCCCGACAGGAAGAATGGATTGCGATGCGTGTAGATCTTTCCCGCCGTCATCGCGCAGGTGAGAGTGCCGCGCGCCCGCGCCTGCCGCGCCATGGCGTACAGGGCATCGGAATCATCGCTCTTGCCGTCGCCGATCGCTCCGAACATTTCCGGGCGGACGATCTCTCCTTGCGGATGATCCTGCGCCTGGCTGCTTGCTGGTGAAAATCCAACGGAAGCGGCAGCGAGGACTGCGCTTTGGATGAATGAGCGCCGGGAAAGCAGGGACTGGTTCATCGCTCTATGGTGCCGGCCACCATTTCACCTCGATGACGGATGGTCGGGGTCGGTAGGTCGGCGTCATTCGATAATTTGACCGTGCGGGCTTCTTCGCTCGCCGGCGACAGGCTGATGCCGGTGCAGGCCCGGATGGCGTCGATGATGGATACTTTCCGCGTCGCGGCATAAGTCTCGATTTCCACCACCTTGGCATCGACCAGTGTGCGATACCACAGCCCCTGCATCAGATGAAAATACCAGCCGGATCTGCCATCGAGAAAACCGAGGCGGAAGACGTAGCGGTAGAGAAAATAGAACACTGCGCGCAAGCCTGACGGCAGGCTCATATACACGTGTTCCTTCAGGAAGCGCCGCCGCTTGGCTTGCCGGCTCGCGCCGCCGGAGGAAATGCCGTCGGACGGTCGGAAGCCATGCCTGTGATTGAGAATGTCGATCGCCTCGCGCGAGGCGTAGGAATTGTGCTTGGCGGTCCACCATGTCAGCGTATTCAGGTTGATGTCGCTTAAGACAAGGCCGGTCCTTGTCACCCCGCCCGCGACCTTGATGTGTTCATCCATCCAGCGCTGCTCGCAGCGCCCCCGTCCGTTGCGCCATAGGCGCAATTGCCAGCTCGGCTCGATGTCGCCGTGGCGGATACGGCGGCCCATGAAGTGGATGCGCCGTGCGACGAGCAGACCATCGACATCGGATGCCGCCTTCGACACCGCCTGCTGCAAGGTCTCGGCGCTGTCGGCATCGAGCACCTCGTCAGCATCGATGCGCAGCAGCCAGCCTGTCTTGCCGGCGAGGGCGTCGATGGCGAAATTCATCTGCGTGGCATAGTTGATCCAGGGGTTGGTCAATATCTGAGCGCCGTGCGACCGGGCGATTTCGACGGTCCGATCCTTCGATCCGCTGTCGATCACCGTGACGCTGGCGCACTGACCTTCGAAGCTCTTTATACAACGGCCGATATGCTGCTCCTCGTCGAGCGTGAGGATGAGCGCGTGCACTTCGGGCATAGTGATGGCGGAGACGCTCAAGCCGCGGGCTTCCGGACGATGGCAATCATGGATTTTGCCAGGATAGGTACACGCCCGGTTCGCAGAAAACGTATGTGCTCGAAGCCCGCTTCGCGAAGCAGCAGCCCCAAGGTGCGGAACGACCAGAATTTGATGTGGCCGTGGTCCCAAAGCGCGGTGAAGTGATTGTCCAGCTTGCCCGACAGCGCCAGCGCCAGGTTCTTCCAGTAGCCATGGTAAGGCGTCGAAACCAGCGCCAGGCCGCTCGGCTCAACGAGATCGAAGAGAGTGCGGGCATAGTCGCGTGGTGCATAGACATGCTCGACCACTTCCAGGCTGATGACGACCGGAAAGCGGCCGAAACGGGCAACGAGATCATCATAGGCCGAGCCGGCCTCGAGACGCAGATGAGGAAATGCCGCCTTGGCTTGGGCAATGCCCTCCACGGAAGGATCGACGCCGCAAACCTCATAGCCGTCCTCGGCCAAGGTGGCCGCGATGCTGCCATTGCCGCAGCCCAGATCGAAAACTCTTTTTTCGTTCCCCTTCGCATGGAAAGCGGCCAGTTGGGAGCGAATGGCCGGCAGAAGGATATCATGCGAGCCGGCATGGCCTGCATCCCTGAACCTGTATCCGGAAATGGCCTCAGCTGCCTTCACGAGGCCCCTCCATCCTCACGCCGGCGCAGCAACCTCGCCGGATTGCCGATCATGACGGCGCGCGACTCGACATCCTTCGTCACGACGCACCGCGCCCCCACAATGGCGCGCGTGCCGATCCGCACGCCAGGGCCGATAAATGCATCGGCGCAAATCCAGGCATCGCACTCGATGACGATCGGCGGTTTCAGAAGCGGCATGGTCGGATCTCGATAGTCATGCGTTCCCGCACACAGATGCGCACCCTGGGAGATGGTGACGCGCGGAGCCAGGGTGACGGGGCCGAGCGCATAGAGAATTGCCCGATCACCGACTGCCGCGTGGTCGGCGATCGTGAGGTTCCAGGGAATGGCGATCCGCACGCTCGGATAGATGTGCACTTCGCGCCCGATCCTGGCGCCGAACAGTCGCAGGAGAAGGCGCCGCCAACCCCAGAGCGGTCTCGGGCTCCAGGCAAAAAGCGGATGCGCCAAAGCCCATAGACCACGCCCCACCAGTTCCTTGCGCGACCACTTGCGCGCGCGCCGGTTGGCCGTGACATCGAGGCGGGCGTGCGTTGCGCGCTCACCGCTCGACCGCTGAAGATCAGGCCGGCTCGGCTGGCCTTCTTCCGAAGGCGCCTGGCTGGCGATGAAGGGGGACTGCAAGGACATTGCCGCGCCGAGCCTAATCCGTTCTCACGCAGGAAGGCCTGGATCCACGCCCGAGAACCCACGCATAGACGGCCGACATCTGTGCCGCAATCGAGGACCAGTCGAAGCGCTCTTCGACAAGCTGGCGGCCGCGATTGCCCATGGTCAGCCTTTCCGACTCCGGCAAATCGAGAAAAGCCGCAAGCGCCGCGGCGGCGCGTTCCGCATCGGCCACGATCTCGACCGCCGCTTTGGCCTCGAATCCCTCGGGCAGATTGCACTCGGCGGTCATGAGCACCGGCAAGCGATAGGCCCAAGCCTCCAATATGGACATCGGGAGGCCTTCGCTGTGGGACGGCAGGATGAAGGCATTCGCGAAGGCGAGGCTGGCGGCTTTCTCTGCGCCGAATTGCGGGCCGACGAAGCGCACCGTCTCGCCGAGATTCAAGGTGTTTGCCAGTTGCCGCAGCTCGGCTTCGTGGCCGCCTTGATCCCACCCGGCGATCATCAGGTGCCAAGACTTTGCGCGTTCGGGCGCCAGTAGGGGAAGGCGCGCCCATGCCTGCAGCAGATGGGCGAGGCCCTTTTTCGGATGCAAACGTCCGATGAACAGCATGATCTGTGCGCCTTGCGGCAGATCGGATGCCCAACGCGGCTTGTCCGGATTCTGCTCTGGCGCCGGCACGTCGATGCCGTTCGGGATGACCGCGACGGGGTTTGCCAAACCATAGCCCCGCATGGCTTCATACTCGGCGATGCTCAGGGCATGCAAGCAAGCCGCACGTTGCAAATGCCTATTCTCAAAGGCCCATCCGGCCAGCCGTTTCTTCCAGGCCGAGTTCCGCACCGCCCATGGATCGAGCATGCCCCGCGGCGATATCACCAAGGGCCGTTGCCAGCGTGACGCCCATCTCCGTGCGGCGACTGACGGATACATCCACAGGCCATGGGTGTGAATCAGGTCCAGCTCTGCCTCGTTCAGCGCCTTTTCGAGTTTTGGCGCATAGCCGAAGGCGCGAGGACCCATGCGCGCGTGAAGGTCGAGCCCGATGCTCTCCCAGTGCACGGCATCCGCATCCGAAAACTGATCGTTGATGGAGAACACCTTGACTTGGCATCCCGACTTTTTCGTTCCCCGCGCCAGGGACCGTACCGATGAAAACAGACCGCCGGCCTGGCGCGAAATGGACGCGGTCAGCACGCCGATCTTCATCTCCTTGACAGCATCCACAGCAAGCCTCTGTCCATAAAGCCGGATTGCCTCGGTCTCGCAGCCAGGGCCGTCTCCGCTGCCTGCCTCAGTCCTCGGCCGAACCTGTCCGGCGACCAAGCATCGATGATTTCCCGGCTTGCGCGCCCCATGGCAGCGCGGTCGCACGTGTCGGATGACACCTGCAGCATCAGTGCGGCCAGGGCCTCGACGTTGAGAGGATCGAATGTGTAGCCGTTGCGGCCGTTCTCGACGAGATCCGGCGCGCAGCCGCAGCGCTCCGACACCAGGACAGGCAGGCCGGATGCCATGGCCTCGTTGACCACCAGCCCCCACTGCTCGGTCGTGCTCGCATGCACGAAGACGCCCGCGTTGCCGTAATGAAGCGGCAGCTCGCCATACTGCACGAAGCCCGGCATGGCGAGCGAAGCTTCGAGCTCGAGCGCGGTGCGCATGGCCTCGAGCTCCGCGCGCATAGGCCCGTCGCCGAGCAGCACCAGCGGCCAGGCCGAGGCGCCGGCTGCCCGCCGGTAGCGGGCGAACGCTTCGACGAGGCGCGGCAGATTCTTCTTGGGGATAAATCGGGCGCTCGCCAGGAAGCAGCGGCCGCGCCAGGCCGGGTCGATGGCCTTATGCGTGTTGTCTATCTTGCTGGTCGTGACGGAGTCCTTGTCGAAGTGGTTGTTGTCCACGACGTCATAGCCGACAAAAATTCGATCGTGGGGAAGGCCCAGCTCCGCCAGATATGCCTGGGCCAGCCTTCCGCCACAAAGACCCGCCTGGAATAACGCCACGATCCGACGCTTCACAAGCTCCGTCACGGTGTGCCGGTGGAAATCAGTCGCGTTGGTCTCCGACATCACGACGATCGGCACGCCGCGCCTGCTCGCCCAATATGCGCCGGCAAGTGTCGCGGGCGACGACCAGCCCGGCAATGCGATCGCGTCAGGGCGCCAGGGAGCGACGCGACTATCATAGGCGGCCAACAGCAGCGACCAGTTCGACCGGCCGGAGCCGTCGTCGAGAAGTCTTGCATGCTCGACGCCCGGGGGAATGTTCGAAGCATTCCAGGCGTACTCCGTGCTTGTCGCGGCCACCTCGACGCCGAGAACACGCATGAAGCGGCCGGCAGCGGCGAGCCGCGCCATATGATAGGGTCCAAAATTATCGAAGGCGATGGCAATGCGCATGTGACAGTACCTGGCGAGTCTTACTTATTTGGTGTTTCTGTCCGGCAGGACTTTTTTTACCGTCGCGGGTGCGCCGGCAACCAGCACATTCGGTGGGAACTTCCCGCGCACGACACTGTTGGCACCGACGATCGTGCCGCTTTGAATGGTCGTCCCTGGTCCAATATATACGCCGCGGCCGATCCACACATTTGAGTCTATCGTGATCGGTTCGACCTTGAAGCCTTGTCCGCGAACGCCGGCGTCAGGACTGAACTGATGTTCCTGATCTCTGATCGAGACATACTCGCCGATGGCGACGTTGTCGCGGATGGTGATACGCTCCGCGGCCACGATGTGGCATCCGGTGTTGATGCTGCAATGGTCGCCGACGATGATTTCCGAGATGCGCCCGGCTTGGAAATAAACCGAATCGCCTATCATGCAGTCGTTTCCGATTGTGACATTGCGCATGGGCAATGGCAGGCGAACCCGTCCATGAAAGGTGGTTCGGCGCCCGATGTGCTTGTAGAATATTGGACACGTCAATCGTAAAAGGAAGCCTCGGAAGCGTGATAGCGGATCGATCATGTCGTCTGCCGCTCATCGGCATGGCCGGCGTTCCAGTTGCGCTTGCCCCAGCCGAGAAACGGCGCGAGGCTATACTCGAGGCGGTCTCGCGAGCATCGGAGCGCCAGGATGTGACGCGCATGCTCCGTCCTCTGCGCGAGAGACCGGTCGCTCAAAAGGTCTCGGATCGCGGTGATCCACGTAGCGATCTCCTTTCCCGCAACAGTCGATACCGAGGGCAGATCGGAAAAAATGCTTGCTGTCCGGCCGGTGGAGATAACGACCGGCGCCCCGCATGCTAGCGCCTCCATGCATGTGGTCTGTCCGGCACAGTGCGTATCGCGCGTGCTTGGCATGATGTTCAGCGCGCAGGTCTGGTACAGTTCACGCAGCTCTTCGAAGGAGATGCGCGAACGCAGTTCGAGCAGCGGATGCCGCTTTTCGTACTGGGCCTTGAGCTTCGGGTCATTGACGAGCCAGACGATCCTGAAACCACTCTCGGCAAGAGCCAGCAGCAAGCTCGGATCCCGATCATTGCTTCCGTTGCAAAACAGGAAATCGCTGCGGCCCGGGATCGGGCTGAAGGTGAAATAGTCCATATCGATGAAGAAGGGGACCATCACGGCGATGCGGCCGCTGATTGCTTTGACCTCTTCGCCGGTCGTCACATCGTTGACCAGGACATGCCGTGCGCGGCGGAGCATCCACACGAAGGCATGGTGTTTCCATCCCCGGCGCGCGGGGATGCCCCAGCACAGATAAACGAGCCCCTGATTGCTCAACGTCGCGGCGATGGCTTCCAGCGACGGCTGCCAGGCAAAAATGCGGGCTTTGCCGATGAGCGCGTAGCGCCAATCGCGTTCCGCGGCGCCGACTCCGCTCATGCTGCGGCTCAATAGATCGAGAAGACCATGCCACCTGACGGGAGTGACCTCTCCGGCGCGGCGTTCCGAGCTCTCCGCCAGCAGTTTCAGCCGCGCATGGCGATCGAGCGCAATGGGTTGCATGTCGTGCTTCATCGCCAGGATCTTCCCGCCGTATGAACCGGCAGCGCGGCGTGCCGTGGCCGCTGCATTCGCCACGGCGTCTCGGCAGCGCGCGGGGGCGGTACGGCCTGCCGCGGCTTATGCATCCTGTTGAGGATATACACCAGGATCACGCCGCAAGCCGGCAGATAAATGAACATCGTGAGATTTGGCAGGCCGCGAATGGACATATAGATGTAAAGCGCCATCAGCAGATAGGCTCCAATGCCGAGTGGAAACCTGACCAGCCTCAAGGAGTTGAACAGGATGAGATAGAGGCCGAGGCCGATCAGGGGCGAGAACAGGAAAGACAGTCCGCTCCCCGCCATGGCGACGACTTCGCCCAGAAACGAGATGGTCACGTATTCGAGTTTGAAATCGCCATAGAAGTCCTGGGTAAAGAGGGGTTTGCCCGGCCAGATCGCGCGTGGAATGGGGTTTGTGACGATGGTGTAGAAGAAAAACCACGGCGACCAGGATTCACTCGACTGGTCGGAATGTGCATAGGCGGCCAATGCACGATAGTAGCTGTCATCTTGGTGGTAGACGAGCGAGAACGAACCATCGTCGGTGGCGCTCGAGCCGCCGGCGTAGCCAATGGAGCGATACTGGTACATCGCCGACAACAGGACGGCGAGTATGCTTCCGACAACCGCGATCGTGGCGATACGACCAACCAGAGTGCGTTGTTTCAGAATGAAGAAGAATGCGATTCCGCCGAATGACAGGACGACCGGCGTGCGGCTCCCATTGGTGACGAGAATGGCGACGGCCAAGGAATAGCCCGCCAGGCTGACGAGACGGCCGATACCGCGCCCGGTGGCCAAAAGATAGGCAAGTGCCAGAGCCGAGAGCGGCAGCAGCAGGGTCGTCAGGGCAAAGACGAAGTTGCCGCCGTACTGCGCCTGGTCCCAATCGCGCTGGCCGCGCGGCGCCATGGACTGGCGGATCACTTCGTCAAGCGACCATCCGACCGTGCTGAAGCGCTTTGTCAGGTCGGCCGCGAGAAGGGCGATGGCCGCCAGAAAGATGATCCGCCGCAGGGCCGGTCCGACGGAGCGGTTCAACGCTGCTGATTGGAGGTATCGTTCCAGAACCGGATCGCGCACGAAGGCGGTTGCGAATACGATCGATGAGAGGATGGCCAGGATGCTGAGCTGATACTGAAAGATGTCCTCTCTCGACATGAAGATGAGATTCTGGTCCTCGTAGCCGCGCACGAGGAAGTCGCTCACCAGCACGCAGAGCATCAAGGTGAAGAGAAAATGCGGGTGCAGGTAGTGCCTGCTGCGCACGAAGCTGAAGGTCAGCGCTGCCAGCACGAACACCCAATGCAGGACGTATATGACGGATTCAGACAGCACGATCTTTGGGCTTCAGGATGCTCATTGTTTCAAACAGCAGCGCGGCAACGTCCTTGAGCCGGGGAAACAGCAGGCTGGCGATACCGATGCCGCTTTCGCGCGATACGGTCGCCGCGACCATCCCGAGCCCGGTCAGCGAGGCGATCACCAGCGCCAGCGCTATCCCCTGGACGCTATGCATCAGGGCGGCCAAGGCCGCGCCGGCGATGAAGACAACGATCATCGCAATGGTTGCGGCGGCCTGCTGCAGCGGACGGTTGCCGCCCTTCAGGACTTCTTCGAAAGGCCGCATCATGCTCCGCAGGCATGTGGCGGCTATGAGCAGGTGAACAATATCGAGCGAGCTCATATAGGCCGAGCCGAAGACCAGCGGCAGCAGCAGCGGCGCGGCGACCATGAGAAACACGCCGATCAAAGCGTTGATGAGCACCACCTGCCGCAGTCGCATGCCGAGCCATCGGGGATCCGCGTCGCTGATCGCCTCCTTCTGGGACAGCCGTGGAAAGAAGAGTGGCGAAATGGACTCGTTGATGATGGTCTGAAGTTGCGACATCGCCAGCGCGATGACATATATGCCCATGGTTCGCGCGTCGAACAGCAGGCTGAGCGCGACGCGGTCTATGGCGGACACGAGCCCCGTTACCCCGATCAACAGAGCGAACGGCCATGCCGCCTTGAATGTGGCGGCAAGCGCCTGCAAGCCGCCCGCCGATCGCTGCGACGGCGCGGCAGACACACCATGCTCTCCCCGGCGAACGAGAATATGGGTCGAGACAGCCGAGAAGACGGCGGCACATAGATATCCGAAGAGAAAGGTTTCCGCGGAAGACGTGGCCGTCGCCCAAAGCACGGCGGTAAGCCCGAGATACAGCAGCGAAAAACTGGCGCGCGCCCAGTTGTAGGTGGACAAGTTGCTGCGCCCGAGCTCGATCTGCACTTGCAGCGCGTTCCATGCGCTGAACGGCAGAATCAGGATAGCGCTCAGAGCGGTGGGGAGGTTCAGTCCGGCGAGACTCGGTACGGCTCCCGAGAACAGGATTGCCGCGCACAGCAGCGAGAAAACGATGCTGGTGACGAGAGCCGCCCGAATCCCGACATGATAATACAGGGCGGCTGCGTCTTTGCGCGCCGCCACTTGCCGCGCCAGATAAATGTGAACGCCAAGCAGGCCGATATTGGCCAGAAATGTCGGCCACAAGAGCAGATTGGCAAGATCGCCGCGACCGGCAGGATCGAGGGCGCGGGCCAAGAGGACACTCGACAGGAAAGACGCCGCGGCCAGGACGATGTTTATCCGCAGCAACCGCAGGGCGGGCGGCAGCCTCATGGCGCGAATCCCTGCCAGGAAGATACTTTATGCAAAAAGAAAATTGTAAACCCCGAGAAGATCGTCGCCTTCAGACTCTATTCTTCTGATCAGATCCGGAAGAACGGGTCGTGGCTTGTCTTCCACCGTCCAGCTTTCATAGCCGCGTGACCAGAACATCTCGAATGTGGATCTCAGCTGCGGATTTATGACCCTGCCCGAAGGTTGATGCCCGTGGACCTGGATCTCGATGATCCATACCGGCCTCGGCTGCTGATCCAGCAATTTTTGGGCCCCTTGCAGCACGGGAAATTCATGTCCCTCGATATCTATGAGCACGAAGCATCTGCGCCCGGAAAGCCGGTCACCGATGATATTGTCCAGCGTATTCACGGGAACCAGCTTGCTGTTGGCGCTGGCTGAGCCGGACCAGCCTTCCACCAGAGATGCCCCGGCCGCGGTGCCGTAGAGTCGCAAGATGCCGGGCTCGCTGCTGGCGGCCAGCGGGAAAACTTCTATGCGTTGCTCGAGCCGGTTCTCGGTGATGTTTGTCAGCAGATATTGCAGGTTCAGGGGATCGGGCTCGATTGCGATCGTCGCAACGCCATGGCTGCCGGCCAGGCAGCAGTAATATCCCTGATTGGCACCGACATTGACGAAGACGTCACATTTGCGAAACAGCTCTTGAGCCTTGGCTGTTTCCGCCGGCTCATAGCGGCCGTCTACGAACATGGGATTGCCGACGAACCGGAACCCGTATGGGGTAGCGTGAGCAGGCCGATGCAAATCTCGGCGGTCGCGCAGGGATCGATAGGTCCTGGCAACCGTGGGGATCCGTTCGACCCAGGGTCTCAGGAGACGTTTGGCTACGGCGATCATTGAGTGATTACAGTACTCGTTTGAGGGGCCGCGGCCGCGAATTCGACCGTCGGCTCGCTATGCCGCCGGTCCGGGGAGCGCGGCGCATCGCTGAGCAGGCGATCGAAATACTCGATCGTGCTCCGCAATCCGTTGCGCAGCGCGATCGTCGGCTGCCAGCGAAGCTTTTCCCGCGCCAGTCCTATGTCCGGCTGACGCTGCCTGGGATCGTCCACCGGCAGTTCCGCGAAGGTGAGCTTTGACTTCGACCCTGTCATCTCGATGACCGTCTCGGCGAGCTGGCGAATGGTGAACTCGCTCGGATTGCCGAGATTGACCGGTCCGGTGAAGTCGCTCGCACTGTCCATGAGCCTTATCAGGCCGTCGACCAGGTCGCTGACGTAGCAGAAGGAGCGCGTCTGCGCACCGTCGCCATAGATGGTGATGGATTGGCCCTTCAGCGCCTGCACGATGAAGTTGGACACGACGCGTCCGTCATTCGGATGCATCCGCGGGCCATAAGTGTTGAAGATGCGCGCCACCTTGATCTCGAGCGCATGTTGGCGCCAATAGTCGAAGAACAGCGTCTCGGCGCATCGCTTGCCCTCGTCGTAGCAGGAGCGTGGCCCGATCGGATTCACGTTGCCCCAGTAGGTCTCCACCTGCGGATGGATCGCCGGGTCGCCGTAAACCTCGCTGGTAGACGCCTGCAGAATGCGGCAACGCAGTCGCTTGGCGAGGCCGAGCATGTTGATGGCGCCATGCACGCTGGTCTTCGTCGTTTGCACCGGGTCGTGCTGGTAATGGACGGGCGAGGCGGGGCAGGCCAGATTGTAGATCTGGTCGACCTCGATATAGAGCGGAAACGTCACGTCGTGACGCAGGAGCTCGAAGCGGGGGGTGCCGATCAGGTGCTCGACATTGCGTTTCGAGCCGGTGAAGAAGTTGTCGAGACAGATCACCTCGTATCCGATGTCGAGCAGCCGGTCGCATAGATGCGATCCGATGAAGCCGGCGCCGCCGGTGATCAGCACTGTCTTGCGATCGGACGGCCCCGATCGGATCTGGGTTTTCTGCATCACGCTCCCCGCTGTGTTGGAAATTGATAGACGGACATGACCGGAAGAAATCGCGACAAAGGCGCTACCGGGCGCCGGAGCCGGTCACCATGGTCTCGATCGTCCTGAACACGATGACGATGTCGAGCCACGGCGAGAAGTTCTTGATGTAGTAGAAATCATATTGCAGCTTCTCGAGCACATCGCCGACCTCGCTCACGTGACCTTGGTTCACTTGCGCCCAGCCGGTGATGCCGGGAATGACGATGTGGCGATAGCGATAGAAGGGCAGCTCGCTTTCGTACCATTCCGACAAAGCGAGTGCCTCGGGCCTGGGCCCGATCCAGCTCATCTCGCCACGCAGGATATTGATGATCTGCGGAATTTCGTCGATGCGCGTCCAGCGCAGCCAGCGACCGACACGGGTGATGCGAGGATCCCCTTGCTTGGTCATCGCCGCCTGGCGCCCATCCGCGCCGACCTGCTGGTCGACGGTCATGGTGCGAAACTTGTAGCAGGTGAAGATGCGGCCGCGGAAGCCCATTCGCTGCTGGCGGAAAAGCGCAGGGCCAGGACTTTCCAGGCGAATGATCAATGCGATGGCCAATGCCACGGGCGTGAGCGGGATGACCAGGAGTGCCGCCATCAGCCAGTCGGCGATGCGCTTGCACTGGATGTAGAACGAGGCGGGATTGAGCGAGCCCAGTGTGTTTTCCGACAGGTGCTCGATCTCGACGCGGCCGGTCAGAGATTCGCGCACCTGCTTGACGTGATAGACGGGTATGCCGGAGAGCGCGCTGTCGGCAATGTAGCGCTCCCATTCCGCCGAAAGGTCGGCCCGGAGGTCTGCGATCACGGCCTGCACCTCTCCGACGCTCACATGGGGGGAGGGAATATAGGACCAGATCGCGCGTCCAATAGCCTGCAGCCCGGCCACATTGCCGCCCGGCACGACACCGAAGCGATAGATTTCCAGCCGCCGGGTGACGAGAGTGAGGCCGAAGTACCATAGCACCGACAATGTGAAGGATCCTGCCGCCTGCAACCTGTTGTAGTCGAGGCGCAGGAAGAAGATGGCCATGAACACCAGTCCGTAGGTCAGGGCGAAGGTGGGGAGGATGTAGCGCGAAGCGGCCGTGCCGGGAAAGGAGCCCAGCCGGCGGTAGATCGCATAGCCCAGAAGATGAGCGATGACCGCCGCCACGACCGTATTCTGCACATTGTCGTAGGGGAGGACGCTCTGATACTTCGCCATGCCGACGAGGAGCGGCAAGCCGATGGCGCAGGCAAGGCCGCCGGGGAGTTGGACGCGGATCCTGAGGAGCGGATGCCGTTTTGTCCGCTGGACCCCGCTGCTTCTGGCGCTTACGCCTGCGCCGGCGGTGGCAAATCCAAACGACTCTGGCTTGGCATGATCGGTCATGGCGCTTCCAGCCCTGGTACGAAGAACTCACTGACGGCGCATGGCGCTGTTCTCTCCGGAATATGCGTCGCTGCGTGGGATTTCTTATTGCTACGCATGGTAATTTTTGTTAGGATGTTTCAGTTTTTAGTTGGAATTTTGATACGGAAAAATCGCGAAATAGCGAGACAAGAAACGAAAGCGCCATGACCCCGAGAATCTCTCGCCGGCCGTTTTCTCTACGCAACGTAAATTGTTGAATGATTATCGAGGCGCCCGGATCGTTGCGGATAAAAGCTACCGCACTTCGGGGTGAAAGCACTTCCCCCCGAACTCTTTCCCTAGTTATTCCGTGGCTTCAATGAAACCCGGAACAATATCTCGCGTCGCCATCGTGACATTGATATTACCATTCATGATCTCGAGCAAGATTTGCGCGCGACCATTATTGTTAAGTTTTACCAAACGGCCCGACAACGATGTGAAAGGGCCGCGCACGACACGCACTTTCTGTCCCGGCGTGAACACGGCTTCAAAGTTGAGAATGCCGTCCGCGTCGGTCAAATCCAGAAAGTGCTCGACCAGGCCGGGCGGACAGCAAATCGGGAGATCGGCCTGCATGATCAGCGACCGGACGCCAATCGTGCCGTTGAGGGCTCGCCATCTGTCGCGCGTGAGGTCGAAGGAGACAAAAAGATAGCCGGGAAAGAATGCCGAACGCTTCTCATACTGCCGCCGGGCATGACGTAGCGTCCTGACCTGCCGCGGAACGAAACACCGGAAGCCCTGGCGGATGATGTGCTGTTCGACCCTGTCCTCCGCGCCACGATGCGTGCTCGCAACATACCATTGCTGTAACGGCGGGGATAAGCCCATGAGCAGGTCTCCACGAGTGAGAGTCAAATGCCGCCCATCTGAACACGTTGGCCGGAAACTCCGCTGTAAACTCGGATGGTCCGGCCACAGCGCCAGTAATACAAGAAAAAGCCGATAACACAACCGAGGAGTCGCCCTTCGCGGCTCTCCGTTCCGAAAAGCAAGGGTGGAAATTGTTTATGAGTTTGCAGTCTAAACGAAATATACTGCGTTATCCGTGCTTCCCGTAAGTAATTTCCTGTAAGTAAAAAGGAGAGAGCGTCTGATTATCCCTCTCATCATCTGTGGCGGTTCTGGCACGCGACTGTGGCCTGCCTCGCGCGAAGATCGGCCGAAGCAGTTTCTTGACCTCTTTGAAACCTTGTCCACGTTCCAGGAAACAGTCAGACGCACGTCGGATCCTGCGGTGTTCGGCTCGCCGGTGATCATCACCAACGGCAAATATTGCTCGCAGGTCAGAGAACAATTGGGCGAGCTCGACACTTCTGCGGACATTGTTCTCGAGCCTGAGGCCCGCGATTCAGGCCCCGCCATACTGGCGGGGACTCTGTTCATTGCCCAAGAAAGAGGCAGCGACGCAATTGTCCTGACTCTTGCTGCCGACCACGTGATTCGCGATGTCGCGGCCTTTCAGGCGGCGTGCCGCGCAGCACTTGCCGCCGCGAAATCGGGCCACATCGTCACTTTTGGTGTTGCTCCTGACCACCCGGCCACCGGCTATGGCTATATCGAAGCAGGCCGGGCGATAGAGGGCGGTGTCCATGTGGTGACGCGATTCGTGGAAAAGCCCGACGTCGTGGCGGCCACACGCTACATTCAGCGGGGATATCTGTGGAATTCCGGAAATTTTCTGTTCCAGGCTTCGGCACTCGCCGATGCCTACGGAGAGAGCGATCCGGCAACACTGGCAGCGGTGCGTGCGGCCGTGAGCAAGGCCAAGTCAAACGGGCATGAGCATCATCTCGACGCCCCGGCCTTCGCTCGGGCGGCGAAGCTGTCCTTCGATTACGCCGTCATGGAAAGGACCTCGCGGGCCGCGGTCATGCCCGCCTCGTTTGACTGGTCGGATGTCGGCTCCTGGGCGGCCGTGCGCGAGCTTTCGCCGCGGGATGAAGCCGGGAATGCCGCAAAGGGTGAGGCTGTTTTTGCGCGCGCCAGGGACAATATCGTGTCGAGCGACGGACCTCTGATAGCCTTGGCAGGCGTCAGCGACCTCGCTGTCGTCGCGACCGACGATGCAGTTCTCGTCGCGCGCCGCGATGACGCTGCTGGCGTCAAGATGCTCGTCGAGCAATTGAAGAAAAGTCATGCGCCGCTAACGCGCAGTCATGCTCGGCCAACGACCGGGACGTTTCCAGGACCGACCGCGGACACGACCTTCGACGAGGCTCTCCTCGAGACGGCGCCGCTCATCAAGGCGACGGGCTTTCGCGAATATGACGCGCGCTGGTGGTTCGGGCATCCCCATGCCGACAAGGCGCCGGAACTCAATCTGATGGGCGTTCAGGCGCTCGGCATGGGTCTCGGAACGCTGCTTGGCCGGCAGGGCGTCGCCCGGGAAGTGGTGACCGGCCATGACTATCGCTCCTATTCCGGCGCGATCAAGCAGGCTTTGATCACCGGCCTCATGGCGGCGGGCTGCCGGGTCCACGATATCGGCCTGGCACTCTCGCCCATGGCCTATTTTGCCCAGTTCGCCCTCGATGTGCCGGCGGTCGCGATGGTCACGGCCTCGCACAACGACAATGGCTGGACCGGCGTGAAGATGGGATGCGATCGTCCGGTCACCTTTGGCCCACAAGAGATGGCCGAGCTCAAAAACATCGTGCTGTCAGGGGCATATGACCTGCGCGGCGGCGGCTCCTATGTCTTTCATTCGAGCTTCGGCGAGCGCTATATCGCCGATTTGACGGACCGGCCGAAGCTCAAGCGCCCGCTCAAGGTGGTGGCGGCTTGCGGCAACGGCACCGCCGGGATCTTTGCGCCGCGCATTCTCACCGCATTGGGCTGCGAGGTCGTGCCGCTCGATTGCGATCTCGACCATAATTTCCCGCGCTACAATCCCAATCCCGAAGACCTCAAGATGCTTCACGCCATGGCGGACGCCGTTCGCGCGACGGGCGCCGATATCGCTCTGGGCTTCGACGGCGATGGCGACCGTTGCGGCATTGTCGACAATGAGGGGCACGAGATCTTTGCCGACAAGATCGGCGTGATGCTGGCGCGCGATCTCTCGACGCTCCATCCCGATGCCCGATTCGTCGTCGACGTGAAGTCGACAGGCCTCTATGAAAGCGATCCTGTCCTGAAAGGCCGCAGCGTCAAGACCGATTACTGGAAGACCGGTCATTCCTACATCAAGCGCCGCGTCCGCGATCTGAAAGCGCTGGCCGGCTTCGAGAAATCCGGTCACTTCTTCTTCAACGCGCCGATCGGGCGTGGCTACGACGATGGACTTGTGACCGCCATCGCCGTGATCGAGATGCTCGATCGCAATCCGCAGGCGTCCATGGCCGATCTCTATCGCGGCCTGCCGCACACCTGGGGCTCGCCGACCATGTCGCCCCATTGCGCCGACGAGGTGAAATACGACGTCGTGGACCGCATCACGGCCCGCTTGCGCGACATGCATACCGCGGGCGCGACGATGGCGGGCAAGCCGATAACCGGACTGACCACGGTCAATGGCGTGCGCATCAGCATAGCGGACGGAAGCTGGGGCCTGGTCCGGGCGTCGTCGAACAAGCCCGAGCTCGTCGTGGTCGTGGAAAGCCCTGCCTCCGAGGCGCAGCTGCGCGCCATGTTCGCCGATCTCGATTCCGTCATCCGCGAGCATGCCGAGGTCGGCGCCTATAATCAAACGCTGACGTGAAGGCTTTGCGGCTCACCCCGGATAGTAAGTCCGGTACCATTCCACGAACTTCTGCACGCCTGCGCGCACCGGGGTGGACGGTCTGTAGCCCACGGCCTCGACGAGAGCGGAGACATCGGCAAAAGTATCCGGCACGTCTCCCGCCTGCAGCGGTTGATATGTGATCGTGGCTTTCTTGCCCGTCGCTTCTTCGATCGCCATGATATAGTCCATCAGCTTCACCGGCGCGTTGTTGCCGATGTTGAAGATCCGGAACGGCGCAGCCGAGGTGGCGGGATCGGGCCGCATCGGATCCCACTCAGGATTGGGTTCGGCAATCTGGTCGGACGCGCGCATGATCCCCTCGGCGATGTCCTCGACATAGGTGAAGTCGCGCGTGTGCTTTCCGTCGTTGAACACATTGATCGGTTCACCGGCCAGGATGGCCTTGGTGAACAGGAAGAGCGCCATGTCGGGACGTCCCCACGGTCCATAGACCGTGAAGAACCGCAAGGCGGTCGTCGGCAGCCGGAAGAGATGGCTGTAGGCATGCGCCATCAGCTCGTTCGACCGTTTCGTGGCGGCGTAGAGCTGCAGCGGGTGATCGGCGATCTCATGCTCGGAGAACGGCATCTTCCGGTTGGCGCCATAGACGCTCGACGTCGATGCATAGGTGAGATGCGGGGTGCCTTGCGCCCGGCAGGCTTCCAGGATGTTGAGAAAGCCGACGACATTCGAGTTGATGTAGTCGCGCGGGTGGGTGAGGCTGTGGCGCACGCCGGCCTGGGCCGCGAGATGGATCACCCGGTCGAAGGGCTCCGTGAAGGCATCATTGACGGCCGCCTGATCCGTCAGATCGGCGCGAATGAACCGCCAGTCGCCTTGCGCCGTTTTCGCCGACTTGCCGAGGAGAGAGAGCCGCGCTTCCTTCAGCGACGGATCGTAATAGTCGTTGACCACATCGAAGCCGACAACCTCGTCGCCGCGCTCGATCAGCCGCTTGGCGGTGTGAAAGCCGATAAAGCCCGCGGCACCGGTGACCAGAATTCTCATCTATAACCGTCCATCGCTCTCATGCTTGGCGAACACGCCCTTGACGTCGAAGAAGACGGCTCCCGGGCGGCCGAAGGCGCGGATCTTCTCCGCTCCAAGCTCGGCGAATTCCCTATGGGCGACGGCCAGGATGACGGCATCGTAGGAAGCGGGCGGCGGCGCCGTCGCGTGGATGTCGAGCTTCAATTCGCTCCTTGCCTCCGCAACGTCTATTTGCGGGTCCCAGACCTCGATCACGGCGTTGTATTCGCGCAAGGTCGTGATCACGTCGATGACCTTGGAATTGCGCAAATCGGGGCAATTCTCCTTGAACGCCAATCCGAGCACCAGGATGCGCGAGCCGACGACCGGAAATCCGCGCGCCATCATCAGCCGGGCCACGCGGTCGGCGACATAGGGGCCCATGCGATCGTTGATGCGCCGGCCCGCCAGGATCACTTCCGGGTGGTAGCCGATCTCCTGGGCGCGATGCGTCAGATAATAGGGATCGACGCTGATGCAGTGGCCGCCGACGAGGCCTGGACGGAAGGGAAGGAAATTCCACTTCGATGATGCCGCGGCGAGCACGTCGCCGGTATCGATGTCGAGCTTGTTGAAGATGATGGCAAGTTCGTTCATGAGCGCGATATTGAGATCGCGCTGTGTGTTTTCGATGACCTTCGCCGCCTCGGCGACCTCGATCGAGGGCGCCTTGTGCGTGCCGGCCGGGATGATCGATGCGTAAAGGGCATCCACCACTTCGGCCGCCTTGGGCGTCGAGCCGCTGGTGACCTTGGTGATCATCGTCAGCCGGTGCACGCGATCGCCCGGATTGATGCGTTCGGGGCTGTAGCCCACGAAGAAATCCTCATTCATCTTGAGCCCGGAGAAGCGCTCGAGGATCGGCACGCAGTAGTTGCGGGTGCAGCCCGGATAGACCGTCGATTCATAAATGACATAGGCGCCCTTGCCGATGGCTTGGCCCACGGTCTTCGACGCCTCATGCAAGATGCGCAAGTCAGGCCGGTTGGCGAGGTCCACGGGCGTCGGGACGGCCACGATGAAATACCGGCATTTCTTCAGATCGCCGGGCGTGCTGGAAAAACTCAACTGCTTGGCTTGCGCGAGTTCAGCCGGGTCGACTTCGCGTGTGCTGTCCCGACCCCCGCGCAGCTCCGCGACGCGCTCCTCTCGGATATCGAAACCCAAGGTTGGACGGTTCTTGCCGAATTCCACGGCGAGCGGAAGGCCCACATAGCCGAGCCCGATGACCGCAACGGTCTCATTCTCCATGTCGGACGGCATCGGCTACGGCTGCCGGCTGAGGGCCGGGGCTGCGGCCTTGAGTTTGCGCGATTGCGGTGAAAGGCGGCGAGGCTTCGGGGGATTGTCCATCATGGGCCGGAATATGACATTCTTTGTCGAATTGCACGAATTTGCCATTTCCGCATTTCCACCTGCATTCAAGATCGCGCTATTTTTTCACAATAGTAAACACTGACGGTATTATTCAAATAAATCTAAAAGTCTTTCAAATAAAAAGGATCAGGCCGAAGTAATTTTGCGTGTGAACACAGCAGCCCACGAACAAAACCCGAGTTGACGCATTGTCAAGATGCTCAATCTTTCAAAAAGAGAGGTGTGCTATGACAAGGCTTACGGGAAGACTGAAAGTATTAACGGCGACTGCTTCAATAATCGTGTTGGCCGGCATGGCAGTTCCCTCCCAATCGGGCGGGCTCGGCGGCGTGGTTGGCGGCGTCACGGGTGCGGTGGGCGGCGTCGTTGGCGGCGTCACCGGCTCCGTGGGTGGTATCGTCGGTGGGGTCAAGGATAGCGCGGGCGGCATTGTTGGCGGCACGACAAACAGTACGAGCACTCACGGGACGAACAGTGCGAGCACTCACGGGCTGGCCAGCAAGGGCACGACGTCAAGCAAGCATGGGGTCATCGGCTCTTCGCCGCTTACCAACAAGGCGCTGGTAAAGCTCAAGGCCAATATTCTCGGTATCAGGGCCGGGGTCTATGCGCTCGACAGCTACGGCAATCTCGTCCGCGTAAATGTGAAGGCCGCCCACCTGCTCAAGGCCAACGCCAATGTCTATGCGCTGAAAGGCCATAGCCTGGTCAAGGTCAACGCGAAGGTCGCCTTGGCCGGACTGAAGGTCAAGGGCAAGGTCATTGTGATCGACAAGTACGGCAATCTGCTCAAGGGCCGAGCCTTCGTCGGGCTTGGTGCTCTCAAGGTGAAGGCAGCGGCCAAGGTTGGCAAGGGCGTCGCCGTGAAGGTCGCCATCTCGGTCGGTGGCAAGAAGCCTCGCACGCCCGGCAATCCGGGTAATCCCGGCAATCCTGGCAATCCTGGCAATCCCAACGATCCGGGAAACCCCGGCACGCCTCCGGGCATCAGCAGTGAGATCGCGGGCCTCTCCGCGACCGAGCGCGCCCAGCTGAAGAAGAAGTGTGTTTCGGTGCTGAGCAATCCGGCGGCCTATAACCGCGACGCGGTGATGGTTTGTCGCGTCCTTGCCCAGCTCGCCGGGCTCTAAAAACCTCTCCAATAGGGATGATGCTGCGCGGCTTTTCGGAGCCGCGCAGCATCTTTAGACGGGCTTGGTTGCGCTCCGACACGAGAAGTGCTGCACTTGCTAGCGTCATCCTTTCTTGGAGCCTTGCCGTGACCAGAGGTCTGTGGCGCGCGACGATTTTGAGATTGAACTTCATTTGCATTCTTCTCGTTTCACTCAACATCGCCGCCGCAAGGTCCAACGAACTCCAAAAGCTTGCAGCCACCCATTTGGGGAGCGATCAAGGCGTCTTGGTTCAGGCAGAAGACGGAACCGTCCTTGTCGCGCAGCAAGAAGCCCGCCCTGTCCATCCGGCTTCGGTGACCAAGGTGGCGACGACCCTCGCTCTGCTTGAACGCCTCGGATACGGCCATCGATTCGAGACGCAGTTTGTGGCGGGCGGGCCGGTCGGCGACGACAGCCTTGACGGCGACCTCGTCGTGCGCGCGAACGGCGATCCCTTTTTCATTTTCGAGAATGCTTTTCTGATGTTGCGCAAGCTGGAGGCACAGGCGCTGCATGAAATCAAGGGCGACATAAAGGTGGAAGGGCCGCTGGTCTTCAATTGGAAGGCCGATCCCGAAGGCCACCGCCTCAAGCGGGCGCTGCAGGGGCTCGACGGCGGTGAGGCCTGGGTATCGATTGGCGAGCCGTCCGCGCGGCTGAACAAGGCGGCGCTGAAATTCGTTACCGGCGGACCGCACCAGACATCCGGCAAGGTCCTCGTCACAAATCACTCGCCGCCGCTCGGCACGATCGTCAAGGCCTTGAACGGATATTCGAACAACGTCTTTCACGCGCTGTCCGATCGCATCGGCGGCCCGCAAGCCGTGGAGGCTATGATACGCAAACGTCTCCCATCCGCTTTGCGCTCGGAAGTCACCATTACCAATGCGGCTGGTGCCGAACAGTTGAATCGCATGAGTCCACGTGCGGCGGTCGCGATCCTGTGGGAGCTGCGCAAGCAACTGCGCGGCCTTGGCAAGGATTTGCCCGATGTCCTGCCCGTCAATGGTCTCGACGCCGGCACACTCAAGAAACGTCTCGACGAGACTCCCTATCGCGCCCGTATTGTGGGAAAGACCGGCACATTCGGCTCGGTCGGTGCATCGGCGCTCGCCGGTGTCCTGCGCACGCCAAAATATGGCGCCGTCGCCTTTGCCGTGCTGAACAGCGGGGTGCCGGTTCCGGAAGCCAGACGGCGGCAGGATGCCTTCCTGCGCGCATTGATCGAGGCAACCGGCGCGGAACCCTGGGCCTATGTGCCCAACGGAAAGCCCATCCTCGAGCAGGCTTCGGTCGATTAGGCCGTGAACTTATGAGCGGATCGTCTCAATCCGCCAGTACCCCCGGATTGAGGATCCGGGCTGGATCGAGGACGCTCTTGGCGGCGTCGAAGGTTTTGCCGAACAAAGCCGGGCGCTGGAGGCGGTACCAGGGCATGTGATCGCGACCGACGGCGTGATGGTGGGTGATGGTTCCTCCCGCGGTGATCAGCGCATCCGAGGCACGGGTCTTGATATGGCGCCACTGTTCGATAAGCCGGCCGGGCGTGCCCTGTGCATTGAATGTGTAATAGGGGGCAGGGCCGTCGGGATAGACATGGGTGAACCGGGTCGAAACCGTTCCGGGCCGGCCGGTAGCCTCCTCGATCGCCTGCGCGGTCGCGGCGCTCACCGCGGTGTGAAATTCCTCGAATTTGTCCCATGTCACGGCAGTCTCGAAAGTGTCATTGATCACGCCGAGCGGAACCGTCAATTCCCGTGCATAGGGCATGCGGATGAATGCCGTTCGCCAGGCCTGGGCGGCGCTGTCGTCGGGATGGCGCCGGCCGCCATTGTCCTGGATCAGCTCGATCGCTCGCTTCGTCCATGCTTCGACGGGGTGATCTGCCGACTCGAAAGCGAGCATCAGGATCGTTTCTTGGTAATCGTTCACGCCATAGATGCCGGCCTCCTGATTGTCGATGACGCGAAGATTCGAGGGGTAGAGGCCGGATTGCACGACAGCGCGCACGGCTCTCGCCGCCGCAAAGAGGTCGGGAAAGCCGAAAACGGCGCCACCGCGAAAGCGCGGCCGATCCTGCAGCCGCATCCAGGCTTCGGTGATCACGCCGAGCGCCCCCTCGGAGCCGATGATGAGGCGGTCCGGGCTCGGACCCGCGCCCGAGCCCGGCAGGCGGCGCGTTTCCAGGGTGCCTTGAGGGGTGACGGTGCGGGTGCTTTGGACGAAATCATCGATATGGGTGTAGAGCGTGGCGAAGTGCCCGCCCGACCGGGTCGCGATCCAGCCTCCGAGAGTGGAGAATTCGAAGCTTTGCGGATAGTGACGGATCGAAAGATCGTGGGGCTTGAGCGCGGCCTCGATCGCGGGGCCGCGCATCCCGCCTTGGATGCGCGCCGCGCGGCTCGACCGGTCGACCTCGACCATGCGGTCGAAACGGCGCAAATCGAGGCTGACGGCGCCTACGTAGCGATCGCCGATGTCGGGTTCGACGCCGCCGACGACCGAGGAGCCGCAGCCGAACGGGATGATGGCGACATTCGCTCCGCTCGCCCACTCCATCACTTGGGTCACATCCGCTTCGCTCGCCGGAATGGCGACGAGGTCGGGCGCGTTGGCGAAATCGCGCGCAAAGGCGCGTACCGTCTCAGGGTAGGACTTTCCATAAGTGTGGAGGCACCGTTCATAGGGATCGGTCGTGAACAGATGGGCCATAGCGGCGGGCGGAACGACACGCGATGGACTGAGACCGATGTCCGCCAGTCGCGGCGGGGCGACGAGCCGGGGCTCGATGCCGAGACGATCGGCGAGGAAGCCGAACAGCAGGTTCCGCTCCGCTTCGTCCAGGCCTGAGTTCTCGGTCCCCCAGCCAATGAACTTCAAGCGCTCACCCATGAACCGTCTCCGCTGCGAACGGCCTTGAATGGCCCGTTAAAGGAGTATTGAAGCACGGAACCTTCGACGTAAACTGTCCCCGTTGCAGGCAGGGCCACGACTCGCGTATTGGTAACGCCTAGGGGGCGAGAAAAGCGGCTGGCAAGTCGGCCCGCCTACGGAGCATGTCCTGCCCACCTCAACACGGAGTTGAACCATGAATACGCGAAATATCGTGATTGCCGTGGTGGTCGTTATCATCCTTTTGCTCATCGGCTATTACGCAGGTTGGTTCGGAGGCACGCAGGAAGCAACTGCGCCGCCGGCCACGACCACGACTGAGCAGCCTGCTCCGGCCCAGCCGTCGACCACCGACCAGAGCACGACCACGCAGCCGTCCACGACTCAGCCGTCCACGACGCAGCCGTCGACCACCGATCAGGGGACGACGACCACGCAGCCCTCTACGACTCAGCCCTCTACGACGCAGCCGTAGAGGGAGCCACATTGCGAGATCAGGGTGGGCCGGTGAGTAGTCTCTTACCGGCAAATCCTGAGCATGTCCGGCGCTCTAACTAGCGCACCGTTGCAGCCTGCTCTACGCCGTCGACTGGGATCGAGTAGTGCGCGCGGAGTTCCTCGAGGGGTGTGGCAACGTGCTCCCAGAAGTCCCATTGTGGAGAGAATGTGTCGACGGTCGCGGCGGCGCCCGCCGCCCAAGCCTGCCAGAATACAACCGGGTCCAGGGCGCTCGACGCCTCGCCGGCCACCTTGTTGATCTGGACCTGGAGGTGCCAGCTGAAGATGACAGGCAGGATATGGCCGGCCATCGGGAACTTCGGATGCATGGCGGCTGTGAATGTCGAAGCGAGCAATTCGCCACGCGCCGAGGTATCGAAGCCGCTGAGAACGTGGACCGAGTCATGGGGAAGGGAGAACACGACGTTCAGTGCCTTCGGCTCGCCGGGGAACTCGTAGCCGTTGCTGGTGAAATGCCGCCACATGGCGTGGCCGAACGTTTCCGCGTCCAGCGACTTCAGCGCCTGAAAACGTTGTGCCAGAGCAGGATCGGCGCCGGCGCCACCATAGGGCACAAGCCACGCATTGACGTCGCCTTCCCACGGCATGCCGGTGACGCTTTCCATGTTGCAGCGGGTCATGTCCGCCAACGCTTCCTGCAAGTGGCCCTCCGCCGCCTCGCGGACCTCGTCCAAGTAACGCTCGGATATGCCGAGCGCGTCGGCGTAGCGCAGCACCGCTGCAATCTTCGCCCGGTCGAGCTTTCCATCCACCAGCGCCATGACCGTCAGGAACTTGGCTGCATCATTGCCGAGGTTGGTGCCGGCGAGGGCAGCCTTCAGCGCCGCCGGCGTGACAGGCGTCAGATCAGCGAAGGTGAATGGTCCCGCGTGCCCGAACACGTATCGGGCGGCACCTTCGAGCGCCAGCCGGTCGGACCGCGTAGCGGCGCCGCCCGTCTCAGCCACAGCACGCATCGCGCCGAGGACGGCACCGGACTGTTCCGGTGTCGCGCCCGGCAGTAACACTGCAACAGCAGAAGCTGGATTGCTCATCGCCCTATGTAACCGCCGTGTTCGCGCGGTTTCAAGCCATTTTCTGCCGAGGCCGACTCACGGCGCGGAAGACATCGAGCGAGGATCCCTTTGGGAGCATGCGATGCGTTCGCCTTGCGTATTGGTCATTTCAATTTCGAGTGCAAAGCGTCCGCCAGCCTTCGCTCGCGAAGCGTGCGAAGGCTGCCGCGCCGAAGCCCGAAGGGCGAAGGCGGGCCTGTTTCCGCGAGCTACGGCCGGGCAGGCCATCCTCCTTCGCTCGCGAAGGCTGCCGCGCCGAAGCCCGCAGGGCGAAGGGGGCCTGTTTCCGCGAGCTACGTCTCGGCAAGCCCCGTTGCCTTGGGCGAGTCCCTTGCGGGTTCTTCGCCGTTGCCCGTCGCGGGCCTTGCGCCGAAGACCTGAAGAAGGATCCGCCGGGGTACGAACCGCTCGTCATTGACGAGAAAGCTGAAGGTGAAGGCGACTCCGAGCACAAGGATATTGAGCAGAAAGGCATAGATGATGGCGCGGTCCGGATAGCTGTCCTTGAGGCTCGCGACCACCAGCGGTCCGACCACGCCGGCGGCCGACCAGGCGGTGAGGATGATACCGTAGAGCCGCGCCATGCGCTTCGTCCCGTAGACGTCGGTGACCATCGACGGCATGATCGCGAAGCCGCCGCCGAAGCAGCTCAGCACGTAGCACACCAGAATGGCGAAGATGTACGGGTTGTGCTCCGTCATCAGGAGGCCGAACACGACGAGCTGCGTGGCGAACAGGACGCGAAAAGTATTGATGCGGCCGAGCCGCTCCGACAGCGCGCCCCAGGCGATGCGCCCAAGGCCGTTGAACAGCGAGCTGATGGCGATCAGCGAGGCGCCATAGCCGGCGAGCACCGAGCGCTCCAAGGTTGGGTTATCGAGCTTCCAGATGTCCTGATACAGAGGCGACAGGAAGCTGATGATCGAGATGCCGGCCGTTATGTTGAGGAAGAAGATGAACCACATGATCGCATACTGCCCGGCGAGCAGATATTCGCTGATGGGCAGGTCGGCCTCTTCCTCGGCCCGCGCATAGGGGCTTTCGCCCTGGCTTGCCCGTTGTACCGAAGGCACAAAGCCCAAGGGGACATAGCCCTCCGGCGGGTTCTTCAGCATTGTCGCCGAGCCGATGGCGACCGAGCCGAGGATGGCGCCGAGGCCTGCGAAGACGAGTGTCAGGTTCCCGGAAAGCATATGCATCAGGATGGGTGCCAGCACGACACTGAGGACGAAGGCGCCCAGCCCGAAGCCCATGGCGGCGATGCCGGTCAGTTGTCCTTTTCGGTCGGGAAACCACTTGATGATGGTCGCCATCGGCGTCACATAGCCAAGGCCGATGCCGACGCCGCTGACGCCGCCATAGCCCAGATAGAAGAGCGGGAGGCTCTCCAGCGCAAGGGCGAGTGCGGCGATCGCATAGCCTGCCGCGAACAGAATGCCGCCGGCGACGGCGAGCTTGCGCGGTCCGAGCCTGGCAAGATTCATCCCGCCCCATGCCGCGGACAGGCCGAGACAGCAGATATTCAGGCTGAACGCCCACGAAGTATCGGTGTTGGTCCAGCGGAACTGCTCCACCAGGAGCGGCTGGAAATAGCTCCAGGCATAGACGGTGCCGAGACAGAGCTGCAGGACCGTGCAGGC
Source organism: Taklimakanibacter deserti (assembly GCA_003574785.1). The sequence continues at coordinate 20,650 of QORU01000007.1, read as the reverse complement.
GGTCGCTATCAGCCACCGGTTGGGCACGCGTTCTTGCGTGCGCATGCTTACGCTCCCCTGCCGGAAGGCAATCGCAAATGAAGTCTGCGAGGCTCTCGAGAAGGAGAAATCACTCCCTCCAATTCCCCTTCTCCCGTCCGGAGGATGGGAGAAGGTGCCCGAAGGGCGGATGAGGGCTCTTTCTCGAAGCCTGCGGAACTTTCAAAAGCAAAACATGTTGCAGGCAAAGAGCCCTCACCCGGCCTTCGGCCACCCTCTCCCATTGCTTCGCAACGGGCGAGGGGGAAAACTGGCGACGGCTCGCTTGCTCCAGGGATTTTCATATGCGATTACGCTCCCCTGCCGGTCGCCTTGCGGATCAATCTGCCGAGCTCGCCGACTTCGTCGATGCGTCCGAAGAGGCGCTTGAGCCCGGAGGAGGGCGGCGCCGAGTGTTTCTCGTCGGAGAGCGAATGCCAGGCATAGCTTCCCAGGAGATGAAGCGGCCGGGATACCTGGTACATCAGCCCGTATGTCACCAGCACGCTGACGACGAAGATGATGGCGAGGAGGTAGACCACCCGGCCGATGGCCGTCTGAACCTGCAAGGCGAAGTAGCCTTTGTCCATGCCGACATGCACGCGGCCGGCCTGGCCGGCAATGATGCCTGCCGTCACCTCCGAGAAATTTCCGAGACCGGCGAGCGAGCGATCATAGACGTCCTTCCCGTCCTTGTAGTCAGCGGCGATCTCGTCCGGCACGCCGGGCACGAAGGTATGAGCGATGATGTTTCCTTGGCCGTCCACCACGAAAACATAGGAAACGCCGGGGATATCGACATACTGGTCGATGACCGACTGGAGCGCCGAATAGTTCTGGTTGACGATCAGGTCGCTGTCCGAATTGGCAATGGCGCGCGCGATCGCCTGGCTGCTGTTCACGAAATAGTCGGTGAGCTGCCGATCGACGGTATGGACGTAGATGACGGAAGTCGACACCAGGATGAGCCCCATGAGGGCGAAGATGCCGAACAGGGTCTTCTGATAGAACCGGGCGATCTTCATCGTTTCAACCAAGCCTCCCACTCGCCGTCCTGCAAAGGCACGAACTGGCCGCCCTGAACCACGGTATAATAGACCTGGTCCGAGGCCTGGCGCCGGTCCGTGGCGCCGCCGAAAGAAAGCTTTTGCCCGAGGCCCAGATCGATGTCGCCCATGGTCATCGCCGCTTGCGTCAGGTCGGAGCGCTGAGCGTTGGCGCCCATCCGCTCCAGGATCGCGACGAACAACTTGGCGTTCAGATAGCCTTCGAGGCTGACGAAGCTGTACGGAAGTGGTGCATATTCCGTTTCCGGCGTCTTCCCGTTCGGGTACATCAAGGACTCGGGCGGCATGATGGCATCGCGGTAGCGGTCCATCGCCTCGCGATATTCGCGCACGATGGGCAGCGATGTGTCCTGATAGCTCGGCACCACCTGCGAGCCGACGAGGCGGGAGGTGTAGTCTTTGCCGGATTTCTGCTCGCCATCGGCGAGGAGCCTCAGCATGGCATCGCTGCCGACGAACGAGATCGTCGCGACCGGGCAGTCGACCCCTCGGTCGCGCATGTCGCGGACGAAGCCGGCACAGGCCGGAGAGGTGCCGACACAGATGACGGCGTCAGGCTTGAGACGCTCCATGATGGCCACCTGGGGATCGTAGCTCTGGTCGTAGGGCGAGCCGCGCCGATAAGTGGCTTCGCCGGCGATCTCCAGCCCGTGGCTCGCCAATGCCTTGCGCACGCCGGCCCATCCCGCCCTTCCATAGGCGTCCGCCTGATAGAATACCGCGATGCGCTTTCGATGGTGGGCGACGAAGTGATCGACAAGCCCCTTGGTCTCCTGATCGTATGAGGCGCGCAGGTTGAAGGTGAACTTGTCATAAGGCGGAATTCGATTGGCGTCGGCCCCGGTGAAGGGGAAGAACAGGAGGAAATGCTCCAGGTTCCGCATCCTGAGCAGCGGCAGGGTGCGGATCATGGTCGGCGTGCCGACATAGGAGAACAGCGCGAAGACGTCGTCTTTCATCAGCCTGAGCGTGTTTTGGATCGCGAGGTCGGGCTGGTACTTGTCGTCATAGGCGGTGATCTCGACCTGCCTTCCATGGACGCCGCCGGCCTTGTTGAGCGGAATGAGATAGGCCATGGCGCCGCGATAGAGCTCGATGCTGAGCGCCCGTGCGCTCGCCGAAAAATCCGCCGACATGCCGAGGCGGATTGCGCTTGTGTCCGCAGCCGGCTGACCGCCTCCGGGGGGCGCTATCGCGTCTTGCTGCGCCAAGGCAGGATTGCCGAAGAATGAGACGAGAGCCAGGAGGCCCAGTGCCAGGACCTGTCTCAAACTGAGATTGATCGGCAGGTTCCACTTTCTCCTGCCCCACGCGCACGGGAGGGAGAACAGCGGGAAACCAGTTCCCCCGCCGGCGAAGCGCTCAAGTCGATCGGCCCTGATTCCTTCTTCGCGCACGTCCACGGCGATGGACTTTCTACCAGACCTGCTGGGGGCCTTCAACGACACACCGCTTCGCTCCACCGGCCTGTCGACGAGGATTGAACGACAAATCTCCAATAATCGTCGATTTCCAAACAATGAACCAAGTCCGAGGGGGCGATGGCTGGCCGTGCGTCCGCCGGCGCCGCCTCGGCATCCGGTCCTCCACATACCTGTCTCTCGGCCGAACTGCGCTCGTGGTGGCCGTGCGCGCCTTTCCTGTCGCGCGCCGATGCGCACCGGATAGCCTGCGAAGTTGCCATCCTTCATCGCCATAGCCGGAAAGCCGGGATATCGACTTCGGGCGCCGGGAGAAGCAGGTATAACCGGAAGGACGACGCGATCCGGTGCCGGGAAGGGTAATTTGCTGGGTGGTGCCCCGGCGATTGGCAGGTGAACAGCGGACCCTTGCTTCCACACCAATTGTGGTTAGGCTGTTCCAGCACAGAGGGGAAATCGATGGCTGACGCGCCAAGGGCCTTTACCGTCGTGATGATCAAGCCGTCACGTTATGACGATGAGGGCTATCCGATCACCTGGTACCGATCGATCATGCCGTCGAACACGCTTGCGGCGCTCTACGGTCTGGGCCGCGATCTCGCGCGGCGCAAGGTGCTTGGCGAGGATGTCGACATCATTCTCGAACCCCACGATGAGACCAATCGCCGGGTAAAGCCGCGCAAGATCATTGCCGGCGTGAAGCGGCGGGGCGGCAAGGCGCTGATCTGCCTGGTTGGCGTACAGTCGAACCAGTTCCCGCGCGCCGTCGATTTGGCGCGCCCCTTCCTCGATGCCGGGCTGCCGGTCGCTCTCGGCGGGTTCCACGTTTCCGGCTGCATTTCGATGCTGCCGGAACTGCCGCGTGAGCTCGTTGCCGCCAAGGAGATGGGAATTTCGCTGTTCGCCGGCGAGGCCGAGGACGGCCGCTTCGACGAACTTCTCCGCGATGCCTGGGCCGGCGACCTCAAGCCCGTCTACAACCATCTCAATCATCTGCCGGGTCTCGAAGGCCAGCCCTGGCCGACGCTTCCGGCTTCCGAATTGCGGCAGAGCTTCAACAGCCGGTCGAGTTTCGATCTTGGACGCGGTTGCCCCTATCAATGCTCGTTCTGCACCATAATCAATGTGCAGGGGCGCAAGAGCCGGTTCCGAACTCCCGACGACCTCGAGGCCATCGTCCGCGAGAACGCCGCGCAGGGCATCGACCACTTCTTCATCACCGACGACAATCTTGCGCGCAACAAGAACTGGGAGGATTTCTTCGACCGGCTCATCCTCTTGCGCGAGAAGCCCGGGCTGAAGGTGAAGTTGACCATCCAGGTCGATACCCAATGCCATCGCATTCCCAATTTCATCGACAAGGCGGCGAAATCCGGCGTGCGGCGTGTCTTCATCGGGCTTGAGAACATCAACCCCGACAATCTCATCGCCGCCAAGAAGCGGCAGAACAAGATCACCGACTACCGCACCATGCTGCAGCGCTGGCGCGAGGCGGGTGTTTACACCTGGGCCGGCTACATCACGGGATTTCCGGCCGATTCGAAGCAATCGATCCTCCGCGATGTCGAGATCATCAAGAACGAGCTGCCGCTCGACATGCTGGAGCTGTTCTTCCTGACACCCTTGCCCGGCTCCGAAGACCATCGCAATGCGCTGAGCCGCGGCGAGTGGATGGACGGCGATCTCAACAAATACAACACCCATTACCGCGTCACGCATCACGCGAAGATGGGCGACAAGGAATGGGAAGAGGCCTATGACGGGGCTTGGCGGGCCTATTATGGCAACGACCACATCGAGACCGTGGCGCGCCGCCAGGCTTCTATCAAGGGCCGCAGCCCCAAAAAGGTCGTCAGCTACATGATGGAATTCAAAGCGGTCTACGAGATCGAGCGTGTCCACCCGCTGGAAGGCGGCGTAGGGCGCCTCAAATACCGCACTGACCGGCGGCCGGGCATGGGCCTCGAATGGCCGGGCGTGTTCCATCTCAGAATGGCCGCCGAAACGGTGTGGAAACTTTGGCGGTATGGGCGCCTGTTCGTTGACGGCTATCGCATCATCAGAAGGGTAGGGAGCAGCCCTGAGCGCGCGGCCTATATGGACACCGCGCTTACGCCGGCGGAAGAGGGCGATTTTGAGCATCTCGCCATGTTCACCGCGACCGCCGGCGCTGAAGCCGCCATCGCTCGCAAGAAGAGACAAGACAAGATCCGCGTCGAGTTCGGCGCGACGGCGAAGCACGAGGCATAGTCAGGACAGGCATATCCCGCAGGCCCTGGCCGCGACAGCCGCGGCAACAGGCCAGAGCCGGCCGTCGAGCATCGCGTCAGTGACGATCTCTGTCCAGAAGCGCGGCGATGGCCTGATCCTCGTCGCTATCATGCTCCATCATCGGAGCCGAGACAGTCATTGGATGCGGGATAGAGGGGCATTGCTGTTTTCACGGCGAAAGGTGCCTTTTCTTGGCCACACGGCTGTCGTATCGTCAAGATCTCGGACTTTAGGTCTATCGAGAGGAGGCCTTACCGTGATCATCACAAGCAGAGCTTTCGTCATCGCAGCCGTGGTATTCGCGGCAATCGTTTTCGGCGCGCCGGTCGCAAGCCAGGCGTTGCCGCGTTCTGCGTCAATACAGTTGGATGCCGGAACGAATAGCGTCGAAAAGGTAGGCTACAAGAAATACAAAAAGCACAAGAAGTACAAGTACAAGAAGTACGGCAATGGAACGGCTATAAGTACGGCAGACGGAAAGGCTATTGCTACAATTGCTATCGTCGATATCGATACGCCAGATATAATCGGTACCGCTACTATCCCTACTATGAGCCATACTATTACGGGTATTATCCGCCTTATTATGGCTACTATCCGGGCTTCTACGGATATGGCTGGCCGGGGCCCTTCATCGGCTTCAGCTTCCGCATCCGCTAACCCTGGCACGCCTCGGTTAAGGCCCAACAATCGCCGCGGCTTCCACAAGCTTGCGGACGCCCCGCGTGATGCTGATCAGAAGGTCGGCTTGAGGCTGTTGCGCGGTGAATGCCCGGACCATGCTTTCCGAGGCTTGTTCTGCCGCAAGCTGGCGATCGAGGAGCTCGACTGCGCGCCCGCGCCATAGTGTGTCCGGCGCATGCCCGGTTTCGATGGCGGTCACGGCATCGAGCGCGATCACGGCAAGTGCTGCCAGGTCAGCGGAAATCGGCAGCGCGACCTCGAGCTCAGGCCTGCCCCATGCCACGCTTGCGAACCGGTCATGATTGTCGCGCCATGACATGAGCTTTGCCTTGAGCACGGCGGTACCAGAGCGGTCCCCGCGCAGGAACTGGTCGACGTCCAGCTCGAAACGGCGGGCCACGAGGCTGTCGGCCGGTGCCGCGTCGGCCAGCTCGTTGAACGCCTGCGCTGCCGGCATCTGCCCCTTCAGCCGCGCGACCGCGCGGTGATTGTGAGCATGATTGCGCACCGGTGCCACAAGATCGAGCAGCAGCGCCACCGGCTCCGACTCGCCCGGCGCCAGCCGCGCCGCCATCCGCCGGCGGTTGGCATCGTCCATGAGTCCCGCGAGACGTAAGCCATCCTGGACGATTGTGAGCCGTCGATACATGTCTGCCGTGTCGCGGACGGATGCGGGCGACCAGAAGCGTTCAGCGACGGCCGCGGCAGCCGGCCAGAGCCGGCCGTCGAGCATCTCGTCAGTGACGATCTCGGTCCAGATGCATCCTTCGCCGCCCAGTACCAGCGCTTGCTGTTGCGGGGAAAGTGTCAGCGACGGGCCGATCACCTGGTCCTCGGCGATGATGTATTCAGGCAGCCCCAGTGCCGTACCTTCAGCGAATTGCGCCTGTGTCAGGCAACACGAAGCCGGATCGTGCGGATCGACAATATAATAGCTCTCGCTCAAGTGGAGCAGGTCGAAATAGTACCCGGCCGAGGCGATCACCCGGTTGCCCTGCGCCGTCGCCCTGGCAATGGCGCCCGAGCTCCGCCATGTCTGGACCACGGCATCATCCGGGATTTGGGTCCGTGCGACTTCCTCCCAGCCCACCACTGTCTTGCCATGGACGCCGAGGCCGCTTCGCATGCGGTCGAAGAAGAACGATTCGAGCTCGTCTTTCGTCTGCAAGCCGGTTACCTTCATGAAATCCTGGATTTGCGGATCGGCGTCCCAATCTGCGCCGGACACCTCGTCCCCGCCCACATGGAAATACGGGTCTGGAAACAACTGGGCCATCTCCCCGAACAAGCGATCGAGAAAAATGTAGGTCTGCGGATTGGCGGGGTTGAGCGTCGATCCGTAAAAATAGCCCTCGTCCGACGCGAGCTCCGGATAGGCTCGGAGGATCGCGCGCGAATGTCCGGGAACGTCGAATTCAGGAACGGTCCGAACGCCGCGGTCCGCGGCGTAGGAGACGAGGTCGTGAATGTCCGCTTGCGAATAGAAGGCCGGCGCCGAACCTTCGTGCAGCTTCGGATAGAGGCGGCTTTCGACGCGAAAGCCCTGATTGTCGCTCAGATGCAGATGCAGCACGTTCAGCTTCACGAGCTCCATCGCGTCGATCTGGCGCTTGAGGGTCGCAAGTGTCATGAAGTGCCGCGCGACATCGATCATGACGCCGCGCCACACGAAACGGGGAGCGTCATCGATCACCATGGTTGGAATGGCGAAGCCCTGAGGCCCGTTGACAATGGATTGTCGGAGCGTCGCCAGGCCACGGAGCACTCCCGTCGGTCCATCGGCCGTCAGCACGACGGCATCTTCAGTGACGGTGAGCGCGTAAGCCTCACGCGCATCGGTCGTCAGATAGGACTTGTCATCGTCTCGACAGTCGATCCGAAGCTCGGCAGCACTGGCGCGACCCAAATCGAGACCGGTTCGACGTGCGACGTTGTCCTGAAACCGCAGCGCCGTCCGGTCCAGCAGGGGCGAGCGATAACCGAGCCATACGACCTCAAATCCCCCCAAGACGCGGAGCCAGCCATCGCCATATGCAATGGAGCGCGGCTGGGGCATCAGCGCCGCGACTGCGACCGCTGGATTGGCCCTCGACGAGTTTGCCTGGGCGCTCATCGGAGGCGAGCCTGGACTGGAGCCCGCAAAGGCAAGTGTTCCAGCGAGTTTTGCGAAATCGCGGCGCGTGACCTTGATGATAAATAACCTCCTCCCGAGCTCGATTAGGCCGGGTCCTTTCGGCTCGGGTCAGCCTTTTCAGCGGGGTCCGAGCGGGTGCGCATCTATCACATGCAGCACGCTGATCGCCAAGGGCAGCTCACCTCGAGCCACGACGTCCGGGTTGGGTGAAATCTAGTCGTCGGCCCTCTTGGACGGACTTGGTAAACGCCGTTCCTATGTTACGCTGCTGGAGGTCGCCTGGAGCAAGTGCTAATGTGCCGATTAAGCTCGACTAAACGGAAGGCTCACTTGGAATTTGACATTCTGGAGCTCATGGCAGGCTTAAAGACCGCCCGAAGCGGAAGCAGTGCGAGTTCGAGGAATGCCCAGCGATAAGCCAGCCGAGCCCAAAATAATGCCGGAACCGAAGCCGATTCCACTGCTTGGGCCGGCGCCGGAGCAAAAGCCGGCGCAAGAGGTTCGCAAGACCGTAACATTTCTCTTCGTCGACATCGTCGACTCGTCACGCCTGAGCCTCACCCTCGATGCGGAAGCGCTCCGAAATCTCCTCGCCCGCTACTTTGGCGAGATGAGCTCCATTATCCAGCGGCACGGCGGAGCTGTGGACAGCTATATCGGTGACGCGATCATGGCCACCTTCGGCGTGCCGAGGCTTCACGAGGATGACGCGCTGCGGGGGGCACGGGCCGCCGTCGAGATGCGCGATACGCTCGCTATACTCAACCACGAACTCGAGGCGGGCTGGGGCGTTCGGCTGGCGCATCGAATTGGCCTCAATACCGGGGAGGTCATTACGGGCATTGACAGCCAAGGACATCGATTTCTCACCGGCGAGGCCGTGCGTGTGGCCAAGCGTCTCGAAGAGGCCGCGCGACCCAACGAAATCCTGATCGGAGAGCAGACTCACAGGCTGGTGCGCGACGCCGTCGTCGTAGAGGCGAGCAGCCCGCGCACGCTCAAGCACGGCGAGACCTTCCCGGCCATCGTCCTGGTGAGCGTCGCCGCTCAAACCGCCGGCCTCGAGCGCCGGTTCGAGGCGCCCTTCGTCGACCGCGAGCACCAGCGTGCGGCGATCCACGCCATCCTCCATGACGTGGTCAGCCATAGAACCTGCCGGCTCTTGACCATCCTGGGCAATCCCGGCGTGGGAAAGTCGCGGCTTATTCTGGAATTCGCCGGAAGCGTCTCGGGCGAGACAATCGTGGCGCGCGGCCGCTGCCTGCCCTATGGCGAGGGCATTACCTATTGGCCGCTTGCCGACATCATCCGGGAGATCACGCGCGCCAGGGGCTTGGACAGCGCCAAGCTGTCCGCGGCAAGCATTGCAGAAAGTCTCGCCGGGGACGACAAGGCCGAGCTCATTGCCGAGCGCGTGTCCGATCTGCTCGGGATTGGCGAGGGAAAGCCGGGGAGCAGAGAGGAGACTTTCTGGGCCGTCCGGCGCGTGTTCGAAGCGCTGGCGCGAGACCGTCCGCTTGTCATTGCGATGGACGACCTTCATCTGGCCGAGTCGACATTCCTGGACCTGATCGAGCATCTCGCCGATTTCTCGCATGCTTCCCCCATATTGATCGTCTGCATGGCACGGCCGGAATTTCTCGATACGCGTCCGAGCTGGGGCGGCAAAACGAATGCAACGACACTCGTGCTGGAACCCTTGAGTGAAGCGGATTGCCGCAAGCTCGTGTTGAACCTGCTCGACCATGTGCCGCTGCTGCCCGTCGTCGAGACGAGGATTACATCCGCCGCCGACGGCAACCCGCTCTTTGCCGAGGAGCTCGTGGCCATGCTCGTCGATGAGCGGCTGCTCACGCGCAAGGAAGGCCAGTGGGTCGCTCGCGCGGATCTCTCCGAGTTGCCCGTTCCGGCGACAATCAACGCGCTGCTCGCTGCCCGTCTCGAGGGCCTTCCCGCCCACGAACGAGCGATCTTGACGACGGCGGCGGTCGAAGGCGTCGTGTTTCATCGCGGCACAGTCGCCGAGCTCGGCCCGGCGCTCGATTCAATGCTTGATGATGGCCTGCGGGCACTTGTCCGCCGGGATTTGATCCGCCCGGACGAATCGGACCTCGGCGGGGAAAAGGCCTACCGCTTCCGTCACGGTTTGATACGCGACGCTGCCTATCGCTCGCTATCGAAGAGCACGCGGGCCGACCTGCACGAACGCTTCGCCGTCCGGCTCGAGGCGCAGGGAACGGGGCAGGACTTCGAAGAGCTGGCCGGCTACCACTTCGAGCAGGCCTTTCAGTACCGCGTTGCACTCGGACTTCGCGATGAGCGTGCGGCTTCGCTCGCCGCTCGAGCAGCCGAGCGTCTCGAGGCGGCGGCCCGGCGGGCGCTCGGCCGCAGCCACCTGTCGGCGGCCGTCGCCCTGCTGCAGCGCGTGTGTGCGCTGCTCCCCGCCGAGGACTCGCGGCGGCGAATGCTGCTGCCTGAGCTCGGCGGCGCCATGATTGAATGCGGGCGGCTGGCTGAGGCGGAGCCCATACTCGAGGAGGCGGAACGGCTCGCCGCCGCGGCGAATGACGAGCGCGCGGCGTCGCATGTGGTCATCCAGCAGCAGCTGCTCCGGCTGCTTCGCGTCGAGGGCGGAGGGACCGAGCAGGCCGTACGTGCAACGGCCTCGGCGATCCAGGTTTTTCAGCGCTGGAAGGACGATATCGGCTTGTGCCGGGCGCGTCGGCTCGAGGCGTTGTTTTATTGGAACGAGGCGCGCGCCGAGGCCGCGGCGCAGGCATGGGAAAGTGCTGCCGCGCATGCGCGCCTTGCCGGCGATCGGCATCTGTACAATGACATCCTGACGTGGATCGCGTCCTCGCTGTGGTGCGGGCCGATACCGGCCGGCGAGGGCATAGATCGATGTGAGCTGATGCGCGAGGAGGTCCGTGACAGCCCGGAATCCGAGGCGGCGATTCTGCGTCACTTGGGCAGTCTATACGCCATGACCGGGAAATTCGATCTCGCCCGCCAGTTGGTGGCGATGAGCAATGCTGCCTATGCCGATCTGGGCCTGACGCTCAATGCGGCGACGTCGCAGAGCGAAGCCACGGTCGAATTGCTCGCCGGGAACCCGGCTCAAGCCGAAGAAAGCCTGCGAAAAGGATATCGCGCCCTGGAAGGGATGGGCGATCGGATGTTCCTGCCGACCACCGCGGCCTTCCTGGCGCGGGCGGTCCTCGAGCAGGGACGCGATGCGGAAGCCGAGGAACTCGCGGATCTGAGCGCCCGGCTCGCGGCGCCGGACGATCTGCTCTCACAGATCCTGTGGCGCGGTATCCGGGCACGCGTGCTTTCGAGACGCGCTGAGGCGCATGAGGCGGAGGAGCTCGCGCGGGAGGCGGTGGCCCTCGCTCGGTCCACCGACTTCATAAACTACCGGGCGGACGCGCTGCTGGATTTGTCGAACGTGCTCAAGGCTTCACGGCGCATCGGTGAGGCCGTCACTTCTGCCTCCGAGGCGCTGCATCTTTACGAGCTCAAGGAAAACGACGTCTCCGCATCGGCGACTCGATTGTGGTTGCGTGATTGCTCTCGAGACACTGTTTCAAATTGAAACGCGAAGATTAACCTAGCCGGCTTCGGCAAAATCGGACATAGTTGACGTTTCGTAAGGCTCCGCGACCGGACGGGCCGGTAGTGATGGAAGGAGGTGTGTGATGGCAGCAGGCAACTGGGATCAATATCAGGCACTGAACAACGGCACGGGTCAGGTCGAGTGGCCGCAGGGTCCGATGACGCTCGGGAAAAACGAAAGGGCTACATGGCTCGAGGCGTGGGTCATGCAGGAAAGCACGGGCGCCAGTCAAAGGACCGTCCAGAGGGTATTTGGGACACCGATGCGCTGGAACACAGTCGGGATACCGCCGGGGTGGATACAGGGGACGTTCGAGGCAGGTCCGGCATTAGGGGTGGCTCTCCTGACTTCGAGAGACAGCGCCAAGAAGACTGATGATTTCTACTGGTGGATTGACGTAGTCGAAGTGATTTAGCAGCTGCCTTCCATACCGAGGGAAGTAACGTTGCGTTCTGCTTGGGCTCAGTGATGGAGGATAGAATGGCCGTCGATGCAGATTATGTCGCGCGTTTTCAGAGGCAGCTCGACCTCCTTATGGCGCTGCAGAAGGAGGTGACCGAGGCGATCAAGAGAGCCAGCACTCGGCTCGAAGAGTTGCAAAGCGAAGCGAAGAAGTAGCTTCGCGGTGATAAGGCCGATGGTGGCTGGGCAGGTGGTCGCCGGCCCGGGCCCATTGGCCGGCCGGCCCGATAAGAAAGGTCGCTTCCCGATCTGAATGGGGCTTCGGGGTCTCCGCAGTGACCCGCGCTGGCCAGGATGCTTTCTTTACCGATGAAATGCATCTTGATTCCGACCTCAAAATGCCGATGCCGAGCTTTCATCATGGTGTGACCCGGTCACCACTATGAACTTTGGAGACGAAATGATCACCTCGTCGATAAAGGCAGCATCTCGAAGGATTGTTGCATCCGTGCTCGGGGGGTGCATGGCGACGGCCCCGCTAAGCGCTCAACCATGCGCTCCCACGATTGATCCGGATCGCTCCATTGTCGTGCATGATCCCGCCTTGCTGAAGGAGCCGTTTGCGTTGAGGAAAGTCATCGCGCAACTGCTTCGGGACTTGCCGGTTCCGGCCTCGGGAGCAGACGCAGAGGCAGCGCTCATGGCGAGCTTGGTAGCGACCTTCGCCAAGAGTGAAGAAGTCAACCCGATCTCCAATGTCGTGATGAAGGTTGACGTCCGGCCGGGCGAAAATCAGCTTGTGGCGTCGCGGCTGCTTGACCCCGACGATGAGTACGGCCTGGTCCCTGTCGGCCTGTTCAATCGGCTCGATCTGGCACCGAGAAATTTCCGAAACTGCGGAGAGTACCGGATCGTGTACGCCTTCAAGGCTCCGATATCCCCTCCGAAGGTGGGAAAGTTCGATGACCGCTTCTTCCTGATATTCGAAATGAAAATGCCCAATCCGCAATTCGTTGGCGCCGCCGGTTGCCTCGGCCTGGCAGACTTCTGGCGCGATCTGAGCGACATTGAGGACGATGCCCAGCGCATCGAGGCCTTGCGGAAGTTCTACTTTGACGGGATACCGGGATACACTCCGGGGCCGATACACCCGCATCACCTCGGCGCTCTTGGACAGCTGCGCGGCAACCTGTTCATCGAGGACAAGTGGCAGCTGCGCGAATGGAAGCTCCTGTCGACCGATCCTGGCCGGTTTGTGATGGAACCGGTCAAAAGCAACCCGCTGGCCGAGCTATATGTGGACGCGGGCAAGAAAGCCGACGGGTTGGATCCGCTTCGAGCAGAGTTTCATGCCGCCTTTGTCGCCCATAAGGGGATTTTGGAAGGGCTGTTGGAGCCTGAGCTGGTATTCATACCCAAGGCGATGATGACTGATCCGCGTTTGAATCCGCACAGTCCGGCATTCGACCGGTCTCACTATGAAAAGGTTGTCGTGAACAGGGTGGGATTGCCGACGCCCGACGGCCGCTTCAACGAATTTCAGAGCGATTCCCAAGGAACGCTTGATGTTCCGGAAGAGAATCTCGGGTCCGACTTCAGAAACGATATCACGTTCGCTCTGCAGAAATTGCTCACGGGTTTCCCCCTTGGCGCGTCGGTCACCATCGACGATGTCATGGCGAGGGCTGGCGCCGCCACTTGCGGCGGCTGTCATCAACATGCGAACGAGAAGCCGATCGGCACGGTGAACACAGTAACCTTCAACTGGCCGACGACCCAGAACAACAAGGGCTTCGTGCATATTACCGAGACCGGCCAGCTTTCGAAGACATTGACCGACAGCATGATACCTTTCAGGCGGGACACGCTTGCGAAATTCATCTGCGACCCTCCCCTCGATGAGACGGCGGGATTGGGATATCTGCAAGAACGGTTCGAAGCAGCCTTGGCGGATTACAACCAGACTCTGACGGATTATCGCCTCACCCGGCTGAACGTCATTACCACTCTGCAGCGTGACGCCTTGACCCAGGGCGGCCCGCCAGCGACGGCCGCTGAACTCACTGACGCAGAGAGAAAGGTTACGGCTCGTTTTGAGGAGAGCCTTCGTCAAAAGATGGAGGCTGTCGGCGACGCCGAGCGAAACCTGCCAGGTGCTTTCGTGGAGAATCGCAGACCGCACTAGGCGCGCGTCCCTGAGCCTCGACCAGAGATTATTCGTGCCGCATTTCCCCGCTTGACATCGTGGGCCGAACGGGGAGATTTGGAAAATATCACGATCGGCGCGTGTCCCCTGCGAAGGGCTCACGGCGATTGGGAGAATGACGATGGCGTCGCCCGAACAAGAGATGATCTCCGGAAAAAGGCCGAGATACCGCAAGCTCAAGCCATCCTGCGGAACGCTCAGGGGGCGGGTCGTCTATAGCCGAAACGCCGATGGACAGATCGAAGGCGCGACCCCGAACGGCGAGAGATCGATCATCGACCAGGGCATGTACACCGGAACCAATGAAGACTGCGCCGATATAGAGATTTAGCGATGTCGAACGGCTCAGGAGGCGGCACCAGCTACGAGCGCTACGAGGTGGAAGGCGCAGATCTCGGCGACGTGGCGTACGATATCTTCGACCCTGCGGCCGGGAAAGGAACCCTTTCGAGCGACGGACAGAAGCGCTTTGCCGGAGAGACGACGCTCGAATTCGACCACCGGTCGGAGTGGCTCTTCGATCCCGCCACGCAACGGATCACCATCCAGATCAAGGAGGTCGTCTGGACGACGAAGGTCCGCCTGCCGCAGTGGCGGCGCGCGCAGTTTCAGGCGGCGCCGGCTGCCCAGCGCAGGGAGTACCGGCGCTTCCTGGCCGCCCTCCACCGGCACGAGCTCGGGCACGTCTACCTCTACGATTTCGGGATGGAGCGGGTGCGCGCGGCGCTCGTCGACACGCCGGCGGGCAGGGTTGCCATCCCCGCCGCGAAGGCGCCCGAGTTTAAAGCGGATGGTTCGCCCAAGACGCCTGAGGACAAGACAATAGCGGATGCAATCGACGCCGCCGAGCGCAGGCTGGTGACCGAGCAGGCCGACTTCCGCGAAATGGAGCAGAAGCAGGATAGATACGAAGCCGCGCCTGCGGACCCGAACGCCGATCCGGACAGCGTCTTCGCCGTCGAGGATCCTGCAGACCAGCCCAACGGCACCGACAACGGCCGGACTCAGGGGGCCGTGCTCCGGCCCTGAATCCCTTGTTCCGCTCGCTTTCCGTCAGGGTCTCGAGGCTGGGCGCTTCATCTTCAGTGTCGCTTCCATCTCACGGCGCGCGCGCACGGCATCGAGTGTCGGATCGATCTCGACGTCCTGCCATGTGAGCGGCGTCCCGGTCCTGACGGGCCGCAGCATTTTTACCTTGTGGGTGAGCCCGAGCGGGAGAGCGCCGATCGTGAGACTGGTGTCGGCGGGCATGAGCTTGCCGACGACCGTGTAGCCCCCTTCACCATCCAGTATTTCGCCCGGCCTGAGGTCGCGCTTGGCCGCGGCGATCGCGTCGGCTCGAAATTGGCTGGCGCATCCGGTGGGTTCTCCGCGCAGGCCCACCGACGCGACCGATATGCCGAGCTCCAGGCCGATCAGATGCCAGCGCTTGTAGAGGGCGCTGTAGCGGCCGCCAGGGTCGGTCGCCATGCCATATTCGCTGAAGCAGCGGCGGACATAGTCGGAATCTCCCTCGAAGACGACGAAGACACCCCAGCGTATGTTGTCGGGGATCGGGCGCCCGTCGCGCTCGAGGGAGGACAGCACTTCCACTTGGCCCTTGCTGTAGAGTTGCCCGCCCTCGCTCCTTGGCCTGCAGACGGACGGAATGCCGGTCAGTGAGCTTGGCGGATACTCGAGTCCGTCCGGCGGCGCGGCAAGCCCCGTCGCATTGCAGACGGCGGCGCATTCGATGGCGGGCTTCGATCCGTCCAGGAACGAATTGAACATCTGCGGATTGAGACCACCTTGGCGCGCCTGTTCCGCGGTCAGCCCATAATGATCCCACACCGCATCCGGCGTCGATGCCGCAAAATGCGGCAGCCATTTGTGGCCGCGGCCCGCGCTGACGACCTCGAAGCCGGCCGCGCGGGCCCAGTCGACCAGATCGCAGATCAATGCCGGCTGGTCACCATAGGCGAGGCTGTAGACCACGCCCGCCTCGGAAGCCTTTCTCGAAAGGAACGGCCCGCAGAACGCATCCGCTTCGACCTCACATTGATCACATGCTTTTTCGCCGCGAAGGCCCGGACAGCATGGCGCACCGCGGCCAGCGGGTTGCCGGTCACCTCGACGATGATCTCGATGGCGGAACAGGAGATGAGCGCATCTGCATCGTCACAGACATGAGTGCCGCCTGTCCTGGCGGCTTCGTCGAGGCTCTTGGCGGAATACCTCTCAGCCGCCCAGCCTGTGGTCTTGAAGGCGTCGAGCGCGCGCGATACGGAAAGGTCCGCCAGCCCCACAAGATGGATGCCGGGCGTTCGTCGCGCCTGAGCCAGATACATGGATCCGAATTTGCCGGCCCCGATCATGCCGACGCGCAACGGCTTGCCCATGATCTGACGTTCGACCAGCATCCTGTGCAGATTCACGCTTCACCTCCGCTACGCGTGGTTGCGTGCCGAATTTCAACCAATTTCGATGCCATGGGCAATACAAAACGGATATGAGCTTCAACGGGTAAATAGCGTGCTTTTAGCCGCCAGCGAATGTCCCCGGTAGTAACGCAGATCATCGAGATGATCCGCGTCAAGGCAAAGCCCTAACCTTTCCTTTTCTCCGCGCGTCGGGTCCGCCTTCTCGGCCATCGAGTCTTCCTCCCGGCTCGTCGGATCCGAGTCGCTCGTCGGATGATACTCGGCAGTCCTTTGGGCTCTCTGGAGCGACATAGGGCTCAGGCCCAGTTCTAAGGTCATGGCGATGATATAGGATTGGAAGTGCACCAGAGAACAGCTCGACAATATGGGGGTTCGGGCAAAGCTCGATCGTAGCTTCTATCACTAGGACACGTGCCGTTCATGGCAGAGACGGGCAATTACATCCGCCCTAGCCTGCGTCATTTCCCTGCCCAACCCAATCGGATTGGCGCTCGCCAGGGCTAAGGCAGGACTCGATCGCCGCATTTCTGTCTATTACCACAAGATTGCTGAGCCGTTTTTAAAGAGATCCCTGCGCAGCAAGTCAAAGGGTCCACGGTCGTCGTGATCCCGCTGCATATTGCTCACTGTATTGTTCAGGATTGCGTCCGTCCCTCACGGCGTTTCTGAGTAAGTAAGACGCCCGAAACAGTGTCAAAACTACACCCCTCTAGACAAAAGACAACGTTTGGGCGCATTCTTTACCTAACGACAATCTCCGCGACATGGGCGGCTCATGGGCGTCGATAACAATGGCGGTCAGTGGCAGGGTAGGCGACCTTACTCGCGCCGACCCCGCTAGCGATCATGGATGGACTTTGGGCAATACACCCTGGGGCTACTTGGCTTCTGTGTGATCGCCGCTTACTCGCTCGTGTGGTGGGATTACGCGCAAACATCTCACATCCCCTTGCTGACCAACACCTGCAACATCAAGGGCAACATCAACTAGAATACTGGCGAGCGGATTTATCACGTGCCCGGACACCGCCATTACTTGGAGATCCGCATTTCGACCGGCAAGGGCGAACGCTGGTTTTGCTTCGAAGGGGAAGCGAGGGCGGCCGGCTGGTGGAGGTCCAGGGTGTGAGCAACTCACCGAAGTTGCTAGTACTCGCAATAGTCCCAGCGCAAGTAAGAACATCAGGGAAGCACTATGGCACGAAGGGGTTTTTTCGCAGAGCTTCAGCATCAGGCTCGAATCGCCGCCCGAGAGGAAGAGCGGAAGCATCGACAGACCACGCGAGAGCATGCAGCGCTCGTACGTCGTGTTGAACAAGCCCGTAAAGCGGAAGAACGAGCGAAGGTGCAGTTAGCGAGATCTGCCGAAGCGGAAAGAAAGCGTCTTGAGAAGGAAGCAAAGGAAGCGCACCTTGAGGCCATGCAGGCAGAGGTTGATGAGCGAAATGCTCAGCTCGCAGAAATCTACGAGGATATTGACACGCTGCTGACATCAACTCTATCGAGAGATGACTACGTTGATCTGAGGACCTTGCGCATGGTCGCTCAGCATCCGCCTTTCAATCCTGGCAACTTAGAAACGCCGATTCCCCAGCCGCGAGCGATTCCAGATCCTCCTCGACCAGTTTTGGTCCCACCCGATCCACCGCGAGGATTGGGAAAGCTGTTTGGGAAAAGGAAGTACGTGGAAGCTGCTGCGGATTCCAAGCGCGCGCACGAACGCAATCTCGTGGACTGGGGTGCTGAGTGTCGACGCGCGGAAGTACTCCGCGAGAAAGCGAGACAAAAACATGTGCGGGATGAGGTCAATCGCCTTGAACAATTAAAGGCCGCCCACGCGAGCTTCG
Organism: Taklimakanibacter deserti; assembly: GCA_003574785.1. The sequence continues at coordinate 2,564 of QORU01000007.1, read as the reverse complement.
CGCAGGAGTGCGAGGCGCGCGAGGAAGAGGCTGCGGAGAACAACAGGCGTTTGGACGAACTGATTACAAACCTCGGATACGGCACGGCCGAGGCGGTGCAGGAGTATGTTGCCATCGTGCTTTCGAACTCAGCGTATCCGGTGGATTTTCAAGTAACGCATCAGTTCGAATTCGACCCCTCGTCGGCGGAACTTCGCTTGTCAGTGGCAGTGCCTGGCCCGGAAGCGATTCCAGATATTAAGGCCTTCAAATACACCAAGGCTTCCGACGAGATCACCTGGACAGCCCTGTCGCAGAAGGAATGTCGTGACCGCTATGCCAGTGCAGTTCATCAGGTGGCGCTCAGATCGTTTCACGAGATTTTTGAATCGGACCGCCGCGCTCTCATCCGGACGATCTCACTGGATGTCGGCGCAAGTACCGTCGACCCGGCGACCGGGCGGCGTGCATATATCCCGCTGGTCGTCGCAGCGGCTGAACGCGACGCTTTCTTGCAGTTTAATCTATCCGCTGTCGTTCCAGCGCTCACGCTTGATAGACTTGGTGCGGCCGTGTCGCAGAATCCGCATGGACTTATCGCGGTTGAGCGGGCGGGAGTGCGCAGAGCATGAAACAACGAGGGCTGTCGTTCAATCCACCACCAGGCTGGCCCAAGCCACCACCGGGGTGGGTACCGCCGAAAGGTTGGACTCCGGACCCGGCATGGCCCGCGCTCCCAAAAGGTTGGCAGTTGTGGATCGACGATGGGAAAGCAGATGATGCTATGGCAACGCCTGCAACCGCGCCGCCTGTATCTCCCCAAGGGACCGACGCTCGCATCGCGCTGCTAGAAGCAGAGAATGCAGCCCTTCGCGCTCGCTTGGAAGCAGTCGGGACTGAAGCAGGCAATGTAATCGAACTGAACGACGAGCGCATCCTTCAGAACGCCGGTATCTATCGGTATCACCACCCATTGGAGAACACAGTCGCCTATCGCGAGCGCCTCGACGCAATATCAGTCCGAATAGCTGAGGTCATCAAGGCTGATGCAGCGATCGAAAAATCCAACATGTTCACCTTCGATGGCTCATTGGCGAAAGGCCGAAGCATGACGAACGATTTGGCCAAGTTGATGCTACGCGCCTACAACGCCGAGGCGGAAAACGTCGTGAGGACGCTTCGCCCCGGCAATGTCGTAACCGCCGTTAAGCGCCTTGATGCATCTCGAGCCGCGATCGCCAAGCTGGGCAAGATGATGGAAATGCATATCAGTGACCACTTTCATGCGCTACGCATCGAGGAAATCGAGCTCACAGCAGATTTTCTCATCAAGAAGGAGGAGGAGCGTGAAGCGGCGCGTGCCGAACGTGAACGGCTACGTGAGGAGCGGAAAGTCGAGCAAGAGCTCGCAGCTGCCAGGGAGCGCCTGACCAAAGAGCGCAGCCACCTCGTTACGGTGATCGAGAAGCTCAAGACCGGCGGCAGTTCCGACTTTGAGTTGGAGCGAAAGCTTGCTGAGGTCGATCGTGCGATCGCGCATAATGACTATCGGACGGCAAACATTCGCGCCGGCTACGTCTACGTGATCTCAAATCGCGGTGCCTTCGGCGAGCGTGTGGTGAAGATCGGGCTTACCCGACGTTTGGATCCTTTGGATCGAATCCAAGAACTTGGTGATGCGTCAGTTCCATTCAGGTACGACGTTCACGCGATCTATTTTTCAGAGGACGCCATTAAACTTGAGGGTGAACTTCATGAGCATTTCGCCTCCCGGCGTATGAACTGGGTCAACCACCGTAGAGAATTCTTCTTTGCGACTCCGAGTGAAGTGCGTTCGATCCTTGCAAAGAAAATTGGAAACCTGCTCGAGTTTGTCGAGCATCCGGAATCTACGGAGTACCTTCAGAGCACCCGGTATTGGCCACAATCATCCAGCTAGAGGCCGTCTTAGGAATTAATCGTCGGGGAACGACTGAGTACACGGGCTCTTTGTTCGGACAATTTGCCGGACCACCATGGAGCAATTGTCGTGCCAAAGTATTGTGCGGCAGAGTCGGACCGGTGGCAGAGCAAGCTTTTGCCATCAATTACGACAATGCAAGGACTGAACTGTCATCTCATCATGCCTCTTTGAGATACAAAAATCGGGTAAATTCTGCGGCTTTCCCTACGCAAATTTGAAAAGACTAATGGAGCGAGCTTAAATATCCACCGCGTCTAGAATATAAGTTTCTAGTTCATACTTTGCTAGCACAGCGACGACGCTCGATTTCTCGACGGTGCCCCGGTGTGGTTTGTCCCTCTGCTTTAATACACGCCATATACACTTGTCCCGGGAAGGCGTTGAATTTCACGGTCCGGCTAGCGCCAGCATGAATGGCGCTGCTACCATGATTGCGAAATTGCGCATTGACGGGATGGGCTACGTCTCGCCAAACGAGACGGATCCTGATTCGAATTGAGAGAGGTCGCAGGGTCAAAGACTATTTGGTCGACCGTGAACAATCCGGATTTCACGCGGCGGCGGGATTGAGAACTCGCGCCTGAGCAACCCAGACTTCCAGCATCAGACGCAGCAAGAGCCT
>QORU01000069.1 GCA_003574785.1 Taklimakanibacter deserti | reverse complement strand
AGGGCGCCCTCCTCCCCCGCCATGCGTCGCGCCTCGGCGTGCTCGTCGTCGCCGGCGTGGGTGTCGAGCAGCAGCTCGGCCTGGTAGAGCAGCTGGTTGGTACGGGCTCGCGGGGTCACTTACGCTTGTCCTCCACCTGCCAGCGGCTGCCGTCGAAGGTGGCCTTCCAGCCGGTGGCCTTGCCCTCCTCGTCGGTCATCACGAACTGTTCCTTGGCCTTGCGCGAGAAGCGGATCTGCGCCGGGCGGCCATCCGGATCCTCGCTGGGGGCGTCGAGCAGGTAGCGATACTTCTCGGGGAGCTCCTCGGCGTGAGCCTTGAGCTCGCGGACCAGGGGCGGGCGCGTCTCGCGGTTCTTGGGGAACTTGCTCGCCGCCAGGAAGAGGCCGCTGGCCCCGTCGCGCAGCACGTAGTGGTCATCGACCTTCTGGCAGGCCAGCTCCGGCATGTCGATGGGGTCCATCTTGGGCGGCGCTACCTCGCCGCTGCGCAGCAGCTTGCGGGTGTTCTTGCACTCGCTGCTGGTGCAGCCGAAGTACTTGCCGAAGCGCCCGGACTTGAGCTGCATCTCGCTGCCGCACTTGTCGCA
>QORU01000068.1 GCA_003574785.1 Taklimakanibacter deserti | reverse complement strand
CTGCGCCGGCTACAGCCATTCCAATGCAGTACGTTACAAACAAAACTATTCCTGGGACCCTGAACCATTGAGATTCTTCATTACCGTAAGCTAAAAAATCAATAATTGAGGCGACCACAAGCCCACCAAGAGATATCATGGACCACTTTGCAATCACCCACCCTAGTTTTACGAGCTTCGTCACGACACTCACCTGCAATTATTAGCAACCGCACCCTTGGTACTGGCTTGCTGCAATGTTTTCCATAGAGACGCCAACCGCTGTAGCGACATTAATCCGAAGATTTTTCCTGCCATCGATGTTTTTTGGCGTCAGCTTAAATAATTTCTCGATGGCTCTAGCCACACCCCTTCTGTTTACCACTTCCAATTTAGGCTTAATGAAGGACGAAACGAAACCCCCTGTTTTCCCACCTGCAATGGAAATACCTCCATATAACAATACATCTAAATACTGCGCACTCCCCACACCATTGCATTCAACGTACGATCTCATGAGTGATGCTCCGGCAGAAGCGCCAAACCCCATGAACAATGAGCCGCCGCCACTTATAAATCCGGTAGCTCCAGCATGCATTCCATTCAATAA
>QORU01000067.1 GCA_003574785.1 Taklimakanibacter deserti | reverse complement strand
GTTCTTTAATTTTAGGTGCGGGTGTTGAGTACGCAATTCTTCCTGAATTAGCGGCACGTGTTGAATACCAATGGTTAAACAACGCAGGTAAAGCAAGCTACTCTACTTTAAATCGTATGGGTGCAACTGACTACCGTTCGGATATCAGTTCCGTATCTGCAGGTTTAAGCTACCGTTTCGGTCAAGGTGCGGCACCGGTTGCAGCTCCGGCAGTTGAAACTAAAAACTTCGCATTCAGCTCTGACGTATTATTCGCATTCGGTAAATCAAACTTAAAACCGGCTGCGGCAACAGCATTAGATGCAATGCAAACCGAAATCAATAACGCAGGTTTATCAAATGCTGCGATCCAAGTAAACGGTTACACGGACCGTATCGGTAAAGAAGCTTCAAACTTAAAACTTTCACAACGTCGTGCAGAAACAGTAGCTAACTACATCGTTTCTAAAGGTGCTCCGGCAGCTAACGTAACTGCAGTAGGTTACGGTGAAGCAAACCCTGTAACCGGCGCAACATGTGATGCAGTTAAAGGTCGTAAAGCATTAATCGCTTGCTTAGCACCGGATCGTCGTGTTGAAGTTCAAGTTCAAG
>QORU01000066.1 GCA_003574785.1 Taklimakanibacter deserti | reverse complement strand
GGGACGTTTCATTACATTTTTTCAATCGTCTTAATACCTAAGAGATCTAGACCTTGTTTTAGCGTTTTCGCCGTTAATGCGGCTAAACTTAAACGGCTGTTTTTTACATTCTCTTCCGCATTCAGCATCGGGCAAGCTTCGTAGAAACTTGGAGGGCCGTTGAACGGTACGCCTGATAATGAAAGCGCCGCTGAAGCACCGATCATCGCCACTAAATCCGGACTGATTTGCGGGTTCACCGAAACAACCGTAGCAATCACTTGAATTTCGTTAAAGAAACCTTCCGGGAAAAGCGGGCGCACAGGGCGGTCAATTAAGCGAGCGATTAAGGTTTCGCCTTCAGACGGACGACCTTCACGTTTGAAGAAACCGCCGGGAATACGACCGGCTGCATAAGTACGCTCTTGATAATCTACCGTTAATGGGAAGAAATCTTGACCTTCTTTAACCTCTTTTTTAGCCACAACGGTGACGAATACGGTAGTATCGTCCATGCTTGCCATAACGGCCGCCGTTGCTTGACGTGCGATAGCACCTGTTTCTAACGTTACGGTATGCTGACCGTATTTAAATTGCTTAACAATTGGATTCATTTTG
>QORU01000065.1 GCA_003574785.1 Taklimakanibacter deserti | reverse complement strand
GTGCGGAGTGATTGTACCCGGTTTCGCTAATACTTGACCACGTTCGATTTCTTCACGTTTTGTACCACGTAATAATGCACCAACGTTTTCCCCCGCACGACCTTCGTCTAATAATTTACGGAACATCTCAACACCGGTTACGGTTGTTTTCGTAGTTTCTTTGATACCTACGATTTCAACTTCTTCACCTGATTTGATGATACCACGTTCAACACGGCCTGTTACTACCGTACCACGACCAGAAATTGAGAATACGTCTTCGATTGGTAATAAGAACGGTTTATCAATTGCACGCTCCGGCTCTGGAATGTATGTATCTAAGTGGTGTGCTAACTCAAGAATTTTTTCTTCCCACTCCGGTACGCCGTTTAACGCTTGTAACGCTGAACCACGTACGATTGGTGTATCGTCACCTGGGAAGTCATATTGAGAAAGAAGTTCACGTACTTCCATTTCTACTAATTCTAATAACTCTTCGTCATCTACCATGTCGCATTTGTTTAAGAATACGATGATGTATGGTACGCCTACTTGGCGACCTAATAAGATGTGCTCACGAGTTTGTGGCATCGGACCGTCTGTCGCTGCTACTACTAAG
>QORU01000064.1 GCA_003574785.1 Taklimakanibacter deserti | reverse complement strand
CGGCGGTTACCAAATCTTAAACCAAAATAACTTCGGTTTAGCAGCTGAATTAGGCTATGACTACTACGGTCGCGTACGTGGTAACGTAGATGAATTCCGTACAGTTAAACACTCTGCTCACGGTTTAAACTTAGCGTTAAAACCAAGCTACGAAGTATTACCTGACTTAGACGTTTACGGTAAAGTAGGTATTGCGGTTGTTCGTAATGACTATAAAAAATATGGTGCGGAAAACACTAACGAATCAACAACAAAATTCCACAAATTAAAAGCATCAACTATTTTAGGTGCAGGTGTTGAGTACGCAATTCTTCCTGAATTAGCGGCACGTGTTGAATACCAATACTTAAACAAAGCGGGTAACTTAAATAAAGCATTAGTTCGTTCAGGCACACAAGATGTGGACTTCCAATATGCTCCTGATATCCACTCTGTAACAGCAGGTTTATCATACCGTTTCGGTCAAGGCGCTGTAGCACCAGTTGTTGAGCCAGAAGTTGTAACTAAAAACTTCGCATTCAGCTCAGACGTTTTATTTGATTTCGGTAAATCAAGCTTAAAACCAGCAGCAGCAACAGCTTTAGACGCAGCTAACACTGAC
>QORU01000063.1 GCA_003574785.1 Taklimakanibacter deserti | reverse complement strand
GAGATCATCGACCCGGACAGCATCCGGGCGCGCTACGTGGCGCCCATGGTGGAGAGGCGCACCGGCAAGGTGAACGAGCTGACCGCCGAGGCCATCGTCCAGGACGGCGTGGTGGTCGGCACCCTGCCGAGCATCACCACCGGGGCCGGCAACGTGCTGGCGATCACCGGCTACACCGACAACGGTGACGGCACCTACACGGTGGATTACAGCTACACGCTCAACAGCAACAAGATCCACGAGCAGCCGGACGACGACACCGAGCTGTTCCAGAACTTCGCGGTCAGCGTGACGGACAACGACGGCGACACCGCCAGTGGCACGCTGACGGTGGAGATCCTCGACGATGTGCCCACCGCCGAGGACGTCGGCGCCGAGCTGGGCGAGGGCGTCTACGACGCCATCACCGGCAACGTGATGACCGATGGCACCCCGGATACCGAAGGCGCCGATAGCGCCCGGGTGACCCAGGTGGTGGTCGGTGACAACGCCCCGGTCCTGGTCCCCGAGAGCGGCACCGTCGAGGTGGCCGGCGAGTACGGCGTGCCGAGAAGATCCTGGTAGCGGTGGGCGGCTGGCCCTTCGTGCCGGAGTTCCCGGGCAGCG
>QORU01000062.1 GCA_003574785.1 Taklimakanibacter deserti | reverse complement strand
CCCCTACTGGACCCTCGACGGCATCTCTCGCGGCTACAACCTCTACTACCGCGAGACCGACTACGAGGACTCCGATATCTCCACCTACTCCACCGACGCCTACGGTGCGGGGATCAACTTCGGCTACCCGATCAACGAGATCACCCGTCTCAACTTCGGCGCCGCGGTGGAGGACCTGACGGTCAAGACCTATCGAGATACCGCCCAGGAGATCACCCGCTACGTCGACGAGCAGGGGGCCGATGCCCAGTCCCTGAAGCTGACGGCCAGCTGGACCCGCAACAACCTCAACCGCGGCATCATGCCCACCGCCGGCAACTACCAGCGCCTGTCGCTGGAGACCGCGGTGCCCGGCAGCGACGCCGAGTACTACAAGCTGCGCGCCCAGGCCCGCCAGCTCTTCCCGCTCAACGACAACCACGACTGGGCGCTGAAGTTCAGCGGCGAGGTGGGCTATGCCGACGTGGTCGGCAACGACCCCTACCCGTTCTACGAGAACTTCTACGCCGGTGGCCTCGGCTCGGTGCGCGGCTTCACCGCCAACACCCTGGGCCAGCGCACCACGCCGCCGGAAACCGGCGGGCGTGATCGCACCCTGGGCGGCAAC
>QORU01000061.1 GCA_003574785.1 Taklimakanibacter deserti | reverse complement strand
AGGGAACGTGGCATTGGACTATCCTATATTAATGAATAAAATTATTTGCCACGACGACGTACGATGTATTTATCGGTACGTTTGTTGTGACGAGTTTTCTTACCTTTGGTTTGAACGCCCCAAGGTGTAACAGGGTGTTTACCGAAGTTACGACCTTCACCACCACCGTGCGGGTGGTCTACCGGGTTCATCGCAGTACCACGAACTGTCGGGCGAACGCCTCTCCAGCGGTTAGCACCTGCTTTACCAAGAACGCGAAGCATATGCTCTGAGTTACCTACTTCACCGATGGTTGCAGTACACTCAGCTAATACTTTACGCATTTCGCCTGAACGAAGACGTAAAGTTACATAGTTACCTTCACGAGCGATAATTTGTACGTAAGCACCTGCAGAACGTGCGATTTGACCACCTTTACCAGGTTTTAATTCCACGTTATGAACTGTAGTACCTACTGGGATATTACGCATTGGTAACGCATTACCCGCTTTAATCGGAGCTGAAACGCCTGCTTGAATCGTATCACCAACAGATAAACCTTTTGGTGCTAAGATGTAGCGACGTTCACCATCTTTATAAAGCACTAATGCAATGTTCGCAGAACGGTTCGGAT
>QORU01000060.1 GCA_003574785.1 Taklimakanibacter deserti | reverse complement strand
AAACGGCAGGCCGAACAGCGTGGAGAGCCAGCCGCGTCGGGTTTCCTGGGCGCGCTCTGCCGTGGCCACCTCAGTGCACCCTCACCGGGGTCAGCGAGCAGAGCAGCGACCAGCGGCGATCGTGGTAGTGCAGGATCAGTCGCCCCTCATGGGGGTGCTCGCCCTGCTCCCACACCGGCGAGAGCCCCTTGCGGTAGGCGCGCTGGGTCAGCTCGACGCGGTCGATGCCGATGACCACGTAGTCGAGCAGCCCGTACAGGGCCGGCGGCAGCTCACTCAAAGAGCCGCTCTCCAGGGCGACGCTGGAGACGATGGCGGTTGCCGCGGTATCAGGCGTCATGGGCGTTGTCTCGATGTTCATCACGGTTCTCCATCTCTTGGGCCAGCGGCCACTCGTCGAGCAGCTGATCCTCGGCCTCCTCCCCCTGCCGGCGCGTTCTGGCCTCGTCCTTGTCATGCTCCTCCCTTCGGGCTTCTGCCCGAGCAGGCGGCGGCTCCTGGGCATCGCTGGCCCGCACCGGGAGCTCGGCCACCTGCTCGCCCACATTCACCACCGGATTCAGGGCGTTCATGGAGGCCTGCATCACCAGCGCCATGCGCGACCACTGCACCTCGCGACGAA
>QORU01000006.1 GCA_003574785.1 Taklimakanibacter deserti | reverse complement strand
CCAGCACCTCGCCTTCGCGCGGACCTTCGAGGTCGACCTCGACGATCTCGAGCGGCTTGGCTTTCTCAAAGGCAACGGCGGCGCGGGTTTTCATGGGGGCTTCTCGCCTGCTTTCCACCAAAAGACCAAATGGAGGACTTCAGATCCTCACGTCTTTTTGCGACAGCTCAGTGCGAAAGAGAGCGGTGTCGACGATCATTTCTCGCCGTCACCGAGGAGAATAGGATTCGGTCACTTTCCTGTAAAGCCGGAAACCGGCGACTGCCACCAAAGTCGTGTATCGCCATGCGATGCGCCCTAGATTTCGGACATTATCTGCTGAGCTGTCCTGAGATCGGAATATTTCTGGCCCATGTCGAAAAGATTGGCCCTGTGGGGATCGAGCGCCCGGTCGCCGACGCAGTCGATGGCGACGATCGTACGGTAGTTGAGAGCCATGGCGTCGATCACGCTGGCGCGCACGCAGCCGCTCGTCGTGCAGCCCGCCACCACGAGAGTGTCCAACCCCCTGGCGATCAGGCAGGCATTGAGGTGGGTGCCGAAAAAGGCCGAGGCTTGCGTCTTCCGGATGACCAACTCGCCGGGATGCGGGCTCAGCGTTTCGACGATCTGGCTCGCCGGTGCGGTTTCGGTCAAGCCGAGCAGGCGCGGAACCTTTTCGCACCAGAGGCTCGCATCGGACCCGTCCGCGGCATAGACGATACGGGTGAAGACGATGGGCAGCTTGCGGTCCCGGAAGAAGCCGAGCAGCGGGACTGTGGCGATGACCGCCTCGGGGATATTGCCGCCGCCGAGGATTTCGGGATCGTGGAAGCCGTTGACGAAGTCGACGAGGAGCAGGGCCGGCGCCTTGCCGAAGCCCGTCTTCTGGCCGAACTGCTGCTTGTGGTAGACGTCTTCATCGGTCATTGCTGTTCACCCACCGTCCTTCTGGCCAGATATTCGCTGGTCCGCCGGGCGGGAACAAGCTCTGGCTGCCGTGGTTGAGCCTCGGAGGAGGAGGAATGTCATGACTCTCAAGCCCGACCTCGTGGTCTGTAACCCAAATGCCTCGTCCGAGCGGGGAAAAGCCGTTTTTTTCCATTTCGAGATTGTGAATCCGGCAACCCTCGAGAACACCGGCGTGTCGCACAATATCGCCATGCCCCACGCCGACGCGAAAAAGCTGTTCGACATACTGGGCGAGATGTCGAAGCAGTATGGCTGGCTGGACACCGCGCCCGAGGTGCTGCGTGTCTCGCCGGAAGGCCCCGGGCCTGCGGCTCCATGAGCGGGGGCTCACGGCGACGTCAAGCCGGGCTAATGGGCCAAATTGGCTTGCCTGATCCTCTGACGAGGACGATCATCGGGAACCGGGGCTCATCGCAGGAGACTTGATCGGACGCCGCCCAAGGGGAGGGGAGTGTGGTCAATAGAAGCCGGCTACGCCAGAAGCGGCTCTATCTCGACGGCTTTGCCGGAAAGTATTGCGCGGTTCCCGTCATCCTCCGGGATTTGGAGCAGCAGGCACTTCGCAAGCTGAGCGCCCGCGCCGGGGCCTACTTCGCCGGCGGCGCCGGCGCCGAGCGCACGATGGCCGCCAACCGTGAGGCCTTCGACCGGCGCCGCATCGTCCAAAGAGTGCTGCGCGATGTGTCGAAGCGCGATCTGTCGGTCGAGCTGTTTGGCCGGCGTCTGCCGCTGCCGGTGCTTCTGGCGCCCATAGGCGTCCTCGAGCTGGCGCACAGAGAGGCCGATCTCGCGGCGGCACGCGCTGCTGCCGCTGAGGGCATTCCCTTCGTCACCTCGAGCCAGGCCTCCTATCCGCTGGAGGATATCGCCAAGGCCAATGGCGAAGGATGCCGGTGGTTTCAGCTTTATTGGTCCCAGCACGATGAGATCGCCAGAAGCTTCATCTCGCGCGCGGAGGCCTCGGGCTATAGCGGGCTTGTCGTGACGCTCGATACGACCGAACTCGGCTGGCGGCCGCGGGATCTCAGCCGCGGCTATCTGCCCTTCATGGCCGGACGGGGCATAGCCAACTATGTCAGTGATCCGGTCTTCGCGGCCATCGAGGTCGACGGCCATGATCCGGAAGGATTGCGCCCGCCCCTTGGCCTCGGTCTGATCCGGTCCGCGCTTGAGCTCATCGGCGCCGCGCCGGGAAAGTCCCTGAAGCGGTTGCTGGCCACCCCCGAGAGGGTCAGGACAATCAGGAAGTTCATCGCTCTTTACTCGCGTCCCCACCTGACATGGGAGGATCTGCCGCGGCTGCGGGAATGGACCCGTCTTCCTATCGTGCTCAAGGGGATCATGCACCCTGACGATGCGCGCCGCGCGCTGGAGCTCGGCATGAATGGCGTGATCGTGTCAAATCACGGCGGCCGGCAGGTCGACGGCGCCGTCGGCGCGCTCGACGCCCTGCCCGGTATCGTCGATGCCATCGACGGCAAGATCCCGGTTCTGTTCGACAGCGGCATCCGGACCGGCGCCGACGTCATCAAGGCGCTGGCGCTCGGGGCCCGTGCGGTGCTGCTGGGGCGTCCCTACGCCTATGGCCTTGCCCTGCAGGGCGAAGCCGGCGTCCGCGACGTGATCGCCAATCTGGCGGCCGATCTCGACGCCAATCTCGGTCTCTCGGGCCATAGGACATTATCCGAGCTCGATCGCAGCATTCTCGAGGAACGGTCTTTGTTAACGGGCGCAAGACTGGAGCAGTAATCGCATGAGAGGTTGCGTGGGGCTTGCACGAATAATCTGGCCGGTGCTGGCGGCCATGCTCTTTCTGACGTCACCCGCCTTCGCCTCGGAAGACACGGTCTTGCGCTTCTCGGTGCGCGGGAAGCCGGTCGTGGAGCTGAGCATGGCGGAGCTCAGGCAAAAGGTGCCCACAACGGAGATCACCGTCTGGGAGCCGCATGAAGACAAGAACGTGACGTATGAGGGTTTCGATATCGGCAAGCTCTTCAGCGCGGTCTATGGCGAGCAGTGGAAGGAGATCGACGAGGTGTTGTTCACTTGCGTCGACGGCTACCAGCCCGTCCTGCCCATGGACCGTTTCAGCCGGCATCTCGGCACCCTCGCCTATCGGCGGCTGGACCAGGATGTGTTCAACGTCCAAAACCGCTTCGAGGGTCAAAAGGATGTGCCGCTCGGACCCTTCTACCTGGTCTGGGACAACCTTCATTCAGATGAGCTCCGCGCCCAAGGCGCCAATGGCTGGCCCTATCAAGTCGTGGGCATCGATCTGGTGAATTTCGCCGATCGCTTCCCAAGATTGAGTCCGCCGAAGGATGCCTCAGAGAAGGCGAAGAAGGGATTTCTCGCCTTTCGGGAAAACTGCATGGCCTGCCACACGATCAACGGCGAAGGCGGCAACAAGGCGCCCGAGCTCAACTACCCGATGAGCGTCACCGAATATCTGTCGGACGCGTGGATCCGCAAATGGCTGATGGACCCACGGTCGGTCCGCTACAACGCCACCATGCCCGCTTTCGCCTCGCATCCGGATCCGGACGCTCTAATGGACGACGTGCTCGCTTATCTGAAGACGATGGCGCAGCACAAGCAGAAGCCCGAATGAGCTCTCGCCGTCACGGCATTTCCGCCACAATGGCCTTGACGACCGCCTCCGAATTCCGCGAGGCCAAGGCCATGAAGGTCAGCATCTCGTTGGGCCCGCCACTGCCGCCCGCAAGATCGGACAGGCTGCGCACCGCGAGGAACGGCACGCCATTCGCATAGGTGACATGAGCGACGGCGGCGCTTTCCATATCGATCACCTTGGCCTGAAAGGTCGACCACGCATATTCGCGGAACTTGGCGTTGTCGATGAAGGCCGAACCCGATACGCCGTTGCCGCCGACAACGATCTCAGGCTTTCTGGCCAGGCAACTTTTATCCGCGGCGCAAGCATCGAGATGAACCTTGGCCGCGACCTTGCGGGCGACGTCCAAGAGGCCCGGGTCGATCGGGAACCAGAAACGGTATTCGGTGCCGGTGCCTTTCCGCGTCACCTCGACCGAACGCGGGACGATCATGCCGTAGCCGGCGAAGCCGTCCAATTCACTCTTCATCCAGGAGGGAATGACGAAACCTTCAGGCGTCTCGCGCGCGAACACCGACTCCAGATACTGGCCCCAGCGATCGGCAATGACGACGTCCCCGATATGCAAGTCGGGGTCGACGCCGCCGGCAATCCCCGAAAACACGACGGTGGTGACCGAGAAGCGATCGAGCGCGATCTGCGTGTTCATCGCCGCATTGACCGTGCTGACACCGCTCAGGAACAGGACGACGTCCTTGCCGGCAAGCTTGCCGGTGATGAAGCTGTTGCCATTGATCATGTATTCCGTCGGCTCCTGGATCTCCTTCTTGAGGTTCGTCCACTCCGGCTGGAAGGCTGACATCACGGCGATTCGCGGCTTCTGATCGAGAAACCCGTCCGCCGATGCGCCGACGGACAGCGCGCCAAGCAGCAGGAATGCCGTCAATGCCGCGGCGAGAACCCAGCGCAAAGTGAAAGTGTCTTGCATGGACTGCTCCTTGATCATGCGATGTTGCGTGCTGGAGAAGGCGCCAGAATTTCCATTCCTGGGGTCGAGACCGGCGCCCCATAAAGGGCCCAGTCCGCCGCGATCTGGCCGATGACCGGCGCGAGCTGAATGCCGTAACCGCCGGCACCGGCAGCGGTGACGAGATTTGGCTCCCTCGCGTCGATCGGGCCCACGAACGGCCGGTGGTCAGCGGTCACCGGATAGAGGCCGGCCCAGCCGCGCCCCAGTCTTGCGCCCGGCAAATGCGGGAGCCGCTCCAGCAGAAGCTCGGCGAGGTGGATTTTCGACGCCTCATCGCATTGCTCGTTATAGTCATCCGGGTTTTCGGCCCGCGTCGAATCGACCTTGTGAATCTCGGCGATGAGCTCGCCCGATTTCTCATGGCGGAAATTCAATCCCGTCCCTTCGCCATTCACCAGATCCATGACCATCGGCATCGTATAGTCGAGCGGCTGGTCGAGCAGGACCATGACCCCCTCATGACGCTCGGGACGCACGTGCAGTGTCTGGCCGAGGATTTCGGCGACAAGCGGGGCCCAGGCGCCGGCGGCGTTCACGACCACATCGCCATCGACCACACCCTTCGTGGTCTCGAGCCGGTAGCCGCCCTTCTGCCGCGTGGCGCCGGTGACGGTGCAATATTGCTGCAGCCTGCCGCCCAGGCTCTTCAGCCTTTCGGCGAGGAACATGCACAGCTCATGCGGATCGAGAAAGCCGTTATCCGGTCCGAAGATGCCACCGGCAAGACCCGTCACGTCCATATGCGGGACAAGCCGGTGCAATTCGTCGGCCTGATAGAGCTTGGCGCGGAAGCCGGCCTCCGCCTGCATCCCGACCGAGCGCTCGAACAGCGCCATTTGTGCCGTGGTCCTGGCCAGCCGCAAATAGCCGATGTGGTTGAAGTGCAATCCGGCGTCTTCCCAGCGGGCGAAATGCTGGAAGGCATAGCGGCGCAGCAGGATTTCATCCGGATCGGTGAATTGCGTGCCGACGACGCCCACCGACCGGCCCGTAGAGCCCGAGGCGATCGATTTCGCCTCGAGCACGGTCACCTTGGCGCCCCCATCGGCGAGGCTGACCGCCGCGCACAGGCCGAGCGACCCGGCGCCAATGATGATGACGTGAGGAGGATTGGTCGCCTGGGCTTCTGCCGTCATGTTCCCATCATCGATGTCGAGGACAGGCGGACATTAGCGGCTTCGCTCCGCGCCGGAAACCCGCAAATCAAGCGACGCGGCGGTCGCAAGGCCGCAATTTTGGAACAAATGCCGCGCGCGACGCATTGGGCCAAACCAAGACCCATCGGCTCAACCATAAGGGAGGTTAGCCATGACATGCGACATTCGCGAGCCCTATATACTGAAAGCCATGGGAAAGGCCTGCTCCCATGTGATCGCGAGCAAGGGCTATATCGGCGAGAATGAACGCCATGACATCGCCGACCGGATCGTGGCCGAGGCATCGGCCGGGGAAACCAATATTGAAAGGCTCGTCCAATTCGCTGTCGCTCCCTCCGTCCCCGAGAAGCCGGGAACCAGATCGCGCCCCAAGCTTTGGTTAATTACATGAAACGGGCTAGCCGGGTCACGAAGAGACGGCGAGGAAGGCCATATGGTCTCTCAAATCCTTTGCGCGATAGACGACGCCGATCATTCCGCCACGGCGGCCGACTATGCGATCGACATGGCCAGGCAGTTGTCGGCGAAGCTCGTTTTCCACATGGTCAATCCGGCCGTGCTGCCAAGTCCGCGCGGCGCACCGGTCTATCTTTGGGCGGATGACTACGTCAGATTCTATCTCGACGAGGCCTTTCGCCGAGCGCGGCGAGCGGGTGTAAGCCAGGTGATGTGTGAAACCGAGCGCGCGAACTGCGTTGCCGATTCGATTATCGCCCGCGCGGATCTCCATGGGGTCGACTTCATCATTGTCGGGGCGAGTTGCCGTTGCGACGGGATCATGAGCCTCTTCCGGCGACCTGTGTCGCGACGCGTCGCCGATGCCGCCAATTGCCCCGTGCTCATCATCAGGCGCGTCCGCGAACGCCGGCGGCAAGGTGCCTTTCCCTACGCCGAGCGGCGTAACCTAATATTCCATGGCGCCGCCGCGGCGCGCGCGGAACCATTTGCACCAGCCTCTCGGGCTGATATTGCCCGGCACGACCTGGCATGAGTCCGGAGCTTGGAAATACCTGCATCGGCCGCACCGCTGGTCCCCATTCGGGTGATTCTGATAACGCGAGGCGGTCTTGCTCATCCTGTTCAATGCCTGGGCGGGGACTGTCGTCGCTCCCACGATGGCGGCGCCCGACAGGCATTGGCCCAGAAATCGGCGGCGCGATAATTCAGGATCGTCCTTCATTGGGGTTACTCCCTTTCGGTTGGAGGCGCCCCCCGACGGATGATCGCTCTCCGGCCATGCCCACTCCGTGCCGGAAGACCATTTCTCCACCAAGCCAGCCGGTGACGGCAAAGATCACGACCACCAGGATGGAAAGCAGAAGCTCAGTTCCGGTCACGCTTAAGGCGTCACCGGAAAGGCGCAGGTAAAGGCTGACTGCCGAGAGCGCGAGCGCAATCGCGTTTCCGATGAAATGGTACCAGACGAGGCTCAGCGAACGGATGTGCTCGTTGGCGATGAAGTCGACGAAGCCTGCGACGGCAGCCAATGCTCCGCTCACCAGCCCTGAGCCGATCAGCCAGGCGCTGGCGCGCGCCCAGAAGGCATCGCCGGTGCCCTGGAAAGCCAGATCGGTCAGGAGTGCCCCGATGAGGAACGCGATCGGAAATGCGACCAGAAGCGGGTGGAGCGGATGTCCGTCTATTGCCGCCGTGCTGCGCAATCGCGAAGGCTGCCTACTGTCCATTGGGTGCCTCCTTTATGAACCAGGGCCAAACACCTGACGGGGGGCAAGGTTCCTATTTGGCGCGGCCGGCGGCTGTTATGAGAACCGCACGTCGCTGATATCGATCGAGACCAGCAGCGTGGAGAGATCCGGCCTGCGGTCGGACCGGCAGACATAGACCCGCCGTTTGCTGGGCAGGCGAATGCCGTCCGCGCCGATATAGTCGTGGACGAGCTGCGCGGCGGCAAATCCGCCGGCGACATCAACCGCATAGTCATGCCGGCGCAGCAACAGGTCATCGCCGAAGTAGAAATCCTGCACCGCGCTATGGGTTGCGATCATGCCGGAGAATTCCGCGCGCAATACGCTCCAGGTTTCGCCATGCTCGATCCACGGCTCGATCTCATAGACCCGGACTCCCTCGCGCGCGAGAAGGAAAGGCGTCGTCAAATAGAGCCACAAGGCATAGCCGTTGAAATAGGCACGGTGCAGCGGATCCCAAGCCGTCCTCACGTCGTGGCCGGTGAACGCGGCGCGGGGATTTTCGCGCTCGGCCACGATCGAGCCGTCACCACGACGGATCGCTATCCGGTCGGGGGCAAATTCGGTGTGCCAGTCGGGATCGCCAAAGGGCTTGAGGGAAGCGCGCTGCTGATGCAGGTCCACGGTCATCCGGCGCGGGTCCGGGTCTTGAGCCAGCCCCTTCAGCGCCCAGAGGCCGCCGCCCGTGACGATCGTCGCCTCCACCCGATTGAGCGCGCGCCAGCGGCTGAAACCGCCATGGGCACGCACGATGTCGGACAGCAGTTCATTCATTCGCGTCGCCTCCGGAAACCTCCACGCCGGGAGAATCGGACAAGAGCGGCGACAAAGCGAGTTTACTGTTGTTAAGAGGTGTAAAGGCGCGGCAGCGACGCGGCCCGCGCGACCGAGACTATCGAACCCCTAATGAGGTACTCTCTTTAGCCTTGATATTTCTCGACAATTCGCGCGTCGCGAAGCTGGGCCTCGCTCGGGTCCTTGCCATATTCCCGCAACGCGCGCCGCTGCCTGAGCAAATCCCAGCACTGGTCAAGCTGCACGCCAATGCCGCGCAGCTTCTCTATGTCAGCGTCCGAAGGCTCGCCCTTCTTATAGAGCCGCTGCTCCTCCGCCACGAGTTCGCCAATCTTGTTGAAGACCGAGGCATCGGTGTCCGTTTTCATGGGATGGCCTTTCTCTTCATTCAGCCTGTCTGAGTGGGAACATACACTTGCCAGCCGTCCGATCAGAGTAAAAGGTTGTTAATTCTCCAAATCACGAAAGAGCGGTCAGCAATGTCCTGGCCTCGCGCATATCCTGAGTGTCAAAGTCTTCGCTGAAACTTCCAAAGGCCCGCGATAAAGCGCCTTGCGCCTCCGCATCGCGGCCCTGGGCGCGGTGAAGCTTCGCCAAGCTCACAGCAGAACGCAGCTGCCAGGCGGCGGTTCCCTGGCGCTCGGACGAGGCGATCGCTTCCAGGAAGCATTGTTCCGCCTTCTGCGCGGCATCGGGATCACCTGCGCGCAACAGGATTTCGCCGCGGATGCGCAGCAATTCCGCAAGAAACCAGCGCTCGCCATTGCGCTCACAACGGGCGAGCGCCTTGTCGACGGCCGCGAGCGCCTCCTGCGGCCGATGCGCGCTTCCGAGCGCTGCCGCATATTCACCGAGAAACATGGTGTAGTAGACGCCGTACTGAATGTCGCGCAGGTCATCGACTGCCGCGCCCAGCATGAGTACGCCATCATCGATCCCATCGCGCCTGGTGACGAGGAGGGCATGGAAGCAGCGCCCGTAGATCCGCCAGAAGTCCAGGGCCTGGCGAGCCGATTGATCGAGAAGCATCGTGACATAGCGCTCCACGGCCTTGAGATCGCCGACATAGAACGCAATCGGACATGCGGCCTGGACCAATATCTGGCAGAGCGAAAGCACGTTCTTGCCGGCAATCGCGCCTTCGACCATCGTCTCGACAAGGCGCATCGCCTGACCGGCGGATCCCTGCAGCCACAAGATGCGCGCCAGAAAGCACTGGGCCGTGGCGCGCTGGTCGAAGACGTAGCGAATGATCTCAGCGCCGATCACCGGGGATTCGTAATGGTCCAGCATGCGCTCGATGTAGCGCCGGGCCTCCTGCTGATCGCCCATGAGGTGAAACAGGTAGCCGATCATGCGATCGCCGACGAGGCGGTCCTGCTCATTTGCCTGGCGGGCGGCCAGGTCGGAGAATTTCTGCGCCATCGTCAAAGCGGTGCGCAATTCGCAGCGGTTGAGAAGAGCCGCCCACAGCCCCCAGAGCGCCCGGAGCTGATGATCGATGTCACCTTGCTGTTCCGCGAGCTCGAGGACCTGCTGCCAGGCGGCCTCGGTCTCGGGCACCAAACCCGTCGTCTGCATCAGCGCCCAGGCGCGGGCGGCGTGAAGACGCATGTCGCGGTCGCTGTTCCGGCTCGCTTCAGGTGCGGCGAGGGCGCGGTCTATGCGTTCGGCGCATTCGCTGATGAGCGACAGCTGAAACCACAGTGGGATAGTGGCGATGGTGAGCGCGACGCCGGTTGCGGCATCGCCCGAAGCTGAAAATGCCCAATCCAAGGCCGCTCTTGCATTGTCGAGGAGGTGGCGATGGCGGTCGAGCCATTCAGCCGCGGGCCGCGTCTCCCAGCTGGCCTCGGCCCGTTCCAGCAAGGCTTTGTAATGCTCGGCATGAGTTCGGGCGATCCGATCGCGCTCACCGCTTTCTTCGAGCTTGAACAGCGCATAGTCGCGCGTGGTGTCGAGCAGCCGATAGAAGGCCGTCGTGCTGTCCGTGTCGGCCACGACGAGCGATTTGACGACCAGGTTGGCGATGGCATCCACCGCGTTGTCAGGCATGATGCCGGTGCCTGCCAAGACGGCGCTGGCCGACTCCATCGTGAACGGGCCGGCGAAAACGGCGAGACGGCGCAGGACCAGACCCTCGGCGTCAGGAAGATGGGAGTAGCTCCAGTCAAGGGTCGCGCTCAGTGTCCGGTGGCGCGGCAAAGCCGTGCGCCGGCCTTGCATCAGAAGCTGGAAGCGATCGCTGAGCAGCGCCGCCAAGCCCGTTACGCCGAAAGCATCGACGCGTCCCGCCGCGATCTCGATCGCCAGCGCAATGCCATCAAGCCTGCGGCAAATCGCGGCCACAATAGGTGCGTCCCTGTCGGTGAGCTCGAAATCGCCGCTGCTTGCGAGGGCCCGCTCGACAAAAAGCTGAACGGAAGGAAAAGCGAGGGCCTCGGCCGCCGTGAGTTTCGCGGCGTCGTCCGGAACACCCAGGGGCGCCAGGCGGTAAACATGCTCGCCTTCCGCGCGCAGGCTCTCCCGGCTTGTCGCCAGGACGAATGTTCCTTTGGCGCCTTTGAAGATCTCCTCGGCGAGGACTGCCGCTGCTTCGATCACATTCTCGCAGCTGTCGAGCACGATCAGGATATTCTTCTCTTTCAGGAACTGGATGAGGTGCGGCAAGGGATTGTCGGAGCGCACCGCGACGCCGAGCTGGGCTGCGAGCGCCGATGCCGCGAGCTGCGGGTCGGTCAGCGGGGCAAGATCGACAAAACAGACACCGTCCTTGACCGAGGCCAGAACGCGATCCGCGATGGCAATGGCGACGGTCGTCTTTCCGATGCCTCCGGGACCGACGATCGAAATGAACCGATGCTGTCTCAGCCGCTCGGCAAGGTCTGCGACGATATCGGCGCGACCGACCATGCGGGCGAGCGGCACCGGCATGCCCGCCGGCCTGTCCACTGGCTCCGCCGGCACGACGGCTGCGCTCGCCTGCGTCGTGCTGACAGGGGCGACGAAGCAATAGCCGCGGCCGGCAATGTTGCTGATGTAGCGCTTGCCGTCCTGACCATCACCCAAAGCGCGGCGCAAGGTCGCGACATGAACCCTGAGATTGCCCTCTTCCACGAAGATGTTCGGCCAGACCCGCGCCAGCAGCTCCTGCTTGCTGACGATCTGGCCCTGCTTCTCAACCAGGGCCAGCAGGATGTCGCAGGCCCGGCTGCCGATACGGACAGGCTTGCCGGCGTCGAGCAAAAGCTGCCGCACGGGGAAAAACTCGAATGACCCGAAGGAAATGCAATGATCGGTTGAAATCCTGTCCTCGTCCGGCATTTCGTATTTTTGAACAACTCCGTGAGGACAAGTCGCGACGGATTTATACTTCAATTTTACTCCCACATCCCTGCTGAATCCAGCCGATGCCAGGGTTGTGATTTCCCCGGGGGCGCAACGCCGCTTCGGTCTTGGAATTCAACGACTTCTACCTGGGTAACGAAGATTCACAACCATTAACTCTGCCCCCGGCTGCACTGCAGGCATGCTCGCTTGGGGGATCCAGCGAGAAGAGGATGAGAATGGAGATCGCCGGCTTCAAGACGCAAAGCAGCGGCTTCGGGCCCGATGAAACGATAAAGCGCCTTGCGGCTGCGATCGAGGCGCGCGGAATGACCGTCTTTGCCCGTATCGATCATGCTGCCGCCGCCCACCGGGCCGGCCTGACGCTCTGGCCGACAGCCGTGATCCTCTTCGGCGATCCCCATATGGGAACGCCGCTGATGCAGGTCGCCCGGACAGTGGCCATCGACCTGCCGCTGAGAGCCATGATTTGGCGGGACCCGTCCGGAGCAACCTGGCTCTCTTACAACGATCCCAAATGGATCTTCGAGCGGCACGGCTTGGATCCGAATGCAGACCCCGCTCGTGCCCTCAGGGAAGCCCTCATCGCCAGCGTCCAGGAAGCGGTTGGCGCGCTTCAACCCGAATAACGAAAATTTACAACCATTAACTCCCACCCTCCGAGCCCGCGGCGCATGCTGGCCACATCTGAGAAACGCGGAGTTGAAAAAATGGCGCAAACAGGCAAAACCCAGCCCACCATCCCGATACCGCCGAGGATCCGGACGACACTCATCGTCAACGGCGTCGAAAGGGAACTCGACGCATCGCCGTGGACGACGCTGCTCGATGCCTTGCGCGACCACCTCGATCTGACCGGCACCAAGAAGGGCTGCGACCATGGCCAATGCGGCGCCTGCACGGTGCTGGTCGACGGACGGCGCGTCGTCTCCTGCCTGACGCTTGCCGTCATGAAGGATGGCGCCAGGATCACCACCATCGAGGGATTGAGCGAAGACGGCACGCCCAATGCCCTGCAGCAGGCCTTCATCGATCATGACGCCTTCCAGTGCGGCTATTGCACGCCCGGACAGATCTGCTCGGCTACGGGCCTGATCGCCGAAGGCAAGGCCAAGACGGCCGAAGAAATACGCGAGCTCATGAGCGGCAATATCTGCCGTTGCGGCGCCTATCCCAATATCGTGGCGGCGATCCAGCAAGCGATGGGACAGTCATGATCAATTTCGAATATCAGCGGGCGAGCGACGTCGCCGAGGCCATGCGCTTCATCACCGCCGATCCATCAGCGAAATTCATCGCGGGCGGCACCAACCTCATCGACCTCATGAAGGGAGATATCGAACGCCCCTCGCGCCTGATCGACATTTCGCGATTGCCGCTCAAGGCCATCGAGGCAACGGCCGATGGCGGACTGCGCATCGGCGCGCTCGTGCCGAATTCCGATCTCGCCTATCATCCGCTGATCACGGAACGCTATCCCTTGGTCGCGAGCGCGATCCTGGCCGGCGCATCGGCGCAATTGCGCAATATGGCCTCGACCGGCGGCAACCTGCTGCAGCGGACCCGCTGCCCATATTTCTATGACACCGCCACACCCTGCAACAAGCGCGAGCCCGGCAGTGGATGCTCGGCCATCGAGGGGCTCAACCGCATGCATGCGATCCTCGGTGCAAGCGACGCGTGCATCGCAACGCACCCTTCCGACATGTGCGTGGCGCTCGTCGCTCTCGATGCCAAGGTCCATGCACGGGGACCGGCAGGGGAGCGCGTCATCGCCTTTTCGGACTTCCACCGACTGCCAGGGGATACGCCGCAACACGAAACCAATCTGCACAGTGACGAGATTTTGACGGCGATCGAGCTTCCGGCGCAAGGCTTCGCGGCAAACCACTCCTATCTCAAGATC
The DNA here is from genome assembly GCA_003574785.1 of Taklimakanibacter deserti. The sequence goes on along the minus strand of QORU01000006.1, from coordinate 385,154 downwards.
CGCGACCGCCTCTCCTATGCCTTCGCCCTGGTATCGATCGCCGCCGCGCTCGAGCTTGACGGCAACAAGATCACCGAAGCCCGCCTGGCCTTGGGCGGCGTCGCGCACAAGCCGTGGCGCGACCGGGAGGCCGAGGCGAGCTTGCGCGGACAGACCGCCGATGCCGCCGCCTTTCGTCGCGCAGCCGATATCCTGCTGCACGGTGCCAAGGGGTACCCGCACAATACCTTCAAGATCGATCTCGCCCGCCGCGGGATCATCCGGACGCTGACCCAGGCCGCGCGCGGCACGCCGCAAGTGCAATCCAGCAAGAAGATCATGTGAGGCTTGAATGACGACAGACATCAGCCGCCGCGACGTCCTGCAAGGTGCAGTCGCGCTGGGAGCCCTCGGTCACGGAACATGGGCCAAGGCAGAGGAGACAACGCCAATGACGACAGCGACGCAGCAGGCCCTGACGCCGGGCAACGGCAAGCCCTATGTCGGCGCCGCCATACCTCGCATCGACGGCCACGCCAAGGTCACCGGCGCCGCCAAATACGCCGCCGAGTTTACTGCCCCGGGCCTGCTTCACGGCAGCGTCGTCACTTCCACCATCACCAAGGGCCGCATCACGCGGATCGACGCAAGCGCGGCGCTCGGCGTCGAGGGCGTGATCGACGTGCTCACGCATGACAATCGGCCGGCGATGGCGAATAGCGATAAGGCCTATCACGACGATGCCGCGCCCGCCGGGTCGCCCTTTCGGCCGCTCTATGACGACAGGATCATGTTCAACGGCCAGCCTATTGCGCTGGTCGTCGCCGAAGCGCCGGAGATCGCGCGTTTCGCGGCGTCCCTCGTGCGGGTGGACTATGAGAGTGAGCCGCATGTCACGGACATATACCGCCAGCGCGACCATGCGGTTGCGCCGAAAGCCCCGACCAATCCCTTCGAGGCCATGTTCGCGCCGCCGCCCGCCCGTGGCGATGCCGATGCCGCACTCGCCGCGGCAGAGACGCAGCATCGGGCCGAATACTACGTCCCGATCGAGCACCACAATCCGATGGAGCTCTATGCCACGACGGTGATGTGGGAGAAGGACGGCAAGCTCACCGTCTATGACAAGACCCAGGGCGTGCAGAACGTGCAGCGCTATCTGTGCGGCGTGTTCGACATGAAGCCGGAAGATGTGCGCGTCATGTCGGCCTTCATGGGCGGCGGATTCGGCTCGGGGCTGCGCCCGCAATATCAAGTCGTGCTGGCGGTTCTGGCAGCTCGGGCCACGAAGCGCCCGGTGCGCGTCGTGCTCACCCGGCAGCAGCTCTATGAGCTGGGTTACCGGCCTGCCATGATCCAGCGGATCGAGCTTGGCGCCAAGGCCGATGGAACCCTCGCGGCCATCACCCATGACGCGGTCACGGTGACATCGCAATATGAGGAATTTCATCGCCAGGAGACGGGCTGGTCGGCTCTCCTCTACGCTTGCGCCAATGCGAAATATGCCCACAGGCTCGCGCGTCTCGATTTGGCGACGTCGGCCGATATGCGCGCGCCGAGTGCCGCCTCCAGCGTCTATGCGTTGGAATGCGCGATGGACGAGCTTGCCGTGGCGCTCAAGCTCGATCCGCTCGAGCTTCGCTACAAATGCTATTCGGATCGCGACCAGATCGCCGATCGGCCCTATAGCAGCAAGGCCTTGCGCGATTGCTATCGGCAGGGTGCTGAAGCTTTCGGCTGGGACAAGCGCAATCCCGTAGCGCGCTCGATGCGCGACGGCGGCGATCTCGTCGGCTGGGGCATGGCGACCGGCATATGGGAAGCCTTGCAAGTGCCCATTACCGTGCGTGTCGGGCTCGATGCGCAAGGGCATGCGGAAGTGTCCAGTGCTACATCCGACATCGGCACCGGCACCTATACGATCATGGCGCAGGTCGCGGCCGACATGCTGGGCCTGCCGATCGCGAATATTGCGATCAAGCTCGGCGATTCGACCTTGCCGAGCTCGCCGGTCGAGGGCGGATCCTGGATCGCGGCCTCGGTGTCGAACGGGATCGTCACGACATGCGCGTCGGTGCGTGAAGAATTGCTGCGCCTGGCAAAGCAATTGCCGAATTCACCGTTCGCGAGCGTTCAGCCGCAAGATGTCCTGCTGGCCGAGGGCAGGCTGGTGAGCAGCAAGGATGCTTCGCGTGCCGTGCCGGTCGGCGATATCCTGCGGCATGCCGGCGTGAACCGTATCGAGCAGGAGAAGACCACCGAATTTCCCGATGACGGCTCACATGCGCACAACACCCATTCGGCGATCTTCGCGGAAGTGAAAGTGGACGAAGAGCTCGGCGTGATCCGCGTGACCCGCGTGGTCAGCGCCGTCGCCGGCGGGCGCATCCTCAACGCCAAGACCGCCCACAGCCAGATCCTGGGCAGTGTCGTGTGGGGCATCGGCATGGCGCTGCATGAGGAAACGCTGATCGACCACAGATTCGGGCGCATCATGAACGCCAACATCGCCGAATATCATGTGCCGGTGAACGCCGATATCGGCGACATCGAGGTGATCTTCGTCGATGAACGAGACGATCTCGTCAATCCGCTCGGCATCAAGGGACTGGGCGAGATCGGCATCGTCGGGGTCGCCGCGGCCGTCGCCAATGCGGTCTATCACGCGACCGGCAAGCGGGTGCGCGACCTGCCGATCACGCTGGACAAGGTGAGTTCATGATACACACCCGCCGGAGTCGACAGGACTAACGCCCTCCATTAGGTTTCCCCGGGGCCAATCCTTGTTGAACGGAGCTAGGGGTGACCGATCAGGCTCCACTTGCGCCGCCGGGCGTTTTCGAGTTCGGGCCCTTTCGCCTGCTCCCCGCCCGGAAGCTGCTGCTCTTGTCCGACCAACCCGTCCGCCTGGGCAGCCGGGCGCTCGATATCCTGATCATGCTCGTCGAGCGTTCGGGCGAGCTTGTCGGCAAGGACGAGATCATCGCCCGGGTCTGGCCGAATACCTTCGTCGAGGAAGGCAGCCTCAGGGTTCATGTCGCGGCGATCCGCCGGGCGCTCGGCGACGGTCAGGCCGGAAAGCGCTACATCGCCAATGTCCCGGGCCGCGGCTATCAATTCCTGGCCCAGGTCGAACGCGCCGCAGGGCAGCCTGCGGCAGGGCAACCATCGCCCGCATCCGGTGCCGGGCAGGGTCTCCCGCTTTCGCTTGCCCGCATCGTCGGCCGTGACGATACCGTTCGCCTCATCGCAGCACGGCTTGTTCAATCGCGCTTCATCACCATCGTGGGACCAGGAGGAATTGGCAAGACCACGGTCGCGCTGGCGGTGGTCGATGCCCTGGCTCAGTCCTTTGCCGACGGCGCCCGGTTCGTCGATCTGGCACCGATCGGCAATTCCGGGCTTGTCGCAAGCGCGGTTGCGTCTGCGCTGGGCCTCCCGATTCGCACCGACGACCCGGCCACGGACCTCGCCGCCGCCCTTGCGGACAGGAAGATGCTGATCGTTCTCGACAGCTGCGAGCATGTCACGGAGACCGCGGCCCTGCTGGCCGAAGCATTGCGAAAGGGGGCGCCCGGCGTGCATCTTCTCGCAACCAGCCGCGAACCGCTGCGCGCCGAGGGCGAACGGGTGCATCGCCTGTCGCCGCTCGCCACGCCATTGTCGCCCGCCGGCCTCACGGCCGCGCAAGCCTTGGCGTTTCCGGCGATCCAGCTCTTCGTCGAACGGGCCGCCGCAAGCCTCGACGGCTTCACGCTGAGCGATAGCGACACTCCGCTCGTCGTCGATATCTGCCGCAGGCTCGACGGCATTGCGCTCGCGATCGAAATCGTGGCGGGTCGCGTGGATACGTTCGGCATCGCCGGCATCGCCGAGCTCCTGAATTATCGTTTCGGTCTGCTCCTGCGCGGCCGGCGCACGGCGCTGCCGCGGCATCAGACGCTCAGTTCCGCGATCGACTGGAGCTATACTCTGCTGCCCGAATGGGAGCGCGTGATCTTCAGGCGCTTCGCGGTATTCGCGGGCGGCGCCACGCTCCCATCCGCGAGCGCCGTCACCGCCAAGGCGGACATGGCCGCCTCGGATGCCGTCGAGGCCATCGCCAATCTGGTCGCGAAATCGCTGGTGACTGCCGATGTCATGGGGACCACCGCCCGATACCGTCTGCTCGACACGACGCGCGCCTATGCGCGCGAGAAGCTGATCGAGAGCGGAGAACTCGAGCCGTTCACCCGTCGGCACGCGGAACACTACAAGGAGTTGTTCGAGCGCGCCGAGATGGAATGGTCGACAAGGGCCAGCGAGGAATGGTTCGCCGTCTATGGTGCGGACATCGACAATGTGCGGGCGGCATTGGACTGGACGTTCTCACCCGACGGCGATGGATCGATCGGTGCGGCGCTCACCATCGCCGCCGAGCCCCTGTGGACTTATCTTTCGCTGATCGACGAATGCCGCCGGCGCGTGGAGCAGGCCCTTGCAGGCCTGCCACCGGAAAGCCATGGCACGCGCCGCCATATGCAGCTTCTGGCGGCGCTCGGCTCGACGCTGCTCTATGGGAATGAAGGTGGCGGGCGGGGCGTCCGCGAAATCGGGGCGATCTGGGCCCAGACCCTCGAGATCGCCGAAAAGCTCGACGACATCGACTATCGCCTGAAGGCCCTGTGGGGATCGTGGATCGATCATTTCAACCGAGGAGAACATCGCGCTGCCCTGGAGCTGGCCCGGAAGTTCCGCGACCTGGCCGCCAACGCGTCCGCGTCAGCCGACCAGTCGGTCGGGGATCGGATGATCGGCTTTTCGCTGCACCTTTTGGGGGACTTGGCCGATGCGCGCCGGCACATCGAGCGCATGCTCGGCAGCTATGTGGCCCCGCTCCGCCGCTCGCATGTCATTCGCTTCCAGTTCGACCAGCGGATCACCGCCGAAATGACCCTGGCGCAGATCCTCTGGCTGCAGGGACTGCCTGATCAGGCCATGCGCACCGCAGAGGCTGGCGTAGAGGAAGCGACCGCGCTCGGCCACGCGATGTCCTTATGCAACATCCTGGCACAGGCCGCCTGTCCGATCGCCCTTCTGACCGGCGATCTCGAGGCAGCCCACCGCTTCATCGCCCTGTTGCTCGCCACCGCGGCCAAGAATGCGCTCAACATGTGGGAGATATGGGGGCGCTGCTTTCACGGGCTTCTCCTGACGCGCAGCGGTGATCCGGCTCTCGGCCTCGAAGAGCTTCGCAAGGCATTCAGCGAGCTTCCGCCGGCACGCTTCGCGTTGCGCTACACGGCCTTCCTTGGCGAACTGGCCGAAGCTCTCTCCAATGCAGGCCAAGTGGCGCAAGGCGTTGCGGCTATCGACAAAGCCCTGGAGCGATCCAGGCACAATGAGGAACTGTGGTGCCTGGCCGAACTTCTTCGCATCAAGGGACAGATCGTGCTCAAGGAGGGTGGAGCGCATGCGGCGCAGGCCTCGGAGCAGCATATGATGCAGTCGCTCGCCTGGGCCGGCCGTCAAGGGGCTCTCGCGTGGGAACTGCGCACGGCGACAAGCCTGGCGCGACGGTGGCGGGAGGAGGGACGCGCGGAAGCGGCACGCGATCTCCTGGCCCCGATCTATGCGCGCTTTCATGAAGGCTTCGGTACGGCCGATCTTATTGCGGCGCACAATCTCTTGCAGGCATTGCGATAAGCGGATTTGTCAAGCGACCGCCAGATTCAGCCTTGCAATTCAAGCTTTTCACCCCCGGCTAACGAAAATTTACAACCATTTACTCCCCTTGCAGCGGCGCCCGGCGCACACTGCCCGGCGTCAGATGAGCTGCGGCAGTAAGGCCCATCGAATCCGAGGAGGACATCATGACCGACCAATCCGCAGGACTTACGCGTCGTGCTTTGCTTGCCACGTCCACCGCTGCTGCCGGTCTTGGGATGGCGGCCCTTGCCACATCCGAGGCGGTGGCGGCCACCGACCCCAACGCGATCCGGCCCTTCAGCGTGAAGGTCTCGGATGACGAGCTCGCCGACCTGCGCCGGCGCATCACGGCGACCAAGTGGCCCGAGGCGGAAACGGTTAGGGATTCATCACAAGGCGTGCAATTCGCGACGATCCAGAAGCTCGCGCATTATTGGGCGAGCGATTACGACTGGCGCAGGATCGAGGCGCGGCTGAGTGCCATTCCACAATTCATGACCGAGATCGACGGGCTCGACATCCATTTCATTCACATGAAGTCGCAGCACGAGAATGCACTGCCGGTGATCATCACGCATGGCTGGCCGGGCTCGATCCTCGAGCAGCTCAAGCTCATCGATCCGCTGACCAATCCCACGGCCCATGGTGGGAGTGCCGCGGACGCGTTCGATGTGGTCATACCGTCCCTGCCGGGCCACGGCTACTCAGCCAAGCCGACCGCGACCGGCTGGGATCCCCAGCGCATCGCACGCGCCTGGGTGGTGCTGATGAAGCGTCTGGGCTACACCCATTATGTGGCGCAAGGCGGCGACTGGGGCGATGCCGTGACGGAGCAAATGGCTTTGCTGAAGCCGCCGGGACTGCTCGGCATCCATGTCAACATGCCGGCGACCGTTCCCGACGATGTGGCAAAAGCCCTGCATGACGGCGGCCCGCCGCCCGCCGGCCTCTCGGCCGAAGAGCGGAAGGCCTATGACGAGCTCGACACCTTCTACAAGCACGGTCTTGGCTATGCGATCGAGATGGGCAACCGGCCGCAGACACTATACGGGATCGCGGACTCACCGGTCGGCATGGCGGCGTGGATGATCGATCATGACGAAAAGAGCTATCAGCTGATCGCCCGCGTTTTCGACGGACATCCCGAAGGACTGACGCGCGATGACATTCTCGACAATGCCACGCTCTACTGGCTGACGAACACCTCGATCTCGGCGGCGCGTCTCTATTGGGAGAGCAAGCTGGCCTTCTTTGCGCCGAAGAACGTCACCATCCCCGTGGCCGTCAGTGTCTTTCCGGACGAGCTCTATGAGGCGCCGTTGAGCTGGGCCACTCGGGCCTATCGCAAGCTCATCCATTACAACAAGCTGCCCAAGGGCGGCCACTTCGCCGCCTGGGAGCAGCCGAAGCTCCTGACGTCCGAGCTCCGCGTCGCCTTCAGGTCGCTGCGCAAGGGCAGTTGAAGCAAGCAAGACCGGCTTGCCGTCTCGTCTTCCTCCCAGATCGGGCGATCGGTGTAGAATGAGCACCGATCGCCTGTTGTCATTTATCTTTTGAGAAAGCGGTTCATCATGGACGCAATGAAATCTCGCGAGACCATCGATCACCGGCGCCGGCGCATTGTCGGCGCTGCGGCCATTGCCCTTGCCGCCATCGAGCTCGGCATAAGTCAGCCGGCGCAGGCAGCATCTGCCTCCTTCGGCGCGCTCAAGGAAATCGAGGCCGGTGTCCTGAAGGTGGGCTATGCCGAAGCAGGCCCTGCCGACGGCGCAGCCGTCATCCTGCTGCATGGCTGGCCTTACGACATCCATATGTATGTCGACGTGGCACCACTCCTGGCGGCGAAAGGCTATCGGGTGATCGTGCCTTATCTGCGCGGCTATGGCACGACGCGCTTCCTGGCGAAGGAGGCGATGCGCAACGGCCAGCAACCGGCGCTCGCCGTCGACATCATCAACTTGATGGATGCGCTGAAGATCGACAAGGCCGTGATCGGCGGCTGCGACTGGGGTGCCCGGACTGCCGACATTATCGCAGCACTTTGGCCGGAGCGCTGCAAGGCGCTGGTCTCGGTGAGCGGCTATCTCATCGGCAACCAGCAGGCCGGCAAGCTGCCGCTGCCGCCCAAGGCCGAATTGCAATGGTGGTATCAATATTATTTCGCCACCGATCGCGGCCGCGCCGGCTACGAGAAATATACGCGCGACTTCGCCAGGCTGATCTGGCAGCTGGCGTCGCCGAAATGGAATTTCGACGACGCCACCTTCGCGCAGAGCGCCGCCGCTTTCGACAATCCCGATCACGTCGCGATCGTGATCCACAATTACCGCTGGCGGTTGGGCCTGGCGGAGGGCGAGGCGCAATTCGACGATCTGGAGAAGCGATTGGCGCAGGCGCCGGTCATCGGCGTGCCCACGATCACGCTCGAAGGCGACGCCAATGGCGCGCCCCATCCCGAGCCGGATGCCTACCGAAAGATGTTCTCCGGCCCATATGCGCACCGCACCATCACGGGGGGCATCGGGCACAATCTGCCGCAGGAAGCCCCGCAAGCCTTCGCTGACGCCATCACCGACGTCGATAGCAAAAGCTAGCCACCCGCAACGGGGTGCACGCCTTCGACAAAGAGCAGCCGCCGGTCGAGGGCGTGGGGGCGGAATTTGAGCGCCTCGGCATAGGCGGGTGATGCATACCATTCCTTGGCAATCGCCATAGTCGGGAATTCGACGATGATCGTCTTGCGAGCGGGACCGCCTTTGATGAGCTCCGCCGTCCCGCCACGGGCCAGGTAGCGCCCGCCATATCGGGCGATGCTGTCGGCCGCCAGGCGGCGATAGGAGTCCATCGATTCACGGTCGCGGATTTCGACCTCGGAGATCACATAGGCTGCCAAGGCGTCACTCGTTGGCAGAGTCCAGGACAGGGGTGCCCCATCGAGGTGAACTAGTCTTGGAGCACCTTCGTTGGGCTGACCGCAGTGTCGAGCTGGGCAAGGTGTATCTAGCCAGGCAGTAACATTTTGAAATGAGTTGTGGTTTTGGTCGTTTGATGATTTCAAAATCCAATTCAGCCTCGCTGTTTGGGAAGGCGGCTCGGCAATAAAGCCTGCGGCACCGCCGTAACACGGGCATCAACTCGAAAAGGTGATATAGTAGTTGAAAGGACGGCAACGCGGGGTCGAGAGAAATCGAGACATGCCCGAGGGATACGCCGATAGCCTTTCATCTCCTCCCGAAGGATCTACGGAGTGGTGGCTGCGCCAGATCTCGCTTGATCTGAAAAAGCTCTACGGGGAAGGCCACTACAAGGATCCCTGCTCGGCGGCGGAAGAATTCTACAACAACAACGTCGAACGAGACGCCTTGGGCACGCCGACAGGCAAACTGGTGTTTAAGGAGGATTCCGAGAAGAACACGTGGCAGCTTCTTACGCGGGCCTGCGAGGAGTTCAAGTTAATCCATGGCGGTACCCCGGAGCCGAAACCAAAGCCGACGCGCGTCACCAAGGCAACGGCGACGAATCCCGATGTTCCGCCTCCCGAATCTGACACACCCGAGCACCAAGGCGCGCCGGATGTCGAAGTCTGGGGGCTGCTCAGCATACGTCCGAAACCTGCGCACGTTACGCTCCAGACAGCACCCTATCGCGTGTACGATCCAACCGAGCCTATTCCTGCAGAGGAAATTCCCCAGCGTCTGGAACCTACGTCACCGGCTGGTCCGCCTCCCCCGCCCGATGACTCAGAATTGATTCGTCGTCTTCTGGTCAATGAACCGCTCCCGGAGCAGCGGAGCTGGAGTCACTCTGGCCAAATAGCTCTCTTGCCCGTCGGTGATGGCGATCCGGTCGATCTCTTCACGGGCGCTCTAACGATCAGCGAGGTTGATTTCGACATCCCCACGCCATTCCTCCCCCTGCGCTTGGTGCGCATGTACCGCAGCGGGCTTCCATATTTTGGTCCGTGGGGCTTTAACTGGGATCACAATTACAACGTATATTTGCGTGAATTATCCGATGGCGGCATCGCCCTGTGGAGCGGAAGCTTACATGAAGACTATTTCCGCTGGACGGGCGACGCGTTTGAGCCGGACTACGGAGTCCATAAGCGTCTAGAACGCCTTGGCGAAAAACAGTACAGGTTGACTCACTCAGGTGGCGTCACCTGGGAATTTGCCTATCCCGAAAACTGGTCCAACCTGGAGCGCATTCCGCTACTGGACATCTTTGACCGTCACCGGAATAGGATCAAACTCGGGTACGACGGAGAGAACCGTTTGCACCATGTTCGCGATGAGGCTGGACGTGGCCTTTTCTTCCATTACGGTACGTGCAACCTCCTGGAAGCGATCGAAGATCACAGCGGCAAGCGGCGTGTTGAATATTGGCACCATCCCGAAATTGAGCATCTCGTCGGCGTGAAAACGTTACCGACCGCCACTTATCCTAAAGGCGCCACTACGTGTTATGAGTATGACTTTCTCAACCCCCATCCCGCCGCGCGACACAACTTGCGAAGAGTCGTCGACGCTGAAGGCCAGACCTATCTGCAAAACGAATACGGCGGACCTGAAGCTGGCTGGGCATTCAACCGGATAACGCAACAACTGCATGGCGATTTTCTGTACCAGTTCGAGTACGAACAAATACAGTATGTTCCAGAGGATCCCGTCTACGCCGATGTGCTAGCCAGACGCACAGTTGTTCACCCGCCGGACGGTTCGCTTCACACCTATACATTCAACTATCGTGGAGATCTGATCAACTATCGCTTCCGGCTCAACCGTGATGGGTCCTATCGTGTGGTCGTATACGCGTGGGAGTACGACACACAGGGCAACATGACGAAAGAGATTGGTCCAGCTGTCACGACCCATTTTGAGTACGATCACGAGAATCAGGATCCCTGCGCGCGCGGCAATCTACGGAATGTAGCGCTTGAATCCCGGCTAATGCCGGATAAGCGTACGATGTTTCAGGGCTGGTATGATCCAATCTATCAGCTTCCCCTGCTCATCCGCGACGAAAACGATCAAGCTACACAATTTGAATATGACATCGGCGTGGGGGCGACCGGAAGGCTGCGGAGAATCGAGCTGCCGACGGTGACTCTGCCAGAGGACGGCGGCACGCAAGAATGTGTTACTCGGTTGGAAACCAATAGCCGCGGACAAGTGATGGCGATGATTTCGCCAGGAGGCGTCCGTGACGAACTCTACTACTATCCCAAGGACCAGCAACAACCACCGTCAGGGTCCAGCGAGCCGAAGCCTCCGATCTTGGAAGGCTTCATCAAGACATTGATTCAAGATGTGGCCGGGGTCGCCTACAAAACTGAATACACCTACGATGCTGCTGGTCTGCCGGCGAAAGTTTCCAAGCCCGCAGGCGTTGTCACCGAATTCATTTACAACGCGCTAGGACAACTTGAGGAGAAGGCGCTCCCCGCAGTCGCAGGTTCTGTCGCTCGAACGCGCACGAATTTCACGAGAGAGGGTGTACCGCTTCGCGTCGAGCGGCCAAGAGGCGACTATGCTGATAGTGTCATCACCCAGGATGCGATTGTTGATGAATACCGGCTGGATATCCTTGGCAACGTCAAAGAGCTGATCCTAGGAGCCAATACAAACCGGCCGCGAAATACGAAGTTCTATCGTGATCATGCTGGCCGCGCGCGTGAGACAATCGATCCCACTGGCACGCGCGCTCAACGCTGCTTTGATGAGCGCGGTTTGCTGCTGGAGGAAACTATTGGAGCCGAGACAGCAGAAGCGCTTACGACACGTTTGACCTACGATGTGGATGGCTCACTGCGCCGCGTCAAAGAGCCGAATGGGACAGTCACCGAGGTAACGAAACGAGATCTCTGGCGGCGTCCTCTCGAAATGCGACTTGCAAACGGTGCTCTAAAGAAGTTCGAGTGGCAGCCAATGGACCGTTTGGGGGAGATCCGTGTCGAAGAGGAGCCGGGTGATGGGACGCGCATCCTCGCACGTGAGCAGTTCGATTATGACGAGCGAGGCCGATTGATACGCGAGAGAGTCCACATCATCAACGACAACCCGGGCGGAACCCAAGTGCTCAGCACTACGTACGTCTATGATCCTGATGACCGACTTCGCAGGATCCGTATGCCCCGTGGCGGCATTCTGAAGTTTGACTATGATGGCGTGAGTCGCCTTGTCCATGCGGAGGATGTGTTTGGCAATGTCGAGACCACCGTGTATGGCACAAATAACAATTTGGCCACCGTTACGCGCAAGGAAATCGAGCCGGGCGGCACGCGCACGACGTCCTGGCAATATGAATATGATAGTCGCCGCAGGCTGGAGAAGATAACGTCGCCCGGTGGGGCCGAAGTTACGCACGTCCATGATGACCGCAACCTCATCGTGGAGCGTCGCGAACCACTCGGCGTCATCACCAAATATCGCTACGGCTTGCTGGGGGAACTTGAGCAGAAGCTACTCGACCCGACTGGTCTAAACATCAAATCAGAATACAAACATGATCTGCTAGGTCGTCTTACACACTTCGTTGATCCGATCGGAGAGACAACACAGTGGCATCGTGACGCGATCGGCCGTATTGTCGATGTGGTGCTGCCCGACGGATCGCACTGGCAACAGAGTTTCAACAGCCAAGGGCAACTAGCGACGCGTACTACACCTGCGGGCTCGCAATTTCTGTTCACTTATTACGCGCACAGCGGTGAGCTGCGAAGCATCGAGTGCGTGCCCGGGATAGTCGTCCTTGCCGTCCCTAAACACGAGTTCGCCTACGATCTGCTCGGCCGCCAAGTACAAGCATCCTTCCCCAACCACACGGTTGTGCAGAAATTTGATAGTGTTGGGCGCTTGGTTGCTGAATCCAGTCAGGGCAAGACCTTGCAGGTCAGGTTCGATGACCTCGCTGGCCAGGTTGACCTCGTTTATCCCGACGGTCGCGTGGAACGGACGACGGTCGATCTCGGTGGTCGACCGACACAAGTATCATTGGTTACACCTGGCTCGCTTGGCGGGACTCCCGACTCATTCATTGCCCAGTTTGTGTACGCAGGTAGGGACCGGCTACATTCCATCGTCACCAGAAACGGCATCACTGCTGAACTGGTCTACGATGATGCGCTCCGTCTCATACGACTTGGGCACACGAAGGCGGGGCAGGTGCTGGAGTCCTGTCGATATCGCTATGACCGGCGGAATCGACGGCGACTGATGCAACTCCTGGGACCTCCTCAAAGCAATCGATTGCACCGCTTCGACTCCCGGGACCGGCTCAATTATGCGTCTTCAGATTTTCCTCTAGCTCAAATTTCCGATGCGGCGACGCAACAGGAACAGGACCTAGACATCGCGGCTGCCGAGCAGGCGAGCGCGGCCGCTCAGAGGAAGGAAACATTCTCACTCGACGACGCCGACCGCCGCCAGCAGCGACAGCTTATGCTCAGCAGCAGCTCTATCAACACGCTTTACAACTATGCGACCGGGCACAAGGTCACGCAAATCGGCTCCGAAACGATCTTGTACTCCGCCGATGGACCACGAGAGAAGGATGGGAAGCACCGCTACGACATTGATGCATTGGGCCGGATCGTACAAATTCGGGAAGCCGCATCGGGCTCCGTGCAAGCCAAGTTTACTTATGATCCTTTATCGCGGCCTGCGAGAATGGATGTCGGCGGACAAACATATCAGCGTTGGTTCAGGGGCAGCCGGTGGGTTCATGAGGAGAGATTTCCACTTGCTGGTGTGCGCCAGATGACGCCACATCCACTCTGGCCTTCACCGATCGAGCAGCGAACAACCGGAAGCACGACAACACTTCACTTCGATGGCTTGTTCTCGACCCTCTTCGTCACGGACGCCACCGGAGCCGTGGTGGAGCGCGACCGCTTCGATGTCTTTGGCAAAGAGTCGCGCTTCATGGCCGACGGTATCACACCGTTTTCGGTCAGTGTGGCGGAATCAGATCCGATATTCGGAGCAATGCCGTTGCTTTCTGCGCTCGGTCTATATGAAACCCCTGCACGGCTTTACGACCCGGAACACGGATTGTTCATCTCACGCGACCCGAAACTCTATGCGGACGGTCCATCGCCGTATCTCTATGCGCTTCACAATCCCGCGGATTTCGTAGATCCGCGCGGCACTGACAAAAAAGCCTCAGACGATTTCGTTAGGCAAACCATTGCGGTACTGCGTGCCACAGAAAGACCCGAGTACAGGGCCGCCTTTATGGCGAACCTGGCTGCTCAGCGCCCGGATCTCTTCAAAGCGTCAGCGGTGGAACGCGGCGTGACCAATGTTGTTTTGGGAATAGCTGTAGTCGGTGGTGCAATCCTCGCTGTTCCGTCAGGGGGCAGTAGTCTTGCAGTCGCGGGTGCTTTCGTCACAGCCTTCGGAGGAGGCACTGCAATTGGATTTGGTGCTATCCAGATAACTGGGGGGCTATTTGGCGGGGTGTCCGCCGAGGAGGCAGAACAAATCGATGTGCTAGTCAGTCACACATCAACTATCTTTGATCCTTACTCCGGACCTGCTTATCTGACGATATACGTGTTGACGGGCGACGCAGATCGAGCACTTCACGCCGGAATGTATTTTGGTCTTTTGAGTCTGGGAAGTGGTGGCAAGGTCAACTACTCCAGGCTTTACGCCGCACACCCGGGATGGAACGTAGGTAGAGAAGCCGCGATGAATCGCGCGTTAAAAATGATCCTCGCGGACCCGGAACATCCCCTACGTTTCCTAGTAAATCCCACCACAAAAGATTGGATGGCGCGTTCGCACCTTAGTGAGCTACCGGCTGTTCAGGCGGGGCATAAAGTTTCAAGGTGGACGGGAGAGCCAGAGTTCATTGGAATAGAAGAAGCGTTTCCCAATCAGTGGACCGGTTGGAGGGGCGAGAGAGGGAAGCGGGCATGGTGGGATAAGGAGTTCATCGATGTTAGAGGCATCCCGGTTGAAGCCGAGTCTGCAAAAGGCTGGGCAGCACAGCCTGAAGGTATCAAGCTCTTACCCTTCATTAGTCCCCGATAGAAGGCGTCAACCGGCGGCATGTGCGCTGGGGAGTTGCATCCGCGGTGCTTCTTCTTCTCGCGCTGTTTCCGAACCCTGGATGGGAGGATCTCATGACGATTAGCGCTCTCTCTCTACCCGTTGATATCCCGTGGAAGCGGCTTTGCGTCAGTGCGGACATGATTGATGAAAAGGTCTGCGACCGGGTATTTCCATATCGCTGGCGCTCCTCTGTCGCCATCTTCTCATACGAACCTCCAGATGAACACCAAACATATGAGAACATGATCGTCTCATACCTGAAGGTTGCGTGCACTATCACCGGTTTGCAGGTGGGTGACGAAATCAGGCAACAACTGGGGATTCCTCCTGATACCAAAATAACTCCCTTTAGCGACACTAGCGTTACTCAATTGGGAATCGATTCACTAAACGAATATTATGGCTGCTATGGAGCGATTCTCGAGGTATCGCTCAAGCCAACGGGCTCCGCTGCCAGCGACAAATCCAAATATCCCTACTTTATGGACTTCGAACCCAAGAAGCGCGAGGTGTACGAACTTGTCTCCGAAACTGGCGAAGTCATGTCACGATCCCTTTCTGGCATCAAAGTCCAAAAAGGGATGACTACAACACAATCTCATGAAGTCTTGGATGTTTTCAAAGGAGGCAGCCTTGAAGCGAAGGGGCCCGGAGGAGCTGGAGCTGGGATTTCCGTTCAGGGAGAATGGGGTACAAAAGACGTAACTCAGCAGGAATATTCCAATCTCCGTTCGAGCGACCAATCGCGGGAGATGCGAGAGCTGTTCTCCCATACTACACAACTCACGCAGATGTATCATCAGTTCACGAGCTACCATTTGGGCACAAATCGGGCCGTTTTCTTCGTTCTTCCCCGGCCCCATATTGTTCAAACTGAGCATACTTTTGTTAATGGACCACGCGAACTTGAAGGAATACAGGAAGTCTTTCTGGTCGTCATGCGACCCAAAGAGGTGCAAGAATTCTGTGTCGAGGCGTATCTGGAAACAGCTCATATCGCTTGGGAGAAACAACACGGCAGATCAGAAAAATTAGTGCATCTCCAAGCATCGTTTCCGCAGGACCCTAAAGCGGCAGGATATGGGCCGCCGGATGCAACGGCATACAATATAGATTACCACTCATGGGATTATACGGCGACCTACACAGCGCCACCAGGGCTGGAAATTGACGTCGATCGCAATGGTGCAGAGGTTAAGGCGGTTCAGACTGTTCCGTCCGAGATCGATTCGCCTGGTAGTAAAATGAACAAAGCACCGGTGCAATATACAGCGCCCGAAGTGGTCATGGGCACCGAGCTGAACCAAGTAAGCGTCACCGGGAAAGTTGGCCCCCAATTCGTGAGAGACCAGGAATTTCCCGATGATACTGTCATTCGAGCCTGCTTGCCTCCACTAAGTGTAAAAATCGATCTTCTCGTTTTTCTGCGCAAGAGCGGCTTGGTACCTACTGAGGTCCCTGCAACGCTTTTCATAACGGGCCGCGGAGTGTGCTGCTGTCCTCCTGAACGGGTCTCTGTCCGTCCGATTGGTACAGCCGTCCTCATTGAAAGGACCAGGCCTGAGTGGTCTAATTTGGGCATAACTGCGGGTACGATGTTGGTTAAGCAGGCAAATAGGCTTCGCGCAGAGATCGGCACCGCGATGCTTCAGAGCGTTAATGATCCCCACCGTTACCCCCGGGACACGGTAAGCATGCTCGAAACGCAATTCCTATCCCGCCGCATCGCTAACAAGATCGGGCTCCCGGGCCATCCGGATAATCAGTTGGTTCAGGACATAGACGGCGTGAGGTCTGATGTTCGTGACAGAATTGTCGCCACCATGCCCCGCTTGCGGCGGGCAGACGTGCTGCGTATGCAGCTGCAGGAGACGATGGATCGCTTTGGCCTTACTCATCAAGAAGCCGTTCACTTGCGCCGAGCCGCATTTGGCCTTGAACAAGGGCCCCTCGATCCGAAAGACCGTTGGGATCCGCCTCGAAGCCGCGTAAAGCACAAAGTGCCTAATCTAGCTGGCATACCGCTCAAGGAGGCGAGGCTGCTACTGGAAGAAGAGGAACTCTTGATAGGAGAACTGGCCTACCAGGATAGCGAGCAACCGAAGGATATCGCCTTGAGCCAATCTCCAGCGGCTGGCGAAGAGGTCAATCGTGGAACAGAAATAAACCTAGTCCTCGCTACCGGCCTATCCGTTCTGATCCCTGATGTTGTAGGTAAGCCTCTGACAGATGCGTTGTGTATGTTGCATGATGCCGGCTTACGGTCTTCGCCTGACCTTGAATTCAGCAGTCGCCGCGAACATCCCAGGCACACGGTGATTGAGATAACCCCCAAGGCTCGCACTTACATAACCCCAAACGCACGGGTAGTGCTCGAGGTGGCGCGATCGTGACTATGGCACATCAGAACGGGCGGATGATGGGCGATACTGGACTCGAACCAATGGCCCCTGCGATGTGAAATGAGAGAGCATTTCGTCGGCCGACACTCAGAGATCGGAAAAATACGCTTCAACTGCTGTTGGATTTATGCCATCGGAACCGCGCCACCACATCGCGGGATAGCGCCAGTCGTTATAATGCTGGCTCGTATGCTCACGCTCGAAGGCTAATGTAAATTCACCAAAGTATCCGCTGCGGTTCTTCGGCTGAAGTATGCCGCAGATACAAAGGATTTCGATCAGTACCCTTCGTTCATATTTGGACGAAGCGAAAAGTCCAGCCAGTGCTTTTTCCAGGAGACTTGCAGTAGCTGTAGGTGGAAGAGACGCGGCGACCTTCAGTATCTGGCGCATCACGCGTTTGTCGGCATCTGTCGGATGCTGTGGCTCGATCTCACGGAAAAGAGACAAATCCAACCACGCATATGCGAGGTCATCACGCCGTACACCGCCCCATTTGTGCCGCTCAAAATTCAAAACGTTGAGATCGATTTCCTCAGGCGAGGGGAATTCGTAGAACCCGCAATATTGGCAACATCTTGCTCCGGACGGCACCAGCCTATTTGGAACAGAAGCAATTGTATGGGAAGGAAAATTCGCGGCGAAGCCATAGCTGCCGAGCGCCGATCTCGCATCCAGGCGACGCGTGCCCAGACTCGCCAAGAAGGCGTTTGATATGTTGGTCTTGTCGGCGAGCCTCTTCTCCGACAGAAGCTGATTGACAGCCTGATCATGCGTGAGCGAGATCGCATCGAACATATAGCGCTTGCTCTTCGCGTAAGCGAATTCAGTCGGGTCGAGTTGTCGATCTGCATCCGACTTCCAGCCCGTTTTCCAGTATGCATTGAACAGAATGTCTTTGGCTCGCTTGTCAGGCATTATTCGTTTGGCCCCCAGTACAATGGCGGACTCATCACGCGGCGGAGAGGAGATGTCAATCCGGTCAGCCTGGACGTACCGTCTTGAAGTTGGCACGAATTTCGTTCCATCATCGCCGCAGGTGAACCGAGGGGACCAGCAGCAATGGTGAAGAACGCATCCCGGATGGGTCCAAAGCATCCGCAAGTGCTCATCCTGGTGGGGGCGACGGGCGATCTCTCGCGGCGGAAGCTGCTGCCCGGGCTGTTCCACCTGTGCAGCTCAGGCTTCATCACCGGCTGCCGGATCATCGGCATGGCGCTCGAGGATCTCGACACCGACGGTTTCCGCAAGCTGGCGCGCGAGGCGCTCGAGAAATTCTCGAGCCGGGCAGTGAAGGAGGCCGATTGGAAGGCCTTCGCCGACACTTTAAGCTACGTGCCCCTCTCGGCCGGCGCCCCGGCGCTCAAGGCGGCAGTCGAGGTGGCCGAGAAGTCGCTCGGCGGCGACAGCCGGCGCATACATTATCTGAGCGTGCCGCCCGCCGCGGCTCTGGCCGCGGTGCGCCTTCTCGGCGAAGCCGGGCTCGTCGCCAACAGCCGCATCATTATGGAAAAGCCCTTCGGCACCGATCTCGCCAGCGCCGTCTCGCTGAACGCGCAGTTGCACCAGGTGTTCGCGGAAGAGCAGATATTCCGCATCGATCATTTCCTCGGCAAGGAAGCGGCGCAGAACATCCTCGCCTTCCGCTTCGGCAACGGGCTGTTCGAGCCGATCTGGAACCGCAACTTCATCGACCATGTGCAGATCGACGTGCCCGAGACGCTCGATCTCGGCAAGCGCGCCGGCTTTTATGAAAGCGTCGGCGCCTATCGCGACATGGTGGTGACGCATCTCTTTCAGATCCTCGGCTTCATGGCGATGGAGGCGCCGACCGCGCTCGAGCCCAAGCCGATCAGCGAGGAGAAGAACAAGGTCTTCCGCTCGATGCTGCCGCTCGATCCTCGCGATGTGGTGCGCGGCCAGTTCGCCGGCTACCGGTCGGAGGAGGGGATCGATCCCGAATCCGACACCGAGACCTTCATCGCCCTCAAATGCGCCATCGACAATTGGCGCTGGGCCGGCGTGCCCTTCTTCCTGCGCACCGGCAAGCGCATGGCGGAAGGGCAAAGGATCATCTCCATCGCCTTCCGCGAGCCGCCCAAGAGCATGTTCCCGGCGGGCTCCGGCGTCGGCGCGCAGGGACCGGACCATCTGACCTTCGACCTCGCCGATGCGTCCAAGGTGTCGCTCTCCTTCTATGGCAAGCGGCCGGGTCCCGGCATGCGGCTTGACAAGCTCAGCATGCAGTTCGCCATGCACGAGACGGGCTGGATCGGTGACGTGCTGGAAGCCTATGAACGGCTCATCCTCGATGCCATGCGCGGTGACCACACGCTGTTCACCACCGCCGAAGGCATCGAGCGCCTGTGGGAAGTCTCGACCCCGCTTCTGGAAAACCCGCCGCCGGTCAGCCTCTATCAGCCGGGCTCCTGGGGACCGAAAGCGATCCACCAGCTCATAGCACCGCATGCCTGGCGCTTGCCTTTCGAACGGGCCTGGCGCGATCCGAACAAGACAAGCGGGTGAAGAGGCTCGATCGCGATGACAGAGGCCGATCTGCGCGACATCTATCGAGACTATATTGCCTGTCTGAATGAGCAGGATTGGCCGAAGCTCGGACAGTTCGTTCACGATGAGGCGCGCCATAACGACCGGCAGATCGGGCTGTCAGGCTATCGCCAGATGCTGGAGCGGGATTTCGCCGAAATTCCGGACCTTCATTTCGATATCCAGCTGCTGATGTCCGATCCGCCCTATATTGCGAGCCGGCTAGGTTTCAACTGCACGCCAAAGGGAAAATTCCTTGGGCTCCCCGTAAACGGGAAGAGAGTCTCCTTCACAGAAAATGTATTCTACGAATTTCGGCGAGAGAAGATCTGGCAAGTGTGGTCGGTGATAGATAAGGCCTCTATCGAGGCCCAGCTTTAGGTCGCGACCGTCCCATTTTCTGTGGAAGTATACTTGCCGACTCGGCTGCAAGCATGGCTCCCTATGGGCGCTACCGAGGAGGGGTCGATGCGCACGGCTCATGGGTTTCTGTTGCGACAGGCGTTGCTGCTGATCGGCCTGACATTGCTGGCGAGCCAGCCGGCATTTGCATCGCAGGAACAATTCCCCGTCAATAGCACGACGATCCGCGCGCTCATCGAGTCCTCTCGCTATGACAATGGCGACATTGTTTCGCTGCGCAAGAATATCGGATTGTACATTCTCGAGGACGACGCGAGCGACGCCTCCGAGCGGGAGCTGTTCAGCAAGCTTGTCTTTTCAGAAATGCAGCTTCTCGGCCGTATGTTGCCGCTGACCTTCGCGAAGGGTCCAAGGCCCAAGGATCCACTTGCCGAGAAATTCTCTCAATTGGTCATATTCAGGGACCCCGGCGATATGAAAATCGCCGAATATGAAAGTGAGCTTCCTGGTTTCATGCGGGCGGTCGAAAATGTCAAAGACCAGTTGAGCGACGATGCCTGTCGATTCTTCTATGAACAGGACTCGACCAGTTCCGATGACCTCCTGGTCGCCTACGTATTTGTCGGTCGCAATCACCCTCGTCCCTCGACTTGCCTGCACTCCGGCATATTGAAGTCGTTCGGGGTTCAGCGGAAGCCGGGAGACAGATCGCCTTATTCCGAGCGGTTCCTGGTCGATCTCATCGGCATGCAGCTGATCGATCACTGCTCGCAGATGCATGGCCCGCAACGGGTATCTTGCGTCCTTGGCAAGATCGATGCGTTCAAATGACGGGATTTGAGAGCCGTCAGCGCGCGTATTTCAATCCGAAGCCCAGTGCCGCCAGAGAAAACAGCGCGATCATCGCCGCAAAGGCGAGGCTCGCGGTGATGGCGCCCGCCAGGGTCGAGATGATGCCGATGCCGATCACCGGCAGCGCATTGCCGCAGAAGCAGCAGATGAAGAAGGCTGACACCACCTCGGCGCGGCGGTCCTGGGGCGCTAACTGGTTCACCACTTGCAGGCCGCCGCGATAGCCCAAGGCCGCGGCGATGCCGCAGCTCGCGGTCACGATGATCATGACCGGCAAGGAAGCGAGGATCTGCGCCGCGACGATCAAGGCGGTGGTCGGGATCATCAGGCCGAGCCCTGCCAGCATGGCGGTGCGGGTCGAGAGGCGCGCCGTCAGGAGGATGGTGGCCGATGCCACGATGGCGAGCTCGAAGAAGACCGCGCCCGCCACCGCATGGCTCGTCTCGTGGAGCTGCTGCGCCAGGATGCTGGGCGCCAATGCCGCATAGAAGCCGACAAGCGCCATGGCGCCGAAGCCGCTCACGGCCGGGGCGACAAAGGGCGCGCGGATCTTCTCCGGAACCGAAAGCCGCGGCCGGAAAGAGAGCGGCGCCGGCCGGGCCGTCTCGCGCGTGCGCCAGATCAGGACCGCGACGAGGGCAAGGGCGACGAGATAGACCATGAAGGTCAGGCGCAAGGGCAAAGGCGCAAAGTCGGCGAGGAGGCCCGAGGCCAAGGCACCGACGCCGAGCCCCAGAAAATTGGTGCTGGTCGCGATCAGGCTCGCCCGGGATTTGTCTTCATGGGCGACGAGCTCGGCGAGCCAGGCGGTTCCCGTTCCCGCGCCGACGCCAATGGCGAAACCGCTCAGGATGCGGGCGATGTCGAGGGAGACGACATTGCCGGCAAGCAGGAAGATGAAGGCGCTCATAACCGCGACCGCCATCGCGGCGAGCGCCACCGGGCGGCGCCCGACGCTGTCGGAGATGCGCCCGAAAACAAGCAGCGCCGTGAGGTTGCCCACGACATAGACCGCATAGATCAAGGTGAGCGTGATCTGGGAAAAGCCGAACGCCTGCTTGTAGATGACGTAAAGCGGCGTCAGCACCGTGCTGCCGGCGAAGAGGACGGCGATCATCGCCGCTACCGTCCTCAGCGCCGCGGCGTGATCGAATTCGCTTCTGCCGGCCAGTCGTGCATGGTGAAGGGTCATGTGGAATCCATGTACTGTTCCGAGATCAGTAAGCTTAACGCTTGCTGACACGGGGTGTTTCGGCCGCGGCCGAAGTCTGCTGACAGTTTCGGCAGCAGCCGTCGGCCATTTTTCCGCTAGGTCATGGGCCCCGAAGACTGGTACGACTCCCGCTGCTCAGCCGGCCGTCCCAGGGAGAACCGCCAATGACTGCGTCAGATTCCGCCACGCCACTTCATTTCGAGCCGCCGGGGCCGGGAACCTGGGAACAGGATCCCGTGCATTTCCCGCGTCCGATGACGCATTACTGGCAGGAGATGCACCCGCCCGCCTTCAAGAAAGGCACCGGTGAATTCGCCCGCTTCTATGGGATGCTCATCGACGGCATCCAGGTCGCCTATGTCAACGGCTTCGGCTACAATCAAAAGCTGCCGGCGCCCGAAGCCGACATCCCTGAACGCTTCAAGCGCGCCGAACAGGTCTATGCGCAGAAACTCTGGCGCGAGCAGCTCAAAGACTGGGATGAGAAGCACAAGCCCTCGACGATCGCCACGCATCGCAAATTGCAGGCCGTCGATCCGGGCTCGCTTTCCGACGAAGAGCTCGCCACCTATCTGACGCGCTGCCGCGACCATCATGCGGCGATGATCGCCCAGCATATGCGGTTCACCGCCGCCGCCGTGCTGCCGACCGGAGATTTCCTCGTCCATGCCGCGGAGTGGACGGGCCTGCCGCATTCCGAGCTCTTGGGGCTGATGCGCGGTTCGGCCGAAGTTTCCTCGGGCGGTTCCGAAGAGATGGCGCGCCTCAAACGGGCTTTTGCCAACGACGCTTCGGCGCGCAAGATCCTCGAAACCGACCGCGATCCCGCCAAGGTGCTTGAACGCCTGCGGGCACATGGCGGCGAGGCCGGTGCCGCGATCGAGGCCTATCTCGATCTCGTCGGCAATCGCCTCATCGACGGCTTCGACATCGCCGAGCCGACGGCGCTGGAACTGCCGGATGCGCTTCTGCGCGCCATACGCGGCGCCGTTGTCGATGACGCTCCCGCTTCGGATGTCGAGGAAAGCACGGCTGAGATCCGTGCCCAGGTGCCGGCGAAGCACGCGCAGGAATTCGACGCGCTTCTCGCCGAGGCGCGCCTCACCTATCGGCTCAGGGACGAACGCGGCGTCTATAGCGATATCTGGGCCGCGGGCCTCATGCGCCGCGCCGCGCTGGCGGCGGGTCGGCGGGCATTGGATCGTGGCCGGATCGATGCGCGGCAGCAGATGCTGGAGGCCGGCCTTGGTGAAATGTGTGCGCTGGTCATGGGCAGGGACGGTCCGTCCGCGGATGAGCTGGCGAAGCGTGCACAATATCGCGCAGCCTATACGGCCAAGGACGCGCCGCCGGTGCTTGGTCCGCCGCCACCGCTCCCGCCCGACCTTTCCAAGCTGCCGCCCGCCGTCGCCCGCCTCATGCGCGCGACCCTCGTCAGCCTTGGCCATATCTTCGGAAGCTCAAAGGCCGAGAACAAGGAGACCGTCCTCTACGGTCTCGCCGCGAGCAAGGGTCTTTATGAGGGACCGGCGCGCCGCGTCTCGGGGCCGCCGGAATTCGGCCGCATCGCCAAGGGCGACGTGCTCATCACCGAATCGACGACCGAGGCCTTCAACATCCTCCTGCCGCTCTTGGGCGGCATCGTCACCGACAATGGCGGGCTCCTGTCGCATGCGGCGATCGTGTCGCGCGAATACGGTATTCCGGGCGTCGTCGGCACGCGCGAGGCGACGGAGAAGATCGCGGACGGCATGCTCGTCCGTGTCGACGGCGATGCCGGCGAAGTGACGGTGCTCGGGTGAAAAAGGTCGTCCCCTTCGCCAAGGCGCGCGAGACATCGCTCTATGGCTCGAAGGCGGTAGGGCTCGGCGATGCGACGCGCCAGGGCATCACCGTCCCGCCCGGCGTCGCGCTGTCGGGCGATCTCGTCGATGCCGTCGCCTCGGGCGATGAAGAGGCCATTGCCGAAGTGGAAGAGGCCATCGCCGATCTCAAACCGCCTTTCGCCGTGCGCTCCTCCGCCGTCGATGAGGACGGCGTCAATGCGAGCTTCGCCGGCCAGCATCTGACCGTGCTCAATGTCCATTCGGCCGCCGACGTTCCCGATGCCGTCCGCGAAGTCTGGTGGTCGGCCAATTCGGACTCGGCCATCACCTATCGCCAGAAGGTCGGCCTCTTGACCAAGCCGAGCGTCGGCGTCGTCGTCCAGACGCTGCTCAATCCCAGCGCCGCCGGCGTCATGTTCACCGAGCATCCGGTGACGGGGCGCGACGAGCGCCTGATCGAAGCGAGCTTCGGCCTGGGCGAAGCGGTGGTCGCAGGCCTCGTCGTCCCCGACCATTTCCGTCTCGACCGCGCCGGCCAGGTGCTGGAGCGCAAGGCCGGTCGCAAGCGCATCGCCATCCGCTCGCTGCCGACCGGCGGCACATTCGAGGAGAAAGTGCCGCCGGAAAAAGTGAATGAGCTCTCGATCGGCGACGCCGAGCTTGCCGCGTTGAGCGAGCTCGCGCTCAAATGCGAGAAGGTCTATGGACCGAGGCGCGACATCGAATGGGCGGTCGAGGACGGCAAGCTCTATCTTCTGCAATGCCGCGCGGTCACCACCGGCAAGTCTGCCGGTGCGGCGCAACCGCCCGGCCCGCCGCCCCGCGATCCGGTGACGGCGCTCAGGCGCGTGCAGCTCTTCGCCGATATGGACCGGCGGCAGGCGGAGCAGATCGCGCGTGTCGTCAAGCAGCGCCGCTTCGCCAAGGGCGAGACCGTCATCATGGAGGGGTCGGGCGGGGCCGCCTTCTTCTTCATCGAATCGGGCGAGGCCAAGGTCTCGCGCAAGGGGGTCGAGATCGCCACCTTGGGACCCGGCGACCATTTCGGCGAGATCGCCTTGATCGACGGCGGGCCGCGCTCCGCCACGGTGACGGCCATGAGCGACCTCGTCTGCTACGGCATCACCTTCTGGGAATTCCGTCCGCTGGTCGAGATGAACGGCACCATGGCCTGGAAGCTCCTGCAGGCGCTGGCGAAAAGGCTGAGGGCGGCTGATCCGGCTTGAGCTTGACACCGCGTCACATGGTGCGTATATCCGCATCAGGAGAAGCGATTATGACCGATGCAGCAGTCGAATGGGCGCAAGCCGCTCATGCCGGCTTGCAGACATTTTCCGGCGAGGCCGATCGCCGCCGGCTGACCGGTGCCGCGGTGAAGGCTGTCTTGCGGCTGGTCGAGGCTTGGAGCGGCAGCAATGCGGAAGGGGCCGCACTCCTCGGCGTTTCCGAAAGCACCTGGGACCGGATGAAGGGCGGCAAGTGGGACGGCACGCTGAGCCAGGACCAGTTGACGCGCGCCTCGGCGCTCATCGGCGTGTTCAAGGGGCTGCATCTGCTGTTCGCCGACGACATGGCCGACCGCTGGCCCAAGCTCGTCAATCGCGGCCCGATCTTCGACCGCAAGACCCCCATCCAGGCGATGATCGAAGGCGGCATCCCGCGCATGATCGAGACCCGGCAATATATCGACGCGCTGCGTGGCGGGCTCTGACATCGCGCCGCCCTTGCCGTTGGTACGTGAGGCCTTCCCGCGCACCATAAGGCTCGTCTCCAGCGCGCGCCTGCGTCAGGCCGTCATGACGC
This sequence comes from Taklimakanibacter deserti, assembly GCA_003574785.1. Next base: position 359,422 of record QORU01000006.1, on the reverse strand, counting down.
CGCTCGCCGACACTGCCGATGAGCTCGACCTCCTCGCCGAAATCGAAGGGGCGACGAGCGGAAGACTGATTGCGGAAGAGCGCGGCCTCGGCGGGCTCACCGCCAACGAGCTCGTGCATGGCGTCCCGCATGCGCGCTTCATCAATGCGAGCTTCGCCTATGCCAAGCCGCGCGAGCCGATGCGATTCAGCCCGGCCGACCGCGGCGCCTGGTATGCCGCACTCGCGGTCGAGACCTGCATCGCCGAGGTCGGCCATCACTTGACCAGGGCGCTTGCCGATGCGGGCGACTTCACGGCGGTCGTCGACTATATCGAGATGCTCGCCAGCATGTCGGGCCTGTTCGTCGATCTGAGGACGCTTCCCGGCCATCCGAGCCTCGATCCCGACCCGGTGATCGGCTATCCGGCCGGCAATGCGATCGCCAATCTGGCGCGCGCCGAGGGCCATAACGGGATCATCTACCCTTCCGTCCGCCACGCCCAAGGCACCTGCATTGCGGCGCTGTGGCCCAATGTCGTCCAGTCGGTGGTCCAGGGCGCCATGTACCGCCTGACCTGGTCGGGCAGGCCCGACTATGCGTGGGAACATATTTAGCGGCTTTTGCCGCCGTTTCTAAGGTGAACCTAAAGGAATTTTCGGACATAGTGCCGGCCTGAGCAAAACCGGTGATTCCGCCATGACCGCCAATCAAGCGAACAGAAGCCCTGGAAGCCTGCCAAAATGGGCGATTGTAATCGGCGTATTGCTGCTGCTTGCCGGCCTGCCGCTCGCGGCTTGGCTCGATCTGCGCAATCTTTCGGAACAGTCGCTGCGCCTCCAGGCGAGCGACCTCAATTCCGTCATCACCAGCGTGCGCGGCTATTACGCCAAGAATGTCGTGGCGCGCGTCCTTGCCCATCCCGAGACGACGCAAGTCATCCACAACTATGCCGATGTGCCGGGCGCCATCCCCATACCGGCGACGCTCTCGCTCGAATTGGGCAAGGTGATCGGCGAGCAGCAAGGCAACATCTCCTATCGCTTCGTCTCCGATTTCCCGTTCCAGGGCAGAGCCCCCCATGAGCTCGATGCTTTCGAGAAGATGGCGCTCGCGAAACTCAGGACTGACCCGAAGCAGCTGGTCAATGACGTGTCGTGGAACAATTTCGACGGCCGCGTCCGCCTGGTGGCGCCCGTGCTCATGGCAGCACCCTGCGTCGCCTGCCACAATTCGCATCCGGAAAGCCCGAAGCATGACTGGAAAGTCGGCGACGTGCGCGGCATCCAGGAAGTGATCGTCGACCAGCCGATCGCCAAGAATCTGTTCTCGTTCAAATGGCTCATGGGCTATTTCGGCCTGATGGCCGCCTTCGGGCTCGGCGTCGTCGGCTGGCAGAACCGGCAGTCCAAGCTCATCGCCGGCATGAACAAGGAGCTCGAAAACAACAACGCCTTCCTCGCCGCGGTGTCGATGAAGATCTCGCGCTATCTCTCGCCGCAGCTCTATAAGAGCATATTCGCCGGCGAGAAGGACGTCGCCATCCAGACCGAGCGCAAGAAGCTCACCATCTTCTTCTCCGACATCAAGGATTTCACGGCGACGACCGAGAAGCTGCAGCCGGAAGAGATCACGGCACTGCTCAACGAATATTTCACCGAGATGTCGGCCATCGCGGCCAAGCATGGCGGCACCGTCGACAAGTTCATCGGCGATGCGATCCTGATCTTCTTCGGCGATCCCGAAACCAAGGGCGTCACCGAGGACGCGCTGGCCTGCCTCAGGATGGCTTTCGAGATGCAGGCGCGCACCACCGAGCTCAACGCCAAGTGGCGCGGCATGGGCGTCGAGGAAAGATTCCTGGTGCGCATGGGCATCAATACCGGCTTCTGCAATGTCGGCAATTTCGGCAGCGCCGACCGCATGGACTATACGATCATCGGCGCGGAAGCCAATCTCGCGGCCAGGCTGCAATCCATCGCCGAGCCCGGGCAGATCGTGCTCTCCTACGAAACCTATGCGCTGGTGCGCGAGATGTTCACCGCCCATTCGCTGTCGCCGATCCAGATGAAGGGCATCAGCCGTCCGGTCGTGCCCTATGTGATCGACGGCGTATTGGCGAGCGGCGGACAGGTGTCGAGCCTGATCAGCGAGCATATGCCGGGGCTCGATCTCTACCTCAATCCGTCATTGCTGGACGATGCCGCCGTGGCGCGCACGCGCATGCTGCTCGAGAAGGCGATCGCGACACTCGAGGCGCGGCCGAAGCGCGCGGCGACGTAACTCTTTCTCTCCGGCGCGATTCCCTCTAACCTCATGCAGTATTGAGGTTCAGGGCCCATGGCAGAGAACGGCGTCAAGATCATCCTAACGGTCGGCGAAGTGGCGCGGCGCAGCGGCATCGCCGTCTCCACCATCCACTTCTACGAGACGAAAGGCCTCATCGAAGGCTGGCGCACGCAGGGCAACCAGCGCCGCTATCACCGCGCCGTCCTGCGCCGCATCGCCATCATCCGCATCGCGCAGCGCGCCGGCATCCCGCTCGCCGTGATCCGAGACGCGCTTTCCGACCTGCCGCATGACCATGTGCCGACCAGCCGCGACTGGCGGCGGTTTTCCGCCACATGGCGGGAGATGCTCGAGGAGCGCATCGACAGCCTGATGCAATTGCGCAACCAGATCACCAGCTGCATCGGCTGCGGCTGCCTGTCGCTGAAGGATTGCCCGCTGCGCAATCCGGGCGACCGGCTGGCGGAACTGGGGCCTGGTCCCCGGCGCTTGATGGCGCGGCGGTGATCTTCACCGCTTGACCTCAAGCATGCTTGAGGTTCTAGAAGCCTGTCGGCAAACAGTTCGAGGAGGCCGACAGGTGCAGAGTTCGATCGATGAGACCCTATCCGCAAGCGGAAGCGAAACCGTTTCAGCCCAGCGACCCTCGGGCTGGGGCGAATTGCTTGGCGGCCGGAACGGCGTCTATGCGCTTGCGCTGGCCGGCGGCGTCACGCTGCATGCTGTCAACATGTATGTCGCGACGACGGTGATGCCCTCGGTCGTGGCCGATATCGGCGGCCTCGATTTCTATGCCTGGACGACGACGTTGTTCGTGGTCGCATCGATCCTCGGCGCCGCTTTGACGGCGCGGCTTCTCAACAGCGCCGGCCCGCGCGGCGCCTATATCGTTGCGACAATCCTGTTCGCCGCCGGCACGCTCGTCGCCTCGCTTGCGAGCAACATGCCGGTGATGCTCGCGGGCCGCAGCCTGCAGGGGCTGGGCGGCGGCTTCCTCTATGCGCTGGCCTATGGATTGACGCGGATCGTCCTGCCGGAAAGGCTGTGGGGCCGCATGATCGGCCTCATCTCCGCCATGTGGGGTGTAGCGACGCTCGTCGGACCGGCGATCGGCGGCATCTTCGCCGAATATGGCGCCTGGCGCGCCGGCTTCTGGTCGCTCCTGCCGGTTTCAGGCCTGTTCGCCGTCCTCGCTCTCACGACCTTGCCGCGTGCGAGTGCCCACCGCAATGAGCGCTCGGCGATCCCCGTTCCACAACTCGTCCTGCTGACGGCCGCGGTGCTGGCCGTCTCGGCGGGAAGCCTGTCGCCCGAGACGCTCTGGCAGCTCACCGGCCTCGCCGCCGCCTTGCTGATGATCGGGCTCATCGCGGCGATCGAGACGCGGGCGACGGCACGCCTCCTGCCCAAGCGGTCCTTTACGCTCGCCACACCCCTGGGCGCGCTCTATCTCGTCATCGCGCTCCTCATGCTCGGCATGCAGCCAGAGGTCTTCGTGCCCTATCTGCTGCAGCAATTGCACGGGCAATCACCCTTGTGGGCCGGCTACCTCGCCGCTTTGATGTCCATCGGCTGGACCGCGGCCACGCTCCTTAGCGCGCGCTGGCAGGAGAAGAGCGGCGCGCGCCTGATCGTGGCGGGCCCGGCATTGACGCTCGCGGGCCTCGTGCTGCTGGCGATCTTCCTCCCCGCCCATGGCGGCGGAAGCTGGCCGCTGCTGGCGCCCATCTGTCTCGGTCTCGTCCTGATCGGCTTCGGCATCGGCCTCGCCTGGCCGAGCATCGTCACGCGCGTCTATCAGAACGCGCCGGCTACCGAGCAGGATCTTGCGGCCGGCGGCATGACGACCGTGCAGCTTTTTGCGATCGCTTTCGGGACGGCATCGGCGGGCATGGTGGCGAATGTCGCCGGCATCGCTACGCCCGGCGGCCTTGCCGGCGCCAGCCACGCCGCACTCTGGCTAGCCGTCGTCTTCGCTGCCGCACCCGCTTTCGCCATCGCGGTCGCCTTCAAGGTTGTCCGCCTGACCGGCCGCACGAGTTGAGGCGTTACGGCAGCGATATATGCCCGACATCGTAAAGCTGTGCATCGCCGGCAAGGGCTTTCGGCAATTCGCGCCACAGGCGGAAACGCACCAGGGTCCATGCCGTCGGGTCGAAGCCCACGACATCGGCGAGCGCATCGCTCGCGATACTTGCCGCTTCAGTCGTTGCCTGGCGCAGCGCCGCGAGGTCGGAATAGGGAGCGATCGCCGTGATCTCACGGCTGGCGAAGCGTGTTACCGACAGATCCTTCGCAAGCTTTGCATGCCACACGGTCCAGGTCGCGACTCGCGGCCAGCCGAAATCGCGCGTCAGTGCCGCGAAGCCAGGACCGGTGAGGAAATTGCTCATGCCATCGGGATGGTCCCAGACATAGAAGGGGGCGTAGAGGTTCTCGGCACTTCCGTCCTTCTTCTTCGCCGACAGATAGGCCTTGAAGCGTAACAGCGGAAAGCCGTCGAGCATCGGTCCCTTGTCGCGGATGCGGCGCTCGATGATCGCCATGTCGTAATCGGCGGGAAGCGTGAAACTGTACTCCATGGCGAGCATCAGGCGGCCACCTCAGATGGAGTAGCGGCACAGACGCCGGACGAGAAGGACCATTCCTCGAAAGTGGACGAGGCGATGACGATCATCACGTCCTCGGGGCGGATGCCAGGCGCCGCGGCGAGGCGTTCGACGAGACGGCGATAGAAACGCTGCTTGACCTCGAGCGCGCGCGGCTTGCCGGTGGTGATGTGGAACAGGATGAAATCCTCAGACCGCGGGCCGCCGAGATAATCACGGTCGAAGACGAGCTCGTTCGGCTGATGCTGGTGAAAGACCTGGAAGCGGTCCTTCTCGGGCACCTCGAAGCTGTCGACCAGCGCCTGGTGCAGGCTGTCCGAGACGGCCTTGAGATAATCCGGCGACTTGCCGGCCAGAAGCGATATGCGGGCGAAGGGCATGGCACTCTCCATTTGTGGATTGACAACGCACAATATGGCGCTTCGTGATTGTCCTGAAAATCTGATTATTCAGGATAGTTAGTCCTGATTTTTAGGATGATTATCGTGGGTTTCACCAATCTCGACATGGATGCGCTCCGAAGCTTCGTCACCGGCATGGAGCTTGGCTCCTTCGCCCGTGCCTCCGACCGCCTGGGCCGCTGCACCTCGGCGGTGAGCGCGCAATTGAAGAAGCTCGAGGAGCAAGCAGGCATTCCGCTGGTGCGCAAATCGGGGCGGGGCCTTGCCTTGACCAATGGCGGGGAGGCGCTGCTTTCTTACGCCCGCCGTCTGCTCGACCTCAATGACGAGGCGGTGGGCGCCGTGCGCGGCGTCGAATTGGAAGGATGGATTCGCTTAGGACTCCAGGAGGATTTCGGCGAGGCGATGCTGCCGGACGTCCTCGGGCGTTTCGCGCGCTCGCATCCCAGGGTCAGGATCGAGGGGCATGTGGCGCGTAACAGCGCGCTCATCGAGAAGATCGCGTCGGGCCGCCTCGATCTGGCGCTTGCCTGGGACGGCGGCGAAGCGCCGGCTTTCGTCGAGCGCATCGCCAAGGTGCCGCTGTGCTGGCTGGGGCCAGCCAGCGATGCGACGGTCTGGCATCGCGACGATGATGAGCCTTTGCCGCTCGCGGCACTCGAGGCGCCCTGCATGCTGCGGACCATCGCCTGCCAGGAGCTCGACAAGCATGGCCTCTCCTGGCGCCTCGCTTTCGTAAGCCCGAGCCTCGGCGGCCTGTGGGCGGCGACGGCAGCGGCACTCGGCATCACGGTGCGCACGCCGATCGGACTGCCGCGCGGCGTGCGCGTGCTGGATCCTTTAGCGCACGGCCTGCCGCCGCTGCCCTCACTCGGCCTCGTGCTGCATCGTGCCGACAAGGAATCAGGTCCCACGGCTGAACATCTGGCGGCGATCATGTTGCAAGCACTGCGCGATACGCTCAATGAGGACTGGCTGGTGAAGTGAGAGCGGCTTTACGCCGTTTCGAGGGTCGGGATTTTCTCGACTTCTTTTGCCAGTTTCTGTTGAGCCTCCCAAAGGTCCACAGCCTGTTGCATACCAAGCCAGAGGTCAGGGCCGTTGCCGCAGAGCTTGCCAATCCTGACAGCCATTTCCGGCGTGATGGGGCCTTTCTCAGCCAGAATTTTATGCAGCGTCTGGCGAGAAATAAGCAACTTTTCGGCTGCATCCGAAACGCTGATCTTCAGCGCAGGGAGAACATCTTCCCGGAGAATGGCACCGGGATGCGTGGGCTTTCTACTCTGGGTCATCTGACCGCTTCCTAGTCTCAGCACTATCAGTGATATTGCTCAAAGTTAACGTTATAAGCGTCACCGTTCTCGAATTCGAAAGTGATGCACCATGGCCCGTTCACATGGACCGTAAATCGCTTCGGTTTGAAACCTGCCAGGCCATGAAAATCGAAACCCGGCAAGTTCATGTCTTCCGGCTTCTTTGCGACCTTCAAGGCATCAAGCCTACGGATAATCCGAGCATGGAAATTCTTCTGAATATGACGGGTGGTCCCCGTATCGTTCAATTCCTTCAGGCCCTTCGATTTCCAGCTTCGAATCACAAAAATCACTGTGTAATCTTATAGATTACTTTTGTCAACTATTAGTTTACAAATGGCATCTATTCCAGCGGATGGTGGCAGGCGATCTCGTGGCCCTTGCCCATCTCGCGCATCGGCGGATCGACACTGCGGCAGATATCCGTCGCCCGCGGGCATCGCGTATGGAAGCTGCAGCCCGAGGGCTTGTTCGCCGGGTTCGGCGTCTCGCCCTTCAGGATGATGCGCGTGCGCTTCTTCTCGCGGACAGGGTCGGGAATCGGGATCGCCGACATCAGGGCCGCGGTATAGGGATGGCGCGGCGTCTTGAACAAAACGGCGCGCGGGGCGCGCTCGACGATGCGCCCCAAATGCATGACCGCCACGTCGCGGCACATATGCGCGACCACGCTCAGATCATGGCTGATGAACAGCATCGTCAGGCCGCGCTCCATCTGGAGCTTGCGCAAGAGATTCATGATCTGGGCGCGGGTCGAGACGTCGAGCGCCGAGACGGGCTCGTCCGCCACGATGAAGGCGGGATCCGTGCTGATGGCGCGCGCGATCACGGCGCGCTGGCGCTGGCCTCCGGAGATCTCATGCGGATAGCGCGACAGGAAGGCGGTCGAGAGCCCCGCCTGCTCGATCGCCACTGCCGCCTGACGCTGCGCCTCGGCGCGCGACCAGCCTTGCACGCTCAGATGCTCCAGCACCGTGGCGCCAATGGTCATGCGCGGATTGAGCGCGCCGGAGGGATCCTGGAAGATGATCTGGCGCTCGCGGCGCAGGCGCTTGAGGAAGGAAGGCTCGGCATCGGCGACATCCTTGCCTTCAAACAGGACCTTGCCGAGAGTCGGCTTCTGCAGGCCGACCAGCGTGCGCCCGAGCGTGCTCTTGCCGCTGCCTGACTCGCCGACAAGGCCCAAGGTCGCGCCGCGATCGACGGCAAGGTCGACGCCGTCGAGCGCATGGAGGACGCGCCGGCCGATGCGATAATGGCGCGCGAGGCCCCGGGCTTCGGTCAGAACTTCCGTCATGGAGCGTTCCAGCAGGCGATCGAATGACCGTCGCCGATGTCCCTCAGCGACGGTGGGACGCGGCAGGCCTCGCTCGCTTTGGCACAGCGCGGCGCGAAACGGCATCCGGTCTGGCGCTCCGCCCCTTGCACGCTGCCCGGAATGGTCGGCACCGGCTCGTCCCAGCCGCTGTCGAGCTGCGGGATGGAGCGCAACAGGCCGAGCGTATAGGGATGGGCGGGCCTGGCGAACAATTCCTCCGTCGCCGCCATCTCGACGATCTCGCCCGCATACATGACGGCGACGCGATCGGTCATGCCGGCGACGACGCCCAGATCATGGGTGATTAGGATGACGCCCATGCCCGCCTCGCGCGCCAGGCCGCGCAACAGATCGAGGATCTGCGCCTGCACGGTGACATCGAGCGCCGTCGTCGGCTCATCGGCGAGAAGCAGCTTGGGCGAGCAGGCCATCGCCATGGCGATCACCACGCGCTGGCACATGCCGCCCGACATCTCATGCGGATAGACGGAAAAGCGCTCCTCCGGCGCGGCAATGCCGACCTTGCGCAAAAGATCGATGGCGCGGCGGCGGGCCTCGTCGCGCGGCAGATGGAGATGCGCCTCGAGCGCCTCGACGATCTGGTCGCCGACCCGGATCATCGGATGGAGCGCCGTCGCCGGGTCCTGGAAGATCATGCCGACCGCGGCGCCGCGCCTTTCGCGCATGGCGGCTTCATCGAGCGCCAGGAGATCGACGCCGTCGAGCCGGGCGGACCCGCCGAGGCTCGCATCGCGCAAGAGCCGCATCAGCGCCAGCGCGGTCGTCGACTTGCCGCAACCCGATTCGCCAACGAGGCCCAGCATCTCGCCTTGCGTCACGGCGAAGGAAATGCCGTCGACCGCCCTGGCCGGTCCGAAGGCGACGGAGAGATTCTCGACCTTAAGCAACGGATCGGAGCGCCGGTCCGTCATCGGTCGCGGATCCGGGGATCGAGGGCATCGCGCAGGCCATCGCCGATGAAGTTGAAGCTGGTCACGGCGAGCGTGATGGCGAGCCCCGGGAAGACGGCGAGCCAGGGATCGACCTGGAAATCGCTCTGAGCGTTGGTCAGCATGTTGCCCCAGCTCGCCGCGGGCGGCTGGATGCCGTAGCCCAGGAAGCTGATATAGCTTTCGAGCAGGATGGCGTTCGCCGTATTGAGCGTCGCCGCGACCAGCACCGGCGCCAGCGTGTTGGGCAGTATCTGGCGCAGCACGATGCGCCAGGAGGGCGTGCCGATCATCCGGGCCGCGGCGATGAAGTCGGCCGATTTCAACACCAGGATCTGCGAATAGACGATGCGGGCGATCTCCATCCAGCAGGTGAGGCCGATCATGAGCGCCATGGAGGCGAGGCTCGGCGTGACGAAGGCGGCGACGAAGAGCAGCAGGAAGACGCTCGGGAAGCACAGCATGATGTCGGTCAGGCGCATCAGGAGCACGCCGATCCAGCCGCCATAATAGGCGGCGAAGGCGCCGACGGAGAAGCCGACGATCACGGTGACCAGCATCGCCGCGATGCCGACGGAAAGCGAGATCTGGCCCGCATACATGAGACGGGTCAGCACGTCGCGGCCGAGATCGTCGCTGCCGAGGATGTGGCCTTCGGTCAAAGGCGGGGCATAGCGGTTGGCGATGTCGAGCTCTTCGGGATCATGTGGTGCCAGCCACGGAGCGCCGGCCGATCCGATCACCAGCACCGCGAGCACGATCAGAGCGAGGAGGGCGAGGCGATGGCGCAGCAGGCGGCGGAAGGCGCTGACGCGGCGCGGCGGCGCTACGGCCTGGGGCTCGAGTGCCACATCACTCATCATGGAGCTTCACCCGTGGATCGACAAAGGCGATGATGATGTCGGCGAGAAGATTGCCCAGGATGACGACGACGGCGCCGACCATCAGGATGGCCATGAGCACCGGATAGTCGCGGGTGCTCAGCGCCGAGATGAACAAGAGGCCCATGCCAGGCCAGCTGAACACGGTCTCGGTCACCAAGGCGCCGCCGACCAGCAGCGGCAATTGCAGGCCGGCGAGCGCCACCAGCGGCACCAGCGCGGCTCGGAGCCCGTGATTCACCAGCACGCGCGAGGAACTGAGCCCCTTGGCGCGCGCCGTGCGCACGAAATCCTGGTCCAGAATGTCGAGCATCGATGAGCGCGTGTAGCGGCTCCATTGCGCCACCAGCACCAGCGCCAGGACGACGACCGGCAGCACCAGATGATGCAGCCGGTCGAGGAAGCCGCCACCGCCCGTGCTCGTCATGCTGCCCGCCGGGAACCAGCCCAGCGTCTGGGCGAAGAAGAAGATGGCGAGCAGGCCGAACCAGAAGGTCGGCAAGGACAGCGCGATCATGGCGCCGATGGCGGTCGCATAATCGAAGATCGAATTACGCCTGACCGCCGCCAGCGTGCCGATGGCGACGCCGATCACCAGCGCCAGAGCGAGGCTCGTGCCCATGAGCAGGAAGGTTGCCGGCAGGCGGTCGAGGACGATCTCGCGCACCTGCTGGCCGCCGAAGAAGCTGTAGCCCCAATTGCCGCTGAGCAATCCGCCCGCCCATTTGAGATATTGGACATAGACGGGCTGATCGAGGCCGAACAATACCTTGATCCGCTCGATGTCCTGGGCGGTCACCGTCGGGTTCAAGGTATAGACCGCGAGCGGTCCGCCCGGCGCCAGATGCATCAGCGCGAAGCCGACGATCGAGACGCCGAGCAGAAGGATCGCCGACTGCACGAGCCGGTTGATCAGGAAGCGTGCCATTCCCCGATTGTCTGGCTTCGCTCAGGCGAGGTCAACTCAACTCGCCGTCCAATCCGCCGGATTCCAGGTGTTGATCGGCGTATAGGGATTGAGCACATAGCCGCCGACACGGTCCTTCACGCCGACGATCGTCTGATAGGCGAAGATCGGCGCGAAAGGCAGGTCCTCCAGCAGGATTTCCTGGATGCGGTCATAGATGGCCTTGCGGTCCTCCTGCTTGACCGTCGCGACACCTTTGGCGCAGAGCTCGTCGATCTCGGGATTCTCGTATTGGACATAGTTCGAGCCGCTGCCGCCCTTGGCCGGTATCGACTTGCTGATGATGCGGTCGCCATAATCGGGATCGGGATAGAGCAGCGCATCCCAGCCGACCATGAGCGTGTCGAACTCGCTCTTGACCGTATAGTCGCCCCAGACGACCGAGGCCGGCATGTTCTTGATGGTCATCTCGACATTGACCTTCTTGAGGTTCTGCTGGACGAGCTGCTGCGCCTGCTCGCGCGCCTTGTTGCCGGCCGTGGTCGACATGGTGAAAGCGAGACGCACGCCGTCCTTGGCGCGAACGCCGTCATCGCCGACCTTCCAGCCCGCTTCATCGAGAAGGGCCGCGGCCTTCACAGGATCGAAGCCCGGATCGACCAGCTTGTTGTTGTAGGCCCAGTGATTGGGCGGCAGATAGCTCAGGCTCGGGATCGGCACGCCGTAATAGACGGCATCGATCCAGCCCTTCTTGTCGATCGCCATATAGAGCGCCTTGCGCACGCGCTTGTCCTGGAACTGCGGCTTGCCGCAGTTGAAATAGATGAACTCGACGAAAGGCGAGGCGCTCGGCTCGACCTTGCAGTTCGGAAGCTGCTTGGCCTTGGCATAGAGCAGCGGCGGAATACCCTGCAGCTCATAGATGTCGACCTCGCCGGTCTGGAACTGGGCATAGAGCGTCTGCTGGTCGGGCACGTATTTCTGGATCAGGGAGGTGAGCTTTGGTGCGCCGCCGTGATAGTCGGGATTGGGCTCGAATTCGATATGGCTGCCGGCGACCCGGCTCTTGAACTTGAAGGGCCCGGTGCCGATGGGCTGGACATTGAAGGGCGCCGTGTTGATGTCGATGCCGCTCAATATGTGCTTCGGAATGATGCTGGTCTTCTGCCACGACACCACATAGGGCGCAAAACTGTCCTTGAGCTTGATGCGCACAGTGTTGTCATCGACCGCCTCGTAGCTTTCGACATGCTCATGGCCGTTGCGGCTCCTCACAACCACCTTGGGATCGCGGATGACGTCGAGGGTGAAGATCACGTCGGCGGAGGAGAAGGGCTTGCCGTCATGCCACTTGACGCCGGGGCGGAGCTTGATGGTCCAGGTGAGGCCGTCGGCGGAAATGCCGCCATTCTCCGCGGTCGGGATCTCGGCGGCGAGATTGGCGATGAGCTTGCCTGAGGGATCGAACTTCCAAAGCGCGTCGAAGACGATGAATTCGACCGAGGTCTCGACGCCGGTGTTCACATAGAGCAGCGGGTTGAAGTTCACCGCTTCCTGGGTGACGCCGATGACCAGCTGGCCGGCCGCCGCCTGGGCGGGCGTCGCCGCGAGGTTAGACAAAGCCGCGGCGCCGAGCCCGCCGGCCAAAGGCACCGTCAGGCCAAGCAGGCTGCCGGAGCGCAAGAGTTCCCGGCGATTGAGCGAAGCTTTGTTGAATTCATCGGCGATGTCACTCATTTCGTTTCACTCCCTTGGTTTTGCGGCCTTTCCCGACCGAAGGCTAACAAGGCTAGCTCATCGCTCAGTACTAGACAAGCATGTACATTAAGTCCTGCCGCTATCGTTATGGATATTGCAGGTGCTCAGCAGAGTACTAGACATATGTGTCCATTATCTCTAGCCTCCGAGTTCGGTGAAGGAGAGACGGATGAAATCGCATTATCGGGCAGTGGTGATCGGCGGCGGCGTGGTCGGCGCCTCGGTCCTTTATCATCTGGCGAAATTCGGCTGGCGCGACCTCGTGCTGATCGAGCGCGAGGTGCTGACCGCGGGATCGAGCTGGCATGCGGCCGGCGGCTTCCATGCGCTCAATGCCGATCCCAATATCGCAGCGCTCCAGGCCTATACGATCGATCTCCTGTCGGAGATCGAGAAGGAATCGGGCCAGAATATCGGCATGCATATGACGGGCGGCATCGCCATCGCTGCCGCACCCGAACGCTGGGAATGGCTCAAGGCCTCCTACCGCGTCTTCCAGACGATCGGCATCGAGGATGCCCATCTGGTCGGCGTCGATGAGATCCGCAAGCTCTGCCCGATCATCAATACCGATGGCCTTATCGGCGGCCTCTTTGCCGAAAGGGAAGGCTATATCGATCCCGCCGGCACGGTGCATGCCTATGCCAGGGCGGCGAAGAAGCGCGGCGCGGAAGTGATCGAGCACAACCGCGTGATCGAGCTCAAGCATCGTCCCGACGGGCAGTGGGACGTGGTGACGGAGAAGGGCACGATCACCGCCGAGCATGTCGTCAATGCCGCAGGGCTGTGGGCCAAGCAGGTCGGGCGCATGGCCGGCATCGAGCTGCCGGTCTCGCCCATGGAGCATCATTATCTCGTCACCGAGACCATCCCCGAGGTGAAGGCGCTCGACAAGGAACTGCCGCTGGTCGCCGATCTCGAAGGCTTCACCTATATGCGCCAGGAGCAGAAGGGCATGCTGCTAGGCATCTATGAGATCAACCACAAGCATTGGAACATGGACGGGGCGCCGTGGGACTACGGCTTCGACCTCATCCAGGAGGACAAGGACCGCATCGCCGACGAGCTGGCGCTGGGCTTCAGCCGCTATCCCTGCCTCGAGACGGCCGGCATCAAGCGCTGGGTGAACGGCGCCTTCACTTTCTCGCCCGACGGCAATCCGCTGGTCGGGCCGGTGCGCGGTGTTCGCAATTACTGGGTCGCCTGCGGCGTCATGGCGGGCTTCCTGCAAGGCGGCGGCGTCGGCAAGTCGCTCGCCGAATGGATGATTCATGGCGAGCCCGAAGCCGATGTCTTTGGCATGGACATCGCGCGCTATGGCGACTTCGCATCGAACCGCGAATATACCCGCCAGACGACCGGCCAGTTCTATTCACGCCGCTTCGTCATGAGCTATCCCAATGAGCAATTGCCGGCCGGCCGTCCGCTCAAGACGGCGGGCGCCCATGACGCCATGACCGAAGCCGGCGCGCGGTGGGGGAATTCCTGGGGCATGGAAGTGCCGCTCTATTTCGCGCCCAAGGACTTCGACGAGCCCCCGACACTTCGGCGCTCGAGCGCCTTCGCGATCGTCGGCGAGGAATGCCGCAAGGTGCGCGAAGGCGTCGGCCTTCTCGATATCAGCGCCTTCTCGCGCTACGAGGTCTCAGGCGCAGGAGCCGAAAGCTGGCTCGACCGGCTCGTCGCCTGCGCCTTGCCCAAGCCCGGCCGCGCCAGGCTCGCGCCCATGCTGGGCGAGAACGGCAAGCTCAAGGGCGACCTCACGCTCTTCAACTGGGGCGACGGTACCTGGTGGATCATGGGCTCCTATTATTTGCGGCAATGGCATATGCGCTGGTTCGAGCAGCATCTGGCGGAGAATGTCGCGGTGCGCGACATCTCCGATGATGTGGTCGGCTTCTCGCTCGCCGGACCCCGGTCGCGCGAGCTGCTCAGCCGCGTGACGCATCAGGACGTGTCGCATGAGGCCTTCGGCTTCCTCGCCTGCCGCAGCCTCGATGTCGGGCTGATCCGCGCCAGGGTCGGCAGGCTCTCGGTCGTGGGCGAGCTCGGCTATGAGATCAGCTGTCGCGCCAATGAGCATAGGGCGCTGAGAAGGACATTGCTGGATGCGGGCAAGGATCTCGGCATCGTCGAATATGGCTTCAACGCCGTCAATGCGCTCAGGCTCGAAAAGAGCTTCGGCATCTGGTCGCGCGAATTCACCCAGGGCTACACGGCCGCCGAAACCGGCATGGACCGCTGGATCGCCTTCGACAAGGGCGATTTCATCGGCCGCGCCGCGGCGCTGGAGGAGAAGGCTAGCGGTGGCCCGCGCCGCTGCCTCGTCACGCTCGCGATCGACGCCGAGGATGCCGATGCGACGGGCTTCGAGCCGATCTGGCTGAAGGGCCGCCGTGTCGGCTTCATCACCTCGGGCGGCTATGGCCACACCGTCGGCAAGAGCCTCGCCATGGCGCTGGTCGAGCCGGAGGCGGCGGAGGCGGGGACGGAGCTTTCGACCCATATTGTCGGCGTTGAGCGGCAAGCGCGCGTCATCGAAGCCTCGCCCTATGATCCGAAAGGGACCAAGATGCGCGCGTGACGATTTGATAAAGGCCGACGCATGACCCGCCGCTATTCCGCCTTCTCGCTCCTCAAGGAAGGACTCGCCGGCCAGACCGGCTGGGCGCCGGCCTGGCGCTCGCCTGAGCCCAAGAAGAATTACGACGTGATCATCATCGGCGGCGGCGGCCATGGCCTGGCGAGCGCCTATTATCTCGCCAAGACACATGGCATCGGCAATGTCGCGGTGCTGGAGAAAGGCTGGATCGGCGGCGGCAATACCGGGCGCAACACCACCGTGGTGCGCTCGAATTATTATTATCCCGAAAGCGTCGCGCTCTATGGCCTCTCGCACCGGCTCTATGAGGGGCTCGCACGCGAGCTCAATTACAATATCATGCTGTCGCAGCGCGGCATGATCAATCTGTGCCACAGCGCGATCGAGATGGAAATCGCCGCGCGCACCGTCAATGCCATGCAGATCAACGGCATCGATGCCGAGCTGTTCTCACCTGAGGATGTCCGCCGGGTGGCGCCGATCTTCAATTTCTCCCCTGAGGCGCGCTTTCCGGTCTTCGGCGGCGTGTGGCAAGGAAGAGCCGGCACCGCGCGCCATGACGCCGTCGCCTGGGGCTACGCGCGGGGCGCGAGCGGACTTGGCGTCGACATCATCCAGAACTGCGAGGTTACGGATTTCATCATCGAGGGCGGGCGCTGCCGGGGTGTGAAGACGAGCAAAGGCGCCATGCGCGCCGAGCGCATCGGCATGGCGGTCGCCGGGCATTCCTCGGTGCTCGCCGCCAAGGCCCAATTCCGCCTGCCGATCAACTCCTATGCCTTGCAGGCTTGCGTGTCGGAGCCGGTCAAGCCGATCCTCGACACGGTCGTGGCCTCGCCCGGCACCGGGGTCTATGTCAGCCAGTCGGACAAGGGCGAGATGGTCATTGGCGGCGCGCTCGACCGCATTCCCTCTTACGGCCAGCGCGGCGGCCTGCCGGTGCTCGAAGGCGTGATCTCGGGCCTCCTCGAGATGATTCCGGCTTTCGGCCAGCTCAAGCTGATGCGCCAATGGGCCGGCATCGTCGATGTGGTGCCCGATTCATCGCCGATCATCGGGCCTTCGCCCGTGCCCGGACTCTATCTCAATTGCGGCTGGGGCACCGGCGGCTTCAAGGCCATCCCGGCGGGCGGCACGCTCTTGGCGCATCTCCTCGCCACCGGCAAGCATCACGATATCAGCCGTCCCTTCGACCTCGATCGCTTCGCGACCGGTCGCCTCATCGACGAGGCGGCGGGCTCAGGCATCGCGCATTAGGACAAGGAGAGAACGATGCAGATCTTCATCTGTCCTTTCTGCGGCCCGCGCGCCGAGAGCGAATTCCATTATGGCGGCGAAGCCGGAAACCTCAGGCCCGACGGCGCCGATGTGCCGGCCGAAGACTGGGCGAACTATCTTTACATGCGCGCCAATCCGAAGGGCGCCGCGCGCGAAGTCTGGCTGCATATGACCTGCGGCGAGTTCTTCGTGATGGAGCGCGACAGTATCAGCCACAAAGTCCACACCGCGACGGCGATCGCCGACACGAGCGAGGCGAAATGAGCTCGATGCGTCTTCCCTCGGGCGGCAGCGCCATTGATCGCTCGCGCGCGATCTCCTTCAGCTTCGACGGGCGCGAGGTCGCGGCCTTCCACGGCGACACGATCGCTTCCGCCCTGCTTGCCAATGATGTGGCGGTCGTCGGCCGCAGCTTCAAATATCACCGGCCGCGCGGCATCTGGGGGGCGGGTGTCGAGGAGCCGAACGCCCTTGTCGATATTGCCGGCAGTGGCCCGAATATGCGGGCCACGACCGAGCCCGCCCGGCCGGGGCTTATCGCGCGGAGCGTCAACGCCGCGCCCGATGCGCTCCATGACACACGAGCTTTCCTCGACCGCTTCGCGCGCTTCATTCCGGCTGCTTTCTACTACAAGACCTTCATGTGGCCCGACTGGCATCGCTTCGAGCCCCGGATCCGCGCCATGGCCGGATTGGGCAAGGTCGATCCCACCTGGAAAGCGGCGAAAGCCGCCGATCGGGTCAACCATCACTGCGACGTGCTGGTGGTGGGTGCAGGCTCGGCGGGCCTTGCCGCCGCGAAGCGTGCAGCGGAAGCGGGCAAGTCGGTCATGCTGGTCGATGAGCAATCAATAGGGGGCGGCTCGCTGCTGCATCGCGACGGCGAGATCGACGGCAAGCCCGGCCCGCAATGGGCCGAAGAGACGGTCGCGGCGCTGAAGCGTGACGGCCATCCGGTCCTCACCTCGACCACCGCCTTCGGCATCTATGACCACAATCTCGTCGCCCTGAATCAGCGCCATCATGACGGCCGTCCGGACACGCTGTGGCGGGTCAGGCCGCGCCAGGTCATTCTCGCAACCGGTGCCATCGAGCGGCCTTTGCCCTTCGCCAATAACGACCTGCCCGGCATCATGTCGGCGGATTCGGCGCTCGTCTATTTGCGCCGCTATGGCGTGCGCGTGGGCCGGCGCATCGTGATCGCCACCAATAATGACAGCGCCTATGAGGTGGCGGGTGCGCTCGCCAAGGCGGGTGCCGAGGTCGTGCTGGTCGAGATGCGCAAGGACATGGCGCGCGCCGCGCCAGAGGGTGTGGGGTGGCTTGCCGGACGCAGCATCGTGTCGGCGCGGGGCCGGATGCGTGTCGAAGGCGTGACACTCGATGACGGCATATCATTGCCTGCCGATTGCGTGCTCGTCTCCGGCGGCGCCACGCCGACCATTCATCTCTATGCCCAAGCGAAAGGCAAGCCAGTCTGGAACGAAGCGCGTGCCGCTTTCCTGCCGGGCGATCCGGTCGACGGGATCACGGTCGTGGGCGCCGCCATGGGCGAAACCAAGGACGGCGTCCTGGCGACATGGCCGGATGCGCGTGCGAAAGGCCGCGTGTGGATCGACTATCAGAGCGATGTGACGGCGAAGGATGTGTCGCTCGCGGCGCGCGAGAACTTCGTCTCGGTCGAGCATCTCAAGCGCTACACCACGCTCGGCATGGCGACGGATCAGGGCAAGACCTCGAACCTGCCGGGTCTCGCGCTGATGGCCGGCATCACCGGGCGTTCCGTCCCCGAGACCGGCATCACCACCTATCGGCCGCCTTTCACGCCGGTGCCGTTCACCAGCTTCGCCGGCCTCAATGGCGGAGAATTGATGGTGCCGGTGCGCCGGCTGCCGCTCGAGACGGTACATCGCGCGCAAGGTGCTGTGTTCCAGGAATATGGCGGCTGGCTGCGTCCGGCGCATTATGGCGGCGCCGATGCCGAGCGCGCAATCCAGGAAGAGGCCCGGCGGGCGCGCCAATCGGCGGCGCTGTTCGACGGCTCGACCCTCGGCAAGATCGAGGTGATGGGGCCAAAGGCCGCCGAATTCGTCGACTTCATCTGCTACAACACCATGTCGACGCTCACGCCGGGCCGCTGCCGCTACGGCTTCATGCTGTCGGAAACGGGCGTCGTCTTCGATGACGGCATTTTGGTGCGGTTGGACGAGCATCGCTTCGTCGTCTCCTGCTCCTCATCGCATGTGGCTTCCGTGCATGCCAGGCTCGAGGAATGGCGGCAGGATCGCTTTGGCCGCGAGGCGGTCCATATCCACAATGCCACGGCCGAGATGGCGACGCTGACCGTTTCGGGTCCGCAATCGAAACCATTGCTCGCGGCACTCGATCTCGGCCTCTCGCTCGATGATCGCGATTTGCCGCATATGGCGGTGGGCGAGGGTAGCTTCGGTGCCGACAGGCTGCGCATCGCGCGCGTGAGCTTCACCGGCGACCGCAGCTATGAGCTGTCGATCCGCGCCGACCGGGCCGAGCCGCTCTGGGCGCGGCTCAAAGAGGCGGGCAAGGCTTTCGATGCGGTGACCCTCGGCCTCGAGGCGCTGATGATCCTGCGCGCCGAGAAGGGGTATATCGTCATCGGCAAGGACACGGACGGCACCACCATGCCGCATGATCTCGGCGTCGCGGGACCGCGTACCAGGCGGCGGAGCGATTATGTAGGCCGCCGCTCGCTCTTCACCGATGTCGCCAACAAGGACGACCGCCTGCAACTCGTCGGCCTCGCGGTCGCTGAAGGCGAGCCGCCGCTGCCGGCCGGCAGTCATGGCGTCGCGCACGACAAGGGCAGGATCCGGAGCCAGGGCTTCGTGACCTCGAGCCATATGAGCCCGACACTCGAGCGACCGATCGCGCTTGCGCTCATCGAGCGCGGCGCATCGCGCCATGGCGAGACCATTGACATCCAGCATCTGGGAGCGGTCCGGCGCGCGACGATCACGCCGCCTTGCGCCTTCGATCCGGAAGGAGAGCGGCTCAATGCGTGATCTCGCCGAAAAGTGGTCGGCCGTGCCCGATTGGAAAACCGCGGTCATCACGGCGGAAGGCCTCGCGATCCGCTCGGCTTCGGGCTTCAGCCAATGCCTGGTGAGCGGTGACATCGCTGCCTGGAGCAAGGCGTCGGGCATGGCGGCTGAAGCAGTGGGCGCGCTCGCGACCGCGACCGGCCGGAGCTACGCTTTGCGCATCGCCCGCGACCGTATCCTGGCGGTGTCGGAAACGCCTTTCGACATCGCGCCTGGCTGGCATGAGGAAGGCTTCGCGGTCAGCGCTCACGATGCCGGTCTGCATATGTTCGAGATCGAAGGCCCAGGCCTGGCCTCGCTGCTGGCGCGCGCGATGACGCTCGATCCCCAGGCGACGACGCCCAGCGCCGCCGTCCTTTTCGCCGGGGTCAATGCCTTGTGCTGCCGCCATGGCCATGGCGATCGCCTGCGCCTCCATGTGGATCGCGGGCTAGCACCCTATTTGTGGAAATGGCTTGAACAAACCTTGGCGTTGTAAGAGCGTATGGCCAGGATCATCCGCGTGGCGAAGAACGAGGCCCAACGGGCCGCCCTCTCCGGCAATATCAAGGCGACGCGGGAGGACTGGCTCAATATCGCGCTCGAGACCCTCATTTCGGAAGGGGTCGAGGGCGTGCGCATCCTGGCGCTCGGGCACAAGCTCGGCGTGTCGCGCTCGAGCTTCTATTGGTATTTCAAGAGCCGCCAGGATCTGCTCGACCAGCTTCTCGAACATTGGCGCAACAAGAACACCCGCTTCATCATCGAAAGGGCGAAGCGGCCGGCACCCTCCGTGACGCAGGCGGTGCTCAACGTCTTCGAATGCTGGGTGGACGAGAATCTGTTCCAGCCGCGGCTCGATTTTGCCATCCGCACCTGGGCGAGGAGCTCGCCCGAGGTCCACGAGATCATCGATGCCGCCGACAATGACCGGGTCGCCGCCATCGGCGACATGTTCGCGCGCTATGGCTATGACGAGGTCGATGCCTATGTCAGGGCGCGCGTCCTCTATTTCATGCAGATCGGCTATTACTCGCTCGAGATCGTCGAGCCGACGGCAAGCCGCTTGGCGCTGGTGCCGGCCTATCTGCGCAGCTTCACCGGCCGCGAGCCGCTCGAGGGCGAGGTCGAAGCCTTCCACCGCTATGTCGAGGCGATCGGCGTATAACGGAACTTTCACCGCCGCCATGCGTTGTCGCCCGACTTAGCCGAATTGCCAGGCACTGATGCGCGGTTGGAAAATCCTGGGCCTTGTGGCCGTCCTCCTCATTTGCGTGGGAATAGCGTTTGCGGCATTCGCCTGGCGGCCGGAGATCGCAGCTATCGACGTTACGGCACAGAATTTCGACCCGGCTCTGGTCAAGAAAGGCACCGAGCTTGCCGCGGTCGGCAATTGCATCGCCTGCCACACCGTGCCCGGCGACAAGGCTTTTGCCGGCGGCCTTGCCCTTCCGACACCCTTCGGCACGATCCATTCCACCAACATTACGCCCGACCCAGAGACCGGCATCGGCCGGTGGTCGGAAGCGGCCTTTCTGCGCGCGATGCGCGAAGGTGTCGACCGGCAAGGGCGGCATCTCTATCCCGCCTTTCCCTATGATCACTTCACCCATGTGACCGACGACGACAACCGCGCCCTCTATGCCTATCTCATGACGCGCGAGCCGGTGAAGGCGACAGCGCCCGCCAATGACCTGATGTTCCCGCTCGGCTTCCGCCCGCTGCTCGCCGGCTGGAAGCTCCTCTATCTCGATGATGGTCCGTTCCGGCCCGATCCCAAGCAAAGCGAAGAGTGGAATCGCGGCGTCTATCTCGCCGAGGGGCTCGGCCATTGCGGCGCCTGCCACACGCCGCGCAACCAGCTCGGTGCCGAAGACAAGGATCGGCATTTCGCCGGCGGCGAGGCGGAAGGCTGGGTCGCCTATGCGATCGATGAAGCCTCGCCGGCGCCGACGCCCTGGGACAAGGCGGCGCTCGCCTTTTTCCTGCGCCACGGGTGGCACGAGAAGCATGGCGTCTCGCGCGGGCCGATGGCCGAGGTGACCGGCAATCTCGCGAGTCTGCCCGACAGCGATATAGAGGCGATCGCCATCTATGTCGCATCGCTGATCGGCAAGCCTGAAACGCAGCGCCAGGCGGCGGTGCAAGAGACGGCTGCCGTGACGACGGTTGCGGCCCGCGACGGCAGCGAGGCGCAAGGTGCGGCGATCTATGAATCGGCCTGCGCCATGTGTCATGAGAGCGGGCGGCCGCCGCCCTTCGGCGGACTCGATTTCCGGCTGAGCACGGCGGTGAATTCGCCCAATCCGCAGAACATCGTCAATGTGACGCTCTTCGGCCTGCCGCCGGCGGATGGCGAAGCGAGCGCAATGATGCCGGGCTTTGCGGCGGCATTCAGCGACCAGCAGATCGCCGACCTCCTCGCCTATATGCGCCAGCGCTTCTCCGGCAAGCCCAACTGGGAAGGTGTTGCCGAAAGGGTGCGCAAGACGCGGAGCGGCGACTACAAGGTCGCGGTCAGGCCGGCGGACGGTATCGAACGGGCGCCCCAGAATGTGGGCGCGAAGGAGTAGAAATGGCCGTTACGCTCAATGTGAACAACAAGACGCATGAGATCACCGCCGATCCCGCGACGCCGCTTCTCTATGTGCTGCGCGACGAGCTCAAGCTCAATGCGGCGAAATTCGGCTGCGGTCTCGGGCAATGCGGCTCCTGCACGGTGATGGTCGACGGCGAAGCCATGCTCTCCTGCGTGACGCCGGTGATGGCGCTCGCAGGGCGCAAGGTGACGACCCTCGAGGGCTTAGGCACGATCGAGGCGCCGGCACCGATCCAGGCCGCCTTCATCGAAATGCAGGCGGCGCAATGCGGCTATTGCATTCCCGGCATGATGATGAGCGCGCAGGCGCTCCTGCAGAAGAACCCGGAGCCGAGCGACCGCGAGATCCGCGATGCGCTCCGAACCAATCTTTGCCGCTGCGGCACGCATATGCGCATCCTCGCGGCGATCAAGCGCGCCGGCCAGGTGATGAAAACGGGGAGGACCGGCTGATGAACATGCAAATGAACCGCCGCGCGCTGCTCACCGGCGGTGCAGCGCTGATCGTCTCCTTCTCCCTCGTGCCGGCAGGCGCGCAGGAACCGGCACAACCCGCCCCGGCAGGCCCCAAGCTGCCGGGCAGCCTGGATGAGGCGCGTCACCTCGACAGCTGGATCCGCATCGATGCGGACGGGAAGATCACCGTGTTCACCGGCAAGGCGGAGCTCGGCCAGGGAATCAGGACGGCGCTCATCCAGGTGGCGGCGGAAGAGCTCGATGTCGAGCCCCCGGACATCGAGCTCGTGACCGCCGATACCGGCCGCACGGCAGATGAAGGTTTTACCGCCGGCAGCCAATCGATGCAGAACAGCGGCACCGCCATCCGCAACGCGGCGGCGCAAGTGCGCGAGCTCCTGCTTGCGAAGGCGGCAGAGAGATTCAGCCTTGCCGCAAGTGAGCTGAAGGCGGCCCAGAAGACGGTGACCGCGCCTGACGGACGGAAGGCTGGCTATGGCGAGCTTGCGGCGGCGATCGATCTCCATGTCGAGGCCGCACCGCAATCGGCGCTCAAGGCGCCTTCGGATTTGCGGATCATCGGCCTGTCGCTGCCGCGCGTCGACATTCCGGGCAAGGTCACGGGCGGCGTCGCCTATGTGCAGGATCTGAGGCTCGAGGGCATGGTGCATGCGCGCGTGGTGCGGCCGCCGAGCTATGGCGCGACGCTTGCCGATGTCGATACCACAAGCATTGAAGCGATGCCGGGCGTGGTCTCGGTCCTGCGCGACGGCAATTTTCTCGCCGTGGTGGCCGAACGCGAATACCAGGCGGTGACCGCCATGCGGGCTCTGGCCGCGGCGGCGCAATGGGTCGAGCGCGAGACGCTGCCGGACGAGACCGATCTACCCCCTGTGCTCGAAGGACTCGCGCGCGAGGTCGGCACCGTTGCCGAGGCAGGGGCACCAGCCTTCGGCGGTGATGTGTTCGAGGCGCGCTTCACGCGGCCCTATCAGATCCATGGATCGATCGGGCCGAGCTGCGCCGTCGCACTCATGACCGAGGACCAGGGTCTGAAAGTGTGGTCGCATACGCAAGGCGTCTTCCCCGACCGCGAGGCGATCGCAGAGATGCTGGCGATGCCGGAAGAGCGTGTGCAGGTCATCCACATGGAAGGCTCGGGCTGCTATGGCCATAATGGCGCCGACGACGCGGCGGCCGATGCGGCGCTCATCGCCGTGAAGCTCACTGGGCGGCCGGTGCGCGTGCAATGGATGCGCGAGCAGGAACATGCCTGGGAGCCTTTCGGCCCGGCTATGCTGATGAAAGTCAGAGGCTCGCTCGATGCGAATGGCCGCATCGATAGCTGGAGCTTCGATCTGTGGAGCAACACGCATTCGACGCGGCCCGGCGGTGCGGGGGCGCTGCTCGCCGGCATCCATAAATCGGCGCCCGCAACGCCGCGCCCGGCAAAATTGCAGATCAGTCCTTCCGGCAATGGCGACCGCAACGCCAATCCGCCCTATGCGATCGCGAACAAGAAGGTGCAGTGGCATTTCCTGCCCGACATGCCTGTGCGCGTCTCGGCACTTCGAGCCCTTGGCGCCTATGCCAATGTGTTCGCGATCGAGAGCGCGATCGACGAGCTTGCGATCATGGCGGGGACCGATCCGGTCGAGTTCCGGCTGAAGCATCTGGACGACCCGCGCGCCAAGGCGGTGGTCGAGCTCGCCGCCGAGCGCTTCGACTGGGCGAAAGAGATGCCGCCCTATCACGGCAAGGGCTTTGCCTTCGCGCGCTACAAGACGCTCGCCGCCTATCTGGCGCTGGCGCTCGAAGTCGAGGTCGAACGCGACACGGGGCGCGTGCGCGTGGCTCGCGCGGTGGCGGCCATCGACAGCGGCCAGGCCGTCAATCCCGACGGGATCAGGAACCAGACGCAAGGCGGCATACTGCAAGCTATCAGCTGGACGCTCTATGAGGCGGTCACTTTCGACCGGACCCGCATCACCAGTACCGACTGGTCGAGCTATCCAATCCTGCGCTTCGCTAGCGTGCCGGACACGGTCGAGGTGCATGTCATCGACCGGCCCGGGCAGCCTTTCCTCGGCACGGGCGAAGCGGCGCAAGGGCCGACGGCGGGTGCCGTCGGCAATGCCATCCGCCATGCCATCGGCAAGCGGCTTCATGATCTGCCCTTGACGCGCCAGCGGGTGAAGGCGGCGATGGGTGTCTGAAGCGATTGACAAGCGAGCGCTCCTGCGCTCCTTCTCTCTTCGGGCTGGCATGATTTGGGGGACGCCGCATGACATCTGACGCAACGGCCAGCTTCACGACACCGCGCGAAGGCGACATCGGCTGCCGGCAAATTGCCAATGCGTCAGGATTGTCGGCAAGCGTGCTGCCCAATGGCGCGCTTTTCGTCCTCGAGCACCAGAGCGAGCGCGGACGCATCATGCTCAATCAGGTGCCGGGCTCGCCCATCCATGGCGGCATCGGACGGCTCTATCTGCGCATCGGCGGTGATCGGCCGCGCATCGTCGAGATCGTCGGGCCCGAGGCCGGGTTTCGCTTCGGCGCCGATGCCGACCGCTTCGTCTGGGAAGGGGTGGCGGACGGGCTTCGCCATCGCGTCACATTCTGGCTCGCGCCCGCGAGCAATGCCTGGCTTTGGCATGTCGAGATCGCCAATGAAGGCAAGAGCAAGATCGCCTGCGACGTGCTGCTCGTCCAGGATCTGGGCCTCGGCGATCGTGGCTTCGTTGCCAATAACGAAGCCTATGTCTCTCAATATATCGATCATCATGTCGTGCAGGACGCGGCGCTGGGCCCGGTGATCATGAGCCGGCAGAATTTGGCGCAAGGCGGGCGCTGGCCCTGGGTCATGCAAGGCTGCCTCGACGGTGCCGTGGCCTTCGCCACCGACGCGCTGCAAGTCTTCGGCCCCTTCTATCGCGACCGGAGCGGCATCGATCTTCCATTCGGGAAAGACTTGCCGAGCCTGAGGCTGCAGCATGAGGTGGCTTGTGCCGCGCTCCAGTCGCGGCCGGCGATGATCGAGCCCGGCGCGTCCGCCCACTGGACCTTTTTCGGCTGGCATGAGCCCGATCACGCGGATGCTTCGAGCGATGCCGATCTGGCGAAGCTCGAGCTCGTCAAGGCTGCGCGCGCCGGCTTCTCGTCAAAGGACATCGCACTGGCAGCGCCGGCGCGCGGCCTGGTGCAGGATGCGCCACCGCTCACGACCGAGCCGCTGAGCGCTGCCGAATTGGCGCGTCGCTATGAAGAGCGCCGTCATGAGGAGCGCCAGGATGGAGAGCTCCTCTCCTTCTTCGTGCCCGACGGCGCGCATAACCGCCATGTCGTCCTCGCTCCAAAGGAACGGCTCGTTCCCCGCCGCCACGGCGCGCTCCTGCGCAGCGGGCAGGGCATGCTGCTCGATGAGGCGACGCTTTGCGCCACCTCCTGGATGCATGGCATCTTCGGCGCGCAGCTCACCATCGGCAACACCTCCTTCCACAAGCTGTTCTCGATCTCGCGCGATCCCTACAACATCACCCGCACCAGCGGCCTGCGCATCCTCGCCGATCTCGGCCAGGGCTGGCGGCTGCTGACCGTGCCCTCCGTCTTCGAGATCGGCCTGAGCGACTGCCGCTGGATCTATCGGACAGGCTCACGCAGCATCATCGTCGAAGCGGTCGCGGCGGGCAATGACGCGGCGATGCAATGGCGCGTCAGCGTCGAAGGCGAGGCCTGCCGCTTCCTCGTCTTCGGCCATCTCGTGCTCGGCGAGCGCGAGCTCAGCCATCAAGGCCGGGTCGAGATCGACAGGGAGGACAAGCGCATCCGCTTCCGTCCCGATCCGCAATTCCTCTGGGGGCAGCGCTATCCGCAGTCGGCCTATGATCTCGTGACCAGCACGCCCGATGCGGTCGAAGCGGTGGGCGGCGATGAATTGCTCTATGCCGATGGCGTCTTCCGCGGTGGCGCCTATGTGGCCCTGCGCACGGTCGCGACTAAGGAATTCCGCTTCGCCGTCACCGGCTCGCTCAGCGATGCGAGAGAGGCCGACCGGCTTGCGGCGAAATATGCGGCGGGCGTCGACGGCGCGGCCATGCTGGCGCCGGCCCGGCGCTATTGGACTCATGTCACGCGCGGGCTTCGCATCGAGGGCAGCGATCCGGGTCTTCAGGCGCTCGACACGTCATTCCCGTGGCTTGCCCATAATGCGATGATCCATCTCACCGTGCCGCATGGGCTCGAGCAATATACGGGTGCGGCCTGGGGCACGCGCGATGTCTGCCAGGGGCCGGTCGAGTTCCTGCTTTCGCTCGAGCATGACGCGCCGGTGAAGGCGATCCTGAAGATCGTCTTCGCCCAGCAATATGAGAAACGCGGCGACTGGCCGCAATGGTTCATGCTCGAGCCCTATTCGAACATCCAGGACCGCCATGCCCATGGCGACGTCATCGTCTGGCCGCTCAAGGCGCTGTGCGACTATGTCGAATGGACGAACGACCTCGGCTTCCTCGACGAGGAAGTGGCCTGGCGCAATGAGGAGACGCTTGCCCGTACCGAACGCAAGGATTCCATCGCCCGGCATATAGAGAAGCTCATCGCCACGGCGGAAGAGCGCTTCATCCCGGGCACGAAGCTCATCCGCTATGGCGAAGGCGACTGGAACGATTCGCTCCAGCCCGCCGATCCCGGCTTGCGCGACTCCATGGTGTCGAGTTGGACCGTGGCCCTGCTGTTCCACCAGGTGAAGCGTTACATCGAGGTGCTGCGCCAAGCGGGGCGCGGGCCGGAAGCGGAAAGCCTCAAGCGCCTCGCGCTGGAGATGCGGCGGGATTTCAACAAGCATCTCATCCGCGACAAGACCGTCGCCGGCTATGCGATCTTCGCAGCCGGCGAGGAGCGGCCCGAACTGCTGCTGCATCCGAGCGATGAGCGGACCGGACTCAAATACTCGCTCCTGCCGATGAAGCGCGGCATCATCAGCGGCTTGTTCAACGAGGAACAGACGCGGCATCATGTCGAGATCATTCGCGAGCATCTCCTCTTCCCCGACGGCGCCCGGCTCATGGACAGACCGGTCACCTATCGCGGCGGCCCTGAGCACATCTTCCGCCGCGCCGAGTCGGCCGCCAATTTCGGGCGCGAGATCGGCCTCATGTATACGCATGCGCATCTGCGCTATGGCGAAGCGATGGCGACGCTCTGCGAGGCCGACGCGCTGTGGGACGCGCTCCTGAAGGTCAATCCGATCGCCGTGACCGAGGTGCTGGAGCAGGCGTCGCTCCGGCAGCGCAATGCTTATTTCTCGAGCAGCGATGCGGCCTTCCCCGACCGCTATAAGGCGAGCGCCCAGTGGGCACGGGTCAAGAACGGCGAGATCGCCGTCGATGGCGGCTGGCGCATCTATTCATCGGGTCCCGGTCTCTATACCAATGTGCTCTTGCGCCTCGCCTTCGGAAGGCGCCGTCATTTCGGCGAGCGCGTCGATGCGCCGTTGCTGCCCAAGCGGCTCACAGGGGCGAAGCTCACGATGGCCTGATCAGGCGATGTCGAGAACGACATTGCCGAGAACGCGGCCCGCCCCGACCGCCTCATGGGCGGAGGCGATGCCGGCGAGCGGAAAGCGAGCGCCGATCGTATGGCTGAGCGCGCCTTTCTCGAGCAGGGCCTTGAGATCCTCAAGTGCCGCCTTTCGTTCCTCGGGCTTGAGCTCATAGACCAGGAAGAACTGAAGGGTGAGGCTCTTGAACAGGAGATCGCCGAAAGGCACGGCTTGGTCGCCGCGGATGTTGGAGCCATAGCCGACGAGCTTGCCATGCGGCGCCAGGATGCCATTAGCCAGCAAAGGGGCGGTGGTGGAGAAATCCATGTCGATGATGCCGTCGGCCCCCTTGCCGTCGGTCAGGTCGAGCATACGGCGCGCGACATTCTCGGCCTTGTAGTCGATGACTTGGGTGGCGCCGGCGCTCCGGGCGTGATCGGCCCGCGCGGCCGAGGCGGTGGCGATGACGCGGGCGCCGCGAAGGGTGGCGATCTGCGTGGCATAGTGCCCGACCGCCGATGCGCCACCGGTGACGAGCAGCGTCTTGCCCGCAACCGGCATGTGCAAATTGACGGCATGCATGGCGGTGAGGCCCGGTATGCCGAGACAGGCGCCGGCCGTGAAGTCGACGCTCTTCGGCAAGGGCACGGCCTGTTCCGCCGGCAAGGCGATGAACTCGGCGGCCGTGCCGAAAGCGCGCTGCCATTGTCCGTTCCACAGCCAGACGCGCTCACCGATGCGCGAAGCCGGCACATTGTCGCCAACGGCCGCGATCACGCCCGAGCCATCGCTGTGCGGCACCACCTTGGCGCCGGCGAGCGGCCGTCCGGCGCGGCTCTTCACATCGGAGGGATTGACGCCGGAGACATTGAGCTTGACCAGCACCTCGCCACGGGCGGGCTTGGGGTCCGGCAGGTCGCCCACGATCAGAACATCGCGCGCCGCTCCGTTTCTTTCATACCATGCTGCTTTCATCCTGGAGCCCGGGCGCCGCCTTTGAGGACATCGTCAAAAAGCTGCGTCATCGTCCGCCAGTGGCGTTCGCAGGCCGTCTCGTCATAGACCGGCGTGTCGCGCAAGACCAGGATCCCTTCCATGAAGACGAAGACAGCGGCCGGGGCCTTGTTTGGGGCCGATAGACATAGGACGGGCAAAACCCCATCGCGGATCTTGATCTCGATCTTTTGCATGGTCGGGCAGCCTAGCGCGCTTGGGGCCGCCGCGGAATCGCTCAAACGGAATGTGTCAGGATCAGGAGCCGCAGGGCTTCAACGCGCGGATCACGCTCTTTTTCCATGGCGATTGGACGAAGAGCGATATGCGCGTGATCATTTCGCCGGTCTTTTCCAGGCGAACGGTATAGGATTCGCCGGTGGCCAAGCCTTGCTGCTCGGGCCTGATCTCATAGAGTTTCCCCGGCTCGATCACATGCCTGGCGTGGGTCTGGCTCGGAGAAAGATTGGATCCGGAGCGCCCTCGCTCATCGAGCGCCCTGATGATGCAGGATGCTATGCTGTCCATGCTCCTCGAGGATGCCCAGACCCTGTCGGGTTTGTCGAGAAGCTCCGGGTGATGCGCACAGGCGGAGATCAGCAACAGCAAGGGCACCCCAGGCCAGCGCATGCCAACCGCTCGCTCAGCCGCCTTCTCTGTCCGAGTCGCCATTGACCTTACGCTATCCCTTCGAGACTCGCGATGCCAGCAGGAATGACGACCGACCCGATTGCCGTGGCTTCATTGAGAAGATAGGCTTCGCCCATGGACACATCACCCTTCGCCAATGGCGCCGCCTATGTGCGCGGCCGCTATGTTCCCATCGCCGAGGCCAGCATCCCGGTCACCGATTGGGGTTTCACCCGCTCGGACGCCGTCTATGACGTCGTCCATGTCTTCAAGCACGGCTTCTTCCGTCTGGACGACCATCTCGACCGCTTCATCCGTTCGATGGCAGCGCGCCGGCTCAAGCCGCCCGAAGATCGCGCGGCGATCGAAGCGGCCTTGCATCGCTGCGTGGCGCTGGCGGGCCTCGCCGATTCCTATGTCGCGATGGTGGCGTTGCGCGGCCGGCCGCGCGTCGCCGGATCAAGGCGCCCGGCCGATTGCGACAATCATTTCATCGCCTATGCGCTGCCCTGGATCGACGTCATCCCCAAGGACGTGCAGGAGCGCGGCGCGCATCTGTGGATCGCGAGCATTCCGCGCGTGCCCGATGCTTCGGTCGATCCGACGGTCAAGAACTATCAGTGGAGCGACCTGACCTCGGGACTGTTCGAGGCGCATGACCACGGCTTCGACACGGCGATCCTGTGCGACGCGCAAGGCTTCGTCACCGAAGGGCCCGGCTTCAACATCTTCATGGTCAAGGACGGACAAGTGCTGACCCCCGATCGCGGCAGCCTGCAGGGCATCACGCGCAAATCGGTATTGGAGCTGTGCGCGGACCAGGGGATAGAGGCCAAGGTCGCGGCGATCCCGCGCGCCCTGATCGAGGATGCGGACGAGGTCTTCGCCGCCACCACCGCGGGCGGCGTCATGCCGGTCTCGCGCATCGGCGCGCGCATCCTCGGCAATGACCGGCCGGGACCGATCTCGCTCGCCCTGAAGCAGGCCTATTGGCAGCGCCATGAGGAAGGCTGGCACAGGACGCCGGTGCGCCCGCTCGAGCAGGTCGCTGCGGAATGAATCCTGCTTCGCGCCTTATGGAGCTTCGCAGGACTGGAAGGCGGAGCCCTCCGGAGCTTCAGCGAAGGAGGGCGCGCAATGGCTGCCATATGGAGATGTCGCGTTCGCCGGTGAGGAGCGTCGGCAAGGCGTCGTGCCAGGCCTTGCGGTAGGAGCGGTGCAACTGCACCTGCAGCACGTCCTCATGATTTTCCCAGGTCTCATAGAGCATGAAGCGGTTCTGATCTTCGGGGTTCTGATGCAGGACCGCCTCATGGAACATCGGCTCATGCCGCATCTGATCGAGCACGCCATCGAGCAGCGTGAGGAAGGCGCCGCGCTGCTCCGGCCGGACATTGAATTTGATGACATAGGTGATCGCCATGGGCTCGCTCCTTCATCGATGCGTCATGCGGAGTCTGAGCCGCCGGCAGCGCTTGGTCGATTACCTTGGAGGTCATGCAGGGCCTGAAGTCATTCTACACGTTCGCGTATTGACTCCATACCAACTAGTGGGTATGGTCGGGAATGAGCCCGACAATCCTGGCCGAACACCGTTCGAAATCGAAGCTGCTCGCCGCAGCGCTCGATGTGGTGCGCGCCAAGGGCTACAACGCCACGCGCATCGACGATATCTGCGCTGCTGCCGGGGTGACCAAGGGCAGCTTCTTCCATCATTTCGAGAGCAAGGACGACCTGGCGCTCGCGGCGGCGGAGCTCTGGCGCATGCGGGCGAAGGCCTGTCTCGTCCAGACAGACCCCGAGGCGGCCGACCCGGTGGACCAGCTCTTCGCCTATCTCGACTCGCGGAAAGCGATGATGGCCGGCGAGCTTCCCGACTGGACCTGTTTCGCCGGCACGATGATCCAGGAAGTCTACGCCACTCATCCCGCGCTGCGCGACGCCTGCCAGAAGACCATGTCGGAGAACGCGCAAGCGCTGACCGAGATCATCATGGCCGCGATGCGACATCGCAAGATCGATGCCGGTTGGACGGCGGAGAGCCTCGCCCGATATATTCAGACCGTCATCCAGGGTGCCATCATCCTGGCCAAGGGCCAGGGCCAGGCCCAGACGGCGCATGAAAGCATGGATCACTTGCGGCGGTATGTGGAACTCTTGTTCCCCCGTCCGAACAAGAGCTGAAACCGGGAGGCTTGCGATGGAATCGTCCTATCGCTGGGTGATCGTCGCCTTGGGCGCGCTCATGACCTGTGTCGCCATCGGCGCCATGTTCTCGCTCGCCGTGTTCCTCGATCCCTTGTCGACCGACACGCACTGGTCGCGTGCCGGCATATCGAGCGCCATGACGCTCAATTTCATCGTCATGGGGCTCGGCGCCTTCCTGTGGGGCTCGGTCAGCGACCGCTACGGCCCGCGCATCGTGGTGATGATCGGCGCGGTGCTTCTGGGCCTCGCTCTGGTTCTGGCGAGCTATGCGCAATCGCTCATCGTGTTCCAGCTCACTTACGGCATCATCGTCGGCCTTGCCGCGAGCGCCTTCTTCGCGCCGATGATCGCCGCCGTCACCGGATGGTTCGAGACCAATCGCAGCCTCGCCGTCTCGCTGGTTTCGGCCGGCATGGGCGTGGCGCCGCTCACCATCTCGCCCTTCGCGCGCTGGCTCATCACCGCCTATGACTGGCGGACCGCGATGTTCATCATCGGGATCGGCGCCTGGGTGCTGCTCATTCCGGCGGCACTCTTCGTGCGCCGCCCGCCGCAGGCGGCGCCGGCCGCAGGCGCGCCGCAGGCGGCGTCAGGGCCGCCCAAGGGCGCTGTTGCGCAGGCGCTCAGGACGCCGCAATTCCTGGTGCTCGGCCTCACTTTCTTCGCCTGCTGTGCGGCGCATTCCGGCCCGATCTTTCATATGGTGAGCTATGCCATCATCTGCGGCATCACGCCCATGGCGGCGGTCAGCATCTATAGTGTCGAGGGCCTCGCGGGGCTCGGCGGGCGCGTCCTGCTCGGGGTGATGGCCGACCGGATCGGCGTCAAGCCGGTGCTGATCGCCGGTCTCCTCGTCCAGGCGATCGCCATCGGCACCTATCTCGCGGTCAGCGATCTCACGCACTTCTACATGCTCGCGGTGGTCTTCGGCGCCGCCTATGGCGGCGTGATGCCGCTCTATGCCACGCTGGCACGCGAATATTTCGGCCAGGAGATCATGGGCTCGGTGTTCGGCGCGGTGACGATGCTGTCGAGCCTCGGCATGGCCATCGGTCCCTTGGCGGGCGGCTGGATCTTCGACAATTACGGCGGCTATGCCTGGATGTTCATCGGCTCGCTTGCTCTGGGCCTCGGCGCCGCGGCGATCGCGCTCGCTTTCCCGCCGCTGCAGCGCATCAGACTGCAGGCCGCGTGAGCGCGTCCATGCTTGCGCTTGTCGCTCGCCTGACCGCTTTCGCATTGTTGAGCAGTGCCGGGGCAGCCATGGCGGGCGAAGCGCAAGACGGCAAATGCGGCGGTGTCACCGACAAGGCCTTCATCTGCGGGCCCGTCAATGCCGAGGACCTGGCGCGGATTCCGAGAACGGATTGGGTGATTGCCAGCCGCGCGGCAGGTCCGAAAGACACGCAAGGGATGTTCTATCTCTTGAACACCAGGGATCATACCTGGCGCGCGATCGAGATTGACGCCATGGCGGCCGCACCTGACAGTGCCGCCTATCCTCAGTGCGCGGA
Source organism: Taklimakanibacter deserti (assembly GCA_003574785.1). The sequence continues at coordinate 326,139 of QORU01000006.1, read as the reverse complement.
AAAACCCACGACGGCCACGTACCGTGGCCATGGCATTGCGCTCAGGCAAGATTCCGACGGCCTGACACTGCTGGCTATCGGCCATGGCGGGCGCGAGGCAGTTGAGGTCTTCCAGATCGAGGCCAAGAACGATGTCCCGGCGCTGCGCTGGAAGGGCTGCGTGCCCGCACCGTCAGGCGCCTTCCTCAACAGCGTGGCGGCACTGCCCGATGGCGGCTTCGCGGCGACGAAATTCTTCGATGCCGGCAACAAGAACTGGGGACCCGACCTTGTCGCCGGCAAGCCCACGGGCGCGGTGCTCGAATGGTCGCCGAAAGCGGGATGGCGCGAGATCGCCGGAACCCAAATGTCGGGACCTAACGGCATTGCTGCATCATCCGACGGCAGGATCCTCTTCGTGGCGGAATGGGGCGCCCGGAAACTGCATCGCATCCCGCGCGACGATGCAGCGCCGGCACGGGTGATCGGGACTGATTTCCTCCCCGACAATCTGCATTGGGACGATGACGGCCAGCTCCTGGTGACGGGGCAGTGGCTCACGGGCGCGGACTTCGTTGTCTGCGCCATGAGCGATGCCGCCTCATGCCCGCATCCCTTCAAGGTGATCAAGGTCGAGCCCGAAACCTTGATGGCCGAGACCGTCGTCAGCGAAGCCAAGCCGACCCTGTTCGGATCTGCCAGCACCGCGCTCGATCTCGGCCAGGAATATTGGGTCGGCACCTGGCGCGGCGACCGCATCCAGCGCGTGCCGAAGCCCTAAGCCGGACCGGACGTCGTTGCGGCGAGGATCGGCAGAGCGGAGGCGCCGAGCGCAGCACTACGCTCGCCGAGCTGGCTCAGGCGCAAGCGGTCGTCGCCGAAATCCTGGCGCACCGAGGGCCTGAGCAGGCGCAAGTGGCGGGCGAGCTCTTCGAGAAGGGCGACCGGTGCCGCACCGCCCAAGATGATCCGCTCCGGATCGAACAGGTTCTCGATGGTGGTGAGGCCGATCGACAGCGCCTCGGCGGCGCGCCTGATCCACGCATCGCGCGCGGCGGTCGCATCCTTGCCTTGCGCCTCGGCCAGAGCGAGATCGCGGCGCATCGCGCTCAGCGACAGATATTCGCCGAGGCAGCCGCGATTGCCGCAATAGCAGGAAGGGCCGTTGGGATCGATGACGGCATGGCCGAACTCGCCGGCATTGCCGCGATTGCCACGATAGGGCTCGCCCCTGATGACGATGCCGCCGCCCACACCCTCGCCGATAAAGACATAGAAGAAGTCATTGAGGCTCAAGGCCTCGCCATAGAGCTTCTCGCCCAAGGCCGCCGCCGTCGCATCATTCTCGAGCAGCACGTCGGTGCCGGTCTTGTCGGCAAGCGCCTCGGCAATGGCGCGGCTCTGCAACGCCGGGACGGCGCCCGGTGTCGGGACGCCGGGCCAGGTGACATCGAAGGGGCCGGGCGTGACCAGCCCCAGCCCCAGGCAGCGCTCGGCACCGAAACGTCCCGCGAAATCGGCATAGAGGGCGCTCAGGAAATCGAGCCAGTCGCCTTGCGCCGGAGCAGGGCCTTCGCGCGTTTCGATGATGTCGCCGCCGAGATCCGCAGCGGCTGCATGAAAATGCGACGAGTCGATGCGGATGCCCAGCGCATAGCCGCCGTCCTTGGCGATCTCGATCTCGATCGGCGGCTGGCCGCGCTTCGCCTTGCGCCGTCCGGCCTCGCGGACGAGGCCCGCGCCGATCAGGTCATCGACTATATTGGCGATCGCCTGCGGGGTGAGGCCGGTGGCGCGGGCGAGTTCGGCACGCGACAGGCTGCCCTCGAGACGCAAGGCGTGCAGCAGGACACGGCGATTGTGATGGCGCACCCGGCTGGCGGAATTGGCGCTGAAGCCGGGACGCGGGGAGGGGATTCCGTCAGGCATGGTGTGAGCTTACCTTATTAAAGTAAAACAATGGAATTGATTTATTGACTCGCTAAACGGCTTTTCCTAGTCTTTCTTATAGGAGGGGGAGCCATGGCTGACGGCGCGTTGGTCGAATTGACCGGCATCACCAAGAATTTCGGCGGTGTCAGGGCGCTGAAAGGCGTCGATCTCACGATCGGCCGCGGCGAGGTCGTGGCTCTTGTCGGCCATAATGGCGCCGGCAAGTCGGTGCTGGCGCAAATCATCTCGGGCGTCTTCCCGCCGACCTCGGGCGAGATCAAGGTCAATGGCGCGGCCGTCACTTTCGCCTCACCAAGCGATGCGCGCCGCCATGCCATCGAGACGATCTATCAGACGCTCGCTCTCGCCGACAATCTCGATGCGCCGGCAAATTTTTTCCTCGGGCGCGAATTGCGCACACGCTTCGGCTTCCTCGACAAGAAGACGATGGCGCGCGAAGCGGCGCAGGCGCTGACCGACCTCAATCCCAATTTCACCAATATCGAGCGCCCGGTGCGCCAGATGTCGGGCGGCCAGCGCCAGGCGATCGCCATTGCGCGCGCCATCCATTTCAAGGTCCAGCTCCTGATCATGGACGAGCCGACCGCGGCCTTGGGGCCGCATGAGACGGCGCAAGTCGGCGCGCTGATCCGCCGCCTGCGTGACCAGGGCATCGGCATCCTGCTCATCAGCCATGACGTGCGCGACGTTATCCGCCTCGCCGACCGCATCGTCGTCCTGAAAAACGGCGAGATCGTCGGCGCGCTCCAGGCCCGTGACACGCATGAGGACGAGGTGGTCGACATGATCATCCGCGGCCGCAAGCTTGTCCCTGAGAACGGCGCTTCGCCATGACGAGCGCCACCCTGCAGCATCCATCCTTTCGTCTGATCACGCCGATCTGGCCGGTGCTCCTCGTCCTGGTCGTGGCCGCCTCGCTGTGGTCGGGACCGTTCCTCACGCCCGCCAATCTTGCCGCGGTGCTGCAGCAGGGGGTCATCACCGGCATCGTGGCGCTCGGCATGACCATCGTGCTCATTGGCGGCGAGTTCGACCTGTCGACCGGCGCCACGGTGATGATGGCGGCGGTCATGGCGCTGCTGCTCGGCCCGTCCGACGGGCTAAGCACGCTCACCGCCATCCTCTTGCCGATCCTGACGGGCGGCGTCATCGGCCTCATCAACGGCCTCGCGGTCTATCGCGCCGGCGCCAATTCGATCGTCGCCACCATCGGCATGCAGTTCCTGGTGGTGGGCGCGGTGCTGGCGCTGGTCAGGGGCCAGCATGTGCGCGCCGATGATATCGATCCGCTCTTCACCGCGCTCACCACCGCAAGACTGCTGGGCGTGCCTTTCGCGGTCTATATCTTCGCCGGCCTCGTCATCGGGCTCGCCATCGTGATGAGCGAGACCGTCTTCGGACGGCATGTCTATGCGCTGGGCGGCGATCGCGAGGCGGCACGGCGTGCCGGCATCGGCGTCACGCGCACCGGCGTTGCGACCTATGTCATCTCAGGGATGCTGGCGGCGCTCGCCGGCGTGCTCATCGCCTCGCTCGTCGGCCATGTCGATCCGACGGCGATCCGCGGCTATGAATTCCCCGCCCTCACCGCCGCCGTACTCGGCGGGACGAGCCTCACCGGCGGCGTCGGGCGTCCGGCCGACACAGCGGCGGCGATCCTCGTCCTTGCCGTCATCACCAATGTGATGACGATCAACAACTACCAATATCCGGTGCAGCTCCTCGTCCAGGGCGTGGTGCTGACGGCGGCCGTCGCCTTCTACTCCTGGCAGCGGTCGGGGAGCGCATCATGACGCTCTCCCTTTCGCCCGTCGCGATGCGGCTCTTCATCAAGCCGCCCTTGATCCCGCTCCTGATCCTGGCGATCTTTGTTGACGGCTTCTGGTCCAGTGGAAACCTGCGCACGCTCGCCGAATCGATCTCGACCGACGGGATCATCGTCGCCGGCATGACCATCGTGATGATCGCCGGCGGCTTCGATCTCTCGGTCGGCGCCGTGATGGCGATGGGCGGCGTCGCGGCCGTCGTGCTCCTGCCTTACGGGCTCCTTCCGGCGGCTTTGGGCGCGGCCGTCATGGGCTCTCTCAGTGGGTCCTTGAGCGGCACGCTGGTGACGCGGCTCAGGATCAATCCCTTCATCGCAACGCTCGCCGTGATGGTCATGGTGCGCGGCGCGACGCTCGCTTACACCGACACACGCCCGGTCGTCAGCCTCGACGACACCTTCCTGGCGCTGGGCCAGGGCCGGCCCTTGCCCTATGCCTTCCTGATCATGATCGCCATCATGATCCTGGCGCATGTGCTGCTCTATCACCGCGCCTGGGGCCGCCATGTCTATGCGCTCGGCGCCGATGAGCGAGCCGCGCGCATGTCGGGCCTCGCCGTCAACCGCCTCAAGACCCAATGCTATGTGCTGTCGGGCGTGCTCGCAGGGTTAGCCGGCCTTCTGCTCGCGGCACGGCTCGGCACCGGCTCGCCGATCATCGGCGAGATGACGCCGCTCACCGCGGCCGCCGCGGCCCTCATCGGCGGCGCCTCTCTGCGTGGCGGCGAAGGCTCGATCCTCGGCGCGCTGGCCGGGCTCGTCTTCGTCGGTGCTTTGATCAACATCATGAATCTTCTGGGTGTGCCTTCCTACTACCAGCGCATGACCATTGGCGCCTTGCTGTTCGCTTTGGTCGTGATGGAGGGCCTCCTTGAGCGCTCGCGGCCGCGCTGAAGAAGAAATGCCGCCGGGGCCGGCGTTCCGGCCAGTGAAGTCAAAAACTGTGGAGGAAAGTGTGATGTCTGTAGTGAAGTATCTCAAGGGAGCAGCTCTCGCGGCGCTCGCCGCCGGGCTGATGGCCGCATCCAGTGCGGTCGCGGCGGACAAGATCGTGATCGGCCATTCGCAGCCCAATCTCGGTTGGCCCTATATCGCCGCCGTGACCAATGCGCTCGAGGCCAATGCCAAGGGCGTCGAAGGCGTCGAGGTGGTGACGCTCAGTGCCGATGGCGACATCGCCAAGCAGAGCAGCGATATCGCGACGCTCGTCAACCGCAAGGTGAATGTGCTGCTCGTCACTTCGCTCGACGGCAATGCCGTCATCCCGGCGCTGAAGCAGGCGCATGACGCCGGCATCCCGATCCTTGCCGTGTCGAACGAGCCCGCCGAGCCCGGCCAGGCTCTGCTCGCCGGCTATTCGGGACCCGACGACTATGTGCAAGGCGTGATCGCGGCAGAATTGCTGCAGGAGGCACTTGGCGGCGAAGGCGCCATCGCCATCATCGAAGGCTCGCCCGGCCAGAGCACGACGCTGTTGCGCACGCAAGGCCTCAAGGACGGGCTCGCCAAGCTCAATTCCAAGATCACCGTCATCGGCGCACAGACGGCGGACTGGAATCCGGTCAAGGCGAAGGACGTGGCGCAGGCCTTCCTCACCGCCTATGGCGACAATCTCAAGGGCGTCTTCGCGCAGGACGACAACAGCGGGGCGGCGGCGGCGGAAGTCTTCAAGGCGGCGGGACGCGGCGACATCAAGGTCGTCGGCACCGGCGGCACGATCAACGGCCTCAAGGCGATCCGCGACGGTCTGATGTATGGCACGATGGATCAGTCGCCCACCACCGATGCCAAGCAGGCGCTCGATTTCGCGGTGAAGCTCGCCAAAGGCGAGAGCCTGCCCGAGAAGCGCAACATCATCCCGATGCCCAAGATCACCAGCGCCAATGTGAACGAATTCAAGGGCGAGTGGTGACGCCCGTTAGGACTCTGCCGGCCGGCTCGCCCGGCCGGCACAACTCCCTCTGACAAAGGTTAGTGACCATGCTTGATCCGCGCGTCGGAATGAAGATCTATGACAATGTCTGGTACCTCCGGCACCGGCTCGAGCCCGAACAGGCGGCCGACCTATTGGCGGGCATGGGCGTCACCTATGTGATGGCGCAGAGCAAGCTCCTGCCGATGCAGGACACGGCGATCGAAAGCGAAGTCACACCGGAGGAGAAGGCGCGCTTCGCGACGCTCGACGACCGCGCCTTCCGCGATGCGCTGCGCGAGCGCGGGATATCGTATTTCGCCAGCCTCAATATCGGCTTCGATCCGGGCTTCATCGCTGCCCATCCCGATCTCCTGCCGATCGACCAGTTCGGCCGCCGGGAAGGGAAGACCGACTGGTATATCGGCCTGCCGCCCGATCGCGCCGCCAATATCGCGCACAAGCTGGCGCTCCTCGAAAAGGCGACGCAAGAGCTCGCGCCCGACGGCGTCCATCTGGGCTTCATCCGCTGGCCGGGCTTCTGGGAAATCTGGCTGCCCGATGTGACGCGGGCCGAAATGCCGGATTATTGCTATGGACCCGAGACGCTTCGGCGCTTTCGCCAGGAGACGGGCATCGATATCCCGGTTGATGATCCGGTCAAGGCAGCGCAGATGATCGCGGCCAGCCACAGAGCGGCTTGGCGTGACTGGAAATGCGCGGCCACCACACGCGCGGTCGGCTCCATCCGCACGGCACTCAGATCCATCAAGAGCGACATCAAGGTCGCCATCAACACGCTGCCTTTCTTCCTCGAAGATTTCGACAATGTGGCCGAAGAAGTGTTCGGCCAGAGCCCGGCGCGGCTCAAGGAGGTCGCCGATGTGTTCGAGGTGATGGGCTATCACCAGATCCTCAGGCGCGGGCCGGAATGGCCGGCCGCGATCGCCGATGACGTCAAGCGGCGCAGCCGCTCCACCACCGTCGCAACCATCCAGGGCAGCGCCCTCTATCTGGACGGCATGCATGCGAATCGCGGGCGCGCCACGTCGATCACGACCGAGGAGTTTCTCGACATTGTCGGGCGGGTCGAGGCGAGCACGGCGGACGGTGTCTGCGTCTTCACCTTCACCGATTTCCTCGACATGCGTGAGACCGCCGAGGGCAAGCGCCGCATCGCGCGGCTGAAGGCCTTCCGGCGGGCGTGAGCCGGGATCGCAAGAGCTTCGCCGATGCTATATCCTCAGCCTTGTGGTGAAAGCGAGCGAGGACCGGAAGGAAGGTGCCGCGACGCTGCCGGGACGCGCCGGCAGCTATGAAGAGGCTTTGCCGATCGCGCATCTGCGTCCGCATTTTCTCTGTGCCTGGGTGAATGAAGTCGCTGCCGATCATAAGGGTCCGATAGCGATCGTGCCTGATGGTTGCGTCGATCTCCTCTGGCGCAAAGATCGGTTCCTGGTCGTCGGTCCGGATGCCGTGGCGGCATACCCCGATCTCGGGGCCGGCAATAGGATCCTGGGCCTGCGCTTCACGCCAGGCTCGGCATGCCGGTGGCTCAATCTGCCCATGACGGAGCTTCTCGGCCGGGAGGTCGAGATGGCGGACATCTGGGGACGGAAGGCGCGCTTCATCGCGGAGCGGCTTGCTTCCATGGCCACGGACAAGGAGCGACTTCTCCTGCTGCAGCGGCTGCTCCTCGATCTGCCGGCCGCGCGTGACGCGCCGCCCCGCGATGCCGCTTTGATCTTCGGCCTGACCGGTGCGAATGTCGCCGAACAGCAAGGCGGGATAGCGCAGATACGCGCTGCGCTGGGCCTGAGCGAGCGGAGCTTGCGGCGCCGCTGTCATGATGCCTTCGGCTATGGTCCCAAGCGGCTGCATCGCATCCTGCGGCTGCAGGCTTTCATGGGCCTGGTGCGCCGGCATGAGGCCTTGGGCCTCGGCAATCTGGCGCTGGCGGCGGGCTATGCCGACCAGGCGCATCTGAACCGCGAGGTCCGCGCGCTGTGCGGCATGACGGCGGGGGAGTTCGCGCGCCAGCTCGCGTGACGCGCTGGCCGTTTTGTTCAAGACACGTGCCGTCGGGCCGAGGCATGATTGCCCGCGACCAAAAGGAGACCCCCAATGACTGCGCAGCACAATGACCGGCAGATCGACTATATCGAGTTCAATGTGAAGGACATCGCGCGGTCGCGGAAATTCTATGGCGCGGCCTTCGATTGGACATTCAAGGATTATGGACCCGATTATTGCGAATTCGCCGATGGCCGGCTGACCGGCGGCTTCACCACCTTCGGCGCGCCGCGCCCGGGTGGGCCGCTCGTCATCCTCTATGCCGACGATCTCGAAGCGACGCAGAAGCGCGTGGAAAAAGCGGGCGGCGCCATCGTCAAGCCGATCTTCGATTTTCCGGGCGGCAGGCGGTTCCATTTCACCGATCCCGACGGCTATGAGCTCGCCGTCTGGTCGGCACGCTAGGAGGCCGGCCAATGGACACGGCCGCTCGTGTCGGCTTCCTCCTCATGGGTGGCATGTTCGCTTATGAAGGCCTGGCGCATCTCCTCGACCTCAAGGCCCTCACCGCCTTTCTGGCCGAGCGGGATTTTCCGGCGCCGCGTCTCTTGGTGCCGGTGGGCTCTGCCGTGCAGATCACTGCCGGCCTCGCGCTCGCTTTCGGCATAGCGCGCCCTTATGCGGCTTGGGCGCTCATCATCTTCACCATCGTCGCCAGCCTGATGCTGCTCAATTTCTGGCGCTATTCCGGACCTGAGCGAAACTCGCTGCGCTCGGGCTTCATCGTCAATATCGCCGTCATCGGTGGATTGCTTACCGCTGCGGGTGCCGGCTGATCAATCGAGGTCGAAATACATCAGATCTTCAGATGCTCGAGGATGCGACCGCGCGAGCCAGACGCGACATCGCCGGTATCGTCGATCTGGCCGAGCTTCAGCACCGCCCAACGGTCGGCGACGCCCAATGCGAAATCGAGATTCTGCTCGACCATCAGGATGGTCGTGTTGTTGAGCCGGCGCTCTTCCTTGAGCGCGGCCGCGATCTTCTCGACCACTGTCGGCTGCAGGCCCTCCGAGATCTCATCGATGAGCAGGAGCTTGGGCCGCAGCATCAAGGCGCGGCCGAGGATCAGCATCTTCTGCTCGCCGCCCGATAGAGTGCCGGCCTTCTGGCCGAGCCGATCCTTGAGGAAGGGGAAATGGCGATAGACGCCCTCGAAAGCTTGCGTAAGGCCGGCATCGGAGCGCAAAGCGAGCCGCAGATTATCGCGCACGGTGAGATCCTGGAACAGCGCATGCTCCTGGGGGGCGTAAGCCAGCCCTGAGGCGATGAGGGAGGCGGGCGAGGTGCCGACGATCGAGGCGCCGTCGAGTCTGATCTCGCCCCCGCGCAAAGCGACGAAGCCCAGGATCGTCTTGAGCAAGGTCGTCTTGCCCATGCCGTTCTTGCCCATGAGGGCAAAGATCTCGCCCGTCGCCACCGAAAGCGACAGAGCGTTGATGATATCGATGGCGCCATAGCCGCTCGAAATCTCGGTGAGCGCGAGCTTGGCGGGCGATGGGGGCTCAGCGTCATACATGGGCGCCTCCCGAATAGACCGACTTCACCACGTCGGAATTGATGACGTCATCGACGGTGCCGTCGAGCACCAGGCGGCCCTGATGCAGCACGACGATGCGGCTCGAGATCTGGCGTACGAAATCGAGATCGTGCTCGACCAGGATGATGGCGAGGCCGAGCTCTTTGGTGAGCTTTTGCAGGATATGGCCGATGGTGGTGCGCTCGGTCTTGGTGAGCCCGGCGGTCGGCTCGTCGAGCAGAATGAGGCGCGGCTCGAGCGTTACCACCATGGCGAGCTCGAGGCTCTGCTTCATCCCATGCGAGAGCAGGGATACCGGGTGGTCGAGCAGGCGGTCGAGGCCGGTCAGCTTCAAGATGTCGGCGGCGGCCGGCGGCAGATCGAGATCGCTGGAGCGGCGCAAGGGACTGGGCGAGAGCCGCTTGGCGCGGGCGAGACGCAGGCAGTCGGCGACGCTCAGGCTGTCGAAGACGCTCGCCACCTGGAATTTGCGTCCTACCCCTAAGGCCACGATCTCGTTCGGCGTCAGGCCGGCGACATTCCGGTCGGCCATGACAATGGTGCCGCCCGTCATCTCGGTGCCGTCGCTGAGACAGCGCATGACCGTCGTTTTGCCGGCGCCATTGGGGCCGACGAGGCTGACAAGCTCGCCGGGGCGCACGTCGAGATCGAGGCCCTTCAGCACATTGAGGCTGCCATAGGATTTGCTCAGGTCCTTGACCTGGAGCAGCGGCTTTTCCTTGAAGGATCCCGCGGCAGAGGCCGCTTCATTGCCGAAGATCGCCGGGGTGCCGCTGGCCTCAATGCGCTTGCCGCCGGGCAGGAAGCGGTCGACCAAAGCGGCAAGGCCGTTCGGCAAGAGGATGATCATGATGACGAACAAGGCGCCGATGATCAGGTTCCACAGGAAAGGCAGTTCGCCCGACAGGCTGGCGCTCAGATAATCGATGCCGATGGTGCCGAAGATTGGCCCGATGATGGTGCCGCGCCCGCCGAGCGCCGTCCAGATGACGAGCTCGGTGCCGAAGACGAAGCCGGTATTCTCGGGCGCCACCACCCCCGTCGCATTGGCGAAGAGGAAACCGGCAATGCCGGCGACACCCGCGAGCACGGTGGTGAGCAGGATCTTGATGCGCTCGGGGTTGAGGCCGAGATAGGCGCAGCGCGCCTCATTGTCGCGAATGGCGACCAGGACCTTGCCGGCATCGGAGCGCACGAAGATGAAGGCCGCCGTCGCCACGACGAGGAGAGAAATGCCGGAGAGGCGGAAATAGCCCTTGAGGCCCAAAGGCAAGGTGCCGTAGCCGACGAGGCCGCTGCTCGATCCGGTCCAATGGCCGCCCGAGAAGGCGAGCTGGGTGATGACGATCGGCACGACGAGCGAGATCACGGTGGCGTAAAGCGGCGTCGCCTTGTAGCCGAAGGAGAGCCAGCCGACGATGAGGCCGACGAGCAGCGGCACCAGGAAGGCGAGCACGAAAGCCAGCACCATCAGCGCCGGCGAGGCGCCGATATGGGTGAGCACCATCGCCGTCGCATAGGCGCCAAGGCCGAAAAAGGCGGCCTGGCCGAAAGTGAGCACGCCGGTAAAACCCCAGAGCAGGTCGACGGTCACCGCCAGCATGGCGTAGATCATCGAGCGGGTCAGCACATTGATGGTGAAGCGGTCGAAGATCGAAGGCCCGAAGATCACCGCGAGAAGAGCGCCGAAGGCGAGGATCGCGAGCAGCGTGGCGCGCAGGTTGAGGCGGCGAAGCGCTGCGTCACTCACGGGCAAATCCTTTCGGGCTGACGCGCAACACCAGCGCGCAGAGCACGGCCACGGTGATGCTGCCGAAGATCGGGCTGACAAAGGTCGAGACCAGGACCTGGGCGCCGCCGAAGACGAGGCAGGCGAAAGCCAGCGCCGCGAAGGACGAGCCCGCCACCATCACCAGCATGAAGGCGCCGATCAGCCAGCCGACGCCCATATTGGGATCGACGCTGGTGAGCGGTGTCAGCAGCACGCCGGCGAGGCCGGCAATGCCGGTGCCGATCATGAAGGTCGCGAGCCTGACCTTGGCGGTGTCGATGCCGAGCGCCCGCGCCAAGGTCTCGTTCATGATCACGGCGCGGGCCGAAAGGCCGAGGCGCGTGCCGTCGAGCAGGAAGGCGAAAGTGAGACCGATGACGAGGGCGGCAACGATGGTGAAGAGGCGATAGACGGAATAGCTGATGCCGAAGAAGTCGATCGTGCCCGACAGGAGGTTCGGGATCATCTGCATATCGCGGCCGAACCACAAAGTGATGAGCTGGCCGATGACGATGCTCAATCCCCAGGTGGCCAATATGGCATCGAGCGGCCGGCGATAGAGCGGGCGCACGATGAAGAGCTCGGTCAGGGCGCCGAGCGCGGCGCCGACCATGAAGGCGAAGGGCAAGGCGAACCAGGGGCTCAAGCCCCAGGCCGTCGTCACGACGGCGCAATAGCCGCCGACCGTCAGCCAGGCGCCATGCGCGAAGTTGATGATCTTGAGCACGCCGAAGATGGCGAGCAGCCCGGCCGCGACGACGAAGAGAATGGCGGCGGTCGTGATCACGTCGAGCAGGATGATCATGGCGGGGCTCGCAGCGGGAAATGGGGCCGCGGCAGCGCAGCCCCATTCGATCCTGTCATGAGGTCAGAGGTTGGGGCACTGCTCGCCCGGATCGACGCCCTCGAAGGTCTGCACCACCTTCACCGAGCCGTCCGCCTCGACCTGGCCCAGATACATGGTGAGCGGCGCATGATGCTGCTTGTTCATGGTGATGACGCCGCGGGGCCCGGTATAGGAGACCTGCGGCAGGGCTTCGAGCACCGCCGCGGTGTCGGTCGTCCCGGCCTTCTCGACCGCCGCCTTGTAGAGATAGACGGCCTCATATTGCGGCACCGAGAGATCGTTGGGGGTGCGCAGCTCCGTGCCGAACTTCTTCTCGATGGCTGCGAGGAAGGACTTGTTGGCCGGGCTGTCGATGCTCGTCACATAGGAGGCGGCGATGAAGATGCCGGCGGCATCGGCGCCCATGCTCTTGGCGGTGCCCTCATCGACCGCGAGATTGCCATAGGGCAAGGTCACGCCCGCGGCGCGCAATTGCTTGGTCAAGGTCACGTTCGGCGTTCCGCCGGCGGTCGAGGTGATGAGCGCATCGGCGCCGGAGCCCTTGAGCTTGGTGATGATCGCCGTCCAGTCGGTGCCTTCCATCGGCAGGTATTCCTCACCGACCACTTCGCCGCCGGCCTTCGTTATGTAGGCGCGCGCGAATTCGAGCATGCCGCGGCCGAAGGCATAGTCGCTGCCGACGAGGAAGAACTTCTTGGCGTTCTGCGTCTTGATGAAATAATCGACGACCGGCGGCACCTGCTGCTCCGGCACCCAGCCATTGACATAGAGATTGGGACTGCAGGAGCGGCCCTCATAGAAGGACGCATAGATATAGGGAATGTCGCCCTTGGCGACGATCGGCAGGCCGGCATTGCGCGCGGCACTGGTCTCGGTCGCGATGATGGCGTTCACTTCCTTCTGGAAGACCAGCGAATCGAAGGCCTTCTGGGCACCGGCGGCGCCCGAGCCGTCATCGGCGACATGGAGCTCGAGCTTGCGGCCCAATATGCCGCCCGCCGCATTGATCTCCTCGACCGCGAGCTCGGAGGCTTGCACGATCGCCGGCGCGATCACGCTGTTGGCGCCGGAGAGCCCGACGGGCACGCCGATCTTGATCGTGTCCTCGGCCAAGGCCGAGGTGGCAAGCATCGTGCCGACGAGTATGGAAAATAGCTTCAGTTTCATGGTCGTTTCCCCTGTTGATGACGCCGGAATTTTTCGATCGCGACAACCGTCAGCCGTAGACATCCGGCCTACGGTCGCCGATCACGTCGTTTCGTTCGCTGAGCGTCCGGCTTGTTTTCAAGTCGCCAAGCGAAATGGTTGCAGACAGAATTTCCTCGGTGTCGTAGCCGGCGGGACCGGCGATCGGCTGGCCCGTCGGCCCGATGATCAGGCTTGCGCCGATGAAGGGCTGGCCGCGCTCGACGCCGATGCGGTCGGCGCAGGCGATGTAGATGGCATTGGAATGCGCCGCCGCCTTGTGGAGGATGTTGGCCATCGGCTCGACCGAGCGGTCCTGGCCCGGCATCGGCACCCAGTTCGTCGGTATGCAGACGATCTCGGCGCCCTTCAGCGCCATCTGCCGGAAGATTTCCGGGAACCAGCCGTCATAGCAGATGGCCATGCCGATCTTGCCGATGCCGGTGTCGAAGACCGGCAGACCGAGATTGCCCGGCTCGAAGAACAGCTTCTCGCGGTTCCACAGATGGAGCTTGCGGAACTTGCCGATATAGCCTTGAGGTCCGCACAGGATCGCCGAATTGTAGAAGCTCTCGCCGTCGCGCTCGGCGAGACCGCTCACGATGTGGAGCCTGAGCTCCTGGGCGAGCGCGATGAGATGCCGCGAACTCTTGCCTTCGGGGATGGGTGCGGCGAGCCGGCCCACTTCCTCGATGTCGTTGAAGACATAGCCCGAGTCGGCGAGCTCCGGCAGCACGATGACGGCGGCGCCCTCGCGATGCGCAGCGCGGATGCGCTCTTCCATCGCTGCGAGATTGCCGGCGACATCGCCGATCACCGGCTCGAATTGCACGCAAGCGATCTTGAGTGCCGGCCGCGTTTCCGCCTTGACCGTCAATGCTTCCTCCAAACGCAAAAAACCCCTGGCGCGGAAATCATCCGCAAACCAAGGGGCTGCCCAGCCAAAATGTATGCGGCATTCCTGCCGCCGAGCAAACTTGCTCGTGGGCGACGTTACACGGTCATGGGACCGAGTCAAGTCCGCGATGCACGGCGGTGAGGATCAGCTCTTGCCGGGCTTCGAGATCTTCATGCCGAAGGCGCGCATCGCGTCATTGGCGGCGATGATGCTTTCGGCGACCGAGACGATGGCGATGCGCTTCGCCGTCGCCTGGTCGCGGATCTGGCGATAGGCGACCTCTTCCTCGAGCCCGTTCAGCTCGGTCAGGATCCTGACCGCCTTCTCGATGGTGCGCCGGCCTTTCAGCGTGTCCTCGAGCTTGCGCACCTTGTTGGCGAGCCGCATCTCGTAGCTGTAGCGATAGCGGGCGAGGGCGAACTGCGTAAGGACGCCGAGCTGCCGCAAAGGCTTGGTGATCACGCCATGGGCGTTGAGATCGGCGATCGCCTTGAGCGAGGTCGGGCTTTCATAAGTCACGATGGCGATGATCGCCGCCGCGACATTCTCGACCAAAGGCGCCAGCGCCTCGGCGGAGGATTCGCCCACCTGGACGAAGACGGCATCGACATCGGAGGGGATGGACGCCGGCATGGGCCACACCGCCTTCACATCGCAGCCGAGCCGCTTCAGGTGATCGACGAGGGCAGCGCCATCCTCGTCGCGCGGATGGATGACCAGCACCTTGGCCTGCTGCAGGTCATCGAGGATGAATTTGAGCGTCGTCACGGCGGCGCCCTCAATTCTGCAGCCACGGCTCTTCGAGCCGGATGGAGGCCAGATAAGGATCGGGACGGATCTGCACTTTCGACTGCCAGGCGATCTCGAACTGGCCGTCCGCCTTGGCGACGCCGATGCGCGGCGTCGACCAGACATGGCGGTTCTCGGGATCGAAGCTCATGCGGCCCTCGGGCGAGGGATAGTCGACGGCGAGCGCCGCCTGGCCGAGCCTGTGAGTATCGAGCGTCTCGGTCTGCTCGAGGGCGCGGGCGAAGAGATGGATCTGCGAATAGGCGGTCTGCGACCACATGGTCGCCATGGCCTCATCGCCAAATCTTTTCTTGAGGGCGCGGACGAAACGCTGGTTCTCGTCATTCTCGACCGCCGCCAGATAGGGGGCGGCGAGCACATGGCCGGTGCATCTGTCGGGACCGATGACCCTGATCTCGCCCTCGGCCAGAGTGAGGCTCGCGATCGGGCGTTTGCCGCGGTCGATCTTGGCATCGGCATACATGCCGTAGAGCTTGCGGGCGCCACGGCCGATCAGGGTGGAGAAGACCGTATCGGCCTCGGCCTTCTCGATCTCCTTCATCAATTTGCGCAAGGCCGCGTCATCGGCATTGAGCGGCACATAGTGCTCGCCGACGATCTCGCCGCCCTTGCATTCGAGGAGATCGCGCATCACCCGGTTGGATTCGCGCGGATAGATGTAGTCGGAGCCGGCGAAGAAGATGCGCGGTCCATAGCGCTGGAGGATGAAGTCGGCGAGGGCGAAGGTGTTCTGGTTGAGGGTGGAGCCGGTATAGAGAACGTTCTCGGAGAATTCGAAGCCCTCATAGATCGAGGGATACCAGAGAAGGCCGTTATAGCGCTCGATATAGGGCAGCACCGCCTTGCGGCTGCCGGACATGGAGCAGCCGAAGATGACATTGATCTCGTCCTCGCGCAAAAGCTTGCGGGCATAGGAGCTGTAGAGCTCGGGCTCGCCGGCCGGATCATAGGCGACGGGCTCGATCTGGCGCCCGAGCACGCCGCCCTTGGCATTGATCTCCTCGATGGCGAGTGCTGTACCGAAGAAATGCTCGGTCCCCGTCACCGAGGCGACACCGCTGCGCGAAAACAGGATACCGATGCGCCATGTCGCATTCTTTGCCGGCACGTCCGCAGACCCTCCAACTTTCTCACTCACCAGGCACAGGCCTCTAGCAAATGAAAGGCCGCGAGCCTAGCGTGTCAAGGGCGGGCGGTTTCGCGACGATGGATGAGATTGCATGACAGGAACCGATTGGCACCTTCCCGAAAGCTTCGATTTCGGCGGGCAGGAGATCCGCTGGGGCGTCCAGGGCCAAGGCGACCCGCTGGTGCTGGTGCATGGAACGCCCTTTTCCTCCATCGAATGGCGGCGGATCGCGCCCTGGCTCGCCGCGCACGCCCAAGTCTTCTATTTCGATCTCCTCGGCTATGGCCAGTCGGAGAAACGGGCCGGGCAGGATGTCTCGCTCGGCGTCCAGAACAAGGTCCTCTCCGCGCTGCTTGATCACTGGAAGCTCGGCAAGCCCGATGTGGTCGCGCATGATTTCGGCGGCGCTACGGCATTGCGCGCGCATCTCCTCAACGGCCGCGACTACCGCTCGCTCACCTTGATCGATCCAGTGGCGATCCGGCCCTGGGGCTCGCCCTTTGTCCAGACGGCGCACGACTATGAGAAAGTCTTCGCCGGATTGCCGGCCTATATCCATGAGGCGATCCTGCGCGCCTATCTCGCCGGGACCGTGTTCCATGCGCTCCGGGAAGAGGAGTTGGCGCTCTATATGAAGCCGTGGCTCGGCGCCGAAGGCCAGGCCGCCTTCTATCGCCAGATCGCCCAGATGGATCAGCGCTTCACCGATGAGATCGAGAACCGCTTCGGCGAGATGCGCTGCCCGGTGACGATCTTGTGGGGCAAGGATGATGACTGGATACCGCTCGAGCGCGGCCAGGAGCTGGCGCGGCGCATTCCCGATGCCCAATTCCGGGTCGTGCCGGACGCCAAGCATCTGGTGCAAGAGGACGCGCCGGAGGCGATCGTCGCGACGGTCCTCGATTTCATCAGAAGATCTTGATGACGGCGACGCCGATGAGGAGGAGGGCGACGCCCGAGAAGCGCAAGGCCGAGATCGTGCGCCTGGGCAAGCGGAACCAGCCATAGCGGTCGACGAAGAGCGAGGCGATCTGCTGGCCGGCGACGGTGAGCCCGACGGTCGCAGCGGTGCCGATCACCGGGATCGCCGTGAACATGGTGGTGACATAGGTGGCGCCGCATACGGCGCCGATCCAGCCCCACCAGGGCATGTCTCTCAGTCCGGCGAAATCGGGCTTGGGCGCAGTGCCCAAGGCTTGCGACGCCACGAGCACGATCAGCATCGACAAGGTGGCGATGGCGAAGCTGAAGGCGCCGACGGGGAAGGGGGCGCCGATGCCGATGCGCAGCAGGCCGTTGATCGCGCCCTGGACCGGCAGCACTGCGCCGGCGACGAGAGCGAGCAGGATCCAGCCGAGCGTCAAGAGCGAGAGCTCGGCCGCGGCGCCCTTCTGGCCGAAGACGATGGCGCCGGCGCCGAAGAGGACCGCGAGCGTGCCGAGAAGGCTCGCGGATTCGAGCGGCTGGCGCGGCACGCCAAGGATGCCGAATGTGTCGAGGAAGAGCGAGGCCAGCATCTGGCCGGCGATGAAGAGCCCGACCGTCACCACCGCGCCGAGGCGCGGGAAGAGCAGGATGGTCGAGGCGACATAGATCGCGGTCGCGATGCCGCCCGTCGCATGCCACCAGACGGCACTCGGCAATTTGCCGAAAGCGGCGGCGGTGCCGGTCGCGAGGGCGACCAGCAGAAGCAACAGGCCGGCGATGAGCACCTGGATGGTGGTGGCGGCGAAGGGACTGCCGGTCGCCTTGGCGAGCTGGGTATTGGCGCCCGCCTGGACGGCGAGCAGGCCTCCGGCGACAAGCGACAAGGGAATGAACAGAGATTCCATTGCACGGATTCCTTTGAGTTGAGTACTGCCGTCAATCGGCAGCGATATGCGGTATGGCGATGCCGCGTCGGACCGCGGGCCGCGCGGCGATTGCGGCATGCCAACGCTTGAGATGCGGCGTGTGCGCCAGAGACCGGCCGAGCTTCGAGAGCGCATTGATCCACGGCCAGGTCATGATGTCGGCAATGCCGTACTGCGCGCCGACCAGATAGGGACGGCGGGCAAGCTCATGATCGAGAATGGCGAGGAGGCGGGTCGCCTCATTCTCATAGCGCTCGATGGCGTAGGGCAGCCTTTCCCGGGCGAAGACCTTGAAGTGCCAGAGCTGGCCCAGCATCGGTCCCAGATGCGCCGCCTGGAATAAGGTCCATTGCAGCGTCGTCAGGGCCTCGTCGGCATCGCGTGGCCTGAGTGCGCCTGATCGCTCGGCGAGATAGAAGAGGATGGCGCCCGTCTCGAAGACAGTGCGGTGGCGGTCGGGATCGACGATCACCGGAATCTTGTTGTTGGGGTTCAACCGCAAGAATTCCGGCTCATGCTGCCGGCCTTTGTCGATATCGACGACATGGACGCTGTAAGGCAGGCCCGTCTCCTCCAACATGATCGAGGCCTTGTGGCCGTTCGGCGTCTGATAGGTATGAAGTTCGATCGGGGTCATCGCGGCTTTCCTCAAGGTTGCTCCGCAGTGAGGTAAGCCGCGCTCTGCTCTATGCCGATCTGTGATTTTGCCGAGTGTCGTTGCGTGAATGCACAGGCGCTATTTCACCCTCTCCCCGCTTTCGCGCGGCGAGAGTGGCGCCTCACCTTCGAGAAGCGCCCGCTTCTGCGCCAAAGCCTGGGCGGCGAAGTCGGTGAAGGCACGGATGCGGGCCTGGTGGCGCAGATCCTCATGGGTCAGGATCCAGAGCGCCGTCTCCATCGCGGCGATCGGCCCCCCAAGGCGGACGAGTCCCGGCGTCGTATCGCCCAGGTAGCAGGGCAGCGCTGCCAGGCCGAGGCCGGCAAGAGCAGCGTTGCGCGCGGCGAGCAGCGAGTCGGTGCGCAGCGCGATATCGGCGCCCGGCAATTCGGCGCGCATCCATTGCGCGACCGAGGTCGCGGCGAGATGATCGTCAGGTCCGATCCAGGGATGATCGGCGAGCTTCCGGCCTTCATGCGCGGCGAGGTAGTCGGCACTGCCATAGATCGCAAAGGCGATCCTGGCGATGCGGCGGCCGATCAGCGTCTCCGGCGGATCGGGGGCGGGACGGATCGCCACATCGGCATCGCGCTTGGTCAGATTGAACATGAGATTGGAGACCGCGACCTCTATCGCGATGCCCGGATAGGCATCGCGGAACGCCGCCAGCACCTCCGGCAGGATCGAGCCCATCAGCGTGTCGGTCGTGGTGATGCGCACTATCCCTGAGAGCCTGAGATCCTGTCCGGCGAGCTTGCGTTCGAGCGCCGTCACCTCGTCATCGATCCGATGCGCCGCGGCGATCAATTCCTCACCGCCGGCGGTCAAGACATAGCCGGTGGGCAAGCGCTCGAAGAGGCGAAGCCCCAGCCGCTCCTCGAAGGCGCCGACGCGCCGCAGCACCGTCGTGTGGTTGACGCCAAGCCGCCGGGCGGCGCCCGCCAACGAGCCTTCGCTCGCCACCGCCAGGACATAGCGCAGATCATCCCATTCGAGCTTGGCCATGGATCTCTTGTGCGTTTCTGCAGCGAAAACCGCGGAAAGGGACAATAGGCCTATCTCCTTCGCACGGGAATGCTTCTTATTTGTGAGTTCATATCACAAATACTGTTCACTCATCCAAGCTACTTGACGAATGAAGGGGCACCTATCTCCGGGCCATTCGACATCTCTCGGAGGGAATATCATGCCTCTCGCACTCTTCGCCCTGACCGCCGGGGCATTCGGGATCGGCGTCACCGAATTCGTCATCATGGGCCTCTTGCTCGAGGTCGGCGCCAGCTTCGGCGTCAGCGTCTCTACCGCGGGCCTTCTCATCTCGGGCTATGCGCTGGGCGTCGTGGTGGGGGCACCATTGCTCACCGCCCTCACGCAGAAATGGCCGCGCAAGACCGTGCTGCTGGCGCTCATGGCCATCTTCATCATCGGCAATCTCGCCAGCGCCCTGGCGCCCACCTATGCGCTCTTGATGATCGCGCGCGTCATCACCTCTTTCGCCCATGGCAGCTTCTTCGGCATCGGCTCGGTCGTCGCCACCGGCCTCGTGCCTGAGAACAAGAAGGCCTCGGCCATCGCCATCATGTTCACCGGCCTCACCGTCGCCACCATATTGGGCGTGCCTTTCGGTACCTGGCTCGGCCAGCTCTATGGCTGGCGCGCGACTTTCTGGGCCGTGACGCTCATCGGCGTCGCCGCTTTCGCGGTGATCGCCCTTCTGGTGCCGAAGTCTTCCGCCCCTGCCGCCGAAAGCAGCTTGAAGAACGATCTCGCGACGCTGGCGCGCCCGTCCGTCGGGCTCGGGCTCCTCACCACCATCCTCGGCTATGCCGGCGTCTTCGCGATCTTCACCTATATCGCGCCCATGCTGACGGAGATCACCGGTTTCTCCGACGCCATCGTCTCGCCGGCGATGCTGGTCTTCGGCGTCGGTCTCCTCATCGGCAATCTCTTAGGTGGCAAGCTCGCCGATCGCTGGCTCAAGCCGACCTTGATCGGAAGCCTTGGCGTGCTGGCGCTCACCAGCCTCGCCATGACCTTCGCCCTCCATGACCAGATCGCGGCCATTGCTTTTGTCGGCCTTCTCGGCGCCACCGGCTTCGCCACCGTGTCGCCCTTGCAGATGTGGGTGCTGAAGACCACCGAGGGAGCGGGCCAGAGCCTGGCTTCGAGCCTCAATATCGCGGCCTTCAATCTCGGCAATGCGCTCGGTGCCTGGCTCGGCGGCGTGGTCATCGATCACGGTCCGGGCCTCGGCGCCATTCCGGCGGTCGCCGCCCTCGTGACGCTCGCCGGCATCGGCATTGCGACGCTCAGCCTGCGCGCCGGAACGCCATCCCGCATGCCCACTGCCGCCGCTCAACCCAAAGCCTGCTGAACCTCAAGCCGGAAGGACAAGACCCATGGATTATCGACAACTCGGACGTTCCGGCCTGAAGGTGCCGGTATTGAGCTTCGGCGCCGGAACCTTCGGCGGCTCAGGCCCCCTCTTCGGCAATTGGGGCACGAGCGATGCGAAGGAAGCCCGCCGCCTCGTCGACATCTGCCTCGAAGCCGGCGTCACGCTCTTCGACACTGCCGATGTCTATTCGAACGGCGCTTCGGAAGAGGTGCTGGGCGAGGCGATCAAGGGCCGGCGCAACGAGGTCCTCATCTCGACCAAGGCGGCGCTGCCGATGGGCGACGGGCCAAACGACTGGGGCTCCTCGCGGTCGCGGCTGCTGCATTCCATCGACGCGGCGCTGAAACGGCTCGGCAGCGATCACATTGATCTGTTCCAGCTCCACGCTTTCGATGTATCGACGCCGATCGAAGAGGTGCTGAGCACCCTCGATCATCTCGTGCGCCAGGGCAAAATCCGCTATGTCGGCGTCTCCAATTTCTCCGGCTGGCAGATCATGAAGTCGCTCGCCATCGCCGAGAAACATGGGTTTCCGCGCTATGTCGCCAACCAGGCCTATTATTCGCTCATCGGGCGCGATTATGAATGGGAGCTGATGCCGCTCGGGCTCGACCAGGGGCTTGGCGCCCTGGTGTGGAGCCCGCTCGGCTGGGGCCGGCTCACCGGCAAGATCCGCCGCGGCGAGCCTTTGCCGGAAGGCAGCCGGCTGCATGAGACGGCGAGCTTCGGCCCGCCGATCGATGACGAGCACCTCTATCGGGTCGTCGATGCCCTCGATGAGGTGGCGGCCGAGACGGGCAAGACCGTGCCGCAGATCGCCATCAACTGGCTGCTGCAGCGGCCGACGGTGTCGTCCGTCATCATCGGGGCGCGCAATGAAGAGCAGCTCAGGGCAAATCTCGGCGCCGTCGGCTGGACGCTGACGCCGGAACAGATGCGGCGCCTCGATGAAGCGAGCCGCCGGACAGCGCCTTATCCCTATTTCCCTTATCACCGCCAGGAGGGCTTTGCGCGGCTCAACCCGCCGGTCGTCTAGAAACCTGGATGCGACTTGGTGGCAGTGTTGCGATAATGTGTGTGAGAGGCTTTCATAGCCATAAGTGGCACGGATTGATCGACGGAGGAGACTGGGATGAGGGATCACAGCTTCATGACGGGTATTCAAACCGGAGAAACGATCTGGCATGAGGCGATGACCGGGACGAGCCCGGAAGGACGCCGAGTAGTCCTTGCTCTCTTCAAAGGGCGCGTCGAATTTGCCAATGACGAACACGGAACTTATGCCGGCGTAGAGACGATATCTATCTATGAAGAGACAGAGCCCTTCTCGGGCACTCACACCTTCATACTGGCCGACGGCTCAACCAGCAATCAAACATTCGAAGGTGTTGTGACGCGTCGCGATGCACCTGATCGCGTTGGTGGTATCGGCACGTGGAAGATCATAGACGGTACGGGGCGGCTCAAGGATTTGCGTGGTGGCGGCTCGTTTACCTGGTCAATCGAAGGGGAACGTTATTACGCGAAATTCGGATCGCGGACCTTGCAAAGCGTGGAACCGCAGACGTGACAGCAAGAAACGGGTGGCTCGGATGGGCCGGGCCGCCTAACTTCGCGTCTTCAACAATTGGAGGCAGCTATGGCGTTCCGCATTTCCGGTCTTTCTCCCGAGCCGTTCCGTCATCTCTATGGCCTGAGCGATGCCGAATTGGCGAAGCACGGCGTCAAGCGCTATGTCGTCGACACACCGACGGGCTATCCCGACCGTATCGAGATGCGCGACGCATCGCCCGGCGAAACCGTGCTCCTGCTCAATCATGTCTGCCAGCCCGCCGACACGCCCTATCGCGCGAGCCATGCGATTTTCGTGCGCGAAGGCGCGGAGGAAACCTACACCCAAGTGGACGAAGTGCCCGACGTCATCCGTCTCAGGCTCATGTCGCTCAGAGCCTTCGACAAGGACGGCATGATGCTCGACGCCGATATCGTCGAGGGCAAGGAGATCGAAGGCGTCATCCAGCGCTTCTTCGCTAATCCCGACGTCGACTATATCCATGCCCACAATGCCAAGCGCGGCTGCTACGCGGGCCGCATCGATCGCGCTTAACCGGCAGTTCAGATCGAGCGTTCGCGCCAGGTATTGAGGAACTGCTTCAGCCGGTCGCTTTCGGGCGCGGCGAAGAGCTTTCCCGGATCGCCCTTCTCGAGGATCTTGCCGCCGTCCATGAAGACGACCGTGTCGGCGACATGGGCGGCGAAGCCCATCTCATGGGTGACGACCAGCATGGTCATGCCCTCTTGCGCCAATTGCTTCATCACGCCCAGCACCTCGCCGACGAGCTCGGGATCGAGCGCCGAGGTCGGCTCGTCGAACAGCATTACCCTGGGCTTCATGGCCAGCGCGCGGGCAATGGCGACGCGCTGCTTCTGCCCGCCCGACAGCTGCTCGGGATATTTGTCGGCGAATCCCGCTATGCCGACCTTGCCCAGCATCTCGGCGCCGATGCGGTCGGCTTCCGCCGATCCGATCTTCTTCACCACCCGCAAGGCTTCGGTGACATTGGCGAGCACACGCAAATGCGGCCAGAGATGGAAATGCTGGAACACCATGCCGAAGCCCGAGCGGTCTTGATTGAGCTCCTTCTCGCTGGCGAGTCGCCGCTTGCCGGCCTCGTCGCGATAGCCGATCAGCCTGCCGTCGAACACCACATCGCCCGCATCATAGGCTTCGAGGAAGGCGATCGAGCGGAGCAGCGTGCTCTTGCCCGAGCCCGACGGCCCGATGATGCACAGCACTTCGCTGGGACGGACCTCGAGATCGATGCCCTTCAGCACCTCGATCTCGCCGAAGCGCTTGCGCAGGCCCTTCACCTGGATCAACGCCCTGTCGTTCTTTTCAGGCTTCATGCATGTCTCACTTTGCGTTCCAGCCAATGGCCCAAGGCGGCGAGGATCTCGATCAGCAGCCAATAGAGCAAAGCCACCGCGAGATAGGGTTGGATCACGGCGAAAGTCTCATTGGCGATCTGGGCGCCGATCTTGGTCAGCTCCGGCACGGTGATGATCGACAAAGCGGCCGATTCCTTGATGAGGACGATGATCTGGTTGATCGAGGGCGGCACCACCAGGCGCAGCGTCTGCGGCAGCTGGATGCGCCATAGAATGCGCATAGGCGGAATGCCCAGCATGCGGGCCGCCTCGATCTGGCCTTGCGCGATCGACTGCAGGCCGGCGCGGAGGATCTCGGCGAAGTAGCCCGCGCCATAGAGGCCGAGCCCCAATATGCCGACGGGCTCGGCCTCGAGCACCAGGCCGAAGCTCGGGCCGCCATAATAGAGCAGGAAGAGGACGACCAGGATGGGCGTGCCGCGCATCACCTCGACATAGGCGCGGGCGATCCATCGCGAGGCGGCATGCCGGCTTCTCAAGAGCAGCGCCACGACGAGGCCGAGCGGGATGGCGATGAGGGTAGCGAGGACGCAGATGCGCAAGGTGGCGAAGAGGCCCGAGAGCAGCAAGGGGCCGTAGGCCGCGATGAAATCCAATGTCGTCATAGCGACACCGCGCCTTGCCGGCGCAAACGGTTCTCGACGGTGAGCCCGGCGAAGGACACGAGAAGGCAGATGATGAGATAGATCACGCCGGCGGCGAGATAGCTTTCGAGCGGCCGGAAGGAATTGGAGGCCATCTGCTGGCTGACGCGGGTGAGCTCGGTGACGGCGATGACCGAGACGAGCGATGAATTCTTGATAATGATCACGATCTCGCTGACGATGGCGGGCAGCACAAGGCGGATGGTCTGCGGCACCAGGATGCGCCAGCGGACATGGCGTGTGCCGATGCCGAGCATGCGCGCCGCCTCGATCTGGCCATGAGGGATCGCCTGGAGACCGGCGCGATAGATTTCGGCCTGGAAGGCGGTGGTGTTGAGCGCGAGCGCCAGGATCGCGGCCAGCACCGGTGGCACCGAAATTCCGATGACCGGCAGGAGATAGAAGACGACGAGAAGCTGGACGAGGATCGGTGTGCCGCGCCAGAAGCTGCGATAGAGATTCGCGGCATAGCGCACCAACGGATGCTTCGACATCAGGCCGAAAGCCAAGGCCAGCGCCGGCACGGCGCCGAGCAGGATGGCGCTGCCCGACACGAAGATCGTGACCAGCATGCCGCTGAAGAAATCCGGCGCATATTTGACGAGGAGATCAAGCATCGCAGCGGTGAGTCGAATGTCACCCTCGCCCCGCTCTTCGCAAAGCGAGGGTGCTCACGTCACTTCGCGGGTTCGGGAAGCTTGTCGCTCGGCAGCTCCATCGGGGCGCCGAACCACTTCTTCTGCAATTCGGCAAGCTTGCCGCTCTCGCCGAGCTTGCGCAGTTCGGCATCGATGAGGTCATTCAAAGCGGCGCTGTCCTCGTCCTTGCGGCCGGCCCAGGAGAAATAGGTCTTGGGCCCGAAGGTCGGCAGCACGACCTCGAAGACATCGGGCCGCTGGCGCTGGGCTTCCAACAGATTGGGCAGGCTGTTGACGACGGCGGAAATACGCCCAGCGCCCAGATCCGCATAGGCTTCGGAGAAATCGACATAGGTCTTGGTGCCGCTGATCGGCGTTCCCTTGGTCGAAAGCTCGGCGGCGAAGGCCTCGAGCGCCTGCAACTGGGCCGAGCCCGTCTGCGATCCGACGACCTTGCCCGCGATGTCCTCCGGCTTCTTGATCGTGTCGTCATCCTTGCGCTTCAGGATCGCCATGGTGGCGTCGGCGATCGGCAGGCTCAGATGATAGGCGTCGTAGCGCTCCTTGGTCACCGTGACCGAGGTCACGACATAGTCGAAGCGCTTCGCCGCGAGGCCGGGCAGGATACCCTGCCAGGGCAGATCGAGGCGCTCCAGTTCGACGCCCGGCAAAGCTTTCATCACCTCTTCCATCATGTCGGTCGAATAGCCGACGATCTTGCCGCTCTCGACGAATTCGAAAGGCGGGAAGCGCGCTTCGGTGGCGACGGTGAATTTTCCCTTGGCCTTGATGCCGGCGAGGAGGTCTTCGGCTTGCGCCGAGTCTGCGAGCGACGCGCATAGGCCAAAGGCCAAGACGAAGGCGCCGAAGAGCTTGGTTCTGGCATTGATCATCATGTTCCACCCTGCTGTGAGAATTCTGGTTCTTCGAGGAGGCATCCAAGCAAAGGCCTTTGCTGCAAAAAATATGAAGTTGCTCGGCCTCATATCGAAAGAGTTGATATGAGTTGCAAATCTGCCAGAATGGCTTTTTCCATCCGGGAAAGGGAAACATGCGCTTCTCGCCCAGCGACCTCAGATCGCTCACCGTGTTCAGAGCCCTCGTCGAGCATGGCGGGTTCCTCGGCACCCAGCTGGCGCTCGGCATGAGCCAGTCGACGGTGAGCTTCCATTTGCGCGCGCTGGAGGAGCGGCTCGGCTTCGATCTCTGCCAGCGCGGGCGCAAGGGCTTCGTGCTCACCGAGCGCGGTCAGGCGGTCTATGACGGGTCGAAATCGCTCGTCGCCTCGATCTCGGCCTTCGAGGGCGTGCTGGGCGAGCTGCATCACAAGGTGGTGGGCACGCTCCGCGTCGGCATGGTCGACAACACCATCACCGATCCGCGCTTCGATTTTCCGAGCGTCATCAAGCAATGCGTCAGGAACTCGCCCGATGTCGAGATCAAGCTCACCGTGAGCTCGCCCGATGTGCTGATGGCGCAGGTCGCGACGGGCGGGCTCGATCTCGCGGTGATCCCGCGGCTCGACATTCCCGACGGCTTCGATCAGATCCTGTTCCACGAGGAGATGAATTCGCTCTATTGCGGCCATCTCCATCCCTTGTTCAAGGCAAAGCCGACGCGCGCCGAGATCGAGGCATCCGAATTCGTGGTCAGGCCCTATGCCAATAACCGCGAGCTGCATTTCTTCAGAAAGGCCCCGGTGCGCGCCCATGCCACGAATATGGAAGCCCAGGCCGCCTTCATCCTGAGCGGCGAGTTCCTGGGCTACCTGCCCGAGCATTATGCCAATCACTGGGTCGAGCGCCGCCAGATGCGGGCTTTGATGTCGCCCGAGACCCGCATCGTCAGGCCCTTCGTCATCGTGACCAAGAGCGACACGCCAAGCTCACCCTTGCAGCGATTGTTCATCCGCGGGCTGGTGGCGGAAGGGGTGCATGCGCAGGACGGGCGCCTCGCCGCGGCGGCCCAGGCGGTGTTCAACACGGCGCCGCAAGAAAAACTGGCCGGGCGGCGGAATAAATCGAAAAAATCGATATGATGATCACGAGTTTCAGCTTTTTTGCCGGAAAGCGGCGTGGCGAAATAGCGGACCTCAAGGACAAAGGGGAGAGAGCATGAGTCATGGATATGAAAGCGGCAGGCTCGATCTGCCCTTTGTCGGACATTGCACCTTCGGCAAGCGCCCGATCGCGACCGACTGGGACAAGATCGACGCCGATGTCGCGGTGCTCGGCATCCCCTATGACATGGGCACGCAATATCGCTCGGGCGCCCGCTTCGGACCGCGCGCCATCCGCGAGGCCTCGACCTTGTTCTCCTTCGGCCATGGCGGCGCCTATGACCATGAGGACGACGTCACCTATCTGCCGCTCGATCAGGTGCGCATCGTCGATGTCGGCGATGCCGATATGGTCCATACCGACACCGCCAAGAGCCATGCCAATGCCGAGAAGGCGGTGCGCAAGCTCCTCGCGCGCGGCGCCCTGCCGGTGATGCTGGGCGGCGACCATGCGGTCAACATCCCCTGTGTGCGCGCCTTCAGCGAGCATGGGCCGATCCATATCGTCCAGATCGACGCTCATCTCGATTTCGTCGATGTCCGGCACGGGGTGCGCGAAGGCCATGGCAACCCGATGCGCCGCGCGGCGGAGCAGAGCCATGTCTCTGGCCTCACCCAGATCGGCATCCGCAATGTCTCCTCGACCGCACGCGAAGGCTATGAGGATGCGCGCGCCCGGGGCTCGACCATCCTCTCCGTCCGCCAGGCACGCCGTCTCGGCGCCGAGGGCGTGCTCGCCAAGATCCCGCAAGGTGCGCGCTATTATGTGACCATCGACATCGACGGCTTCGATCCCTCGATCGCGCCCGGCACCGGCACGCCGAGCCATGGCGGCTTCCTCTATTACGAAGTGATGGAAATCCTGCAGGGACTGGTCAAGCGCGGCAAGGTCGTCGGCGTCGATCTCGTGGAAGTGGCGCCGGCCTACGATCCCTCCGGCATCACCGGCTTCCTCGCCGCCCAGGTCCTTCTCAACTTCATCGGCTATATCTTCGAGGCCCGCAAAAATGACAGCAAGTGACGTGAAACTGGTTCCAGCCCGCAAGGGGCGGGCCTGCCGCCTCGGCTCAGGCCAGGCGATCAAGATCATCAACACCCATGGCCACCAGGTGGTCGACACCTGGGCCTTCAGCGCCGAGGACCCGCATGAGTTCATGTCGATGGAGCATCTGCGCCCGACCATCGGCACGATCTTCCCGCGCAAAGGGCACGATCTCGTCACCAACCGCAGGCGCACCATCCTCCATTTCGAGGAGGACACCTCGCCCGGCGTCCATGACACGCTGTTCGCGGCCTGCGACGACTATCGCTACGGGCTCCTGGGCTGCACCGAATATCACGACAACTGCACCGACAATCTCAAGGCCGCCATGCGCCAGATCGGCCTCGAGGCGCCGGAGGTGCCGTCGCCGCTCAATCTGTGGATGAACATTCCGCTCAACAAGGACGGCACGACCGGCTGGGGCGAGCCGCTCTCGAAAGCGGGCGACTATGTGGTGCTGCGCGCCAAGATGGATTGCATCATCGCCATGTCGGCCTGCCCGCAGGACATGCTGCCGATCAATGCCGGCAATCCGGTCGAGGCGCATTACCAGATCCTGTCGTAAGGCGTCAGGCGCCATAGGTCAGGAAATAGGCGCTGTGATCGGCCTCGCTCTGGCCGGCGGCGACCAAGGCACGAAAGCGCTCGCGGATCGCTTCACCCAGATGCAGGCGAGGCTGCTCCGGAGCGATGAGATCGAAAGCAAGATCGAGATCCTTCAGATGCAGGCGGCACGTGCCGCCCGGCGCGAAGGATCGCGCCGCCATCTTCGCCCCATGCTGGCGCAGGATGGCGCTGTCGGCGAAGCCGCCCTGCAGGGCGCCGACCAGTGCTGATGCATCCAGGCCTTGCGCCTCGGCGAAATGCAGGCCTTCGGCCACGGCGCCAATATAGATCGCGACCATGATCTGATTGGCGAGCTTGGCCGTCTGGCCGGCACCGACCGGACCCAGATGATGCGGGGTCCCCAGCGCCGCCAGGAAGGGAGTGGCGGCGGCAAAATCCTCGCGCCCGCCACCGGCGAAAATGGTGAGCGTGCCGGCTTCGGCGCCTTTGACGCCGCCCGAGACCGGCGCATCGATATAGCGGAGGCCAAGCTTGGCCAAACGCGCGGCGTGATCGCGCGCCGCGTTCGGGCCGATCGTCGCCATGTCGATGACGATCGCCTCTTTTCCGATCGCCTGCGCAAGCTTCCGTCCGAACAGAAGCTCCTCCGTGGCATTGCCGTCCGAAAGCATCAGGATGACGGCGTCCGCGCCCGCGACCGCCGCCTCGGCGGTCGGCAAGAGCGTGATGCGCGCGTCACGCCGCATGTCGGGGCGCTCGGTGCGTGTCCAAGCGCGCACGGCAAATCCCTTGGCGGCAAGTGTCGCGGCCATGGGAGCGCCCATTCTTCCGAGACCGATGAGACAGACGTCCATTTTGTTCTTCATCATGGGGACAGGGGATGGATGAGGCTCAGATCGCGCAATTCCTGCCAAAAGGCCTCGGGGATAGGACAGGAGAAAAGCGCCATGTTTTCGAGAGCCTGGCTGCGGCCGATCGCGCCGAAGATGACGCTCGCCACCAAGGGATGGCGCAAGGGGAATTGCATGGCGGCGGCCTTGAGCGATATGTCATATCGGGCGCAGACCACCTCGATCGAGCGTACCTTGGCGATGATCTCAGGATGCGCCGGGGCATAGTTGAATAAAGGCTTCTGCGCCTTCGATCCGGTCGCCAGGATGCCTGAGGCAAAAGGCGATCCGATGATGATGCCGGCGGAGCGCTCGGCGCAGAGCGGAAATTCCGCGTCCAACGGGCGCTGGTCGAGAAGATTGTAGGGCATGGCCACCAGGAAGGCGTCGAGATCGAAACGCTTCAGCATCTCGGGGATAGTACCCAGGATGTTGACGCCGGCTCCGACGCCTTCGATCTCGCCCTCGCGCCGCAGCATCTCCAGTGCCCGCCAGCCGGAGCGCTCGAGGTCGCGAAAGTGATGGGCGACAAGATCGCCTGAGCCCATCTCGGCGATGTCGAGATCATGAATGAGCAGCAAGTCGAAGCGGTTGAGGCCGGTGCGCATCATGCTCTGCTCATAGGAGCGCATGACGCCGTCATAGGTGTAGTCGAAGCGCTGCTCGAAGGGTGAGCCGCCTTGCCAGAAGTCGCCGACAAAATTGTCGGGATCGCGCGGGCGATGGAATGTCCGGCCAATCTTGGTCGAGATCAGGAATTCGCGGCGCGGCTTCCGGCGCAGAAGCTGGCCCAGGCGCAATTCGCTCAAGCCCCGGCCATACCAGGGCGAGGTGTCGTAATAGCGAATACCGCCGTCCCAGGCGGCACAGAGCGTTTCCCGCGCGACGGCTTCCGGGATCGGCGCGTAGAGCTCGCCCAATGGCGCGCAACCGAGACCAAAGGCCGGAAGCGACAGCTGCGTCCGGCCGAGACGGCGAGGCATGAGGCTCACAAGTCCGGTTCCAGATTGCCGATGACGACGCCGATGTGATGGGCCCATTCGGCCTCGATGCGGGCGAGATCGCCTCCTCGCATGAGGGCGATCAGCTTCTCGTGATCGATGACCGACTTGTTGAAGTCGTAGCTGTCGTCACGCTCCTGCATGAGGAAGACCAGGACGCCGCGGGAGAGCGAGTCCCAGATCGGCTTGAGCATGGGCGAATCGGACAGCGTCACCACGCGTTCGTGGAAGGAGAGATCGGCGCGGCAATAGGACAGGCGGTCGGATAGGAGCGCGGCCCTTTTCATCGCGGCGATATTCTCCAGGAGCTCATCGAGGAGGCGGGGCTCGTTAGCGGCGCGGGCGAGGAGCCGCCGCACCGCGATACGCTCGACGCACAGCCTGATCTCGAGCAACTCCAGCGTCTCGCTCGATCCGAAATGGGTGATGAAGGTTCCGCGGTTGGGCTCGGAGCGCACCACGCCCTGGGTCTGCAGCGTGCGCAGCGCCTCGCGCGCCGGTATGCGGCTGACATTGAGCAGGTTGCAGATGTCCTTCTCATAGAGGCGCTGGCCGGGCTGCAATTGGCCCGTGGCGATGAGATTGACGATGTGATCGGCTATCGCATCCGGCAGGCTGCGATAGCCGAGCTCGAGATCCATTTTCGCGTTCATCATGCTTCACATCTATTTCACGATCGGGTTCCGGAAGGAAAGGGCGCTGAGGACGGCGGTCGTCATGGTCACCAGAAGGACGAGCGACACGAAGGCATTCACCTCGGGCGAGAAGCCGACCCGCATCATCGACCACAGTCTGATCGGGATGGTCATGTCGGAGCCGGAGAGGAAGAAGGTGACCAGTGTCTCATCGAAGCTCAAGGTGAAAGCGAGGAGCGAGCTGGTGATCAGGGCCGAGCGCAATTGCGGCAAAACCACGAAGAGGAAGGCCTGGCGGTGATTGGCGCCGAGATCGAGGGCGGCCTCGATCTGGCTGTCCTCGAGACTTTCGAGGCGTACCGTGATCATCCGATAGAGCACCGCCAGGATGATGGCGATGTGGCCCAAGGTGACGGTGAGGATGCCGCTTTCGATGCCGAGCTCGCGGAAGGTGATGAGGAGCGCGATGCCGGTGATGATGGCCGGGAGCACGAAGGGCATGAAGATGACGAATTCGACATAGCGCCGGCCGCGGCGCTCGCCGGTCTTCATGTAATAGGCGATGAGGAGCGCCAGGGACGCACTGACGGCGACCGCGGCGCAGCCGACGATCAGGGACGTTCCGAGGGCCGAGAGGATATCGCCATTGTCGAGAAGGGCCCGGTACCATTTGAGGCCGAAGCTGTCGAAAGCGATCGACCGGCCGGCGCGGTCGAAGAAGGACTGGAACACCACGAGAAGGGCCGGGAGATAGAGGGCGGCGAAGATCAGCCCGGTGATGCACCAGAGGACGATGAGGGTCAGGCGCTCGAGCCGGGTCATTTGACGCGCGCCTTTTTCGCGACCAGCGCGGCAAGCGCCACGATGGCGAGGCTTGCGGCGAGCAGGATGATGGCCAGCGCTACGCCCAGTGGCCAGTTATAGGCCATGCCGAACTGGCTCCAGACGACGCTGCCGAAAGTGAACCCCTGATTGCCGCCCACCATTTGCGGCGTCATGAAATCCCCCAGCGATAGAACCATGACGAACAGCGCGCCGACGATGGATCCGGGCAGGCTCAGCGACAATACCACATGGCGGAAGACCTGATAGGGCCTGGCACCGAGATCGGCGGCGGCATGGAGGAGAGAGGAGGGAATGCGCTCCAGCGACAGGAAGATCGGGAAGATCGCATAGGGCAGGTAGATGACTGCCATGGTGATCAGTACCGATTTCTGATTGTAGATGAAGAGCCGGCTGGGTGCCTCGATGAGACCGCTCGATACCAGGAGCCAGTTGAGATAGCCGTTGAAACCCAGAATGCCACGCATCGCATAGATCTTGACGATATAGCTCATGGCGAGCGGCAATATCGTCACCAGCAGCAGGAAATATTTGAGCCGCCCCTCGATGCGCCAGACGACATAGGCGACGATATAGCCGAGGACCAGGGCGATCAGCGAAACCGCAAGCGACAGGAGCAGCGAGGAGAGAAAGACGTCGAGATAGATCGGGCCGGTGAAGAATTCCCGGAAATTCTTCAAGGTGAAGCCTTTGACCACCTTGCCGTTCTCGACCGACCAGAAGGCATAGATGAGGAAAGAGCCGAGGGGGAGGACGATGAGGAGCGAGGGCAGCCCATAGACGAGGAGGGCGGCGATGTGCCCGCCCCGCCCTGGCAAGCGCAGCCGCGAGGGTTCGCTTTGGGTTCGCGCTGCCGCCGTGATCTCTGTGGTCATCGACACCATGGGCTAGCTCGCGAGCAGGCTGATGTCCGAGCGCGACCAGGCAAGGGTAACCTTTTCGCCAATGGCCGGCAGCGCCGCGAGGCTGCCATCGGCCAACCGGAGCTTGAGCGCTTCCGGCGCACCTTCCGGGCGCAAGATGAGCTCCGTCACCGGGCCCAGAAAGGTGCGCTTCTCGACTATGGCCGAGAGGCTGTCATGTCCGGGCGCGCCGGAGCGGCCGGCAAGCGACAGGCGTTCGGGGCGGATGGCGACGTGGAGGGTGGCGCCCAACGCCGGGGGCCTCGCGACCGCATGGCGGCCGAGAATGCTCCTCACCGCGCCGTCGTCCAAAGCGGCGGCGAGCACATTGTTCTCGCCGAAAAAGCGGGCGACGAATTCGCTGTGCGGGCGGTAATAGACATCCTCCGGCGTGCCGATCTGCTCGATCCGTCCCTGGTTCATCACCGCGATGCGGTCGGAAACGGCGATCGCCTCTTCCTGGTCGTGGGTCACGAAAATGAAGGTGGTGCGGATCTGCCGCTGCAGGTCCTTGAGGAAAACCTGCATGGAGCGGCGCAATTCGGCATCGAGTGCCGCAAGGGGTTCATCGAGCAGGATCAGGCGCGGCGCGCAGATGATGGCGCGGGCGAGCGCCACGCGCTGGCGCTGCCCGCCGCTCAGATCGGATGGAAAGCGCCGGGCCTTGTCGGTGAGGCCGACGACGGAGAGGACCTCGGCGACCCGCCGGGCGACCTCGGCCTTGGGGCGCTTGCGGACCCTGAGGCCGAAGCCGACATTCTGTGCCACCGTCATATGCGGGAAGAGCGCATAGTCCTGGAAGACGGTGTTGAGCGGGCGCGCAAAGATGGGCAGGCGCGATATGTCCTCGCCATCGAGAAGGATGCGGCCGCCGCTTGGCGGCGTGAAGCCGCCAATGAGGCGCAGGATCGTCGTCTTGCCGGAGCCCGAGGGACCCAAGAGCGTCAGGAACTCTCCGTCCTTGACGGCGAGATCGATGGGCTTCAGCACCTCGACGGGACCATAGACCTTGCTCACGCCCGCCAGCGTGATGATGTCGCGATTCTTTTCCGTCATTGCACCGGCGTCGCCTTGACCTCGTTCCACAGATTGACGCGCTTGGCGAAGTCCTCGGGCGCGTCGAGGAAGGTCAGCCGATCGGCATAATCGAGGCCGATCGCTTCATTGGCCGCCTGATCGACGCTGTTGCCATATTCATGCGTCGCCGAGAGCGCCGCGCCGACCTCCTTGCGCGTGAAGAAGTCGATCCAGGCATAGGCCAGGTCCATGTCGCGGGCACCTGCCGTGATCGCCCAGCAATCGAACCAGCCGATGGCCCGCTCCTTGGGAATGACGAGACCGACATCGACGCCTTTGGACTTGATCATCTTCACTTGCGGCTCGGCCATCGCGGCCATGAGGTCGATGCCACCCTGCGCGAAGATGCTGGCGCCTTCATCGAAGCCCGCATAATAGGTCACGACATTGCGCTTGACCTCGAGCAGCTTGGCCTTGATTTGGGCGAATTGCTCGTCGGTGAGATTGAACGGATCGGGCAGGCCGAGCGCCAGCGCCATGGTGACGACATTGTTGTTGGCATCGTCGAGGACGATGACCTTGCCGCGATAGCGCTCGTCCCACATGATCGACCAGCTGTCGGGCGGGGTCGGGAAAGCCGCCTTGGCATAGATGAGCGGCACCGAGCCCCAGGCATAGGGCACGCCATAGAGCTTGCCGTCGACATTGAGGGCGCGAAGGTTCTGCATCGGCGGCAGCAGATTGGCGAGATTGGGAATCTTGGCGCGGTCGAGCGGCTGGATGAGGCCCTGTTCGATGAGGCGCTTGTAGGACGAGGTCTCGATCGCCAGCACGTCATAGTCCTGGCCCTTCGAGGCCGTCATCTTCGCAGTGATCTCATCGACGCTGTAGACATAGGTGATGCTGACCTTGGCGCCGGTCTCTGCTTCGAAGGCCTTGACCCATTTCTCGTCATTATAGCCTTCCCAGGTGAGCACGCGCAGAACGCGCTCCTCGGCAATAGCGCCCGAGGCGAGCCCGGCGAACAGAGCGATCTGCGCGCCTGCGGCTTTCAACACTGTTCTTCTGTTCATGTTCGTTTCCTCTCCTTTGCTTGTTTTTAGAGAACCTGGAGAAGGGCGCGCCGGCCGCGGAAGAAATCGGCGACGGCTTCCGTGATCAGGTCGAATTCGCGCACACCCATCGGCAGGCTCAGATTGATCTGGCCGCGCGCCGCGGCATAGAGGCCGCGCGCCAGCAGGTCGAAATGGAAGAGACGGAACAGCGATCTGGGTTCGCCGGCGAGATCGCCGGGCCGTCTTATCGGTCCCTTCACGAAATGGATGTTCATGATCGAACCGACGCCGGTGAACTGGATCGCCGGGGAAATTTCGGCCGCCATGGCATTGAGTCGCGCCCGCAAGGCTTCACCATCGTCGAACAGTTTCCGGGCGCGCGCGGGCGTGAACAAACTGCTCAAGGCGGCATAGCCGACCGCCATCGTATAGGGATTGTTGTTGAAGGTGCCGGCATGGATGAGCGCGTCCGGCCGCGCCGGATCCATGAGATCGAGGAGATCGGCCCTGCCGCCAAAGGCGCCGGCGCTGAAGCCGCCGCCGAGGAACTTGCCGAGCGTCGTCAGATCGGGCGTCACCGCGACGATGCCCTGCATGCCGCCATCACCCATGCGGGCGGTGACGATCTCATCGAAGATGAGCAGCGCGCCGACGGCGCTGCATTCCCGGCGCAGAGCGGCCAGGAATTCCGGTGCCGCCGGCAGGCAGCCGCCGTTGCTCATCATCGGCTCGACGATGACGGCGGCGAGATCGGCGCCGACGCGGCGGATTGCCGAGACGCAGGCCTCGATGTCGTTATAGGGGCATTTCACGAAATCATAGGGCGCGTTCATTGCGCCGCCGGCGGTGCCGAAATTGAAGACGCCGCCATGATAGGCGCCGGCGAAGCAGATGAATTTCGATCGCCCGGTGGCGGCTTTCGCCAAGGCCAAGGCAAAGAGATTGGCCTCGGTGCCCGAATTGCAGAAGCGCACCTTCTCGATGCCGGCGAAGCGGGCGCACACCCATTCGGCGAGCTTGATCTCGCTTTCGCCCGGCGCGCCATTGACCATGCCCTGCCGGGTCGTCTCGGCGATCGCCTGGGTGATGACAGGATCCTGATGGCCGAAGAGGCCGGCGGTGAATTCGCCCAGCACGTCCAGATAGTCATGGCCATCGCGGTCGGTGAGGTGGCAGCCCGAGCTGTTCTCGACATAAAGAGGGAAAGGGTCGAAATGGAGCGCGCTTCTGGTATTGCCGCCGGGCATCGACAGATGGGCGCGCTCGAAGAGAGCACGGCTCGTCGGATTGGCGCCGGCATAGGTCTGGACAGCCGTCTCGACAGCCGAGACCAGGAGATCGTTTCGTTTGACTTCCCTGTTGGGCGCCTGCATGTCCTGCTCGCTCCGTGTTTCGTGCAATAATGTATACATTATTGCACGAGTCAAGAGGCAGTCGGGATCGAGCAGAATGGATTGAGCGCCAAAGCTTGCTATCAAGGTCGGAGTGATGCCTCATGAGCATCTATCCGACCTCATTGAACCAGGCCAATGTCGATCGAGATCCGTCATTTGCGTGCCTTCGTCGCCGTCGCCGAGGAGCTGAATTTCCGGCGCGCCGCGGAGCGGCTGCATCTCGCCCAGCCGGCCCTCAGCCGGACGATCCGCGACATGGAGAGCCTGATGGGCGTGACGGTCTTCGAGCGCTCGACCCGCAGCGTCCGCCTGACGCCCGCCGGCGCCTCCTTCCTTGCCGAGGCGCGCGAGATGCTGGAGCAGCTCACGGCGGCGATCCGCAACGCGCAACGCTTCGAGCATGGCGAGCTCGGCAGCCTGACCGTCGGCTTCAATGATTTCGCCATCAATGACGCGCTGCCGCCGATCGTCATGCGCTTCCGCACGCGCTATCCCGATATCAGCGTCAATCTGCAATCGATGTCGTCACCCGAAATGGCCGACGCGATCCGCAAGCGCCGCCTCGATATGGGCTTCCTCACCGGCGCGCATCTGGTCGGCGACCTTTCCCATATCGTGCTGCGCCGGGAGCGCCTGGTCTGCCTCCTGCCCAAGGGCCATCGCCTCGCGGCGCAGAACGAGATCGCGCTCGCGAGTCTCGCCTCCGAGCCCTTCGTCATCGGGTCGGCGGCCGGCTGGCGGTCCTTTCTCGACGTCGTCGATGCCTATTGCATGCAGGCGGGTTTCCTGCCGCGCGTGGCGCAAGAGGCGTCCCACAGCGACAGCATCGTCAACCTGGTGGCGGCCGGCATGGGAGTCTCGATCTATATCGACGCCGACTGGGTCAAGGAGCGCCGCGATGTCGTCATGCGGCCCTTGGCCGAGAAGCCGCCGATCGTGGTCAGCGTCGCCGCCTGGCATCCGCAGCTCAAATCACGGGCGCTCGAGAATTTCGTCAATGTGACGCGGGAAGTGGTGAGCGGATCTGCCGCCGCCCCGCGCAAGACGCCTGTGGCCAGCCGGCGGCGCGTACCGGCCAAATGAGCTTCGGCAATTGATGCTTTTGAGGTCTCAATCTGTCCTCAATCGGTATTAGAAATGCAATTAAGCAATGCCTAAGGTCGAGGCTGCCGGCGCGCTCGCGGCGGCCCACCAGTTCAAAAAAGTTCAGGGGAGAAAACATGCTGAAATCACATATCCTCAAGGCGTTCGCCGCCGCCGCCGTCATCGCCACGGCCCTGTCCGGTCCCGTTTTGGCCGGCGCCGACAAGGGCGTCTTCCGCATGATCGTCGGCGAGCCGCGCTACATGGATCCCAATCTCGCCACCGACTTCGCCATTTATGTCAATGCGCAGCTCTTCCAGCCTCTGGCGCGCACCGACAAGGACGGCAATCTCGTCCTGCTGCAGGCCAAGAGCATCGAGCTCGCCCCCGACGGCCGCACCTGGAAGGTGGAACTCAATCCCGATTACAAATGGTCGAATGGCGAGCCCATCACCGCGCAAGACTGGGTCTATTCCTGGAAGCGTATTCTCGATCCCAAGGTCGGCAGCGAGGCCGCGAGCTTCCTGAGCGATGTCGAGAATGCCATGGACTACAACAAGGGCACGATCACGGACCCCGAGAAGGTCGGCATCAAGGCGACCGGCGATTTTAGCTTCGAAGTGGTGACGGCGCTGCCGGCACCGCAATTCCGCGCCAAGCTGGCGCTGCCCTATCTGACGCCAGTGCCTAAGAAAGTGGTCGAGGAGTTCGGCGAGAAATGGGTGCTGCCGGAGCATATGCTCTCTAACGGGCCCTACAAGCTGGTGAGCCGCGTCAACGACCAGTCGATCGTGATGGAGGCCAATCCGCATTATGGCGGCAAGAAGCCCGCCATCCCGCGCATCGAGATGACGATCGCGTCAGGCGATCAATGCACCGCGCAACTGCGCGCCTATGAAGCCGACGAGATCGACTTCACGACCTGCGTGCCGTCGCAGGATATCGCGCGCATCCGCAAGGACCCGGTTTTAAGCAAGGAGCTCGACCCGTTCCCGCTCGCCGCCACCGAATGGGTGCAATATGACATGACGCAGGCGCCGTGGAACGACAAGCGCGTGCGCCACGCGTTGGCTCTGGTGATCGACCGGCAGCCGATCGTCACCGCGACGAGCGACGGCACCAACCGCATCGCCAATACGATCATCCCCGACTCCATACCGGGCGGCAACTCGGCCGATGCCCTCAAGGGCACGGTCGCAGATGCGAAGAAGCTCCTCGCCGAAGCGGGCTTTCCGGACGGCAAGGGTTTTCCGCAATTCACCATCTCGACGACGGCAACGCGCGAGCGCCCGCTCATCGCGCAACTGCTGCAGCAGATGTGGGCCGACAATCTCGGCATCCAAGCCAACATCAA
Source organism: Taklimakanibacter deserti (assembly GCA_003574785.1). The sequence continues at coordinate 287,235 of QORU01000006.1, read as the reverse complement.
CGTGCTCGAGGCCAATGCCTTCCGCGCCTGGGTGCAGACGCGCAAGAGCGAGAAATACGATCTCATGATCAATGGCTGGTGGTCGGACTATGCCGATCCCGCCAACTGGTTCGGCGACCTGATCACCGCCGATGTGCGGCAGAACCATTTCGCCAATGACGCCTTCGCCGAGATCGTCAAGAAGGGCGACGCCGAGACCGATCCCGCCAAGCGGGCCGAGGCCTTTCGCGCCGCCAACAAGATCCTGGAGGAAGAGCAGCCGATGACGGCGCTGCAGAATCCGACCGATCTGTGGATGGTGAAGCCCGACGTCGAGGGCCTCGCCCATGAGGGCGTGCTCAACATGTATCATATCGGCGAGGCCGCCTTTAAATAGGGCGGATCGAAGTCACTGCGGGCAGGGTGCTGTCATGCTTTCCTATCTCTTCAAACGCATCCTGTCCGCCATCCCGACGCTCCTCATCGCCTATACGCTGGTCTTCTTCATCGCCCATGCGACACCGGGCTCGCCCTGGGATTCGGGCGGCAACCGGCCGATGGAACCCTCGGTCAAGGCGGTGCTCGATGCCAAATACAACCTCGATAAGCCGCTCCATGTGCAATATGCGAGCTATCTGTGGAATGCGCTGCATGGCGATCTAGGCCCGTCCTATCGCGACCGCAGCCAGTCGGTGAACGACATCGTCGCACGCTTCCTGCCGGTATCGCTCAAGCTCGGCGCCGCCGCCATGGTCCTCGCCATCCTGCTCGGCCTGCCGCTCGGCGCGCTCGCGGCCCTGACGCGCCACCCCGCGGTCGACGGCCTCATCCGCATGCTGAGCACGCTCGGCATCTCCATGCCGACCTATGTCGTGACTTCGATCCTGATCGTGTCCTTGGGCGTGGGCTTGGGCCTCGTGCCGACTTTCGGTTGGAAGGGGCTGTTCACGACGTCCTCCATCGTGCCGGTCTTCTCGCTGGCGCTGGCGCCGCTCGCCGCCGTCATCCGCTGCTTCAGGACCAGCATGCTCGAAGTGATGAATCTCGATTTCGTGCGCACCGCCCGCGCCAAGGGGCTGAAACCTCTTTCGATCATTATCCACCATATGGGCCGCAATGCGCTGATCCCGGCGGTGACGGTCGCCGGCTCCTATATGACCTATGTGCTGGTGGGCTCGTTCTTCGTCGAATCGATCGCCGGCATCCCGGGCTTCGGGCGCTATTTCGTGCTCGCCATCGCGGCGCGCGACTATCCCGTCATCATCGGCACGACGCTCATCTATGCGGTCTTCGTCGTGGTGATCAACCTCGTGGTCGACCTTCTCTATTTCGTGCTCGACCCGCGTACCCGCCTGGAGCGCACCTCATGACCGCGCTCGATGCCGTTAGCTCAGATCGCATCGGCCTCGCCCATGGCCTGAGGCGGCTCGGGGCCTTCGTCCGCCGCAACCCGGGGCTCGCGGTGAGCCTCGCTTTTCTGCTGGCGGTCTTCCTCTTCGCGCTCCTCTCGCCCTTCCTGCCGCACGACGCCTATCGCCAGAATGTACTCGCCCGCAATGCCGGGCCGTCGCTCAAAAACTGGCTCGGCACCGACGAGCTCGGACGCGACGTGCTGGCGCGGCTCGCGGTCGGTGCCCGCGTGTCGCTCACCGTCGCCATCGCTTCGACCGTGATCGCGGTGGCGATCGGCGTGCTCGTCGGCACGATCGCCGCCTATGCCGGCGGCTTCATCGACAATGTCATCATGCGCTTCGTCGACAGCATGTATGCCTTCCCCGACACGCTTTTCGCCATCTTGTTCGCAGCCCTCGTCAAAGGGCAGCTCGGCGGCGAGGCTTCCGGCCTCCTGGCGCCGCTGGCCGAGGCCTACCGCCTGTCGGGCGGCCTTCTCGGCGTGCTCCTGACGCTCGGCCTCACCGGCTGGGTCACGACCTCGCGACTCGTGCGCGCGCAAGTGCTGTCGCTGAAGCATGCCGAATATGTGCTGGCCTGCCGCCTCGCCGGCGCCTCCGACAGCTTCATCATCCGCAAGCACCTGTTGCCCAATACGGTGCCGGTGATCCTGATCGCGGTGACCTTCGTCGTGCCCAATGCGATATTGCTCGAGGCGGGGCTGAGCTTCATCGGCGTCGGCGTGGATCCGCCGACGCCGAGCTGGGGCACGATGATCGCCACCGGCGCGCAGTCGCTCCAGTCCTATCCGCATCTCCTGGTCTTTCCGGCGCTCGCCATCGGGCTCACGCTGCTCGCCCTCAATGTGGTCGGCGACGCGCTGCGCGACCTCCTCGATCCGGCGGTGAGCGCCTCGCGCGGGGCCGCGACATGACCGATACGCCCTTGCTCCAGGCTCGCGACCTCCATGTCCGCTTCAATGCGGTGCGGGCCGTCGATGGCGTCGATCTCGACGTCCAGCCGGGGGAGACGCTGGCGATCGTGGGCGAGAGCGGCTGCGGCAAGACCACGCTCGGCCGCGCGCTCGCCATGCTGCAGAAGCCGAGCACCGGCAGCATCAGCTTTGCCGGGACCGAGCTGACCGGGCTGTCGGCGCGCCGGCTGCGCGATGCGCGGCGCCAGCTGCAAATGGTCTTCCAGGATCCCTATGCCAGCCTCGATCCGCGTCAGCGGGTCGGCGACATCGTCGGCGAGCCCTTGCTGATCGCCGGCGTAGCCAAGGCGGCGCGCCGGAAAAAAGTGGCCGAGCTTCTCGACATGGTGGGCCTCGGCGCCGACATGGCGCTGCGCTTCCCGCGCGAATTCAGCGGCGGGCAGCGCCAGCGCATCGGCATCGCCCGGGCGCTCGCCATCGAGCCCAGGCTCATCATCTGCGATGAACCCTTGAGCGCGCTCGACGTGTCGATCCAGGCGCAGATCGTCAATCTGCTTATCGATCTGCAGCGCCGCTTCCGCCTGACCTATGTCTTCATCTCGCATGATCTCGCGGTGGTGCGGCAAATGGCGAGCCGCGTCGCCGTCATGTATCTGGGCCGGATCGTCGAGCTCGCCGAGACGGAAGCCTTGTTCCAGGCGCCGCGCCATCCTTACACCGTGGCCTTGCTCTCGGCGGTGCCGACGCTCGCCGGCACGGAGGGGCTGGTCAAGGAAGAGATATTGCTCACCGGCGACCCGCCGTCGCCGGCGCGCGTGCCGCTCGGCTGCCGCTTCCATACACGCTGCTGGCTGCGCAAGAAGCTCGACGATCCCTCGCAATGCCTGGCAAGCGAGCCCAAGGCGGAAGGCGAAGGGCACCATGTCGCCGCCTGCCACTTCGCGGACAAGGTCGCTTCCGTCATGCCGGCCTCATCGCATATGCGCAAATCCAAGGGGGCAGCTTAGATGTCGGCGGAAATCAGAGCCCTCCCCGGGCGGCCGCTCCTCACGATCGAGGACCTTCGTGTCGTGATCCCGAGCCGGCGCGGCGAGATCAAGGCTGTCGACGGCGTATCCTTCGGCGTCCAGCCGGGTGAGGTGGTGGGCGTCGTCGGCGAATCGGGATCGGGCAAATCCATGATGGCGCTGTCGATCCTGGGGCTCATCCCGAAGCCCGGCCGCATCGCCCAAGGACGCATCGCGCTCAACGGCCGCGACCTCGTGGGCCTCTCGGAGCGTGAGCTGCGCCAGGTTCGCGGCAATGACATCGGCACGATCTTCCAGGATCCTTCGGCCTCGCTCAATCCGGTATTGCGCATCGGCCGCCAGGTCGGCGAGACGATCGAGGCGCATCATCGGGTCACGGCTGAGCAATCCTGGCGCCGCTCGGTCGCGATGCTGAACGGCGTGCGCATTCCCGATCCCGAGGCCCGGGCGCAGGATTATCCGCATCAATATTCGGGCGGCATGCGGCAAAGGGTGATGATCGCCATGGGCATGGCGAACGCGCCCAAGCTCCTCATCGCCGACGAGCCGACGACGGCGCTCGACGTCACCGTGCAGGCGCAGATCATGGACCTGCTCGGCCGGATGAACCGCGAGACGGGGACCGCCATCCTTCTCATCTCGCACAATATCGCGCTCGTCTCGCGCTTCTCGACCCGCGTTCTCGTCATGTATGCCGGGCGCATCGTCGAAACCGGCGCGACCAAGGACGTCTTCGCCGAGCCTTCCCATCCTTACACGAAAGCGCTCCTCACCGCCGTGCCGCGCATCGACAAGCGGGTGGAAGAGGGGCTGGCAACGATCGCCGGGCGACCACCCGATCTGGCGCAACTGCCGGAAGGCTGCGCCTTCGCGCCGCGCTGCCAGGTGCCCATCGGCATCTGCGCGACGAAGCGGCCGCCCGCCTTCGCCCTTGGCCCCGAGCGCTTCGCGCGCTGCTGGCTGAAGGGCGAGGCCCCTCAGAACCACCAGTAATGAACAAGGAATTGCCAACCATGAGCGCCGACCAGCCTGTCCAGCCGACCATCTATCTCGACGCGACCGCGCCCATGCTGCAGCCCCGCGATCTCGGCAAATATCTGCCGGGCGTCGTCGCCGGCGGCATCGACGCGGTGCTCACCTCGGCGGGCGCCATCGAAGATTTCCGCACCACGATGGAGATCGTCGCGCGCTGGCTCGAGATCGATAGGTCCAGCAGTGAGAAGATCAGGATCGCCAGGTCGGTGGCCGATATCCGCGCCGCTAAGCGAGCGGGCGAGACGGCGATCGTGCTGCATTTCCAGGGCGCCGATCCGATCGAGGACGAGCTCGACTTCCTCAATGTCTTCCACGCTGCGGGCCTCAGGGTCATGCAGCTCACCTATAATTCGCGCAACCGGCTGGGCGACGGCTGCTTCGAGCCGACCGATGCGGGCCTGAGCAAATTCGGCCGCAAGGTCATCAGGCGCATGGAAGACCTCGCCATGGCGGTCGATCTCTCGCATGCGGGAGCCCGCACCGCCCTCGAGGCGACCGAGGCCGCGACACGTCCGCTCGTCGTGACCCACGCCAATGCTAGGGCCCTTCTCGATACGCCGCGCAACATCTCGGACGATCTCATCCGCGCGGTCGCGGCCTCGGGCGGCGCCATCGGCGTGTGCGCGGCACCCTTCTTCCTGGCACGCGACAAGCCGGCGACGCTCGACATGCTCATCGATCACATCGCCCATATCGCCGATCTGGTCGGCGTCCAGCATGTCGGCATCGGCTTTGATTTCGCCGATGAGGATGCCGACGACTATGTCTATTTCGGCTATGACGAGCGCTATATCCCGATGCCGCCCTGGGACTTCCCGATCGGCATCGCGAGCCACGCCGAAGCAGGCAATGTCGCCTCGGCGCTCAAAGCGCGTGGATTTTCGAAAGACGAGATCACCGGCGTGCTGGGCGAGAATTTTCTTGGCGTCTTCAAGCGCATCTGGGGCGCCTGAAGCCCATGGACAAATTCCGCGCCGCCCTCGCCGGCGACGCCTCGACGCCGGCGCTGTTTCCGGAAGAGGCGATCGTCCTCAAGACCGTCTTCGTCGCCATGCGCGACGGTTGCCGCCTTGCCGCCCATCTGCACCTGCCGCCCAAGCTGCCGGCGCCCGTCATCGCGGTGCGCAGTCCCTATGGTCGGGCGCGCTATGCGGAGATCTCGATGGCGCTCGCCCGGCGCGGCCATGTCGTCATCTGCCAGGATGTGCGCGGCACCGGCGACAGCGAGCCCGACAGCTGGGACTTCTATATCCACGAGAGGGAAGACTCTTACGATTTCGTCGACTGGGTCGCGGCGCAAGCCTGGTGCGACGGTTTCATCGGCGCGATGGGCGGCTCCTATGACGGCGGCACGCAATTCGGCATGGCCACGAACCCCAAAATGACGGCGATCATGCCGGAGGTCGCCGGGCTTGGGATCGCGCTCAGCCACGGCGTGCGCTTCCATATGTTCCTCAACGCCTATTCGCGCACCGTCGGCAAGGGCAAGGACAAGGTCAAGATCGACCGCGCGCTGCTCGAGGAGCAGATGAAGGAGGAGACCTGGGCGACGGGCTATTTCAACGATCCCTTGCACGCGGCGCTGCCCGAAACGGTCAGAGCCCTTTTTCCGCAGCTCGAGATTCTGGCGCCGCCGGAACGGCGCGACTGGCTCTGGAAACATTATAACGGTCTCGATCCGGCCGGCCGTGTCGATTTTCTCAAGAGCGCGCTCGGCGAGGAGACGATCACCTTCGTCACCACGACCAAGCTCAACCCGCTCTTTGGTGCGGACATTGATCCGGACGCGCTGATGCTGCCGCGGGCAAGCGTCCCGGATCTCTGCGGCGCCATCCAGGCGCCGGCCCTTCTGGTGACGGGATGGTATGACTGGTGCCTCGGCGACACGCTCGAAAGTTTTGCGCAAATCATCCGCCAGGGCGGCGGGCGGGCGCGGCAAAGCCGGCTCCTCGTCACACCCGGCGCTCACAATGTCACGGGCTATCACGAGGGTGAGGAAAAGCATGCGGCACTCCGGCGGACCTACCGATCCGCCGACAATCTCGAACTGCTGCTCCATTGGCATGGCGCTGTACGCGATGGCCGCCATCAGGAACTGCCGGCGGTCACCTATTATCTGATGGGCGCCAATGAATGGCTGAGCTGTGCCGCCTGGCCGCCGCCGGAGGCTCGGGAGAAGCGGCTCTATCTCGCCGAGAAGGGAAAGCTCGCCGCCGATCCACCGCCGGCGAGCGCGTCGCCCGACACTTATATCTACGACCCCGACGATCCGACCCCGACGCTGGGCGGCAGCATCCTCTCGGCGGTCTATCGCGCCGGCAGCGTCGATGTCTCATCCGCGCAAGCGCGCCCCGATGTGCTCACCTATACGACCGAGATATTGACGGAGGCCCTCGATGTCGTCGGACCGCTGAGACTCATTCTCCATGCGAGCTCATCGGCGGTCGAGACGGATTTCTATGGCCGCCTGAGCGATGTGTTCCCGGATGGCCGCGCCATCCAGCTGCAGAACGGGATGCTCAGGACGCGCTACCGTCCGCTCGCCGGCGATGAGAGCGAGCTCATCGAGCCCGGCCGGATCTATCGTTTCGAGATCGACATGTGGGCGACGGCCAACCGCTTCGCCGCGGGTCATCGCCTGAGGCTCGACATCTCCTCGGCCGATTTCCCGAAATTCGAGCGCAACCGCAATCGCGGCGGCAGTCCCGGGCCCTCGCTCAAGGCGAAGCAGACGATCTTCCACGATGCGGCGCATCCCTCGCATCTCGTCATCCCGGTGATCGATCGGTCCTGACCGGGCGGTCAGCCTCAATTCGCCATGGCGGCGGCCTGCATCTTCCTGTCGTCGCGGGCGCGCATGCCCTTGCGGATATGCTCCTCGAGCACCCTGACCGCGAGGCCGGACGGATAGCAGACGGCGAAATAGAGCAGCGCCGTCACCGTATAGACGGTGAAATACTGAAAATTCCGCGCCGAGATGATCTGCCCTGAGAACATCAGCTCCTGCACCGTCACGACGGAGGCAAGGGACGTGTCCTTGAACAGCGAGATCAGATAATTGGCGAGCGTCGGCAGCACGGCGCGCGTCGCCTGCGGCAGCACCACCTTGCGGAAGGCAAGCCAGCGCGACAGGCCGAGGCTCAACGCCGCTTCCTGCTGGCCCTTATGGATGGACTGGATGCCGCCGCGAAACACCTCACTCAGATAGGCGGAGTAATGAAGGGTCAGTCCGGTAATGGCGGCGACGATCGGGTTGAGCTTGATGCCGGCGCTCGGCAGCACGTAATAAATATAGATCAATTGCAGGATCAGCGGCGTCGCCCGCATGAATTCGACAAAGACATTGGCCGGCCAGCGGAAGAGGCGGCTCATCGAGAGGCGCGCCATGGCGAGCGGAATGGCGAGCAGCGTCGCCAGGATCATCGTGACGACGGTGAGGAAGATGGTGAGACCGAGGCCGCGCAGGAACACATGCCAGTAGTCGGCGATGACCTCGAAATTCAAGAGATCCATGGGCCTCTCCTCTCTAGATGCAGAAAGCTGAGCGGGTGATGTTCGTCACCCGCTCAGCGGCCATGCCGTTACATCGCTATTTGTTGTTCAGCGGGAAGAAGAACAGATTGGCGTCGGAGAAGCCGTATTTCTTCAAGATCGCCGACACTTCGCCATTGCCGCGGACTTCGGCGAGGCCCTGGCTCAAGGCGGCGCGCAGCGAGCAATCCTCCTTGCGCAGGCCGGCGCGCACATAGCCATAGCCATATTGGAAGATGAGCTCGTCCGGCACTTTCACGCCCTGCAACAGCTCGAGCGGCGACTCCTTGTTGGCGGCGAGGAAGAGATTGATCTTGGTGTCGTCATCGACGATGGCGCTCACCCGGCCGGTGGCGACGGCGCTGAACTGCTCGGCATCGGTCTGGAAGGGGACGACCTCGGCGCCGACCTTGCGCAGATATTCATCGGCCGCGGAGCCGGCAATGGCGCCAATCTGTTTGCCCTTGAGATCGTCATAGGACTTGATCCCGTCGGGATTGCCCTTCTTCACCATGATGGCGGGGCCATACCAGTAGGCGGGGCCGCCGAAGGAGATCACCTTCTTGCGGTCGGGCGTGATGTGGAGCGCCGTCACCACGTCGATGCGCTTGGCGAGCAGAGCGGGAATGAGCTGGCCGAAAGGCATGACCTCATATTTGAGCTTGTCGATGCCGGCCCATTTATAGGCCGCTTCGTTGATCTCGACCTCGAGACCTTCCGCCTTCTGGCTGTCGGGATTGAGCGAGGTGAAAGGCGGGGAGGGCGAAATGCCCACGGTCAGGCCTTCGCTCTTCGCCTTGTCATAGGACGCATCGCCGCAAGCCTCGATCGAGGGTGAGGCCTCGTGCTTGAATTCCTGCGCCTGGACCATGCCGCCGCTCAGGCAGAGCAGCAGGGCAGCGGTCAAAACCCCGCCGCGGGCAAAAGACATCCTTTTCATGTTGCGTTTCTCTCCTCTTCACATTTGCGGGGCGCGCTCGCGTCCCGGATTCGAAGTTCGCATCATCTCGGGGGGTGCCTTCCGAGCGAACTTCGGATTCGGAAGGACACCGGAAAATCGATGAGTCTTGGCGGGGTTCAGGAATTTCCTTGATTCATGAGATGGGAAGGGATTCGCGCGCAGCACTAGGTGACTGCCCGTTCCAGCTTTCGGCCGCCAACTCGCGCGATCCGTGCGGGAGGATGATATGAGTCGCGACTTCGACGCCGATATCGCCGGGCGAGCCCTCCTCCAGCACGCGGCGCAATCTGCGGTGCTCTTCGATGAGGATGTCGAAATCAATGCGCTGATAGGTGGTGAGGCCGAACATGATCAGCACATGGCGCGTCATGGCGGCCCATAAGGTCTGCAGCAGCGGCGAGTCGGAAAGAGCATAGAGCTCAGTGTGGAAAGCAAGATCGGCGCGATTGATCTCGGCGCGGTCCTGCCGGCGTGCCGCGGTCCCGATGGCGGCAAGCGCGCTATCGAGACCGGCTGCGGCTTGCGGGGCGCGGCGGATGTTCTGCGCCGCGCGCTGGGCGGCCACCGTCTCGAGAGCGGTGCGCGTGTCATAGATCTCCATCGCCCAGCGCTGGTCGAGATCGATCACATGAACGCCGCGGCGCGGCAGCGAGCGCAGCAGGCCCTGGCTCTGCAGCACGCGCAGCGCCTCGCGCACCGGAACGCGGCTGATGGCGAGCTGCTCGGCAAGCTCGAGCTCGAAAATCCGCTGACCTGAAAGGATCCGCCGGTCGCCGATCGCCTCGACGATCTTGTCGGCCACCATCTGCGGCAGGCTTGGCGTGCGGATGGGATCGAGATTCTGGGAGACGATGGCAAGGCTCATTTGCGTATTATGTATACATGATACATAGTGGTCAAGCATGCTCTGGTGCCTGCGGCGCTCACGCGACGTCGCATATGGTTTTGGGCTTGCGATTATCTTGGTAAGCTTAGTATATTGGCCTGACCAATTCAGCAGGTTCTCACCCGCATCGCAAGAAGTTTATTGAGAGTGCCTCCGTCCGGCATGGCGGAGGCTTCGCCCCGAGGGAGTGCATGGCAGAAGACACCATCATCGAAAGTATCGAGACCTGGGCGCTCGACCTGCCGCTGCCTTCGGCCTTGAGCTTCGGCAGCTTCACCGTGACGGCGCGCCAATATGCGGCTGTGCGCATGGTGACCAAGGGCGGCCTCGTCGCCGATTGCCTCGGCCATACGCGGCGCTCGCCCGTCGATGTGGCGATATCGGATCTCCTGGCGCCCCGCCTCATCGCCAAAGACGCGCTTCAGCAGAGCGAGCGCCTCGCCGAGCTCGACATCATGAGCCTCGCCACCGACCAGGACGGAGTCATCGGCCGAGCCCGATCGCTCATCGACATCTGCCTATGGGATCTGAAGGCGCAGGCGCGCGGCGTCCCGCTATGGCAGCTCCTCGGCGGCCGTCCGCGCAGGCTGCGTGTGGCGCTGGTCGAGGGCTATGAGATCGCGGGCGAGAGCGAGGACGACATTGCCCATCGCCTGATCGCACGCGCCAAGGAAGGCTATCGCTTCTTCAAGCTCGAAGCCGCTCACTATGGCGCAGCCGAACCGGTCCGGCGCATCCTTGCGAAAGTGAAAGCGCAAGCTCCCGATGCCGAATTCGCCTGCGACGTCGCCTGGTCGTGGCGGACGGCGCGGCAAGGCCTCGAGGCCGCCGAAAGCTGGCGCGATCTCGGCATCGCCTGGATCGAGGATCCGATGCCGCGGACGCGCATCACCGAGATCGGCTATCTCACCCGCCAGTCGCCCGTGCCGATCGGCGTCGGCGATGAATGCACCCGCGCCCTCGACCTCCAGGCGCTCATGGATCAGGCGGCGATCGATGTGGTGCGTATCGATGCCACGACCATTGGCGGCATCGATGCGGCGCTCGGCCTTGCCGCGCAGGCCAAAGCGCGGGGCTTGCGGGCTTCCTATCATGTCAATCCGGAAGTGCATCGCCACTGCATCCTCGCCAATGACATTTCAGATCACATCGAGATATTCCCCGCCGACCGGCCTTTCGATTGCTCGCATCTGGTGATCGCGGCGTCCGCTTTCGCCGACATCAAGGATGGCTATATCGAGCCACCGGCAGCGCCGGGCACGGGACTGAAGCTCGACACCGCGGCGCTTGGCAAATATGCCTATCGTCATGCCGTCCAGAAGGGCAGATGAAATGAGCCAAGAGAACAAGACAGTCCTGATCACCGGCGCGGCGCGCGGCATCGGCTGGGCGAGTGCCGAAACATTCGCCGGCCGCGGCTGGAACGTCACCATCGGCGATGTCGATATCGCGGAAGCCGAGAAGCGCGCCGCTCCTCATGCCGAGCGGATGCTGGCGCTCAAGCTCGATGTCACCGACAGTGCCTCCGTCGAGAAAACCTTCGCCGAGAGTCTCACGCATTGGGGCAGGCTCGATGCGCTCGTCAACAATGCTGGCATCCAGCGTCATTCACCGCTCGAAGACCTGACCTTCGAGAACTGGTCGAAGGTGCTCGACATCAATCTCAACGGCTCGTTCCACTGCCTCAAGGCGGCGGCGCGCATCATGCTGGCGCAGGGATCGGGAGCCGTCGTCAACCTGGCCTCGGTCGCCGCCACACGCGGCGCCGCCGGCCGGGCCCCCTATGCTGCCTCCAAGGCCGCCATCGTGTCGCTGACCCAGACGGCGGCGGTCGAATGGGCGGCGCGCGGGGTCAGGGTCAATGCGGTGGCGCCCGGCTATGTCGAGACCGATCTGGTGCGGACCGTCATCGCCGAGGGACGCCTCGACACCAAGCCGATCCTCGATCGCACGCCGGCGCGCCGTCTCGCCGATCCGCAAGAGATCGCCAAGGCCATCTTCTTCCTGTGCTCGGATGAGGCGTCCTACATCACCGGCCATGTGCTCCATGTTGATGGCGGCTTCGAAGCCGATTTCGGCGTGCCGTTCTTTCCGCCGAGGGAGGTCGGCAAGGCATGACAGTGGAGGGAAGGATGCAACTGGTATATCACTGGCCGAGGGGAGGTTGCGACATGACGGGGCTCGACAAGCGTGATTGACGACAGACCCGGGCGGCCGTCGCTCGACGAGATGGCGCCGATCGAGCGCGTGTCCGTCGCCGAGCAGGTGGCGCGCAACCTGCTCGACCTCATTCGCACCGGCAGCGTGCGCCCGGGCCAGCAATTGCCGACCGAGCGCGAGCTTGCCGCCACCTTGCAGGTGTCGCGGCCCTCGGTGCGCGAAGCGGTCAGGGGCTTGCAGATCCTCGGCGTGCTCCGGGCGCGCCAGGGCGGCGGCCTGTTCGTCACCTCGCTCAAGGCGGCCGAGATCCTGGCGCCCTTGCAGATGCTGATCACGCTGACCGAGGACAATTTCGAAGCGCTGCATGAATCGCGCGTCGTGGTCGAAGGCGCGATCGGCCGGCTCCTGGCGCAGAAGATCACCGTCGCGACCATCGTGCGGCTGCGCAAGATGGTCGAGATCCAGCAGGGCCTCACCGGCAATGCGGTCGCCTTTCGCGTCTCCGACATGGAATTCCATCGCACGCTGGGGGCCGCCCTCGACAATCCCTTCCTCGAGCGCATCTCGGAATCGCTCTACGTCCTCGGTTTCGAATATCGCAAGATCGCCTGGGAGACGCCGGGCGTGCTGGCCCGCTCGGTGCGCGACCACGAGCAGATCATCAAGGCCCTCGAGGCGAAGGATCCGGATCTCACCGCGGCCGCCATGGTGCGCCATATGGAGAGCGTCCATGAGACGACCAAGGCGGCGATGACGAAGAAGGCGCAAGACTGATGGCCGAATGGAAAGTCCAGGCGGCAAGCCGCCTCACAGTGGAGGAGATCCTGAGCGACGGATTCTCGACGCCGTTCGATGCGCCCACCGTGCCGGCCTTTCCCTTCACCTTCCGCAATGCCGAGGTGATGACCCTGGCCTGGCGCACCGATCTCGATTCCATCGCGCGCATCCTCCCGCCGCCGCTCGAGCCGCAATCCGACGTCGTTCTCGCTCATATCTACAAGATGAACGACACTGAATGGCTGGGGCCCTATTTCGAGAGCAACATCATGGTGGGCTGCCGCTTTCAGGCGGCGGACGCCGTGGGCGGCTATTCGCCCTATCTCTTCCTCTCATCCGACGGCGGCGTGGTGCATGGCCGCGAAGTGCACGGCCAGCCGAAGAAGCTCGGGCGGCCCCATCTCGAGGCGCGCGGCGATGCCTGGGTCGGCACGATCGAGCGCAACGGCATCGATGTCCTGACCGGCACCATGGCCTACAAGCAGCGGCGCTCCGACATCAAGCGCCTTACCGGATATTTCGACTTCGCTCTCAATATCAACCTGAAAGCCATCAACCACATCGACGGCTCGCCGGCGATCCGCCAGCTCACCGCGCGCCGCCTCGGCGCGCTCGAGGTGCATGAATGCTGGTCGGGCTCGTGCACGGTGGAGCTCAGGCCCAATGTGCAGGCGCCGGTCTACCGGCTGCCGGTCAAGGAAATGCTGGAAGGCTTCTGGTGGCGCGCCGATTTCACCCTCGTGCCGGGCTATGTGCTGCACGATTATCTCGCGCGAAAGTGATAGCCGCTACAGAGCGGGCAGCCCCGCACGCGATCTGAAGTCCGCGTTGCGGATATCGATCTCACCGCCCGCAAGATCATCCGCCGCACCCGAGAGCAGATATTGGACGGCGCGCGCCGGCTCTTCGGCCGGCCGCAGGCTGCTGCGCGGGATGCGGCTCACTTCATTGATGCCCGAGGCGCGAATGGTCTCCTGCATGCCGGTGTCGACGAGGCCCGGCAGCAGGCCGAAAACGCGGATATGGTCCTTGGCATGGTCGAGCGCGATCGCGCGCGTCAGCATCGCGAGCGCAGCCTTGCCGGCGCAATAAGCGCTCCAGCCTTCCAGGGCCTGATGCGCCGCACCTGTCGACAGATTGACGATGCGCCGTGTCGCCTGGCGCTCGCCCTGCGCGATGAAAGCGCGGATGAAGCGCGACGGTGCGATCAGATTCGTGGCGATGGCGTGCTCCCATTGCGCCGCATCGGTCTCGGCGAGAGCGCCGATCGGCTCGATCGTCCCGGCATTGTTGACGAGGCCGTCGATATGGCCCCAGCGGTCGAGGCCCGCCTTCATCGCGGTTTCGGCGGCATCGGGCATCGTCACATCGCGCGTCAGGACGAGGGCCGCATCGCCCAGCGTTTGGGCGAGGGCCGTGGCTGTCGCCGCAGACCTGATGACGGCCAGGACATGGCCGCCCGCTCGCACGATTGCCTCGGCAGTGGCCTTGCCCACGCCCTGGCCGGCACCGGTGACGATGATGACCGGCGCTTGCGCTCCCTGCTGCATGACGGCTCCTCGGAAATTTGCGGCTGTCTTACGCCGGTCTCCGAAGGCAAGTCAATTGGCCTGACCAATTAAGATGACCGGAGCAATGATCTTTCTGAAGCCCTCGGCTATGGTCGCTCCCCTGAAACCGGAGACCAGGATGAAGCTGCAGCTCTTTCGCAATGCCACCCTCGAGCTCGACTATGCCGGGAGGACGGTTCTTATCGACCCCTATTTGGCGCCCAGGCACAGCCTGCCGTCCTTCACCGGCCGGTCGCCCAACCCGATGACCGAATTGCCGGCCAGCATCGAGGACATATTGAAGGGTGTCGAGCTCGTGGTGGTGTCGCATCTCCACACCGATCATTTCGACGGCGTGGCCAAGGAAAGGGTGCCGAAGGACCTGCCGCTCATCTGCCGGCCGGGCGATGAGACGACGATCCTCAAAGCGGGCTTCACCGATGTCAGGCCCTTGCTCGATGTCCTCGACTGGAACGGCCTGGTCTTCACTCGCCGCGAAGGCAGCCACGGCCTGGGGCCGGTAGTCGAGAAGATGGGGCCGGTGATGGGCTTCACGCTCAGAGCGCAAGACGAGCCCAGCATCTATTGGACGGGGGACACGGTCCTCTATCACCCGGTCGTCAAGACCATCGCCGAGACTTCGCCCGACATCGTCGTCACCCATTCCTGTGGCGCCAAATGGGACGGCGATCTTATCGTCATGGATGCCGAGCAGACGGCGGCCACGTGCGGACTGGCGAAGGATGCCCGCGTGATCGCCGTCCATATGGAAGCGCTCGATCATGCAACGGTCACCCGCGCCGAACTGCGCCGCGCCGCCGAGGCGAAGAAGATTTCGGCGCAGCAGCTCCTCATCCCGGCGGATGGCGAAACGCTGACATTGTAACGAGCTCAGCGCTTCGCCAGGAAGGCTCTGACGATAAAGCCCAATATCGCCAGCACCGCGACGACCAGCGGCACGGCCCAGTTCTCATACCAGGGCAAGGCCGGATTGCGCGGCCATGAGATATTGGCCGTCTGGAAGATGAGCCAGAGGGCGGCTGCGACGATCACGATCCCCGACAGGGCGCCGAGATGGAAGGCGGAGGGCTTCGCGCCTTCCGTCAGCCGCTCATAGGCGGCGGCAAGGGCGGGGAAGAGGAAGGAGATATAGAAGCCCGCCGTGGTGAAGGTGAGCAGGATCACATAGATGTTGGTGAAGCTGAGGCCGAAGAAGATCACCGACATCAGGGCCGAGGCGAAGATGGCATTGACCGGCAGACGGTCTTCGCCCGCAAGCCTGCTCAAGGCGCCCGCCATGGGCAATTCGCCCTCGCGCGCCAGCGCCCAGATCACCCGCGACACGGAAGCCTGCAGGCCCACCATGCAGGCGATGAAGCCGACGACGAAGACCGCGGTCATGAGATGAAGCCCGACGGCGCCCAGGTGATGCTCGATCGTCGCCGCGACCGGATCGAGGACCGAGCCCGAGCGCACGGCGGCGAGATCGGGTATGGCCAGGATGAAAGCCAGCGCCGAGAAGGCGACGATGGCTGAGACGAAGAGCAGGGAATAGATCATCGCCTTGGGAACAGCGCGCTCAGGCTCCTTGACCTCCTCGGCGATCGAGCCCGCGCTCTCGAAGCCGACAAAGGCCCAGCCGGCGATGGCGACGCCGAACAGCAGCGGCGGCAAGAGGAAGCTTCCGGTATTGGCGTCGAACAGCCCTTCGCTCAGCACCGAAAGATCGTTCACCCGGAACAGGCCCAGAAGGACGATGCCGAGACCGATCGAGCCCACCACTTCGGCCGCGATGCACAGTCCGATGATGAATTTGAGGAGCTTGCGGCCGAAGGTGTTGGCAAGCGTCACGAAGGCGATCAGCGACAGCGCCAGGATGACGGTCGTCGATCTGGAGCCCGCATCGAGCCCCAGGAATTGCGCGAGGAAGCCGGCGCCGCCCAAAGCGACGGCGGCAATGGCGATCGGCAAGGTCCAGATATAGGCCCAGCCGGCGAACCAGCCATAGGTCGGTCCCATGATGTGGCGCGACCATTGATAGACGCTGCCTTCGAGCGGCAGGCGCGAGACCAGCATGGCGAAGGAGAGCGCCACCAGCATCTGGCCGGCAAGCGTGATGGGGAAACCCCACCAGAAGCCCGGGCCCACCGTCGTCAGGCCGACGGAGAAGATCGAATAGAGCGCCACGATCGGCGAGATGAAGGCGAAGGCCAGCGAGAAGGTCGACCAGGCGGTGAAATCGCGCAACAGCTCCTTGGAGCCGGCCGTGCGGCCGGCCTCTTCAGCAATGGACATTATTTTCCTCTAAGCGGCGGGTTATTGCAGGATCGAAAGGGTTTCCAGGATGATGCGGCAGGCGGCGATCTGCGTCGTCTTCGTCACATCGAGCGAGGGCGCCACCTCGACCAGATCGACGGCGCCGATCTTGAGGCCGCGGAACTCATGCAAGGCCGCGAACAGCTCGCGCAGCAGCATGCCGCCGGGCGTGGGCACGCACGTGCCGGGCGCCACCGTGAAGTCGAGCACGTCGATGTCGATGGTGAGATAGACATCGCCCGAGCCGCCGCCGGCGACGGCAGCCGCCTTCTTGCCGATGGCGGTTGCGCCCTCGCGCATGACATCGTCGAGCGAGAGGATGGTCATGCCCTGCTTCTTCGCATAGTCCATCTCGGAGCGCGGATTGAGCCAGCCGCCGATGCCGATCAGCACCGTGTGCTTGGGATCGAAGCCGGCATCGATGGCGCGGGTGATCGGGCAGCAATGGCTGTCCTTCAGCCCGCCGACATTGTCGGCGGTGTCGAAATGCGTGTCGAACAGGATGAGGCCCGGGCGTTTGCGGTGCTTGGCGAATGCCCGGACGCCGCCGATCGTCACCGAATGATCACCGCCCAGAATGAAGGGCCTGGCGCCGCCTTGCAGGATCTCGCCGGCCATGGCTTGCGCCTTGTCCATGGTCGCCGTGACGTCGCCCGGAACCACCGGCACGTCGCCGCAATCGGCCATGGCGAGCCTCTGCGCCAGGTCGATGTCGGAGGTCGCGTTATAGGTCAGGAACAGGCTCGAATGCTCGCGGATGCCGCGCGGCCCGTAGTTGGCGCCGGTGCGGCTGATGGAGGTGGAGTCGAAGGGGAAGCCCAGGAAGGCGACATCGAGCTTCGCTTGGGCGATCGCCTTGCGGTCGGCGGGAACATAGGGAAGCCGGAAGAGGGTGCCGGCAATGCCGGCATGGATAAGCCCGCTCCACATGGTTTCGTCGATGATCTTGGCGCTGTTCACTTCAGGACTCCCTGTGTTGTATATGCTTGGCCTGCAAAGGACGAAGGAGCATGGGAAGAAAGCCAGAGGCATGCAATCGTGACAGCTGTCATGATGGGAACGGCTCCCGTTGACGCTGCCGCCCGCCACGGAAGAGGCGCTCCTTGCCAAGGCCGTCGCCGCCATCGGCCAGCCGAATTTCTACGAGGCGGTCGGGCAATGGCTCGCCCAACGGATCAAGAGCCAGCAATTCATCGTGGTGCGCTATCCGCTGCAGGGCGCGCCGGAGATGATCGTCAACAGCGTGCTCCCGAAGGACGTGCTCGACCTCTATCTCGGCGGCGCCTACCGTTTCGATCCGCTGATGAGACTGTGGCGCGAGCGCCAGGCGCCCTGCTGCGCCATCGTCAAGGAGCTCTCCACCGATCCCGAGACGGTCGAGTATTATCTCGAAGCCATATTCCGGCGCGCCATCATCCGCGACGAGCTGGCGCTGCTCGCCCCGGCGCCGGCGCCGGTCTGCGTCGCCTTCTGCCTCGAGCGGCGCAGCGGCGAATATACGAAGGACGACCTGGCGGCGGCCGAGAAGCTTCTGCCCGTGGTCAGCGAGCTGGTGCGCCAGCATATCGAGTTCTGCATCCTGCGCAGCGGCCCGAGTGCCGTGCCCTCGATCTTCGGCGATTGCCGGATGCCGCTCGCGGTGATCGACCGGACGGGGCGAACCGTCCATGCCAATGAGGCCTGGCTCGGCCAGGATATCAGCCGGCTGATGCCGGACACCTTCGTCGCCGACATCTTGGGCATGTCCGAGGGCCAGCGCATGCTCGACCGCGACTGGCGGCTCGACTGGCATGGGCTCGCCGATGATTTTCCGCTGGCGCCGCGGGGCTCCCTGGTGATGGCGCAGAAAGCCTCGACGGCCGAGACGGACGAGGGCTATGCCGCGGCCTTCGACCGCTTCAGTAAACGGCATGCCCTGACCAGGCGCGAGATCGACGTGGCGCGGCTGGCGCTCCTCGGCCTGTCGAGCGAGCAGATCGCCCGCAGGCTCGACCTCACCCCGGGCTCGGTGCGCAACCACCGCTCGAATGTCTACAGCAAGCTCGATGTCACGAGCGAGCGGGAATTCTTCCGCGCGTTCCTGGCGGAAGTAATGACCAGGACTTCCGCTTGAGGCGTCAGAGATGGACCAAACAACACGCGTTCTATGGTCGAAACACCTCTCACTCCTTGGCGGTGGAGTAAGTTACTTTGGAGCTTCTGACGCTGCCCAGCACAAGCCTTGTCGTCGCGTCAGAGATGTGCATGATGGATGGGAAACGAAACACAAAGCCTACTGTTGGACTCGAATAAAGCAGGCTCATGAGCGACGGTCAGAAACAGAACGCCGGTTCTCGATGGCATCGTTGGGAACCGCACATACATGCGCCAGGCACCATCTTGAACGATCAGTTCAAAGGAGACGATCCTTGGGAAGAATATTTGAATACACTCGAGGAAGCGTCGCCCCCCATACGCGCGATCGGTGTAACTGATTACTACCGTGCCGATTCATATCTACGGATGATTAAGGCGAAAGAGCAAGGTCGGTTGGAGAAATGTGACCTGATCTTTCCAAATATCGAAGTACGCCTCGCGATTGGTACCGTTAGAGTTCGTTGGGCTAATCTGCACCTGTTGGTTAGCCCAGAAGATCCCAAACACCTGGATGAGATTTCTCGCATTCTAGCTCAGCTAACCTTTAAGGCATACGATGATACTTTTAGTTGCCGTGAAGATGATTTGATAAGGTTAGGCAAGGCTGTTGCGAAGGGAGTGTCGGATGGTGGAGCTCTTGTACGAGGGGCGGAACAATTCAAGGTGTCCTTCGAGCAACTTAAACAAGTCTATAATGACAGTGCTTGAAGCATTGCGTGTTGCCAGACAAGCATTTGCAGCAAGCGGATTAAGCGAGAATGAGTGGAATGCCTTCCTGCTCAAGTATACAGGCCAAGTAGACGCCACAATTGATCAAAAGCTCAAGGTAGTGCGCGAAAATTCCGCTTCTTGGCGAGATGATGAAATTGCCGACCGAAGCAGCGACGACGAACCGATACTAGATGCAGATACGGATCTCTCTGACACCTCATTGGCTCTGTTACAAGCGGAGATAAACCGACTAAAGCGATTGATCAATCTTGATACTGATACGTCCAATCGTTATTCGGCTATTTCGCGCCGAATTGCGGACGAAACCGCGGCGCATCAAGAGTTATCTGCTCAGCTTAGCGATTGCGAAAGCGCGGAAGCTCGAATGAAACAACTAAACACAGATCGTGAAAGCGCTTACCGACGTGTATTTGATGCGATAGTGGCCGAAGAAAATGTCCTTTGTGAACTATATCTTCCGTTGATGAGGCGCTTGGAGGAAGCAAAGGGTTCACTTCGAAAGCTCACATTTTCGGTAACAAGGCGCGCTGACCTGGGGATTTGGGCGACAGAAGGAGAGTCTCTCTTCGATCTCCGCCGCGAAGGCCCGTTCACGGGCCGCGCTCACGCGAATGGTGTCGAACTCGCGGATGTCGGCGAGATCGCGGCGGTTGAACACCGCGGTCAGGCGATGATTGCCGACGAGCAGCGTCATGATCGCACGTGCCCCCAGAAGCTCGATGAGCTGGACCTTGGCCTCGAAGGGCGGCGTCGCATTGGGGTGGTCAGCCGCGGCCTTCACGGGGTGGATGTCCTCGGGGCGAACGCCGATCATGATGTCGCCCTGGAGCGCGCCGCCGGGCAGGGGAAAGCGCACGCCCTCGACATCGAGGCCTTGCCCGTTCAGCTTGCCGCGCAGCATGTTGATGGTCGGGCTGCCGATGGTGCGGGCGACATAGGCATTGACCGGATCGGAATAGAGCGCTTCCGGCGCCGCATTCTGCTCGACGATGCCGTGATTGACGACCAGGATGCGGTCGCCCATCGCCATCGCCTCTTCCTGGTCATGGGTCACCCAGACCGAAGTGACACCGAGGGATTGCTGCAATTCGAGGACCTCGCGGCGCATATCGAGGCGAAGCTGGGCATCGAGATTGGACAGAGGCTCGTCGAACAGGAAGACCTTGGGCTTCCTGACCAGGGCGCGAGCGATCGCGACGCGCTGCTGCTGCCCGCCGCTCAAAGCCGAGGGCTTGCGGTCGAGCAAGGCCTTGAGGCCGGTGCGCTCGGCCACGCCCTCGACGCGCTTGGCGATTTCGTTCTTGGCCATGCCGCGCGCCTTGAGCGGAAAGCCGATATTGTTGCGCACGGTCAGATGCGCATAGAGCGCGTAGTTCTGGAACACGAAAGCAATGTCGCGGTGCTTCGGCGCCAGGTCGGTGACATCGCGATCGCCGATGAAGATGCGTCCGGAATTCACCCGCTCGAGGCCGCCAATGGCACGCAGCATGGTGGTCTTGCCCGATCCCGAGGGCCCGACGATGACGACGAACTCACCATCGGGGATGGCGAAGCTCACATTGCGGATCGCCTGATAGGCGCCATAGTGCTTGACCACATTCTCGAATCTGATCGATGCCATGACTAGCCCTTGACCCCGCTGCCGCCGAGGCCGCGGACGAGCCGTTTCTGAATGACGAAGGAAAGCACCATCACCGGGGCCACCGTGAGCAACAGTGCCGCGCTCATCGGCCCGAGCTTCACGCCCTGGAAGGTGTTGAAGCCCGAGATGGCGACGGGGAGCGTCTGCGACGAGCCGGGCGCCAGCACCAACGCATAGAACAATTCGTTCCACGACATCATGAAGGCGAGGAGGGCGGAGGCGCCGAGACCCGGCAGCACATTGGGGACGACGACGCGCCAGAAGGCGGCGAAAGGCCCATAGCCGTCGATCGCCGCCTGCTCCTCCACCTCGCGCGGCACGCTGGCGAAGAAGCCGGTCATGAACCAGGTGATCATCGGCACGACAATGGTGAGATGCGCCGCGATGACGGCGATGAGGCTGTCCGAGAGATTGAACTGCAGCGCCAGCGCCAAGAGCGGGAAAGCGAGAACGGTCGGCGGGATGATGGTGGGGAAGAGGATGGCGAAGCGCAAGGGAATGCCGCCGGTGCGGAAGCGGGCGATGGAATAGCCGGCGAGCGCCCCTACGAAGACGCCGATGATGGTGACGGCGAAGCCGACGATGATGCTGCGCAGCGCCGCACCGGGTATCCCGCCCTCGGCGATATCGCGCATATTGTCGAGCGTCGGGTCGATGGCGAAGCTTCCCGGATTGGTGAGATCGGCCGGGGTGCGGAAGGCGGCGAAGGCGATCCACAGCAGCGGCACCAGGACCGCGGTGACCGCCATGGCGATCAGCAGCAGCCGGCCCGCTTCGGCGGCGGGCGTCAGCCTTGTGCCGGGGGCCGCGTCGTTCATCCTTCCGCCTTTCTCACCTGGCGCAGCATCCAGATGATGGGCAGCGCCAGCACCGCCAGGAAGACGAAGGCCATGGCCGAGGCTTCCGCCAGCCGGAAGAAGCGCACGCCGGTCTGGTACATGATGAATTGCAGGCTTTCCGTCGACCCGCCGGGGCCGCCATTGGTGATCACGAAGACATATTCGAAGAGCTTCGATGCCTCGAGGACGCGGATGACGGTGGCGATGCCGATGACCGGCATGAGCATTGGCAAGGTCAGGGTCCTGAAGGTCAGCCAGGCCGAGGCGCCATCGACGCGTGCCGCCTCGAAGGGCGCTTTCGGCAAGCTCTCCAGGGCCGAGAGGAAGAGCAGCACCATGAACGGCGTCCACTGCCAGACATCGATCAGGACCATCGACGCAAGCGCATAGTTGGGCGAGAAGAAGTCGATATGGATGCCGAGCTTCGCGATGGCGTTGGGAATGAGACCCAATTGCTGGTTGAGCAGGAAGCGGAAGACGAGGCCGACCGCGACGGGTGCTATGAACATCGGCGTGAACAGCAAGGCGCGCGTCACATTGCGGGCGATGCGCTGGCGCTGCAGGGCCAGCGCCAGAGCAAGGCCGAGGACGAGCTCGATCACGACGGCGGCGACGACGAAGGTCAGTGTGATCTTGAGCGAGTCGGTGAAATCGCCGTCGGTGAGGACGCGGTTATATTGCTCGAAGCCGAAAAAGCTGAGATTGCGGCTGGTGAGCTTGTAATTGGTGAGCGAGAGATAGAAGGAAAAGCCGAGCGGATAGAGAACGAAGATGCCGAGCAGCAGCACCAGCGGCAGCGCCATCCACCAGCGGAAGGGCAGCTTGCCGGCCAGCCTTTCGAGACGGCCGATCCGTGGCGGATCGGCCGTCGGGACATCTGGCGATAGCGTGCCGGTCGTCATGTCGCTCTAGCGTGTTGCCTTTTCCGCCGCGGATTGGGCGGCGGCCAGCGCCTCGTCCACCGACTTGATGCTGGCGACCGCGGCATTGATCTCGACGCCCACCGCTTCGATCGCTTCGGCGCAGCCGGTGCCGAGGCAGAGCGGCACGGCCGCGGCCGCGACCTTGCTATAGGTCTTATAATAGTCTTCGGAAACGCCCTTGGCCCAGACATCGGGATCCATCATGGCGCTGTCGCGGGTCGGCGCACCGCCCGAAATGACCCGGACCTTCTCTTGCGCCGGCGCCGTGATCCAGGAGATCCAGGCCCAGGCTGCTTCCTTGTTCTCGCCGTTCTTCGGGATGCTCCAGGACCAGGTGCCGCCGGTGCCGCGCCCGCCTGGGAAGGGTGCGAGAGCGAACTTGCCCGGCACTTGCGAGTCCTTGCCATTGACGATCGGAACGACCCAGCCATAGGTCGTGAGCGCGGAAGCCTGGTCGCTCTTGGCGGCGCGGATCGTCTCGTCGAAACCCCAATTGAGGCTCGCCGCGGGCGCCGCTTCCCTGCTGACTTTCATATAGGCTTCGAGCGCCTTGCGGGCTTCGGGCGTGTCGATCGTCCAGGTGCCGTCCTCTTTGCGCAGCTGGCCGCCCGACGAAAGCAGGAAGGCGTTCCACTCTTCCATGATCACGAAGCCCTGCTTCTGCTGGAGCGCGATGCCCGCCCGCTTGTCGGTCTTCTTGGCGATGGCCGAGGCGACGAGCTCATCGAGGGTCTCCGGCGCCTTGTCCCACAGATCCGTGCGATAAACGAAGCCGGTCGGATAGCTGTAGAACGGCACACCCAGAACTTTCTCGCCCACCTGGCCGATCTTGCGGAAGGACGCGGCGAAGTCGTCATATTTATAGTCGTCGCCCAGGCAAGCGATCGCCGGGCGCAGATCCTCGAGGAATCCGGCCTCGTCATATTCGGAGACCCAGGAGGTGTCGACCTGCATCAGATTCTGCGTGCCGGTGCCGCGCTGCAACGAGGCAATCTGCATGTCGCGGATCACGTCATAGGCAGCGCCTTCGATCTCGATCTTCACATTGGGATAGAGCTTGTTGAAGTCGGGGATCATGGCCTTCACGAAATCGGTGTCGGTCACGTCCTCCATCACGACCTTGACGGTGCCGGACACGTCCTTTGGTGCTGGGCTTGCGAAAGTGCTGCCGGCGCAGTCGGCGGCCGCTGTCCCCGCCCAGAAGAGCAAGGTCGCCAGAGCGGCAGATGTGAAAAGTGCGGTCTTATTCATTGTCTTCCCTCCGTCATGCTGTTATATATTGTACAATATTTATTGTTATAAATTATACATGAATGAACTGCGGCGACAAGGGCCTAGGCCCGCTTTTTGTCGGCCAGGATCATTTCGGCGGCCTTTTCACCAATCATCATGCAGGGTGCGTTGAGATTGCCGGAGGTCAAAGCCGGCATGATCGAGGCATCGGCAATGCGCAGGGCTCCAACGCCTCTCACCTTGAGCCTCGGATCGACGATGGCGCTCGCTTCCGGTCCCATGCGGCAGGTGCCGGAAGGGTGATAGATCGTCCCGGCATTGCAGATGAGATAGGAGGCGATCGTGTCGTCGGAGACGTCATGCCAGGCGGGCGCGATCGGCCGCTTGACGATTTCCTTCAATGGCATCGCGGTGGTGATCCGGCGGACGGCGCGAATGCCGCGCGCCAGGCGATGGAGATCGTCGGGATCGCCGAACAGGCGATGATCGATCGATGGCGGCGACAAGGGATCGGCATTCTTGAGCGTGATACGGCCGCGGCTCTTCGGCCGGCAGACGCTGGCGACGATGGTGAAGGAATTCTCCTTCAGCAGCAGTTCGCCTTCGCCCGCCACCAGATAGCCGGCGGGCGTCACATGCACCTGGATGTCGGGGATGTCCTCGCTCGGCGAGGATTTTAGGAAGCCGACCAGATGCGCATCGGGAGTCGTGGCGACGCCGCGGCCGCGCAGCAGCCAGTTGGCGCCGTGCAGCACCTGCTTCCACATCGCCATCTCGCTGTTGAAAGTCGGGATGGAAACTTCATAGGTCATCCCGAGGCCCGGATGGTCCTGCAGGTTGCGGCCGACCTCGGGACTTTCGCATTTGACCTCGATGCCGTGCTTGCGCAATTCGGCCGGATCGCCGATGCCCGACAGCATCAAAAGCTGCGGCGAAGCGACGGCGCCGCTCGCGAGGATGATCTCGCCGCCTGCGCGCAATCTGCGGATCTCGCCGTCAATCTCCGCCTCGACGCCGATCGCGCGGCCATCCTCGATCAGAAGGCGCATGGCGCGCGCTTGCGGCATGATCGCGAGGTTCGCTCGCCGCCGCACCGGATCGATGAAGGCGCGCGCCGCGCTGCAGCGCCAGCCCTTCCACTGCGTCGCCTGGACATAGCCGAAGCCCGCAATCTCAGGCCCGTTGAGGTCCGGATTGTAGGAATGGCCGCAGGCCTTCGCCGCTTCGATGAAGAGCTGGGCCAGAGGATGCGGCTCCTGCACATCCGAGACCTTGAGCGGGCCGCCCGCGCCGTGATGGCTCGACGCCCCGCGCTCATTGTCCTCCTGGCGCTTGAACAGCGGCAGCACGTCGTCAAAACCCCAGCCGGGATTGCCGAGATCGCGCCAATGGTCGAAATCCTGCGGAAAGCCGCGGACATAGAGCATGCCGTTGATGGCGCTCGTGCCGCCCATCACCTTG
The DNA here is from genome assembly GCA_003574785.1 of Taklimakanibacter deserti. The sequence goes on along the minus strand of QORU01000006.1, from coordinate 261,720 downwards.
CCGCGCGGCCAGATGCTGATGCGCCCGGCGATCGTCGGGTCGGGCTCGGTGCGGTACATCCAGTCGAAACGCGGATTGCCGATGCCTTTGACATAGGTCGCGGCCGGCATCTGGATGAAGACCGATTTGTCCGAGCCGCCGGCCTCGAGCAAAAGCACCTTGTTCGAGGGATTTTGCGACAACCGGTTCGCCACCACGCAGCCGGCCGATCCGGCGCCGATGACGATATAGTCCCACAAGGTGCTCTCGACCGGCATGGGGCTTTCTCCGGTCAGATGATCGTGGTGCCGCCGTCGAGACGGAGCGCGCTGCCGGTCGCATAGGGCGCATCGGCGATGAGGAACAGGACCGCTTTCGCCACTTCCTCAGGCTTGGCGAAGCGCTTCAGCGGCACCCGGCCGATGGCGCCGTCGATCACTTCCTGCGTGCCGCCGAACCATTTGATCTCGGCTTCCAGCATCGGCGTGTCGATCGGGCCCGGGCTCACCGCATTGACGCGGACCTTGGGCGCCATCTCGGCGGCGAGCGCCATGGTGAGGCCGACGACGCCCGCTTTGGCGGCGCAATAATGCACATAATAGCCCATGCCGATATGGGCGAGCTCGGAGGCGAAATTCACGATTGAACCCCCCTTGCCTTCGTTCATATGCAAGGCGGCGGCGCGCGCGACGATGAAATTGCCGGTGAGATTGACATCGAGATGCTGGCGGAAGTGCTCGACGGTCAAGTCCTTGACCAGACAGGGCTCGCACAGGCCCGCGGCATAGACGACGGCATCGAGGCCGCCCAGGCTTGCGATCGCCTCGGGCACGATCGTGGCGCAGGATTCCGTATCGCCGACATCGGCCGTGATGACATGCGTCTTTCCTTGGAGCTCGGCCGCGGCCTTGGCAAGCTTCTCCTTCGATCGGGCGATGAGCGCCAGTTCCGCGCCCTCGGCCGCGAAGAGGCGCGCCGTGGCGAGGCCCGCGCCCGATGAAGCCCCGACGATCAGCGCCTTCTTGCCGGCGAGCTTCATGGCACCCTCCCTCTCACAAAATGCCGTGGCGGTCGAAGACCTCGACGAGGGTGGCGCCGTTGCGCAGTTCCTCGCGCACCGTCGTCTCGGCGCGGACCTTGGCGAGCGCTTTCGTCATCACGGTCTCGATCAGGCTCTCGGGAACGAAGACGATGCCGTCGAGATCGGCGATCACCAGGTCGCCCGAGCTCACCTCGACCTCGCCGATGACGCCCGGCACGTCGGCCCACATCATCTTGCCGCGATATTTCGTGTCGACCGGGTTGCGGCCGCCGGCGAAGACCGGGAAGCCCATCTCGCGGATCATGTCGACGTCGCGCACGCAGCCGTCGGTGATACAGCCGGCCGAACCCAGATACTGCGCGCGCGTCGACAGCAACTCGCCCCAGGGCGCGATGCGGCGATTGCCGTGGCAGACGAAGACCGGCACCTCGCCTTGCTTCAGGCCGTCGACGAGGCGGATCTCATGCTCATAGACATTCACCGTGGCGTCGTCGTGGAAGATCGGCATGTAGATGCCGACGCGCGCAAAGCCCACGATGCGCATGCCGTCCTGCAGCGGCTGCAGGACCGACTGGACCACTTGTCGGCGATATCCCAGCGAATCGAGCGTGTCCGAGACGACGGCGGAATAGAGTTCCGCCCGGCAGGTTTCGAGAATGGCGGCACGGTCCATTTGTGTTCCTTCCTGAGTTGGGTTCAATAGCATTTGGCGGTGACTCCTCCGTCGATGACGATCTCGGCGCCGTTGATGAAGGACGACCGGTCCGAGACGAGAAAGCACACGGCGTCGGCGACATCGGCGGGCGTGGCAATGCGCTTTGCCGGATAATGCGCGACGGTCCGCGCCTTGGCCTCGGCCGGATCGGGAGAGGCTTGCCAATAGCGCTCGACCATCGGTGTCTGGATGTCGCCCGGGCAAATGCAGTTGCAGCGGATGCGGGCCTCCGCATAGGCCTCGGTCACCGCGATGGCGCGGGTGAGGCCCAGCACGCCATGCTTGCTGGCAACATAGGCGGGCAGGATCTGATCGGCGCTGAAGGAGAGGACCGAGCCGCTGTTGACGATCGATCCGCCGCCCGAGCGCATCATGCGCGGGATGACGGCGCGGCTTCCCAAGAACATCGAGCGCAGATTGACCGCCATCAGCCGGTCCCATTCGGCGGGGCTCGTCTCATGCAGCAATTTCTCGATCTGGATCGCGGCATTCTGGTGAATGAAGTCGATCCGGCCGAATTGGGCTTCGGCCGCCCCGACCATGCGCTCGCTGTCGGCCTCGTCCGAGATGTCGGCCGTGATGGCGACCGCCTGGAAGCCTTTTTCGCGCAAGCCCGCGGCGATCGCATCGAGCGCGTCCGTCTTGACGTCGACGAGCGCGACGCGCGCACCCTCGGCGCAGAGCCTCTCGGCCGTGGCCCGGCCGAGGCCGCCTGCGGCGCCGGTGACGATGCCGGATTTTCCCTCGAGCATCGCCATGTCACTCTTTGTCCCGTGACTTCATCGCGAGGCGCGAAAAGGCGCGGAAGGCGCGGCTCCGCGCAAAGAGATAGCCGAGACGCGACCCGGCATCGGTCTCGAGCGCCCTGTCGATGACCGAGGGTCCCTTGACGGCGATGTCAGGCTTGCGCGCCGTCCTCGCCTTGCCGTCGAGATCGGCGAGCACCGTTTGCGCGGCATTGTGGCCGGGTGCCCCGATGACGCCGCCGCCCGGATGCGTGCCGGCGCTGCACAGATAGAGCCCCGCGACAGGCGTGCGGTAATCCGACAGCTCGGGCAGGGGACGGTTGTTGAACATGTGCTCGATCGTCATCGCCACGTGGAAGATGTTGCCGCCGGTGATGCCATAGGTGCGCTCGAGATCGAGGGGCGTGATGGTGTGGCAGCCGAGAATATGACCGCGCAGATTGGGCGCGAACTTATAGAGCGACTCGAGTACGCGGTTCTCGAATTCGGGCTTGCGGCTGTCCCAGTCGCCATCGCTCAGCTCGAAGGGCAGGTTCTGCACGCCCAGCATCATGCAGTGCTTGCCGGGCGGTGCCAGGCTGTCGTCGGTCACCGACTGGATGATCGCCTCGATCGGGAAATGCTCGGGGAAGGTCCCGCGCAGCATCGCCATATAGGCGTCCTCGAAACGCTCCTCGGATCCGCCCAATATGGCGTGACCGCGATGCTGCGGGCCGGGTTTCGCATCCTTGAAGCCGAGATATTGCGGCAGCTCATCGATGAGGAGATGCAAGCGCGCCATCGAGCCCCTGGTGTCGATGCGCGCCACCTTGCCGCGGAATTCTTGGGTCAAGGCCCTTGCCGGAACGAGCTGGCCGAGCGTCCGCTTGGGATCGGCATTCGACATGACGGCCTTGGCATGGAAGGTGCGTCCGTCGGCAAGCCTCACCCCTTTCGCCTTGCCGTCGCTGATCAGGATTTCGGCGACGGGCGCTCCGGTGAGGAGGGTCACGCCATGGGCCGTCGCCCCTTTCTCCAGCGCCGTGGTGATCGAGCCCATGCCGCCTTTCGGAAAAGCCCAGCGGCCGAACGTGCCCTCGAATTCGCCGGACGCGTGATAGCCGAAGAGATAGCCGGTGCCCGGCGTCGACGGCCCGCCCCAGATCGAGACGATGCCGAAGAACGTATAGAAGCCGCGGATCTGGTCGGAGGTGAAATAGCGCGAGAGCAGATCGCGGGTCGAGCCGAACAGGAATTCGTTGAGGAGGTCCTCTTCCCCCGTCTCCTCGAAGAGTTTCATCATCTCCGAGCGCGTCGGCGGGTTGGCGAGCGTCCAGTGACTGGTGAGGTCGCCGAAGCGCCGGAGCCTGGAGCCGAAGCGCAGCAGCCCCTTGGCATCCGCGGGCGCGATCTTCTCCAGCTGCTTCAGCGTCTTGTCGATGTCCTGCCAGACGAAGATATGCGAGGCGTCGTCGAACAGCGCAAAGCCTTGCGGGTCGGGCGCATACATTTCGAGGCCGAAGCGGCTGACAAGCTCGAGCTCGTCGATGATGCGCGGCTTCAGCACCGCCTGGATGAAGGCGCAGGAAGAGAAGCGCGCGCCGGGGAAGAACTCTTCCGTCACGCAGGCGCCGCCCAGAATCTCGCGGCGCTCGACCACCAGCACCTTCTTGCCGGCGCGTCCCAGATAATTGGCGGCGACGAGGCCGTTATGGCCACCGCCGACGATGATGACGTCATAAAGGTCAGCCGCCATGGCCATTCCTCCCCGGCGTGAAGAAACGGAATTCCATGACGTGATGATAGTCTTCGCCCGGATCGAGTCGCGATTGCGGTACGTGGCTCAGATTGGGTCCGTCGGGAAATTTCTGCGTCTCGAGCGTGAAGCCGGAGAATTTCCGATAGGGATGTCCGCCTTTGCCGATGACGGAGGAATCGAGATAGCCGCCGGTATAGAAATGGACGCCGGGCTCGGTGGTCCACAGCTCGAAACCGCGGCCCGATGCGGGATCGCGCGCCCAAAGCACCGGCCGCAACCGCCCGGCTTCACCCTTGAGGCACCAATTGTGATCATAGCCGCCGCTGCCCGTGACCCTGCCGGCGCCGGCATTGGCGACTTGATCGATCGCCTGGCCGATCCGTCGTGCTTTTCGGAAGTCGAAAGGCGTTTCGGCCACCTTCATGACCTCGCCGGTGATGATCAGCTCGTCATCGACCGGCGTGTAGAAATCGGCATGGATCTCGAGCTCCTGGTCGAGGACGGTGCCGGAAGCATGGCCTGCCAGATTGAAGTAGCTGTGATGCACCATGTTGCACAAAGTCGGGCGGTCGGTCGAAGCGCTGAGATCAATGCGCAAGGTGCCGTCATCGGTCAGGGTATATTGGGATGTCGCCGTGAGCTTGCCGGGAAAGCCTTCATCGCCGTCGGGCGAGGTCAGCGCGAATTTCACGCTGTTGCCTTTGGGATCGAACGCGGCCGCCCATTTGCGCTTGTCGAAGCCGTTCACGCCGCCATGAAGCGAATTCTCACCCTCGTTGCAGCTCGCCTGATAGGCTTTGCCGTCGAGCGTGAATTTCCCGCGGCGAATGCGGTTGCCGAAGCGGCCAACGGTCGCGCCGAAATAGGTCGGCGCATCGCGATAAGCCTTCAGGCTGTCGAAGCCCAGGATCACATCGGCGATCTCGCCTGTAGGCGAGGGGATGTTCATCTGGAGAGCGGTGGCGCCGTAGTCGCTCAGAACCAGGGACGCCCCATGAGCGTTGCGGATCGTGAAGGTCGAGAATTCCTGGCCGTCCAGCGCGCCCCAGTCCTGCCTTTCCGTCGTCACCTGCCACCTCATAGTTATATAATGTATAATTCTTTTGCATTAGTATTGTATAATAGGTAACATCTGGCAAGGGTTTTTCGCAATCAAGCCGCAGGCTATGTTCCACAATGTTGAACGTCACCGCGCGACCAGGGGGAGCAGAAGTCATGTCGAGCAGCGATCTTGCCGAGGCCAAGAAGCCGCGCATCCAGTCGCTGGCGCGCGCCGATGCCATTCTCTCAGCGGTGATGGCGCAGGAAGGGCCGGCGAGCCTCAGCGCGCTCAGCGAAGCTTTGCGGCTCAACAAGACCACCGTCTTCAATCTGGCGGAGAGCCTCGTGGTGCTGGGCTTCCTGCAGCGCTCGACCCAGGGCAAGGGCTATCAGCTCGGCCTGCGCTGTCTCGAGCTTGGCCGGCATGTCGCGAAGAAGCTGCCGATCCTGGAGATCAGCCGTCCATCCTTGCGCGAGCTCTGCCAGGCGACGCGGGAGACAGTCAATCTCGCGGTGCCCTATCTGCATGAAGGCATCATCCTCGAAGCCTTGCAGAGCCAGCAGGCGGTGCGCGCCGTCGCCTATGCCGGGGCGCGCACCAATTATCATTCGAGCGCCTGCGGCAAGGCGATGTTCGCCTATTTCCCCGAAGAGCAGCGCCAGTGGCTGTACAAGACGGCGGGCCTCGAGAAGATGACCGACCATACGATCGTGAGCGTGCCCAAGCTCGAGGCCGAGCTTGAGACCGTGCGCCAGAAGGGCTTCGCCACCGACCGGCAGGAGAACGAGATCGGCGCCTTCTGCGTGGCCATGCCGATCTTCGGCCCGTTCAACGAGATCGCCGGCGCCATCAGCGTCTCGGGCGTGATCCAGCGCATGACGCCCGACTTCGTCGAAGAGGTCATCGTGCTGCTGCGCGAGCACACGGAGAAGATTTCGCAGAAGCTCGGAAGGGCGTGAGAGTTGTGCAAGTCGAAAGCAGTAAGGTTAATATTGCGAGATTCCAGCGCCTTTCTGTTTCGAAGCGCTATCGTTGCTGTCGCACGCAACACGTAGTGTGTGAAAAGTCATTGCATCCGGCAACCATCACCTTGTCAGAGCCACGGGGGCGGCGTAAGCTTTGACGTAGCGGCGACTGCTTCGCATTTCACAATCAAGCGAGACATGGCTCTCGTGATGGTGTTCGTGATCGATGGTGGCCGCTATGACCAGCAAGCAGCAACGAATGCGCGAATTGGTGTTCGGCCATCTCGACGCCCAGACACCGGCGCGCAAAAAAGAACTCAAGCAACTACAGGGCTTTCTGTCCCGGGCGGTCTTTCCCGACGATTTGACGTCGCTCAAGGGCAGCAGCTTTTCCTTCGAAAGCGCCGATTTCCTCGCCGCCGAAAGGATACCGGAAGAGAACGCTGCCCTTCTCCGCCTGCTCGAGAAGGAGAAGGCACCGGACGAACTCGAATTCCGCGTCTTCGTGCGCGAAGTGCCGGTGCGCAGCACCCAGCTTCATGCTTCGGCTCCCTTATGGGCGGGCGGCGCCGCGCTTGAACGGTCGCTCGGGCCCTTCGCCAATGCGGATGGTCGGCTGTTCTGGTTCGACTTCTTCCGTCTGGAAAAGCTCGTCGCGCTTTATGTGCAAGGCCTTTCCCACCCGGCACTTCTGTTCAAGATCACCAGAGGGCTCCAGTTCATCGACGCGACCCTGCCGCTCGCTGCGGGGCTGTTGCCCAAATACAATCTGAATGCGGGCAGTATCTGGATAAACTCGCAACTGCTGAGCCCGGATGCTCCTTCAGGCTATTTCACCGGACTGACCATCAAAGGCGGTACCGTTGCGCTGAGCGCCAAGCCGCAACTGATCAACGGCAAACTGACGGCGGCGGCCAGCACCAAAATCTCGGTCAAGCTGCAATTGCTGGAGAAGCCTGCAACCAGTGCGGATCCTTCGAGCCCCTATGGCAAGGATGCCCGGCGGATGAAGCTCGACCTGCCGCCAACGCTTGCCTTTCATTTCTCCGGCCAGAACAGCACCCTCGACGAGGTCGGCGACGCCGCGTGGTCGCTCTTCGGGCAAGACATTTCATTCGAATGGAACGCGGGGCAGGCGGGGTCGTATGACGCCTTGCTGCACAGGGTTCTGATCCCGTTCAAGGCCTCGGTTAAGAGCTTTCAGGTTGGCGCCAACGCGTCGCCATTCCACACGCTGTCGGGAAAGGCGCCGATCGCCGGCAGCTACTGGGCCTTGCCGGCAGCACCCATCGACATCGCCAATCCTTCGCCCGCCGCCGGCATCGGCGCCATGGTTCTTCGCACCAAGGTAGGCTTGAGGGCAAGTTGGAGCGCCCTCAAAGGCGGCTCCCTCAATCTGACCCAACCTTACATCATGGCCGAGCCGGGGCGGATTGCGCTCAGCGACCCGGCGGCAGGCAATGCCGTCGCCCATCATGATCTCGAGCTGTGGCGGGACGAGCAGAACAAGTTTGGCACGAAGGTCCGCCTTCAGTTGCCGGCTGCTGGCCCCTTCTTCTACAACACGCTGGCCGATGGAACCGAGCTCGTGATGACCTTCGGCCATGCCGACGTGCAGGCCGATCGTCCGGTCACGGTTGAAGGCAAGCCACTCGAGCTGCGCTCGAAAAATTCGCTGCTCATGCTCGCGGTGGCGAAGACCTTCCGGATGATCTATCTCTTCGACGACAACATGCTGGCGGACAATTTCGATCTGACCCAGACGCCGCCGGTCTTCCCAAAGCCCATCGCACTGGCGCTGACCAACGCCTTGTTCAAGGTGACGCCCGCGAATGGCTGCCTGCTGTTCGGGGAGCTGGCGGCGGATTTCGTCAAGGTGGAACGCGGAATCCTGTTCATGACGCTGGGGCTGCTCGCCTATCTGCCGACGCTGCCCGATCCCTATGCGGCGAATATCGGCAAGCTGAAATTCCAGTTCCGCGGCCGCTACAAGTCCTTTGGCGAGCAGACGATCTGGCTATGGCTCGTCGCCTATGTGAAATGGGAGAAGGGATCGGCGGATTTCGACAAAGTGGAAGGCTCGTTTCACTTCGCACCGCTGCAAAGCACGTTGCAGCAGGCCGTCATCAAGCCGCCGGAACCCGCCACCGCCGACTTCGATTTCACCAAGATCGGCGGCGCCGGTGTTTCACCGAAGGCCTTTGGTCTCGACGACCATGGCTGGGCGCCTCATGCCCAGTCGCATTTGCCCAATTATGGCGGCATCTGGGACGAAGCGACCAACCGGATCACCGACGACTTCTTCGCTCTCCTCGATGTGAGTACGAACGCGGATCTGCTCGGCATCAGCTTCAGCACCTTCATGAACACGAGTTTCGGCATGGTGACGACCCACGTGCCGGAGTCATCCGTATCCACGGGCCTTCCGCTGCAAGTCAAGAAAATGGACGTGGTGAGCCCGGGGTTGAATGTGCGGGCATTCACCGTGCCGCAAATCTCCTGGGAGCCGGTGCTCAATCTCACCGCCCCCGCCGTCACGGCCGATCCCCCGTTCGGCGCGAATTATTATCCCGACGACGGCGGCCCCACCCGCATCATCAACAACAGCGGTGAAACCGTGGCGCTCGCGCCGCTGCCGCTCACGGATTTCCTGGTGGAAAGCTTCGATGACGACAAGTTCGCCGCCGTCGCCTTGTCCACCTTGCCTTTCGGCATGCGGATGCTGGCGCTCTTGCAAAAGAATTACTGGTATCAAGGCAATCCGCGGCCCGGCACCAGCTTCGGATTCAACGCAAAGAAATTCCCCGACAACCTGACCGGCGGGCGGCAGCTGCAGGCGGGTGGCGGCGAGGCGTTGCGCCAGGGCGAGAACGACATGTTCATGGGCAGCACGCTGCAACTGAACAACATCCTCGACCTGTTCGGCAATCCGACCGGTGCCTCCACGCTCGGGCGCAGCGTCACCAAGATCTTCAACAACGAATGGATGCTGGATCCCTTCCAACTCATCCGCCAGCGCGGCGTGCCGCTCGAACGCGTCGACTGGAGCGGCTATGGCGCCAGCATCTTCAGCAACTGGCTCAACCCGAAGGCCGCCATCGCCGAGACCAGCCAGGCGAAATTCGATGTGTGGGTCGGGCGCTGCGCCCACGAAATCATCCAGGTGAGGAGCATCCTCTATCCCTGGGCGATCAAGGTGGTGCGGACCATCACGCTGTTCCGGACGCCGAGCGGATATGTCTATCGCTTCGACTCGGGCTGGCGGGCGGAAAGCGATGGCCGCTTCGACTTCCGCTATTTTGTCTACAAGGACGACCCGGCCAATCCCGGCACCCTCATTCCGGAAGAGCGGCAGGCGAAATATCACATCCATCCGGGCGTGGTCGGTGGGCTCTTCCTGGTGAAGGACATCAAGGAAACCGACGAGATCCAGCCATTCAAGGGCACAATGACGATCTCGCCCCCCGACATGATCGTCGACATGGACGGCAAGGAAGTGAATGCCGCGGCGGGCGGCTCGGAATTCGATTTCGAGCTGCAGCCCGTCTATTTCAACGCCGATATCGAGATCGAAGATCCGGTGAGCGGCTATGCCGAGAGGGAATTCGCGGGCGGCGTGAAGCGCAAGCTCGTGCCGGCGAAACGCATCCTGGGTTTCGTACAGGTAGCACCCAGAGGCCTGCCGCTCACGACCGATGCCTTCAAGCTCATGATCGACCGGCAGGCGGGCAATATCGGCGCTGCCATCGATTGCGTGGTGGATATCGGCAAGAGCGGCCAGCAGATGCGGCTCACCCGCTTCGATATCAGCAATTCCTTCGACGAGGACGGTGTGTCGCCTGCCTTCGCTGTCGCCGGTCGCGGCAATGTCCTCCTGCCCAAGGACGGCTCCTGGAGCATGGTCCGGCACGAATTCGCAACGGGCGAAGTCTCGCCCGTGCCGAAGGAGCTCAGCGTGCCGCTCATCCGCATCGGCAAGCTGGTGAAGAAGGCCGGCGACAAGTGGGAGCCCGACATCGCGCCCAAGGATGGCCTCCTGCGAATCGCCAACCCCGCCGATCTCTTAAGGCCCTCAGTCGCCGGCACCTTGAACTATGGCTTCCTCCAGAGCACCGACACGCAAAAGGCGCTATTCCTGACGCCGTCCTTCAAGCTCGGCATCGAGAAGATGCTGAGCAAGTCGCCGCCGCTCTTTGCCGACGCTTTCCGCATCGTGAGTTCGAAGGCCATCTTCCCCAATGTCGGGAAAGCCATTGCGGGCGACATCGGCGATGCGATCTCGCTCCTGGAGAATTCCGGCCAGTTCAACAAAGCTGCCGGCATCCAGGACGGCCTTGCGGACGTCTTCGAGCTGATGCAGATCAATGACAAGACGGGTGGCCTGAAGAAGGAAGGCTACAAGCTCCTCAAGCAGCTCGAGGAGCCCTTCAAGCTGCCCGACACGGAGTGGAAGCTGATCGAGCTCGGCGGCGCCTTCAAGATCTATCTCGAATACAAGGCGGACAAGATACAGACACCGGGCGGCGGCACGAAGGATGCCAAAGGCGGTCTCGACTTCGACGTGGACTCCTTCGCCGGCGGCCTCGCCGACCAGTGGAAGAGCAAGATGGCGAATGTGTCGGTGGTCGTCGATCTCGGCCCGATCAAGCGACTGATGACCATCAAGGGAAACTGGGACGCCAAGAAGGGTGCCGAGGCGCAGTATGGCGGGAATGCCGGCGATCCGGATTTCCCCTCGCCGCAGATCCAGTTCGCCGACGAGCTGAAGCCGGTCATCGAAATCCTGCAGATCCTGCAGAGCCTGCAGGGCGAGAATTACAAGGACGCGTTCGCCCGCGGCCTGAAGCTCGCCATGAGCAACAAGGCCGGCAGCTGGGAATACAAGATGGAAGCCGCGAAGGAAATTCCCGTCGTGCGCTTCCCGATGCCCATGTTCCTGTACAACGACCCGAACGCACCGCTGAAGCTCGAAGCCGGCCTGAGACTGGGGATGTATTTCAACGCCGCCCTCAAGGTGACGAGCGACCCGCAGCAGCTCCTTCCGACCGCCGGCGCCTTTCTCGGCTTCTATGGCAGGCTCTCGGTGATGTGCGTGTCGATCTCGATCGCGACCGTCTACGCCGTGGGCCAGGTGAACCTCGACATCGCCGCCGACACCAAGACCGGCCCGGCGCTCAGGATGAAATTCGGCTTCGGCGCGCAGATCGTGATCGGCCTGCCGGTCGCCGGCAATGTGAGCGTGCTCTACATGGTGACGGTTGAGATCTACACCGATGCCACCTCTGTCGTGGTGTCGGCGGGTCTCTTGTTTCAGGGGCACGCCGAAATCCTGGGCGGCATCGTCGGCATCACGATCACGATCGAGGCCAAGGGGACGGTTGCAAGGATAGGCGACCGCACCGACCTGGCGGCGCAAGTCACCTTCGGCCTCGATATCAGCATCTTCCTCGTCATCAACATCAGCTTCAGCACCTCGTGGGAGGAGCAGCGGCAGATTGCGTAGCGACCACGGGTATTGAGCCAAGCAGGCACGCCGACATGGAACCGAACCGACGATTCTCCATCCTTCCCTTCCCCCAGTCCTTTGACGGCAGCACTTTGACGCTCAACATCGTCGTGCTGCCGCGGAACCACAACCCGTTGAAACAGGCGATCGAATCCGTGGTGGGAATTGCGGATCCGGGCGTCAGTCTCGCCGAGGCGGAGTTCGCCTTCAAGGCGCGCATCGTGAGCAGCCTGGCGGGCTTTCCCAACAACCATTCGCCGGGGGCAGCGCTCGACCTTGCGACCACGCCGCCCACCGGCGCCAAGGCGCTGTTCGAGGCGCTGGCGGCCAATTTCAGCATCGTCAATCTGGGCGTCGCCAACACCAATGCCAATGTAAACAGCCCTTTGAACGACCCGCCGCCCGCGGCGAAGACGGGCTTTCCCATCCGCAAATACCTGCCCTTGAGCTACCGCGGGGCGTTCAATTTCACGACGCCGCGCACCAGGGCCGCGGTGACCGACGACAGCTACCATTGCGCCATACGCGATGCGAAAAAGGTGGACGGATTCCAGAAGAGCCCGGAGGCCATTTCCTGGGGCAAGGTCTTTGCCTTTGCCTTGCGCCAGCCCTTGCTGGCGCGGCGCCTGGGAATGATCTACACGGCCTCCTTCGAAGTGAAGCCCAGTCATTTTCCGGCCGGCGGTTGGCTCTATGTGGACCTGGCCGAGGACAGCGACTTTCTCGACCAGATGAAGGCGGCGGACGGCTCGCCGGGCGGAAGTTTTGTCAGGAAATACGCGGCGCGGATTCCGGCACTCACGCCGGGCACGGCGCGCCCGCTCTTTGCGCCACTGCTGTTTCCGGTTCTCTACAAGAAGAACGCCGGCGACCCGGATCCGGCACCAGACGGCAGCTACGACCAGCTCTTCATCGAGGCGGCGGAATATGACGACGGCTTCGCCAAGATCGTCCATGCCATGCAGCCGAAGAGCCGCAATTTCTTGGGCGAAACGCCCGCCGACGGCAAGCCGGTCAAGGATGCAGGCATCCGCCTCGGCTGGGACGACGAGCAGATCCTGATCTGGTATCTGCGCCAATTGGCGCAGGACGCGAGCGTTTCCGCTCCGGATAAAAGGCTCGATGCGCCGCTCGGCGTCTTCGGCTACGCGATCGATGTTCGCGAGACGGGCGCGCCGGAAAAGCCTTGGGAGACCCTGAACGAGGTCGAGAGCACAGCCCCGCTGGCCGTGCCCACGCCGCCGCAAGGCGCGATCTCGCTCGGCGATTTCGAGGGTGAATTGCCCTACCAGGTCTATCCGATGCAGCTCGACGGCAATCTCGCCGGTACCTATTGGCTGCCGATGTATTTCGCCAATTGGGGCGGACACAGCATGGTGCTGCCCGACAAGGATGCCGTTGCGATCTACCGCCATGCCGAGCTCGATCCGGCCAAGCCGGCAAATGCCGTCGGTACGGAAGTGCAAGCGCCGGACAACAATCTGAGCAAGAGGTACCAGGCTGCGCCGCTGCAAACTCTTTTGCGCTATGGCAGGCAATATGATTTCCGGGTGCGGATGCGGGATCTGAGCGGCGGCGGTGCGGCGCCCGACGCCGTGCCGGTGCTGGAAAGCCCGTCCGCCATCCATACGACGCCGTTCAGGCGCTATGTGTCGCCGAACCAGCCGCGGCTCGAAGACCTGCCGGTCAATTCCGATGCGCCAGGCGACCCCGACAGCTTGACGATCAGGCGACCGCTGCTCGGCTATCCCGCTGTGGTCTACACCGGCAAATATGCCGACCCGGTCACCCGGCTGGTGCAGGCATCGAACGCGCTCGCCGGCAAGGAAGCCTTCGGCATTCCCGATCCCGACGTGGATCGAATCGAGATCACGGTCGAGGTCGAGACGCTGAAGCTCGACAATCTGCTCAGCGTCTCCGGCAAGGAAAACTATGTGCATCTCTATACGACCGAGCGGCTCTTCCCGACGCTGGCCGGTGATTATGGCTTTGCCGCGGCGCTCAACATCCCCGTCGTCTACAAGGATGTGAAGGTGCTGCATCTGGGCGATGAACTGGATCTGGAAGGCGATCTCGGTCTCGCCGCCGATATCGACGATCTTCAGGAAATCGTCCTGCCGACCGCGCGCCGGGTGCGCCTGACGATGCGGGCGGTTTGCGAAGAGAAGGACGATGACGGCGAGTATTACGGCCTCATCAATCCCGCCGAGCACGATCTCGATAGCCGCTATGGCCACGTCGTGGAAGTGTGGTGTTACCGCGAAAGCAGCGACGAGACCGACCTGTTCGTCGACTCGGCGCCGTCGCAACGGCTGCGCGGCATCTTCCTCCAGCCCGACCCGCCCCAAGTCTTCGATGGGAAGCTTGCGACCTTGTTCTTTGGCAAGGAAACGCCCAAGCCACCCGACATGGTGCAGCGCCTGGCCAAGCAGCTCGGTCTCGAGACCGCCGGCCTGACGCTGGTCGCGCCGAAAGGCGAGCGGGTGCAGTTCGGCTGTTCCAGCCGCATCCGCCATACGCTGTCGCCGGACAATTCTTCGCTGACATTCTCCTCGAAAGGCGATCTGGCGAACCATTGGCTCGTCTGCATCGAGCTCACCATCGACCGCGACTGGATGTGGAACGCCCTCGAAGACCGCAGCTTCGCCGTCGAGAGGACGCTGCGCTTCTCAGGTGACGACCCCGCAACGGAGACCGAAACGAAGGCCGTCGGCGACATCGAGATGCGCCGGACGGCGTCCTTCGAGATGCTGCATTCGCCGAAGCGCAACTATACGCGGCTGGTGTTCATCGACGCCGTCGAGCCGAAGAATGAGCGGATGCGGCCTTCTCCGCACCAGACCGAGCCGCGTTTTCCCGCCACCATCGAGGCAAGTTACGCCATCACGACATTCTTCAAGCAAGATCACGCGGCGGAACAGGACGAGCCAGAAACCATCAGCACCGTGCTCCCCGTAACCACGCCGCCTTCGCAGGTGCCGAAGGTCGCATCCGCAGGCATCGCGCTGTCGCCTTATGTGCGGAACGAAAAATACAGCGCCACCGAACCCCGTCGCCGCTTCCTCTGGGTCGAGTTCGAGGAACCGGTCGCCGATCCGAACGACACCTATTTTGCGCGCATGCTCGCCTATTCGCCCGACCAGCTGATCTCGAACAACCATCCCGAATTGTTCGTGGCGCCGGAAGAGCCGGCGCTGCCGATCGATCCGGAAGAAACGCGAGTCGTCATTCCCGGCGCGACCAACGACCTCGCGGGCCTGACCGCCATGCAGGCCATGACCAAGGCCGAGGACAGCGACCGTCATTACCTGCTGCCCTTGCCGCCCGGTCTGCACGCCGATGCCGATGAGCTGTTCGGCCTTTTCACCTATGAGTTTCGTGTCGGGCACTTCCGGCACAAGGATACTCTGGAAATGGCATGGACGACGGCGCAAGGCAGGTTTGGCCGCCGCCTGAAAGCCACCGGCATCCAGCATCCGGCACCGGCTCTGACCTGCGCGGTGAACCGGGACGAGAACAAGCTCTGGGTGGTTGCGCCCTATGCGGTCGCCGTCTTCGACGGCAAGAATGTGACCGCCGATCCGCCGCGAACCCAGCTCTGGTGCCTGCTCTATGCCCAGGTGCGGCAGGCGGACAATCTCGATTTCCGCAACATCCTCCTCGACGACAAGCAGCTCGACTGGCGGGTGCAGGTCGAGGACGAGCCTGGCTTGAGCCCGTTCCTGCGCTATGACGAGGTGCAGCTACGGACATTGAGAAATGTCGCGCTGAAAAATGCGAAGATCGAAGTGGGCTACGCCCAGCTGGCGCAATCATACAAGCTCACGGAAACCGAAACGCTGAACAAAGACGCCAAGAAATACGGTACGGCGATCTGGAGCAATGACGAGGTCGCGCAATGGCTGAATCTCTTCGGCTTGCCGGAGGACTCGCCGTTGAGCGTGCTGGTCGTGGAAGTCCTGCCGCAGATCACCAACATTTTCGACCACGCTTCCATCGAGCAGCAAGCGGTGAATCTGAGGATCAGGGAGACGATGCAGTCCGACCTTCCCTCGCCGGAGAGAGCTTCAGAATTCGTGGCGGCGCGGCGGCAGCAAGCCGATTTCCAGCAGGGCCGCAGCCCGGTGAACGACGAGCTCGGGCATCATCGTATCCTGCGGACATCGCCCCTGACCGAAGTGCCGTTCGTGTGCTGCCCGACCTGCGAGTGACCTGATTGCCATGTCCCTGAACGAAAGAGGCCGGGACCCCGAGATCCCGGCCTCGACGCTTCCCCTCAAAGGGAGGGCGCTTACTGCTTCAGCAAATCCGGCACCGGAATGGCCTCGCTGATCGTCCATTCGTCGATGACTTTCGGCTTGCCGTTGTCGGTCTCGACGATGAGATAGCGGCCCCTGTTCTGGTGGTGGATCTCGCTCGTAAAGGTGCGCGGGCCGAACAGGGTCGGCTCGTCCTTCATCTTCTCGAGCTCGGCCACGACGGCGTCGGCATCGGTCGACTTCGCCCGCTCCACCGCCTTGGACCACACGTCGATGAGCACATAGCCCGGATAGACATACTGGCTCGACGGATCGCCGCCCGTCACTTCCTTGTACTTCTTGTTGAACTCATTGACCTTGGGATTCGGGTCATCGCCATAGATCGAGCCCTGCACCGGGACGATGAAGTCGGAGAGATCGGGCACCGCCGAGAGCCAGTAGCTGCCATCCATGCCGGAGCCGTTGAGGATCGGCGCCTTGATGCCGGCCGCACGAATCTGCTTCACTGCGCTCACCGCGCCCGGCATCATGGTGCAGAGCATGATCGCATCGGGCTCCTGCGGCAGCGCCTTGATGCGGCTGATCTGCGAGGCGATCGAGGCATCCTCGTTCTTGAAGGTGTCGCTGCCGACGAGCTCGGCATCCTTGAGCCGCGGCAATTGCCAGTCGAAGCCGTCGCAAATGCCCTTGTTATAGACTGTCCAGGTGTCGAGCAGGCGGTAGAACTTGCGGGCATTTCTCTTGTTGTAGGCCCATTCCGCCATGGTCGCGCCTTGCACCGCCGCCAGCACCGAGCTCGAGAAGGAATGCGGGCCGACACCCGGTATGCCGGCCTTGATCGATTCGGCGCACAGGAAGAAGGAGACCTTGCCGGCCGCCTCGGCGGCGAGCGCCGCCGGTGCGCCGAAGTCATAGTCACAGGACACGATCACCAGCTCGGCGCCCTTGTCGAGCACTTCGAGGCCGGCCTTGGCGCCCTCGGCGCGGTCGGTCTTGGTGTCGGCGGTGACCACCTTGATCTGCTTGCCGAGCAGGCCGCCCGCCTTGTTGATCTCATCGATGCGGATCAGGGCCGCATCCTGCGCCGGCTTGTCATAGGCCTGCATGAAGCCCGATTCCGCCGTGGCGAAGCCGACGACGATCTCATCTGCGGCATAAGCGCCGCCCGTCATCAGCGTGCCGAAGACGGCCGCCAATGCCAGTGTTCTTACTCTACTCATCGTTTCCTCCTTGGTGATGTCTAACGCACGTCTTCGATAGTCTTAGAAATGGTAACGCCATTCGTTTGGGTCTTGCCGAAGGGCCAGTGCCGCCAGACGAGCTCGCGATTACGCGTCAGCCCGGACGGCCGGAACATCAGGATGACGATCATCACCAGGCCGATGGTGATCTCCTGCAGGCCGTTGGGGATCGACAGCGTCGCCCCGCCGAGATCGATGCCCTTTTCCAGCCAGCGCAGCAATTGGATGACGGCCGAGATGACGATCACGCCGAGCACCGCGCCCGAAAGGCTGTTCATGCCGCCCACCACCAGCATAGACAGGGTGATGAAGGTGATGCCGAGATAAAAGGCGTCCGGGTTCACGACGCCGAGGAAATGCGCATAAAGGGCGCCGGCGATGCCGATGACGAATGCCGAAAGCACGAAGGCAATGAGCCTTTCCCGCACGATGTCGATGCCGGAAGCGGCCGCCGCCGTCGCCTCGTCGCGCGCCGCCCTGAGCGCCAGCCCCGAGCGCGAGATCTGATAGAGATAGGCGATGACGACGACGAGAGCGGCGCCGCCGAGCGCCGTCCATGTGCCGGTGAGGAAGGGTATGCCGACGATGGAGCCGGTGCCGCCGGTCACCGAATCCCAGTTGGAATAGACGACATTGATCACCGCCAGCATGGCGAAGGTCGCGATCGAGGCGGCGATGCCGGAGAGCCGCATCATGATCCGCCCGACGATCAGGGCGAAGAGAGCCGCCAGAAGGCCGGCGAGCGCCGCCGACAGGAGGAACGGCAGTTGCGCGTCGGCGAGAAAGGCCGGCAGCCCCGGCAGCGAGATTTTCTTCATCATCGGCGGGATGGTGAACCAGGCGGCGGCATAGGCGCCAAGGCACATGAAGCCCGTATGGCCGAAGCTGATGACACCGGAATTGCCGACGAAGATATAAAGGCCCGCCACCAGCATGATGCGGATGAACATTTCGACGATGGTGCGGTCGAACGGGCGCGATCCCACGAGTTTCGTGACCACCGCGATGGCGATGAGGATCAGGATCAGGATGATCGGGGTCGAGATCGTGCGGGCGAGGAGAGAGCTGCGCTGGGTCATGTCACACTCTCTGCTTCGCCGCCTTGGGGGCGAACAGGCCTTGCGGCCGCCAGATGAGGCAGGCGATCACCGCGCCATAGACGAAGGCGTCGCGGAAAGGCCTGGCATCGAGCGGCAGGATGACCTGCATGAGGACGCTGGCGCCGCCGATGAGGAAGCCCGCGATCACCGCGCCCGGCAAGCTGCCGAGGCCGCCGATCACGGTGGCGATGAAGGCGACCAGCATGACCGAGACGCCCATCTGGATGTCGGCGGTGCCGGATTGCGTGGCGAGGATGAGGCCGATCGCGGCGGCGAGCATGCCGGAGATCGCGAAAGCCAGCATGATCACGCGGTTCGCCTTGACGCCCAGCATGCGCGCCATGGTGAAGTTCTCGGCCGCGGCCCGCATCTCGAGGCCGAAGCGGGTGCGCTTGAGGAAAGCCGTGAGGCCCAGAAGGATGACGATGGTGATGCAGATGGTGATCACCTGCAGGAGCGGGATGCGGGCGCCCGCGACCTCCACCTGCTGGCCCAGATTGGACCACAGATCGATGGATTTCGGCCGGCTAGAGAACAGCATCAGCAGGAAGTTCTTGAGCACATAGCCGAGCGCGAAGGAGGCGATCATCATGGTCGCCGGATTGGCATTGCGGAAGCGGCGGAAGACCAGGATCTCGGACAGGACAGAAAGCCCGGCGCCGATGGCGAGGATGAGCGGGATGAGGATGACGGTCGGCAGGTTGCCGGCGAAGACGATCGCCGCCGCATCGATCGAGGGCCACAGCATGGCGAAGACGCAGAAGGCGATATAGTCGCCATGGGCGAAATTGACGAGCCGCATCACGCCGAAGATGAGCGCGATGCCGAGCGCGCCCAGGGCAAAGAGGCTGCCGAGGCTCAGGGCGTCGAAGATGATCTGGAGGATGGCGGTCATCTGTCGCTAATGTTCCCCATAGCCGAAATAGGCCTTCCGCAGCGTGTCGCCGCGGGCGAGGCTCCGGGCATCGCCCTCGAGCACGATCTCGCCCGAGCGCAACAGCACCATGCGGCCGCCCGTCATCATGGCGCGGGTCGAGCTCTGCTCGACGATGACCAGAGTGAGGCCGCGACTGTCACGCAAATGGAGCAAGGTCTCATAGACCTGGTCGATGACCTTGGGGGCGAGGCCGAGCGAAGGCTCATCGATGGCGATGAGCCGGGGCGCCGTCATCAACGCGCGGCCGATCACCAGCATCTGCTGCTGGCCGCCCGAGAGCACGCCTGCCGGCTTGTCGCGGCGCTCCTTCAGCATCGGGAAGACGTCATAGACGGAGCCGAGATCCTGAAGCGCCCGGGCGCGGTCCTTGCGCATGCCGGCACCCAGCATCAGATTTTCCTCGATGGTGAGCGAGCCGAAAACGTGACGGCCTTCCGGCACCATGGAGAAGCCGAGGCGCGCGGTGTCCTCCGGGCTCCCGCCCGAGATCACCTTGCCGCCGAGCGCGATCGACCCTTCCGCCACCGGCACGACGCCGGCGATCGCCTTGAGGAGCGTCGACTTGCCGGCGCCATTGGGCCCGGTGATGAACAGTGTCTCGCCCTCATCGACGGTGAGCGACGCGCCACGGAGCGCCGTAAGCCGTCCATAGCGCACCGTGATGTTGTCGACCGTGAGCAGGCTCATAAGACGGGACCTCCGGCCTCGGCCTGGGTGCCCATATAGGCGTGGCGCACTTTTTCGCTGGTCTTGATCTGTTGGGGCGGACCTTCCTCGATGATCTCGCCTGAATCGAGCACATGGATGTGGTTGCAGATATTGAGCACCAGGCCGATATTGTGCTCGATCAGCAGGACGCCGCATTTCATCTCGGTGACGATGCGGCGGATGAGGCGGATCAGATCGTCGGCCTCTTCCGCCGACATGCCGGCCGCCGGCTCGTCGAGCAGCAGATATCTGGGCTCCATCATCAAGGCGCGGCCGATGGCGACGCGGCGCTCATCCGTATAGGGGAGGCCGCCGGCGACGCGGTCGGCGAGCGGGGCGATGCCGATCCAGTCGAGCATGGCCTCGGCCTTGGCGGCGGCGTCGCGGCGCGTCAGTCCCAGGCCGATGCCCGTCACTTCGAGATTGTCGATGACCGGCAATTCGCTGAACAGACGTCCCGACTGGAAGGTGCGCGCCACACCGAGCCTTCTGATGCCGAAGGTCGTGCGGCCACCGATATTCTCGCCGTCGAGCAGCACCTCGCCCTGATCCGGCGCCTGGAAGCCGGTGAGCACATTCACCAGCGTCGTCTTGCCGGCGCCATTGGGTCCGATGAGGCCGGTGACGCGCTCAGGGACAATGTCGAGCACGACATTCGACAGCGCCTTCAGCCCGTCGAAGGACACCGAGACGTTCCGGGCTGAGAGTGCGGTGCTCATCTGCCTCCCGATTTGCGCTTGGACGTGATGACATAGGAGCCGGAGGCGTCGAGCTTCGCCGTCCAGCCCGGTTCGATGACGATGGTGGTCGTCACTTCCTCGATGATGGCGGGGCCCTTGATGACGGCGCCGGCGCCGAAGAGGCCGCCGTCATAGACCGGCGTGCGCAACCCCTTGCCTTTGACATCGAAGATCGCCTTGCGATGGCCCTTGAGCGCCTTGGGCAAGGGCGCGCCCTTGCCGAGCTTCGGCAGCTTCGGCTTCTCGATATGGCCATAAAGAGTCGACTCGATATTGACGACCTCCACCGCATTATGGCGCTCGGAATAGGTGTAGAGCTCCTCATGCCGCTTGTGGAAGGCTTCCTTCACCTTGCCGATCGTCCTGGCATTGATCTCGAACATGTCGATATCGACGGTGCATTCATGCACCTGGCCGACATAGCGCATGTCGAGGCTGCGCTTCACGCTGATATTCTTTTTGGTGAAGCCGTCGGATTCGAGATGCGCGATGCCTTTGCGCTCGATCTCCTTGAACAGCGTATCGATGCGCTTATAGGCCGCGTCATTGTCGAGGCGCACCGGCGCCGTCGCCATGTAATTGTATTTGACGTCGGATATCGTCTGGCCGAAGGCGCAGAGGCCCGAAGCAAGCTTCGGCAGCACGATCGTGTCGATGCCCATCTCGCGCGCCAGCGCCGTGATATGGGCGGCGGTGGCGCCGCCGGCGCCGACCAGCACGAAATCGCGCGGATCATAGCCGCGCTCGACCGAGACGCGGCGGATGCCGTTCACCATGTTGTTGTTGACGATGGTGAACATGCCATAGGCGGCCTGTTCCGGCGTCAGCCCCAAGGGATCGGCGATGCGCTTGAGGGCGTCCCGCGCCTTGTCGACGCTGAGCGGCAGCTTGCCGCCGAGCAATCCGTCGGGATTGAGATAGCCCAGCACCAGATTGGCGTCCGACGTCGTCGGCTCGACACCGCCCTGGCCATAGCAGGCAGGGCCCGGATCGGCGCCCGCCGACTGCGGGCCGACCTGCAGGAGGCCGAGCGAGTCGATCCAGCCGATTGAGCCGCCGCCGGCGCCCAAGGTCTCGACCTGGATCATCGGCACGCCGATGCGATAGCGCAGGAAGTCGATATTCTTGTTGAGATTGGTCTGGCCGTCCTTGGTCAGCGTGATGTCGAAGGAGGTCCCGCCCATGTCGACGGTGATGACATTCTTCTTCTTGAAGGGGGCTGAGACATAGAGGCCGGCTTGCGGCGCCGAAGCCGGGCCCGAATTGATCGCATAGACGGAACGGTCGGTCATGACCTGGCCGATGGCGAGGCCGCCATTCGACTGGAAATAGCGCACCGGCTGCCTGGCGCCGAGTTTGCGGAAATAACCATCGACCGCCTGCACATAGCTGCGCATCACCGGGGCCAGATAGGCGTTGGTCACCGCCGTCGAGGTGCGGGTATATTCGCGCACCTGCGGATAGAGCTCAGAGCCTACGGTGAGGATCGCCTTCGGCATCATCTCGCGCACGATCTCGGCGGCGCGCTTCTCATGCGCGGTGTTGAGCACCGACCAGACGAAGGAGATGGCGACCGTCTCGACGCCTTCCTTGAGGAACAGCCGGCAGGCCTCGCGCACATCCTCTTCGACCATCTCCGTGCGCACCGTGCCGTCCGACAGCACGCGCTCGCGCACCCCTTTGCGCAAATAGCGCGGCACCAGCATGGTGGCGGCGGGATATTCGGGATCGTAGCGATAGCCGTCTTCCTTGTGGCCGTTGCGGATCTCGATCGAATCCTCATGCCCCGCGGTGCAGATCAAGCCGGTCTTGCCGCCCCGATGGGTGATGATGGCATTGAGGCCGACCGTCGTGCCGTTGATGCAGAGATCGCAATTGGCGACGACCTCTTCGGCTGAACGGCCGAGATGCTCGGCGATGAGCTGAAGGCCGTTCTCGATGGCCTTGGTCGGATTGGCGGGGGTGGAGAGCGCCTTGAACAGTTTGATGGCGCCCGATTTGCGGTCGGCGATCACGAAATCGGTGAAGGTGCCGCCGGCGTCGATGCCGAGACGATATTGCGCGGTCATTGGGCACCTCCGCGCAGTTGACGCGTGGCGTCATGATCGACGCTGAGGCTTTCGACGTCGCTGATGACGACGCCATAATCTTTATGCGCCCCCTCGCGCGAGACGAGGCCGTTCTTCACGTCCCACAGGACCTTGTCGACCGGCCGCTCATGCGGATTGCCGTAACCGCCGCCTCCCGGATTCATGTTGGTGATGGTCTCGCCGGGCTGGATGGTCTCGAGAATGTTCTTGCGCTCGACATCGACGCTGCCATTGCGCTTGAGCTCGACGCGGCCGACCTTGGTCTCGACGAGCTTCGATTTGGCGCCGGCAGCCCCCATGGCCGGAATGCGCCGGCCTTCGCCGAAGCCGATGCACAGCATGTCCTTGTAGAGGGGCTCGACCTCCCAGGCGGTGCCCGATCCGCCGCGATATTTCCCGGCGCCGCCCGAATCCGTCATCAGCGAATAGCGATGGATGACGATCGGATAGGAATATTCGAGAAGCTCGACATCGCCGGATGTAAGCGCGCCGAAGCAGCATTCGGGGCCGACCGCATGCCAGCCGTCCTGCTTGGGGGTGGCGCCGCCGCCCGAGATGATGGTGGCGAGCACCATGGTCACGAATTCCTCGCCGCTGCGCTCATCGCGCCCCGCGATATTGAGGCCGTTGGCATGGCCCCAGGAGGCGGCGACCTTGGAGGGCATCGCCTTCTCGAAGGCAAGCCGCACCGCATCCGTCAGCGTCTCCATCGGCGTCGTGGTGCAGTTCATATGGGGGGCCGGCTCGACCGCATTGCACAGCGTGCCCTTGGGCCCGAAATCGACCGTCACGCAGCGATAGAGGCCTTCATTGTAAGGTGGCGGCAGGGCTGCGAACATCATCAGGCCGAGATAGACGCCCGAATGCGAGTTGCCTTCGTAGGAATTGATGAAATAGGGCACTTGCGGCGGGCTGGTGATGGCGATGTGGCAGGTGTCGGCTTTGATCGTCACCTTTGCGGTGATCTCGAAATCGCCAAGCCCGTGGCCCGCATCCTCGAGGATCGCCGTGCCGCTATAGGTGCCGTCCGGCACCGACTTGATGAGCGAGCGCATATGGCGGTCGGCCATGTCGAGCAATTCGTCGATGCAGGCATCGACGGTTGCTGCGCCATATTTGTCGACCATCGCCAGGAGATTGCGCTCGCCCACCTGGCAGGCGCCGATCAGCGCGTTGAAATCGCCTTCCTGGTCCCGCCTCGCCCGCATATTGGTGAGGATCATGTTGATCACGTCCTTGCGCGGCTTGCCCTTGTCCCAGATCTTCACCGGCGGGATGCGCAGGCACTCGGCATAGATCTCCTTGGCATTGGGATTGTAGCCCGCCGGCACCGGCCCGCCGATATCGGTCAGGTGGCCCTTGCACACGGTCCAGTAGGCGAGCTTGCCCTTATAGAACACCGGCTTGTACATGCAGGTATCGATGGCATGGCTGCCGCCGAAGGCCGGGTCATTATGCAAAATGAGATCGCCCTCATGGATGTCGTCGCCGAAATAGCGGGCGACCGCCTTCATGGCGGGGATGAGGGAGCCCAGATGGATGGGAATGTCCTGGCCCTGCAGGATCATCTCAGGCCTGGCGTTGAACAGCGCCGTCGAATAGTCATGCGCCAGGTTGAACACCGATGAGCGGGCGGTCTTCTCGAGGGTCAGCGTCATCTCGCGCTGGGTCGTCTCGAGGACGCCCCTGACGACGGAAAGCGTGATCGGATCAACTTTGGGTTTGCGCTTCGGCTTCATGAGGTCCTCGCTTGTCGCTGAACCACGCCGAAAGCCTGTCGCTCGATCCTCACCCTCGACATGGCGTCTTTCGCACCATTGCTGAAGGGGAGGCTTAGACCCGATCGAGCCCTTAGTCTTTGCTGCGGGTGAACCCGGATTTGATTTCCCGCGCAGTAATGCCGGTTTTCATTGCGCGGAAGGCCCCGCCGCCGTAACATTTTCCGCATGCGGAGCGTGGCATGAAAAGGCGCATTTCGACCAATGACGTGAGGCTGAACGAGCGCAGCCGCCATTGGCATGAGACGATCGCCAAGGCCTATTTTCCGCTCGACCTCACCTTCCGCGAACCCGACCGCTTTTCGGGCGAGATCACCGACTGGCATCTGGGCGGCGTCTCGCTCTCCCGCCTCACTTCCGAGGCCCTGCGCTATCGCCGCCTGCCGCATCATTTCCGCCAGGAGCGCGACGAGCATTTCCTGGTCACCGTGCCGGCGCGCACCGAGATCTTCTTCTCGCAATGCGGCAAGGACGTGCATTGCGCGCCGGGCTCCTTCATCCTCGAGAGGAGCCACGAGCCTTACGAGTTCAGCCATGACGAGGCCGCCGATCTCTGGGTCATGAAGGTCGAGGCCAAGGCGCTTTCCGGGCGCATCCGCGGGCCCGACCGCTTCTGCTCGCTGCAATTCGACGCCGGGAACGGCGCCGGCGGCTTCTTCACCGACATGCTGCATCTCATCCCCGACCGGTTCGACGAGATGAATGCCGAGATGCGCCAGATGATCGGCCAGCAGCTCATCGATCTCCTGGTGCTGGCACTCAGGGCGGATGAGCGCACGCTGACTTCCGGCAGCTCGACCATGCGGGCGGCGCATCTCGTCCGCATCGAGAGCTTCGTCCGCAACAACCTGCGCAATCCCGCCCTCGATCCCGACATGATCGCGCGCCATTGCGGCATATCCATCCGCTATCTGCATGAGCTTTTCCGCGACACCAACCAGACGGTCGGCGCCTGGATCCGCGACCAGCGGCTCGACGCCTGCCGCGCCAATCTCGCCGACCGCAGCATCACGCAAAGCGTCGGCGAGATCGCCTATCACTGGGGTTTTGGCGACCAGGCTCAGTTCTCGCGTGCGTTCAAGGCTCATTTCGGTATGTCGCCCAAAGACTATCGCGACGAGGCGCGCCGCAAAGCCCGCCTCGACGCTTAGGGTGGGCGCGACAATCTCCGTTTTTCCCCCTCTCCCGTCCGAAGGATGGGAGAGGGTGCCCGATAGGGCGGGTGAGGGCTCTTTGCCCGAAATTCTCGCGCGCCTGCAGAAAGAGCCCTCATCCGGCCTTCGGCCACCTTCTCCCACGCTGCGCGCGGGAGAAGGGAAATGATGGAGAGGTCGTCCCATCTTCAGGGCCCATAAACTCCGTACACGATTGCTCCGCCCCGCCTGATCACGACAGCGCGGCCCGCACTTTGTCGAGCACGGCCTCGCGGTCGGCTCGCGCTTTCAGAGCCCCCTCGAGATCGACCGCCACGAATTTCGCCGGCGTGTGCGGCTGCAATTGGCCGATGAGGTCCATGTCGGCCGAGATCACCGTGCCCACCATGAAATAGCCGCCGCCCGACACCGCATCGCGATGCAGCACGATCGGCTCGGTGCCGCCCGGGATCTGCACCGAGCCGTAAGGATAGCAGGCATCGACGATGTTGGAAGGATCGGAGCCGGCGCCGAAGGGCTGCTTGCGCGGCACGAATTCGAGCGGCCGTCCGCCCTTGAAGCGATAGCCGATGCGGTCGGCCTCCGGCGCCACCTTCCAGGTATCGGCGAAGAAGTGCTTGCCCGCATCCTCGGTGATGCGATGCCAGTAGAGACCCGGCACCATGCGCAATTCGACCGGATTGCCGGGCGCGCGCCGCAAGTTCTGAGGCACCGTGCGGCCTTCCTTGGCGCCCTTGCCTTGGCCCGCGGGCAGTTCATCGCCCGCCTCGAGCTTGCGGCCCTTGAAGCCGCCGAGCGCCCCCAGCGCATAGGTCGAGCGCGAGCCGAGCACCACCGGCACATCGATGCCGCCCGATATCGCGATATAGGCACGCGCCCCTTTCTTGAGGAACTCGAAGGAGAGCACCTGGCCCTTCTTCACCGCGAAGGACGTCCAGCCGTCGCGTGCTGAGCCATCGACCTTGGGCGGGAGCTCGGCACCGGTGACGGCGACCGTCGCATCGGCGGTGAATTCGAGCTCAGGCCCCATGAAGGTCGCCTCGAGGACGGCGGCGCCGTCGTCATTGCCGACCAGCAGATTGGCGGCGCGCGTCGCGAAGCGGTCCATGCCGCCCGAGAGCGGAATGCCGATATTGTAATAGCCGGGCCGGCCAAGATCCTGGACCGTCGTCGCAAGGCCGGGCTTCAAGACTTTAATGGCCATGGAGCACTCCATCGAGCTTGCGGTTGTAGCCGTCGATATTCTTATGGAACTCGTCCAATGAGAAGGTGACGTTCTTCATCAGCGGCGCGAACTTGCCGGTCTCGACATCGGCGACGGTCGCATCATATTGCGCGCGGTCGATCGGCTTCCATTTGACGATGTCGCCCGGCCGGAACAGGCACATGAAGTCGCGCAAATAACTGATCTTCTGATTGGGATCGTAGATCGGCATCGGGGTGATGCCGAACATCTGATAGCCGCCGGCACCTCTGACCGAATAGATGCAGCCGAAGCAGCCGCCATGGCCGACGGTGAGCTTCGGCGTGTCGGTGCGCGGGCGCAGATATTTCGGCGCCTCGATCTGCCGCTGCCGCTCGACCATCTGATAGAGGAAGGGGAGCCCTGCGACGAAGCCCACCATGGAGACGAACCAGGGCGCTCCCGAATGCGCCTTGATGAAGCCCTCGGGCCCGCCCAGATTGTTGATGCGCGCGGCATATTCGATGTCGGTCGATTTCGGGTCCTGATGGCGCTCGCGGAAGCGCATCAGCGTCTCGCGGGTCCAGGGATCGTTGTAATAGACCGGGATCTCGATGATGCGCGTCTTGAGAACATGCTCGGCTTTCTCGGCGACCTTCTCGAGGCTCTTGAGCTCGCCCAGCATGTCGGCGGGCTTGATCACGTCGGGATCGAACTTGATCTGCATCGAGGCATTGGCCGGGCAGATCTCGGTGACGCCCTTGATCTTCGCGTCCTTAACCGCATTGGACAGGAACAGCGATTTGAAGAAGGCGTCGAGCGACATCTCCTCGTCGATCTCGACGAAGATATGCTCGTCACCGCCATAGGAATATCGGGTCTTCATCCTACCTCCCTCACGAACTTAAGCGTCCGCCATTTGCCTCGAGCCAGGGCTCGAGCCAGCGTGTGTGGAATTTCCCTTGCCGCACCTGCGGATCATCGGCGAGGAGCTGATGCAGGGGCTTGGTCGTCTTGAGGCCGCCAATGTCGAGCTCACCGAGCGCGCGCTTCAAGCGGTCGATCGCTTGTCCTCGCGTTTCGTCCCAGACAATGAGCTTGCCCAGAAGCGAGTCATAGAAAGGCGGCACCTGGTAGCCGTCATAGAGCATGGTGTCGAAGCGGGTGCCGGGGCCGCCCGGCACGGCGAGGCCCGCCACGGTGCCGGGAAAGGGCATGAAATTCTTCGCCGGGTCCTCGGCATTGATGCGCACCTCGATCGCATGGCCCTTGCGGGCGATATCCTGCTGCCGGTGGCGCAGCTTTTGGCCGCCGGCGATGAGGATCATCTCGCGCACGAGATCGAGGCCGGTGATGAACTCGGTCACCGGATGCTCGACCTGGATGCGGGTGTTCATCTCGATGAAGTAGAATTCGTGGCTGGCATCGTCATAGAGATATTCGATGGTGCCGGCGCCGCGATAGTTGACGGCTTCGGCGAGCGCCACGGCCGAGGCGCAGAGCTTTTGCCGCACTGTATCGGGCAAAATAGGTGAGGGGGCCTCTTCCCAGAGTTTTTGGCGGCGGCGCTGCAGCGAGCATTCGCGCTCGAAACAGTGGATGGCGCGCTCGCCGTCGCCCAGCACCTGCACTTCTATATGGCGGGCCTCGGTGATGACCTTCTCTATATATAAGCCGCCATCGCCGAAGGCCGCCTGGGCCTCGCCTTGCGCCTGCGGCAGCAATTGCTCGAATTCGAAGCTGCTGTTGGCGATGCGGATGCCGCGCCCGCCGCCGCCTGCCGCGGCCTTGATCATGACGGGAAAGCCGATGCGCGAGGCGATCGTCGTCGCTTCGTTCAGATCATCTATGCGCCCGCCGCTTCCCGGCACGACCGGCACGCCCGCTTTCTCGGCGGCGATGCGGGCCTGGACTTTGTCGCCCATGGTGCGGATGGCATCGCCGCTCGGACCGACGAAGATCATGCCGGCCTTCTCGACGGCATCGGCAAAGCCTGCATTCTCGGCGAGGAAGCCATAGCCCGGATGGATGGCGTCGGCGCCCGATTGCTTCGCGGCATCGATGATGGCGGGGATATTGAGATAGGATTTTGCCGCATGCGGGGGGCCGATACTGACCGCCTCGTCCGCGAGCTTCACGGCGAGCGATTGGGCATCGGCGGCGCTGTGCGCCTGGATGGTGCGGATGCCCAATTCACGCGCCGCCCTGATGATACGCACCGCGATCTCGCCGCGATTGGCGATGAACAGCGATTTCAGCATGGTACACCCTCGCCCCGCGTGAGCGGGGAGAGGGGAGGGGCCCACCGCGCAGCGGTGGGAGGGGTGAGGGGCCTCTTGAAATCATTCTGAGGCAGGCCCCTCATCCTCCCCATTGCTTCGCAATGGGTCCCCTCCCTCTCCCCGCTGAGGCGGGGCGAGGGCATCTCCGCGCGAATTGATGCATTCAACATCACGCGATTTCCGCGAGCGGCTGGCCGGCCATCACCGGTTCTTCATTGTCGGCGAGGAACTTCACGATCTTTCCCGCCACCTCGGCCTTGACCTCGGTGAAGGACTTCATCACCTCGATGAGGCCGATGACGTCGCCCGCGGCGACCTCATCACCTTCATTCTTGTAGACGGGCTTGTCGGGCGCGGGCTTCCTGTAGAAGGTTCCGGGCAGAGGCGAGAGAAGTTGCTGGGGCATGGGCACTCTTTCGTTGATCAGGCGGCATCGAGATAGGGACGGACCGCCTTGCGGACGGCTTCGGCAATGGCGACGGCATTGGGCGTGTCGGAATGGATGCAGATCGTGGCGGAGCCGACCGTCACGTCCTTGCCGCCGACACTCTTCACCTTGCCTTCCTTGATGGCGCGCACGCATTTGGCGGCGGCCTCGTCGGGATCCTTCGCCTCATGCTCGCGCGTGATGATCAGGCTGCCATCGTCGCGATAATCGAGATCGGCGTAGAATTCCGGGATGAATGTGTGGCCGCGTTCCTTGTAGATCTTCTCATGCAAGGTGTTGACCATGCCGAAGAGCGGCACCTTGAAGATGTCGGCCACGTCGCAGACGGCATGCGCCATGTCCTCCATGCGCGCCGCCATGCCATAGAGCGAGCCATGCGGCTTGATGTGGTTGAGCGTCATCTTCTCGGCCTCGAGGAAGCCTTTCAGCGCGCCGATCTGATAGATGAGGCAATTGGCGAGCTCGTCGCGCGCGATCTTCATCTCGCGCCGCCCAAAGCCCTGGAGGTCGGGGAGCGAGGGATGGGCGCCGACCTTGACGCCATGCTCCTTGGCGAGGCGCACGGTGGTCCGCATATGATTGAAGTCCGAGCCATGGAAGCCGCAGGCGACATTGGCGACATCGATATGGGGCATGAGGCCCTGATCGTCGCCCATCTTGTAGAGGCCGAAAGCCTCGCCCATGTCACAGTTTATGGCTGTCACCCTCAATCCTCCCGAATATGTTAACGGTCTCGAGCCGTCTTGTGTCGAGTTACAATTATTGCGTTGCACAAGCCATATTGTAAAATCGGAAAATCTGCGCCTCGGTATTTGAAAAACAGATAGATCGCCCTCGCCCCGCTTCAGCGGGGAGAGGGGAGGGACCCGCCGCAGGGCGGCGGGAGGGGTGAGGGGCTTGTCGAAGTCATTCTGCAGCAGGCCCCTCACCCTCCCAGCGCTCCGCGCTGGGCCCCACCCTCGCCCCGCTTCGCGGGGCGAGGGTGATCGCCCGCCAGATCTTTTCCGGGGTCACCGGCATGTCGATCTGGGTGACGCCCAAAGGCGCCAGCGCGTCGAGCACGGCGCTCACCAGAGCCGCGGGCCCGGCAATGGCGCCGGCCTCGCCGCAGCCTTTGACGCCCAAGGGATTGTTGCGGCAGGGTGTCACCAGCGACTCGACGCGCATCGCGGGGAGATCGTCCGCGCGCGGCATCGCATAATCCATGAAGGAGCCCGACAGGAGCTGTCCCGTCTTCGTGTCGAAGACGCAATGCTCCAGCAGCGCCTGGCCGGTGCCTTGCGCGAGGCCGCCATGGATCTGGCCTTCGACGATCATCGGGTTGATCTGGTTGCCGAAATCATCGACTGCGGCCAGCGCCACCACCTCGATCTTGCCGGTCTCGGGATCGATCTCGATCTCGCACAGATGGCAGCCATAGGGAAAGGTGAAGTCGGGCGGATCGAACCAGGTCGTCTCCTCGAGCCCGGGCTCCAGCTGATCGAGCGGGTAGTCGACCGGATTATAGGCGGCGGCCGCCACTTCCTTGAAGCTCTTGGTCCGGTCGGTGCCGGCCACGCTATAGCGGCCTTGCTTGAACTCGATGTCGCGCGCATCGGCCTCGAGCAGGTGTGCTGCGATCTTGCGGCCTTTCTCCACTACCTTGTCGAGCGAGATCTTCATCGCCGAGCCGCCGACGGCGAGCGAGCGCGAGCCATAGGTGCCGATGCCATAGGCGACGCGGTCGGTGTCGCCATGCACGATCTCGATTGCCTCGAAATCGACGCCCAGCGTGTCGGCGACGATTTGCGCATAGACCGTCTCATGGCCCTGGCCGTGGGTGTGGCTGCCGGTCAGCACCGTCACCGTGCCGGTCGGATTGATGCGCACCTGACCCACTTCATATTGGCCGCCGAGACAGCCTTCGCGGGCGAGCAACTTGGACGGGCCCATGCCGCAGGCTTCCATATAGAAGGCGAAGCCGAGCCCCAGATATTTGCCGCGCTTCAAGGCGGCCGCCTTGCGCTCGGCGAGCGTGGCGAAATTCCCGACCTCATGGGCATGGTCGAGGAGCTTGTGGAATTCGCCCGTGTCATAGGTCCACAGAAGCGGCGTCTTATAGGGAAAAGCGTCGGCCGGAATAAGGTTGCGCCGCCTGATCTCGACGCGATCGATACCCATGTCGCGCGCTGCGGCATCCATGGCGCGTTCCAGCACATAGGTGCATTCCGGGCGTCCGGCGCCGCGATAGGCATCGACCGGCATGGTGTTGGTGAAGGCGGCACGGGTGCGCACATGGACGGCACGCACCTTGTAAGGGCCGGGCATCGGATAGGCATAGAAGAAAGACGGGATCGCCGGCGCGAAGGTCGAAAGATAGGCGCCCATATTGGCGATCGTGTCGACTTTCAGGCCCTGCACCACCCCTTCGGCATCGAGCGCCAGCGCCACGGTGGTCACATGGTCGCGCGCATGGGTGTCTGAGACGAAGGCTTCAGAGCGATCGGCCACCCATTTGACCGGGCGCTTCAGGCGGTGCGCGGCGAAGACGGCGAGCACCTCTTCGGCATAGTGATAGATCTTCATGCCGAAGCCGCCGCCGACATCGGGCGCCACGACCCTGATCTTCTCTTCCGAGATCTTCAGCGTCGCGATCGACAGCAGAATGCGGATGACATGCGGATTCTGGTTCGAGGTGTAGAGCGTATAGCGGTCGCTCGATGGATCGTAATGGCCGATCACGCCGCGCGTTTCCATGGGCGAGGCATGGACGCGGTTGTTGATCAGCTTGACGGTGGTGACATGGTGAGCTTGGGCAAAGGCCCTGTCGACGGCCGCCCGGTCACCGACCTCCCAGTCATAGCAGAGATTGCCCGGCGCCTCCTTGGGCCATATCTGCGCCGTCTCAGGCGCGATCGACGTCTCGAGATCGACCGTGGGTTTCAGGATCTCGTAATCGACATCGATCTTGTTCAGCGCCGCAAGGGCCGCGGCCTTCGTCTCGGCGACGACGAAGGCGACCGGATCGCCGACATGGCGCACGCGACCTGAGGCCAGCACCGGATGCGGCGGCTGCGCCATCGGCCGGCCGTTGGTCTTGGGCACGATCCAGCCGACCGGCAGCAGGCCGACCTGGGCCGCCTCCATGTCGGCTGAGGTATAGATCGCCAGCACGCCCGGCAGGGCGCCGGCACGCTTCGTCTTGACCGACTTGATCCGGGCATGGGCATGGGGTGAGCGCAGCACCAGCGCATGGGCCATGTTCGGCAGCTTTATATCGTCGAGATAGCGGCCTTCGCCGGTGATGAAACGGAGATCTTCCTTGCGCCTGATGCGCTGGCCGGCGAGCGGCCCCATGGGCTTGTTCACGTCTTCTCTCCCTAGACTCGCTGCCGGTCTTGAAGCCGGTTCGAAGGGATATTGTGTTGCAGGTGCGAGATTGTAAAATCGGAAAAACCGCAACTAGGTATTACAAAAACAGATAGATGACGCTCTCGATCAAGCAGGTCAGGTATTTCATCGCCGCCGCCGATGCCGGGCAAGTGAGCCAGGCGGCGATCGAGCTCAATGTCTCGCAATCGGCGGTCACCGCCGCGATCAAGCAGCTCGAGGACGATCTGGGCGTCCGCCTGTTCGACCGCCAGCCCTCGGGTGTGGCGCTTACCGCCGAGGGCACCCGCTTCCTGCAGCATGCGCGCATCATCATGGCGGCGGTGAACGAGGCGATGAGCGCGCCCTTGACCGCGGATACGGCGCATTCAGGCCATATCAGGGTCGGCGTCACCTATACGGTCGCGGGCTATTTCATGCCGCGCCATTATGCCCGCTTCCTGCGCAACTATCCGCGCATCTCGGTCGAACTGCGCGAATTGCCGCGCGAGGCGATCGAGAAGGGGCTCGTCGACCGCACCCTCGATATCGCGGTGATGCTGGTCTCGAACCTCGCCGACACGGCGCGCATCGCGTCGGAGACCCTGGTCAAGTCGCGGCGCCGGCTGTGGCTGCCGGTCGAGCATGCGCTCCTCACCAGCGAGAATGTGACGCTCGCCGATATCGCCCAGGAGCCTTATGTGATGCTGACCGTCGATGAGGCCATGCACACCGCCGGCAAATATTGGGCGAGGGCCGGACTCGAGCCGCGCATGATCGTGAAGACCTCGTCCGTCGAGGCGGTGCGCAGCATGGTCGCCGCCGGCATGGGCGTCACCGTCCTCTCCGACATGGTCTACCGGCCCTGGTCGCTCGAAGGCCAGCGCATCGAGACGCGCAATGTGATCGGCGACATCCCGACCATGGATGTCGGCCTCGCCTGGAACCGGGCGCTGCAGCAGGCGCCGGCGACGCGCGTGTTCCACGATTTCATGAGCATGACCTTCTCGGGCGCGTCGGCGATGTGAGGCTGGCCTCGCTGGAGACGGGCCAAGCACATCTGATCACGGATCTTCCTCGTTCTCCCTCTCCTTCGCACGCCGGTCCGTCCCTGGTTCCACGATGCGGATCGTGCCGTCGGCCGCGTCCACATGGATGTCGTCCGGATGCGGCACAGGGTCGGGATATTGGAGACCTGCCGCCTTGCGGCGCGCCAGCTCGTTCATCCATTTGATCTTGTAGTCGAGCAGGGCGTCGGCATATCGATCATGATGCGTCTCGTTCTGCTCCTCGACCATGCCCACCAGCCTGATGAGCAGCGCCTGGGCGTGGAGCTTGCCTTTGACCGCGGCGACGGCGAGCGCGCGCATGGCGGCCTGCACCATCGAGATGGTAAGCTTGCGGCCGTCCTCGTGAATCTCGATCGTGCGGTAGGCCTCCTCGAGAATGATGCGCTTCAGCCGCGCTTCATTGAGGGCCGGCAGCTTGTTGCGCCGGCCTTTGGGCTTGCCGCTCGGATTGCCCGACCGGCCCTTGGTGAAACGGTTGGCGGCCGGCGCCTTGCCAAAGCCGACCGCATAGCTCTCCGGTTTCGCATCTGCCGCGGGTTGGAGCATGTGATCGTCGCTCATCGGGAATCCTCCGGTCCGTCATGGCCATGCCCGGTCGGACGGCGGAGCCTTGTTGCAGGGGCCCTCGCATGGGCTTCCCAGCGCGCGAGCATGCGCTCGCATTTGGCGAGATCGGGCTCGGCGAGGACAATAAGCTTTTGCGCTCTATCGGCGGCGAGGAGGGTGTCCGTATTCCATTGGTTGGAGTGTGAGACATCATCGGCATGAGAGTCTCCCGGCGCCATGACGATCATCTGCTCTGTGCAGCCGCCAGGCCATCCTTCGAAGACGGGGCCATTGAGCTTCCGGCTGCATACGAGCCGATGCGGTCCCAATTGCCAGACGTCGCCGTGAGCGCAGCGCTTGACCCGGGGGATTTCGTCGTGCGTTTCGACCCGCGCGTGATTCTCGTCGTCTGCGCGATCGGAGCCCTCATCCGCCGAAGCCGTGCCGAAGAGCCCCTCCATCTCGCCGGTCGAGAAGCCGATGACGCCGACGTCGAAATCGATCTCCCGCA
This sequence comes from Taklimakanibacter deserti, assembly GCA_003574785.1. Next base: position 226,592 of record QORU01000006.1, on the reverse strand, counting down.
CGCGGAAATGGCTGAGCTCCTGCGCCAGGAGCTTCCTGTCCCAGGTTGCATTGAGCGCGAGCTTGTTGTCGGCAATGACATAGGCCCGCTTCTCGGTCTCGCTCAGATGGTCGAGCCGGTGGCACGGCACTTCGGGCAGGCCCAGCGCGCACGCCGCCTGCGCCCGGCCGTGCCCGGCAAGGATGTGGCCCGCATCGTCGATGACGACCGGGCTTGTAAAGCCGAAGCGGCGAATGCTGTCGATGAGCTGCCGAATCTGCTTGCGCGAATGCCGGCGTGCGTTGCCCGGCCAGGGTTTCAGCGCCTGCGGCGGCAAGTGATCGATCTTGGGCAAGCGAATGCTCCGTCGTTGCGCCGGCCGAAGGAAGATCGGCCGGCAAGGGAGCATTCCTGTTATGTTCTTTTGGCCCGCGAAGGCAAGGGGAAAGTTGGGGGTGGTCGGCCGATGCGCAGCCGTGCTCGAAATTCCCTGCTGTGCACCGCAGCAAAATTATGTTAAAATACTGATATTATTGGCATTGTTTCAAAATTCCGGGACGCCGCCTGCGCTCGAAACGAGCCGTCGATTCCCTGAATTTCCCTGAATCCGCGAATCGTGTTGCGCCGCAAAGTCCGCAAAAGCCGTGGGGCCAAATGAATATTGATCGAAACGATCAAAGCGCTGTAGTCCTCACCCCAACGCGATTTTTCCGGTAGGCCATCTTGCATCAGCCCTCGACAATCCATCCCGAACCGGCGCCCGCCACCGAAAGCACGCCTGCACCGGAAGGAACCGCGCCCGCCGCCCAGGAAGCACCGAAGACCACCTATTCGATGTCGGGCGGCTTTCCGCGCCTGCTCGCCCGCCTCGATGTCTCGCTGGGCTTCACCTCCTACCAGTCCGGCAAGCTCTATCTGGTCGGCCGCAATCCCAAGAAAGGCGGGCTGATGGTGGACGAGCGGCTGTTCCCCAAGGCCATGGGCCTTGCCGCCGAGGGCCGCACCCTGGCGCTCGCCACGCTGTTTCAGATCCAGCGCTTCGAGAACGTCCTCGAGAAGGGGCAGTTCATCAATCACACGCAGGATGCCTGCTATGTGCCGCGCGTCACCTATACGACGGGCGTCCTCGACGCGCATGAGATCGGGCTCATGGCCGACGGGCGCATCGTCTTCGTCAACACCGCCTATAATTGCCTGGCCGTGCCCTCCGAGCGGCACAGTTTCTCAACCCTCTGGATGCCGCCGTTCATCTCGGGGCTCGTCGAGGAAGACCGCTGCCATTTGAACGGCCTTGCGATGGAAAAGGGACGGCCGCGCTATGTCACGGCGGTGTCGCGCTCCGACACGATCGACGGCTGGCGCGACCGGCGCGCCAATGGCGGCATCGTCGTCGATGTCGATACGGGCGAGATCGTCTGCACCGGCCTGTCGATGCCGCATTCGCCGCGCCTGGTGAACGGGCAATTGTGGGTGCTGAATTCCGGGACCGGGGAACTGGGCGAGATCGATCTTGCCAAGGGCGCGTTCCGCCCGCACACCTTCTGCCCCGGCTTCGTGCGCGGCCTCGCCATCCATGGCCGGCATGCTTTCGTCGGCCTGTCGAAGCCGCGCTACAAGCGCTTCGAAGGCCTCGCGCTCGATGATCGGCTGAAAGCGACGGACTCCGAGCCCTGGTGCGGCGTCCAGGTGATCGATCTCGACACCGGAACCTGCGTCGAATGGTTCCGCATCGATGGCGCTGTGGCCGAAATCTTCGACGTGGCGGTGCTGCCTGGAATCACTTGCCCCATGTCGCTCGGCTTCGCCTCGAACGAGATCAAGACGCTCATCACCTATGAGGGGCTTAAGCCGAGGAGCGCGGAGGCGACCGCCGGCGCTGCCCCGGAGCCGGCCGCAACAGCGCGTCCTTAGCTGTAATCCTGTGGTGCAAAGGCCACAGCTCGCACAAATCACCAGTCACGTCTCGCGGCGACAAATTCCGACCTGGCGGAAATTTTCATTGTATTTGCCGCTTAGTCAGGTCAGAATCGCTACGGGCGACGGTCCACGGGGGGCGAGGGGCATGGCAGGAAAGCTCAAGGGGATTGATCCGCAACCTGCGGGCGACCGCGCAATAAGCCTGAGCCTCCGCAGTCGACTGGCTTTGACGACCATTCTCGCCGTCGTGCCCTTCCTGGGCTATGGCCGCCAGGCCTATGCCATCTGCGATACTTCCGGCGCCCCGGACATCGTCTGCACCGGCACCATCACGGGCGACAATCTGAACTTCGACAATGCCGATGTGAACACTGTGGCGCCCTTCGAGGTCACCACCGATGGCCTCTACATCTCCGGCGACGGCCATATCCAGTTCACCGACTACAGCGCCTCGATCATCAACAACGACGGCGGCAATGGCCTCGATGTGAGATCGACGGGCAACTATAATGGCACCGATGGCGCGGTGACGATCATCACCAATGGCACGATCACCGGATCGACCAATGGTATCTTTGCGAACGTTAGCGAAGGCGGCAGCCTCTCGATCACCGCCTCCGGCCAGGTCACCGGCTACGGCGACGATGGCATACACGCCAATCTTAGCAGCACTGGCGATGATCTGACGGTCACCACCGACTCGGCAAGCGTGATCAGAGGCGGCGACTATGGCATCTATGCCAACAGTACCGGCGATGGCGATCTGACCGTCATCGCCAATGGCGAGGTTGCCGGCGAAACTGCAGACGGCATTTATGCGTGGAATGCTGGCGTCAACCTGACCGTGACCACGGGTGCCCAAAGCAACGTCTTGGGCGGAAACAATGGCATCTTTGCCACCAGTCGCGGCGAAGGTGACCTTGAGATCACTGCCGATGGCAACGTCACTGCCTATGGCGCGCTCGACGACGAGCTCAACGGAGGCGACGGCATTTTCGCTGAAAACGGCACTTCTTTCTTTGCCATTGGTGCCCAGAACCTGACGATAACCACCGGGACGGCAAGTGCCGTTACCGGCAATGGTGACGGCATCGACGCCCGCAACTACGGTGCAGGCGATCTCAGCATCGCGGCCGACGGCGAGGTCTCGGGGCAAACCCTGGATGGCATCAATGCATATAATTTCAGGAGTGGCGCGAACCTCGTCGTCACGGCGGGGGCGGGAAGCGCCATAACCGGCGGCGACGACGGCATCCAGGCGGTCAACCAGGGTAACGGCAATCTCGAAATCACCGTCGAGGGCAGCGTCACCGGCGAAAACGCCATCGGCATTTCCGCGATCAATTCCTACGGCTATGTCTACGACCCGGGAGACCCTGAGGGCCCGCCGATCGGCAAGAATCTCGGCATCGACCTCACCATCACGACGAGTGCGGCAAGTGTGGTGACGGGCGCAGGCGAGGGAATCCTGGCCAACAATCAGGGCACCGGCAATCTCAAGATCGATGTCTATGGCGAGGTCACGGGCGGCACCGCCGACGGGATTGAGGCGCGCAACGGCGAATATGCCGGCGACCTGACCATCACCACGGGCGTCGCGAGTACAGTTTCCGGCGGCGAGGATGGTATCGAAGCACGCAATTTCGGCACCGGCATTCTCAAGATCGAAGCCAATGGCAACGTCACTGGCAATGGCGGCGACGGCATCTTCGCACGCGCCCTTGACGGCGATGTCGAGGTGATGACGGGAGGGGGCTCAGCCGTCACTGGCTTCGATGGCAACGGCATCAGCGCCTATGCGGCCGTGAGCCCCAGTGCGCTTGTGGGCGGCGATGCCGTGGTGAAGACGCAAGGCGCCGTGTCCGGCACCCGCCACGGCATCGACGCCGAGGCGCTCGGCCCTGGCGGCACGGTCCTCATCGAAACCTCAGCTTCTGTCACCGGCGGTGCCAACGGCATAGACGCCGCGGCAAGCGCCAATGTCACGGTGAAGGCGGGCGGCGATGTCACCGGCATTGGGGAACACGGCATCAATGCGCATGCCGGTGAGGGGGATATCCTGGTGACGACGGCGGCCGGGACCATGATTACCGGCGACGGCAATGGCATAGTGGCCGCCATATCAGACAGCGGCAATATCGAGGTGAAGGCTGACAGCGCCGTGGCCGCGGGCTTGCGGGGCATCGATGCCTTTACGAATTCAGGCACGATAGATATCACCACAGGCGCGGGCGCGGTCAGCGCGACCGATCTCAACGGTATCGAGGCGACGGCCTCGGGCAATGTGACGATCACGACCGGCGGCGATGTCAGGGGCGGCCTCGCCGGCATCGATGCGACGAGCGCCTTGGGCGCCATTGATGACGCCATCAAGATCACCAATAACGGCACCGTGGCGAATCTTTCCGGCGAATCCACCGCTCTCGCCATCACGACATCTGGCGGCCTCACTGCAATCGACAACAATGGCACGCTGATCGGTACGGTCGCTCTCGCGGAATTCAACGATAGGCTCGGCAATGACGGGCTCTGGAACACCGCCGGCGGCAACAACGACTTCGGTGACGGCCACGATAGCCTCGCCAACACGGGCACACTGCGCGCCGCCGACGGCGGGGGCGACACGGAATTAACCCGGTTCAGCAGGCTCGAGAGCTTCAACAATTCCGGATTGGTCACCTTGGCCGACGGCAAGGAAGGCGACGAGCTGCATTTCGGCAGTTCAGCACTTGGGGATAGCGCAACGGACTATGTGGGTGAAGGCGGCGGCCTGGCGGTGGATGCCGTGCTGGGGCCAGCCGCGGCCGGCGGGCTTTCGGATACGCTGTGGGTCGCCGGCGATACCGGCGGTACGACCCGCGTCTCGGTCAATGTCGTCGATGCGACCGGCGCCAACACGCAAGGCATAAGGGTCGTCATTGCCGGCGGCAACACGACAGAGGAGGATTTCGATCTCGGCGGCCCGCTCAATGCCGGCTTCTACACTTGGGATCTCAGGCTGGATGACGGCGGCGAGACCATCCATGAGCTCTATACTTCCGGCATCGGCGTCGGCGCCTACGAATTCGCCGCTGGCATCTCGGGCGCGCAGCAGGTCTGGCAGCAGACCACGGGAACGATCATGCAGCGTCAGGCGGATCTGCGCGTGCTCTTCGAAGGCATGAGCGTGACGCCTGCCGCCGACTATGCCGAGCCGGTCGAGCCGACACCGCTTGCCAGGATCACGCCCGGCTTCTGGTTCAACGGAACGGGTGCCTATGTCGATCAGGACGACGAGGAAGACGGCTTCACGCTCGACCGCAAGCAGACGATCTGGGGCGGTCTGGCGGGCTTCGACTTCGGACATGAAAACGCCGGCTCGGCCTGGCTCTTCGGCGTGTTCGGCGGCTATCTGACATCGGACCTTGAATTCGACGAGACCAACACCGAATGGAATTATGAAGGCCCGACGGTCGGCGCCTATGTCACCTATCTCGACCATGCCTTCTATGCCGATCTGACGGTGAAGGCCGATTTCCTTGATATCGAGATCGATCCGCAGGACCTGGCGCCGGCCTCGGACGATGCCGACACCGATGCCACCAATGTGGGCGGCCGCATCGATACGGGATACAAATTCGGCGAGACCGTCTTCGTCGAGCCGCAGGCATCGTTCGCCGTGGTTCACACCGAGATCGATGATGTCGATATTTTCGGCGGCACTGTCGAGTTCGATGACGAGACGAGCGTGCGCGGCCGGCTGGGCCTGAGATTGGGCTTCGAGCATACGGACAGCACCGCCGTCATCTATTCGGGCGATGTGACGGCGAGCGTGTGGGAGGAATTCGCCGGCGACAATGGCGTCAGCATCACCGATCCTACTTTCGGGACATTCGATGCATCGGATGATGCGGGCGGCACGATCGGCGATGTGTCCTTGGGCTTCGGCATGGTGGCGTCCGAAGGCTGGTCGGGCTTCATCCGCGGCAATTATCAATTTGCCGAGGATTATGAAGCCGTCGCGGGCAATGCCGGGGTGAGATTCGCCTGGTAGGCGCAATCTGCTGAAATTTCCGGCAATCTCATGCGGCAATGTGACGGAAAAGACACGGCTTCGCGCAGAATCCATCTTACCCGGCGGAATCCATTTTGGTCGCCCCGGGCAAGTCGAATAGTGTTCTTGAACAGTTGAGCGGCGTCAGGCGCCGAGGCGAAGATGGGTCAGGTCTCATCCCTCGAGAGCGCACTGAAGGAGAGGAGAATGCCGATGGCCGAGAATTTTCTGGGGAGTGCCCGCAGCGGCGAGGAGATACGCCTCGATGCGGGACAGGTCCTGTTCACGAAGGGCGATGCCGGGCACGAGATCTATGTCGTGCGCTCCGGCGAGTTGCAGATTCTCGACGGCAACCGGGTGTTCGAGACGGTGGGCCCCGGCGGCATCGTGGGCGAGATGTCCCTCGTCGACAGCGGACCGCGCAGCGCCACGGTGCGGGCGAGTGCGGCAACCGAGGTGGTGCCTATGGATGAGCGGCGCTTCCTGTTCATGGTGCAGCAGACGCCGCATTTTGCGCTGCGGGTCATGCGCGTCATGAGCGCCCGCTTGCGGGCGATGAATGCACGTCTCACGGGAGTGGATCAGGCCTGAGCCTGAGAGCCAAAGCTCAGGCCGTCGCTTTTGCGGTCGTTCCCGGCATGGCTCTGGCCCGGTCGTTCATGGCGCGCAAACGCCCGCTCATGACTTTCATCACGCGAAGCGCGAAGTGCGGCGTCTGCTGCACCATGAACAGAAACCGCTTCTCGTCGAGCGGAATGACCCGGCTCGATGTCACGGCCCGCACCATGGCACTGCGCGGTCCGCCGTCGATCAACGCCATCTCCCCTACGATGCCGCCTTTGCCCACCGTTTCGAAGACATGATTGCCGTTGAGGATTTGCAGTTCGCCCGACTTGACGATAAAGAAGCTCTTTGCCGGCTCGCCCTGTTGGAACAGAACTTGCCCCGCATCGAGATCGATGGTTTCGGCATTGTCACCAAATAGACTCAGAAAGTCGTCCGGCATCGTCCGCTCCCCTTGCGCCAATCGGTCATTCTTGCGACAGATCGATGACAGCTTGATGACAATGCGCCTGCCCTTACGAACGAGGCTGAGCGGCAAATCTTCCAACTGTCATCAAACTTTCATAAAAGCCGCAAAAGCTGATCGTGCTCCCCAGTGGGAGGTTTCTCCCTCTTGTTGGACTCGGCTCGCCCCCGGACGCCAGACCGGTGTGGCGGGCCTGTTTTCTTTCGAACGAGATCAAGACCTGGATCACCTGCTATGGCGGTGGAATATTCCCTGCTCGAAGCCAGGAGCTATCTTCCCTAAAGCTTTGAGTTTCTTGTGTAACTCTTGGAAGGTCACTTGTCCCGACGCCCACAATTGAAAATAGTCGGCCGTGAACAATTCGATTTTCAAGTGAATGCGGATCGCGGATGAGGCAGTAGCGCCATCAGGAAAAGACACAAGAGACGCCTCAGCCAGTTGAGGAGGAGGCGGAAGTTGTAGCCGGCAGCAGCGAGGATGGCGTTGAGTGCGTCGCCTTGCTCATGGGCGAGATAATTGCGGCCCAAGCGATGCTCGCTCTTGAGGTGGCCGATGACCGGCTCGATCGCCGCCCGCCGTTTCAACTCGCGCTTGATGGCCGGCGTCATGCGCCGCTTCTGGCCTGAGGTGAAGACCTTGAACCTGTGGCTCAGCGGGGCATTGTGGCCGCGATATCCTGCATCGGCGAGAATGCGCTCGATGCCGTTGCCGATCATAGCTTCCATCTCGGGGATCACGCTCGCCAGTGTGTGGCCGTCATAGGGATTGCCGGGCAGCGCCTTGGCATGGAGCGCGAACTGGCCACCCTTCGAGCGCTTGAGCGTGGTGGCAATCGAGACCTTCACCCCGAACTCGTAAGGCGCATGTGCCTTGCCTTTGCCGATGCACTCCACTTCCGGAGCGTGCAGGCTGTAGATCTTGTTGCCCCGCTGCAGGCGGTTCTGCTCCAGAACCCGCAAGGACAAGTGTAGCGGGCGCAGGAAGATCGCCTTGAGGTCGTCTTCGCCGGCGATCTGGCGGGCAATGTCGCGGATTGTGCGCCCGAGATAGGTCTTGAGCTTGCGCAACGCCTTGCCAGCACGCTTGAACTGGTGCGCATGAGCATAGCGTTGGTACTTGATCAGGGCCAATTTGCCCACCCGCGTATAGGATTGCCGCAGATCGAGGCCGACCTTCCTGGCCAGCGACACCAGCTTCTCGCGCGCCCGATGGATCAGCTTGGCGTCGGTCGGGAACATCACGTTCTTCGGCTCAACCGTGGTGTCGACGATCACCCGGAGCGGGTCGGAGGGCTTCATCGCCCCCGTCTTCACCGCCACCGCCAGGCTCTCTTCGAGAAGCGCCCTGATCCGCTCCTCGCCCATCCGCTGGCGCCAGCGCGTCAGCGACGAGCGCTCGAAGGTGAGCTCGTGGCAGAAAAACTCCTCGCCACAAAAATACTGGAAATACGGGTTCTCCACCCAGCGCGCGCACAGCTCCTCGTCGGAGAGATCGAAGGTGTGCTTGAGGATCGCAAGCCCCGCCATCAGCCGGGTCGGTAGCGGCGGCATGCCGGGGCCGTCGCTGTAGACCTCCCCGCACCTCTCTTCGATGAAGCCCCATGAGACCGTCCTCGCCAGCCTCACCAGCTCGTGCTCCATGTTGATGATCTGGTCGAGCCGTGAGCGAAACAGATCCTGCTCACCCTTCTCGCGACGTTCTCGTGGCTTCATGCGCGATCCCTCGGGTCTTCCTTCATGCCGAGAGAATCACGCTTCGCTGAGTCGCGGAATCCCAAATCGAATTTGCAAGAAAAGTCCGCCTCGCATGCCACATTCTGGCAGATCCGAAGACCTCAATACCTGCAATCACTCAATCCAGTCAGAGACTTGGGAATAGTTCACGGGCGACAAAATACCCTGTATCTTCCCTGCATCCGTGAGACACATGGAAAATCGGGCTGGCGGCGCCGGGACAGCGCTCGAGTCTACCGCCGCTTCACGCCCGGCAGCACGCAGAGCATCTCGAACAGCAGATTGGCGCCGGTGAGCGCGGTATTGCCGCTCGGATCGTAAGGCGGCGACACTTCGACGAGATCGCAGCCGACGAGATCGAGGCCCCATGCGCCGCGGATGATCTCAAGCGCCTGGATGGTGGTGAGGCCGCCGATCTCGGGCGTGCCGGTGCCGGGCGCGAAAGCGGGATCGAGGCTGTCGATATCGAAGCTCAGATAGACCGGGCCCTTGCCCATTTGCTGGCGCACCTCGTCCATCAGCGGGCTCAAGGATTTGTGCCAGCATTCCTCGGCCTGGACCACGCGAAAACCCTGCTGGCGCGGCCAGTCGAAATCATCGGCCGCATAGCCCGTGGCCCTGAGCCCGATCTGGATGCAGCGCCTTGTGTCGAGCAGCTTGTCCTCGACCGCGCGGCGGAAGGGCGTGCCATGGGCGATCTTCTCGCCGAACATGCTCTCGTTGATGTCGGCATGGGCATCGACATGGATGAGACCGACGGGTCCGTATTTCTCGGCGATGGCGCGCAGGATCGGATAGGTCAGCGTATGATCGCCGCCGAGCGTCAGGGGCCTGCAGCCCTTGGCGATGATCGAGCGATAGGCGCCGGTGATGATGTCCATGCATTTGGGCAGATTGAACGTGTCGATCGCCACATCGCCGATATCGGCGACCATCAGGCTGTCGAAAGGAGCGGCCCGCGTCGCCATGTTATAGGGACGGATCAGGCAGGATTCGGCGCGGATCTGGCGCGGGCCATAGCGCGTGCCGGCGCGGTTCGAGGCACCGATATCCATGGGGATCCCGACGAAGCAGGCATCGAGCCCGTCGGTTCCCGTCTGCGTCGGCAGGCGCATCATGGTGGCCGGCCCGCCGAAACGCGGCATCTGGTTCCCGCCCAAAGGTTGGTTCAATGTTCGTGCCATGATGGTTCCCCTCGCAGACATTATTCGGGCCACAGGTGACACGCCGCCCGTGGTTAAGCAAGGGGTCCGCCGTCACCTAGACTTTCGGTCGGACTGGTTGAAACTTCAGCGATATTCCTATTTCCTCCTCACAGGAGGAGTGTGAATTGCCGAAGCTCACGCAAAGCTATGTGCATGGGGCGAGCAGCGTGCCGCTGATCGGCCAGACGCTGGGCGCGTTCTTCGACGAAGCAGTCCGACGCTGGGGCAAGTGCGACGCGCTGATCGTGCGCCACCAGCAGGTGCGCTGGACCTATGACGAGCTCAAGCGGAAGGTCGATGATTTTGCCGCGGGCCTCCTGGCGCTGGGACTTGAACCGGGCGACCGGGTCGGCATCTGGTCGCCCAACAATGCCGAATGGGTGGTGACGCAATTCGCCACCGCCAAGGCCGGGCTTATCCTGGTCAATATCAATCCGGCCTATCGCCTGGCCGAGGCCGATTACGCGCTGAACAAGGTCGAATGCAAGGCGCTCGTCACCGCGAGCCAGTTCAAGACCAGCGACTATGTCGGCATGCTGAACGAGCTCTCCTCCGGTAACCGCCTGCCGCATCTTAAGACCATCATCCGCATCGGCGGGGAGAGTGCGGGCATGCTCGGCTTTGCCGACGTGCCGGGCCGGGCGAAGCCCGAGCACCGCCAACGCCTCGCCGAGATCGCCCCGACGCTCCAATTCGATGACCCGATCAATATCCAGTTCACCAGCGGCACCACCGGCTATCCCAAGGGCGCGACGCTCACCCACCACAATATCCTGAACAACGGCTTCTTCATCGGCGAGACGATGCGGCTTTCGGAAAAGGACCGCATCTGCATCCCGGTGCCGCTCTATCACTGCTTCGGCATGGTGCTGGGCAACCTCGCCTGCATCACCCATGGCTCGGCCATGGTCTATCCGGGCGAGGGCTTCGATCCGCTTGCGGTGCTCGAGACCGTCGAGGCCGAGCGCTGCACCGGCCTCTATGGCGTGCCGACCATGTTCATCGCCGAGCTCGGCCATGCCGAGTTCAAGAAGTTCAATCTCGCGACCCTGCGCACCGGCATCATGGCGGGCTCGCCATGCCCGATCGAGGTGATGAAGCAGGTTGTCAAGGACATGCATATGGACGAGGTCACCATCTGCTACGGCATGACCGAGACCAGCCCGGTGAGCTTCCAGACATCGGCCGATGATCCCTTGGAGAAGCGCGTCGGCTCGGTCGGGCGCATCCATCCTCATGTCGAGGTCAAGGTCGTCGATGCGGACGGGCGCATCGTGCCCCCGGGCACGCCTGGCGAGCTCTGCACCCGGGGCTATTCGGTGATGCGCGGCTATTGGAACGATGAGGAGAAGACCCGCGAGGCGATCGACCAGGGCCGCTGGATGCATACGGGTGATCTCGCCACGATCGATGAAGAGGGTTATTGCAACATTGTCGGACGCATCAAGGACATGGTGATAAGGGGCGGGGAGAACATCTATCCGCGCGAGATCGAGGAGTTCCTCTACAAGCATCCGAAGGTCGCCGATGTGCAGGTGATCGGCGTGCCCGACAGGAAATATGGCGAGGAATTATGCGCCTGGATCAGGCTCAAGCCCGATCAGGCCTGCACGGATGAGGAAATACGCCAATTCTGCCAGGGACAGATCGCGCATTACAAGATTCCGCGCTATGTGAAGTTCGTCGATGCCTTCCCGATGACGGTGACCGGCAAGATCCAGAAATATCTGATGCGCGAACAGGCGCGCCGGGAGCTGGGCCTCGAGGAAGAGAAGACGGCATGATGGGATTGAGCGATGCACGTCAATCCTCCCTCCGCCGCCGAAGGCGGGGAGGGTGGCGCGCGGAACGCGCGACGGGTGGGGTGTTTCCGCAAGGGAGATCTCTCGAGCAAAACACTTGCAAGGTGTTCCGTGCAATCGTTGGGTATCTAGCGGCGGAGAGACCCCACCCGACCGCCCTTCGGGCGGCCACCCTCCCCGCGCTTCGCGCGGTGGAGGGAGAGTGGAGCAGGAAGCTCTGTGATTGTGAGTAAGGTTAAAACGATGGCAAACAACAGCAATTTCGGCCTCAATTTCGACCTCGACGAAACCGCCGACATGATCCGCGACACGGTTTCGACCTTTGCCCAGGCCGAGATCGCGCCGAGGGCCGCCGAGATCGACAAGTCCAACGAATTCCCGCGCGACCTGTGGCCGCGCATGGGCGAGCTCGGTCTCCACGGCATCACGGTCGAGGAGGATTTTGGTGGATTGGGTCTTGGCTATCTCGATCATGCAATAGCGGTCGAGGAGGTGAGCCGCGCCTCGGGCTCGGTCGGCCTTTCCTATGGCGCCCATTCCAATCTGTGCATCAACCAGATCCGCCGCAACGGCTCGGACGAGCAGAAAAGGCGCTATTTGCCGAAGCTGATCTCGGGCGAGCATGTGGGGGCGCTCGCCATGTCGGAGCCGGGCTCGGGCTCGGACGTCGTCTCGATGCGCACCAAAGCCGAGAAGAAGGGATCGAAATACATCCTCAACGGCAACAAGATGTGGATCACCAACGGTCCCATCGCCGACACGCTCTTCGTCTATGCCAAGACCGATCCTGGAGCCGGGGCCAAGGGCATCACCAGCTTCCTCATCGAGAAGGGTTTCAAGGGCTTCCGCACCGCGCAGAAGCTGGACAAGCTCGGCATGCGCGGCTCCGACACCGGCGAGCTCATCTTCGAGGATTGCGAGGTGCCGGAAGAGAACGTCGTCGGCGAGGTGAACAAGGGCGTGCGCGTGCTGATGTCGGGCCTCGATTATGAGCGCGCCGTGCTGGCCGCGGGCGCCGTCGGCCTCATGCGCACCGCGCTCGACGTCGTCCTGCCCTATGTGCATGACCGCAAGCAGTTCGGCCAGCCGATCGGCACCTTCCAGCTCGTCCAGGGCAAGCTCGCCGACATGTATGTGCTGATGAATGCGGCACGCTCCTATGTCTATACGGTGTGCAAGGCCTGCGACCAGGGCCGCGTCACGCGCGAGGACGCGGCGGGCGCCATCCTCTTCGCCGCCGAGAAGGCGACGCAAGTGGCGCTCGATTCCATCCAGCTCCTGGGCGGCAACGGCTATATCAATGATTTCCCGACCGGCCGCCTGCTGCGCGACGCCAAGCTCTATGAGATCGGCGCCGGCACCAGCGAGATCCGGCGCATGCTGATCGGGCGCGAACTGTTCGAGAAGTCGATATGAGTGCGCACCGGCAAGGACGAATCCCCTCTCCCCCATCGGGGGAGAGGGTTAGGGTGAGGGGGAACCGGCGGCGGAATCTGTTTAAGATGCAGCAGGCCGCTGACGTCTGTTCCCCCTCACCCTCCCAATGCTTCGCATTGGGCCCCTCCCTCTCCCCCGTAGGGGGCGAGGGTATTTGGAAACTGTCTCGTCCATGACTTCCCTCAAGAGCGACATCGATCCCCAATCGGAAAAATTCCGCCGCAACGAAGAGCACATGCGGGGCCTGGTCGATGACCTGCGCCAAGTGTCGAGCCACATCATGCAGGGCGGGCCCAAGGCCTCGCGCGAGCGGCACGAAGCGCGGGGGAAATTGCTGCCGCGCGAAAGGGTGTTGCGGCTCCTCGATCGCGGCTCGCCCTTCCTCGAGACCGGGCATCTCGCCGCGCATAAGATGTATCACGGCGAAGTTCCCTCCGCCGGCATCATCACCGGCATCGGGCGCGTCAGTGCGCGGGAATGCATGATCGTGTGCAATGACGCGACGGTGAAGGGTGGCACCTATTATCCGATCACCGTCAAGAAGCATCTGCGCGCGCAGGAGATCGCCGAGCAGAACCGCCTCACTTGCGTCTATCTCGTCGATTCGGGCGGCGCCAACCTGCCCAATCAGGACGAAGTCTTTCCCGACCGCGACCATTTCGGCCGCATCTTCTTCAACCAGGCCAATATGTCGGCCAAGGGCATCCACCAGATCGCGGTGGTGATGGGCTCCTGCACCGCGGGCGGCGCCTATGTGCCGGCCATGGCGGACCAGAGCATCATCGTGCGCGAGCAGGGCACGATCTTCTTAGGGGGTCCGCCCCTGGTGAAGGCGGCAACCGGGGAAGTGGTAAGCGCCGAAGACCTGGGCGGCGCCGACGTCCATACGCGCCTCTCCGGCGTCGCCGATCATCTCGCCCAGAATGACGAGCATGCGCTCGAGCTCGCAAGGCAGGCCGTCGCCAATCTGCAGATCAGGAAACCCGGCGATCTCGTTTTGCGCGAGCCGAAGCCGCCGCTTTACGATCCGGCCGAGCTCTATGGCGTCATGCCGCCGACCTCGCGCGAGCCTTTCGACGTGCGCGAGGTCATCGCCCGCATCGTCGACGACAGCGTGCTCGACGAGTTCAAGGCGCTCTATGGCAAGACGCTGGTCACAGGCTTCGCTCATATCCACGGGATGCCGGTCGGCATCCTCGCCAATGACGGCATCCTGTTCTCGGAATCGGCGGTCAAGGGCGCGCATTTCATCGAGATATGCTGCCAGCAGCGCATCCCGCTCTTGTTCCTGCAGAACATCACCGGCTTCATGGTCGGGCGCAAATATGAGAATGAAGGCATCGCCAAGCATGGCGCCAAGCTCGTGACCGCGGTCGCGACGGCGCAAGTGCCGAAGATCACGGTCATCATCGGCGGCAGCTTCGGGGCCGGCAATTACGGCATGTGCGGGCGGGCCTATTCGCCGCGCTTCCTGTGGATGTGGCCCAATGCGCGCATCTCGGTGATGGGCGGCGAGCAGGCGGCCAATGTGCTCGCCACCGTCAAGCGCGACGGCCTCGCCGCCAAGGGCGAAAAATGGAGCGAGGTGGAAGAGGAGGCCTTCAAGGCGCCGATCCGCGAGCAGTATGAGCATCAGGGCCATCCCTATTTTGCCTCGGCGCGACTGTGGGATGACGGCGTCATCGATCCGGCCGAGACCCGCCGGGTGGTGGCTTTGAGCCTCTCGGCCACGCTCAACGCGCCCATCCCCGAAACCCGCTTCGGCATATTCAGGATGTGAAGAATGGAGTGGACGTTCGAAGCGATGGCTCAAACACCCTCGCCCCGCTTTAGCGGGGAGAGGGTAGGGGCCCATTGCGCAGCAATGGGAAGGGTGAGGGGCCTGCGGGTCGTGCCTGACAAGCCCCTCACCCCTCCCGCCGCTTCGCGGCGGGGCCCTCCCCTCTCCCCGCTGAAGCGGGGCGAGGGTTATGGGGTTGTCGCATGCTGAAGTCCGTCCTCATCGCCAATCGCGGCGAGATTGCCTGCCGGGTCATCCGGACGGCGCGGCGCATGGGATTGCGCACCATCGCCGTCTATTCCGATGCCGATGCCGACGCGTTGCATGTGGCGCAAGCCGACGAGGCCGTGCGCATCGGCGGACCCCTCGCACGCGACAGCTATCTCAAGATCGACGCCGTCCTCGATGCCGCGAAGAAAACGGGCGCCGAGGCGATCCATCCGGGCTATGGCTTCCTTTCCGAGAACGCCAACTTCGCCGAGGCCTGCGCCAAGGCGAAGATCGTCTTCGTCGGCCCGCCCGCCTCCGCCATTCGCGCCATGGGCGGCAAGAGCGAAGCCAAGGCATTGATGGCGAAAGCGCAAGTGCCATTGGTGCCGGGCTATCATGGCGAGGACCAGTCGCCCGACGTGCTCGAGAAAGCGGCCGACAAGATCGGCTATCCCGTCCTGATCAAGGCTTCGGCCGGCGGCGGCGGCAAGGGCATGAAGGTCGCGCAAGGCAAGGCCGATTTCCGCGACCAGCTCGCCTCGGCCAAGCGCGAGGCGCTCTCCTCCTTCGGCGACGACCGGGTGCTGATCGAGAAGTATCTCACGAAGCCGCGCCATGTGGAGATCCAGGTCTTCGCCGATGCGCATGGCCATTGCGTCTATCTGTTCGAGCGCGACTGCTCGATCCAGCGCCGCCACCAGAAGGTGATCGAGGAAGCGCCGGCGCCCGGCATGACGGCGGGCTTGCGCCAGCGCATGGGGGAGGCCGCGGTCACCGCCGCCAAGTCGATCGGCTATGTCGGCGCCGGCACGGTCGAATTCCTGCTCGATGAGGACGGCTCGTTCTATTTCATGGAAATGAACACGCGCCTCCAGGTCGAGCATCCGGTCACCGAGTTCATCACCGGCCTCGACCTCGTCGAATGGCAGTTGCGCGTCGCTTCGGGCGAAAAGCTGCCGCTCGCCCAGGACCAGCTCGCGATCAACGGCCATGCCTTCGAGGTCAGGCTCTATGCCGAGGATCCGGATCGCGATTTCCTGCCGCAGACCGGCACGATCACCCATCTGAGCTTTCCGCCGGAGAACGGCCATGTGCGGATCGATACCGGCATCACGCAAGGCAAGGCGATCAGCACCTATTACGATCCGATGATCGCCAAGCTCATCGTATGGGACCTCGACCGGCCCCAGGCCTTGGCACAATTGCGCCGCGCTTTGGCGCAGACGGAGATCGGCGGCCTCGTCACCAATACGGCCTTCCTGGCGAAGCTCGCGGCCAACAAGGCCTTCGCCAAGGGCGATGTCGATACGGGCTTCATCGGCCGGCACGAGAAGGAATTGCTGCCGAGCGTGCCCGCGGCACCGGACGATGCGCTGGTCCTTGCGGCGACGGGCATTCTCTTGCGCGAGCGGCAGAAGGGCACGCGCGATCCCTGGTCGCTGATGGATGGCTGGCGCCACCATGGCGGCGGCCACGACCATCTGACGCTGATCGATGTGAGCGGCGGCCAGACCGCGCACAAGCTCGTTTTCGATTATGCGAAAGATGGCTTCCTGTTCCATCTCAAGAAAGCGGTTCTGCCCGTCAGCGCCACCCTATCTTCATCCGGCAAGCTCACCGCGGATCTCGGCGGGCGGCGCCTCTCCGCCGGCTTTGCCTCGCAGAGCGATGATGTGACCCTCTTTCTCGACGGCGTCGGCTATCGCCTGAAACGGGCCGGCATCGATCTCGGAGAGGAGGACGGCGAGGCGGCGGCGCTCAGGATCGCGGCACCCATGCCGGGCCGGATCATCGCGGTCCATGTCGCGGCGGGCAAGATGGTGGAGAAGGGCACACCCCTCATCGTCCTCGAGGCGATGAAGATGGAGCATACGCTGAAAGCGGGCCATGCCGGCAAAATCGAATATGTCGGCTGCAAGCCGGGCGATCAGATCCGGGAAGGTCAGGAACTCTTACGTTTCGCGGCGCCTGCTTAATTCGTCATGGGCCGTTCATTGTTGCTCCGTCGCACAGGCTTGGAATTTTCACGACCGGTTTTCTGAATACGGCTGACATTCTCCGCCAGTTGACCTAAGGTTATAGGGTTCAAGGCTGGAGCGCGGCAAACCATGAGCAAGAGGGCAGCCGTCGTGATCGGGGTCGGGACGACCGGGACGTTGCCGCCGCTGAAATCACCGGTCCCACAAGCCAAGGCTGTTGCAAAATGGCTCGCTGGCGAAGACTTCGAGGTCACGGTCCTCACCGATGAGACAACCAAGGTCGACGCCCGCTCGATCGCCGATGCGATCGACAAGTATGTCAAGCCGCCGACCCGGTACTCGATGCTGGTCGTCTATTTTTCCGGCCACGGAATCTTTCATGCCCGTTCCGATGTCTGGCTCCTGAGCGAAGCCCCGGGAAGGCCTGACGAAGCCATCAACCTGACCGGAGCGATCGATCTCGCCCGCGGTTCGGGAATCCCCAATGTCGTCCTGATTTCCGACGCCTGCCGGTCGCTGCCCCAGGACCTCGGCGGCGCGCTGGTCAGCGGGGGTATCGCCTTTCCCTTTTATCCCGGCTTGGGCCGCTCGAAGGTCGATGTTTTCCGCGCGACCTTGCCGGCGAAGGTCGCCTATGAAATCCAGAAAAGGGACGGCGACCAGGCGATCGAATCGCTGCTCACGACCGCATGGTTGTCGGCCTACGACAACCCGCCCGCCGACATGCAAAAGTCGCTGACGGTCGCCGGGAACACAATCATCGTCGTTCCGAACCGGAAGCTCGAGGCTTACCTCCAGGACGAAGTCGATCACATGCTCGACGACCTCGGGCAGGATCTCGACCAGTCGATCGAGGCCGACGTTCCCTCGGACGACGATGTCTATATCGGGAGAGCCCGGATCGGCGCCGGCCAGGCAAACCCCTTGCCGCCGCCGGCCACAGGCAATGGGGACGAAGGTCCGAAGCCTGGCGTGCCCCGCGGACGGCGGACGGCGAGCGAAGGGAAGCTCGCTGCCGTCCTCGTTCGCGAACGACTGGTGGCCGGGACCGGAGGGATCGCCCTGGACCGGCCATTGGTCGCCAAGGAAACCCGAACGAGCGTTGAAGGTCAGATCGCGGCCCGCCTTCCGACCGACGCCGTCACCCATTTCGAAACCGAGACCGGCTTCGTCGTCTACGGTCCGCCGATCAAACGGGCTGGGCCCGGAAAGCGGGAGGGAAGGCCCGGCGCCGAAGTCCTCGTCGCCGGCGGCCATGGAGAACCGGGGCTCATTCGAGTGTGGAATGTCAAGCCCGCCGCGACCATCGCCGTCGAATTCTCCGATGGCCGGTCCGCGGCCCTCGCCGCCCTTTTCGGCTATATCGGTCATTGCACGGTCGGGCCGGATGGGCTGTCGAACATCAGCTACGTTCCGTCGAGCAACCATCCGCGCTGGGGCGATTACATGAAGCGTCGGGGCGTGATTGATCAGTTGCGGGCCGAAGTCGCGGTCGCCGCCGACCACAATACTTTTTCGCTTTCATCGCCGGAAAAGGCGGAAAGCTTCGGGCGGCTGATCCGCCAGGACAAGGCATTGGACCCGACCCTCGGGCTTTATGCCGCCTACGCCTATACGCAGGCCGGCAACGAGGACGAAGTTCGAAACGTCCTGGAGTTCATGTGGTACGACCTTCACGCCGACCTGTTCGACGTTCGGATGCTGGCCTTTCGTCGGCCACCCGCGGAAAAACGCCGACCGGTGGTCCCGGCTTGCCCGATGCTGACCCAAGGCTGGAATCTCATCGCGCCGCGTCAGGTCGAGCTTCCTCAGGGTTTTGCCGAAGGCGCCGGCCACTTGACCGGTTCGCTGTGGACGACCTTCGAACCGCCATTCGCCGGACGGCTGTTCGCAACGATCGAAAGGGGCGATTTCTGATGCGGGTTCTGATGATTCACGGACGAGCCCAAGGCGGGCTCGATCCAGCGGCCTTGAAGGCGACCTGGGTCAAGACTCTTGCCGACGGCTTTCGAGGCCACGGCCGGCAACTCCCCGGCAACCTGGCTTTCGATTTTCCCTATTATGGCGACCTCCTCGACGAGTTCACCAGCAAAGCGAAGCTCAGGACCCCCGACGAGGTGGTCGCGAAGGGGCCTGGCGAGGATCGCGACTTCGAGGCCTTCGAGAAATCGGTCCTCCTCGAAATGAAAAAGGAAATGCAAATCTCGGACGACGAGGTCGATGCGGTACGCTCGCCCGTGGCCGGCGAGAAGGGCGTCGAAAACTGGGGCTGGGTGCAGGCGATCGCGCGGATTCTGGATCGGCACGTCACCCCGGCATCCGAGTTCACGATCGCGACCTTCCTCAAGGACGTCTATCTCTACCTGACCAAGCGAAGCGTCAGGCGGGCGATCGACAAGACGGTCGAAGACCTCCTGACCGACGAACCGACGATCATCATCAGCCATTCCCTGGGAACGGTCGTCGCCTATAACATCGTCAAGGCCCACAAGGCCGATATCAACCTGAAGAAGTTCGTCACCGTGGGATCGCCGCTGGGAATAACCGCGATCAGCTCGCGGCTCGGGGTGATCGAAAACCCGGCAGCGGCAGTTGGCTGGTACAACGCCTATGACGAACGCGACGTCGTCGCCCTCAACCCACTCGACTCGTCGTATTTTCCGACCGACCCGTTGATCATGAACAACAACGGCGTGCAAAACCACACCGCGAACCGGCACGGGATCGTTGGCTACCTCAACGACGCCGGAGTTGCGGCGAATGTCATCAGCGGGCTCGCCTGAACCGGTCGCCGGTTCAACTTCCATGGCAGGCCGTACAGTGGTCAATGGGCCCGCTCTTGCGGCCTGCCCGCTTCTCGCGGCGATGGCAATCGGCGCAGAAGGCATGGAAGAGCCGGTCGACGCGCATCGTTTCGCTGGTCGAGAGCTTCTTGTGGCAGGTGATGCAGTTCTCCGTGCCGGTGCGATCGGTAAAATTATGATGACAGGTGGTGCAGACGAAGCCCGAATGATCGTCATGCAGGAAGCGGGCATGATCGACGGGCGATGAGCGCAACGGCGCGAACCGCGCCCGGGGTCCGGCGGCCAAGGCGGCTATGATGGCGAGAAGAACTGCGGGAAGCGCCATAAGGATGAGCTTGCGCCTTTCCGGGAGGAGGGCCCCGGCCACGAGCAGCAGGAGTCCTGCCAGGACGAGGCCCACGATCGCCGCTTCGGTGCCGGCAATGAGGGCTGAATGCGCGGCCGCCGCGATGACGACGGTAAAGCCGGCAATGCGATGAAGGATGAGGGCCCGGGGTGAGCTCAGCGAGCGCCGCACCGCAAGGGTCGCAAAGAGCGCCAGCGCCGCCACCAGGCCGCAGATGATCTCGACGGGCATGGTGGCGCTGAGCCATTGCCAGAAAACCGGCTCGAAAGCTGCAACCGCAAGGACATGCAGGCTCACCGCGACAATCGCGAATGCGCCGAGCAGGCGGTGCCACGCTTGGCCGTCAGGGCGGGGCTGAATGACAAGGGTCAGGGCGGCGAGAAGCAGCGCCAGCATTCCGGGAATGCGGACCAGCCACCACGCGCCATCGGTCGGCTGCAGCGCCAGGCCAAGGAGAGCCGCCGCGAGCAAGGCTCCGCCCAGGCGGCCGCCATGGGACAGGATCGTCCGCATGCTGTGCTTTTCCACCTCGTTCGACCAAAGGTATCAGTTGAAATCGCAGATAGCCTGCCGGATAGTATTATCAATAGTGCGCTCCACGCCAGTATCGCACATCTAGGGAGAGGAACCGTGCCCATGCTTCGCACCGGATTTTTCGCCTGCGCCTTTGTCGCGCTCCTTCCTTTCATCGCTGAGGCCCAGGAGCCTCTGCAACCCGAGCAGATGACGGTCGAGCCGATCCCCGCGGGCACGCCCAAGCTCTTCGTCGCCGATCTCGCCATCGAGCATATCGTCGATGGCCGCGTGCGCGTTTACGACGCCAACAGCATGAAGCTCCTCGGCATGGTGGGCACGGGCTTCCTCGGCCAGGTCTATATCCCGCCCAAGCAGGACGTCTTCTACATATCGACGAGCTATATCGAGAAGATCACCCGCGGCAAACGCTCGGACTGGCTCGAGATTTATGACTCGAACACGCTGCAGTTCAAAGGCGATATCCCGATCGCCACGACGCGTGCCCAGGCCTTGAACTATCGTCCGCTGCTGCAGGGATCGTCCGACGATCGCTGGATCTTCGTCCAGAACGCGACGCCCGCGACCTCGATCAGCGTCGTCGATCTCAAGGCGCAGAAGCAGACGGCGGAACTGCCCAATGCCGGCTGCTATGGCATCTATCCCACAACCGGCAACGGCTTGCGCTTCGCCACCATGTGCGGCGACGGCACTTTCGGCACCTACACGCTGAAGGAGGACGGATCGGCGGCCGAACGCAAGGCCTCGGAGCCGATCTTCGACGGCGATGCGGACGCGCTCTTCATCCACGGCGAGCGTGA
Organism: Taklimakanibacter deserti; assembly: GCA_003574785.1. Next base: position 205,003 of record QORU01000006.1, on the reverse strand, counting down.
CGGCAACAACCGGATCTTCATGTCCTTCCCGGGCAATATCTATGTCGTCGACCTCGAGGGCGATACGGCCAAGCTCGTCGAGAAGATCGAGATGACCAAAGGCGTCGAGGGCGACTGGCGGCCCGGCGGATACCAGACCCATGCCTTCCATCCGAAATCGGGCGTGCTGTTCGTGCTGATGCATAAGGGCGGCGCCGAAGGCTCGCACAAGAATCCGGCCGAAGAGATCTGGGCCTATGATCTGCGCAACAAGAAGCTCCTGTCGCGCTCGCCCACCACCACTGCCACCTGCGTGACGGTCGGCCAGGGCGATGAGCCGGCCGTCTATGTCATTGACGCCATCGGCGTTAAGGTGATGCGCTATACGTCGGACGCGACCAAGGGCTATGCGCTAACCGCCGCGGGCGAACAGAAGGCAGGGAACGCGCCGGGTCAAGTCGAGAGCCAGTGATGCAGCTCGACCCGCTCGTCATACTGATCGCCTCGGGTGTCCTCATCGCCGTCTTTGTGCGCGCGATCTGGCACAAGCTCAGCGATTTCGACGTGTTCAAGGCATCCTTCGCCGATTATGAGCTCTTGCCGCAGTCGCTCGTCGCCCCGGCGGCGCTCATCCTGGTGCTGGCCGAGGCCGCCATCGTTGCTGGGCTCGTCGTCCCGCTGACGCGGCCCGCCGCCGCCATCGGCGCCGTCATCCTTCTCGTCCTCTATGGCGGCGCCATCGCCGTCAATCTGAGGCGCGGACGCTATCTGATCGATTGCGGCTGCGGAGGGCCGGGACAGGGCCTCTCCTGGTTCCTGGTCGCGCGCAATGCGATCCTTGCCGTGATCGCCGCCATGGCCGCCATGGCGCCGGGGCTGCGCTCGATCTCCGTCTCCGACGCCCTCATTCTCGGACTGTCGGTTGTCACCGTGTGGCTCCTGATCCTCGCCAGCGAGCAGGCTGCCGCCAATGACGCGCACCGGCAATTCATCCGCAACAGCAGGAACAAGGGTTAGACCATGGATGCGTTCACCATTGCCCTCATCCTGCTCTGGGCCGTCGTCATCGCGCTCGGCATCGTGGTGTTGGCACTTGCCCGCCAGATCGGCATCCTGTTCGAGCGCGTGGCCCCGATGGGCGCGCTGATGACCGATTCCGGCCCCAAGATCGGCGAAGCCTCGCCCAAATTCGCGCTGCAGGCGCTGGGCTCCGGCAAGCCGGTCTCGATCGGCGCGCAAACCGGACGCTCGCTTCTCATCTTCTTCCTGTCGCCGACTTGCCCCGTGTGCAAGAAGCTGCTCCCCGTTCTCAAATCGGCGCAGAAGACGGAGAAGGGTTTCGACATCGTGCTCGCCAGCGACGGCGATGCGCCCAAGCATGAGGCCTTCATCGCCAGCCACAAGCTCGACCAATTCCCCTATGTGCTGTCGAGCGATCTCGGCATGGCCTACCGCGTCAGCCGCCTGCCCTACGGCGTGGTGCTCGATGGCGAAGGAACGGTGCGCGCCAAGGGGCTCATCAACAATCGCGAGCAGCTCGAAAGCCTGTTCAATGCCAAGGAAATGGGTGTCGCCTCGATCCAGGGCTTCCTGGATCAGGTCAAGGAAGCTTGAGGAGGGTTTGACATGATCGGATCATTGCAAAGGCTTGTGGAAAGCTTCGACCGCTTCAGCGAGACGGCGACGCGCTTCGGCGCGCAACGCATCGGAAGGCGGAGCGCCCTTTCGGCGCTCGGCACCGCGATCGCCGGCGGCGCCATCCTGCCGATGCTGCCCTTCGACCGTTCGGGCGGTGCGGCACAAGCGGCGAGCACACGTGATGCGGGCGACGAGACCTGCGAATACTGGCGCTATTGCGCCCTCGACGGCTTCCTGTGCACCTGCTGCGGCGGCTCGCTGGCGAGTTGCCCGCCGGGCTCGGAGGCCTCCAAGGTCACCTGGGTCGGCACCTGCCAGAGCCCTGCGGACAACAAGGCCTATCTCATCAGCTACAATGACTGCTGCGGCCAGGTGTCGTGCGGCAACTGCCTGTGCAATTACAATCTGAAGGAACGGCCCGGCTATCGCATGGGCGTCCATAACGACATCAACTGGTGCATGGCCAACAGCCGCGGCCTCTATCATTGCACCGTCGCTGCGGTGATCGGTACCGGCTGATGATGCAACGGCTCGTTCTGGGTGCCGCGCTGCTCAGGGTCTCGTCCGGTGCCGCGGCAGCGGATAGCGCGTCCCTGTTTTCGGAGAATTGCGTCGCCTGCCATCAACAGGGCGGGGTCGGCACGCCGGGCCTGGCACCACCGCTCGTTTCGGAGACGCTCAGGAAAGCGGGCAGCGTCCAGCGCGATTATGTGGCGCTCGTCATCATCCACGGGCTCTCTGGCCCCATCAAGGTCAAGGGCCAGCTCTATACGAGCGCCATGCCGCCGCGCACCGATTTCAGCGACGATGACGTCGCCGGCCTCGCCAATTACGTGGCGCGGGATCTCAACGGCCTGGCGGCGGACCAGTACAAGCCCCTGGTCACAGCCGACGTCGCCCTCCTCAGAAAGACCACAGTCGATCACCAGACTCTGCGCGACATGCGGTCGAAATTCGGAGAATGATGATGATGCGCCGCTGTGCCGTCGTCATTGTCGCAACTTTTCTCGGGGTGGCAGGCGCGCAAGCGGTGGAACCCAACTATAATTATGCGCTGCATTGCACCGGCTGCCACACGGCCGAGGGCGTCAGCCCGGAGCTTGGACGTATCCCGCCGCTCAAAGGCGTCGTCGGCCATCTGGTGCGCACGCAGGAGGCACGGCTTTACTTCGCCAATGTGCCGGGCATCGTCAATTCGGGTCTCGATGGCGAGGAGACCGCGGCCTTGCTCAACTGGGTGGTGAAGATCTATGGCGGCGAGAGCACGCCCGAGAGCTGGAAGCCCTTTGACGGTGCGGAAATCAAGGCGCTGAGAAGCGAGGCGCCGGCCGATATCATGGCCTATCGCAAAGAGGTCGAGGATCGGCTAAAGGCCGATGGCTACAGCATCGGCACCTACCCTTGAGCGTTTCATGGATTTTTCGCTGACCGCCGACCAGATTGCCATCCGGGACATGGTGCGCGGCTTCGCGGCCGAGAAGTTGGCACCCTTCGCCGCGCAATGGGACGAAGAGAAGACGATCCCGCGCGATGTGCTGAAACAGGCGGCGGAGCTCGGGCTTGCCGCCATCACGGTGCGCGAGGATCACGGTGGATCGGGCCTCTCCCGCGTCGAATCGGCTCTCATCTTCGAGGAACTCTCCTATGCCGACCCCGTGGTGGCGAGCTTCCTCTCGATCCACAATATGTGCGCCTGGATCATCGACACCCATGGCACGGAGGAGCAACGCCAGGCCTGGCTACCCAGGTTCTGCGCCATGGACGTCGTCGCGAGCTACTGCCTCACCGAGCCCGGCTCAGGTTCGGATGCGGCGGCGCTCAAGACCAAGGCGGTCAAGGACGGCAACAGCCATTACCGCCTGACCGGCTCCAAGGCCTTCATCTCGGGCGGCGGCTATTCCGACATCTATCTGGTGATGTGCCGCACCGGCGGGGAGGGACCGAAGGGAATCTCCTGCATGCTCGTCGAGAAGGGCACCGAAGGCCTGAGCTTCGGCGCCAATGAGAAGAAGATGGGCTGGAATGCGCAGGCGACCGCGACCGTTAATCTCGATCAGGTGCGTGTGCCCGCGGCCCATCTCATTGGCGGGGAAGGCAAAGGTTTCTCGATCGCGATGAACGGCCTCAATGGCGGCAGGCTCAATATCGCCGCCTGCAGTCTGGGGGCGGCGCAAGCGGCTCTGGACAAGGCCGTCGCCTATATGAAGGAGCGCAAGGCCTTCGGCAAAAGCCTCTCCCATTTCCAGGCGCTGCAGTTCAAGATCGCCGATATGGAGACGGAATTGCAGGCGGCGCGCATCTTCCTCTATCAGGCGGCCTGGAAGCTCAGCCAGGATGCGCCCGATGCGCGCAAGTTCTGCGCCATGGCCAAAAGGCTCGTCACCGACACCGGCTTCCGCGTCGCCAATGAAGCGCTGCAGATTCATGGCGGCTATGGCTATCTCAGGGATTTCGGCATCGAGAAGCTGGTGCGCGATCTGCGCGTGCATCAGATCCTCGAAGGCACCAATGAGATCATGCGCGTCATCATCGCCCGTGACATGCTGGATAGCTGAGACAGATGACAGACGACGTCGTGATCCGCATCGAAGGTGCCGCCGGCCGCATCACGCTCAATCGGCCCAAGGCGCTCAATGCCCTCAATCGTCCGATGACGGACGCCATCACGGCGGCGCTCGTTCGGTGGCGCGACGACGCCTCCGTCAAGCATGTCGTCATCGACGGCGCCGGCGGCCGCGCCTTCTGCGCCGGCGGCGACATCCGCGCGGTCTATGACATGATCCCGACCGATCCCGAATTCCCGCGGGCCTATTGGCGCGCCGAATACCGGCTCAATGCGATGATCGCGCGCTATGAGAAACCCTATGTCGCGCTCATGGATGGTTTCTGCCTCGGCGGCGGCGTCGGGCTTTCGGCCCATGGCTCGCATCGCATCGTCACCGAGCGCTCGTTCGTGGGGATGCCCGAAACCGCGATCGGCTTCACGCCGGATGTCGGCGGCGCCTGGCTCCTGGCGCGGGCACCAGGTCATGCGGGAGAGTATATGGCGGCGGTCGCCTATCGCATGAATGCGGCGGACGCAATTTATGCAGGCTTCGCCGACACGATGATCAGGGCCGAGGATATTCCGGCCTTCGTCGCGGCGCTCAGCGAGGGACAAGATGCCGGCGAAACGGCGCGTCGTTTCAGCATCCCTCCCGGCGCCAGCGGTCTCGCGGCCCGGCAAGCCGATATCGATCTCATTTTCGGCACCGAGACGGTCCAGGAAGCGGCGCGCCGGCTCAAGGCGATGGCGGGCCCCTGGGCGGAAGAGACGCTCGGCAAGATATCCTCCCATTCGCCCACAGCGCTCGCCGCCGCGCATTTCTCCGTCCGCAAGGTGCGGGGCTTCGGCCGGGTGGAAGAAAGCCTCGATCACGAGTATCGTTATGCCCATCGCGCCACGGGCCTGCATGATTTCCGTGAAGGCGTCCGGGCGCTCATCGTCGACAAGGACGGCAAGCCGCAATGGCGCCCGGCGCATCTCGACGATGTGCGCATGAGCGATGTCGTGGCGCTGTTCGCGCCGCTCGGCAAGGATGAGCTCGGCCTGGCAGCGGGGAGTTGAAGACCATGAAGATCGCGTTCATCGGCCTTGGGCATATGGGCGGACCCATGGCGGCCAATCTGGCGGCCAAGGGATTCGCGGTCACGGGCTTCGACATCGTGCCGGCCAATCTGGAGAAAGCCGCCGGGCAAGGCGTTGCCGCGGCGCAGAGTGCCGAGGATGCGGTCACCGGCGCCGAAGCCGTCGTCACCATGGTGCCGGCAGGCCAGCATGTGCTCGATCTCTATCGCCACATCCTCAAATCGGCGCCGCCCAACACGCTCTTCATCGATTGCTCGACCATCGATGTGGCGAGCGCCCGCGAAGCGCACGGCCTGGCGCAGCAGGCGCGCCTGCAGAGCCTCGATGCGCCGGTCTCGGGCGGCACGGCGGGTGCTGCCGCGGCGACGCTCACCTTCATGGTGGGCGGCGAGAAGCGTGCTTTCGAGCGCGGCCAGCCGATTCTGGCCGCCATGGGCAAGCGCATCGTCCATTGCGGCGAAGCGGGGGCGGGGCAGGCGGCCAAGATCTGCAACAACATGATCCTCGGCATATCGATGATCGCGGTGTCGGAAGCCTTCGTGCTGGCCGAAAAACTCGGCCTGGATGCCAAAGCGCTCTACGACGTCGCCTCGGCCGCTTCCGGCCAGTGCTGGTCGCTGACCACCTATTGCCCGGTGCCGGGTGTCGGGCCCAAATCGCCCGCCGACAACGACTACAAGCCGGGCTTTGCCGCAGCTCTCATGCTCAAGGACCTCGCTTTGGCGCAGCAGGCGGCGTCAGAGACCGGTGCTGCGACGCCGCTCGGCGCCCATGCCGAGCAGCTCTATCGACGCTTCAACGAGGAAGGCGGCGCCACGCAGGATTTCTCCGCCATCATCCGCCATCTCGCCGCCGCGCGGCGGGATTAAGCAGTTCACCAATCTGGATCGCGACCTTCGAGATCATTGTCCGGAATGACTGGCGGCCGGCACTGAAGGCTCGTGTAGGGGGCCACATAGGCCATATTGAACGCGTGGCCCAGAAGCCCGGCGATTGCGCCAAGGGCTGCTCCGACCCCAATTCTCGGTAAGCTTGGCCGTGACAGGCTGGAGCGGCGGCGGATGGAGATGGGGACCGTGGAAATGATGTCGGACATGGCGTCCTCCTGTACCCATGAAAATGACACCGCTTGCCGTTCAGGTCCTTGGCGCGAAGCTGAAGAATCCTGAAAGATCCTGAAGTTCGCCTTAGGGAACAACTTGGGTTATTCTGCTCCCGAGGAACGGGTTCTCGGCACATGGACGTGGAGTTTGGGAGCTACCGCCTGAAGCGCGCCGAACGGCTTCTGCTAGGACCCAAGGGGCCGGTGGAGCTCTCGGGGCGATCCTTCGACATCCTCGCCAAGTTGCTGGAGAGGCCGGAAGAGGTCGTCGGCAAGACCGAGCTCTTCGATGCGGTCTGGCCCGGCATGGTGGTGGAAGAGAATACGCTGCAGGTGCATATATCGGCGCTGCGCAAGGCGCTCGACACCGGCATGATCACGACGGTGCACGGCCGCGGATACAAATATGCCGGCCCGAGGCCAGTCGCGGCCGCGCCTGCCGCAGACAAGGCTTCGCCGCAGGCCAAACCATCCATCGCCGTCCTTCCTTTCGCCAATCTGAGCGGCGACGCGGCGCAGGATATTTTCTGCGAAGGCTTGGCGCTCAACATCGTCGCCAGCCTCGGGCGCTACCACGAGTTGTTCGTCATCGACCGGATTTCGACCCTGGCCTACCGAAACCGGACGGTGACATCGGCTGAGGCCGCGCGCGAACTTTCGGTTCGCTACATTCTGGAGGGAAGTGTCCAGAAAGCTGGGGATCGCATCCGCGTCTCTGTCCAACTTGTCGACGGAGTCGACAACCGGCAGCTTTGGACCGAGACTTATGACCGCCAGCTGACGGATATCTTCGCGGTCCAGGACGAAATCGCCGGGACGATCATCGGAACGCTTGCCTCCGGCTATGGCGGCAGGCTCGGCAAGGCCTGGCGTGATCGAAGCAAGTCCACCGGGCTCGAGAGTTTCGTCGCCCTGGACCATCTCCAGCGCGCCCTCGATACCTGCCGCTTCACCAAGGAAGGAGAAATCCGTGCCAGGGAGGATCTGGCCAGGGCAATCGAATGTGATCCCAGACTTGCCAAGGCCTACGCCAAAATGTCCATAAGTCACATTCTCGACGCCTATTGCGGCTGGGCCGACGACTATGACATCTCGATGGAACTGGCCCGCCGATGGGCAGTGGAGGCGATCGCCTGCGACGACGGCGAATCCTGGTCCCATTGGGCCTTCGCCAACTATCATTTGTATACTTTGAATCATGGCGTGGCCCTCGAGGCCTTCCGAAAGGGCCTCGACTGCAATCCCAACGACGCCGAGACAATGACCGACTACGGGCTTTGCCTGAGCTATGCGGGCAGGGCGGAAGAGGGCATCGAGCACGCGCAAAAGGCCATGCGCCTCAATCCGTACCACTACGAATGGTACACGGCTCAACTGGGCCAGATCTATTTCGATGCCCGCCAATATGACAAGGCGATCGCCGCCTTTGCCCGCCTGCGTTCGCTGGATAGCGCCATCATGCGTGTCTATCAGGCGGCGAGCTTCGCTGCCGCCGGGAACCAGCAGCAGGCCCAGAAATCCGTGAAACGCGCTCTCGAACTCGATGCCGGCGCCACACTGGAAAAATGGACCGATCCGAAGCTCGCGCCCTATGATGATGCTGCTTACCTTGACCACTTCCGCGAGAATCTCCGCAAGGCCGGCCTGCCGGAGCGGGCCGCGCCGCATGACGAAAAACCCTCCATCGCCGTTCTTCCCTTCGACAACATGAGCGGCGACCCGGAGCAGAATTATTTCAGCGACGGCATCACCGAAGACATCATCGCCGAACTCGGCAGGTTCAAGGAATTTCTGGTCATTGCGCGGAACTCGTCGTTCCAGCTCCGCGACAAGGCGAATGACGTGGCCGAGGTGGCGAAGAAGCTCGGCGTCCAGTATGTCGTCGAAGGCAGCGTGCGCAAGATCGGCAACCGGGTCCGGGTCACCGTGCAGCTGATCGACGCCGCCTCAGCGGCCCATGTCTGGGGCGAGCACTATGACCGCGAGCTCACCGACATTTTCGCCATCCAGGACGAAATCACCCAGATGATCGCAGCCCGCCTCGCCCGGCAGGCCAGAACCGCGATTGCGTCCTACGCCAGGGTTCGACCGACCGACAACATGTCGGCTTATGACTTCTACCTCAGGGCGCTGCAACTGGCAGCCACCTATGACACGGTGCTCAAAGCGGAACCCTTTCTGCGCCAAGCCATAAAGCTCGATCCGCGGTTTGCCGCAGCCCACGCCATGTTCAGCTTTGTCGAATCCATCAAATGCTACTGGGCCTACTACGATCCGGGTCATCTTTATGATCATCTTCATGCCGGGTTGGAGATCGCAAAAACCGCATTGCAGCTTGACCCCAACGAGGCCTATGGACATCTCGCTTCCGGCTTTGCCCTCTTGTATCTGCATCGATTCAAGCAAGCTGAAATCAGTCTCGACCGGGCGGTTGCCCTGAACCCGAACGATCCGTTCATCCTAAGCATCCGTGCCCTTCTGCTCAATTACACGAGCAGGCCGGAAGAGGGCTTGCGTGAACTATACGAAGCCCAGCGCCGCGACCCGTTCGCCGTGGGTTGGTACGACGACTTTCGCGGCATCATACTGACGACGGCTGGGCGATATCGCGAGGCAACGGCCTGCTTCGCAAAAATGGAAACCGTAAATTCGTGGTCGCTCGCGCATCTGACGATCTGCCATTTCGAGCTGGGCGAAATCAAGCAGGCGCGAGATACCCTGGCAAAGCTCAAGGCACTCTGGCCCGGACTAACCATCGACGAGATCGCCGACAATGAAATCGATTTCTTCGAGGACCCGGCAATCTGCAGCCGTTACCGCGCGATCTTGAAGCGCGTGGAAAAGGAAGAGTAGGCTGCGCGTCTCACGCGTTCCAGCTCGGGCGCCGGCGCAGGCGCGCGTTCCAGCGCTGCACATGCGGGAGATCGGCCGGGACCTCGTAGCTGAACACTTCCGACAGCCACAGCGTGACCATGCCGGAGATGTCGGCGATGGAGAATTCATCGCCGGCGAGATAGGGCCGGCCGTCGCTCATCTCGCGATCGAGCCAGGCCCACTTCCCCGGGATCATCCGCTTCTGCGCTTCGGCAAAGGCCGGGACCTGGATCACCCGCTCCTTGAAGAATTCATCGGTATGCAAGGTGACATTGCCGATGGTGGCGAAGACTTCGTTCTCCATGCGCCGGTTCCACATCTCGATCTTGCCCTGGCTCGCCGGATCCGATCCGAACAAGGGCGGTGTGGGATGGACGGCCTCGAGATAGCGGCAGATCGCGACGCTCTCGGTGATGACCGTGCCGTCATCGAGAACGAGCACCGGCACCTGGCCCAGCGAATTGAGCTTCAGGAATTCCGGCGATTTGTGCTCGCGCTTGCCATAATCGAGCTCGACCAGCGGCAGCGAGATGCCTTTCTCCGCCATGAAGATGCGCACGCGATAGGAATTGGGGCCGGGGGCCACGTAGAGCTTCATGTCTTTCTCCTCTTGTCCAATCACGCGGCCAGGCGCGTGAGCTCGCTGCCGAGCGTGTCGAAGAGCTGCTCGCAGCCCTCTTTGCGGGTCTTGAGCGTGTCGGCGCCGTCGAGGAACGCCGCCTGCTCGGTATAGATGAGCCTGGTGCCGGAGGCCTCAGGGGAAAGCTCGATCGTCGCGAGCGAGGCCGATATGCGCTTGCCGTCGATGAACATGCAATAGCTGAGGACGAGGCGGCGGTCGTCGACGACATCGAGATAGGTGGTCTCGTTGCGGATCGGCGGACCGTCCTGATAACGGAACGTGCCTTCCTCGTGCCCGCCTTCACGCGCATCGAGCGCATAGCTTTCGGTGACCCAGCCGTCCCCTTCCGCGAACCAGCGGCGCTTCATCTCGACGTCGGTCAAGGCCTGGAAAACCAGGGATGCGGGGGCATCGAAGCGGCGCTCGATCGAGAAATTGCCATGTTCTACGGTGCGTTGGGTCATAATGTTCTCCCGGTAACTAGTTGTAATATGCAACTAGTTGTAACTTACACAAACCGATGCGATAATGCAACCGGTTTTTGGAGATTTTCATGCACGACGCGCATCGGTCGGGTTGCCCCATCAATCTCACTCTCGAGGTGCTGGGCGACAGATGGAGCCTCATCATCATCAGGGACATCGTCTTCGGCAACAAACGGCACTTCCGCGAATTGCTCACCCAGTCGATGGAAGGCATCGCCTCCAACATCCTCGCCGACCGGCTCAAGAAGCTGTTGGAGGAAGGCATACTGTCGAAGACGGATGATCCGAGCCACAAGCAGAAGGCGCTCTACAGCCTCACCGAGAAGGGCATCGACCTCGTGCCGGTGCTGGCGCAAATGGCAGTTTGGGGCCGCAAATACATGCCGGTCAGCGAAGAGCTGTCGATCCGGGCGCAGGTTCTTGAAGAGGGCGGTCCGGCCCTGTGGCGGGATTTCGCTGAGGAGTTGCGTGAGCTGCATCTGGGAAAGCCTCCCGCCAAAAAACGCCGCGGCCCGTCGGTGACGGAGCGATTGCAGAGGGCCTATGAGGAAGTGGTCGCCCGCAAGAAGGCCGCATCATGATCAGTGCGCGACGGGCTCGACCCGCCGCAGCATGAGAATGGCGAGTACGGCCGCTGCCGCCGCGATCGCCGCGCTGATGACCGCGGTCGTCGCCAGGGCGCCGGTGAAGGCGAGACGCGCGCTCGCCAACAAGGTGGCTCCGATCTCGGCCGGCAAATCTTTCGCCACGGCGACGGCGCCGCCCAAAGTGCCAAGCGCCGCTTCAGCCGCATCGGGCGGTGTGTCCAAAGGGATCGCCGCGCTCATCGCGCCCCGATAGATCGCGGTCATGATGCTGCCGAGGAGCGCAATGCCGAGCGCGCCGCCGACCTCGGCACTGGTCTCGGAAATGGCGGCGGCGGCACCGGCGCGTTCCGGCGGCGCCGAGGTCACGACGAAGTCGGTCGCCAAAGTGAAGACGGGCGCCAGGCCGAGCGACAGGATGACGAAGCCCGACATCACCACGGCAAGCCCATAGGAGCTGCCGACGAGCGACAACAGGAGGCAGGCGACCGCTGCGACGGCAAGCCCGCCCGCCATCACATAGGCCGGATGCAGCTTGCGCACGAAGCGCGGGGCGAGCATCGAGCTCAGCATGAAGGCGAGGCCGGAGGGTGCCGTCCATAGGCCGGCTTCGAGCGGTCCCATGCCGAGGACGAGCTGCAGATATTGCGAGATGAACAGGAAGAAGCCGAAAGCGACGAGCACGCCCAGCATATAGACGGTAAGCGAGGCGCTGAAGGCGGGACGGCGGAAGAGCGTGAGGTCGATCAGGGGATCGGTGAGCTGCCGCTGGCGCCGCGCGAAGACATAAGCCAGGACGATGCCGACCAGCACCGACAGCAGCGGTCGCCAGCCCACGCCATATTCGGCGACCTGCTTCAGCCCATAGATCACGGCCAGCACCGCCAGGAGCGAGAGCGCCGCGCTCACGATGTCGAGCCGGGTCGCCGCCGGATCGCGGAATTCCGGCAGCAGGATCGGCGCCAGGACGAGCAGCAGGATCATGATCGGCACATTGACCAGGAAGACCGAGCCCCACCAGAAATGCTCGAGCAGAAGCCCGCCGAAGAGCGGGCCGACGGCGCCGCCGACAGAATAGCTCGCCACCCAGATGCCGATCGCGGTGGTGCGCTCCGTCGGATCATGGAACATGTTGCGAATGAGCGAAAGCGTCGATGGGGCGAGGGTGGCGCCGGCCACGCCCAACACCGCGCGCGCTACGATCAGCATCGCGGCGCTGGTCGAAAAGGCGGCGAAGACCGAGGCCGCACCGAAGGCCAAGGCGCCGATCATCAGCAATTTGCGCCGGCCGATGCGGTCGCCGAGATTGCCCATGATGATGAGCGAGCCGGCGACGAAGAAGCCGTAGATGTCGATGATCCACAGGAGCTGCGAAGCGCTCGGCTTCAGCTCTTCGCTCAATTGCGGCACCGCGAGATTGAGGACCATGAGATCCATCGAATAGATCACGCAAGGCAGTGCGATCACCGCGAGGCCGATCCACTCGCGGGTGCCGGCCTTGCCTGGCGCTTCAGAGCTCGTCATGTTCCTACCTTGTCATGATGCGGTGGCAACATCTGTCAGCAGCTAGTCGAGCAGCGCCCCGCAAGTGAGATTGGCGATCGTGCCGGTCATGGCGCCGGCCTTGTCGGAGGCCATGAAAGCGGCCGTCGCCGCCACTTCGTCCAGCGTCGGATAGCGCTTGAGCAAGGTCCCGGCCGGCGCCTCGAACATCTCCTTGACCGTCACCCCCGCTTGGTCCGCCGCCGGTTTGAACACCGCCGCGGCATGCGATCCGAAGCTCAGCGCTTCCGGTACCGCATGTGGCCTCAGGCAAATGACGCGGATGCCCGAAGGCGCCAATTCGCAAGCGAGGAGCCGCGAAAAGCCTTCGATCGCGGCGCAGGCAACCCCGAAGCCGATATAGCCGACACCCGGCAGGTTTCCGCCCGGCGTCGAGAGCGTCAGGATGACTCCCGATTTGCGCTTGGCCATGTGCCAGGCCACCGCCTTGGCGGTGATGAAATGCGCCTGAGCATAGGCGATGATAGGAAAGGCGTAATCGTCGAGCGCCAGATCGGCGAAGGGCGTGCCCTGGACATGGAACAGGCCGATGGCATTGAGCGCGATGTCGATGCCGCCGGTCTTGGCCGCGACCAGGTCGGCATGCGCCTTGATCGCCTCCTCATCGAGGGCGTCGATCTCGGTGACCTCGACCTCGCCGCCCTGGCTCGATATGTCGGCCGCGACCTTGGCGAGCTTGCTCAAGGTCCGTCCGGCGAGAAAGACACGAGCGCCTTCCCGGGCAAAGGCGCGCGCCACTGCGCCGCCAATGGCTCCTCCGCCGCCATAGACGATGGCGGTTTTGTTCGCGAGCATGAATAACTCCGTTGTTCCTGTGCTTCAGGCCTCGACTATGACCTTGAAGCCGCCATAGATCATGCGCTTGGCATCGAAAGGCATCTTCTTGATATCCATGCCGCCGAAGCGCGGATCTGCCATGACCTTCTTGTTGATGCGGTCGCGATCGGCCCGCGATTTGTAGGTAATCCAGGCGAAGATCACGGTCTCGCCCGGCTTCTGTTTGACGGCGCGCGGAAACGACGTGATTTTGCCCATGGGCACGTCATCGGCGACGCATTCCTTGTAATCGAGCGCGCCATGCTCGCGCCACACCTTGCAGCCGAGCTTGGCCAGCTTCTTGTACTCGTTGAGCTTCTTCTTGGGGACGGCAACGAGAAAACCATCGACATAGGCCATGTTCATTCTCCTGTGGTTTGGAAAGTTGCTATTGGCGGCAGGCCGCAGCGCGCTCGAGAAGCAAGGATTTCTCGCGGGCATTCTGCGTCAGGCTGGCGGCGCGGCGGAATTCCGCTTCGGCCTCGGCGAGGCGGCCGAGCTTGAACAGGAAATCGCCCCTGACGCTCGGCAGCAAATGATAGGTCTTGAGCGCATCCTCGCCGATGAGCGCATCCACCAGATCGAGCCCGGCCTGCGGACCCGCGACCATCGAATGCGCGACGGCGCGGTTGAGGTCCACGACCGGCGATCCCTCGAGCGCCGCGAGCGCATCGTAGAGCGAAGCGATCCGCGCCCAGTCGGTCTGGGTGGCTTCCCGTGCGCGCGCATGGCAGGCGGCGATCGCCGCCTGGAGCCCATAGCGGCCGAGCGCTGGTGAAAGCGCCTCGGCGCGCGCCAGTGCGGCAAGCCCGCGGCGGATGAGGAGCTGGTCCCACAAGGCGCGGTTCTGGTCGAGAAGCAGGATCGGCTCGCCCGAGGGTCCGGTCCGCGCCTCGATGCGCGAGGCCTGGATCTCCATCAGCGCCGTCAGGCCGAAGACTTCCGATTCCTCCGGCATCAGTCCGCACAAAATGCGGGCGAGCCGCAAGGCCTCCTCGCAGAGCTGCGGGCGCATCCAGTCGTCGCCCCCTGTCGCCGAATAGCCCTCGTTGAAGGTGAGATAGATGACTTCGAGGACCGAGGCGAGCCGTTGGGTGAGCTCGGGCCCGCGTGGAATCTCGAAGGGGACGTGCTTCTCCGCCAAAGTGCGCTTGGCGCGCACGATGCGCTGCGCGATCGTGGGCTCGGACTGCAGAAAGCCGCGGGCGATCTCCTCGGTGGTGAGCCCTGAAATGAGCCGCAAGGTGAGCGCGGTGCGCGCATCGGTCGACAGCACCGGATGGCAGGAGACGAAGATCAGCCGCAAGAGGTCGTCGCCCATCGGATCGTCGAGCGCGTCCTCCAGAGCCTCCCATGCGATTTCCTGCTCGGCATCGCGCTCGCGTCCGATCTCCACATGCTTGCCCTGGGCGAGCTTCGCCTTGCGGGCCTTGTCGATGGCGCGGTTCTTGGCCGCCGTCATCAGCCAGGCGCCGGGCTTTTCCGGAATACCCATCCGCGGCCATTGCTCGAGGGCCGAGAGCAAGGCGTCCTGGGCCAGTTCCTCGGCCAGGCTCAGATCGCGCGTGAAGCGGGCGAGGCCGGCGATGAGCTTCGCCTGCTCGATCCGCCAGATGGCGTCGATCGCGTGATGGACCTCGGACATGATGTCCGATCACACCACCTTCGCTCATCTGCCGCAAGGCCATGGCCGGCATGGATTTCCTCAAGAGTGAAGGTCCGCGGCATGTTTCGTGCCGCGGACCGGTTTCCGTTACGTCTTCTTGGCCAGCTCCGCCATGAGGCGCTCTTCCTGGGCGCGCAGCTCCGGCGTGAAGGCCTCGCCGAAATCCTCCGCCTCGAAGACGGGGCGGATTTCGAGCACGTCGCCGTCCAGCATCGGGCAGCGCCTGGCCCAGTCGAGGGCTTCGTCCATCGACTTCACCCTCCAGATCCAGAAGCCGGCAATGAGCTCCTTGGTCTCGGCGAAAGGACCGTCGATCACGCGCGGCGCCTTGCCGGTGAACTGCACCCGCTTGCCCTTGGACGAGGGATGCAGGCCTTCGCCCGCCAGCATGATGCCGGCCTTGACCAGTTCCTCGTTGAAGTTGCCCATCGCGGCCAGGAGCTCGGTCGAGGGCATGACGCCCGCTTCCGTATCCTCGTTCGCCTTTACAAACACCAAAACTTTCATGCTCGTGTCCTCACGGTGTCTCGGGCGCCACGACCATCCAGCTCACGCCGAATTTGTCGGCGAGCACGCCGAAGCTTGTTGCAAAGAAGGTCTTGATCAGCGGCTGCTGGACCTGTCCGCCGGTGGCGAGGCCGTCGAAGATCCGCTTGGCTTCGGCGTCGTCCTTGGCCTGGATGGCGAGCGATACGCCGGCGAAACTGGTCTTGCCGGAGCAGAAGCCATCGGAGGCCATGATCAGCGAATCGCCGATCTTGAACTCCGAATGCATGATCTTCTCACCCGTATTGGCGGGCGGCGCACCCTTGTCGCCGCAGCCCTGGTCAGAGGCCTCCATGGGCGGCGCATCCTTGAAGCGCATCTTGACGTTCACCTGGGCGCCCACCGCCTTGGTGTAGAAATCGAGCGCCTCTTCGGCACGGCCCTCGAAAGACAGATAGGGTTGAACACGCATGGTCTTACTCCTCTCCTTGGTTGATAATCGGGGTACTCACTGCTTTGCTGCCGCAACCCCCATGTCGCGGAATCTCTCGATCGCTTCGCCCGGGGTGAAATCCTCAAGCTCGAATAGTTGGCGGATTTCGATCTCACAGTCCTCGTCATGCGGATTGGGGAAGCGGCGGGCCCATTCGAGGGCCTCCTCGCGCGACTTCACCTGGATGAGGGTGTAGCCGGCGATCAATTCCTTGGTCTCGGCGAAGGGCCCGTCGATGACGCGGCGCCTGCCGCCTTCATATCTGATGCGCCAGCCCTTGGCGGAAGGATGGAGGCCATTGGCGTCGAGCAGTACGCCCGCTCTGGCGAGCTCCTGGTGATAGTCGGCCATGGCGGCGAGCATGTCCTCTCTGGGCATCACGCCCGCTTCCGAATTCGTCGAAGCCTTGACGATGATCATGAATCTCATGGGTTTTCTCCTGTTCCTGCGCTGTCGAGCCCAACGGCTGCATGAACGACGACGAAGCAGGCACGGCAAAATCGACAGGCGCAGAAAAATTTTTGAGAAATTTCTCTGCCCTAACGGCAGGGGTGAAAGTCCTAAGTCTTAGGCGCCTTGCCGTCCGAGCGGCGTCAGATCGAGATAATGCAGCACCGGGACCAAAGGTTCGACGCCGCGGGCATAGGTCGAATAGGTGTGGAAGACCGCATCGCCCTCACGCAGGAACACGCTGACGCCATGCTGCTCGCCATCGGCAAACCACGGCTCGCCATTGGCCAGATGCTCGGCGCGCGGGCGATAATTGTATTCGGCGGGCGTCACCGTCTCGTCCGAGGTGACATGGAAATCATAGTTGAAGTCGCTGCCGAAGGACGAATAGAGCGGAATGTCCCAGCCCTGGAGCCGGCGATAGGCGTCGAGCTTGGCCTGAGGGGCCCGGCCGATGACGGCGAGCGATGTGTCATGCTCATGCAGTCCCTCGAGGTCGGGGAGGTCTTTGACGAAGCCGGTGCAGCCGGGACAAGCCTTCTCCCAGGCGGGGTCGAACATGAAATGATAGACGATGAGCTGGCGGCCGCCCTGGAACAGGTCGATGAGCTTCACCTGGCCCTCAGGCCCTTCGAAGACATAATCCTTGTCGATCCGTACCATCGGCAACTGGCGCCGCGCTTCGCTCAGCGCGTCGCGCTCGCGCGTCAACCGCTTTTCCTGTTCGAGAAGCGCCTTGCGGGCGATGAGCCAATCGTGGCGTGAGGCGGTTTTGGGCAATGTGGGGGATGTCTCAGGCATGGCAATACTCCCTTGTTCCCGGTTAATGGGCTGACGCCCTTCAGGGCCAAGCTTTCCACTTACATATGCAGCGAAACGTCCCGGATCCGCGCATGACGACAGTCTTGACAAATGGGTTGATATCAACATAATTAGCGCATGTCAAATCGAAAAATCCTTCCCTTCGAGGCCACGCATCACGTGCGCGATCATTGCCTGTGTCTCGCCGTGCAAAGGACGGCGCGGGCGCTGGCG
Source organism: Taklimakanibacter deserti (assembly GCA_003574785.1). Next base: position 187,582 of record QORU01000006.1, on the reverse strand, counting down.
CGCCGCTTCGACGATGCGATGCGCTCCATCGATCTGACACACGGGCAATTCTCGCTGCTGATGAGCCTCAACCGGCCGGAACCGCCGAGCATCGGCGCGGTTGCGCAATTCCTGGCGATGGACCGCACGACGCTGACCGCCAATCTCAAGCCGCTCGAGCGCCGCGGCCTCATCAAGGTGACAGTCGACAAAGAGGACCGGCGCAGCCGCCGCCTCACGCTGACGGCGGCGGGCCATGCGCTGCTCATCGAGGCGCTGCCGACCTGGAAGAAGACGCATGCCGAGATCGATAGGCTGCTCGTCGATCAGAAACCCGATCATCTGCGCAAGATCCTCGCTCTCCTGTCCTGAATTAGCTGACGGCGCAGCAGTTTCCCGCTTTGCCCTCAGTCTCATAACGGTCATGCCGCCTCACCCAATCGGTAAGGTCGTGATTGGGCCCGGTCTCGTTACGGCCCTTGGGCGTCAGGTCGAGATAGGCATAGGCGGTCAGTGCTTCCTCGCCGCCGCGGCCATAGGTGGAATAGGTGTGGAAAATCTCGCCTGCATCATTCTTGGTGAAGACGCTGATGCCGGAAAGATCCTCGATCCCCACTTCGGTCATGCGGTAGTTGTAATAGGCCCTTCCGCTCTCGACTTCCTGGCGCGTGAAGGACACGTTGAAGTCATAATTGAAATCGCTGCCGAAGGACGAGACGAAGGGAAAAGTCCAGCCCATGCGGCGGCGATAGGCTTCGATCTCGTCCAAGGGCGCCCGTGCCACGGCGACATAGGCGACGTCGTGATGCTTGAAGTGCTGACGCGCCCCTTCGACCTGGTCGACCTCGAAGGAGCAGCCGACACAGCCTTCGCTCTCGCCCGGCGCCATCATGAAATGCTTGACGATGAGCTGGCTCTTGCCGTCGAAGAGATCGGCGAGGCTGCGCCGGCCCTCGGGTGTTTCGAAGACATAGGCCTTCTCGACCTTGACCCAGGGCAGCTCGCGCCGCTCGGCGTTCAGTTCATCGCGCAGCCGGGTAAAAGCCTTTTCCTTCTTCAGGAACGCCGTCCGGGCTTCAGTCCATTGCTCGCGGGTGACAATCGCGTGATGTTCCATTTTCTGTCTCCTCATACTTACAAAGGTCATGCCGTCCGCAGGCCGGCGACATAGGCGCCGAGCTTGTCGAAGGCTTCGCTCCAGCCGCCTTCATGGCCGTCGCGCTCCTCGAGCGACGGGAAGGGCGACTGCTTGAAGGTCATGCGGGTCTTGCCGCCTTCCTCGGCGAAGGTCACGGTGACCAGATTCTCCTGGCCGCGCTCGCCGTCCTCTTCCCAGGCAAAAGTGAAGACGAGGCGCTGGTTCTCGACGACCTCGCGATAGGTGCCGCGGAACCAGTAATCCTTGCCCTCGGCCGAGCGGATCAAGGCGCGATAGTTTCCGCCTTCGCGCACATCGAGCTTCGCCGACGGCGCGGTAAAACCCTTGGGCCCCATCCAGCGCACCATGTGCTCGGGGCTGGTCCAGGCCTTGTAGACGAGCACCGGCGGCGCATCGAGCACTCGGGTGATGACAAGCTCGAGCTTGCCTTGACGGACGTCGGTATTGTTCGCAGCGATCATGGGCTTTCCTTTCGCAGCGCCTTTTGGCTCAGATAATCGTCGATGAGATCGAAGGCGCTCTGCCAGCCTTCCTCATGGCCGTCGCGGTCGGCGATCGCGTCGAAGATGCCTTGATGGAAGGTGAGCCGCGTTCTGCCGTTCTCTTCGGTGAAGCGCGCGGTGACGAGGGTGGAAGGGCCGAGCGGCCGGCCGGGGAAATCGAAACTGTGCGAGAAGACCAGCCGTTCCGGCGGAACGATGTCGTGAAACACGCCATAGGAGGAGAACGCCATGCCATCGGGCGCCTCAGTATGGATGCGCCAGGCGCCGCCGGGCCTGAGATCGATCTCGCAAGAAAGCGTGCGAAAGCCTTTCGGACCCCACCAATGGATCAGATGGCGAGGATCGGTCCACAGTTCGAAGACGACATCGCGCGGCGCGTTGAACAGGCGATTGATGCGCAATTCGAGGCGAGGGATCTCAGCTTTGCGGGCCATCGCCGCCCCCCTTGGCCTGCAGCATCTTCAGATAGGCATCGAGGCGGTCAAAACTCTGGTCCCAGAACTGCCGGTAATAATCGAGCCAGTCGGCGGCCTCTTTCAGGGCCTGAGGCTCGAGGCGGCGCGGCCGCCACTGTTTCTCGCGGCTCTGCGCGATCATGCCGGCCTGTTCCAGCACCTTGAGATGCTTGGAGATGGCGGGAAGGCTCATCTCGAAAGGCTCGGCCAGTTCGGTGACCGTCGCCTCGCCCAGAGCGAGCCGCGCCAGGATGGCGCGCCGTGTCGGATCGGCAAGGGCGGCGAAAGTATTGCTCAGGCGGTCGACAGACATTGTATTAAACCGAAAAGTTAATTAACATATCGGTTAAATAGTTGATCGGACCGCGCCTGTCAATAGGATCGTCCGCAGATCGATGGGGGTAGTCATGAGTGTCAGACGTATCGTGCCCAATCTGGCGACGGCGGATCCCGCTAAAGCAAAAACCTTCTATGGCGATGTGCTCGGCCTCGAACTGGTCATGGATCAGGGCTGGATCATGACCTTCGCCTCATCTCAAAAGATGATGCCGCAGGTGAGCTTCATGAGCGAAGGCGGCTCCGGCACGCCGGTGCCGCAGATCTCCATAGAGGTGGATGATGTCGATGCCGCCTATGCCCGCGTGAAGGCGGCGGGCTTCGAGATCGTCTATGGACCCGCCGACGAGCCCTGGGGCGTGCGGCGCTTCTTTGCGCGCGATCCCTTCGGCACGATCGTCAATATACTGACGCACTGAATAAGAAGCGACGCTAGAGCATCGGCCCGAAAAGTGTGTGCGGTTTTCGGATAAGCCGATGCGTAACAATAAAGAGATAGAGCGCCGGGCCGATTCTGTGAGAACCGGCGCTCTATCGCGGCAGGCCGACTCCGCCCACGGGCTCGGTCGGCGTCGAGCTGTCGAAGCCGGCGATGATCGGCATGGCCTTGGCGATGGCGGCGCGCACCTGAGGCAGCGTCAACGATGCCTTGTGGCTTGATTCATTGTCCCAGACCTCGGTGATCCAGATGACGTCGGCATCGGCGGGATCCCTGGCCACGATATAACTGAGACATCCCGGCATCGAGTCGATACCGTTAAGCAGGATGGCCAGCAAATCGTCGCGCTTGCCGGGCTTTGCCCGCATCTTTCCGATCAGTCCGTACATGGGTGGCGGCTCCTTTTCTGAAATGATGCGTGGTTCGCAGGACACTGTCGAGATGGGTCAGGCTTGATGCCCTATTTAAAAACAAACGCTTGTTTGTTTCCTGGAGCATGATAATCTCCTCCGAAAGAACAGGTCGAACGACCGGATATAAAGGGAGGAATGATGTCGCGGACCCGCGGATCGGTCGGCGCCGAGACTGAAAAAGCCATTCGCAAGGCCGCCATCGAGCTCATCGCCAAACACGGCTTCGAAGCCATGACCTTGCGCGATCTCGCCGACCATGTCGGCCTGCAGCCCGGATCGATCTATCGCTATATCGCCACCAAGGACCAGCTGCTCGCCGATATCATGGCCGAGCATATGGAAGCCTTGCTCGTCGCCTGGCGCAAGGCGGACGATCCGCAAGCGGGCCCGCTGGCCAGGCTCGAGAACTTCGTCGAATTCCACATCCGCTACCATTTCGAGCGCCAGAAGGAAGTGCTCATCGCCAATCTGGAATTGCGCAGCCTGACGCCCGATGAGCGCCGCGCCACAGTGGCCTTGCGCAAGGCTTATGAGAACGAGCTGCGCCAAATCCTCGATGCCGGCATCGCCAAGCATCTCTTTCCGGCGATCGACAGCGGCATCGCCACTTACGCGATCCTCTCGATGCTCACCGGCGTGTGCTTCTGGTACAGCCCGAAGGGCCGGCTTGGCGCCGATGACATCATCGCCATCCACAAGCGCCTGGTGCTCGGCAGCCTCAATGGCGCGCCGCGTGGCGAAGCGAAAGTCATTGCTTTGGCGAGGGGACGCAGCTGACATGAAAAGGGAGGAGGCCATCATGGACCACACATTTGCGGAGGCGCATCCCGTGCCCATCGCGCTCGAGGGATTGCAGTCGGTGCCGCGGCTCAGCCGGATGATGGGAGAGATCAGAACCTATGGCTACCGGCCGACGCCGGCGAAGCTCACCGGGCAGCAATTGCTCATCGCCCAGCTCACGGCGCTCGGCCTCGCCAACAAGGAGATCGCCTATCTCGCGGATATTTCCGAGACCACGGTCAAGGCCCATATCAGCGCCGCCTTGCGCAGCCTGAATCTCAAGCGGCGCACCCAGCTCTGCCGCTATATTTTCGAAGGCGGACTGCTCGCGGAAGATTGAGTCAGCCCGAGGCCACGCGCTTCTTCGCGTGATAATGGCGCCTGGCCTTGGTGCGGCTGCTGCAGGTTAAGGTGCACCAGCGCTTGTTGGCATTGCGCGTGCTATCGAAGAACAGCCAGCCGCAATTGCCGCAGATCCGCACCCGGCTCCTCTCGGGCGAGAAGGCCAGCGCCATCGCCGCATGCAGGATCGTCGTGAGGAAGGGATCGTCATCGGCCTTGAGCGCCTCAGCATAGAGCGAGACGAGATCGGGCCAGCCGGCGCCGATGCGGAAATAGCCATCGATCGCTTCCCTGACCTTCACGCATCGATCGACATCGGCGCGCGGCAAAGCCAGCCCCGCATAGGCCGCCCAGCCTTTGAGATTCTCCAGCGACCGGCCGCGATCCTCTTCGGCCGCCTGGCCGCGCCACACCACCATATTGGCAAAATCCAATGCTGGATTGCGGTTGATGAAATGATGATCGTGCCAGTGGAAGTGGGTGGTCATCGTTCCAATTGACAGGGAGAAGCCATAACGTCATTCTTACTAGCAAACCATGGTTAGCCCGTCAAAATGGATTGTTCCCGGCCTTGCCGGACTAGGGGCATTCCTCTTCCTCTCCGAGCCTGCTCTCGCCCAGAGCGCGATCAGGGCGACGGGCTATGTCATCCAGCAAACGGTGAATGCGAGCCTCGTCGGCGCCCTCTACAGTCTGCTCGCCGTCGCCTATGCGCTGCTCCACGGCATCACCAACCGCATCGTTCTCTCCTTCGGCGACATGGCGACCTTCGGCGCCTTCGCCGCGATCTATGCCATGATGTTCATGCTCGCCGCCAACTGGCAGATGGGCCTCGCTATCGCCGCGGTGTTCCTGATCGCGGCGGTCTCGGCGGCGGCGCTCGGCGCCGTGCTGCAGATGGGCGTCTTCAATCCTCTGGTGCGCTCGCCCACCCAAGCGATCATGATCGCCTCCATCGGCGTCTCGATCACGCTGCAGGAGAGCTTGCGCATCCAGTCGGCTGGGCGCGAGCAATGGCTGTCGCCGATCTTCGCCGACTCGGTCGTCAACATCGATTTCGACGGCTTCGTCGTCCATGTCACCGGCATGCATTGCCTCATCCTGGGGATCAGCGCTTTTCTGTTGACCGGGCTCACCTTGGTTCTCGCCAAGAGCGAGGCGGGGCGGCTGTGGCGCGCCTGCTCGCAGAATCTCGCTTTGGCCCAGCTCTGCGGCATCGACACCGATCGCGTGCTCACCTGGACCGGCGTGGCGGCGGCCGCCTTCGCGGCGGCTTCCGGCTGGATCATCGCCATCGGCTATGGCGGGGTCAGCTTCTATATGGGGCTGGTGCTCGGCCTCAAGGCGCTGTTCGCGACGATCATCGGCGGCTTCGGCACGATCGGCGGCGCCATCGTCGGCGGCTTCCTGCTCGCCGCCATTGAAACCGTGTGGACCGCCTATTTTCCGATCGTCTATCGCGATGTGGCGGTATTCCTGATCGTCATATTGATCTTCATCATCAAACCGGATGGGCTGTTGGGCGTCGGCTTGCGGCGCGACAGCGAAGCGTGAGGTAATGCCATGATGCTGCGCAAAATCATTCTCTTGACCTTGGCCCTTTTTCTCACCGCCTGCGGCGAGGACGAGAACGCCCCCTATCTCTCCTTTGCCGGCGGCGGCTTCGTCTTCAACTACCGCAATGCCGAGGCCTTCTACGGCTTCATCGCCAAGCCGCTCCGGACGCTGCCGGAAGGTTCCGTGATCGAGGCCCAATTCGAAGTGCCGGGCAAGCCCGAACCCGCCGTCGAGCAGGAAAAGGTCGTCCAGGGCCGGGTACAATACAGTTTCAAATCACCCCTCTTGACCGGCATAGAGGCCAAGCGCGACTACAAGGCGGTGATGCGGCTGATCGACGCCCAGGGCAAGGAAGTTGCCCGCTATGAACGGAATTTTCACACCGACGTCGACCAGGCGAGCCTGCCGAACCAGCCTCTGGTGGTCGGACCGGGCTATCAGAAGAATCCCGAACTCAAGCCCGGGACACTCAATTAAAATGTTAGTTGGGTGTGATTAAGTGTCCGCCCTAATCCTGTAGCTCTTCTGTCGCAATGCTTCTAAACAGTGGGCCAAAGCCGGGCCGACCGGCTAGCCCGATTGCTGATGGGAGTTTCGCGATGTCGCCGCATGATCCTCTGGTCACTTTGATCAAAACGGCGGAGGGGAAAGCAAAGGGCGAGCGGGAAAAGCTCTTGACGCGCCAGCTCCTGGAAAAGGCGCCGCCGGAAGACCTCCAGGGCTATTCCGCCTCAGACCTGCATGAACTGGTGAGCGGCCGGCTCAGCTTCCTCAACGAGCGCAAGCCCGGCCGCAGCAAGGTCGCCGTGACCAATCCCGAAGCGCCCTTCGGTGACGTTACGGTCATCGACATCGTCAATGACGACATGCCGTTCCTGGTCGATTCGACCATCGGCCTCCTGACCGATCGCGGCCATGACGTCAGGCTCGCTCTCCACCCGGTCCTGTCGGTGAAGCGCGACGGCACGGGCAAGCTCACGGGACTCGAAGCCAAGCCCAGTCCCGATTCCAACGCGATCCGCGAAAGCTTCCTCCATATCCATCTGTCGCGCATCACGCCCGAGGAGGCGAAGACGCTCGAGGACGACCTCAAGGGCGTCTTCGACGATGTGCGCGTCGCCGTTCTCGACTGGCGCGCCATGCAGCAGCGCCTGCGCGAAGCGATCGCCGCCTATCAGAAGAATCCACCGCCCATCCCGATCGAGGAACTGACCGAATCGATCGCCTTCCTGCAGTGGCTGCTCGACAACCATTTCACCTTCCTCGGGATGCGCGAGTACAAATTCGTCGGCGGCGCCAAGAAGGGCGCGCTTGAGCCGATCGCCGACTCAGGCCTCGGCATCCTGCGCAAGGCCGAGATCGAGGTGCTGAGGCGCGGCAACGAGCTGGTCGCCATCTCGCCGCAGATCCGCGAATTCCTGATGCAGCCTGCGGCGCTCGTCATCACCAAGTCGGATGTGCGCGCCACCGTGCACCGCCGCTCGGCCATGGATTATGTCGGGGTCAAGTTGTTCGACGCCGAAGGCACGCTCTCCGGCGAATTGCGCGCCATCGGCCTCTTCACCTCATCGGCCTATACGCAGAATCCCAACGAGATCCCGCTCTTGCGCAAGAAGCTGCAGCGCGTGGTCGCGGCCTCGGGCTTCGCGCCCTCGGGCCACTCCGGCAAGGCACTGGCCGCCGTCCTCGAAGGCTTCCCGCGCGATGAATTGTTCCAGATCGATACCGATGTGCTGGCCGCGATGGCGCAAGGCATATTGCGCCTCGAGGAGCGGCCGCGCACGAGACTTTTCGTCCGGCGCGACAAGTTCGACCGCTTCGTCTCGGCCTTCGTGTTCATCCCGCGCGACCGCTTCGATTCCGATGTGCGCCGCAAGGTCGGCGATCTGCTGGCCGAGAGCTTCGACGGCCGGGTGGCGAGCTTTGCACCGTCCTTCGGTGAAGGCGCCCTGGTGCGCGTCCATTTCATCATCCTCCGCAACGCGAGCAAGGAGCCCAAGCCCGATCTTGCAGAGCTCGAGCAGCGCATCGTCGAGGCGGTGCGCAACTGGGACGACCGGCTGGAAAGCGCGCTCATCGCCAAGGGCTCAGGCCAGGCACTGATCACGCGCTGGCGCGGCGCCTTCCCGCCCGGATATCGCGATTCGACCGACCCGCAAGCGTCGCTCAAGGATATCGAGGAGATCGACGCGCTGTCGGGCGATCAGATCGGCGTCGAATTCATCAAGGTGGCCGGAGACGGGCGTAATGAGTTCCATTCGCGCCTCTATCACCAGGGCGAGGCCATAGCGCTTGGCCGAAGATTGCCCATTCTCGAAAATCTCGGCCTCCAGGCGATCTCGGAAACCACTCATATCCTGGCGACCGGCTCGGGCACCGGCCGCGCCGTCATCCATGACGTGCTGCTGCAGGCGCCGGCCAATGCCGCGATCGGCGCCGCTACGTTTGCCAATCTCGAAGCGGCCTTCCTCGCCGTCTGGACGGGGCAGGCCGAGAACGATGCCTTCAACGGGCTCACTTTGCGCGAAGGCATCGTCTGGCGCGATGTGTCGCTCCTGCGAGCGCTCGGCCGCTATATCCGCCAGTCGGCCGCGTCCTTCTCCTCGGACTATGTGGCCCAGACGCTGGTGAAATATCCGGCGATCGCGCGCCAGCTCGTCACCTTGTTCTATGCGCTGTTCGATCCCAAGGCGCAGAGCGAGAAGGACGCCGAGACGGCGCTGGCCAGGATCGAGAAGGCGCTCATCGATGTCTACAATCTCGATGAAGACCGCATCATCCGTCGCTATGTGAATCTGATCTCGGCGCTGCTGCGCACGAACTTCTTCCAGCCGGCGAAGGACGACGGCGAGCCGCCGCTGATCAATTTCAAGATCAACTCCAAGCTGGTGGACGGCCTGCCGGAGCCCAAACCCTTTGCCGAGATCTTCGTCTATGCGCCCGATGTCGAAGCCGTTCATCTGCGCGCCGGCCATATTGCGAGGGGCGGCATCCGCTGGTCGGACCGGCCGGAGGATTTCCGCACCGAGGTGCTGGGCCTCGCCAAGGCCCAGAATGTGAAGAATGCAGTGATCGTGCCGGTCGGCGCCAAAGGCGGCTTCGTGCCCAAGAGGCTGAAGATCGGCGACAGCCGCGAGGCCATCCAGGCGGAAGGGGTCAGGGCCTATACGCGCTTCATCTCGAGCCTGCTCGACATCACCGACAATCTGAAGGACGACAAGGTCGTGCCGCCTTCGGACACGGTGCGGCGCGACGGCGATGATCCCTATCTGGTCGTCGCCGCCGACAAGGGCACGGCGACCTTTTCCGATACCGCCAACGGCATTGCCCGCCGCCATGGCTTCTGGCTCGACGATGCTTTCGCTTCCGGCGGCTCGGCCGGCTATGACCATAAGAAGATGGGCATCACCGCGCGGGGCGCCTGGGAGGCCGTGAAGCGGCATTTCCGCGAGATCGATGTCGACATCCAGACGACGCCCTTCACGGTGATCGGCGTCGGCGACATGTCGGGCGATGTGTTCGGCAACGGCATGCTCTTGTCGCGCCAGATCAGGCTCCTCGCCGCCTTCGACCATCGCGACATCTTCATCGATCCCGATCCGGACCCCGAGACCTCCTTCACGGAGCGCGAGAGGCTCTTCGCTTTGCCGCGCTCGAGCTGGCAGGACTATGACAAGTCGCGCTTGAGCAAGGGCGGCGGCGTGTTCCCGCGGTCGCTCAAGGCCATCCCGCTGACACCGGAGATCAAGGCCCTGACCGGCCTTCGCGCCGACAAGGCGACGCCTCAAGAGCTCATGCATGCGCTGCTCCAGGTGCCCGCCGACCTTTTGTGGTTCGGCGGCATCGGCACCTATGTGAAGGCGTCGAACGAAAGCCAGGCCGATGCCGGCGACCGCGCTAATGACGTGCTGCGCGTCGATGCCAATGAGCTCAAGGTCAAGGTCATCGGCGAGGGGGCCAATCTCGGCGTCACGCAAAGGGGGCGGATCGAGTTCGCCCTCAATGGCGGGCGGATCAACACCGATGCGGTCGACAATTCCGCCGGCGTCAATTCCTCCGACATCGAGGTCAATATCAAGATCGGCCTGTCGCGCGCGGAAGCGGCGAAAAAGCTGACGCGCGAGGACCGCAACACGCTCCTCGCCGACATGACCGATGACGTGGCAGCGCTCGTGCTGCGCAACAACTATCTGCAGACCTTGTGCCTGTCGCTCGCTCTCGAGCAGGGCACGACGGAAAACTCCTATGCCATCCAGCTCATGCAGCAGCTCGAGAAATCGGGCGAGCTCGACCGCAAGATCGAGTATCTGCCGAGCGACTCGCAGATCATCGAGCGCGACCTCAAGGGCGGCGGGCTGACGCGCCCCGAGCTTGCGGTGATCATGGCCTATGCGAAGATCTCGCTGCATGGCGAGATCCTGGCCAGCGGCGTGCCCGACGATCCTTATCTGTCGCGCGAGCTCAAGCGCTATTTCCCCAAAGCCATGCAAGAGCGCTTCGCCGACGACATCGAGCATCACAAGCTCAGGCGCGAGATCATCGCCACCATGCTCGCCAACAGCATGATCAATCGCGGCGGACCGAGCTTCATCGCCTATATCATGGGCGAGACCAGTGCGGCGCCCGCCGACATCGCCTCGGCCTTCGCGGCGGCGCGCGACTCCTACGATTTCCTCGCCCTCAACACGGCGATCGACGCGCTCGATGCGAAGATCCCCGGCACGCTCCAGAACAAGCTCTATGCCGGGCTGCAGCTCCTGCTGCGCTGGACGACGGTGTGGTTCCTGCGCCATGAGAAGCTTGACCAGGGCTTGCAGCAGCTCATCGGCAAATATCGCGACGGTCTCGCCAAGGTCGAGGCCGTGCTGGCGAAAACCGTGCCTGCGGCCGATCTCAAGGAAATGGCGGAGCGGCAGAGCGAGCTCGAGAAACTGGGCGTGCCGGCCGAGCTCGCCCGCAAGCTCGCGAGCCACCGCTTCCTGCAGCGGGCCCTCGATGTCGTGAAGATTGCCGAGAAGAGCGGCGCCAGCATCGAGACGGTGGCTAAAGTGATGTTCGCGACCGCCTCCGACCTCGGTGTCGAAAGGCTGATCGAGGAAGGCAATGCGCTCCGAGCACGTGATCTTCTGGAACGGCAGGCGATCAACCGGCTCCGGGCCCAGGTCTTCGAGAACCATCGCGGCATCGTCGCCCGCATCGTCAAGGACGAGATGGACTGGGCGCAATGGCGCGACAAGAACCAGGCCCGCGCCAATGCCGTCATCGAGAATATGGAGACGATCCTGGCGAGCAAGCCGTTCGACATCGCGCGCTATGCGGTGGCCCAAGGCACGCTGGCGGATCTCGCGATCAGGTGACGCCGAATCCCGGCGATCGCGATTTGCGCCGGGCCGTTCGTCTGGTCGCTCTACTCAATCTCGCTTATTTCGGGATCGAGTTTGCGGTAGCGCTGGCCATCGGGTCGGTGTCGCTCTTCGCCGACAGTGTCGATTTCGTCGAAGACACGTCGATCAACCTTCTGATCCTCATGGCGCTCGGCTGGTCGGCCCGCAGCCGCGCCAGGGTCGGGATGGCGCTGGCCGGCATCTTGCTGGTTCCCGGCCTCGCAACCTTGTGGACGGCGTGGGACAAGTTCGTGACACCGGTGCCGCCCGATGCCTTTGCGCTGTCGCTGACCGGTCTAGGCGCGCTCGCGGTCAATCTCACTTGCGCTCTGTTGCTGACCCGGTTCCGGCGCCACAGCGGCAGCCTGACCAGAGCGGCCTTTCTTTCGGCGCGCAATGACGCGGTGGCGAATGTCGCGATCATCGGCGCCGGTCTCGTCACGGCCTATAGTTTGTCCGTCTGGCCTGATCTGATCGTCGGCCTCGGCATCGCCGCCATGAATGCCGACGCAGCGCGCGAAGTCTGGCAAGCCGCCCGCGAGGAGCATCGCACGGCGGAAGCCTGAGACTACTCGATCCTTACCGCAGTGCCCGCCGCCGTCACCATCAGCATGCTGCCATTGGAGCCGATCGTCTCGTAATCGAGATCGACGCCGATGACCGCATTGGCGCCCAAAGCTGCCGCCTTGTCGGTCAATTCGCCGATCGCGGTCTGGCGCGCGTCATTCAATACCTTTTCATACGAACCCGAACGGCCGCCGACGATATCGCGGACCGAGGCGAAGATGTCGCGGAACAGATTGGCGCCGAGGATCGCCTCGCCGGCGACCAGGCCCTTATATTCGACGATGCGGCGGCCTTCGATGGCATTGGTGGTGGTGACGAGCATGAGGGGGTTCTCCTTTGGATCACGGGTTCACTCGGATCGTAACGATCAGATGGGACAAAGATGATCGAAATTCCATGGGTCGAGCTTGCTTGACAAAAACCCCATGAAATCAGGACCTTCATTCTCGTCAGCGGCCGGAGGTGGCCATTGGGCTGATCAAGGAAGCGGCAAGTGACGTTTTATTGTGCATCGCAATATCATTTTGCTGTGCAACATTTGTTGCATAATGTCCGGCTCCGAACTTTCCATTCTCATCATTGACGAGAATCGCGTCAGGGCGGCGATCATCGAAGAGGGCTTGCGGGAAGCGGGGCATTCGCGGATCTCCGTCATCTCGGAGATGGCGGGCCTCGTGCGCCGTATCGAAGAGGCGGCCCCCGACGTCATCGTCATCGATCTCGAAAATCCCAACCGCGACATGCTCGAGGACCTGTTCCGCGTCTCGCGGGCCGTGCGCAAGCCCGTCGCGATGTTCGTCGACAAATCCGACACGGCGATGATCGCTGAGGCCATTGCCGCCGGGGTCTCGGCCTATGTCGTCGACGGCTTGAGAAAAGAACGGGTCAAGGCGATCCTCGATCTGGCCATCGGCCGCTTCAATGCCTTCGAGCGCATCCGCGCGGAGCTCGAGACGGCGCGGCAGGCGCTCAGCGATCGCAAGGCCATCGACCGGGCCAAAGGCATATTGATGAAGATGATGCATGTCGGCGAGGACGAGGCCTATACGCTCCTGCGCCAGACGGCCATGCGCCAGAACATGCGCATCGCCAAGGTGGCCGAGAGCATCATCGCGACCTCGGATCTTTTCGGCAAGGGGGACAAATGACCTCGCCGCCGCTCATCCCCGTCCGCGCCGGGTTTCTGCCGCTCGTCGATGCGGCACTCCTGATCGCCGCCAAGGAGAAGGATTTCGCCCGCGAGGAGGGGATCGATCTCAGTCTCACGCGTGAAACTTCCTGGGCCAATATCCGCGATCGCGTTTCGGTGGGCCATTTCGATGTCGCTCACATGCTGGCGCCACTGCCGATCGCCGCCAATCTCGGTCTTTCGCCGCTGGACGTGCCGTTCATCGCGCCGATGGCTCTCGGCCTCGGCGGCAATGCCGTCACGGTCTCGAAGCGCCTGTGGTCGGCGCTCGAGGAGCAGGGTGCCCCTTCCGACGGCGACCCGGCACGGGTAGGGGCCGCCTTGCGCAATGTCATCAAGACAGGCCAGACGCGCCAGGAGCGGCTCCTGGTATTTGCCGTCGTCCAGAGCTTCTCGGGCCATCACTATGAATTGCGTTATTGGCTCGCCGCCTGCGGCATCGATCCCGACCGCGACCTCACGATCACGGTCGTGCCGCCGCCTTTGATGGTCGATGCGCTGAAGTCCGGGCGCATCGACGGCTATTGCGTCGGCGAGCCGTGGAACACGGCTGCCGTTCATGACGGATCGGGGCGCATCGTGACGACCAAATCATCGATCTGGCGCTCAAGCCCGGAAAAGGTTCTGGGTGTCACGAAGGAATGGGCGGAGACGAACCCTCTCACCCTGGCTGCGGTTCTGCGCGCTCTTCATCGGACTTCCCTCTGGTGCGAAGACAAAAGCAACAATGCCGAACTCGCAGACTTGCTGGCAGGACCCGATTATCTCAACCTGCCGCAGGCGGTGGTGCTGCCCGCGATAGAAAACAGGATCGCGCTCGGCGACAAGGAGCCCCGGCCGATCGCCGACTTCCTCACCTTCGCCGGCAAGGCCGCGACCTTCCCCTGGCAGAGTCATGCGCTGTGGTTCTACAGCCAGATGGTGCGCTGGGGACAGGTCGCTCATTCGCCTCAGCGCGCGCAGGCGGCGCGGCTCTCCTATCGTCCCGATCTCTACCGCCAGGCGCTGTCCGGCCTGAATGTCGCCATGCCGGGCGCAAGCTCGAAAATCGAGGGCGCGCTCACCGAGCGCACGCATCTTCCGGCAGCACGCGGCCAGCTTGTCCTGGGTCCGGATGGATTCTTCGACGGCGTGATCTTCGATCCCGATCGGGTCGAGGACTACATCGCGGCATTGCACAAGAATTGACCGCCTCCCTGCTCATTGAGGCAGCACTCTTCCTTTCGCTGTCGGAGCCCTTGCGCTAACGCGTTGATTCATAATGAGCCGGCATGGCCGAGTGAGTTGGCATGCCGCATGCACTGTCACTGATCGACAATTCGTGTGCCCGATGACGGGCAACCGGCAACGCCGCCGGCAAGACCTCCTCCCGGATGTACGGAGTTGGTCTTGCTGGTGGCGTTTTGCGTTTTGGAAGGAGTTTGCAAATGACGAAACCCAACGGCATCTCTGCCTGTTCACGGCGCAGGTTCCTCAGGAAATCGGCCGGGACGATGGCGCTCCTGCTGGCGGCGCGCGCCCACTTGCCCCATGGCGCCTTCGCCCAAAGCGGCGGGCCCGAAGTGACTGGCGCCAAGCTCGGCTTCATCGCCCTCACCGATGCCTCGGCACTGATCGTCGCGAAGGAGAAGGGATTCTTCGCCAAGCACGGCGTGCCCGATGTCGAGGTGCTGAAGCAGGCCTCGTGGGGCGCCACGCGCGACAATCTGGTGCTCGGCAGCGAAGGCAACGGCATAGACGGCGCCCATATATTGACGCCGATGCCCTATCTCATGACGACGGGCAAGATCACCCAGAACAACGTGCCCTTGCCGATGAAGATCCTGGCGCGGCTCAATCTCGACGCCCAGGCGATCTCGATCGCAAGCGCTTATGCCGATCTCACGGTCGGGACCGACGCCGGAGTCTTGAAGAAAGCCTTTGCGGACAAGAAGGCCGCCGGCACGCCGGCCAAAGTCGCCATGACATTTCCGGGCGGCACGCATGATCTTTGGCTGCGCTACTGGCTCGCCGCCGGGGGAATCAATCCCGACGCCGATGTCGAGACCATCGTGGTCCCACCGCCGCAAATGGTCGCCAATATGAAGGTCGGCACGATGGACTGCTTCTGCGTCGGCGAGCCGTGGAACGCACAGCTCGTCAATCAGGGCATCGGCTATACCGCCGTCAACACGGCCGAGCTGTGGGCGAAGCATCCGGAGAAGTCGTTC
This sequence comes from Taklimakanibacter deserti, assembly GCA_003574785.1. The sequence continues at coordinate 172,269 of QORU01000006.1, read as the reverse complement.
GCCTTGCGCGCCGACTTCGTCGAGCGCTACCCCAAGACCGTCGAGGCGCTGCTGATGGCCGTCATGGAAGCCCAGCAATGGTGCGACGACTTCGCCAACAAGGAGGAGATGGCCTTGATCGTCGCCAAGCGCTCCTGGTTCAACGTGCCGAAGACCGACATCATCGGTCGGCTCAAGGGCGACTATGACTATGGCAACGGCAAGACCGTGGCGCAGAGCCCGCATTTCATGAAGTTCTGGCGCGATGCCGCGTCATTCCCGTTCAAGAGCCACGATGCCTGGTTCCTCACCGAGAATATTCGCTGGGGCAAGCTCCCGCCGGATACCGACATCAAGGCTCAGGTCGGCGCGGTCAACGGCGCCGAACTGTGGCGCGCGGCCGCCAAGACGCTGGGCGTCACCGACATACCCGCAAGCGACAGCCGCGGGCCTGAGACCTTCTTCGACGGCAAGGTCTTCGATCCGGAAAGTCCGGAGACCTATCTCGCCAGCCTCGCCATCAAGCACACCGCGTGACCCATGGATATTGGAATGTCGGCAACAGCCCGCAAGCTCGTTCAAACGGAAGCAGCGCCCGCAGGCCCTGCCTCATCTTCCGCCGCGATGATCGTCGCCTTTCCCGCCGCGCATCCGCCGGTCCTGGCGAAGTTTTGGGCGCTGCTCGGTTTTGCAGCGGAACGATTCGTGCCGCCAATGGTCGTCCTTCTGGTCATCGGCGCCACATGGCAGCTCGCCTGCTCGCATCCGGGTTCGAGCCTCCCGCCGCCGTCCCAGATCATCACCGACAGCTGGGAGCTTATCGCCGATCCGTTCTATGACCGCGGCGGCCTCGACAAAGGTCTCTTCTGGCACATCCTCGCCTCGCTCAAGCGCGTCGCCATCGGCTATGCGATCGCCGCCGTCGTCGGCGTGGCGCTGGGCACCCTGATCGGGCAGTCGCAGCTTGCGATGCGCGGGCTCGATCCCATCTTCCAGGTGCTGCGCACCGTGCCGCCGCTCGCCTGGCTGCCTTTGTCGCTCGCCGCCTTCCGCGACGGCCAGCCCTCGGCAGTGTTTGTGATCTTCATCACCTCGGTATGGCCGATCGTCATCAACACGGCGGTCGGTATCCGCAACATTCCTGAAGACTACCGCAATGTGGCGCGCGTGCTGAGACTCAATCCGCTCGAATATTTCGGCAAGATCATGCTCCCCGCGGCATCGCCCTACATCTTCTCAGGCCTTCGGATCGGCATCGGTCTCTCCTGGCTCGCGATCGTCGCAGCCGAGATGCTGATCGGCGGGGTCGGCATCGGCTTCTTCATCTGGGATGCCTGGAACTCCTCCCTCATCGGCGACATCATCGTGGCGCTCGTCTATGTCGGAATCGTCGGCTTCTGCCTGGATCGTCTCGTCGCCGGCGCCGCGAAAATCGTCACCCGCGATACGGCCAGCAGTTGAGGCGCCATCCATGCAGAAATGTCTTTCGCTCTCCCTCGTTTGCAAGACCTTCACCCGCGATGCGGCGACGACCGAAGTGCTGCGCGACGTCACGCTCGATGTGGCGCAAGGCGAATACATCTCGATCATCGGCCATTCGGGCTGTGGAAAATCGACGCTGCTCAATATCATCGCCGGGCTGACCGAGGTCAGCTCCGGCGCGGTGCTGCTCGAAAATCGCGAGGTGACCGAGCCCGGTCCCGACCGCGCGGTGGTGTTCCAGAATCATTCGCTGCTGCCGTGGCTCACGGCTTACGACAATGTGAGGCTCGCGGTCGACAAGGTGTTCGGCGCGTCGAAGACCGCCGCCGAGAGGCATGAATGGACCATGTTCAGCCTCGAGCTCGTCCATATGGGGCACGCCCGGGACAAGCGTCCGGCCGAAATTTCGGGCGGCATGAAGCAGCGCGTCGGCCTCGCCCGGGCACTCGCCATGGAACCCAAGGTCCTGCTTCTCGACGAACCCTTCGGCGCCCTCGATGCCCTCACCCGGGCGCACCTCCAGGACCAGGTGATGGCGATCCATGCAAGGCTCAACAACACGGTGATCATGATCACCCATGATGTCGATGAAGCCGTGCTGCTCTCCGACCGTATCGTCATGATGACCAACGGGCCGGCCGCGACGATCGGCGAAATCCTGGCCGTCCCGCTGGCGCGGCCACGCCGGCGCGTCGAGCTTGCGACCGACAAGGCCTATCTCAACTGCCGCGCCGCGGTGCTGAGATTCCTCTATGAGCGCAACCGATTCGTGGAGGCAGCGTGAAACGCAAACTCGTCATCATCGGCAACGGCATGGCGCCCGGCCGCATGCTCGAGCACCTCTTCGAGGCGGCGCCCGGCAAATACCAGGTCACGATCTTCAATGCCGAGCCGCGCGTCAACTACAACCGCATCATGCTCTCGCCGGTGCTGTCCGGCGAGAAGACCTATGACGACATCATCACCCATGACGATGGCTGGTATGAACGCCATGGCGTCGAGCTTCATCGCGGCAACAAGATCGTCGCCATCGACCGGGCAAGGAAGACGGTTCTCGCCGAGGACGGAAGGCAAGCGGCCTATGACCGGCTGGTGATCGCCACCGGCTCGATGCCGATCGTCATACCGGTGCCGGGTCATGACCTGGCAGGCGTCCTCACCTATCGCGATCTCGATGATGTCGACCGGATGCTCACCGCGGCGCGGTCGGGCGGCAACGCCATCGTCATCGGTGGCGGGCTCCTCGGCCTCGAAGCGGCGGCCGGGCTCGCCCAGCGCGGGATGAAAGTGACGGTCCTCCATCTCATGCCGACACTCATGGAGCGCCAGCTCGATCCGGCGGCGGGCCATCTGCTGCAGCAGGCGGTCGAGGCGCGCGGCATCCGCGTCATCACGCGCGCCAACACCCATGCCATTCAAGGCACCGACAAGGTCCGCGCCGTCACGCTCGAGGACGGCACCGAGCTTTCGGCCGACATCGTCGTGATGGCGGTCGGCATCAGGCCCAGCGCTACGCTCGCAAGAAGCGCCAATCTCGCAGTCAATCGCGGCATCCTGGTCGATGACCAGCTGGTCACCAGCGATCCTTCCATTCAGGCGATCGGCGAATGCGCCGAGCATCGCGGCATCTGCTACGGGCTGGTGGCGCCGCTTTACGAGATGGCGAAAGCCGCGGCCCTTCATCTCGCCGGTGACGACACCACGGCCTTTACCGGTTCCGTCACCTCGACCAAGCTCAAGGTCACCGGCATCGATCTCTTCTCCGCCGGCGATTTCGCCGATGCCAAGGACCGCGAGGAGATCGTGCTGCGCGATGCGGCGCGCGGGGTCTATCGCCGGCTCGTCCTCAAGGAGAACCGGATCATCGGCGCCGTGATCTATGGCGACACGGCCGACGGCCCGTGGTTCTTCGATCTCCTGAAGAAGGCTGAGGACGTAACATCCTTGCGCGAGACCCTGATCTTCGGCCAGTCCTATGCGGGAGACACCCCTCTGGACCCTATGGCGGCCGTTGCAGCCTTGCCGGATGATGCGGAAATCTGCGGCTGCAACGGCATATGCAAAGGCAAGATCGTCACGGCAATCACGGAGAAGAAGCTCGGCACGCTCGAAGAGGTGAGAGCCCATACCAAGGCCTCCTCTTCTTGCGGATCCTGCACCGGGCTCGTCGAGAAGCTCTTGGGGCTCAGTCTCGGTGAAAGCTACAAGCCCAAGCCCATACAACCGATCTGTTCTTGCAGCGATTTCGGCCATGACGAGGTCCGCCGGCTGATCGTCGCCAAGGAATTGAAGTCGATTCCGGCGGTGATGCAGGCGCTCGAGTGGAAGACCTCGTGCGGCTGCGCCAAATGCCGCCCGGCGCTCAATTATTATCTCATCGCCACCTGGCCCGGGGACTATGAAGATGACAGCCAGTCGCGCTTCATCAACGAGCGCGTGCACGCCAATATCCAGAAGGACGGGACCTATTCCGTCGTGCCGCGCATGTGGGGCGGCGTCACCAATTCACGCGAATTGCGCGCCCTTGCCGATGTCGTCGACAGATTCGCCATTCCGACGGTCAAAGTCACCGGCGGCCAGCGTATCGATCTCCTCGGCGTGAGGAAAGAGGATCTTCCGGCGGTGTGGGCCGATCTCGGCAAAGCCGGCATGGTCTCGGGCCATGCCTATGGCAAGGCGCTGCGCACGGTGAAGACCTGCGTCGGGAGCGAGTGGTGCCGGTTCGGGACGCAGGATTCGACCGGGCTTGGCATCCGCATCGAGAAATTCATGTGGGGCTCATGGACGCCGGCCAAGGTGAAGATGGCGGTCTCCGGTTGTCCGCGCAATTGCGCCGAGGCCACCTGCAAGGATGTCGGCGTCATCTGCATCGACTCCGGGTTTGAAATCCACTTCGCCGGCGCCGCCGGGCTCGACATCAAGGGCACGGAAGTCCTGACCCGGGTCCGAACCGAAGACGAAGCGCTGGAAATCATCGTGGCGCTGGTCCAGCTCTATCGCGAGCAGGGGCGCTATCTCGAGCGCATCTACAAATGGACCAAGCGCGTCGGCATCGACACGATCAAGGCGCAGGTCTGTGATGACCTGCACAGACGCAAGACCTTGTTCGAACGTTTCGCGTTCAGCCAGAAATTCGCCCAGCATGATCCCTGGGCGGAGCGCGCGAGCGGACATGACGCCCGAGAATTCCGGCCCATGGCGGAGATCAGATTCGCGGAGGCAGCGGAATGAACGCGATGGTCGGCGAATGGCTGGATGTCGGCAGCGTCGAGGACGTGCCGCGACGTGGCGCGCGCACCATCGCGACAGGGCAGGGCGCCATCGCCGTGTTCAAGGCGGCGGACGGAACACTCTTCGCGCTGTGGGACCGCTGCCCGCATCGCGGCGGGCCCTTGTCGCAAGGCATCGTCCATGGCCACGCCGTGACCTGCCCACTGCACAACTGGGTGATCAGCCTCGAGACCGGGACCGCCCAGGGCGCGGATAAGGGCTGTGTGCGCAAGCTGCCGCTCAAAGTGGAGGACGGCCGCATCTGCCTGTCGGCGCAAGCTGTGGCGGCGGGGCCCGGCGCATGATGCCGGTCAAGACCACATGCCCCTATTGCGGCGTCGGCTGCGGCATCATCGCGACGCGCCATGAGGACGGCAAGATCGCGATCGACGGCGATCCCGATCATCCGGCCAATTTCGGGCGTCTGTGCTCGAAGGGCTCGGCCCTTGCCGAGACGCTTTCCCTCGGCGATCGCGAGCTCCATCCGCTGATCGGATCAAAGCGTGCTCCATGGGACGAGGCGCTCGGCCTCGTCGCCCGGAAATTCTCAGACGCGATCCGCGACTTCGGGCCCGACAGCGTCGCCTTCTATGTTTCGGGTCAGCTCCTCACCGAAGACTATTACGTCGCCAACAAGCTGATGAAGGGATTTATCGGCTCCGCCAATATCGACACCAATTCCAGGCTGTGCATGGCCTCGGCCGTGGCCGGCCATATCAGGGCCTTTGGCTCCGACACGGTTCCCGGGACTTACGAGGATTTCGAGCTTGCCGATCTCGTTGTCCTCGTCGGTTCGAATCTCGCCTGGTGCCATCCGGTCCTGTTCCAGCGCCTGATGGCGGCCCGCGAGAGGCGCGGCACGAAGCTCGTCGTCATCGACCCGCGCCGCACGGCGACGGCGGAATCAGCCGACATGCATCTTGCCGTGCGGCCGGGAAGCGATGTGGCGCTGTTCAATGGTCTTCTCAGACATCTCTTCGTCACCGGCAAAGCCGATGCCGATTTCGTTGCGCGCCATACGAGCGGGCTCGAAGGCGCTCTTGCGGCCTGTTCCGCCGAACTTGCCCCAGCGACTGGCCTATCCGCCCAAGAGATCGAAAGCTTCTTCACCCTGTTTGCCGCGACGGAGAAATCCGTCACTGCGTTCTCGCAAGGCGTCAACCAATCGACCAGCGGCACCGACAAGGTCAATGCGATCATCAACTGCCATTTGCTCACCGGCCGCATAGGCAAGCCGGGCATGGGACCATTCTCGCTGACCGGGCAGCCCAATGCGATGGGCGGGCGCGAGGTGGGCGGCCTCGCCAATGCGCTCGCCGCTCACATGGATATCGGCAATCCGGAGCACCGCGCGCTGGTGCAGGCCCTCTGGTCCGCGCCGCGGATCGCCGCAAAGCCCGGCCTCAAGGCCATCGACTTGTTTCGTGCCGTTGGCGACGGCCGCATCAAGGCCTTATGGATCATGGCCACCAATCCGGCGGTCAGCATGCCGGATGCGGATGGTATCGCCGAAGCGCTGAGAAACTGTCCCTTCGTCGTCATATCGGACGTGACGGCGAAGACCGACACTGCGCGGCATGCCCATGTCTTTCTGCCGGCGGCGGCTTGGGGCGAGAAGAGTGGAACGGTGACCAATTCCGAACGCCGCATCTCGCGGCAGAGAAGTTTCCTTGCGCTCCCGGGCGAGGCGCGCCCCGATTGGTGGATCATCAGCCACGTGGCGAAGCGCATGGGCTTTGCCGGTTTCGACTATCGATCGCCAGCCGAGATTTTCCGCGAGCATTGCGATCTCACCCAATTTGCGCGCGATCTCGATCTGACGCCCATGAGGCGCGCCTCCTATGAAGAGCTTGCGCCCTTTCAGTGGGGCAAAGAGCGGTTTTTCGGCGATGGCCAGTTCTATACGGCCGACGGTCGCGCCTGTTTTGTGCCCACACCCTGGCGCAGCCCCGCCACGGCGACGATCGCGGCGCTGCCCATGATCCTCAATACCGGGCGGATCCGTGACCAGTGGCACACCATGACCCGCACCAAGACACCGCGCCTGATGCAGCATATCGCCGAGCCCTTCGCCGAGCTTCATCCGGATGATGCCCGGATGCTGAGCGTCGCACCGGCAGCACTGGTCGAGGTGGCTAAGGGAGATAGACGCGTCGTGCTCAGGGCGCTGCTCAATCCGCGTCAGCAGCGCGGATGCGCGTTCGTTCCGATGCACTGGAGCAATGAGCTCTCCGGAAATGCGATCGTCAATCGGCTCGTCGCGGCGAATACCGATCCCATCAGCGGCCAGCCGGAGCTCAAATGGTCTGCCGTGTCGGTACGGCCGGTCGAGGCGGCTTGGTATGGCTTTGCCGTCGCCCGGGAAAAGCCGGATTGCACCCATCTCGATTATTGGTCACTGGCGCCGACGGAAAGAGGCTATCGGCTCGAATGTGCCGGAACGCGGGAAACTGAAAGCTTTGATGGGGTGCTCGAAAATGTCTTCGCCCTTCAGGGCGACAAAATCGCTTATCACGATCACGCTTCGGGCGAGCATCGCTTCGCGATCTTCGACGGCGATAGGCTCGAGGCCGCGATGTTCTTTGCCAGACACCCGGTCGGTGTGTCGCGCAACTGGCTCGCCGCACAGCTCGCCGGCAAAAACCAGGGCGTAAACCGCCTCCGTTTGCTCGCCGGGCGCAGCGGAGAGGATGGTCCCGATCGCGGGGCCATCGTCTGCTCGTGCTTCTCTATCGGCATCAAGCAGATCATGGCGCTCGTCGCCGGCGGCCAGGCGTCCACTGTCAAGGGTGTGGGCGATTTGCTCAAGGCCGGCACCAATTGCGGATCATGCAAGCCCGAAATCGGGAGGATCATCCATGAAACCTCAACCGCATCCGCCGGCGCGGCAGGCGCAGCGCCGCATCGAAGCGCTCTCGGTGCTGCCGGTCTTCTTCGACCTTGAGGCCAAGCGCGCCATCGTGATCGGCGGCAGCGCCGCCGCGGCCTGGAAGGCCGAGCTCCTCGCCGCCGCGGGCGCCCATGTCGACATCTTTACCGTGACACCCGGCGCGGAAATGCTCGCGGGAGCGGCATTGATCGTCGCCGATGCGGCAACCCGCGCCGAAGCCTTGGAAATCAGAAAGGCGGCGCGTGCGGCCGGCGTGCCGGTCAATGTCATTGATCGGCCGGAGTTCTGCGATTTCCAGTTCGGCGCCATCGTCAATCGCTCGCCTCTGGTCATCGGCATATCGACAAGCGGTGCGGCTCCTGTCCTGGCGCAGGAGGTCAGATCGCGTATCGAATGCATCATTCCGCCGCGCCTTGCCGCTTGGGTCCGCGTCGCTGCCGGTCTGCGCGACAAGGTGAGCCAGCGTTTCTCCTCTGCTCATCAGCGCAGGAGGTACTGGAGCGGGTTTGCGGCGAAAGCGATGCGACAGCCGGCGGACGCGGTCGGGCGGACGACAATCATCCGGGTGGAAACCGCCGATGATCTGACGATCCGGGAGGTCCGGGCACTTCAGTCCGCGGATGTGATCTATGCAGGTTGCAGCTGCCCGCAAGGCATTCTCGATTTCGCCCGGCGGGAAGCCAGGCGATGCGCTTATGCAGACTATGTTCCAGCACTGGCCGAGGAGGAATACTGCAATACGGTCGTCATTGAGGGACGGTTTCCGTAGGCGAAGGGCGCCAATTCCGCCTATGCGGGCCTCGAGCTCGCCATGAAAGGCGGACAAAACGGCGGTGACGATTATTTCGTCAAGCTGAAGGACGGCTTGTCACGTCATGGCGCCTGATCGAAGTCATTTCTCGTTGAGTTCCTTCGCCTAGGCCTCACCCCTCACCTGTGCCTCGATGCGAGTCTTGTAGGATTCCGCGGAGCACTGTGTGTGAGTTCCATCCGATGAGGATACCGCCCATCGGAAGCGGTCTCGAAAAACAACGTCAGGAACAACCATAACGGCGTAGGTTCGGGTCTTACTCTTGCTCATGGCAATAACATGCCATCTCGCCATACCTGTTTCCATGCCCGGCAAAAAGGGTAATCCGCCCCCTGCAGACCGGCTTGCCTTTTGCAGGGCAGAGGCCTATATGGGGGTCAACTTAGGTTCACTCACATAGCTAGAGTTATGAGGGTGGGTCCCAGCCGGGGCCCGCCATTTTTATTACCTGGAATGACCGATCAACGACTGACACGTGAAACCGGGCCCGCTTTGCGGGTGGCGAAGCTCGTCGAGCCGGTGCTCGACGGGCTGGGCTTCCGCCTGGTCCGGGTCAAGATGAGCGGCTCCACCTTGCAGATCATGGCCGAGCGACCCGACGGTTCTTTCACCATCGATGACTGCGAGCAGGCGAGTCGCGCCATCTCGCCGATGCTCGATGTCGAGGACGTCATTTCGAGCCGCTATTTCCTCGAAATGTCCTCGCCCGGCATCGACCGGCCGCTGGTCAGGCAAGAGGATTTCGAGCGCTGGGCCGGGCACGAGGCCAAGATCGAGATGGCCGTGCCGCAGGCCGGGCGCAAGCGCTTCCGCGGCATGCTCGAAGGCGTCACCGATGGCGAGGTGCGGCTTTTCATCGACAATCCGGAAGGCGGATCAGAGAAGATCCTGGTCGGCCTGCCCTTCGCCGATATCGACGAGGCGAAACTCATTCTGACCGATGACTTGATCGAAGCCGCGAAGCAGCGCCGGCCCGGACGGGCGATGGCGGATGGCAGCGAGTGGACCGAAAACGTCGAAGAGAGCGACGACGAAGAGACAACCGATTTGGACGACAGGAGACAGTGACATGGCCGAAGCCGCAGTGAGCGCCAACAGGCTCGAACTTCTACAGATCGCGGACGCCGTCGCGCGCGAGAAATCGATCGACAAGTCGGTGGTGCTCGCCGCCATGGCGGAGGCGATCCAGCGCGCGGCCAAGTCGCGCTATGGTGCGGAAAACAATATCGCGGCCGAGATCGATCCCAGGACCGGCGAGACGCGCCTCAACCGGCTCTTGCTCGTGGTCGAGAAGGTCGAGAATGAAGCGACCGAGATCAGCCTGGTCGAGGCGCAGCGCCGCAATCCGGCGGCGACCATCGGCGATCAGATCGCCGATCCCTTGCCGCCCATCGAATTCGGCCGTATCGCCGCCACCAACGCCAAGCAGGTGATCGTGCAGAAGGTGCGCGATGCCGAGCGCGAGCGCATGTATGACGAATACAAGGACCGCATCGGCGAGATCGTGCATGGCTCGGTGAAGCGCGTCGAATACGGCAATGTGATCGTCGATCTGGGCCGCGGCGAAGCGATCGTAAGGCGCGACGAGACGCTGCCGCGCGAGACCTTCCGGCCGGGCGACCGCATCCGCGCCTATGTCTATGACGTGCGCCGCGAGCAAAGGGGCCCGCAGATCTTCCTGTCGCGCACCCATCCCGAATTCATGGCGCGCCTGTTCGGCCAGGAAGTGCCGGAAATCTATGACGGCGTCGTCGAGGTGGTGTCGGTTGCCCGCGATCCGGGTTCCCGCGCCAAGATCGCGGTGCGCTCCAAGGACGGCTCGATCGATCCGGTCGGCGCTTGTGTGGGCATGCGCGGCAGCCGCGTCCAGGCGGTGGTCAACGAGCTCCAGGGCGAGAAGATCGACATCATCCCGTGGTCGGCCGATGTCGCCAATTTCGTCGTCAATGCGCTGGCGCCCGCGGAAGTGGCCAAGGTGGTGCTCGATGAAGAGGCCGAGCGCATCGAGGTCGTCGTTCCCGACGAGCAGCTCTCGCTCGCCATCGGCCGGCGCGGCCAGAACGTGCGCCTCGCTTCACAACTCACCGGATGGGATATCGATATCATGACCGAAGCCGAAGAATCGGAGCGCCGCCAGAAGGAATTCGCCGAGCGCACCCAGCGTTTCGTCGAGACGCTCGATGTCGACGAGATCCTGGCGCAGCTTTTGGCCTCGGAAGGCTTCGCGACGGTCGAGGAAATCGCCTATGCCGACGCGCAGGAGATTTCGAGCCTCGAAGGCCTCGACGAGCAGACCGCCCAGGAACTGCAGACCCGTGCCCGCGATTATCTCGACAAGATCACCGCCGAGCAGGATGCCAAGCGCAAGGAGCTGGGCGTCGCCGATGACGTTGCGGAAGTGGAAGGCGTCACCTTGCCGATGATGGTCGCCCTGGGTGAGGCGCAAGTGAAGACGGTGGAAGACCTCGCCGGCTGCGCCACCGACGATCTCATCGGCTGGACCGAGCGCAAGCCGGGCGAAACAATCAAGCACAAGGGCGCTTTCTCCGATCTCGATGTGTCGTCGGCGGAAGCCGAGGCCATCATCATGGCGGCGCGCGTCAAGGCCGGCTGGATCGAAAAGCCGGTCGAGGCCGAAGCCGAGACCGCCGAACAGGCAGGCGTGGAGGCGCAGGACGCTTGAGCTCGAGCCCGGCCGAGGCAGATGAGATTGTGGCGGACCGCATGTGCATCGTGACGCGTGAAGTCATGGATGAGGCGGGGCTCATTCGCTTCGTGCGCGGGCCGGAAGGCACGGTCGTCCCGGATCTCAACCGGAAGTTGCCGGGCCGGGGCGTCTGGGTGGCGTTGAATCGGGCCAGAGTGGCCGAGGCGGTCAAGCGCCGGGCCTTCAACCGGGGGCTGGGCGAGGTCCAGGCGGGAACCGATCTGCCCGACCAGGTCGGGGGGCTTCTCCGCAAGGCCGCACTTTCTTATATATCGCTTGCAAAAAAGGCTGGCGAGGCGGTTGCCGGAGCAGCTAAGGTCGAAGAAATGGTGGCATCCGGGCGGGCGCGGCTTGTCATCCATGCGCGAGAAGCAGCCCAAAACGGCCGGCAGAAGATCGACAACCTTTCGGGGCCAAGTGTAGAGACATTGAGTCTCTTCACCTCGACCGAATTGGATTTGGCGTTCGGCCGGGCAAATGTGATACATGCGGCGGTGGCCAAAGGGGGGCTTGCGGAAAAGCTCCTTCAGGCCACACGTCGCGCAGAAGCCTACGAGGCTTAGTGCGCCGTGAAGTTTAATTGAGCCTTTGCCAGTCGGGCCGACTTGACCCGAGCGGGAAAGGCTCTAAAGCCGACCCAAACTGGCAGGACGAATGACGGATACGAACGATACCAATGATCGCAAGCTTGGCGGCTCCGGAAATGCCGGACGCACCTTGAGCATGCGCCGGCCGGTCGAGCAGAGCCGGGTCAAACAGAATTTCTCCCATGGCCGCACCAAGACCGTGGTCGTCGAGACGCGCCGCAAGCGTCCGGGTGGACCCGGGGGCAAGGAAGACGAGCGTCCGGTCGCCGAAACCAAACCGCAATTCCACGCCCAGCCGCGCGTGGCGCCGCAAGGCCAGACCGACCGGGCCCGCGCGGGCGACCAGCAGCGCTCGGGCGTCGTGCTGCGTACGCTGACGCCGGAAGAGAAGGAAGCCCGCGACCGCGCCCTTGCCGATGCGCGCGTGCGCGAGGCCGAGGAGCGCAAGCGCCAGGAAGCCGATGCGCAGCGCCGGCGCGAGCAGGAAGACCGCGACCGCAAGGAGCGTGAGGCCGCCGAGCGCCGCAAGGCCGAGGATGATGCCCGTCACCGCACCGAGGAAGAAGGCCGCAAGAAGGCCGAGGAAGCGGCCAAGAAGCTTCCGGTCCAGCGCGCCCCGCAGGTCGCCGATGAGGAAGAGGCGCGGGTGAAGGCGCGCCCGGGCGTCAAGCGCGAGGTCAAGGTGCCGGCGCCGACCCGCACCAAGGGCGATGCCGAGAAACGCCGCGGCAAGCTGACCCTCTCCAATGCGCTCGATGAGAACGACGACCGGTCGCGCTCCATCGCCGCCTTCCGCCGCCGCACCGAGCGGCAGAAGAAGCAGGCGCAAGGCTTCCAGATGCCGACCGAGAAGATGGTCCGCGAGGTCACCATCCCCGAGGCGATCACCATCCAGGAATTGGCGAACCGCATGTCGGAGCGCGCCGTCGACCTGATCAAGCTTCTGATGAAGCAGGGCCAGATGCATACGATCAACGACGTGATCGATGCCGACACCGCGCAGATCATCACCGAGGAAATGGGTCATCGCGTGCGCCGCGTGGCCGAAGCCGACGTGGTCGAGGGCCTGGCCGGCGATGTCGACGCGGCCGATGCGCTCGAGCCACGGGCGCCCGTCGTCACCATCATGGGCCATGTCGATCACGGCAAGACGTCGCTGCTCGATGCGATCCGCAAGACCAATGTGGTCGCGGGCGAAGCCGGCGGCATCACCCAGCATATCGGCGCCTATCAGGTCGAGACCAAGAACGGCCTCGTGACCTTCATCGACACGCCGGGCCACGAGGCTTTCACCTCGATGCGCGCCAGGGGCGCCAAGGCGACGGACATCGTCATTCTCGTCGTCGCCGCCGATGACGGCGTCATGCCGCAGACGGCGGAAGCGATCAATCATGCGCGCGCCGCGGAAGTGCCGATCATCGTGGCGATCAACAAGATCGACAAGCCGCAGGCCAATCCCAATCGCGTCCGCACCGGTCTTCTGCAATATGAAGTGGTGGTGGAAAGCATGGGCGGCGAGGTGCTCGAAGTCGAGGTGTCGGCGCTCAAGGGCACCAATCTCGACAAGCTGCTCGACACCATCCTGCTGCAGGCGGAAGTGCTCGACCTCAAGGCCAATCCGAACCGCGAGGGCTCAGGCATCGTCGTCGAAGCGCAGCTCGACCGTGGCCGCGGCCCGGTCGCGACGGTGCTGGTGCAGCGCGGCACCTTGCATCTGGGCGATATCTTCGTCGCCGGCTCCGCCTGGGGCCGGGTGCGCGCCCTCATCAACGACAAGGGCGAGCATGTGAAAGAGGCCGGACCCTCGGTTCCGGTCGAAGTCCTGGGCCTCAATTCGGCGCCGGAAGCGGGCGATCAGTTCGTCGTCGTCGAGAACGAGGCGAGAGCCCGCGAGATCACCGACTATCGCGAGCGCAAGCGGCGCGAATCGCGCGGCGTGGCCAGCGGCCGTGCGTCGCTCGAGCAGATGATGTCGCAGCTCAAGGACGGGGCCCGCAAGGAATTCCCGATCCTGGTCAAGGCGGATGTGCAGGGCTCGGCTGAAGCCATCGTCCAGGCACTGGAAAAGATCGGCAATGACGAGATCGGCGCCCGCGTCATGCATTACGGCGTCGGCGGCATCAGCGAATCGGATGTGCAGCTGGCGGCGGCCTCGGGTGCCGTGATCCTGGGCTTCAATGTCCGCGCCAACGGCCAGGCCCGCAGTGCCGCCGAGCGCGACGGCATCGAAATCCGCTATTACAACATCATCTACGACCTGGTGGACGACATCAAGAAAGCGATGTCGGGCCTCTTGGCGCCCACCTTGCGCGAAACCTTCCTCGGCAATGCGGAGATCCTCGAGATCTTCAACATCACCAAGGTCGGCAAGGTTGCCGGCTGCCGCGTCACCGAAGGCTCGGTGCAGCGCGGCGCCAAGGTGCGCCTCATCCGCGACAACGTCGTCATCCACGAGGGCACGCTCTCGACGCTCAAGCGCTTCAAGGACGAGGTCAGGGAAGTGCAGGTCGGCCAGGAATGCGGCATGGCCTTCGAAGGCTATCAGGACATGCGCGCCGGCGACGTCATCGAGTGCTTCCGGGTCGAGAAGGTGCAGCGCACGCTGGATTGACAACCGCTTACCCCAACTCGTCATGGCCGGGCTTGACCCGGCCATCCAGTCTATCCGTCCAGCAGTTGTATGACGTTGAGTCTGGATGGCCGGGTACATGGCCGGGTTTAACCCGGCCATCCAGCCCCGGCCATGACGAATAAGGGGAGGAGATATTCCCCATGACCTCATCGAAAGCTCCCTCGCAGCGCCAGCTTCGCGCCGGTGAACTCATCCGCCACGCTCTGGCGGAGATTCTCCTGCGCGGCGATGTCGGCGATCCTGAGCTCGACCGCTTCAAAGTGGGCGTGCATGAGGTGGCGATGTCGCCGGATCTGAGGATCGCGACCGTCTATGTCAGGCCGTTGCTCGACGGCCACAACGACGCCGCGCTCAAGCTGCTCGCCAAGCATGCCCGCTACATAAGGGGCCTGCTCGCGCCGCGCCTCGACATGAAATTCATGCCCGAATTGAGGTTCCGGATCGATACGGCGCTCGATTATGCCGAGAAGATCGACCAGCTCCTGAAGGATCCGGCGGTGGCCCGCGACCTCGCCGACAAGAAGTGAAGACGCGCGAGAACATCCACGGCTGGATCGCCCTCGACAAGCCTGAAGGTCTGGGCTCTACCCAGGCGCTGGCCAAGGTCAAGCGGCTGTTCAATGCCGCCAAGGCCGGCCATGGCGGGACGCTCGACCCGCTCGCCTCCGGCCTCCTGCCGATCGCGCTCGGCGAGGCCACGAAGACGGTCTCGTGGGCCATGGAGGGCCGGAAAACCTATCGCGTCCTCGTCCGCTGGGGCGAGGCCAGGACCACCGACGACCGGGAAGGCGAGATATCAGCCCTGTCCGACGAACGGCCCTCGCATGGCAGCATCGATACCCTGCTGTCCCGCTTCGAAGGCGAGATCCTCCAGATGCCGCCCCGGTTCTCGGCCATCAAGGTCAAGGGCGAGCGGGCCTATGATCTCGCCCGCGCCGGCGAGGCGGTGGATCTGGCACCACGGCTGGTGGTGATCGAGAAGATCGAGCTTCTGGGCCTTCCCGATCCGGATCATGCAGAGTTTTCAGTGACTTGCGGGAAGGGGACATATATCCGCTCGCTCGCCCGCGACCTTGCCGAGGCGCTGGGAACCGTAGGCCACGTGGCGCGGCTCAGGCGTACCCAGGTCGGCCCCTTCACCGAAAATGACATGATTTCGCTGGAAAAGCTGGAGGAACTGCGCCATAAGGCGCCCGGCGACAACGCCATGGAAGGGGTTCTCCGCCCCATCGAGACCGTGCTGGACGGCATCCCGGCACTGGCCGTGAAGGACGCGGAGGCCCAACGCCTGAGACAGGGCCAGTCGGTTCTGCTCAGAGGCGCAAGCGCTCCCATCGCACAAGATGCGGTCCTCGTCATGTGGGGTCGAAGACCCCTGGGGATCTGCTCTATCGAGAAGGGCTCGCTCAAGCCGAAGCGTCTGTTCAACCTGTAACCCATTTGGAGATGACCGAATGACGATGACCCAGGAGCGCAAGTCGGCGCTCGTGAAGGAATATGGTACCAAGGCCGGCGACACCGGCTCACCGGAAGTGCAAGTCGCGCTCCTCACCGAGCGCATCAACACGCTTACCGATCACTTCAAAGCCCACAAGAAGGACAATCACTCGCGCCGCGGCCTCCTCAAGATGGTGAGCCAGCGCCGCGGTCTGCTTGACTATCTCAAGAAGGTCGATGAAGGGCGTTATCAGTCGCTGATCAAGCGGCTCGATATAAGGCGCTAAGAGCCTGCGAAAGCAAAGGCTGTAGCGCAGTCAGTATGAGCGGGCGGATCACCGATTTGCCGCCCGCGATCCCCCAAGTGGCGTCCGGCAATAGGGCCGGCGCCAAGAGGCCCATAGGGGATGCCGTCCACGATGTAGGTGAACGCAAATCAAGCGGCGGCGAAGGGCAATCAGGAAAATCACATGTTTACGATCGATGTTGAAGAAATCGAATGGGGCGGCAAGAAGCTCAGACTCGAGACCGGCCGCATGGCGAGGCAAGCCGACGGCGCCGTCGTCGCCACCTACGGTGAAACCACCGTTCTCGCCACCGCCGTCGCCGCGCGCACCGAGAAGCCCGGGATCGATTTCTTCCCCTTAACCGTCAATTACCAGGAAAAGACCTACGCCGCCGGCAAGATTCCCGGCGGTTATTTCAAGCGCGAAGGCCGTCCCACCGAGCGCGAGACGCTGATCTCCCGCCTCATCGACCGGCCGATCCGCCCGCTCTTCGTCGAGGGTTTCCGCAATGAGACGCAAGTCATCGCGACGGTCCTCTCCTACGATCTCGAAAACGATTCCGACATCGTCGCCTTGGTCGCCTCCTCGGCGGCCTTGACGCTTTCCGGCATCCCCTTCATGGGCCCGATCGGCGCGGCGCGCGTCGGCGTCGTCAATGGCGAATATGTCCTCAACCCGACGATCGAGCAGATGAAGACCTCCGAGCTCGACCTCGTCGTCGCCGGCACCCAGGATGCGGTGCTGATGGTCGAGTCGGAAGCGAAGGAGCTCACCGAGGAGAAGATGCTGGGCGCGGTCATGTTCGGCCATCAGCATTTCCAGCCGGTGCTCGAGGCGATCATCCGCCTCGCCGAGCGTTCGGCGCGCAGCCCTCGCGACTTCACGCCGCCGGACGAAGAGACGCTGTTCAACTCGGTGAAGGACATCGCCGAAGCGGACGTGCGCCAGGCCTATGCCATCGCCAAGAAGGAAGACCGCCAGGAAGCCGTTGCCAAGGCGAAGGACAAGGTGCTGGCGGCCCTCGTCGTCGAGGGCAAGGAAGATGCGCCCGCCGCCAACAAGGTGGGCGAGGCCTTCAAGCATCTCGAGAAGGACGTCGTCCGCAACAGCATCCTCGATACCGGCCACCGCATCGACGGACGCGATCTCGTCACCGTGCGGCCGATCGTGGCCGAGGCCTCGGTCCTGCCGCGCACGCACGGCTCGGCGCTGTTCACCCGCGGCGAGACCCAGGCGCTGGTCGTCACCACGCTCGGCACCGGCGAGGACGAGCAATATATCGACTCGCTTGAAGGCACCTACAAAGAAACCTTCATGCTGCATTACAACTTCCCGCCCTTCTCGGTCGGCGAAACGGGCCGCCTCGGCGGCGCCGGCCGGCGCGAGATCGGCCACGGCAAGCTCGCCTGGCGCGCCATCCATCCGATGCTGCCGCCCGCCGATCAGTTCCCCTATACGATCCGCGTCGTCTCGGAGATCACCGAGTCGAACGGCTCGTCCTCCATGGCCTCGGTCTGCGGCGCCTCGCTGGCGCTGATGGATGCCGGCGTTCCGCTGAGAGCCCCCGTGGCCGGCATCGCCATGGGTCTCATCAAGGAAGGTGAGCGCTTCGCGGTGCTCTCCGACATCCTGGGCGATGAGGACCATCTCGGCGACATGGACTTCAAGGTGGCGGGCACCGCCAATGGCGTGACCTCGCTGCAGATGGACATCAAGATCACCGGCATCACCGAAGACATCATGAAGACGGCGCTGTGGCAGGCCAAGGACGGCCGCATGCACATCCTCGGCAAGATGGCGGAGGCGCTCGAGAAAGCGCGTCCGGGTCTTGGCGAGCATGCGCCGCGCATCGAGGTCATCACCATCCCGACCGACAAGATCCGTGAAGTGATCGGCACCGGCGGCAAGGTGATCCGCGAGATCGTCGAGAAGACCGGCGCCAAGATCGACATTTCCGATGACGGCACGGTCAAGGTCGCTTCTTCCTCGGGGACCGCCATCGAAGCGGCAATGAAGTGGATCAAGTCGATCGTGTCGGAGCCGGAAGTCGGCGAGATCTATGACGGCAAGGTCGTCAAGGTCGTCGATTTCGGTGCCTTCGTGAATTTCTTCGGCGCCAAGGACGGTCTTGTCCATGTGTCGGAGCTGGCGCCGCGCCGCGTCGCCAAGGTCTCCGACGTCGTCAATGAAGGCGACATGGTCAAGGTAAAGCTCTTGGGCTTCGACAATCGCGGCAAGGTGCGCCTGTCGATGAAGCAGGTCGACCAGCAGACGGGCGAAGATTTGTCGAAGAAGCAGGCGGAAGAGCACCCGCCGGCGGAAGCGAGCAACGAGTAAGGCTTTCGAGAATTGAGTGGAAAGGGCGCGGGTTTCCCGCGCCCTTTCCATTTGTAAGACGCCTCACCAGGCCGTCCGTTTCCACAGCTTCCAGCGCCGGCGCAGCCGATCGAACGCCTGCTCGGCGCGCGAGCGGTGGCGATCGCCGTAAAAAGGCATGAGCCTGCGGCCGTCGCTCGTTTCCGCGGAATAGTAATTCGGCACGGGATGGAAATTCGTCATGCGAAGATGAAAAACCTCGCAGGCGCCGGAGGCCTGCGGCGGCACGACCCAGCGCCAGTCGGCGGCGACGCGACGTCCCTCGGCCTGCTCGCGCCGATGGAATTCCATGAACTGGTCGCTGGCGGCGTGGTGATCGACGATGGTGACACCGGCCTGTCTGAAGGAATGGAGCACGGCGCGGTTCAGCTCGGTCAGAGCGGTATCGCGCCATAGAGGAGTTTTGGCTGTCTCGGGCCTCTGGCCGAGGGCGCGAGCAATGTCGGGCAGCAGGTCGTAGCGCTTGCGATCGGCAAGATCGCGCGACGCGATCTCCGTGCACATGTAAAATCCATTGAAGGGCGCGCAGGGATAATCGATGCCGCCGATGGTCAGGATCATCCCGCTGATGCATGGCACGGCGTACCACTTCAGGCCGAGATCGGCGAAACCCGCCTCGGCCGGGTGCCGGATGTCGATCTCCCGATAGGCCGAAGGCGGCAGCGAAAAGAGCACACGGCGGTCACTGCGATCGCGGATGATGACGGGAAGGACATCGAACCGTCCCCGGGGCTCCGGGGCCCGCCAGCCGAGGCTCTGGGCGATCCGGGTCGCTTCGACATTCTGGCGATCGCCCAGAAGGCTGCCGTCATCGAGCGTATAGCCGGCATATTCCGTGATCTGTCTGCTTTCGATATAGGCGGGCAGCACCGTGTCCTCGACCGGGGCAAAGACCGAGATCATCGAGCGGATGCGCCCGTCGCCCAGCGCATCGCGCATGTGCCGGACCATCCGATCGGCAATGGCGTCCGGCTCGGTCGTCTTGCGACAGTCGAACACTTCAAGGCTTTCCCAGAACAGACGCCCGATGCACCGTCCATGATTGCGCCAAGCGACACGGGCGCCGAAGGCCAGTTCGTCTTGCGTGTGTTCGTAGAAGTTCCGACGCCTGAGCGCCCGGCCGATCTCGGACCACCGCTTTTCGAAGGCCGGACGCGACATGCCGGTTTCGCGGGCGAACAGCTCCAGAAACGCGCGCGCTTCCTCGCGCCGCTCGAGCGCTGAAATCTTGCGCAACCGCCGCAGGAGCGGACTTGCTTGTCCGGCATAGTTCACGCCTTGAGAGGCGAGGCGCCTCGCGAGCTTCCCCATCGCGCTACATCAATCCGTCGAATTGACGCGCTGAGGTGCGCACCGGCCGGCGGTTGATTTCGAAGACCGCCTTGAGCGCCCGCGCCTTGGCGCGGCGGTATGCCCGCTCGCGGCCTTCCCGGTTGAAGTAATCGGCAAGCGCCCGTCTGTGGTTACGCCTGCCTATCG
Organism: Taklimakanibacter deserti; assembly: GCA_003574785.1. Next base: position 152,332 of record QORU01000006.1, on the reverse strand, counting down.
CGAACGAAGGGCTTCCCGCCTGCGCGATCATCGCGTCGTAGATCGGCGTGTTCTCCATCAGCGAGAATTCGTTGAACCGGACACGGTCTAGGAACGGTGTGTGCCGTTCCAGAAACTCTGCGGTTCTTGCCATGTCCTCGGCGGCCTCGCCCGGATATCCCTTGAACATGGTGCAGCGGATGCTGAGCCCGGCTTCGAAGGCGTTGCGGATGAATTCGGAATTGGCCTCGACCGATGTGCCCTTGCGCATCAGGTCGAGCAGTCTCTGGCTCCCGCTCTCCAGGCCGAAGCTGATCCGTCGCATTCCGCCGGCGACCGCTGCCCTGAGGTCGGCTTTCGACAGGCCATTGTCGGAGCGCAGGTCGACATGCACCGTGCCGATCCATTCCGCGCCCTGCACATAGTCCTGCAGCTGAGCGGCTATGCCGCGCAGCATATCGGGATAGGAATTGAGCTTCAGATCGAGGAACAGGAAGTTGGTGGTCTCGTTGCGGCGCGCCTGCTCCTGCATTTCAAGAAGGACATTCGTCACCGAGCGCGTTCGAAACGTACGGCCGCTGGCCGAGACGACATCGCTGCAGAACATGCATTTGTCCCACTGGCAGCCGCGGCCTGTCATCATCGGAACGATGCGGACGGGATACCTGTCCCACGGGAAGTCGGAAAAATCCGCCATCGGCACCTGATCGAGATTGCGCAGCGGGCGTGCCGGTCCGGTCTGCGTGCCGTCCGGAAACGTAAGCCCGGAAAACCTCGATAGCGGCTCGCCGGTGCATATCGCCTCGATCAGTCCGGCCACGTCATGATCCATCTCCGCGCCGGCAACGCAACTGATGCCGGGCAAGCTCCGCCACGCATGGGCCACGCCCTCGACATTGAACATGGGCCCGCCGATCACAACCGGGACTTTGCGCGCCTCAGCAAGTCGCCCGATTTCACGCACGGTATTGAAGTGCTGCAGATAGGCGGAGAGCAGAACGATATCGGGACCCCGATCGACCGCATTTGCGACTTCGCGCAGGACGCGCGAATGGGGGCGCTCCAGCCACCAGCTTCGCGCCGTGCGCGCAAGATTTCGCGGGGCGCGGGCGACGGGCAGCGTCGAAAGATGAAGCCGCCGCTTGAGATGATCCAGCACGTTTTCCTGGCGCTCGCGTTCGACGGCCGGAACGTCATAGGCAAGCGGGCAGAGCACCTGCACCTCATGGCCGTGATTGCGCAGCGACGCTGTAAGAAGCCCTATGGCAAGGGTGGGAAAGGAGGCGAAGTTATTCAGATCGACGATCAGTATTCGCCGGGAACGCGTGGCCCGAGCGACAAAAGTACCTCCATTCGCTTCTGTATCCGGCAATGCGGAACGATGCGCGCGAACTCGCCGACGCTCGCTCATGGGCAGACTGCCGATAGAATGGTTTCGCAGGATCGTTGAAGTGCGATTCTGTGCAAATGCTTGGTTCCCTTCGAGCCGAGGACTGCGATGCGAAGATCACGCTCTGCGCGCTCGCCATTAACCACTCTCAATATGCCAAAAGAATGATGCCCGGGACGCAAGGCAAGCAACTCACCCGATATGACGGAGCGTCATCCGGTGGCGCCTCGAACCGCACGGATCGATGCTGCACTTGATTCCGCAGACCGTTGCGATCCGCTGAGAAGCACAGGTTGCCCTGTTCTCAGGTGTAGTCTTCCCTCTCCCTTGACCCCGATCGACCGTCAGCACGCTTCCAACATAGAGTCCGCGACGAGGCTCAATGACCGACAGGTTTCGGTCACGCAAAACAGGAGCGCATCATGACGCAGGCAGAAACAAAATCCCGCACGATTGGTCACCAACAGACAAGCACCAGCTTCGACAACACCCCACACCCCTCGTGCCAGCACTGCGCCGACACGGTGAATGCGAGGTACATCCACGGTAGACCGGATCACGAGTTGGTTCCGTCGCGCTATGTGCACCGGGTTGGCCAGATTGACGTAATGGTGGTCAGCGATGGCGTGCTATCGCTGCCAGGCGCGATGTTGGGCCACAATGTCGATCCGGCCGTGCGGTCGGCCTGGCTCGAGGACATGTTCCTGCCGCCGGACGTGCTCGAATGGGCGCTGAATGCGGTCGTGGTGAAGAGCGGCGGCCGGACCATACTGATCGACGCCGGGATAGGGGGCGAATTCCCGGACTTGCCGCGGGCCGGGAAGCTGGCTGAGCGACTGGAGGGCGCCGGCATCGATCCCGCATCGGTGACCGACGTGGTGCTCACCCACATGCACATGGACCATGTTGGCGGGCTGCTCGCCGACGGGGTGAAAGAACAGCTGCGTCCGGACCTGCGGATCCACGTGGCGGCCGCCGAGGCCGAGTTCTGGGAGTCGCCCGATTTCTCCCGCGTCTCCATGCCGCCGGGATTCCCGGACGCGCTTCGGCGGACGGGCAAGCGGTTCTTGAAAGAGTACCACAGCCAGTTGCGGACGTTCGAGAACGAGTACGAGGTGGCGCCAGGGGTGGTCGTCCAACGCACCGGCGGCCACACCCCTGGGCATAGCGTGGTCCGCCTGGCGTCCGGCGGCGACCGGCTGACCTTCGCCGGCGACGCCGTGTTCCAGGTCGGGTTCGAGCACCCCGACTGGTACAACGGCTTCGAGCACGATCCCGAAGAGGCGGCGCGCGTCCGGGTGCGTCTCTTGCGGGAACTGGCGGCGAACCGCGAGTCGCTGGTGGCCACTCACCTGTCATTCCCGTCCGTCTGCCATGTGGCGGTCGACGGCGACGTCTTTCGATGCGTACCGGGTCCCTGGGAGTACTGAACCGCTAGTGGGGTTCGCGCCATGATCATCTGTTCGTGCAATGTATTGAGCGATCAGGATGTCCGCTCCACCGTAGAGGCGGAGCGGACGCGCTCGACCAGCCAGGTCTATGGCTGTCTCGGCTGCAGCGCCAGATGCGGCCGCTGCGCGCGCACCATCCGCCGCCTCATGGACGAGGCGCTCGGCGGCACTCGTGACGTTTCGTCAATGTGAGTTGTGCAAGAGGAACAGGAGGGACTTCAGATGAAACCTGCCTATGCAAGCGCGATCGTTGCCGGACTCACGAGGAAGGGAAAACACAGGTATCGTGTCCTGTTGCTGGCGAGCGCGCTACTCGGCCTGACTACTGTCGCTTCAGCGCAGAACCCGGAAGCAAAGTTGACCTCGCTTCTCTCTCGCGATCTGACCGGGTTCGAAGGCAAGGAAGCGATGATGCTATCGGTGGAATATCCCCCCGGAGCGGTGGACCCGATCCATCGCCACGACGCGCATGCATTTGTCTATGTCCTGGAAGGCACGATAGTCATGCAAGTCAAGGGAGGGGAGTCCGTCACCCTCAATCCCGGTCAAACCTTCTATGAAGGACCCGACGACGTGCACGTCGTTGGTCGCAATGCCAGTACAACCGCGCCGGCGAGGTTCGTCGTTTTCTTCATCAAGGACAGGGGCGCTCCGATCCTGACCCCTGTTCCCTAGATCACAGCGGAGGTCAAGGCCACGCGATGGGCTCCCATCGTTTAGAGTCGCTTTCAAGCTTGGCACCTTGATCTTACGCGAGATAGCCGGAAACGCCATCCCACAACAGCTTCAGCGCCGTCACGACCAGCAGTCCGTAGCAGGCCCGATAGAGCTGGCCTTGGTCCAGCCTGCCGTGCAGCCGCCAGCCGAGCCAGACACCAGCAGGAATGGCGAGCAGGCAAATCGCCATTAATATCCAGACGTCGACGGTCGGTTTCACCAGCAGCAGCCAGGGCACGGCCTTGATCGCATTGCCGACCGTGAAGAACAGGCTCGTCGTTCCGGCATAGATTTCCTTGCCGAGGCCGAGCGGCAGCAGATACATCGCCAGCGGCGGTCCGCCCGAATGCGCCACCATGGTGGTGATTCCCGAGGCGAGACCGGCGGTGACCGCCTTCGGCGATGACCGCGACCGGATCGTCACCTTGCCGCCCCCGACAAACCACAGGCCGACAAAGACCAAGGTGATCGCCGCCATCATGATCGCGATGACGCGGTGATCGAGAACGCGGAACAGCAGATAGCCGAGCCCGATCCCGATTACGAGCCCCGGCAAGAGCAGCGCCAGGTCCGGTCGCGACCATGTCGAGGGCTTCCAGTAGCGCAGTGCGAACAGATCCATGGCGATGAACAAGGGGGCGAGGAGACCGCCGGCAGTTACGGGGTCCATGACCACCGACAACAGCGGAATCCCTATAATAGCGAACCCGCCGCCGAAAGCGCCCCTCATGAAGCCGATCAGGAATACGCCGGCAAAGGCGACCAGGATCGTGGCGACCGACAGTTCCATATGATCATGTCCCTGGCATCGCTCATGAACGCGCGATGCCGAGCTGTGAAGCCATGTTCACGAGGTCAGGCAGCGAGCGCGCGAGCATCTTGCGCATGGCGTGACCGCGATGCGCCTTGACCGTGATCTCGCTGATGCCGAGCTCGAAGGCCACCTGCTTGTTGCGCAGGCCGGCGACGACTCGCGCCATCACCTCCTGCTCGCGACGGCTGAGAGAGGCGTGGCGGTCCCGCAAGTTCCGAACCTCGGTATCGCGTGCCAAGACCGATCGGCTGCGCGCCAGCGCCTCGTCGATGGCGCCCAACAGGGCGTCGGCCTTCGCGGGCTTTGTCAGGAAATCGACCGCGCCCGCCTTCATCGCCTTGACGCTCGTGGAGAGGTCACTGTTGCCGGTCAAGAAGATGAACGGCAAATCTGGACGTTCAGCCGAGACGAGTTTTTGCAGCTCAAGCCCGCCAAGATCGCGCAGATCGACATCGAGGATCACACAGCTTGGACCTTCCGGCCGCGGGTGAGCCAGGAACTCATAGGCGGACGAAAGTGCTTCCGGCCGCCAGCCTGCAGATCGGACCAGTGCCTCGATGGACTGACGTGTGGCAGCGGCATCATCGATGATGAACACGATGGGCACGTCATGGGCAGGAGATACCGACTTCCGTGCGGCATCCGAATATATCGTCTGATACGAATACATTGCCTTACCTCCGTTGCTTCATCTCAGTGAGCGCCCGCCCCACCGCCACTGACCTTGATCTTGCGGGTGAAGAGCAAAGCGATGGCCGCGAGCGCCAGAACGATCCCGATCACGAAGAATGTGTCGCTGAAACCCTGGATGAGCGCCTGGCGACGGACGGTGGCGCCGATCACGCCGATCGCCTTGTGCTGGGCGAGCGCCGCATCGGTCACCCCATGCGCCATGAAATACTGCGTCAGATGATCGATCCGGTCGCGCACTTCATCGCGGAAAAGCGTGACGGACTGGCCGATGATGTTCGAATGGAACTGCTCGCGCTTGGTGAGCACCGTCGCAAGCGTCGCCGTGCCGACCGCGCCACCCAGATTGCGCAGCATGTTCGAAAGGCCTGACGCCGCACCCGCATCGCTCGGCGCGATGCCTGCCGTCGTGATCACGCTGATCGGCGTCAGGACCAGGGCCTGGCCGATGGCGCGCGCGATATTGGGGATGAAGAACTGGTCGCCGGCGCTGTCGAGCGACAGGGTGATGTTCATGAAGGCGCTCGCCGCGAAGATGCTGATGCCGACGAAGCCGACATAGCGCACGTCGAAGCGCTTGATCAGTAGCGGCACGAGCGGAATGATGAGGAGCTGCGGCAGGCCGGTCCAGGCGAGGACGAGGCCGATCTGCTCGGCATTGTAGCGCTGCACCTGGCCCAGATACTGCGGCAGGATATAGACGGTGCCGAAGAGCGCCACGCCGACCAGCACGTTGACCAGTATGCCGATGCCGAAATTGCGCTGCTTGAGAAGGCGCAGCTGGACGAGCGGCTTCTTGACGGTGAGCTCGATGATGATGAAGGCGATGAGGAACACCGCGGCCGTCAAAGCGAGCTTGACGATGAAGGGCGACTGGAACCAATCGTCCTTGTTGCCTTCCTCGAGCACGGTCTGCAGCGCCGAGAGTCCGATGGCCATGGTAACGATGCCGGCCCAGTCGCCCTCCTTGAGCAGCGACAGCTGCATCGGCTTCTTTTCGAGCGTGAAATAGAGTGCTGCGAACATCGCAAGACTCGGCGGCGCATTGACGAAGAAGATGGTCTGCCAGCCGTAGTTCTCGGTCAGATAGCCGCCGATGGTCGGCCCGATGGCTGGGGCGAAGGTGACGGACAGTGCGAACATGGCGAGACCGATGGGCTGCTGCGCCTTGGGCAGACGGGTCAGAACCATGGTGAAGGCCATGGGGATCAGCACGCCGCCGGCGAAGCCCTGGAGACCGCGCAGCGCGATCATCGTGCTCAGGTCATGGGCGAAGGCGCAGGCTGCCGAGAACAGCGCGAACAGAACCACGTTCACCAGCATGTAGCGCCGGAAGGAGAAGACGCGGCTCAGATAGTCGGTCAAGGGTATCACCACGATCTCGCCGATGAGATAGGAGGTCGAGATCCAGGCGCCGTTGTCGACGCCGGTGCCGATGCCGCCTTCGATGTCGAGCAGCGAGGCGTTGGTGATCTGGATGTTGAGGATCGCCATGAAGGCGCCGATCATGCCGGCAAGGACCGCGATCCAGGTGGCCGTGCTGGCTTTCTCTGGTGAAGCCGCCGCAGCGGGAGCGGGAGGAGAAGTACCGAGCCGGGCGATATTGGTCTGGGTTGACATCGCAGCCTCTCCTCATGATTTCCGCTCGTGACCGCCTCAATTGATCGCTTCGGATGACGCCGAGGCGAGCCGGGCCGTCTCGGCGGCTTTCGTATCGATGGTCGGATAGACCGACATGCCGGGCCGGAGCACGACCGAAAGCGGGCTTCCCTGGTCGAGCACGATCTTCACCGGGATGCGCTGCACCACCTTGGTGAAGTTTCCGGTGGCGTTGTCCGGGGGCAGCAGCGCGAATTCCTGGCCGCTCGCCGGCGAGAGGCTGTCGACATGGCCCTTGAAGACCTGTCCGGCGAAAGTGTCGACCTCGACCTCCACCGGCTGTCCGGCATGGACGTCGGTGAGCTGCGTCTCCTTGTAATTGGCAATGATGTAGGCGTCATGGGTCGGCACCACCGCCATGAGCTGCGTGCCCGCCTGGACATACTGACCGACGCGCAAGGTGCGGTTGCCGATCAGGCCGTCGATGGGGGCAACGAGGGTCGTGTAGGAGAGGTTCAGCTCGGCCTGGTCCTCGACCGCTTTGGCAGCGGCGAGCGCCGCCTGCGCCTGGGCGACCTCGGCCCTGCTGACATCGAGCTGCTTCTCGGCATTGGCGAGCACCGCGGTGTCGCGCGTGACCGCCGCGCGGGCGGCATCCAGGCGCGAGGCGGCCTGCTGCGCGTTCTGGACCGTGCCGAAGCCCTTCTTCGCAAGCTGGGCATAGCGCTGGTTTTCCTGCTCGGCGAAGGTCTCATTGGCCTGATCGACCACGATCGTCGCCTGGGCCGCGTCGATCTCGGCCTGTTTCGCGACGAGAGCCGCCTGCTTGTTGGCGATATTGGCTTCGGCGGACGCGATCTGGGCCTTGGCCTGCTCGAGGGCGACCTTGAAATCGCGGTCGTCGATGCGGGCCAGGATATCTCCCGCCTTCACCGGCTGGTTGTCATTGACGAGCACTGCCGCGATGTAACCCGAGACCTTGGGCGCGATCGTCGTGCTGTCGGCCTTGACATAGGCATCGTCGGTCGAAACCAGGAAGCGGCCCACCGTCCAATAGCTCCAGCCATAATCGGCTGCGCCCGCGAGGGCAGCGACGGCGACGCCGGCGAAGAGCGCTATGCGCAGCCAGCGCTTCAGGCTCGGCTTCGGCGCATCAGCCGTTGTCGCTGGAACGGGCAGCGGGACTTCCTCCGGCATCTTTATGCCGGGCACCGCTTCGGCGGCCGGAACGGTCTTTTCCACGGTAAAAGCTGCTTCGTGTTTGCTCATGGCCCGAACCTTTCCTGGGCTGAGAGAGCCGAAAATCCGGCTTGCTCTTTTTAGGAAAACTGATATTTTCCTAAATAGTCGGCGCCAAGCGGGTTGTCAATAGAATTTGGAAAATGACCATGGTCCATAATACGAAAGTCTCAAAACGTCCTCGTGGGCGCCCGCAAATCCGGCCCGATGACGAAACACGGCAGCTGATCCTCAAAGCGGCCCGCCAGGAATTTCACGCCAGCGGCTATGCCGGCGCCAGCATGGGCCGCGTGGCCGAGCGGGCCGGGGTCTCGACCAAGACCATGTACCGCCTGATCCCGACCAAGGCCGATTTGTTCCGGGACGTCATCTCGGCGCGGATTTCCCGCTTTATCCTGGAGATGGACGAAGAGCATCTCGACGAACTGCCGGTGGATGAGGCGCTCGAGCACATCCTGACCACCTTCGGCACCTTGACCTTCGACCCGGACACGGTCTCGAGCCTCCGCCTCGTCCTGGCCGAATGCGATCGCTTTCCCGAGATCGCCACCGCCTTCTCCGAATTGGCTCTCAAGCGCACGACGCAAACCATGGAAAGATGGCTGAGGCGACAACGCGATCGTGGGGAAATTGCCATCGATGATCCCGCGACGGCCGTCGGCATGCTGAGAGGCATGATGGTCATGGAGCCGCAGCGCGCCATGATGCTGGGCCTCAGCCCGCCGCCGGATTACGCCGAGATCGTCAAGCGGGCACGCGATTGTACACGCCTTTTCCTGGATGGATGCCGACAAAAATAGCGGGCGAGCCGGGGTTCAGGGCCCGGCCCGCCATGTTGCCTCAAACTTCTTTGCGCAGTGTCTTGAACGCCGTCCGGAGCTCGGATGTGAAGAGCTCAGGCTGCTCCCAGGCGGCGAAGTGGCCGCCTTTGGGGAGCTTGTTGTAATGGATCAGCTTGGCATAGGCTTTCTCTGCCCAGCTGCGCGGCGCGGCATAGATCTCGTCCGGAAAGGAGCTGACCGCGACTGGGATCTTGACGCCTCTCGCATCGAAGAAGCCTGCCCCGTTCGAGACTTGCGTGGTGTCCCAATAGAGACGCGCCGACGAGACCGCCGTGTTCGTCAACCAGTAGAGCGTGACATTGTCGAGGATGTCATCTGGCGTCAGGCCCTCGGCGTTTCCGTCGAAGACGCGGGCGATCAGCTTGTAGCTGCGGATGTCGTGATCGATCATCCACGCCGCAAGCCCGACCGGCGAATCCGCGATGCCGTAGAGTGTCTGCGGACGGTTGGACATTTCGAGCGCGTAGGCGAGCCCCTTCCGGTAGAAGTCGACCAGCTGGTCCCAGGCGTTGCGCTCTTCCGCCGTGAGATCGGTAGGGGGCGCCTCGTGGAACGCGAGTGCCTTTGAAATGTGGGCGGGGAGCGTGGCCGCCATATTGGTATGGATGCCGAGTAATCCCGGCGGCTCTTGCAAAGCCATCACCTCCGAGACGGCATTGCCCCAGTCGCCGCCCTGAGCCACATATTTCGTGTAGCCAAGACGCTGCATTAGCGTTGCCCACGCTCGCGCGATGGTGACGGGAGTCCAGCCTGGCGCCGTAGGTTTTCCGGAAAAGCCGTGGCCCGGCAATGATGGGATCACGACGTGGAAGGCATCGGCGGCACTGCCGCCATGCGCGGTCGGATTGGTCAGCGGTTCGATGACCTTCATCTGTTCGATGATCGATCCGGGCCAGCCATGGGTGATGATGACCGGCAGGGCATTTTCATGCTTCGAGCGTACGTGAATGAAATGAATGTCGAGCCCGTCGATCTCGGTCACGAACTGCGGAAGCGCCTTCAGTTTCGTCTCGATTTTCCGCCAGTCGTAATTCGTCGCCCAATACTGCGCGAGCTTCTTGATCGTCGCGAGCTGTACGCCCTGTGATGAATCCTTGACCGTTTCCTGTTCGGGCCACTTGGTCGCCTTGATGCGCCATCGCAAATCGGAAAGCTCGGCATCCGAAAAATCGATGGTGAACGGACGGATCGTGCTCTGGTCGCCGGCCGCGGCCGTGCCCGATACGCCGAATGCGGCCATTCCCAGGCCCGCAGCCGTGGAAGTTGCAAGCAGAGTGCGGCGCGTTAGCCGCGGCGTTACATCGGTCATGATGGTTCTCCTTGGATGCTCGGCCTGTTTATGGGCGCCGAACTGATGCTGAGATAGGTCTCGCCGCGACGGTGACCCATCACCCAATGGTATCGTAGATACCTTGGTATCGATGCGGCACGGACGGACCCATCAACCATCCGGCCGTTGAACGGACAGATGGGCCGGTCTAACATTGGTGGGCATTGGTTAGTGAGGAGGGTGACCTATAACGACGAGCAAGCTGATCTGGAAAGATGGCGAGCGCGGGCGATGGCAAGTTTCCGTATTCACGTTGGCGAGCTGACCTTTGAGGTCGAGTCGGCATTTCCGGGGGGCGAAAGCGCCCACACGCCGGAAGAGCAGCGCGCTTTGGCTGTCCGGCACGCCCGGCTGCTGGTTAGAAATTTAGCCAACGAGCTTGACCGGCAAGTCGCCTAGGATCAGGCGCTGGGATTGGCTCGCCAAGGCGTCTGGTGGCAAATACCGAGGACTGGCAGGAGAGGGCGGGTCCCCGAGCGTCTCGAACTCGATCAGAGAGAATCTGAATCGAACGCAGGTGCGGGAGGTCCATATGAAAGCGATTTGGATCATTCTGGTAGCTATTATCGCCGCTGTGAGCGGCTTGGCGCTGCCCTCGGCATCGGGACAGCAGCAGGGAGTTACCCGCACTGAGCTTCAGCGACACGACCTCAGCGTTCCGGGACGCGAGATGATCCAGGTGCGTGTCGATCTTGATCCAGGAGTGTCGTTCCCTCTGCATTCGCATCCGGGTGAAGAGATCATCTATGTGCTCGAAGGCAAATGGGAGTATCAGGTCGAGGGCCGGGGCACGCTGACCCTCAATGCCGGCGACGTCCTGTTCATCCCGGCGGGAGTGAATCGCAGGGCGAAGAACATTGGCAGCGGCAAAGGGTCGGAACTCGCCACCTATATCGTCGACAAAGGGAAACCGCTCGCAGTCCTGGCCAAGTGAGCCGCCCGGGCCTGGATCCTCCAATCAGGGATCAGCGTCAGACATACCCGGTGAGCTTCACCGCCTCATCCAGGGTCTTCCCGTCCTTGATCGCCGTTTCTATTTTGCCGTCCAATGCGTGCAGGGCTTCGGCTCTGCTCAATGCGTCGTGGATGGCTGCCCTTGGAACCACGACAATGCCGGTGGCGTCGCCGATGACGGCATCACCGGAGTGGACCGTAATCCCTCCCACGATCGCCGGGTCTCCAATCGAGTGGAGCCTGACGCGGCGCTTGCCGCTGGTGGGCGTTACCGCCCGACTTGCGAGCCACAGACCGGTGCTGCGGATATCCTCGATGTCTCGGCAGCCGCCATCGATCACGACGGCGGCGAGCCTGCGTGTCGTGGCTGCAAGGGCCGCCATGCCGCCGAATGTCGACACTTCCGCGCCGCCCATGTCCACCATGAGGACTTCGCCGCCGTCGACCGCGCCGAGCATCTGCGCAACGGCGAAATCCCCGATGGTGTAGGTGCCAAAAGGTCCGGTGGCTCCTCGCGCAGTGACGGCGAAGGCAGCGAAGCGGCCTTGCCCGGTGCGTTGTTGAATCCCGCGGACGACGCCATCGATCCCCAGATCGTCCAGCGCGTCGGACCAGGTGCTGGTGCCGATGCGCCCACACCGCTCAAGCAATGTCTCTTCCATGATGCTCATCCTTGGATGTTGCCTATAGAAGATAGCGGAGGATAGGGCGAAAGATCCGGCGGTGAGCCTCTATCAGCTATGCCTGCGCGGCATGGACAGCGAGCCGTGCACTTCAGTTGCCTGCATGGGTGCGGCGACGGGCATTCTCTCCAGGCCGGTGATGGCGCCGACAAGGACGCCGGCTTTTATCGATTTGCGAATCTCAGAGCGAACGAGGTCCAGCAGCACACGGGTCGCTCGCGTTACCGGCCGATGCAAAGGCGTAGCCGTCACAAGCATGGCCTGGGCATCATCGGCATTGATCCTGCGCGCCCGCAAACGGCCTTCGCGCACCTCTCGATGCACCGCGCCATAGGGCAATACGGTAGCATCGTCGCCCATTTCCAATAATTGCTTGATAGCTGCGACCGAGTCGATTTCCAGGGTCACCGAAAGAGGCAGGTCGGCATTGGCCATCGCCGTGTCGATGACGCGCCGCAGACCGTTCTCGGGTCCAGGCAAGATCAGGCGACGCCTCGAAAGCTCCGCGAGTTCGATCGGTCCGTCGCTGCCGCGGCGGCGATCCGACGCCTCCACCATGAACAGCGGCTCTCTCAACAGCGGTTCGGCGTTCAGGTTACGTCCGCGACGGGCGTCGTACAGTATAGCAAGATCGAGGCGGCCCATCTCGACCCACTCGGACAAGGAACTGCTGAAGGCCTCACGGATGCGGAGACGAACTGCGGGGCATTCCCTGGAGAACCGACGCGACAATGGTGCAGCCAGCGTCGCCCCGATCGACGGCGGAACACCGAAAGCAACTGCGCCTGACGGATGGTCGCTCTCCTCCATGATCTCGTCTTTGATCTGCACGACCTGCTGGAGCAGCGGCTTTACCGTATCGAACAGCTTCTTGCCGGCGGCGGTGAGGGAGACGCCGCGGCCATGACGGTAGAACAGGTCACATTTGAGCTCGCTCTCGAGCTTGCGAACTTGCCGGCTCAGGGCAGGCTGCGTGGTCCCGAGCTCGACCGTCGCCCGGGAGAAGCTCCCGGCTTCGGCAACCGTCACAAAGTAACGAAGCTCGAGCAATTCCATGAATGACCTATGCCGCAAAGGCATAGCTGATAACGGCTGGCCTGGCCCACGGTGTCAAGCTATTTCTTCCGAACGAAAGTCCGGCAAGCAGACCTTTGACTTATGACCAGTGTTTTCTCCAGCGTAGACGCCGCCTATGTCGAGAACCTGGAGCGCCAGTTTCGTGCTGATCCGAGCTCCGTCGACTGGAGCTGGCAAGTTCTGTTCAGAGCCGTCGAGGAAGCAGGTGCAAGCCGGCAGCGGGACAGTTCTGTGGCCGCCCTCATCCGGGAGCGCGCGCATCTCATTGCCCGGGCATCGAACCCCTTGAATTTTAGCCCGAACGGAAATACCGCCCGGGACCTGATCGGATTTCGGGGGTCAGGACCCATCAACCTGGCCGAAGTCGAAAGGTCGCTTGAGCAGGTCTACACCGGCACCCTGTCGGTCGAGTCGGCCCATATCGACGACTACGGATTGCGCGAATGGGTTCGACAGGCTTTCGAAGGCGGCCGTCAAACAATTGAGCCGCAAAACCGGCTGCGCGCCTTCGAGATGCTCATCAGAGCGGAAGAGTTCGAGCGCTTCCTGTCAATCAAGCATCCGACAAAGAAGCGGTTCGGCGCCGAGGGCGTGGAAGCGGCCCTTCCGCTGCTTGATCGTATTCTCCATCGAGCTGCAATGGCCGGTGTGAGGGAAGTGGTGATCGGTTCGATGCATCGCGGCCGTTTGAACATCATGACAAACGTGCTCGGCATGCCTTTGCCGGCGATGTTCGCCCTCCTGAAAGGCAGGCATCCGCTGCCCGACGCGCCGCGCTCGCAAACGGCCGATGTTCCTTATCATCTGGGTTTAAGCAACGACCTTGTCTTTGGGAATGCAAGCGTCAGGGTCACCCTTATGCCCAACCCCTCTCATCTCGAAGCCGTCAATGCAACGGTCCTGGGCCGCACGCGCGCCACACAGGACGCCGCGGGCGACCGGTCGGCGGTGCTCGGCATAATTCTCCACACGGATGCAAGTGTCGTTGCCCAGGGCGTCGTTGCTGAAACAGTGCAGCTCAGCGGCGTCGACGGGTTCACGACCGAGGGAACGATCCATATCATCGTCAATAATCAAATCGGCTTTACGACCGACCAGCATGAGGCTCGGACGTCCCGGCATTGCACCGGTCCCTGGAAAGCGATCGACGCCATGATCGTTCATGTCAGTGCGGACGACGTTGATGCCGTCCTGGATGCCGCAGATAAGGCAACCGCTTGGCGCCAGACCTGGAAGCGTGACGCGGTCATCGACTTGGTCGGCTATCGCCGCAATGGGCACAATGAACTTGACGAGCCGCGCTTCACACAGCCCAGGCTCTATGAGCATATCGACAGACATCCTGACGTAAGCTCGATTTATGCGGGCCAACTCATCGCCGATGGCGTGATCGATCAGGATGCTGTGGCGGCACTCCGCGAGAATGCGAAGACGGCCTTCCACGACGCCTATGAGGCGGCCGACCGGTATGAGCTCGAAGACCTGCAGGCCGACAGCAGGGAGAAGGCAGGAACTCGATCCGGCACTGACATTGGCAGGATCACTTGGCTTCTTGAACAGCTCGCCTTGATCCCGGAACATATGGAACCGCATCCCAAGGTTCATCGCCTTGTCAAACAGCGCCTTGACGCAGTGCGGACCGGGGCAAACTGGGCGTTGGGCGAGGCCCTGGCGATCGGCTCGCTTCTCCTCGATGGCATAAATGTACGTTTGACCGGTCAGGATGTGGAGCGCGGCGCGTTCTCGCATCGCCATTTTGCGATACACGACATCAGATCTGGCGCCAGACACGTCACCCTGGCCAATCTGCCGGACAGCCTTGGCCGATTTCATCTCTTCAATAGCCCGCTGTCGGAATATGCGGTCCTTGGTTTCGAGTATGGTTATAGCGTCGAGAACTCGCAGACGCTGGTCATATGGGAAGCGCAATTTGGTGATTTCGCCAATGGGGCGCAGATCGTTCTCGACCAGTTCATCGCCAGTGGCGAGGCCAAATGGGGGTTGCGTTCAGGCCTGGTCATCCTGCTTCCGCACGGGCTTGAAGGACAAGGGCCGGAGCACTCCTCTGCACGGCCCGAACGCATCCTTCAAGTCGCGGCCGAGGGTAACATCCGGATTGCCCAGCCTTCGACGCCTGTGAACTATTTCTGGTTGCTGCGCGAGCAGGCAGCCTTTGACGCGCCGGTGCCTCTCATCATCCTCAGTCCTAAGACGCTGCTCAGGCTCCCTGCGGCCGTATCTGCGATCACGGAATTCGCAGGCGACACGCGCTTCCAACCGGTCATCGCGTCGCCTGTACGATCGGCGCGGGCCTATCTGCTGTGCAGCGGCAAGATCGCTTACGAGCTTGAAGCAGAACTGGCCGCTCGTGGGTTAGCCGACGTGGCGGTTGTCAGGCTCGAGCAGATATATCCATTCCCGGACGCGGAACTGAGGCAGGCATTCCATTCATGTCGCGGCGCTCGCTTTGCCTGGGTTCAGGAGGAACCGGGTAACGCCGGCCTGTGGAGCTATCTGGACAGGCGCCTCGAAACCGTCTTGCGACAGGCAGGCGCACAGCATCCCACGGTCGTCGCCTTCACCAGGCCGGAATCGCCATCGCCGGCGGGCAGCTTTTACAATGACAATGGCAATGATCAAGCGGCCTTGATCCGCCGCGCAGTCGACTGGGCGCAGGTCGGGACGAGGAGCAACCGCGCGAAGCCATAGCCGTGCTGGGGGGAAACCCGCGCATTACGCCCGCGCCGGCGGTCCGAACCAGGTGGTCAGCGCCTCGGCGAGGCCTTGGCCGGTTTCATCTCCGACCCATGCCACATATCCATCGGGCCGGATCAGGACGGCAGCGGGAGCCGCGACGGCGCCGATCACCGGAAGCACCCACATGCCTTGATATTCGGCATCGACGAGTTGGACCCGGTCAGCCCATCGCGTGATATCGAGGCGGCCGGCGGCACCGAAGTTGAGCAGCACCGGCCGGGCACCATGGAGCAGCGTGAATGTCCGCAATGGGCCTTTCGAGGTGACCAGGTCCAGATCGGGCATGCGGCGTCCGATGAGCGGATGGCCTTCGCCCAGGTCGTATCGGATGTCCAGTCCCGAAAGCATCGCGGCGACCCGAATACGCGGCTCCTCCATGCTCAGAAGGTCGGAAACGATCTCGCGCAGCGCTTGCGTGCGGTCGTCGGCGCGGCGAAGCGCGATCGCTGCCATCGTGTTGCGCAGCACTTGGGCAGCGACCGGGTGGCGCTCGGCATGGTAGGTGTCCAACAGGCTTTCCGGCGATGTCCGCTTGACCACCTGGGCGAGCTTCCATCCCAGATTCACCGCATCCTGCACACCGGTCTGGAGGCCCTGTCCACCATCCGGTGGATGCACATGCGCGGCATCGCCCGCCAGCAGGATCCGTCCCTTGCGGTAGGCCACGGCCTGCCGCGTCATGTCGGTGAATCTGGAGATCGAGGTGGGATTGTGGATCCCGTAGTCGGTCCCATACACGGCGATGAGCGCCTCGCGGAGATCGCGCAGGGTAGGTTCGGACGTGGCTCCCACGTGCTGCTCGGTCGCCAGGACGCGTACCCGCCGCCCATCCTCCGACTTGCTGAGGGAATGGATGCCGAGGGCGTCGCGGCGAATGCCCCATTCCGGGGGCTCCTCGGCCAACGCGGCTTCGGCGATCAGGTTGCTCGTTGTCGGATCCGACCCACGGAACTCGATCTCGGCCGCTTTGCGGATGCGGCTGCGTCCGCCGTCGCAGCCGACGAGATACGCCGCCCGGAGCGACCCGCCGTCGGACAGCGCTACATCGACGCCGCTGGCGTCTTGCGTGAACCCTGTCACTTCACGGCCCCGATGGATCGGCACCGCCAGCTCGCCGACCCAGCCGGTGAGTATGCGCTCGATGTGGCTCTGCCAGAGTGCCAGCCCATAATTGTGCCGGGTGGGGAAGTCGCTGATGTCCAGGCGGATTCCGGCGAACCCCGCGACCTGGGCAACCTGTCCCTCCTCGAGGAGTCGGTCGGCGATCCCGCGCTGATCGAAAATCTCGATCGTGCGTGCGTGCAGACCGCCCGAGCGCGCGCCGACAAGGTCCTGGCTGACGCGCCGCTCGACAATGGCAACATCGACGCCCGCCAATGCCAGTTCGCCGGCCAAGGTCAGCCCGGTGGGACCTCCGCCGGCGATGACCACCTCATGCCTGGTCATCGCCACACTCCGTTCATCTCCGCAACCAGCTCGGCCGCGCGCGACCCGCAGGTCGACAACCGCACACGCATCTCATGACTCCTTGGGTTGTGGTTCGGTCTTCGGTTCTACGGGACGGTCCGGGGCTTGAAGCA
Source organism: Taklimakanibacter deserti (assembly GCA_003574785.1). Next base: position 135,230 of record QORU01000006.1, on the reverse strand, counting down.
AGCCCATTGCGCACCACATATGAGATCTGGGGGAGGGCGCTCGCCTTTTCGTCTTTTCCCGACGGAGCGATTGCGACGGATCAAGTAGATCGTGTGGAGAAGGCGCGCGGCAGACTCAACAACTTGGGCGGCTGTAGCGGCCGCGCATCCATGAGCGGCTGGCAGCGTCGATCTGGGCAAAGCCAAGAACCGCAATTGCCTCGCCCTCACCGGTCTTCAGCTGGCCTCCTGCGGCACCTGCCGCTTGAGCGTAGTGTGGTTCATGCTGCGATGAACAAGGAGGGAATCGCCAAACTCATGACCACGATAACCCTGCGTGGCGAGATCGCGGGCTATCTGCTGGAGCAATGAATCGTTCACGAAAGCGCGTAGTAGCTCGAAGTGGCTGTCGCCAGGCTGGTGAACGCCGGTCACAATAGCGTCGACGACACGCAAATCGGTTCCTTCGCCGATTCTTCCACTTGCCATGCCGCTGCCGTCACGAACGCTGCCATCGCGATCGGCGGCGGATTCGAGCGCTCGGACCACGCTCGTTCCGATGGCAATGACTCTTCGCCCGGCCGCCCTGGCGCAACTGATCGTGAGCGCGGTCGACTTGGGAATGCGATAGGGCTCATCGAGGGGGAGCCTCAGGTCGAGCAATGGATCTCCGGTCGAGGAGATCCCGGCGGCGTGGGTCAGCGTCGCAAAATGAATGTCGCGCGATCGCCACGCGGCGAGCATTCGCCAATCGAGGGCAAAGCCGGCCGAGGGTGCCTCGAAAGCGACGGGATCCGTAGCGATTTTCGTCCACACATCCCACAGCGCCAAAGGCTCGGGAACATGGGCATACTGAATGGGCCTGCCATGAGCGGCGAGTCCGGCGAGGATCGCAGGACGGGTGCCGGATAGGCGAAGGCGGCAGAGGCGCGGGTGACCGAGGAGACACTCGATCGTCGCACAAAGCGGGCCGAGCGAAAGCTGGTCGCCCGGACGGAGCGGCGGAGGCAGCGGCCTGTCTTCGGTAGGCATTCTAAAATCGCCTGGCCCGAAGCAGACGGCGATGAAGTGGGTCGGGTCGCCGAGGCTGAGCCAGCCGGCGAGACGGACTTCGATCGCAGCGCCGCTTGCGGCATGTTCGCCGGGAAGGCTTGCCGGCAAGGTCGCCGCGTCATTGGCGACGACCACATCGCCTGGTCTCAAGATGAGAGCCAGTTCGCTGCGGGGCAAATGTGCGAGCGCGCCGCTGGCGTCGACCGTAAGCAATCTTGCCGAGCGGGGCGCTCGTTGGTCGGCGGACATCATCGCGGCGCTCCGGCAGATTGGCGCACCGGCAAACCGGCGACGATTGCGCTGATGATTTCGGCGGCCGAGTCAGAGGGACGCCTGAGGGTCGAAGGATCGGCATCAGGGATAGCAGTGGCATGCAAAGGGGTGTCCATATCGCCGGGATCGATCGAGAGGAAGCGCACGCCCACCACCTTCGCCTCTTCATCCCAGACGCGCGTGAGGTGGCCGAGCGCCGCCTTGCTCGCGCCATAGGCGCCCCAGCGCGGATAGGCATTGACCGCGGCGTCGCTGGTGACATTGACGATCAGCGCGCCCCGCCCGGCGCGGGCCGAGGCGGCAAGGGCGCCGAACAGCGCTTTGGTCAGCCGAAAAGGTCCAATCAAATTGACAGCGAGGGCGAGCTCCAGCTCCTCGCATTCGGTATCGGCGAGGAAGGCAAGCGGCACTGGCCCGAGACTCGAGGCATTATTGATGAGGACATCGAGCCCGCCGAGATTGCCGGTGATCTGGAGCGCCATCGGATAGATATCATCCTTGCGGCCGACATCGCCGACGATGCCCAGTGCGCCGGTTTGGCCGGCCACCGCCTCGACGGCAGCAGCGGTGCGGGCGATGAAGGCGACATCGGCGCCGCTCGCCCGCAACTGGCACACCAGCGCCAGGCCGAGACCGGACGTGCCGCCGGTCACCGCTACCCGCAAGCCTCTCAAAATCATGTCGGCCAGCATCGTCTGAACCTTTCCTCAGTCGTCATTGAGCTTTGCTACAAGTTAAAGTGAACTTGAAGTCAAGAGGTAATCGTGCTTTTATTCGGGCATGGAGACGATGCTCACCATCAGCAATGTTTCGCGCCGCAGCGGCATCGCCTCGTCGGCGCTGCGCTTCTACGAGGAGCGCGGCCTCATCACCTCGGAGCGCGCAGGTTCCGGCCATCGCCGCTATCCGCGCTCGGTGCTGCGGCGCATCGCCTTCATCGTCTTCGCCCAGCGGATAGGACTCTCGCTGGAGGAGATCGCGGGCGAGCTGGGGAAGCTCCCTGCCGACCGGGTGCCAACGCGCCGCGACTGGGGGCGGCTTTCGGCGCAATGGACCCGACGCATCGATGAACGGATCGCCGAGCTCGAACGGCTGCGCCTCGGACTCACCGAGTGTATCGGCTGCGGCTGCCTGTCGATTGACCGCTGCCGCTTGGCGAACCCGTCCGATCGGGCCGGGCGCAAAGGTTCGGGCCCGCGCTATTGGCTGGGTTGAGAGCCGGCAGTTTCGCCGTCACTTTGGCTGGCCAGAGGAAAATCTAATAGCCAATCCACCTTGAGCCATCTCGCATGAGCGCGGCGGATCCAATTGTGAATTGGACGGACGAGAGAGCGTGGATTTTCCGCGCCCGTTTGTTGGCGAAACGCCACGCGTCATTGTGACGGCTTGCGGTGTTGAATGGGTCGCCGGCAAAAAGGAACACGATGGCGCCCGAAATCACCATCGGACGGATTCTCAAGGTCAATCACGCCGGCGAATATGGCGCTATCCGCATCTATGGGGCGCAGATCTGGATCGCGCGCCGGTTCTATCCCGCCATCGTTGCGCCGCTGTCGGACATAAGGGAACATGAGATCGAGCATTGCCGCCTGTTCCGCGACGCCATGCCGGCGAGGGGCGCTCGACCCTGCCGGGTCATGTCCTTCTGGAGCCTCGGCGGCTTCGTGCTGGGCTTTGCGACCGCGCTCTTGGGCCAGCGCATGATCTGGATCTGCACCGAGGCGGTCGAGAGCGCGGTCCATCGCCATCTGGTGGACCAGCTCGGCTATCTCGAAGGTCGCGATGCCGAGCTCAAATCGCTGATCTCCTCCATTCAGGACGAGGAGCTGTCGCATCTGCATGAAGCGCAAGTGCGCCGTGGCGGAGCCGGGCCAGTCCAGCGTGGCGCCGTCGCCCTCATTGGCGCCCTGACCGACATGCTGATCTGGCTTTCCACCTGGGGCGACTCGACCCGAATGATGCGGGAAATGCGGAAGGGTTCGAATTGAGAGCGGGAAAAGAGCCGGCAGCCCTTGCAATCGTGGGCCAAACCGTTGGAGAATCTCACGATAGGACAATGCGTCCGCTTCTTGTGGAAAATGTCCTATGATCGCCGATCCTGTTTTCCCTGTAGATCTGCAGGGAAAATTCCCTGCTCATGAAGGCTAACCCTTTGATATAACTAGACTCGGTATATTTTTGCGAAAACTCCCTGATAATCCCTGCAAATCCCTGTATCCGGCCCGGCAATCGCGTCAGGATTATCGTCCTTCAAACCCCGCCGGTTGGGTGGAGGTTGTGCGCGCATGATCCCGCTCGTCATGATCCCCGCTCTGTGCTGCGATGAAGGCCTCTATGAGGACATTATCCCGGCGCTCTCCGATCTCGTCAGTCCACGGATCATCATCCCCTATGAGGCGACGCTCGCGGCCTGCGCCGAGAAGCTGCTGGGCCAAATCGAGGGCGACTTCATCGTCATGGGCACGTCCTTCGGCGGCCATGTGGCGCGGGAGGTGGCGCTCGCGGCACCCGAACGCGTGAAAGGCCTGTGGATCATCGGGGCAGGGGCGGGCGCGATCGCAAGCCCACAGGCCGGGCTCGAGCGCAGCGCCAAATTGCGCGGCGGCGAGGCCGAAGACGTCTACCAGCAGTTCTACAAGATGATCACGCATCTGCCGGGCGAGCGCGGGCCATGGGCGGCCGACAAGTTCCTGGCCATGGCGCGGCGCTCGGACCCGCTCAAGGTGGCACGCCAGGCCGATGCCCTGGCGACACGCCCCGACCGCTGGAACGACATCGGGCGCATCGCCTGTCCGACGCTTCTGCTATGGGGCGTGCATGACCAGTTCGCCCCGGCGGCGGACGGCTTGCGGATGGCGGGACTCATACCCTATGCCCGTTATGTCGAGATCGCCGATTGCGGCCACCTCCCGACGCTGGAGACGCCCGAGGAGACCCTCGAGGCTGCGCGCCATTGGCTCGCCGATATCAAGGTTTGAAATTCAAGGAGACTGTTATAATATAACAGTCATGAGCTTCCCCGATCCCCGTCACAACCACGATCACTGCACCGCCGATCTCGTGAAACGGGCCGAGCGCATCTGCGAGCGTCGCGGCTCCAGGCTCACCACGCAGCGCCGCGACGTGCTCGACTGCGTGGCCCAGAGCCATCAGGCGGCCGGCGCCTATGAGATCATCGAGCGCATGGCCGCCAACGGGCCGCGCCCGGCGCCGATCACCGTCTATCGGGCGCTCGATTTCCTCCTGGCGCATGGCCTGGTGCACAAGATCGAGAGCCGCAATGCCTTCATCGCCTGCTCGCATGCGCATGAGGGCGAGCCTGCAGCCCTCCTCATTTGCGAAGGCTGCGGCATCGTCGCCGAGCTCGACAGTCCCGAGACCTTCTCAGGCCTCGGCCGGCAGGCGGCGGCGCAGGGTTTCAGACCTGAGCGCACCGTCATCGAGATTTCGGGCCGCTGCAGCCATTGCGCCGGGAGCGCCTGACCATCATGGACGCGCTGGTTCACGGCGAGCCGCTCATCGAAGGCCGCGGCATTTCCCTCACACTGGGCAACCGCGTCATCCTCGATCATGTCGATATCGATGTGATGCCTGGCGAGATCGTGACCCTCATCGGCCCCAATGGCGCCGGCAAGTCGTCGCTGGTGCGCGTGCTCCTGGGCCTCCAGGCGGTGACCGGCGGGCGCGTCCTGCGCAATCCATCCTTGCGCGTCGGCTATGTGCCGCAGCGCTTCCCGCTGGCGCCCAATGTACCGCTCGACGTGAAGCGACTCCTGTCGCTGACGCTGAGACCTGCGCCCGCGGATATCGATGCGGCACTCGCCGAGACCGGCATCGCGCATCTGAAGGATGCATCCGTCGCCTCGCTGTCGGGCGGCGAGTTGCAGCGGGCGCTCCTGGCGCGGGCACTCTTGCGCAAGCCTGAGCTCCTGGTGCTCGACGAGCCGGTACAGGCGGTCGACTTCATCGGCGAGACGAAGCTCTATGAGCTCATCTCGGAGATCAGGCGGCAGCATGGCTGCGGCATCCTGATGGTGAGTCATGACCTCCATATGGTCATGGCGGAAAGCGACCGGGTCATCTGCCTCAACGGCCATGTCTGCTGCGAAGGCGGACCGGAAGCGGTCAGGCACGATCCCGAATTTGCAAAACTCTTCGGTCCGCAGGCGGCGCGGGTGATCGCGGCCTATTCGCATCATCACGATCACGATCATGAAAGCCACGATCTGAGCCACGGCCACAGCCATGATCACAAGCACCATGACCATAAGCATTGATCGTCATATTTTCCCTCCCCCTTGCGGGGAGGGATCAAGGGTGGGGGTCGGGTGGTCCCTCCATTCTTCGTCGTGCAGAGCGACGGCTGAAACAACCCCCACCCCTAACCCCTCCCTGCAAGGGGGAGGGGAATAGAAGCATGACCATCTTCTTCGAACCCTTCTTCCAGCGGGCGCTCATCGCCGGACTCGGGATCGCTGCGATCGCCGGGCCGGTCGGCTGCTTCATCGTCTGGCGGCGCATGGCCTATTTCGGCGAGACGCTGGCTCATGCCTCGCTGCTCGGCGTGGGCCTCGGCCTCCTCTTCGGCGTCGATCTCACCCTCGGCGTCATCGCCACGACCGTGGCGCTCGCCATCGCCCTCCTGGCGCTGCGCTCGCAGCGCGAGCTCGCCACCGACACGCTGCTCGGCATCCTGTCGCATGGGGCACTCGCCGCAGGCATCGTGGTGGCGAGCCTTCTCACCTGGGTGCGCTTCGACCTGATGAGCCTGCTCTTCGGCGACATCCTCACCGTGACGCGCGAGGACATTCTCTGGGTGTGGCTCGGGGGTGCCGCGGTGATGATCGGCATCGCCTATCTGTGGCGCGATCTCCTGGCGCTGACCGTGCATGAGGAACTCGCCACCGCCGAGGGCGTCAAGGCGCAAAGAGTGGAAGTGGGCTTCGTGCTGCTGATCGCCGTCCTCATCGCCGTCGCCATGAAGATCGTCGGCATCCTGCTCATCACCGCACTCCTCATCATCCCGGCAGCGGCGGCGCGGCGCATGGTGCGCTCGCCCGAGGGCATGGCGGTCGCAGCAAGCCTCATCGGCATGGTCGCGGTGGTGGCGGGGCTCATCCTTTCGGGCCTCCTCGATTCACCCTCCGGCCCCTCGATCGTGCTCATGGCTGCGGCGCTGTTTGTCTTGACCTTGGCGCTGCCGAAGACCAATTAACCCCGCATGCTCCTGCCCCGCAGAAAATCGATTGGCGTTGCGACCGGTTCCGTCACGATCGGCGGCGGTGCGCCGATCGTCGTGCAGTCCATGACCAATACGGACACGGCGGATATCGAGGGGACGGCGCGGCAGATCGTGGAGCTTCACAAAGCGGGTTCCGAGATCGTGCGCATCACCGTCGACCGTGAGGAAGCGGCAGCCGCGGTTCCCCATATTCGCGACCGGGTCAGGGCCACGGGGCTCGATGTGCCGATCGTCGGCGACTTCCACTATAACGGCCATATGCTGCTCAGCCAGTATCCGGCCTGCGCCGAGGCCTTGGCGAAATACCGCATCAATCCCGGCAATGTCGGCTTCAAGGAGAAGAAGGACCGCAATTTCGGCATGATGATCGAGATTGCGCTCAAATTCGACAAGCCTGTCCGCATCGGCGTCAATTGGGGCTCGCTCGACCAGGCGCTGTTGACCGAGCTCATGGACCGGAATGCCAAGTCTTCGGCGCCGATCGAAGCCAGGGCCGTGATGCACGAGGCGGTGGTGCAATCAGGCGTGCTGTCGGCTGCACGGGCGCGCGAACTGGGTCTTGGTGCCGACAAAATCATCATCTCGGCCAAATGCTCGGAAGTGCAGGATCTGATCGCCGTCTATCGGCTGCTGGCGAAACGCTGCGACTATGCGCTGCATCTCGGCCTCACCGAAGCCGGCATGGGCTCGAAAGGCATCGTCGCCTCGACGGCGGCCCTCTCGGTCCTCCTGCAAGAGGGCATCGGCGACACGATCCGCATCTCGCTGACACCCGAGCCCGGCGGCGACCGCACCCGCGAGGTCACCGTCGCGCAGGAGATCCTGCAGACCATGGGCCTCCGATCCTTCGCGCCCATAGTCATCGCCTGTCCCGGCTGTGGGCGCACCACCTCGACCGTCTTCCAGGAGCTCGCCCAGGACATCCAGACCTATGTGCGCGAGCGCATGGTCGACTGGCGCCGCGACTATCCGGGCTTCGAGACTTTGCAGCTCGCGGTGATGGGCTGCATCGTCAACGGCCCGGGCGAATCCAAGCATGCCGATATCGGGATCTCGCTGCCGGGAACCGGCGAGCTGCCGTCAGCTCCGGTCTATGTCGACGGCAGGAAGATCGCGACCTTGCGCGGCGCCGATATCGCCAACCAGTTCAAGTCCATCGTCGAAACTTACGTCAAGGAGCGCTGGGGGCAGGAAAATCTCGAGGCGGCCGGCAAAAATCATTGAACTTTGTTCCTCATTCGTTCTATGATCTCACTTCCCCGATCCACCATAGCGAGTGACCCATGAGCCGCCCCTTCAGCTTCTCCGACCGTCAGCATTTCGTCCAATGTCTCGCCATCACACGCAATCTCTCCATCGCTTGCAGCCGTGGCGAGCGGCCCGACTCGGATCTGCGCAAAAGGTGCGACATGCTGGTGACGGCGGTCGATGACCTGATGGGCGAGCTCGTTGGCGATTCAGCCTATTTCCACATCGAAGAGAATTCGAGACGGGCATAATCGGAGACTGATTCATGCAGAAACGACGCTTTGGCGCAGCACAGGCAGATGTTTCCGTCATCGGCCAGGGCACCTGGTATATCGAGCAGGCCGATCGTCTCGTCGCCATCGCGGCCTTGCGGCGGGGCGTCGAGCTTGGCCTCAACCATATCGACACGGCGGAGATGTATGGCGCAGGCGCCGCCGAGACGATCGTCGGCGAGGCGATCCGGGACGTGCGCGACGACGTCTTCCTCGTGTCCAAGGTCCTGCCGACCAATGCCTCCAAGGCTGGAACGCGCCGCGCATGCGAAGCGTCGCTCAAGCGTCTGAAGACCGATCGGCTCGATTGCTATCTATTGCATTGGCGCGGCCAGCATCCCCTGGCCGAGACCTTCGCCGCCTTCGAGGAGCTCAAGCGCGAGGGCAAGATCCTCTCCTGGGGTGTCAGCAATTTCGACGAGGAGGATCTCGCCGAAGCCCTCACCATCGCGGGCAAGGGCCGGATCGCCTGCAACCAGGTGCTCTATCATCTGGGTGAGCGCGCCATCGAGCATGCGGTCATCCCCTGGTGCGAGCAGCATGATGTCGCGGTGGTGGCCTATAGTCCCTTCGGCCATGCGGGCTTCCCGGCGCGCAACAGCAAGGGCGGCTATGTGCTGGCCGATGTCGCCAAGGCCAAGGGCTTGAGCCTGCATCAGGTGGCGCTCGCTTTCCTCACGCGCAAGGCTTCCGTCTTCGCCATCCCGAAAGCGGCGCGCCTTTCGCATGTGGAAGAGAACGCCAAGGCGAGCGCCGTCACGCTCAGCGATGCCGATATTGCGCGTCTCGAAGAGGCCTTCCCGCTGGGCGTCAAGCCGCGCGGCCTGCCGATGATCTGACCGGCTATTTCTCCCGTCCCGCCACATAGTCGGCGGCGGCGGTGAAGACATGGGCCTTGCCGCCAAATCCTCGTATCGCGTCCTTGGCCTCCTGCACCAGTTTCCGTGCCTCGGCCTTGGCGCCGGCCAGACCGAGAAGATCCACGAAAGTCGCCTTGCCGGCGGCCTGGTCCTTGCCGGTCGCCTTGCCGAGGGCGGCGCTCGAGGCAACGACATCGAGGATGTCGTCGGTGATCTGGAAAGCGAGCCCGATCCTGTCGGCATAGATTGTCAAGGCTTGGCGCTCGGCCCCGCCGGCCTTGCCCATGATCGCGCCGGAAAGACAGGCGAAGCGGAAGAGCGCGCCGGTCTTCATCGCCTGCAAGGTGATGATGCGGTCGATATCGGCGATGCGGGCGCTCTCGGCTTCGAGATCGAGCATCTGACCGCCGGCCATGCCGTCCTTGCCCGCCGCCCGGGCGAGCTCGCTCACCAGTTCCACGCGCACGCTCGCATCGGGATGCGTCTCGGGCGCGCCCAGGATCTCGAAAGCGAAGGTCAAAAGCGCATCGCCCGCCAATATCGCGGTGGCTTCGTCGAAGGCCTTGTGCACGGTGGGGCGGCCGCGGCGCAGGTCGTCATCGTCCATCGCCGGCAGGTCGTCATGGACGAGCGAATAGCAGTGCACGCATTCGATCGCCGCACCCGCCTGCAAGGCCTGGCGCGCATCCACGCCGAAGAGACGGGCGCTCTCGGCCACGAAGAAAGGCCTGATCCGCTTGCCCGGCGCCAGCAAGGCATAGCGCATCGCCTCGACGAGACGCGGGGCGGGTGCCGCTTCCGTCGGCAGGAGACGGTCGAGATGCGCCTCGATCGCCGCAGCGAAGGCCTTGAGATGCTGCTCGAAATCCAAGAGTGACGCCAAAGCCAATTCCTGTGCTAGTTTGCGACACCTGTACCGAGAGGGCGGGGTAAACTCAACCAGCGCGCAACCAGGACGCATCATGACCACCGGCCTCGATGTCATTATCTATCTTTTTGCGCGACGAGCGATGTCCTCCGACCCCGTTGCACATGCAGGGTCATGACTGATATCGGGGTCAAGCGGCGAGCGCTTCTGACGAGGCGCGGGGCACAGCCGGACAGCCCCGCCGGCACAAGAAGCGGGACCTTGCCTGTGGCGCGAAAGAGCTGGCTCAACCGTGGCTTCCTCAGCCGTTTCGACCCATGGCCGCGCCGGATCGCCACGGTGGCCGTCTTTATCGCCTTGTGGCCTTTGCTGATGACCTTCGTCTATGCGGTGGTGCCGCCGCCCGTTTCCAATCTGATGATCACCCGCCTCGTCAATGGCAACGGCATTTCCTATGACTGGGTGAGTCTCGATAAGATCTCGCCCTATCTGCCGCTTGCCGTCGTCTCGTCGGAGGATGCGCGCTTCTGCTCGCATAATGGCGTCGACTGGATCGAATTCAGCGATGTCCTCGATGAGGCGACCGATGGCGACGGCGAGGGGCCGATCCGGGGTGCCAGCACCATTTCCATGCAGACCGCCAAGAATTTGTTCCTGTGGGACGGCCGCAATCCGATCCGCAAGGTGCTCGAGCTGCCGCTCGCCTACTGGATGGACCTCATCTGGACTAAACGCCGCATGATCGAGGTCTATCTCAACATCGTCGAATGGGCGCCCGGCGTCTATGGGGCGGAAGCCGCGTCGCGCTATCACTTCAAGAAGCCGGCGGCCAAGTTGACCAAGCGGGAGGCGGCACTCCTGGCGGCCGTCCTGCCCAATCCGATCAAGAGAAGCGCCGGAAGGCCGTCAAAACGGGTCAGCGGGGTCGCCCAGCGGATCATGGCCCGGATGAACATCATGGGGCCCTATGTGACTTGTCTTGGGCTCAGAAGCCCGCTATAAGCCCCCATCTTTTTCGGCGCCCCGGCCCGGCCGGGCTTGCGCCTTTTGTTTCATGGAGAGTTTCGATGGCCGTTCCACGCAAGAAAATGTCCCGCAGCCGCATCGGCATGCGCCGCTCGGGCCACAAGCTCATGACCGTCACCTGGATCGAAGACAAGAAGTCCGGCGAGCTGCGCCGTCCGCATCATGTCGACCTCAAGACCGGCATGTATAAGGGCCGCCAGATCCTCGAGCCCAAGAGCGAGTTCTAAGATCCGCTCCGCTTCATCATCGCGATGAAGCTCTACTACCAGACCCATTCGCCCTATGCGCGCAAGGCGCTGGTCTTCGCGCATGAGGCCGGGCTCGCGCATCGTCTCGAGGTCATCCATCACGAGACCAGCCCGACGCGCCGCAATGACACCGTCTTCGCCGAGAATCCACTCGGCAAGGTTCCCGTGCTCATCCGGCCCGGCCAGAAGCCGATCTTCGATTCGGACGTCATCTGCGCCTATCTCGACTCGCTGAGCGAGGGGAGGAGCCTGATCCCCCGGGAAGGCGAGGCGCGCTGGGATGCCTTGCAACTCCAGGCCATGGCGCAGGGCCTCTGCGATGCCGGGATCGCGCTCAGATGGGAAACCTATCGCCGGCCGCCGGAGCTGCGCTATCCGCCGCTCGCCGAAGGCTACGCTGAAAAGCTCCTCGCCAGCTATGACTGGCTCGAGGCGGAGCTCGACGCCGGGGCGCCCCTCCATGTCGGCCACATCGCGCTCGCCACGGCGCTCGACTGGATCGAGTTCCGGCAATTGCCGTCCTTCCGACAGGAACGGCCGCGGCTCACCCGCTGGTTCGATGACTTCGCGCAGAGGCCTTCGATGCAAGCCACACCGCTTTCGGGTCAACGCAGGACTAACTAGCCCTGCCCAAGCGTTAACCACGCCGCCAAAGGGAAGCTTAGGCTTTCGACCCTATCTTGCGCCGCGCTCGCTACGTAAACCAGAAAGCGGCCTTCCTTTTGCAAGCGACGGGGCAGGATGGACCGACTGTTGAAATTCGTGCCGCCGGCCTTGCGCGAGCCGGCCGAGACGCTGCTGACCGGCAGCGGCGAGGGCGCGCGCTCCGGGCGTGGCGCCTTGGCGGCCTTCACGGTGCGCATCGCCTCGGCGGTTCTCGCTTTCCTGACCCAGATATTCCTCGCCCGCTGGATGGGCGCCTTCGAATTCGGCGTCTTCTCCTATGGCTGGGTGTGGATCATCGTGCTCGGGTCGCTGGTCTCGGCCGGTTTCGCCACATCGGTGGTGCGTTTCCTGCCGGAATATCGCGAGCGGGAAAACTGGGACCTGTTCCGCGGCTTTCTCAGAACCGGGCGGGCGATTGCCTTCGGTGTCGGCGCCGTCGCCGCGATCCTTGCGGCTCTCATCGTCCATCGCTGGGCAGGGATCGTCGAGCCCGTCTATCTCCTGCCCCTGAGTCTCGCGCTGATCAGCCTCCCGGCTTACGGCCTCACCGATTTCCAGGACGGCGTCGGCCGATCCCAGGGCTGGATCGATCTGGCCCTCATCCCGCCCTATATCCTCAGGCCCATCCTGCTCTTCGTCTTCATCGGCATCGCCTATGCCTTGGCGCATCCGCCCGGTGCCGCAACCGCGGCGTTGGCCCTCGTCATCGCCTGTTGGCTGACGGCGCTCACGCAATATCTGGCGCAGAGACTGCGCTTCGGCGGCAGGGTGCCGAAAGTGAAGCCCGCTTATGCGGTCCCATTGTGGGTCCGCACCTCGCTGCCGCTCCTCATGATCGACGGCTTCACCTTGTTCATCCTCAATCTCGACGTGCTGCTGCTCGAATTCCTGCGCATTCCTCCCGACCGGATCGGCATTTATTTCGCCGCACTCAAGACGATCTCGCTCATCGCCTTCGTGCATTTCTCGATCAGCGCCGTGGCGATGCCGAGATTCGCGGCCCTCCATGCACGTGGCGAAACGCGTGAGATCGGTAGGTTCCTGGCGCGGATGCAGAAATGGTGCTTCTGGCCCTCGGCACTTGGCGCCGTCGTGCTGCTCGCTCTGGGCAAGCCGCTGCTCTGGCTGTTCGGCGCGGAATTCGTCGCGGCCTATCCGGTGATGTTCATCCTGGCGGTCGGGCTTCTGGCGCGCGCCGCGGCCGGACCGGCGCAGAACTTGCTAGCGGTGTCTGGCCACCAGGACAAAGCGGCGATGATCTTGTTCGCGACACTGCTGATCAACGGCGGATTGGGCTTGGCCCTCATCCCGCGCTTCGGGATCGAAGGCGCTGCCACGGCCATAGCGGCCGCCTTCGTCTTCGAAGCGCTCGCCACCATCCTTCTGACGCGCCGTTTCTTTCCGGCCACGGACAAGGGCGCCACCTCCTGGTATCGGCCATGAACATGACGGCGAGTTTCGGCACGGCGGAAGCCATCCGCGTCGAGGCGCTCACCACGCTCGCCCATTTCGAGAAAATATCGCCGGCCTGGCAGGCGCTTGGCGAGCGCGCCGGCATGCCCGCGGGCTCCCATCTGGAAAGCTGGCTTGCGCCGGTGCTCAAGCATGGCTGGGCCAGGCAGCCGGCGGAGGTCGTGGCGCTCTGGCGCGGCGGCACGCTGTGCGGGCTCCTGGCGCTCAGACCCGGACGAGGCCCCTTAAGGCGCTCCTGGACCTCGCCCTTGAGCTTCCTCGGTACCCCGCTCATCGACCAGGAGCGGCCCGAGGCCATCCTCAAAGCCTTCCTGGCGAGCCTCAGCGGCAAAGCCCTCATTCTCAGCAATGTGCCGGCGACTGGCCCATTCTGGGACATGCTGGGGCGGGCGGTGGCGGAAAGCCAAGGGACGCTCGAAGTCCTCGATCGCTGGGAACGCGCCATCCTCCTGCCCAAGGCCAGTTTCGATGAGTGGTTCAACGGCAATTTCGAGCGCAAGAGGCGCAAGGAATTCAGGCGTCTCAGAGCCAGGCTCGGTGAGGAGGGGAAGCTCGAGAGCCTCGCCTGGGCCGCGGGCGATCCACTCGATCCCTGGATCGACGAGTTGATCGCGCTCGAGGCCAGGGGCTGGAAGGGCCGGCGCGGCACGGCCCTTGCAGCCGATGCCGCCATGGCGACAGCATTCCGCGAAGCTCTGCACCGTCTTGCAGCCGAAGGCAGCCTCAGGCTGTGGAAGATCGCCTTCGACGGCAAGCCCATCGCCGTGATGTCGGGGCTCGTCAAGGGCAATCAGGGCTGGCTCGGCAAGATCGCTTATGACGAGACCTTCGCGAAATATTCGCCGGGCGTGATGCTGGTGCTCGACGCGACCGAAAGGCTGATCGACAAGGAGCGGCTCGCTCTGGTCGATTCCTGCGCCATCCCCAATCATCCGATGATCAACAATATCTGGCGCGACCGGCTGGCGCTTTGCGATGTGATGATCAAGGGACCAGAGCTTTCATCCATTTCATTCGACCTGCTGCGCAAGGCCGAGACGACGAGACGCAGGCTTCGCAGCTCGGCCAAAGCGCTGGTCTATCGAATAACCGGGAGGCAGAAATCATGAGCATCGTCACCATCGACGCCGATGTGGCGCGGGAGAAATTCCTCAAAGCGCCCTTCGCGCTGAAGCATGGGCTGGCGGATCATCCGCTCTTCACGCTCGAGCGCCTGGTCAAGCTCGCGCAGTCGATGCCGCGCGACCGCATCGAGTACAATTCCGGCAAGCTTCTGCCGGGCCAGAGAGCGGAAGACATCCCTTCGATCTACATGGCGCCGCCTGAGGTGATCAAGCGCATCGAAGAGGCCAATGCCTGGATGGTGATCAAGGGCGTCGAGAGCGATCCTGATTATGCAGCGATCCTCGCCGGCTTCGTCGATGCGGCGCAGGCGGCGGCCGGCAAGAGGGCCCATGACTATAGCGACCTGCAAGGCTTCATCTTCGTGTCTTCGGCCAATTCGACGACGCCGTTCCATGTCGATGCCGAGGAGAACATCCTGATCCAGATCAGGGGCGACAAGTTCGTCCATATCTTCGACAATCACGACCGCAGCCTCGTCTCCGAGGAAGCGATGGAGATCTCGCCCTCCAAACATCGCAACCAGCATTATCAGCCTTCCTACGAGGAGCGCGCGCAAGTCTTCGCGATGAAGGAAGGCGATGCGGTGCATCTGCCCTATCTCTGGCCGCATTGGGTGAAGACCGGCGGGCGCCATTCGGTCTCCATGGCGATGACCTGGAAGACGCCGGAAGTGAACCGCCTCAACAAGATCAGGCTGATGAACGGCACGCTCCGGCATTTCGGCCTGCCGCAAAAGCCGCCCGGCGCGTCACCGACGATCGACGGCATCAAGGTCTTCGCCCATGATGCGATGCGCGTCGTCATCGATCCCTTGCGCAAGTCGGAAGGCATGCGCCGCCTCCTGCGCGGCGCCGTCTATGGCCGGCAAGCGAACTATTACTATGGCAAGGAAGAGAAGAAGGCGGGATAGCCTTCTCTTATTTCAAGCTGACCAGGTATTCGGCGATCGCCTGGAGATCGGCTTCCGGCAGTTTCGACAGGTTGGTCTGGACAGCGCCCATGCCGCCCGATGACAGCTCGTCATAGCCCAGCGTCTCGCCGAACTGCATCGCCGACACGAGATCCTTGGCATCCTTGTAGCGTTTGCGCTCGATGAGGCCGCGCAGGGACGGCACGCGCCCGTCGCCTTCGGGATGGGGCCCTCCGGCAAAGGCGCGGGCGTCGTCGCGCACCATGAAGATAGTGCGCGGCGTGTGGCATTCGCCGCAATGACCAGGGCCGTTCACCAGATAAGCGCCGCGATTCCAGCTCGCCGTCTGCTTCGGGTCGGGCTGCCATTTCGCATCCGAGAAGCCGATCCATTTCCACAAACCGACGCCGCGGCGCAGGATGAAGGGAAAGGGGATGTCGTCCGGCTTGTTCTCGGCGGCAACGGGCTTCAGCGTCATCAGATAGGCGTGCAAGTCGAGCACGTCCTCGGTGCGCATGGCGGCATAGGACGTATAAGGAAAGGCCGGGATGTCGTTGCTGCCGGAATGCGAGATGCCGCGCTGGACGGCATTGATGAAATCAAGCTCGCTCCATTTGCCGAGGCCCGTCGCCGGATCGGGTGTCAGATTGGGCGGATAGAGGACGCCGATCGGGGTCTTGAGCGGGGCTCCGCCCGAGGGCAGTGCTGCATCGGCGGAGGCGTTCGCCGGATCAGGCTTGTGGCAGTTGATGCAGCCGCCAATGGTATAGACGAGCTCGCCGTTCGCCGCATTGGCCTGGTGCTGCGGGATCGCCTCCGGCCCCAGCGGCCGCGGTGCGGAGGCAAGCCAAAGGACTGCTCCGCCGAGCAGGGCGAGCCCCACCAGGCCGAGCAGTCTCTTTTTGGTGATGATCCTTTTCCTCAGCAGGCCTAGTCCTTCGGCCGGCGGAATTTGGTGTGACAGCCCTTGCAGGCTTCGCCCAGTCCGCCCAAGGCCGTCTTGAATCCGGCCTCGTCGCTTGTTGCGGCCAGGGCGTCCAACGCCTTGAAAGCCGCGTCCTCGGCGGCCTTGAAACCTTCCGGATCGCTCCAGATTTCGGCCTTGGCATAGGTTTCGGGCGGTCCCTTTTCGCTACCGGCCGTGAAATTCGCAAAAGCCTTCTTCCAGGCTTCACGCATCGAATCGGCATTGGTCTTCACGACTGCCGCATCATAAGGAGCTTCGCCCTTGGCGATTCCGGCGAAAGCGCCCATAGCCTTGCCGACCTGCTTCATTCCAGCCTGGCGGTCTTCGATCGCTCCTGCGAAAGCGAGCGTGGCTCCGAGCGTCGCAATGACGGCGACGGCAGGCACGATCTTCAACATGTTAGCTGGCTTCACCATATGTCTCTCCCCGAAAATGGCGTTGGCTTGCACAGCAACTATACGCACAGGAACCTGTGGTAATTTCATCACGCTTTTGTGTTTTTTTGTTTCGCCACGAAATGGCCCGGCTTCAGCCCCGCGAGCGCCCGTCTCATCACCCATCTTTAAACATGAACGCGGGATGAACCGTCCATTTGGATCCGAGTCACCTTATGCGTCGTAGTGTGTCTTAGGTAATTCTTAGATCAAGCGTGTTATGAGCAAGAGTGCACAGGGAGAAGAAACTATGCGTAGCGTCGAGGCGTCAGATCGCACGGAGCCCTATCAAGGGCACGCCAACCGGCCGGTGCGTGTGAGCCCGGAACTCGCGGAATTCCTCCATATGCTCAATTCCCTCGAGAATCATCTGGTCACCAAGGCCGATAGCGAGGACTGAGCCTTTCCATCGCCAGTGCGATCACGATCGTTTCAGATCGTTACGATCTGAAGGCAAAACGTGATCGCGCCTTCTCTCGATCATGCGATCGTCGTTAATGACCGGTTAGCGGCCTTCTTCTTTCACTGATCAGCGCAGGATCTTCTGGATCGCCATTTGCAGCTCGCTGCGCCCCGCCGGCTTCGGCAAGGCCATGTCGAAGCATTCATGCCAGTGCCCGCCCTTGTGCCAGTCGGCGAGATAGGCCGACAACGCCATGAGCGGCGTGCGTGCCGCGCCACCGCCCAGAGCGCGTATGGCGCGCGCGGCGATCATGCCGTCCATCACCGGCATCTCGATATCGAGCAGCACCAGGTCATAGCTCTGCCGGCGCGCATGAAAGAGCGCCTCCTCGCCATGCTCGACGGCATCGACATCGCAACCCATGCGCCGCAAGAGGGCGGCGGTCACCTGGCGGACCGTTTCCGAATCCTCCGCGAACAGGATGCGCGGCCGCGATCCATTGGGGCATATGAGCTGGGTCTGCATCGTCGGCGCCATGTCCTGCTGGTCTTCTTGGGTCAGGATTCTGCCCGCCAATTCCTGCTTAAACCTTGGCGAAAGCAAAAAGCGCCGCACATGGCTAATGAAGCCCTAACTGACTCGGCGTTCAGGTGTCGAAGCGCTATTTGGTGCCGAACATGCGGTCGCCGGCATCGCCGAGGCCCGGAACGATATAGCCGTGACTGTTGAGCTTGCGGTCGACCGCGGCGGTGAAAATCTGCACATCGGGATGGTCGGCATTCACATGCCGGATGCCTTCCGGCGCCGACAACAGGCAGACGAGCTTGATGTCCTTGGCCCCCTTGTCCTTGAGCCGCTGGATGGCGGCCGAAACCGAATTGCCGGTGGCGAGCATGGGATCGACGACGATCACCCGGCGCTCGGCAATATCCTCCGGCACCTTCATGTAGTATTCGACCGGCTCAAGCGTTTCCGGGTTGCGGTAGATGCCGATATGGCCGACGCGGGCCGAAGGCATGAGATCGAGCATGCCTTCGAGAAGCCCCTGGCCGGCGCGCAGGATCGAGACGATCACCAGCTTCTTGCCCTTGAGGATCGGCGCTTCCATCTCGGCGAGCGGCGTCTCGATCGTCTGGGTGGTCATCGGCAGGTCGCGCGCGACCTCATAGGCGAGCAGCAGGCTGATCTCGCGCAGAAGCTGGCGAAACACCGCCGATGGCGTGTGCTTGTCGCGCATCAAGGTCAGCTTGTGCAGCACCAGCGGATGGTCGACGATGACCAGATTGGCCGGCAGATCGGCTTTGCTCATGGGGGGCCCTCCTTAACAGCCTTTTCATAGGGGCAGCCACACTCTAAACTCAAGCCGGACTTTCGGGACCGTTCTGCGTCATCCACCGGAAAAGCCTATGACATCGCTCAATTTCCGCCAGCACGAAATCCTCCTCATCGCCCGCCAGGCCGGCAAGGTGACGGTCGACGGGCTCGCCGAGCGTTTCGATGTGACGCCGCAGACCATCCGCAAGGACCTGAACGATCTGTGCGAGCAGCGGCTGCTGACCCGCACCCATGGCGGGGCGCTGCTCTCCTCGGGCGTCGAGAATGTCGCCTATGAGGCGCGCAGATTGCTCGCCGAATATGAGAAGCAGCGGATCGGCGAGCGCGCGGCGCAGCTCATCCCCAACAACTGCTCGCTGTTCGTCAATATCGGCACCACCACCGAGGAAGTGGCGCGGGCGCTCGTCAAGCATGAGGGGCTGCTCGTCATCACCAACAACATCCATGTGGCGACGACCCTCACGCCCTGTGCCGGCGTCGATGTTATCGTCATCGGCGGCATGGTCAGGCGTTCCGACGGCGGCATCGTCGGCGAAGCGGCGGTCGACTTCATCCGGCAGTTCAAGGTCGACTATGCGGTGATCGGTGTGTCGGCGATCGACGACGATGGGGCGCTCCTCGATTTCGACTATCGCGAGGTGCGCGCCGCGCAGGCCATCATCGCCAATGCGCGGCGCACCATCCTGGTCTCGGATGCGATGAAATTCACCCGCTCGGCACCGGTGCGCATCGGGCATCTGAGCCAGATCGACACTTTCGTCACCGACCAGCTGCCGCCCGATACGATCGTCGATATCTGCCGCCACAATGGCGTGACGCTGGAAGTGGCGCTGCCGGCGGAAGAACCGGCGAGCGGGCTCACCGCGGCGTAGACAAGGCCTGGCTTGCGGTCAGCAGCGCGGATCCCACGGGCTGCAGCCGCCATCGATGAAAACAGAAGTATGTTCGCCGGATTTGGGCAATTGACCTTCTACCGGCTTGACCTTGAAGGAGAGCTTCTGTCCGTCATAAACCGGATCGCTGATTTCCACCACGGACACCTGATAGGCACCATAGGCCCACACGGTGAAACCGGCATTCGGCGGGTCTTTCTGGAAGCTCTCGTCTCCGCCCTTCGTCCAGCCATCGACAAAGGCTTGCACCGGGACGGCCTCGGCCACGCGGCGCGGGCGATCGGTGAACATCACAATATGGGGAGAAACCTCCGACAGGGTGACTGTCGTGCCATCGAACGACAGGCCGTTTGCCGAGGAAATGAAGAGCCAGCTGGTATCCTTCTCATGACGGGCGATTGTCTCGGTCATGTCCGCTGTTGCGGAAGAAGCAAGCACCATCAATCCAAGGAAGGTAGTTGCAATTAGTTTCAACATATTGGTATCCCCGCGTTTCAGAACAGAAACTAATTCACGCCGGCGTGCATCGCTTGTCAATGGGATGGTGCTTCGCCCGAAGCTTGCACCCGATGTTCGGCCAGGCAAGTGATGGAACTAGGCAGCCTGAATTTCACAGCCCGATGACGGCTGTGTGCGAGCAAGGACGCCGTCCCGATCAGAAACCTGACCTTTAGGCGGCGGATTTTCATTGTGTTTCGCTTTTTTTCGGAATATAGCGATTAAAGAAAAATGCGGGTTCATTTATTTCGCATTTGCACAAGATTTCTTTCGCATGTGCAAAATCCGAGTCCGAATGAATCGCCGGTAAAAATGGGAGAGGCATGGCGGACGAAGCGGGCGTCTACGATCTGGCCATCATAGGCGGCGGCATCAATGGCGCGGGTATTGCCCGCGACGCCTCGGGGCGCGGCCTCAAGGTCATTCTCGCCGAGCAGGGCGATCTCGCCTCGGGCACTTCCTCGGCCTCGACCAAGCTCATCCATGGCGGCCTGCGCTATCTCGAGCATTATGAATTCCGCCTGGTGCGCGAGGCGCTCATCGAGCGCGAAGTCCTGCTTCGGGCCGCACCTCACATCATCAGGCCGCTGCGCTTCGTGCTGCCGCATCACAAGGGCTTGCGGTCCTGGCCGGTGCTCAGGCTTGGCCTCTTCCTCTATGACCATCTGGGCGGACGGAAAATCCTGCCCGCCACGCGCAGCGTCGATCTCACCCGCGACGAGACCGGCGCGCCGCTCAAGGCCGACTACACCCGCGGCTTCGAATATTCGGACTGCTGGGTCGAGGATGCGCGTCTCGTCGTCCTCAATGCGCGCGATGCCGCCGATCGCGGCGCCGACATCAGGCCACGCACGCGCTGCGTCTCGGCGCGCCGTGACGGCGGCCATTGGATCTGCGCCCTCGAAGACGGACAAGGCGGCAAGAGCGAGGTCAAGGCGAAGCTCCTGATCAATACCGGTGGCCCGTGGGTAAGCGAGGTGCTCGGCTCGGTCGTCGGCCAGAACAATCCCGACAAGATCCGCATGGTCAAAGGCAGTCATATCGTGGTCGACAAGCTCTATGACCATGACCGCTGCTATATCTTCCAGAACAGCGACGGGCGCATCTGCTTCGCCATCCCTTATGAGGGGGATTTCACCCTGATCGGCACGACCGATGAGGACCATAAGGGCCATCCCGGCAAGCCGGAGATATCGGTCTCCGAACGTGACTATCTCCTCGCCTCGGTCAGCGAATATTTCAAGAAGCCGGTCACCGTGGCCATGGTGCGCTGGTCCTATGCCGGCATCCGCCCGCTCTACGACGACGGGGCGAGCAAGGCCCAGGAAGCGACACGCGAATATGTGCTGAAGCTCGAGGCGCCTGAAAATCAGCCGCCCTTGCTCTCCGTCTTCGGCGGCAAGATCACCACTTTCCGCAGGCTCGCCGAAGCGGTGCTGGAGAAGATCGAGCCCTTCTTCCCCGGCCTCAAGCCGCAATGGACCGCCGCGGCCGCGCTCCCCGGCGGTGATTTCCCTTTTGCCGAGGTCGAGCAACGCATCACCGAATTCCAGCGCCGCTGTTCCTTCCTCACCCCGCGCAATGCGCGCCGCATCTTCCGGGCCTATGGGACCAAGGCGGCGCGCATCTTCGAGGGCGCGCGCTTCGCCCAGGATCTCGGCGAGAGTTTCGGCCTGCTGAGCGCCCGCGAGGTCGACTACCTGGTGAAGGAGGAATGGGCGCAGACGGCGGAAGACATTCTGTGGCGACGCTCCAAGCTCGGCTTGCATCTGTCGACGGCCGAGCAGGCGGCGCTCGCTGCATATATGGGGCAACAAGTGGGCGAGAAGACCCGCAAGAAGGTGTCAACGGGATAACCGGGTGAGCATGCGCTCCGGGCCTTTGGCTAAGCCGCATGCACAATGGGAGGACTAAGCGATGTCGCTTTTCAAGACTGTATCGGCGGCTGCCTTGCTGCTGGCACTCGGCGCCGCTCCAGCCTTTGCGGATGCAGAAGCCGCGAAGAAATGGGCGGAGAGCGAGTTCCAGCCGACGACGCTGTCGAAAGAAGACCAGTTGAAGGAGCTCGAATGGTTTGCCAAGGCCGGCGAGCCCTTCAAGGGCATGGAGATCAACGTGCTGTCGGAAACCATTCCGACGCATGAATATGAATCGAAGACGCTGACCAAGGCGTTCGAGGAGATCACCGGAATCAAGGTGAACCACCAGCTCCTGGGCGAGGGCGAGGTGGTCCAGGCGGTGCAGACGCAGATGCAGACCAACCGCAATCTGTACGACGCCTATATCAACGACTCGGACCTCATCGGCACGCATTCGCGCCTGCAGAGTGCCGTCAACCTCACCGACTGGATGGCGGGCGAGGGCAAGGATGTCACCTTGCCGACGCTCGATGTCGATGATTTCATCGGCAAGTCCTTCACCACGGGGCCCGACGGCAAGTTGTGGCAATTGCCCGACCAGCAATTCGCCAATCTCTACTGGTTCCGCAAGGACTGGTTCGACAAGCCGGAACTCAAGGAGAAGTTTAAGGCCAAATACGGCTATGAGCTCGGCGTGCCGGTCAACTGGTCGGCCTATGAGGACATCGCCGATTTCTTCACCAATGACGTGAAGGAGATCGATGGTGTTCGAGTCTATGGCCATATGGACTACGGCAAGCGCGCGCCCGATCTCGGCTGGCGCATGACCGATGCCTGGCTGTCGATGGCCGGCGAAGGATCGCCCGGCCTTCCCAATGGACGCCCGATCGATGAATGGGGCATCCGCATGGAGAAGGATTCGTGCAATCCGGCCGGCGCTTCCGTCTCGCGCGGCGGCGAAACCAACGGCCCGGCCTCGGTCTATGCCATCGCGAAATGGGACGAGTGGCTCCGGAAATATGCGCCTCCGGGCGCCGCCGACTACGACTTCTATCAGTCGCTGCCGGCGCTGAGCCAGGGCAATGTCGCCCAGCAGATCTTCTGGTACACCGCCTTCACCGCCTCGATGGTGGCGCCGAAGAGTGCCGGCAACAACACAGTCGATGATGCGGGCACGCCGCTCTGGCGCATGGCGCCGTCGCCGCATGGCGTCTACTGGAAAGACGGCCAGAAGCTCGGCTATCAGGATACGGGCTCCTGGACTTTGTTCAAGTCGACGCCGACCGATCGCGCCAAGGCCGCTTGGCTCTATGCGCAGTTCACGGTGTCGAAAGCCGTGTCGCTGAAGAAGAGCCATGTCGGCCTCACCATCATCCGCGACTCGGACATCAACCATGAGTCCTTCACCGAACGGGCGCCGAAGCTCGGCGGCTTGGTCGAGTTCTATCGCTCGCCCGACCGCGTGAACTGGACGCCGACCGGCATCAACGTGCCGGACTATCCGAAGCTGGCGCAGCTCTGGTGGCAGCAGATCGGCGACGTCAATTCCGGCGCCTTCACGCCGCAGGAAGCGATGGACCGTCTGGCCGGCGAAATGGACCAGGTCATGGCCCGCATGCAGGCGGCGGATGAAGCCAACAAGACCTATGGCGGCTGCGGCCCGAGGCTCAACCCGGAGAAGGATCCCTCCGAGTGGCTCGGCAAGGAAGGCGGCCCCCATGCCAAGATCGAGAACGAGAAGGAGCAGGGCCAGACGATCGCTTATGACGAGCTGATCAAGCGCTGGACCAAATAAGCTCGCAGCACAAACCTCCCGGGGAACGCCGCTGGCGCTCCCCGGGTTCGAGGCGTTAGACTATGCCCAAGTCTGAGAAAGTCCGGACGGCCGATGTCTCTTGAACTCAAGAATGTGACGAAGCGGGTCGGCGCGGATGTCTATATCCACGAGACGAGCCTCACGCTCGAGCCGGGAACGTTCAATATCCTGCTCGGCACGACGCTCGCCGGCAAGACCACGCTGATGCAGCTGATGGCGGGGCTCGACAAGCCGAGCTCGGGCGAGATCTGGTTCGACGGCCGGAACGTGACGGGCGTTCCGGTGCAGAAGCGCAATGTCTCGATGGTCTATCAGCAGTTCATCAACTATCCGAATTTCTCCGTCTACGACAATATCGCCTCGCCGCTCAGGGTCGCCGGCATGGCGCAAAGCGAGATCGACGACCGGGTCGAGAAGGCGTCCGAGCTCCTGCGGCTCAAGCCGATGCTCAAGCGCAGGCCGAACGAGCTCTCCGGCGGCCAGCAACAGCGCACCGCCATCGCCCGCGCGCTCGTCAAGGATTCGGATCTCATCCTGCTCGACGAGCCGCTCGCCAATCTCGACTACAAGCTCCGCGAGGAGCTGCGCGATGAATTGCCGAAGCTCTTCGCCGGGCGCAACTGCATCGTCGTCTATGCGACGACGGAGCCCGTGGAGGCGCTGCTCTTCGGCGGCAATACGGCGCTCCTCTACGAAGGCCGCGTCACCCAGTTCGGGCCGACCTCGGCCATCTATCGCAAGCCCTTCGATCTCGTCAGCGCCAGGGTGTTCTCCGATCCGCCCATCAACACGGCCAAGGTGATCAAGCGCGGCGAAGAGATCATGCTCGAGAACCGGGTGACCTGGCGGTCGCCGCGCATCGCGCGGGCGGTTCCCGACGGCAACTACACGATTGGCATAAGGCCGCACCACATCACGCCGGTGACGCATGCCAGAGACGCCTCCGTCATCGAGGGTCGCGTGCTGGTGACCGAGCTCTCGGGTTCGGAAAGCGTCGTCCATTTCGACATGAACGGCCAGACCTGGGTTTCGCAATCGCATGGCATCCATCCTTTCGAGGTAGGATCGACCGCCAGGCTCTTCGTCGATGTCGAGCAGAGCTTCTTCTTCGACGGCGACAACCGGCTGGTCGGAGGAGCCGCCTGATGGCCAAGATCACGCTTCAGGACATTCGACATGCCTATGGGCCCGACCCTGAGCGCGACGAGGACTGGGCGCTGAAGAAGCTGTCGCTCGAATTGGCGGATGGCGGCGCCTATGCGCTGCTCGGACCTTCGGGTTGCGGCAAGACAACCTTGCTCAATCTTATCTCGGGTCTTTTGGCGCCGACCGAGGGACGGATCCTGTTCAACAATGCCGATGTCACGCAGGCGAGTCCCGAGCAGCGCAACATCGCCCAGGTTTTCCAGTTCCCGGTCATCTATGACACGATGACGGTCTATGACAATCTGGCTTTCCCGTTGCGCAATCGCGGCATCGGCGAAAAGGAGGTCGACGCCAGGGTGCGCGAGATCGGCAAGATGCTCGAGCTCGACCACATGCTCAATAAGCGCGCCTCGGGCCTGACCGCCGACGGCAAGCAGAAGATCTCGCTGGGCCGCGGCCTCGTACGCTCGGACGTCAATGTCATCATGTTCGACGAGCCGCTGACCGTCATCGACCCGCATCTCAAATGGGTATTGCGCTCGAAGCTCAAGGAGCTGCATCACCGCATCCGGCGGACGATGATCTATGTGACGCATGACCAGACGGAGGCGCTGACCTTCGCCGAGAAGGTGGTGGTCATGAAGGACGGCCAGATCGTGCAGATCGGCACGCCGATCGAGCTCTTCGAAAAGCCCAAGCACACTTTCGTCGGCCATTTCATCGGCTCGCCCGGCATGAATCTGCTGCCCTGCACGGTGGAGAGCGGCAGAGCGGTCTTTGCCGGCAATGCGGTCGCGGCCGCGAATGCCGCGGCCTACAAGGGCAATGGCAAGGTGCTGGAGCTCGGGGTCCGGCCGGAATTCGTGAGCTTCGGCGCGCAAGGCATTCCGGTCGACATCGTGAAGGTCGCCGATGCCGGGCGCTACCGGATCGTCGAGACGCGCCACCAGGACCACAGCATCAAGCTCCTGGTCGCCGAAGGCCTGGTCCTTCCAACGAGACAGGCGCATCTCCAGTTCGATCCGGCGCATACGCAAATCTACGAAGACGGATGGATGGTGTCCTGATGAACAAGACCGTCAATCAAAAGGCCTGGTTCTTCGTCCTGCCCGTCGTGCTGCTGGTCGCCTTCAACGCCATCATCCCCTTGATGACGGTGGTGAATTTCTCGGTGCAGGAGACTTTTGGCGACAACGTGTTCTTCTGGGCGGGCGTGCAATGGTTCGAACAGGTGCTGCAGTCGCCCCGCTTCCATGCGGCTCTTGGGCGCCAGCTCCTGTTCACAGCGATCATCCTCCTAATCGAGATCCCCTTGGGTCTCGCCATCGCGCTCGCCATGCCGCGCAAGGGGCCCTGGGTCTCGGTCTGCCTGGTGCTCATGGCCTTGCCGCTCCTCATCCCGTGGAACGTCGTCGGCGCCATGTGGAACATCTTCGCGCTGCCCGATATCGGATTCCTGGGACGCCTGATCAATGGGCTCGGCATCGAATACAACTATACGCGCCAGCCTTTCTCGGCCTGGTTCACCATGGTGCTGATGGATGTCTGGCACTGGACTTCGCTCGTCGTGCTCTTGTGCTATGCCGGCCTCGTCTCGATCCCCGATGCCTATTACCAGGCGGCGAAGGTCGACGGCGCCAGGCCCTGGGCGGTGTTCCGCTATATCCAGCTGCCGAAGCTCAAATATGTGCTGACCATCGCCATCTTGTTGCGCTTCATGGACAGCTTCATGATCTATACCGAAGCCGTCGTGCTGACGGGCGGCGGGCCGGGCAATGCCACGACCTTCCTGTCGATCGACCTGCAGAAGATCGCCCTCGGCCAGTTCGACCTGGGGCCGGCGGGAGCCATGTCGATCATCTACTTCCTGATCATCCTGTTCTTCAGCTGGCTGTTCTACACGCTGATGATGAAAGACGAGGCCCGGTGATGAAACGCGTTCCCTGGCTCATCCCGACGCTCTACATCCTCTTCCTGATGCTGCCGATCTACTGGCTGATCAACATGTCGTTCAAGACGACGAACGAGATCCTGGGCTCCTTCACTTTGTGGCCGCGGGATTTCACCTTCGACAATTACATCAAGATCTTCACTGATCCGACCTGGTACAACGGCTACATCAATTCGATCACCTATGTGGTGATCAACACGGTGCTGTCGGTCGTCGTGGCGTTGCCGGCGGCCTATGCCTTCTCGCGCTACCGCTTCCTTGGCGACAAGCATCTGTTCTTCTGGCTCCTGACCAACCGCATGGCGCCGGCCGCGGTCTTTGCGCTACCGTTCCTGCAGCTCTATTCGGCGGTGGGGCTCTTCGACACGCCGCTCGCGGTGGCGCTCGCCCATACGCTGTTCAACATCCCGCTCGCGGTGTGGATCCTCGAAGGCTTCATGTCGGGCGTGCCGAAGGAGCTCGACGAGACGGCCTATGTCGACGGCTATTCCTTCTGGGGCTTCTTCTTCAAGATCTTCGTGCCGACGATCGCCGCCGGCATCGGTGTTGCCGCCTTCTTCTGCTTCATGTTCTCCTGGGTCGAATTGCTGCTCGCCAAGACGCTCACCTCGGTCGCGGCGAAGCCCATCGCCGCGACCATGACACGCACCGCCAGCACGTCGGGCTATGAGCTGGGACTGCTGGCGGCCGCCGGCACGCTCACCATCGTGCCCGGCGCTTTCGTGATCTATTTCGTGCGCAACTACATCGCCAAGGGCTTTGCCCTTGGCCGCGTGTGACAAAGGAGGGCCCAAATGGAAGCTGCACCATTTCTCTCCTGGATGGCCTGGACCTGGCCGACCGCGGCCTTCTTCCTGTTCATCTTCCTGTGCCTTGTCGGCATGTCGGTGTGGGAATATTACGCGCCGGGCGGCGATCCGCGGCACGGCATACTGGGCCTCGACACGACGCGCGGCGACCGCCTGTTCATTTCGCTGCTGGGCAGCGCCTTCATCTTCCTGGCCTGGCTCGGCCTCGTCGGCACGCCGCTGTGGGGCCCGCTCGTCATCGCGCTTGTTTACGCTTTTGCCGTGTTCAGATGGGTTTAGCGGCTCGGGAGTGCTGCTTATGCGATGTTTTTCCTGAAGAGAATGAGAATCTCCTGCGCTGAGGTTCAATGACCGTCTTCGTCAAAGCCCAATTACCGGGCGATCACCGGGACCATGATCGGGCCGAATTTACTGCCGATACGCTCATTCATGCAGTGGGGTGTTGCCTCGGATTGGCCGGCGCGGCCGCGCTTTTGAGCATTGCTTTCAATTCTGCGACCCAAGCTGAATTGGTCTCTCTCATGATATACCTTTTCGGCTTACTCTCGATGCTTGGCCTTTCTGCAGCCTACAACATATTGTCTTGCACCAACGCGAGTTCGGCGCTCCGTTGCCTCGATCACTCTGCAATCTATCTGATGATCGCTGGAACCTATACAGCGGTCTTGGCGCAGATGAATAATGATGCTGCTCCAGTCGGGCTGCTCATCGCGATTTGGGTCACTGCGGCCGTTGGTATCGCACTCAAGTTGCTATGGCCTGGTCGTTTCGATCGATTGTCTCTGCTTCTCTATCTTCTCCTGGGTTGGTCCGGGGTGCTCGTATTCGACTTAATCGCAGCGGCTCTTCCAAGTGTAAGCCTCTGGCTCCTCGTGGCAGGCGGCATCATTTACACGATCGGTGTCATCTTTCATCGATGGGAGAGCCTGCGATTTCAGAACGCGATCTGGCATGGCTTCGTGCTCGTTGCTGCATGCTGCCACTATTGGGCTATTCTCTACAGCGTCTCGCATGGATCCATTGGAGCCTGATTGAAGAGAGATACCTTTGGCCGTGGCGATGCGTGACCATAGATGTGGGCGTGTCTGGCATCGTGCCGGAGTTCTCACCTGAACGTCAGCAAGGTTTGAAGCTGTCACATGCGCGTGTGCGGTCAGAAGCTGCTTTTCCTGCGCGCGAGCCGGGCTAGGACGACGCGTGGATGGCGCGCGCGGCGCTGGTGACGTCGCTGATGCCGGTGAGCCTTTCGGCATCGATCACGAGCCTTCGGGCAAGCGTCAGCGCCTTGGTCTCGCATTTGGCGCGCATGGCCGGCTTCTCGATGCTTTCGAGATCCTCGGTATGGGCCAGCCCCAAGATGCGGCGGATCATCTTGATGCCGGCGAAGGAGATGGTGTCGACGAACAGATTGCGCATGAAGCGCTGCTTCTCGGCGGCGAAGGCGAGCGCGCCGTCGGGCTCCTGGAAGAGTTCCGGCATATAGGCGTCGCCCGACTTGCTCTTGTCCCAGAGCTCGATGAACCGCTTGCTGAACAGCCGCCAGACCTGCTCGACCTGCATCAGGATCCAGTGGCGATAGGGGCTGCGGGCATAGACCCGGGCCTCGTGGCCGTCCTGCGCATAAAAGGCGAGCAGCAGGTTGCCGATGACCGCGCCGACATCGAAGCCCATGGGGCCGACGAAGGCGAATTCCGGATCGATGACACGCGTGTCCGTGGGCGTCAGCATGATCGAGCCGGTATGGAGGTCGCCATGGATCAGGGCCTCGGCCGAGGTCATGAATTGCAGCTTGCGCCTCTGCACCGCGGCTTTCAGTGGCTCGTCGCGGCGGAACTGTGCCGCGATCTCGTCGAGATCGGGACTGGTCCAGTGGTTGAGCTTCGCTATCCGATAAGGGTCGGTGAAGACCAGGTCCTCGGTGATCTTGCACAATTCGATATTGTCGGCGAAGGCCCAGATCCGGCGCTTGTGGTCGGACGCCGTGGTAGCCAGCGGCGAGGTGTTGAACAGGGTCTGCGCCATGAACTCGGCGATGTGGCTGGCGAAGAGCGGATATTCGATGCCGCGGATGAGGCCCTTGCGCATGATGATATGGGGCGAGAGATACTCCATCACGATCAGCGCCAGATTGCGGTCGAAATGGTAGACCTTGGGCACCAGCTTCGGCGCGTGCTTCCCCTGCTCGACGAGCGCCATATGCTCGTAATAGGAGCGCGACAAGGGTAGCGGCCAGGAATCGCCGACGAGCCGCACATAGGGGAGCGCCTGCTTGACGACGACCGCGGTTTTCGGGCTCCTGACGATAAAGACCAGGTTGAGATTGCCGTCGCCGACCTCCTCGACGGTCCAGCCCGCGGGCTCGCCGCCCAAGAGCTCTTTCACCTGCGGCAAGCTGCCAAGGAACTCCGGGAGGCTGCCATCATTGAGCGCGCGATAAGCCGACATGGCGCCTCAAGGCGACGCCTGGCGCGAGACGCGCAGGCGTTCGGCATAGATGTTGATGATCAGGGCGGCGAGCAGGATGAGGCCGCGGATCAGGATCTTCAGGAAACTGTCGATATTGATGTGGTCGAGGCCGTTATTGAGGACGCCCAGCACGAACAGGCCGATGATCGTATTGGGAATGCCGCCGCGCCCGCCGAACAGGCTGGTGCCGCCGACCACGACGGCGGCGATGGCGTCGAGCAGATAAGTGCCGAATTCATTCTGTTGGGCGCTGCCGAAATAGGCGACGCCCAGCATGCCGGCAAGCCCTGAGCAGAAGGCCGAGATCATCAGCACGGCGGCGATGATGAGCTTGACATTGACGCCCGAATATTCGGCCGCCTCACGATTGCCGCCGACCATATAGATATAGCGGCCGAAACGCGTATAGGTCAGCACCAGGTGGCCGATCAGCAGCGCCAGCGCGGCGACGATGATGAGCCAGGGTATGCCGAGGATCGAGCGCGAGCCGAGCGTCGCGATGAGCGAGGGCACGGCATAGGCGATCTGGCCCCGCACCAGCATGGCGCTGATGCCGTCGCAAATCTGCATCATGGCAAGGGTCATGATGAAGGACGGTATGCCGATCCTGGTCACGCCGAAAGCGGTGATGCCGCCGAGCGCCAGGCAGGTGAAAATCGCCAGGATGATGGCGAAGCCGCCGGCAAGCGGGATATTGGCGATGTTCACGCTCGCATCCTGAAGCGTGAAGAAGGCGACGACGATGCCGGTCGCATTGGCGACGCTGGCGACGCTCAAGTCGATCTCGGCGGTGAGGATGACGAAGGTGAGCCCCACGGCGATGATGCCGGTGATCGATACCTGCTGCAGGATGTTCTGCAGATTGCCGAAGGACAGGAAGGAGGGGCTGGCGATCGAGAAGAAGACGACCAGGAAGAGCAGCGTCAGGAAGGGCGCGATATTGCTGAGCTGGTTGCGGAACCAGTGGCTCGCGGACTGCCTTGGCGCTTTCACTTCCGACGTCGAGGTCATCAATTCTTCCTTATCCCGTCATCCTGCTTCGTCACGCGGCGGCGAGCAGGCGATCCTTGCTGATCGTCTCGTTGGCGAATTCCTGCGAGACCGTGCCTTTGCGCATCACCATGATGCGGTCGGCGAGCGACAGCACCGTCTCGGGCTCGGTCGAGATTACAACGATCCCGACCCCCTGGTCGCGCAGATTCCGCACGATCTTCACCACGTCCTCCTTGGCGCCGACATCCATGCCGCGCGTCGGCTCGCTCAGGATCAGGACCTTGGGCAGGTAAGTCAGCCATTTGGCGACGCCGACCTTCTGCTGGTTGCCGCCGGAGAGATTGCCGAGCAAGGCCTCGGTCCCCGGCGTCTTGATGCTCAGGCTGTCGATGTGCTTAGCCGCGATCGCGCGCTCGGCGTCGGGCTTGAGCCAGAGTTTCGACAGGCGCTCGAGAATGGAAATCGACATGTTCTTGTAGATCGGCTCGTGATGGAACAGCATGCTGCGCCGGCTTTCCGGCACATAGGCGATGCCGGCTTGCGCCGCCTGGGCGGTGTTCCTGAGCCTAAAGGGCTTGCCGTCGACCTTGAGCGAGCCCGTGTCGCATTTCATCTTGCCGAACAAAGCGCGCGCCAGCTCGATCTGGCCGCAGCCCATGAAGCCATAGATGCCGAGGATCTCGCCGCCTTTCACGGTGAGATTGACGTCGGCAAAGGCGCCGTCCTTGCTGAGGCCCTCCGCCTCGAGCACCGTCTTTGCGTCCTTGGGACTGGCGAGCGCGACATTGCCGAGATAGCTCGATTCGAGCTCCTCATGGCCTCGGCCGATCATGCGCTGGATGATCCAGGCCTTGTCGATCTCAGGGGTCACGGCGGCGGCCACCACCTTGCGGCCATTGCGGAAGACGGTGATCTGGTCGGCGATCGTGAGCACGTCCTCGAGGAAATGCGAGATGAAGACCAGGCTGTTGCCCTCGTCGCGCAATTTGCGCAGGGAACGGAACAGGCGCTCGATCTCGGGCGGCGACAAAGCCGAGGTCGGTTCGTCGAGGATGATGATGCTGGCGCCCGAGAACAAGACGCGCGACAGCTCGACCAGTTGCTGAACGCCAATGGGGAGCTCGCCCAGCGTGATCTTGGGGTCGAGGTCGAGACCGAGCTTCTTCAGCTGCTCGCGCGCACCCTTGGCCATGGAAGACCAGTCGACGGCGCCCATCCGGTTGACGGGCTGCACGCCCAGATAGACATTCTCAGCGACGGTCAATTGCGGCACGACGCTCAATTCCTGATGCACCATGCCGATGCCGTGCTTCAGCGCATCGCGGGCCGAATGGAAGTGGACCGGCTTGCCGTCGAGCAGCATCTCGCCCTCGAAGCCCGCATGCACCCCGGCGATGATCTTCATCAAGGTCGACTTGCCGGCGCCGTTCTCACCGACCAGCGCATGGATCTCGCCGCGGCGCAACGTGAAATCCACCCCCCGAAGTGCTTCGACACCGCCGAAGGACTTCGAGATGTGGGACATTTTCAGCCTTATATCGGCGTCGGTCATCTCCGAATCGACTTCACCCTGATTCATGCCGCTCCACGCCAAGACTGGCCCCGGATCGGGTCCGGCGCAAGCCTTGGCGAGAAAGCGTATCGCATCAGATCAGGAACTGCTCCTCCATCCAGGCCATGCCAGGGGCATTGGCCTTGGTGACGACCGGGCCGTCGGTGATGATGTGCTTCGGAATGCCTTCACCGGTCTTAGTGCCATGCACGACGGCGGCGACGCCGGCGATGATGGACCCGCCATGGATGCGGCAGGAGGGATTGCGCACCGTCGCGAACATGCGGCCGTCCTGCACCGCGGCAATGGCCGGCGGCATGGCGTCGACACCGCCGATCAATATGCCTTCGCGGCCCTTGGCCTTCATGACGTTCGCGGCGGCGAGCGCCATGTCGTCATTGTGGAAGAAGGCGGCATCGATCTGCGGATACTTGGTCAGCAAGGTTTCCCAGATGCGCGCGACCTTGGTCACGTCCCAATCGGCCGGCTGCTCGTCGAGCACTTCGATGCCGGGGAATTTTTCGACCACCGACTTGAAGCCCTTGGCGCGGCCTTGCGCGCCGGTATGGCCGAGCGCCCCTTGCGTCATGATGATCTTGCCCTTGCCGCCCAGCTGGTTGACGAGCGCCTGGGTCACCGAAGCGCCCATGAACTCGTTATCGGGCGCGAGGAAGGTGTGCACATTGATCGTATCGAGAGGTGCGATCAGCGTGTCCATGTCCATGACCGGGATGCCGGCATCGATCATCTTGTTGACCGGCGCCGTCAGCGTGCCGATACCGAAAGCCTGGATGGCGACGAAATCCCATTGCTGGGACGCCATGTTGTCGATGGCGGCGCGCTGCTTCACGGCATCGAGCTGGCCGTCGAACCAGGTCACCTCGACATTGAAGAGCTTGCCCCAGTATTCGGCCGCCTGCTTGCCCTGCGCGCACCATGTCGCCTGGAGGCCTGCATTGGAGAAGGCGGCCTTCAGCGGCTTCTCCGATTTGCCGGCTTCCTTGGCGAGAGCCGCAAGACCCGGCGAGAACAAGCCGGCGGCGCCGGCGACCGAGGCGAGCTTCAGAAGATCGCGGCGTGACTGCACTTTATTATCTGACATTGGGGTTCCTCCATTTGGCGTGTCAGGGACTATTTGTCATACTTATTGTTTTGATGATTTTATAAAGTGACTTTTCCGCTTTGCCTAGACGATACTAAGAGCGTACTTGAAAAAGCTGACGCGCTGAGCTATCTCTTCTGTAACATTCATTGTTACAAATTAGGAGAGACCGATGGCTGTGTCAGCATCGGCGCCGATTGCTGCGGGCACGCGTATCGGCCATGTGCATCTGAAGGTCGCCGATATCGACCGCGCCCTCGATTTCTATTGCGACGTGCTCGGCTTCGAGCTTGTCCAAAAATTAGGCAACCAGGCGGCCTTCATCTCGGCCGGCGGCTATCATCATCATATCGGGCTCAACACCTGGGAAAGTGCCGGCGGCCAGCCGCCACCGCCCGGCACGACGGGCCTTTACCATCTTGCCATCCTCTATCCGACCCGCGCCGACCTCGCCGATGCGCTGAAGCGCCTTATCGCCCATGGCATTCCGCTCGATGGCGCTTCCGATCACGGCGTCAGCGAGGCGCTCTATCTGCGCGATCCGGATGACAACGGCGTCGAGCTCTATTGCGATCGGCCACAGGACCAGTGGCCGCGCAACAAGGATGGATCGCTCGGCATGTTCACGCGGCGGCTCGACCTCGAAGATCTGTTGCGCCAAGCCAAATCCTGAAATCTTGAACCTGAAGAAGGGGTAGCCCATGACCAAAGTCCTCGTGCTCTATTACTCGTCCTATGGCCATATCGAGCAGATGGCCTATGCCGCCGCCGAAGGCGCCAAATCGGCGGGCGCTGAAGTCGACGTCAAGCGCGTGCCGGAGCTCGTGCCTGAGGACGTCGCCAAGAAATCGGGCTTCAAGCTCGACCAGAAGGCGCCGATCGCCACGGTGGACGAGCTTCCGAATTACGATGCAATCATCTTCGGGTCGGGCACGCGCTTCGGCAATGTCACGGCGCAATTGCGCAATTTCATGGACCAGACCGGCGGCCTGTGGGCCAAGGGCGCCTTGATCGGCAAGGTGGGATCGGTCTTCACTTCGTCCGCCACTCAGCATGGCGGGCAGGAATCGACGATCCTGACCTTCATCCCGACCCTCCTGCATCAGGGCATGATCGTCGTCGGTCTGCCCTATTCATTTGCGGGCCAGTCGGGCGTCGATGAGATCAAAGGCGGCTCGCCCTACGGCGCCTCGACCATCACGAATACGGATGGCAGCCGGCAGCCTTCACCGGTCGAGCTCGAAGGCGCTCGCTATCAGGGCCGGCGTGTCGCGGAGATCGCAAGCAAGCTCACAAGCAAAGGTTGACCTCAAGGGTCTTCCCCGTGAAACTCCCCTCTTAAAAACAGGGGAGTTTTTCATGCCGTCCTACATACTTGCCGTCGACCAGGGCACGACATCGACGCGCAGCATCCTGTTCCGTCCCGATCTTTCCGTCGCCGCCGTCGCCCAGCAGGAATTCCCGCAGCATTTCCCCTCATCGGGCTGGGTCGAGCACGAGCCCGAAGATCTGTGGCGCACCACCGTCGACACGATCAAAGGCGCACTCGCCAAGGCTTCCGCCACCGCCTCGGACATCGCCGCCATCGGCATCACCAATCAGCGCGAGACGACCCTCGTCTGGGACAAGAAGAGCGGCAAGGCCGTCCACAAGGCCATCGTCTGGCAGGACCGGCGCACCGCCGATCACTGCGCCACGCTCAAGGCGGCGGGGCATGAGGCTGTATTCGCGCGCAAGACCGGGCTTCTGCTCGATCCTTATTTCTCCGGCACCAAGATCACCTGGCTCATCGACAATGTCGACGGCGCCCGCCAGAAAGCCGAGGCGGGCGAGCTCGCTTTCGGCACGGTCGACACGTTTCTCCTCTGGCGCCTGACCCAAGGCAAGGTCCATGCGACGGATGCGACCAATGCGTCGCGCACCTTGCTCTATGATATCCATCGTGGCGACTGGGACGATGAATTGTGCCACCTGTTGCGCGTGCCCAAATCGATGCTGCCCCAAGTGCGCGACTCCTCAGGCGATTTCGGCATGACGGAGGCGGCACTCTTCGGCCGGCCCATCCCGATCATGGGCATCGCCGGCGATCAGCAGGCAGCGACGGTCGGCCAAGCCTGCTTCGCACCTGGCATGATCAAATCGACCTATGGCACGGGATGTTTCGCGGTGCTCAATACCGGGACTTCGCCCGTTCCCTCGCGCAACCGCCTCCTGACGACGATCGCCTATCAGCTCAAGGGCGAGCGGACCTATGCGCTGGAGGGGGCCATCTTCATCGCCGGTGCCGCGGTGCAATGGCTGCGCGACGGCCTCAAGATCATCGACACGGCGCAGCGCACCGGCGAGTTGGCGCAGGCCGCCGACCCCGAGCAGCAGATCTATCTCATTCCGGCCTTCGTAGGACTGGGAGCGCCCTATTGGAGACCTGAGGTGCGGGGCGCACTCTTTGGCCTGACCCGCGCCACGGGGCCCAAAGAACTGGCGCGGGCTGCGCTCGAGGCGGTCTGCTACCAGACGCGCGACCTCCTCGAAGCGATGCGCGGCGATTGGGGCGGCCAAGCGAGCACGATCCTCAGGGTCGATGGCGGCATGGTGGCATCCGATTGGACCATGCAGTGCCTCGCCGACATCCTCGATGCGCCGGTCGACCGCCCGCGGATCCTCGAGACCACGGCGGTGGGGGCCGCCTATCTCGCCGGCCTCGCGCAAGGGCTCTGTCCGGACCCGCAGGAATTCGCCAAAAGCTGGAAGCTTGAGAAGCGCTTCACGCCACAGATGCCGGCTGAGCTCAGGGAACAGAAATATGGCGGCTGGCAAGAGGCGATGCGCAAGCTTTTGAGCTAGCCCCTTGTGTTCTCCGGAATTATATAATATATACTCCTGAATAGGAGTTCGCAATGCTTAGTCAGGCCTATCCGGCAACCGGTTATGAGCCATCGCCGCTTATCGATCTTAGCGCGAAATCAGAACGCGAGCGGCTGAGCCCGTCGGCGGTACGCGCCTTCTTCAACATCATGGACCATTGGGGCGTGCGCGATGAAGATGCCCGACTGCTCCTTGGCGGCATCTCCAATGGGCCATTTTATGAAATGAAGAAGAAACCGGACCGTGTGCTCGACACCGACAGGCTGCAACGGATTTCCTATCTCGTCGGCATTTTCAAAGCGCTCAACGTGCTCTATTCGGAGAAGCTGGCTGATGCCTGGATCAAGCTTGCGAACAGCAATCGAATCTTTGGTGGTCTGACACCGCTTGCCTATATGATCAAAGGCGGCCTTCCGGCGATGCATACCGTTCGCCGCTTACTCGATGCTCGGCGAGGCGGCATGTGAGCCTGCCTAAGGTTTCTCTCCTTCGCCGGTACGACACACACCGCCTGATTCCCTCCAAGTACAGCCAGAGTGGCGACAGCGTGCTGACGCGGATCGCCGATAGTGACGCCCATCTCCGGGACATCTTCGAACTCGATCACGCGACCAACGATCGGCTTTTGGCGGAGAACGATCTCCTCCCTGGCATCGATACGCACGAGCTCGTCTTCGGTGTGCCATACTATCGGATCGTCAACGCCGCTTTCTGCCATGCGCATCCTCTCGGCAGCCGATTCAACGGTCCCGATCGCGGCGCATGGTACGCGGCGTTCGAAGTGGAGACCGCACAGGCGGAAGTCGCGTTTCACAAAGGGGTGGAACTCGCCGAGGTCGGGTGGTTTCATGAAGAAGTGACATATGACGACTATCTCGCGGACATCAGCGCCGAATTCCACGACATACGCGACGACAAGGCGTTCGCAGACTGTTTGGCGCCTGACAGCTACGTTGCCTCGCAAAGGCTTGCGCAGCAACTACTCGCGGCCGGCTCCCTCGGCGTGGTCTATCCCAGCGTTCGAAAGCCGAGCGGAAATTGTCTCGCGTGTTTCCGCCCCACGCTCGTCACAAACGCACGGAAGGACGCTACTTATGTCTTTCGGTGGGAAGGGCAGGCGGAACCAATCGTCTTTGCGAAGAGGTAAAAACGTAGCTCGCCTGTCATATGCCGTTCATGGAAACGCCGCATAGGCGACGCTGAGACGGGTGTATGAGGGAGAGAATCAGCGATGACTGCCATAGCCGCCGACAGTGACCTTTCTTCCGCGGACGCCCTCAAGGCGGCAGTACACCAGCATCGGGCCATAACGCCGAGCGGCGTCCTGGAGCGGCTTTTTACTCTGGCCTTTGGCGGCCTCGTCTATCCGCAGATCTGGGAGGACCCCGTCGTCGATCTGGCGGCGATGGAGCTCGGCAGCGACCATCGCGTGATCACCATCGCGTCGGGTGGCTGCAACGCGCTCTCCTATATGGCGGCATCGCCTGAAAGCCTCATCGCCGTCGACCTCAATCCGGCGCATATCGCGCTGACCAGGCTGAAACTCGCGGCGGCGCGGCACCTGCCGGTCTATGAGCAGTTCCGCCGCTTCTTCGCCGATGCCGACAGCCACGCCAATACGGCCGCCTACCGCGCCTGGCTCAAGCCCCATCTCGATTCCGACACGCAACGCTATTGGGACAAGAAGACGCTCAATGGCCGGCGGCGCATCGACATGTTCGCAAGGCGGTTCTATCGCCATGGCCTCCTCGGCCGCTTCATCGGCCTCGCCCATCTGGTGGCGCGCCTTTATGGCGTGCGGCCCGAGACGATCATCAACATGGCCGATCTCGCCGAGCAGCGGATCTTCTTTGACGACCACATCGCGCCGATCTTCGACAAGCGGCTGGTGCGCTTCATCACCGGGCGCAAGCTCTCGCTCTATGGCCTCGGCATCCCGCCGGCGCAATATGAGAAGCTCGCCGGTGGACGCTCCATGGCGGAAGTGCTCATCGAGCGCCTGCGCAAGCTCGCCTGCGATTTCCCGCTCAACGAGAACTACTTCGCTTGGCAGGCCTTCGCCCGGCGCTATGACACGGGCGAGACGGCAGCACTGCCGCTCTATCTGCAGCGCGAGAATTTCTCCGCGATCAAGCGCGGCGCCGAGCGGATAACGCCCTATCTCGGCTCCTTCACCCAGTGCCTCAAGGCCCATCCGGCGGCGAGCCTCGACCGCTATGTGCTGCTCGATGCGCAGGACTGGATGACGGACGACCAGCTCAGCGAATTGTGGAGCGAGATCACCCGCACCGCGAAGCCGGGGGCCCGGGTCATCTTCCGTACCGCCGGCGAAGCGACGATCCTGCCGGGCCGCGTCAGGCCTGACATTCTCGAACGCTGGACCTACGAGGCGGAGCGCTCGCGCATCCTCGGCTACATGGACCGCTCGGCGATCTATGGCGGCTTCCATCTCTACCAGCTGAAGGCGGCCGACTGAGATGGCGGGCCACGGCGATCTCATGGATCGCATCTATCGCCATCAGCGGCATGTCTATGACCTGACGCGCAAATACTACCTGCTCGGACGTGACCAGTTGATCGCCGAGCTCGACCCGCCGCAGCGGGGCTCGGTGCTCGAGATCGGCTGCGGCACCGGGCGCAATCTTCTCGCGGTGCGCCGGCGCTATCCCCAAGCGCGCCTCTACGGCCTCGATATATCGGAGGCGATGCTGCTCACGGCCAAGGCCCATTCGCAAGGGCAGCACATCGTCTATGCCAAGGCCGATGCCGCCGATTTCGATCCGCGAGCGCTGTTTGGGGAGGCCTCCTTCGACCGCATCTTCATTTCCTATGCGCTGTCGATGATCCCGTCCTGGCAGGCGGTGCTCGCTTCCGCCGTCAAGATGCTGGCCCCGGGGGGTGAGCTCCATATCGTCGATTTCGGTCAGCAGGAGCGCCTGCCGCAGGCCTTCCGTGCGGCGCTCAGGGCCTGGCTCGCCAAATTCCACGTGACCCCCAGGGCCCATTTGCGTGCGGCGATCGAGCAACTGGCGAAGGCGGAAGGTGCCACCGTCGCCTTTCTCCCGATCAAGGGGGGCTATGCCTGGCGGCTCACGCTCAAGAAGCAGATGAGCAGGGTGCCGGCCGCGGCGTGAGACCGCCCTTGTAAAGGCCGGCGAATCCTTTCTATTCTTTCCCGGCATGTGGGATTTCAGCGGCGCGATCCAGAGCTTTCTCATCGCCTTTCCGGCGCTGTTCTCGATCGTCAATCCGCTCGGCATCGCCCTCATCTACCATCAAGTCACGGCCGGCCGCAGCCGGGCCGAACGCACCGTACTCGCCTGGCGGGTCGCCGCCTATTCGCTGGGCGTCATGCTGGTTTCGCTCTGGGTCGGGGCGACGCTCATCGGCTTCTTCGGGGTCACGTTGAGCGCGCTACGAGTCGCCGGAGGCCTGGTGGTCGCGGTCAGGGCCTGGGAAATGCTGTCGGCACCCGAACAGAGCGAGGGCCGCAAGCAGGAACAGGCGGCGACAGCCAGCGGCGCCAGCGATGACGCCTTCTTTCCCTTGACCATGCCGCTCACCACCGGTCCCGGCACCATATCAGTCGCCATCGCGCTCAGCGCCAGCCGGCCCAAGAATATCAGCTGGGTCGATCTCGTCCTGTTCTTCGCCGGCATGTCGGGAGCGGCCATTGCCGTCGCCCTCACCATCGGCTTTCTCTATGCCTCGGCCGACCGCGTGGTCTCGCTTCTGGGGCAGGCGGGCTTGCGCGTGGTGACGCGCATGTCGGCTTTCCTCCTGCTCTGCATCGGGGTGCAGATCTGCCTGACCGGCGTGCAGGAGGCGTTGTTTCCGCTGTTCACCAACCGCATCATGCCGTCGAATGTCTGAGACCTGGAAGAGACCCGAATGATATTCCCCGCCACCACCGACTGGGACGACGCTTATACGAACGGCGCCCACATTGCGGGCGGCGAGGGCTACATCGCGCGCTGGGCGCAGGGGGCGCAAGGCTTTCGCGACCGGATCGGCGATCTCGGCAGCGCCAGGCTCGATCTCGCTTATGGATCTCAGCCGCGCAATCGGCTCGACCTGTTCCTGCCACGCGGCACGCCCGCCGGACTCTTCGTCTTCGTGCATGGCGGCTATTGGATGCGCTTCGACAAAAGCTCGTGGTCGCAGCTCGCCGAAGGCGCGCTCAAGCGCGACTTCGCTGTCGCCATGCCGTCCTACACCTTATGTCCGGATATCCGCATCGGCGGCATTGGGCGTGAGATCGGCACGGCCATCGGCTTTGCGGCGCAAGAGGTCGCGGGGCCGATCCACCTCGCCGGCCATTCGGCCGGAGGCCATCTCGTCTGCCGCATGATGGCCTTGTCTTCGCCGTTGCCCGAGCCGGCACGCCGGCGTGTCGCCCAAGTCGTGTCGATATCGGGCGTGCATGATCTGCGCCCGCTCATGAGCACGCAAATGAATGCGACGCTCAGGCTCGACCGCGACGAGGCGCGCGCCGAAAGCCCGGTCCTGCTCGAGCCGTCGCCGGACGTGCGCCTCATTTGCTGGGCCGGCGCCGGCGAGCGGGCCGAATTCATCCGCCAGAATGCGCTCATGGCCAATATCTGGCGCGGTCTTGGCGCGGCAACGGCCTGCGTGGTGGAGGACAACCGGCATCATTTCAATGTCATCGAGAGCTTGAGCGACCCCGATTCGCCCCTGACGAAGGCCTTATTCGAAACCTGATTGCCGCTTATCCTGAGACGGTCGAGGAGGTGCCCATGACGAGCCATCCCAAGCCGCAAGGAATCCCGCCCGATACGCCGCGGCCCATGCCGAGTCCGGAGCCGCCGCGGCCGGCGCCGATACCGGATGAGGGCCCGAAGCCGCCACCGAGCTGATGCTCAGCCTTCGCGGAACGTGTGAGCGATCTGATCCGTCAGGGGCTGCAGGAAATAGCTGAGCGGCGTGCGCTCGTGCGTTTGTATGAACGCCTCGGCGGGCATGCCGGCCTTGAGCTTGTTGGCCCCGAGCAGCTTGATCTGCGCCGGTCCAAGGCGGACGCGTACCGCGTAGAAGGGCAGCGAATCTTCCGATGTTCGCGTGAGGTCGGCCGCCACTTGAACGACTTCACCGTTGATCTCTGGCGTCGTTCGTTGATCGAAGGCAGGAAAGCGCACTTGCGCCGCCTGGCCAATATTGACCTGATCGATATCCTCCGGGCGCACCTGGGCATCGATTACGAGTTCATCGAGATCGGGAACGATCGCCATCATATCGGCACCCGGGGCGATGACGCCGCCGATCGTATGCAGGCTTAGCTGGTGCACGATGCCGGCGCGGGGCGCGCGAATCTCCATGCGCGCCAACTTGGCCCCTGAGGCGATCTGACGTTCAGTCGCCTCGGCAATTCCCGCTTCCGCCTCGCGCAGCTCGCTGAGCGTACGCGTGCGCGCATCGTCCGCGATCTGGATGACCTGCAATCTGGTCTCGCTGATACGGCCCTTGGCGGCGGCGATGCTTGCGACCAGCTCGCCCTCTTCGCCCTCGAGCCGCGCCCGTTCGCGATCGAGCGCGAAGACCCGATTCGCCTCGACCAGACCTTGCTGCAGCAGCTTCCTGAGATTTGCGAGTTCCTCCCGGACCAGCACCGTCTGTTCTTTTTTCGAAGCGTATTGCGCGGCAAGTCCCGAAATCTCCTGTTCGAGCTGGCCTATTCTCTCGGTCAGCTGCTCGATGCGTCCCGCAAGTGCGGCTTTCTGGACGCTGAACAATTTGCGCTGTCCGGCGAGAAGATCGGTGATTCGCGGATCGGTAGACCGCGAAAGCAGAGCTTCGGAAAATTGGATTTCCTCATCGTCGTCGCGTTCGGCAATGAGGCGAGCCCGCTTGGCGCTCAATTCATCCAGGCTCCCCTGCAGGATCGCCAGTTCGGCGCGCGTATCCGTCTCATCGAGCCTGACCAGAACCTGCCCGGCCTCGACCCGGTCACCTTCCTTTACCGCGATCTCGGCGATGATGCCGCCGTCGCGGTGCTGAATGCGCTTGAGATAGGTCTCGACGACCGTGACCCCTGGCGCAATGACGGCGCCCTGGATCGAGGCCAGCACCGTCCACAGGCCGATGACGCCGAGCAACAGTCCCGACCCGACGAAGCCCGCTATCTGATGGCGACGCAAGGAGCTGATGGCCGAAGAGGTCGTCATCGCGATCAGCCTCTCGCCTCGACAATGGTAAGGCCGCCCGGCCGGCCGGTCCCGTCGACGGGGCGCGCCAGCACCTTGGCGAGCACCTCGTCCTTGGGTCCAAAGGCGAATACCCGACCGTCACGCAGAACCATCAGCCTGTCGAGCGCGGCGATGGCGCTTGGCCGGTGAGCGATGACGATGACGGTGCCGCCGCGGGCGCGAACCGCAGCGATCGCTCTCACAAGGGCGACCTCGCCATCGGCATCGAGATTGGCATTGGGTTCATCGAGCACCAGGAAGCTGGGATTGCCATA
Organism: Taklimakanibacter deserti; assembly: GCA_003574785.1. The sequence goes on along the minus strand of QORU01000006.1, from coordinate 92,420 downwards.
GAGGGCCCGCGCCAGGCCGAGGCGCTGGCATTGACCGGCCGAGAGCCGCCTTCCGCCATGACCAATGAGGGTGTTGTAGCCGTCGGGCATCTGCAGGACGAGGTCGTGGATATCGGCCTGTTGTGCCGCAGAGACGATGGCTTCAGGCTCGGGAGCGGGAGCGAAGCGCGAAATATTCTCCGCCACGGTGCCGTCGAACAGCTCACCCTCCTGCGAGAGATAGCCGATCGACTTTCCCAGCACGTCCGGATCCCATTGATCGGGCGTGGCGCCGTCAAACCTGACGGTGCCGCGGGTCAGCGGCCAGGCACCCATGAGCGCCCGCGCCAAGGTGGATTTGCCGGCACCGGTCGGGCCGATGATGCCGAGCCCGTCGCCGCGCTCGAGCGCGAAAGACACCCCGCCGATCAAAGGCATTTCCCCGCCGGGAACATAGGCCGAGAGATTCTCCACCGTCAGCCGGCCCGTCGGCTGAGGCAGCACCATTTTCGGCTTGCGCGCCGGTGTGTCGGCCAGGAAAGCACGCAACCGATGCCACGATCGCACGAAGCCTTGGAATTGCGGCCACTGGCCGACCGCCAACTCGATGGGGGCGAGGGCCCGTGACATGATGATGCTGGCGGCGATCATGACACCCGGCGAGATTTCCCGGCGGATGGCGAGATAGGCGCCAAGGCCAAGGACGGCCGACTGGAACACCAGCCTCAGTGTGCGTGACAGGCTCGTCAGCAGACCGCTCCGGTCACTGGCCAGCATGTGACTGGCCAGTGCATCATCCTGCGCGCCGGCCCAGCGCCGGCGCAGGCGTCCGACCATGCCCAGTATGGTCGCCGCCTCGATGTTGCCGCGGCATTGATCGGCCAGCGAATGCGCCTGCATGAGCGCCTTTTGAGCTGCGAGCGCATGCTTGCGGGTGGTTCGCTCGGTGAGAATGGCGATGACCGTCAGCAAGATGGCGGCGAGAACGGCCACATAGCCGAGCAGGGCATGCATCAGGAAGATGACCGCCAGGTAGATCGGCGCCCAGGGCATGTCGAGGAACGCCAGGGGCCCGTTGCCTTGCAGGAATTGCCGGATCGTCTGGAGGTCGCCAAGCGCCTCGCTGCGTCTTCCTCCGTCGCGCAGGGCCTGCATGGCCACTGCGTCGAACACCCTCTCGCGGAGCGCCTCATCGACGATCCGCCCGACCCTGACCAGAAGGCGCGAGCGGACAAACTCCAGAAAACCGTAGAGGGTAAACAGAATGGCGGCCAACAGGGCGAGCGCCAGCAGCGTGGGAATGCTACCGCTGGTCAGAACACGGTCATAGATCTGCAGCATGAAAAGCGGCCCGGTGAGCATCAGCAAGTTGGCGAACATGCTGAACACCGCAAGCGACACGAAGCCCGACCGGCAGGTCGACAGGGCAACCGCAAGGTCAGAGTTCTGAGCCATTTATGCTGCCCGCCGAAGTCCCTAGGCCAGGATGTCGAAATCCGTTGCCGCGAGTGCGGGCAACGGCCCGGTGAAGGTGGCGATCAGACGGCTGCCGCCGGCCAGGTTGCCATTATCGTCATAATGCAATTGACCCGTCGCGAAGTTGAATATGAACCGGTCATCCGCATCGCCGGCGAGGCCGGTGCCGTTGGAAACGAACTGCGACGCATCGAGCGCGCCGGCTGCCAGACCGCCGCCGAATAGCGAAGCCGAAATCTCCAGCCTGTCGCCGACTTCAAAGTTCTGGATGACATCCCGATCGGCGAAGGCCGGCGTCAACACGAATGTGTCGGCTCCTGCCTCTCCGTTCAGCGTGTCGACGCTGGCGCCGCCAATCAGCCGGTCATCGCCGCCGCCGCCATTGAGCGTGTCGTTCCCGCCGCCGCCCCATAGCGTGTTGGCCGCGTCATTGCCGGTCAAGGTGTCACCTTTGTCCGTTCCGACGACATTCTCGAAATTCGCGATCTTGTCGCCCGCGGCGTCGCCGCCTTTGGCCGTATTCGTGGCCAGGTTCACAGTGACCGCCTTGTCCGAGCCCACATAGGAAAGCGTGTCGCCGGAACCATTGCCGCCATCCAGCCTGTCTGGGCCCTCGCCGCCAACGACCGTGTCGTTGCCATCGCCGCCATCTATCTCGTCGGATCCGTCTTCCCCGAGCAGCGTATCATTGCCGCTGTCGCCGTTGATCGTGTCATTACCCTTGCCGCCACTGATCGTGTCGTCGCCATTGAGCCCTGACAGCGTGTCTTTGCCGGCAAGGCCATTGATCGTGTCGAAGCCCTTGCCGCCGGTAAACGTATCGGCGCCTTTCGTGCCGCCAAAATCCATGGTGGCGAATCGCGCATAGTAGTCATGCGAGATGGCCTCGAAATATGCCGGATCAAGCTGGACTCCTTGCCAGCGAGCGATGATCTCGCCGGTCGTACCGTCCATCACGATGTAGTCGGGAAAAGCAGGAGTGAGCGAACCCCGGACGAAATCCATGAGGATATCGGCGTCCCCATTTGTCGTTATGACGGATGATGTGAGGTCAAATGTGTTGTACCATCGCAGCGCGGTCGTCGTGTTGGCCATTCTGCTGTTGTTGTCCTCGACCAATACTTCGAGGAAACTGAAGTCGGAACCGAGCGCGGCCGCGAGGCCTTCGAGGTTTTCGGAATAGAACCTGCAGGGTCCGCACCACTCGGTGCAGACCGACATGACCACCAACTCGTCTCCATAGCTCAGCAGCGACTGGGCATTTCCGTTCTGGTCGGTGAACACAAGATCGGGAACGAACTCGCCGACTTCATCGAATTGCCCAAGAGTTGTCGTGGCGTTGGGTGAAGGGAGGAAATGCGTGGCGAGGTCGACAGCCGGGCTCCCCGACGCGTTCAATGCGGTTTCGAGCGGAACATCAATGGTCGTGAACTCGATATTCCCCGCCATGGAAGCGCCGACGTCCAGCGACTTGATGACATCGATCGAATCGGTCCCTGGCGGGCGGTGGAAAGCAAATGCCCCCATCGGCCATCCATCGAATTCAAAGGGCGGGAGGAAAGACGCGAGAAGGACATCTCGCGCCTGGTATGCCGACGGGTCGCTATTATCGACATGGAGGACGCTGACCGACGGTGAAACGCCGGGAAGAGGTTCGGAATAACCGTCAAGGCAGATGATGCGGACATCCAATGGCCGACCCGCGGCGCCTGCAGCCGCAGCAACTTCATTGGCTTGCGCGATTTCCGCCAGCGCCAGCGAGGTCAGTTCCCCAGCCGGGGTCAATGTCTGCTTGATCACGAATACGACGGTTTCATCTGGGCCCTCGAAAAGCGAGTCGGCCGTTGACGCATTGCCCGCCGCATCCTTGAACGGCAGTCCATCGAGAGCGGTGAAGAGATCCGTCGGCACGACAGGGTAAACCTCGACGGCGCCAATATCGACCGCAGCTCCGGAAAGACGAGGCGCGCCCCGACCGTCGATCGGTAGGACCTCAGCGGAATTGCCGTCATGGTCCAGGTCATGGATATCGGCGGGGAGTGCCGCAGCACTGCCTGCATCGATCAGGACACTCCCGGGGTTCGTCGCCATGGTGAGCACCGTCCCGCCATTGTCGATTGGGAAAGCAAGGCCGACATCGCCGATATTGTTCAGATTATTCGTCGAACCGGCGCCAAGTGTGACGGCGGTGCTGAAGGCGCTGTTGGTGGCAAGCTGGACCTGGCCCCGCACGTCATTGATAGCGGCGGGCTCGAAGACGTTTGGATCCAGCAGGCCCGAGTAGTTGTTGCCGACCACCGTGTTCGTGGCGGTAATGAACCCTCCCGAGTCCTGCGATATCCCGCCGCCCTCGTCCGTATTCGTGCCGTTTGCACCGGCAAGGTTGCCAGCGATCGTGGCGCTATGCAGAATAAGATTTGTGTTGGAGGCGCTGATGCCGCCACCCTTGCCACCTGAATCATTGATGCCAATGGTTGAGTTGGTTATCGTGATGTTGCTGTCGCTGGCGTAGATGCCGCCCCCCTCTGCAGCGGCGATATTGAACATCAACAGCGAATTGGCGATCGTCACGTCAGTCTGATCGGCTGCGATACCGCCACCATTGGTCGCGGCGCCGCTGTTGCGTATGGTGGTATCCAGAATATCGAGTGTGCCGGCATCGGAAGCGAGAATGGCTCCGCCTGCACCGGAACTACTGGCGTTGGCGAGCGTCAGACTGGCGAGCGCGACATCCGTCGATGAACCGGTTATGTTGAAGATGCGATGGGCAGAGTTGCCCGAAATCGTCACGTCCGCCTTGTTGTCGCCGTTGATGTCGCCATCGATCGTCACATCGCTCGTGAGAACCAGTTCGTCGGTCAGGCTTATGGTCTTGCCGGCGAGCGCCGGTGCGAAAGTGATGGTATCCGCATCCGGATTGGCATTGGCCAGCGCGATGGCCTCTCTCAGCGACAGATCGCCGGCCGAAATATTGCCGTCATCCTCGTCGGCGAGAACGGTTACTACGAAATTTGTCATGACGGATCCTTGTGCTCTGCGGTGGGCATGCAGTGAATGCTCCCGGCGTTCGCGACAGAGTCAGTGGTCGCGGGTAGTGCGGGAATGACGTGCTTCGTTCGCGGACCTTCAGCGAAGTTCAACGCCTGAGATCGAGCGGCCGCGTTCGCTGTGGCCAGGTCCCAGATCGCGCGCATGAAGTGATGCTCTGCCATAAACGACTCCCATCTCGGCGAGGTGCCGTTCTCCCATGCAACACTGTCCGTTAGGACTGCGCTTGGTGAGCCCGATCAAGACAATGACCTAGCGTCAAAATTGCGTTAGACAAACGTTATGAGCGAGGTTGGTCAGCTATCCGGAAGACCGGCGCGCGCGAGCATCGCGATGAAGCGGCGCTGATGTGCATCATTCACATAGCGCGGCACATAGACGGGTGAGATATTGCCCAGGTTGAGCTCGGGTATTTGGGACAGGCAATAATGAATTGCCCGTGAAGCCTCTTCGCCATTGCCGGTTGCCATGGCGGCGGCGGCCCAATAGAGGGCGCCGCGCACAAAATCCGGCCTTGTGCGCACCACCTGGCGCGCGATCTCCAGGGCTTCCAGATCGTCGCCACTGGCGAATTTGGCGACGGCGATGCTGTGATACCGCCAGAATTCGGTCGAGTCCAAGGGACCCAGCCTGATCGCCTCGTTGGCCTCGTGCAAAGCCTGCTCGGTCTGTCCCTTGAGCGCATAGAGCGCGGCGAGGTCGCCATGGGCATTTGCATAATTGGGATTGAGACTGATCGATTGGCACAGTTCTGCAATGGCCTCCTCGATGCGGCCCGCGGTTGAGAGGGCGAAAGCCAGAAAGCAACGCGCGATCTCGTCGTCCGGCACCGCCTTAACGGCAGCTTTGGCAAGTGACAAAGCTCTGTCGACATGCTCTTGCCGGTTGGGCAGCGCGCCGAAGACTGCCAGGCCGACGGAAATGGTGATCGACAAGGTCCGCATCGCGCGGGGATTGTCGGGGTCGATCGCCAGGGCCTGTTCGGCCAGGCCCATGGCGGCCTGTAGCGATGACTTCGTCATCTCGTAGTATTTCGTCAGCGCCTGATTGACCAGGCGCCGTACCTCGGGACCGCCGGGCGGACTCTTGTCGCGCACTTTCCAGCTGCTGGTTTGCAATTCTATGCCGAGAGCGACCATGACCAATTGCGCGATCCGGTCCTGGAACTCAAGTCCTTCCTGCGCCCGGCCGTCGAATCGCTGTGCCCAGACGTTATGGCCGTTGCCGGTGTCGATGAGCTGGACATTGACCCTGAGATCGTCGGCGACTCTCTGGACGCTGCCATTCAACAAATACTGGACGTTATAGGTCGCCGCTATCCGGCGGACATCGAGGCTTCCCGTCTCAGTCGTGAGCGTCGGGAGCTCCGCGACGATGATATAATCACGCCGTTGCGCGAGTGCGGTCGTGATGTCCTGAACCAGGCCCCTGGCGAAATAGTCCTCGCCGCGCTTGCCAGTGAGATTCACGAAGCTGAGCACACCGACCGACGGCTTCTTCCGGCTGCCGGCCTCAGCCGAACTGGTCATCTGCCTCGGCAGGGGCGTGAAAATTTCCGGATCCGGTCCAACCAACAGGGATTGCCACAGCGTCCTTGTTTCGGGACTTACATCGACGCCGAACTCCTTCTGCAGCATGGCTCGGCAGGCCTCGAAGGTGCGGATCGCCCGGTCGCGCTGGCCGGCCAGAGCGAGCAGCTCCATTTCCAGCCGATAGGATGCCTCGCGCGTCGGCTCCATGGCGACAAGGCGCCGGGCGATGGCAAGCCCTTTTTCCATATCCACCAATCGCGCCAGCTTTTCGAGAGAGCCTATGGCGAGGTTAAGAAATTTCTCGCGCTCGCCGGCCGCCCACTCCTCGAAGACACTGCTGCCCGAGAAGAAGCCATCGAGGAACGGTCCGGTGTAAACGGAGATCGCCTCTTCAAGCTGGCTTCCTGAACGCGCCGATTGCGCCGCTTCGAGGACCGCGGCATCGCTGTCGATCGATCCGGCGTTCAGGCCAATCGTGTCCTTGTTGCTGTGCAGGATATTTGCGCCAGTGGGCGACAGATCTTGGCGGAGCACGCTCAAGGCCTGCCGCAGGCTGTTTCTCGAATGTTCGCTGTCGCTGTCGCTCCACAGAAGATCGGCCAGCTTCTCCCGCGTCGCCGTCATTCCCGGGCAGCGCGAGAGATAGGCAATGATGGCCGAACCTTTCTTCCCGGTCAGCTCAAGCGGTCTGTCCAAGGCGTCATGGATCCGGAAGCCCCCGAAAAAATACAACTTTAATTTTGGCTGGCAGCCGTCGCGCGGCATCGCGTGCTCAGATTCTTTTTTCCTAACGTAACTTTAATTCAAAACTCACGCTTGGCAAGGAGGTCGACTCCTCCGCGCAAGCGAAACTCTGACGCTGGAGGGCCTAAGATCACCCACGATTGCAGGCATTTGGGCCCTCAATCGCGTGCATTGAGGGTGAACATGCGTCTTAGCCGGGGCCGCTTGCGCCAAACAGAGAGAAGTGACACCTGATGGGAACGGATGGCAGACCATCGCTTGATCCCGTTGCGTTGCAAAAGCTGGTCGACGATCAGGGTACCCTTCTGCGCAATATCGGGAAGCTCGCCAAGATCGGCTTCTTCATCTGGGACGAAGTGGAAGACAAGCCCATCCACATCTCGGAGGAAGCGGCCCTGATCCATGGGCCGACGGTCGGCGAGTTCCTCGTTCAATTGAACAGCAATGAGAAGATCGCCGCTCGCCTGCTCGGCGACGACAGGCAACATTATCTCGATACCAAGGCGAGATGCCGTGCAATGGGTGAGCCCTATACGGTAGATTTCACGGTCCGTGCCAAGGATGGAACGCTGCGGCACGGCCGCGAGGCCGGCGAATATGCAAAGGACGCCGAGGGGCGGGTCGTGCGCAACATCGGCGCGCTGATCGACCTCACGGACCAGAAGGAAGCCGAAATTTCGCTCAAGGCGACAGAGACGGTGTTGCGCGACCAGGAGAATCGCGTTCGGGACGTTCTGGCCGAGTCCGACCGCTTGATGAAGGCCAAGGACAAGCGCGCCCAGGAACTCGCTACTCTGGTCAGCCTCAGCGAGGCGATGACAAAATCACTGACCGTGCAATCGCTCACGCGCATCGTCGGCGACAAGGTGCGCGAGATTTTCCGAGCCGAGATTACCGAAATCCTCCTCTATGACGACAAGTCGGGAATCATCACCGTCCCATATTCCCACTATCGCGACTACCAGGATGTCGAACCCTATCCCTACGGTGAGGGGCTGACATCGCATATCATCCGAACCGGCCAGCCGTTGCTTCTGGGGTCGGACGCGGAGCAGACCGCACTTGGCGGCCTTGTCTTTACCGAGGACGACACGACCGAAGCCTATCTGGGGGTGCCGCTGATCGCGAGCGAGAAGATACTGGGCGTGATCAGCGTGCAATCCTATCAGAAGAATGAGTTCAATGATCACCATCTGCGTCTGTTGCAGATACTGAGCGCCAATATCGGAGTCGCTGTCGAGAATGCCCGGCTGTTCGACGAAGCTCAGCGGCTGGTGCGGGAAACGAGAGCGCGGAACGCCGAGCTTGCCTATGTCAATGGGCTCCAGGAAGCGCTGGCTTCAGGCCTTGAAGCCCAGGAGATCTACAACGTCATGGGCGGGAAGATCCATGAGGTCTTCGACACTCACGTATTGGACATTGGCCTCCTGGACGAAGGGGACCAGCTCCTGCATTTCCCCTACACGATCGAGCGCGGTGTCCGGTTTCCCGACAACCCCATGCCCTTGGTCGGCTATCGAAAACATGTCATGGAGACAGGCCAGCCTTTGCTTCTGTCCGGCGACATGGAGGCCGCCCGACAAAAATACGGGAATCCCAAGGCACGTCAGGGCGAGCCGCCGAAATGCTGCCTCTTCGTTCCCCTGATCTTCGAAGGCAAATGCCGCGGCGTGATTTCCTTGCAGAATCTCGACCGCGAAAACGCCTTCGTCGAAACCGACATCACGCTCATGACCACCATCGTCAATGCGGCAAGCGTGGCGCTGGAAAGATCACGCCTGTTCGACGAAACGCAACGCCTGCTCAAGATCACCACCGGCGACGTAAAGAAGCTGCGCGAGCAGGAGAAGCGCCTCAGCGCGGTGCTCGCGGAATCCGACCGTCTGATGAAAGCCAAGGATAAGCGCGCCCAGGAACTCGCCATTCTGGTCGGCCTCAGCGAGGCGATGACAAAGTCGCTGAACGAACAATCGCTGACACGCATCGCCGGCGACAAGGTACGGGAGATCTTCAATCACGAAATCACTGAAATTCTCCTCTATGACGACAAGTCCGGGATGATCCATGTCCCTTATTCCTGTCACCGGGATTATCAGACCATCGAGTCGTTTCCGTTCGGCCAGGGGTTGACATCCAGAATCATCCGGTCACGCCAGCCGTTGCTTCTGGGATCCTGGGCGCAGCAGAACGAGCTTGGGACCGTAGTCTCAGCGGACGAGCGGACCGAATCCTATCTGGGCGTGCCGCTGGTCGCAAGCGAGAGGACGCTTGGCGTGATCAGTGTGCGCTCCTATCAGCCGAATGCCTTCAACGAGCACCATCTGCGCCTTCTGCAAATACTGAGCACGAGCATCGGCGTCGCTCTCGAGAATGCCAGGCTCTTCGATGAAACGCAGCGCCTGCTCAAGATCACCACCGATGACGTGGAGAAGCTGCGCGAGCTCGAGAAATCGCTCATCGCCGCGAAGGAATTCGCCGAAGCGGCGAATGCAACGAAGAGCACCTTCCTCGCAACCGTGAGCCACGAGATCCGCACGCCGATGAACGGCGTCATCGGCATGACGCATCTGCTCTCCGCCACGAAGCTCGACGCGGAGCAGGCGGAATATTGCGATACGATCGCGCGCAGCGCCCAAGGCCTTCTCTCGATCATCAACGACATTCTCGATTTTTCCAAGATCGAGGCCGGGAGGCTCGATATCGAGGCCATTCCGTTCCATCTCGACCAATGCGTCGAGGAGTCCCTCGATCTCGTCTCATCGCGGGCGGCTGAAAAGAACCTCGAGCTCATCTATTGGATGGACCCGGAACTGCCGCGTCACGTCGTCTCGGACCCGACGCGCCTGCGCCAGGTCCTGCTCAATCTCCTCAACAACGCGGTCAAGTTTACGGAAAAAGGCGAAGTCTTCCTGAAGGTGATGCGCGACAGCGCGAATAGCGATCTTATCCGTCTCACCGTCGCCGATACGGGGATAGGCATCCCCGAAGACCGCCTCGGGACGCTGTTCCGGTCCTTCAGCCAGGTCGACACCTCGACCTCGCGCCGCTATGGGGGAACCGGCCTCGGTCTCGCTATATGCAAGCGGCTTGTCGAGATGCTGGGCGGCGACATCAGCGTGCGCTCCGAGCCTGGCCGCGGGACCGAATTCGAATTCACCATCAAGGTGGATTGGGCGGATGGAAGCGGCGCCCCCCTCGATACCGAAAGCCTGAAAGGCAAACGTGTTCTCGTCGTCGACGACAACGCCACCAACCGCCGGGTCCTCGAGCTCCATGCAAAATCGTTCGGCATGGTGCCGACCCTGGTGACCGGCGGGGAGGAGGCGCTATCCGCCCTGCGAAACACCCCGCCTCCGGATGTTGTTATCCTCGACATGCAAATGCCGCATCTTCACGGGATCGATGTCGCGAAGCGCATCCACGATCTGCCGCATTGCCGGTCGCTGCCGCTCATCCTGTTCAGCTCGCTGCATATGAGCCGCGCCCAGATCATACAGATGGCGGGCGCCAAGCTCTTCGCCGATGTCCTGAACAAGCCGATCAAGCCCTCGGCCCTGCTGCATGCCATCACGGCGGCGATCCTGTCCGTGCCCAAGGTAGCGGCGCCGGCGGCCGCCAAGCCGGCCGTCGACCTCGACGGCAAGCTCGCGGAAGAATGCCCGCTCAGCATCCTCGTGGTCGACGACCATCCAACGAACCGCAAGTTCTGCTCGGCATTGCTCAAGAAGCTCGGCTATGCGCCGCAATTGGCGGCGAGCGGCCGGGAAGCCGTCGACATGACCGCTGCGGCGTCCTTCGACACGATCCTCATGGATATCGAGATGCCGGAAATGGACGGCATCGAGGCGATGAAGATCATCCGCAGCCTCCGCTCGGAAGTGGCGCAACCCTATTTCGTCGCCCTCACCGCGAATGCCATTGCCGGAGACCGGGAGGCCTATCTCAAGGCGGGCATGGATAACTATGTGAGCAAACCCATCGAGCTTTCTGAGCTCGTCGGTGCCCTGCGCACGAGCTGGCGGGCGAGCGTCGCCAGGCGGCAAAGGGGGAAAGCACCGTGAGCATCTCACTTCAGGCGCTGGAGCGCATGCGAGAAATCATCGGCGGCGACAGGGACCTCCTGGCCGAGATTCTGCAGAGCTTCATCGATGAGGCCGAGCCGCTGGCGCAGTCGGTCCTTGCCGCCGCGAGAGAGGGCAGGCTCGACACGCTGGGTCGCGCCGCCCATACGATCAAATCGAGCGCACGGGATTTCGGGGACAGCGCGCTTGCTGCACTCTGCGCCGATGTCGAGCTCAGGAGCAAGCGAGGGACGGTGGCCAATGCCGTTGCCTGTTCCGAGCAGATCGCCCAGGGCTGTATCGCGCTCAAAGAGGAACTCGTGGCCTATATCGGCACGGAATTGAACGGGGGGATGCCATGAGCAGAACGGGAAGAATACTCGTCGTCGACGATACGCGGGCCATGCGGCTCAAGCTCGCGGGTGCGGCAACCTCCCTCGGCCATCAATGCCATGCGGTGGGAAGCGGCAGCGAGGCGCTCGACCATATGCGTGGCCATCCGGTCGATGCGGTGCTCCTCGACATCGTGATGCCGGAGATGGATGGCTTCGACGTGCTCAAGGCCATGAAATCCGACCCGGCGCTCAGGGACATACCCGTCATCGTGATCTCCTCGCTCGATGACACCGAGAGCGCCGTCACGGCGATCGAGCTCGGCGCGGAAGACTTTCTCCCCAAAAACTTCGATCCGGTGATTTTCCGGGCCCGCGTCAATACGCTGCTTCAGAAGAAATATGTCCGCGACGCCGAGGTCGACTATCTGAACCAGGTCGAGAAACTGGCGCGCGCTGCCCAGATCCTGAAGGTCGGCAACTACAATCCCTCCAAGCTTGGCCTCGGCGAGATCTCCGAGCGCGATGATGCGCTGGGCGACCTGGCGCGGGTTTTCGCCGATGCCGCGCAGAAGGTCTATGAGCGCGAGCGGCGTCTCCGGCAGTCCATAAAGACCCTGCGCGGCGGCTTCGGGCTCATCGTGCTCGGACTCATCTGGGGCCTGGTCGCGCCGCTCTCGCGCATGGCCTCCGGACTCGAGGCCCATCCCTTCGGAATGGCCTTCTGGGTCAGCCTGCTGAGCGGCCTTTGCTGCATAGGCTGGTCGGTGGCCAAGGGAACCGTGCCGAAGGCGCGTGAGATACCATGGGGCTATTTCCTGGCCTATGCGCTCCTCGGCGCCGTGGTCAGCGAATCGCTCCTGTTCATCGTTGCCGGCAAGGTCGAGGCGAGCATCATTTCCATCATCATCGTGCTGGAAGGCTTCCTCGCCTTCGCTTTCGCCGCCTTCACGCGGATCGAGCAGCCGAGCCTGTCGCGGTTTGCAGGCCTGCTCCTTGGCCTCCTTGGGGTCCTGGTCATCCTCTATGACAAATTCACGGGTGCGGTGCCAGGCGGCCTGCTGTGGACGGTCATAGCGCTAGCGATCCCGGCCTGTTATGCGGCGGAAGGCATCATGCTGGCGGCAAAACGGCCGGAGCATATTCCGACCGTCACGACGGTCGGGCTCATGCAACTCACCGCTGCCGCCATTCTCCTGCCGATCGCGCTTTCGACCGGCGAGATGATCTATCCGAGCGCCATCCCCGGCGCCTTGGAGCTGACCGTCGTGCTCATCGCCGCGGCCTCGCTCTCCGCCAATGTTCTGTTCCTCTATCTCATCAACAATCTGGGCGCCGTCTTCACCGGCCAGGCTGCCTATTTCACGACCATCGCCGGCATCGGCTGGAGCATGCTGCTGCTGGGCGAGAGCCTCAACGCATGGATTTGGGCGGCATTGGCGCTGACCGCCGCCGGCCTGTTCCTGGTGGGGCCGAAACGGGAAGCTGAGCTTGAACCCCCGCCGGCAATGGCTATGACGCCCAGCATGTTGGACACCGCCGCTGGTTGAGGCATACTTCCCCAGGGGCATTAACGCGGGGGACAGTCCCATGAGAAGAGCATTCTGGGCATTCATGCTGATGGGCATGCTGCCGGCGGTGGCCGCAGCGCAGGACATCGGCGGACTTTACAACGTCAACGGCACGAATTTCGACGGCTCGCCCTATCAGGGCCAGGCCCTGATCAAGATCACCTCCAACACGACCTGCGAGATCGTCTGGAAGACCGGCTCGACGAGCTCGAACGGTTTCTGCATGCGCAATGACGATGCTTTTGCCGCGGGCTACGTGATGGGCAAGGATATCGGCCTCATCATCTACAAGGCCTCGCCCGACGGGACCCTCAAGGGACTGTGGACCATCGCCGGCAAGAACGGCGCCGGCACGGAAATCCTGACGCCGGCCAAGTAAAACAATGGCCGCTGTAGCAAGCAGCGGCCATTGCTTTTGCCCAATTCCTTGTTGTACATTCGTTCAACAAGGAATTGGGCATGTTCAACCCTCGCTATGCCAGGCTGTTCGATGAGGTGCGGATCGGGCCGAAAACGGCGCCGAACCGCTTCTATCAGACGCCGCATGCGAGCGGCATGGGCTGGCGGGCGCCCAAGGCCACTGCCGCCTTGCGTGGTATCAAGGCGGAAGGCGGCTGGGGGGTCGTTGCGACCGAATATTGCTCGATCCATCCCTCATCCGACGACTTCCCCTTCGGCTACCTGTCGCTGTGGGACGAGGACGATGTCAGGGCGCTGGCCAAGACCGCCGAGGCCATCCACGCTCATGGCAGCCTGGCCGCGGTCGAGCTCTGGCATGGCGGCTTCCATGCCAATAACCGGCTGACACGCGAGCCCTTGCTGTCGCCTTCCGGGCAGCGGGCGAAGTTCATCCAGCCGATGTCGGCAAGAGCCATGGACAAGGCCGACATCAAGGCGTTTCGCCAGTGGCAAGCTACCGCGGCCGAGCGCGCCAGGCGCGCCGGCTTCGACATCGTCTATGTCTATGCCGGGCACGATTATCTGCCCCTGCAGTTCCTCTCCCGGCGCACCAACCGGCGCATCGACGAATATGGCGGCAGCCTCGAAAATCGTACCCGGCTCATCGCCGAGATGATCGAGGACACGCGCGAGGCCGTCAAAGGCGACTGCGCCGTGGCCCTGCGCCTGGCGGTCGATGAACTGCACGGTCCCAAGGGCATCACTCATGACGGCGAGGCACGGGACATCGTCGCGAGGCTCGCCGAGCTTCCCGATCTCTGGGATGTGAATGTGGCGGGGGCGCTGGGCAATGATTCCAAGAGCGCCCGCTTCTCCGATGAGGGCTTTCAGGAAAACTATGTCGCCTTCGTCAAGAAGCTGACGACGAAGCCCGTCGTGGGTGTCGGCCGCTTCACTTCGCCCGACATGATGATGTTGCAGTTGCGCCGCGGCATCCTCGATCTCATCGGCGCGGCGAGGCCCTCGATCGCCGATCCCTTCCTGCCGCAGAAGATCAGGGAAGGACGCGAGGACGAGATCCGCGAATGCATCGGCTGCAATATCTGCCGGGCGGCCAACAACGAGTCGGTGCCGATCCGCTGCACCCAGAACCCGACCATGGGCGAGGAATGGCGGCGGGGATGGCATCCCGAAACGATCGCGGCCAAGCGCTCGGAGAAGACCGTGCTGGTCGTGGGCGGCGGGCCCGCCGGCCTCGAATGCGCGCTGGCGCTGGGCCGGCGCGGTTATCAGGTGTCGCTGGCCGAAGCGGCGCGTGACTTGGGGGGCAGGGTGCTCGCTGAATCGCGCCTGCCCGGCCTCAAGAGCTGGATCCGGGTGCGCGACTACCGCCAGCATATGATCGGCAAACTCTCGAATGTCGCCGTCTACCGAGAAAGCCCGATGACGGCCGATGACATTGTGAGCTTCGGCGCCGATCATGTCGTTCTCGCCACCGGCAGCTTCTGGCGGCGCGATGCGGTGGGTGGTGTGGTCGAGGAGCCGGTGAACCTTCCGGCAAGTGCTGCGGTCTTCACACCGGACGATATCGACCGGCTGCCCAAGGGCGCTTCCGTCACCGTCTATGACGATGACCACTATGCCGTCGGCAGCGCCTTGGCCGAGATGCTGAAAACCAAGGGCCATGACGTGACCTATGTCACGGCTCTGCCGGTTGTCTCGTCGTGGACACAATTGACGGACGAGCAGGGTTTCATCCAGGCGCGGCTGATGGCGATGGATGTGCGTCTCGTCCTGTCGCATCAGCTCACGGGCTTTGCAGGCGATGCGCCGCAATTCGCCTGCGTCTATACCGGCCGCATCCGCGCCGTACCGGGCGATGCGCTGGTGCTGGTGACGGGCAGGGTGCCTCATGACACGCTTTATCATGAGCTCTTGGGGCGGCTGCCGGCCGAAGCGATGAGCCTGATCGGCGACTGCCGGGCGCCGTCCCATATCGCCGATGCGGTCTTCTCCGGGCATCGCTTCGCGCGCGAATTCGACGAACCGAAATCATCCCTTATTCGACGGGAAAGGCCAGAGCCATGATCACGCCCGTATCGCCGCGCCGACGTGCCCGCCCGCAGCGCATACCGGGAGCGCTGCAGCAGCGGCCGTGGAAGCAGTTCACGCTGCCCTATCGCCCGATCGAGGTCTTGAGCGCCGATCAGGTTGGAGCGATCCACGATACGGCCCTTACCATTCTCGAAGAGATCGGCATGAAGGTGCTGGAGCCCAGGGCCCGCGCCCATTTTGCATCGGCCGGAGCTTCGGTCGATGAAAGTGATCTGCGTGTGCGTTTCGATCGCGCGATGATCGCCGGCCTCATCGCCAAGGCGCCCGCCGAATTCGCGCTCAAGGCGCGCAATCCGGCCAAGACGGTCAAGGTCGGTAACCGCCACGCGATCTTCTCCTCGGTCGGTGGGCCCGCTTATGTGAGCGATCTCGAAAAAGGCCGGCGCGCCGGCACCTATGCCGAGATGTGCGACTATCTCAGGCTCATCCAGTCGCTCGACATCTTGCATCAGGAGGGCGGTGGGCCCTTCGAGCCACTGGACCTTCCGGCCGAGACGCGCCATCTCGACCTCTATTATGCCGAGATCACGCTGCTCGACAAAAACTGGCAGCCGCAGGGCTTGGGCAGCGAGCGCGCCTTGGACGCGCTCGAAATGGCGGCGATCTCGCTCGGCACAACGCGCGAAGGGCTGATCGACGATCCGGTCTTCACTTGCGTGATCAACACCAATTCCCCCTTGCAGCTCGACATCCCGATGGCGGAAGGCCTCATGACCTTCGCCGAGCATGGCCAATGCGTGATCGTGACACCCTTCACGCTGGCCGGCGCCATGTCGCCGGTGACGCTCGCGGGCGCCCTCGCCCAGCAGCATGCCGAAGCGCTCGCCGGCATCGCCCTCACCCAGATCGTGCGCCCGGGGGCGCCCGTCATGTATGGCGGCTTCACTTCGAATGTCGACATGAAGTCAGGCGCGCCGGCTTTCGGCACGCCCGAATATGCGCAAGCCGCACAGGCCTCGGGCCAGCTCGCGCGCCTCATCGGCGTGCCCTTCCGCTCGAGCAACGTGACGGCCGCCAATGACGTCGATGCGCAAGCGGCTTACGAGAGCATGATGGCGCTCTGGGGCTCGATCATGGGCGGCGCCCATCTGGTGCTCCATGCCGCGGGCTGGCTCGGCGGCGGGCTCACCGCCTCCTTCGAGAAGCTGATCCTCGACGCCGATCTCCTGCAGATGATGGCGGCCTATTGCGAGCCCTTCGAGGTGACGCCTGAGACGCTGGCGCTCGATGCGGTGCGCGAAGTGGGGCCGGCCGGCCATTATTTCGGAACAGCTCATACGCTTCAGCGCTATGAAACCGCCTTCTATCAGCCGCTCATCTCCAATTGGGACAATCACGACAGCTGGGTCGAGCGTGGCCGCGAGACGGCGCCTCTCAAGGCCAATCGCATCTGGAAGCAGATGCTGAAAGAGTATGAGCAGCCGCCGATCGACCCCGCGATCGATGAGGCGCTGCGCGATTACGTCGAGCGCAGGAAGCGCGAGGCGTGAAGCAAATGCTTCCCTTCTCCCGTTGCGAAGCAATGGGAGAAGGTGGCCGAAGGCCGGATGAGGGCTCTTTCGTGCAACGCACTCCGATCTCAACGAGTATTCCTTGCGGAGACAAAGAGCCCTCACCCGCCCTTCGGGCACCCTCTCCCATCCTTCGGACGGGAGAGGGGAAAAGTTGGGGACTACCGCATCAGTGGCCCCAGTCTTGCCTCGAGCACGTCATAGACGGCGGCGCGCGCCGTGTCGCGATTGACGACGGATGAATCGAGGCACCATTCGATCCACAGGCCGTCAATGAGCGCGATCACGGTCATGGCGAGCGCCTCGCCATTGGTCTTAACCTTGCGCGCGACGGCGATCTCGCCCAGCGCATCGCCGATCGCCTTGCGATAGGCGTCATAGGATTTGCGGTGCGAGGCTTTCAGCCGCGGATTGGTGGCGACCTCGCCCCAGAGCGCCAGCCATGCCCTGAGTGATGACTTCGAGAACATGGGCGGGCGGAACATCGTCTCGATCACCTGGGCGAGCCGCTCCTCGGCTGAGCCTTCGAAGAACAGCGTCTCGCGCCCGGCGGCGATCATCGACTGGGTCATCGCTTCATAGACCTCGATCAGGAGACCGGAAATGCCGTTGAAGTGATGATTGATGAGCCCGCGCGAGACATTCGCCTCGCGCGAGATGCGGTCCACGGTGAAGGCCGCGATCCCGCCCTCGGCCAGGCAGCGGATCGCGGCATCGATGAGCATCTGCCGGCGCAGATCGGCTTCGACGCGGGCGAAGCGTGGTTTGCTCTTCTGGGCGGCAGTCGGCATATCACCTCACAGTTTCTTGAAGCCGACGGGATTGGGATAGCCGTCGGCCAGGATCTCGGGCTCGAATGTGGTCTTGTGGATCGCGACGAAGGGCTCATGGCAGACGAAGATGAAGCCGCCCGATTCCTCCATCAGATCCTCCATGCGGTTATACATGGTCTTGCGCTTCGCCTGATCGCCTTCAGACAGCGCCTTGGTGTAGAGTTCCTCGAATTCCGGGCTGTTGAAGGCGGACCAGTTCCACACGCCGATCTGGTCGGGCCGGAACCAGACCAGGTTCTCCGACGGATCGATGCCGCCGGCGAAGGGCATCAGCACCAGCTCGAGGTTCTTGTAGCCGTCGCCTTGCGTCTTGTCGCCCAAGACCCAATAGGCGCCTTCGTCATAGGGTTGGATCTCGATGGTGATGCCGGCCTGAGCCATGGTCGCCTGGATGATCTGGCAGGCGGTCATGTAGCGCGAGTCGTTCAAGGTGGCGAGATTGAGCTTGAGATCGCTGACGCCCGCCTCGGCGAGGAGCGCCTTCGCCTTTTCGTAATCGGGCTTGTCGATGATGTTCTTGGCCCGGGTGAAGGCGGTGCCGGGCTGCACCACGCCGGTCGAGCGCGGAACGAGCCCCTCATAGGTCCCGGCGATCAGCTGCTCGCCGTCGAAGGCATATTGCACCGCCTGGCGCACCTTCGGGTCCTTGAGCTTGGGATTGTCCATGTTGATGGTGAGCCAGACATAGCGCGTCGACTGCGCCTCGATGAGCTTGGTGTCGGGCAGGGGCTTCTCCTTGAGGCCCTTGGCGGACGAGGCCGAGACGCGGCAATAGTCGAAGGCCTTCGCCTCATAAGCGAGCTGGGCCGCCTGGTCGTCCTCGACGATCGAAATCTCGACCTGGCCGAAATCGGGCTTGGGTCCCGGCCAGTCGGGATTGGCCTTGAACGTCATCTTCTGCTTGGGCTCCCATTTGTCGAGCAGATAGGGGCCGCATTGCGCCGGGATCTCGGTCGTGTATTTGCCGCCTGCTTTCTCGACCGCCGCCTTGCACACGATGTGACCGCCATAATAAGGCAGCGACGTCACCCAGATCGGCTGGAACGGCTCCTTCAGCCGGATGATGCCGGTGCGCTCGTCCTTGACCTCGACCTTATCGAGCTTCTCGAACTGGTATTTCCAGGCCGATTCATTCTTCGGATCGGCGATGCGCTCGAAGGAGTATTTCACGTCCTCAGGCGTGACCGGTCCATAGCCCCCGGTCCATTTGAGGCCGGGCAGCAAAGTGAAAGTGATCGAGGTCGGATCGGTCTGCTCGATCTTCTCGGCTCCCCAGGGCGCGATCGTGTTGCCCTTGCGCATGTCGGAGAGGCGCACCAGGGTCACCAGCACGCAGCGATTGGTGATGTCTTCGAGATTGCCGATCTCGAAGGCAGGGTCGAGCCGGTTGATGTCGCTGTCGCTCCTGATGCGCAGGAGATCGCCTTCGGCGGCGAAGCTCAGGCGCTGCGGCAGAACCATGCCGGCGCTCAAGAATGCCGAGAGCTGCAGGAACCCACGGCGGTCGAAATGTCCTTTGATTTTCATTCTTACCTCCCTAGTTGAGTGGAAAATGGCAGCGCACGCTATGACTGCCCGTGACGGTGAGAGACGGCGCTTCGATGCGGCAGCGCTCTTGGGCATAGGGGCAGCGGGTGTGGAACTCGCAGCCCTTCGGCCGGTTCTGGATGCTCGGCACTTCGCCGGTGATGGCGAGCGCATGGCGCTTGCGGCGCGGATCGGGGATGGGCTCGGAGGCGATCAGCGAGGCCGTGTAGGGATGACGGGCTTTGCTGAAGACCTCGGGCGTCGGTCCTTCCTCGACGATGCGGCCCAGATACATGATGGCGATCCGGTCGGAGACGTGACGGATCATCGCGAGATTGTGGGTGACGATGACATAAGAGAGCGCGAGCTCGGCCTTGAGCCGGGTCATCAGATTGAGGATCTCGCCCTGGATGGAGACATCGAGCCCGGCGGTCGGCTCATCGGCGATGACGAGATCGGGCCGCAGCGCCAAAGCGCGGGCGACACCGGCGCGGCGCGCCTGGCCGCCCGAAAGCTCATGCGGATAGCGGCCGATGAAATCCGCAGGAAGGCCGACGAGCCTCAGAAGCTCTTCCGCCATGACGCGGCGCGAAGCCATGCCTACGCCATGGATGACGAAGGGCTCGGTGATGGCGGAGCCGATGGCGAGCCGGGGACTGAGAGACCCGACCGGATCCTGGAACATCATCGCAGTGCGGCGCCTGAGATGCGCGAAGCTCGTCACGGCTGAGCCATCGAAGCGGATCGTGCCGCGGGCAGCCGGCACCAGCCCCAGGAGCGTGCGCGCCAGTGTCGTCTTGCCCGATCCCGATTCGCCGACGAGGCCCAGCGTCTCGCCCTTGTGGAGCTTGATCGACACGTCCTCGAGAATGGCGAGCCGGCGGGAGTTGAGCCCCATGAAGCCGCCGGGGCTCCGGAAATTGACCGCCAGACCTTCCGCCTCGATGATGGGTGTCATCGCCAGGACGCCCTCGTGAAGGTCGCGCGCTCGGCATCGCTGATCACCGGCAGATAATCGGTGCGCTCAGGGATACGGGCCGGATCGCAGGCGAGGAGGGCGCGGGTATAGGGATGGCGGGGCTTGTGGAAGATGTCGTCCACCGGACCTTCCTCGACCACATCGCCCCGATACATCACATAGACGCGGTCGCAGAGCTCGGCGACGACGCCCAGATGATGGGTGACGATGAGGATGCCGCCGCCATAGTCGCGGCGCAATTCGCGGAAGAGATGGATGATCTGCGCTTCCATGGTGACGTCGAGCGCCGTCGTCGGCTCATCGGCGATGAGCAGGCTCGGATTGACGAGCAAAGCGGCGGCGATGGCGGCGCGCTGGCGCATGCCGCCCGACAATTCATGCGGATAGCTCTCGGCGCGCATGGCGGCGTCGGGAATGCCGACGCGCCCCAGCATGGCGATGGCACGCCGGTATTTCTCCTTGGCCGATCCCGCAATGCGGCTCTGGAAGTCGACCAGCTGCTCGCCAATGGTGAGCACCGGATTGAACGAGGTCATCGGGTCCTGGAACACCATGGCGATCTCATCGCCGCGCAAAGCGCTCTGGTTGCCGGCGACGCTCTTGTCCTTGAAGGCGATGTCGCCCTGGATGCGCGCGCTGGCGGGCAATAGGCCCGGAATGGCGGAAGCGAGCGTCGACTTGCCGGAGCCCGATTCACCCACGAGGCCCACGGCCTCGCCCAGCCGGATCTCGAGATTGGCTTTGCGCACCGCCTGGACATGGCCCGCATAGTCGATGGTCAGATCGCGAATGGCGAGGAGCGGCGAGGTCATGGCGATTGCCTGTGCTTGAGCTTGGGATCGAGCGCATCGCGCAGAGATTCGCCCAGGAAGGTGAAACCCAATGTCGCGATGACGAGCGGGATGCCGGCGGCGATCACCAAAGACGGATTGGCGCGGAGCGACGTGTAGCCGTCATTGAGGATGGTGCCCCAGCTCGGCGTCGGCGGCCGGACGCCGAGGCCCAGATAGCTCAATGCCGCCTCGAGAGCGACGACCGTCGGGATATCCATGCTGACCAGGATCACCAGCGGCCCCAGCACATTGGGCAAGAGATGAATGCCGATGATGCGCGCCGTGCCGGCGCCCATGGACTGCTCGGCCAGGATGAATTCGCTGCGCCGCAAGGCCAGCGTCTGGGCGCGTACCAGCCGGCCATAGATCGGAACGGAAATGACGGCGATGACGAAGATCAGCGTTCCGGTGCCGGGCCCCAGGATGACGATGACGGTCAAGGCGAAGAGAATGAGCGGGATGGCGCTCAAGGAATCGAAGAAGAAGATGAGAAGGCTGTCGAGCCAGCGCGGTCCATAGCCCGCCAGCATGCCGAGGATCAGGCCGATGAAGGCGCCGATGCCGATGGAGAAGACGGCGATGCCCATGGCGACGCGAGCGCCATAGATGATGCGCGACAACGTATCGCGGCCGAGCTGGTCGGTGCCGAGCCAATGCGCCGCCGATGGGTCCTGCAGCTTGTTGAGCACATCGATCTTGGCCGGATCGTAAGGCGAAATCACATCGGCGAAGAGCGCTGCCCCGATCACGATGATGACGAGGATGAGGCCCAAAAGGCCCAGCGGATCGCGCATCACGCGCTTCAGGATCTCATGCACCCCGGAAGGCATCTCTGATCCTCGGATCGAGCCGCGCGATCAGGAGATCGACGGCGATGGTGAGTGCGACATAAATGGCGGTCATGACCAGGACAGCGCCCATGACCACCGGATAGTTGCGCAGATTCACGGCGGCGGTGACGAGCTTGCCGATGCCGGGCCGCGAGAAGATGACCTCGACGAAGACGGCCGAGGAGATGAGCCCGCCGAGGCTGACGGCAAGCAGCGACAAAGTGGGGATGAGCGCGATGCGCAGGCCGTATTTGGTGACGATCTTCCATTCCGGCACGCCGAAGGCACGGGCCGTGCGGATATGCGGCTCGCCCATGACGTCGAGCATCGAGGCGCGGACGAGGCGGGCGAGATAGCCGACCCAGGTGAAGCCGATGGCGAAAGCAGGCAAGATGAGCGCCCGGATCTGGCTGCCGATATCGCCCGGCTCGCCATCGCCAATGGCCGGCAGCCAATTGAGCCCGACCGCAAAGATTAGCAGCGCATAGATGGCGATCACATAATAGGGGAGCGAGATGACGCTGACCGACAAGAGGCTCGTGGCGCGGTCGATCCAGGTGCCGCGCTTCAGTACCGCGAGGCAGCCGAGCGGTATCGCGAGCAGTGTGGCCCAGCCGAGGCCAACGACGCAGAGGATCAGCGTGTTGGGCAGCACTTCCCAGATCTCCGTCGCGACGGGACGGTTGGAGATGACGTCGAGCCCGAGATTGCCTGACAGCACATTGACGAAGAAATTGTAGACCTGGACCAGATAGGGCTGGTCGAGACCCATCTCGCGGGTGAGCCTGTCGATCATCTCCTGTGTCGCGCGGGGGCCAAGTGCTGCCCGTGCGGGATTGCCCGGCACGATGAAGACCGCCGCATACATGGCGAACATCACACCGATCAGGATCAGGAGACCGAGGCCGATGCGTTTGATCGTGTAAGCGAGCATGGCCGGTTCCGGTCCTTCAACAGAAATCGCGCTTGATGGCGCGGGTCGCGCCCTTGCTGTGCACGATGCGGCCCTGTTCGCGGGACTCGATCTGCCAGGTCAGATAGAAATTCTCGGCATCGGCGGTGAGCTCGGTGCGGCTCTTCGCTTCCATGTCGGAGGGCCCGCTCTTGACCGCCCAGGCATATTCGGTGACGAGCTTCGCGGTCAGGGGATCGTCGGGATGGATGATGAAGGTGTCGGCGTTCCAGGACGAGGTGACGATCGCGCGATCGTCGATCCTGTGGGTGCCATGGTCGGTCTTGAGCCTGATGGTGCGTAAACCCGTGGCGATGTCGTCCTCGACCGTCTTGGTCGAGCTGCCGGCTGAGAGTTGGGTCGCGGCGGCCGGGGTTGAGATTTCGGCCGTCTCGAAGATCACATGACTGTCCTTGTTGCTCGGCCGGCGCAACGGCAGCCTGATGGTCGACTTGCCGCTCGCAATGGTCGCAGTGGCGAGCGTCGGCTGCGGCCACAAGATGAACCAATGCTGGGTGGCGAGGCTGAGCCTGATACGGTGGCCTTTGGGAACGAGGCGGGCGAAGTCATTGAGCCGGAGCGTGACGGTGAAGGGTGTGCCGACCGGACAGTTTTCCGGAAATTCATGGCTGTCGCGATGGGTGAGATTGAGCACGCCATAGGTCATCAGCGCCGACGTGCCGTCCGGATAGACATCGCACAGGCGCACAGCGAGATTGACCTTCGGCGCATCGACCATGAGCTCGAGTGTGATCTCGGGCGCGCCGAGAAGCGTCGTGTCCTCGGCCAAGGGCTCGGTGTCGAAGCACAAGGCCTGGCCGTCCTCGCGGCGCTGATCGATGGCGAGATCGGGCGAGGTGCCGCCATAGCCGCCCCAGCGGCCGCAATCGGTGCCGGCGGTGGCGGGCGAGCGCACCGCGAGCGTCGCTCCCGTCTCGGGTGCCGGCGCCAGCGCCCGGGCGTTGAGATAGCGCGTCTGCCAGTCGATGCGCGGGCTCGGCCAGGCGTCTTCCGCGATCCAATGCCCGGCATGGCTCTTGTACCAAGGCCGCGGACGCTCCTCGCCGATCGCATAGATGCGGTATTGCGGCTCGTCCATGATCCCGGTCGCTTCGCCGGCGAGCCAGTATTTCCACCAGCGCAAGGCCTCTTGCAGATAGCCGATCTGCGGGCCCGGATCGCCGCGGCAGGGGAAGGCGTGCGTCCACGGGCCCATGATCGCCATCTTGGGTGCTACGAGGCCCTCGAGCAGGCGCGGCACGGAATTGGAATAGCTGTCCTCCCAGCCGCACACGGCCAGAACGGCGCAGCGAATCTTGGTCAAATCCTCCGAGACCGAGCCCTGCTTCCAATAGGCGTCGCGGCGCTGATGCTTCAGCCAATGCTCCGACCAGGAATGATTGGCCTCGAGGCGCTTCTCCCACATGGCGCGCCAGGCATCGCCCACGATCTGCGGATCGGGCGGCATGGCGTTCTTCACCAGCATGAAGTTCGACCACATCTCGTTCTCGGTGAGGAGGGCGCCGCCCATGTAATGCACGTCGTCGGCATAGCGGTCGTCGGTCGAGCACAGAGTGATGATCGCCTTCAGAGCAGGGGGCCCAAGCGCCGCGACCTGGAGGGAGTTGAAGCCGCCCCAGGAAATACCGGTCATGCCGACATTGCCGTTCGACCAGGGCTCGACGGCAAGGGCGGCGATGATCTCGCAAGCGTCCTCCTGCTCGCGCGGCAGATATTCATCGGCGAGGATGCCGTCCGAATCGCCCGATCCCCTTATGTCGACGCGGCAGCAGGCGATGCCGGAGCCCGCCAGGTAAGGATGCATTTCGAGGTCGCGGAACACCGTGCCGTCGCGGCGGCGATAGGGGATCATCTCGACGACCACCGGCACTGGGGCTGCGGTCTTCGGCCGCCACAAGGTCGCGGCAATGCGCGTACCGTCCTTGAGGCCGATCCAGAAGGGATCGACGACCTCCACCGCGAAGGGAAATGCGCTGCGCACGACCGTCATGACGTTTCCTTGTTGAACAATCGTACAACAAGGAATAAGACAGATTCAACGGTCTTGTGGGATTAAATTTTTCCGCCCAGGCGTGCGTCCCCCATATATTGGACGGCGAGCGTCGGCAGGCGGCCGAAGACCGGATCGAGGCGCCAGTTGACGCGACGGGGGCCGAAGCCCGCGAAGCGGCCGACGGTAAAGCCGGCCGCCGTCAGCTTGCGGTGAAGCTCGTCGGGCGTGATGAAGCGGGCCGGGTCATGCGTTCCAGGCGGCAGCAGTTTCAGGATATTTTCCCCGAAAGTGATCATCACCAGCGTGGCGAGCCCGTTGCGGTTGATCGTGTCGAAGAGGAAGAGGCCGCCCGGCTTGAGGACGCGACCGATCTCGGCGATGACGCGGTCGAGATCCTCGACATGTTCGAGCACATCCACGCACAGGACGATGTCGAAGGAGCGATCCGCGAGATTCAAGCTTTCGCCCGTTCCGACGGCGTAGGCGATGGCCAGTCCGCTCGTTTCGGCATGCTTCCAGGCGATGTCGATGGCGCCGGGCGACGGATCGATGCCGGAGACGAGCGCGCCGCGCCGGGCCAGCGCCTCCGCCATGAAGCCGCCGCCGCAGCCGAGATCGAGCACCCGCTTGCCGGTCCAGTCGCCGACGATGGGATCGAAACCGGCGAGCCGGGCCGGGACCATGTTGTGAAGCGCTCGCAGCCAGCGAACCCGCCCGCTCCACCAGTCATCGGCATAGGTGTCGTAGATCGACAGATCATTGCGCGGCACGGGACGTGAAACTCCGGGTCGTGGCCAGGGGAGCCAATAAGGCACATGCGCCTGATAGGCGCGGAACTCGGCGCCGAAGCGCTTGGCGAAGCGCGCCTCCTTGAACAAAGGTCCGATCAGGCAATAGGCGGTCAGCGTCAGGGACAAGGCAAGCTGATCGGGAGTCCAGGTCGGCACCGTCCACAAGGTCAAGGCGAAGGCGACATAGATCGGCTGGCGGATGAGGCGAAAGAGACCGGTCTTCGGCATGGGCGGAAAGCGTGGCGCCCGATTGCGCGCCACGGCCCACCAGCCGAGAAGGCCGGTCTGCAAGGCGAAACCCGCATCCACAATGGCCTTCAACAGCAGCAGCCAAGCCACGGCATAGAGGCATGACAGCACGATGAGGACCGCGCCCTCGGCACGCCACCAGATGACGCCGCTCGGCGACCAAAAAGTGAAGAGCAGGAGGACCTGGATCGAGGCGATCGTGGCATAGGTCGTTGTCGTGAGACGAGAGCCGATCCGCCGTGGCGCCAGGTGGCCGAGCCATGACAGGCCCTTCGCCGAGAGCAGGAAAGTGTGGGCGAGCGGGAACTGGATCAGCAGGAGCGCATTGGCAACGAAGCTCCAAGGCGCGGGCACGCGCCCCAGCGACTGGCTCATGCCGAAATACATGGCGGCGATCATCGCCCCCACGCCGGTGATGAAGAGCACATGGCAGGCAAGGCCATAGGCTACGGCCAGCCCGCGCAGCCTGACCGGGGTATGGGATGCCGGGGTCGTCACGACAGAAACAGCTCCGCTTCACCGCCCCGTTTACCCAAAACTACGGCACGGAATCGATCACTATTCCGGGACTCTGACCGTATATGGGCGGAATGTCACGTCCATAGCCTTGACGGAAGTCCGTTGCGGGCTGCAGCGAAGTGGAAATGCTACAAAAGATTGGCGATCCCGGTGCCGCCTTCCGTCAGTCGTCCTCCTCGTCGTTCCGGAAAGCCAGCATCACGGAACGCAGCCTTTCGAGTTCCGGATTTTCATACTCCATGCGGGTGAGACCTATGTCCTTGAGCATGTAGCCATTCAGGCGGTGAAGGCGGAGCGTGCGATGCCTTCTCTTGCGGCGCAAAGCCGGTCTCAGACAAGCACTCGAGAGCGCCCGCAGCCATCGCCAGATTGAGGGCATATTGGCGATGGCTGGGGCGTCTCTTTCCCCTTCCCGGCAACCGTCGCCGGAAGGAGGATCGCAGAGATCCGTCACAGAAAGAAATAAGGGTCGAGCACGCGGACCTCGCTGATGCGGTCGACCGGCAGGCCGTTGCGCTCCGCCACCTTGCGGATGGCTTCGGGCGTCGGCCCGTCATAGACGCAGAAGGTCTTCCGCTTGTCCTGGGTCACGTAGGAATGGATCCAGGTGACGCCTTCCTCGCCATTGCGGCTGACGACCTTGAGGGCGATTTCCGCACCCTTGTCGTTGACCGGGATGGCAAGCCCGTCGGGAAAGGTTCTCTCGATGACATAGCGCGGCATGAGTGCCTCCGTCGAAGTTGAACGAGGCGAGTCTAGAACCGCGCCCCGGGACGCACATCGGGAAGCCTCCCTATTTTGCGGCGACCATCTCCCTATTTTGCGCGATGAGGCCTTGCGCCATGGCGAGGGCGGCTGCTTCGCCGCGCGATTTGACGGCAAGCTTCGCCAAGATGGACGACACGTGATGATCGACGGTCTTGGGCGAGATATGAAGCTGCGCGCCGATCTGGCCGTTGCTCAAGCCATTGGCCAGGCAGCTCAATATGCTCATCTCGCGGGGCGTGAGACCGTGCGGATTGCGCAGCGTGGCGGCGCGGGGCCCGCGCGGTATGCTCCGGCTGCCGCTTTCGCGCATGCGCTGGCGCAGCATGATCGCCGCCGGTGCTGCGCCCAGCCGATCGAAGATCTCGAGCGCCCGCAATTGCGCCGGCTCATTGCCGTCGGCGAGTGCCCTGGCTTCCTCATAGGGACATCCCAGCTCTCGCCAGGCTTCCGCGGCAGCGCGCCAATTGCCGGCGATCTGCAAAGCGAAGGGTGCGGCGCAGTATTTGGGCACTGTCACCTTCGCGCCGGCGCGTGCGAGCCAGAAAGAAAATTCCCCGACATGCCAGGCATGGCGGTGGCGCAGCGCCAGCGCATGGCCGGCCTCGGCCTCGCGGGCGACACGCGCAAGATCACCCTCGAACCAGGCACATTCGGCACGCGCGGCGCGGACGGGCGCCAGGCGTTGGAGCGTATTGGTGCGCAAGGCGAAGTCGAGAGCTTCATCGAGAAGCCGGTTGGCGCCCGGATCGCCACGCCTGACGCGCAGGCGGCCCAAGGCCGCCAGCGCCATGATCTGGCTGACCAGCGAGAAATTCGGGCAGTTGATGACGGCGGTCGCATGATCGCCCGCCTCGCTCCAGCGGCCCTGATAGAGGTTCGTCAGGGCGAGCCAGGCCGACATGTAATTATTGGAGTGATCGAGATCGCAGTCCTCGGCATAGGCGATGCCTTCGGTCAGCACCGCCTCGGCCTCGGCCAATTGATAGCGCTCGCCATAGGACGAGCCCAGATTGAGGTAGGCGAGGCCTACGAGCTCATGCATTCCGCCGGCGCGCGCCAGGGCCAGGCAGCGATCGAAATGCGCCAGCCCATGGTCATCCCCACTCACATGCAGGGCGGCGCCGACGACCATCTCGGCGGCGGCGACGATGGCGTCATCGCCAAGATCGCCGGCGAGCGCGATGGCCTTCCGGCCCCAGCGCACCGCCGCCGCCTTGTCGCGATCGAGCATGCGCAAATGCGCCTGCATGCGATAGGCGCCGGCAAGCTCGCGCGTCGACGGCAATGTTTCCAAGACGTCGATGGCCTGGCGGCTTGCGTCTTCGGCGGCGGCGTTCTGGCCGCTGCGCACCAGCGGCCAGGCAAGTCGCGACAGGCTCGCCCCCTCTTGCCGGCGATCGCCGGCCTGGCGCCAGAGGGCTACCGCTTCGCGATAGGCTTCGATCGCCGCGGCCAAATCGTCGATGATGGCGCTTTGCTCGGCATAGGCCTCGAAGAGCGCTGCCCGTTCGGCGGGCGGGCGGTCATGGGCGAAGACAAGCGTGCGCCGATAATGCGCGGCGGCCGCACGATGGGCGCCGACGGCCGCCGCGGCGCGCGCCGCGGCCGGTCCATAATCGAGCACGGCCGCGTGATCGCCGGCCCCTTCGGCGAGTTGCGCCAATTGCGCCAGATCGCCCCGATTCCCTGAAGCCTGCAAGCCCCGGAGCGCCAGGCGGTTGAGCTCCCGCGATCGCGCCTGATCGAGATCCGCCAGGATGGCGTCGCGCACCAGCTCGTGACGGAAGGCGATCGCCTCGCCATTCGCGGTGATGAGCCCCGCTTTGCGCAAGTCGGCGACACTGTCGGCCACGGCGGTGACGACCTTTTCCAGCACTCCATGGTCGATGCGGCTGCCGAGGACGGCGATGGTTTCGAGGACATTGCGCGCGGCGGGCTTGAGCGTTGCGGCGCGTGCCATGACGCAGTCGCTGACCGTCTTGGGGATGCCGGAGCCCAAATGGGCAAGGATCTCGGCAAGGAAGAAGGGATTGCCCGAGGTCTGCCGGTGCAGCGCCTCCGGATCGAGAGGCTTGCCTTCGCTGAGGTGACGCACCGCGGCGATCGAGAGCCGCCGCAGATCGATGCGGATGGCCGATGGCGAGGTCGCGAGGTCGCCCAGCAGAATGCGCAAGGGCGGATGGCCTTCGACTTCGTCATCGCGATAGCTCAAGACGAGAAGAGCGCGTGTCTGCGCGATACGGCGGCCCAGATATTTGAGGAGATCGAGCGTCGCCTCATCCGCCCAGTGGATATCCTCGATGACCAGCACCGTCGGCTGCGCCGGATCGCGCAACGTGTCGAGCATGGTCGAGAACAAAGCCGGCCTCGGCGCGTCGCCTTCGAGCTGCGCCAGCAGCCTGCCGCCGGTCTGGCGCGCGATGTCGTAAAGCGGGCCAAGCGGCGAGGGCGTGAAAAGCGAATCGCACTGGCCGATGAGCGTGCGGTGCGACTTGCCGCAGCTCGAGAGGAAGTGGTCGATGAAGGAGGTCTTGCCGATGCCGGCCTCGCCGCCGATCAAAGCGAGGCGTCCGTGCCCGGCGACCGTCTCGGCAAGAGCGGCGGCGAGGACATCGAGGTCACGGTCGCGTTCGAGCAGGTTCATGGGCTAGCCTTGCCGCGCGGGGGACGATGCGGACCAATCTGCGCGAGACCGGCCGCGTCAACTCAAATACGGCGGAAAAACCGGGTTATTTCAGGGCCGCTGGCAGGAAGCGGAGCCTTTGCCGTCCAGGCCAAGGAAGATTGCACCGGAGGCCAATGTCACGCCTTGGCGGCGCCACCGGCACTGGCGGCAGGCGGCGTGCGCGGCCGCAAGGGGGCGAGAGCGGCATGCCGCTCATAGGTCTCCTCCGCCAGCCTTTCGACGGGGTGCTGGGGGACATCCGCGAGCAGGCCTGAGATGCGGTCGAAGGATTGCCTGAGATCGGCTTCCTTGATCGCGCCCTCCTTCAGGCCTTGCGTCATGTGGCCGATCATCTCGACGATGAGCGAGGTGTCGGCCCAATAGGCGCACATGCACAGGAGATCGGCGCCGGCATTGACGATCTTCACCGTCGTCTCCGGCTCCTTGAGCTTGTCCGAGATGGCGCGCATGCCGAGATCGTCGGTGACGATCACGCCCTTGAAGCCGAGCTCTCCCCGCAAGATGTCGTTGAGGATGACGCGCGACATGGTCGCGGGCGTCCCCGGATCGATCGCCGGCACGACGATATGCGCGGTCATGAACAGCCTGGTCTTCGCATCGGTGAACTGGCGGAAGGGTGCGAGCTCGCGCTTGCGGAAGGTTTCGGCATCGACATCGATGACGGGCAGCGAATAATGCGAATCGACGCCGGCATCGCCATGGCCCGGGAAGTGCTTGGGGCAGCCGAGCACGCCCTCGGCCTGCATCGCGTCGAGGAATTGCCGCGCCGGGGCCACGACGGCTTCGGGCGTCGTGCCGAAGGCGCGCGGACCGATGACCGGGTTGGCCGGGTTCGAATTGACATCGAGCACCGGGGCGAAATTCACATTGAAGCCGAGATTGCGCAACTCGATGCCCATGGCGCGGCCGACCGCCCCTGCCTGGCCCGGCCATTCGCGCGCATAGGCGAAATTGGTGACTGGGGCCGGCGGGCGCAGCACGCCGCCCCCCTCATGGTCGATGGTGATGAGGATCTCGTCGCGGCCGATATATTCGCGCACATCGGCGAGGAGCTTCTCATGCGAGGCGAGCCATTCGTCATAAGGCGCGCCCGACAGGAAGTTGGCGCGGAACAGCACGACACCGGCCGGCTGCAGGAGCGACAGCAGGCGCTTGTCATGGTCGCTCAAAACTGGGCTTTGCTGAAGGCCGATGAGAAAGCGATGGCCGAAAGAGGCGGGGCCGCGGCCGAGGTCGAAGATCAGGGACATGTGCCTATTCTTTTCCTTTGATGCCTGCACTATCAGATCGCGTTCTGCCAGACGGCTCCTTTGTCAGGAAAGACCAGCCGTAACGACGCACAATTCTCTCGACATCCTTGAATCCGGTACTCTCTCGATGCATTTTTTCGACATCAAATTTGCCGACTTCTTCCCAAATGCCGCCATTGGGAGTGCGGGGAAGCGCGATATCTTCAAGGGCTACGACGCTGACATCCGAGTATCGTCCATAGTCGAATTTCTCATTGAACCATCGCAGTTTAGCATTCGAATTGAATGGTATCGGACTAATATCTGATCGACCCAGCATGATCCTCCCATCCAAGTCAAATTCGCCTTGGTCAACTTTATCGGCTGCGCGCCAAACTATGCGGTGTTGATCGCGATCGAAGACTTCAATCCCATCCAATGAGTCCAATGCGATACTGGCCAATGCGTCATAAGAAATATAACCCAGTCGTCGCTCACCTCTGTATTCGAACGAAAATATGATAGCCCGCTTTTGGGGGACGTCTTCACGCTGACACAAACGAGGCGCGTGGGCCCGGAGGCGCACGCCGGGACCATCAACGTCTGCTTCTAACAATAGAACGCCATTGTCTTCGAAAGTTGATTGAAGAGTTCGTTCAGTATTGGGATGCCAACTTCTAACTCCATTTTCAAAATCGGCGATGGTGCGCTTGGCAATTTGCGATCTTGCCTCCAAATCGGCCTGGGACCAGCCGAGAAGGGCTCGCGCTGCGCGGCATTGGGATGGCAGTAGCATGTGCGATCTCGTCTTACGAAGTATGAAGCAGTTCCATACTGCATATTTAGTGCAATGTCAAATGATATATATTCTGCTGGACTGTTTACATGAAGCCTAGGGAGCAAGGTCTTCTGGGAAGGTCAGCCATTGTCGCTTTATTGGAGGGTGTTACTCTGAGCGCATGAACCGATTTGCTAATTTGGAAGCGTGGGTGACAAACTGGCTCGCTTATTGGCCAGAGGGACGGGCATTTCGAGTTATTCCCGAAATCGGGATAGCTTTCGGTACCGATAAAGGGCCGTCGCGCGACAACAATCAGGACCGAGCGGTTGTTATCAAGGTTTCGGGCCAAACTCGCGAAAGCTCCTTGTTGTGCGCCGTGGTGTGCGACGGGATGGGCGGAATGCGCGATGGCGCGGCCTGCGCCTCGATAGCAATCGGAGCATTTGTCGCAGAGATGGCCAGGGCATCTGAGATCCTCGACCAAATTTCTCTGCTGGAGGCCGCACTTCATTCCGCTAATGAAAGCGTTCACCATTTCGCTCGTGGTGGCGGTGGAACAACTCTGTCTGCCCTACTCGTAACTCCTTCCGGTAGGGGGTATTGGTTGAACGTTGGCGACAGCAGAGTCTATGGGCTGTTTAAAGATGGAAAAGATTTCGAACTCCGAAAAATCACTACGGATGACAATATGCAAGAAGCATTCGGCGGTCGTGGAACAGACCTTGTGCAGTTCGTGGGGATTGGGGCTGGCATAGTTCCCCATACGGGGCAACTTGATTCACGCGCTTCTTCTGCATTGATCACCACTGACGGGATACACTCGATCGAGCCACGATTGTTGAGCCTAGTCTACGAGAATGCGCCAAATTTTCGAAGCGGCACCGAACGATTGTTGGCTGCTGCGAACTGGGTAAGTGGAGCAGACAACGGAACCATTGTTGGGCTGTCGTTAAAGGATGCGCAAAGAAGTCTGAGGCTAAGCGAGGACGTAGGCAGTTCAGGAATGCTGGAACTCTGGAAGCCCGCAGAAAACGGACAGGTAACTGTCCCGATTTTTTGGGAAGAGCCGCGCCGTACTAGGACTTCTGCGCGCATCTCTGCCACGCCCAAAACGACACAGGCTAAGCCGAAGAGACAACGCACATCCAAACGAAAGGCCCCCGCTGAGCAGTTGGAGATCGACGTAAACTACGAGCGGAAGCCTAATAATGGCGACAATAGCTAACCGCTACGAGACGGGTGCAAACTCATCTCAGGGGGGAATGAGTGAAGTCCTTGTTTGTCGCGATCTCCATTTGGACAGAGACGTTATCGTTAAGCGTCTGCAGGGCCATACTGAACCCCAACGTTTGATCGATGAGCAAAAGGCGCTCTTGAAGCTCCGCTCCAAACACGTTGTTCAGCTGCTCGATATTGTGACCACGGACGCATTCGGAAAAGAAGAGAAGTGCCTGGTGATGGAGTACATTGACGGGGCCGACCTCTCACCGGGTTCCTTTGGTGCCGATGACAAGTACGTAGGATCACTTTGGCAAATCGGCTCTGGAATTGCCGACATTCATCAAGCGGGGATTATTCATCGGGATATAAAGCCGAACAATGTCCGAAGGGACAAAATGGGTGTTCTAAAGATTTTCGACTTTGGTCTGGCAAGAGAAGTAGGTAAGGACGATGCCACCAAAAACATTATCGGTACTATTGGATACATGGCGCCAGAGCTCTTTGGCACTAAAACAATACCGTTCTCCCCCGCAGTTGACGTATATGCATTTGGCGCTACTGCTGTCGCACTCCTTGACAAAAATCTTCCCGACGAACTGAAGCAGGGAGAGCAAGTGCCCCTCCTATATCTTCAAAAGTTGATGGCGGGTCTGCACGCCGATGTGCCTGCAATAATACACCAATGCACCAATTCCGATCCAACCAAGCGACCTCCAATGAATGCAGTTCGCGATACACTAGAGGATCAACTGCTTCGAGATCGTCATCACGCTCGTATAGTCAATGGCGCAAACATCTATGAGTTGAGCTCCGCAAATCGGAACATAAGTCTTCAATCCGCCGTGGGCTCCATCGCGATTGGCTACAATGGTCTCCAATTTCGGGTAACTTCAGTATCCGGCGAAGTCTTCGTCAACAACGAGGCCGCCAAAGTTGATCAACGCATGTATCCTGCATGCGTCATAACAATAGGAGACCGTCACAGGCCTAATCGAGCATTTCTAACCTTCGATGTGTCTCACCCAGAGGTTATGGCCTGATGGTTATCGGAAAGGTCTTTGCTGGTCGATACAAGGTGGTCAAGAAAATCGGCAGCGGAGGCATGCAGGATGTATACCTCGCTCACGACGGCATGACGGAGTATGCCGTAGCTCTCAAGACGCCACAGCCGGGTCAGGCTGGCACCCACTTTCGAAAGAGTGCCCTTGTCGCGGCGCGCGTCAACCACCATGGCGTCGCAAAGACTCTCGATTACTTTGAAGAAGGTGGTCAGCACTTCTTGATTGAAGAGTACGTTTCGGGCGGAACACTTGAACAGGCTACGCTTGATCGCATTCACTATGTGGATCCCCACCAGGCCGCCCATTTGCTGCTTCAGCTCGCAAAGGGCATTGCCGCGTCACATAAAGCAGGTGTCATTCACCGTGACCTCAAGCCGAGCAATATCTTGGTGGCAGTTGATGCAGGTATGCTGGTGGTCAAAATCACTGATTTTGGCATAGCGACACTTGCAGAGCACGTATTTGATGAGGCTGCGAAGGAGGGCGATTTGACCCGGTCTACTTCCGGCACGGTGAAAGGTGCGTTGCCTTATATGGCTCCTGAAATGATGTTCCGCAAAGCAGGAGAACATCCCGGCGAGGCGGCGGATGTGTGGTCGTTGGGGGCAATGATGTTCAGGCTGATGACTGGAAAATATCCATTTGGACAGGGCTTTCAGGTCCCAGTCAATGTTTCTTCAGGAAAGAGAGAGCCTTGGCCAGACTTCATGTTTCGAAACGAACAGTTTGCGCCACTTGCTCGGAGCGTGACGGAACTTGTTGACAAGATGCTCAGTTTTAAGCCCGCCGATCGGCCTACAGCCACAGAGGTAGTTACCGCGGCAGAAAATCTTTCTTTTTTCATTGCAGAGCGTCGTCAAGGTAAAATATCGGAAATACTTTTCAACGGAGCGCACGGCAAAATTGATACCAACAAGGGGAGAGTTTTCTATCATTCGAAAAGTTTATATGGCGACGCAAAGCTGAAGGTAGGTAATGGTCTCGAGTTTTGTGTACATCCTGGTATACCTTACCCGCGTGCGCATCCGTTGGTTCTAATGAAATAGCGAGACCGAGGCCGCCTTCGTCAGCATTGTGAGGAATAGCATGTGACGTTGAAAGTCCCGAAGGCCAGCGATTTAGGGTAGCTCTAGAATGGCGGACATATGCCGGACAGAATGGAAACCTGAAGCAAGGGCTCATTGGTAACCATCTGATTTTATTGGCGACCCCGAGAGGATTTGCACCGCTTCTGTGGGCCGTTGATTTCAGTACCATAATCAGCCTCTTTCTGTCCCACTTTTTTGCGGTGGGACTATTTCGCGTTTCGCAAGCGTTCCAATGGCCGCCGACGCCATGCGCTTCTGATCGGCCGCTCGAGTGTAAACCGACGCCTGCTCGACCGTGCTCCAGCCGAAGATCGCCATCAACTGACGCTCGCTCGCACCCCGGTCGGCCGCCCTGGTCGCGCCGACCTTGCGAAGGCCGTGGGCCGTGCACTGCGGCAGGCCAGCATCGTCGCACCACTTGCGCATTCTAGCGCCGAAGCCCTTGGCCGAGAACGGCCTGCCGTGCTGGGTGACGAGATAGGTCGTCGAGCCGCAAGGCGAGGCGGCAATAACGCTGGCGAGCTCGTCGATGATCGGCAGCATGATGACGCGCTTCGTCTTGCGCTGCTTAACCCGGTGGAAGCCGTCGTTCATCTGCGGGCCCAGCGTCACCAGATCGGAGCGGCGCACGCCGGTGTAGAGCAACAGGGCGAGGGCGAGCCGCGCCTTTGAGCCAACCGGATGGCGAGCTTCAAACTTGTCGACCTCGTCTTCAGTCCAGACGTGGAAGCCGTCGGTTTCGGTGATGATCTTCTTGATGCCGGCGGTGGGGTCTGCGGCAATGAACCTCCGCTCGACCGCGAAAGCGAATAGGCCGCGCAATGCCTTGAGGAAGTTATTCGCCGCTTCCGGTCGGTCGGCTCGGTCGTCGATCCAGCCCAGTACATGCTGCTTCGTGATCAATCGGAACGGTCGGTCATCGAGCGCTTCCGCCCATCTGTCGAGAATACGGCGTCGGACTTCTTGCGACGACTCGCCGAGCTTGTTGAGGAACCAAGTCGATTGGTAATAGGCCCGGCAGACCCACAGCGCCGAGCCTTCGGCTATCTTCGTTTTCGGCTTGACGACGGCGCGCCCGGCCATCGCCTCGTCATACGCTCGGCGGAATTCCTCCGTGCCGAATTCCTCGCGAAGCCGGATCTTCGGCGCCCCAGGCTTGCGCACGTAATAGCGCCTGTTGCCGTGCCGGTCGTCGTCGGCGACCAGATACTTGAAATCGATCTTCATGGCTTCCTCCTCTGTCACGCCTTGACCCCATCAAAGGGGTTCTTTTCCGCGACAGAAGGGAGGTCATCGAAGGCGCTGTCAAGTCCATGCCGGTCCCAGATCCTGCGAGCGCCGATCTCCTTGGGCGGCGGCATGGTGCCGATCTTCACCAGTTCATCAAACTTGGAAGGCGAAATGCCAATATATTCCGCAGCTTCTTCCCGGCTCAGGCCGCGGGGCAGCAGCGTGTGGGGCCGGTCATGCTTCGTCACTCCTGCCACCCCTGCAGCGCCACAAACGCCTCCCACATCTCCCCGATATCGCCCCGCCCCATAACCTGCTGCGCGGTTTCGAGATCGCGCGTGATCATCAGCAGTGCGGGCGCGACGTTGACGCCGGGCATCTTCATGTCGCGCAGCCTTTCATACCTCCCCTTGATCTCAGTGACGCGGGCGATCTCGCGGGAGAGGGCTTCGACGAGGTTGGTCATGGCATGAACATCCTGAGCGGAAAGAGTTCAACGGCCGTGACTGACGGCACCTTGTTCTCCTTGAGATCGCGCAAAAACTCGCGTCGTCGACCTTGCGATGGGCGATCTGCGGTATGAGAGCGAAGCACTCGACGCCGCGCTCGGTCTTGCCCTCCCAGACGCGGCATTCGACGCCGTTGAAGTTGATGATCCGCGACGTGCTTTCGAGTGATACCTTCATCCCTCACACCCGATTTCCCGCACGCTCGTCCATACGACCTGCTGACCATCCGGACACGTGAACTCCGCAAGCCGCGACTGGTCCTTTATCACCGCCATCTTGTTCACCCTGACGCTGGCATCGCCTTGCCTGTAGGTCTCATATCCGGCGAACGATGCGACCGCGACGCACGCCAATATCGCTATACCTTTCATATCTCGTCCCCATTGTTGAAGTGGGACGCAATTTCGCAACTAACGACGCGGACGCGAACTCACTGAGGCACTTCAGATCGGAACGTGAGCCGGGTTCCCTTCAACAGAGAAGCCGGCTGCATTCTTGTGGCCGCCGCCGCCGAATTGCCGGGCAATGGCGCTCACGTCGAAGTCGCCGCGAGACCGCAACGAGTATTGGAAGCGGCCCCGCTCGACCTCGAAATAGCTGGCTCCGAACTGCGTCCCGTCACGGCCGCAGATTTCGCCGGCAACCTCGCTTGCGGCGAAATAGGGGGCATTGCAGATGAAGCAGGTCGCACCGCCGATATGTGCCTTGTAGGAGCTGCGCTTCAGTTCCTCGACGCGGAGGCGGTAGTAGCGTTGGATGCTCTCGCCCTCGGCGATCAGTCCATCAGGGCCTGCAGCGACCATCCAATCCCACGTCTCGAAATCATGCGGATAGGAGCGCAGCGCGATGGTGAATTCATCACCGCTCGGCAGCGCCTTGCGCCACAGGTCACGGTCTTGCACATACTCGATGAACCCAGGCCGCTTGCCGCCGACGAAATAGTCCCAGGCCAGCGCGGCGCCGCTGCGGTTCATATCGAACAGAGCGACCATCCGGCGGCTGCGGTGCAGCGTTCCATTCACGGTCGCCTCCAGCCAAACAGCGGCCGGCGGCGGCTCGGGCAGGTCGGCCAAGTCTTCGGCCGCCGTCTTATGGTGATCGAGGATCAGGATGGAATTCGCCTTGTCGGCCATCGCCTCAAGCACCGGTCGCTTATAGCTGAAGTCGACAAAGATGATGTCGCGCGCATCATGCGGGGGCGGCTCCTGCTGGTAGACGCCAGCATAGAATTCGACCTTGTTGCCGAGGGCGTTGCGAACTGCCCAAGCTGCAGCGAACCCGTCGTCGCAGCCGCCGTGATATATGCAGAGCGGCCTCATGACTTCTTCGCCTTCTTCTCCGCGTTGATCTCGTCGTCGCGCGAGCGCCAGCCGTCGAGGAAGGCTTCGTGCCATTGCTCGGCGAGGGTGCTCGGCGCGCTCATCGGCTTGTTCTGGTCGCGATACGCGATGCCGAGGTCTCGCGCTTCCTTGAACCCGAATTCGGCCGTCTCTTGTTCCTCGGCCGGCTGATCGTCTTCCTGCTGCGTCTCAGCGGCGGGCCTGTCAGGTTCCTTGAAGTCGGCTGGCTTCGGCCGCGCCGGCGTGATGTCGATCATCGTTCCCTGTTCGGGGTCGGTATCGAACGGCACGCCCATGAGCAGCCCGGCGGCGGCGATGTTCGCGAAGGCGCGGACGGCGGTGTAACAAATCTGCTGTTCCGGGCGCAGCGGCCAGAGCGTCGAGTTGCGGGGGAAGCATTCGCGAAGCCACATCGTGAACTCGCGCGGCTCCTGCTCGCCCTTGACCTTGCCGCGGACGATGACGCCGAGACCGTTCTCTTCCTCCTCGGTCCAACCCTGAATGGGAATATCGCGGCCCTTCTCGCTCTTGGCCTTCTTCCACTTGCCGCGAATCTTTGCCCAGTCGCCGATATGCTCGAACTTGATCGGTCCCTCGAACTTGCCGGAATTCTCGAGGATGGCCTGAACCAGCTTGCCCTCGTAACCGATGCGACCGCCCGGCGTCTGGTAGGTCGATTGCGCCACCGCCAGGGGGTCGAGCTTCCACGTGATCGCCCTGGTCAGCACGGCGAAGCAGGCATAGGGCTTGCCGACAAGATGCGGCGGGGTGAAGCCGTCGGCCTTGCTCATGTCGAGCGCCATATCGCGGCAGCGCTGATAGAGCCGGTCGTCGAACATGATGGCGAGGCCCGGCGCCATGCCGTCGGTCGGCAGGCGGTAGCCCTCGGTTTGCGGGATTGCTGGGACGTCCATTGTGTTCTCCTGTTAGCGAACGGTTCCGATGGTTTCCTCGGTCATCCTGGCGCCGGGCATGACACGCTTTTCAGGCGGCTGGGTCTGCATCCACTTCCACAAGGCGGCCGAGATAGCGTCGCCGTGGATGAACGGCCACAGCGCATACTTGTCGAGCTTGTCGCGGTCGACGACCTCGCTCTTCCATTGCCGGGTGACCGTGCCGACGGCGCCGTGCTCGCTCCTGGCGCGCGCCAAGTCCGCGTCGGGCCCGGCGGCGCGGTTCTCGAACTTCGTCGCGGCCTTGTCGAGGCGAACGGCGTCGCCGAGATGCGACTGCACCTGACGGTTCGCCTGGGCGGCGGCGCGCTTCTCCTCCTCGGCCTTGCGGTCGGCGTCCTTCTGCCGCTTCTTCGCCTCGGCGGCGATGGCGCGGGCTTCCTTGACCCTGTCATCGGCGTCGGCGACCAGCGCGCGGGCATCCTTATACTGGTCGGGCAGGTCGCCCTTCATGCCGGCGATCTGCTCGGGCGTAAACGTCTCGCCCGCCTTGCGGCGCTTCGCAACGTCGGCATCGATCTCAAGCAGCTTTGCCCAAAGCGCGCCGGCCTTGGCGCGGGCGTCGGCGTGGTCGGCAGTGGCGACCTCAAGGTCGGTCGTCGCCGCCTCGCGCTGCGACTT
Organism: Taklimakanibacter deserti; assembly: GCA_003574785.1. The sequence continues at coordinate 52,638 of QORU01000006.1, read as the reverse complement.
CGCCTCGTCGGCGAGGATGCGCGCCGTCTCGGCGGCCTGGTCGGAAGCAGCCGCAGCGGCTTGCGCTTCCTGGGCCAGCCTCAAGGCCTCACGCTCGGCCGCGCGCTTCTTCTCTGCCTCTTCCTCGAGCCGCTGCTTTTCCGCAGCGGCCTTGCGGTCGGAATAGTCCTTGTGCCTGGCCGTCAGGTCGTCCTTGAGCTTGACCAGCGGATCGATGCGGGACTTGAACCAGCCCGAGATCGCCTCGACCTTCTGCTTGAAGGGCGCGCGCTCGGCGTCCATCGTGTCCTCGAGCGACTTCTTCAGGGCGCGCATCGACTTGACGAGCTCCATCACCTTGCCGTGCGTCTCGTCGTCGTCGATGGTTTCCGGCAAGGCCGCGCCGGACTCGGTCAGTTCGGCATAGCGGTCGAGCAGGGGCTTGAAGCGGTCGGCCAGGTCGTCAGCGATGGTCTGTGGACCCTGATTGTGGCCGAGGCCGATAGTCGTCGAAGTGTCCATGTCGATTTTTCCTCCTAGAAAGTAGGTGCTGGCAGTCGGTTCCAGTCGATGGGCTGTCTCGGATTCGCCGCGGCTTCGTGCGGGGCGTGCCAAGCCGCCCACCGATTCCGCGCCGTGAGGTAGTTGAAATATTCCTCCGTGATGGGCCGGCCGCAGAGATAGGACCAGGCTTCGAAGGGATCGGCGGGCTCGCCGTTGACCTCGCAGCGCAGCTCGGCGCCGAGAAGCTCGCCGTCCTCGCCGACGTCCTGCTCAAGCCAGATCCGCGCCGGCACGAACGGGCCGCCCTTGACGAGCTTGCGCTGGAAGAAGCCGGGATGCGGCTCGTCCGGGATGGCGACGCGCTCATAGGCGGGCTGGGCCAGGGCTTCGCGCCACCAAGCCAGAGCGACGTCGACGGGGATCGGGGCGCGGATCATGATTTCTCCGGTGCGAGAGTGAAGTCGCAAGACTTCCAGTCCTTGAGATCGGTCTTGACCCGAACGTCGTCGCCCCTGATGAATGCGGCGACGCGACGCTCATGATCCTTGTCGCTCTCGCCCGGTCGCTTCTCGAGTTGCGTGGTGATTGTCGGTCGCTGCTTGCTCACGGCTTCGCCTTCTTCTCAGGCTTCGGCCCCGCCGCGTCCGGCTTCTTCATCAGCGCCGAGACATCGCCGACCGGGTAGCAATACGGCTTGAATCCGTCATTGATGGCCAGTTTCGCAACCGCCCGGCATTGGTCCTGCGTCGGATATTCGCCGACCGAGAAGCCCGCCTGAACGCCGGGGCCGGCGGTCCCGCCAACGGCGAGTAGGATTAGAACCCATTTCATGGGGAGACTCCAGTGTTGATAGCTGCGTCAGTCCAATAGATATCAGGCAGCGCCGGAATCGGCAGGCAGACGTACTCCTCCGGCCAACTTGGCTTTTCGCACTCCGCTTTTGTTTTGAAGGCGCCGCCATAGACGGAGCCGCTGGCGCTGCTGTGTTTTCCCATGCCGCCGCTGACGGATATGGAAACTCGAAGCCAATTCACGCCTTCAATTTCCTCAGCGAGGACGGGCGTCGCGATGAGGGCCAGGGCGAGGATGAGGGCGAGGCGGGTCATCTCGAAAACTGCGCTCGCGGAGTTTTGGACATGAGGTCGTAGCCGAAGTTGCCGCCTTCATGCGTCTTGTATTGCCGCGCGGCCCTCCACACCCGCGCGACCCGATATCCGCGCTCCTGAATCCACCAAAGCGGTGCGGCGAACCACTCGCCTCTGTCCTCGAAGACGCCATAAGGCTGATGTTCTTTGCGGCGGCCGATGATTGCCGTCTCGACGTGATCGCAGATGCGGTCGAAGGACGTGCGGGTGTGGGTGTAGTCTCTCATCTGTTCACCACGCCGTTCGGGAAGTCGGGCGGCTGGACGAGGTCGGCGGCGGTCGTCTTGCCGGTCATCTGATCGAGTAGAGCGTCGGTCGGATGGCGCTTGACGAGCTCGAGGCCGAGGTCTGCAGCCATTTCTTGGAGCGCCGTCAGGACGACATGCGGCGAGCCGGTCAGGTCGAGTTCCTTGTAAGCGAGGCACATGATGACCAGGTCGCGTGTGCTCTGGAGCGTCAGTTTAAGGCCCTCAAGCTCGCTGATGGTGAGAGTGTCTTTAGGCATCGACAACCTCCCTCTTCGGCGCCTTGTCGAGCATGGCGGTGAAGATGCTGATGTCGGTGCGGACGACGGGGCGGAAGAACACAATCGCGTACTTGGCAGGGAATTCCGCCAAGCTGATGTGGTCGCATTTGATCAGGCCGTTCGTGTGCGGGTAAATTCCGGTCACCGTGGCGACATCACCCTTCTTCGGATGGCCCTCTGCGACCGTGTTCCATTTGTCTTTGATGCAGACCACTTCCATGCCCACACGAAACGTCATGCGCTCCTCCGCGAGTCGAATGCGACGGCGTCGCTGAAAACCTGCGCGCCGGCTCGCACGGCGCTTCCGGCATCAGCCCCGGATGGCTTCGAGAGATGGGTAACAATCAGTTGAGGGTCCGTAGCTACTTCATGGTTTCCTCCTTGGTTCGGCACTCCGGAAAATTCCCGCGCTGGCGGGAAAAGGATGTCGCAGGCGGCGAGCAGGCGGGCGGCGCGGACGGTGAGCGGGGCGCGGGGGGTCATGCGGCCACCGTCTGGCGAGCGGCAGCGTCAAGGCTGGCAGTTTTCGGAGCTGCATCGGCCATGATTGCCGAGACGCAGGCCTTCATCTTCGCGACGGAGACCGCGTTGCCGATCTGCTTGATCTTCTCAGTCTTGGTGCCGGCGAACTCATAAGCAGCTTCGTCGCTGTTGAAGCCCATGGCTGCCGCGAGCTCATGCGGCTCGAGCATGCGGAAGAGGATGTCGTAGCCTTCGGTCGCCTCGACCAGGTTGATATGACCCTGCGCGCAAGGCGTCGGGGCTGGCTGCTCGATGTCATGGACGCGGGGCGCCTGACCCTCGCGCTCGCCGAATTGCGCGGTGATGAAGGCCAACTCGCCGCCCTTTGCGGTGGTGATAACCGGCAAGGGCGTTTCAACGTCGCGAGCGCCATTGCCGCCCTGGGTATGAGTGACGGGAACGATCATGCCAAAGCGGTTCTTGCCGGTCGGGGACGGAAGAGGCTCTTCAGCGGTGTTGCAGGTCTCCCCCGATCCGGACCCGTAATAGGGCGAGATCAGCACATGTGAGTGCTTCGCCACTTGTGCCGGCGTCGGCTCCTGGGTCGAACGTGGCGCGCCGCCGGCGTGGCGCGAAAGCACGAAAGGCTCCACAAGCGCGTGCGCCACGCCCTCGCCATGGAACGCTCCCATGGGCTGCTCGATGCTATGAGAGCGGCGGCTGTCTGCCGTCTTGTCGCCCTCCTCGTTGCCGTGGGCGACGGTGACAATCATAGGCTCAAGCAGCATCGGGCGCGCGCAGCCTGGATCCTCGGAGCCAGCCCCGCCAGTGGTCGCGGTTGGCAGCGGCTCCTTTGTAGATCGAGGCGCACCAGTGCTGCCTACCGCCATAACGAAGGGCTCGACGACATAGCCGGCACCGCGATTGGTGCTGGTTGGCGTCGGATCATCCACCGATCGCGCACGCCGCGAAGCCTCGCCGCCTTCCGCACCATTGCGGCCAAGGATGAAGGGCCGGGCCAAAGCTATATGATTTCCCTCCGCGGCTATCGCCGGCAGCGGGCCATCGAGGCTCTTGCCGTCCATGTGGTTGCGGAGAATGACAAGGAACGGCTCCGGCCACTGGAATTTCACGGCGCCGGCATAAATGCGCGCCAGCGTCTTCGGGGCGAGTGGCTTCTTGCGATTGAAGATGGATCGGCCCTTGATGTCCCAGTCGATTATCTCGCGCGCCGGCTTCCAGTGCTTCATGCCGGGGAAGAGCTCGAGCTTGCCGTCCTCGCGCTTGCGGTGCGTCGGCACCGGCCAGGACACCGTCCGATTGTCGCTTCGGGCCATCAGGATGAAGCGCTGCCGGGTAGTAGCGTCGCCGAAGTCGGCAGCGTTCAGTTTCCGCCACTCTGGGACAAAGCCCAGCCGACGGATCGTATCGATCCAGGCGTTGAAGTATTCGCCCTTCCGGCTCTTGATCGGCTTGCCAGTCCGTGGATCGACCGGGCCCCAGCCGATGAATTCCCAGACGTTCTCGATGATCATGCGCTTGACGCGCAATTCGGTCAGCCATGTGATGATGTGCCAGGGGTCAGATCGCTGCTGGTCGCTGGTCGGCTTGCCGCCACGCGCAACGCTGTGATGCGTGCATGTCGGCGAGGCCATCAGGAGGTCGAGATAGCCCTCTGGCACGATGATGTGGGGGCGGACCGATGCGATGTCCTGGCAATAGTGGCGCGCCTCGGGGTGGTTCTTCTTGTGCGTCTCGATCGCCACGCCCCAGTGATTGACGCAAACCAGTTCCATTTTCAGGCCGAGTTCGGCGAGCGCACGTGCGCATCCAGTCGATGACCCGCCAGCGCCGCAGAGAAGATCGGCGACAAGTATCTTGCGGCTCCGGTCCCCAGCCACGGCTACGCCTCCCGACTTGCGAGGGCCCGCACCAACTCCCCCCGCCGCGCCCGGTCCTCGCGCGTCCAGCGGCCGTCTTGGTGGTCGAGAAGGTCGAGCGCGACCTCGGCGGGGGAGCGGGCGTTGAAGGCCGCGATGTAGGCCGCGTTCGTGAAGTGCCGGGCTTGCTGTTCGGAGATGCGGATCATGGCGTCCCTCTTGATTGGACGACATTGCCAAATAGGCAAATTCTTGTCAATACGCGACTTGCCGATTAGGCAAATATTGTCTATCTGGCAAGTTCCGTTTTCGGCAGATTGGCTCGCGATCTCCGATGGTTAGCGAGCATTCAAAATAGTGTGGTTTTCCAGCCACACTCGCCGAAAATCCGCCACAGAGTCGCCAGGGTTACTTGACCCTCGGGCGTGTCGGGCAGAGAGTTCACCCAGCGCGTAGACTCGCGCAAAGCCTTCCACAGCCGGTTTGAGTAGGGGAACGGGGGGCCACGATTAAACACTCCAGAAGTGGGAGAAACATAAAATGAGAACGATGAAGTGGGCACTCCTGGGCAGCGCGGCGATCGCCGTGACGGCCACGGCGGCTCGAGCGGACGACCTGGCTGACTTGAAGGCGCAGATCGAAGCGCTGCAAACCCGGGTGTCGCAGCTCGAGGCTCAGCCGCAGGCATCGGCGCCGTCTGGCTACAGCCTGTTGTCGATCCGTGACGGCCAGGGAACGTTCGAGGGCGTTCTTCCTGAGCGTTATGGCGATCGCGTACGTGACGACCAGGGCTTCACGCTCTCGGTCGTGCCGACGGCTGACGCGGCTCCGGTCGCGGAAGTGTCGGTCAGCGGCGAAATCCGCACCGCCTTGATTTATACCGATATCGACGACACTCACAGCGACGACACGCTCGATGTGGCCAATCGTGGCCGTATCTTCATCAAGGGCAAGGTCGACACGGCAGTCGGCGAAGTCGGCGGCTACTTCCGTCTCGAAGCTTCGGGCGGCGGTAACTTCAACGACTACTCCGAATCCGTGAATATGAACAAGGCCTATGGCTGGTGGAAGTTCGCTCCGGAATGGGAGCTGATGGCCGGCTATAACGACAACACCGGCGCTCTCCAGACCTCTTATGACTGGCTGGTGAGCTCGCTCCCGATCCGCACGGTCGGTCCGTCGAACGTCAACAACGAGCAGTTCCGCCTCACCTTCACGAGCGGCCCGTTGGCCTTCGCGATCTCCGTCGAAGACCCGGACAATATCACGACTGTGCAGACTGGCACGGCTGTTGTGACGACCGTCACCGGCCCGGGCACGTTCGTGGTACTGACGACATCGACATCGGAGATAGACAAGTCGGATATCCCGAATCTCCAGGCCTATTTGATGTACTCGTCTGACGCCTTCACGGCTCAGATCGTCGGCCTCCTTCAGGACGACGAATTCGGGTCGACCGATTGGGCAATCGGCGGCGGCGCCACGGTCGGCATCGCTGACAGCTTCACCTTCCTCGCGGCTGCGGTGGTTGGCGAAGGCACGTCGTCCTACGCGAACAACGTCTCTCCGGTCACCACGGATGACGAGTTCTGGGGCGGCAGCATCGGCGTGATCGCCAATGTGTCCGAGGATACAAGGCTGGAACTGGGCATCGGCTACGAAGACTACGATGTCGGCGGCGAAGCGCTCGGCTTCAACGGCGGCATCTTCTGGGATCCGGTCAGCCAGGTCACGCTGGGCTTCGGCGCTACCTATGTCGAGTTCAACGATTTCGTGAACGCTCCCGGCAGCACCGCCGGGATCGAAGACGATGGCGACAGCCTGCAGGTGTGGTTCGGCACCTTCTTGCGGTTCCCATAAAGCGGAAAGGATTGAGCTAGGGTTAGGTTGTTCCCACTTCTTGGCCCTAACCTCGATCCCCTACGGGAGGCCCCGGTGACTGAATCGCCGGGGCCTTTCCCGTTTCAGGGGCGGCGGTCGGTGGAAAGCATCCCCCAGGTCAGCACAAGGCCGATCACGGCAACGGACTTGTCCTGCAAATGGTCCATTCCAGGCAACACGACAATCGGCTTGTGCCGCGGGTTCGATGACCGGGGCTGAAGCTCCCAGCGATCGGCATAGACGCGGAGCTGCTTGACGGTGCGCTCCCGCAAAGCGCCCTGGTCCTTGGTGCGCTCGACGACGACGATATCACCGTCTTTCAGCGGGCCGTAATACTCGAAAAACTGCTCGGCATCGACGACCTCGGCCCACATGCCGTCGAGCATCTTCTCGAGGTCCATCGAATCACCGGCGACCTTGAAGGCCATGTGGCGGGCCATGGGGTATTTCGGACTGCGAAGGAACGGGATCTTGTGCGGCTGCCGCTGGTCGAGCTCGTCGACCTCGCGGAACGCGCCGGCTTCTACAATACCTGCGTAATCCAATAGATCACCACCTTCCTCCCTGGTCGGCTCTGTCATTTCGGCCGCTATTTGCTCGGAGGGTATGTGATCGTCCTGCACAAGTATGTCAGCAGGCTTGGCACCAAGGGCGGCGGAAATCCTGCCCAAGGTCTTCAAGTTGAGGTTCCGCTCTTCGCCTCTTTCCAGGCGGGAGAGGTAGGGCGTCGACAATCCAGTCCGCTCGGAAAGTTGTTCGAGCGTCATCTTCTTACCGTCGACAATTCGGGATTTTCTCAATTCCCGTATGCGGTTAGGAAACTCCATACCGTCGTATTGCCAGATTGGCAAAATAACGCCACCGCCTATTTGGCAAATTCCGCTTGACGAAAACTTGCCTATTTGGCAAAGATCGTCGGCATGAACCCGCTTGAGCGCTATTTCGCCACCTCCGACGACACGCCGTCCCGGCTTGCCGAGCGCATCGACAGGGCGCCGAGCACAATAACCAGGCTGGTAAAGGGCCAGCGCCGGCCGTCCTTCGATCTCGCCGAGGACATCGAACGGGGTACCGGGAGGAAGGTGCTCGCCGCCAAGCTGATGGCCGCCTTCGCGGGGATCTCATGACCTCAGTGGCCGCCTCGAGCCAGCTTCTTTCGGAGCCTGGACATCAGCAGGCGGCCCGCCTCGTCGGTCATGGCGTGTCGCGCAATGATGCGCCGTTCCTTGGTCTGACCGCCTATGTAGGGAAGTTCCACCCAGCCAATCAGCCGAACCGTTCCGCCTATGATCTCGATGTCCCATCCCGAGACCAGGAGACACGGAATCGGCGTCGGTTCCGTCAAAACGCCATGCTCCATACCGTCATCGCCCTCGCTCATGACGAGGCTTCCCAATGACGGAAACCAATCTTGTCCCATCTGCCGCCCCTTATTCCATTTCGAAGAAGCCCACCCCAGGCCAAATTAAACATTATGTTAAGTTTTCTTCGAATGTGAAGGTGCGGCATCAAGTATCCTTTCACTTGTCAGTGATTAAAAACTGTACAATCAGGCAATTTGTTTCAAAGTTGCACAGTATTGCAACTGGTTCCATTGCGGGACTTCATTCTTCCATTGGCGGTTGCGGTCGGTTGTTCTCATCTGACCATTCTGGCCGGCGCTCGCAGCAACGAGCGGCCGGCCAATCTCTCAGTGGCGAGGGCGGCGCACGATGCCGGCCCTCGCCTGCGTCGCCTCGGGGCGTGGGAGTGCCCTTCGGCTGCGCGGGGGAAAGGGTAGCGACCGCCGCGTCACGCAAGCGGCCGCTCTTCGCTTCGGGGTGGGGGAAGTCCCGTTGCGGCATCTCAGTTTCGGTGGGGGCCACCGATGAGGGGCGGGCTCCAATCGCGGTCTACGCCCGCCCCTCCATGAATTCCTCTGTCTTTCATCGCTCCTGTTCTTCCGTAGCTGTGTGCATCTCCGTCGCTGGAGAGCAACATAGTCGGGAGCCATTCTGTGGTGGAAGAAAAACGTTCCGTTTGTTCGGCTAGAGTTCCAACGGGGGAACAGTCAGTGAGTAGTACGGCTGCGTTGAGAGTCCAGGACAAGCTCGGCTTAATTGCCGGTCCCGGCAAGCTGCAACAGAAAATCACAGAAGCGAGAAGGCGCCTTGCACGCATCAACAACAATCGGTGGCGGTCTCCGCTGGCGCCTGGTCGGATCAAGCGCTTTCTCTACGGCGAGCAAAAGCCGGAGTTTGAGGAAGTCGATGACATCAGAGAGGCCTATCAGCAATTCTGCGACGAAAAAGTCAGGCTCGCAAAGCGCGTCCTCGCCAACATCGAATACGCGCAGCGGACGGATCCCGAAATGTATGGCCCGCAAATTGAACAGCTTATCGCTGTTCTTGATCAGTTGCGCCCATTTCTGCACGGTCGCCTCTAACTGGCTGCTCGGCGTTCGCCCCGATGATGGGGGCGAGCGATGATCGGCGCCGACATCATCTTCCTCAGCGCCATCGGGCTCGCCATTGCTGTCGGGCTGGCGCATCGCTGGCTCAATCATCTGCGGGCAGAGCGAGAGCGCAGGCAGCGGCTCGACGCGCTCACCGGTCGGAAGGACTAGGTCATGGCGGGGAAGGTCGCTCAAGAAATCAGGGCGCTGTCATCGGTCGACAAGAGCGGCCGTCTGATCTGGCGCGCGCCGCAGCTCCTGACGTGGATACAAGCGATTCCGGGCGTCTGGTTTCTGCTGGACATGCGGCCTGATGCCATCCTTCGGGACATGGAGTAGGGCGCGATGGCGGGGACGGAGCAAGCGCTGCGGGTCCGGATCGACGAGCTCGAAGAGCAAGTCCACATCCTCAAGGGCGCCATCGCCGATCTTGATCTGTGCCTCCCCACAGAGTGGGGGCTGACGGCGTTTCGGACCAACTTTATCCGCGCGCTCGCCAAGCGCGAGGTCGTGACCTTCGCGGCGCTCGACGCGCTGCTCTATAGCGACAGCCCTGAGGCGCGATGCCGGGACACGATCAAGGTCCACGCCCATCATGTCCGCAAGAAGCTCGAGCCATTTGGCATCGAGATCACCGCCGTTTGGGGCGTCGGTTACTCGCTCGACGCAGCGACCCGAGCCCGGCTCACGCAACAGCAACCCACCGCCGCGACTGCGGCTTAAACTGAAGGAGAGAAGCCATGCCGAAGGGCGCCAAGATAGACGACGACATCGGGGGAAATCGCGTCCTCGACGACGAGACCTCGGACAAGATGAACGGGCCGGGCATCAACGGCAAAAAGCTGATGAAGTTCATCAAGCGGTACGAGAACGTGCAGAGCGAGATCGACGACATCATGTCGAACGCGCAGGAAGCCTGCACGCCGCACCGTGAAGACCAAGCCGAGATCGTGAAGGAAGCGGCCGAGGCCGGGTTCTCGAAGAAGGAATTCAAGACGATCCTGCGCAAGCGCCGTCTGGAACAGAAGCTCGAGCAGGTGGCCGACAGCCTCGACGCCGACCAGCGCGAGACTTACGAGCAGTTCCTGCACGCGCTCGGCGCGCTCGATGGCACACCGCTCGGCCAAGCCGCCGCCGGCAAGCATCCCGAAGCGGCAGGCGCGGCGCTGAACTGATGATCATCGCGGCGTTCGACCAAGCTGTTCGGCGCATCGGGTGGGCCTGGGGTGAACCTGGGTCCGTTCCGGTGCGCGGGCTGCAGGAACTTCCCGATTATGGCGACAACACCCAGCGGCTTGGTCGCTACGTCCGCGAATGGGCGAAGAACTTCCTCAAAGGGATCGGCGCCGAGCGCGCCTATGTGGAGAACATCTTCGTCCGCAAGCACGGCTTCAACATGCCGGTCTTCATGAAGCAGGCGCGCGTGCTGCTGACCCTGGAAGACGCCGCTGAACTCGCCGGGCTCGATGCCGACCTCGGCTTCTGGATCGTCGACATATCGGACTGGCGCCGCGAGGAATACGCCGGCAGCAGGCCGACGAAGGGGCAGGGCAGCGAAAGCGAGGCGTGGAAATCTATGGCCTTAGCTGAATGCCTGCGCCGGAATTGGCTGGTCGAGGACCACAACATCGCCGAGGCCTGCCTGATCTGGGATTACGGCTGCAAACACGCCGACAAGATTTACAAGGTCCGCGCCGGCGTGACGAAGCGCCGGCAGCAGAGCGCCGCCGATGAAGCGCGGAGGGCGGCGCAATGATGGACGTCCGATATTCCGAGTTTCTGAACCGCAAGGTCCATGAAGGGGCTGACAGCGGGTTTGTCCCCACCTTCATCCCGCCACAGCTTTTCGACTTCCAGCAAGCGATGGTCCATTACGCCGTCCGCAAGGGCAGGGCCGCGCTCTTCGAGGACTGCGGCCTAGGCAAGACAGTCCAGTTCCTGACCTGGGCGCAGAATGTCATCGAGCACACCAACCGCCCGGTCCTCGTCCTCACTCCATTGGCTGTTGCAGGTCAGACCATCAGGGAAGCCGAGAAGTTCGGTATTGAGGCTCACCGCTCATCCGACGGCAGCTTGCCCGGCAAGCTTGTGGTGACCAACTATGAGCGTCTTGAGCGTTTCAACCCGGCCGACTTTGCTGGCGTCGTCTGCGATGAAAGCTCAATCCTCAAATCATTCGACGGCGCGCGCAAGGCCGAGATAACCGACTTTATGCGCAAGGTGCCGTATCGGCTCCTGGCGACAGCCACGGCGGCGCCGAATGACTATGTAGAGCTAGGCACGTCCTCCGAGGCCTTGGGCTATCTCGGCCAGATGGACATGCTCAATCGTTTCTTCAAGAATGACCAGAACAACAGCGCGACCCGTCGCCACTATGGCGAGGCTCCGAAGTGGCGCTTCAAGGGCCATGCTGAATTGCCGTTCTGGCGGTGGGTCTGTTCATGGGCCCGGGCCATGCGGAATCCGTCCGATCTCGGCTTTGATGACGCGGCCTTCAAACTTCCCGCGCTGGTTGAAAACTCTCATCTGGTGAATGCCGAGACGCTGCCGGATGGATATCTGATCCCGATGGCGGCCACCACGTTGCCGCAACAGCGCGAAGAGAAAAAGAGAACGATCCGTGAGCGATGTGAGCGCGCGGCGCAACTGGTTGCGCATGACAGGCCAGCGATCGCTTGGTGCCAATTCGATCAGGAGGCGGACTTGCTGGAGAAAATCATCCCCGGCGCCGCCCAGGTTTCTGGCTCTCAAAGCTCCGAAGTCAAAGAGCGCAACTTCTTGGCCTTCATTGACGGCAGCGTCCGAGTGCTGGTTACCAAGCCGAAAATCGGCGCGCTCGGCCTCAACTTCCAGCATTGCGCGCATGTCGTCTATTTTCCCTCGCATTCATTCGAGCAGTATTACCAGGCGGTGCGCCGCTGTTGGCGCTTCGGCCAGAAACAGCCGGTAACGGTCGATGTTGTCATGACCGAAGGCGAACGCAAGATCATGGAGAACCTGCGCCGCAAGGCTGATCAGGCCGATGTCATGTTCGCAAATCTCATCGCAGAAATGAACAACGCGATGGCAGTTTCTTCGAGAAAGCAATTCGACAAGACAATGGAGCTTCCAGAATGGGCGGCGTGATCGACCAGAAAGTCACGAAGGATTACGCGGTCTATAATGGCGACTGCATCGAGGTCATGCAGGGCCTGCCAGCCGAGAGCGTTCATCTGTCAGTCTATTCGCCACCGTTCGGAGGCCTCTACCACTATTCGAGCGACGAGCGCGACCTGTCGAACTGCAGGGACTATGACCAGTTTTTCGAGCACTACGAATATGTGGTTCGCGAGGTTGCCAGGGTCACTTTGCCGGGCCGTTGCTCTGCGGTCCATTGCATGGACGTTCCCGTCGGCAACGCCCTTTTCGATGCCTATATCGACTTCCCTGGCGACATCATCAGGCTGCACCAGAAGCAGGGCTTCAACTTCATCGCGCGACATGCGATCTGGAAAGAGCCGCTCGGCGTCAGACGGCGCACGATGCAGAAGAACCTTGCGCATATGACGGCGGTCGAGGACAGCATTCAATGCGGCGTTGCCAGCGCTGATTATCTCATCGTGTTCAAGAAAATCGGCGGCAATCCAATCCCAGTCGCCAATCCCATCGGCTTCCTCGAATATGCCGGCGACGACAGCAAGATGCCAGCCGATATTCGCGGCCTTCGCGGCTTCGAGGGCGATCAGAAGCAAAACCGCTTCTCCCATTGGATTTGGCGGCGCTATGCGTCCTCGATCTGGGATGACATCCGCTTAGGCCGCGTCCTGCCGTATGTCGCGTCGAAGGACGAGGACGACGAGAAGCACGTTCACCCGCTGCAACTCGACGTCATAGATCGCATCTTGCAGATGCGCAGCAACCCCGGCGAAACAGTGCTGACCCCGTTCATGGGCGTTGGTTCGGAGGTTTATTCCGCCGTCAACAAGGGTCGCAAGGGCATCGGAGCGGAGCTCAAGCCGAGCTACTTCAAACAGGCACTGCGCAATTTGGAGCAGGCTCAATTCGGCTCATTGGACGAGAAGCGAGTTGACGGCCTCTTTGATGTGCTGGAGGCAGCGGAATGACCTTCGGCAAGCTCGGCACCACATTCCGCGGCGAGACAAAGGCCGACATGGAGCGGCATGTCAACGAGATCGAGCCGCGGCTGATGGCGGCCCTGTCGCTAAAGACGGAGGGGGAGCGCTACCAAGCGCTCGACGCGCTGCACGCCAGCGCGAGCCATAACCAGCGGATGGTGCTGGTCGAGATCATGATGAGAGTCATGGCAGCGGGGTCTGGCCCCGAAAATACGTCAGTCAGTGAGAGGGAGTGATGGATAGGTCTAAGAAAACGCCGGAGGCTGTCGCATACGCCAAGCTGCTGCATAAGCAGGGACTATGCTTCAAGGTGGTTGGGGAGCGGCTTGGCATTGCGGCCAAGACGGCCCGCGCATGGATTGACGATGAGTTCGGCGAGTCTGTCCGTCAGCAAAACAGGGCGTATAACCGCAAGCAACGCGACCATTTCGTTCCCAAGAGCGCGCTCTGGAGCGAACCCGAAGTGAACGACCGCGCTCGTCCGACGCTCGTCCACATCAGAGGCATCGAGCCGTCCGAACGTTATTCGACGATCGAGACTAAGCTGAGGAACCGGCGCGACCGTCCGCACGGCGCAATCAAAAGGCCGCGTGAAATGTTCGTGTCAAACCGAGAGGCAAGGCTCGTCCACTTGGGGCGGGGGAAAGTGATGATGGAATGAACAATGAAGCATTCGACCGCGTGTTCGACGCCCAAGCGCGGCACTTCCGAGACAATTACATTTTTGCCATGGCGAGCAGGGCAAATCGGTGTGAAAGCCCAATCGAGCAACTATTCCTGTTCGCGCTCATGGCGTTCTGGGTTTCAGAATATTTCCAGTTTCCAAAGGTCGACGAGGCGCCTGGCGGCGAGTCGCTGACCGTAAAATGCCAGCATCAGATCGACGGCTACCGAGTCGACTTCGCTCTCGAGAGCGGAGAATGTCCGGGCATTAAGCTGGTTGTCGAGTGCGACGGGCACGAATTCCATGAGCGCACGAAAGAGCAGGCGGCGCGCGATCGCAGCCGAGATCGGCGCCTTCAGTCCAAAGGCTACATTGTCCTTCGTTTTACGGGCTCTGAGCTTTACCGGGACGCCTGGAAATGCGCCTCCGAGGTCCAGGCGCAAATCTACTCCGCACATCACAATCGATCGAAAGGGGCGGCCTGATGGCTCGCATTCGCAGCATTCACCCCGGTCTCTTCACCGACGCCGACTTCGTCAAGATGAGCGACGCTGCTCAGATATTCTATGTCGGCCTGTTGACCGAGGCGGACGATTTCGGCGCCTTCAAGTGGGAGCCGGTCGAACTCAAGATGCGAATCCGTGGCGCATCGCTCCAGCCGGTCGAACCGCTGCTGGACGAACTCGTCCAGGCTCAGCGTGTGGTCAGATACCAACATGATGGCCGTTACTACGGTCTCATTCGGAACTTCACCAAGTATCAGAGCCCCAAATCTCCGAAGTCCCGTTACTTCATCCCGCCTGATTACCGGAAATTCGCCGGGTCAAGTGACGCGAATGCGGAAGAAAGCGGCGATGAAGCCGACATGTTTCCGACAAATGGAGAAAAGTCTCCGCAGAGGGAGGGGAGAGGAGTGGGAGAGGATGATGGAGGGGAAAGGGAAACGGGGGAAGAGGGCGCGCGCGCGCCGCCCAAGCCCAACGGGAAATCGAAAGTTGCTTCGCGACTGCCCGACGACTTCGCTCCCTCGGAGGAGGACGTTCGATCGGCTTACGCCGACGGATTGAGCGACGACGAGGCCCGGCGAGAGTTCGAAAAATTCAAGGATTACTGGCGTTCTAAGCCCGGCAAAGACGGCACGAAGCTGGACTGGTCGGCGACATTTCGCAACTGGATGAGGAGGGCCGCCGATGGCAAACGCGAGCGCGCAGGACGTGTTTCAGGCGGCCAAGGCGCGGCCGCAAGGCACTGAGAACCGGCTAAAGCCCTGGGCCAACGTGACCGGCGAGGCCTTTTGGTCGATGGGCAAGGCGTTCATGTTGGCAGCTGGTGGCGGCTTCGTCATCATCCGCGACCTGGCTTGGGCGACGCACGAATTTCCGCACACGCCTCGGGAATGGGGCGCCTGGATGGCCTATTTCAGGGCCAAGGGGATCCGCACCGTGACGTTCGAGCAGAAGGGCAAGGGCACCGTTCCGGCGCAATGGCCACACCTGTTCGACGCGAATTGGCAGGAGAAGTTCGACCAGCATTCAGCCGATCGCTACATGGCCGAGCTCGCCCGCGAGACCCGCAATGCCTCTGGCGCCCTGGATGCGGCCGCACGAAAGACCTTCGTCACGAACAAGATGGGCTATGACCCGGCCAAGCGCCGCGGCCAGTTCAGGGCTGACGACGAGGTCGAGCGAGAGCCTACCCTCATCGACAAGGATGCGCTCATGGCCTCCTACGACAAGGACATGGCCGAACTCATGGCTCGACGGGCGGCCAAGCAAAAATGACCCCTCCCACCCTTGCCGAAGCTCTCCACCGCCTCGCCGGCCGCCTCCAAGCAAGCTGGCGCCTCACCCGGCAGACCGAGGAATTCCACCTCGAGCAGGACCAGATCCGGCACGACCTTGAGGCGCTGGCGAGGAAGGCGGAAGGGGCGGCACTTTCACGTGAAACAATCAGCGAGCGGAGGATTTGATGGATGTGGCCGTCGACCATGGCGTGTGCAATTGCCCTGATTGCGCCGCGCCGGCTACGACGCCCCGTTGGCGCTGGTTCGCCCTCAAGGTCGCCCCTGGCCGAGAATTCGTCGCTGAACGCATTTTGCGCGATGACGGGTTCGACGTGTTCGTTCCGCTGAAGCATATCCCAGCCAAAACGAAGGACAAGCGCGCCATCGCTCTCGCTAGACCGAGGATGAATGGATATGTCTTCATCGGCTTTGACCGGTTCGATATTCCATGGCTTGATGTCCGGCGCTTTCGGATGATCCTCGGCGTCATCAGCGATGGCGGTCAGCCCTACGCCCTGCCCGAGCCGGTGGTTAGGGATTTGGTCATGCGTTCTTCTCGCCCGATCAAGATGATGAATCACCCATTCGGCCGACGAAGGAAGCGCAAGCGCCCAAATGCCACTCTCACCAGCGGGCCATATCAGGGACGGCATATCCGCTTCGTCGATATCGGGCTGGAACTTGAGCTTTACGAACTTGTGGAACCACATCTTGTCAAATCGGCCGTTTCGTAATACAAGCTGTGCCCGGATGACCTCTGTCCGGTTGAGCCATCTGGTTCCCGAGAGGCCCGGCTTCCCAAAGCAGAGCAGGGCGGTTCATGGCCAAAGTTTTACTCACAAGCTTCAACCTTCTGCCAAATTGGGCAAAGCTGATCTTCTGGTTAGAGGTTGCCGCAATCTCCGGCTATTACGCATTCAACGGCCTTGTGCAATAATCGCGCTTGACTGGCGGAGGCACATCAAGCTGTGCCCGGGCGCTGCCCAGAGGGGTGGACCCCATGTTGCACATCGCCATAAAGCGCGATGTTGAAAGTAGGGCTTTAGCCTCCGCCAGTCATGCCCCTCTCAGAGCAGCAGCGCAGCCGCTACCGTGACGCCACCGAGCCATGGCGTAAATGGTACAAGACCAAACGATGGGCCGAGCTCAGGCTGCAGGTCTTCGTCCGTGACCTGTTCACCTGCAAGCGGAAAGAATGCGGCAGGATAGAGGGTAATACCTCGCTGCTCGTTGCCCACCATAAGCGCCCACATAGGGGTGATGAGACGCTGTTCTGGGATCCTGAGAACATCACCACCGTGTGCAAGGACTGCCACGATGGTCCTATCCAGGCGCAAGAGCGCAAAGAGCACATCACCGGCAATTGGTACTAGGGGGGCGGTCAAATCTCTGGGACCGCCCAAACGCCGGACCCGCGGGGCCCGCATTTGCACAAAATTTTTGGCGGGCTTGAAATTCTCGTTAGTTTTCAAGGGCCAACCAAGAAATCATGGCACGCGCAGGCAGGCCGTCGTTTAAACCGACGGCAAAACAACGCCGTTCTGTCGAGCAGATGGCCTCGGTCGGCGAGAAGCACGACGTCATCGCGAAGGCGGTCGGCGTCAGCGACGAGACGCTCCGCAAGTATTTCGGCGACGAGCTCCGGGTCGGCCCGGCGAAGCGCCGGCAGGAAGTGCTGGAGATCCTGTATTCGGCCGCGCGCAAGGGCAATGTCTCGGCGGCGAAGCGCATCGAGGAGATGACCCGCCTGGCCGGCGCCGCGGCTGCGATCGAGGACCGCGACGAGCCGGCACCGGTGCCGATCGGCAAGAAAGCCGCCACCAAGGCCGCGGCTGAAGGCGTCACCGGCAAATACGCCCCGCCGGCCGCGCCGAAGCTCGTCGTGAACAACGAATGACGCCGGCCTGGTCGACGGCGTGCCCGGACTGGGAGCGCCGCATAGTCGAGCGGCGCCCGCTGATTCCCTTCGACCCGCTGTTTCCTGACGAGGCGGAAGCGGCGCTCAAGGTCTTCAAGGGCCTGCGGATCGTCGACCTTCCAGGCCAGCCGACATTCGGCGAGGCCTGCGAGCAGTGGGTTTTCGACTTCGTCGCCGCGATCTTCGGCGCCTATGACGAGGCCAGCGCGAAGCGGCTGATCGAGGAATTCTTCCTGCTGATCAGCAAGAAGAACGGCAAGTCGACCATCGCCGCCGGCATCATGGTCACAGCCCTGATCCGGAACTGGCGGAAATCAGCCGAGCTGCTGATCCTGGCGCCGACGAAGGAGGTCGCCGACAACAGCTTCGGGCCCGCGGCCGACATGGTGCGGCATGACGGCGACCTGGCCGTGCTGCTGCATGTGCAGGACAATTTCCGGACTATCACCCATAGGCTGACAGGGGCGAAGCTGAAGGTGGTCGCCGCGGACACCGATACGGTCGGCGGCAAGAAAGCGGGCTTCGTCCTCATCGACGAACTCTGGCTGTTCGGCAAGAAGGCGACGGCGAGCGCCATGTTACAGGAGGCGACGGGCGGCTTGGTCTCGAGGCCGGAGGGCTTCGTGATCTACTTGTCGACGCAATCCGACGAACCGCCGGCGGGCGTGTTCAAGGAGCGGCTGGAGTACTTCCGCGACGTCCGCGACGCCAAGATCGAGGATCCGCGCAGCCTGCCGGTGATCTACGAGTATCCGACTAAGATGATCGAGGACGAGGCCTATCTCGACGGGGCCACGTTCTACGTCACGAACCCGAATCTAGGCCGGTCGGTCCATCGCGAATGGATCGAGCGCAAGCTGCTCCGGGTCCAGATGGGCGACGCCGAGGACGGCGAAGAGACCGAGACGCTGCAGACGTTCCTGTCGAAGCACATGAACGTCGAGATCGGCATGAGGCTCCGGCGCGACCGCTGGCCCGGCGCCGATTACTGGGCGGCGGCAGTCGACACAACGCTCACCCTCGAGACGCTCATCGAGCGCAGCGAGGTTGCGATCTCCGGGCTCGACGGCGGCAGTCTCGACGACCTTCTGGGCTTCGCGGCGCTCGGCCGGGAGAAGAAAACCCGCCGCTGGCTGCTCTGGATCAAGGCCTGGGCGCACCCGATCGTGCTGCAGCGCCGCAAGGAGATCGCCGAGCGTCTGCGCGACTTCCAGCGGGACGGCGACCTGGTGTTCTGCAAGACGTCGACCCAGCACGTCGAAGAGGCGGTCGCGCTCTGCGTGAAGCTTCGCGACGCCGGCCTGCTGCCGGAAAAAGGCGGGATCGGCATCGACAAGCTGGGCTTGCCCGGCCTCGTCGACGAGCTCGTCGCGGCGGGGTTCAAGCGAGCCGAGGACGGCGGGACGCTGACCGAGGTCTCGCAGGGCGGCTATCTGAACCCGGCGATTGTCGGGCTCGGCTGGAAGCTCAGCGACCGGACGCTGCTCCACGCCGACCAGCCGCTCATGACCTGGTGCGTCGGAAACGCGAAGATCGAACTGAAGGGAAGTGCGCGCGCCGTGACAAAGCAGGTTTCAGGGACCGCGAAGATCGACCCGCTCGTCGCGGCCTTCAATGCGGCGATGCTGATGTCGAAGAATCCGGTGGCTCGCGGCCAGTCTTTTTGGGAAACGGCGGCCTAAACGATGGGGTTTTTCAGCCGATTCCGGCTTGCATGGAAGGAAGCGGGCAAGGTTTCGTCGTCGCTCGACCTCTGGCGCGAGATTTACGGCGGTCGCAGCGCGCGAGCCGGCGTCACGGTCAACTGGCATACGGCGCTCGACGTCTCGACGGTGCTGGCATGCTGCAAGGTCATCGCCGAGGGCGTGGCGCAGGTGCCGCTGCGGCTTTTTCAGGAAAAGGGTGACGACAAGCAGCCGGCGGTCGATCATCCGCTCTTTCCTCTTCTGTTTCGGCGCCCAAACAGGTGGCAAACGTCGTTTGAGTTCCGCGAAACCATCATTTTCCACACACTTTTGACCGGAAATGCCTTCGTTTTTGTCGGAAAAGTGGGCCGAAATCGCGAGATTCGTGAGCTTTTGCCGATCGAACCGGGCCGCGTGACGGTCGAAAGAGACAAGGAAACCGGCGTTCTTCGGTACAAAATTCGCTCCGAAACGATGAATTCGGAGCAGATTTTCCCAGCCGAAGCCATTTGGCACATCAGAGGACCGTCCTGGAATACCTGGCTGGGCCTAGATGCGGTTAAAATGGCCCGCGATGCCATCGGATTGTCGAAGGCGATCGAGAATACCCAGGCCGATTTCGAGAAAGGCGGCGCGAAAGTCTCGGGCCTCCTGTCGATGTCGAACACCATCGGCGAGGATCGCTTCAAGTTCCTCGCTGCCTGGCTCGACAAGCATACCGAGGGCGGGGATCGGCAGGGCAAACCGCTGATCCTCGACAATGGGGCCGATTTCAAGACGATGTCGATGAGCGGTGTCGATGCTCAGCGCCTCGAGACGAGAAAACACCAGGTCGAAGAGTACGCGCGCACTGTCCGCGTGATGCCGATCATGATCGGGCAGGCTGACAAGGCCGCGACCTACGCTTCAGCGGAGCAGATGTTCATTGCGCACGTCGTTCATTGCCTCTCGCCCTGGTATGAGCGCCTGCAGCAATCGGCCGAGGTCAATCTTTTGACCGAGGATGAGTGGCGCCGAGAGGGGTATTTCATCCGCTTCGACCCGAACGCGCTGATGCGCGGGGCGGCAAAAGACCAGGGTGACTACTTCGCGAAGGCCTTGGGCAGCGGCGGCGGGCCGGCCTGGATGACCCAGAACGAGGTCCGGGCGAAGATCGACCTGCCGAAGCACACTTCGGGTGATGAATTGTTCGGGCCGTCGGCATTGATGGCCCAGCCAGAAGAGGAACCGACGGAAAATGAACCGGCTTGAGCTGAAAGCCGCCAGCGTGCGCGGCCTGTTCGACTATCCGTGCGAGATCAAGCTCGCCGCGGACGACACGGCCGGCGTGATCGAGGGTTATGGCTCGGTCTTCAACCTGCTCGACCGCGGCGGCGACATCATCCTGCCTGGCGCCTTCAAGAAGACGCTCGCCGACTGGCGCAAGCGCAAAGAAAATCCGCCGATGCTGTGGCAGCATGACAGTTACGAGGTCATCGGCCACTGGACCGAGCTTTCTGAGGACTCGAAGGGCCTCAAGGTCAAGGGTGAGCTCTTCATCGAAGATGTTCCCCAGGCGAAAGTCGCTCATGCGCTCATGCGCAAGGGCCAGGTCAAGGGGCTGTCGATCGGCTACATCACGAAAGAGGTCGAGATCGACCGGCAGACCGGCGCGCGCAAGCTGAAAACGGTCGAGCTTTGGGAAATCTCGCCGGTCACCTTCCCGATGATGCCGGAAGCCCGGCTCTCGGCCGTCAAATCCGAATTCGACGCTCCCGCCTGGGAGCAGGCCTTCCGCGATGGCGGGCTGTCGAACCGCGAAGCGAAGCTCGCGACGAGCATCGCCCGCAAAACCTGGCTCCAGCGCGACGTTGGGGAGTCCGAGCCGCCGCACCGTGATGGTGCGCGAGATGTGCTCATGGCACTGCGCAAGCTGTCAGAGACAGTGCGCGCGTAGCGAGGAACCAGCAATGAAGCATTTCAAAACGGCCGCCCTCATGGGTTCGGCCCTGCCGCTGCATGTCGTCCTGGAGAAAAAGGACGCAGATGCGGCTGAACTCGTGAAGGAAGTCAATAAGGCGATCGATAAGATCGGCAAGGACTTCGAAGAGTTCAAATCGGCGAACGATGCCCGCCTCAAGGAACTCGGCAAGAAGGGCGCGGCGGACACCCTGCTCGAGGAAAAGGTCACCAAGATCGGCGACGCCCTCGACAAATTCGTTGAGTCAAAGGCGGCGCTCGAAAAGCGCATCGATGCGGAGAAGAAGGAGCGCGAGGAACTCGAGCTTCGTCTCTCGCGGCCTGGCGCAGGCACCGAGGCCGACCAGAAGGCGGCCGAAAACCTGAAGTCGTTCAACCTGACCCTCGGCGGCGTCGCCGCGGAGCGGAAACGCGGCTTCACCGACCTCGACCAGAAGGCCTACGATGCCTATCGCGAGGGCTTCCGGCTCTGGATGAAGGGCGGCGCCGATGCCGACGGCTTCGACAAGAAGACCATGTCGGTCGGTTCCGATCCGGATGGCGGCTATTTCGTCACGCCGGACATCAGCGGCCGCATCGTGACCAAGGAGTTCGAGACCTCGCCCATTCGCGGCATCGCGTCGATCCAGCTGATCGGCACCGATGCGCTCGAAGGCATCGAGGACACCGGCGAAGCTGGCGCCGGTTACGCCGGTGAGCAGGCCCAGGGCTCGGACACCACGACTCCGCAGATCGGCAAATGGCGCATCCCGGTGTACTGGATCGACACTGAGCCGAAGGCCACGCAGCAGCTTCTCGACGACGCCAATGTCGACATCGAAGGCTGGCTCGCCAACAAGGTCGGCGACAAACTCGGCCGCTTCGAGAATGCCGAGTTCTGCACCGGCGCATCGAAGATCCGCGGCGTCACCAGCTACACGACCGCCCTCGACTCAGGCTCGGGCGTGACCTGGGGCACGATCGGGCACGTGATGTCGGGCGCCAGTGCCGATTTTGCCGCCTCGAACCCGGCCGACAAGCTCTTCGATCTCATCGGCATGGTGAAGCAGGGCTATCTCGGGAATTCGCGCTGGCTGACCCGCCGGTCGGTCATCACCAAGATCCGCAAGTTCAAGGAGGCCACCACGAACGGCTACCTCTGGCAGCCCGGCCTGCAGAACGGCGTCCCTGAGATGCTGCTCGGATACCCGATCACTCGCGCGGAAGACATGCCGGCGCTCGCCGCCGACAGCCTCTCGCTCGGCTTCGGTGACTGGCGCGCGGCCTATCAGATCGTCGATCGCACCGGCATCCGGGTGTTGCGCGACCCCTATACGTCTAAGCCCTTCGTGAAGTTCTACACCACGAAGCGCACCGGCGGCGGCGTCGTGAACTTCGAGGCCATCAAGTTCCTCAAGTTCAACACCTAGCGCGCAATGCCGGCGGCTTCGGTCGCCGGCTTCACCCCTCTTTTCCCCTTTCACAAGGAATTTTCCAATGCGTGACATGCACGACAACATCAAGGTGCTCCGCGCGATCGAGCCGAAAGCGATCGGCACGTCGGGCGCCGCCAACGGCTCTCTTTCGCCGATTCTCGACCGCCGCGGCTATGACGCCGCCGAATTCGTGATCCTTCACGGCACGGCCGGCGCCACTGGCGACACGACCACGCCGGTCGTTCTCGAAAGCGACACGGCGGTGTCCGCCGACTTTACCTCGGTCGCGAATGCCGACCTCCTCGGCACCGAAGCCGGCGCCGGCCTTCCGGTCGAAGCCACCGCCCGCACGTCGGGCGTCGGCAAGAACATCGCGACCAAGCTCGGGTATATCGGCCGAAAGCGCTATCTGCGCCTTCGCCTCTATGGCCTGGGCCATGCGACCGGCATCGTCGCCGCGGCTCTTGTGCTGAGCAAGCCCGAGCGGGCCCCGATCACGTCGCAGGTCGGCTAATGGAACAAAGCGCGCCGGCCCATGTCGCCATTCTGGCTTATGGGCCTTCCATCAAGGACTATGTCGGCCTGATGCGGCAGCTCGGCGGCCGGCGCGCTTATTGCGATGAGGTTTGGGCGATCAACGGCTTCGGCGACCTCTTCAATGTCGACAGGATCTTCCACATGGACGACCTGCGCATTCAAGAGGCCCGGGCACCAAACAATCAGCACATCGCGAACATGATCGCCTGGCTTCGGACCCATCCGGGGCCGATCTACACGAGCCGGCTGCATCCGGATTATCCGGGCCTCGTCGAATTCCCGCTCGAGGCGGTGCTCAATCGCCGCGAGATGGACAACGGCGGGTCGCCCTATTTCAACAGCACGACTGCCTATGCCATCGCCTTCGCGATCCATATCGGGGTCAAGCGAATATCGCTCTTCGGCATCGACTTTACGCTGCCGAACGCCCATTCCGGCGAGCGCGGCCGTGCCTGTTGCGAGTTCTGGCTCGGCGTGGCTTCGGCCCGGGGCGTCGAGATCACGGTGCCGGAAAGCTCGTCGCTGCTCGACGCCTGCGCGCCCGACGCCGAACGCATGTATGGGTATGACTGCGTGGATGTCAGGCTGAGCGACCGCGAAGACGGTGGCGTTGCCGTGACCTTCACCGAGCGGGAGGCGATCCCGACTGCCGAAGAGATCGAGCGCCGCTATGACCACCGGCATCATCCGAACCCGCTGATGAAGAACCACGTTTTCACACCAAAATGATGCTGAAGCCCGTCCTAGTCACGCCGCCAGCGGCCGACAAGCCGCTGGTGAGCCTTGCCGATGCGAAAAAGCATCTGCGCGTCGACCACGTCGACGATGACGGCTATATCGAAGGCGTCATCGCCGCGGCGACGGCCTGGCTCGACGGTTATTCGGGCGTCCTCGGGCGCGCTCTGATCGATCAGACCTGGCGCCTCAACATGGACTGCTGGCCGGCATGTCGAATCCGGTTACCGCTTGCGCCGGTCTCGGCGATCACGTCGATCAAGTACTACGACGGCGCCGACGCCCAGCAGACGCTTTCCGCTACAAATTATTCACTGGTCGAGGATGCCCTGTCGCCGGCTGCACAATGGGCCTTCAACGCCTCATTGCCGGCGCTGCACGAGCGGCCTGATGCGATCGAGGTCCTGTTCGTCGCCGGCTATGGCGCGACCGCCTCAGACGTGCCGCGCGCCATCCGCCATGCGGCGCTGATGCTGATCGCGCATCTCTATGAGAACCGTGAAACCGTTCTTGTCGGCACGAACGCGCAGACCCTGCCGTTTGCCGTCGACGCTCTGATCGCGCCCTTCCGGCGCGTGGGTCTCTAAGCCTCAACCCGAAAGGAAACTGCCATGCGCTTGTTCAATAGACTGGCGATCCTCGGCGCATTTGCCGCGGCGCTGCTCGTTCCCGTCCTCGGCATCCTGCCGCCCGCGCCTTCGGGCGAGGCGGCGACGCTGCGGGCGACGGTCTATGCCGGCATCCGCGCGCTGTACAAGGGCTCGACCGAAGTCGGCACGCCGGAAATCAGCCTGCCGCTCGCCGATCCGCAGGAATTCACGTCCGGCACCGGCAACTTCCAGTCGGACCTGCTCTTCCAGGACGAGCGCACCGTTACCGCGTCTTCGTCCGAGGATCTCGACCTTGCCGGCGTGCTTGCCGACACCTTCGGCACGACGCTGACCTTCGTCGAGGTCACCGCGATCTATGTCGAGGCTTCGTGCAGCAACACCAATGACGTCGTGGTCGGCGCGGCGACCGCTCCGGTGGCCCTGGGCTTTGGCGGCACGACGCCCACCTGGGCGATCCAGCCCTGCGGGCGCTTCATGGTCTCGGCGCCAAAGGCCGGCTGGACGGTCGGCGCGGGCTCGACCGACGACCTCAAGATCGCGAACAGCTCTTCGGGATCGTCCGTCACCTACAAGATCGTCATCTTCGGCCGCAGCGCCTGAGCACCGATGGCGCGCGCCGGCACGCTGAACAAGCGAGTCACCTTCCAGCACGAGCTCCGCACCCCCGACGGCGGCGGCGGCTTTGCGAGGGAATGGTCCGAGATCGCGACCGTCTGGGGCGGCTTCAGCCCTGAGCGCGGCAGCGAGCGCCTCGAGGCCGGCCGGCTGGAGGGCAGCTTGTTCGGGGTTTTGCGCGTGCGCTCGTCGCCGACGACACGGACCGTGAAGGTCGCGGACCGGGTCAAGATCGACGGGGTCGACCATCAGATTCGCTCGATCTCGAATCCGGACCAGCGCAACCGGATGCTCGACATCCTGGTCGAACGGGGAGTTGCGACGTGAAAGGGTTGCCGCACAACCATCACCTTGGAGTTCGGACTGCGATGGTGGGTGAAGCCATATATCGTCGGTATCGTCGCGCTTGTCCGGTATGTATTTTGCCGTTCTTTCCGCTCGATGACGACGATATAGCAGCGCTCGCCGACCGTCAGGCGGCGTTCGTCGCAAGACATGGTGTGTGGTTCAAATGGCGGTGAAGATCCGCAACAAGGACCGGCTGTTGCACAAGCTCGGCATCCTTGGTCCAGAACTGAGGGCGTCGATCGAGGCGGCGAACCTCGAGTCCGCGAACGAGATGGTGGCCCTTGCGAAGGAGTTCGTGCCGGTCCACACCGGCAAGCTACGCGACAGCATTGTTGTAACGGGTCCGGGCGAGCAGACGCCGGCCTATTCGCAGGGCGGCGGCGACTTGGTCCCTGAAGGCGCCTATGCGGTCTCGGCCGGGAACAGCGCGACGCGATACGCCCATCTGGTCGAGTTCGGAACCAAGTCGCACACCAATGCGGGCCTGTTCGAGGGGTCCGATAACCCCGGCACAAGAGCGCGGCCGTTTTTCTGGCCCGCGTATCGCTTCATCCGAAAGAAAATGCGCTCGCGCTTGGGAATCGCGCTCAACAGGGGCATCAAGAGTGCGCTCGGAACCGGCAAAGCCTCGCGCAGCGTCGGCCGCGGGCTCGCCAAAGCGACGCGCAAGTTCGCTAAAAAAGCGGGGGGACGGCGTTCCGGCGCGCGGGGGCGCAACGCAAAAGGCCGGTTCACAAAGGCAACGTAGGAAATGGCCGGCTCGCATCTGTTCGAAGGCTGGAAGGCGGTTCACGAAGCCCTGATCGCGGCGAACATCTGCGACGGCCGCGTTCTGGACGATCCGCCTGACGACACGCTTTTCCCGCACATCGAGAAGGGCGACCCCGCCATCATCAATGATTGGGCGACCGGGGAGCGCGCGTCCACCGAACTCGCCGCAACCCTGCACGTATGGTCCCGTTATGCCGGGACGAAGGAGTGCCTCGACATCTATGAGCAGATTCGCGAGGCGCTCGACGGCAAGCGGCTTAGCGCGGGCGCGGGCGGGCAAGTCATTTGCTATGTGCAGGGCGGGCCGATCCAACGTGACGGCGACGGCATCACCCGCCACGGCATAGTTCGCGTCATCCTCAATCATCAGGAATAGGAGAGTTCCATGTCTCAACAGACTGGCCGTCTGCTGCTCATCAAGCGTGGCGATGGCGGCGGCCCCGAGCAGTTCACGACGGCTTGCGGCTTCCTCGCCCGCACCTTCGCGATCAACAACAACATGGTCGACACGACCACGCCGGATTGCGTGACGCCGTCGAACAAGGTCAAGGAATCGCTCGTTTACGGCATCCAGTCGCTCCAGTTCTCGGGCGGCGGCAAGTTCGACAATGATGCCGTCGGCAAGGCTATTGCGGCGGCGGCCTTCAACCAGACCAGCGGCAACTATCAAGTCGTCGTTCCCGGATGGGGCACCTTCGAAGGCGCCTTCCTGGTCGAGAACTTTTCATTCTCGGGCGAGGCCGAAGGCAACATGGATTTCGAGGCGACGTTCCGCCTGACCGGCGCCGCGACCTTCACGGCTGAATAACCATGCAGGTAAACGAAGTGACCGGCGAAGTCACCTTCAAGCTCGCCGGCAAGACCTATCGCCTGCACGCCGGCATGAAGCGGCTGGCCGAGTATCAGGCCAAGCTCGCCGTGCCAGGCCTGCAAATGACCCAGCTGCTGCTGACCCAGAGCGACCCGCGGGCGATTTATTTCGGGCTGAAATGCCTCTGCTCGAGTGGCAACGGCGCCGACTTCGACGACATGCTGCTGGCGCCGCATCTCCCCGCGGCGGCGGCGGCGATTTCAGCCGCAATCCAGGCGGGCCTGCCCGAGCCCGAGAAGGGCGACGACGCGGGAAAAGGCGGGGCGACCGAGGCTCAGAGCTAGGGAAGATTCCCTTCGACAGGCTCAAGGCCATTGCGATCGGCGCGTTCGGCTGGTCGACCCGAGAATTCGAGCGCGCAACCTTCCGCGACATCCATCTGGGCTGGGAGTCTTACTGCCGGGTCAATGGCCTGACGGTAAAACGGCCCAGCATCACGCGCGAGGAGCTCGACGAGCTCAAGGCGCGCTATCCCGACAAGAAAAGGTGAACCTTGGCCGAGCTTGAAAGACTGACCGTCCTCCTCGAGGCGCAGACCAAGCAGTTCGAGAACGCGATGAAGCGGGTCGACAAGCTGACCCGCGACGTCTCGACGAAGACCGTCCGCAATCTCAACAACATCGACAAGGGGCTGAACAACCTTTCGAAGAATGCCGCCAACTTCGCGAAGGGCTTCGCCGTCGGCGCCGTGACGGCGGCGATCGGCGGGATCTCGGCGATGGTGACGCAGGCGATCAGCGGCGCCGCGGCGATCGGCGATCTCTCCGACAAGCTCGGCACCACGACCGAGCAGCTCCAGGGCCTGCAATATGGCGCCGTCCAGGCGAATATGGACTTCGAGACGCTGAGCAGCTCGCTGATGCGGTTTTCGAAGGCCCTCGGCGAGGCGGCAAACGGCCAGGGCGATCTGCTCAAGACACTGCGGGCCAATGGCGCCGAACTCAAGGGCTCGTATTTCGAGAACCTGGTGCAGTTCGCCGACCTGGTGAAGAACGCCAGGAATGAGCAGGACCAGATGCTGCTCATCACGCAGGCGTTCGGGCGAGGCGGGACCGATATGCTCGAGTTCCTCAGAGACGGTTCGGCGGGCCTTCGTCAATTCCTCGAAACGTCCAAGGAGGTAGGGGCTAACCTTGATGAAAACCTGATCCGCAAGGCGCAGGAGATCGACGACCGCTGGGCCGAGCTGATGCTGAGCATGAGCCAGCGCTTCAGGAACATGGTGCTGACGAATATCAGGGCCTTCGACGATCTGAAGAAGGGCCTAAACGACCCGAACGCGAAGTCGGTCTTTCGGATGGGCATCGAAGCGCTGGGCGGCGGCTCTCTCTTCGAGGATGCCGTTCCAAAAGCAAAGCGCCGAACGCAGCGAGTCGGCGGGTTTCTTGCACAGCCCATTCAACCGCCGACCATACCGTTCAACCCGGAGAAAG
The DNA here is from genome assembly GCA_003574785.1 of Taklimakanibacter deserti. The sequence continues at coordinate 24,367 of QORU01000006.1, read as the reverse complement.
CCGCGGCTGAAAAGCGCGCGCGCGAAGAGGCCGCGCGCGAGGCCGAGCGCCAGGCCAAGGCCATTCAGGACGTCATCGACGAACTGAAGCTCGAAATTGAACAGATCGGCCAGAGCGAGGAAGCGCAAGAACTCAGCAATCGACTGCGTGCGGCTGGTGTGACCTTGATTAGCGCCGAGGGTCAGAAGATCGCCGCCCTTGTTGCCAAGAAGTACGAAGAGATACTGCTGCAGGACGAATACAATGAAGGCGTCGATAAAATCCTGGAGAGGCAGGAAGAGTTACAGAATTCACTTAGAGATATGGCTGATCTCGGCGTCGACGCCTTCGAATCCTGGGCAATCGAGGGCGAAAAACTGTCCGACGTCCTTGCCGACGTGTCGAAGATGCTCGCCAAGGCCGCTATCCAGGCGGCGCTTTTCGGCGAGGGGCCGCTTGCCGGCCTGGCGGGGACCAAAGAGGGCGGCGGCCTGTTCGGCAGCCTGTTTAAGCAGGCCGGCGGCGGGACGCTCCACACCGGCCGTCCGACGCTCGTCGGCGAGCGTGGGCCCGAGCTCATCGTTCCGAGGGGCGCCGGTTACGTCGTGCCGAATTCCGGGCTGCGCGGCGGGGGCGGAGAGGGTCCGATCAATATCAAATTCGTCGACAATGCCGGCGTCTCGGTCACGCCCAAGCGAGGGCAGGGCGACCGCCGCGAGCTCGAATTCATAATCGACCAGCGCATCGACCGCCGCGTGGCCGATCCCTATACGCCCACCAACTTGGCTCTCGGCGCCCGCGGCGCGCGCAACCCGGTCAAGAGGATGTAATGACCGCAGTGCTCCCGGCGAACCTGACGATCGGCTTCCTCGAGGGCTCTTGGCGTGAGCAGCGCGACCGGCATGTCGACGAGGACATCACCGAGTCGGGCAAGCCGATCACGTCCAAGAAGCCTGGGTCAGCCATGACACCGACCGAGGGCCGGCTCGTCGTTGCCAAGGAACTGTACGAAGCCTGGAACGCCTTCCATGACGTGACATGCGCGGAGGGGAGCTTGCCGTTCGAGGCGCCGCATTCCCGCACCGGCATCTTGAAAGTCTACCATTGGCGCGCGCCGCCCGATTGGGGCGACAGCGAGGGCCATCTTTCGCTGAACCTTTTTCTGGCCCGCGAGTAACCCATGCCCGCCACCACCGCCGGCCGGCGCGCCGTCATCACGCTCCACAACCAGAACGGCCTCATCCACCTGTTCAGCCTGTCGCATTCGAGCTTCACGACGAAGCGGCTGGCGCTGTCGACGCAAGACGTCACGCATGACGGCAATACCTACACGGCGTTCAATTTCGAGATCGAATCCCCCACCGACGGCCACGGCATCCCGACGGGCCGGATGCGCATCTCCAACGTCACCCGCGAGGTCTGGGATCTGCTCAAGACAGTCGAAGAAGACAACCCCCAGGTCGACCTGCGCCAGGTGCTCGAGGACGACACCGAGACCATTCAGGATCAATGGCAGCTGCTCGACGTGATGCGCATCACCGGGACATCGCTGGCGCTCGAGGGTGAGTTCAGCCACGAGCTCTACGCCAATTTCCCGTATCCGGTGCAGCGCGTCATCGGCTCGAAGTTCTACTGGATGAACTTTTTCTGATGGAATGGACCGCTGCCTATGTCGGGCTGCCTTATCTCAGGCTCGGCCGGGATCGTTCCGGGGTCGATTGCTGGGGCTTGGCGCGCTTGCCGGTAGTCGAGATCAAAGGCTTGCCGATTCCGCTCTGGGACACGGTCGGTCCGGAGGATGGGGCGGCGCTGGGCGAGGTCGTCGAGACCGGCCGACACGACGGCTCCTGGCTGTCGATCGACCCGAACGCCGCCCGCGAATTCGACTTCGTCAGGATGCGCGCCCCGGTCGAGATCGGTGGCCGCACCGTGTGGCGTCCCGTCCATATCGGGCTCGTCGGGCCTCGCCGTCAGGTTCTGCACATCCAGCGCAACGAGACATCGCAGCTTCAGCCGATCGAGGCGCTGCGCAACCGCATCACCGAATTCTGCCGTCATAGGGGACTGCAATAATGGGCCAGTTTTCTTCGATCCTTCAGCGGTCGGGCTTCGCGACTGTCTACATGCCGGCATCTACGCCGCTGAGCGCGCTGACCTCGCGCAATTCCCCGACCGACCAGGAGCTGACATCCGGCACCGGCAATTCGCAGTGCGATCTCGAATATAGGGCGCAGCGCACGCTTTCGGCTTCGGCGAATGAAGACCTCGACCTCGCTGGCTCTCTTGCCGATGTCTTCGGCGCCACGCTGACCTTCGTCAAGGTCCGCGGCATCTGGATCAAGGCCGCCGCCGGCAACACGAACAGCGTCGTCATCAAGCCGGCCTCGTCGAACGGCTTCACCGGCCCCTTCGGTGCCGCAACCCACACCATCACGCTGCCGCCGAGCGGGGTCTTCCTCGTCACCGCGCCGGTCGGCGGCTGGACAGTCACCGCCGGCACCGTCGACAAGATCAACATCGCCAATTCGGCGGGCTCTACATCAGTCACCTACGACATCCACGTGATCGGCGCTTCCGCCTGATGAACCAACTCGTCTCCTTCCGCCCCGAGATCGGGCGGGCGCCGGTCCTGCTGCGCGACTATCCGGAGGGCACCTCGCTCGCCGACATGGCGCGCGACATGGCGCCGAAGCTGCCGCTGGAAATGTGGACGCATGGTGTCGCCCGCGTCGGCGGCAACGTCGTCCGGCCAGAACATTGGCATCTGGTCCGTCCGCGCAAGGGCGTCAGTGTCGCCTTCGGCGTCCTGCCCGGCGATGAAGACTTCACCCCGATCGCTCAAATCGGGATCATCACGGCGCAGATCTTCGCCAACCTGATTCCCGGCATCGGGCCGCTCGTCAGCGCCGCGATCGGCATCGGCGGCAACCTCCTGCTCGCCGAACTGGCGCCGAAGCCCAAGACCCCTGGCAGTAGCGGCGCCGGCAGCACGAAGCAGCTCGGCTCGTCGGGCTTCTCGTCGAACGTGCTCCAGCCCTATGAGCAGGTGCCGTGCGTCAAGGGCCGCAAGCGCGTCGCGGCACCGTTTCTGATGCCGCCCTATGTCGAGATAGAGGGCGAGGACGCCTATGCGAAGATTTGCGTCGGTCTTGCCGGGCGTCACGACATCAGCGGCATCCTGGTCAACGGCAGCAGCCCGGATGCCGGCCTTGTCGATGGCGGGCCGTTTATCCGGAGCGGACTGCCGAGCGACGGGCCCCTGGTGCTCAACGACAAGGTGGTCTGGCAGGAGCAGGGCGGCCGGCTGTCCGAGTTCAACCTGCAGCAGAATGTCAGCGCCGACGAGCGCATCGAGCTTGTGCACCAGTCGTCGACAGGGCTCGACTTCCCGATCCATTCAAAATTTCGCCTGGGCAAGATCCTCCCCGACCGCATCGTCATCGACCTGCTGTTCGATAGCGGCCTCGCGCAGAGCAAGGCGGACGCGAAAGCGGGCGTCGCCTTCCAGCTTCTGTTCGCGCCGCGGGGCGCTGAATATGCCGGCGCGGTCGTTGGGGCGACATACCTGCCGGAAGTGCATTTCGTCGCGAATTTCCGCGGGCCAGTTCGCACCAAGGTCGCCATCGAATTCGCCGCCGACCCGGGCGGCCTGTCGGCTCCGGGTTCCGGCACGGCATGGCGCGCCGCTTTCGCGAACACGACGGCGCAGAGCGGCGGCGGCTATTCGGCTCACACCTATTATGGCACCGGCAATTCCGCGAGCCATGTCGGGGTCAGCGATCCGAACATCCTCACGATCTATGTCGATCCGGCCTCGATCGACATCGATGTCACGGATGAGCTGTGGATCAGGCGCGGCGTCGGGTATCTGCCGGCCGAGATGAACTTCACCAACAACACCTATGATTTCCGCAACACCGGCGTATTCGTGAACGCGCGCTGGTGGGTGGCGTTCAGGACGGGGCCGTCCGATCCGTGGGAGTGCCTCGAAGACCAAGCGCTGATGTGGTCGACCTGCACGCTGGAATATGTCAGCCGCATCTGGGATGCCGAGCCGTTCGACCCCGAGGGCCTCACGACGGTCGAGATGCGGCTGCGCAACGTCCAGCTCGACAACATCACGTTCATCGCCGACGGCTATGTCCGATACAAATGGGACCGGACGCTGCAGCAGTGGACGGCCGAGCCGCATGTCAGCGAGAACCCGGCCGAGATCGCGTATGACATCCTGCGCAATGACGATGCAATCCTGAATGCCCGGCCGCTGTCCACGAGCCTGCTCGACGACGACGCGCATGGTGCCTGGGCCGAGTTCTGCGCCGACAACGATAAGCGCTGCAACGCCATCATCGAGGGCGGTTCGGTCGAGGATGCGCTGTCGCTCTGCTATCAGGCCGGTCATGCCAAGCTGGTCCGCTCGCGCAAATGGGCGCCTTGGATCGAGAAGGACCGCTCCAACGAAGCGCCGATCAAGATATATGGCCCGCGCGATTTCTGGAACTGGACGGTCGAGAAGACGTTCGACCGGAAACCCCACGCGCTGCGCGTGACCTATGACGACGGCCTCGACGACTGGATCACGCAGCCGGAACGCCTCGTCTATGCCAACGGCAAGGACGTCACGAACGCCACGATATTCGAAGAAGTCCGCTATCCTAGCATCGATACCGATTACAACATCGACGCCCGCGCCCGCCTTGACCTCGCCATCATGCGCAAGCGCTCAGCGTCTTATAGCTTCGAGACCCGCAACCGCTGGCTGGCGACGCCGCGCGGCTCGCTGATCGGCGTCAATCACCCGATGCTCAATGCCGGGCATGTCACCGCCGGCATCCGTAAGGTGCATTACAACGGCGACGGCGACATCGTCGGCGTCATCCTCGACGGCGAGGTCGACATGATCGCCGGCACGACCGGCATCGCGCTGTCCGGCCTCAATGCCGAAGTCTTCGTCGCGCAGTCGGTCACGCCCGGCCGGACCCGCGAGGTCATGTTCACGACGCCGGTCGCCAATGACGCCGGGATCGACGAGGGCGCGCTGTTCGCCGCTGGGCCGGCTGGGCTGGTCTATAGCCGGTTCTATGTCGACGACATCAAGCCGGGCCCGCGCTTTTCGGCAAAGCTGATCCTGGTCGACGAGGCGCCGGAAATTCACGGCTCCGTCGGCGACATCCATCTGGTCCCGGATATCCACACCGTTCCGGACATTCACGACATCATCTGACCCCTGGGAAATCTGACATGCTTAAACGCTGCCTCTTGGCGGCGCTCGCCTGGTTCTGGCTGAGCGTCGGCGCCCATGCCGCTTGCGACCTCACCGTCGACACGGCGAGTCCGACCGATGTTCTGAGCGGCCCGCAGCTCATCATCAATATCGATGAAGAACTGGCCTGCCTCGACGCGGCGATTTCAGCCGGCGGCCTGGTCGCGGCTGATCTCGATACCTCGGCCGAGATCGCGGCGATCGTCGGCGACGAAACCGGCTCGGGTGCCTTGGTGTTCGGCACGTCGCCGACGCTCGTCACTCCGGCGCTTGGAACCCCGTCGTCAGCGACCCTGACCAACGCCACGGGCCTGCCGATCTCGACCGGTGTGTCGGGCCTCGGCACCGGCGTTGCCACATGGCTGGCGACGCCGTCGAGCGCGAACCTTGCCTCCGCGATCACGAATGAGACGGGCTCGGGCGCGCTCGTATTTGGCACTTCGCCGGCCTTGACGACGCCGAATCTGGGCACGCCGTCGGCCGCGACGCTGACGAACGCGACCGGCCTGCCAATTTCGACCGGCGTTTCCGGGCTGGGCTCCGGCGTGGCGACCTGGCTGGCGACGCCGTCCTCGGCGAACCTCGCATCGGCCGTGACGGGCGAGACCGGGACGGGCGCCCTCGTCTTCGGCACCGATCCGGACATTTCGATCTCGGCCACGACCGAAGGTAATATCGAAACCGCAATCGACACGCTCGCCAACCTGACGAGCATTCAGGGCCGCACGGTCACGCTGACCGACGACGGCTTCGACGTGCTCGCCGGCTGGGACGACAGCGACGGCGCCTATGAAAGCCTGGCGCTCGCCGAGATCGGCACCGAAGCCTCCCCGGCTGCCGGCGACTTCGTCCTGATCTACGGCGCCGAAGGCGACCTGCGGAAAGTCGATTGGGACGATCTGCCGGCAGGCGCGGGTGTTTCCGACGGCGACAAGGGCGACATTACCGTCAGTTCCAGCGGCACGGTTTGGGACATCGACGCCGACACGATCACCACGACGGAGCTCGCCGACAATGCGGTGGCGAACGCCAATGTCGCGGACAACGCCATTGCCCAGGCCGAAGTCGCCGACGACGCCATCGGCATCAATGAACTGGACCTGATCGACGGTGACACGCCGGACAATGGCGACTGCCTCACCTACGATACGGGTGCCGGCGGCAGCATCGAGGCCATTCCCTGCCCGGGTGCCGGCGGCGGCATCAGCAACGTCTCGGAAGACACGGACCCCGAGCTCGGCGGCAACCTCGGCGGCGGCACGGACTTCACCATCGGCGAGGCCGCCGACCCGACCGGGAGCCACTTCCTCGCCGCGACGAGCACGATCGATTGGGGCAATGGTGACGTCGTCATCACCCATAGCGCCAATGACCTGGCCTTCACCGGGGTCACCGGCGATTACAGCTTCGACGACACGGTCGGGGTGACCGGCAGCGTGACGGCATCGGTCGATGTCACGGCGACGGCGGGCGACGTGACGTCGGGCGACGACGTGATCGTCGGCGACGACTTGGCCTTCGCGACCGGCGCCGTCGTTACCTGGGACGCGACAGACTGCCTCCTGACGCACAGCGCCAATCTCCTGAGCCTGACCGGCTCCTGCGACCTCCGGACGGACGTCGCCGGCACGAACTCGGCATCGGTCGTCACGGTAGGCGGCACCCAGACCCTCACCGGCAAGTCGATCGCGGCGACCCAGATCACGGCCGGCGCGCTCAATATCGGCAACAATGCCGCGACGGTCGGCACGGTCGAGCTCGCCAACGGCACGGCGAACACCCTGTCGGGGTCGGGCGGCGTCCTGTCGATCGAGGGCGTGGCTGTGGTTTCCGCTTCGACCTCCGCAGGCGGCGATCTCACGGGCACATATCCAAGCCCGACAATCGCGGCGAATTCGGTCGCGCTCACGACGGACACGACCGGCAACTATGCGGCGGGCGACGCGGAAGCGGGCGCGGCGCTGACCGGCGATAGCGCGACGTCGTTCTTCTCGACCGGCTCGATCGAAGACGCCCGGATGACGCTGAAGACGGAGAGCTTCTGCATCGCGCTTTCCGATGAAACCACGGACCTGACCACTGGCACCGCCAAAGCCACATGGCGAATGCCCTATGCCTTCACCGTCACGGCGGTTCGGGCATCGGTCAATGACGCAGCCGCCGGCACGCTCATCACCGTCGACATCAATGAGGCCGGCACGACGATCATTTCGACGAAGCTCACGATCGATATTGGCGAACTGACGTCGACAACGGCGGCAACGCCGGCGGTGATCAGCGACTCGGCCTTGGCCGACGACGCGGCGATGAGCGCCGATATCGACGGCGTCGGCACGACTGCGAAGGGCCTGAAAATCTGTCTGATAGGGCATCAGTAATGCGCAGGTTCTTCGCCTCCCTCATCGCGCTTTCCGTCCTGACGGTTCAGGTCGCTGCCGGCGGCTTTCTGATCGATCCGTATCGTTTTGCGGTCGCCAGCGTCACGCCGCTCACGATCTCCGATGCGGGCAACGGCACAAGTACGGCCGACGCGGCGACCCAAGCGACGGGAGCGACCGTCACGGCATCGACCGGCGACTGGCTCGTCGCGGTTGTTGCGGCCGACAATGACGGCAGCGGCGGCGATGCGTCTCTGACCTCCGTCAGCGACACTCAGAGCAACACCTGGACGCAACGTGCGCTCATCAACCGTGATCCGGGCGTCGCCGGCAACGGTGCGACGCTCGGGATATTCACCGCTCCGGTCACGAATGCGCTTTCGAGCGGAACTGTCACGGCGAATTTTTCGCCAAACACAGCCGCCAAGGCCATCCAGGTCTACCGAGTCCAGCCGGGCGCCGGTCAGCAGGTATTGTTCGTCGCCGCCGACGCAACCGGAACCCAAGACGGAAACACGACCCATGCCGCTGCGACCGTCTCGGTCACCGAGGGTGACACCATCTTCGGAGCCGCGGCGATCGAGACCAACACCGCTGTTACCGGTGACAGCGATACGACCAACGGCAATTGGTCGGCCGTCATCACAAGGCTTGCCAACACCGGCTCCGATGCCACGTCGATGACGTCTTCGTCGCAATACAAGACGGTCAATGCGACCGGCAATCAGAGCTGGGCGGTCACGACGGCGGCGAGCAAGGACAGCGCCCGCAGCTATCTGATCCTGCGGCCGTCGCTATGAAGCGCGGCCTCTCCATCTTCCTCGCCGCTGGCCTGGCGATGACCGTGCTGCAGGCGTCCACCGTCCTCGCCCTTCAAGGGCAGTGGCTCCCTGACCTGACCTGCCCAATGGTGATCGACGCCTTCGAGCGCCTCGATGCGGCGGGCCGCTGGTACCACGATGCGAAGAGCCTGTTCACCGAAGCCTTCCGCTGCGATCCGCAATGGTGGGCCAAGTTCACGGTGCAGGCGATCGGCACGCTGGTGATTACGAACATCGCGACGCTGGCTTGGGTGATTTCATTGAAGTGGGGGCGGCATCGAAATGCAGATGGAGGATAAGGATATGACGATCCCGAAGCCCGTCTTTCAAGCCACCATCAATCTGGGGCAGGCGCTCAACAGCGGGCTGTTGCTCGCCATCCTGGGCGGCCTTGTCTATCTCATCCAGTGGAAGGGCGATGTTGACGACGCCATCATCGTCGCGAAGTCGAACTCGACCGATCTGACCCTGGTGCAGAATAACGACAAGCTCCAAGACGAGCGGATCGCCAATATCAATGGGAGCCTGCGGACGATCACAGAGACGCTCGGCCGAACCGGCGAGGCCATTGCCGACATCAAGGCGCTGGTCGCGGTGATCGAAGAGCGCACCAAGAAGGACACGGCAAATTGATGGACCCGCTTCGCAAGGCGTTCGGCTGGACGGCTGCCGCATTGATTCTGTTTCTCGTCATCGTTTGGGCCACTAAGCCACTGCGGGCGCATGACTGGTACAGCTCGACGACCGACCCCGTCAGTCAAAGCAAATGCTGTGGGGGTAATGACTGCGCCCCTGTCGACCCCGCATGGGTCTCCGAAACCGAATATGGCTATCTCCTGCAGATGACGGTCGAGCAGGCGCGCACGGTCAATCCGAAGGCCGTCGCGCCCGTCTATGCCCTGATCCCATGGGCGCGCGTCCAGGCGCCGCCGACCGCCGATCACCTGTTCTATGCCTGCATCTGGGAGCGGAACCGCAAGCCTGAGGATGGCAGCGGCGTGATCTGCTTCTTCGCAACCCCGACAATGTAGAGGCCCGCATGATCTCCCCCGCACTCAAAGCCCTGCTTGCCGCCATTCGCTCGAAGGAAGCGCCGAAAGGCTACGGCCAGATCTACGGCGGCGCCAAGCTGCCCAAGGGCACGCCGACCGATGTCTCGATCATGCCCCTGAACAGCGTCCTGGCGCTCCAGCGGAAGATGCTCGACAACGGCTCGCGCTCGACGGCCTGCGGCGGCTACCAGTTCATCAGGGCGACGCTGCTTGCCACCATCAAGGAAATGGGCCTGACCGGCAAGGAAGTCTGGACCCCGGACCTTCAGGACCGGATGGCCGTGCATTTGCTGGAGAAGCGCCGCCTCAGCGCATACATGGCCGGCGCGATCACCGCCGAGGCCTTCGCCAATAACCTGGCGATGGAATGGGCTTCGCTGCCTGTCGTGACGGCGATCAGGGGGCACAAGGGATTCATTCTCGAGCCCGGCATGAGCTACTACGAGGGCGACGGGCTGAATGCCGCGCTTCACGACGCAAGGACGTTCCTGACGCTCGTCAAGGCCCTTCACGTTGAAGCGCCGGCGGAGCCCGTCAGCCCGCCGACCAAGCCCGTCGAGCCTGTGCGGCCTGCCATAGGGGACGCCGCCCCGCCGGTGCCCGCCCCTGCGCCTCGCAAGGGCTTTATGGCATGGCTGAAAGGTTTGTTTTCATGGCTGAGGTAACCCTGCCGGCGCCGATCAAGGCGACCCATCTTCCGAACGATGCGGACTTCTACGGTGAGTATGGGTGCGGCAAGGTGCCGGGCTCATTCCGCTATGACGGCAAAATCTTCCGGTTCTGCTGTCCGTGCGGATGCGGCAGCGTCGGGCCCTTGCGAGCCGGTATCGGGCACAAGCCGAGTGAAAGCCCATCGTGGCAGTTCAACGGCAATTACGAAGCGCCGACGCTTTATCCGTCCGTTCATGATGTCGGGCACTGGCATGGCTGGCTGCGCGACGGCTTATGGGTGCAGGCATGATCGGCGCCGCGGCGGTCTTCTTCTTCGGCGGGCTCGCCCTCGTCTGGGGTGGCCGGTCCATCCTGATCAACTCGCGTGATGCCATGATCGGCGCTTGTGGCGCGCTGATCATGCTCGCTGGCGTCGTCTGCGTCCTCGCGGCGCCGTTCCTGCTGTTCTCATGATCGCCGCCATCACCTTCGCCCTCATCGCGATGGCCGTCGGCGCCGTCCTCATGCTCGCCGGCTACCTGCACCATTGCCGCTACCGCAAATCGCAGTTGGCGCTCGGGATGTTCTGCCTCGGGGCTTTCCTGGCCGTCGGGGTGCCGCAAGCGGTGCTGTTTTTCTTCATCACCTGAAACCCGCGGCGCGTCGGGGTCACGCGCCTTCACAGAAGGAACTTCGATATGAACTGGAATGCCATCAAAACCTACATTCTTGGGAGCGGCGTCCTCGTGCTGGTCGTGCCCTACATCATCAATTGGCTCATGACCCTCCTGGGCTGCACCGGCGACAACCCGGCGACGCCTGACGTGGTCGAGGTTGCGGCCTGCACTGGCGGCGGCGTGGTTTCAATTCCGCTGGCGCTGCAAGCGCTGGCCGGAAGCCTTATGGCAGCGGCGCTCCTCGCGATTAAGGCGTTTGCCGGTACCGGCACGGTCAAGCAAAACTTGTTCAACCCTGATGTGCCTGTCGTGGCGACGAAGGCCGAAGCAAAGCCTGGCGTCGTCACCGAGGCCCAGGTAGCGGAGCCGGGCCCACTGAAATGATACCAGGGCTCAGCTGGCTGGCCGGGAAGGCGCTCGACGCGCTCGGCAACTTCCTGGCGCGCGTCTTCAAGGACTGGAGGCGCGACCAGAAGCTCGAACAGTTGGGCGAAGAGCGCCAGGCCGCCAAGGAGCGCGACGAGCTCGACCGCCAAGTCGCCATCACGGAGGAAGAGGATGAAACGGCTCGCACTGATTCTGATGATGCTTTGCGCGATGAGCTTAAGCGCCCACTCTGAGCGCAGGATCATCTGCATCATTTGCATTGGAGTGGACGACGGCCCGCCTGTCGTCGGGGCTGGATCCTGGTGCAAGAAGTGGACGAAGAAGCGCCGCGCCGCTTTGAGCTTCACCGATGCCCAGATCGACATGATGCCGCGGTCTCAGCAGGAGTCGATCAAGTCGATCAAGCGCGACATTCGTAGAGAGTGCCTTAAGTAAATTCAACCAAAGGAGAAAGTTCAAATGCACTACAGAAATGGCCGCGAGGCCAAGAACGGCGACAAGATCGTAAAGCTGGAAGGCGGGAAGATTGTTGCATTCGGGGTGCTGCACAGCGCTGTGCCCGGCAATGATTACTGCAACGGGACGATTGCGGTCGTTCAGTCTGCGACCGACTATGCCTGCATGGTCGATTGTCTTCATGTCGATGATGTCGCCGACGTGCTCGGATCGGCCGGCTTGGATAAGCGGCCCGAAGGGAAGTAGTTTCTGCCAGACCCCTGGTAGAAGCCCCGGAGCCTCGTCAGCGGAAACGCTGGCGGGGCTCTTTTTGTTTTGGCAGACTGCCGGCAGCATGGACCACGACCTCTACAAGCCCCTGTTCAATATCCGCCTGGAAGATCTGGACCCTGCCCGCCATCATCTTCTCCTGGACTGCGCCTGCGGACACACTGAGGATGCTGATATTCGAGCATGGCTCGCCAAGGAAAAGCCGAACTATCCCATAGCTTGGATCGGGAAATGGGCGCCTTGCCCTGAGTGCGGCAGACAGGACCGATTTTATCGGGTGACGATGCGGGAGGGCGTCAGGAAGAGGACGCTGAAGGAGGTCGATCCGAATCGCTAGCGCCTCACCTTTCCCATTCGATCCTTCACAATCACCCTCGCCTCCACCACACACCTGTTCCCCGGCGATCCGTATATCGCATTGGCGAGGATCTCGGTATTAAGGCATCCTCGATCGAGAGCCTGCAAGACGAGTTCCGGCCCGGTGAGTTCCAGCGTGACGCCTCTCGATGTTCCAAGTCTCTCGTCATAGACCATGAGCTGTTCTGTATGTTTCGCCATGCCCGCCAGTTTGGCATGGGGGAGGGCTGGAGGCTAGTCAGTAACCTTTCCGATAATAGGCGGCGTGTTCAGTAGGATGGTGATCCCTCCAGGAAAAGCATCGGTACTTGAAGGGCAGGAGATCGCATCGCCGCCACGGCACCATGCCATGTACTCGCCAATAGTCATCGTGCGATGCTTGCGGCGCATTTCTTCGCGCCACTTCCAAAATTGTTCAAACGTCTCTTCGCTCATCTTCTCATTCCTTTGTCAGATGTCAGGGGCGGGGGCTAGGTGGGGTCAACAGGGCGTCGAGTTCGTCCTGCGCCTGATCGCGGCGGTCCATAAGATTCTTGCAGGCCATCGCCCATCCTCGGTGTGGCTTCATCAATCCGTCAGTCACGACGCTGATCGCTGCATCGACGGCTTTATCGGCGCGGTCAAGTTTCTCGCGCGCTGCCTCGATTTGTTCAATGGTGGCCGCCATCTATTCACTCCCCCTTATAAGCGGCGCGGGCGCGGCGAAGGTCGCCTACGGTGAGCTTGGTTTGATAGTTGGGATTTTGCCAAAGCTCGACGTTATCATAGGTTCGGACAACGCCGGGAATATCGTTCCAGTGCTCGGCTTCCTTCGCAAACGGCTCCAGAGCCTCCTGCGCTGCTGAGAGGGCAGCGGCGGCTTGTTCGATTGAAGCGATAAGGGCCTTGGCTTCCTCAAAGTCGAGCGCAATGTCGTCACCCCGATATGCGGCGTTGGCGAGCCTCGTCTCCAGCTTCGGCAAAACCTCGTCGTTCAGTCTCTCCACCATCTCCGGCAACTTGTGCGGGGAGGGTGGGGCGGATTCGGCGGTCGCCACAAGCACGGCCATAGCGTAGGCCCGCCATCGGTCTCGAACGGGTTCCGGCATTTCATCCCAGGTCATGCCGTCCGAGCCAGAGAAGCCCCCACGGCACAGAAAAGCAGCTTTTGCCCCTTGCTCAACTTTCGCCTTCAGTTCGTCGTCCGTCATGTTACTCCTCCTGGCGGGATAGGGCGGCGAGCATGGCGATGAGAACAGCGCGAGGAAGGCTTCCGCCTTTGTGCCGGCCAGTCTCCCAGCCACGCTCCGAATGGTTGAGTGGCAATTCTGCCTGAGCTACGCCATAAAGATTTGTCAGATTGAACTCGGCTCCCGGCAGCATCTTCTCAACGAGGGAGATGGCGGCGTCCAGGCGGAGCGTGTAGTGCGGACAGGCGCTGAAACCGTAATTCCAGCAAGCTAAATCGCGGTTCGTTAAGCCGTTCTTCGCAGCCTCGGCTGCTTTCTCGACATAAAGCGCCTGACACCGCTCATACTGCTCGCGATCCGCAATGTATAGAAGCGCTGCATCAAGTTTGCGGTCTTCGCCGTCTCCAGACTCCAGCCTCCCAATCAGTTCCTCCGTCATGCTTCCTATTCCTTCCCGTTGGTGGCGGGGGAGCGACGAGCGGCGCGTTCCTCTGGGCTGTCGATCGTCATGGTGTAGCCGCAGTGGCGAGGCCAGCCGTTGCGAAGGGCGTCAGCCGCATCAATGCTGGTCGTGTGGCCGCATTTCGTGCACCAGAGGATGCCTCGCTTGAGCTGCGGGACCTCATCCACGATGGTCTTGTGGAGGTCGCGCGCCGCCACGAACCTCATCTGTATCACGTCAATCGTGTCCATCATCTCCCTCCGTCAGTCGTTAGGATGGGGGTGGGGCGATACTCCCAATGTGGGCCCGCTTCGGAAAAGAACTTGGCGCGGCGTTCGTATGGCGGACGCTCAAGCCAGTACATGACGTTGTCGAAGCCCTGTGGGGAAAGTGGCCCAAGGGACTGGGTGCCATTCGTGCGGGTCTTGAAGGAGCATTCGCATCAGGCGGCCTCTTTGACGCAGTCTTTGCACATGGGTTGGAATAGTTCGCCTTGGCCGTCCAGCTTGCGCGGGAAGGGATCGCCCCACCCGAAACCGTGAAGGCGCAGGGCCTCACGCTCAAGCTCTGAAAGCCATTTGCCCCAATGCGGGTAGAGGACGGCGGCTTCCGTCCGCCTTGCGGGCCCCATTCAAGAGCATCACGCGGACGCCACGCTTCCGCTTGCGAAAGTGCTTGGAGATCGCCGCCCGGAAGGGGTCGGCCTTGAGGATGCGATAGGCAAAGCCGTGGGCGTCGATGCCTTTGCCGAAGAAGCCCTTGCGCATGACATAGGCCTCGTAAGCCGTGCCGGCGTCCGCCTCGATGAATTCGCCCATAGCCCCATAGGTGTCCCGAACGAACTGGCTCGTCTCAGGAATGCCGCAGCGGGTATTGCCGTGGATCACGGCGTCAATCTTAACGCCGAGTTCTCTTGCCACCTGATGGGACGCGGCGCTGTCCTTGCCGCCAGAGACCATCGAGACAATGTGCGTCGGGTTGAAGGTCTCTACCGCCTCCCGAAGAATCTTCCGGCTGGAGTCGAGAAGGCCGCAAGTGTCACAGGGGCAGCTCATCCTTTTCTCCCGTCACTCGTTACGCGGGGTGGGGGTGGGAGGGGCGGTGGGACTATGGCCGTAAAAAGCCCTGTAAATCCGTGGGGCAATTTAGTCCCACAGGCGCTAAAAGAGCCCGATTTTGCTTGATTTTTGGCGACCCCGAGAGGATTCGAACCTCCGACCCTCAGATTAGGAATCTGATGCTCTATCCTGCTGAGCTACGGGGTCGCATCGGGGCCGCTTATATAGGGTTCGCGGGCAGGAAGGAACCCCGGATCAGGCGCAAAAAAGCGGCCCGGCGAACCGGGCCCAAGTTTCTCCTGAAACGGCGGTTTTCCCGCCGTGCATCGGCATCCGGAAATCGGGGGTGTTTTCCGGACCCCGATCAGCCTACATCTTCGGCAGCAGCACCTTGTCGATCACATGGATGACGCCGTTCGACTGGTCGACATCGGCGATGGTGACCGTGGCGACCGCGCCGTTCTCATCGGCGATCATCACCTTGCCGCCGTCATACATGGCGGTGAAGGTGCAGCCGCCGACCGTCTTGACCGGATGCTTGCCCTTGTCGTCGTCGACCATCTTCATGATCGCCTTCGAGAAGGCTTCCGCGCCCACCACGTGGCAGGTCAAGATCTTCACGAGCTGGTCCTTGTTCTCGGGCTTGAGCAGGGTCTCGACCGTGCCGGCGGGCAAAGCCGCGAAGGCCTCGTTGGTCGGGGCGAAGACGGTGAAGGGGCCGGCCCCCTGCAAGGTCTCGACCAGGCCCGCCGCCTTCACCGCGGCGACCAATGTCGTGTGGTCCTTGGAGTTGACGGCATTCTCGACGATGTTCTTTTCCGGGAACATCTCGCCGCCGCCAACCATGGGATTGGCCGCGAAGGCGAAACCGGCAGCGCCCATCGCCAAAGCAGCGGCGGTGGCAATCAGGGTCTTGTGAAGCTTGGTCATGCTCGTTCCTCTCTGGTTTATCCAAATGGATACGCCCTTCGATACGAAGCCTCAGGGTCAGGAGACGCCCTCTGCCGCGTCACAATGAATTGAGCGATTTCCGTGCAACCAAAAGCGGTCCCCGCGAGTAAGGGGGCGGTCGCGCGCACGGATACAGGGAAAATTCAGGGAAATTTCGCGAAAGCGCCCCATCCGGGACGCTCCGGCACGGGTGAGCCCAACCCTACTCTTCCGGCTCCGTCGTGAAGAACAGCGGATAGCCCTTGCTCTTGCCGAGCTCGGTCGCCTCTTTCGCTTTCGTGTCGGCGACGTCCTTGGTGAACACCGCGATGACGCAGGCGCCCTTCTGATGCGCGGTCATCATCACGCTGTAGGCGCGCGCCTGGTTCATGCGGAACACGGTCTTCAGCACCACGACGACGAATTCGCGCGGCGTGAAATCGTCGTTGAGCAGGATCACCTTCCAAAGTTTTGGGCGCTCGACCTTCGCTTTGACTTTGGTGCGCGGCGTGACGGTGGTTTGCTGGCTCATGATCGCCTGCCGGGTTTTGGCGGATGGCCGCCTCGAGGGCGGCCATGGATTCTAGCGCGTATCCCGGCGAAGTGGAATTCCTCCGACGCAAGACAAAAAGCCCGGCCTGAGCCGGGCTTTGTGCATCGGTGATGCGGTCGTCTTATGCGGCTTCTTCCGCCGGAACGCTGTCATCGGCCTTGGTGTTGCGATGGGCGTTCTTGGCGAGGAAGGCTTCGATCTCCTTGATCGCCATGTCGTCGTCGATCTTCTTCACCGCGGCGATCTCGCGCGCCATGCGCTCCAGCGCCTGCTCGAAGAGCTGGCGTTCGGAATAGGACTGCTCGGGCTGGCGCTCGGAGCGGTAGAGGTCGCGCACGACCTCGGCCACTGCGATCAGGTCGCCGGAATTGATCTTCGCTTCATATTCCTGGGCACGCCTGGACCACATGGTGCGCTTGATGCGGGCGCGGCCCTTCAGCACCTTCATCGCATGATCGATGAGGGGCTTGTCGGCGAGCTTGCGCATGCCCTTCTGCTCCGACTTGGAGGTCGGCACCTTGAGGCGCAGCTTCTCCTTCTCGAAGTCGACGATATAGAGCTCGAGCTTGATGCCGGCGATCTCCTGCTCCTCGATCTGCACCACGCGGCCAACGCCATGAGCCGGATAGACGATCAGCTCATTGACCTTGAACAGAAGCTTCTTGGCCGCGGGCGTCGCGACGACCGGCTTGTCGGCCATATTGGTGATCTGGGGCGGAGCCGCCGGACGGGCCGCTACCGGGGCCGGATGCGGCTGGGCCGGCTTCGCCGCATGAGCGGGCTTGGCCGCCTGCGCATGAGCCTGGGGCTTCGGCGCGTGGACGGGCTTCGGCGGATGGACCGGATGGGCCTTCGCCTCGGGCTTGTGAACGGGCTTCGCCGCTGCCTTGGCCGGGGCCGGACGGGCAATCGACTTCAGCTTCTTGGCAGGGGCAACAGTCTTGGCCTTCACGGCCGGCTTTTTCTTGGCTGTGGTTTTCACGATCTTCTTCTTCTGAGCGGGTTTATGGGTTTTTGCTTTCGCCTTGGTCTTCGATTTGGTCATGGCTTTCCTTCGCCTCGCAACCTATCGATGGCGCAAGCTAAAGCCTGCGCCTCAGGCAAACGGCCGATCTTCTGATCTCGCCCAGGGCGTCCAGCGGATGGGGATCTCGAGCCCCTTTCCAGCGGTAGACAGGCACTTTAGGCGAAAAAAATCCGAGCTTTGGGGGCCCGGGATCGTTTCCGTAAGTCTTTTCTACATCATGAGGGAATATAGCACGGCTTTAATGAAAATTAAAGTCCGGCCAGTCCGTGTACGGTATAATTTTGCGTAACAAACGATATTTGCTGGGGAAAAGGTTAATGCTCCCTGGCTCGGACGCCATCTCCTGTAGCGAAACTCGAACCGCCCTTATTGGTTAACTTTTTGTTTGCACACGATCTTTTCGGATCGCACTCGATCCCTAATCGCCTTCGCCGGGCTCGGGTGAGAAATATTTCTCAAGCTTGCCCTCGACCCCGTCGAATTCCTTGGCATCGGGCGGCGCATCCCGCTTGATCGTGATATTCGGCCATTTCGGCGCATATTCGGTATTGAGCTCAAGCCACTTTTCGAGCCCAGGCTCGGTGTCGGGCTTGATCGCCTCGGCCGGGCATTCGGGCTCGCACACGCCGCAGTCGATACATTCGTCCGGATGGATGACGAGCATATTCTCGCCCTCGTAGAAGCAGTCCACCGGGCAAACTTCCACGCAATCCATGTACTTGCACTTAATGCAGTTTTCCGTGACGATATAAGTCATTCGCACAATCCGTTCTTTATTCCGAACGCTCTATAGCAAGGCTTTAGCGCTTGTGCAGCAGCTTTTCCGACGCAGCCGGCGTCGTTTCGGAAGCAGATATGTCCTCGAAGAGGGTCTGAGCCTCGCTGGCGGGCCCCCGTCTCGTGCCGACGCCCAAGATCCTGACGACCCGCACCCGACCATGGACGGCCAAGGTCAGGATATCACCGGGACCCACATCATGGCTGGGCTTCACCACCCTCGACTTGTTCACCCGAACCTGTCCCTGCGACACTATGGCTTGGGCCAGGGTCCGGGTCTTCACCATTCGGGTGAACCACAGCCATTTATCTATGCGCTGACGCGTCTCGGTCACGTCTTTTTGGCGAGCTGGGCCTTGAGCGCCCCCAGAACGGCAAAAGGCGAATCAGGATCGATCGGCTTTTCCGGCCGACGCTCGGGCCGCGGCCGCTGCGGCTTGGCCGCCTTGGGCGGCGGTGCGCCTGAGCCTTCCGGCTGAGGCTTCCGGTCCGTCCGCTCCTTGCGCTTATGCCGATGCTGCTGGGGCCGCGCATCCGGTTTCGGCCGCTCGCGGCGGAAGGGCCCCGTATCCTTGGGCCACCAGACATCGATCTCGACTTCTTCCATGGCGGGTTCCACGGCCGCCTGGGCGTCAGGCGTCTCGGGAACCGTAATCGGCTCGGTCCCTTCCGCCGGCATTTCGGCCGGAGCTTCGGGAGCCGGTTCCGCGGCCTCGATCTCGGTTGCCTCCGCCGCCACAACGGTCTCGACCGTTGCTTCGGGCTCGGGCTCAGAGAGCGGAGGCGTTTCCAGGGTTGGAGCTTCGGCCGGTTCTGCGGCAATCGTCGCGCTCTCCGCCGGCTCGGCGGCTTCAGCGGTGGCGCCTTCCGCTGCCGCGGCTTGCGCTTCCGGGACAGTCGCCGTGGCTGATGCCGGCCGCTTCACCTTGCGCTTCTGCATGCGGAAATCGAGGCTCCGCAGAATGGCCTCGAACTCCTCGCCGGAACAACCGACGAGCGACATCATATCGGGGACGATGGCGAACCCGCCGCCCTCGACCGACCCTTGCGGTCGCGGCTCCTCGGGGAAACGCGCACGCCAGAATACCCGGTCGCGGATCATGTCGGCGAGGCGCTCGAGCATGTCGATGCGCACCACCCGCGGCCCACAAATGCGATAGCCGCACACCCCATAGAAGCCGCGCGGCGTCGAGCGGTCGAAGAGCGCGGAGGTCAGGCCCTGACCCGGCGACTCAGGCAGGGTCTCGACATCGAACTTGCCGTCCTTGCTCTTCTCCAAGCCCCAGAGCAGCAGGCGCAATTGCGTCGCGGCGGGCTTGAGCAGCAGCGGCACGAAGATATTGAAGGCGCCGAAGCGCACGCCGAATTTGCGCAAGGCGGCGCGCTCTTCCTGGGAAAGGCTCTTGATCTCCTGCGCCACCTGGTCGCGCGGCAGGACGCCCAAAGTCTCGACCAGGCGGAACGCGATGCCGCGGCTCGTTCCGGCAAGGCCTTCGCCTTCCTCGAGCTTGGTCAACGGCTCGACGATATTGGCAATGTGCCGGCTCAGGAACTTCTCGAGCCTCGCCTGCACCGCTTCGCGGTCAGACCCCGAGAGCTGATTGTCGGCGATGATCACGATGCGCGGCTTGAGCAGCGACGGCCCCGCTTCGAGCTTGGCGATCGGCGCATTCTGCCAGACGATCTGGCCCTGCCGGGTCAATGAGAGATCGGGATCGGGACAGGCGGCGACCGTCTGGGCGCGCGCCGCGATCTCGCTGGCCACGGCCTTGAGGGAGGCGGCCTTCACCGTCTTGGTGGCGCCATCGCCACCATCGGGAATAAAATGAAATCCTTTGATGCGCCCTACGTATTCGCCTTCCACATGAAGGGCGCCATCTTCCTCGACCGTCGACATCAACTCTTCCTTTTGGGCCAACCTACGCATGAGCACGCTCGTGCGGCGGTCGATAAAACGCTGTGTGAGCCTTTCATGCAAGGCATCTGATAGTTTGTCCTCAATTTCGCGGGTGCGCGACTGCCAGAAGAGCGGCGCTTCCAGCCAGTCTGTCCGGTTTGCCACAAAAGTCCAGGTGCGCACATGGGCGATGCGGTTCGACAAGGTGTCGATGTCCCCATCGGAGCGGTCGCAGTGGCTCAATTGGCGGGCGAACCAGTCCTCGGGTATGCGGCGATCGTCCCTGGACAGGAACTCGAAGATGCGCCCGATGAGGCTCGCATGCTCGCTCGAGCTGATATTGCGGTAGTCGGGGATCTGGCAGACATCCCAGAGCAGCGACACCTGCGCACGACCGGATGCGAGGCCCAAGATCGCCTCATCGCGCGAGAGCGTGTCGAGGGCCACGACATCGGGACCGGCCTGGGCGCGCGTCAGGCCCCCTATGCGCGGGAAATGCCCGAGGCTGCGCTTCAAATCCTCGATCGAGCGGAAATCGAGATCGCGATTGCGCCACTGCAGCACATGCACATTGTCGAATTTGTGGGTCTCGAGCCGTTCCACCGTGTCGGCATCGAAGGGTTCGGCATCGCCCGTCGTGCCGAAGGTGCCGTCATTGAGATAACGCCCGGCGCGGCCGGCGATCTGGCCGAGCTCGCCGGGATTGAGGTTGCGATAATGGAAGCCGTCGAATTTGCGCGTCGCGGCGAAGGCGACATGATCGACATCCATGTTGAGACCCATGCCGATCGCATCGGTCGCCACGAGATAATCGACATCGCCCGACTGGAACAGAGCCACTTGCGCATTGCGGGTGCGTGGCGACAGCGCCCCCAGCACGACGGCCGCACCGCCTCTCTGGCGGCGGATGAGCTCGGCCACCGCATAGACGGTCTCGGCCGAGAAGGCGACGACGGCCGAACGCCGCGGCAGGCGCGACAGCTTCTTGGTCCCGGCATAGGCGAGCTTGGAGAAGCGCGGACGCGCGATGAAGGTGGTGCCCGGCACCAGTTGCTCGATGATGGGGCGCATGGTGGCGGCGCCCAGGAGCATGGTCTCCTCGCGGCCCCGCCGGTTGAGCAGCCGGTCGGTGAAGATGTGGCCACGCTCGAAATCGGCGCAGAGCTGGATCTCGTCGATGGCGAGGAAATTCACATCGATGTCGGAGGGCATGGCCTCGACGGTCGCCACCCAGAAGCGCGGGGTGGCGGGGATGATCTTCTCCTCACCGGTGACGAGGGCCACCGCGTGATCGCCCACCCTGAGGCGCACGCGGTCATAGATCTCGCGCGCCAGGAGGCGCAAAGGCAGGCCGATCATGCCGGTGCCATGGGCCAGCATGCGCTCGACGGCGAGATGGGTCTTGCCGGTGTTGGTGGGGCCGAGGACGGCTGTTACGCTACGGGAGGCGGGCATTTTATGAATCTTCACTTGAGGGCCGGGACGGTCCCGGTCAAGGGCCAAGGCGCGTGATCAGGAAAAGTGGATGCCGGTTTTCCGTCCGATCACGCGCCAAATAAAAGATTCCGATCACGATCGCTTCAGGTTGGTTCAACCTGAAGCGATCGTGATCTAGGCAGACGAAATTGCCATCCCTTTAACGCTCGGATTCAAAGGCGAACAAACCCTGTCCGAATCGCTGACCAGGGCCCGATTCAGGCTTTGTTCCGTAGGCTGAGCATTTATTTCGTTGGGTCAGGATTTTGTGGGAGCCGGATGGAGCTTCGCGGAGGATAGGCAGATCGATGGGAAAAAGTTAATCCCGGCGGCGCCTCGAGACCTCATGGTTTATGAATTGTCACCCGGAAGCGCTTAAAATGCGGCTCGGCGTTAAGGAAGCGTTCTCCTTCCGGAACAGAGCGTGTCCGAATCGCTGATCTCTCGATTTTCCTTATTTGTTCCAAGATGTTAGCACAATATCTTGTGACCTCGAGGAGACCGGCCACAAGGCCGGACGCCGCTGTTAACCCGGCATCATCGATTTTCCGGCATCGGCGTTTACTTTCTGCGTCAAAATGGGAAGACAACCATTGGTGACATTATGTCTGGGTGGCCGGGTCAAGCCCGGCCACAGGCTTGACCTTCAAGGGCCTTTGCCCTTATACGAGCCGCCTCTTTCCAGGATTTTTGAGTTGGAGCAGTGAAATGGCTCGTCGTTGCGAGTTAACGGGCAAAGGCGCCCAGGTTGGCCACAAGGTCAGCCATGCCAATAACAAGACGAAGACGCGGTTCCTGCCGAACCTGTGCAGCGTCAACCTGATCAGCGATGCCATGGGGCAGGGCTACAATTTCCGCGTCAGCGCCATCGCGCTGAAGTCGGTCGAGCATGCCGGCGGCCTCGATGCCTTCCTCACCAAGGCGCGTGACGAGAGCCTCTCGCTCAAGGCCCGTCGCCTGAAGAAGAGCGTCGAGAAGCGCATCGCCGCCCAGAAGGCCGCCTGATCAGTCGATCAGCAATGGATTGTGCAAAGCCGCTCCTTAACGGGCGGCTTTTGCTTTATCGTCGATGGTCATGACAAAAGGCCATCCGAAACGCCATTCGCCGAAAGCGACGCGCGACGGCGAGCCGGTCATCCATCCGAGCGCGCAACTGCGCAATGCCAGCCTCGGGCGCTTCACATCGCTCGCCGAGCGCGTCTCGTTCAAGGATGCGACGCTCGGCGACTACTCCTATGTCGAGCGCCATGCCGAGGTCATCTATGCCGAGATCGGTAAATTCTGCGCCATCGCGTCGGATGTGCGCATCAATGCGCTCAACCACCCGATGGACAGGGTGAGCCAGCACAAGATCACCTATCGGCCGAATGAATATTTTCTCGGCAAGAAGCTCGACGCGCGCTTCCGCGCGGAGCGCATGCTGAAGAAGGTGACGATCGGCCACGATGTGTGGATCGGCCATGGCGCCATCATCCTGCCCGGGGTCACGGTCGGCCATGGCGCGGTGATCGCCGCGGGCGCCGTCGTCAGCAAGGACGTCGCCCCTTACGACATCGTCGCCGGCGTGCCGGCGCGGGCCTTGCGCAAGCGCTTTGCACCGCCGATCTGCGATCGGATCGCGGCGCTCGCCTGGTGGGACTGGCCGCATGACAAGCTCGCCGATACGGTGGACGACATGGCGGCACTCTCGGCGGAAGCCTTCGTCGAAAAATATTCCCGATAATTCATTTGGTTTTGGCCCCCATGGATTCTCGTCCCTTGACAGGCAACTATTTGGTTGCATATTGAGGAAGATGAGCATGGACGCAGTCTTCAAGGCGCTGGCCGATCCGACACGCCGGCAGCTTCTGGACAGGCTGCGCGCGAGGAACGGGCAGACGCTGTCGGCGCTCGGCGCGCAAATGGATATGACGCGCCAGGCGGTGAGCAAGCATCTGGCGATCCTCGAGGAGGCCAACCTGGTCGTGACGCTGCGCCGCGGCCGCGAGAAGGAGCACTATCTCAACCCGACGCCGATCTTCGAGATCGCCGATCGCTGGATCGACAAATTCGAGCGCGGAAGATTGCGCGCGCTCGCCGACCTCAAGCGAGAACTGGAAGGAAAAAGTGATGAGTAAGCCCAGCTATGTCTATGTGATCCATATCAAGACCACCGCGGAGAAGCTCTGGCAGGCGCTGATCGATCCCGACTTCAACCGGCAATACTGGTTCGGGGCGCATCAGGAGTCCGACTGGAAGAAGGGCTCCCCCTGGAAGATCCTCTTCGCCGACGGCCGCCTCGCCGATTCGGGCGAGATCGTCGACATCGATCCCTTGAAGCGCTTGGTCATCAAATGGCGCCACGAAATCTCGCCCGATCTCAAGGCCGAGGGCTATACGCGCTGCACGATCGAGATCGAGCCGCAGGGCGATGTGATGAAGCTTTCCATCACGCATGAGGCCGAGACGGAAGGCCCGAGCAAATTCATCAGCGCCGTGTCGGAAGGCTGGCCGCCCATCCTGTCGAGCCTCAAGAGCCTCCTCGAGACCGGCAAGGCCTTGCCGGGCACCGACAGGCTGCCGGAGTAGCGAACCACCCTCGCCCCCAACGGGGGAGAGGACCTCCCACCAACAAGTCAAGGTCTTGCGGGGCGGTAACCCCGCGAGAAGAGAGGACGAGAAGGTTCCGTGATTGTCGATTGTAGCGCCGTGCTCGCACTGTCCAGGACGCTTCGCGCCAGCTTCGCCGGTGCCGCCTTTGGCGGCAT
>QORU01000059.1 GCA_003574785.1 Taklimakanibacter deserti | reverse complement strand
AATTTAACGGAGCACTAATATGATCCAAGAACAGACTATGCTGGATGTTGCTGATAACTCAGGGGCTCGTAGCGTAATGTGTATCAAGGTTCTAGGTGGATCGCACCGTCGTTACGCTGCTATTGGCGACATTATCAAAGTTACTGTGAAAGAAGCAATTCCACGCGGTAAAGTTAAAAAAGGTGATGTGTTAAAAGCAGTTGTTGTGCGCACCAAGAAGGGTGTTCGTCGCCCAGATGGCTCAGTTATTCGTTTCGATGGTAATGCTTGTGTAATTTTAAACAATAACACTGAGCAACCAATCGGTACTCGTATTTTTGGACCTGTGACTCGTGAACTTCGTTCTGAGAAGTTTATGAAGATCATTTCATTAGCTCCAGAAGTACTGTAAGGGGAATGTAATGGCTGCTAAAATCCGTCAAAATGATGAAGTAATTGTTCTTACCGGTAAAGATAAGGGCAAACGTGGTAAGGTAACTCAAGTGTTACCAAACGGTAAAGTGATTGTTGAAGGCGTTAAAATCATCACTAAACATGAAAAACCGGTTCCTGCTTTAGGTAAAGCTGGTGGCTTAGTGAAGAAAGAAGCTGCAATTGATGCGTCAAATATTGCAATTTTCAACCCGAAAACAAATAAA
>QORU01000058.1 GCA_003574785.1 Taklimakanibacter deserti | reverse complement strand
GTGTAAGTGAACTTTAACTTCGTGTTCGCCGGTTGTGCGAAGCGGACCTTCACCTAAACGAACTTCTGATTTAGCTACTGCAACGCCTGCCGCTGTTAATGCATCAGCGATATCTTTTGCAGAGATTGAACCGAATAAACGACCGTCATCACCTGCTGTTGCAGATACTGATACTGCTGCGATTTCAGCAATTTTAGCTGCACGAGCTTGTGCTGCCGCTAACGCTTCAGCCGCTTTCGCTTCTAACTCGGCACGACGTGCTTCGAAGTGAGCGATGTTTGCTGCTGTTGCCATAACCGCTTTACCTTGTGGGATTAAGAAGTTACGTGCAAAACCTGATTTAACAGTTACTTGGTCGCCCACAGAACCTAAGTGAGCAACTTTATCTAATAAAATAACTTGCATTGTACTCGACCTCTCTATTACTGATGGTTGTCAGTGTATGGAAGTAACGCTAAGTAACGAGCGCGTTTGATTGCGCGAGCTAATTGACGTTGATACTTCGCACGAGTACCAGTGATACGGCTAGGAACAATCTTGCCGCTTTCAGAAATGTAGTTCTTTAATGTAGCGATATCTTTGTAATCGATCTCAACAACATTTTCCGCTGTGAAACGGCAGAACTTACGACGACGGAAATAACGTGC
>QORU01000057.1 GCA_003574785.1 Taklimakanibacter deserti | reverse complement strand
GAACTAATTCGGATAATACAGAAGCATCAATGCCAGGAACAGGTATAAAAGAGCCGATACGGAAAACGATTAACGCACCTAAAACAAATAATAATCTTGATTTAAGCTCGCCAGTCCCTTTTTGTGTACTACCTTGGTACCCTGGTTGCTTTGCCATCTATTATTCCTCGATAGAACCGCCAGCAGCTTCGATAGCAACTTTAGCGCCTTTAGTCACACCTAAACCTTTAACTACAACCGCTTTTTCAATTTTACCCGCTAAAATTACTTTTACAGATAAAATATCTTTAGTGATTACGTTTGCAGCTTTAAGTGATTCTAAAGTTACTTCGTTACCATCTACTTTAGCTAAGTCGTTTAAACGAATTTCAGCAACATGGAATGATTTTAATGAAGTAAAACCAAATTTTGGTAAACGACGGTATAAAGGCATTTGACCACCCTCGAAACCACGACGAACACCGCCGCCTGTACGAGATTTTTGACCTTTATGACCGCGACCACCGGTTTTACCTAAACCAGAACCGATACCACGACCTAAACGTTTAGCACTGTGCTTAGCACCTTCAGCTGGAGAAAGAGAATTTAAACGCACTCTATTATTCCTCCACTTTAACCATATATGACACTTGATTAATCATACCGCG
>QORU01000056.1 GCA_003574785.1 Taklimakanibacter deserti | reverse complement strand
AAGAGATGCCGGGCGGGGTGGTAGGCTCCGTCGATGCGGAAGCCGATGGCTTCTCGGGATGCTCGTGGGCCATAGATGTCCTCCTGCTTTTCCTGAATCACTGGGGTGACAGGGATGTTGCCGTTGTACTCGGCAAGGAAGTCATCCACCAGTTTCTGTACTGCCTCAACAGAGAGGCCAACTTCCTGTGGTTGGTCTATCGAGAGAAGATGTGTTTTGAGACTGGACTGCTGTTGCGTCATCAAGTTCGCCATATCAAACCAGTGTTGCGACTTGGCATAGCACTCGTTCGCTTTTTTGGAGTCCCCGGCTGCATGAGCAGCGTGCCCATCAGAAAGATAGCGAGTGCCGGTGTTTTCAGCTTCGCGAATGCGCCGATCAAGTTCCGCGATTTGGCTGTGGAGCGCGGGACTACCCATCGGCAGCCTCCACAGGCCGGACATCGGCTTGGTGCATCCAGAAGCTATCGGCGGGGCAGACACAGATGCCGAATGTGCCGTGGTAGTCAGCTTGCACGGTGCGGATGTAGTCCAACTCGGACTCAGTGGTGAAGAAGGTGGCGGCAGGGAATGCCCCG
This sequence comes from Taklimakanibacter deserti, assembly GCA_003574785.1. Next base: position 81 of record QORU01000056.1, on the reverse strand, counting down.
GTACGGGTCGGATACACAGTGCTCGCAGTGCGGCGCATGACTTCTCGCATGGTTTGCGTCCTACGCGAAGCCGGGCGGGAA
>QORU01000055.1 GCA_003574785.1 Taklimakanibacter deserti | reverse complement strand
TACTGCGCCTCCAACGGGCCGGACAGCTTGTCGGCAGAAGCCAGCAACAGCGCCGCGAGATTCGCTTCGAGGCGCTGGTTCTGCTCGTATTGCTTGTGGTGAATCCACACTTCAAGGCCAGCCATCTTGGCCGCCTCAACCAGAAGGCCACGCTGGGGCTGGCGGGCCATCGACCCTGACCACTGCTCGGCCTCCTTACCCCCGAAATACTGATTCACGCGCAACTTGAGCACTTCATTCGGGGACTTGCCCCCAAACTGGGCAGACTGGGTGTTGGCAGCGTCGATCATCGCAAGGCTGTACGCTGGCACGGAGAGCAGCGCATCCTTGCGATTCTTCACGACCATGAAGGCTTCACCTGCGGGCGTGCCGCCAGCGGACTTCTCCAGCTTCTGATCGGGTGCGCCCAGTACATGCTGGATGTAGGCATAACGCGCCTCCGTCTGGAGGCTGCCTGCCGGGGCAGCATCGAACAGCAAGGCGGCGTTCGTGTCGCCACCCGGCAACTGGCTGGCCGAGCAGAGGCCAGCACTCGCCTCTGCGGCGGTGCAGAACTTGCTGCGGTGCGTGTCCAGACGCGCCTGCATCGCCTGCGCCGTCGAGTTCACCAGACGCCCCGGAGCTACATCAGTCATGCCGACAGTGGTCTTCGCCTGCACGGCAGCC
>QORU01000054.1 GCA_003574785.1 Taklimakanibacter deserti | reverse complement strand
ATTCCTTTCCGCTGGAAGAGCAATGGCGACATCGAAGACATGTCGGAATTGCTCTATCCGCCGCTACCGCGCCAGATCATGACGGCCACCGCCGAGATCGGGAAGAACGGCAGCGAGAACCTGCCGGATTCCAACACCGTGCGCGTAGGCAGCCGGGTGTATGCGCCGCTCATGGTGGCCGTGCCGCCCCGCGAGCCGCAATACTTCAACACCCTGTTCAACAGCCTCAACCGGGCCGAGACGCGGGAAAACGGCGTGACCCGCGCCCTGCCGTATTCGATCAGCTTCATGCTGGAATCGGACGGCATGTCGGTTATGGCATTCAAGTCCATCTTCGCCAGCCTGCTGTCGATCACGTCCGAGCAGAACCGCAACATCAACCTCGCCACGAAGGCGCTCAACGAGTACCGCCGCGACGGCGGCTGCATCGTCAAGCTCCGAATCGCTGCAATGACTTGGGCGGGGATTGACCCGGACGGCATCAAGGAACTGGCCCTGCGCAAATCGAAGCTGTGGCGCACGCTGGAAGGGTGGGGCAACCCCGTGGTACTGGAGCGCACCGGCAACCCGATGATCGCGTTCCAGACCAATGCGCTGGGCCTCACGACCAAGCACATCGGCGAGCCGTGCCCGGCACCGCTGGATGATGCAATCGCGCTCTTGCCACTGACCCGGCCCGCGTCGCCGTTCTCGACGGG
>QORU01000053.1 GCA_003574785.1 Taklimakanibacter deserti | reverse complement strand
CGCGCCACCGCGATTTTCGACATCGTGGAAACCGCCCGCTTCATCATGGCTCAGCGGCTGGTCAAGGGCACTAACGGCAAGCTGCTCGCCGCCCGCGAGTACCTCATCTTCGACGAAGAGTCTCGCGAGGCGCTGATCGAGCTTGACCAGATGGGCAAAGTCACCAGCAGGATCAAGGAGCTTGTCGAGGAAAAAGGGCATTCGTTCAGGAAGGAGGCGTTGCGTCTACGCGAGGCCGGGCTGATCGACGATCACGTCGCCCGCGACCTGATGCACACCTGAATGTGGCGACATTGTGCTATAGATTGTGTCATAATTGTGGTTACACTGTGGCGCAATGATGGCAAGAGTGGTAAGATTGTGGCACCAAGGTGGTAGAGATGGTGCTAACAAGGTGTGCTGCATTGTGGTAACATGGTGGCACTGGTTAAATTCCTTTCTGGAGGTTGATTTATGGCAACGGGTCGATACCACTGGAGCAACTGCGCCCCTCCGGCGCGGTTCTTCAAGATCAATGCGGCGGCGAGCTTGCCGTGGCTGGGCGTCATCCTGCATCCGAGTTGGATGACCTTCTATGTCGCCTTGGTGGTGACGGCCATTCTTCTGTACGTCGAGATCGTCAAGAAGATGTCCGTCACGGCCTTCATGCGAGCGATCAATGTCTGGCTGACGGGTCGCGTGAAGTCCACGAAGAATCTCATCAAAGAACTCGCCAGATAAGAACATGAAAGGGAAA
>QORU01000052.1 GCA_003574785.1 Taklimakanibacter deserti | reverse complement strand
CGTACACCTCAAGCCATCCGATCTTGACGAGCACCTTGCCGCTCGACTTGAACGACTCCCCCGCCACCACGGTGACACGGGTTGTCAGGTTGTATTCGGCTGCCGGGTGGAACGCCGCAATGAAGCGGCGCACCACCATGTCGTAAATCTTCGCCTCGGCTTCATCCAGCCCGCTAGGCCGCGTGCCGGTCGGGATGATGGCGAAGTGGTCGCTGATCTTCGAGTTGTCGAAGATGCGCTTCTCCTGACGAACCCAGCCATTGCCGATCACCCGCCCGGCGTGCTCGGCATACGGAGAGCCGCCGAAGGTGCCCAACACCTCCTTCGCCTTTTCCACGTAATCCTCCGGCAGAGCCGTGGAGTCCGTGCGCGGATAGGTTGTGACCTTGTGCTTCTCGTAGAGCGATTGCGCGATGTCCAAGGTCTTCTTCGCGGAGAACTTGAACTTCTTGTTGGCCTCACGCTGCAAGGTGGTGAGATCAAACAGCTTGGGTGGTGCGCTGGTCGTGGTCTTCGATTCATCCTTGACCGAACTGGGCGAAACGCCCCGGCACTTGGCTACAATCGCGTCCGCCTGTGCCCTGTCCCAGAATCGACTGCCAGCGGCTGCCGCGTCCTCATCGCCCTCCGCAACCTCAACGGGGGCCGAGGCGCTGAACCATCTGCCGACATAGGTGCCCGCCTGCGCCCCAAAGGTCGCATGGACTTCCCAATAGTCCTTCGGAACGAAGGTTTTGATCTCCT
>QORU01000051.1 GCA_003574785.1 Taklimakanibacter deserti | reverse complement strand
GAGAAACAAAAGCAATCTACAGGCACATTTCGCAGCCTGATTTGCTTTTTAGCCGTAAAGGGCTATGAGCGGTAACGCTCTGTTCGAGATAATTAGTGCTTTGCAAGTAAAAAGACGGTTAGCGATAAGCGTATTTTTCGCCTGATTATTATGTATTAGATAAAACAATGCGGAGTTTATAAAACAATGCCTAAAATTAAAACAGTACGTGGTGCTGCTAAGCGTTTCAAGAAAACAGCTTCAGGCGGTTTCAAACGTAAACAATCTCACTTACGTCATATTTTGACTAAGAAAACCACTAAACGTAAACGTCACTTACGCCACAAATCAATGGTAGCGAAAGCAGACCAAGTATTAGTAGTAGCGTGCTTACCATACGCATAAGCGTTGAGTCAAGTTAAAACGTACTTTAGTGAATTTTAGTTAATTATATACATTAGGAGATTTAATAATGGCTCGTGTAAAACGTGGTGTTATTGCAAGAGCACGCCATAAGAAAGTTCTTAAGGCTGCTAAAGGTTATTATGGTGCGCGTTCACGTGTTTATCGCGTTGCGTTCCAAGCTGTAATTAAAGCTGGTCAATATGCTTACCGTGACCGTCGTCAACGTAAACGTCAATTCCGTCAATTATGGATTGCACGTATCAACGCTGCAGCACGTCAAAACGGTTTATCTTACAGCAAATTCATCAACGGCTTGAAAAAAGCTTCTGTTGAAATCGACCGTAAGATTTTAGCTGACACCGCAGATC
>QORU01000050.1 GCA_003574785.1 Taklimakanibacter deserti | reverse complement strand
GCCTTGATTCGATTGATGTTGAACGATGCGCAATGGCAGCGCATTGCGCCGGAACTGTCTGGAAAGCCGGGCGATCCCGGTCGCAGTGGACGCGATAACCGGCTCTTTGTCGAAGCAGTTCTTTGGGTTGCGCGTACCGGCTCTCCTTGGCGTGATCTGCCGGATGCCTTCGGCAATTGGTTCACGGTGTACACGCGCTTTTGGCGGTGGGCGCAAAAGGGCGTCTGGGAGCGGATTTTCGGGGCTTTATCAGATGATCCCGATTTCGAATATGTCCTCGTCGATGGCACGCTCGTCCGGGTCCACCAGCATGGCACCGGCGCAAAAGGGGGACTCAAAATCAGGCCATAGGCCGCTCGCGCGGCGGGCTGACCACCAAAATCATGGCGCTCGTCGATGCGCTCGGCAATCTTATCCGCTTCATTCTTCTGCCTGGCCAGCGACACGACAGCATCGGTCTTGAGCCTTTGATCACAGGGCTCGATTTTGAAGCCCTCATCGGCGACAAGGCCTTCGACAACAATTGGCTGCGCGCAACCTTGAACGAACGTGGCGCGGCCGCCGTCATTCCTTCCAAGGCGGACCGGGCTGGTCGCATCCCCTACGATGTCGAAATGTACAAATGGCGTCATCTGATCGAAAACTTCTTCTGCGATCTCAAGGCGTTCCGCCGGATTGCCACGCGCTACGAAAAGACCGACAGATGCTTTGCTGGCTTCATCAATATCGTCGCAGCCTTCCTCGCATCCAGTGATTGTAAACAAGCCTTAG
>QORU01000005.1 GCA_003574785.1 Taklimakanibacter deserti | reverse complement strand
ATGCCGCCAAAGGCGGCACCGGCGAAGCTGGCGCGAAGCGTCCTGGACAGTGCGAGCACGGCGCTACAATCGACAATCACGGAACCTTCTCGTCCGCTCTTCTCGCGGGGTTACCGCCCCGCAAGACCTTGACTTGTTGGTGGGAGGTCCTCTCCCCCGTTGGGGGCGAGGGTAGTCTCATCATCACTCGAACGATGGCGGTCCGGTGAGATCGCCATTGTCCTCGGTCGGGACCGTGATCTCGATGGTCGAGGGATCGACCGCTGGTCCCGTTCCCTTGTAATGCATGATCATCGCCGGGAAGGCGATGGCGAGACCCACCATGATGAGCTGGATGATGACGAAGGGCACTGCCCCCCAATAGATCTGGCCGGTGGTCACCGGCTGCAGCGTCGCAGCCGTGACACGGTCCTTGTAGGGCGCGCGCGGCGCCACCGAGCGCAAATAGAACAGCGCGAAGCCGAAAGGCGGATGCATGAAGCTCGTCTGCATGTTGATGCCGAGCAGCACGCCGAACCAGATGAGATCGACGCCGAGCGCCTCGGCCGGCCCCGCGAGCAGCGGCACGATGATGAAAGCGAGCTCGAAGAAATCGAGGAAGAAGGCGAGGACGAAGACGAGCAGGTTGACGAAGACGAGGAAGCCGAGCTGGCCGCCCGGCAGGCTGACCAGCAGATGCTCGACCCATTTATGGCCGTCGACGCCATAGAAGGTGAGCGAGAAGACACGCGCACCGATCAGGATGAAGATGACGAAGGCGGAAAGGTTCGTCGTCTGCTCGAGTGCCTGGCGCAACAGGCCGAAATTGAGTTGGCGGCGCGCCAGCGCGAGCAGCAGCGCGCCCGCCGCTCCCATGGCGCCGCCCTCGGTCGGCGTGGCGATGCCCTGGAAGATCGTGCCCAGCACCAGGAAGATGAGGATGAGCGGTGGCAGGAGATCGGCGATGATCTTCCACACTGCGCCCGCCACCGGCCGCGAGGGCGCATTGAGGAGCGACACGCCGCCGCCGATGAGGCCGAGCAGTGCTACGAAATAGACCCATTCGCCGGCGATCCAGGCGATGATGTCGAGAAGGTAATCGAGGCCGCGTTCGGAAGCGGGCGGCAAGGCGACAAAACCGGCATGGAAGGCCTGGGCGGCTTTCCACAGGGCACCCAAGGCGAGGAGCAGGAAGAGTGCGCCCAGGATCATTGACAAGATCTTCGGCAGATAGCGCAAGGCGGCAACATAGACGAGATAGACCAGGGCGAAGGCGCCGAGCATCGCCAGCATGCGTCCCCCTCCGCCGACGAAGCGCGCCTCGATCGCCTCGCTGACCCCGGGTACGAAGGCGTTGATCAGGTCGATGCCGAGCTTGGGCGCGAACAGCACGATCATACCCCACAGCACCAGCACCAGCGGGAAGGTCACGGCGGTGAGGACCGAACGGTAGTCGGCGCCTTCGCCGAAGGAGCGCGCCTCGGCCGGCAGTGCCGGCGCCGCTTTCGGATAGATCATCGTCATGATGAAGACGTAGGTCATGTAGAGCGCGGTGAGCACGAGGCCCGGGATGATGGCGCCGGTATACATGTCGCCGACCGAGCGGCCGAGCTGATCGGCGAGGATGATGAGGACGAGGCTTGGCGGGATGATCTGCGCCAAGGTGCCGGAGGCGGCGATGACGCCCGATGCCATGCGCCGGTCATAGCCATAGCGCAGCATGATGGGGAGCGAGATCAGCCCCATGGCGATGACGGAAGCCGCGACGACGCCGGTGGTGGCGGCGAGAAGAGCGCCGACAAAGATCACCGCATAGGCGACACCGCCTCTCACCGGACCGAAGAGCTTGCCCGCGGTGTCGAGCAATTCCTCGGCCATGCCGGATCGTTCGAGAATGAGCCCCATGAAGGTGAAGAAGGGAATGGCGAGCAGCGTTTCGTTCGCCATGATGCCATAGACGCGATCGGGCAAGGCCTGCAGCAGGTTGGGCGGGAAGAGGTCGAGATAGATGCCGAGCGCGCCGAAGGAGAGGCCGACAAAAGCTAATGAGAAAGCGACCGGATAGCCGAGCAGGAGGAAGATCACCAAGGCGGCGAACATGATCGGCGCCATGTTGTCGATGAGGAAGGCGGTCATCAGCTGAGGCCTCCCGCTTTATTGATGCGGCTCGAGCGGCGCATGAGACCCGTGATGCGGATGGGGATCGGGAATGAGGCCCTTCATGACGGCGATGCGCTTGGTGAGCTCGGATATGCCCTGGATGAAGAGCAGGAAGAAGCCGACAAGGATGAAGGCGCGGGCCGGCCAGATGATGAGGCCGCCGGCCGAGCCCGACATCTCGCCCGAGCGCAAGGCGCTCCAGACGAAAGGCACGCTCTCATAGGTCATCAGCGCCGCAAACGGCAGAAGCATCAGCACATGGCCGAAAATGTCTATCCAGTTGCGCCAATTCTGCGACAGACGGCTGGACACGATGTCGATGCGGATATGCTCGTTCCTCTGCAGCGTATAGGCGGCGGCCACCATGAAGACGCAGCCGAACAGATACCATTGCAGCTCGAGCCAGGCATTGGAACTGATGTCGAAAGCCTTGCGGATCACAGCATTGATCGCCGAGACCAGGATGGCGGCAAGGATCAGCCAGATGATGTGACGGCCGATGAAGGCCGTGACCGCATCGATCCAGCGGCTCAGCCTGAGCAATCCATCCATAAGGCACTTCCCCTTTTGTCAGCAGCGAGCAGGAACCCGCTTCAGCCCGGTTGACCGGGTCCTCGATTTGAGGCGAAACATTAGAAGGAAAGTTTGGCCGGCAACAAGCCTGAATTATAATCGTCGCATGATACCTTTGATTAAGCCCGACGGGCGCCAGTCGCCCACCGCCGCCGCCATCCAGAAAGGCGTGTGCCGGCATCTGCGCGCCGCGGGCTTCGCTACCCTCACGGAATTCACGCTCGCTTCCGGCCGGCGCGTCGACGTGATGGCGCTGTCGCCTTCCGGCCTGATCTGGATCGTCGAGATCAAGTCGTCGCTCGAGGACTTCCGCGCCGATCTCAAATGGCCGGAATATCGCGATTTCTGCGACCGGCTCTATTTCGCCATCACTACCGAGCTCACTCCTGAGATCATGCCGGCGGAAGCCGGCCTCATCATCGCCGATGCCTGGGGGGCGGAAGTCCAGCGCGATCCGGCCGAGCACCTGCTCCACGCCTCGCGGCGCAAGGCGATGACGCTCTCCTTCGCCCGTGCCGCGGCACTGCGGCTGCATGGACTCTATGATCCGGAGAGCTTTCCGTAAGGAATGTTACTTCGGCGCGCGCTTGGCGAGAATGCGCTGCAAGGTGCGGCGGTGCATGTTGAGACGACGCGCCGTCTCCGAGACATTGCGGTTGCACAATTCATAGACCCGCTGGATATGTTCCCAGCGCACGCGGTCCGCCGACATCGGGTTCTCCGGCAGCGCCGCCCGCGCCCCGCCCGCCCCCGTCAGCGCGCTATAGACCGCATCGGCATCGGCGGGCTTGGCCAGATAGTCGATGGCGCCGAGCTTCACCGCCGTCACCGCGGTCGCGATATTGCCATAGCCGGTCAAGACCACGGCGCGGGCATCGGGCCTGGAACGATGCAGCGCCTCGATGACATCGAGGCCGTTGCCGTCGCCGAGCCGCAAGTCGACCACGGCATAGCCCGGCGGCTCCTTCTTCACCTGCTCGACGCCCTCGGCCACGGTCTCCGCCATGCGCACGGAAAAACCGCGCGTCTCCATGGCGCGAGCAAGCCTGGTCAAAAAAGGCTTGTCGTCATCCACCAGAAGAAGGGTCAGATCCTGCGGCAGGTTGCTGTCGGTCATCAAAATGCACGTCCTTTCCGCCCCCTTATAGGGCGTAAGTTCCGCTATCTCAAACCCCACTCGCGACAGGGTTACGCAGCGCCATGTCGACCCTGTGACGCGGCCAGGAAATGCGCACGCTGGCGCCGTGATCGGGATAGGTCCGGTTGGCCAGCGCCACCTGGGCGCCGGAGCGCTCGAGCAGGGTCTTGGCGATGAAGAAGCCGAGGCCCATGCCCTCATGGCGCCCGGCCGCATCGCCGGCATCGCCCGGACCATAGCCCTTGCGCGAGGTGACGAAAGGATCACCCAGGCGGTCGATGATGTCCTGCGAGAAGCCCGGGCCGTCATCGCGCACCGTGATGGTGACGTCGGAGCCCGACCAGCGCGCCTCGACATCGACCCTGGTGGTGGCGAAATCCGCGGCATTCTCGATCAGATTGCCGAGCCCATAGGTGATGGCGGGGTTGCGGTCGAAAACCGGCTCTCCGTCGACCCGCGGCTTGCCGTCATCGGCAGGCTTCGCATCGACTTCGATCGTGACATCGGAGCCGCGCAACGGCGCCACGATGTCTTCCAGCATCACCAGCAGCTTCGCCCGGGCCATGATGGCATCGGCGGGCGTGTCGCGATTGGCGAGACGGGACAGGATCTCGCGACAGCGCGCCGCCTGGCTGATCAGGAGGTCGATATCCTCAGCCGTGTGGCCGCCCGCCGGCAGTTCGCGCTTCAACTCCTTGGCGACGAGGGCGATGGTGGCGAGCGGCGTGCCGAGCTCGTGCGCGGCGGCGGCGGCGAGACCATCGAGAGCCGACAGGCGCTGCTCGCGGGCAAGCACCAGTTCGGTCGCGGAAAGGGCGGCCGACATCTGGCGCGCTTCCTCGGCGATGCGGCGCGCATAGATGGCGGAGAAGACGGCGCCCGACACCAGCGCCGTCCACATGCCGACGATATAGATCGTCGGCAGCTCGAGCGGCGCCTCGGCGAACCACGGCAAGGGAAAATGATCGAAAGCGAGGAAGCTCGCGCAGACAAAGGCGATGCCGCTCAGAACCAAGGTCCATTTGATCGGCAGCGAGGTCGCCGAGACGGTGACCGGCACCAGGAAGAGGAAGGCGAAGGGATTCTCCAGACCGCCGGTGAGATAGAGGAGCAGCGCCAGTTGCAGGATGTCGTAGCCCAGGAGCAGCGCCGCATTGCGGTCGGTCAGGAGATTGCCGCGCCAGCGCAAGGTGAGGAAAATGTTGAGCCAGGCGGAAAGCGCGATCGCCGCCAGGCACCAGCCGACCGGGAGATCGAAGCCCAGGCCCCAATGCACCATGGCGACGGCCGCCGTCTGGCCCGCGACCGCGAGCCAGCGCAGCCGCACCAGGGTCTTCAGGCGCAAGCCCAGTTCGCCGGTCAGGAGGCCGGGCAGGAGGCTCGAGCCCTCCTCGGCCGGCGCTGAATTCACATCCGTCACCATGGCCTAAGTTCTAGCAAAGTGCGGGGAAGTCGTCAGTGCCGGAAGTGGCGCATGCCGGTGAAGACCATGGCGAGCCCCAATTCGTCAGCCGCCTTGATCACCTCGGCATCACGCATGGAGCCGCCGGGCTGGATGACGGCGGTGACGCCCGCTTCCGCCGCGGTGATAAGCCCGTCGGCAAAGGGGAAGAAGGCGTCGGAGGCGACGACGGCGCCTTTCGCGAGAGGCTCCGCCTGGCCTGTGGCCTTCGCCGCTTCGGCGCTCTTCGCCGCGGCGATGCGGGTCGAATCGACACGCGACATCTGCCCGGCGCCGATGCCGACGGTTGCCCCCTTCTTCGCATAGACGATGGCATTCGATTTCACATGCTTGGCAACGGTGAAGGCGAATTGCAGATCGGCAAGCTCTTCCGCCGTCGGCGCACGCTTCGTCACCACCTTGAGGTCTTGCGCCTCGACATGACCTTGGTCGCGCGACTGCAGGAGGAATCCGCCGGCGACCGTCTTGAACAACGCACCCGGCGCCCGTGGATCCGGCAGGCCCTTGGTGACGAGCAAGCGGAGGTTCTTCTTCTCGGCGATGATCTTGCGCGCCTCAGCGCTCGCCCCCGGCGCGATGATGACCTCGGTGAAGATCTTCACGATTTCTTCCGCCGACTCGGCATCGATCGCACGGTTGAAAGCGATGATGCCGCCAAAGGCCGAGACCGGGTCGCAGCTGAGCGCTTTCTTATAGGCGTCAGCGAGCGATGATCCCAAGGCCACGCCGCAAGGATTGGCGTGTTTCACGATCACGCAAGCCGCCGCGCCGGTATCGAACTCGGCGACGCATTCGAAGGCCGCATCGGTGTCGTTGATATTGTTGTAGGAGAGTTCCTTGCCCTGGAGCTGCTCGGCGGTGGCAACGCCTTCACGGTTCTCCGGGCTCTTGTAGAAGGCCGCCGACTGATGCGGGTTCTCGCCATAGCGCAGTTTCTGGATGAGCTTTCCGCCTAGTGCGGCGTAGTCCGGTGTTTCATCCTCAAGCTCGCGCGCAAACCACTGCGCAATGGCCGCATCATAAGAAGCCGTGCGAGCGAAGGCTTTGGCGGCCAAATAGCGGCGCGCCTTGTCACTCACCGCACCCTGGTTCGCATCGATGACCTCGAGCACATCATTATAGTCGGACGGATCTACAATCACGGCGAGGCTGCCGTGATTCTTGGCCGCGGCGCGCATCATCGCCGGCCCGCCAATGTCGATATTCTCGATCGCCACGTCCCATGCGGCGCCCTTCGCCGTCGCCGCTTCGAAGGGATAGAGATTGACGACAAGCAGCTCGAAAGGAGCTATCGCCTGGGCCGCGAGTGCCCTCACATGATCGGGATTGCCGCGATCAGCCAGGAGCCCGCCATGGATCTTGGGATGCAGCGTCTTGACCCGGCCGTCCATGATCTCGGGGAAGCCGGTGACCGAGGAGACATCCGTCACCTCAAGGCCTCCCGCCTTCAGCGCCTTGGCGGTGCCGCCGGTCGAGACGAGTTCGACACCGCGCCGGGCGAGTGCGCGGGCGAAATCGACGAGACCCGTCTTGTCGGAAACGGAAAGCAAAGCGCGGCGTAGGGGTGGCGACATCGAAGGGCCCCGGCTGTGGCAGAGAGGGCCCGTGATCTAGCACAGGCCACTGTCCATGCCATCAGAAAGGCAGTTCCGGCGCCCTATTTCCGGGCGTTTCCCGCTTGTCGCGCTTGGCGAGCCGCCGGAAGGCCCAATTCACCCGGTCGTGGCGGCCGATCACGCCCTTGAGCACGATCTGCTGGGTCCGCCTCGGCTGCGGCAGGCCCGCCAGATAGACGCTGTCGGCGAGATCGATGACGCAGCCCTTGGCGGCGAAGCGCCAGGCGGTGCGGTTGGCGAGAATCAGCATCACCGTCTCGCCGTCCTTGGACAGGGTCGCCTTGATCGACGGATGGAGATGGAAGCGCAGGACATAAGGCAGGCCCATCAAGGCAGGATCGCTGGCGCCGTCGCGGACAAGTCGGTCCTCGCCGCGGAAATCATCGCCGGCCACCGACAGATAGAGATCGCGCTCATGCAGGAGATTGCCGGTGAGCACATTGCCGCCACGAAAGAAGGTGCCGAAGCTGCCGCTGTCGCTCACCCCGCGCCGCTCGACTTGCGTCTTGCGCAAGCTGCCGGTCAGCCAGCTTAAAGGTCCTTGCGACCTCTCCAGAATATAAGAGTCGAGGCTCAGCGTGTTATGCGCCGCCGGTCCCGAAGCGGCATAGATCCAGCGCTTCGAGCCGTCGGCGGGAAGCCCGCAATTGACCACGATGCGCGAGGGCCCGTCGGAGAATTCGAAAGCGAGCGGACCCGAGCAGGCGGCATCCGGGCCGAAATCGGTGATGACGGTGGCGCCGCCATGCGCCATGCGGCTGAAGCCCGAATAGGCGGCGAGCGAGACGGGACGGCCAAGGGTCGTGTCCTGACCGAAGACGGCGCGCATCTCGCGCACCGACGGATCGGCGACGCCTTCGATGACGGCGAGCCCGTCATCGCCATGCGAGAAGAAGCGCAGCATCGGTAGCATGCGCTCAAGGCCGGCATTGAGCCGCTTCGGCAAGGGCTCGCGCGCGGCGATGATGGCGGAACGCAAGGGCACGAGATCGAGAAGAAGTTTCAAGAGCGTCGCCGGATTGCGCGACACATGGCCGCCATCGGGCAGGATCTGCTCGGCGATCGCCGTCTCCAGCCGTTCATAGGCGTGGCTGCGGAAAGTGGCGGAGGATTCGAAGGCGGTCACCGCATAAGCGAGCGCCAGCGCCTCTTCGATGCGGCCCGGCTCATGCGCCATTTGCGTTGTCTCGCGCGCAATGAGGCGCAGGAACTTGTCCTCGAAGGAAGAGCTCGCACCCTTGAGAAGGAAGGGCGCATGACGCACCAGGGCCATCAGCCGCACGGCCGCCACGTCGGGGTGTTTCGCTTCCTTGGGGAGGTTGCGCGCCTCGTTCACCCAATCGAGGACGAGAGTGCGCGCATAGGCGCGATGCATGGCGGACCCAGCGGCCTCGAGATGGGCGAGCCAGGCGAAGCCATGGAGCTCGATGAGCCAGGCGGGCTCGAGCACCGGTTTTGCGAAGATGCTGTGGGTTCCGCCGGAGATCGCCTGGCCCGCCAGCACGAAACGGTTGCGATAGATCTGGTGGCCGAGATCGGGATTGCCGAGGACGAGCGGAATGATCGGCCTGACGAGCTTCGACGGGCGCCAGCGCCGCAGCAGCCGGCTTCCAAAATCCTGCGCTCTTTCAATAGGTTGCAAGGTGGCGCCAAGCGCCGCCCTGAGGGCGCCGAACACTTCGAAACGGGACTCAAGGGCACGCAACATGGGCGTCGTTCAACGGCTCGATCTGTGGACGGATGGGGCTGTCCGGCCATTGGATGAGCTTAAGGTTAAGGATTGGCTAACGACATTCTCTTGGGCGCTTCCTCTATCGCCAAACCGGTACCCACTTTGGCGGGAAGCGCCGTCACAAGGCGCGCCAAGCGGGCGGCGTAAAAACCGTCAAGCCCTTGATCCTGGCCGATATTCATCGACGGCAAGCTTCGCAGATCACCCTTGGGCGTAATGAACCGGCTCTCACCCGCGACATCCTCCACCGCCAGCTTCACGCGGCCATAGTCGGGATGGCCCCCGAGAAAGCGCTCGACCTGGTCCTCGCCTTCCTCAGGCTCGAGCGAACAGGTGCAATAGATGAGGCTTCCGCCAGGCCTGACGAGTTTTGCCGCATGTGCAAGCAGGCGCGCCTGCAACTCCACGAGTTCCGCGATCTGCTGCTCGCTCTTGATGAAAGGCAGTTCCGGATGGCGGCGGATCGTGCCCGTGGCCGAGCACGGCGCGTCGAGCAGCACCGCATCAAAGAGCCGGTCCGACGGAAATTCCAGGACGTCGGCGACAACAAGCTCGGCTGCAAGCTTCAGCCGATCGAGATTCTCACTGACGCGCGCCATGCGCGGCGCCGACTGATCGACCGCCGTCACCTTGGCGCCACGTGCGGCAAGCTGCGCCGTCTTGCCGCCGGGTGCTGAACAGAGATCGAGCACCGTTCTCCCCGCAACGTCGCCCAGGAGCCGCACCGGCAAAGCGGCGGCCGCATCCTGGACCCACCAGGCGCCATCGCCGAAGCCTGGTAGACCTTCGATCGCACCCGATCTGTCCTTGAGCCGCACGGAGCCCGTCGGCAGGGCGATGCCGTTCAAGGCTTTCGCCCAAGCTTCTGGATCCGACTTGACCGAGAGATCGAGCGCCGGCTCGGCGAGATGAGCGTGGGCGATCGCTTCGGCGATGTCGTTGCCATAGGTCTTCGTCCAGCGCCGCCACAGCCAGTCCGGCACATTGAGGCGCGGCCGGTCGATCGGCTTCACATCGACGAGCTTGCGCAACACCGCATTGATGAGATTGGCGAAGTGGCGGGCATCGCGATCCTCGCGCGCCAGCGTCACGGCAAGATCGATCACCGCATGGGCCGGCGTTTCGAGATAGAGAAGCTGCGTCGTCCCCAGAAACAGGATCAGCGCGGCATTGCCCGATTTGCGCGGCAGCTTCTTTGTGAGAAAGCGAGCGATGATCGCCTCGCTCTCGCCCTTGCGGCGCAGAGAGGTCTGCACCAGAGCCACGACGAAAGCGCGGTCGCGCGGCTCGAGACCCGCCGCATGGAGCTGCATCAAGGCATCGTCGACGGGCCGCGCGTCATCGAGAACGGCCGACAGAATGGCAAGAGCGGCGCGGCGCGCCGCCAGTCCTGCCTTGTCGTTCTTGCGATGCTTTGCCGCGCTCAGCCCCATGGGCCCTTATTAGGACGCGCCGGTCCGCCTGACCAGGGACCGCTCGATTGCGCTTGCGGCGCCGCCCCGCCCATTTCACCGGCGATCTGCTTCAGGGCGGCGATGCGGTTCTCGGTTGCGGGATGGGTCGAGAACAGATTGTCCATGCGACGGCCCGACAGCGGATTGATGATGAACATATGGGCGGTAGCCGGATTGGCCTCGGCCGTATCGTTCTCGACATGGTGCGCCGCATTGGAAATGCGGGCGAGCGCCGAGGCGAGCGCCATCGGCTTGCCGGAGATCTCGGCACCGGCGCGGTCGGCGGAATATTCGCGGGTGCGGCTGATCGCCATTTGCACCAGCATGGCGGCAAGCGGAGCGACGATGATCATGAGCAAGGTGCCGATCATGCCCAAGCCCCCATTGCGGTCGCGGTCGCCGCCGCCGAAGAAGAAGGCGAAATTGCCGAGCATGGAAATGGCGCCGGCGATGGTCGCCGTCACCGTCATGATCAGCGTGTCGCGGTTGCGGATATGGGCGAGCTCATGCGCCATCACGCCCTCGATCTCGTCATAGCTCAGGCTCGACAGCAGCCCTGAGGTCGCGGCGACCGCGGCATGCTCGGGATCGCGCCCGGTGGCGAAGGCGTTGGGCTGCGGGTTGTCCATGACATAGACCTTGGGCATGGGCAGTCCGGCATTGCGGGAAAGCCGCTCGATCATATCGTAGAAGTCCGGCGATGCGGCGCGGTCGATCTGGCGCGCGCCATGCATCGAGAGCACCATCTTGTCGGAATTCCAATAGGCAAAGGCGTTCATGCCGACCGAGAAGACGAGCGCGATCAGCATGCCGGTCTGGCCGCCAATGGCATAGCCAACAGCCAGGAACAGGGCCACGAGCCCCGCCAGCAGAATTCCGGTCCGCATCACATTCATCAAACTGTCTCCGTTGCCTTGCACCAGATGCAATTCAGTCCCTATATGATGGGTATGGCTGACCTCTACGACAAGAGTGGAAAGGACCTTCCCGCGGCGGCGCAACGTGCACTTGCCGAGGCGGCCGCTCGGCGCAAGGCAGCGCAAGTGCCCGATCTTCCCAGGGAAGTTAACGGCCGCGACGGTCCGGAACCGACGCGCTTCGGCGACTGGGAAGTGAAGGGCATCGCCAGCGACTTCTAGAAACCCAGCGCTTTCCGGACATCCGTCGCAGACACCCCTTCCTGGCGAAGGTCGCTCAACGATCGGCTGCCGAGGCTCTTCGACAATTTGCGCCCCGCCTCGTCATTGATGAGCGCGTGATGGAAATAGCGCGGCACCGGCAAGCGCAGGAGATGCTGCAACAGGCGGTGGATCGATGTCGCGTGGAAGAGATCGCGGCCGCGCACCACATGGGTGACGCCCTGGCGCGTATCGTCGATCACGACCGCGACGTGATAGCTGGTGCCGATGTCCTTGCGCACGAGCACGACGTCGCCCCAGCCTTCCGGGCGAGCGATCTCGTTCACCGCTGAGCCCGAGCTTTCCTCGCTGAAGGTGAGGTGTGCCGGAAGCTCGGCGAGCGCCCGGCTCATGTCGATGCGCCAGGCCGCCGGATCGCCGCGCGCCAGGCGTTGGCTGCGGTCTTCCTTCGTCATGTGCCGACAGGTGCCGGGATAAAGCGGCTGGCCTTCGGGATCGCGCGACGCTTCGTCCCCAACTGCCCGCGCAATGTCCTGGCGCGAGCAGAAGCAGGGATAGAGGAGGCCCCGATCGCGCAAGGTCTGCTGGGCCGCGTGATAATCGCCGAGATTCGCGCTCTGGCGTAGAACCGGCTCTTCCCACTGGAGGCCGAGCCAGCCGAGATCGGCCAGCATCAGCGACGTGAGCGCGGGTGTGCAACGGATGGTGTCGATATCCTCGATGCGCAACAGGAAGCGGCCTTCCGTCGCGCGCGCCATCTTCTCATTCAGCAGGGCCGAAAAAGCATGGCCCAGATGCAAGCGGCCATTGGGGCTGGGGGCGAAACGGAAAACGGGTGGGCTCATGACTATTCTTGGTTTCGGGATGCTCTATAACACGCGCCATGCACAGGACCATCGAGAGCGAAGCCGACCTGGTCGAAGGGGTGGAGTGGCTGCTCACCCATGAGCCGCGTTTCTCCCGCGTCATCGGCGCGACCGGCCTGCCGCCGCTCAGGCGGGCGCCGGGCGGGCTGCCGGGCCTCTTGCGCATCGTCACCGAGCAGATGATCTCGCTCCGGGCGGCGGATGCGATCTGGCGCAGGATCGAGCGCGAGCTGGCGCCGCTCGACCCGCAGGCGATCCTGCGGCGCCGGCATGCGACGCTCATGAAGCTCGGCCTCTCCGGCGCCAAGAGCCGCACCTTCCATGCCCTGGCGCGGGCCGCCCATAGAGGCGAGTTCAGGGTCGATTCGCTCCATCTTCATTCCGACGAAGAGGCGATCGCGGCGCTCACCGCCCTCCCCGGCATCGGGCCCTGGACCGCCGATATCTATGTGCTCTCCTGCCTCGGCCGGGCCGATGCTTGGCCGACCGGGGATCTGGCGCTCCAGGCCTCGGCCGCCGACCTCTTCGGGCTCACGAAAAGGCCGGATTCCCGTGCCATGCTGTCTTTGGCCGAAACTTGGCGACCTTGGCGGTCGATCGCCGCGAGGCTGCTCTGGGCTCACTACCGCAGTCTCAAGGGCCTGCCGCAGGCGGTGTCCTAGAGACTGTCATAAAGGGCCTTCACAGCCCTGACACACAAGATGTAGAATATGAACCCATGTTACAGGAGGACGGTGCCGGAGCTCACCATCCAACCATATCTCCGGAAGCATGCCCCGCATTGGTGCTGAATGCGGATTACAGGCCTCTGAGCTATTATCCACTGTCGCTCTGGAGCTGGCAGGATGCCATCAAGGCGGTGTTCCTCGACCGTGTGAACATCGTCTCGGAGTATGAGCGCGTCGTGCGCAGCCCCGCTTTCGAGATGCGCATCCCTTCCGTCGTCTCCCTCAAGACCTATGTGAAGCCGGCGCGCAACCCCGCTTTCACCCGGTTCAATCTGTTCCTGCGCGACCGCTTCACCTGCCAATATTGCGGCGACCGCCGCGACCTCACCTTCGACCATGTCGTCCCGCGCTCGAAAGGCGGCCAGACGACCTGGGACAATGTCGTCACCGCCTGCTCGCCCTGCAATCTCAGGAAGGGCGGGCAATTGCCGCGCGAGGCGGAAATGTGGCCGGCCCATAAACCGATCCGGCCGACCATCAGCCAGCTCCATGCCAATGGGCGGATGTTTCCGCCCAATTTCTTGCATGACAGCTGGCAGGACTATCTCTACTGGGATACCGAGCTGGAGCCTTAATCGGTCGTCAGCCGTGTCTTGATGCGCCTCTAAGCGCGACAGCCGCGAGCGCCGCACAGATCACCGCATTCCAGCCTGCGAGCGACAGACCCAGGATCCGGATCGCCGCCTCATCGCAGCGCACCACCGGCTCGTTGGTGAGGGTCGGCAGGCCATCGCCCAGGGCGCCGCCGCAGGTGTCGGGCCCCGGCCAGAACTTCCATTCGGCGCCGGCGTGATAAATGCCGAAGATGCTGTTGGCGATGAGGATGAGCGCCAAGAGCAGGAGTCCGAAGCGGGCGATGCCGGCGTTGCTGCGCGCGATGCCGGCGAAAATGAGGCTCAAGGGGATCACCGCATAATAGGCCCAGCGCTGCTGCAGGCAGAGCGGACAGGGTGCATAGCCCGCCCATTGAAACAGGAACGCGCCGATGATCGTCAGCAGGCTGACGATGAATATGATCAGCAAGGCACTGCGCTGGGTGATCATCATTGTCTAAATCAACAGGCGGCGAGCGCGCCCCCTCCGAGATACTTGGCGGCGAAGTAGAGCAGGATGAGTATGGCGGCGGCAAGGCCGGCGATCAGGCCCAGGCGCTTCTCGATGAAGTGGCGGATCGGTTCGCCATAGCGGCGCATGGCCCAGGCGAGCGCCATGAAGCGGGCACCCCTGGCGATGATGCAGGAGAGGACAAAGAAGCCGAAGCTGATCTGGACGACGCCCGCCAGGATGGTGACGACCTTGATCGGCGGCAAATGGGCGAGACCCGACGTCACCAGGAGCAGCATGATCGTGTCTTCGCCGGTGCATTGGCGCAATTGCTCGAACTCGTCGAGCTTGCCGTAAAAATCGAGCACCGGACGCGCCAGCGCGTCATAGGCAAAAAGCCCGAGGAAATATCCGGCAATGCCGCCCAAGGTCGAGGCCACGGTCGCCACGATGGCGTAGCGATAGGCGCGCTCGGGCCGCGCCAGCGCCATAGGCAGATAGAGGACATCTGCAGGGATCAAGAAGACCGAGCTCTCGATGAAAGCGATGACGGCAAGCCATATTTCCGCCGTCTTGCGGGCGGCGAGCGACAAGGTCCAGTCATAAAGGGCACGAAGCATGAAGGGGAGGTGTGTAGCGGCGTTGAGCTTTTCCGTCGAGGCTTATCTTTTAGCGTGGGTCATGGGCGTGATCAGCGATCAGACGCTGCGCCAGTCTGCGATCGAAAGCGGCGGGACGCATGAAGATCGACAGGTCATTGACACGCAGCACTTCGCGAGCGAGGCCCGCGGCCGCCTGGTAATGAGGCCGCGATGCATAATCGTGGAAGGCGATAAAGGCGCGCTCGCCACAATGGAGCAGAACTTGCCCGAAACAAGCGAGGCGGAAACGCCCGTCGATCAGATAGAGATCGGCTTCGGCGAGACGCGGATCTCCCCACATGCTCGAATGATAGAGCGGCCAGCGGTCGCGTGAAGTCTCGCTTTTGGGAAAGCCCCATTCGCCGGTTTCGCCGATGTCGACATAAGAGAGCGTGGGCGTGAGGCGCGTCTTCCTTTCGCGGCAAGCCTCGGCCACCCGATCGAGCCAGCTTTGCGATGAATCGAAAGCGACCACCCAATCCTTCACTTGCGCCGCCGCTTGCACGGTGCTGGCGCCCGAGCCGAACTCCACATAGCGCTCGGCACAACGGATGAAACCGTCGAACGTCTTCCACTCGTCTGGCGCCATGGTGATGTGCACGAAGAATGCTCTCCTCAATCGAAGGCGGGACGCACGCGGCGCAGAGATTTGACCCGGGACGTGCGCGCCTTGGCGTCGAGCCGGCGCTGTTTGGACGCCTTGGTCGGCCTGGTGGCGATGCGCTTCTTGGGCCTGACTGCGGCGCGCTTCAGAAGGGCGGTAAGGCGGCCCAAGGCTTCGGCGCGATTGCGCTCCTGCGAGCGATGCGTGTCGGCGGTGATGACGAGGACATTGTCGAGGGTGAGCTGGCGCCCGGCCAGAAGCTGCAAACGCTGCATCATGTCGAGCGGCAGATCGGCGCGCTTGAGATCGCAGCGCAACTCGACCGCGGTCGAAACCTTGTTGACATTCTGGCCGCCGGGACCGGAAGCGCGGATGAAGCGCTCGCTGAGCGCGTCGTCAGGGATGGATAGGGTGGCCGTGATGCGGATCATCGCGGCAATCTAGCGCGATTCCGCCTCAAGGTAAGAGAGACCTTCTCCCACAGGTGTTCGGGAAAAGGTCTCATGCTTTCGTCAGGCCGCAACAGCCTTTCGGCGCAGCGCGACATATTGCAGCTCGCCCAGAACCGCCACCACGACGGCCTGTACGAGCACGAAGGCATAGCCCAGCGCATTGGGCGCGATCAGGCCGCTCACCAGCAGGACGAGCGAGCTTAAGGTCCACAGCGCATTGCAGGCGATGATGAACCATACGGGCTTCACCGGAATGACAGGCCGGCCCGCGATGATGGCGACGAAGAGGACATAGGGCACGAGAATGAGGCCGGCCTCGAAAATAAGGCCGCCCGGAATGGCGAGCAGCCCTGAGAGGAAGCTCGCGCCGAGAATCATCAGGGCGCCGGTGGCGCCGCTGGCAATGGCATCGGCGATCAGGACATAGCGCAGGAATTGGGGATGGCTGGTCGACATGGTCGTCTCCTTTCTTCGATAGGTCCATGATGGAAAGGAGAGAGAGGCAAGTCGATTACCTCTGAGGTCATGGAGATGCCTTTGTCCATGGGGTATCGTCCGGGTATGAGCGAAGCGGCAAAGACATTCGGCGAGCAGTTGCGCGACTGGCGGACAAGGCGGCGGCTGAGCCAGCTCGATCTTGCCGGCGAGGCGGAGATCTCGACCCGCCATCTGAGCTTCATCGAGACCGGCCGCTCGGTGCCGTCGCGCGGCATGGTGCTGAAGCTCGCCGAGGTGATCGACCTGCCCTTGCGCGAGCGCAATATGCTGCTGCTCGCGGCGGGTTATGCGCCGGCCTTTGCCGAACGGAAGCTCGACGACCCCTCGCTCGCCGCGGCGCGCCAGGCGATCGACCTCATCCTCAAGGGCCACGCGCCCTATCCGGCGCTTGCCATCGACCGGCACTGGACCCTCATTGCGGCCAATGACACGGCGATGAAGCTGATGGGGGGCGTCGCGGCCCACCTCGCCCAGCCGCCGGTCAATGTCCTGCGCCTCAGCCTGCATCCCGAAGGCCTCAGCACCCGCATCGAGAATTTGAGCGAATGGCGGGCGCATCTTCTCGACCGCCTGCGCCGGCAGATCGACGTGACCGGCGATCCGGTCCTCATCGCCCTCCTCGCCGAGCTTGCCGCCTATCCGCATCCCGCGAGCGCCCGGCCGCATGCCGATTATGGCGGCGTCGTGGTGCCGCTCCGCCTCAAAGCGGGAGAGGACGTCCTCTCCTTCCTCTCCACCACCACGGTGTTCGGGACGCCGGTCGATGTGACCTTGTCGGAACTGGCGCTGGAAAGCCTCTTCCCGGCCGATCCCGAAACCGCCCGGGCCTTGCACGCCCTCGTGTGAGCGCGATCAGCTGGACGCCAGCGCAGCGGTGTTCGCCTCACTGTCGTTGAGACTGGTCTCGATGTCAGACCCGCGGATCAGTGTCAGGTCGACAGGACAGCGATCGGCGATGGCGAGGATCTTCTGGCGCTGCTCGTCGTCGAGCGGGCCCTCGAGCGTGATCGTTCGGGTGAAGAGATCGGCCCGCACCTCGTCAGGGCGCTTGGAGTGCGTCACCACGGTGCGCGCCCGCGTCAGCCTGTAGCCCTTGCGCTCGGCATACATCCGCATCGTCATCGTCGTGCAGGCGGCAAGGCCGGCGGACACCAGTTCATAGGGCGAAAGCCCGCTGCCCATCCCGCCGACGCTCTCCGGCTCGTCGGCAAGAAAGCGATGCCGGCCGCTGCGCATCGCCAGCTGATAGGCGCCTTTTCCCGTCTCCTCGGCAATGACGCCGTGAGCCTCTTCGACCTGAGGCAGATCCTCCATCAGCGGCGGAAGACAGCGCAATGCCCAGGCACTGATGATCGTGGCGGCATAATCGGCATCGGCGCGCCGGGTCAGCAAGTGGTCGGCGTCGTCGAGCGAGACGAAGCTCTTCGGATGCTTGGCGGCGGCGAATATGCGGCCTGCGTTCTCGATGCCGACCGTCGTATCGCGCGGGGCGTGCAGGATCAGCAATGGCCGGTGAAGCTTGGCGATATGCGCCTCGAGATCATGTCGGCGGACATCGTCGATGAAGCCCTTGCGCAGGATAAAAGGACGATTGGCCAAGCTCACCTCGGCCTCGCCCTCGGCTTCTATGCGCCTGAGGCTGTCCGCATCGAAGTGATGCAGCACATGCGCCACATCGGACGGGGCCGCGACCGTGGCAACCGCCTTGATCATCGGCATCTCGCCGGCGGCCGCCAGAACGGCGGCGCCTCCGAGACTGTGCCCGATAAGCAGCGTCGGCGCCATGCCGGAAGCTGCCATCGCCGCGCCGGCGGCGACCAGGTCGCCGACATCGGCGGCGAAGGTTGCATCGGCGAACGCGCCGCCGCTGGTCCCGAGCCCGGCGAAGTCGAAGCGCAGCACGCCGATCCCGTTGAGCGCCAGGGCGCGCGCCACCCGCACCGAGGCGAGGCTCTCCTTTCCGCAGGTAAAGCAATGGGCGAGGATCGCCCAGCCGCGCGGCGTCGTCTCGGGCTGTTCGATGCGGCCGGAAAGCCGGTATCCCTTGGGGCTTTGAAACTCGAATGACTGGCTCGCCATGGACTGGTTTCTCCCCTGCGGTGGGCCGACCTGCCCTCCTTGGCGTTATATAACGCACCAAAAGGGGCCGGCGGCAGTCCCTTAGGTCCGGGCGCGCTTTGCGGTTGACGGGAGGGCCGACCTGCCTCTACACCCTGCCCCTGGTTTGGCCTCTGTGGCGGAATGGTAGACGCGGCAGACTCAAAATCTGTTGCTCGCAAGGGCGTGGGGGTTCGAGTCCCTCCAGGGGCACCAGCCTTCGCTCGCGAAGCGTGCGAAGGTTGCTGCGCCGGAGCCCAAAGGGCGAAGGCGGGCCTGTTTCCGCGAGCTACGGCTCGGCAAGCCATCCTGCATGCCCTCCGAAGCTTTAGCAGCAGGAGGGCCGTATGGCATCTTCATCCCGTCCCGCGATTGCCGAAGCGACGCCAAAAGGTACTGGCGGGGTTCTTCACGCCTGCACCCGCGCCGGCCACGACCTGCCGATCATCGATGTGACCCATCCCCGCTTCGCGGTCGCCGATGACGAAGCCGCACGCGCCGCGCGCAGCCGAGCTTTTCTCAGCGATGACCGGCAACGCGGCTGGATCCCTCCCTTCCTCTTGCGCTTCCTGCTGCGCCGGTTGGCGCGGAAATCGCGGCTCGCCGCCGCCATGTTCAACCCTATCTCGACGGGCTCAGCACCTATGTGATGAAGCTCGGCGCCGATAATCTGGTGCCGCCTTTCGACAGCCCGGCCGACCGCCGCTTCGCCGCCTCGCCGCACATCACGCTGATGCGCCTCAGGACGCAGCAAGTGGCGAGCCTCATCGCCGAGGCGATCGCCGCGGACCAGGCCTTCGCGAGCGATGCCCCCTTGCACCTCGTCAATGTCACCGGCGGGCCGGCGCTCGATTCCATCAACAGCCTGATCCTCTTGAAGCACAGAGAGCCGCGACTGCTGCAGCGGCCGATCGTGATCCATGTCCTCGACCGCAATGAGGACGGCGCGTTGTTCGGCGCCAATGCGCTCGCCGTCCTGAAAGAGGATGACAACCCGCTCGCGGGCGTCGATGCCGCCTTCGTCCATCACGACTACGACTGGAACACAGCTCAGGATCTGGAGCGGCTCCTGGAGAAGCTCACGGCCGCAGGTGGTGTCGTAGGGGCGTCGAGCGAAGGCGGCCTGTTCGAATATGGCAGCGATGACGCGATCATCGCCGATCTGCGCGTTCTCCATGAATATTCGCGCTTCATCGCCGGCTCGGTGACGAGCGGCGATGAGATCAGGCGGCGGATGATCGCCATGTCTCCGGTGAAGCCTGGCTGATCACCAGAAGAAACTGAGGCCGCCCGAGACCGAGGGCTTGCTGATGTCGTCGCTGAACAGATAGCTGCCCCGGGCGAAGAGGACGGTGCTGGAGGAGAGATCGAGATCGATCTGGCCCACGACTTCGCCATAGACGCCGTCCAGCGTGTCGTCCGTTATGGCGAGCACCGGCCCGGTGGATATGATGTCGATCTCGTTGTCGCCGTCGAAGACGTCCCAGACCCGGCCGGCGACCGATGTCCTGATCATTTCCGCATCGATGCCCAGACGCAGGCCGGCGCCGCCCCGCATACTGTCATTGGTGCCAGGATCGATATCGGAGCCGCCGATCGAAAATTTGTTGATCTTGGTCGAGATCGCATCGAGCGAGAGCATGGGCTCGACGAACAGGCTCTCGCCGAAGCGGAAGCCGATATCGGCGCGGCCGCCGAGCGAGGCCACGTCGGTATTGTCATGGTCATTGGCGGGCGCCAGCGACGGCGCCGAATAATCCAGGTCGAGCACATCGGCCTTGAGCAGGATATTGGCGAAGAAGCCGCCCGTGAGGAAGCTCGCATAGACGCCGAGCGTAGCGCCTTCCGTCTTGATCGAGGTCGAGCTCTGATCGAAGTCGAGGGAGGAGTCGACATAGCCCGCCAGCACGCCCAGAATGAAAGTGCCGTCATCGCCGAGGCTGATCCCGGCATCGGCGCCGGCGACGAAGCCATAGACCGAATGGCTATAGTCGAGATCGAAGCCTGAGATCCGGGCGTTGCGGTCGGTCCAGCTGCCCAGAGCCTGGAACCACAGGCTGCTTTCCGCCGCAACGTCGCCCGGCAGCGGTGGATCGGCCACCACCGATACAAAAACCCGATCGGCAATGCGGTCGCGCAGCACTTGCTGGCGCCCTTCCCAGGCATTGGCCGTATCGCGCCAGATTTCCTGGCTCGACGCGACCGTGGCCAGGGTCTCGAAGACCTCCTCATCGGCCGAAGAGACGAGCCGGAACTGGTCGTTGGCCTGATCGGTATTGTTGAAGACGAGGTCATAGACGAAAAGACCCTTGTCGATCGGTCCATTCGCCAGGACGAAATCGCCTTCATGACCGATGCCCGCCACGTCGACCACCAGGATGCCGGTCGGATTGAAGGCGCCGGGGCCCAGATTGATGTCGTTCAACACGATCCGGGTCACGCCGGACGTGTTGCCGCCGACCGCCAGGACGTCGGACAGCGATGCGGGACCGCCCAGGGATGCATCGACATGGAGCTCGGCGCCGGCCTGGCCGACATAGTTGCCGCTGGTCTCGAGCCGGTCCGAGATATTGGCGGCGCCGGCGGCCTGGTCGGCGAGCAGGATCTTGCCGGCATTGTTCAAGGTCTCGAGACTTTGGAAGCGGGCGGTCTCGGCGACCGCGCTGTTGGTCCCGACGGCGATTTTCTGGTTGTTGTTGACGACATCGGCGCCGGCGCCGAAATTGCTGGTGCCCCTGGTGGTCCAGGTGCCGTCATTGTCCATCTTGTCGGCGATGCCGCCGGTCTCGATGCGTCCGGTGATGAGGCCGGTATTGTCGATCTCGGCGGAACCGCCGGAGGCGAGAATCGCCAGATCCTGGGCGAGCCCGCTCACATTCGCTACCGTTCCGCGATTGATCATCTGGATGGCGCCGACGCCGCTCGCCGCCTCGATGCCCGCCTTCGTGCCGGCGACGGTGCCGTCATTGGTGACGCTGATGATGGCACCGGCACCTGTGGTGGCCTTGATTCCGCTCAGCCCGCCCTTCGTTTCGGAGCCTTGGCCGATCGTGACGGAGACATTCCCGGAACCGCTTGCCGCTTCAATGCCGTTGTCGCCCCCATTGACTTTCGCGCTCGCTCCCGTCGTCACCTTGACGACGCCATCGGCAAAGCTGGTCGCGTCGATGCCGTCGTCACTGCCCCCACCAATCTCGGAGCCGGCGCCGGTGTTGACCGTGATCGCGCCGGCGTTGAAGCCGATCGCCTGGATGCCTTCCGTGACGCCCGTCGTCCGAGATTTTTCACCCGTGGTGACCGTTATGTCGCCGCCGGCATTGGTACCCACTTCAATGCCGATCTGGCCGGAGCCCTGGACGTCCGACTCCTTGCCCGTGGTGACCGTGACAGCGCCGCCCTGATTGCTTTGCGCGTGAATGCCGGTAATGCTGCCGCCTGTCTGGGACTTTTCGCCTGTGGCGACGCTGACCGTGCCGGAATCGGCCGACGCAAAGATGCCGGTTCTGCCGCTCACCGTGCCTTCCGCGGTCACCGAGACGGAGCCCTGCTCCCCCGCCACTGCATTGATGCCGGCGGTATTGGCGGTGGCAAGGCCACCGCTGACCGAGGTCCCCACCTCCGTCTTGACCGTCACGTTCCCCTCTTCGCTGAGCACATTGATGCCATTGGTGCCGCCGGTTACCGAGCTGCCGGTCTCGACGTTGATCGTGAGATCTTCACCCGCCTCATCGGCCTTGGCATCGATGCCGCTGCCGCCCGCATTGATCGCGTCGCTGCCATTCTGCAAGGTGACCGTCCCGTCACCCGCGTCGAGATCTTCGAAAAGAATGCCACCGTTAACGACGTCGTGATTGTCCAGACGCAAGGTGAAGTCGCCGCCTTCATAGTCTTCGTTGCTGTCCGGATAGGTGAGCTGCACGTTGGTCGAGCCGTTGGCGCAGACCGTCGAATGCGCGTCGTCGGCCGCGCCGATGCAGGGATCGGCATGGGCCGGCGCCATCATCGCCGCTTGCGCCAAGAGGAAGCCGCCTGCCGCCGCCGCCAGAGCCCGGGGCGCAGTGCCGCCCAACCAGATTATCTTGCCTGCCATATCTTCCCCCATCATTGCGTGATTGCGATGCGCCGGGACAGAGAGATATCGGCCGATCCGTTTCAATTCAACGACCTGTTGTGATCGAACAACACCGTCGGCGACGCCTCCGATTCAGATTTCGTAGGAGGCTGCGAACCTGTTCGCTTCAAGCCGACACTTCGCCGCACTGAGCGGGATGGCGGACCACGGCGTACAGACGTTCTCAACCTCTTCCGAAGATCTGCGCGGCCCTGTTCACCGACAGCCGTGTAACATCTCGCGGCCACCCCGTGCGACGGCCGCTTGTGGTGCATATGCAACGGCGGCGGGGAAAACGTCCCGAGCGGCGGCCTGACGAGGGCCGCGGCGGTCGACCGGGCCGGCGGCGCAGCGTAAGCGCGCAGGAAAAAATCCTCAGGAGCGTGCAGACGCGAACTCCCCTTTGACTTGCCGGGCAAAGGCGGGCACTAAGGCAGGAGGCAACCTCCATCCAACCGACCCCGCGCGCTCCCATGGCCC
Source organism: Taklimakanibacter deserti (assembly GCA_003574785.1). The sequence goes on along the minus strand of QORU01000005.1, from coordinate 430,355 downwards.
ATGACACTCTCGCCGGCGTCTTCTCGCCGGTCCTGACACCGTTCGACAAGAATCTCGCGATCGATGCCAATCTGTTCGTCAAATTCTGCAGTTGGATCCTGACGCAAGGGGCGGGGCTCGCCGTGTTCGGCACGAATTCGGAAGCGAATTCGCTCACCGTCGGGGAAAAGCTCGAGCTTCTCGCCCGCCTGATCGAGGCCGAATTGCCGCCCGACAAGATGATGCCCGGCACCGGCGCCTGCGCGCTGCCCGATGCGGTGGCGCTCTGCCAGGCCGCGGCCAAGGCCAAGACGGCGGCGGTTCTCATGCTGCCGCCCTTCTATTACAAATCAGTGTCGGAAGACGGGCTCTTCGCCTTCTATGCGGAAGCGATCCAGCGCGTCGGCGATCAAGCGCTCAAGGTCTGCCTCTATCACATCCCGCAAGTGTCCGGCGTCCCGATCCCCCTCACGCTGATCGAGCGGCTGGTCAAGGCCTATCCCTCGACGGTCGTCGGCATCAAGGATTCGGGCGGCGATTTCGTCTACAGCAAGGCGCTATTGGAGGCGCTTCCGAGCTTCCGCACCTTCTGCGGCTCGGAAAAGTTCCTGCTCGAGACCATGCGGCATGGCGGAGCGGGCTGTATCTCGGCCATGGCCAATATCCATCCGGGCGCCATCGTCAATCTCTATGAGACACGCACCACGCCTGAGGCCGATGCCAAGCAGCAGGCGCTCAATCAGATGCGCAAGGCCTATGAGAGCGTCGCCATGATCCCAGCCCTCAAGCGCACGGTCGCCGAATATGGCAAGGCGCCGGCCTTCAAGACCATGCGGCCGCCGCTCACGGAACTCGCCGATGAGGATTGGGACGGACTCAAAACGAATCTTAACGATCTGAGCCTTAAAATGCCTAATCTCGACAAAATTCTAGCTTAGGTTCCCGGTCCGCGGGAGCCTGCATCCGCTACGCCATTGATCTTGAACAAGGAGTACGGTACTCCGGCTCAAGAGACGGGCGCTTTATAAGTTGAGAGGAAGACATTGTGGCGGCACGGTTACGTCTCAAAGCCATGAGCTTGTTCGTTGCGGTGAGCTTTGCCGCAACGCCTGTCCTTGCCGGTGCCGGCCCCTCTCTGCTGTTCGATCCCGCGACCGGCGAAGTCGTGTCGCAGGATCGCGCCGGCGAGCCCTGGTATCCCGCTTCGCTCACCAAACTGATGACGGCCTACGTCATCTTTCACAAGCTCAAGCGCGGGGAAATGCAGCTCGATCAGAAGCTCACCGTGTCGGAGCTCGCCTCGAGCCAGCCGCCGAGCAAGGTCGGCATGAAGTCCGGCACCACCATCACCGTCGATCTCGCGCTGCAGATGCTGCTCGTCTATTCCGCCAATGACATGGCCTATGTGCTGGCCGAAGGCGCCAGCGGCACCTATCAGAACTTCGCCAAGCTGATGAATGCCGAAGCTGCGCGCCTCGGCATGACGGCGACGCATTATGCCAATCCCAACGGCCTGTTCGACGCAAGGCAAGTGACGAGCGCCCGCGACATCGGCATGCTGGCGACGGCGCTCCTGCGCGATTTCCCCGAGCATGCCCATTACTTCTCGCAAGCCGCGGTGAGCCTCGGCAAAAGGCAATTGCGCAACCGCAATGCGCTGCTTAGGCAAATGAAGACGGCGGACGGCATGAAGACCGGCTTCGTCTGCAGTTCCGGCTTCAATCTCGTCGCCTCGGCGACCGACAACGGCCGCAAGCTCATCGCCATCGTGCTCGGCGCCTCGGGCGGCAGGGAACGCGCCGACCTCGCCGAGATGATGCTGACCTCGGGCTTCGCCAAGCCGCCGCAGCCGCAGCAGATGCGCATCGGCGCGATCGCCAATACGCAGCTCGGCGCTTTGGTGCCTGCCGACCTCACCCAGATCGTGTGCCGAGGCAAGCCCACACCCGTCGCCAAGGCATCGACCCTCACCGGCTGGGGTGTGTCCTTCGGCTCCTATGACAAGCCCGCCACCGCCGACATGGCGCTGCGCGGCCGCCTCCTCGGCGTGCGCGACCTGATCCAGGAATCGACCAGCGGGGTGGTGAAGGTCCCCGGCGCCAACGGCTTCAACGCCATGGTATGGAACCTCGACCAGGCCTCCTCGCTCTCGGTCTGCACCGCCTTCAAGAAGCAGAACAGCTATTGCGACGTGATGACGCCGGAAAGCTTCGCCTCGATCGCAGCACTTGCGCGCGCCACCGAAGAGCGCATCCAGCCCGCCGCCTCGCAGGGCGATGTCGCCCCGCCCAAGAAAAAGAAGGCGCGCCGGAAAAAGAAGAGGTAGGGGGCTCAAGGCCCCTTCCCGCGACGTCATGCGGCCCGGTTGACCCGCCCATGAGCGGGAGCGGACCCGGCAGGGGCTGACGGCAGGCCCCCCATCGCCTATATCAGCGGCCTATGAGCAGCGACCCCCAGATCCTTCCCGTCTCGGTGATCACCGGCTTCCTCGGCGCCGGTAAGACCACTTTGCTCAACAGCCTGCTGAAGGACCCGATGCTCGCGGACGCCGCGGTCATCATCAACGAGTTCGGCGAGATCGGCCTCGACCACCTGCTGGTCGAGCGCTCGGATGAGAATGTGTTCGAGATGTCGTCGGGCTGCCTGTGCTGCACCATTCGCGGCGATCTCATCGACACCATGCTCAAGCTCATCGCGCGGCGCGATAAGGGCGAGATCAAGGCCTTCGACCGCATCGTCATCGAGACGACCGGCCTCGCCGATCCCGCTCCCGTGCTGCATACGGTGATGAGCGAACCCGATCTCCTCTCCCGTTGCCGGCTCGAAAGCGTCGTCACGGTCGTCGACGGTGTCGCGGGCGAGGCGACGCTCGATGCCCATAGGGAAGCGGTGAAGCAGGCGGCGGTTGCCGACCGGCTGGTGCTGACCAAGCTCGATCTCCTCACCGGCCGCGAAGGCGAGGACGCGCTCCATTCGCTGATCGGCCGGCTCCGGGCGCTCAACCCGGCGGCGCGCATCCTCACCACGCACCGGGGCGAAGCCACCGCGGCGCGGCTCTTGAACAGCGGCCTCTACAATCCCGAAACCAAGTCGCTCGACGCCAAGGCCTGGCTCAATGCCCAGGCCTATGCCGCGGGTGAAAAGCGCCGCCGCCATCGCCATCATGAGCATCATCACGATCACGACCATGAGCATCACGACGTGTCGCGCCATGACGACCATATCCGCTCCTTCAGCTTTGCCGATGCGCGCGCCATCAGCCCGCAAGGGCTCGATATGTTCTTAGGCCTGCTCCAGTCCTATCACGGCGCCAACATGCTGCGCATGAAAGGGATCGTGAAGGTCGCCGATGATCCGGAGCGGCCCATCGTGCTGCATGGCGTGCAGCATATCTATCATCCGCCGGTGCGCCTTCCCAACTGGCCCGACGGCGATGAGCGCACGCGGCTGGTGTTCATCGTCAAGGATATCGAGAAGCGCCAGATCGAGGAGCTGTTCAAGGCCTTTACCGACGAGGTCTCGGGCGCCGGCGCCTTCCACACCGACAAGACCCTTTCACTCGGCTAACCCACTGGAGTTCGATTGATGCTCAAATTGTTCGGCCTCAAGAAATGCACCACGTGCCAGAAGGCCATGGACTATCTCGACAAGAAGAAGAAGGCTTACGACTTCACCGATGTGAAGGAGGACAAGCTGTCGAAGGAGCAAGTGGCCAAATGGTCGAAGGCTTTGGGCGGCTGGGAGAAGATGATCAACCGTGCCGGCTATACCTGGCGCGGCCTGCCGGCGGCGGAAACCGAGAATCTCACCGAGGCCAAGGCGGTGACGCTGGCGATGAAGAACCCCTCGCTCATCAGGAGGCCGCTCATCGAGCACCGGGACGGCTCGGTGACCGTCGGCTTCTCCGACAAGGTGAAGGGATTCATCGGGTAGCGAGTCGAGGGGGCAGCTTCGCAGGTGACCCCTCAGCCCGCCAATACTTCAACCCGATGTCAGTTCTTGGGCAGAAGATGATCGCCAAAGGGGTTGTCGATCACCATCAGCCAGCGCCCGTCAGGCTGTTTGCGCAGGACCACCACCGAAAGTCCGCTTTGCTCGATCGGCGCTCCGCCGGGTACTTTTCCCGACATTTTCCACGTGTAGGAATGAAGGGCGATATCGCCCGCCTGGATGACTTCATGGCGCGCAACGTCAAGCTTGGGATCGAGCGCCAGGAATTGTTTGAAAGCCTCACGCAGTGCCGGCGTTCCCATGGCGGGCTTGCCGGGTTGGCCGACAACGACGGCATCTGGCTCATAAGTGGCAAGAATGCCCTCAATATCACGCGCGGCCACCGCTGAATTATTCCTGTCGATCGTAGATTGGATCTGGTCGTGTTCCATTGTCGGGCTTTCCTGATTGTCTGGTGACTGGGCGTAAATCGACGGGGTGCCAAGCATCACAAAGGCGAGGCATGTCAGCCTGTAAAAGGCCTTCGATGTCATTTGATTTCCTCCAGCAACGGTGAGGAAACCTAATGTGCCCACATGTCAGAAAACGGCAGTAGTCATCTGTTTGCACGGGCCGAGGGCTTCGGACTCGCGCCAAAGCTTGATGAGATCGTGGCGGCGGCGTGGATAGCGCGACGACATTTCCGAAAGTGACGAAATGCGGTCCGTACGAAAATGCCGCAGGCCATCGCGCAGCTCGCACCATGCCGAAATGAGCCGCCCGCCGTCAAAGTAGCTGAGCAAAAAAGGCCATATGACACGTTCGGAATTCTTGCCTGCACTATCGCTATAGTGAATGAGCAGCTTGCGTTCGCGGTGGATCGCTCGCCTTACGACCGACATATCGATGGTCTCTCGCGAAGAATACGCACTCGGCCCGACGAGGAGATATTGCGCTTCAACACGATCGACGAGCTCATTGGGCATGACTGCGCTCAATCTTGCCATGGCCCTGCGCGCGGCTACCGCCAATGGCTTGTCGGCCCTGTCGGCTACCCAGCGCGACCCGAGAATGAGAGCATCCACCTCCTCCACCGTGAACATGACCGGCGGCAAAAGGAATCCCGAGCGCAGAACATATCCGAGGCCCGGCTCTCCCTCGATACCGGCCCCCAGCGCTCGCAATGAGGCAATGTCGCGATAGAGGGTGCGGATCGAAACATGCAACGCTCGCGCCAAGTCGATCCCCGGAACAGGGCGACGATGGCGTCTGAGTTCCTCTATCAAGTTCAGGAGTCGTTCGGCCCGTGAAATGCCAGCCTCCGTCATTTTCGCCGTGAAAACTCGCCGATCTTATCAATGATTGCGATATCGAAAAAGCGGCGAATACGGTTTGCCTTGACAGCTCGTCAGCCCCGTCGCCAATGGCTTTCGCCAGGAGGAGCTTCGCGATGACCATCACCATTACCGCCTTTGAACGGTCTCCCGATGGCGGCAAGGGACTGGCGCGTGATACGCGGGTTCGCTGGGCGCTCGAAGAAGTGGGCCAGGCTTACGCGGTTCGGCTGGTTTCGTTTCAGGCGATGAAGGAACCGGCACATCTGGCGCTTAATCCGTTCGGCCAGATTCCGACCTATGAGGAAGGCGATCTCGCTTTGTTCGAAACGGGAGCGATCGTGCTCCATCTCGCCCAGCGCCATTCAGGCCTGCTGCCGCAGGATGCCGATGCCCGGGCGCGGGCGATCACCTGGATGTTTGCCGCGCTCAACACGGTGGAGCTGCCGATCCTCGAGTTCGTAACCGCCCGGATTCTGGAGAGCGACAAGCCCTGGAGCACGGAGCGGATGTCTCTGGTCAAGGATCGCGTCCGCGAGCGGCTGCGGCAGCTTTCCGACCGGCTGGGCGGCGCCGACTGGCTCGACGGTGCATTCAGCGCGGGCGATTTGATGATGGTGTCGGTGCTGCTCAGGCTGAGAGCCTCGGGCCTTCTGGACGAATTTCCGAACCTGGCCGCCTATGTCGCCCGCGGCGAAGCGCGGCCTGCCTATAAGCGGGCTTTCGATGCTCAGGCGGCGATCAACACCTAGCCCCCGGCCGGCTGATCCTAACCCCGCACCAGCGGCCTGGTCATGCAGGTCGGGCCGCCTTCGCCCTTGCGACAGATCTCGTCCGCCTTGATGACCTCGACCCTGACGCCCGCGGCCTTCATGCGCCGCTCGGTCTCGGGGTTGCCCGCCACCATCATCGCATGGCGCGGACCGATCGCCAGGACATTGCAGCCCATGCTGTCGAATTCCTCGTTGGGCACCTCGACGAAGCCGATGCCGCGGGCTTCGAGGAACTCCACGAGCCGCACCGGCATCAGCGGCAGATAGACCACCGCCAAATCCTTATCGAGCGGGCTCAGGACCGACATCAGATGGAAGACGTCGCTTTTGCCCTTGTAGTGCGGCAGGTCGAATTCGAGGATCTCGACATCGGAGCCGGCGAGCTTGCGCAATTGCGCGATGCCGTCGCGATTGGTGCGATAGCCGATGCCGGCCAACAGTGTGTGGCGGTCGATCCAGACGAGATCGCCGCCCTCGACCGAGCCCGGACCTTGGATCTCGCCGGCGATCGGAAAGCCCAAAGTCTCGAGATGGGCGCCGTTCACCTGTGCCTCGCGCCGCCGCTGCGGCTTGCCCATATGCGGTCGCACCAGGCCGCGCGGTGTCACGATCAGCGCATCATGCGTGTAGAGCGAATCGAGCGTCAGGCCGTCGCCGTCGGGCAGAGCGATGACATCAGCGCCGGCCGCTTTCAGAATCGACTCGACACGGGCGAATTCGCGGTTCGCCTCGGCGAGGTCGGGCCGCGAATGATAGTTGAGCGGCTTCCATTCGGCATCGAGCCTCGCGTCGCTCTTGAAGGCGACCGACGGTGGGCGCACCGCCACTTTTTTGAGCGATCCCCAATTGTTGAAGCTGCCGAAATCGAAACTCATTTGCGCCTGATCCTGAAAATATGCCGGCCCTCCGCCTTCTCATGCGAGAGGAGCTCATGGCCCTGTTCGTTGCAGAAGTGGGGAACGTCTATGACGGAAGCGGGGTCGGTGGCAATGAGCTTCAAGGTCTCGCCGGATTTTAGCCCGGCCAGGCGCTTGCGCGCTTTCAGCACCGGAAGCGGGCATAAAAGGCCTTGGGCATCGAGTTCGTGTTCGGTCATCCCTGCACTATAGCCGCCCCGCCGGCGACCTGCTATGCGGGTCGCCCGAATGGAGACGATCATGCCTTTGATGACCAAGCTCGCTTTCACCGGACGTGTCGAGGCGCTGCTCAGGAACCCCGAGCGGGCGACGGGCCTCGAGAAAGCCCGTGTCGAGAGCCTGAAACTGCGCTTCGACGGCATCGAAGGCGACTGCCATAGCGGGCTCACGCGCAAGGCCGATGTGCGCACCATCCGGCAATATCCGCGCGACACGCCGATCCGCAATGTCCGCCAGCTCACCTTGCTGTCGGTCGAGGAACTCGCTGACATTGCCGGCATCATGGAGATACCCGAGGTCAAGCCGGAATGGGTCGGCGCCAATGTCGTGACCTCCGGCATTCCCGACCTGACGCTGCTGCCGCCCTCATCGCGCCTGCAGTTCCCCTCCGGCGCCACCATCGTCGTCGACATGGAGAACGAGCCCTGCCGCTATCCGGCCGAGATCATCGAGAGGCACAATCCTGGGCAGAAAATGGGCTTCGTCAAAGCGGCGAAGCACAAGCGTGGCATCACCGCCTGGGTCGAGCGCGAGGGCGATATCGGCCTTGCGGACGAGATCACTTTGTGGATCCCGCCGCAGCGCCTCTATGAAGCGGGCGCTGCGTGAGCGTGCCTACGTCCATTGCCGGCTGCATCCTGGCGGGCGGCCAGTCGCGGCGCATGGGCGAGGACAAGGCCCGGCTTCTTCTCGGGGAGACGCCGCTGATCACCCACGCAATCGCCCGGCTTGCGCCGCAGGTCGCCCAGCTCATCGTCAACCGGCATGACGGCACGCAGCCGATCGACACACAAGGACTGCCGGTGGTGACGGATGCGCCGGGCGATCATCTGGGCCCGCTTGCCGGCCTCCTCGCGGCGCTCGACTGGGCCGGGCGCCATGATTTCGCTTTCGTCGCCACCGCCGCCGTCGATACGCCATTCTTCCCGCGCGATCTGGTGCCGAAGCTCGTGGCGGCGGCGCAAGGCCTGGACATGGCGGTGGCGAGTTCGGATGGAAGGTTGCATCCGGTATTCGGCCTGTGGAAGGTGACGCTGGTCCCGGTCTTGCTGGACTTCATGCAGGGCAGCCGGCGCTCCATGAACGACTGGGCCATGTCGCAGGGCGCGGGCATCGCGGAATGGACCTCTCTGCCCTATGATCCGTTCTTCAACATCAATACGCCCGAAGACATGGACATGGCGCTCAGACTGCGCGCGGAGTATCGGCCATGACGGCGAAGATCATCGGCGTCGCCGGTTTCAAGAATGCCGGCAAGACCACGCTGGTCGAGAGGCTGGTGCGCGAATTGACGAGACGCGGCTATCGCATCGCCACCGTCAAGCATGCGCATCATTCCTTCGACATCGATCATGAGGGTCGCGACAGCTTCCGCCACCGTGCCGCCGGCGCCAGCGAGGTCGCGGTGGTCTCGCGCCAACGCTGGGCGATCATCCATGAATCGCGCGATGAAGAGGAGCCGTCCTTCGCGGCGATCCTCGCCAAGCTCTCGCCCTGCGACCTCATCATCGTCGAAGGCTACAAGCATGGCGATCACGCCAAGATCGAGGTGCGCAACCTGGCGCTCGATCATCCGCAGCTCGCGGGCGAGGATCGGAGCGTCGTGGCGATCGCCGCCACGGGGCCGGTGCCGGATGCGCCGGTGCCGGTTTTCGACCGCGACCATGTCGAAGCACTCGCCCAGTTCATCATCACTCGCATGGAGCTCGACCCGAAATGACGCCCAACGACGTGGTCGATTTCTGGCTCAAGGCCGGCGAAGAGCGCTGGTTCACCAAAAACGCGGCTTTCGACGGCCAGCTGTCGGTGCGCTTCAAGGATGCGCTGGCCAAAGCCCGCGACGGCGCCTTCGATCATTGGACGGAAACGCCCAAAGGAATGCTGGCGCTGATTCTGATGCTCGACCAGTTCTCGCGCAACATCCATCGCGGCTCACCGCTGGCTTTCGCCGCCGACAAGAAAGCGCTGGCGCTCGCCAGACAGGCGGTGGCGCGCGGCGACCATCTCGCCATGCCGGCGACGCTCGCCCGCTGGATCATCATGCCCTTCGAGCATGCCGAGGATCTCGATGCGCAAATGCGCTGCGTCGCGCTGTTCTCGGTGCGCGATCCGGACGACATGACCCATTGGGCCAAGCTCCATCTCGACATCATCGCCCGCTTCGGGCGCTTCCCGCATCGCAACGCCATATTGGGGCGGAAGTCGACGCCGGAGGAGCTCGCGTTCCTGGCGGCGGGCGGGTTTTCGGGTTGATCGCCCGCTTTCGGGCGCGGTGTTGTCAAGCCGGTGCAAAATGGTCTATGTGACTTTGCGTTCAAACAGGAGGGGAAGTCGATGCTGCATCAGCACTTCCAGCACAGAACTCGTGGACCTGTGTTCGCCCCGCGCTCGATTTCGTGGGGCTGACTGAGGAACGCATCGCCGTCTCATCGTCAGCCTCTTTGGGCACAGTTGGCTGTGCCGCCCTGACTTGATGAGCCTGCAATGTCCCTTATCTCCGCCAAAGACCTTTCCCTGATCCGTAGCGAGTCACTTTTCAGAGGACTCAACTTCTCGGTCGCCAAAGGTGACCGCCTGGGCCTCGTTGCGGCAAATGGGCGAGGCAAATCCTCGCTCCTTCGCATCGTGGCGGGCGAGGAAGACGCTACGACAGGAACCGTGACACGCATGCGCGGCCTGGTCGTCGCCTTCGCATCGCAGGACGTGCCCGAACGTCTCTCACCCTTGAGCCTTCATGACGCCGTGCGCGACGCGCTCGCCCCCGAGGTCGCCGAAACGGAGAGCTGGCGGATCGATGTCCTGCTCGATGATCTCGCCGTGGACGAGGCCATAAGAGGCAGCACAGTTCACAGCCTGTCCGGCGGCTGGCAGCGGACCATGCTTCTCGCGCGGGCGGCCGTGGTCGAACCTGATCTGCTTCTTCTGGACGAGCCGACGAACCATCTCGACATTGGCCGCATCGGCGTGTTGCAGCGGTTTCTTATCGCCTTGCCGCGCGACTGCGCGGTGATCGCGGCGAGCCATGATCGCGCCTTTCTCGATGACGTAACCAACCGCACCCTGTTCCTGCGCCCTGAGGACAGCGAAGACTTCTCCCTGCCCTATTCCCGCGCGCTCCAGGCGTTGGAAGAGCGCGATGCGTCGCGCGATCGCCAGTATGAGAACGACATGCGCAAGGTCAAAGCGCTGCGGCAGCAAGCGGCAAAGCTCAAGAACATAGGTATCAATTCCGGCTCCGACCTGCTGGTGGTCAAGACCAAGCAGCTTTCGGAGCGGGCCGACCGGCTGGAAGAGCGGGCGCGGCCGGCGCATCAGGAACGCTCCGCCGGGGCGATCCGCCTGACCAACAGCGGCACCCATGCCAAGGCGTTGGTGACGATAAACGATGCGGCGGTCACGACGCCGGACGGGCGGCTCCTGTTCCGCACCGGGAAGCTGTGGATCGAGAAGGGAGATCGGATCGCTGTGCTCGGTGCCAACGGGACGGGCAAGACCCGACTAGTCGAAAGACTGCGGGTAGCTCTTGCCGAGGGGGATCAACATATCCGTGGCTCGGCCAGCCTCAAGCTCGGCAATTCCGATCAGGCGCTGTCCCAGCTCGACGCTTTCCCGACGCCCTGGGATGCGGTGAAGCGATCCGGCGACCTGACCGACCATCAGGCAAGGGCGCAACTCGCCGGAACGGGGATAAGCATCGACGCGCAGACTGCACCCCTTGCGCGGCTTTCGGGTGGCCAGCGGGCGCGGCTGGCGATGCTGCTCCTGCGACTGTCGGAACCCAATTTCTATCTGCTGGATGAGCCGACAAACCACCTCGATATCGAGGGGCAGGACATGCTGGAAAGCGAGTTGATCGAGCACAACGCGGCCTGCCTTCTGGTCAGCCACGACCGGGCCTTCGTGCGCGCCGTGGCGACGCGGAACTGGGTGATTTCGGCTAAGAAGCTGGTCGAGGTCGACGACCCGGGGCCGATCTTCGCGCAACTGCTTGCGGGGTGAGGGTGTCGGATTCCGCCATCCTCTGGTCGTTCCATCTCACGACCGTTGAATTCACCTCACTAATGTGCCCCAATCGGATCGAAGGACTATCGAGGAGTCTTCATGTCGGCGTTCCCCGAAAAGGCGAAGGTTGTCATCATAGGGTTGGGCGGCATCGTCGGAGCCTCCATCGCCCATCACCTGATCGAGCGCGGCTGGGACGACATCATAGGGATCGACAAGTCGGGCGTCCCCACCGATATCGGCTCGACGGCGCATGCCTCCGACTTCTGCTACACGACGAGCCACGACTATCTTTCGGTCTGGACGACGCAATACTCCATCGACTTCTATGAAAAGATGGGCCACTACGCCCGTATCGGCGGTCTCGAAGTCGCGCGCACCGGCCACGATGTCTGGATGGAGGAGATCAAGCGCAAGCTCTCCTCGGCCAAGGCGTTCGGCACCCGCGCGCACTATGTCTCGCCCGCCGAGATCAAGAAGCTGTTCCCGCTGATCGAGGAAGATCAGGTGATGGGCGGCATGTTCGATCCCGATGCCGGCCTCGTCATTCCGCGCTCGCAGACGGTTGCCGGAAAGCTGATCGATGCGGGTGAAAAATCCGGCAAGCTCAAGGTCTTCGGCAATACACCGGCGACCTCGCTCATCATCGAGAACGGCCGCATCAAGGGCGTCGTCACCCATCGCGGCACGATCATGGCCGACCATGTCGTCGTCTGCGCCGGAATCTGGGGCCGGCTCATCGCCGCCATGGCGGGCGAGGACCTGCCGGTGATGCCGGTCGACCATCCGCTGTCCTTCTTCGGCCCCTTCAACCAGTTCGAAGGCACGGGGAAGGAGATCGGCTATCCGCTGCTGCGCGACCAGGGCAACTCCGCCTATATGCGCGACACCGGCGACCCCAAGACCGCCGAAGGCGGCCAGATCGAATGGGGATATTACGAACAGACCAATCCGCGCCTCTGCCATCCGCGCGACATTCTCGAAAAGCAGGAGGCGCGCCTGTCGCCCTCGCAGCGCGATCTCGACATGGAGCAGATCATCGAGCCGCTGGAGCGCGCCATGGAGCTCACCCCGATCCTGGGCGAGCTCGGCTACAATGAAAGCCATTCCTTCAACGGCCTGCTGCAGGTGTCGGCGGCCGGCGGCCCGTCCTGCGGCGAGAGCCAGAAGGTGCGCGGGCTTTGGTATTGCGTCGCCATCTGGGTGAAGGACGCGCCGGGCTACGGCAAGCTGATCGCCGACTGGATGACCGACGGACGCACCGAGATCGACCATGCGTCGATCGACTATGCCCGGTTCTATCCGCACCAGCTTGACGAGAAATTTATCGAGGGCCGCACCTTCGAGGCCGCCCAGAAGATCTACTATCCGGCGGTGCATACGCGCGAGCCCTATGCGACGGGCCGCAATGTCAAGCGTTCGCCCTTCTATGAGCGCGAGAAGGAGCTTGGCGGCTATTTCATGGAGCTCGGCGGCTGGGAGCGTGCGCATGGCTATGCCGCCAACGAGCACCTTCTCAAGAAATACGGCAACCGCGTGCCGGAGCGCCCGAACGAGTGGGACAGCCGGCACTTCTGGCGCGTCTCCAACGCCGAGCATCTGGCGATGAGCGAGGATTGCGGCATCGTGAACCTCTCGCACTTCCACATGGTGGACATCGAAGGGCCGGACCATGTCGAGCTTCTCGAATGGCTGTGCGCCGCCAAGATCGGCGGCGATGCGAATATCGGCAAGGGCATCTATACCCACTTCCTCGATGACGAGGGCATGGTGCGCGCCGACTTCACCGTCTTCCGCATGGAAGACCGCTGCCGCCTCGTGAACGGCGCCGATGCTGGTCCGCGCGACTTCCACTATATGCGCCGCATTGCCGAGGACCGCGGCCTCGACGTCACCATTACGGATACCTCGGAAAACTATGTCACCATCGGCATCTGGGGTCCGAATGCGCGGGCGACGCTGAAGAAGGCCGTCGCCGATCCTTCCGGCCTCGATCCCGCAAACTTCCCCTTCGCCGCGATCAAGCAGATCGAGATCGCCGGCTTGCCGGTCACCGCCTTCCGCATATCCTATGTCGGCGAGCAGGGCTGGGAACTGCACATGAAATATGAAGATGGCCTAGCCGTCTGGGACGCGCTGCGCGCGACCGGCGTGATGGCCTTCGGCGTCGAGACCTATGCGAATTCGCGCCGGATGGAAAAGAGCCTGCGCCTGCAGAATGCCGACCTCCTCACCCAGTACAACCTCATCGAGGCCGACCTCGCGCGTCCCAAGGTCAAGGACGCCGATTTCCGCGGCAAGGCGAAGCATCTCGAATACAAGGCGCGCGCCCACCAGCCGGCCATGCTGTGCACGCTGGTGATGACGGAGAACACCGACAAGACCGGCGTGATGCGCTATCCCGTCGGCACTCTGCCGGTCATGGATCCGGAAACGGGCGAAGTGCTGGTCGACGAGCTCGGCCGGCGCTCCTACACGACCTCCATCGCCTTCGGCCCGACCATCGGCAAGAACATCGCGCTCGCCTATCTGCCCTGGGCCTATTGCCAGGAAGGCCGGAAGCTCCATGTCGAGTATTTCGCCGAGACCTACCCCGTCGAGGTGGCGGGCGTCGGCTACAAACCGCTCTACGATCCGGAAAACCTGAAACCCAGGAGTTGATACTTACCCTTGCCCCTCGAAGCGGGGCGAGGGTAATCAGAGCTTTCGTAGCCACACGCTGTGGATGATGTGATCGGCCCCCTTGCGCAGGATGAGGTCGGCGCGCTGGCGGGTGGGGAGCACATTTTCGCGCAAATTCACGAGATTGATCGTCTCCCAGATGCGGTTGGCGGTGGCGTTCGCTTCCTTGTCGGTGAGCGAGGCGTAGCGATGGAAATAGGATTTGGGATCGCGGAAGGCGGTGTCGCGTAGCGAGAAGAAGCGCGTCACATACCAGTCGCGCAGGACATCCTCGGCCGCGTCGAGAAAGATCGAAAAATCGAAAAAGTCCGACACGAAGGGAATGATCTTGCCATCGCGCGGCGGCCGTCCCGCCTGCAGCACGTTGAGGCCTTCGACGATGAGGATGTCGGGCCGGTCGACGGTGACGCGCTTGTCCGGCATGACGTTGTAGGTCAGATGCGAATAGACCGGCGCCGTCACCTTGCGCTTGCCCGCCTTGACGTCGGAGAGGAAGCGCAGCATCTGCGGCAAGTCATAGCTCTCCGGAAAACCTTTGCGGTTCATGATGCCCTCGCGCTCGAGGATCTCATTGGGCAGCAGGAAGCCGTCGGTGGTGACGAGATCGACCTTGGGATGGTTGGGCCAGCGCGCCAGAAGCCGCTGCAGGATGCGCGCCGTGGTGCTCTTGCCGACGGCAACGCTGCCCGCCATGCCGATGATGTAGGGCACCTTGGTGCCTTCGGCATGCAGGAACCGGTCGGTGGCGCGGAATAGTTCCTGGGTCGCCGCGACATAAAGATTGAGGAGGCGCGACAGCGGCAAATAGATCGCCACTACCTCGGCCAGATCGATACGGTCATTGAGGCCGCGCAACTCGTCGATATCCGCCTGGTCGAGGGTCATCGGCGTGTCGGCGCGCAGTTTCGCCCAGGCATTGCGCTCGAAATGGCGGTAGGGCGAGATCTCATCGCGCAGTGAATCCATCGGTTCTATACCTGCTTGCGGCTCGCCTTTTCGGCGATGCCGGAGACGCCGACCCGTTTTTCGAGCTCGCCCATCACCTCGGCGAGCGGCAGGCCCGACGCCTCGAGCAGCACGATCAGATGATAGAAAAGATCGGCCGCCTCGAGCTTGAGATGGTCGCGGTCGCCTTTGACGGCGGCAAGAGCCGCCTCGATCGCCTCCTCGCCCACCTTCTTGGCGCATTTCTCGATGCCCTGGGAAAGGAGCTTGGCGGTATAGGAGATCTCGGGCGACGCCCCCTTGCGGGCGGTCACCGTGTCGGCGAGCTCGGCCAGAGCCTCGAGCTTGTGGCGTGCGATATCCGTCATGTTCCTGCCCCTGTCCGCCCTTCTACCATTTCGATGAGCCGCATGGGAATTCCCCGTTCCGCCATATGGGCCTTGGCTTCGGAAATGGTGAATGTGCCGAAATGGAAGATCGAGGCGGCGAGGACGGCGGTGGCATGGCCGTCCTTGATGCCTTCGACCAGGTGATCGAGCGTGCCGACGCCGCCCGAGGCGATGACCGGCACCCTGACCTTGTCGGCAATGGCCCGCATCAGCGCGATGTCGAAGCCCTGCCCGGTGCCGTCGCGGTCCATGGAGGTGATGAGCAATTCGCCGGCCCCCAGCGCCACCACTTCCTCGGCAAAATCGATGGCATCGATACCGGTCGGATTGCGGCCGCCATGGGTGAAAATCTCCCACTTGCCGGGGCCTACCTGTTTCGCATCAATGGCGACGACGATGCACTGGCTGCCGAATTTCTCCGCCCCCGCGCGCACGAATTCGCGGTTTTTCACCGCCTGGGTATTGATCGATACCTTGTCGGCGCCGGCGAGCAGGAGCTTGCGGATGTCCTCGGTCGTCCGGACCCCGCCGCCCGCCGTCAAGGGCATGAAGCAGGCCTCGGCCGTCCTCTGCACGACATCGAAGATGATGCCCCTGTTCTCATGCGTCGCGGTGATGTCGAGAAAGCACAATTCATCGGCGCCGGCTTTGTCATAGGCCTTGGCGATCTCGACCGGGTCGCCGGCATCGCGCAGGTTCACGAAATTGACGCCCTTGACGACACGCCCGTCCTTGACATCGAGACAGGGGATGATGCGCGCCTTCAGCATCACGCCGCCTCGGCAATGAGCTTCAAGGCTTCGGCCGCATCGAGCCTTCCGTCATAAAGGGCCCGGCCGGATATGGCGCCCTCGAGGATCCGGCAATCGGGCGCGAGCAGGCGCCTGATATCGGCGAGCGAGGCAAGGCCGCCCGAGGCGATCACCGGAATGCCCGTCGAGTGCGCCAATGATAGTGTCGCCTCGATATTAATTCCCTTCAGCACGCCGTCGCGGTCGACATCGGTGAAGATGATGGCGGCAACGCCCGCATCGGCGAAGCGGTGCGCCAGCTCGACCGCCGACATCTCCGACGTCTCGGCCCAGCCTTCGACCGCGACCTTTCCGCCCTTGGCGTCGATGCCGACAGCGACGCGGCCGGGAAACTTGCGGCAGGCCTCGCGCACCAGATCCGGATTGCGCAAGGCAACGGTGCCCAGGATCACGCGGGCGATGCCGCGCGCCAGCCAGGCCTCGATCTGCTTGAGGTCACGGATGCCGCCGCCCAATTGCACCGGGATGGTGACGGCCCCGAGAATGGCTTCGACGGCTTGCGCATTCACCGGCCTGCCGGCGAAGGCGCCGTCGAGATCGACGAGATGCAGCCAGGAGAAGCCCTGGGCTTCAAAACTCTTCGCCTGGGCGGCCGGATCGTCATTGAAGACCGTCGCCTGCGCCATGTCGCCGAGCTTCAGCCTGACGCATTGGCCGCCTTTGAGATCGATCGCCGGGAACAGGATCATGGCCGCCATTTCAGGAAATTGCCGATGAGAGCGAGGCCCAAAGCCTGGCTCTTCTCGGGATGGAACTGGCTTCCCGCCACATTGTCGCGGGCAACGAAAGCGGTGACGGCGCCGCCATAATCGGCGGTCGCGACGAGAGCGGAGGGATCGCGCAAAGCGAGATGATAGGAATGGACGAAATAGGCATGGAGGCCCTGATCGCCGAGCGCGATGCCGTCGAAGAGCGCATGCGGACGGGCACTATCGAGCGTGTTCCAGCCCATATGCGGGATCTTGAGCGTCGAATCCTCGGGCTCGATCACCTTCACATCGCCCTTGATCCAGCCGAAGCCTTTCGTCTCGACATGCTCGAGGCCGCGCTCGGCCATCAATTGCATGCCGACACAGATGCCGAAGAAGGGCTTGCCGTGCGAGACTTCCTCTTCGACCGTCTCCCACATGCCGGGGACCGCCTTGAGCCCGTCGCGGCAGTCGCGGAAAGCGCCGACGCCCGGCAGCACGATGCGCTCGGCCTTGCGCACTTTCTCCGGATCCGCCGTCACCTCGATCCTCAGCTGCGAAACGCTATCGCGGGCCGCCCGCTCGAACGCCTTGGCGGCGGAATGGAGATTGCCGGAGCCATAATCGATGATGGCGACGCTCATGAGCGACCGAATCCCGGAAAGATGAAATCAGGCTCCTCCGGCTTCCAGCGCGAGGAGAAGACCGGAGGCTGCTCGACCTCCGTTACGGCCGGTGCCTGTGGAAGGCCGATCTCGGTGAAAAAGCGATATTCGGCTTCGTCGATGTCATCGCCGTGGACGAGGCCCAATTCCTCGAAGCCGCGCCGCTCATAGGTCCAGCGCAACAGATTGTTGCCCTCGAAAGCAAGAATGAGATTGATGGCGAAGCTGAAGATCAGCCGCATCATATCGCCAGCGCCTAAGGCTTCGGCGATCGCCCAGATGGCGAATTGCGCGCCGAGCGCCACGAGAAGGACGATCCACATGCCCTTGATCACGAGCCAGGGCAGCGGAAAGAGCAGCGCCCACCAGCTGAAACCTTCGCGCAGGAAGACGACGTCATCGGCGCCCTTGCCGGGCTGATTATGGGCGGTCCACCAGGCCATCAGCCTTTCAATGATCCTTTGGTCGAGGGTATGCGGTCCTTCTGGCGCGGATCGATCTCGATCGCCTCACGCAAGGCACGCGCCAGGGCCTTGAAGCAGCTTTCGGCAATATGATGGTTGTTGTCGCCGTGGAGCGTCTCGACATGGAGCGTCACGCCGGCATTCATGGCGAAGGCCTGGAACCATTCGCGCACCAGCTCGGTGTCGAAGTCGCCGATCTTCGGGCTCGAGAAATCGACCTTCCAGACAAGATAGGGGCGGCCCGAGACGTCGATGGCGGCGCGGGTCAGCGCCTCGTCCATCGGCAAATGCAGGCTCGCATAGCGCCTGATCCCCTTGCGGTCGCCCAAGGCTTTGGCCACCGCCTGGCCGAGCGCAATGCCTGAATCCTCGGTCGTGTGGTGGAAATCGATATGGAGGTCGCCCTTGGCCTTCAGCTTGATGTCGATCAGCGAATGGCGGGCCAATTGCTCCAGCATATGATCGAGGAAGCCTATGCCGGTCTTGACCTCATAGGCGCCTTTGCCGTCGAGATCGACGCTCGCCGAAATCTCGGTCTCGGTCGTCTTGCGTTCGATGCTGGCCTTGCGCATGGCCTTAACCCTTTGTTGCGGCGGGTCTCTTAGCAGGTGCAGCAGAAGCCTGCTACCCTTTAGCTGCTCCAACTTGACCTAAGAGTCAGGCCTGAAGGCTTTTCTTAACGGTGCGCAGGGCCTACATGACGCCCTGCCGGGGCCGTCCCGGCAATTTTGGCGACCAGGAGACCCATGAGCGATCCCCAGCAGTGGCACGGCACGACCATCCTTTCCCTCCGCAAGGGCAACCGGGTGGTGATCGCGGGCGACGGCCAGGTGTCCATCGGCCAGACGGTGATCAAGTCCAATGCCCGAAAAGTGCGGCCGTTGGCGGGCGGGGCGGTCATCTCCGGCTTCGCCGGGGCGACGGCCGATGCCATGACGCTGTTCGAGCGGCTCGAGGCCAAGCTCGAGCAATATCCGCTCCAGCTCACCCGCGCCTGCGTCGAGCTCGCCAAGGACTGGCGCACCGACCGCTATCTCAGGCGCCTCGAAGCCATGATGATCGTCGCCGACAAGCAAGTGAGCCTGGTCCTGACCGGCACGGGCGACGTGCTCGAGCCCGAGCGCAGCCTGATCGGCATCGGCTCGGGCGGCAATTATGCGCTGGCGGCGGCACGCGCCTTGATCGACACCGACATGGATGCCGAGGCGATCGCCCGCAAGGCGATGGCCATCGCCGCCGAGATCTGCGTCTACACCAACGACAATGTGACCGTCGAAGCCCTCGAATGCTGACGCGCGCCGATCTCGATGAGGCCGTCAGATCCGGCATCATCACCGAACAGCAGGCGCTCGCCCTTCAAGACCTGCCGGCCAAACGGCATGCGGCACGTCATCAGCATGCGCTGAGCGACGAGCGCTTCGTGTTCATGAAGAACTTCAATGAGTTCTTCATCGCCCTCGGCGTCGTGCTGCTGGGTGTCGGCCTATGGGCGGCCGCAGCGACGCTCCCCTCCCTCGGCGTGGCGTTCCCGGTCGTCTTCATCGCCGTAATGTGGGGGCTCGCCGAATATCTGACCCGCAAGCTCAAGCTCACCTTGCCGAGCATCGTGCTGGCGATCTTCATCGTGCCGGGCCTTGCTTACTACGTTCATGGCGTGATCAGCATGGGGAGTGAAGAAACGGCCTGGTTTGCAACCTCTGCCGATATGCGGCTCCCCGGCCTCGCGGCAATTGTCGCCGCACTTCTCTTTTATCTCCGTTTCCGGCTGCCTTTCGCGCTGCTGCTGCTGGCCGGCAGCTGCGTCGTGACCTTTCTCGATGTCTGTGTCCGGCTGTTCGACGAGCCCTCGCAAGGCGTCATCTATATCCTGTTCCTCATTGCCGGCTTTGCCACGCTGGCGGCAGCACAGTGGTACGACATGTCGGATCGCGAACGCCTGACGCGCCGCTCCGATTGCGGCTTCTGGCTCACGCTCATCGCGGCACCGCTCATCGTCCATCCCATTGCCGGTATCATCTCCTCCGGCCAGGACGTGACGGCGCAGTCCAACATCCTGACCATTGCCGCCGTCGTCCTCTTCGCGCTCATCGCGCTCGTCATCGACCGCCGCGCCTTCCTCGTCTCCTCGCTCGCCTATCTGGGCGGCGCCTTGGTCTATGCCTTCAGCCAGCTCGGCGGCGAGCAGAATGCCATCTGGATCACGCTCCTCCTGATGGGCGCATCCGTCATTCTCCTTGGCGTCGGCTGGCATCGGGCGCGCCGTGCCGTCATGCAATTCGTCCCCACCATCCTTGCCCGGCATTTGCCGGTCGTCAGAGCCTGAATGAGCCATCCATGACCGACTTCACTCCCCGCGAAATCGTTTCCGAACTCGACCGCCACATCGTCGGCCAGAAGGACGCCAAGCGCGCCGTCGCCATCGCGCTGCGCAACCGCTGGCGGCGCAAGCAGCTCGAAGAGCCCCTGCGCGAAGAGGTGATGCCCAAGAACATCCTGATGATCGGGCCGACCGGCGTCGGCAAGACCGAGATCGCGCGCCGCCTCGCCAAGCTCGCCAACGCGCCCTTCATCAAGGTCGAGGCGACGAAATTCACCGAGGTCGGCTATGTCGGGCGCGATGTCGAGCAGATGATCCGCGACCTCCTGGAAGCGGCGGTCGCCATGGTCAAGGCGGCCCGACGCAAGGACGTCGAGGCGCAGGCCCATCTCAATGCCGAGCGCCGCGTGCTCGACGCGCTCGTCGGCGCGAATGCGTCGGAGACGACGCGCGAGAGCTTCCGCAAGAAGCTGCGCACGGGTGAGCTCGATGCCAAGGAGATCGAGGTCCAGATCATGGACTCGCCCTCGGTGCCGAGCTTCGACATTCCCGGCATGCCGGGCTCCTCGGCGAGCGTGATCAATCTCTCCGACATGCTGGGCAAGGCCTTCGGCCACCGCCTCAAGCAGAAGCGCATGTCGGTCAAGGCGAGCCATGAGGTGCTGCTCGCCGAGGAAAGCGACAAGCTGCTCGACCAGGACCAGATCACCCAGGAGGCGATCAACGCCACCGAGAACAACGGCATCGTGTTCCTGGACGAGGTCGACAAGATCTGCGCCCGCTCGGAACGCCAGGGCGCCGATGTGAGCCGCGAAGGCGTGCAGCGTGACCTCCTGCCGCTGATCGAGGGCACGACGGTGTCGACTAAATACGGACCGGTGCGGACCGATCATATTTTGTTCATCGCCTCCGGCGCCTTCCATATCGCCAAGCCCTCCGACCTCCTGCCCGAACTGCAAGGCCGCCTGCCGATCCGGGTCGAGCTCAAGGCGCTGACCCGCGACGATTTCCGCCGCATCCTGACGGAGCCCGAGGCGAGCCTGATCAAGCAATACAAGGCACTGCTCAAGACCGAGGGTGTGACATTGGACTTCAGCGAGGACGGCATCGATGCGCTCGCCGATATCGCGGCCGAGATCAACGCCGCGATCGAGAATATCGGCGCGCGGCGCCTGCAGACGGTGATGGAACGCGTCCTCGACGAGGTGAGCTATTCGGCGACCGACCGGTCCGGCGAGACGGTGAAGATCGATAAAACCTTCGTGGAAAAAAACATCGGCGACCTCGCCCGCAACACGGACCTGTCGAAGTTCATTTTGTGACACTCGCCCCCATCCCGGCGAAGTTCACGTCGTCGAAAAGGTTTCACGCCAAATCAATATTTTAAGGCAAATCCTCATCGCCAAAGCCTTCAACTTGGGCAGGATTTGCTCTAAAGGTGGCTCGATCACAAGGGGCCACCAAGAATGCGGACGTTGGGCCATTGGATCGTTGCGCTTATCATCGCGGCGATCGTCGCTTGGATGGTGTGGACATCATCCGACCTGCAGACCTGCCGGCAGGGGATGACGGTCGGTGCCAGCTTCTATGACTCCCTTTTGGAATCAAGACGTTGCCTCGGCGAATATGCGCGGGCGAATGCCGCCGAGATCCTCGCCATCTTCACCGTCATCCTGGGTGTAGCCATTTGGCTCATGTGGCGCGCGACCCGCGCTCTGGTCAGCGAAACGCGGGTGACGGGCGATGCCCTGGTGGCGACAAACCGGTCGCTGGCCGAGGCCACCCAGGCCACCGCCGAAGCCGCCAAGCGGTCCGCCGGCATCGCCGAGCAGGTGCTCATCGCCACGCAGCGCCCATGGGTGACCTTCACCGTCGAGCTCGCCGGCACATTGGCCTTCGACGGCGCCGGCGCCTCCATTCCGCTCAAGATCGGCACCGAGAATATCGGCCCCACGCCCGCGGTCGCCGTTCTCGCTCATCCGGTGATCTTCTGCCAGGAGAAGCAGCCTTTCAAAGCCGTCGACGTGATCAAGCGCCGGTCCGGCGACTTCAACACCGCCGGGCGGCTCGGCCACACCTTGTCGAAGGGCGAGCAGTTCAGCGAGGTCAAAACGGCCGGCATGGGCCTCGAGGAATATGAGGGCATGTCCGTCATCTCCCCGTTCATCCTGGTCACCGTCAAATACCGGCTCACTTTCAGCGACGAGACCCGTATGGCGGCAAAACTCTATTCGCTGGTGCGCACCGACCCTGTCTACCAGGCGCAGTCGGTCGTCATGCAGCCCGGCAACAGCGTCCAGCCCGACCGGCTCAATCTCGTCCTCATCGGCAGCTACGCCGATTGAGATCCAGACCTATTTCTTCTTCTGCTTGCGCCGGTTGAGCACGGCGAGCATCTCGGCGAGATCCTTCTGGTCGAGGGTCGAAATATCGTCGGCCAGGCGATTGGCGAGCTCGGTGGCGGAAGGCTCGAGACCCGACGTGTCGATGACCACGCGCGGATGCGAGATGCGCGCCAGGCGCACGACATCCTCGGCCTCGTCCCAGATGATGTTGAAATAGCTGATGATGCGCTGCAGCAGAT
Organism: Taklimakanibacter deserti; assembly: GCA_003574785.1. Next base: position 407,654 of record QORU01000005.1, on the reverse strand, counting down.
GCCAGCCCGGCCGGCCGCGCTTGCCGTGCTCCAGCGCCGAGAGATAAGCGCTCGACACCCCGATCTCCTCGGCCATCTCCTTCAGCGTGACCTTGCGCTCGGCGCGCAGCTTGCGCATGCGCTCGCCAAAGGGCGTCATCCTGCCCTCCGCTCTTTCTTCCTGAGCTTCACATAAAAGGCGCCGCCCCCGCCATGGCGCGGATGCGCCGGCTGGAAGCCCGCGACATGCTCGCGGAATTGGCCTTCATGGAACCAGTCCGGCACCAGGCGGCGCAAGCGGCCCTGGCGTTCCGGCGCATGATAGTGATCCGAGCCGTGCAGCGTGTGGCGGGTGAAGGGCGAGGCACCCTTGCCGGTGATCACCAAGACCAGGCGCAGGCCCTGCGCCCTGGACGTCACCAGGAAATTCAGGAGACGCTCGCGCGAGCGCTCGATGCCGGTGCCATGCAGATCGATGCGGCCTTCGATCTCGACCTGGCCGCGGGTCATGCGGCGCTCGCTTCTGCGGTCGAGGCCGGTCAATGCCGGCGGATCGTGGCGTGCCGGCGGTGCCCGCAGGATGGGCTTGGCCGGCTTTTCAGCCCTCGCCGCTTGAGGGGCTTCGGCCTTTGCCTTGGTCTCGGATTTCTTCTTCGCTTTGGACCTGTGAAGCGGCTTCACGGTCCGCGCGACGTCTTCCCACAAAGCATAATCGGGTGGGAGCTTGCGGGTCATTGCCGGCTGAGCAGCCGCTGGGCCAGCGCCTTGGGCAAAAGCACGATCATCAGGCCCGGGCTTTTCATGTGGCCCGCGGTCAGTGCCGCTTCCTCGCCCGCACCCCAGAAAACGTCGCCCCGCGCATGGCCCTTGATCGCGGTGCCGGTGTCCTGCGCCACCAGGAGATTGCGGAACGGCACGAGCGTTCCGCGTTCGCCCTTGGGCGCCTGCGTATCGAGCCAGACCGGCGTGCCGAACATCCATAGAGAGCGGTCGACGGCGAGCGAATGAAACGGTGTCAACGGGACCTTCTGGGCGCCGGGCGGACCGAGGTCGGAATCCCCGCCCCGGATCTCGCGGAAGAATACGAAGGACTTGTTCTCCCACATCAGCTCGCGCGCATCCTTGGGGTTCTGGCGCATCCACGCCCTGATCGCCTGCATCGACACGTCCTCGCGGGTGAGGATGCCGCGCTGGAGCAGGAGCCCGCCAATGGCGGTATAGGGAAGGCCGGTCTTTGCCGCGAAGCCGAGCCGTATCACCTGGCCATCGGGCAGGCGCACGCGGCCCGAGCCCTGGACCTGGATGAAGAACGCATCGGCCCAGTCCTTGAGCCAGACGAGCTCGAGGCCCCGGCCCTCGAGTGCGCCGTTCTCGATCTCGCGCCTTGTGTAATAGGCCTGAGGCTTGCCATCGACGGTGCGGCCATAGGCAAGGCCCAGGCGCTTCGCGGTCTTGGCATCGAAGCCGACAAAATCGGCGGGCCTGGCATAGATCGGCACCTTGTAGGCGCCGCCGGGCTTCAGGCTGCCTTCGGCTTCAGGCTCGTAATAGCCGGTAAACAGCCCTTGCGGACGCTCGGCGTCGCGCACGATGAGCGGCGTGAAGGCCTGTTCGAAAAAGCGGCGCGCATCGGCGACGGTCTTGAGCCCCTGGCAGACCGCCAGCCAGTCGCGCCTGGTCCCGCCATAGGCCACCTTGCGCTGGAAAGCATGGCCGGTCGCTTCGATCTCGGCGCATGAGCGCTTGAAGGTCGCGAGCGCAGCCTCGTGGTCGACGTCGGCCCAGCCGGCGATCGCGCGGAAATCCGTTTCCTCGAAGGGGGGTTTCGCTGCGGCGCTCATGCCCCCGCACATGACCAGAAGCAGGGCCAAACTCAAGAGCCGGCGCATCCTGATGCCATCCCGCATGTGAGGGGCTCAGCCCGGCTCGTCCGTCGCTGCCAGCTTCCAATTGGGATCGCGCGAGGCGGTGTCGCGCTCGAAGGTCCATACATCGGTGATCTGGCGCACCTGTTTGGGATCGCCGTCGATGACCTCGCCCGCCTTGTTGAGGGTCGCCGAGATGAATTCGGCAATGAAGCGCAAGGTGATGCTGGCGCGCTTGCCCTTGAGATCGGCGGCCGTCACATCGGCCTTGTCGATGCCGACAAACCGCGATTCGAGGATCTGGCCGGCCTTCTCGCGCTCGTCGATCGCCCTGGCGAAGCCTTCATAGACTTCGCGCGACAGGAGGTTCTTGAGCGACTGGCGGTCGCCTTGGGCGAAGGCCGTCACCACCATCTCGTAAGCGAGCTTGGCGCCCTCGACGAAGGTTTTCGTCGAGAACTGGCCGTCGGCGGCGGCGATCTTCTCAAGGCCCTTGGCGACGCTGGTGCCGGCCTCGGCATAGCCTGTCCAGACCGGTTCCGCCGGCGGCTGCGACGCCGAATTTTCGGTCGCGTTTTCACGCTGTGGCAGGTTGATGACATTGCCCGGCGCTTGCGGCTTTTCAGCGCGGCGTTGAGTGGCATAGGGATCGACCGGCGGACGCTCATTGCCGGTGCGTTTGCCCAGGACCGACCGCAGGCGCAAGATGACCACCACTGCAATCGCAAGGATCAGCAGATTCAGTGGGTCAAAAGCCTGATTCATCATTCCGCGGGTCTTTCCGTCTGGGCCAAATTGAAGTCGGGGTCTCAACCTCCTTATATAGGAGGGCCGGGGCGCGGTCCAAAGGCCGCCGCTGCTGCTTCACTGTCCTACAGGTTTAAGGTGATCAGAACCATTATTTTTGTCCTTTTTGCGCTCGGCCTGCTGGAGCTCTTCCTGCTGGTTAAGACCGGGCAATGGTTTGGTGCCTGGTTTCCGGTCCTCGCCGTCATTCTGGGCTTCGTCCTGGGCGGCCTGACCATCCGCCATACCGGCATCAGATCCCTCAACGAGGTCCGGGAAGCGAGCCAGAAAGGCTATATCGGCCCCAACGCCGCCATTGCCGGCATGCTCGGCATCCTGGCCGGCATCCTTTTTATCCTGCCCGGTCTCCTGTCCGATGTCGCCGCCATCCTGTTGCTCCTGCCGTTCATGCGGAAGATCGTCGAGCGGCGCATGAGCCGGCCAATGGCGCGCAAGGGCGGCGTCGTGATCGACGGCGAAGCCGTTGAAATCCACGATGACAGGCTGCCGCCGCAGCGAGAGCAGGAAAAGAACGACGGCTCGCCCTGGAACCGCTAGCGCCCTTCAGGCGCGAGCCGGAATGCTTGCGGCCCATCAGCCATTCATGATAGCTGGCGTCCGGAACGGACACCCCCGTTTTGATGAAAGGCAGAAGATTCCATGGCCAAGACGAGCAAGCCGGCGCCGAAGAAGCAGGCCGCCAAATCAACGAATGGCGACGGCAGCGACAGCAACGGCCCCGGCCCCGGCCCCGGCCCCGAGGCTACCGCCGCTCCGGCAGAGTCCGTAGGGTCCGAGCTCAACGCGCCGCCGCCGCAGCCGGGCGCCCAGCCGTCGATGCGCATCCTCGGCCAGTATCTCAAGGATCTGAGCTTCGAAAACCCGCATGCGCCGCAGTCGCTGGCGCCGCAAAAGGCCCAGCCCGAGATCAACATCTCGATCAATGTGAATGCGCGCAACCTGGCGCCGTCGGATTTCGAGGTCGAGCTCCATATCGACGCCAAGGCGACGTCCGAGAACAAGGTCATCTTCGCCGCCGAGATCCTCTATGCCGGCGTCTTCCGGCTGGAGAATTTCCCACAGAACATGCTGCATCCGGCGGTGCTCATCGAATGCCCGCGCATGCTCTTTCCTTTCGCCCGCCAGATCCTCGGCGAAGCGACCCGCAATGGCGGCTTCCCGCCTTTGATGCTCGATCCGATCGATTTCGCCGGCATGTATCAGAAGCGCATGGCGGCGCAGGCGCAAGCCACGGCGTAATTTCCGTTTAATTCAGAAGCTCGTTCCACAAAGCCTTCTCGCCAAGCTCGGCGATCAGGGCCTTGTGCGCGAGGATCTCCATCTCGGTGAGCCGGCTCGTAAGCGGCACCGGACGCGGCCGTACGATGCCGGAAGGCGTGATCACGGCGCGGCTTCCGACCGTGATGGCCGAGAGCGACAGCGCCGCCTGGCGTCCGCCGATGAGCTCGAGATAGACATCGGCCAACAATTCCGAATCGAGCAGAGCGCCATGCTTGTCGCGCTTCGAATTGTCGATGCCATAGCGCTTGCACAGGGCATCGAGGCTGTTCGGACCCATCGGATGCTTCTGGCGGGCGAGCATCAGCGTGTCGACGACGCGTTCCGGCAGCAGCGCCGGTATGTTCAGGCGGGCGAATTCGGCATTGAGGAAGCCGACGTCGAATGAGGCATTGTGGATGACGAGGCTCGCCTCGCCGATGAAGGCGAGGAACTCCGCGGCGATCGCCGCAAACAGCGGCTTGCCTTTCAGGAACTGCGTCGTCAGACCATGGATGGCCTCGGCATCGGACGGCATGTCGCGCTCGGGATCAATGTAAGCGTGGAAGGTCTTGCCGCTCGGAATGTGGTTGATGAGCTCGACCGCGCCGAGCTCGACGACGCGGTGGCCTTTCGCATGATCTATGCCGGTGGTCTCGGTATCGAGGACGATCTCGCGCATTATGTCGAATCACTTTGTGACAGCACGTCGATTATATGCCGCACTTGCGCGTGCGCGTAGTCCAGCCCCCGATCGCTATCCACAATGAAATCGGCGCGCGCCCGCTTATCCGCATCGGGTACCTGGCGGGCCAGGATGGCCGCGAATTTTTCCTCTGTCATCCCGGGCCGCGCAAGTACCCGGCGGCGCTGGATATCGGCCGGCGCCGAGACGACGACGATCTTGTCGACGTCGCGGTCGCGCCCGGTCTCGAACAGCAAGGGAATGTCGAGCACCGCGAGAGGCGCCTTCCGCCGGCGCGCGTCTTTGAGGAATTTCTCCTGCTCGGCGCGCACCAGCGGATGGACGATCGCCTCGAGCCGGGCGAAATCCTGCGGATGGGCACCGAGATGCTTTGTAAGCTTCTCCCGGTCGATGCGGCCATGGACGACGGCGCCGGGAAAGGCGGCGGCGACGGGCTTCACCGCAGCGCCATCCTGATCATAGAGCCGGTGTACGATCGCATCCGATTCCGAGACGGGGATGCCTTCCTTGGCGAACATGCGCGCCGTCTCGGTCTTGCCCATGCCGATCGATCCGGTGAGGCCGATCACGATCATCGCTTGAATCCGGGATCGATATCGCGGGCGACGAGGTCGTGAAGCTCAACCGTCACTTCCGGCCTATGGCCGAACCACAATTCGAAGCCGCGCACCGCCTGGTGCAGCAGCATGCCGAGGCCCGGCACTACGACATTGCCGCGGGCGCGGGCGCGGATCAGGAGATCGGTCTCGAGCGGCGTATAGACGATATCAGTGACGACCGCCGACCGCGGCAGGTGATCGAGATCGAGCGCCAGCCGCGGCTGTCCGCTCATGCCGAGCGATGTCGTATTGACCAGGAGATCGGCATCTTCGAGAAGCTTTTCGACGTCCATCCATTGGCGCGGCTCGACGCGTGGCCCAAAATCGCGCCGCAACTCCTCGGCGCGCGCCAAGGTGCGGTTGACGACCAGGAGCCTTCGGCAACCGGCATCGAGAAGCGCACCGACAATGGCCCGCGCGGCGCCGCCGGCGCCCAGAATGACGACGCTGCGATCCTTTGCCTGCCAGTCCGGCACATGGTCTGACAGATTGGCGAGGAAGCCTTCGCCGTCGGTGCTGGTGCCCCACAATTCGCCATCGCGATGGAATACCGTGTTGACCACGCCGAGACGCGTGGTCGCCGCATCGGCGACGCGCACGGCGCGAAACGCGCCCTCCTTGTGCGGCAGCGTGACATTGCAGCCGACATAGCCCTTCTCGCCGAGCGACTTGAAGAAGCTTGGCAGGTCGTCCGGGGGCACAGCAATGCGCTCATAGGCGCCGTCGATGCCATAGCGCTCGAGCCAGTAGCCATGGATGATAGGCGAGCGCGAATGGCTGATCGGCCAGCCAATGACACAGGCTTTGCGCGTCATTGGGCCAAGACCTCCTTTTTTCTCAGGAAATCGAGGAGCGGCAACAGCGGCAGGCCGAGAATGGTGAAATAATCGCCATCGATAGTGTCGAAGAGCTGGGCGCCAAGGCCTTCGAGCTTATAGGCGCCGACCGATGTCGTGACCTCCGGGCCCATCCGGTCGAGATAGTCCTCAAGGAAAGCTTCCGAGAAGTTCCGCATGCGCAGCGTGGCCCGGCCCAGATGCCGCCAGACGACAGCGTCGCCTTCAGCGCAGCAGATCGCGGTCTCGAGGACATGGGACCGCCCCCCCAACTCGAGGAGATGCTGGCGGGCCTCGTCCCGGGATCCCGGCTTGTCGAAGGCCCTGCCCCCGAGATTGAGGATCTGATCGGCGCCGATCACCAGAGCACCCGGCAGTCGATTCGCTACCGAAACGGCTTTGGCGGCGGCCAGGGATTGCGCCAAATCGCCGGGTGCCAAGTCCTTGGCTGATCTTTTCAGCGCATTTTCATCGACTTCCGGCCGTAAAGCTTCGAAGTCAAGACCGGCTTTGGTCAAGAGCTCGCCTCGGATCCGGCTCGTCGATGCGAGCACGAGCCTCATGCCTCGGCATCCTTGGCTTCGTCACGGTCGCGCAACAAATTGATGACGGCCGCGGCCGTCTCCTCGATCGAACGGCGGGTGACGTCGATGATCGGCCAATTATGGCGGGAGCACAGCTTGCGCATATGGGCGAGCTCGGCGGCGATGGCGTCCTGGTCTACATAGTCCGTCTCGCCCTGCTCATTGATGGCGAGAAGGCGATGCCGGCGGATCTGGGCGATACGCTCGGCGCTGGCGATCAGGCCGACGATCAGGGGCCTGGTTACCGTCTCGAGCTCCTTGGGCGGGGGAATGTTCGGCACGATCGGGACATTGGCGGTCTTGATACCGCGATTGGCGAGATAGATGCTGGTCGGCGTCTTGGACGAGCGGCTGATGCCGGTCAGGATCACATCCGCCTGGTCGAGATCGTTCGTGTGCTGACCATCGTCATGGATCATGGTGAAGTTGAGCGCATCGATGCGGCGGAAATATTCGGCATTGAGCGCATGCTGGCCGGCAAGCTGCGGCCGCGATTGAGCATTGAGATATTGCGCGAGGCTGGCAATGACCGGATCGAGGATGGAGATGCAAGGGATGCTGAGCTCGGCGCATCTCTTCTCGAGCTGGGATCTCAGATCGGCATCGATCAAGGTGAAGAGGACGACGCCGGGCTCGCTTTCGATCTCGGTCAGAGCGCGTGCCAGCTGCTTCGACGTGCGGACCAGAGCATAGATATGCTCGACCGGCTGGTAATCGGCATAATAGGCCATCGCGGCACGGGCGACCGTGTTCAAGGTCTCGCCGGTCGCATCCGAGATCAGATGCATGTGGAAAAATCGCGGAGCGGACACGGGTACAGCCAGTTGCTCAGTTGTGGATAAGATGACGCCGGTTAAGCTTTTGGAAAGCTTCTATCATTTTGTTCATCGGGTAATCCACAATTTCGCCGTCGGGGAACGTGGTGACGGTATTCTGTGGACAAGGACGCGCTGTTAACAATGCTTAAACCATTTGTGGACAGCTCTGCCACCTCTCTATTATCCTATTGAAATAGAAGATTTATTTATCCTCAACTCAATATGCCGCGAGGTGACTCGGAGCTGTGACAACGAGGGCCGGTTGGCAAGATGCGGGCAAGCTCGCTATTCATGACTCTCACGCCCCATCATCTAAACCAATATCTATCTTTCTCTCTTTATTTGGTATGCGCTCATGGATAGTTCGGCACTACTGGACGTTCTAAAGGCCAAGAAAGCCTCGCGACGTCCAGTATGGTTCATGCGCCAAGCCGGGCGGTACCTTCCGGAATATCTCGAGCTCAGGGCGAAGGCCGGATCCTTCCTCAATCTGTGCTATTCGCCGGAGCTCGCCGCCGAGGTGACGCTGCAGCCTTTGCGGCGCTTCGATCTCGATGCGGCGATCCTGTTCGCCGACATATTGGTCGTGCCGCAGGCCATGGGCCTGGGTCTGACTTTCGCGGAAGGCGAAGGGCCGGTGGTCGAGAAGATTTCAGGTCTTGCGAGGGTGCAGGCCTTGTGGCGGCTCGATGAGGCCGAGGAAGTGCGGCTCGTCTGCGAGACCGCGGAAGCGGTAAAGTCGAAGCTTCCGGCCGGCATCGCGCTGATCGGTTTCTGCGGCGCGCCCTGGACGGTGGCGAGCTACATGGTCGGCGGGGGCGGTGAAGGCGGACGCGAGATCGCGCGTGCTGTCGCGGCAAGCGGGATTGAATGGTTCGGTCTCTTGATCGACCGTTTGATCGAGGCCTCGGTGTCCTATCTCATCCGCCAGATCGATGCCGGGGTGGATGTTGTGCAGATCTTCGATTCCTGGGCGGGGGATCTGCCGGGCTATCTCCAGGAAGACCTGGTAGGGCGGCCGATTGCGGCGATCATCACCAAAGTGCGGGCGGCGCGGCCCAATGTGCCGGTCATCGTCTTTGCCCGCGGCGCCGGGGCCGGCCACAAGCGGATCGGCCAGATCACCAGGGCGGAGGCCTTGAGCGTGGAGACGTCGCTGCCGCTTACTTGGGCCCGCGACCAGCTGGCGGGATCACATGCCGTGCAAGGGAACCTTGATCCCCTGCTCGTCGAAAAAGGCGGAGCGGCGCTCGAGAAAGCCGTGGAGCTGATTATCGGGGCCTTGCCGAAAGACCGCCATATCTTCAATCTGGGCCATGGCATGCGACCGGGGACGCCGCCCGAGCATGTGGAGCAAGTCGTGCGGCACTTGCGAAAACTCGACGGGTGACTATCTATGGGCTATCTCTGGCTCAAGGCCTTTCACATCATCGCCGTCACAGCCTGGATGGCCGGCCTTTTCTACCTTCCCCGGCTCATGGTCTATCACCGGCGCACCGCCGTCGGCGGAGAGAGCTCTGAGATCTTCAAGGTAATGGAAAGGCGGCTGCTCAAGGCGATCATGCTGCCGGCCATGATCCTGTCCTGGATACTGGGTCTGTCGCTCATCTGGGTGACCGATGCTTTTGCCAGTCTCAGCCTATGGCTTGTGGTCAAGCTCGTTGCGGTGGTGGCGATGACGGCCTTCCATTTCTGGCTGGCCCAGTTCGTCGGAGCCTTCGCAGAGGACGAGCGACCCAGGGACGAAAGGTTCTTCCGGATCATCAATGAGATCCCGACCGTGCTCCTGATCGTGATCGTCATCATGGCCGTGGTTAAGCCCTAGATCACGATCACTTCAGGTCGGTACGACCTGAAGTGATTAACGTGATCGTAATCTTAAATTTGGCGCGTGATCGGACGGAAAACCGGGGGCCACTTTTCCTGATCACGCGCTAATGAAATAAACAGTTTCCAAGGCCGATGTATTTTGTTAAGGCTCTGCTGAAGCAGTGACCGGTTCAAGGTTCCCACCTCAAAGGGCCGGCAGGATTCTTCTCTAGAATCGGCTCCCTCCCTCACCCGCCAGGCCGTTGTTTTAGTGACCTGGTACTCAACTCCCTCAAAGACTAACGCCGCTAAAAGTGGCGTCACCGAAAACTCACATGACAAGTATTTCAGAACTCAAGGAAATCAAACTCCACTCGCTCAAGGAAAAGAGCCCGGCCGAATTGCTGGTGATCGCCGAAGAGCTGCAGGTCGAGAATGCCAGCGCGCTGCGCAAGCAGGAGCTGATGTTCGCCATCCTCAAGAGCCTCGCGGCGCGCGAGGTCGAGATCATCGGCGAAGGCGTCGTCGAGGTGCTGCAGGACGGCTTCGGCTTCCTGCGCTCGCCCGACGCGAATTACCTCGCCGGGCCCGACGACATCTATGTCAGCCCAAGCCAGATCCGCCGCTTCACCTTGCGCACCGGCGATACGGTCGAAGGCCAGATCCGCAGCCCCAAGGACGGCGAGCGCTACTTCGCCCTGCTCAAGGTCAACACGATCAATTTCGAGGATCCGGACAAGACCCGCCACAAGGTCCATTTCGACAATTTGACGCCGCTCTATCCCGATGAGCGGCTGGAGATGGAGATCCAGGACCCGACCAAGAAGGATTACTCGGCCCGCGTCATCGATATCGTGACGCCGATCGGCAAAGGCCAGCGCGGCCTCATCGTGGCGCCGCCGCGTACCGGCAAGACGGTGCTCCTGCAGAACATCGCCCAGTCGATCACTTCCAATCATCCCGAATGCTATCTGATCGTGCTGCTCATCGACGAGCGGCCGGAAGAAGTGACCGACATGCAGCGCTCGGTGAAAGGCGAGGTGATCTCGTCCACCTTCGATGAGCCGGCGTCGCGGCATGTCCAGGTCGCCGAGATGGTGATCGAGAAAGCCAAGCGCCTCGTGGAGCACGGCCGCGATGTCGTGATCCTGCTCGATTCGATCACCCGCCTCGGCCGCGCCTACAACACTGTGGTGCCGTCTTCCGGCAAGGTGCTGACCGGCGGCGTCGATGCCAATGCGCTGCAGCGGCCGAAGCGCTTCTTCGGCGCGGCGCGCAACATCGAGGAAGGCGGATCGCTCACCATTATCGCCACCGCGCTCATCGATACCGGCAGCCGCATGGACGAAGTCATCTTCGAAGAGTTCAAGGGCACCGGCAATTCGGAAATCATCCTCGACCGCAAGGTCGCCGACAAGCGCGTCTTCCCGTCGATCGACATCTTGCGCTCGGGCACCCGCAAGGAAGAGCTCCTGGTCAAGCCGGACCTGCTCAAGAAGACCTATGTGCTCAGGCGTATCCTCAACCCGATGGGCACCGTCGATGCGATCGAGTTCCTGCTCGACAAGTTGCGCCAGACCAAGACCAATGGCGACTTCTTCGACTCGATGAACGCGTAAGAGATATTGACTTTGTCAGGCGCGCTGAAGCTGTAGAAGCTGCAGCGCGTCGTCGACGTCGGCAACGGTCTGTGCCGGCGCGGCGCAGACTTGGCCGCGGCAGAGATAGGCGCGCGAAGCGGCACCTGCCGATTTGTGGCGGGCGGGATGATCCTCGGGCAGGCGTGAAGGATCGTCGATCCATTGGATGACGGCGTTCGATCCCACGGCATCGATCAGCCGGCGGAAGCGCTCGTCGGCGAAAGCATTGCCGGCCTTGCCACTCATGACGATCTGGACGGGATCGGCGAGCATCGTGAAGCTCAGCAGCAATGTGGCATAGCCGAAAGGATTGTTGGCGGCCTCGGCGGCGAAGCTCTTGTGGATGGCATCGGCCTTGGCGAGATAATCGGCCTTGCCGGTGAGATGGTAAAGTGCTGCCAGATTGCGGACCATCACCGCATTGGCGTTGGGCGTCGCATCGTCATGCGCCTGGACATTGCGGATGATGAGGCCCGCTTCCTCGGTCGCGAAAGCGAAGGCTTGGCGACGCTCGTCCCACAGTTTGGCGATCATCGTGTCGGCGAGTGTCACCGCCTGCGCCAGATGATCGCCACCGGGCGTGATGGCGGCGAGGGCGAGTGCTGCGGTGATCAGATGGGCATAGCCTTCAGCGGTGGCGTCATAGCGTAAGCGACCGTCGCGCCATGAATGATGCAGCCGGCCTTCCTGCCAATGATGGCTCATGATGGCGGCGAAGGCGCTTCGCGCGGACTCGGCCCAGTCCGGACGGTTGAGCAAGAGCGCGGCTTCGGCGAGACCGGAGATCATGAGGCCGTTCCAGTCGGCCAGCACCTTGTCGTCATAGCCGGGCGGGATGCGTTTCTTGCGCGCGTCGAAAAGAATCTCGCGTGACGCGGCGAGCTGGCTTTCCGTCCGATCGTCGCGAAGCTCGAGCGACTTGAGACGATTGAGGATGTTATGGCCTTCCCAATTGCCGGCGAGCGAGACATCGTAGGTCTGGGCAAAGGCTTTTGCTTTCTCGGGCCCGAGAAGATCGGTGATCTCCTGTGCCGTCCACACGTAGAACTTGCCCTCCTCGCCTTCCGAGTCGGCATCGTAGCTTGCGGCATAGGCGCCGATCGGCGCCGTCATCTCGCGCAGGACGAAGCCGATCGTCTCCTCGATTCGGAGCCGGAACAGAGCATTGCCGGTGCGCCGGGCGACACGGGCGAGAAGGCTCACGAGCTGGGCATTGTCATAGAGCATCTTCTCGAAATGCGGGACGAGCCAGAGATGATCGACCGAATAGCGCGCGAAGCCGCCGCCCAGGTGATCGTAGATGCCGCCTTGTGAAACATGGGTGAGGGTGAGGGTGACGGCGTCGAAGAGACGCTGGTCGCCGCTGCGCTCCGCCATGGACCACAGAAAGGCGAAGATCGGCACTTGCGGGAATTTGGGCGCGCCCTTGAGACCGCCATGGTCGAGGTCGATGGCGGAAAGGAAGACCCGCGCGGCGTCGGCGGCGAGATCGAGTGTCAGGGCCACGTCCTGATCGGGCCTCGCGGGCTCGCGCTTGAGGGCGGAGAGGATGGCCGTGGCATTGGTCGTGACCTTGGCATGCTCGTCGCGCCAGATGCGGGTCAGCTCCTTCAGCACATAGCGGAAGCTCGGCCGGCCATAGAGCTGCTCCTTTGGGAAGTAGGTGCCGCCCCAGAAGGGATGGCCGTCGGGGGTCAGGAACATGGTGAGCGGCCAGCCGCCCTGCTCGCCCAGCGAATGCAGCGCCTGCATATAGAGGCGGTCGACATCCGGACGCTCCTCGCGATCGACCTTGATCGCCACGAAATGCTCGTTCATGAGTCGCGCGGTCTCGTCGTCCTCGAAGCTTTCATGCGCCATCACATGGCACCAATGGCAGGCGGCATAGCCCACCGAGAGGATGATGGGCTTGTTCTCGGCCTTGGCCCTGGCGAAAGCGGCATCGCCCCAAGGCATCCAGTGGACGGGATTGTCCTTGTGCTGGAGCAGATAGGGGCTGGTTTCGAGCCCGAGGAGATTGGCGGATGCTGGGGTCATGGAGGCCATGCTACCGTCTCCCGGCAAAGGGGCAACCCGGCAGGAAATGATAAGTATCGATTCGAATCCGTAATGAACGCCAGTAGTACCATATTTGCCCTCTCTTCCGGAGCCGGAATGGCCGGTATCGCGGTCATACGTGTGAGCGGGCCTGAGGCCTTCGCGGCTGCCCGCACCCTGACCGGCCGACTGCCCAGACCGCGCCAGGCGGCGCGGCGGGTTTTCCGTAACCCTAAGACGAAGGATGTCCTGGATGACGGCCTCTTGCTAACCTTCCCGGGCCCCCACAGTTTCACGGGCGAGGACGTTGCCGAGTTCCATCTCCACGGCAGCCTGGCGGTCATCCGCACCATCCTCGACGTGCTGGGCGGTATGACGGGTCTCCGGCCTGCCGAGCGGGGCGAATTCACGAAGCGCGCCTTCCGCAACGGCCGCATCGATCTGGTGGCCGCCGAAGGCATTGGCGACCTCGTCCAGGCGAAGACCGAGCGCCAGCGCAAGCTCGCCTTGCATCACGCGCTGGGCCATGCCTCGGGGACGATCGAGGCGTGGCGGCGCGATGTCATCGCCATATTGGGCAGGGTCGAGGCCGCCGTCGATTTCGCCGATGAGGCGGATGTGGCGCGCCAGACCATGGACGAGATCCAGCCCAGGCTCGAGGACCTGATCCGCCGCATGCGCGGCGCCCTGGCGGAAGCGCAGCGCGCGGCGTCGATCCGGGAGGGCGTCAAGGTCGTGCTGGCGGGGCCCCCCAATGCCGGCAAATCGAGTCTTCTCAATGTGCTGGCCAGGCGGGAGGCCGCCATCGTCTCGGCCATACCGGGTACGACCCGTGATGTGATCGAGGTGGCGATGGAGTTCTCCGGCGTGCCGGTGATCCTGACCGATACGGCGGGCCTCAGGGCCCACAGCACGGATGAAATCGAGCGCATCGGCATGGACCGCACCGCCAATGAATTGCGTGGCGCCGATATCGTGGTCTGGGTGACGGCTTCCGATGCGGCTGCCGACCCCCCGGACGATCTCGATTCGGTAACGTTATGGATCGAGAACAAGAGCGATCTGGCGTCGGCGGTTCCCGTCAGTGGAGCGGCTCATCGGCTTTCGGCGAAGACCGGCGAGGGTATGGCCGAATTCTTCGCGAAGCTGGAGCAGCGCGTGCTGGAGATGGCGGCGAATGGCGACTCCGCGACTTTGATTCGGAGCCGTCACAAGCAGGTCACGGCCTCTTGCGTGGAGAATCTGCTGCGCGCCTCGGCGATTTCGCCCGATCATCTGGAACTCATGGCGGAGGCTCTGCGCGCCGCGGCCTATGATATGGGGCGGCTCACCGGACGTATCGATGTCGAGGAGATTCTCGATGCGATCTTCCGCGAGTTCTGCATCGGTAAATAGATTTTTACCTGTTTCACGTGAAACCGGTCGTGGGCGTTACAAAGCCCAGAAACTTTGACGTCCGTGCGCGGATTAAGTATGGAGCGGCGCATGAACACGCATTTCGATGTCATCGTTGTTGGCGGCGGCCATGCCGGCTGCGAAGCGGCAGCCGCCGCGGCGCGGCTCGGCGCTTCGACCGCGCTGGTGACGCATCGCTTCGCGACGGTCGGCGAAATGTCGTGCAACCCCGCCATTGGCGGCCTCGGCAAGGGCCATCTGGTGCGCGAGATCGATGCGCTCGACGGCCTGATGGGCCGGATCGCCGATCAGGCCGGCATCCAGTTCCGCCTACTCAACCGCTCCAAGGGCCCGGCGGTGCGCGGTCCCCGCGCCCAGGCCGACCGCAAGCTCTATCGCCGCGCGATGCAGGAAACGATCCGTGTACAGACAAACCTTGCAGTGATTGAGGCGGGCGTGGCGTCGCTCATCATCGAAGCGGGCAAGGTGCAGGGCATCGTCAGCGAGGACGGCCGCCGCCTCAGAGCGCAAGCGGTGGTGCTCACCACCGGCACCTTCCTCAACGGCCTTATCCATCTTGGGCCTAAGAAGATCCCGGCGGGCCGCGTCGGCGAGCCGCCGGCGCTCGGCCTGTCGCAGCAGATGCGCGCGGCCGGATTGAAGCTCGCCCGGCTCAAGACCGGGACACCGGCCCGCCTCGATGGCCGTAGCATCGACTGGTCGGGACTCGAGGAGCAAAAGGGCGATGAGGATCCAGCCGCCTTCTCGATCATGACGCGCGCCATCACGACGCCGCAGGTCTCCTGCCACATCACCGAGACGACCCAAGCCACGCATCGCATCATCGCCGATAACATCCATCTGAGCCCGATGTATTCGGGCCAGATCGAAAGCGTGGGCCCCCGCTACTGTCCCTCGATCGAGGACAAGATCAACCGCTTCAAGGACCGCGCCTCGCATCAGATCTTCCTCGAGCCGGAAGGCCTCGACGACGACACGGTCTATCCGAACGGGATCTCGACCTCGCTGCCGGAAGAGGTCCAGCACGCATTCCTCAAGACCATTCCGGGCCTCGAGCAGGTCAAGGTGCTGCGCCCCGGCTATGCCATCGAATATGACCATGTCGATCCGCGCGAGCTCTCAAGCTCGCTGGAGGTGAAGGCCCTGCCGGGTCTCTTCCTCGCCGGCCAGATCAACGGCACGACCGGCTATGAGGAAGCGGCCGCCCAAGGCCTCGTCGCCGGTCTCAATGCGGCGCGCTCCGTCGCTGGCCAGGCGCCGGTCGTCTTCGACCGCGCCGAAGCCTATCTGGGCGTGATGATCGACGATCTCGTCACCAAGGGCGTCTCCGAGCCCTACCGCATGTTCACCTCGCGCGCCGAGTATCGCTTGAGTCTGCGGGCCGACAATGCCGATGAGCGCTTGACCCCCAAGGGCCTGGCACTCGGTCTCGTCGGCCGTGAGCGCGCCGAGGTCTTCGCGGCGCGCCAGACCCTGCTTGCTCATGCGCGCGAGCGGGCGCGGACGCTGGCGCTCACTTCGACCGAGGCCCAGAAGGCCGGTCTCAAGGTCAATCAGGACGGTAAGCGCCGCTCGGCCCTCGATCTCATTGCGGCGCCCGATGTGGGCTATGATCGCGTCGCCCGCCTGTGGCCGGAATTCGCGAAGCTCCCCGGCTATGCGCGCGAGGCGCTGGAAGCCGACGCGCTCTATTCGGGCTATCTCGCGCGCCAGGAGGCCGACATCATCGCGCTCCGCCGGGACGAGAGTCTGAGCCTGCCCGCGACGGTGGACTACGCGGCCATCCCGTCGCTCTCGGCGGAACTGCGCCAGAAGCTGCAGCGCATCAAGCCCGCATCACTCGGTCAGGCCGCGCGTATCGACGGCATGACTCCGGCAGCGCTCACCGCCATACTGGGCCATGTGCGCAAGGGCCAGATCCGAGCCAGCGCGTGAGCCGGGACGTCAGTACTGACGTTCTCGAGCGACTTCATGTTTCACGTGAATCACGCGAGCGGCTCGAGACCTATGTGAGCCTGCTCCTGCAATGGCAGGCGCGCATCAATCTCATCGGCCCGGCGACGCGCGAGGCCGTCTGGACCCGCCATATCGCCGATGCGCTGCAGCTTCTGTCGCTCCTGCCGCCAGATCTCCGGAAGCTCGCCGATCTCGGCAGTGGGGCCGGCATACCGGGCCTCATCCTCGCCATCGCGCGGCCGCTCGAAGCCCACCTCTTCGAGAGCAATCTCAAGAAGGGCGCCTTCCTGCGCGAGGCAGCTCGCCAGACCGGGGCAAAGGCCCATATCCACACTATCCGGATCGAAGAGGCTCAGGCGCTCGCCCGAACCATCAAGGCCGAGGCGGTGACCGCAAGGGCCCTTGCGCCCTTGCCCAAGCTCCTCGATTATGCCGCACCTTTCCTGGAAAATGGCGCCATAGGCTATTTTCACAAGGGACAAGATGTGGATGCGGAATTGACCGATGCCACCAAATCTTGGAAAATGCAGGTTGAAAGCCACCCGAGCATGACCGATTCCCATGGCGTGATCCTCGTGGTGAAGGAGGCCCATCGTGTCCTTTGCTGAAAAGCTGCTGCCGCAGACCCAGGCCGCCCGCATCCTGGCGCTCGCCAATCAGAAGGGCGGCGTGGGCAAGACCACGACGGCCATCAATCTGGGCACCGCGCTTGCCGCGGTCGGCGAAACGGTGCTGATCGTCGATCTCGACCCCCAGGGCAATGCCTCGACCGGGCTCGGCATCCAGCGCCGCCCGCAGCAGCGCTCGACCTATCACGTGCTGATGGGCGAGGCCGAGCTTTCCTCCGTCATCGTGAGCTCGGGGATCCCGCGCCTCGATTGCGCGCCCTCGACCATGGACCTGCTCGGCGCCGAGCTCGAACTCTCCGAGATCAGCCGCAAGACCTACCGCCTCGCCGACGCCATCCAGCGCCTGGAGGCCGACCCCCGCCATGGCAAGCGCTACAGCTACGTCCTGGCGGACTGCCCGCCCTCGCTCAATCTTCTCACCATCAACGCGCTCTCGGCGGCGGATGCCGTGCTGGTGCCGCTGCAATGCGAGTTCTTCGCGCTGGAGGGCCTGAGCCAGCTGCTCAAGACGGTCGAGCGGGTGAAGGGGAGCCTCAACCCCAAGCTCTCGGTGCAGGGCGTCGTGCTCACCATGTTCGACCGGCGTAATTCGCTTTCCGAGCAGGTGGCGCAGGATGTGCGCAGCGTGCTCGGCGACAAGGTCTACCAGACGGTCATACCGCGCAATGTCCGCGTGTCGGAAGCGCCCTCGCATGGCAAGCCGGTATTGCTGTATGACCATGAATGCGCCGGCTCCCAGGCCTATATCCGGCTCGCTTCGGAAATCATCCGGCGGGAGCGGGATCTCAGGGCGGCGTAACTGATTCGCTACCGCAACGAATTCTGTTAAGGTCTTGTTAACATTTTGATTCGCGCTATCCCGGCCGGAACGTCGGGCAGGAAGGGCTTCGTGAGGCGGCGGAAATGATGACGACACAACCCCAAAAGCGCCGGCTCGGCCGCGGTCTTGCAGCCTTGATCGGCGACGACACGACAGAGGAGGCCGTGGTCCAGGACGTCAGGTCGCTGCGCCATGTGCCGATCGAGTTCCTGCACGCCAATCCCAACAATCCGCGCAAGCATTTCGCCGACGGCGATCTCGAGGACCTGACCAAGTCCATCCGCGACAAGGGCCTGCTGCAGCCCCTGGTGGTGCGCCAGCGCGGCGGCACTGGCGAATATGAGATCGTCGCCGGCGAGCGGCGCTGGCGGGCGGCGCAGCGTGCCGGCATCCACGAGGTGCCGGTGCTCATCCGCGAGCTCTCGGATGGCGAGGCGCTGGAGATCGCGCTCATCGAGAACATCCAGCGCGCCGATCTCAACGCGCTCGAGGAAGCGCGCGCCTATCAGCAGCTCATGGATCAGTTCGACTACACCCAGCAGCAGCTCGCCGATTCGGTCGGCAAGAGCCGAAGCCATATCGCCAATACGATCCGGCTCCTCACCTTGCCGGAAAGTGTACGTCGCCATATCGAGGACGGGGCGCTTACCGCCGGCCATGCGCGTGCCTTGGTCGCGACCGATTCGCCGCATGAGCTCGCCGAGAAGATCATCCAGCTCGGCATGACGGTGCGCGAGGCCGAAGGCCTGTCGCGCAGCGAGGCGGAAGCGAAGGGACGTCCGGTCGCCGTCAGGGCGCAGAAGGACGCCGATACGCTGGCGCTCGAGCGCCAGCTGAGCGAGGTTTTGGGCCTCAAGGTCGAGATCGCCAATAAGGGCCGCAATGGCGGCACGCTCACGGTGCGCTACACGACGCTCGAGCAGCTCGACGATGTGTGCAACCGGCTGGTCAAGTCGCCGTAACTTGTGGCCGGGCTTGACCCGACCATCCAGCGCATCGTCTG
The DNA here is from genome assembly GCA_003574785.1 of Taklimakanibacter deserti. The sequence continues at coordinate 388,893 of QORU01000005.1, read as the reverse complement.
CACACAGATTATCTCGATCAGCCTACTGACTAATCCCGGGCGCTGTGCCGCCGCTGCAGCGCGAGGCGCGCCAGCGACAGGAAGGCGCGGTGGGTGATCTGATCGTTGAGCGGCGAAAGCGTCGTGGTGCGGGTGTCGCGGGTGGCGCGGCCCAGGAGCTCCGATGCCTGAAGCAGCGTTTCCCCGTCCCACAGCGCCACTTGCCGCTGCACCGCTGGCTGCTGCTTGAAGAACACCGGCGGACGCGCTTGGCGCACCGCCATTTCAGGCGTGCGGCCATTGCGCTCGACATCGACGCGCAAGCGGGTGAGGCGGGCGGCATGGCTCGCCGCCATGGCGAGGAGGCCCGAGCCCGAAAGCCCCGAATCGCGCAGGCGGGTGAAGGCGTCGTCGGCATCGGCAATGGCGCCGTCGAACACCGCGTTGAGAAGATCGTCGGCGGACAATTCAGCCACATCGCCGCAGACCGCCTCGACATCGGCGAGCGTCACATGCGTCTTGCCATGGCAATAGAGGGCGAGCTTGGCGAGCTCCTGGCGCGACATGCGCCGGTCGGCGCCCAGGAGGTCGACCAGCGCCTGGCGCACTTCCATGTCGGTGGCGAGGCCCTTGGCGTCGAGCTCCTCGGCAATGAGGCGCTCGAGATCGATGGCCGAATCCTCATAGCAAGGCACAATCCACAAATTCGCGGCGGGCTCGAACAGGCTGCGCAGGCCCGCCGATTTGGCGAGCGCGCCGGCCTCGGCGACGATGAGATTGCCGGGCCGGCCTTGCGCCACGAGCGGAATCGCCTTGAGGAAACCCGAGGCGGCGTTCTCGACCCAGACGACCCGGCGGCCGCCGCCGAAGGACAAGGCTTGCGCCTCGTCGACCAGCCGGGCCGCATCGGCGGCGAGGGTGGCATCGTCCAGACGCATGACGGCAAAGGGATCATCGAGGCTCCCGGCAACCGAGATGACGAGCTGGCGGGCGCGCTCGCGCACCGTGCCGCCGTCGGGGCCATAGATCAGGACGGCGATGGTCTTCTCGGCGTCGCGGCGCAGGAAAGCGTCAATGCCGGTCCACTTCAGGATAGCCATCAATCAGCCTTTCTGGCCGATGCTAGTTACGGGCGGTGGCGAAATGCGCCGCGAGCCGGGTGCGGATGTCGATGGCGACCTCGCGGGCGCCGCGCTCCACGGCCGTGGTGCGCGCCTGCATGTCGGCGAAGGACTGGTTGACTTCGTCATAAGAGACAAAGGAGAAAGTGCGGCCCTGATAGATGGTCTTGCCGCCGCCGGACAGCTCCTTCAGCGCGAAGCTCGCGTTGACGCGCAGGGTCGACCGGCGCGCCCGGCGCGAATTGGACGAATCCTCGATCGACTTTTCATCCGAGGCGGTCGCCTCGATATCGAGCCGGTAGCGGTCAGGCTCGGCGGTGCCGGCCGGCCGCATGGTGGAGAGGAGATCGTTGCGGATGAGCTGGAGCAAGCGGTTCTGCGGCTCGGCAATGGCGACCGAGGCCAGATCCTGGGCGACGCCAGGCGTAGTGGCGTCGCCTGTGCCATAGAGCGGACGGAAGCCGCAGGCCGCGAGCAGGAGCAGCAGAGGAACGACAGCGAGAAAGCGCCAGTTTCGCATGGCTCAGCCGCTCACCACATTGGCTATACGATCCGTCACCACGATAACCTTCCTTACCGGCTTGCCGTCGAGGGCGCGCTTGACATTCTCCAGCGCCAGGACGGCCGTCTCCACTTTCGCTTGGCTCAGGCCTTTCGGCAAGCGAATTTCGTCGCGCCGCTTGCCGTTGACCTGGACGGCAATGGTCACCTCATCCGAGGTCACCAGCGCCGGCTCGGCCTTGGGCCAGGACTGGTCGACCACCAGGCTCGAATGGCCCAGCACCCGCCAGCATTCCTCGGCCAGATGCGGCATCATCGGCGCGATCAGGATGACGAAGGTCTCGCCCGCTTCCCGGATCGCCGCGGCCATCCCGTCCGAGCGGTCATTCTTCTGCAACGCCGCGGCCAGCGCATTGGCGAGCTCGTAGATGCGCGCGATGCCGCGGTTGAAGCGCAAGGCTCCCAGATCCTCGCTCACCGCCGCGATCGTGCGGTGGGTGGCGCGGCGCAAGTCCAGCGCATCGGCGGAGATGGCGGAAGGGAAATCCTTCTCCGCGCCCTTTTGTTGCACATCCGCAACAAGGCGCCAGATGCGCTGGGTGAAGCGCCAGGCGCCTTCGACGCCGTTCTCGGTCCACTCGATGTCGCGCTCGGGCGGCGTGTCGGAGAGCACGAACCAGCGCGCCGTATCGGCGCCGTAGCGCTCGATGATGGTCTCGGGATCGACGACGTTCTTCTTCGACTTGGACATCTTCTCGATGCCGCCGGTCAGGATCGTTTCGCCGGTCGCGATACGCACATAGCCCTCACCCAAGCGCGCAACCTCGGCGGGCAGGACCCACTCGCCGCCCTCGGTGTGGTAGGTCTCGTGCACCACCATGCCCTGCGTGAACAGGCTGGCGAAAGGCTCCTTGAGATCGAGGTGGCCCGTCAGCGTCATGGCGCGGGCATAGAAGCGCGAATAGAGCAGATGCAGTATGGCATGCTCGACCCCGCCGATATATTGATCGACCGGCATCCAGTATTTCGCTTCCGCGCGATCGACCGGCACTTTGGCATCGGGCGAGCAGAAACGGGCGAAGTACCAGGAGGAATCGATGAAGGTGTCGAAAGTGTCGGTCTCGCGCTGGGCGGCACCACCGCAGGTCGGACAGGTCGTCGACTTCCAGGTCGGATGATGGATCAGCGGATTGCCCGGCCTGTCGAAGGTAACGTCCTCGGGCAGCGTCACCGGCAGGTCCTGCTTCGGCACCGGCACGACGCCGCATTTGGCGCAATGGATGACCGGGATCGGGCAGCCCCAATAGCGCTGGCGCGAGACGCCCCAGTCGCGCAGGCGGTAATTCACCTTACGCTCGCCGATGCCCAGGGCCTCCATGCGCCGGGCAATGGCCTCCTTGGCCTCCGGCACGGTCATCCCGTCGAGGAAGTCGGAATTGATCATGACCGTCTGGTCGCCTTCCTTCTCGAGGAAGGCTTCATTGCCGACGACGAATTGTGACGGGTCCGTTCCGTTCGGCGCTACCACCGGTATGACGGGCAAGCCATACTTGCGCGCGAAGTCGAGGTCGCGCTGGTCATGCGCGGGGCAGCCGAAAATGGCCCCTTCGCCATAGCCCATCAGCACGAAATTGGCGGCATAGACCGGCAGCCTGACGTCCTTGCGGAAGGGATGGCGGGCATAGAGCTTGAGCGGGAAACCCTTCTTCTCGGCACGTTCGATCGATTCCTCGCTGGTGCCCAGCGCCGCCACCTCGCGGCGGAATTCGGCGAGTCCCGGAATTTCGGGCTCGAGCGTGCGGACGAGCGAGTGATCGGCCGAGAGCGCGCAGAAGCTCGCGCCGAAGATCGTGTCATGGCGTGTCGTATAGACGGCGAGCTTGTCGGGCAGAGCCTTGCCGTTCTCGTCTTCGAGGGTGAAGGAGAAGCGCATGCCCTCCGACCGGCCGATCCAGTTGGCCTGCATCAGCCGGACCTTCTCGGGCCAGCTTTCGAGGCCGTCGAGCGCGGTCAGCAGCTCTTCGGAGAAATCCGAGATCTTCAGGAACCACTGGGCGAGCTCGCGTTTCTCGACGACGGCGCCCGAGCGCCAGCCGCGGCCGTCGATCACCTGCTCATTGGCGAGCACCGTCTGGTCGACCGGATCCCAATTGACCATGGAGACCTTGCGCTCGACGAGTCCGGCCTTCAGAAAATCGACGAACATCTCCTGCTCGTGCCGGTAGTAGGCTGGATCGCAGGTCGCGAATTCGCGGCTCCAGTCGAAGGCCAACCCTAAGGATTTGAGCTGGCCGCGCATGGCGGCGATATTGTCGTAGGTCCAGGCCTTGGGATGGACGCCGCGCTCGATGGCGGCATTCTCGGCCGGCATGCCGAAGGCGTCCCAGCCCATCGGATGGAGGACGTTGTAGCCCCGCGCCTTGCGGAACCGGGCGATGACATCGCCCATCGTGTAGTTCCGCACATGGCCCATATGGATGCGGCCCGAGGGGTAGGGAAACATTTCGAGCACGTAATATTTGGGCCGCGACGGATCGTGGCGCGCTTCGAAGCTGCGCCTGTCAGTCCAGACTTTTTGCCAGCGCGGCTCGGTTTCGCGCGGATTGTAGCGATCGGTCGTCACGTCGGGTCCATTCGGTTAACGGGCCTGAGGCCCGGCCACGATGCGTTTAGACGCACTTGCAAAGCCCCGCAAGCCGCGTATAGGCGAGGCCCATGAGCCGCCATCCCGCCCATCTCGACGTCGAAACCGCCCATGCCGGCCTCACCCAGGTGCGCCAGCGCATCGCCGAGGCCGCCATCGAAGCCGGCCGGATGGCCCAGGACATCACTCTCGTCGCCGTCAGCAAGACCTTTGACGCTGCGGCCATCGAGCCCGTCATCGACGCCGGCCAGCGCGTTTTCGGCGAGAACCGTGTCCAGGAGAGCAAGGCCAAATGGCCGGAGCTCCGAGCCCGTCATTCCGGCATCAAGCTGCATCTGATCGGTCCCTTGCAGTCCAACAAGGCCCAGGAGGCGGTGGCGCTGTTCGACTGCATCCAGTCGCTCGACCGCGAGAAGCTGGCGCGCGTGCTGGCGGACGAAATCCAGCGCCAGGGCCGGCACCCGGAGCTCTTCGTCGAGATCAACACCGGCGGAGAGGAGCAGAAGGCCGGGATCGCGCCGCGCGAGGCCGATCGTTTCATCGCCTCCTGCCGTTCGACCTATGGGCTCAGCATTGCCGGGCTGATGTGCATCCCGCCCGCCGATGACGAGCCGGCGCTGCATTTCGCGCTGCTCGAGACCATCGCCAAGCGCAACGGCCTCAAGGGCCTGAGCATGGGGATGAGCGCCGATTTCGAGACCGCCATCCGCTTCGGCGCCACCCATGTGCGCGTCGGCTCCGCGATCTTCGGCGAGCGCCACAAGAAGATCGCCTAGGCGCATAAAGGCCAGGGCAATACATGCTATGGGAGATCGCCCGACAGGATACGTCGTGCGCTATTTCTTCGGTGTAAAGAGCGATTTGAGGATTTCTGTCACTTTTGGCTTTGCCGAAAATTCGCCCGCTTGCTGTTTCTTCCGCCACTCCGAGCGTTTAACGAAATAAATTACGACAACGCTGAGGGCGATGAAGATTACCAGTCCAATCAGTCTCCCTGAGTTTCCGCCTTCCATTGTTCTTTCATCCCTCCGGGACAGTACAAGCTTTGGAGATTGCGCGCTCTCAGTAGGTCGTGGAGTGAACGATACGCTGTTGCTACTTGTACACAGCGGATTAGGAGCAAACAACAATCACACCATGCGCATGGACATGCCGCCGTCGATCACCAGGGTCTCGCCGGTGATGAAACGGTTGGTCAGCAGTTCGAGCGCTGCCGAGGCGACATCTTCCGACGATCCGAAACGGTGCAGCGGGATGCGGTTGTCGAGATTGTTGCGTTCGGCCTCGCGCGTCATGGCGGCATGGAAGCGGGTGCGGATGATGCCGGGCAGTATCGCATTGACGCGGATGTTCTCGTGGCCATGGTCGCGAGCCAAGGCGCGGGCCATGGGCGGGAGCGCGCCCTTGACCGTCTGATAGGCGATCGAGGCCGGGCAGCCGCGCAGGCCTGCGGCGGAGCCGATCATGAGGAATCCGCCGCCTTCACGGGCCAGCGCTGCGTGGGCCGCCTTGAACAGATGAAACACCGCATGGACATGCACGCGGAACGCATCGAGCCAGGTCTCCTCGGAAAGATCGAGGATCGTCCCCGGATAGGCGCCGCCTGCCGCGGCGACGACATAGTCGACGCGGCCGAAATGCTTCAGCGCATGCTCGACCATCATGGCCGCCGTGTCGGGCGATGCCGCATTGCCCAGTACCAATTCGGTCCGGGTGATGGCCCTGAGATCGTCAAGCAGAGAATCGACCTCAGGGTCGCGGCCACGGCCATTGAGCACCAGCCTGACGCCGCGCTCGGCCAGGGCGCCAGCGATCGCAGCGCCTATGCCGCGCGTGCCGCCCGTCACAACTGCAACTTTGCCGTCTTCCGTCATTCTCGATCCTATGAATGTGAATGGGGTGCAAGCGGACGCAGCGTCCCGCGCTCGACCGGCATGCAGGAAAAGAGCTGGGCCACGCTCGCGCGCTTGGGCCCGCTGATGAGCGAGACGATGAGCTCCACCGCCGTGGCGACGATATCGCCGATCGGCTGCCGAATAGTCGTCAGATTGTAGCCGCCCCACGCGGCCATCGGGATGTCGTCGAAGCCGACGATGCCCATCTGCCCTGGAACGTCTATGCCCGCCTCGCGGCAAGCGTCGAGCGCCCCCATGGCCATGACATCATTGCCGCAGAATACCGCTTCGACATGTCCGGCGCCGAGAATATCGCGCATGGCCTCGAGGCCGCCGTGATAGGAGAATGCGTGGCTGAAGCGCATGTCCACGAGGCTCGCACCCGCAAGCTCGAGATGCTCGCGAAAACCCTTGAGACGGTCGATCGTCGAGGTCGCATTTTCCGGACCGCCGAGATAAGCGAGCTTGCGATAGCCGTGGCGGCACATCAGCTCGGCGGCAATCCGCCCGCCGGCATAATTGTCGGCGCCGACCGAGTTCGCGGCGATCTCGCCGACGGGGCGGCCAAAGGCCTGGACCAGCGGCAGGCCCATGGCGGCGCAGGCCTTGGCGAATTCCGCATGCAGCCCTGACGAGGCGACGATCACGCCATCGACCTTGTATTGCATCAGGATGCCGAGAGCGCCGTTGGCCGGCAGGCCCTCGGTGAGATTGACGACCAGCGGCCTGAGGCCTTGGCGCTGCAGCGAGGTGATGAACTGGCTAAGTATCTCGAGATAGATCGGGTTCTCGAACTCGCTGGTGATGAGCCCGATGAGCTCGGTGCGATTGGTCATCAGGCTGCGCGCCAAGATGTTGGGCCTATAGCCCAAGCTCTTGGCGGTCTCGGACACAAGCTTGCGGGTGGCGGAGGAGACGCTCGCACCCTCGGTGAAGGTCCGCGACACGGTCGAAAGCGAGACACCGGCCCGGCGCGCGACATCGTTTGCGGTAACGACGGCCGGCGCCAGTTGGGGTCGCTCGCCGCCGCCATGCCCGGACTTTCTCCTGCTCATGACGGGCGCGCCATGGTGGCGGGATAGCGCGACTGCCAGGGAGCCGCGGCCTCGATCTCGGCCGCCAGTGAAATAAGCCGCGCCTCGCCGAAAGGCGGACCGACGAACTGGACCCCGATCGGCGTCTCTTCAGTGCTCCAGCCGAGCGGAAGCGATATCGCCGGCTGGCCGGTGATGTTGAAGGGATAGGTGAAAGGTATGTAAGCGAGATCGTCCTCGGCGACGCGCTCGACGGTTGCGAGGAAGGTCGCGACCGGCTGCGGCGGCAGCGTGACGGTCGGCGTCAGCAGCACATCCCACTCCAAGGCCGAGGTGATGATCTCGCGGCTTCTGCGGAACATCTCCTCCGTCGCGCGGATGAATTCCACCGCCGAGAGCTTGGAGCCGCGTTCATGGCACCATACCGAATAGGCGTCGCTGTAGTGCGACGGATCGACGTCATTGGCGGCACCTTCCGACTCCGCCATGATGCGGAACAGCGGGCCCAGCCCGGTCAGATCGACATCCGCTTCCGCGACATGGTGCCCAAGCGAGCGCAGGAGAGAGGCCGTTTCCTCCACCGCCTTCACGACCTGCGGATCTATCCACTTGTCGCTCTTGAGCAACAAGCCGATGCGCAATCGTTCAGGCTTCTGGTCGGCCGCGGCGAGAAAACCGCCTGGATGCGGGGGCGCATAGAAGGGATCGCCAGGCTCATACCCTGCCATCACGTCGAGCATCAGGGCGGCGTCGCGCACGCTGCGGGCGATCGGGCCATGGGTGATGAGGCCGCCCCGGGGATTGGCATTGGGCGCGTTCGATATGCGCCCGCGCGAGGCCTTGATGCCGACGACGCCGCAGCAGCTCGAGGGGATCCGGATGGAACCGCCGCCGTCCGATCCTCCCGCGAAAGCGGCGAGGCAGGCGGCCACAGCCGCGGCCGAGCCGCCGCTCGAGCCGCCAGCGGTGAGATCGAGCCGCCAGGGATTGAGGGTCGCGGGGAACAGCCCGAAGGCGGTGGTCGCCCGGTTGCCGAATTCGGGCGTGTTGGTCTTGCCCAGCAAAATGCCGCCCGAGGCCTTGAGCCTGCTGGCAACGGCGGCATCGGCGCGGGGTACGTTGTGTTGCCGCGCGCGCGAGCCATAGGTGGTGCGCAAGCCCGCCGTGTCGGTGAGATCCTTGAGCGCATAGGGTATGCCGGCAAGCGGCAGGTCCTCGCCCTGAGCGAGACGGCGTTCGACATCTTCCGCCATGGCGAGCGTCATGGCGTCATCGACGGTGACATAGGACCTGATTTTCGGATCGACGGCGCGGATGGCGCGCAGGAATTCGGCAGCCAGCTCCCGCGGCGAGATTTCGCGGCGTGAGATCATGCGGCGCAGCTCGAGGGCCGAAAGCTCGTTCACTCTGGTTGCCGCTCTTTGCATCTTCCCTGCCCGTCGCTTCAAAGCTTATGACGTCCCGCGACCATGTCGGCGACGGTCGCGGCGGTCACGTCGCTCTGATCCACCGTCTTCAGCACACGGCCGTTCTCGAGAACGACGATCTTGTCGCAGATGCGGTGCACATGGGCAATGTTGTGATCGATGATGACGACGCCTATGCCGTCCTTGCGGGCATTGTGTATCGCCTCGGACACCTTCTCGGTTTCCTTCACCGACAGCGCCGATGCCGGTTCGTCGAGCAACAGCAGGCTGCCGCCGAAGAAGCGGGCCCGGGCGATGGCGAGGGCCTGGCGCTCGCCGCCGGAAAGGATGTCGACGGGTTCATCGGGCGACCTGAGCCGCGTGAGGCCGAGCTCGCGCAGGCGCGATATCGACAATTCGCGCATCTCGTCCTTTTTGAGATAGCGGAACGGCCGAATGCCGCCTGCCCGTTCGCGGCCGAGAAAGAAATTGCGCCAGATGCTGAGCGCCGGGATCAGCGCCAGATCCTGATACACCGTTTCGATGCCGATGCGCCGCGCGTCCCGGGGCGATGCGAAGGCCACGTCCTCTCCCTTGAAGCGCATGACGCCGGAACCCGGCCGATGAAAACCGTTCATGACCTTCATCAGCGTCGATTTGCCGGCGCCATTGTCGCCGACGAGGCCGACGACCTGGCCCGGAAGGACATCGAGCGTCACGCCGGAGATGGCCACGACATTGCCGAAGCTCAGCGTGACGTCGCTGAGCTCGTAGAGCGGGGCATGCGCGGGGGTCGCCGTCATGATTTGCGGATCACCCCGAATTTGGCGCCGAGTGCCGCGGTGCGCAGATTGATGATGACCGCGAACAAGAGGAGAAAGCCGACGAAGGACTGGAACCATGTCGTCGACACGCCGGAGAGCACGAGCCCGGTATAGGACATGCCGAGGACGACGGCGGCGAGAAGCGCTCCGATGATGCTGCCGCGCCCGCCGAGCAATGAGCCGCCGCCGACCACCGCCACCACGATCGCGGTCAAAGCGAGATCGGATCCTTGCGTGGGTGTCGCCGATCCGAACGATCCGAACTGGATGATGCCGGTCAACGCGGCGAGGACCGAGCAGAGGATGAAACAGGACACCTTCACGCGGCCGACGGGCACGCCCATAGCGCGGGCGGCACGCCCATCGCCTCCGCTCGCGAATATCCAGTTGCCGACCGGCGTGGCGCGCAAGACCAGCATCAGCAGCACCGCCGTCGCCAGGAGCCACAGGATGGACACCGAAATCCGGCTGCTGCCGATCTCGACGGCGCCGAGCCATCTCATGATGGCGGCATCGCCGAAATAGCTGATCGGGTAGCCGCCCGTGAGATTGAGGCTGACCCCCGCCCAGAACAAGGCGGTCGCCAAGGTGATGATGAAGGACGGAATGCCCAGATAGAGCGTCGCCAGGCCGTTGATGAGGCCGATCACGGCGGCCAGCACCAAAGCGAGGAGCAAAGCCAGATAGACATTGACCTCGCCATTGATCCAAAGGGCCGCCATCACCAGAGGGCACAGCGAATAGACCGAGGCGACGGAAAGATCATATTCCCCGGCGATGAGCAGCATCGTGACGCCGAGGCCCACCAGGCCGAACTGGACGGCGCTCGCCAGAATGGAGCCGAGCGAGGCGAGGGTGAGGAATTCGGGCGAGAGCAAAGCGAAGACAGCCGCGATGACCAGGCCTGCGACCAGCACGCCCAGCTCCTGCAGGGCGAACAGCCGGCGCACGATCCTCTGTCCGGCACCGCCGGCGGGAGCGCTCGCCGGCGGATGAGATGAAGCTTCCAATTCGTTGGACATTCGAGGGCGGTTGATCAGCCGCCGCGACCGGAATCGACGATGGGCTGGAAGGAGTCGGCGTTCTCCTTGGTGACATAGAGCGTGCTGGTGTCGATGTTCGGCGGGGTCATGCCGTATTTGTGCTTCATGTAGAGGGCGACGACCGCGAGATAACCTTGCGCATAGGCTTGCTGCACGAGGGTGAAGGCGGTGGTGCCGCGCTTGATGCAGTCGAGGACCGCGGGCGAGACGTCATAGCCGCCGAGCGTGACCTGGCCATGCATCTTGTTCTTGTCCACCCACTGGCAGGCATAGGTGCCGGTTTCGGGATTGAGGCTGACAATGGCCGATGTGTTCTTGTGCGAGCGCATGTAGCCGTCGAGAACGGAGATGCCCTGGGCCGGCGTCGAGGCGGTGTTGACGAGCACATCGACGGTGGCGCCGAGCTCTTTCTCGAGATAGGCCTTGAGCCCGTCGCAGCGGATGGTCTGAACGATCTGGGCGGGGCCTGGATTCTGGCAGACGACATGCGCGCCCTTCTTCAGATGCGGCTTGAGGCCGGCGCCGACCTTGGCGCCCGACACGCGCTCGTCCTGGCCGATATAAGCGAGCGCCTTGATGCGCGGGTCGCTCTCCTCGGCAAAATTTTGCGTGTTGACCAGAACCACCGGAATGCCGGCATCGAGTGCATCGAGAAGCGGTTTGCTCAGCGCCTTCGGATCGTTGAATTCGACCGCAATGCCATCGGGCTTGGCCGCGACATTCGATTTGAGCAACTGCGCCTGCAGATTGATGTCGCAGCATTTGGGGCCGCTGAAGATGGCCTCGACACCCAAGTCCTTGCCCGCTTCCTCGACGCCGCGCTTGACCACGGCGAAGAACTGGATTTCCGGACCGCCGATGAAATTGACATAGTATTTCGGCTTGTCCTGAGCGAGCGCCGCCGAAGCGGTCCCGAGCAGCAAAGCGAGAACGGCGAGGCTTCTTTTGAGTTTATGGGAATGGATCACAGTTTCCTCCTGGCTTCTGATAAATTTTGGAAGCGCTCCCATGCATTTAGACGCATGTTTGTCGTTATAAGGCGACTGATTCATATTGAAGTTTGGAAGCGCTTGCAACATCATTCTCCATCGACCAGTGAGACCTGAGCGAGATGTCCGACGATCCGCAGCCTTTGCCCTTCATTACCGTCTCGGGCGGTCCCTATGAGCGCGGCCGCCAGCATGGACGGGCGCTGGGCGACCTCATCGCGCTCTATCCCGCCATCCTGCAGGAGGTTCTGGCCGATGAAGCAGCCTGGCGCGGCCTGCCGCCAGATCTGAAGATGCCGAGGATCACCGACCTCAGGGCCGGCGCCATGGCCTTTCTGCCGGCCTACCAAAGCCGTTTCCCTCAGCTCGTCGAGGAAATGCGCGGCATCGCCGATGGCGCGCGCTTGGATTTCGCCGATGTGCTCCTGGCGAATACGCGCGCCGACACGCTTGGTGCGACGTCGGTCGACAGCCTGTGCACCGCCTTTGCGGCCAGCCGGAATGTCACCCAAAGCCGGCAGGTTCTGTCCGGCCAGACATTGGACCAGCACCCGGCAAATCGCGCTGGTCTTGCCATGCTCCGCATCGAGCCCGACCAGGGGCCCGCCATCCTGATGTGCACCTTCGCCGGCCTCGTGGGCTATCCCGGCATCAATTCCGCCAAGGTGAGCACCGTCCAGAACGCGCTCTCGACCGGCCAGTGGAACGCCAAAGGCATGCCGCATTACCTGATGAAAAGAGCCCTTTTGGAGAAAAGCTCAGTCGATCAGTGCGTGAAGCTGGCTGAGGCGACAGGCGTTTGCTCATCATCCAACTACATCGTGACCGATGGCGAAGGATCGATCGCCGACATGGAAGTGACGCCCATGGGCGTCGAGATCTTAGGTCGGGGCCGCGCGTGGCTGGTGCACGCCAATCACTTCTGCAGCGAGCGCTGGTCGGCCTCGGATGCGCTCCGCTCGTCCATGCCGGACTCGCCCGCGCGCCAGCAACGTCTGGAGCATCTCTTCGCCCCAAACATCGGCCGGCTCACTTTGCCCGACGTGAAACGCGCTTTCGCCGATCATCATGACGACCGGGGCTCCCTCTGCCGCCATCAGGAAAATGTCCAGACCATCGCGGCGATCATCCACGAGCCGGAAGCGGGCCTGATCCATGTGGCCGCGGGCAATCCTTGCCAGACGGCGTACCAGGTATTTTCGCTGTAGCTCTTTGAGCCGGTGCTTTTACCAGACCCGGATCTTCGTTTTCGGGCCGCAGAGCGCCAGGACCTTGCGCATGTCCGCGGCCGAGACGGCGATGCAGCCGGCGGTCGGGCCCCCCTGGGGATCGGCCAGGTGAAAGAACACGGCACTACCGGCGCCTCTTACGCGCGGCCGGTCGTTATGGCCGAGGATGACCACGACATCATAGAGGTGGTCCTTGCGCCATAATTCCTCATGACTCGCCGGGTATGGCAGCTTGACCGGGCGGTTGTAGTTGCGGTCGGCCGGATCGTCGCACCAGCCGTCATCGGGGGCGATGAAACGAAAAGGCAGCCCGGTGCGTAGCCGGCCTTGTGAGTTCCTTCGCGCCAGGACCCGCCGCAGCGGCCACAGCCCTCTGGGTGTCGCTCCGTCGCCTTCGCGCTTCAGCGAGCAGCGGCCGGCGCGGCCGAGCTTGCAGGGCAGTCGCAAATTGCCGGCGATCAGCAGGCCGTCCTGGGCCGAGGCCGTCAGGGTGCGGACATGAATGAGAGCGAGGGAGCGGTTCACGTGCTCAAGGGCTTTTCAAGGCGCGGGCGGCCTTTTAAAACATCAAATGGGCAGGCGGGCAATAGACCGGCATGGCAGGTGTAAGCATGGCTATACGCATTCTCATCATCGATGACGATGATGTATTGCGCGAGACCCTCAAGGAACAATTCGCTCTGCATGAGGAATTCACCGTCGCCGAGGCGGCGAACGCGACGGCGGGTGTCAAGACGCTCAAGAATGACGGTGCCGATGTCGTCCTTCTCGATGTCAACCTGCCGGACATGGACGGCCGCGAGGCCTGCAAGGCGATGCGGCGCAACGGCCATAAAGGGCCGGTCATCATGCTGACCGGCCAGACGTCGGATTCCGACATGATCCTCGGCCTCGATGCCGGCGCCAACGACTATGTCACCAAGCCGTTCCGCTTCGGGGTGCTGCTCGCCCGCATCAGGGCGCATCTGCGCCAGCACGAGCAGAGCGAGGATGCGGTCTTCAGGGTCGGTCCCTATACGTTCAAGCCCTCGGCCAAGCTCCTGGTGCGCGACGACGCCAAGAAGATCAGGCTCACCGAGAAGGAAACCGCGATCATCAAGTTCCTCTACCGGGCGGGCGAGCAGGTGATCGGCCGCGACACGCTGCTGCATGACGTCTGGGGCTACAATGCCGGTGTCACCACCCACACGCTCGAGACCCATATCTACCGGCTGCGCCAGAAGATCGAGCGCGATCCCTCGCATGCCGAGATCCTGGTGACAGAGGCCGGCGGCTATAAGCTGGTGCCGTGACGGAGACGGCTTTTCCCTTGATTCGGTTGACGTGGTACGCAGGGGTTCTGGGGTGAGTTTACAGGGTGATTCGCGAAACGGGCATTTGGCGAGGGAACAGGACCAGCAGGGTGCAGCGTCTACAGGGGCGCATGATCCGGAAAAGCTTGTGGCCGGGCTTGACCCGGCCATCTACCGGTTTTCCGAGAAGATCATGCGCAAACAAAAGGATAATGCGCGATGGCGACGTAGCGCCGTCGCGCTTTAGGCGCCGACCATGAGCGTCAGGATGAATGCCGAGAGCTTGAGGCAGATTCCGCTCTTCGCGGAATGCGATCCCGCGCATCTGCAGGTCATGGCTTTCGCCAGCGAAAGGGTTCAGTTCGCCGAAAAGGCCGACATCTTCCGCGCCGGCGGCACGGGGTCCGCGGCCTATCTCCTGCTGTCGGGTGAAGCGGAGGTGTGGCGGAGCCAGGGCGAAGAGCGCCTCGTGGTGGCGGTCGCCGGACCCGGCGCTTTCCTGGGCGAGCTCGCGATGATCGCCGGCGTCGCCTATTCGGTGAATGTGACCGCCAAGGGCCCCATTACCGCCACCCGCATCACCCGCGACACCTTCATGCGCGTGGTCGGCGAATTCCCCGATTTCGGGACGAAGGTGATGAGCGCGCTGTCGCGCAAGCTCACGGGCTCCGTCACCGAATTCGACCGTATCCGGCAGATGCTCGAAAACGCGCCCTCCTTCCCGCGCGGCTGAGACGCCTAGACCCGGCTATACCTCCAGCGTCGCCATCACCGGCACATGGTCGGAAGGCTGTGGCCATCCGCGCGCGCCGCGCAGGATCTCGATGCCCTGGCTCCTGCGCGCGAGATCGGGCGTGCTCCAGATATGATCGAGCCTGCGGCCGCGATCGGACAATTGCCAGTCGTGGGCGCGGTAGCTCCACCAGGTGTAGACCTTCTCTTCGGCCGGGATGTGCTGGCGGATCAGGTCGACCCAGCCGCCCGCCGCCTGGGCCCGGGTGAGCCCCTCCGTCTCGACCGGCGTGTGGCTCACGATCTTCAAGAGCTGCTTGTGCGACCAGACATCGTTTTCGAGCGGCGCGATATTGAGGTCGCCGACCACGATGCCGTGATGCTTGGCCGGCACCGAGCCGTTGCCGAACCAGTGCTCGAGCTCGGCGACGAAATCGAGCTTGTGGCCGAATTTCTCGTTGATCTCGCGGTCGGGCTCATCGCCGCCGGCGGGCACATAGAGATTGTGCAGGATGATGGGCTCGCGCTCGCCGATGACGGCGGCGATATGGCGGCAGTCCTGCTTCTGGCAGAAGGCGCGCACGGCGATCTGATTGAGCGGCAGGCGCGAGACGATGGCGACGCCGTGATAGCCGGCCTGGCCGGACTCGGCGATATGGGTGTAGCCCAGCTCCTTGAGGGGCGCGGAGGGAAACTGCCCTTGTGGGCATTTGGTTTCCTGGAGGCAGAGGACGTCGGGGGCGCGCTCCTTGAGCAGGCGGCAGACCAGGCCGATGCGCAAGCGCACGGAATTGATGTTCCAGGTGGCGATTTTCAGTTTCATGAGGAGGGTAAATGCCCGCCGCCCGGTTCCGAGGCAAGGGGGCAAAAAAGTGGGCGCCCGGTTCGGGGTCCGGGCGCCCGGCGCCTCGTGCGCAATTGCGCCGGGAGGGGAAGACCGGCGCGTACAGCAGATCCCAACCTACAAGCGGGGGGGCGTGGGCTGGGACTTAGCCTGCTGCACGACTGATTAGTTAGATAGTCCGTATCCGGATTTCAATGCCCAGCCAGTCACATTCAGGAGAGCAGATATGCGCCTATTTCCGGGCCGAAAACGCGGAAACTTTGCCACAAAAACCGCATATTTCGGCTAACGATTTGAATCGGCGCGGATTCCTCGAGGCGCGGTTGTTCCGCGCCGGAAAGCTAGCGCTTCTTGTCCTTCAGGCGGCGCACTTCGACCTTGAATAATTTTGGATCGGGCTTGCCGCCTGCGACAATATTCTCCAGCGAAACCGTGGTGCGCCGGCCCTGGCCGTCGACCACCACCCATTGCTGGAGCGCCTTCTTGGCCTCGTCATAGGTAATGATCAGGTGGCCCGGCACGGTCTTCTTGCGGTCCTGCAAGGTGATGGTGGTGAGCCCATCCTTGATGTCGACATCAAGGATATTGGCTTCCTCGAGCAGGTCGATGTCGTCGTCGAGAACGAGCCTGAGCGGCGTCTGCGACAAGGGATATTCCTCGGCCTTGTCCTTGGCCCGGTTCTTGATCGTCACCCAGGTCCCGTCCGAGACGATGATGAAGGGGTTGGGCGAGGCATATTCGAAGCGCATCTTGCCGGGCTTCGACAGGATGAAAACGCCCTTGGAAACATTGCCCTTTGAGCTCACCTGGGTGAACTCGCCCTGCAGCGTCTTGAAGCCCTGGATATAGCTGGCGACTTCCTTGACGCGGGCGGACTGGTCGGCGGTCAGGTCGACGGATTTGGCGACCCCGGCCCCGCCCAGAGAGAGGAGGCCGGCCATGGTCGCTGCCGCCATGAGGCCGCGGAATTTCTTGCTGAAGAGCTTCGTCACGTCAGGTTCCCTTCGCTTCGCTTGGATGTGGCCCTAATCCCCCAATAAGGGGGCGCTTTTGCGGCACTTCCTACACATTCATCAATCCCTGGCGCTGTCCCCCGGCACCAGGATTTCACGCTTGCCGGTGGCATTGGCGGACGAGATCAGGCCTTCCTTCTCCATCCGCTCGATGAGGCTCGCCGCCTTGTTATAGCCGATCTGGAGGCGCCTCTGGATATAGCTCGTCGACACCTTCTTGTCGCGCAAAACCACCGCCACCGCCTGGTCGTAGAGCTCATCGCCCGAACCGCCGCCCGAGCCGCCGCCTTCGCCATAGGAGCCGCCGCCCGCCTCGCCATAGCCTTCTTCCGGCTCCTCGGTGACCGCCTCGATATATTCGGGCGCCCCCTGCTTCTTCAATGAGCGGACGATCTTCTCGACCTCGTCGTCCGACACGAAGGGGCCATGCAGGCGCGAGATGCGCCCGCCGCCCGCCATATAGAGCATGTCGCCCTGCCCCAGGAGCTGCTCGGCGCCTTGCTCGCCGAGGATCGTGCGGCTGTCGATCTTGGAGGTCACCTGGAAGGAGATGCGGGTCGGGAAGTTCGCCTTGATGGTGCCGGTGATGACGTCGACCGAGGGCCGCTGGGTCGCCATCACCACATGGATGCCGGCGGCGCGCGCCATCTGGGCCAGGCGCTGCACGGCGCCTTCGATGTCCTTGCCCGCCACCATCATCAGGTCGGCCATCTCGTCGATGATGACCACGATGTAGGGCATGGCCGAGAGATCCATTTCCTCGCGCTCGAAGATCGGCTCGCCCGATTCCGGATCGAAGCCGGTCTGCACCGTGCGCGACATGGCCTCGCCCTTCTCGCGCGCCTGCTCGAGCCTGGCATTGAAGCCGTCGATATTGCGCACGCCGACCTTCGACATCTTGCGGTAGCGGTCCTCCATCTCGCGCACCGCCCATTTGAGCGCCACGACCGCCTTGCGCGGATCGGTGACGACGGGCGCGAGCAGATGCGGGATGCCCTCATAGACCGAGAGCTCGAGCATCTTGGGATCGATCATGATGAGCTTGCAGCGGTCGGGCGTGTGGCGATAGAGCAGCGACAGGATCATCGTGTTGATGCCGACCGATTTGCCCGAGCCCGTGGTGCCGGCGATGAGCAGATGCGGCATGCGGGCGAGATCGGCGAAGACCGGCTCGCCGCCGATGTTCTTGCCGAGCGCCAGCGCCAGATTCTGGTTGGTCTTCTCGAAGGCTTCCGAGCCCAAAAGCTCGCGCAGATAGACGGTCTCGCGCTTGGGGTTGGGCAGTTCGATGCCGATGGCATTGCGTCCCGAGACCACCGCGACGCGCGCCGAGATGGCGCTCATCGAGCGGGCGATGTCGTCGGCAAGGCTGATCACGCGCGACGATTTGATGCCGGGCGCGGGCTCGAGCTCGTAAAGCGTCACCACCGGGCCCGGGCGCACATTGACGATCTGGCCCCTGACGCCGAAATCCTCGAGCACGCCTTCAAGCGCCCGGGCATTCTGCTCGAGCATCTCAGGCGACAGTTCGACGGCGCGGTTGTTCTTCTTGGGCTCGGCGAGAAGCGTGAGCTCGGGCAGTTCATAGTCGCTCTTCTGGCGCTTCCTGCTGGGCTTCGCCTGCTTGATGGACTGATTGGCGCGCGCTCTCACGCGGCGCGGTGCTGCCGCTTCCGGTTCATCGTCCTCGCTTTCGCCTTCCTCTTCGTCCTCGCCTTCTTCCTCGTCGCCGTCCATCTCGATGTCGATCTCTTCCTCCTCATCGGAAGAGGGAAGCTTGAGCCAGGGCGGATTGTCCTTTTCGCCGCCCTTGGCGTTGCGGTCGAGGCGCGGCTCGACGCGTCCGGTCTTGCGCGTCGCACTCGCCTCGCGGGCGCGGAAGGCTTTGTCCTGCGCCTTGAGCTGGCGCAGCATGCGCCAGCGCTGGAAGAGGCTGCGCAAGAGGCTCCACAGCCAGGAAGCGGCCCAGCGGATGTAATAGCCGGCCGCAGCCGAGAGCGCCCCGTCGGAGCGGCTGAGGCCTGCCGCCGCAGCACCTGCGAAGACGGCGCCGGCGCCAAAGAGAGCGGCGGCGACGAGCAAGGCGAAGAAGCCCTTGAAGCCGAGGTTGAGCACCGCGAGCAGCGCCGATTTCAAGACCTCGCCGGTCTGGCCGCCGAAGCCCGCTTCGAGCGCGAAGCCCTCAGGCGGCGGGATCATGGCGAGGAAGGCCGAGAGCGCAAAGGTGAAGACGATCCAGGCGAAGAACGATCTGACCGGCCTCACCACCGGGTGATGCGTCATGAGTCGCATGCTCCACAAGAGCGGAAGCGCCACGACGGCGACGACAGCGAGGCCGAAGAGCTGCAGGAGCTGATCGGAGATGATGGCGCCCGGATAGCCCAGAAGATTGCGCGGCGCGCCGTCGACGGCGCGGCTGAGCGAGGGGTCGGTAGGCGACCAGGTGGCGAGCGCCACGCCCACCGCCAGGCACAAAGCGAAGCAGAGGAAGCCCAGAAACTCCATCAGGCGGTTGCGCAGGAAGCGGCGGATCGCCGCCGGCACGGCACCGTCGTCAGTGTCGATTGGATGAGCGATAGCCGCGCGTCGACCTGCCATCAGGCAACCCCGTCTCGAATACAAAAAATGGTTAACACGGAGTCTGGCGGGGCGTGGTTAAAGTGGCGTTAAGTCGAGGCTTTCAGCCCAATGAAAAAAGGCGGAGCCTTGCGGCTCCGCCTCTTGCCTGCGAACGGCTCGAAAGAGGGGTCAGTTATAGGCCCGCTCGCCATGGGAGGCGATATCGAGGCCCTCGCGCTCTTCGGCTTCCGAGACCCTGAGGCCCGTCACCGCCTTGCAGATCATCAGCGCCACATAACTCACCACCCCCGAGACCACGAGGGCGGTGAGGACGGCGACGATCTGCGCCGTCATCTGGCCCGAGAAGGAGTAATCGAGGACCTTGGTCGAGGTGTCGGTGGCGGTATAGTCGGTGACGCCGACACCGCCCAGCGCCGGATTGACGAAGATGCCGGTGAGGAGGGCGCCGACGATGCCGCCCACGCCATGGACGCCGAAGACGTCGAGCGAGTCGTCATAGCCGAAGCGCGCCTTCATCCACACCACCGCCCACAGGCAGACGAAGCCGGCGATGAGGCCGATGATGATGGCGGCCCCCGGCCCGACCCAGCCGCAGGCGGGCGTGATGGCGACGAGGCCCGCCACCGCGCCGGAGGCCGCACCCAAGAGGCTCGGATGGCCGCGTGTCACCCATTCGCCGAAGGTCCAGGCGAGCGCCGCGGCACCGGTGGCGATGGTCGTGTTGAGGACGACAAGGGCGGTGAGGCCATTGGATTCGAGGTTGGAGCCGGCATTGAAGCCATACCAGCCGACCCAGAGCAGCGAGGCGCCGACCAGAGTGAGCGGCAGGCTGTGCGGCGCCATGGCGTCCTTGCCATAACCGACCCGTTTGCCGAGGACCAAGGCGCAGACGAGACCGGCAATGCCGGCATTGATATGGACGACGGTGCCGCCGGCGAAATCGATGGCCCCCCAGTTGAACAGCCAGCCATTCGAGGCGTTGACCGCCGTCGAATAATCGGCAAGCACCGTGGCCTTAGCCGCATCGTCGGTCGCCGCGGCGAGCTTGGCGAGGAAGTCCGTCGCCGCCTGTTCGCCGACCGCCGCCTTCACTGCCTCGATATTGTCAGGGCTCAGCGTATAGGCGTCGGGTCCGGCCCACCACCACACCATATGCGCCATCGGCAGATAGGCGAAGGTGAACCACAGGACGAGGAACAGCAGCACGGCCGAGAACTTCATGCGCTCGGCGAAGGCGCCGACGATGAGCGCCGGCGTGATCGCGGCGAAAGTGAGCTGGAACATCACGTAAGTGAGTTCCGGCACATAGACCTCCTTGGAGAAGGTCGCCGCCAAGGTGTTGATGTCGACACCGGCGAGAAAGAATTTCGACAGTCCGCCGAAGAAGGCGGTGCCGTTGGTGAAGGCGATCGAATAGCCGTAGATCACCCAGAGGATGCCGATGAGCGAGAAGCAGATGAAGACCTGGGTCAGGACCGAGAGCACGTTCTTCGAGCGCACCAGGCCGCCATAGAAGAGGGCGAGGCCCGGTATCGTCATCAGGATGACGAGGATGGTGGCGATCAGCATCCAGGTCGTGTCGCCCTTGTTGACCGATGCCGCGGCTTCAGCCGTGCCGGCCGGCAGCATGGCCGCCAGCAGCAATCCGAGGCCCGGCAGAACCGCCCGGCGCCCACATTCGCGAAATGTCATTGCACTGTCCCTCATTGAAATCCCTGTCATTGGTTTTTGCTCATGCTCTAAAGCGCGTCCGCGCCGGTCTCGCCGGTCCTGATGCGCACGGCCTGCTCGAGCGGGAGCACGAAGATCTTGCCGTCGCCGATCTGCCCGGTTTCGCCGGATTTGCGGATGGTCTCGAGGACACGGGGGGCGAGGGCCGAATCGACGGCGATCTCGATCTTGACCTTGGGCACGAAGCTCACGGCATATTCCGCGCCGCGGTAGAATTCGGTATGGCCGCCCTGGCGGCCATGGCCCTTCACCTCGGTAACGGTGACCCCTTGGATGCCGATCGCGGCCAAGGCCTCGCGGACCTCGTCCAGCTTGTGCGGTTTGACGATGGCAATGATGTATTTCATACGCGCCCATCTCCCTGATGTTGCAGCGCAGCAGCTAAACAAGATTTGTGCCAGACTCGGCGGCGGTTCTATCTATTTGAAAGGAATATGATTTTGTTGAAAGCGGGCCGGTCGCCCATTCACGATGTGCCTAAGATTCATGCAAATCGGCATCTGTGATTAGTTTTTGGGCAGGACTAGCGGGCTTGACGATCCCGTCTGAAACTGGCCTTTCACAATCATGGACAAAGCGGACATCCTGATCGCCGGCGCCGCCCTCAATGGGCTGGCGGCCGCCGTGGCGCTGGCCGGTCCCCGCGCCTTGCGCCCGCTCGATATCCTCATCCTCGACCAGGCGGATCCCGCCAAATTCGCCCGCGACAGTTTCGACGGCCGCGCCTCGGCCATCACCGCCTCCTCGCGCCGCATGCTCGAAGCGCTCGGCATTTGGGACGCGATCGCGCCCGAGGCAGAGCCCATGCGCGACATCATCGTTACCGACGCCAAGCCAGTCGCCGATGCCCGCCCGGCGCTCCTGCATTTCGGCGAAGAGGATCATGCGGGCGAGGCCTCGGCCTATATGGTGGAGAACCGCCATCTCTATGCGGCTCTCCTCGATGCGGCGCTCGCCTCGCCGAGCATCAGGCTCCAAGGCAACACGCGCATCGGCGCCTACACCTTCGGTCCTGGTCTTGCGCGGGTCACGACGGCCGATGGCAAAGAGGCCAAGGCCTCGCTTCTCATCGCCGCCGACGGGCGCGCATCGCCGGCGCGCAAGGCGGCGGGCATCGATACTTACGGCTGGTCCTATGACCAGTCGGGCATCGTCACCACCGTCGCGCATGAGCACCCGCATCATGGCCGCGCCGAGGAGCATTTCCTGCCCTCGGGGCCCTTCGCCATCCTGCCCCTCACCCAGAACCGCAGCTCGCTGGTGTGGACCGAGCGCAGCCAGGACGCCAAACGAATCATGGCGCTCGACGATGCGAGCTTCCTTTCCGAACTGTCGCGCCGTTTCGGCGGCCATCTGGGCGAGCTCATCCTCGCCGGCCCGCGCAATGCCTATCCACTGTCGATGCAGATCGCCCGGTCCTTCATTGGCGAGAGGCTCGCCCTCATCGGCGATGCGGCGCATGTCATCCACCCGATCGCCGGCCTCGGCTTCAATCTGGGCCTGCGCGATGTGGCGGCACTCGCCGAAAGCATCTCGGAAGCGGTGAAGCTCGGCCTCGATCCGGGCTCGGCGAGCGTGCTCGAGACCTATGCCCGCTGGCGGCGCTTCGACACGGTGATGACGGCGGTCGCGACCGACGGGCTGACGCGGCTCTTCTCCAACGATAATCCGGGCCTCAGGGCGATCCGCGGCCTGGGCCTCAGGGCGGCGGGCGGCCTCGGGGCGCTCAAGGGCTTCTTCATGCGCGAAGCGGCGGGCGAGACCGGACGTCTGCCGAGGTTGCTGCAGGGCGAAGCGGTGTAGCTCGCCCTTCCCGTCATCCCGGCGAAAGCCGGGATCCATTGCATAAGTGCAACATCGGCAACGCTGGGGTGACGGTTCTTGGCTTGCCTCAGAACAATCCCGCGATCTGGCCCTTGGCGTCGAGGCCGATGGTCTCGGCCGAGGGCACCTTGGGCAGGCCCGGCATGGTCATGATGTCACCGCAGATGACGACGATGAATTCCGCCCCCGCCGACAGTCTCACCTCGCGGATCGGCACCACGTGGTTGGACGGCGCGCCTTTGAGATTGGGATCGGTCGAGAAGGAATACTGCGTCTTGGCCATGCAGATCGGGAACTTGCCGTAGCCTTGCGCCTCATAGGTCTTGAACTGGTCGCGCACCGACTTGTCGGCGACGATGTCGTCGGCGCGATAGATCTCGCGCGCGATGGTCTTGACCTTGTCCCACAGCGGCATGGCGTCGTCATAGATCGGATGGAACTGGCTCGAGCCCTTGTCGGCCAACGCCGCCACATGTTTGGCGAGCGCCTCGGTACCCTTGCCGCCGTCCGCCCAGTGGGTGCATTTGAAGCCTTCGACGCCATGGTCATGGCAGAAGTCGGTGATCGCCTTGACCTCGGCATCGGTGTCGGTGATGAAGTGGTTGACCGCGACCGCGATCGGCACGCCGAACTTCTTCACATTCTCGATATGGCGGCCGAGATTGGCGAGACCCTTCTTCACCGCCTCGACATTCTCCTTCTTGAGATCGTCCTTGCCGACGCCGCCATGCATCTTGAGCGCGCGCACCGTCGCGACGATGACCGTCACGTCGGGATGGAGCCCGGCCTTGCGGCATTTGATGTCGAAGAATTTTTCGGCGCCGAGATCGGCGCCGAAGCCCGCTTCGGTGACGACATAGTCGGAAAGCTTGAGCGCCGCCCTTGTCGCCATGGCCGAATTGCAGCCATGGGCGATATTGGCGAAGGGCCCGCCATGCACGAAGGCCGGGTTGTTCTCGAGCGTCTGCACCAGGTTGGGTAAGAGCGCGTCCCTGAGCAGCACCGTCATGGCGCCCGCCGCCTTGATATCCTTGGCCAGCACCTGGCCCTTGTCGCGCTTCTGGCCGATGACGATCTGGCCGATGCGGCGCTCGAGATCCTCGATCGAGGTCGAGAGGCAGAGGATGGCCATGATCTCGGAGGCGACGGTGATGTCGAAACCAGCCTCGCGAGGGAAGCCGTTGGCGACGCCGCCCAGCGAGCAGACGATGTCGCGCAGTGCCCGGTCGTTCATGTCCATCACGCGACGCCAGGCGATGCGGCGCGTGTCGAGGCCGAGCTCATTGCCCCAATAGATGTGGTTGTCGATCATCGCCGAGAGCAGATTGTGCGCCGAGGTGATGGCGTGGAAATCGCCGGTGAAATGCAGGTTGATGTCTTCCATCGGCACGATCTGGGCATAGCCGCCGCCGGCCGCACCGCCCTTCATGCCGAAGCAGGGGCCGAGCGAAGGCTCGCGCAGGCAGATCATCGCCTTCTTGCCGATGCGATTGAGGCCGTCGCCCAGGCCCACGGTGGTGGTCGTCTTGCCTTCGCCCGCGGGTGTCGGGTTGATGGCGGTGACGAGGATGAGCTTGCCGTCCTTCTTCTTGGCGAGCCCCGAAATGAAATCCAAGGAAAGCTTCGCCTTGGTGTGACCATAGGGAATCAGATCTTCCGCCGGGATGCCGAGTTTCTTGCCGATCTCGAGGATCGGTTTCATCTTCGCTTCACGGGCGATCTCGATGTCGCTCTTGACGGTAGCCATATCGCGAATTCCTCCCACTCTCTAGTGTCCCGAATCCGAAGTTCGCCCTCACCTCGCAGCGCCTTTCGAGCGAACTTCGGATTCGAAAGGACACTAGAAATTTAAGACCCCTGCTGTGGTTTTTGGTTCGGAAATTCCCTCGCGTGTCCGCAGCGAAATAAAGGGAATTTCCGAACCACCACAGCAGTGCGACGAGCAGCGAACAATAGACAGGCCGTTTTTGCAAGGCGATAGCGAAACGGCATCCTTCGGCGGATTGCGACACTCTGGCCTAGATGAATATTGAAAGCCGGGCTAAAGAAAAGCATGCGCAATTTCCAGCTTCCCGGCCGCTCCGTGGCCTACGGCATCAACGGCATGGCTGCCGCCTCATCGCCGCTCGCCACGCTCGCCGCCCTCGATGTCCTGAAAAACAACGGCAATGCCGTCGATGCGGCCGTTACCGCCTCTGCCGTCTTGTGCATCACCGAGCCGCATATGACCGGCATCGGCGGCGACTGCTTCGCCTTGATCGGAAAACGTGATGGCACGATCGAAGGCATCAATGGCTCGGGCCGCGCGGCACGGAAGGCCGATGCCACCTGGCTCGCCTGGGCCAAGCTTTCGGCGATCGAGCCCAGGAGCGTGCATGCCGTAACGGTGCCCGGCGCCATCGATGCCTGGGCGGCCTTGCTCGAACGCCATGGCACGATGGATCTCAAGGAGGCGCTGAAGCCTGCGATCCGCCTCGCCGAGGACGGCGTGCCGACGACACCGCGCGTCGCCTTCGACTGGGCGGAAGATGTCAAGGACATCGCTCATGACGAGGGCATGAAACTGCATTATCTCATCCATGGCCGCGCGCCCGAGGCGGGCGAGGTCATGCGCTATCCGGCATTGGCGCGCACCCTGCGCCGCATCGGCGAGAAAGGCCGCGACGGCTTCTATGCGGGCGAGGTCGCCGACGAGATCGTCACGCATCTCGCCCAGCGCGGCAGCCTTCTCACATTGGAGGACTTCGCCGCGACGAAATCGAGCTGGGTCGAGCCGATCGCGACCCCATTCGCCGGCGTCGAGATCCTGGAAATCCCGCCCAACGGCTCGGGCCTCACCGCCCTCATCGCGCTCAACATCCTCGAAGAGCTCGGCCTGACCAGGTATGACGAAGGCAGTCCTGAGCGCTACCATCTCCAGATCGAGGCGCTCAAGCTCGCCTGGGTGCTGCGCAACCGGCACATCGCCGATGCCGCGGCGATGACGGTGGAGCCCCAGGCGCTGCTGAGCCGGAAGGTCGCGCAACAGCTCGCCGCCCTGATCGACATGAAGAAGGCGCTCTCAGCACCGGAGAACATGGTGCCGATGCCGGGCTCGGACACCGTCTATCTGACCGTCGCCGACAAGGAAGGTATGGCCGTCTCCTTCATCAACTCGATCTATTGGAGCTTCGGCTCCGGCATCGTGACGCCCAAGAGCGGGATCACGTTGCAGAATCGCGGCGCCAATTTCGTGACCGAGCCCGGCCATCCCAACTGCATCGGCCCGGGCAAGCGCCCGCTTCACACGATCATCCCGGCCATGGTGCGCGCCAAGGGCAAGGTTGACCTGTCCTTCGGCGTGATGGGCGGCTCCTACCAGCCGATGGGCCACATGGCGGTGATGCTCAACCGCTACGTCTATGGCCAGGACGTGCAGGCAGCGCTCGATTTCCCGCGTCTCTTCCCGCAGGAGGGCCGCGTCGATGTCGAGGCGGGCATTGGTGCAACAGTGCGTCGCGACCTCACCGAGCGGGGCCATGTCCTCGCCGATCTCATAGAGCCCCTGGGCGGCGGGCAGGCCATACTGTTCGACCGCAAACACGGCGTCCTTGCCGGCGGGTCCGACTTCCGCAAGGATGGCCTGGCCTTGGGTTATTAGGACGTTTACCAATTGCCCGGTAGTGTGCCGAACGCGAAGTTCCTGCGATCCGAGCCGTAGGGGTTACAGGAACTTCGCGTTCAAAGGCACACTACAATTCTTAAAGTTGCCAGTGTCCTTTCGAATCCGAAGTTCGCTCGGAAGGTGCGGCGCGACGGGGCGAACTTCGGATTCGGGACACTGGCTGTGCGCCGGGCCATATCGATTTGCATTCGGCTCGCCGGTTAGTATTGTTGCATCAGACGGAACGCTCCGGAGGCCGCTTGAGCGAAAAACCATCCAAGTCCTCAGCCCAGGAGTCGGCGCGACCCGACGATGCTCAATTTGTGCAGACGCCGGTCGAATCACTGCAGCGCGTCATCAGCGCCGAAGAGCTCGAGCGGGTGCGCAAGGCGGTGGTGGCGGTGGGCGAAGCCGCCTATCACTGGGTGATCGAATCGGATGAGATCTTCTGGAGCGCCAACGCGCCCGAGGTCCTGCATTGTCCGGCATCCCGCCTCGTCACCGGGCGGGCTTACGCCGATCTCCTCGATGCCGACAATTTCACCACCCGCTACGACGCGGTGATGCGCACCGTCTACAAGGACGAAGGCGAAGGCATTCCCTACCAGATCGAATATCTGTTCCGCCCCGACGGCAAGAACGGCAGGACCGCCTATTGGCTCGAAGACACCGGCCGCTGGTATGCCGGCGCCGACGGCAGGCCGGCGGAAGCCTTCGGCATCGTCAGGCGGGTCGATGACCGTCACTCGCGCGACCAGCAGCTCAACTTCCTCGGCAATTGCGATCCCTTGACCGGCATGATGAACCGCGGCCGCATGGCGGAAGCGCTGGAAGAGGCGATCGTGGCGGCGGACAGGGAGGGCGTGTCCCGCGCCTTCGTCATCGCCGGCATCAACAACCTGGCGGTGGTCAACGACGCCTATGGCTTCGAGGTGGCGGACGAGGTCATCATCGCGGTGGGCCGCAGGCTCAAGAACGTGGTGCGCGCCGGCGATCCGATCGCGCGCTATTCCGGCAGCAAGTTCGCCGTCATCATCAACAATTGCAGCGAGGAGGATCTGCAGCACGCGGCCGAGCGCTTCCTCGAAGTGGCGCGCGAGAGCGTCATCGACACCGAGCATGGGCCGGTATGGGCCATGCTGTCGATCGGCGCCATCATCCTGCCCGGCCACG
Organism: Taklimakanibacter deserti; assembly: GCA_003574785.1. The sequence continues at coordinate 361,396 of QORU01000005.1, read as the reverse complement.
CGGCCGACGCCAACACGGCGATGGCGCGCACCGAAGAGGCCCTGACCGAGGCCAAGCGCCTGCCGTCAGACGGCTTCGTCATCTACAAGCCCTCGCAGAAGCTCATTTCCGAGCGCAGCATCAATGCGCGTGCCGCGCATGAGATCGTCGCCTGCCTCAAGGAGGACCGCTTCAAGCTCGCCTTCCAGCCGATCGTCGATGCGGCTTCGCGCGAGGTGGTGATGCATGAAGCGTTGCTGCGCATGGCGGACGAGCGCGGCGACATGATCGCCGCGGCGCATCTGATCCCGATCGCCGAGAAGCTCGGCCTGGTGCGGCTCATCGACCGCACCGTGGCGCAGCTCACCGTGTCGACGCTGCTCGCCTATCCGGAAGCGCATCTCAGCTTCAACGTCTCCGGCGTCACCGCGACCGATCCGCGCTGGTTCGGGCAGTTGACCGAGATCCTGAAGGAGCATAGCGAGGTGACGCCGCGGCTCACCGTCGAGATCACCGAGACGGTGGCCTTGAGCGAGCTCGACGAGACGGTGCGCTTCACCCGCACCTTGCGCGACCTCGGCTGCCGCGTCGCGATCGACGATTTCGGCGCCGGCTACACGTCGTTCCGCAATCTCAAGGCGCTCAATGTCGACATCCTCAAGCTCGACGGGTCGTTCTGCGCCAATCTCAAGGAAAACCAGGAGAACCAGTATTTCGTCCGCTCGCTGATCGACATGGCGCGCAAATTCGAGCTCAAGACCATCGCCGAATGGGTCGAGACGCCGGAGGACGCCGAGTTCCTGCGCACATGGGGAGCGGACTATCTGCAGGGCAATCTGTTCGGCAAGGCCTCGCTCGATGTCCCGTGGACGACGGATGACGCCGTGGCATCGGAACAACCGACGCGCCAGGACGAGGCCGATGTCGAGACGGCGGAAGAAAGCGCGGTCTTGAAGGGGCCGGCCGATTACCCGACGCCTGAAATAGCGCTCGCCCGGCAAAGACCGGAGGCCAACGAGGAGCCCGACATGTCGCGGCTCAGAATGGCGATCGACGCGCTCAATGCGCAGTTCCGCCGCAAGCGGGGCTAGCGCCTCCTCTTCGAGCGCGAGATTAAAAAGTCATTTCCCGCCGGCGATGGCGTCGATCTTGCGCTGCATGGCGGAAAGCTGGTCCTTGAGCGCCTGGAGATCGTCCTTACCGGCCGGCGCCGGGGGCTGGTCCTTGGGCCCGGCCTGGCCTTGCGGCCTCTGCTGCGGCTGCTGGTTGGCCATGGCCGCGGCGAAGGGGTTGAACATGCGCACGGCGTCATGGAACATCGCCATGTTGCGCTCGGTCTGCTCCTGCATCGCCTTGAAGGGGTCGGCGCCCCAGATCTCGGCCAGTTGCTGGCGCAGCTTGTCCTGCTCCTTGGTGAGCGATTCGAGCGACATTTCGAGATAACCCGGCACGAAGGCCTGCATGCTGTCGCCGTAGAAGTGAATGAGCTGGCGCAGGAATTTGATGGGCAGGAGGTTCTGACCCTTGCTCTCTTCCTCGAAGATGATCTGGGTCAGGACCGAGCGGGTGATGTCTTCGCCCGACTTGGCGTCATAGACGACGAAATCGGTGCCCTTCTTGACCATGTCGGAGAGGTCGTCGAGGGTGACATAGGTGCTGGTCGCGGTGTTATAGAGACGCCGGTTCGCGTATTTTTTGATGACGACCGCATTCGCGGTGGCTGCTTGTTCGCCGCTCAAACTCAAGGTCTCCCTTACTTCCTCCGTGCTGCCTGACGGCAATCTCTCTCTATCCGAAGAAAGGTGCGCCGTGCGGTGCACAATTGCAAGTGCAAAAAGACGCACTACCTAGAGCGCTTTCCGCCAAAGTTGCTCGACTTTGGCGATAAGAAAGCGCTCAAACCGTATATTTGCCGAGCCTTTTTATCCCGATCGGATGCGAAGCATCCGACCGGGAAAGGCTCGGGTGTCGAACCGCATTGCAACACCTGGAATAGTGGGGCTTAATGGCTGCCACTTACGTCATTGGAGGCCCATTTCATGGCTAATTCTGAGAATTCCGTCGTCATCGTCTCGGCTGCCCGGACCCCGGTCGGGTCGTTCAACGGGGCGCTCTCGAGCGTTCCCGCCCATACGCTGGGCGCTACCGCCCTCAAGGCCGCCATGGCGCGCGCCAAGGTCGAGGCGAAGGAAGTCGACGAAGTGATCCTGGGCCAGATCCTGACGGCTGGGCAGGGCCAGAACCCGGCCCGCCAGGCCGCCATTGCCGCCGGTATCCCGGTCGAAAGCCCGGCCTGGGGTGTCAACCAGCTCTGTGGCTCGGGCCTCAGGGCCGTGGCGCTCGGCCTGCAGCAGATCGTCAATGGCGATGCCGAGATCGTGGCGGCGGGCGGCCAGGAATCCATGTCGCTCGCCCCTCACTGCCAGCATCTGCGCAACGGCGTGAAGATGGGCGACTTCCAGATGATCGACACCATGATCAAGGACGGCCTGTGGGACGCCTTCAACGGCTATCACATGGGCAACACGGCCGAAAATGTCGCGCGCCAGTGGCAGATCACCCGCGACACCCAGGACCAGTTCGCCGTCGCCTCGCAGAACAAGGCCGAGGCCGCCCAGAAGGCCGGCAGGTTTAAGGACGAGATCGCGCCCGTCACCGTCGCCTCGCGCAAGGGCGACATCGTCGTCGACCAGGACGAATATATCCGCCATGGCGCGACCCTCGATCAGGTCGCCAAGCTCAAGGCGGTGTTCCAGAAGGACGGCACGGTGACGCCGGGCAACGCCTCGGGCATCAATGACGGCGCCGCCGCGGTCATCCTGATGAGCGCCAAGGAAGCCGGTAAGCGCGGCCTCGAGCCGCTCGCCCGCATCGTCTCCTGGGCGCATGCCGGCGTCGATCCGGCGATCATGGGCTCAGGCCCGATCCCGGCGTCGCGCGCGGCTCTCAAGAAAGCGGGCTGGAAGGTCGAGGACCTCGATCTCGTCGAGGCCAACGAAGCCTTCGCCGCGCAAGCCTGCGCCGTCAACAAGGACATGGGCTGGGCGAGCGAGATCGTCAATGTGAATGGCGGCGCCATCGCGCTCGGCCATCCGATCGGCGCCTCGGGTGCCCGCGTCCTGGTGACGCTCCTGCATGAGATGGGCAAGCGCAAGGCCCGCAAGGGGCTTGCCACCTTGTGCATCGGCGGCGGCATGGGCATCGCCATGTGCGTCGAACGGCCGTGACAATCAAAAAATAGAAAAACAAAAATCATTTTTTGACGTGAAGAAGGGTGAGGAAACATGGGACGAGTGGCTGTCGTAACCGGCGGAACACGCGGCATAGGCGCCGCCATCTCCAAGGCGCTCAAGCAGGAAGGGCACAAGGTGGTGGCAAGCTATGCCGGCAATGACGAGGCGGCGCAGAAGTTCAAGGCGGAGACCGGCATCGAGGTTCGCAAATGGGATGTCGGCAATTACGAGGCCTGCGCCAGCAACCTCAAGGCCATCGAAGCGGAGTTTGGAGCGATCGACATCCTGGTGAACAATGCCGGCATCACCAAGGACGGCATGTTCCACAAGATGACGTCCGAGCAGTGGTACCAGGTGATCAACACCAATCTCAACTCGCTGTTCAACATGTGCCGGCCCTTGATCGAGGGCATGCGTGAGCGGAGTTTTGGCCGCATCATCAACATCTCCTCGATCAACGGCCAGAAGGGCCAGATGGGGCAGGTCAACTACTCGGCCTCGAAGGCCGGCGACATCGGCTTCACCAAGGCGCTCGCCCAGGAGAATGCGAAGAAGGGCATCACCGTCAATTGCGTCTGCCCGGGCTACATCGCGACCGAGATGGTGATGGCGGTGCCCAAGGAAGTGCTGGAGAAATCCGTCATCCCGCAGATCCCGGTGGGGCGCCTCGGCCAGCCCGAGGAAGTGGCGCGCTGCGTTGTCTTCCTCGCCTCGGATCACTCCGGCTTCATCACCGGTTCGGTGCTCACCGCCAATGGCGGGCAATATATGATCTGAAGAAAGGTTGCGCGCGCGCAACCTTGCGGAAATGGAAACGAGCCTTGCGCTAAGCGCGTAAGGCGCGCCCTTGACATTGCCAGGGGGCTTGCGCCATTGAGCGCCGCCTTTCCCGCCAATGTCTCGAGGCTTCCTTGTCCCGCACCACCGCGACGCTCATCGGGTTCACGGCCGTCCTCATGTGGGCGGTGCTCGCCGCCTTGACTGCGGCCTCGGGCGCCGTGCCGCCCTTCCAACTCGCCGCCATGACCTTCCTCATCGGCGGTCTCATCGGCCTCGTGACCTGGCCGTTCCGGCCCGGCATCGTCCGTGCCCTGCCCTCCGACTGGCGGGTCTGGGCGCTCGGCGTCGGCGGCCTCTTCGGCTATCACTTCGTCTATTTCACCGCCATCCGCTCGGCGCCGCCGGTCGAGGTGAGCCTCCTCGCCTATCTCTGGCCCTTGTTCCTCGTCGCCTTCTCGGCCTTTCTGCCGGGCGAGAAGCTCAAATGGAACCACATTCTGGGCGTGGTCATCGGCCTTCTGGGCGCCGTCCTCGTGATCAGCCGCGGCCAGAGCTTCTCGCTGGCCCAGGGTTTCGGCCTTGGTCATGTGCTGGGCTTTTCCTGCGCTATCATCTGGGCGTCCTATTCGGTGCTGTCGCGCCGCTTCGGAAAAGTCTCGACTGATGTGGTGGCGGGCTTCTGCCTCATCACTTCGGCGCTGGCGCTCATCTGCCATCTCCTGTTCGAGACGACGGTGTGGCCCGATGGCTGGGGCCAGTGGCTCGCGGTGCTGGGCCTTGGCCTCTTGCCGGTGGGGGCCGCCTTCTACACCTGGGATCTCGGCGTCAAGCGCGGCGACATCATGGCGCTCGGCGCTTCGTCCTATGCCTCGCCGCTTCTTTCCACGCTCGTCCTCATCATGAGCGGCTTCGCCCAATTCCACTGGTCGGTGATCGTCGCGTGCCTGCTCATCACCATCGGCGCGGTGATCGCCGCGAAGGACATGATCTTCCGGCGATTCAGATAGAAATCGCTATCCCGGCCGCCAGCCTTTCGGCGCCATCTCGAAGCCGTCGAAGGCGAAAGCCGGCGACACGGTGCAGCCGACCAGCGTCCAGGCGCCGAGCGAGCGCGCCGTCTGCCAGCAGAAGCGCGGCACGATCACTTGCGGGCGCTCGCCTTGCGCGAGATCGGGGCCGAGGCGATGCATGTCGACATGGCGGCCGTCATGCGACAGGCCGAGATCGAGCGCTGCACCCGCATGCCAGTGCCAGATCTCATCGGCATCGATGCGGTGCCAGTGGCTGATCTCGCCTTCGCCCAGGAGATAATAGATGGCGGTGCCGGCGGAGCGCTCGCCGAGCGCCCCATCCGCCCGCCAGGTCTCGCGGTAATGGCCGCCTTCGGGATGGGGCTGCAAGCCCAGCAGGCGGACGATATCCTGGGCCGAGAGCGCTTCAGTCATCTGAAACCGTCTTTGCGTTTCCGGATCTCGGCGAAGACGTCCGCCTTGCCCGCCAGCGGCATGCCGAGCACCTTGCGGACTTCCTTGCTTTCCGGGCGCAGGAAGACATTGGTGGCGAGCTCTTCGCCGATGGTGCCGGGCAAGGTCATCTCGCCCTTGGCGCGCTGCGCCTTGATCTTCTCGGCGCGCGCCACGAGCGCCTGGTTGGCGGGCTCGATGGTGAGGGCGAAGCGGGCGTTCGATTCGGTATATTCATGGCCGCAATGGAACACCGTCTCGGGCGGCAGCTTGCGCAGTTTGTCGAGCGAGGCCCACATCTCAGGCAACGTGCCTTCGATCACGCGGCCGCAGCCCAGAGCGAACAGCGTGTCGCCGGCGAAGAGCAGCTGCTCTTGCGGCATGTAGAGCACGATATGGCCCTTGGTATGGCCAGGTGTCGCGATCACCTTCACCTCGCGGCCGGCGAATTCGTAAGATTCGCCGTCGCCGACTTGCTGATCGATGCCGGGAATCTGGCTCGCTTCCGCCTTGGGCCCGATGATCTTGGCGTTCCATTTGCGCTTGAGCGCGAGATTGCCCTCGACATGGTCGACATGATGATGGGTGGTGAGGATGTGGCTGAGCTTCCAGCCCTTGGCGGCAAGCTCGCGCTCGATGGCCTGGGCCTCGGGCGCATCGATCGAGGCGGTGAGGCCTGAGTCCTTGTCATGCAGGAGGACACCGTAATTGTCCTGCCGGCAGATGAAATGGTGGATGTCGAGCTTCGGCAATGGGGTGTTTCCTTCAAGTTGAACTTCACAGGTGACCAGTGCCGTCCAAGTGCTTATCTTTCCCATAATGGATGTCGCCGATCTACGCGAATTTTATGGGAGCCGGCTGGGCCAGGCCAGCCGGCGCATCATCGCACATCGCCTGCGCGACCGCTTCGGCAATCTCGCCGGCGCCACGGTCCTCGGGCTGGGCTTCACCGTCCCCTATCTCGATTCGCCGGTCGATGGCGCCGAGCGCAGCCTTGCCTTCATGATGGCGCAACGCGGCGTCATGCATTGGCCGGAGGGCGAGCCCAATGCCGCGGCATTGGTCGAGGAATGCGAGTTGCCGCTGCTGGAGAGCATCGTCGATTTCGCCCTCGTCGTGCATGGGCTCGAGCTCACCGACCAGCCGGCCGAAATGCTGCGCGAGCTCTGGCGGGTCATGTCGCCGCAGGGGCGGCTGGTGATGGTGGTGCCGAACCGGCGCGGCCTGTGGGCGCGCTCCGATCTCACCCCCTTCGGCTATGGCCAGCCCTATTCGCGCTCGCAACTGCAGCAGATCCTGAAAGAGGCGAAATTCTCGCCCGTCGGCTGGTCGCAGGCCTTGTTCATGCCGCCCTCGGAACGCAGCCTGATGCTCAAATCGGCCGCCGCCTGGGAGCGGCTCGGACTTCGCACCTCGCCCGCTTTCTCGGGCGTCATCATCGTCGAGGCGGTGAAGCAGGTCTATGCGGTCTCGGCGCGCAAGCGCTCACGCCGCATGCTGCCGCGCCTGAGGCCGGCGCTCGCCGGGCCGAATGCGGCAAAGCGTCCAAGCAAATAATTCGATGACGCATCCCTTTGCTCTCGACGGAAGAACGGCGCTGGTCACCGGCGCGGGCCAGGGACTGGGCCTCGCGATCGCCCGGGCGCTGGCCAAGGCCGGCGCCCATGTGCTCCTCAATGGCCGCACCGCGGCGACGCTCGAAACCGAGGCCGCGGCGATCCGCAGCGACGGCGGTTCGGCGGAAGCGCTTGCTTTCGACGTCACCGAGGCCGAAGCGGTGGCGAAGGCCTTCGCGCGGATCGAAACGGGCAAAGGCCGCCTCGACATCCTCATCAACAATGTCGGCCGGCGCGACCGGCGCAGCCTGTTCGAATTCGATCTCGCGGATGTGCGCGAGCTGCTGGAGGCCGATCTCATCGCCCCCTTCGAGCTGGCGCGCCGCGCCGCGCGCCTGATGATCGCCAAGGCGCAGGGCGGGCGCATCATCAATATCACCTCGATCGCAGGGCCCATCGCCAATGACGCCGATGCCGTCTACACGACGGCCAAGGGCGGGCTCGCTGCATTGACGCGCTCGCTCGCCGCCGAGCTCGGCCGGCACGGCATCACCGTCAATGCGGTGGCGCCGGGCTTCTTCGCGACCGAGGCGAATGCCGCACTCCGCGAGGATGAGCGGATCGGGCAATGGCTCAAGCAGCGGACATCGCTCGGGCGCTGGGGCCGGCCGGACGAGGTCGCGGGCGCTGTCGTCTTCCTCGCTTCACCGGCGGCCTCCTATGTCACCGGCCACACGCTGGTGGTCGATGGCGGCTATCTCACGCACTTTTGAAGGCATCTTTGTTTAAGCATCGGCTTATCCGAAAAGCGCAAGCGTGATCAGGAAAAGTGGGTACCGGTTTTCCGTCCGATCACGCGCCAAACTGGATGGCCGCCTCGGAGGGCGGCCATGAACTTTTCGGGCCGATGCGCTATTTCGCCGTCAGCACGTGGCCGACGAAAGGCAGTTCGCGGAACTGATGCGCCATGTCCATGCCATAGCCGACGACGAATTTGTCGGGGCAGATGAAGCCCCGGTGATCGGCCTCGATATCGGCGGCGAGATGGCCCGGTTTCTCGAGCAGCACCGCGGTCGAGACACTCTTGGCGCCGCGCGCGGCGAGCAGGTCCTTGGCATAGGCGAGGGTGCGGCCCGATTCGAGGATGTCGTCGATCAGCAATATGTCGCGGTCGGTGATCGACGATTCGACGTCGCGCAGCACCTCGACCTTGCCGGACGAGCGCGTCTTGTCGCGATAGCTCGCCAGCATCATGAAATCGACCTCGGGCGAGAGGCCGGCCCGGTGCATGGCGCGGATGAGATCGGCGGCGAAGACGAAGCTTCCCTTCAGCACCGGCACCACCAGCAGGCGGTGCGGGCGCTTCGCGGCAATGGCCTTGGCGATCGCTTCGATGCGTTCGGAGATTTCAGCTTCGGAGAACAGCACCGCGATGCGGTGACCGTCTATTTCAATGTGACTCATCCCCGCCGTTTACGCCAATTTCATCGGCATGGGCAAAGCGAATCTGCACATTTTCCGCCATCGGCGGCGGCGAAGCGACGCGGGTGGTGAAGGTCGTCATCTCGCCCGGGCGCAACGGCCTTATCCCCGAATCGAGCGTCCAGGCATAGACGTCGTCTTGGGCGTTGTTCTGCAGCGTGAAGCGCAGCGAGGGCACCTTGCGGTCGCGGTCGCTGACATTGACGATCTCGCCCCTGATCGAGATGACCCGCGTGCCGTCGACGATCACATGCTGCTGCTCGATCCGGCGCACCTCGAGGCCATAGATGTTCACCTTGGTGCCGAGCCCCGCGAAGATCCCGACACTGGCGGGGAAGAAGCGCACCGTCATTTCCGGATTGAGGAGGGCCATGATGACCGGCGCCAGGACGGCGGCGGCGAAGCCCGCCCAGCCGTAAAGCTGCTTGCGCCTCTGGCGCTCGGCGGTCTCGAACTCGGCGCGCGCCATCCGGGACGCCTCGGTCAGGCGGCGCACTTCGCGGTCGGCGTCGGGCTCGGGCGGCGAGATCGGCGCCGGAACCCGCTCCGGGGCCTCAACCGGACGCGGCGAGACGTCGATGATCTCCGTGGGCCGGCTCTCGATCCAATTGTGGCCGCATTCGACGCAGCGCACCATGGTGCCGCTCGCGGTGAAGCGGGAAGACGGGAAGTCATAGCGTGTTGCGCAAGCAGGGCAGGCGACTATCATTTGATCGGGCCGTCGGAACGATTCGAGCCAGGCCGGGCAGTTCCCGCATGGCCTTGAAGATTAACGGCGAACAGGGTTAATGCGGCGTTAAGGCGAAAGAACCTGAACCGAAACAGGAGCATCCCAAGTGGTTCGTCTCGAAAATGTGGGCCTGCGCTACGGGCACGGGCCGGAAGTGCTCCGGGACATCTCTTTCGTCCTGGCGCCGGGCGAGTTCCGCTTCCTCACCGGCCCCTCGGGCGCCGGCAAGACGTCGCTCTTGCGCCTCCTGTTTCTGTCGCTCGCTCCCACCCGCGGCTTCATGAGCGTCTTCGGCCAGGACACCACCCAGATCGGCCGGAGCGACCTGCCGCTGCTGCGCCGCCGCATCGGCATCGTGTTCCAGGAGTTCCGCCTGCTCGACCATCTGACCACTTACGAGAATGTCGCTCTGCCACTGCGCGTCGCGGGGCTGGCGGAAGAAAAGTATCGAGCCGATGTCATGGAGCTCCTCAAATGGGTGGGGCTCGCCGAGCAGGCGCGGGTGATGCCGCAAGTGCTGTCGGGCGGCGAGAAGCAGCGCGCCGCGATCGCGCGCGCCGTCATCGCCAAGCCGCAGCTCCTGCTCGCCGACGAGCCGACGGGCAATGTCGATCCCGCTCTCGCCAAGCGCCTGTTGCGGCTCTTCCTCGAGCTCAACCGCCTCGGCACCACGGTGCTCATCGCCACCCATGACACGCAGCTGATCGCGCAGGCGCGGATGCCGGTGATGACACTCGAGCAGGGCGAGCTGAGGCTCGCCGCATGAGCATGAGCGAGAAAACCTCGCACCGGCCTGAGCCGATCATCCCGCCGAAAGCGGCGCCCTTGCGCACGCTCGTCATGGCCATGGCGGTGATGTGCTATCTGGCCGTCCTCGCGGCGGGCGGGCTCGTCCTCATCAACCGCTCGGTCGAAGCCTGGACCGGCGACCTCGCGCGCGAGATCACCGTGCAGGTCCGCGAGGTCGCCGGCCGCAACATGGAAGAGGATCTCGCCAAGGCGGCGGCGATCCTCAAGGCGACGCCCGGCATATTGAAGGTCACGGTGCTCGACGAGAAGGCGGCGATCGAGCTGCTCGAGCCCTGGATCGGCGGCATCGACGGGCTCGAGGACCTGCCGGTGCCGCGGCTCATCGCGGTCGAGATCGATCCCGACCATCCGCTCGATTTCGCCGCCCTCGACACCCAGTTGCGCAACGAGGTGCCGGGGGTCAGCCTCGACACGCATAAGCGCTGGCAGGCCGAGCTCACGCGCATGGCGCGCGTCTTGACGACGCTCGCTTACGCCATCCTGGTGCTCATCGGCATCTGCGCCGTCGCTATTGTGATCTTCGCGACGCGCGCCGCCCTCGAGGCCAATCGCGAGGTGGTGGAGGTCCTGCATCTCGTCGGCGCGCGCGACAGCTTCATCGCGCGCCAGGTATGGGGCAGGTTCCTCAAGACCGGGCTCACCGCCGGCATCATCGGCCTCATCCTCGGCATCCTCACCTTCTTCCTCGCCGCGGGCGCGGCGCCGGAAAGCTTTTCCGCCATCTCGCGCGAGTTCCTGTCGCTCGCCAGCGCCAAGCTCGTGCAGAACTATCTGGTGCTGCTCGCGGTGCCGTTGGTCGCGACCCTCATCTGCCTCATCACGTCCCGCGTGACGCTCATGCGCATCCTGAAGAGCCTCAGGTGATCACCTTCCGCTCGATCGTCTTCAACATCGTGTTCTACGTGAACACGGTTCTGTTCCTGGTGCTGGGCTCGCCCTTCTATCTGACGCCGCGCAAGTGGTCGATCCGGGCGCTGCAGGCCTGGGGCAAAGCCAGCCTGTGGTGGCTCGAGGTCATCTGCGGCACGCGCTATGAGGTGCGGGGTGCCGAGAACATCCCGCAAGGCGCGGTGCTCGTTGCAGCGAAGCATCAATCGGCCTGGGACACTTTCGCGATCCTCACTCTGTTCGACGATCCGGCCATGGTGCTGAAGCGCGAGCTCGTCTTCATTCCGCTCTTCGGCTGGTTCATCCCGAAATTCCGCATGATCCCGGTCGAGCGCTCTTCGGGGGCCTCGGCGCTCAAGGCCATGGTGACGCGCGCCAAGGAAGCGGTGGCGATGGGCCGCCAGATCGTGATCTTTCCGGAGGGGACCAGGCGTCCGCCCGGCGCTGAGCCCGACTACAAACCGGGAGCGGCCGCGCTCTATCTCCAGCTCGGCATCAAGTGCCTTCCCATTGCGCTCAATTCCGGCCTCTATTGGCCGAGGCGCAAGTTCCTGCGCTATCCGGGCACCATCGTGGTCGAGATCCTCCCTCTGATCGAAGCCGGCCTCCCACGGCGCGAATTTACGCAGCGACTCGAAACCGTGATCGAGACAGCGACGGCGAAGCTGGTGGAAGAAGGTTCCGAGAGTCCCGCCTGACCCGTCACGCTGCCGGCGCGCGATCCCGCGGGTGTACCCACCACGCTGGCGGGTCATATTCGCGCGGCCGTCTTCCGGATGGATTGGTGCCGCTCATGACGATGGCCGGGAACACCGTCCAGTCGAGATGATCCTTGGTGATGGCGAGCCGGTTACCGCCGGTATAGCGGGCGATGTCGACCGAGAAATTCCGGCCCGGGGGAGCGACCGTGATCAGTTGCTTTTCCGGAAACCGGTCCCTGAAGACTCGCGCCGTCGCGGCCTGGTCGGAATCGGCCGTCACCAGATAGGCCTTGTCGAAAACATTATCCTGGGCATCGGTGATGAGGCTCAGGGCCACATTGATGTCCGTCTCCTTCTCGGTCGGTCTTTCCCAGGCCTTGCGGCACTTGTTGCAGTTGATCTCTTCATGCACATAGTGACCCTTGATCGTCGTCACCCCGACATTCTCCAGGGCATTCAGATATTGCTGGTGCCGCCATTTCTTGCGCTCATCGCCAGGGTAGAAGGCGGTGCAGAAGACAACCCTCACGAGCTGTTCCGTCTGCTTGGGGATCAGGCGCTCGCCGAGCTCCCAGAGATTGCACCATTTGAGGTAGGGTTCGCCTAAGTCATTGATTGCGTGATATAAATTGAAGCCATCATAGTAGAATGCCGCTTTCAGCATGCTGCTCAGCCTTGACTTTCCGCGTCCGATCCCGTATATATCACGTCGTCAACGCAATGCGGTACGCCGCTAGCAACCCCCGGGCCTCGGCTCGGGGTTTTGCGTTTTAGGGGCAGGCTCGCCCGCCCACCCGCTCAAAACATCCCGTTCGGATTGGCGGCCTTCTCCGGCACGATCTGCAGGACATCCCAATGCTCGACGATCTTGCCGTCTTCATCGAGACGGAAGATGTCGATGCCGGCCCAGACATGATCGCCGGGCCAGTCCTGCCGGCAGTGCAGCACTACCAGGTCCCCCTCGGCGATCACCCGCATGAACTCGACGCGCTTGCCCGGATAGTCGCGCGCCGCTTCCTCGAAATAGGCGACGAAGCCTTCCTTGCCGTCGGCGACGCCCGGATTGTGCTGGGTGTAATGGGCGCCCGCATAACGCTCGATCGCCTCGCGCGGCCGGCATTGGTTGAACATCAGGTCATAGAAGGCCATGACATTGCGCTTGTTGCGATCAAGATCGGACATCGGCGTTTTCACCTAGGCTGCCTTGGTCGCAGGGCGGCTGGCGCGGCGCGCCTTGTGACGCACAACGACGTCGACCTTGTAATCAAGCCGATCCAGGCAGCGCACGAGCCGGTCGATGGAGAACTTGCCAGTCCGCCCGGTGACAATGGCCGATATATCAGGCTGTTTCATGCCCAGAAGGCTGGCTGCCTTTGCCTGAGTCAGCCGCCGCCGCTTGATGATGGCGCGGATCTCCCGCGCGAGCTTGGCCTTCAGCAGCTCTTCTTCCGGATTGTCAAAGCCGAGATCGGCGAACACATTGCCACTGCTCAATTCGGTGCCAGTATGTTCGCTCCTGAGCGTTCTCATGCGGCCTTCTTAATGTTCATCTCGACACGCATGCCAGCTGCCGCGACCATGTTCACCAATGTGTCTAGGCCGAAGAGATCGATCTTGCCGCGCATAAGGTCCGAGATGCGTGGCTGAGTCACACCGAAAAGCTTGGCGGCCTCGGACTGGTTCAGTCCCTTAGCAGCGATATGATCCTTCAACGCCATCATCAGCGCCGACCGGAGCTTCATGTTCTCTGCTTCGGCTGGAGTGTCGCTTATGGCGTCCCAGATGCTTTCGAAACGTTCATTGGTCATCGGTTCAATTCCTGCAGCAGGTCACGATAACGTTTGGCGGCGAGATCAAGATCGGGCTTGCTGGTTTTCTCTGTCTTCTTCTGGAAGCAATGCAGCACATAAACAGCATCGGCGAATTTTGCGACATAGATGACTCGAAAGGCTCCGGCTGCATCCTTTATTCTGATCTCCAGCACACCTTTCCCAATTGAATTTATTGGCTTCCAGTTGTCGGGCTCGCGGCCGTTCTGCACATGGTCCAGTTGATATCCAGCCTCTCGCCTTGCCGAACCCGGGAAGGCTCGCAGGTCGTCTAGAGTGCTTCCACGGAATATGACATCCTTTGCCACCTAATACTCCAGGTCTATACAAAATTTTGTATGGAATAGCAACCATGCCCCTAAAACGGGCATGTCCAAAACAAGAACGCTACTATATAATGGATAGATCGTCAGTCAGCGAGTAGCCGATGTCCGCCAGCGAGCAGAGTTTCCTCGACCCGATCTCGGCCGAGATCTGGGACATGAAATACCGCTTCAAGCGTCCCGACGGGGCGGCCGTCGATGCGACGGTGGAAGCGAGCTGGAAACGCGTGGCGCAAGCGGTGGCCGAAGCCGAGAAGCCCGGGATCCGAGCCAAATGGGCCAGGGCCTTCGAGGGCCTGCTCAAGGATTACCGCTACCTGCCTGCGGGACGCATCCTGTCGGGCGCCGGCACGGAACGCAATGTCACCCTCTTCAACTGCTTCGTCATGGGCCGGATCGACGACTCGCTTTCCGGCATCTTCGATGCCTTGAAAGAGGCCGCCCTCACCATGCAGCAGGGCGGCGGCGTCGGCATGGATTTCTCGACGCTCAGGCCCAAGGGTGCGGCGGTCAAAGGTGTGGGCGCCGATGCCTCGGGCCCTTTGAGCTTCATGGATGTGTGGGATGCGATGTGCCGCACCATCATGTCGGCGGGCTCGCGCCGCGGCGCCATGATGGGCACCTTGCGCTGCGATCATCCCGATATCGAGGACTTCATCGCCGCCAAGGCCGATCCCCAGCGCCTGCGCATGTTCAACCTCTCGGTCCTCGTCACCGACGATTTCATGGCGGCGGTGAAGGAGGACAAGGACTGGCCTTTGGTCTTCGCAGGCCAAACCTACAAGACGGTGCGCGCGCGCAATTTGTGGGACCAGATCATGCGCTCGACTTACGATTATGCCGAGCCCGGCGTGATCTTCATCGACCGCATCAACCAAGAGAACAATCTCAGCTATTGCGAGACGATCCAGGCGACGAATCCTTGCGGCGAACAGCCACTTCCGCCTTATGGTGCATGCCTCCTGGGTTCGGTCAATCTCGCCGCTCTCATCATTGATCCGTTCACGGATGAATCGCGACTCGATGAGAAGGAGCTCGAGCGCCTCGTGCCGCTGGCGATCCGCTTCATGGACGATGTCGTCGATGTCTCGAACTATCCCTTGCCCGAGCAGCGCCAGGAAGCGCTGGCGAAGCGGCGCATCGGGCTCGGGCTGACCGGGCTTGCCGATGCGCTCGCCATGTGCGGCCTGCGCTATGGCTCCGACGAGGCGGCGCGCCGGGCGGGCGAATGGATGGCGGAGATCGAGCGGCTGGCCTATCTCGCCAGCGCCGAGCTCGCGCGCGAGAAGGGAGCGTTTCCGCTCTATGACCGCGATGCCTATCTGGCCAATGGCCATGTGAGCAAGCTCAGCGCCGACATCAAGGCGGCGATCGCGAAACACGGCATCCGCAACGCGCTCCTCACCTCGATCGCGCCGACCGGCACCATCTCGCTCTTCGCCGGCAATGTGTCGAGCGGCATCGAGCCCATTTTCTCGATCGCCTATGAGCGCAAGGTGCTGCAGCCCAATGGCGAGCGCGTGACCCAGAAGGTCGAGGATTACGCCGCGCGCCTCTGGCGCGGCCTCAAAGGCGCGGATGCGCCGCTGCCTGCCGCCTTCGTCACCACCAGCGACCTCAGCCCGCATGATCATCTCGTCATGCAGGCGGCGATCCAGCCTCATATCGATTCATCGATCTCGAAAACCATCAACTGCCCGCCCGATCTCTCCTTCGAGGCCTTCAAGGCGGTCTATCTCGAAGCCTATGAGCATGGGCTCAAGGGCTGCACCACCTTCCGGCCGAACGAGATCACGGGCTCGGTGCTGTCGCTCGGCGAGACGCCCAAGGCGGAGCCGGTGCAGGCGGCGCTGCCCTTGGAAGCGGTGCGCGATCCGGTGCTGCTGCGCGATTCCGGCGACGTCGTCTATATGAAGCAGCCTCTGGCCCGCCATGAGGTGCTGCCGGGCTTCACCTACAAGCTCAAATGGCCCGATTCCGATCACGCCATCTACATCACCATCAACGACATCCTGCAGGACGGCCGCCGCCGGCCCTTCGAGATCTTCATCAACTCGAAGAACATGGAGCATTTCGCCTGGACGGTGGCGCTGACGCGCATGATCTCGGCGGTGTTCCGGCGCGGCGGCGATGTCTCCTTCGTGGTCGAGGAACTGAAAGCGGTGTTCGATCCGAGGGGCGGGCAGTGGATGGAAGGGCGCTATGTGCCGAGCCTGCTCGCCGCCATTGGCGGCATCATCGAACGGCACATGATCGATACCGGCTTCCTCATCAAGGCCGATGCCAGGCCAGCCCTGGCGCTCGCCGTCAATGACGAGAAGCGCGCCGCGCAATGCCCGCGTTGCGGCGAGGCGGCGCTCATCTTCCAGGAAGGCTGCTCGACCTGCCTGAGCTGTGGCTATTCGAAATGCAGCTGACGCAAAACCGGCGCGCCCTTCGTCATCAGGGTTGACAGCCAACGGCTATTGTTCTATCTTTGTTCCATGTTGATTCATGGAACACCCCTCAGCATCCCCTTTTCCGGCGGCACCGAGACCGAGCCCCGCTTCTGGTACTGGCATGGGGCGTCCGGGCGCCGCTACATCCATTCCGTCTACCGGCCGGAGACCTGCCCGCCGCTTCCGGGCGCCGTCTTCCTGGCGGTGAGGAGCCTCGGCAATCTGCGCACCGTGCTCGGCGCCGGGCGCTTCGCCGGGCTCTGGGACGTCAATATCCCGGCCGGCGATGCGGCCCATTGGGAGAGCCTCGGCGCCAATGAGATCCATGTCCATTTGCTGAGCCGCGACGAGACGGAGGCGCGCCAGGTCGCCGCCGATCTCCAGGCGGCGCTCAAGGATGGTGCCGCGGCACCAGCCGGAAAGGCTGCCCAACTCGCTTTCGGACTACCCGACGCACAGAACAAGGAACCAGAGCGCCGAACCCACTCGACGGCGACCAGGACACCCGGCGCTCTGGCCGCGTAAGTTGTGTATTGCGTACGCCCCAGAGAGCGGGAAGTGCACGTCCCGCTCTCTCTTTCTTTTTGGGGCGACGATCAAATCTTGAGCAGCGCGTGGGCGAGCTTCTCCAGCGGATGGTCGCGAATGCCGGCCTCGCGCAGATGCTGCACCGTGTTCAGCACATAGTCGGCGCATGAGCCCGACTGGCCATGGCCCTGGCGCACATGATGGAGCTGGTCCTCGAGGCTCAGGCGGCCGGCATATTGCCGGTGCTCGCGGTTGACGGCGTAGAACAGCGCCGGCACCTTCAGCGCCTCATCACTGAGCCGAGCCTCAGCCGGCTCGGCCTTTTCTTTGGGCGTTCCCTTATCGCCAAAGTCGAGCAACCCCGGATCGGGTCCGGGGCGGGCATTTGGCGGGGAACGCTCTAAGAGGCGGACCGGCTTGGTGAGCTCGTGATACATGTTGGTCACCTGCTCGCGGGCGCGCAAATAGGTGGCCGTTTCCTCCCAGTCCGCATTGGCGATCTTGAAGGCGATGCCATGGCAAGTGCCGCCGATATCGAGGCCGAGCACCAGCCCCGGCCGGTCCGGCGTGCCGCGATACATATGGGAGAGCATGCACAGGCTGCGGTGATAGCCATGGATCACGGCGCGCCGCCGCTCGGTGAAGCGGAAGCCCGGATTCCACATCAAAGACCCGTAGCCGAACACCCAATTTTCGTGCATGGAGCCTTCTGTATCGTGAAGGAATTGGAACACGCAATGGCTCAAAGCCAGAGACGGCCCTGGCCCATCATCCTGACGCTCATCGGCATCGTGCTCCTCGTCGTCCTGTGGTGCACCTATTGGGTCATCGCCTCGGGATTCGTGCGTAACACTTTCGAAAGCGAGCGCGCCAAGCTCAGCCGGCAAGGCATTGCGCTCGACTGCAAGGGGCTCAACTGGGGCGGCTTTCCCTTCCGCTTCGAGCGCGACTGCATCGAGCCCACGCTCACGCTCACCGGCGACAAGGTCGCGGCCAAGAACCTGCTCCTGGTGATGCAGGCCTATATGCCGAACCGCGCCATCGCGCTGATCGATGGTCCGGTCACCAGCTCTTCCGGCCTCACCGTCACCCATGAGCGCGCCATGGCGAGCGCGCGCTTCTCGAGCGAGCGCAACTGGCAGGCCTCGCTCGAAGTGCCAAAGCTCCAGGCGCAACCCTTCGGCAGCGCCGAGCGCCTCCTGGTCAGCGCCCGCGACACGGGCGGCGAGCGCCTCGATGTGGCGCTCGATGCGACGACCGCCGCCGTCCTGCTCGAGGCCGGCATTCTGCTCAAGCTCGACGAAGCATCGCTGCAAGCCAATGTGCCGCGCCAGGCGGTCGGCCGCGATCTGCTCAAGGCGCTGGCCGCCAGCGGCGAGAAGATCGGGATCGACACGATACGACTGAAGAAGGGTGAGCTCATTGTCACAGCCAAGGGCGAGCTCGGCCTTGGCCCCACCGGCCATGTCGATGGCCGCCTCACCACCACCTCGAACCGTCTCGATCTCCTGTTGGAAGAGTTCAAGCAGGATTTCGGCCTCAGCGACAAGGATGCGCAGACGCTCGCCACCATGATCGGCCTGTTGCAGCCCGGCAAGACCACCGACATCACGCTCGATCTCATCGCCAAGGACGGCAAGCTCTATTGGGGTCCGGTGAAGCTTACTGAATTGCCACCTTTAACCCTCGCCCCGCTTTAGCGGGGAGAGGGAGGGGCCCATTGCGCAGCAATGGGAGGGTGAGGGGCCGGCTTCAGGATTGACACGCGCAGGCCAGATCACACCCGAAAGAACTGCAGAATAGAGGATCGTGAGTCCCACGCCCCTCACCCTCCCGCGCCTTCGCGCGGGCCCCTCCCTCTCCCCGCTTCGCGGGGCGAGGGGGTGTCCGGCCTTCTGCCGAAGTCTGGCGCCGCCGTCTCCTGCCCGGCGGCGATGATGCTGCGCCGGATCTCGCGCGAGCGCGTGAACAGGTTGAACAGCGTCTCGCCGTCGCCCCAGCGGATGGCGCGCTGCAGCACCGAGAGATCCTCCGAGAAGCGGCCCAACGTATCGAGCACCGCATCCTTGTTGTTGAGAAAGACGTCGCGCCACATGGTCGGATCGGAGGCGGCGATGCGGGTGAAGTCGCGGAAGCCGCCGGCCGAGAATTTGATCACCTCGGAATTGGTCACGTCCTCGATGTCGGCCGCGGTGGCGACGATATTGTAGGCGATGAGATGCGGCAAATGGCTGGTGATGGCGAGCACCATGTCGTGGTGATCGGGGTTCATCTTCTCGACATTGGAGCCTGAGGCGCGCCAGAATTTTTCCAGCCGTGCGACGGCCGCTGCATCGCTGTCGGGCAAGGGAGTGAGGATGCACCAGCGGTTGGTGAAGAGCTCGGCGAAACCCGATTCGGGGCCCGACTGCTCGGTGCCCGCCACCGGATGGCCCGGAATGAAATGCACATTCGCCGGCATATGCGGCCCGACATCGCGCACCACCGCACCCTTGACCGAGCCGACGTCGCTCACCGTGGCGCCGGCCTTCAGACGGGGCCCGATCTCCTCCGCCAGCTTGCCATAGGCGCCGAGCGGCGTGCACAAAATGACGAGATCGGCATCCTTCACCGCCTTGGCGGCACTCTCATGGATCTCATCGACAAGGCCGATGCGCCTGGCGGTCTCGCGCGTCTCAGCACTCCTGGCGTGGCCGGCGATGGTCTTCGCCAGCTTCTCGCGGCGGATGACATGCGCCAGCGACGAGCCGATGAGGCCTAAGCCGATCAGCGCCACGCGATCATAGAGGACGCCCGTCATTGCAGGAACTCTTTCAGGGCGGCGACGACGGCGCGGTTCGCTTCTTCCGAGCCGATGGTGAGGCGCAGCGCCCCCGGCAGGCCATAGCCCTCCATGCGGCGCAGGATCAGCCCGCGTTCGGTGAGAAACGCATCCGCTTTCGCAGCCCTGTGTTGTGCATCTTCCGGGAAATGCACCAGGATGAAATTGCCGACGCTCGGCGTCACGGTCAGGCCGAGCGCGGTGAGCTCCTTCGTCAGCCAAAGGAGCCATTCGTCATTATGCGCAACCGCGCGCTCGACATGCGTCGCATCGGCGATCGCCGCGGCGCCGGCGAGAAGGGCGGGCGTCCCGACATTGAACGGGCCCCTGATGCGGTTCAGCACGTCGGCGACATGGCCCGGGCAATAGGCCCAGCCGAGGCGCAGCGAGGCGAGGCCGTAGATCTTCGAGAAGGTGCGCGTCATCACCACATTGTCGTTGGTGGCGACGAGCTCGATGCCCGATTCATAGTCGTTGCGCCTGACATATTCGGCATAGGCCGCATCGAGCACGAGAAGGCAGCTCTTCGGCAGGCCGGCATGCAGGCGTTTCACTTCCGATACCGGAATATAGGTGCCGGTCGGGTTGTTGGGATTGGCGAGGAAGACGATGCGCGTCTTCGCCGTGACGCAGGACAGCATCCGGTCGACATCGGTCGTCAGGTTGGTTTCGCGCGCCACCATCGCCGTGGCGCCGTTCGACGCGATGGCGATCGGATAGACCAGGAAGCCATATTGCGAATAGATCGCCTCGTCGCCCGGCGCCAGATAGGCATGGGCGAGAAGCTGCAGGATCTCGTCGGAGCCGGCACCGCAGACGATGTTTTCCGCCTTCAGTCCGTAGCGATTGGCGATCGCCGCGCGCAACTCGTGCGCCGCCCCGTCGGGATAGAACTCGAGCGCGCCGGCGGCGCTGCGATAGGCCTCGATCGCTGCAGGGCTCGCTCCCAGCGGGTTCTCATTGGCCGACAGCTTGTGGACCTTCTGGCCCTTGGCGCCGGCCTTGCCCGGCACGTAAGGCGCAATGTCCAGAATGCCCGGCTTCGGCAGGGGCCGGGTGATGGCGGAGGCAGACGTCATGCTTAGGTCCTGAGTTCGATCGGGCTGGGGTAGCGCCCCAGGACGGAGAGCGCAAGTGAGCCATTTGAGCGCGCGAGGCCGATGAGCGGCACGTTGTGCTCGGAAAGGAAGCCCGGCAGGCTGGTGAGCTGCAGCGCGCGGACCTTCATCTGCCACAGAGGCTGCGGGGTGAAGTCGCGCGGAAGTTGTCCGTCGGTCAGCACCAGCGTCTCATCGGCGCCGGTCTGCTCAGCTGCGGCATGGCCGAAGATCAGGAGCCGCGGCAAGGCCTCCGTCGCGAGAAAGGGCAGCACGCCGATCACCTGGGTGGGGCCGGCATGGCCTTCGAGCCACGCCTTGGCCCAGGGCCCGTCAATGGCAACGGCGGCGAGATCGCCCGGATTCTGCGCCAGCGCCTCGAAGGCGACCGCCTCGCCCGGATGATCGGTGAAGGCCGAGGCGCCGAAATATTCGCGCAGCAGCGTCTGCGACATGGCGGAGGCGAAGAAGGCGGCGCTGCCATGGATGCGCACCGGCGCCTGCTTCAAGGTGGCGGCCGAGATGAGGGCGCGCCAGATGCGGAAGCAGAGATCGGCCGGCACCTCGCCGCGGTCGATCAGGCGGCGCAGGATCAAGGCCTCGCGGCCGGGCCGGATCGGCGAGGCGGCAGCGCCTTGGGTCTGGAGCTTATAGGCCCTGACCCGGTCGACGATATCGAGCCTTTTGGCGATGAGCCCCAATATGTCATCGTCGATCCGGTCGATCTCGCGGCGGATACGCTCTAGGCTTTCCTGGGGGGCTTGCGGCTGTTCCATGGGCAGGGGCTATTCATAAGGAAGCCCGCCAGCAAAAGCAAAGGCTTAGGACACCCTCGCCCCGCAAAGCGGGGAGAGGGAGGGGCCCATTGCGCAGCAATGGGAGGGTGAGGGGCCACTCTCAGGATTGGGTAAAGAAGCGGGTTGGAGGAGGGAAGCGGGCTCGAAGGAGTGTGGTTGCCGAAGATGCCCCTCACCCTTCCCGTCGCTTACGCGACGGGCCCCTTCCCTCTCCCCGCTTCGCAGGGCGAGGGTAAGCTCAATACAGCCCGCGCAGCAGGCGCTCGATATAGTCGCGGTCGATGCGCGGCAAATCGGGCGTGTTGGCCCGGTTGCGCAGGAAATCGAGAATCTCGCGCGCCCGCCGGATCGCCGCTTCGCCCGGCACCATGTTGCGGTCGGGGCCGTAGTCCTCGCCGCGATTGGCGCGCGGCCGGCCCAGGGGGTCTCTATCGTCGCCGCGCGCTTGGCCATGGCGGCCGACATTGCCGGTGTTGCCCTGGCCCTGCTGCATCATCTGGCGGGCCATGGACTGGGCGCCGTCGCGCAAGGCGTTGAGCGCCTCGCTCTGCTGCTCGAGTGCGGGATCGCGGCGGCCCTCGCGCAAGGAGCCGGTGGCGCCTTCCATCGACTTGCCGGCCTGGCCGAAGGACTGCGGCGCCTCCATGCCCTGCTGGCCGAGGCGGCCCATCAGCTCATCCAGCATCTGGCGCAAGGCACCCTGCTTCTGCGACAAGGATTCGCCCTGCTGGCCGTTCTGGCCCTGTTGCGGCATGCCGCCTCTCTGATCGCCCTCCTGCGGCTCGCCGCTCTGGCCCGGCATGCGCATCGTCTCGTCCATCAGCTGCTGCTGGCGGCGCATCAATTCGGAAAGATCGCCCAGCATCTCGGACAAGGGCGTGTCGCCCTGCTGCTGCTGGGCCATGCCCGGCTGCAGGTTGCGCAACAGGTTCTCGAGCTGCGACAGCATCTCCTGGGCGGCCTCGTTGGCGCCCGACTCGGCGAGCTTCTGGATCGTGTCCAGCATCTTCTGCAGGTCTTCCTGGCTCAGAAGCCTGGACGGATCGACCTGCTGCGGCTGGGCTCCCTGCTGCTGCATGCGCCGGCGCGTCTCCTCCGCCATCGACTGCAGATATTTGTTCATCGCCTCGCGCAATTTATCCATGAGCTCGGCGATGCGCTCCGGCGGCGCGCCTTCGGCCAGCGCCTTCTGCAACTCCTTGCGGATGGCGTCGAGCTCGGCCCTGGCATCGGCGAGATCGCCTTCCTCGACCGCGAGCGCCAGCTTCCACAGGTCGTTGACGGCGGTCTTGATGTCCTCCTGGTCCCTCGCATTGGCGACATGCGAGCGGATGGCGCGGAGCGCGATATGGATGCCGCTCCTGTCGATGAGCCCTTCCGGCCACATCAGCAAGGCGCTGAGCATCAGCTCGACATTGCGGTGATCGTCGGGATCGAGGATCAGCGCCTTCCGCTGCTCGATCAGCGCCTTGGCGAGCGGCTTGATGAACAGGCGCTCGGGCAGCATGACCGTCTTCACCTCGGACTTGCCGGTCTTGCCGGCCTGGTCCTTCGCCTCCAGCGTCACATCGACATTGAGCCCGGCCCAGGGATGGGCGGTGAGGTCGTTGGCGGTGCGGTCCTCGATCTCGCGCGGTGATGATTTCTTGAGCGCGATCGGGAAGGCGGGCGCTTCGAACAGGAACACGCCATTGGTGGCGAAGCCCGGCCCGTCGGCCTGGGTGTCGGAAAGCACCATCTTGGCGGTGACGGCGGCGACGCCGTAATCGTCCGACGCCTTCCAGTCGAGGGCGAGGGCACCCGAGGCCTCGGCCTCGGGATCGGCGGTGAAGCCGACCTTGGGCGCCTCGTCGGGAATGACCGACAGCCGCCATTGCGCCAGTTCGCTCGAGCCGTCATAGACGCGGATCTCGGCCGGCCGGTCGAGGCGGAGCTGTGACGTGAAGGTGCCGCTCTCAGTGCCGGTCTTGGGCTTCAGGTCCTTGATCTCCTCGCCGCCGATCAGGTCGAAGAAAGCGAGGCGGGGCTCTTCAGCACCGGTGAGGCGCAGCACCAGCAGGCTTCCTTCCGGCACCAGGAGATCGCTGTCGCGCTGCAGGCGCTCCTTGATCGCTTCGCTGGTGAGGAGCACGGGCGGCTTCGCCGTATAGCCAGGCGGGCGCACCCAGGCATCGAGCGCCAGCGCCACTTGCGACTGTGACGGCGCGATGCGCACCGCATCGGCGAAGTTCGACACCGGATCGCCGCGGTAGAGGAAGGCCGCGGCGAGCACGCCCAAGAGGGCGGCGAGGCGCAGCGCATAGGGATCGCGCCATTTGAGGTCCGAGCGCGGCGTGCCGGCGCGCAAGTGCTTCAGCTTGGCGAGCTGGCGGGCGACATGCTCTTCCCAGATGGCGGAAGCGGCGGGTGAGGGATTGGCCGGCCTGTCCTCGGCTGCCGAGACCGGACGGTGGTCGAGCGCCGAGGAGGTCTCGACGCGGCGCAGGGCTTCGCTCCGCGCCGGGAAGGCGAGGCGGAAGAGCGGGCGCAAGGTCCACAGGAAGGCCAGCGCGAAAGCGACGAGCGTCGCATAGCGGGCGAGATCGGGAAGGTGGCCGAGGAGCCCCGTGAGGACGGCCATGGCGAAAAGGGCCAGGACCATGACCATGGGGTAGGCGGCGGCCCACAGGCGCTCCCAGTACAAGGCGAGCCTGGCGCGCCAGACGGTTTGTTTGAGTTTCGGACTCATCCCGGAATGATCCTAACATAAAACGGCGAAATCACGCCCTCACGCCTTTGCGAGGGTAAAGGCCCCAGAAACCCGTTACTTCGGTAATCTCCCAGGGTTCCGCGAGGTTCCCTCGCAAAGATGTGATATCACCCTCGCCCGCGAAACTCTTCGTCGCTTTCCCCCTCTCCCGTCCGAAGGATGGGAGAGGGTGGCCGAAGGCCGGGTGAGGGCTCTCTGTTCCAGCCGGGAAATGGGTCGAGTTCACGCAGGCTGGCGAAAGCGCAGCCCTACCGCCGCTTCTTCTCCTGCCAGTCGGCCAGATGGTCGAGGCCGATCAGCTCGTCATAGGTCTGGCGCGGCCGCACGATGTCGAATTTCGAGCCCTTGACCAGGACTTCGGCGATGAGCGGGCGGCTGTTATAGGAGCCGGACTGGGCGGCGCCATAGGCGCCCGCCGTCATCACCGCCAGGAGGTCGCCCTGTTCCACCTCCGGCAGCTTGCGGTCGAGGGCGAAATAATCGCCGGTTTCGCAGACCGGCCCCACGACATCGGCGGTGATTTCGGGCACGCCGTCCCGGGGCTCGGTCACGGTGAGAATCTCATGATAGGCGTCATAGAGGGTCGGGCGGATGAGGTCGTTCATCGCCGCATCCTGGATGATGAAGCTCTTGACGGTCCCCTTCTTCACATAGATGACGCGCGAGACGAGGATGCCGGCATTGCCGGTGATCATGCGCCCGGGCTCGAGCACCAGCTTGCAGCCCAAGGGCCCGAGCGTGCGCTTCACCATGGCGGCATATTCGTCCGGGTGCGGCGGCACGTCATTGGTGCCGCGATAGGGGACGCCGAGGCCGCCGCCCAGATCGATATGGCGGATGTCGTGGCCCTCGTTCTTGAGCTCGCGGGTGAGCTCGGCGATGCGCTTGAAGGCCGTCTCGAAGGGCTGGAGCTCGGTGATCTGGCTGCCGATATGGGTGTCGATGCCGCTCACCTCGATGCCGTCCAAGGCGCGCGCCTTGGCATAGACGCGCTTGGCGTCGGCAAAGGCGATGCCGAACTTGTTCTCGGCCTTGCCGGTGGTGATCTTGGCATGGGTTTTCGCGTCGACATCGGGATTGACGCGCAAGGACACATTGGCCCTGGTGCCGAGGCGGGTGGCGACGCTCGCCAGCAATTCGAGCTCGGGCTCGGATTCGACATTGAAGCAGGCGATGCGCTCTTTCAGGGCTATCGCCATCTCGCGCGCGGTCTTGCCGACGCCGGAGAATACGATCTTGCGGCCGGGCACGCCCAAGGCCACGGCGCGGCGCAGCTCGCCTTCCGACACGACGTCGATGCCGGAGCCCAGATCGACCAGCGTCTTCACCACCGCCTGGTTGGAATTGGCCTTCATCGAATAGCAGATGGCATGGTCCTGGCCATGGAAGGCCTCGTCATAGACGCGGTAATGGCGCTCGAGGGTGGCGGTCGAATAGCAATAGAAGGGCGTCCCCACCTCTTCGGCGATCTCCCTCAGGCTCACCTCCTCGGCATGAAGGTGCCCGTCTCTGTAGGCGAAATGGTGCATGGTCAGGCCGAGCTGCCACCCTCATCCTGAGGGCTACCGCCAGTTTTCCCCCTCTCCCGTTGCGAAGCAATGGGAGAGGGTGCCCGATCCTGCTCCGCCAAAGCGAAGCCTTGGCTTCGCGGCGGCGAGAGGGCGGGTGAGGGCTCTTTGTGGCAGGACTGTCGTTCCTGGATGAGGATGGTCAGAGAGCTGTTTCTTTCCAAAGCCGCCACGCGCCCAATCACTCGATCAGCGGGTCAAGCACGACCGGCTCGTCCTTGTTGGACTGGGCGCCCTCGGGCGCCTCGGGCTTGCCGCGCACGCCACAGGCGGCGAGCAGGCCGGAAATCAGCAGGATGGCAAGAAGGGCGCGGGCGGTCATGACGGGAGAGGATTAGACCAAGCGGGGCGGAGGGGGAAGGGGGATTTGGCGAGCCCGGGAACGCCTAATGGCACAGCGACTTCACCCGCTTGCACATCTCGCCGATCACATATTTGGCGTCCGCTTCGTCGAGGCCCGAAGCCAGATGATGCGTGTCGCGACCATAATCGAACGAGATCGCACCGTCCTTGAAGCTGAGGCCCTGGATCATATACTGGCCTTGATAGAAGCGGGGTCGCGGCGGCGCCACTCGCAGATTCGCTATATTGGCGAGGGCATATTCCTTGCTGCGGCTGAAGAGTGGGATCTGCTTGCGCTGGCGCAATGATGTCGTCGTCAGCTCGATGATCTCTTTGCCGGCAAGTTGCCACAGCAAGGTGTAAATGGCCCAGCCGCCGCCTAGCGTCCATGCCGCAAGCCAGACGAGCATGAACAAGGAGCCGCCTTGCGAAGAATTCTGCACCGACTGACTGCCGAATAGCTGGCGTGAAACCATGACCTCGCCAAAGGCCCAGCCGATCAGCCACAAGCTTATGAAGATGACACCGAATGCTTGCGTGACCGCCGGGATGGTGATGCGCAGTCCCGCCCCGTTCTGCTCGATGATCGCCCGGCCTTTGCCGGGTTCGACGACGGTCATGATGTTTCAAGCTCCTGCTTGGAGTCGTTACCGCTCACGCTGAGCGACGTTACTCGCTTGCGCATTTCGCTGATCACATGCCGAGCATCGGCCTCATCAAGCCCTTGGCCCAGATGGCACGTGCTGTGGCCATAGTCGAAGGCAATTGCGCCGGCTTCGAAGCTCTGGGTCTGGATCACATACTTGCCGCGAATATATTTTGGTGCTGGTGGCGCAAGTCTGATATTCGTAATTTTTGCCACCGCATATTCCCTGCTGCGGCTCAGCAGTGAAATCTGCTTAACCTGCTTCAGTGAAGTCGAATTGAGCTCGATGACCTCCTTGCCGACGAGCTGCCATAGCAAAGCATAGATCATCCATCCGCCGCCGAGCGTCCAGGCCACAAACCAGATGATAAGGCCCGCCTTGGGATTTTGGAGAAGCCCATCGTTCCACAATTGGCGGGCTGCGGCGAGTTCTCCAACAGCCCAGAGGGTCAGCCATAGTCCCATAAAAATGACGCCGAACGCCTGCGTGGCCGCCGGGATGGTGATGCGCAATCCCGTCCCATCATGCTCGATGACCGCCC
Source organism: Taklimakanibacter deserti (assembly GCA_003574785.1). The sequence continues at coordinate 334,094 of QORU01000005.1, read as the reverse complement.
GACCCTTGCCGGGTTCGACAATAGCCATGGATGTACCGTCCCAATGGCGCAGAAATATAAGTGCTCTTGACCCCGGGACAAGATGGTAGTCGGCAAAAATTGCGAGGGGTCGTTTTACTCCCGCACCAGCTCCGGATCGATGGTGTAGAGGTCCTGCGCCCGGCTGACGCCCCTGAGCGCGAAGCGGCCGACGGAGACCAATCTCGAGCGCTCGGGCTCGGGGGTGGCGGCGACGAAGTCCGATGACAGCAAGATGCTGCGGTCGACCGAACGGCACAATGCCACGATGCGGCTCACCTCGTTCACCGCGGGGCCGATGACGGTGAAATCGAGCCGCGTCTTTGAGCCGATATTGCCGTAGAACACATCGCCGATATGAAGGCCGAGATTGACCCCCGCCACCGGGCGGCCTTCCGCCTTGCGCGCGGCGGAAAGCTCGGCGATGCGCTTCCTCATCTTGGCTTCGGCCAGCAAAGCGCGCCGACAGGTCTCGCCCGGCTCGGCGCCGCCGAAGATCGCCAGCACGCCGTCGCCGATCAGCTTCAGCACATCGCCGCCCTTGTCGTGAATGGCCGAGATCACCGCATCGGCATAGTCGTTGAGAAGCGGGATCACTTCATCGGGGCTTGCGGCATCGGCGAGCGTGGTGAAATCCTTGAGGTCGGAATACCACAGCACCGCATTGATGCGGTCGGCGACGCCGCGCACGATGCGGCCCTGAAGCACCCGCTCGCCGGCATCGCGGCCGAGATAGACTTCGGCAATGGTCTCGGCGACGCGGGCGAGCGAGGCGGTCTTGAGCGCCAGAGCGAGAAGCGGCACCAGCCGGCGCAAAGCGGCGATCTCGGTGTCGGTGAACCGGCCCGCTTTCGCGGTCGTCCATTGCGTGTAGATGCAGTCCATCTCGCCGATGACCCCTTCGCGGTCGAAGCGATGCAGGAAGGCGATGTAGTCGGTCTGGCCCTGCTCGGCGAGCGCGTCGAAATTGGAGAAGTCATGCGGCTCGGCGCCGATGCGGCGGCGCAACTCATCGCCGCCTCTGTAGAGGAGATGATAGAAGACGCTCTTGCGCCAGTTCTCCTCGGAATAGGTGGTGGACGAATATTCGGTCATCTCGCGCTCGGCCGAGCCATCGGCGTGCCAGTGGAAGGCGCGGCCCTCGTGAATGGGATGCAGCGTGTCGATGACGGCGGTGCCGATGGCGAGATCGAGGCCGGCTTCGTTGCAATCGGCGCAGAAGCCATGCAGTAGCGCCACTTCCGTCTGGCCGGCAAGACCGCGCTGGATAATCGCGGCCGAGATGCGCTCGATATCGGCTTCCTTCACGCGGGCACCTCGGTCGCTTCGACGCGGTCAATGAGGGTTTTGAGCATGTCGCGCGCCGCGGCGAGGGATGTGGGATCGAGCCCGTCGCTCACCCGATTGGCCCAGTCGGTCTGCCGGCCCGAGAGTTTTGCGATGCGGGCGCGGCCTTCCGCCGTGGGCACCAGCAGCTTCGCCGATCTGTGCGCCGGGTTGTCCTCATAGGCGGCGATACCCTCGGCGACGAGAATGTCGGCGAGGCGCTGCACGCTCTGGCGCGTGAGGCCCATCACCCGGCCGATCTCGGCGACGCTTCGTTTCTCATAGAGGACGGCGCCCAGCACTTTCCAGCGCGCGGCGGTGAGGCCGGCGGGTGCGGAAATCCTGTCGGCGGCTGCGAGGAAGCCGCCTTCCAGCCTGAAGGTCAGGAGCACGATCTCGGTGAGAAGCTTTGCTGCTTCGGTTTTCTGAGGTTCATTCACTTGGGTTCGATCCGGGCAAGGAAGCGGCGAATGGCCTCAGCCACGATATCGGGCGCATCGAGCTGAAGCCAGTGGCCCGTGCCCTTCACCACCTCATAGGGGATCCGGGGCCGCAGGCGATAGAGTGCTGCCCCAGTGTCCGAGGCTTCGCCGGCGAGGATGAAGATCGGGCCTTTCCATGCGTCAAGCGCGGCTTCCGGGTTCCATTGGGCGAAAGCCTTGCCGAAGCCGAGGCGCGCTTCGGGCAGAACCTTCGCGCAATCGGCGAGCACGCGCGCGCGGACGCGTTCGTCGCTTCCGGCGATCGTGGCGTAGAACTGCTTCTGGAAATCGAGGCTCTGCGGACCTGCGAGCCCCGCGACGATGCCGTCGCGGATCTCCTTAGGGAGGACACGCGGATCGGTGGCGGGATCGAGCAGGAAGAGACCCGCGACGCGGTCCGGGTTCTGCGCCGCATAGACGAGCGCCGCCGCACCGCTCCCCGAATGGGCGACGATCACGAAGCGGGCGAGGTTCTTCGCCTCGGCCACGACGGCGATGTCCCCGGCGCGGCCGTCATAAGAATAATCGCCGTCGGCCGCCTTGGCGCTGGCAGCGCTGCCGCGCGAATCGAGCGCGATCACGCGCCGGCCGGCGGCGATCGCGGGCAGCACCTCGGCCCATTGGCCGGCAATGCCTGAATCGGCATGGAGGAAAAGGACGGGCAGCCCATTGCCCTTTCCCTGTTCGTAAATGGCAAGCCGGCCTTGCGGGGTGTCGATGAAGGATGGGGTCATGGAAACCTCCTGAGCGCGGAGCGGGGTTGCAAGGGTCAAAGCGGCGGCGAGAGCGAGGTTCACGGATTTCATGGAGTCACCTCTATATGACAGTATGCTGTCATATATGTAGTCGACAGCATACTGTCAATAGGAGGCTTGCAATCCTGGGCCAGTCCATGAGATTGGAAAATCTCAGGATCGGACTCTGTGCGTTGACGCTCAATCCGAGGACTTTAGCTGCGAAGCATAGGAAATTTTGCAAGGAACAGTGAATCCGGAAAATTCCCTGCTCTTCCGGCTAAGCGGTTGATATTGCTGGGGGCAGCTTTTTTCTCAAAAAATCGCTGATAATCCCTGCAAATCCCTGAAAACCGCCTGATATGTCCGGCGATAGGGTTGCAGGATTATTTACCTAGTACCTTCAGCCAGCGCGCCGCTTCGCGCGCCACATTCTTGGGCGCCGTGCCGCCGAGGCTCACGCGCGAGGCGACCGAATTTTCGACCGACAGCACCTTGTAGACATCGGTGGTGATCTTGTCGTTGACACTGTGCATGTCGGTGAGGCTCAGGCTCGCGAGATCGCAATTCTTCTTCTCGGCGAGCGCCACGAGTGCCCCCGTCACATGATGCGCCTCGCGGAAGGGAAGGCCCAGCGTGCGCACCAGCCAGTCGGCGAGATCGGTCGCGGTGGCAAAGCCTTGCGCCGCCGCGGCGCGCATCGCCTTGGCATTGGGCTCGAGGTCCTTGACCATGCCGGTCATCGCGGCGATCGCGAGCGAGAAATTGTCGATCGCGTCGAAGGCCGGCTCCTTGTCCTCCTGCATGTCCTTGGCATAGGTGAGCGGCAGCCCCTTCATCACCACGAGCAGCGCCGTGAAGGCGCCCAAGATGCGCCCCGGCTTGGCGCGGATGAGCTCGGCCGCATCGGGATTGCGCTTCTGCGGCATGATCGAGGAGCCGGTGGTGAACTTGTCGGAGAGCGTCACGAAGCGGAATTGCGCCGAGCACCAGATGACGATCTCTTCGGCGAGCCGCGACAGATGCATCGCCGAGATCGACGCCGCGGCCAGGAGCTCGAGCACGAAATCGCGATCGGCCACGGCATCGAGCGAATTGCGCATCGGCCGGTCGAAGCCCAGTTCCTTCGCCGTCATGGTGCGGTCGATGGGAAAGGAGGTGCCGGCGAGCGCTGCGGCGCCGAGCGGCGATTCATTCATGCGCTTGCGCGCATCCGAGATGCGGCTGCGATCACGCGCGAGCATCTCGACATAAGCGAGAAGGTGATGACCGAAGGTCACGGGCTGGGCCACTTGCAAATGGGTGAAGCCCGGCATGATGGTCGCGGCATGCTTCTCCGCCTTGGTCGCGAGCGCGAGTTGCAAGTCCTGCAGCTGGCCGTCGAGGTGATCGCACACATCGCGGATATAGAGGCGGAAATCGGTCGCCACCTGGTCGTTGCGCGAGCGCGCGGTGTGGAGCCGGCCGGCTGCCGGGCCGATCACGTCCTTGAGCCGCCCTTCGACATTCATATGGATGTCTTCCAGCGAACGCGAAAAAGTGAAGCTGCCGGCCTCGATTTCGGCTTGCACCTTCTCGAGACCCCGCCTTATTTCAGCCGCGTCTGACTTCGAGATGATGCCCTGTTCGGCAAGCATCCTGGCATGGGCGAGCGATCCCTTGATATCCTGCGCAAACAGCCTCTGGTCGAAGGAGATCGAGGCATTGATCTCTTCCATGATGGCATCGGGTCCCGAACCGAACCGTCCGCCCCACATCTTGTTGGTCATCGCCCGCCTCGCAACTGGTAAAGCCGAATGAGTGAAAATACCCGCAACCGCAAGCCCGCAATCCTGATCGTCGTCCTCGCCCTGATCGCTGCAGGTTTAGGGGTTTACTTGAAGGGGGAAGGCGATGGCAAGCTCGGGACGGCTTCCGCGCCGCAAGGCTCGGTGAGCAGGGCGCTGGCGACAGGCGCGGTCGCGGCCTTCGTGGTCAAGGGCGAAAGAAAGCCAGCGCCTGAGATCGCCTTCACGGCGGAAAACGGCGCGGCGCAGTCGCTTAGCCAATGGAAGGGCCGCGTCGTGCTGGTCAATCTGTGGGCGACATGGTGCGCGCCCTGCCGCGAGGAGATGCCGGCGCTCGCCGCCTTGCAGAGCACCATGGGCTCGCCCGATTTCGAAGTGGTCGCCATCAGCGTCGACCGCAAGGGCATCGAGGCCTCGGCCAAGTTCTTGCAGGAGGTGGGCGCCACGTCGCTCAAGCTCTATGCCGATCCCTCGACCGACGCTTTGAGTAAATTCCAGGCGGTGGGCCTGCCCGCCTCGATCCTCATCGACCGCCAGGGCCGCGAGATCGGCCGCCTGCTCGGCCCCGCCCAATGGAATTCGGACGACGCCCGGGCGCTGATCAAAGCCGCGGTGGAGGAGCCTGCCCTCGCCCCGTGAAACGGGGAGAGCGAAGGAGCCCGCCTTTCTCAAGTTTCCCCCTCTCCCGTCCGAAGGATGGGAGAGGGTGCCCGAAGGGCGGGTGAGGGCTCTTTGCCTCAGCAAGGAATATTCGTTGGGATATCAGCCCGTGGCGCGAAAGAGCCCTCATCCGCGCTTCGCGCACCTTCTCCCATTGCTTCGCAACGGGAGAAGGGAAATGACGGAGAGAGTAGCAGGCGAGGGTAGTTTTACCGCGTCGGGACCGGCTTCTCGCCGCGATAGTCGTAGAAGCCGCGATTGGTCTTGCGGCCGAGCCAGCCAGCCTCGACATATTTCACCAAGAGCGGGCAGGGACGGTATTTCGAATCGGCCAAGCCCTCATAGAGCACCTGCATGATCGACAGACACGTATCGAGACCGATGAAGTCGGCAAGCTCGAGCGGGCCCATCGGATGATGCGCGCCGAGCTTCATCGACAGGTCGATGGCCTCGACATTGCCGACGCCCTCATAGAGCGTATAGACCGCCTCGTTGATCATCGGCATCAGGATGCGGTTGACGATGAAAGCCGGAAAATCCTCGGCGACCGCGATCGTCTTCTTGAGCTTGACCGAGAACTCCTTCACCGACTGGAAGGTCGGCTCATCGGTGGCGATGCCGCGGATGAGCTCGACCAGCTCCATCAACGGCACCGGATTCATGAAATGAATGCCCATGAATTTTTCCGGCCGGTCGGTCGAGGCGGCGAGCCTCGTGATCGAGATCGACGAGGTGTTGGTGCCGAGGAGGGCTGTGTCCGAAAGATGCGGGCAGACCGCGGTGAAGATCTTGCGCTTCACCGTCTCGTCCTCGACGGCGCTCTCGATCACGAGATCGCAGGCGCCGAAATCCTCGTAGCTTGGGGCGAGCGAAATATTCTTGAGCGCCTCGTCGCGCTCGGCTTCGGTGATCTTGCTGGACCTGACCTGGCGGGACAGGTTGCCGTTGATGGTGGCGAGACCCGCCTCCATCCGCTCCTTGCTCACATCGTTGAGAAGCACCTCGAAGCCCGAAAGGGCACACACATGGGCGATACCGTTGCCCATCTGACCGGCGCCAATGACGCCGACTTTTTTAATCTGCATATCCGTCTACTACCCATCTGGTAAGGGGCGGGAGCCTATATCGGGCCTGTTTTCGGGGCAAGTGCATTTCGCATGTGCGAAATCGTCTGGTCTGACATACCGTCAGGGCGATAGGCATTGGGGAACGCCATCCGCCATAGTCAGGAATGACCCAGGACAACCACACGTCGACCAAGGCCGCGCAACCGCCCTCGCCGCAGCCGGCGCTCTGGGCCCTCTTCGCCGGCAATTTCATCATCGGCACCGGCATCCTCCTGCCGGCCGGCATGCTGAACGACCTGTCGGCGGGCCTGGGTGTAAGTCACGCCACGGCCGGCCTGTTGATGGTCGCGGGCGGTATCGTCATAGGTTTCGGCGCGCCCATCTTCGCCACGCTGACCAGCACCCTCGACCGCCGGCTGCTGCTGGTGGGCTCGCTCGTCTATTACGCCCTGGGCCACGCGCTTTCTGCCCTTGCGCCAGAATTCTGGAGCCTCCTCGTCATCAGGGCGCTGATGGTGATCTCGGCCGGCATCTTCACGCCCCAGGCCGCGGCAAGCGTCGGCCTCATGGTCCCGCCCGAGAAGCGGGCGGGTGCCATCGCCTTCATCTTCATCGGCTGGTCGATCGCTTCGGTCCTCGGCATGCCGACGGGCAGCCTCATCGGCGCGTTCCTCGGCTGGCGCCTCGCCTTTGCGCTGATGGCGGTCCTGGCGCTCGTCACGGCCGTCCTCGTCTGGCGCACGGTGCCGAAGGGCCTCCATACCGGGAGACTGTCGCTCAAGGCCTGGCGCGACGTGTTCTTCGATCCGGTGCTGGTCGTCATCCTTCTGGTGACGCTCGCGAGCGCCTGCGGGCAATTCACGGTGTTCAGCTATATGGCGCTTCTGTTCAAGGAGATGCTCGGCGCATCGCCCGGCCTCATCGCCCTGCTGCTCGCGGGCCTCGGGCTCGCGGGCGTCATCGGCAATTCGTTGGCGGCGCGCTTCGTCGCCCGCTTGGGGATAGACCGCCTGATCCTCTTCGCCTTCCTCGCCATCCTCATCGGCATGATCGCGTTCTCAGTCACGGCCGGCATCCTCATCGGCGCCGCGGCGAGCATCGCCATCTGGGGCCTCGGCACCTTCTCGTCCAACTCGCTGCAGCAGAGCCGGCTCTTCGCCCATGCGCCGGCGCTGGCTTCGGCCTCGGTCGCGCTCAACACCTCGACCATCTATCTCGGCCAGGCGATCGGCGCCGCCGTCGGCGGCAAGATCGTCGCCGAACGGGCGCTCGCATGGCTGACACCCGCCGGCGCGCTTTTCGCCGCGGCGGCGATCGGGCTCACGTTGCTCGCGACCAGGCTTACGCAACGGCGGCGATGATCGCGGGCTTGTGAAGTGGCCTTGACGCAGAGGCGTGAGACACTTCCGCTCATGGATTTTGCTTTGAGATGGACTGAGCTCGCGCCCGGCATCCGGCGCTGGTCGAACGCGACCTCCGCGCATCATCGCTTCGAGGCGGGCGAAGGCCGCTTCTGTTTCGATGAGCTGACGGTCGGTCTCGTGCTGGTGAGCCAGCCCGGCCATTGGGGTGCCTATGGCAGCGACCGCCAGCGCGAATTGCCGCTTCTGCCGGGATCGGGCTGGATCTTCCCCGCCGGCCTCGAAGGCGCCTGCAGCTGGCAAGGGCCGCAAGCGATCATCAATGTGAGCCTGCCCAAAGCCCTCTTCGCCGAGGACGGCATGAACGACATCGAGGATTTTACCGTCGGCCGTCTCGATCCCTTGACGGCCGAGCTCATCTTCGCGCTGCACGCCGCCGATGAAGCGAGCCCGGCGCTCTACCGCGAAAGCCTCACTTTGGCGCTCGCTGCTCATCTGGCCGAGGCGCGCCTCTTCGAGAAACGCGTGGGCGTGCCTGACCGCCGCATCTTGCGCGCGATCGACTTCATCGAAGCGCATCTGGTGGAAGACCTGTCGCTCGACCGCCTCGCTTCCGTCGCGGCGTTGAGCCCGTATCATTTCCTGCGCCGGTTCAAGGCCGAGACCGGCCGCCCGCCTCACGCCTATGTCACGGCAAAGCGCATGGAGCGTGCCCGGCTGCTGATCGAAACGACAAGGCGGCCGGTCGCCGATATCGCCTGGTCGCTGGGCTTTGGCGACGCCTCGCGCTTCGCCCGCCTGTTCAAGCGCCATATCGGCGCAGCACCAGGCGCCCTCAGAAAAGCAAGATCGGCCTAGTTCAGAGCAAGAACGGCGCCTCTCCTCCGCTTCCGTCCGGCGCAGCATGGTGGTGAATGGAGGTTTAGATGAAGATCATCCTTCTCAGCATCCTTGCAGCGCTCGTCATCGCAGTGCCGGCAAGCGCGCAAGACATCGTGACGCGCAAGCTCGCCTTCACCAGCGGTGGCGACAGGATGGTGGGCGTGCTGCATCTGCCCGCCGATCATGCGGGCAGGAAGCTGCCCGGCATCCTGGTCACCGGCTCCTGGACCACGGTCAAGGAGCAGATGGCTCAAAACTATGCGCAGGAACTCGCGCGCCGCGGCTATGCGGCGTTCACTTTCGACTTCCGCGGTTTCGGCGAATCGGGCGGCGCGCCGCGCGGCCTCGAAAGCCCGGCCCGCAAGGTCGCGGACTTCAAGGCAGCGGCGTCCTTCCTTCAGACGCTGCCCGAAGTCGATGCCCTGCGCACCGGCGTCCTCGCCGTCTGCGCCTCCGCCGGCTATGCGGCGCAAGCGATCAATGAGGGGGTGCCGTTCAAGGCCTATGTCGCGGTCGCCGGCTGGTTCCATGACAAAGCCAGCGTCGGATCGATCTATGGCGGCGATGCAGGTGTCGCGCGCCGCCTCAGAGCAGGCGAGGCGGCGCGTCGGGCATTCGAAAGCTCGGGCGAGGTGCGCTATGTGAAGGCCTTCGATTATGTGGATGAGAGCGCCGCCATGGTCGGGCCCTTTGACTATTACGCCTCCGCCGATCGCGGCGGGATCCCGCAGTGGGACAATCGCTTCGCGGTGATGGGCTGGAGCGAGTGGCTAAACTATGATTCCGTCGCCGCCGCCAAGGCGCTCAAGGTGCCGAGCCTCTTCGTCCATTCCGACAATGCCGCACTCGCCGGCAATGTGAAAGCGATCTATCAGGCCGTCGAGGCCCCCAAGGACTTGGTATGGTCGAGCGAAGATCATTTCGCTTTCTATGACGAGCCCCAGGTGGTGAAGCGTTCGACGGATGAGGCGGTCAGGCATTTCGCGAAATATCTGACACGCGAGCTCGGGCCTTTGGGGAGTGCGGAAGAAGCGCGCGTGATCTCGCTCGTCTCCTCCATTCCGCTCGCCGTTGACCTCGCCGATTACGATCTCGCGATGCGGGCATTCGCGTCTCGTATCACCATCGACTATACGAGCCTGTGGGGTGGTGAGCCGCAGCAGATGACGCCTCAGGAACTGATGACCGCCTGGCGCGGCATCGTTCCGGGCTTCGATGCGACGCGCCACGAGATCGCCGATGTGACGGTCGAGATCGATGGCGACAAGGCGAAGGCCTCGGCCTTCGTCGATGGCAGGCATTATCTGGGCGACAGAGTGTGGCGCCCGGTCGGCACCTATGACTGGCAGCTCGAAAAGATCGATGGCGCGTGGAAGGTCACGAAAATGACCTTCAACCTGACGCAGGAGATCGGCGAGCGATCGCTCGCGAGCGAGGCGATGGAAAGGGCGAAGCGGAAGTAGGACATTACCCTTTCCCCCGCAGGGGGAGAGGGGATGATGTTACTTCCCCAGCTTCCCGAGCTCGGCTTCGAGCTCCGGCACTGCCTGGAAGAGATCGGCGACGAGGCCGTAATCGGCGACCTGGAAGATCGGCGCTTCCTCGTCCTTGTTGATGGCGACGATCACCTTCGAATCCTTCATGCCGGCGAGATGCTGTATGGCGCCCGAAATGCCGACGGCGATGTAGAGATCGGGGGCGACGACCTTACCGGTCTGGCCGACCTGATAGTCGTTCGGCACGAAGCCCGCATCGACGGCCGCGCGCGAGGCGCCGACCGCGGCGCCGAGCTTGTCGGCGACCTTGTCTAGCATGTGGAAGTTCTCGCCATTCTGCATGCCGCGGCCGCCGGAGATGATGATCTTGGCCGAGGTGAGCTCGGGGCGATCTGTCTTCGACAGATTCTCGCCCTGATAGGAGGAGAGGCCGGGATCGGCGGGTGCCGCCGTCTTCTCTACGGATGCGGAGCCCCCCTCTTCCGTCGCCGGGAAAGCGGCGGTCCTGACCGTGATGAGCTTCTTCTTGTCGCCCGACTGCACCGTCTGCACCGCATTGCCGGCATAGATCAGGCGCACGAAAGTATCGGGCGATTTCACTTCCGAGATGTCGGAGATCTGCATGACATCGAGGAGGGCCGCGGCGCGCGGCATGTAGTTCTTGCCGTTGGTGGTGGCGGGCGCCACGATGTGGTCATAGGGCCCGGCGAGCGCCACGATCAGCGCCGCCATCGGCTCGGCGAGCGGGCGCTCATATTGCGTCGCATCGACATGCAGCACCTTGGCGACGCCCGTGAGCTTCGCCGCCTGTGCTGCCGCAGCATCGGCCTTGTTGCCGGCGACGAGCACATGGACATCGCCGCCGAGCTTCGCTGCAGCGCTCAGCGCCTTGTGGGTCGCGTCCTTGAGATGAGCATTGTCATGCTCGGCAATGAGGAGAACAGCCATCTCAGATCACTCCCGCTTCCTTGAGCTTCGATACGAGTTCGGGCACCGACTTCACCTTGACGCCGGCCTGGCGCTTCGGCGGCTCGGCGGTGTTGACGACCTTGAGGCGGGGCGCGACGTCGGCGCCGTAATCGGCCGGGGTCTTCTCTTCGAGCGGCTTCTTCTTCGCCTTCATGATGTTGGGGAGCGACGCATAGCGCGGCTGGTTGAGGCGGAGATCGGTGGTCATGATCAGCGGCATCTTGACCTTGATGGTCTGGAGGCCGCCATCGATCTCGCGCGTCACCGTCGCTTCGCCGCCATTGATCTCGAGCTTCGAGGCGAAGGTCGCCTGCGCCCAGCCCAAGAGGGCGGAGAGCATCTGGCCGGTCTGGTTGCAATCATCATCGATCGCCTGCTTGCCGAGGATCACCAGATCGGGCTTCTCCGCCTCGATCACGCCTTTCAGGATCTTGGCGATGCCGAGCGGCTCGACATAGTCGTCGCTCTTGATGAGGATGCCGCGGTCGGCGCCCATGGCAAGGGCGGTGCGAATGGTTTCTTGCGCCTGGGCGGGGCCCACCGAGACGGCGACGATCTCGGTCGCCTTGCCGGCCTCTTTCAGCCGCACCGCTTCCTCGACGCCAATTTCGTCGAAGGGGTTCATCGACATCTTCACATTGGCGAGCTCGACGCCAGAGCCGTCGGCCTTCACCCTGATCTTGACGTTGTAATCGACGACGCGCTTGACCGCGACCAGAACCTTCATGGGCACTCCTCATGGGGTTACCGCCTATGCGGCGGTGCACAAATCGCGCGGAAACTAGAGATCACACCGAGTTGAGTCAACGCCGATAGCGGCAAAACCATGCCGCCTGCGACGTTGCGGCGTGTTCCTCATTCCTCATCCCGCTGCGGGGTGAGAGCGGGGGCCGGCGAGCCGCGGACCAGAAGGCGCGAGCGCAGCACGAAAGTGAGGATGAGGCCGGCGAGGAACCCGCCAATATGGGCCCACCAGGCGACCTGGGCATTCTCCTCGGTGGTCATGAAAGCGCTGACAATCTGCAGGACGAACCAGCCGCTCAAGACCCAGAAGGCCGAGAGGGGCAAGGGGATGCGCAGGAAGAGCAGGATCCAGACGCGCGCCTTGGGATAGAGCAGGAGATAGGAGGCGAGAACGCCCGACACCGCGCCGGACGCGCCGATGAGCGGGGCAGGCGATTGCGACTGCACCAGCGTGTGCAGCATGCCGGCGGCAGCACCGCAGATCAGATAGAAGATCAGGAAGCCGAAATGACCGAAGGCATCCTCGACATTGTCGGCGAAGACCCACAGGAACAGCATGTTGGAGATGAGATGCATCCAGCCGCCATGCAGGAACTCGTAGGTGATGAGGGTCAGAGGCTCGGGGACCGGATGATAGGCGTCGGGCGGATCGACGAAGTGGATGAGCTCGACGGGAATGATGCCGTAGCCCGAGGCATAGGTCCACAGTCCTTCCTCGCTGGTGAAGGCGCCGGTCATCAGGAAGACCACGACATTGATAGCGATGAGCGCGCCCGTCACATATTGGAAGCGGATGACCTGCAAGGGCGTGTTGTCGTGAAGCGGCACGAACATCAGCGGTTCGCCCCCTTCACCCAGAGCACGTCGCCGCTACCTTGAGCATTCACCCAGCGGCTGGCCACGAAAAAGAAATCGGACAATCGGTTGACGAAAGTGAGGACACCGTCGCTCACGTCTTCTTTCGGATCGAGGCTGAGCTCGACGATGAGGCGCTCGGCGCGCCGGCATACGGTGCGACAGAGATGGAGATGCGCGGCGGCGGGATGGCCGCCCGGCAGCACGAAGGAGCGCAAGGGCTGAAGGGCCGAATTCAATTCGTCGATCTCGGCCTCGAGCCGTTCCGTCTGATGCGCCGTCATGCGCAAGGGCTCGTAGCCCAGATCCTTGCCGGTGTCGGGCACGCAGAGATCGGCGCCCAAATCGAAGAGATCGTTCTGGATGCGCGCCAGCATTTGATCGAGCCTCGCGAAACGCTCGTCCTTGGTGTGGAGCCGGGCGAGCCCGAGAACGGCATTGGTCTCGTCCACCGTGCCATAGGCCTGGATACGCAAATGGGTTTTCGGCACCCGCTCGCCCGAGCCCAGCGCCGTGTCGCCCTTGTCGCCGGTGCGCGTATAGATGCGGTTGAGTACGACCATGATTCCCTTTCGCCAGCCTGGCTCGTCGGCTCTAGGATACACGATGTTCGCGGAAAGCGGTGGCGAGAATGCGCAAGGCCGCGCGTGACCTAGCGTCGGTCAGTGTCGTGTGCAGCACGATATTCGACGACGGCAGGCGCGGCAGACCCAATTGCTCGCTCACCTCGACGAGGCCGGCGGGCGCCACGCGATGGGTCAAGGGGGCGACCGCGAGCCCGGCCGACACGGCGGCGACGATCGCCGGCATGCCGCCGCCGACGAAGGTCTCCGTCCAGGCGATGCCGGCCGTATCGAGGGCGCGTGTCGCCATGATGCGCTCAGCACAAGTCGGCGCGAAGGAGGCGAGCCGCAAGGGCTCGTTCTGGGCGCGCGTGAAGCCCGGCGCCGCGAACCAGCCGAGATGCTCCTCGGTCAAGACCTCGCCCTGGCGGCGATCGTCCTCGCAGCGCACGATCACCGCATCGAGGGCGCCCTTGTCATAGGCAGCGAGGAGATTGCGGGCGACGTCGATCCGGACCTCGATCACCAGGGCCGGATCATGCGCATGCAGCCGCGACAGAAGGCCCGGAAACTCGGCCCCCGCCACATGGTCGATGAAGCCCAGAGCGAGGCGGCGCGGGGTCGCCGAAAGCCCGGCCACGGCGCGTTCATGGGCGGCGATGAATTCGCGCGCCGCGCACAGGAAAGCCGCTCCCTTGGCCGAGGGACGCACGCGCCGCGGCGTCCTTTCGATCAGCCGGAAGCCCAGCCGGTCCTCCAGCCGCTTCAGCTTCACGCTGATCGCGGCCTGGGTGGTGCCGAGCGTCTCGGCCGCCCGGGTGAAGCTTTGCAGCTCGGCCACCATCACGAAGGCCTGGACCGATTCCACATCGAGGGTGGTCATAGGCTCATTCTAGATTGTTATCTCTGAAATATGAAATCATCCCATTTTTATATGGTTGGCGCCGGACTATCTCGCAAGGGACCGAAGCCTTGAGGACCTTGCGCAATGATCGCTTCCGCCCAAAGCCCAAATACCCTTGCCCTTCTCGCCGTCTGTCTCGCGGCCTTGATGTTCGGGCTCGAGATCTCGAGCGTCCCGGTGATCCTGCCGACCCTCGAAACAGTGCTCGGCGCCTCCTTCAAGGACATGCAGTGGATCATGAACGCCTATACGATCGCCTGCACGACAGTGCTGATGGCGGTGGGCACATTGGCGGACCGCTTCGGCCGCCGGCGGGTCTTCGCGCTGGCGACGGCGGGCTTCGCCGTGACCTCGCTCATCTGCGGCCTGGCGCCCAGTGCTTCCCTGCTCATCATCGGGCGGTCCTGCAGGGCATGGCCGGCGGGGCGATGTTCATTTGCACCATCGCGGTGCTGTCGCATCAATTCCGCGAGGGCCGCGAGCGCGCCCGCGCCTTCGCGACCTGGGGCGTCATCGCCGGCATCGGGCTCGGCTTCGGCCCGATCATCGGCGGGCTCATCATAGCGCTCTCCACCTGGCAATGGGTGTTCCTAGCGCATGTGCCGCTCGCAGCACTCACCCTCGCTCTGACCTTCGCCGGGGTGAGCGAATCACGCGATCCGCAAGCGAAGCGGCTCGATCTCCCCGGCATCGTCACGCTGACCGCTGCGGTCTTCGGCCTCACTTACTACATCACGCAAGGGGCCGATCTCGGCTTCACCAGCCCGTCGGCGCTCGCCATCATCGCCGCGACGCTGGCAAGCTTCATCGCCTTCATCACCGCCGAGCTCTTCACGGCGCATCCGATGTTCGACTTCTCGGTGTTCAAGATACCCAATTTCTCGGGCGCCATCCTCGGCTGCATCGGCATGAACTTCAGCTACTGGCCGTTCATGATCTATCTGCCGATCTATTTCACTCTGGGTCTCGGCTATGACAGCGAGGTCACCGGCCTCGTGCTGCTTGCTTACACCATGCCCTTCCTGGTGATGACGCCCGTCGCGCAATATCTGCTCGTCACCTATCACGCGCGCCGCGTCATTCCCTTGGGCCTCTTCACCATCGGTGCAGGCTTCATCCTGATGCGGTTCGGCAGCGGTGTCGAAAATCCGACCTGGCTGACCTTGCTGCCGGGGGCGCTCCTCGCCGGCATCGGCATCGGGCTCACCAGCACGCCCGTCACCGACACGACCACGAGCTCGGTCTCGGCCGATCGATCCGGCATGGCCTCCGGCATCGATACCAGCGCCCGGCTCATCGCGCTCGCCATCAACATCGCGGTGATGGGCTTCGTCCTGGTGGAAGGCGTGCTCGCCTATCTCGAGCAGACGCTTCCGGCGTCGCTCGAGCCCGCGCAATTGCGCAACCTCGCCGAAGGCATCGCCTCGGGACGCGTAACGTCTTTCGACCAGCCGGCGGCGATCGTCCATGGCGCGCTCACCCAAGGTTTCGGCTGGGTGATGCTCTATGGCGGCCTTGGCATGTGGCTTCTCGCTTTGGCGAGCTTCGCCATCCTCAATCTAGCGAGATCACCGCAATGCGCGACGGCTACTCGTCCCTGAGGATCGGCGCGGGCTTGGCGGTGAGCGCCCGCCAGGTGACGGTGAGCCCCGCGGCGATGGCGAGCGCCATGGCGAGAAGAGCGGTGACGATCGCAGTCGCCCAGGAGAAGGCCCAGGGCATTTCGAGGATCCAAAAGCTCAGGAACCAGGATCCTAGCGCCCCGACAGTGATGCCGAAGACCGCGGAAGCAAGGCCCAGTATCGCATATTCGATGATGAAGGCCTGGATGAGCTCGATACGCGTCGCGCCATAGGTCTTGAGCACGACCGCGTCATAGAGCCTGCCCGAAAGCCCGGCGCTCAGGGCGCCGGCGAGGACGAGGATGCCAGTGATGAGGGTCAGCGCATTGGCGCCCCTGATCGCCGCCAGCATCTGGGTCAGGAGATCGGTCACGGTGGCGACCACATCCTTGACCCTGATCGCGGTCACGGTCGGGAAGGCGCGGGAAACCGCATTCAAGAGTTTGCCTTCATCGCCGCCCGCCATCTCGACGGTGACGATGTTCTGATGCGGCGCTTGCTTCAGCGTGTCGGGCGTGAAGATCATCAGGAAGTTGATGTCGAGCGAGCGCCAGTTCACTTTCCTCAAGCTCGCGATCTTGGCGGTCACGTCGCGGCCCAGCACATTGACGGTGATGTCATCGCCGAGCCCCAGGTCCAAACCCTTGGCGACCTCATCGACGAAGGAGACGAGCGGCGGCCCGGAATAATTCGCCGGCCACCATTCACCGGCTGTGAGCGTCGAGCCCTGCGGCAGGTCGCTCGCATAGGTGAGACCGCGATCGCCGCGCAAGGCCCATGCGGCATCGGGCGAGGCTTGCACCTTCTCCACCGTCACGCCCTTGAGATTGGTGATCCGGCCACGCAGCATCGGCGCCGTCTCGACGGCGGTGACGCCGGGCTCCTTGCGCACGAGATCGAGAAAGGCCTGCTTCTCGTCATTGCGGATGTCGAGGAAGAAGAAGGAAGGCGCACGGTCGGGAATGCCGGAAGTGAGCTCGGTCGAAATGGTGCGGTCGGTGAGCGCCAGCGTCACGAACAAAGTGAGGCCGAGGCCGAGGGCCAGGATCACGGAGATCGCCGCCGAGCCCGGACGATGCACATTGGACAGCGCATAGCGCCAGATCGCGCTCTTCGGCCGCGGCAATTTGCGGGTCACATGGACGATCGCCGCCGCCAATCCCAGGAGCACGACGAAGCTGCCGGCAAGACCCGACAGATAGATCGTGGTGATGCGCGCATCGGCGAAGCTCGCATAGACGAGCACCGCCATGAGGCCGAGCGACAAAGCGATGGTGATCAAGGCGCCAAAGCCCGGCCAGCCGGCGAAGGCCTGCACATGATGGCGGAACAAGGCCGAAGCCGGCACATGGCGCGTGCGGGCGAGCGGCCACATGGTGAAAGCGAGCGCGACCAGCATGCCGAATACGGCCGCGAGCAGCAGCGGTCGTCCTTCGACGCCCGCCGTCAAAGGCAAGGGGATCAAATCGCCGATCGTCGCCTTGGCGATCATCGGCGCCACCGCGCCCGCCGCGAGGCCGATGGCGATGGCGAGCAGCGCCACCAGGAGGATCTCGGTCAGATAGATGCCGGTGATGTTGCGCTGCGTGCAGCCCAGGCATTTGAGCGTCGCGATCGCCGCGGTGCGGCGGTTGACGAAGGCCGAGGCGGCATTGGCGATGCCGGCGCCGCCGATGATGAGCGCGGTCAGGCCGACCAGCGTCATGAAATAGGAGAGCCGCTCGATATATTGATCGGCGCCCGGTGCGGCGCTGCCGCGATTGCGCACCCGCCAGCCTGAATCGCGATGGTCCTCCTGCGCCTGGCGCACCACCTCGCGCACCTCCTTGAGGCTGGTGCCGTCGGCCATCTTCACCCGGTATTTCCAGGTGATGAGGCTCCCCGGCTGGATGAGGCCGGTCGCGGCGAGAGAGGCTTCGCTCATCATCACCCGGGGACCCAGAGCGAGGCCGTCGGAAATGCGGTCGGGCTCCTTGAGGATCGTGGCCTTGATGGTGAAATCAGCATCGCCGATGCGGACCTTGTCGCCGAGGCGCAGATTCAAACGCTCGAGCAGGACGGGATCGACAGCGACACCGTCCCCGGCGACCGCTGATTTGAGATCACCCGCGGGCGAGAGGTCGAGCGTGCCATAGAGCGGATAGGGATCGTCGATCGCCTTGATCTCGACCAGCGCCGTCATGTCGTTGCCGCGCGCCATGGCCCTGAGGCTTCCGACCTTGGACACCGTGCCTTTGCTGGCGAGGAAGGTGAGCTCTTGCGGCGTCGCCTCGCGATGGATGAGCGCCACTTCGACATCGCCGCCGAGCAGCGGCTGACCCTGCTCGACGAGGCCGCGATCGATGGCGGCGCCGAGCGAGCCGACGATGGCGATCGCCGCGGTGCCGAGCGCCAGGCAAGTGAGGAAGATCCAGAAGCCCTGCAGCCCCGAGCGCAGATCGCGCCAGGCATAAGTGAGCCACAGATCGGGCCTCACGGATGAGCGCCCGAGACGATGCGGCCGTCGCGCACGCTGGCGATGCGGTCGCAGCGCTTGGCGAGAGCCGGATCATGGGTGATGAGGAGGAGGGTCGCCCCTTCTTCCTGCTTGAGCGTGAACAGCAGATCCATGATGGCAGCGCCCGTGTCGAGGTCGAGATTGCCGGTCGGCTCATCCGCCAGGATGATCTTGGCGCCGGACGCTAAGGCGCGGGCAATGGCGACGCGCTGCTGCTCGCCGCCCGAGAGCTGGCCCGGATAGTGGCTCAAGCGGTGGCCGAGGCCGACGCGCTCGAGATGCTTTTGCGCGCGCTCCAGCGCGTCATGGACGCCCTTGAATTCGAGCGGCACGGCGACATTCTCGAGCGCCGTCATGGTGGGGATCAGATGGAAGGACTGGAAGACGATGCCGATCGCGTCGCGGCGGAAACGGGCGAGCGCATCTTCGTTCTTGCCCTCGAGGTCGGTCCCGTTGACGGTGATGCTGCCCAGGCTCACGCGCTCGAGGCCGGCGATCACCATCAGCAAGGTGGTCTTGCCGGAGCCTGACGGTCCGACAATGCCGAGCGCCTCGCCCGCCGGCACGGTGAGGTCGATGCCGCGCAATATGTCGACCGGGCCGGCGCGGCTCGGCAAGGTCAGATGAACATCTTTTAAGGAAATCAGCGGGGCGGGCATCTGGCCTAAATGGTGGAGTGGCTTAGAATTGTCCATATGGGCCAAGCCCATGACTTGCTGTTGTCACAAGGAGTTCCTACCTATTGGGCATGCGATTCGGGTTATTCGCACTTTTTTTGGGCCTCCTCGTCGCCGCTTCGCCGCTCAAGGCGCAAACCATCCATATCCTGGCCTTTGGCGACAGCCTGACCGCTGGCCTCGGCGTCGATCCGCAAGAAGCCTTTCCCGCGAAGCTCCAAGCCGCCCTCAAGGCCCGGGGTCACGATATCGTGATCGCCAATGCCGGGGTCTCGGGCGACACCTCGAGCGCCGGCGCCGAGCGGCTCGACTGGTCGCTGGTGCCGGAAATCGACGCAGTCATCGTCGAATTGGGCGCCAATGACGCCTTGCGGGGGGTCGACCCGGAAGCCACCGAAAAGGCGCTCGATCGGATTTTGAGCGAGCTCAAGAAGCGCAAGCTGCCGGTGCTCTTCGTCGGCATGCTGGCACCCCGCAATCTCGGTCCCGACTATGGGAAGAAATTCGACGCCCTTTTCCCGCGCCTCGCCGAGAAGCACGGCGTCTTGTTCTACCCCTTCTTCCTCGACGGCGTCGCCGCCGAGCCGGCCCTCAATCAGCCGGACGGGCTCCATCCCAACAGCAAAGGAGTGGATATGATCGTCTCACGAATCCTTCCGATCACGGAAGACCTGCTCAAGCAGGCTTCCGCGAAATAACCCCTTTTATTCTTCACGAATCGCGTTAGCGTAAGGCTGCTGCTCACGCGACAAACGAGCTTTCGCTTTCGAAAGGAGGCCCGCCATGCCGCGCTTGTTCACTGGTGTCGAAATCCCGAGCGACGTCGCCTTCGAGCTTGATCTCATGAAAGGCGGCATATGGGGGGCTCGCTGGATCGACCGGGACTCCTATCACATCACCCTGCGTTTCATTGGCGACATCGATGACGGATTGGCGCGCGAAATCGCAGCCGAACTCGATGCCGTCTCGGCGAAGCCCTTCACGCTCCGGCTCAAAGGCATCGACGCTTTCGGCGGCAACAAGCCGCATTCGCTCTATGCCAGCGTCGCCGAAAGTCCGGAGCTCAGGCGCCTGCAGAACACGCATGAGCGCATCTGCCAGATGCTCGGCATGCCGCCCGAGCAGCGCAAATTCACCCCGCATGTGACGCTGGCGCGCCTGCGCGACACGACGCTCGATCACGTCCATCGCTTCATCGCGGCGCACAGCCTGTTCGCCAGCCGCTTCTTCGAGGTGGACCGCTTCGTGCTGTTCTCCTCGAGGCCCTCCCGCGGCGGCGGGCCCTATGCGGTCGAGGAGGCCTATTCACTGGGGGCGACGGTCTGATGCCCGAGAAGCTTTCCGCGGCCGAACGGGCGAAAGCGCTGGCTGGGCTTTCCGGCTGGAGCGAGCTGTCGGGCAGGGACGCCATTGCCAAGAGCTTCAAGTTCAAGACCTTCAGCGAGGCTTTCGGCTTCATGGCGAGGGTAGCGCTCGCGGCCGAGAAAATGGACCATCATCCGGAATGGTCCAATGTCTACAATAAGGTGGACGTCGTCCTCTCGACCCATAGTGCGGGCGGGTTAACCGAGCTCGACGTGAGACTTGCCCAAAAGATGGACCTCATCGCAAAGTTGTGAGAGAGTTCAATATCTTGACTGCTTGACGCTGGGGGTCGGACCCCCCATATGCGTCGCGTGTTTCGAATTCTGGAGGGAGCACCTAAATGGCTGAAGTAAGATATCAACCGCAGGCGCAGACCCGCGCCGGCACACAAGCCGAGATAGATCAGGGCCTCAGGTCCTATATGCTCGGCGTCTACAACTACATGGCCTCCGGCCTTGCGGTCACGGGCGCCGTGGCTGCCGGCACCTATATGCTGGCGGTCCAAAACGGCCAGCTCACGCCCTTCGGTCAGACGCTGTTCCAGTCGCCCTTGATGTGGGTGTTCGTGCTGGCGCCGGTCGCGCTGGTGTTCTTCCTGTCGTTCCGCATTCAGGCGATGCGGGCGGCCACCGCCCAGGCGGTGTTCTGGATCTATGCCGCGCTCAATGGCGTCGCCTTCTCAACCTTGGGCCTCGTCTATTCGGGCAACAGCATCACCCGCGTGTTCTTCATCTCGGCGGCGACCTTCGGCGCCTTGAGTCTGTGGGGCTACACGACCAAGCGTGACCTCACTGGCTGGGGCTCGTTCCTGTTCATGGGCCTCATCGGCATCATCATCGCGAGCCTCGTCAACCTGTTTTGGCCGAACGGGGCGCTGCAATTCGTGATCTCGGTGGTGGGCGTCCTCGTCTTCGCCGGCCTCACCGCCTATGACACGCAGAAGATCAAGGAGATGTATTTCGAGGCCGATGACGGCGAGACCATGAGCAAGAAGATCCTCATGGGCGCGCTCAACCTCTATCTCGACTTCATCAACCTGTTCCTCATGATGCTCAGGCTGTTCGGCAGTCGCGAATAAGCCTCGGCGCAAAGCGATAACTCCAACCCCGGATGGCGACATCCGGGGTTTTCTTTTGGTGCGGGACGGAGCTTAGATCGTCACCAGCTTGGGCTTGCCGAAGAGCACGCGCAGCACCTGCGCCAGGTCATGGCCGCGCCTCAGGATCAGCCCGCCCTGGGCGATCACCGCATAGGCGCCCTGGCGGCGCGCCAGCGTCATGTCCTTGACGATCCGGTAGAGCGGCACCTCGCTGGTGCGGCGGTAGATGGAGAAGGTCGCGGTGTCGCTGCCGAAATCGAGCGCATAATCGCGCCATTCGCCTTCGGCGACCTTGGAGCCATAGAGATTGAGAATAATATTGAGTTCTTTCCGGTCGAAAGCGGTCTTCTTCGCCGGGGGGCTGGTGTCTTTCGGTTCCGAACGCGTACCAGCCGGACGCGACCGGAAGGAAACTATCGGCTCGAAATCGCTCACCGGGATTTCCGCGCCTCCTTCTCAGTCAGAGCATGGACCGAGCGTGCCTGATTGGCAAGCTTGCTTTTCCATGATGAAGGGCAAGCCGTTGGAATCGATGAGATTCGGATCGAAGTGCAGGATAAGACGACCTTCCCTGCGGGTAACAAAGTTTCACATTGCCGCCGCATTCCGGCCCTTTCGGAGACATCTTGGACCGGCACACTTCAATCGTTGCCTCAATGGCCCGGCTGGTGCGAAGCGTCGGAAATCTCAGCCCCCCAGCCCCCCGTAGCTAAGTGCCGCCGGGCCGATACCATCTCCCCTTCTGTGAGTGAGGCGTATTTGAGAGTTCGCGGCCGGTGAAAACCGGCCGCTTCTTTTTCAGCGCGCACCCTGCATCTTGACGGGCCGAGCGGCTTTCCCCAAATGCCTGAGCAAATTCTGGCAGAAGGGTTGTCAAGATGGCGAAGGCTGAGGCGAAGACGCCGCCGGCGAATGAAGCGCACTCCCACAATTTCCAGGCGGAAGTCGCGAAGCTCCTGCATCTCATGGTGCATTCGGTCTATTCCGACCGCGACGTCTTCCTGCGCGAGCTCATCTCCAATTCAGCCGATGCGCTCGACAAATTGCGCTACGAGGCGATCGCCACGCCGGAGCTCATTTCCGGCGATGCCGATCTCGCCATCACCATCACCCCCGACAAGACGGCCAAGACGCTGACCGTTGCCGATAACGGCATCGGCATGAACGAGGCCGAGCTCATCGACAATCTCGGCACCATCGCCAAATCGGGCACCCATGCCTTCATGGAGCAGGCGAAGACGGCCAAGGGCGACATCCATCTCATCGGCCAGTTCGGCGTCGGCTTCTATTCGTCCTTCATGGTGGCGGCGAAGGTCGAGGTGATCTCGCGCAAGGCGGGCGAGGCGCAAGCCTTCCTGTGGGCATCCGACGGCAGCGGCACCTTCACGGTCGAGCCTGTGGCGGAGACCCAAGCGCCGGCGCGCGGCACCCGCATCGTGCTCCATCTCAAGGACGACGCCCTGGAATTCCTTGAGGACTGGAAGATCGAGCACGTGGTGCGCGCCTATTCCGACCACATCGCGCATCCGATCCGGCTCGCGGCGGGCCCCGAAACGACGCGCCAGATCAACGAAGCCTCGGCGATCTGGACCAGGCCCAAGTCCGAGATCACCCCCGACCAGTACAAGGAGTTCTTCGGCCATATCACCGGCGCCTATGCCGATCCCGCCCTCACCATCCATTACAAAGCGGAAGGCCGGCATGAATATACGGTGCTGCTCTTCGTGCCGGGCGAGAAGCCCTTCGATCTCTACGACCCCGAACGGCGCGGCCGGCAGAAGCTCTATGTGCGCCGCGTCTTCATCACCAACGACGCCGAATTGCTGCCCGCCTATCTCCGCTTCGTGCGTGGCGTGATCGACAGCGAGGACATGCCGCTCAACATCTCGCGCGAGATGCTGCAGCACAATCCGCAAGTGGCGGCGATCCGCAAGGCGGTTACCAACAAGGTGCTCGCCGAGCTCAAGAAATGCTTCGAGGCCGAGCCCGAGAAGGCGAAGACGATCTGGGAGATCTTCGGTCCCGTCATCAAGGAAGGCCTCTATGAGGACATGGAGCGGCGCGACCAGCTGTTCGAGATCGTGCGCTTCAACACGACGAGGCGCGACGGCGTGACGCTCAAGGACTATGTCGCCGATCTCAAGGCCAATCAGACGGCGATCTATTACCTCACCGCCGAGGACGAGGCGAAGGCCAGGATGAGCCCGCAGCTCGAAGGTTTTCGCGCACGGGGCGTCGAAGTACTTCTTCTCACCGATGCGGTCGATTCCTTCTGGGTGCGCCTGGCGCTGGGCTTCGACGGCAAGCCGTTCAAGTCGGTGACGCAAGGGGCGGCCGATCTCGATCTGGTGCCGCTCGAAAAGGAAGCGTCCAAGGAAGACGCTGCCGATCAAGGCGCCACGGCGACGCTCATCGCCGTCATCAAGCAGGCGCTCGGCGATCAGGTCGCCGATGTGCGCAAATCACAGCGGCTCACCGACAGTCCCGTCTGCCTCGTCGCCAGCGACCAGGCGCTCGACCGCACCTTGGAAAAGCTCCTGGCGCGGCAAGGCACGACCGATGTGAAGGTCTCGAAGCCCGTCCTCGAGATCAATGCCGGCCATGCGCTGATCCAGGCCTTGGCCGCGACGGCCAAAGAGCGTGGCGCTTGCCCGGAGCTCGGCGAGGCTTCCAGCCTGCTCCTCGATCTCGCCCGGGTCATGGATGGCGAGCAGGTCACTGATCCGGCGAAATTCGCCGGCTGCGTATGCGGCCTGATGCAGAAGGCCTTCGGCCCGGTCAAAGCCTGAAACGGTAATGGCCGGTCAGCCGGTAGGCGAAGAGGATATCCTCGAGCCTTGCACCGGCGCCGATATTGTGGACGCAGAGCGGGCGCTTCCCATCGGGCGAGGCCAGATGCGTGACCAGCGCGATATGCGCCAGATTGCCGGGCAGCATCTGGGTGACGATGTCGCCGGGGCGGAAATCGGAAGGCGTGTCCGACAGCGGCAGTTGGGCGCCCTGGCGGGTGAAGAAGGTCTGCAGATTGGGCACGCGACGGTGGTCGATATTGCGGTCCGGCCGCTTCAGGCCCCAGGCCTGGGGATAGGCGGCAAAGTCCTGGCGCATGTCCTCATGGACGAGCTTCTGCAGGTCGAGGCCTAGCCCTGAGCGATAGGCCCTGACGATGACGTCGGTGCACACGCCGCGCTCGGGCGGCACGTCGCCGCCCGGATAGGTCAAGGTGACATAGGCCGCGTCATAGGTGAGGGTGACGCCGACCTGGGACAGCCCGGCAGCGATGAGACGGCCGGCATCGTCCTCGGCGCGGGCGAATACCGGCATGTCGCGTGGCGGGGCTGAGGGACGAGGATCGAGCAGCACCTGGGCGACCACATCCAGGCGATGCGCCGGGACAAGGCTGGCCAAGGCAGCGGCGCCGGCAAGGCCGGCGAGCGAAAGGACGACAGTACGGCGGGAGATCATGGGCGGCGATCAATGCATGCCATTATGGCAGTCTTGGGATGCGCCGGGCGGGATTTGACTCGGGGGGCAATGCCGCTAAAAGGCTGGTTTCAGGCATGATCGCGTAGATCATACCCAGTTTACAGGATGTTTTCCGATGGCACCGCGCACGCTTTACGACAAGATCTGGGACGATCATCTGGTGGATGAGCAGCCGGACGGCACCTGCCTCCTCTATATCGATCGCCACCTTGTCCATGAGGTGACGAGCCCGCAGGCCTTCGAGGGTCTGCGCATGTCGGGCCGCAAGGTGCGCCACCCCGAGAAGACGCTCGCCGTCGTCGACCACAATGTGCCGACCACCGACCGGAGCCACGGCATCGCCGAGCCCGAGAGCCGCACCCAGGTCGAGACCTTGGCGCAGAACGCCAAGGACTTCGGCATCGAATATTACAATGAGCTCGACCGCCGCCAGGGCATCGTCCATGTCGTCGGTCCCGAGCAGGGTTTTACGCTGCCCGGTACCACCATCGTCTGCGGCGACAGCCACACCTCGACCCATGGCGCCTTCGGCGCGCTCGCCCATGGCATCGGCACGTCGGAGGTCGAGCATGTGCTCGCCACCCAGACGCTGATCCAGAAGAAGGCCAAGAACATGCTGGTCCAGGTCGACGGCAAGCTGGCGCAAGGTGCCACCGCCAAGGACATCATCCTCGCCATCATCGGCGAGATCGGCACCGCCGGCGGCACCGGTTCGGTCATCGAATATGCCGGCGATGCCGTGCGCGACCTCTCGATGGAGGGGCGCATGACGATGTGCAACATGTCGATCGAGGGCGGGGCGCGCGCCGGCATGATCGCGCCCGACGAAAAGGCCTATGCCTATCTGAAGGACCGCCCGAAATCGCCCAAGGGTGCGGACTGGGATAAAGCGCTGCGCTATTGGGAGACGCTCAGGACCGATGACGGCGCCCATTTCGACCGCGTGGTGAAGCTCGATGCGGCATCGTTGCCGCCGATCGTCTCCTGGGGCACCAGCCCCGAAGACGTCGTCTCGATCGAAGGCAGCGTGCCCAACCCGGACGATATCGCCGATGAGGGCAAGCGCCAGTCGAAATGGCGGGCGCTCGACTATATGGGCCTCAAGCCCGGCACCAGGATCACCGACATCCCGCTCGACATGATCTGGATCGGCTCCTGCACCAATGGCCGCATCGAGGACCTGCGCGCCGTCGCCAAGATCGTCGAAGGGCGCAAGATCCATGATCGGCTCAAGGGCATGATCGTTCCCGGCTCCGGCCTGGTGAAGATCCAGGCCGAGGAGGAAGGCCTCGACAAGATTTTTGTCGCCGCCGGCTTCGAATGGCGCGAGCCCGGCTGCTCCATGTGCCTGGGCATGAATCCGGACCAGCTCAAGCCCGGCGAGCGCTGCGCCTCGACCTCCAACCGGAATTTCGAGGGCCGCCAGGGCTACAAGGGCCGCACCCATCTGGTGTCGCCGCAAATGGCGGCCGCCGCCGCCATCGCCGGTCATTTCGTTGACATCCGGCGCTGGCATTGACGCCTCAGCGCGGCCTCATCCGCGTTAAGAATTGTGGCAGCCGCCTTGTCAGGGCGGCTTCCCGCTCGCGCGCCGTCAACGCCCGGCAAGTGCCTGTGGCACCTCGCTCTTCGTTTAAAGTGTGAGTTCGGTAACGCTACGGCGGATTAACGGTTGATGAACGCGCCATTAAGGGTTATGTCATCATCAAGGCGCTAAGGTTGATTCAACAATCAACTTGGTTCTGTGGCGGGGAGTGCTTCCAGTGATTACGACGAATGCGGCAGATACACGGTTCCTTCGCCGTGTGCTTATGGCTCTTGTTATCCTGACGCTGGTTACGGGCAGCCTTGCGGCCTATACAACCGTGAACGCCATGACCGCCCAAGGACTAGATCTCTGCCAGGCCACCGGCTTCCTCTGCATGAACTGACCGGCCTCGAAGCGCCGTCGCTCGAGGATCTGGACGCGCTCGCAGGCGAGGCTTATGCGCGCCTGCCCAAGGCTTTCCATGAGCTCACCGGCAATGTCATCATAAGGGTCCAGGATTTCCCGGATGACGATGTCCTCACCGACATGAAAGCCGGCGACTTCGACCTGCTCGGCCTGTTCCAGGGGGTAGGACTCGCCCATGGCGAGGAGCTGGCTCATACCGGTGCGCTGCCCAACATGGTCTTCCTCTACCGCCGCCCCATTCTCGATTACTGGGCCGAGCACAAGGAGACCCTGGGCGCCATCGTCACCCATGTGCTCATTCACGAGATCGGCCATCATTTCGGTCTGTCGGATGCCGATATGGAGCGGATCGAAAGGCGGGCCTCATGACGAAGTCCGATCGCGAGGAGGAAGCCCGCGCGGCGCTGAAACGGCTCGACCAGCAGTCGGAGAAGATCATCACCGGGTCGCATCCGCACGACCCGCCCGAGGACGACAAGATCGAGATCCTGGGGAAGCGCATCGCCAGGATCCTTTCGGTGATCCTGATGGTGGGTCTCATCATCTATTTGTGGCGGACCTATCTCAACGGCTGACCGCGGCTTCTATGTCTCTGCGATGCTGTAGACGCCGTTCTGACTGCTCTCATGCGCCCCGCCAGCCGCGCATTTCCCTGAACCGGTGCCCTCAGAGAACAAAGTCTGACACTTCTTGCATCTGCGCCAATTTTCGTCGTGCTCGTTGTAGGGAGAATCGACGACGAGGCTGTATTCCGAGCTCGTTCGTCCCGCATCGTGATTGTCGCCCACCGTGCATTTGCCAGTCTGGTCGCCATCGAAGAACAGGCAGCGGCAGTTGATGCATCTGCGCCAGTTCTTTTCACCATAATCCATGGTGGAGTCCACCATCAGGTGATAATTGGCAATATTGCCCATGCCTGGGTCATGTTTACCTTCGCCGAGACAATCTCCCTGTGGGTTCCCGTGCAAGTAGAGGGACTGGCATTTCGTGCAGTGCCGCCAGTTGCCTTCGGTCGCGGGGAAGGAGGGCATCGCGTAATCGGGATCAGGAAAAAGATCGGTTGACGACCACGCTTGTGCTTTCGCGGGGGTCAGAACCTCGTGAAACCTGGGCCACCATTCATTGTTTTTGGGGTCGAAATCGCGCAGGCTCTTCCCGTAATGCAGCCCGTTCCACAGCATCACATAGCTAATTCCGCCGGGTTCAAAATAAATTCCGGTCTGCGCGATATCGAGCAAACCGCCCTTGTACGCCTGGTAGAGGTCCTTGACAGGGTCAACCAGCTCGAACGCATCGAAACCATGTCCTTTGCCGCTGGCTTTTGCGCTGCCGATGAGCGAGTCGACAGTCGTGCTACCCAGCGGGTTGTAAGGCTTGCAGTTGAGCGCCGCCAAAAGGCGGGCATAATCGAGCGCGGCCGCCGCGAACCCGCCTGAGGCGGCGAATGTCTGATAGTTGTCTTCCCCGTGTCCCCAATGCACGAAGGGCCTATCGGGACTCATGACGCTCTTCACCACCGTCAGTTCGCGCGCGTGATGACGTGCATCTTCCGGCTTTTGATCCTTGTGCAGTGAGTGCGCGATCTTGAAGCGTGAGATGTTCAGCGGCTTGAGGATCAGGGGCTCGAATACTTCCTCATATGCTTCTACGCCGCGAACACGTTTGACCACTTCAGCCGCAAGAAAGAATCCGCCGTCGTTCGGTCCTATTTGCGTCTCGGGCGGCTGAGTAATGATCCATGAGGCGATCTGATCGTGAGTCGCCGGAACTTGCCCTTTTTTCCCAGCCGCCTCTACGATTGCCAAGTTCGCCTTCTCATAGTCGGCATTGATCTTGCAGGTGCTTTCCAGGAGCCCTCCAACCGTCGTCTTGAGATAGGGTTCATGATTTGGCGCGGTCACCTTTGGATCTTGTGGATCTTGGCCATCAGGCGTTTTGAGCTGCAGAATCGGGGCAATCGGATCGTCGAGCTTAGGGTTTCCCTCGGCGGCAAGCTGATGGATCGAGAGCGACGTGATCATCTTGCTGCAACTTCCCAGCCGAAACATTGTCTTGGGCGTCACATCCGGATAGTCGGGTTCAGCCCATGTGTAGCCGCGCGCCAGCACCAGTCGGGTATCCTTGACGATTGCCAGCGCTGCGCCGCGAATATTGCTGTGCTTCATCCATTTCAGAACGGCATTGTCGATGGCGTCGACCTGAGGCTTTCCGTTGATCCGCGCCGTGCGCTCGATCGGCTTGTTGCTCACCACATAAAGGGCGACATAGCGCCGCTTGAGTCCTGATCCGAAGCCCTGAAAATATTGGTGGTAGAATCCCTTCTCCAACCACTCCGGCCGCTTCATCTTGAATTCGCGGATGCTGCCGTAGAATTCCTGCGCGAAGCCCGTGCCGATGGGAGCGATTTGATCATCGCGATAGACGGCAAGAAAACGGTGCCGGCTGGAAGCGGTGACAAATGCCAATCGTGCCCAACCGTCCGTTTCGGCCTTGAAATATTGGTTATGCACGGCTTCGCTCAAGCCCGCATACGCCATCCACGCTGTGTTTGTTGTATTTTTCCGCCAGATCGCAGTCACGCGCGAGGCGGTTGTGGCGTCGTCATAAATAGTCGCATTATGAATGATCCACTGTTTTTCGGCGCGAGTCTCGACCTCGGCTTTAAAGGCATCGAGCAATTGGTGAAAACTCATTTCGGGAGGTACGATGGGCGGTCTGACGGATTGTTCGAACACAGCGGAAAAGCGGGCACCTGCTTCACCGCCGGTCGCCGAGACCAAGACAGGATAGAATTCGGCGGCAAGATTGTCTTTGCAGATTTTCTTGAAATCATTGCGGTTCTTGGCGAGTGCAATTTTTAGAGGAAGGAGGGTTTGCGGGCGTTCGTCCCACACCGCGGAGAAACGTGGATCTTCTGGATTCCCATACATGCTCAAGGAGATCATCCGAAGGTTCTGTCCGACCCTCTCTTGGACGCGCTCGTTGAACTCGGTGAGTGAACGGTCAAGATCGACAAGCTTGTCGAGTGTCATTGTGAGGCCCCTCTTGTTCGCGTTGATTGAGTACAGACGATCAGTGAGGCAGTCTTGGGCGTCCCGGGTCCGGCTACGCGCCTATATACCCAAATCGGCGTGAGTGAGCGATGGGGGCGGGTGCGAGGTTAATTGCCAGGGTCATGTCGGTGACCCTGGCGCTCATGCTCTGTTTGTGGCGGACCTGTCTCGCTGGGTGATCACCGCTCGCTGTCGAGATGCGCGAGCTGCGCTTGCGCATAGCGCCCGCCGGCTGCGGCACCCTTCGGCACCGCTTGCTCGATGGCGGCGAGATCGGAAGCCGAAAGACGCACATTCGACGCAGCGAGGGACTCGTTGAGCTGGCCGCGCTTGCGCGCGCCGATCAAGGGAATGATGTCATCACCGCGCGAGGCGACCCAGGCTATCGCAACCTGCGCCACTGTCGCGCCGAGCCGGTTCGCCACGCCGCGCAAGGCCTCGACCAGGGCCAGGTTGCGATCGATATTGCCGTCCTGGAAGCGCGGACTCATGTTGCGGAAATCCGCGGCACCGGCGGAGCGCGACTTAGTCCAGTGGCCGCCGATCAGGCCGCGCGAAAGAACGCCATAGGCGGTGACGGCGACGCCGAGTTCGCGGCAGGTCGCGAGGATCCCATCCTCGATGCCGCGCGAGATCAGCGAATATTCGATCTGCAGGTCCGCGATCGGATGGACCTTCGCTGCCTTGCGGATCGTGTCGCTGCCGACTTCCGACAGCCCGATGTGGCGCACAAAGCCTGCCTTCACCATGTCGGCAATGGCGCCGATTGTCTCCTCGACCGGGACTTGCGGATCGAGGCGCGCCGGACGGTAGATATCGATGTAATCGGTGTTGAGCCGCTTCAATGTGTAAGCGAGCGCGGTTTTGACCGCGGCGGGCCGCGCATCGAAGCCCAGCCAATTGCCGGCCGGATCGCGCAGCGCGCCGAACTTCACGCTCAACAGCACGTCGGCGCGGCGGCGGCCCTTCAGGGCTTCGGCGATCAGCATCTCGTTGTGGCCCATGCCGTAGAAGTCGCCGGTGTCGAGGAGCGTGATGCCGGCATCGAGCGCCGCATGGAGGGTGGCGATGCTCTCCTCCCGGTCGGCGGGCCCATAAAAATCGGACATGCCCATGCAGCCAAGGCCAAGGGCGGAAACTTCGGGGCCCGAGCGGCCCAGCTTGCGGCGAATGCTCATGAAAATCTCCTCAGATGGGTGAGCGATAAGAGGGTGATGCCACAAGCCAATTCATGCGATAATCCGCTCAATCATGAATGGGCTGTGCGGGTATCCGAACAATGAATCTTCCTGAATTTTCCGATCTCGATGCCTTCGTTGCCGTCGTCCGGCACCGCAATTTCCGGCGCGCGGCGCGGGAGCGCGGCATTGCCGTCTCGACCCTCAGCCAGTCGGTGCGCCATCTCGAAGAAAGGCTGGGCGTCCGCCTCCTCAACCGGACGACGCGCTCGGTGACGCCGACCGAGGCTGGCGAGAAGCTCGCCTCGCGCCTGTCGCCGATCTTTGCCGAGATGACGGAAGCGATCGACGAGGTGAACGGGTTTCGCGACACGCCCACCGGCACGCTGAGACTCAACGTGCCGGGTGCGGCGCAGCCGATCCTCGCGCCGATGATCGCGCGTTTCCTCGGCCAATTTCCCGGCATCCGCCTCGAGATCACCGTCGACAACAATCTGATCGATGTGTTCGCGCAAGGCTTCGATGCCGGCATCCGCTATGACGAGAGCCTGGCGCTCGACATGATCGCAGTGCCGATCGGCCCGCCGCAGCGCTTCACCGTGGTCGCCTCACCCGATCATGTCCGCCGGCATGGCACGCCGCAGCGGCCCGAAGACCTCCTGCATCGGCCATGCATCCGCTACCGCTTCCTCAGCGGCGCCATCGTGCCCTGGGAGTTCGAGAAGGACGGCGAGACGGTGAAGATCGATCCCGAGACGCCGCTCATCACCAACAGTCCCGAGCTTGCCATTCGCGCCGCCGAGGATGGCCTTGGATGGTATGCGACTTTCGAGGATTTTGTCCGGCCGTCGCTGGCCGCGGGACGGCTGGTCGAGGCACTCGTCCCCTGGTGCCCGCATTTCCCGGGACCGTCGCTCTATTATCCGAGCCGCCGGCACGTGCCGGCACCATTGCGCGCCTTCATCGATTTCGTGCGGGCCGAAGCAGCGCAGAGCTGAGGTTACACACCACGCAGCTTCGCGAAGACGGCGGCGGCCTCTTCCACATAGCGGGCGACCAACTCGGCCGCCGGAAGCTCACGGTTCAGGCGGGCCGCTTGTCCATAGAGCAGGAAGGACGCTTCCTTCGGATCGGCCGATTGCAGCAGCGGCTCGCTCAGATCATACAGCGAAGGGAAGTCGGGCAGGTCGATGCGCGTCCGTTCCATGTCGAGCGCATAGGCGCTGCGCACGGCGCGGGCGGCGCGCCCTGAAAACGCATCGGTCATCATCGTGTCGGTCTCGGCCGCATTGCGCAGCATCGCGCGCCGGACCGGATCCGTGGCGGCTTCCGGGCAAGAGAGAAAGCCCGTGCCGATCTGGGCCCCGCAGGCGCCGAGCACGAAAGCGGCGGCGATGCCTCGGCCGTCGCCAATGCCACCGGCCGCCACCACGGGCAGGCTCACGGCATCGACGATCTGGGGAACGAGGGCGAGCGTGCCGACACCGTCGGCGGGAGCGCGTGGTGAGTGCGAGCCGCGATGACCTCCGGCTTCCCAGCCCTGCGCGATCACCACGTCGATCCGGGCCTCCTCGAGGGCGCGCGCCTCGGCAACCGTCGTCGCGGTGCTCATCAGCACTATTCCCGCCGCTTTGAGCGCCATACGGGAAGCCTCATCGGGAACGCCGAAATGGAAGCTGACGACTTTGGGCTTGAGGGAGAGAAGCATGGCGAGCCGTTCTTCGTCGAAGCCCGGACCGTGTGGCGTCGCCGTCGCCGCGGGTTCGGCGAGGCCAAGACGCCGGTACCAGGGTCGCAGCCTCTCGCGTGTCCGCGTGAAATCCGACGACGCCATGCGAGGTGCCGGATGGGCGAAGAAATTGAGATTGAACGGTCGATTCGTACCGGCGCGCAGTTTCGCAACCTGCGCCGCCAGCGCGTCCGCCGCCATCTCGGCGCAGCCGAGCGAGCCCAGCCCGCCGGCATTGCTCACGGCAGCGGCCAGCGCCGGCGTGGCCGATCCCGCCATAGGCGCCTGGATGATCGGATGATCTATTCCGAGCAAATCGCAGAGACGATGATCAGGCCACATGACTGCCTCCGTAGGCTCCGATGACTTCGTCAATCCGGCAACTCGACCGGCTTGAGCGCGCCATAGCGATCGCCGGGGCCGCGATTGTTCTTCGGTGTCTCGCCGCCCAAATGGTTGACGATGCCCCAGACCGCATTGAGGCCGGTCTGCACCGCGCCCTCGACCCAGCCCGGCGTCCACGAGACGCCGTCGCCCGCCATGAAGATCCCCTTCTCGTCGGGCGGCATGTGGCCTTGCATGAAATGGCAGTACATGCGGTGATTATAGCGATAGTGGCCGGGCAATGCTCCCTTGAAGGCGCCGAGAAAATTCGGATCCGATTCCCAGGACACCGTGATCGGATCGCCGATGATATGGCTTTCGATGTCGAGCGTCGGATAGATGCGCTTCAAGGCATCGAGCGACAGCTTCACCCGCTTGTCGATTGCGAGCGGCAGCATCTTCATCGCATCGCTCATCCAGGAATAGGAGAGGCAGATGACGCCGGGCTTGTCGTCGCCATTGTCGAAAAGATAGGTGCCGCGCGTCAGACGGTCGGTGAGCGTCATGCTCATCAGATTGCGCCCGGTCTTGGGATCCTTGTCCTTCCAGAAGGGCCGGTCGACCATCACGAAGGTCTTGGCCGACTGCATGAAGCGCGTGCGATCGAGCGCCATCCACAGCTTGGGCGAGAAGATGCGCTCCTCGACCTGCATGTAGGTGGTGAGGAGCCAGCTGTGGCAAGTGACGAGACAGGCATCGAAATATTTGGTCAGGCCCCAGCGGTCGGTGATGGCGAGATGGCCCGCGGGCGAGCGCGCGATCTTGACCACCGCCGGGCGCGGCGCTCCGGCATGCAGCTTCTCGAGCGACGTCCCCTTCGGCCAGTGCACCATCTTTTCGGGCCTGCATTTCCACAGGCCCCGCGGCACCTGCTCGACGCCGCCCACGATCCAGCGCTGGTTCTCGTCGCAATTGGTGACGACGACGCGCAGGATCTCGAGCATGGAATTGGGATAGTCCGAATCCCAGCCGCCGGTGCCGAAGCCGACCTGGCCGAAGATCTCGCGGTGATGGAAGGAGCGTCTGGCGAAAGCGGGTGCCGTGGCGATGAAGTCGTAGAAGCTGCGGTCGTCCCACAGCGGCACGAGCTTGTCCCAGACCGCCTTCAGCGCCTTCACATTGCGGGCGCGGATCGCCTTCTGCATGGCGCTGAAGCTCGCCCCTTCCTCCAGCGCCTCGTACCAGGCGGCCGCCACTTCCTGGAAGATCGGCGGCAAATCGGCCTGTTTCTCGGCGTAATAGGTCTGGCTTTCGAGGTCGATGACGGTCGAGGGCGAGGCCTCGACCAAGGGATTGGGGAAGGGCTTCGATTCGAGCCCCAGCATGTCGGCATAGTGATAGAAGCCGGTGCCGGAGACCGGGAAGCGCATGCCGCCCAACTCGGCGATGATGCCTTCGGCACCCTCGAAGCTCTGCGAGCGCAGGCGCCCGCCGATGCGGCCGGCCTCATAGATGACGGGCTTGAGCCCCATTTTCATCAGCTCATAGGCCGCGATCATGCCCGACATGCCGGCACCGATAATGGCCACTTCCTCGCCATGGCGGGCCGCAGGGATGCGCGCCAGGCCGGAAGGATGCTTGATCCAATCATCGAAAGGGAAAGGGAAATCCGGGCCGAAAACCGTGACCGGGCGCTTGTCCGCCGTTTCGGCCATCTGGGTCGCGTGGGGAGCCGTCATGCATGTACCTCAATGGACTTATGCTAGGTTGCGGCTTCAGCAAAGACAAGGAACCTCAGGGGCTTGACGGGGCGCTGCATCCACCGCAGAAAGCCCCTTCACTTGGTGGCGTGGGGGTCGGACCTCGCGCAGACGGAGCTGGCCATGCAGAAATTCGATACGCTGACGGGCGTCGCCGCCCCTCTCAATATCGTCAATGTCGATACCGACATGATTATCCCCAAGCAGTTCCTGAAGACGATCAAGCGCACCGGGCTCGGCAAGTCGCTCTTCTATGAAATGCGCTATACCCAGGACGGCAAGGAAATCCCCGATTTCGTGCTCAACAAGCCGGCCTATCGCAAGGCGCAGATCCTGGTCGCCGGCGACAATTTCGGCTGCGGCTCGTCGCGCGAGCATGCGCCTTGGGCGCTCCTCGATTTCGGCATCCGCTGCGTCATCTCGACGAGCTTCGCCGACATTTTCTACAACAACTGCTTCAAGAACGGCATCCTGCCCATCCAGGTCTCGCCGGAAGACCTCAAGAAGCTCATGGACGATGCCGAGCGCGGCGCCAATGCGACGCTCTCGATCGACCTCAAGGCGCAAGAGATCCGCGGGCCCGACGGCGGCTGCGTCAAGTTCGAGATCGATCCGTTCCGCAAGCATTGCCTGCTGAACGGGCTCGACGATATCGGTCTCACCATGGAGAAGAAGGCGTCGATCGACACGTTCGAGAAAAAGGCCCAGGCCGCACGGCCGTGGCTCTAGATCAATTCAAACGGAAATCTCATGGCCTCCTATAATCTGATGCTCCTGCCGGGCGACGGCATCGGCGCCGAAGTCGCCGGCGAAGTCGAGAAGATCATCGCCTGGTTCAACAGCGCGGGCATCGCCAAATTCGAAGTGGATCGCGGCCTCGTCGGCGGCTCCGCCTATGACGCTCATGGCAAGGCGATCTCGGAAGCGGACATGGCGACGGCGCAGGCCGCCGATGCGGTGATCTTCGGCGCGGTGGGCGGTCCCAAATGGGACAAGGTGCCTTACGACGTGCGCCCGGAAGCGGGACTCCTGCGCCTGCGCAAGGATCTTGGTCTCTTTGCCAATCTGCGCCCGGCGATCTGCTACCCGGCGCTCGCCGATGCCTCATCGCTCAAGCGCGACGTCGTCGAAGGCCTCGACATGCTGATCGTGCGCGAGCTGACGGGTGGTGTCTATTTCGGCGAGCCCAAGACGATCACCGATCTCGGCAACGGCCAGAAGCGCGGCATCGATACGCAGGTCTATGACACGTTCGAGATCGACCGGATCGCGCGCGTCGCCTTCGATCTCGCCCGCACCAGGCGCAAGAAGGTGGCCTCGGCCGAGAAGCGCAATGTGATGAAGACGGGCGTGTTGTGGAACGAGGTCGTCACGCGCGTGCATCAGGAAAGCTACAAGGACGTGGCGCTCGAGCATGTGCTCGCCGACAATTGCGCCATGCAATTGGTGCGCTGGCCCAAGCAGTATGATGTGATCGTCACCGACAATCTGTTCGGCGATGTGCTCTCGGATGTGGCGGCGATGCTGACGGGCTCGCTCGGCATGCTGCCCTCGGCCTCGCTCGGCGCGCCCGACACCAAGACCAAGCGGCGCAAGGCGCTCTATGAGCCGGTGCATGGCTCGGCCCCCGATATCGCCGGCAAGGGGCTCGCCAATCCGATCGCCATGATCGCATCCTTCGGCATGGCGCTGCGCTATTCCTTCGATCAGGGCCCATGGGCCGACAAGGTCGACCAGGCGATCGCCCAGGTGCTGGCCAAGGGCCTGCGCACCAAGGACATCGCGCAAGGCTCCGACAAGACGATCGGCACGCAGGAGATGGGTGCTGCGATCCTGAGCGAACTCAAGGCGGCGGCTTAGTTCCGTCAGCTATTTGGCGAGCCTTTTGTAGAGCGGGCCTAACTTGTCGAGGCTCGCCTGATATGCAGTCATGACGTGAGCGCGAGGTCGATCTTGCGCCCGCTTCTTAATCAGATCGGCAAGTGCCTCGTCAATGAGCACCTCAGGCGACCGTCCTTCCGCCTGGGCGATGGCCTGCAGCTTCGCCAAGGTTTCTGAATTCACCTGGACTACAAATTTTTCGTGGCCCTTGGTCGTCATGGCAGATCTCCGGTCCGACCTTCAGTTTATCATGATAATCGGGACTTTGTCCGATCCACAATCCTCACCCCTGAGGCGCCCACCGCAGGCGGCCTCGAAGGGTGGCAAGCGGCAAGACCGTTGTCCCTAGATCATGCTTCGAGGCTCGCTTCGCTCGCGCCTCAGCATGAGGGTAGTGCAGATGGCTAAGGCTGCTCGACATCCGTCTTCTCGATCTTGCTCAGGCGCCGGCGCTTCGATTTGGCCAGGATGTTGAGCGTCTCGACGCCGAGCGAGAAGGCGATGGCGAAGTAGATATATTCGCGCGGTATGTGCATGCCGAGGCCGTCGGCCACGAGCGCCACGCCGATGAGCAGAATGAAGGCGAGCGCCAGCATCTTCACCGTCGGGTGACGGGCGATGAAATCGCCGATCGGCTTCGCCGCCAGCATCATCACGCCAATGGCGATGACATTGGCCGCGACCATGACCGGCAGGAAGGTGGTCATGCCGACCGCGGTGATGATGGAATCGAGCGCGAAGACGAAGTCGATGACCATGATGAGCGCGATGACGCCGAAGAAATTGGCCGAATAGCCCGACTGCGGGCCTTCCTCGCCGCCCTCCATCTCCTCATGGATCTCGGCCGTGCCCTTATAGAGCAGGAACAGGCCGCCCAGGATCAGGATGATGTCGCGCCAGGAGAACTCGAAGCTGCCGACCGAGAAGACGGGATAGGTGAGCTTGGTGATCCATACCAGAAGCGCCAGCATGAGGATGCGCAGGCCGAGCGCCCCGAGCAGGCCGATTTTCTGGGCCACCGGGCGCTGGTGCGGTGGCAGCTTCTGGGAGGCGATCGAGAGGAAGACCAGGTTGTCGATGCCGAGCACGATTTCAAGGATGGTCAGGGTCAGAAGGCTCATCCAGCCTTCGACAGTGAACAGCCATTCGAACATCAGGTCCCCTTATGCTCCCAAAAAGCCTAAATAATTGGCGCGGGACCAAGGGTAAAGCCCCTTACCCTCGGGTCTCGCGCTTTTCGGGACATAGGATCGGGAAGGCCCCGCTTCAAGGCGGATTGACTTAAAGTCGCAATTTGTTAGAACCCTGCCGAACCTCGAACCACGGTCCCCGATGTCGATTAACATGAACATCATCGCCTGCCGCCCGCTCCCCGCGAGCGCGCTTGGCCGTGGCCTGGGTATGCTCAAAACGACGAAAACGACGAAAACCGTTTGAGCCTTCTCCCCCGGTCTCGTCTCCCGCGGGGGAGATGGCCGGAAACCAGCATGCGCCCCAGGCAGAACCTTAAAGTTCACGGGAGAGGGCGAGGGATAAAGGATTTAAATCAATGGGTTACAAAGTTGCAGTGGTCGGCGCGACCGGGAATGTCGGCCGGGAAATGCTCAATATCCTCGAGGAACGCCAGTTCCCGGTGGATGAGGTCTTCGCCTTGGCCTCGCGCCGGTCGATCGGCACCGAGGTCTCTTACGGCGACCGCACGCTCAAATGCCAGGATCTCGAGCAATTCGACTTCCGCGGCATCGACTTCGTGCTGATGTCGGCGGGCTCGGCCGTCTCCAAGGAATGGTCGCCCAGGATCGGCGCCCAAGGCCCGATGGTGATCGATAATTCCTCCTGCTGGCGCTATGACGCGGAAGTGCCGCTGGTCGTTCCGGAAGTGAACGCCCATGCGCTCGAAGAATATATGAGCCGCAAGGTGAGGCGGAACATCATCGCCAATCCGAACTGTTCGACCGCCCAGCTGGTGGTGGTGCTGAAGCCCTTGCATGATCTGGCCAAGATCAAGCGCGTCGTCGTCGCGACCTATCAGTCGGTGTCGGGCGCCGGCAAGGACGCCATGGACGAATTGTGGAACCAGACCAAGGGCGTGTTCGTCACCGATGCTCCCGAGCCCAAGAAGTTCACCAAGCAGATCGCCTTCAACGTCATCCCCCATATCGACGTCTTCATGGAAGACGGCTTCACCAAGGAAGAGTGGAAGATGACGGCCGAGACCAAGAAGATCCTCGATCCCAAGATCAAGCTCACCGCGACCTGCGTGCGTGTGCCGGTCTTCGTCGGCCATTCGGAAGCGGTCAATATCGAGTTCGAGCGGCCGATCACGGCGGAAGAAGCGCGCGAGACCTTGCGCGAGGCGCCAGGGGTCCTGGTCGTCGACAAGCGCGAGGACGGCGGCTATGTGACGCCGGTCGAATGCGTTGGGGATTTCGCCACTTTCGTGTCGCGCATCCGCGAGGACGGCACGATCGAGAACGGCCTCAATCTGTGGGTCGTGTCGGACAATCTGCGCAAAGGGGCAGCCCTCAACACGGTGCAGATCGCCGAAGCTCTGATCAATCGCGGCCTGCTCAAGAAGGCGGCGTGATCCCTGGCATGTGAAGCTTTCCTCTCTTCCGATCGGGAAGAGAGGAATTTCCTCTGTGGCAGGATTGTCACATCCTGTCAGCAATGGTGAATGAAAGCATGAGATTCCCCTGTTGCGGGCGGACGACTCGTGCTATCACGCACTTCCTTCAACACAACTCACGGAGATCGTCATGATGACAGTGCGCAAGGAGCTTCGAATCTGGTGATCTCCGGGCCCCGGGCTCGGATCCCGGTGTGGCCTTTCCAGCTTGTGTTTTCGTCAAAGTAAAGCCTGAAGACCATTTGACCGGGACGTGACGCTCGTTCCATGCGCGTGATGCGCATGCGCGGGCCCTCACGCATCAGCAAATTTTCAATTTTCATCCATCTTCACCGCGCACGGAAACCCGTGTTTTGCGAAAGGACAGACCATGTCTGCATTCCAGAAGTCCATGCCGTTCTTCAGACGTCCGGCCCGCAGCCTCATCGCCGCTCCCGCGGCAAGGCTGTTTTCCGGTCACAAGAAGGAAAGGCGCATCCCGCACGATCCGCGCGAGATCGAAAGATTCCGCATCGAACTCGAGCTGAAGCGTGCCAGCCTCGATCTCACCTACCGTTTCAAGGTCATGTAATCATGACCCTGGAAAAGGTCTCGGGATCGGTATTGGAGCCGCAGAGGATGACGCAGACGCGTTCATCCTTCTGCGGCCGGTATGCGCCAGAGAGAAGCGCAGCGAAGGCCGTGGCCCCGCCCGGTTCAGTTATGATCCGCGCATGGTCCCACAGCCAACGCTGCGCCATCCTGATCTCCTCGTCATCGACGAGCGCCACGCGCTCGATGAATTTTTGCGCCAGTGGGAACATCAGTTCGCCGGCGAAGCTCGCGCCGAGCGAATCGGCCGCGACCCCCGAAGGCTTGACCGTCACCCGCGCGCCCGCCGCGAGCGAGGCGTGAAGCGCGTTGCAGGTCTCGGGCTCGACGCCGATGATCCTGACATCGCCCCTGTACCAGCCGGCGATCCCGCCGATCAGGCCGCCGCCGCCCACCGCCACCAGAAGCGTATCGATATAAGGCAATTGTTGCTGGATCTCGCGCCCCAGCGTGCCCTGGCCGAGAAGGGTCGGCACCGCATCATAGGCATGGACCGACAAGGCGCCGCTCGCGGCGATGAAGCGGTTGCAGTTCTCGAGCGCGTCGTAATAGGTGGCGCCATCCTGCTCGATGACCGCGCCATAGCTCTTGATGCGCTGGACCTTCGCCGGCGCCGCGATGGCGGGCACGAAGATATGCGCCGGCACGCCGGCGACATGGGCGGCATAGGCCGCGGCGGCGCCATGATTGCCGCCCGAGGCCGCGGCGAGGCCCGCCTTGGGGATGTCGCGGCCGATGACGGTCGAGAAGGCGCCGCGCGCCTTGAAGGAGCCGGTATGCTGGAAAAGCTCGAGCTTGAGCGCGACCGGCGTTGCGATGCCGGACAGCATCACATCCATGACCGGGGTGCGCCGGACATAGGGCGCGATCTTTTCTGCCGTCGCCTCGATGGCGGCGCGGGTGATTGGATCAGGCATTGATTTCCATCCTCAGGCCGCGGGAATTGAGCGGCGGGTCTGCCGGGAAACGGATAGACCGCCCAGTGAGTATGCGCCATGCCACCAAGGTGCAAGCGCAGGCATCGAGGAGATCGTCAGGGCCGACATCGCGGCGGCGATAGTCATGGGCAAGGCCGTCGACCGGCACGCCATTCTTGTGCAGGAGCTCGCGCCTGAGATCGAGGCCCGGCGGATAGGGTTGGCCTTTCACCTTCTTGGGCAGGCTTAAGGGCGTCTCGTCATTCATCATCCAGAAGGCGAGCTCCGGATGCGATTCGAAGATGCGCGACTGGTCGGCAGGCGCCATGAGGGCATCGATCTCGCGCATCTTGGGAAACAGATGGAAGCACTGCTTGGATACTTTCTTGGGCGGATCGGAGTGGAGAAGGTTGACCGCGCAGGCTTGCGCGTAGTCGGCGCAATAGACCGCTTTCTCGGACGGTACGGCGAAGACGCTCGACTGGCGCTCGCCGAGCCTCGCCCGCACCTCGCGTTCGGGCGGCCTGCCTGAGCGCTCCGGCAGGCCGATCGGCATGTCGACCGCGATGATCCGGGCGGGCAGCGCCATGACGTCGGCGAAGCTCGGGCAAAGCTTAGAGGTCAGCTGCCCGGCCCCATCCCAGAGCGCGGCAATCCATCCGGCCGGACAGCCGTCTACGCCGGCGACAAGGCGGTGCTCAGCCATGGACGGCGGCGAAGGCCTCGATCGCTGCAATGTCTGAGAGACCCGAGGCGAGATCGAGGCTGAGCGTGCCGAGGCTTGCGGCGATGATATGCTCGGTCGCGGCGACGGCGAAGCCGAGGCTCTTGGCGAAGCTGTCGCCCTGCGCCAGCCGCCCGACAAGAAGGCCGCAGAGAAGGTCGCCGGTGCCATGGGGAACGGGTGCCAGCTTCGGCCGCGTGACGGTGAGCGTCGTGCCCTTCTCGAACAGCGCCGTGGTGAGGGCATCGCCGTGCGGAATGGAGGTCACCACCAGCGACTTGCCGGCGAGTGATCGGCTCGCGGCGCGCGCCGCATGGATATCGCCGATCTCCTTGCCGGTCAGCCAGCTGAGCTCGAAGGCATTGGGTGTCAGGCCGTCCGCCAGCGGCACCAGCCGGTCGCGAATGGCCGTGGCGATGGCTTCGGCGACATAGAGCCCGGTATGGCTATCGCCCAGGATGGGGTCGCATAAATAAAACGATTTCGGCAAGCGGGCGATGATCGGGGCTATGGCCTCAATCTGCTCTTCATTGGCGAAATAGCCGGTCACCACGACGACATCCGGGTCGAGGAGACCGAGTTCGATGAGACGCTCCAGCATCCGGGCGAGCGTCTCGGCCGGCACGGCAATGCCCGCCGGGCGCGCATGTCCCGGGTGATTGGACAGCATGATGGTCGAAAGCGCGACCGGCGTCACGCCCAAGGCCAGCAAGGTCGGATAGACCACCGAATTGCCGACCAGGCCGACAGCGACTTGCGATGAGATGGTGAGGACCTGCCGCGGGGCAGTAGGAATTCGCACTTTTTTATTCAAGTCTGGCATCGGCGGATTCCTCTAACACCCCAACGGGCACGGACAATAGACGGTACGTCAAAATTTTGCTCGATTGTCGGACGAAGGAAAGACACTTACCATGCCAGCCGGAGTTTTAGGCAAGGCCAGACGACGAACACCCGTATAAATGTCATGCAAGCCCGATAGGTGGCACAGCCCGTGTCACTCGACCCTATCCCGTGGGAGGACAGGATGAATCCAGTAGCAGCGCGTAGCATCGGCTTCAGCCTTCATATTTTCCGATTGTTGATCGCTTTGGCGCTGTTCGGGCTCTTAGCGGCGCCCACGCGCGCTGCCGCACCTTTTCCCATCGACAACTATGCCTATGCCGCCGACAACTACCGGGACACGATCGCCAAGATCGGCAAGACCCTCAAGAAGACGCTGCCTGAGCTCCAGCAGGAACTGGATGCGGCGACGGCCCAAGGCAACAACCGCAATGCCGCAGTGGTGGTTGAGCAGATGCTGGCGCTCAACCTCAGTGATCAGGCCAACTGGCAAAAGCTCGCCGATCTCCTGCTCACCGCCGAGCCCTTCAATTCCCAGGACGGCTATGAATTGCCCTACAAGGCGCTTGGCGCCTCGGTCAGGGCCTATCAGCTCGCCGGCACGAATGACCAAAAAGCCTCGGCGCTCAACGATATCGCTGAGGCGCTGGTCAAGCGTGAGGACTGGCGGCCGGCGCTCAATGCCTACCGCGCCAGCCTGGAGCTCATCGAGAATGCCGAGATCCGGCAGGCCTACGAGGAATTGCGCAAGACGCATGGCTTCCGCATCACCGACTACACGGTCGAAAGCGATGCCCCGCAGCCCCGCCTGTGCTTCCAGTTCTCCGACCCGCTCGCCAATTCGGTCAGCGATTTCGCCCCCTATTTCACGCAAGATCCAGGCCCCGTCTCGGCCGTGACGGTCGATGGCGCCAAGCTCTGCCTCGAAGGCCTGAAGCACGGCGCGCGCTACAAGGTCACCGTGCGCCAGGGACTGCCCTCGGCGGTGGACGAAAACCTGCTGCAGGACGCCCAATACGAGATCTATGTGCGCGACCGGACTCCCTCGGTGCAATTCGTCGGCAAGTCCTATGTGCTGCCGCGCTCGGGCCAGAGCGGCATCCCGCTGGTTTCGGTCAACGCCACCAAAGCGAAGCTAGAGCTCTATCGCATTGGCGACCGCAGCCTGCTGTCCGCGGTCATCGATTCGACCTTCCTCAACCAGGTCTATGATTTCCAGGCGGCCGAAATCGCCCGCAGCAAAGGCGAGAAGGTCTGGGAAGGCACGATGGATCTCCTCAGCACGCCCAATGAGGACGTGACCACCGCCTTTCCGGTGGACGAGGCCTTGGGCAAGATCGAGCCCGGCCTCTATGTGATGACGGCCGAGCCCGAGGACAGGGTGGCGGAAGGAGAGAGCCAGCTCGCCACGCAATGGTTCGTGGTCTCGGACCTCGGCCTGTCGACGCTGAGGAGCAAGGACGGCTTACATGTCTTCCTGCGCTCCATCGCTTCCGCCAGCCCGCTCGGCGATGTCACCGTCAGGCTCATCGCCCGTAATAATGAAATCCTCGGCAGCGCGAAGACGGATGCGGCGGGCGCCGCGTTCTTCGATTCCGGCCTCACCAAGGGCGAGGACGGGCTCGAGCCGGCGCTCGTGGTCGCCTCCGACGACAAGAACGATTATGCCTTTATCGACATCACACGGTCGGCCTTCGACTTCTCCGATCGCGGCGTCACCGGCCGCGACCCGCCGGGTCCGGCGGATGCCTTCGTCTATGTGGAGCGCGGCGTCTATCGCCGTGGCGAGACGGTTCACGCCGCCCTGTTGTTGCGCGACGGCAACGCCAACGGCCTAGCCAATGTGCCCGTCACGCTGGTGGTCCAGCGTCCCGATGGGGTCGAATATTCCCGCACCGTGCTGAACGACCAGGGCGCCGGCGGACGCATTCTCGATATCCCGCTGATCGCCTCGGCCGCCGG
The DNA here is from genome assembly GCA_003574785.1 of Taklimakanibacter deserti. The sequence goes on along the minus strand of QORU01000005.1, from coordinate 289,955 downwards.
CGGCACCTGGCGCGTCCTCGCCTATACCGATCCCAAGGGGGCTTCGATCGGCGAGACCAGCTTCCTGGTCGAGGACTACATCCCCGATCGCATCGAGTTCGACCTGAAGGCCAATGGCACGCGCATCGACCGCAATATCGGTGCCAGCCTCACCGTCGATGGGCGCTATCTCTTCGGCGCGCCCGCCGCCAGGCTCGACGTCGAGGGCGATGTCTCCGTCTCCGTCGACAGCCAGCCTTTCGAGCAGTGGAAGGATTATGTCTTCGGCCTGTCGGATGAAAATGTCGATGCGGTGCAGAACACCATCGGTGATCTCGCCCAGACCGACGACAAGGGCCATGCCGACATCACCATGCCCCTGCCGCAGCTGCCGACGACGTCGCGTCCGCTCAAGGCGAATTTCACCATCCGCATGAAGGAATCAGGCGGGCGCGGTGTGGTGCGCACGGCATCGCTGCCGATCGCCGCGACCGGCAATATGCTGGGATTGAAGCAGGAAGGCGAAGCCGGCGAAGGCCAGCAGGCGGTCTTCAATGCCATCGCCATCGATCCGCAAGGCAATCGCGCGGCGGCGAAGGGCGCGACCTGGGTGCTCAAGCGGCTCTCGACCACCTATCAGTGGTACAAGACCAACAATCGCTGGAGCTACGAGGCCGTCACCACGGCCCGCAAGGTAACCGGCGGCACGGTCGATATCGCTGCCGACAAGCCGGCCTCGATCAGTGCGCCGGTGCAATGGGGCCAGTATCGTCTCGAAATCGCCAGCGACGGGCTGGCGCCGTCCTCCACCAGCTTCTATGCCGGCTATTACATCTCCGAAAATGCCAATACGCCGGACCTGCTGCCGGTCGCCCTCGACCAGACCTCGGTGAAAACGGGCGACACGCTCACCGTCAAGATCGATGCCCGCTTTGCCGGCAAGGCTTCGGTGCAAGTGGTCGGCGAGAAGCTGTTCGCTTCCGAGCTCATCGACGTGCCGGACAGCGGCACGACCGTTCCGGTCAAGGTCGGCAGCGATTGGGGCACCGGCGCCTATGTCGTCGTCACCCATTTCCGGCCGATGGACATCGCCGCCAAGCGCATGCCGACGCGGTCGATCGGCCTCGCCTGGTTCGGCATCGACCGCAACGAGCGCACGCTGAAAGTTTCGCTGACGCCGGCCAATGTGATGAAGCCGCGCCAGACCTTGAAGGTGCCGGTGAAGATCGACGGGCTCGCCGGCGAAAAGGCCTATGTCACCGTGGCGGCCGTCGATGTCGGCATTCTCAATCTCACCAACTACAAGTCGCCGGAGCCCGAGACCTATTATTACGGGCAGAAGCGTCTGTCGGCGGCGCTGCACGACATTTACGGCCAGCTGATCGACGGCATGGGCGGCAATCGCGGCCAGATCCGTTCCGGCGGCGATGGCGGCGCCGGCAATTTCCAGAGCCCGCCCCCCACACAGCCGCCGCTCGCTTTGTTTTCCGGCATCGTCGAGGTGGCGGCCGACGGCACGGCCGAGGTGCCCTTCGACATTCCGGCCTTCAACGGCACCATCCGCGTCATGGCGGTGGCGTGGACGCCGACCAAGGTCGGCCATGCTTCCGTCGATGTGATCGCGCGCGATCCGGTGGTGATCGCCGGCACCCTGCCGCGCTTCCTCGGCTCGGGCGACCAGTCGCGCTTGCGCCTCGATCTCCTCAATGCCGAGGCCGTCCCCGGCGACTATGCGCTCAGCGTCGATGTCGACGGCCCGATCGGCGTCGATCCGGCGCTTCTCCATCAGACCGTGAAGATCGGCGCGGTCGGCTCCCGTACGCCGGTCAACATCCCGATCACCGCGTCGGGCATCGGCACGGTGCGGTTCACGGCAACGCTCTCAGGGTTAGGCGATGCCGCGATCGACCAGAGTTTTACGCTCGCCGTCGAGCCGGCCAATCCACCGGTGACGCGCCGCATGGTGCATACGATCGAGCCCAATGGCGGCATCACGGTCAGCAAGGATCTGATCGCCGAGATGGTGGCGGGCACCGGCGCCGTGTCGCTTTCGGTCGGATCGTTGAGCGCGCTCGATGTTCCGAGCCTGATGCGCGATCTCGACCGCTATCCCTATGGCTGCTCCGAGCAGCTCGTGAGCCGGGCATTGCCGCTGCTCTATCTTTCGGAGCTCGGCGGTAATGATCTCGATCTCGACGGGTCGGTGAAAGACCGTCTCGCCGACACGGTGCAGCGGCTGCTGGCGCGCCAGGACACGAACGGCGCCTTCGGCCTGTGGAACTCCTACAGCGGAGATCTGTGGCTCTCCTCCTACGTGACCGATTTCCTGCTCAGGGCGCGCGAGAAGGGCTTTGCGGTGCCGGAAGACGCTCTCAACCAGGCGGTCGACTATCTGCGCAACCAGGTGGGCAACTCGCCTTATGTGCAGCAGGGCAAGGGCGAGGATGTCGCCTATGCTCTCTACACTTTGGCGCGCGCCGGACGGGCCCCTGCCGGTGATCTCAAATACTTCGCCGATACCAAGATCGATCAGTTCGGCACGGCGATGGCGCGGGCGCAGATCGCCGCCGCTCTCGGCATGCTCGGCGACAAGCCGCGCGCCAATGCGGCGTTCCAGTCGGCGGCCGATGTCCTGCAAAGCGAGGCCGATGGCACAATCCCCGCGGCCTGGGGCTATTACGGCTCGCCGCTGCGCGATGCCGCCGCCATCGTGGCGCTCGCCGAGAAGGGCAATGCCGCTCCGCCGGTGATCCAGGCGGCGCTGAAGGTGATCAGCGATGAGCGCGCCAAATCCCGCTACGCTTCCACCCAGGAGATGACCTGGATGGTGCTGGCGGCGCGCAGCATCGTCGAGCAGGCCCGCGCGGTCGAGCTCGATGTCGACGGTTCCGCCCATCAGGGCGCCTTCTACAAGGTCTATCAGGGGCCGGCCCTCGATGAGGCGCACAAGGTCAGCAATCTCGGCTCGACGCCGCTCCAGGCCGTGGTCGCGGTCTCGGGCGCGCCGCAAGTGCCCGAGCCTCCGTCTTCCAACGGCATGAGGCTCATGCGCATCTACTACACGCTCGACGGCAAGCCGGTCGATCCGGCACGGGTCGAGCAGAATACGCGTCTCGTGGTGGTGCTCACGGCCAGCCGCGACGGCAACGACCAGACCGGCAATTTCCTGCTGGTCGATCGCCTGCCGGCGGGCCTCGAGATCGAGAATCCGCAACTCGTCGCCACGGGCAGCACCGGCAGCCTGTCCTGGCTCACCGACCTCACCGATGTGACCTATACCGAGTTCCGCGACGATCGCTTCGTCGCGGCCTTCACGGATCAGAGCGCCAAGCTTGCCTATATCGTCCGCGCCGTGGCGCCGGGCCAATATGCACTGCCGGGCGCCACCGTGGAGGACATGTACCGGCCCGACCGCAATGCAACGCTCGCGACGACGACGATGAGCGTGATCGAGCGGTGAGCATGAAGAGATCCCGGCGCTTCCATATACTGTGCGCCGTGGTATTCACGACGATATTCGTCGTGAATGCGGGCGGCTTCGTGTTGTCGGAAGCGATGAAGCGCCTCGGACCGGCGCCCTTGGGCGATGATCTCCATTTTTCGCCGCTGGTGGTGGATCGCGATGGCCGGCTGTTGCGGCCGTTCACGACCGCCGGCGGCTATTGGCGACTGCCGGCATCGCCGCAAGACGTCGATCGGCGCTTCCTCTCCATGCTGATCGCCTATGAGGACAAGCGCTTCTATGCGCATCACGGCGTCGATCCGGTGGCGATGCTGCGCGCCGCCTGGCAGATCGTCCGCCATGGCCGCGTCGTCTCGGGCGGCTCGACCATCACCATGCAAGTTGCGCGCCTGCTGGAGCCCCGGCCTGAGCGCACGCTCGCCGCCAAGGCGGCCGAGATGATCCGCGCGGTGCAGATCGAAAACCGGCTGAGCAAGGACGAGATCCTCGCCCTCTATCTGGCGCTCGCACCCTATGGCGGCAATCTCGAAGGCACGCGTGCGGCCTCGCTCGCCTATTTCGGCAAGGAGCCGAAGCATCTTTCGACCGCCGAAGCGGCTTTGCTGGTGGCCTTGCCGCAGGCGCCGGAAACGCGCCGGCCCGACCGTTTCCCCCGCGCCGCGCGGGGCGCACGCGGCCGCGTGCTCGACCTCCTGATGCGCAAGGGCATCATCAATGCCGATCAGGTCAAGGCCGCCGAAGTCGAGCCGGCGCCCCAGGCGCGCAAGCTCTTCCCGATGTTCGCCGCGCATGTGGCCGAGCGCTTGGTCAAGCGGAATCGCGGACCGCACAGGAAGATCAATCTCGTCGAGGCCACGACGATCTCGCGACCCCTGCAGGAGCAGCTCGAAAACCTGGCCCGGGAACGGGCGGCAACGCTCGGCGGCGGGGTGTCCGTCGCCATCATCGCCGTCGACAACGCCACCGGTGAGGTCAGGGCGCATGTCGGCGGCGTCGGCTATTTCGACAAGGCGCGCGCCGGCCAGATCGATCTCGCCCAATCCCTGCGCTCGCCCGGCTCGACGCTGAAACCCTTCATCTATGGCCTCGCCTTCGAGGATGGGCTGGCGCATCCCGAGACGCTGGTCGACGATCGGCCCATCCGCTTCGGCATCTATCGGCCGGAAAATTTCGACGAGGCCTTTCAGGGAACCGTGACCATGCGCCGGGCGCTGCAGCAGTCGCTCAATGTGCCGGCGGTGATGCTGCTCAATGCCTTGGGGCCCAATCGCCTGATCGCGCGCATGAAGAATGCCGGCGCTGCGCCGCGATTGCCGCTCGACGCCGCACCCGGCCTGGCCGTCGGCCTGGGCGGAGCAGGGGTGAAGCTCACCGATCTCGCGACCCTCTATCTCGCTCTGGCGCGCGACGGCGAGGCGCTGCCGCTCGTCTGGCGCCCTCAGGACAGAAGCAGCGCTGCGCCGCCGCGCCGTCTGTTCGACAAGGCGGCGGCCTGGCAAGTGGCAGATGTGCTGATCGATGCGCCGCCGCCGCAGAATGCCCTTCCCGGCAAGATCGCCTACAAGACCGGCACGTCCTACGGCTATCGCGATGCCTGGGCGGTCGGCTTCGATGGCGCCAACACGATCGCCGTATGGGTCGGCCGGCCGGATAATGAGCCGGTCTCCGATCTCATCGGCCGCAGCGCCGCGGCCCCGATCCTCTTCGATGCCTTCACCCGGATAACGGAGAAGCGCACGCCCTTGCGGCCGGCGCCGGAAGGGGTCATCTTCGCCCGCACCTCCGATCTGCCGCCGGCTTTGCAACGCTTCCGCCCGCACGGCCTGCCGGAGAGCGCCGCTTCGGGGCCCGGCGATGCGCCGCTGGTGATCTCCTTCCCGCCCGATGAAGCCCGGATCGATTTATCGGGCGGCGACAGCGAGGCCGGACTCGCGCTCAAGGCCATGGGCGGCGCCCCGCCCTTCACCTGGTTCGCCGACGGCCTGCCGATCGTGATCGGCGAGCCGCGCCGCGAGACCGCGTGGGAAAAGCCGGGCAGGGGATTTGCGCGCCTGTCGGTCATCGACGCGCGCGGGCACACGGCGAGCGTGCAGGTGCGACTGGATTAGCTCGCGTACGAGCGCAGCAGTTCAATGCGCACCTGCTTTGGACATGATGTCGATCAGCAAGCTTGCATTCGGCGAGCATTTTCGCACATAGAAGAGTGGTGTGCGGCCATTGATATCCTCAGCATTCATGTCGGCTCCATGCGCGATCAGGAATCGAACCATTTCGTGATTGACGATCGCGCCGATCGCGCCATTGCAGCAGGCGTTGGCATGGTGGAGCGGCGTTTGACCGAACAGATTGTCTCTCGCATTTAAGTTGGCACCCGCCGCGACAAGCAGCTCTGCCTCCTCTACCTCTCCTTGTTGAGCGATGTAATGCAGGACGGAGATATTTGTCGTTCGCTCTGCGGCATTGGGATTGGCACCTGCTTTCAGCAAGATTTGCAGGACATCGAGATTGTGCGCCGCACCGGATGCATAAACGAGGAGCGCGGTCCGTCCCAGATTGTCGAGCGCATCGACCTGGGCTCCTCTCTGGACGAGAATTCGAGTGATCGCCGGTTGGCCGGACAGTGCTGCCGTGTGCAGCGGGCTCATTCCCCCGAATCCCGGCATCTGCGGATCGGCTCCGGCATCGAGAAGCGCAACCACGATCTCCGGAGGGCCCAGCGCCGCTGCGAGATTTATCGGCCCCCCATAAGACGAAGAGCGGTTCGAGTCCGCGCCACCTCTGAGCAGCGCCTGAACTTGTTCGCTGTCTCTCGCCTTTATAGCGGCAGTCAGATCGTCAGCCGCAACCGGGCCAGCCATGACCATCGCTGCAGCGAGAATTGCCGCGAGAGCTGACGTGCAGGATAGGCGCCGGTCCAAGCAAACGGCTCGCTGTTTGCGCCCCCGGAACAAGACTATTGCATAGGATATCCAGAAAAAAGACAGCCACGCTTACATACGCTCATGGAAGCGAGCGTTCAGATGCGGCTGGAGATTCCTCTTCATTTGAGCTTCGTCTTGGTCTTGGGGAAATCGCGCCAATACTCGCCTGTGCCTTTGCGGATGACTTTGTCTTGCTCCAGTATTTCGAAAGGCGTGAGTGTCGGCTCGGGGCGCACCTCATCGATGAGCGCAAGGATATCCCTTCCCTCCAACAAGTCGAACAGATCCTCGAAGCGATCGATCACGAAATAGCTCGCCTGGAGGTCGTCGATATAATAGCCGGTGCGGAGCACGCGCTCTAAGTCGAAGGCGAGCTCGTGGGCGGAGTTGTCCCCCGCCACATATTTCGCCTCGCCATAAGATGAGACGATTCCGGCGCCATAGATGCGCACGCCCTCGGGCTTGCGGATCAGCCCGAACTCGATCGTGTACCAGTTGAGACGGGCGAGGAATTTTACCGCCTTTCGTTCCATGCCCTGAAGCCCGACACGGCCATATTCGTTCATGTAGTCGGCATAGGCCTGATTGGTGAGAAGGGGCACATGGCCGAAGACATCGTGGAAGATATCGGGCTCCTCCAGATAGTCGAGCTGCTCGCGGCTCCTGATGAAGGTTCCGGCCGGAAACTGGCCGTTGGCGAGCATCTGGAAGAAAGGCCGCGACGGTATGAGGCCCGGCACCGCGACGACCTCCCAGCCGGTGATCTTGCGAAGCCTCGCATTCATGCGGTCGAAATTGGGCACGCCTTCCGGGCCGATGCCGAGCGCCGAGAGGCCGTCGAGATATTCCTGGGCGACGCGGCCCTTCAGTGTCGCGAGCTGGCGCTCGAACAGCGTGCCCCAGATGGCGTGGTCCTCCTTGCTGTAACCGTCCCATCTCTGGTCGATGATGCAGTCTTCTACGGTCTGGGCGGTCAAAACGGTGTGCGCGGACATGACGTTCACTCCTCAGGGCCAGTGGCGGACTGGGCCGGCGCAATTGGTATGTCCGAATATATAGTGGCCGTGCGCGCCAAATCAGCGTTTTTGGTCGCGCAATGCGGAAAAAGAGGCGGCCTAGATCACATTGCGCTCGAAAAGCGGCACCTTCCGGGCGATGCGCTCGAAGCCGAAGCGCTCGAGATCGATCGTGCGGTAGCCGCCATGGATGATGAGCTCGGCAATGGCATTGCCGGCGCCGGGACCCTGCTGCAGGCCATGACCGGAAAAACCATTGGCGAAGAGAAAATTCGAAACCTGCGGATGCGGCCCGATGACGGCATTCTGGTCGAGCGCGTTGTAGTCGTAATGGCCGACCCAGGCATTGACGACCTTGATCGCTTCGAAGGCCGGCACGCGGGCGGCAAGCGTTTCCCAGATGCGCTCCTCGAACCAGGCGTAATCGACTTCCCAGTTCATCTCGCGGGGCTCGTCCACTTCCTCCGGCGATAGGCCGCAAATGAACTGCCGGCCCTCGGGACGGAAATAGATGCCGGAAATATCGACGGTGAGCGGCGCCTTGTGCAGCGCTTCGCTGGCGCCCGGACAATCGAGCACATAGACATAGCGCTTGCGCGGGCCCACCGGGAGCTCGATGCCCGCCATGCGGGCGAGCGCGCCGGCGCCGGTGCCGCCGGCATTGACCAGCGTGCCGCAGGCGATCTCGCTGCCGTCGGTAAGGGTCAGGGACGAAGCGCGGCCTCCCGTCTTCTTCACCGACGCGACTTCGCCCTGGATGATGTCGACGCCGCGCGCCGCGGCCGCCTTGCGGAACAGGCCCATCAGCGAATAGGGATCGAGCCAGCCCTCACCGCTCTTGCCAAAGCAGCCGAGCGCCAGGCCATCGGTCACCAGCCAGGGAAACTGCTTCGCCAGGCCCTGTGCGTCGAGCAGCACATTGTCGGCGCCGTTTTCGACCTGGATGGCATGGTTCTCTTCGAGGATCGCCCTGCCGTTCTCGGAAGCGAGGATCAGATAGCCCTGCTCGTGGAAGCCCACATCGGCCTCGGGACCGAATTCCTCCTTGAGACGGCGCAGGATGTTGAGCCCGAATTTCGACAGGCGGATATTCTCGGGCGTCGAGAATTGCTGGCGGATGCCGCCGCAAGAACGCGCGGTGCATCCATTGGCGTAGCTGGTGTCGCGCTCGATCAGCGCGATCGTGCCCGTGAAACCTTGCTTCTTGAGGAAATAGGCGGCACTGCTTCCGACGATGCCGCCGCCGACGATTACAACATCATAGGTCTTCATGGTGCGGCACTCTGCCCAAAGACGAAAACACTCTCAAGCCTTTCATCCGTCGGCCAGGCTTGGCAGATATGACAAGAATGAATAGGGTCTCGCGAATTTATCAGGACTGGATATGAAAATCAGACCTCGCCGCAGCGTCCTCTATATGCCGGGCGCCAATGACCGGGCGCTCGAAAAGGCCAAGAGCCTCCCCGCCGATGCGCTCATCCTCGATCTCGAGGATTCGGTGGCCCCCGAGGCCAAGCCCGAAGCCCGCGACAAGGTGATCGCCGCCGTCAAGAGCGGCGGCTACGGGCGGCGCGAGCTCATCATCAGGATCAATGCGATCGAGACGCCCTGGGGGGCCGACGACCTCAAGGCCGCCGCCGCGGCGGGGCCCGATGCCATTCTGGTGCCCAAGGTCTCGCGGCCGGGCGACATGGCGAGCGCCGCCAAGCTGCTCAAGGCCTATGGCGCGCCCAACCATACGCGGCTCTGGGCGATGATGGAGACGCCGCTCGCCATCCTCAATGCGCGCGACATAGCGAGCGTCGCCGGCGATGCCGAATCCCGTTTCTCCTGCCTGGTGCTCGGCACCAACGACCTGTTGAAAGAATCGCGCGCCAGAGCCTTGGGCGACCGTTTCGCCATCATCCCGTGGCTCGCAGGGAGTGTCCTCGCCGCCCGCGCGTTCGGCCTCGATGTGATCGACGGCGTCTATAACGACTTCAAGGACGAAATGGGCTTCAAGGCCGAATGCGAGCAGGGGCGCACCCTCGGCATGGACGGCAAGACGCTCATCCATCCTTCGCAGATCGAGCCGTGCAACCGGATATTCTCGCCGTCCGAGGAGGAGGTCTCCTGGTCGCGCAAAGTGATCCAGGCCTTCGCTTTGCCGGAACACAAGAGCAAGGGGGTCATTACCGTCGAGGGGCGCATGGTGGAAAGGCTGCATCTGGTGATGGCCGAGCGGGTCGTCGCCATCTGGGAGGCTATTGCGCGGTGAGCTCTGCCATCGATCCGCTGGAAGTGGCGGCGCTGCTCGCCGATGAAATTTCCGGCGCCGACCATAGGCCGGCGGAGATCTCCCGACTTATCCGCGCTGTCGATACGCTCACTTATTCGCTTCACTCGATCGGTGCGGATGTTCCAGCCAATGAAGAGACGGAGTTGGAGGCGCCGCAATTCGACTATCGTGAGGCCTATGAGGCCATCAAGCAGCGCTACCCGACCTTGGGACATTATTGGCTTGCCCTTCATGCCATCGTCGAAGACGGCGCGGACGGAGAGCTGGCGGTTGGCGACGCGATCGACGATCTGGCGGATATTCTCATCGCGCTGCGTGAAGTTCGGTGGATCAGTGAGCACGCCGATCGGAGGAATGCGCTTGCGGCATTGCGCTTCAGATACGATATGCATTTGTGGATGCACGTTCATTCCCTTCGCCAGTATCTTGAAGAGATGAGGCACGATGACTGACACGAAGACCAATCCGGGCAATTTCTTCGAGGATTTCCGCTTGGGCCAGGTAATCCGCCATGCGACGCCACGCACCGTGACGGCGGGCGATCAGGCGCTCTACACCGCGCTCTACGGGACACGCTTCGCCGTTCAGTCGTCCGATACCTTCGCCCGCGCCATCGGCTATGGCCATGCGCCGGTCGACGACCTCCTCGTTTTCCATATCGTCTTCGGCAAGACGGTGCCCGATATCTCGCTCAACGCCGTCGCCAATCTGGGCTATGCCGACGGCCATTTCCTGAAGCCCGTCTATCCGGGCGACACGCTCAGCGCCACATCGGAAGTGATCGGCCTCAAGGAGAATTCCAACGGCAAGACCGGCACGGTCTATGTGCGCTCGACCGGCCTCAACCAGGAGGGCGATGCGGTCCTGAGCTATGTGCGCTGGGTGATGGTGCGCAAGCGCGATGAGAAGTCACCGGCGTCCAAGGCCACGGTCCCGGACCTGCCCGAGGCCGTGCTGCCGGCCGATCTCGGCGCCGGGTGCCCCAAGGTCGCCGGCAAGGTCTGGGACGACGCGCTCTCGGGCTCAGTCCATCGCTTCAGGGACTACAAAAAAGGCGAGCGCATCGATCATGTCGACGGCATGACGGTGGAAGAGGCGGAGCACATGCTGGCGACGCGGCTCTATCAGAATACCGCCAAGGTGCATTTCGATCAGCTCAGCGAAGCCAAGGGCCGCTTCGGGCGGCGGCTCATCTATGGCGGCCATGTCATCTCGCTGGCCCGGGCTCTCTCCTTCAACGGCCTCGGCAACGCCTTCCATGTGGCGGCCATCAATGGCGGCCGCCATGTGGCGCCGCTCTTCGCCCAAGGCACCGTCTACGCCTGGTCGGAGATCGTCGAGACCGCCGATGTGCCGGCGCAGTCCGATCTCGGCGCCTTGCGCATCCTGACGCGCGCGACCCGCGACCTGCCCGCCAAGGATTTCCCGACCAAGGAAGCGACGGCGCAAGAGCCGGGTGTGATCCTCGAATTCGACTACTGGGTATTGCTGCCGCGGTAACAGGGGACCCTGAAAGGCTGGACGGCCATGTGTGGAATCGTCGCGATCTTCTCGCGCAGAAAGCCGATCGAGCCCGAGGTGCTCGCTCGGGCAACCGACCGGCTCCGGCATCGCGGCCCGGATGGAGAGGGCTTTTGGATTTCGCCTGATCGGCGGACCGGCCTTGGCCACCGGCGTCTCAGCATCATCGATCTTGCGACGGGCGATCAGCCGATCGCCAGCGAAGACGGCCACACACGCATCGTGGTCAATGGCGAGTTCTATGGCTATGAGTCGATCCAGCGCGAGCTCGAGGCATCCGGTCACCGATTGCGCACGCGCTCGGACAGTGAGATTGCGTTGCATCTTTACGAGGACCTTGGCGTGGAGTGCCTGCACCGGCTGCGCGGCGAGTTCGCCTTTGTGCTGTGGGACGAAAGAAGCCGCACTGTGTTTGCCGCGCGCGATCGCTTTGGAATCAAACCGCTGTTCTATGCGTGGCATGACGATACGCTGTTTATCGCCTCGGAAGTGAAGGCGCTCTTTGCCGCCGGTTTGCCGGCGCGGTGGGATGCCGAATCCTTCTACCATGCCTTGACCTCCGCCGGCGGGCAGGAGCGCACGCTGTTTGCGGGCGTTCTGCAAATTCCGCCTGGCCATTATATGATCGCCACCGAGAAGCGAGTGCGGATCAGCCAATATTGGGACTTCAATTTTCGTCAGGAACGCTTTCCGCCGCCACAACGTTCGGACGCAGACTGGGCAGCGGAGCTTCGCAGCGCGCTCGATGAGGCGGTCCGCATTCGCCTGCGCGCCGATGTGCCGGTGGCGTGCTATCTCAGCGGCGGCATCGATTCCTGCGCGGTGCTCGGACTGGCGGCGCGGCATCACCCTCGTCCCATTCGCGCCTTCAACATCAGTTTCGACGATCCGCGGTTCGACGAGAAAGAGATCGCTCGAGAAATGGCGGCCAAGGCGAACGCCGAATTCGTTTCGATCCCCGCCCGGCAGGACGATCTCGCGGATCATTTTGCCGACGCCATCGAACAGGCCGAGACGCTCTGCAATAATGCTCATGGCGTGGCCAAGTATCTGCTGAGCCGGGTTGTGCGCGATGCCGGATTCAAGGTTGTCCTCACGGGAGAAGGCGCTGATGAGATTCTTGCGGGCTATCCCGAATTTCGATTTGATATGCAGCGTGCGGGAACGCCTGCGGACCCGAATGGCGTAGTATTGCCGCTCGACACGGTGAGAAAGCGGCTTGGTGTTGCTCCCTACTGGATGGAGATCCGGGCTGCTGCTGCGCAATCCATGCAGGGCTTCATGGCGAAGGAATTCCTGGAAAGATTTCCCCGGAGCGATTGCTACCGCGCCTTGATCAGCGAGATCAATGTGCCGGCCCAGCTTGCGGGACGGCATCCGCTGAACCAGGCGCTGTACCTTGGCGCAAAGAGCAGGATGCCGACCTATATTCTCACGATGCTGAGCGATCGCGTGGAAATGGCGCACTCGGTCGAGGGCCGCCTGCCTTTCCTCGATCATCATGTCGTCGAGGTTATGAGCGCCCAGCCGGTGAGCCAGAAGATACGCGGCAAGACCGAGAAATACGTGCTTCGCGAGGCAACGCGCGATGTCGTCAGCGACACCGTCTATCGCCGGCGCAAACACCCCTTCGCCACGCCTCCTGCCACGCTGCGGCGGCGGGAGAGATTGAATACGCTGGTACAGGACATGCTCCGGGGACCGGCTCTCGCCGCCATCCCTTATCTTGATCAGAAGCGGATCGTGGCTTTACTCGACCGCCTTCCTTCATTCGATGACAAAAGGCTGTCCAGCATTGATCGGGCGCTGATGCGGCTTGCGAGCGCCTGCGTCCTGCAGGAACGATATCGCCTGGCCACATAACGGATCGACAGAACGAGCAGCGGGAAAGATCGTCACATGCTCAATGCGCTTGTCACCCAATGCCGCTCAGAGGTGAGCGCCGCGCGCGGCGTCTTCGAGCGCCTTCATGGCCAGCAGATAGGGACCGGGGCCGTGGCTCAAGCGCGCGACACCAGCATGCGCGAGCTCGTCGCGTGACGGGGTCGTTGTGCCGACCATGATGTTGAGGGGAAGCGAGGAAGTCTTGGCGAGGCGTTCGATCAGAGCGATCTTGTCGAGGCCAGGCGCGAAAAGCCCGCTGGCGCCGGCTTGCGCATAGGCCCGGCCGCGCTCCAGCGCCGCATCGATCATGGCATCGTCATGCGCCTCGGGTTCGTGCTGGAAAAAGATATCCGTGCGAGCATTGATGAAGAAGGGAAGGTGGGCGGCATCGGCCGCCCGCCGCGCCGCACGGATGCGCTCGACCTGGTCCGTCGCCGGGCGGAGAGTTCCGTCGGCGGGAAAGCTGTCCTCGAGATTGCAGCCTATGGCGCCCGCTTCGATCGCCATGCCGATGGTCTCGCCGACCTTTGCCGGCGTGTCGCCATAGCCCGATTCCAGATCGACCGTCACGGGAAGGTCCGTCACCTTGACGATGCGCCGCAGATTGTCGATGGCCACAGCGAGCGGCAGATGCTCGCCATCGGCAAAACCCTGCGCATTGGCGACCGACCAGCTCCCCGTCGCCAGCGCGCGGGCGCCCGCGGCGGCAACCGCCTTGGCGCTGCCCGCATCCCAGATATTGAAGAGAATGAGGGGATTTCCGGCCCTGTGCAGCGCGTGGAATTCTTCGGCCTTGCGGGTCTGGTCGGTCATCGTCATCACCTCTCGCTCAATGATCAGTGCCGGATTGGCAGCGCAGCTAAGCATCCCCTGATGACAGTTGCTGTCAGGATTTTCAGCGAACGGGCCTAGATCAAGCCTGAATCCATGAACAGGAACAGAACGCTCAAGGTGACGAGCGACAGCGCCGTCCCAAGCGCGATGGCGCCCGAAACCGCAGCCGTTCCCGTGGCGTAACGTTCGGCGAACAAATAGGCATTGGCGCCGGTCGGCATCGCGGCGAGGACCAGCGCGATCTGGATCCAGAAGGGCTCGAGGCCGACGACATGGCGCGCGATCAGCCAGACCGTGAGCGGCAGGAGGAGCATTTTCAAGATCATGAGCGTGAGGATGCCGCGCCATTGACCCTTGAGGCTGTAGGCCGCGAGCGACAGGCCCAGCGCCACAAGCGCCGTCGGGATGCCGGCTTCTCCCAGGAGCTCGAGGAAACGGTCGGGCACCGGATGAAGGCCCAAGCCTGTCACTCGCCACAAAGAGCCCAAAAGCAGCGCCAGCACGATCGGATTGCGAATGAGCTGGCTCGCCAGTTGCCGGGCGATGGTGAGGACGGAAGGGAGATGGCCATGGCCCGAGGACTCGATATGGATCACGGCGGCCAGCCACAATATCGGCGCGTGGATGGACAGGACGAATCCGACGGGCAGAGCGGCGCGGTCGCCGAAATGCGCCAGCGTCAAGGGCAGGCCGAGCATGGCCAGATTGCCGAATGAGGCGCCCATCGCCGCCGAGGCCGGTGCGGCGGCGATGAGTTTCGTGGTGTTGGCGATGACGGTGGTGACGAGCCAGACAAAAGCAATGCCGCCGAACAGCGCCGACCAGAGCGGCCAGGGCGACAGGCTCTGCTGATCGATCACCGCCACGGTGCGGAAGAGCAGCGCCGGCATGGCGAGATTGAACACGACCTGGCTCAGGCCCTGGCCGGCGGCGGCGCCGATGAACTTCGTCCGCGCGCAAATGAAGCCGAGCGCGATCAGGCCGAAGACCGGGAGAATGGTGGTGAGGACCGAAGACATGAAGCGCCGGCACAATAGCCGGTTCAGCGCACAAGGCTATAGCGTTTGCCGTACCAGCGCAGGGATTGTTCCTCGATCCGGACGGCACTGCCAGCCTCTGGCGGTCGCCAATCGGGCCAGGCTACGACCGCGAGCGTCCGGCCATCCGGCAGATCGATGAAAACGCGCGGCAGGCTTTGACCCTTGTCGGACTGGTGCACCGTCCAACGGACGTAACGGCCTTCGATGATGTGACGCGAGACGGCTACATTGGTGGTCCAGAAAATCAGACCCGCTATGATGAGAAGCCCAAAGGGGATTGCCAGGAGATTTCCGCGGAGGGCCTCGGAAGTCAGCTGCCGGCTGAGTTTCCTTGCCGCGTCTTTTCTCATGTCGCGCGCTCGCCTTCCCTCCCGCTCTGCGCCGGAGGGGCAAGACTGTAGCTCTTGCCGAACCAACGGAGCGTAACTTCGTAGAGGCGGATGGCGTCACCGACTGCCGGTGGTTGCCAATCGGGCCAGGCCTTGACCATGGTCGTCCGGCCATCCGGAAGATCGACGAAAACCTGGATCAAGGGTGGGCCTTGACGGGATATCGCCGTCCAGCGGGCGAACTTGCCTTCGATCGTCCGTGAAGAGACAGGCTCATTCGTCAACCAGACGCCGAGGGCAGCGGTGAGTGCAAAGACAAAGGCAAAGGCGTAAAGATTGCGGCGAACAAAATCGAAAATCAGCCATCGGGTGATGCTCTGATTGCTTGGGCGCTTCATGCCGCGTGTTCGCTTTCCCTGGCGTCGATCATTTTCACCAGATCGGTCATGATGCGGTTGAGATCGAAGTCCTTGGGCGTATAGACCCGGGCGACGCCCAGTTGCTTCAGCACCAGCACGTCTTCGGGCGGGATGATACCGCCGGCGACGACCGGCACGTGACCTAGCCCTGCGGTGCGCATGCGGTTCATCACGTCGCGCACCAGCGGCACATGCGAGCCCGACAGGATCGAGAGGCCGACGACATGGACGCCTTGCTCGAGCGCTGCCTTGACGATCTGCTCCGGTGTCAGGCGGATGCCCTCATAAGAGACCTCGAAGCCGCAATCGGCGGCGCGCACGGCAATCTGCTCGGCGCCATTGGAATGGCCGTCGAGGCCGGGCTTGCCGACCAGGAATTTGGGCTTCATGCCGAGCTTGGCGGAAAGCGCCTCGACCGCCTCGCGCACGTCGGCGATGGGTTGCGATGCATCGCCGCGCATGAGCAATGTGACGCCGGTCGGCGCGCGGTATTCGCCGAAGACGCGGCGCAAGGTCTCGCCCCATTCGCCGGTGGTGACGCCCGCCTTGGCGCAGGCGATCGACGGCTCCATGATGTTGCGGCCCTCGCGCGCGGCGGATTCGAGATCCTTCAATGAGGCGGCGGCAGCTTTCTTGTTTCGTGCAGCGCGCCAGGCCTTCAGTTTCTCGATCTGCTCATATTCGACCGTCTCGGGAACGGTGAGGATGGCCTCGCCATCTTCCGCGGCGAGCGGCGACGGCTCGGAGGAGGTGAAGGCATTGACGCCGACGACCTTCGTCTCGCCCGCCTCGATAGCGCGCAGGCGCTCGGCATTGGACTCGACCAGCGCCCTCTTCATGTAGCCCGCTTCGATCGCCGTGATGGCGCCACCCATAGCGAGGACGCTCTCGAGCTCGACGCGCGCTTGAGCCTTCAATTGCTCGACCTTGGCCTCGATCTCCTTCGAGCCGTCGAAGATGTCGCCATATTCGAGAAGATCGCTCTCATAGGCGACGATCTGCTGCATGCGCAAAGACCATTGCTGGTCCCAGGGCCGGGGGAGGCCGAGCGCTTCGTTCCAGGCCGGCAGCTGCACGGCGCGGGCACGCGCATTTTTCGACAGCACCACGGCCAGCATCTCGAGCAAAATGCGATAGACGTTGTTCTCGGGCTGCTGCTCGGTGAGGCCAAGCGAATTGACCTGCACGCCATAGCGGAAGCGGCGTAGCTTCTCGTCCACGACACCATAGCGGTCGCGGCAGATCTCGTCCCACAATTCGGTGAAGGCCCGCATCTTGCAGATCTCGGTGATGAAGCGGATGCCGGCATTGACGAAGAAGGAGATGCGCCCGACCACTTGCGGGAATTCATCTTGCGTGATCGTGCTCGACGCCTTGACGCCATCCAGCACAGCGATCGCGGTCGCCAGCGCGAAGCTCAATTCCTGCACCGGTGTCGCGCCCGCTTCCTGCAAATGGTACGAGCAGACATTCATCGGATTCCACTTGGGAAGCTCGGCGGAACTGAAGGCGATCGTGTCGGTGATGAGCCGCATCGACGGTTTTGGCGGGAACACATAAGTGCCGCGCGAGAGATATTCCTTGATGATGTCGTTCTGGGTGGTGCCCGAGAGGTTTCCGCGCGGCGAGCCCTGCTCGTCGGCCGCGGCGACATAGAGGGCGAGAAGCCAGGCCGCCGTGGCGTTGATCGTCATCGAGGTGTTCATCTCGCCCAAGGGGATGCCCTCGAACAAGGTCTTCATGTCGCCCAGATGCGCGATCGGCACGCCGACCTTGCCGACTTCGCCCCGGGCCAGCGTATGGTCGCTGTCATAGCCGGTCTGGGTCGGGAGATCGAAGGCGACGGAAAGGCCGGTCTGGCCCTTGGCCAGATTAGTGCGGAACAGGCGGTTGCTGTCGGCCGCCGTCGAATGGCCGGCATAGGTCCGGAAGATCCAGGGTCGGTCACGCGTCATGGCCCATGAAAGCATGGGTTATGCTGCGGCGCAACAATTCCGTGCGGACCGCCATTTTGCCCGGAAATGAGGCAGGATCGGATTGGGCGGTCGATAAACAGGCTTGGACCAAGCGAAAGAGCTTCTTCCAAAAACCGGGCAGTTCTGCCCAAAACTGCGGCAAACTGTCCCGATTTGCCAGTGAGCAGGCGCACAATGTGCTTTTGTTGCATCGCAAACTGCGTTAGCCTTTTGCCCAACTGGGGGGAATGGAGGACCAAGCCATGAAGGCGCAGGCCAAGACCACGCTGAGCGAACCCGCCGCCAACGCCAATCAGCCGGTGAAGGATCTCTATGAGATCGGTGAGATCCCGCCGCTCGGCCATGTGCCGGCGAAGATGTATGCCTGGACCATCCGGCAGGAGCGGCACGGGCCTCCCGACAGCGCCATGCAGGTCGAGGTCGTCCCCACCTGGACGATCGGCGAAGACGAAGTGCTCGTCCTCGTGATGGCCGCCGGCGTCAATTACAATGGCGTGTGGGCGGCCCTCGGCAAGCCGATCTCGCCCATCGACGGCCACAAGAACCCCTATCATATCGCGGGCTCGGACGCGTCCGGCATCGTCTATGCCATCGGCTCGAAGGTGAAGCGCTGGGCGGTCGGCGATGAGGTCGTCATCCACTGCAACCAGGACGATGGCGATGACGAGGAGTGCAATGGCGGCGATCCGATGTTTTCGCCCTCGCAGCGCATCTGGGGCTATGAGACACCGGACGGGTCCTTCGCGCAATTCGCCCGCGTGCAGGCGCGCCAGCTTCTGCCGCGTCCCCAGCATTTGAGCTGGGAAGAATCGGCCTGCTACACGCTCACCCTCGCCACCGCCTATCGCATGCTGTTCGGCCACCGGCCGCACACGCTGAAGCCCGGCCAGAATGTCCTCGTCTGGGGCGCGTCGGGGGGCTTGGGCTCGATGGCGGTGCAGCTGATCGCCACCGCCGGCGGCAATGCCATCGGTGTGATCTCCGATGACGACAAGGCCGACTTCGTCATGTCGCTCGGCGCCAAGGGCGTCATCAACCGCAAGAACTTCAAATGCTGGGGCGAGATGCCGAAGGTCGGTACGAGCGAATACAATGACTGGCTGAAGAACGCGCGCGACTTCGGCAAAGCCATCTGGAATTTCACCGGCAAGGGCAACAATGTCGATCTGGTATTCGAGCATCCGGGCGAATCGACTTTCCCGGTCTCGGTCCTCGTCGTGAAGCGCGGCGGCATGGTGGTCATCTGCGCCGGCACCACCGGCTACAATCTCACCATGGATGCGCGCTACCTGTGGATGCATCAGAAGCGCGTGCAGGGCTCGCATTTCGCCAATCTCATGCAGGCGGCCAATGCCAACAAGCTGGTGCAGGCGCAGCGCATCGATCCGTGCATGTCGGAAGTCTATGCCTGGGCCGACATTCCCAAGGCGCATATGAAGATGTGGAAGAACGAGCACCGGCCCGGCAACATGGCGGTGCTGATCTCCGCACCGCGCACCGGGCTCAAGACCTTCGATGATGTGATCGAGGCCGCTTCGTCCTGACACCATGGACGAGGACCGCCTGCCGGTCGCGCGCTTGCGCAATCTCGGGCCCAAATCCGCGCGGCTCCTGGCCGAGGCCGGAATCCGGACGATCGCCGAATTGCGCGTGCTCGGCGCCGCCAAGGCTTATCGGCGTGTTGCGGACAAGGCTTCGCTCAATCTGCTTTGGGCGATCGCCGCCGGGCTCGAGCATCGCGACTGGCGCGAACTCACGCACAAGGAAAAAGACTCACTCCTTGCTCAGGTCCGCCGCCTCAGCTGAGGGTTGGCGGTATTTGCGCGCCAGCACGATGACGCGGTTGAGCTCGCCGCCGAGAATGAGCGCCAAGGCCGAGAGATAGATCAGGAACATCGCGGCGAAGAGGCCAGAGAGGCCGGCATAGGTCGAGGCGAAGGTCGCGAAATTCGACAGGAAGTAGGAATAGACGCTGGTGAGGACGAGCCATACGGCGACGGTGAGGAAGACGCCCGGCATCAGATAGTAGATCTTCACGCGGCGCGCGGGGAGGATCAGATGCGCCAGGAACAGTCCGATGACGAGGATGATGATGGCGAGGGGATAGCGATAGCGGTCGAAGATGACGATGACATCATCGAAGCCCGGCGCATAGGTACTGATGAAGTGAATGGCGGTCGGCGCCAGCACGATCAGAACCGCGAGCGCCAGCAGCAGGATGGCGGAACCGACGACAAATAGCGCCATGATGGCATAGAGCAGGAACGGGTTGCGGTCCTCGGTCAGCCCATAGGCGCGGTTGAGGGCCACCCGCACGCTGTCGACGCCGCCCATGGCGCTCCACACCGTGATGGCCGCGGAAACACTCAACAGGCCGGTGCGCGGATGGGTGAGCAGCGAGTTGATCTCCGGCGCGATCGGCGTCACGAATTCCTTCGGCGCCACGCTCAAGAGATAGGTGACGATGCGCGCCGCAAGCTCGGCGCTGCCGAAGAAGCCGGCGAGCGCGGTGAGAAAGATCAGGAACGGGAAGATCGAGAACAGAAAGCGGAAGGCGATGTTGCCGGCGAGCGGAATGGCTTCGTCGGCGAAGAGCCGCCTTATGGCTTCAAGCAGGAGCCGGGTGAGACTGGGCCGCTGTTCCGTCATGGCCAAGGCATATCAGCGCCGAGGATTCGGCGCCAGATCGCCTTAGCCCTGAGTGACCGGCAATTTCCTCGCCTCGGTCTCGACGCTCGCCTTGAGGGCCGGATCGAGCTTGAGGCGCGAGGCGAGCATCGCGAGATAGGCCTGCTCGGCGGGGTCGTCGGGATCGATGGCGAGCACCGAGGCGGCGTAGATCTCGACCGCGCGCTCGGGGCTGGTGGCGCCCTTGACCACCGCGTCGATGTCGAGCGGCTTGCGCAATTCGTCGATGACGAAAGCCTTGGCCTCAGTGTCGAGATCGAGTTCGTCGAGCTTGGCGAAGATCGCCTGCTGTTCCTTGGCGTCGATATGGCCGTCGGCCTTGGCGGCGGCGATCATGGCGCGCAGCAGGACGAGGCTCAGCTCGTTGCGTTCCTTAGGCGCCGAAGGCAGGAAGACCGTGCCCTCGACCTTGGGCGTGATGTCCTTCATGGGCTGCTCGGCCGGCACCGTGGTCTGGGCGCCCTTCGTCGCCTGGTAATTCTGCCAGGCGCGGTAAGCGAGGCCGCCCAGCACGGCAGCACCGCCGAGCTTCAAGGCACCGCCGGCAAGCTTCTTGCCGCCCTTCGACCCCAAGAGGATCGAGACGAGACCGCCGGCGGCGGCACCGCCGGCAAGGCCCTTGAGCATGTCGGGCGAAAATCCCGATCCGCTTTTGGCGGGCACGTTCTCGCCGCCCCGCGATTGGCCACCCATGAACTGATCAAGAAGCTTCTGCGGATCGAACATATCTGCCCTTCTCAAGTCTAACTCGCCAAACAAGCCGAGGGCGGGCAAAAGACTTCCCGCCCTTTAACAACCTTGGCGAACGCCATGGCCCATGCGAACGCCAATGTGAAAACAGCGCCCAACTGGATTGCCGCGGCGTCCGCGTCATTCGTCGTCATATGGGCAACCGGCTTCATCGTTGCAAGACTATCCGCACCGCATGTCGAACCATTGACCTTCCTGACGGTCAGGTTCGGCATTGCCGGCGTCGTGCTCGCGGTTCTGGCGATGTTCTTCAAGGCACGTTGGCCCGGGCGGCGCGCGATGACCCACGCCGTTATGGCGGGCGCGATGCTGCATGGCGGCTATCTCGGCGCCTGCTATTGGGCCGTTGCGCAAGGTCTGCCGGCCGGCATCGCCGCGCTGATCGCCGGCCTGCAGCCCATCCTTACCGCGATAGTCGCCGGCAAGCTGCTGGGCGAGCGCATCACGCCGCGCCATTGGCTGGGTCTCGCCGTGGCGCTGGCCGGCTTGGCCCTGGTCCTTGCGCCGAAGCTCAGCCTCTCGACGACACGCGGCATCACGCCCGTCACCGTTCTCGCCATGGTCTTCGGCGCCATATCGATCACGCTCGGCAGCATCTACCAGAAGCGTCACGTGACCCATGTCGATCTGCTGCCCGGCATTGCCTGGCAATATGCCGGCGGCTTCATCGTCGTCTTCCTCGGCACGCTTCTCAGCGAGCACTTCCGCTTCGATGCCACGCGCGATGCCTGGATCGCGCTCGGCTGGTCGGTTATCGTCTTGTCGATCGGCGCCATCCTTCTCCTCATGGCGCTCATCCGCCATGGCGATGTCTCGCGCGTATCGGCGCTGATCTTCCTCGTGCCGGCCGTGGCCGCGATCATGGCGTGGCTGCTCTTCGATGAGACATTGACGCCGGTCCAGATCATGGGAATGCTGGTCTGTGCCATCGGAGTCATCATCGTCACACGAGGCAACACCAGATGAGAGCGATCCTGTGCAAGACATTGGGCGGTCCAGACGGCCTCACGATCGAGGAGATCGCGCCGGACCTTCCCGGTGACGGCGAGGTCGCGGTCGCGATCAAAGCGGTCGGCCTCAATTTCTTCGACACGCTGATCATCCAAGGCAAGTATCAGGTCAAGCCGGAGCTGCCCTTTTCGCCGGGCGGTGAGATCGCCGGCGTCGTCACCAAGCTCGGCCGCAACGTCACGCATCTCAAGGCGGGCGACCGGGTGATGGGCTATGTCGGCCATGGCGGCGCACGCGAGGAAGCGGTGGTCAAGGCCCGAGGGCTCTCGCTCATTCCTGAGGGCTTGAGCGATGAGATCGCCGCCGGCCTCTCGATCACCTATGGCACGACGCTCCATGCGCTCAAGGACCGCGCGCATGTGAAGGCGGGCGAGACGCTCGCCATATTGGGTGCGGCGGGCGGTGTCGGCCAGGCGGCGATCGAGATCGGCAAGATCATGGGAGCGAAAGTCATCGCCTGCGCCTCTTCCGACGACAAGCTCGATTTCTGCAGCAGGCTCGGCGCCGACGAGGGGGTGAACTATGACAGGCAGAATCTGAAGGACGCCCTGCGGGCGCTCAGCCAGGACGGCGTCGATGTCGTCTATGATCCGGTCGGCGGCGATCTGACCGAGCTCGCGGTGCGCGCCCTCTCCTGGAACGGCCGCCATCTCGTCATCGGCTTCGCGCAAGGCGAAATCCCGAAACTGCCGCTCAACCTCGTCCTGCTCAAGAGCGCCAACATCCAGGGCGTGTTCTGGGGCGCGCATACGGAACGCGAGCCCGAGCGGCATCGCGCCAATATGGATCAGCTTCTGGCCTGGGCCTCGGAGGGCAAGCTCGCGCCGCATGTCCACCGCCGCTATCGCTTCGAGGAAATCGCCGATGCGCTGGGTGCGCTGGCGCGGCGCGAAGTCAAGGGCAAGGCGATTCTGGTGCCATGAGGGTCATGGGCAGGCGGCTGTGAAAGCCTCCAGCAACGCCTTGCCGTCCGCCCATTCGCCCAGATTGCTCGCGCCGTTGATATGGCCGAGCGCGCCGGCAATATGGAGCTGGCAACCCCACTGCACGGCTCTCGCTTTGGCATAATCGAGCGAGCCGTAAGGATCATTGGCGCTCGCGACGATCAAGGATGGGAAACGGAAGCGCTCGCGCGGTGCGGTGACGAAACCGTCCACATTCGTCGGAAAGACCGGTGATGACGGATCGGGAACGGCGGCAAGAAAAGCGCCCTTGACCGGCAGGCGCGAGACCTTCTGCCAATGCGCGACCAGAAGACAGCTCAGGCTATGCGCGATGAGAAGGGGCGGTGTGCGCGCCGTGGCGACGGCGAGCTCGAGCGCCGCCATCCAGTTCTTGAAGTCGGGCGCTTCCCAGTTCGCCGGCGCGAACCGCCGCATCGCCGGGTTGGCTCGCTCCCAAAATGTCTGCCAGTGGCTGTCGCCCGACCCGCCGATCCCCGGAAGAACGATGAATTCCGTCATGCCGCATCCTTGATTTCGATATGCCGCAAAGTGTACTGGCGATTTTTCCGCGCAAAATGGGTATTCATCGGAAAAGAGCGGTCAAAACCGATGGATTAAAGGTCAACCATGCCAAGCAAGGAGAACGGCGCCCGTCTCGATCCCACCGATCTTACGATCATCGAGATCCTGCAGGAGGATGGGCGCATCAACATCACCGAGCTCGGCCGGCGTGTCGGCCTGTCGCAGCCCGCGGTGTCGGAACGGGTGAAGCGGCTGGAAGAGCGCGGGATCATCGCCGGCTACAAGGCGATCGTCGACCTCGCCGCGCTCGGGCTCTCGACGACGGCCATCATCCGCCTGCGCACCACCCATGAGCATATCGCCGCCTGTCTGAAACAGTTCGGCAAGATGCCGGAAGTGATCGAGGTGCTGCGCCTGACGGGCGAGGACTGCTTCTTCCTGAAGGTCATCGTGCCCTCGCCGAGCGAGCTCGAAAGCATCGTCGACACGCTCGGCCGCTATGGCGGGGTTACGACCTCGGTGGTCTTGCGAAGCGAGCCTGCGAAGACTATCAGCCGCGCGCTGATCGCGCGAGGTTAGTGGCAAGACGTATCATGGCGCGATACTTTTCGCTTTACAATTTGTACCATGCCATGATACCATGTTGTCTTCATGATCAAGAGCTTCAGGGGCCAGATTACAGAGAAGGTCTTCAACGACGAGAAGCCCGGCAAAGGGTTCCCGTCAGACCTTTTCAAGGTGGGCCGCCGCAAGCTCATGATGGTTCATGCGGCGGTAAGGCTTGATGATCTGAAATCGCCGCCTGGAAATCGGCTGGAAGCCCTGAAAGGCGACCGGGCCGGACAGCACTCGATCAGAATCAATGATCAGTTCCGTATCTGCTTCAAATGGGCAGGCGACGGGGCCGAAGAGGTCGAGATTTGTGACTACCACTAGGCCCGATGGCCTGGGAATCAAAATGGAGATGTCGGATGGCCAAGAAAGTACCGCCCATGCATCCGGGCGAAGTCCTGCGCGAGGAGTTCATGAAGCCCCTGGGCCTGACCGCCTATGCCCTCGCCAAGGCACTCGGCGTGCCCCGCACTCGCATTGAGCGCATCGAGCGGGAGGAAACCGCCATCACCGCTGACACGGCTCACCGTCTTGGCCGCTACTTCGGGACTACGCCCCAGTTCTGGCTGAACCTGCAGACCGAATACGATCTGCGCCGCACAGCGGCCGAAATGGGCTCCGCGCTCGAACGGATCGAGCCGCGGGAAGCGGTCGACACGGCAAACGACAACGACAGGTCGGAGAGCAGGCGCAAACGCGCTTAACTGGTGGCAACCTTCTCGCCCTTCTTCAGGCGGGCGAGGATCTCGCGCGCTTTGTCATAGTGCTCGGGCCTGAGATGGGTGCGGATCATGCTGATCGCGGCCAGGAGCACCGCCATGTCGTCGGTGAAGCCGAGGCCCAGAAGGAAATCGGGCACGGCATCGAGCGGCAGCACAAAATAGGCGAGCGCACCCAGAAGCACGCCCTTCACCTTCAAAGGCGTTGCGCGGTCAAAGGCGCAGTAATAGGCGGCCACCGCATCCTCGGCGAAGGGAATGGACGCAAATACCTTGCCGAGCTTGGGCCAGAAGCCCGCGCGCACTGTCTGTTCGTCTCTGGTCAGGTCCATAAGAAGATCGCTCCCCTCATTGCCGAAATCGGGCGTCCATATGGTGATCGCCGCCCGGTTTTTCAAGGATAGGGCCGTTCAGGCGGGAATCATCTACCGGCGAACCAGATCGCTGCCATGATGATGATGATGGCGACGAATTGCAGGACGACGCGCCAGCGCATGAATTGCTGCGAGACATTGCCCGGGCCACCGCGCATCATGTTCCACAGACCGAGACACAGCACCAGGAAGACGGCGGCGATGGAGATCGGAACGAGGTAATCGAAGACGTTCATTGGTCGGATGCCTTATCCAGAAACCGGTCGAGAGCGGGCGGCGGCAGCAGCCGGCGCGCCCAGGCCATGACATAGGTCGGCACTGTCACATAATAGCGCCGCCGCGGCTTGCGGCTTTCCAGCGCATGCAGGAGTTTTCGCGCCACCGCCTCCGGCGGCAATTTGAAGCGCTTGGCGCCGCCGCCATTGAGCCTCTGGCGCTGGCGGGCATAGACGTCGCGATAGTTGGAGGAGTCCTCGTCGATATTGCGGTCGAAGGCTTCGAGCGCATGCTCGATGAAGCGGGTGGCGATGGGGCCGGGCTCGATCAGCGAGACATGTATCCCTGTGCCCTGCAGCTCCAGTCTCAGCGTGTCGGACAAGGCCTCGATGGCGAATTTCGAGGCGCAATAGGCGCCACGCCATTTCATCGCCGTCAATCCGAGGACGGACGAATTGTTGACGATGCGGCCCTGGCCATTGGCGCGCATCAGCTTGAGGCAGTCGCGCGTCAATTCGTGCCAGCCGAAGACATTGGCCTCGAATTGGGCGGTGAGCGCGCCGCGGGAGACGTCTTCCAAGGCGCCGGGCTGGCCATAGGCGCCGTTGTTGAAGAGCGCGAAGAGCTTGCCTTGGGTGCGCTCGGCGACGGCGGCGACGCATTCGGAAATGGTCACGGGCTCGGTGTAGTCGAGGCGGAAGACCTCGAGACCTTCGCCTTCGAGGCGGACGAGATCGGCATCCTTGCGCGCCGTGGCGAAGACACGCCAGCCTTTCTCCTTCAGCATCCTGGCCGAGGCATAGCCGATGCCGGAGGAGCAGCCGGTGATCAGGATGGTCCGGCCATCGCTCAATTGCCACCTTCCAGGAGCCTGCGGGCGATGACCTGCGCCTGGATCTCGGCCGCGCCCTCGAAGATGTTGAGGATGCGGGCATCGCACAGGATGCGCGAGATCTGGAATTCGAGCGCAAAGCCGTTGCCGCCATGGATCTGCAGCGCATTGTCGGCGGCCGACCAGGCGACGCGGGCGCCCAAGAGCTTGGCCATGCCGGCTTCGAGATCGCAGCGCCTGCCGGCGTCCTTCTCGCGCGCCGAATGATAGACGAGTTGGCGCGCCGCCATGATCTCGGCCGCCATCAGCGCCAGCTTGTCGGCGATGCGCGGGAAGGAGACGATGGGCTTGCCGAACTGGCTGCGCGCCATCGCATAATCGAGGCCGACATCGAGCGCGTTCTGCGCCACACCCAGGGCGCGCGCCGCGGTCTGGATGCGGGCCGATTCGAAGGTCTGCA
Source organism: Taklimakanibacter deserti (assembly GCA_003574785.1). The sequence goes on along the minus strand of QORU01000005.1, from coordinate 263,167 downwards.
TCAATTGCTTGAAGCCCTGGCCTTCCTCCTGGCCGAGCAGGTTCTCGGCCTTGACCTCGAAATCCTCGAAGCGGATCTCATATTCCTTCATGCCGCGATAGCCGAGCACCTCGATCTCGCTGCCCGACATGCCCGTGACCGGGAAGGGATCGGCATCATGCCCCCTAGGCTTCTCGGCGATGAACATCGACAGGCCCTTATAGCCCGGCTCCTTGGCGTCGGTGCGGGCGAGCAGCGTCATGATGTCGGCGCGGGCGGGATGGGTGATCCAGGTCTTGTTGCCGGTGACCTTGTAGACATCGCCGTCCTTCACCGCCCTGGTGCGCAGGCTGCCGAGATCGGAGCCGGTATTGGGCTCGGTGAAGACGGCGGTGGGCAGGATCTCGCCCGAGGCGATCTTCGGCAGCCACTGATCCTTCTGAGCATCGGTGCCGCCGCCCATGATGAGCTCGCAGGCGATCTCGGCGCGGGTCCCGAGCGAGCCGACGGCGATCCAGCCGCGCGACAGTTCCTCGGAGACGACGCACATGGATTCCTTGCCGAGCCCCAAGCCGCCATATTGCTCGGGCAGCGTCAGCGCGAAGACGCCGAGAGAGGCCAGTTCCTCGACGATTGCCATCGGCACATAGGCATCCTCGAGATGCCACCGATGGGCGTTGGGCGCGACCTTGTCCTCGACGAAGCGGCGCATGCTGAGGCGCATCTCTTCCAGCGTGTCGTCGAGGCCGCAATCGCCGAAGGTCGCGGTCCCCTTGGCGGCGATCATGAGCTCGACCAGCCTCAGGCGGGCCGCCGCGTTGTTGCCGTCGGTGAGCAGGGCCTGGACCGGCGGGCGGTCGAGGACGGCAAGGTCGGTGCGGGTGAGGCCGAGTTCCGGGAGCCTGGCAAATTCGGCCTGGTTCATGGGAATGCCGCCCTGAACCTGGGCCAGATATTCGCCCGCGGCGATCTGGGCCAGGAGCTGCTCGATCTCGCCGAATTTCTGACCCTCCGTCAGACGGGCCGCGTAGGCCGAGAGCTCCCGCAGCACCGCCGCATAGGTGGCGAGCCAGGCCAGGCCATGGACGGCATGCTGCTCGCGGTCGATGAGATGGGCGGAAAGCTTGCGCTCGGCCGTCACCTTGGCCCCGATCCGGGCCTTGGCCTGGCCATAGAGGCTCTCGACCGCCCGATGGGCTTCGGCAAGGAGGCGAGGCAAATCCGCAAGGATCGGGCTTTCCCGGGTCATTTCGGCCGCAGCAACCATTCAGCAAGCTCCACAGGTTATGAATTATGGGTTACATGAGCGCAAATCATTGCGCAATCTGCTCAGATGGCCGCGGGGATTCCCGCCCAAATCCGGTCAGATTGTTCACGCAGTTAGGGCGCGCAACGCAGCAGGTCGGCCGCTTTTCGGGGATCTGCGGGTGATGGGAATGAGGTTTCTGACATGACGTGCAAGCCTTTTGCATGGGCTGTGGTTCTGGCGCCACTGACGGTTCTGGCGGGGTTGGCGCCTGCTTTGGCGCAGTCGCCCGAGCCGACATCGCTCGGCGAGTTCGGCGATTGGGCCGCCTACACCTACAAGACCAAGAACGGCAAGGTCTGCTACGTCTCCTCCCAGCCCAAGGCGCAGCAGCCGAAGAACGCCAAGCGCGACCCGGCCTTCCTGCTCGTCACCCATAGGCCCAGCCAGAGTGTCCGCAACGAGGTGTCGACCATCATCGGCTACCCGTTCAAGAAGGACACCCCGGTCCAGCTCAGCATCGATGCCACGGATTTCGAGCTCTTCGCCAATGGCGACGGCGCCTGGGCGGATACCGCCACCAAGGACAAGGAAATCGTGACGGCGATGAAGAAGGGCCAGAAGCTCACCGTCAAGGGCGCTTCCTGGCGCGGCACCGAGACACTCGATTCCTATTCGCTGAAGGGCCTGGCCCAGGCGCTCGCCAAGATCGACGCGGCCTGTAAATAGGGCCGGCCATTTCCTATTTTCAGGGCTTTCTGCTATTAGGCCCGCATTATGACCGCCGTCACCCTCGATATCGGCCGCAGCGTCGCGCGCGAGCCGTCTCCCGCCGGGCCAGCCAAGCTGCCGCTCATCGGGCTGACGCGCGCCGAATTGACAGAGGCCCTGGCCAAGGCCGGCGTTCCCGAAAAGCAGCGGCGCATGCGCATGCGCCAGATCTGGAGCTGGGTCTATCACCGGGGCGTCACCTCCTTCGCCGCCATGAGCGATATCTCCAAGGAACTGCGGCAGAAGCTCGACGAGGTCTTCTCGATCGACCGGCTGGAAGTCGTGACCGAGCAGATCTCGACCGACGGTACGCGCAAATGGCTGCTCAGGCTGCCCAGCGACGAGCGCGGCCAGCGCCATGAAGTCGAGATGGTCTATATCCCCGAGGAAGACCGCGGCACCTTGTGCATTTCGAGCCAGGTCGGCTGCACGCTCACTTGCACTTTCTGCCACACCGGCACGCAGAAGCTGGTGCGCAACCTAACCGCGGGCGAGATCGCGGGCCAGGTGCTCATCGCGCGCGACCGGCTGGAAGAATGGCCGCATCAGCTCGAGGCCAATCCGACCCCGCCGCTCGGTGGGCGCTATGTCACCAATGTCGTGCTCATGGGCATGGGCGAGCCGCTCTACAATTTCGACAATGTGAAGAACGCGATGGAGATCGTCTCCGACGGCGAGGGCGTATCGCTGTCGAAGCGGCGCATCACGCTCTCGACCTCGGGCGTAGTCCCTGAGATCGTGCGCGCCGGCGCCGAGATTGGCACCATGCTCGCCATCTCGCTCCATGGCACGACGGACGAGATCCGCAACAAGCTGGTGCCGCTCAACAAGAAATATCCGATCAGCGAATTGCTCGATGCCTGCCGCGCCTATCCGGGACTTTCCAATGCGCGGCGCATCACCTTCGAATATGTGATGCTCAAGGGCGTCAATGACACGCTCGATGATGCCAAGCGCCTGGTCAAGCTGCTCAAGGGCATTCCGGCCAAGGTCAATCTCATCCCGTTCAATCCGTGGCCCGGCACGCAATATGAATGCTCGGACTGGGACACGATCGAGCGCTTCGCTGAAGTGCTGAACCGGGCGGGCTACGCCTCGCCGGTCAGGACGCCGCGCGGACGCGACATCATGGCGGCCTGCGGCCAGCTCAAGTCGGAAAGCCAGCGCATGCGGGCCAAGGAGCGCCTGGCGCTCGATACGGCGGCGGCCAGCGCCTGATGCGCGGACCGGATCAGCATCTGGTCATCACCATCGAAGCGCCGCGCGGCCGCGAAATTGCCGAACTGATCGAAGAGCGCGTCGCCTATTCCCACGCGAATTATCCGCCGGAGAGCGTCCATACGCTGCCGCTCCATCTGCTCGACCGGCCGGAGATCATCTTCTGGACCGCGCGGCTTGCGGGGGCATTGATCGGCTGCGCCGCTCTTCTTCGCCATTCGGATGGATCGGGCGAGCTCAAGAGCATGTTCATCCGCCCGGCCGCGCGGGGCCTTGGACTCTCGAAGATGCTGCTTCACGCGGTCGAGACGAAAGCCAGGGAGCTGAAGCTCTCGCGCATCGATCTCGAGACCGGCCCCAAGAGTCATGCCGCCCTTCAGCTCTATGAAGGTGCCGGCTACCGGTTCTGCGGGCCTTTCGCCCGCTACAAGCATGATCCGAATTCGGTTTTCATGACGAAGGACATCACGGCATGATCGTTCATATCGCCAAGCGCATCGCTTTCGTCGTGCTCGGCTATTTCGCCGCGCTTGCGGCAGCCGCCGGCGCCTTTCCCAGCATTCTCTTGATCATGAGTTCTTTCTATCCCGAAAGCCAGGTCTGGCAGATAGCGGGCCTTGCTCCTGTCGCGCTCTTCATCGCGCCCGTCCTCCTCTTCTACAGCATGTCGATCGTGATGATACTGACCTGCATCCCGGCGGCGATCCTCAAGCTCATCACCGAAATTTTCAGCCTGTGTCAGCTCTGGCTGCATCTCCTCATCTCGCTGCTCCTGGCGGCAAGCGCCGGATTGCTGCTGATGCCCGATTGGTTCTCGGGCATGACTCTCGACCGCTGGCTGCTCACGCTTGCGGTCGCGCTCTCCGCCCTCATTGCGGGGCTCGTCTATTGGGCAATCGCCGGGCGGATGGCGGGCTTTCGCCGGGACGCCGACGCCGTCAATCCTCGCCCCGCAGACGCAACGCAGCAGCAAGCAGTGCGGCGCGAAACAGCAAGAGGGTAGGCACAATTTGTCCTGACGAGAGCGTATAGCGTTACAGACAGGCGACGTAGTAGGCGGCGTCCAGCCCTGTGATCGCATGGCGATCGTCGGTCCACCAACGGATAGTGATGGTTTCGCCGCAGACGACGCCCCAGCGATACTCGAGGATCTTGCTTTGGTCGTGTGTCGGGCAAGTCGTAACAGCTCTACCTATGGGCGCCGGCTGCCCGGCCGGCAGGCAGTCGGCAGGGGGTGGAGACAGGGGCTTGAATCCCTGGCTTGAGAGCGTCGCTCTCAGCGCGTCTTCGCTCGTTCCAACCGGGAATTTCCGCTGCAATAGCGTGGTCAATTTTGCGCTGGCCTCGGTCCGACTTGGCCAGCTCGCGCCGGCAAATTGATCCTCTGCGATCGCTGGAGGGTGCGTATTCCCGACTAACGAATAGAGCAGTATCACTGCGCCCAGTGGATTCAGAATGATAAATGCCACGACGAATACAATTGGAATGGCGAGTCCCAAGCTGATGCGCGTCACCCAGCGGAACCATCGCCGCATAGTCTCCACTCCTCGGCGGTCCATTTCAGCCTTGAAACAAAACGCGGGCACCTTTGGTGCCGCGGCGTATAACGCTCGGTCCTAATGTTCACAAAATCTCACCGCTTGGCCCACGACTGCAAGAGAAATGTACACCCTACCGGCGCTGGGCACCGCCGTTCCCACGCTTTAGTGTGGGAGAATATCTTAGGCAGCTCAGTCTTCCTGCAATGCCCAATCCAGCGCCATCTCCAGTCGGTCATTGCCCCAGAAGACCTCGCCCTTAGGCGTCACGAAGCTCGGCGCGCCGAAAAGTTTCAACCGCATCGCCTCGTCCGTGGCCTGGCGCAAACCGAGCTTCACCGCATCGCTGCGTGCTTGCGTGAGGGCGGTGTCGGCATCGAGGCCCAGACTTTCGACGATGCCGCGGAGTACGGCCTCGTCGTCGATCCGCGCCGCTTCTGCGAAATGGACCAGATAGACGCGGCGCGAGAATTCAGGCCGCTTCGGCGTCACCTCGGGGGTCAAGGCGATTCGCGCCGCCATGAGGCTCGATTGCGGGAAGGGCTCAGGGCGTCGGAATTTGAGCCCTTGCGCGTCGCAGAGCCGCTCGATGTCGCGCCACATATAGGCGCCCTTCGCCGGAAAGACGTTGAAGGGCGAGGTATCCCAGCCTTGCGCCTTGAAGATCGGTCCCAGGAGGAAGGGCCGCCAGGCGATGTCCATATTTCGTTCTTTTGCCAGGGCCTCGATCCGGAGCGCCGCCAGATAGGAATAGGTCGAGGCGAATTCGTACCAGAAATGAAGCTTTGGCCGCATTGTGTTTGCCGGTTCCCTGAGTATAGTGCGCGCGATTTTTGTGAAAGATAGCGGATAAACCCTCATGTCCAAACGCGGCAGCGTCAAGAAAGTCGTGCTCGCCTATTCCGGCGGCCTCGACACCTCGATCATCCTCAAATGGCTGCAAACCGAATATGGCGCCGAAGTCGTGACCTTCACCGCCGATCTCGGCCAAGGGGGCGAGATCGAGCCGGCGCGAGAGAAGGCCCAGAGGCTCGGCATCAAGGAGATCTTCATCGAGGACGTGCGCGAGGAGTTCATCCGCGATTTCGTCTTCCCGATGTTCCGCGCCAATGCGCTCTATGAAGGCGTCTATCTGCTCGGCACTTCGATCGCGCGGCCGCTCATCGCCAAAAGGCTGATCGAAATCGCCAAGGAGACCGGAGCCGATGCCGTCGCCCATGGCGCCACCGGCAAGGGCAACGACCAGGTGCGCTTCGAGCTCACCGCCTATGCGCTCAATCCCGACATCAAGGTCATCGCCCCCTGGCGCGAATGGCAGTTCAAGAGCCGCACCGATCTCATCGACTTCGCCGAGAAGCACCAGATCCAGGTGACCAAGGACAAGCGCGGCGAGGCGCCGTTCTCGGTCGACGCCAATCTGCTGCATTCCTCGTCGGAAGGCAAAGTGCTGGAGGATCCGTGGGTCGAGCCGCCGCCTTATGTCTATCAGCGCACCATCGCGCCGGAAGAGGCGCCCGACAAGCCGACCTCGATCGAGATCGAGTTCAAGAAGGGCGATCCGATCGCGCTCAACGGCAAGGCGATGTCGCCGGCGAGCCTGTTCACCGCGCTCAACGATCTCGGCCGCGACAACGGCATCGGCCGTCTCGACCTGGTCGAGAACCGCTTCGTCGGCATGAAATCGCGCGGCGTCTATGAGACGCCGGGCGGCACCATCCTGCATGTGGCGCATCGCGCGATCGAATCGATCACCCTCGACCGCGAGGCGGCTCATATGAAGGACAGCTTCATGCCGCGCTATGCCGAGCTCGTCTATTACGGCTTCTGGTTCGCGCCCGAGCGCGAGATGCTGCAGGCGATGATCGACAAGAGCCAAGAGAATGTCGAAGGCACGGTGAGGCTCAAGCTCTACAAGGGCAATGTCATCGTCACCGGCCGCAAGTCGCCGAAATCGCTTTATTCGAATGAGCTCGTCACCTTCGAGGACGACCGCGGCGCCTATGACCAGAAGGATGCGGCGGGCTTCATCCGCCTCAATGCGCTGCGCCTGCGGACCCTCGCGGCGAGGAAGCGCAGCACCTGATCAGGTACTCTCCATCATTCCCCTTTTCCCACGCGTAACGTGGGAGAAAGATGAGGGCTCTTTCGAGCAAGATGCTCCGATCTCAACGAGTGGTGCTTGCTGAGACGAAGAGCATGACCGGACCGAGCTGACCTAAACGTCATAGTGACAGTAATAAGCTAATCCATTTCAGAGGCTTAGCCTGGAGCCTGCCAGCGATCCGATTCCCGCCAGTTGACAATGATTGTGCGACTGCACACTTATCGCATTCTTAAATTGCCGTAATGCCTCGCTTCGGGCCAGCTGGACATCCGTCATGCTCAATAGAGTTTCGTTTGCACGATCAGCCGCCGTTCTGTTCGTCCTGTCGCTGCCGCTTCCCGCCTTCGCCCAGGCGCAGAATGGTCCCGTGCCGGTCACGGTGGCGAAGCCCGTGGTGCGCGAGATCGTGGAGGACGACGAGTTCATCGGGCGGTTCGCGGCGGTGGACGAGGTGACGGTACGCTCACGGGTCGGCGGCTATCTCGACAAGGTGCATTTCAAGGACGGCGCCATCGTCAAGGCGGGCGATCTCCTGTTCACCATCGACCAGCGCCCCTTCCAGGCGGCGCTCGATCAAGCAAAAGCCAGCCTCAATGTCGGCCAGACGCTGGTCGACTTCACCAAGATCCAGTTCGATCGCGCCGAGAAGCTGTCGCAGACGGGCAACATACCGGTCTCCACGCTCGACGATCGGCGCCGCGAATATCTCGCCGCCGTGGCCCAGGTGCAAGGCGCGCAAGCGGCCGTGGTGCGCGCCCAGCTTGAGCTCGAATATACCGAAATCAAAGCACCGCTCGCGGGCCGCATCGACCGCCGCCTCGTCTCGGTCGGCAATCTCGTCCAGGCCGACCAGACGGCGCTCACCACCATCGTGTCGCTCGATCCAATCGATTTCTATTTCGATGTCGATGAGCGGCAGTTCCTCGCCTATGCCCGCGATGCGAGAGCGCGCAAGGCGAGCCTGCAGGAAGGGGCGGGAGGCCTCGATGTGACGGTCAGGCTCGCCGACGACTTGGAATCGCCGGTCTCGGGCAAGCTCGATTTCGCCGAAAACCGCATCGATCAGGCAACCGGCACGATGCGCATCCGCGCCCAGATCCCCAACAAGGACCTGATCCTGCAACCCGGCCTCTTCGGGCGCGTCAACATGCCGGGCTCGCTGCCCTATCAGGGGATCCTCGTTCCCGACGATGCGATCGGCGCCGACCAGGACCGCCGCATCGTCTATGTGGTCGACGATGCCGGGAAAGTGACGCCGAAGCCGATCCGGCTCGGACCCAAGCTCCACGGCTATCGCGTGGTGCGCTCCGGCCTCACCGGCAATGAGACGATCGTCATCAACGGCCTCATGCGCATCCGGCCCGGCGTCACGGTCAAGCCCGAGCTCGTGACGTTGCCCCCCGAACAGGCGGCCGGCGGAGCCGGTCAATGAGGTTTTCGCATTTCTTCGTCGACCGTCCGATCTTCGCGACGGTCCTGTCGCTGGTGCTTCTGATCATCGGCGGCATCGCCTATACGCAGCTGCCGATCGCGCAATATCCCGAGATAGCACCACCCACCATCGTGGTGCGCGCCACCTATCCGGGCGCCGATGCCGACACCGTCGCCAAGACGGTGGCGACGCCCATCGAGCAGGAGGTGAACGGCGTCGAAGGCATGCTCTATATGTCATCCTATTCGACCGCCACCGGTTCGATGCAGCTCACCATCACCTTCAAGCTCGGCACCGATCTCGACCAGGCGCAGGTCTTGGTGCAGAATCGGGTGGCGATCGCTGAAGCCAGGCTGCCGGAGGAAGTGCGCCGCCTCGGCATCGTCACCGCCAAGAGCTCGCCCGACCTGATGATGGTCGTGCATATGCTGTCGCCGGACGAGAGCTACGACCAGCTCTATGTCTCCAACTATGCGCGCTCCAGAGTGCGCGACATCCTCTTGCGCCTTGACGGCGTCGGCGATCTCATCATCTTCGGCGAGCGCGAATATTCGCTGCGCATCTGGCTTGATCCCGACAAGCTCACTGCCTATGGCATGACGGCGAGCGACGTCGTCCAGTCGCTGCGCGACCAGAACGTCCAGGTCTCCGGCGGCTCGATCGGAGCACCCCCGACGCCCGGCGACAATGCCTTCGAATATACGGTGACGACGCAAGGGCGCTTCGAGGACCCCCGCCAGTTCCGCTATGTCATCGTCAAGTCGACCGAGGACGGCCGGCTCATCGAACTCCAGGACGTGGCACGGATCGAGCTCGGCGCCAAGGAATATGTCACCAACAGCTATCTCACCGGCAAGCCCGCGGTGGCGCTGGGCATTTTCCAGAGGCCGGGCACCAATGCGCTGGCCTCGGCGGACGAGATCATCCAGACGATGGAAAGGCTCAAGGCGGACTTCCCGCCCGGGCTCGCCTATCAGATCATCTACAATCCGACCGAGTTCATCTCGGAATCGATCTCGGAGGTCTACAAGACGATCTTCGAGGCGGCACTCCTGGTCGTCATCGTCGTCCTCATCTTCCTGCAGTCCTGGCGCACCGCCATCGTGCCGATCGTCGCCATTCCGGTGTCGCTCATCGGCACCTTCGCCTTCCTCTATGCCTTCGGCTTCTCGCTCAACATGCTCACTTTGTTCGGCCTGGTACTCGCCATCGGCATCGTGGTCGACGACGCGATCGTGGTGGTTGAGAATGTCGAGCGCAATATCGGCTTGGGCTTCGATCCGGCGACGGCCGCGCATCGCACCATGAACGAAGTGGGTGCCGCGGTCATCGCCATTTCGCTGGTGCTCGTCGCGGTCTTCGTTCCGACCGCCTTCATCCCCGGCATCTCCGGCCAGTTCTATCAGCAGTTCGCCGTCACCATCGCGGTGGCGACGGTGATCTCGGCGCTCAACTCGCTCACTCTGTCGCCGGCGCTGGCGGCACTGCTGTTCCGGCCGCACAGCCATACACCGCCGCGCTTCTTCCTGGTGCGCTGGCTCAAGGCGGCGGGCGACGGCTTCAACCGCGGCTTCGACGCCGTGGCGGAATTCTATGGCAAGGTGGTGCGCTTCCTGGTCAAGAGCTGGATTTCGCTTATCGCCATGCTGGCGGTCTTCGCCGCCCTCATCACCGGAACCGTCTATGCGCTGCAGGCGACGCCCAGGGGCTTCATTCCGACCCTGGACCAGGGCTATGCCATCGTGGTGATCCAGCTGCCTGACGGTGCATCGCTGTCGCGCACCGATGCGGTGGTGCAGCGCGCCTCCAAGATCATCGCGGCGACTCCGGGCGTCACCGATTCGGTCGCTTTCGCCGGCTTCTCGGGCGCCACCTTCACCAACGCCTCCAATGCCGGCGTCGTCTTTGCGCGCTTCGATTCCTTCGAGAACCGGCTGAAGGAAGGCCACAACGCCAATCAGATCATCGGCCAGCTCTATGCCAGCCTGCAGCAGATCCAGGAAGCCTTCATCATCGCCATCCCGCCGCCGCCCATCCGTGGCATCGGCAATTCCGGCGGCTTCAAGATCCAATTGCAGGAGCGCGACACGGCCGATGTGCGCCGGGTGCTCGGCCTCGCTTATGGCATGATGCAGCAGGCCAACCAGACGCAAGGCCTCACCGGCGTATTCACCACCTTCTCGGCCTCGAGCCCGCAGCTCTTCCTCGAGATCGACCGCGACAAGGCGCGCATGCTGAACGTGCCGATCCCCAACATCTTCGAGACGCTGTCGATCAATCTCGGTACATCTTATGTGAATGACTTCAACGCCTTCGGGCGCGTCTACCAGGTCAGAGCGCAGGCCGACCAGTTGCACCGGATGGATCGCACCGACATCAGCAGGTTGAAGGTCAGGTCTGCCGCAGGCGCTCTCGTGCCTCTGGGCACGCTGGTCTCGATCCGCGACGTGACCGGACCGGCTCTCATCCAGCGCTACAACATGTATGTCTCGGTGCCGCTGCAGGGCAATGCGGCGCCCGGCGTGTCGACGACGACGGCGCTCGACCTGATGGAGGGTCTCGCCGCCAAGACCTTGCCGCAGGGCACGTCCTTTGAGTGGACCGAGCTCGCCTACCAGGAACGCTCGACCGGCAACACCGCCATCATCATCTTCGGGCTCTCGGTGCTGTTCGTGTTCCTGGCGCTCGCGGCGCAATATGAAAGCTGGGTGCTGCCCTTCGCCATCATCCTGATCGTGCCCTTGAGCATCCTCGCCGCCCTGATCGGCGTCAATCTGCGCGGCCTCGACAACAACATCCTGACCCAGATAGGTCTCATCGTGCTCATCGGCCTTGCCGCCAAGAACGCCATCCTGATCGTCGAATTCGCCAAGCAAGCGGAGGAGCGCGGCCTTCAGGCGGTGGACGCGGTGGTCGAAGCCTGCCAGCTGCGCCTGCGGCCGATCCTGATGACCGCCTTCGCCTTCATCCTGGGCGTGCTGCCCTTGATGCTGGCGACGGGCCCGGGTGCGGAGATGCGCGAATCGCTCGGCACGGCGGTGTTCTCCGGCATGCTCGGCGTCACCTTCTTCGGCCTGTTCCTGACGCCGGTCTTCTTCGTCGCCTTGCGCAAGGTGTTTCCTTATCGCATCGCCTCGCGGCCGACCTATTCGGAAGCCGTCGCGGCCGATAATAAGATCTGAGATAAGGGTGTACAGGCGTGTATGACGGGCCGATCATCGATGCGCATCATCATCTGTGGGATTACGGCATGGGCAAGCATCGCTGGCTCATGCCGGTCGAAGGCGCCACGGAAGCGCTGGGTAGCCTCGCGCCGCTCAGACGCGACTATCTGGTCGCCGACTACCTGAAAGACGCTGCCGGCCATAATGTGGTCGGCACCGTCCACATCGAGGCGCAATGGCAGGAAGACGACGCGCTCGGCGAGACATTGTGGCTCGAAGGCCTCGACAAAACACAAGATGTGGCCTTGCGCTACGTGGCGCGGGCGCCCTTGGGCGCTCCTGAAGCCCGCGACGTCATCGCGCGGCAGGCGGCGATCGAGCGGGTAGCCGGGATCAGGGCCATATTGAGCCATCATCCGACCCTGCCGCAGAAGAGCTTCATCACGCGTCCCGATCTTGCCTATGACAAGGACTGGCGGCGCGATATCGGGCTCTTGAGCGAGGCGGGACTCCATCTCGAGCTCATGATGTATCCCTATCAGGGCGAGGCCGTCTTCGATGTGGCGCAAGCTTTTCCTCAGCTCCAGATCATCGTCAATCATTGCGGCAGCCCGATCGACCGCAATCCCGCCGGCCTGCAGAGATGGCGCGATGCGTTGAGGCTTGTAGCATCGCGGCCCAATGTGGCGCTCAAGATCTCCAATCCCGGTGCCTATGATCATGACTGGACACCGCAAAGCATCAGGGGCGTGGTGCAGGATTGCCTTGACGCCTTCGGCGTCGAGCGGGCCATGTTCGGCACCGACTATCCGGTGGCGGCGTTGCAGATGAGCTACGGTGAGATCTATCAGAACTTCAAAGAGGCGGTGGCGCATCTCTCAGGGAACGACCAGCGGGCGCTGTTCCACGACAATGCGCGGCGGTTCTATCGGTTCTAGACTCCATCAGCGGGGATATTCCGCCAGCTCCTTCTTGAGCCGGTCACGATCGGCCAGGTGCATTTTCTGGATGTCCTCGAAGGTCGCCAGGAGATTTTCAGCTACCGCCGTGTCGTGACCGCCATTCGCCAGGCTGGCGATGATGCGTATCTGGCTGGCAATATGCTCATAGCCGCGCGCGACATGGCGCTCGGCCAGCGCAAGATGAGCCAATGTCGTGGCCTTATCCATGGCTGGTTTTAGCACAGTTCCCGAGGCGGAAGGGAAAATCCGCCTGGCCGTCATCGCCGGAGGTTAGACGGGCTTTCGCCATCCAGGGAAGCGACCCTTAACACAGGTTAAGGCTGCACGGCGCGCGCGGATTATAGTTCTCTCAGCCTCCGAAACTGGAGGACAAGCGGAACTCACAAAGCCCGTTGTCGGCACCACCCCCAACCCCCGTCTGACGGGCTTTTCCTTTGCCTGGATACGATAGACGCTCAAGATCCGACTTGCTGATCGGGATGGCACTGGGAGGAGTACTATCGGCTTAGGTCTGGTGACACCCTCCCGAGCTGCGATTGACGCCGCCATTTAGGAACATACCGCGATTGTCCCGCATTGCTCTTCGTTGGGGCTTCGCAAGGAAGAACGATGGCAAACCGCGATATAGTGGCGATCGGCACATCGGCCGGCGGGCTCGATGCCTTGCGTTTTCTGGTGTCCGAACTTCCGAAAGAGTTTCCGGCAGCGCTTCTTGTCGTGATGCATCTGTCGCCCAGATTCACGTCAAGGATCGACAGCATACTCACCCAGCTGGGCAGGATGCCGGCGCATTTCGCCGAGAATGGCGAGCCGGCCCGGCACGGGCGCATTTACCTGGCCCCGCCCGATCGTCATTTGATTTACGATGGCCGTTTGTTGTCGCTGGGCATCGGAAGCCGTGAGAATCATTCCCGGCCGTCGATCGATCCGTTGTTCCGATCGGTGGCCCAATGCTGCGCCCACCGTTCGATCGGGGTCCTGATGACCGGGACGATGACTGACGGCAGTGCCGGCATTCACGCGCTGGGCGACTGCGGAGGGAAGACGGTGGTGCAGGATCCGGAAGACGCGGCCTTCGCCGAGATGCCGGCAACGGCGCTGCGAAGGGGAAATGTGGATCATGTCGCAACACTGGCGGCGATACCGGCTTTGCTGAACGAGCTGGTCCGCGAGCCGGCCGCCGTGCCGGGCGATGTCCCGGAAAACCTTCAGCACGAGGTCGAAATGGCAAAAACCGGCAAATCGACCATTGGCTTGATGGACCGGATTGGCCGCCGCTCGGTCATCACCTGTCCAGAGTGCGACGGCGTCATGTGGGAGATCGAGGAAGGCGATACATTGCGATATCGCTGCCATGTCGGCCATGCCTTCTCGGCCGACCTGGTGAATATCGCGCTCGAGGATTCCGTGTCACGGGCGCTCGCCGTTGCGTTGCGCTCCTTCGAAGAACGGGCAGAGATCGCGCGGGATCTCGAAGGTCAGGCGGAACGCACATCGCGTCCGGCGAGCGCCAAGATGTGGCGGGACAGAATCACGGAGCTCGACGCAGAGGCCGAGGTCGTTCGCGATGCCATCAAGCGCATCAACCGGCTGGCCAGACCTGCGCCTTCGTCCGCCGGTGAGTAATCGTCAGTTTTTTGCGGGCGGCTTCGACTTCCTCCGGCGCATCGCCTGGGCTGCCGCCTTGCTTTCGCAAATGGCGGCATGTTCGCGATAGAGATCGGCCAGCAGGCCATCTTCCTCGCCCGCGAACCGTCGCGCGCGGCGGGCAAGGATAAGAAGTCGGTCCGGTTGACGTTTGAGTCGCTGCACCATGGCTGTTCCTTTGGGGCGGAGAGACCCCCTCGCTACGGACTGCAAGGGGCCTCTCCGCGGCGCATCGGATCACACGATTGCGCCTCATAATTCTACGGGGCGAGCCGATGGCCACATTAACCTATGTGATTCAGGTTCCGTGCGGGCCGATGACCTCCAGCGGCGCCTTGGGTGGCGGATTGTCGCGTGCCGCCGCCATGATGCGCGCGGCGATGAGGTTGTGCTGGGCGGCCGTCACATGGCCATGTTCACGCTTGAATTCCGCGCATTCCTGCTCGAGCTCCTTATAGAGAGCCGCAAGCTGCGCCGAATTGAAATAGCCGGTAGTCATATGAATTCTCCCTGGCTTGGCCAGTCCATTCAATGAGCGAGCTCGTAGGAGCGTTTGGAGATATAGACCTCGCGATCGACCCGTCTAATCCACTCCTTCGGTATGGGCTGATCGGATGTGCTCGTGAAGATCAGGCTCGCCGTGCATGCGCTGACATGGCCGGCGCATCTTCCGTCGGCGGTGATGATCTCCATTTCCTCGCGGACACGGGTGATCGGATCGTCCTCTATGCGCGTGTCGTTCATGATCGCCTCCCTGGCGGCGCTATTGGCGCTCGATTGTTTTGCAAACGTGGAGTGCCGTGATGATTGACCATAGGAGCTGGCGCGAGGGCAGCCTTAACATAGGCGAATCAAATGGCGGCGGAGAGCAAGTATTGTTGGAACTTCCGTTCGCTCGAGCACTGGCATGTCAGCGGAACTTACCACAGCGCTTGCGGCGATTTTCGAAGCGAAAAACTCCGAGCTTCGATTGACGCGGAAGGGTGCGATTCCGGCAGCTATGCCGAACGGTCCGGAATCGCTATGATCAGTCGATGACCTGATGACGAATGAGTGAACAAGACGGTGGCCGACGACCCCAAATCTGAAAAGAAGCCTAAGATATCGGGCGTAGTCCTCATCGCGGCGCCGGAAAGCGGCATCGATTCCCTGACTCGGCTGTTTGCGGGCCTGCCGGCCGGCCATGACGCCTCCTTCATCGTCCTGGTTCCCGGCTACCCGGGCTCACCCGACAAGCTCGGCGAGATGATCGGACAGGTTTCCGGTCTTAAAACCAAGGTCGCGGCGACGAAGGACAGGATCGAGGCCCACACCATCCATATTCTTCCGCCTGATCGCGTCTCGACCATCAAGAAATCCAGGTTCGTCATCGAAGGAAAGAGCGGCGCGCAGAAGGGCCTCGTCGATAGTTTCCTGTTGTCCCTCGCCAGTGATCAGGAAGACAGGGCCATCGGCATCATCCTGTCGGGACTCAATGGCGATGGCACTCTGGGCCTGACCGCGCTCAAGGAGTCGGGCGGACTGGCGGTGGCCGAGCTCGTGGATGGGATCGCTCCCAATCCGGCCAATCCGACAGGCATCGTGGATTATCTCTTGCCGCGCGAAGACATCGTCGCAAGGCTTACAAGCCATCTCGCCCATCGCACCGATACCGCCGGCGCCCGAGAAAGTTTCCAGCCGGAACCGGGCGAAGTCCGCCGCATCGCCACGATCCTGCGCAACAAGACGGGGCATGATTTCCATAATTACAAGCAGAACACCTTTCTGCGGCGGATCCAGCGCCGCATGCAGGTCAACCAGATCGATGCGGTCGACAAATATGCCGAATTCCTGCGGTCCGACAATGATGAAGCCAATCTTCTCTTCCAGGATCTGCTCATCGGCGTGACGCAGTTCTTCCGCGACACGAAGGAATTCGAACTTCTGGAAAGCCGCGTCATACCCCAGCTGTTCGAAGGCAAGGCGACGGGCGATCATATAAGGATCTGGGTCCTCGGCTGCGCCACCGGCGAGGAGGCCTATTCCATCGCCATTCTGCTGCGCGAGCATTTGGCGCGCATAGATTCGGTGCCGCATGTGCAGATCTTCGCGACCGATATCGACGGGCGGGCGCTGGCCGCGGCACGCGTCGGGCGCTTTTCCGAGTCCATCGCCCGCGACATGTCGCCGGAGCGGCTGGCGCGCTGGTTCGTGCATGAAGGAAACACCTACAGCGTGGTCAAGGAGCTGCGCGAGATGTGCATCTTCTCGGCGCATAACCTGATCAAGGACGCCCCCTTCTCGCGCATCGATCTGATTTCCTGCCGCAACCTGCTCATCTATCTGAATGCCGATCTGCAAAGCCGCATCATCCCGTTGTTCCATTTTTCATTGCGGTCCGGCGGCTATCTGTTCCTCGGACCATCGGAGAGCGTGACGCGGCATGCCAAGCTGTTCTCTCCCATCGACAGGCGTCACCGCATATTCCAGCGCCAGGACACGATCACGCGCGTGCTGCCGGAATTTCCGCTGGCAACGCGCATCGAAAGGCCCGAGCAGGGAGGCGAGCCTCGTGCCACGGCGAGAGGCCGCACCGTCGAGCCGGGCATTGCCAGGCGTGCCGAGCGCATTGCCGAGCGCTACACCCCGGCTTACATCATCGTCGATGACCAGAGCGAGGTCTTGCATTTTTCCGGGCGCACCGGGCGCTTTCTCGAGCCGGCTTCCGGCTCCGCCAACCTCAATCTCCTGAGCCTCGTTCACCGCGATCTGCGCCTGGACCTGCGCGCTTCACTGCTCAAGGCCGCGGCCGAGAAGGTTTCGGTAAAGACCGAAAAAATCGTCATGGGGCTGAATGGCGATCGGCTCGGGGTTTCCATCATTGTCGAGCCGCTCAACAACAACCCCGGCGAGCCGCAGGCTTTCGTCGTCTTCTTCCAGGATGCCGAGATCACGGAAGACGAGACGCCCAGCGATAATTCGAGTTCCGGCGTGATCCGCGACGAGCATGTCCAGCGCATCGAATCGGAATTGCGGCTGACCAAGGACAGGCTGCAAGCGACGATCGAGGAGCTCGAGAGCACCAATGAGGAACTCAAATCCTCGAACGAGGAATATCAGTCGATCAATGAAGAGCTGCAATCCGCCAATGAAGAGCTCGAGACATCGAAGGAGGAGCTGCAGTCGGTCAATGAGGAAATGCAGACGGTCAATGGCGAGCTGGCGCACCGCGTTCATGAGCTGGGCCGCGCCAACAGCGACCTGAAGAACCTGCTGGAAAGCACCCAGATCGCCACGATCTTTCTCGACAATGAATTCAGGATCAGGAGCTTCACGCCGGCGGTCGCCGAGATCTTCCATCTGATCGACAGCGACGTCGGCCGCCCGATCGTGCACATTGCGCCACGCATCGCCTATGAGCACCTCCACGAGGATGTCCGCAAGGTCTTGCGGACTCTGCACACCGTCGAGCGCGAGATCGAAGATTCTGCCAGCGGGACTCGCTATCTCGTGCGCATCCTGCCCTATCGCAATGTCGAAAATTTCATCGCCGGCGTCCTGCTGACGTTCATGGACGTCACCGCAACGGCGCAGGCCGAGAAAGCGCTCATGGAAAGCGAAGAACGCTTTCGCAATATCGCCCAGACGGTGCCGGCTTTCCTCTTCATCGCGACGCCGAGCCTGGAATGGCAGTATGTGAACCCGGCATTCTATCAGTATACCGGGCTTCCCGAGGGCGAAGGGCTGGGGTCCAGGTGGCTTTCCGTCCTTCATCCCGATGACGCCCAGGAATATCGGCGCCTTTTGGCGCTGTCGACGCAAACCGGTTCCCCCGTCGAGCTGGAGTTCCGCCTGCGTGACGCTTCGGGCACCTATCAGTGGTTCTTGGGCAAGACCCATGCGATCATGTCTCCGGCCGGGAAAGTGTCGCAGTGGTTCGGCTCATGCATCAATATCCATGCCCGCCGGCTAGCGGAGAACCGCCAGAATCTCCTGCTGACCGAGCTCCAGCATCGGGTGAAGAACATCCTGGCGGTGGTGCGCTCGCTTGCCAATCGCACCGCCGAGAACACGGAAACGCTCGAGGACTTTGTCGCTCATTTCGATGGCCGCTTGAGCGCCATGGGACGCACCCAGAATATCCTGGCGCGGTCGCCGGAAGGCGGGGTCGATCTGACCGAACTCGTCCATGAAGAGCTTGTCGGCCATGCGGCGCATTTCGATGACCAGGTGGAGGTCAGCGGCCCGGAGATCAAATTGCGCGCCAAGCCGGCCCAGACCCTGGGGCTCGCCATTCACGAGCTGACGACCAACGCCATCAAATATGGCGCCCTGTCGACGCGTTCGGGTCATATCAAGGTCTCCTGGCGCGTGGGCGAAAGGCTTGGCGATCCGCGCTTGACCTTCGAATGGCTGGAAAGCGGCGTGCCGGTCATCGACCAGGCGCCTGCCAGAAACGGGTTTGGACGGGAGCTCATCGAGCGTGGCCTGCCCTATGATCTCCGGGCCAATACCGCTCTTGAGTTCCGCCAAGGTGGTGTAAGATGCGTTATGGAGATTCCGCTCGACGATAAGATCACGATCCGGGAGTAGGAACAGTGGAGGCGGCGGCGCCGACATTACTCAAGAACAAGAGGGTCCTGATCGTCGAAGATCAGTATCTCATTGCTGCCGATCTGAGCCGGACCCTGACCAGGCTGGGCGGCGTGGTCGTGGGGCCGGTCGCCAGCAGCGAGGCGGCGCGGGAGCAACTGGCCAAATCCGACATCGATCTTGCATTTCTCGACATCAATCTCGACGAGCAGATGGTTTTCCCCTTGGCCGACGAGCTCGAGAGAAGAGGCATACCCTTTGTCTTCGCGACCGGCCATGAGGCGACCATTCTTCCCGACCGGTTCAAGTCCAGGCTTCGCCTGACAAAGCCGTTCACGGTCGAGGCGGTGATCGAAGCCGTGCGGCATTTGAGTCCAGGGCGTTAGGGAGGCCTGCCATGCCGCGCGCGGCCTTGCTGGCTCAATCCTCCGCTCTGATCAGCCGTTTCCGTTCTCTCGCGCCGATCTCCGAGACCGACATCAATTTTCTGATGGGCGGGCTGGGTCCCATCGAGCGTCATCCAAGCGGCACCGAACTGTTGCGCGAGGGCGAGGTCATCCCGGGGCCGCACTATATTCTCGATGGCTGGGCGCTGCGCACCCGCTATCTGTCCGACGGCCGGCGCCAGATTTTCGGCTTCGTCCTGCCGGGCGACGCCATTGGCCTTTGCGAGCGCGAACGGCCTTTGGCGCTGACCAGCCTCATCGCCTGCACGGCAATCGCGCTCTGCGACGCGTCCGCCCTGCGTTCGGTGTGTCTGGGTCTCCTTCCTGATTTCCCCCACATCACCCGCGCCCATCAGCGGGCTACGGCGCTGGATGAAGCCTATCTGCTGCATCAGATCATCAGGATCGGCCGCCAGACCGCCTATGAGCGCCTGGTTCACTTGTTCCTGGAGCTCAATTCGCGCTGTCATGCGGCAGGGCTTTCCGACGGCTCGACCTTCGAGATGCCGCTCACCCAGGAGATTCTGGCGGATTGCCTTGGCTTGAGCATCGTTCATGTCAACCGCACGCTGCAGACGCTGCGCCGCGAGCAGCTGATCGAGCAAAAATCGCCGATCGTGACGATCAGAGACAAAGAGAGACTCGTGGCGATAGCGGAATATGCCGACCCTCAGGTCGCCGTCTCGCGCTGGGGGAACTGATCGGCCCTTGCGCGCTCAGTGCATCGTTTCAAGCGTTCGCGCCTCGGCCTCCCACTTGTCGGCTAGCTCGAGAAAGCTTTGCTTCAGCTCGGTAGACTCCAAAGATTGCGCAAATGCGCGGGCACGTGATGCCGCTTCCCGGAGTTCCGCGGGCCTGGTGTCCGTTTCCATGGCCGGTACTCCTTTACGGTGTAACGTCACGTCCGGCATTCCGTTCCGGCTCCGGCAAAAACCGCAAGTGAAAGGACGACGCCCCGTGATGCGCCCAGCATGAAATACCGGACGGGAAGGGCAACAAGGAAAAGGCGAATCATGATTGGACCCCGCTGTTCACCGCCCCCAACGGCGTCGATGCGGATTGGTTCCTCAATTGTCGGCGTGCGCCCGCTCTCGCAGCCGGACTTAACAAAAGATAAGGCGCGAGTTCCTTGTTTGAACAAAGATGATTTGTCCCAAGCCGTCGCGGGACAGAAGCCTGCCGTGACCTCCTCAGGTGGTCCGGCAGGCTTTCTCCATCTGGAGCTTGCGTCTTTCAGGTCATTGTGCTGATCGCTCGCCCCAGCGGGGCGGTTCGAACGCGGATCCCTAACCGATTGATCGGCATGGATTTATCCGAAAATCAGGTTATGATTGACTGGCGACTCCAGTAGTGAATACTGGCCCTCGCTTAACCATCAGAAGAGAGTGGCGCGAATGTCCGTGCCCTCCAGGGAGGTTGCCAAATGAAAATCAAACTGTTCTCTGCTGCCTGTTTTCTCGCTGTGCTCTCGCTGCCGTCACTGGCAGCGGACAGCGTCACCGTCGTGTCATGGGGCGGCGCCTATCAGGACAGCGTCCGCAAGGCCTTCTTCGAACCCTATATGAAGGAATCGGGCGAGAAGATCGTCGAAGAGGAGTTCAACGGCGAGATCGCCAAGATCCGCGCCATGGTCGAGACCAACAACATCACCTGGGACGTGGTCGAGAACGACTCGATGACCACCATCGCGGCTTGCGCCGAAGGCATCGTCGAGAAGATCGACTGGGACAAGCTCGGCCTGAAGCGCGACGATTTCGTCAGCGCCGATGCCAGCGAATGCGTGGTGCCGAGCATCCTCTATGCGACCGTCCTCGCCTATGACACGACGAAGGTGAAGGAAGCGCCGACCTCGGTCGCCGCCTTCTTCGATCTCGAGAAATATCCCGGCAAGCGCGGCCTGCAGAAGAGCCCCTTCATCAATCTGGAATGGGCCTTGATCGCCGACGGCGTGGATGTCAAGGACGTCTACAACGTCCTGTCGACGCCCGAAGGCGTCGATCGCGCCTTCGCCAAGCTCGACACGATCAAGAAGGACGTCGTGTGGTGGGAAGCGGGCGCCCAGCCGCCGCAACTCCTCGCCGACGGCCAGGTGATCCTGACTTCCGCCTGGAACGGCCGCATCTATTCGGCCGCCAATGTCGACAAGAAGCCCTTCAAGGTGATGTGGGAAAATCAGGCCCTCGACTGGCAGGGCTGGAACGTCGTCAAGGGATCGAAGGTCCGCGACGCCGCCTATAAGTTCATCGCCTTTGCCGGCCGTGCCGACCGCCAGGCCGACCAGACCAACTACATCTCCTATGGTCCGGGCAACAAGCAGGCGATCGCCGATACCAACCCCAAGATCACGCCCGATCTGCCGACGAATCCCGACAATCTGAGCAAGGGCTTCATCGTCAACGCGAAGTTCTGGGGCGACAATATCGACGCCTTGCGCGAGCGCTTCAACGTCTGGGTTGCGCAGTAAGAGTGAGCAAAAGCTCTCCAACTTCCCCCTCTCCCGTTGCGAAGCAATGGGAGAGGGTGCCCGAAGGGCGGGTGAGGGCTCTTTGCCTGCAAAGCAAATGCTTTTGAAAGCTGGACACGCTGCACGAAAGAGCCCTCATCCGGCCTTCGGCCACCTTCTCCCACGCGTGCCGCGCGGGAGAAGGGGAATATTGTTGCGATGCCCACGATGACTGAGGCCACCCTCACAGCCGCCCCCAGACTGCCGTGGCAGTTCGCCGCCGCCGAGCGAAAGGGCCACCTCCGCGCGGCCGTCCTCGTGCTGCCTCTGCTGCTGTTCGTGATCGTCACCTTCGCGACACCGGTCGTGCTGCTTCTGACGCGTGCCGTCTATGATCCGAGCATCGCCGAGACGTTGCCCACGACGATTGCCGCCTTGCAGAACTGGGACGGCAAGGACTTGCCCGATGAGCAGGTCTATGCGGCGCTGGCCCAGGATTTCAAGAAAGTCGCCCAAGACAATACCGCGGCCTTCGTCGGCAAGCGCATGAACTATGAGATATCGGGCATCCGCAGCAAGATCATCGGCTCGGTGAACAAGTCGACGGAGTTCACCGGAGCGCCTTACAAGGAGCAGTTCATCGCCGCCGACAAGATATGGGGCGACCGGCTGGTCTGGGCCAAGATCAAGCAGGCCGGAAGATCCTTCACCGATTTCTATCTGCTGCGCTCGCTCGATCTCGAGCGCAATGCCGACAACGGCATCGTTTCCGTCCCCAAATCCCAGGCCGTCTATGTCAATGTCCTGGCGCGCACCTTCTATATCAGCGCGCTGGTGACCCTCATCACCCTGGCGCTCGGCTATCCCGTCGCCTTCATGCTGGCGCATGCGCCGAACCGCCTGGCCAATATCCTCCTGATCTTCATCCTGGTGCCGTTCTGGACGTCACTACTGGTCAGGACCACGGCCTGGTTCGTGCTGCTCCAGGATAACGGCCCGGTCAACGGCCTCATCCAGTACCTGAACTTCTCGGAAGGGCCGCTCAAGCTGATCTTCAGCCGGTTCGGAACCGTGACGGCCATGGTCCATATCCAGCTGCCTTTCACGCTCTTGCCGATCTATGGCGTGATGAAGGGCATATCGCCGTCCTATATGCGCGCCGCGCGGTCGCTCGGCGGCGGGCCCTTCTATTCGTTCTTCCGGGTCTATCTGCCGCTCACGCTTCCCGGTATAGGCGCCGGCTGCCTCCTGACCTTCATTCTCTGCCTCGGCTACTACATCACGCCGGCGCTGGTCGGAGGCGCCGCCGACCAGATGGTCAGCGGCACCATCGAGAGAGCCATGAATCAGGAGAACAACTGGGGCAAGGCCAGCGCCTTGAGCGCCATCCTGCTGCTCGCGACCATTGTCCTGTTCTTCATCTATAACCGCATCGTCGGCATCGACAAGGTGAAGCTCGGTTGAACATGATGCTCAAACCCGCCCCCTATGCCATGCCCGCCGAGAAAGCGCTGTTCTATGGCGGCTGGGTCTTCACCGGGCTGGTGCTCCTGTTTCTGGTGGCGCCGATCCTCGCCATCGTGCCCTTGTCCTTCAATGCCGAGCCCTATTTCAGCTATCCGATGCCGGGCCTGTCGCTGCGCTGGTATCAGGATTTCTTCGGCAATCCGCGCTGGACCGGCGCCTTCCTGCTCAGCATCAAGCTCGCGGTCGTGGTCACCATTGCCGCGACGGCGCTCGGCACCATGGCGGCGCTGGGCCTCGCCCGGACGCATCTGCCCGGACGCAGCGTGATCCTGGCCGTCATCCTCCTGCCGCTGATCGTTCCGGTGATCGTCGTCGCCGTCGCCGTCTTCATGTCTTTCGGCTATTTCGGCCTGATCGGCACTTTCACAGGGTTAGCCTTGGCTCACACGGCACTCGCGGTTCCCTTCGTGGTGATCGCGGTGACCTCGACGCTCACCAATTTCGACTGGTCGCTGCAGCGCGCCGCGCAAGGATTGGGGGCAACGCCCTTGACCGTTTTCCGCAAGATCATCCTGCCGCTCATCCTGCCGGGCGTCGTCACCGGCGCGCTCTTCGCCTTCGTCACCTCCTTCGACGAGGTCGTGGTGGCGCTGTTCCTGTCGAGCGCCGAGCAGCGCACATTGCCGAAGCAGATGTTCAGCGGCATCCGCGAGATGATCAGCCCGACGATCACCGCCGCCGCGACGGTTCAGGTGGCGCTCTCGATCTGCCTTCTCATCGGCGTCGAATTGCTGCGCCGCCGCTCCGAGAGGCTGCGCGGCATGACGCCGAGCTAAACGTCGTCGAGGGCGCGGCAATCCTCGGGCGCCCAGCCGATCTTCACCTTCATCCCTTCCTTGAGCGCGGGGCGCTCGGTGTTGTTGGGGATCTTGACGATGAAATCGGACTGGCCCGCCACCTTGAGCCTGGTGCGGACATGGTCGCCGAGATAGATGAGCTCCTCGATCGAGCCGTCGATGATATTGGCGGTGCCGTTGGTCGTGGGATCGATCTTCACCCGCTCCGGACGCAAGGAGAGAAGCGTGCGGTCGCCCTTCTTCGCGACTTTCACCGCCGAGGCGTTCACCACCTCGCCCGAATCGAGCCTGACCGTGCAGGATCCGTTGCCGGCGATAGTCTCGACGACGCCGGGCAGCCGGTTGTTCTCGCCGATGAACTGGGCGACGAAGGAATTCTGCGGGCGCTCATAGAGCTCGGCCGGGGTCGAGAGCTGCTGCACGACACCGTCATTGAAGACCGCGATGCGGTCCGACATGGTGAGCGCCTCGGCCTGGTCATGCGTCACATAGACGACGGTGATGCCCAAGCGCTCGTGCAGATGGCGGATCTCATACTGCATCTGCTCGCGTAACTGCTTGTCGAGCGCGCCCAAGGGCTCGTCCATGAGCACGAGATCGGGGTCGAAGACCAGAGCGCGGGCGACGGCGATGCGCTGCTGCTGGCCGCCGGAGAGCTGGCTCGGGCGGCGATTGCCGAAGCCCGGCAGCTCCACCATCTCGAGCACCGTCTTCACCCGGCTCTCGATCTCGGCCTTGTCCAGCCGGCGGACCTGCAGCGGAAAGGCCAGGTTCTCATTGACTGTCATATGCGGGAAAAGCGCATAATTCTGGAACACCATGCCGATGCCGCGCTTGTGCGGCGGCATGCGGTTGATCGGCTGGCCGTTCAGGAAGATCTCGCCGTCGGTGGCGGGCTCGAAGCCCGCGAGCATCAGGAGCGTCGTGGTCTTGCCCGAGCCCGACGGGCCCAGCATGGTGACGAACTCACCCTTGGCGATATCCAGATTGAGATTCTTAACAACCAGAGTCCTGCCGTCGTAACTCTTCTGCACGTTCACGAAGCGGACCATGGGGTCGCCGCCGGACACGGAAGCCGTTGTCGTCAATTTCCCTCCCTCAGGGCTTTATGGTTCTGGTTCGAGAGGATAGGCCGGAGCCGGCCAAAAAGGAAGCCGCTCGCCGTTTGCGCCCCGCATGACCGCCTGCCCTGGCGGCACGGAGATTCCGGGGTAGCAAGGAGGAATGGACCGTGCTGTGGGTTCTCCCACCCGGATGCCTTCCGGGGTCCAGGTGGGAGCCCTTCGCGGGCGGCCTTTGCGAGTGGGCAACCAGCACCGCGATCTGCTTATATGCATCCCCCGAAGTTCTGCTTGCGCATTCGCTAAAATGCTCGAGATTCCGCGTATCATTCTAGGGTTGAAGGGCGGTTGTGAGACCTAGTAACTTTGCGAGGGAGGGGGACGAAATATTACTAGCGTTCCGGTATCGCGCCACCCGATGCAGCTACCACAGAATCGGACCAAGAAGTGCGAAGCGGTTTGCGCCAACCTCGCGCCACGTTCTAATCGCTTAGGAAGGCGCTTTGGTCGCTATCGACAAATTCCTTGCGCAGCCGGTAGGCCGCCGCGATCAGCAGCACGCCGAAGACGATGGCAAAACTGCTGATGTGCCAGACCAACGCGACAACGCCTTCGTCCGACTGGTATATCAGCATGGCGCCAAAAATGATCGCGACCCACCCGCCCAGAAAGTAGAACCACTCATGGGAGGTCACCTTGAACAAGGCGATGCCGCCCGCAATCTCGCAAAGGCCAAGGACGACGGCCCAGACGGCGATGCAGTAAAGCAATGTCTGCGCCGACAGACCTGGCCATAGGAGCGCGAAAAGACCGGCGAGGATGCCGCAAACACCGATCAAAGCGAGCCACAAGTTCGCTCCAATGCTGGGTGCGCGATAAGCCGAGACCAGGGCGATGGTGCCATCGACGAGCGCATAGATCCCAAAGAGGATCGCAAGCATCGCCAAAGTCATGTCCGGCAGGAGCAAAGTGATCTCGCCGAGTGTCACGACCCAAAATCCGCGCAGCAATGGAATCCATGGACGCCCGACGAGCACGTGCCTCGACGCCGCGCCGCGAACCGTATGATCCATGGCCCCACCACAGCAATAGTCTTACTCGGCGACAAGTTGGACTTAGGCCCAATACCGAGAAAGCCTGTGGTTGCAATTCCCTAATAGTTTTGCCTACTTGGAGTGGAGTGTCGGTGGCCGAGTGGAGGGCTGAATGTCTACAGAGCTAGCAGTTGTAGACCCCAGCGGCGCACCGCCGTACCGTCCGGCGCGTGACGCCGGCAACGCTCATCGGCGTCAGCGGTCGACCGACCCTTGCTTGCGCAGTTGGAATCGAGATTCCGCGACCGGGCCCAATCAGCAACTCGCCGACATTGAATGAAAGCATGCCGACGATGGTGGCGCCGAGCACGATCACAATACGCTTCAGCATTGCGGTGACCTCCTTATTTGTTCACCAGAGCGCTCGGCAGTTCGTCGACATCGGGAAATTCACCTGGCTTCAGCTTTCGCGCCTCTGCCGGCGGCGTGAAGGCAAAATCGTCGGCTGCGACCTCGGCTCCCGTCTTCCAATCCCGAATGTCGACCGTATATTGCGGCCACCCTTTGACGTCCTTGGTGGTCACGACATAGCGGCAAGGGTAGGGATGGTCACCTTGCGCGATCCAAATCTGCCAATCCACGTCCTTTGCCCGGAATGCAAAATGATCGCACTCCACACCCCGGATCACGCCGCTTCCAACATCCCTCACTTCCGTTGCCAGGGGCATGAGCTGACCGTAGACGTCGGACATCACCAGGTCCGCTCCCGACAGCGGGCGATGAAATTTGTCCCGCATGACGTCGACCAGGTTGTCGATGGTGCCGGGTATATCGGCCTGAGCGTATAGATTCGCATCCTTGCCGAGCAGCGAGACGGTCCTTCCGTCAAAGACCAGCTCGACATCGGCGAACCCACCTTTACGCGTGGCACGAAGCTTGTCAGGACGGTTGAGCGTCACGCTGCCGGAGCTTGCGAAGGCGATCTTCTGATCGTCTTTGGTAACGACCTCGAGGGTGGTGTCGAGGTTGAATGAGATCTTCTGCTGCGAGGCCATGTAATCCGACATCGCCTTGAACAGCTGCTTGGCCTGTGCTTCATCCGCTCGAGCTGCCGGCATGGCCGTGATCATCGATAGGGCCAGCACCACGGACGTGATTCTGAGCGACGACATCGTGCGATCCATTTGTTTGCGTTGCTTGCCTTCTGAGCAGCCCATAAGGATCAGCTCTACGGACCTTCACTTTACGTGACGAGAGCTGAGCTTGAGACCTCGTAAGTTTACGAGGGGACCGGGTGAAAAATTACTGGCGCAGTTTGTTCGCGCTCATTCACCTATGTTATTTCCGGATGCCGTCAGCAGATGCATCATTTCGGCTGCGGGAGCGAGCCATGGAAGCGCAGGTAATCATTCTTTTCTCGACAATCGGGCTATTGCTGACCTTGCTGGCGATCAAGGCGGAGTAGTTTTCTCCGATCAGATGGTCACCACGCCGTGCTTGATCGCAAAGTGAATCAGCTCCGCATTGCTGTGCAGCCCGTGAGCCTCCATCAGCTGATATTTGTGAAACTCGACGGTGCGCGGGGATATTGCAAGGCTTATCGCAATTTCTTTCGCTGAACGGCCTTCCGCCAGCAGCCGCAGGATCTCGAGCTGTCGCGCGGTCAGCAACTTGGCGGCATCGTCGATGTTCGATGATTTGTTCCCCTGTCGCAGCAAGTCGCCGGTCAGCGCAGGTGTTATGAAAGTCTGACCCTTGAGCGCGGCGTGAATGGCCATGACGAGTTCAGCGGTGGCGGAGTGCTTCACCACAAAGCCGTGAGCGCCGGCGTCGAGCGCCCGACGCGCATAGGCTGAATCCTGGTGCATCGTCAGAAAGACGACCTTGATGTCCGGATTGTCCTTTTTCAGCTGGGCTACGGCATCGATCCCGTTCACATGCGGCATCGATATGTCGGCCACTACGACATCGGGCTTGAGCGTCCTGGCGGCGGCGATCAGCGCACGTCCGTCTTCAACCATGCCGACCAGCTCGAAATCATCGGCAAGAAGGCCCTTCAGCCCCTCGCTGACGATGCGATGGTCGTCAGCCAACAGGACGCGTGGACGGCTCATTGCTTTGCTCCTCGCCCGGCTGGACATTGTTGTAGCACGAAGAACCGCACGGAGCGAGCCGGCTGCGCGAGGCGGCGCAGTATCAAACACCCCACCGGTCCCAGGTGCGATCCTATTCAACGGCGTCTCTCAGATGTGACTTTCGAGGCAAGTCAAGTCGACCCTCTCAGGATACGAAAAAACGCCCGGCAGCCAGGAATTCCGGACGCATTTCTTTCGATCTTGATATTCTCCAAATCCTGCCGTTTGGCCCACGATGTCAACAGAAAAGTGATTGTTAAACTCAAAAGAATAGCCCTTCGGCATAATGGAAGCGTGGCAAGCGTCAGTGGAAGCAGACAGCGCTGGTGCCTTGCGGAGGAGGACCTGGATGAGGCGCAGAAATACAGAAACGTCTAAGAAATAAAGCGCATCGCCAGAGTTGGTGATGCGCTCGCTGATGCAATGCTGACTCTCATGGACGATTACAGTCCCAGCATTCTAGTTCGGGACCTCATTCCAGGTCTTGTCGGGGTTGAAACGCTTGATCTGTTGGACAAGCTTCGCCGTATTGGGGCCAAGGTCCTTCTCATAGACCGTGCCGTGATGGCTCACGAGGAAGGTCTTTATCCCGGTTTCGCCATAGCGCGCCGGCCACGCCACCAGCGCATATCCGGCAATCATGTTCCCATTGATCACATAATCATATCGGCCGCCGGCAACATTATTCCCTTGCCCGCCCAGAATACGGAACCGATATCCGAAATAGCCCTGGTCCGCGGGAGCGCCGGTTTGCCCGAGCTTCGCCTCCTCTACAAATCGACCGGCAGGACTTTCTCCGTCATCATCAGCGGGCCAATAAAGCCCGTCATGCGCTCCTTCAGTGCTCATGAGTTTCTGCGCGAATTCCAGCACATCGTCATCGTCGCGATCCTCGCTTGCGTAATCCTGCTGCGCCGTAATGTAGTTGCGGGAGTTTTCGATGGCTTCGATCTCGTTTTCGCCTATGCGCCGGACCAGTATCTCCTCAAGGCCTTCCTCGGTGTTGAACTGCCAGCCCTTCGCGCTCTTCACCAGCGGGAACGGAAATGGCCATAGCAGGTTGCCAAGCAGGATTTCGCGGCGATCGGGCTTCGTCTCCTTGACTTCGACCTTCTCCTTCGTGGCGGTCTGCAGCTCAGTCAACCGCTTGTCGAAGTCTTCCGTCTTGGCGATCTCCTTGGCATCGAGCCCGATGATCTGCGCCAGGCCAGGCACGTCCTTCGCGATCATCTTGGCCTTGAACGCCTCGACGGCCTCTGCCGGTTCCTTGAATGTTTGCGGCTCATCGCCGAAGAACCTCTCGATCGACGGCGCGGCGTCGGCCGAGGGAATGCCGGCGGCACCCCAGAGCAGCGTTGCCGTGAAGAGGAGGATTGAAGTGGTGCGTCGCATGGTCAGTCTCCTGGAATCGGTATGGATCAGGATGTGATGCTCAGCGGCGGCCGCCGCCTCTGCCGCCCCTGCCGCCCCTGCCGCCGCCGCCGAAGCCGCCGCGGCCACCCATCGGGCGCCTTATCTTCGGGCCGCCGCCATAGCCTCCTCTGCCGCCTCCGCGGCTGAATTGTCCGCGCTTCGAATACTGCTTGGCGCTGCGGCCTCGGCCGTAGTCACCCAGGCCGGACATCTGCTTGGGACGCCGGTCGACTTTGGAGGCGGGGCGCTGTGCGGCCCGGTTGCGAGTGCTGCTTGCCTTCTTTCTCTGCGCAGCCACGTTCCTGGCACCCTGGGACGGCCTGGTGCCTGCCCGTTGCGAGCCCTGGCCCGCTTTACGGTCCGCAACATTGGCGGGTCGTTGACGTTGCCCTTGGCCTTGCTTCTTCAGGCCCTGCTTCACGTCCCGCCTTACATCCTTGCCTGTGATCCTATTGCCGCCAGCGGGCAAATTCGAAACACGGTTTCCGCGGTTGCCGGCCTTGCGGTCAAGCCGATCGAAATTATTGTTCCTCAGCCGGTTATTGATCGAGTTGCGGTCGAATTTGAAGTTGTTCTTGTTCCACTGGTTGAAGTTGTTCCTGTCCCAGTGCTCGAGACGATTGCGGTCAAAATCAAAATCACCGTCGATATCGATGTCGACATCGACGTCACCGCCCCAGGAATGCCAGTCATCCCAGTCGATCGCCGCACCCCAGAACGCGCCGGTGATGAATCCGGGCCAATAGGGTGCGTAGGGATAATAATAGGAAGGGTAGGGGTCACCGTAATAGACGGGGGGCGGAGCGCTTTCCTCGTAGACATAGGTCGGGCTCAGAATGGCCGGGTCATATGTCGGCACATAGGTGGCTTCCTCCTTCGCCGGTGCGATGATCACATTGTTGTTCTCTTCTTTAACGGTAATCTTGCTGTCTGATTTTATGATGCGATTTGCCACCGCCCGGTCGCGCAACTCCTGGATAGCCACCAACAGATCTTTCTGCTGGGTCTGGACCGCGTTGCCCAACTGCTCTGTCCATTTGAGGTCGTCATTCATCATCTTGAGGACGTCCGGATAGTTGAGCAGCGCAATAACGCTGCCGTCCCAATCCGGGTCCGGTTTCAGGTCTGGCTTGCTCTTGACGTCGGAGAGGTAGCGATCGGCCTGGATGAGCTGCAGCGGATAAAGCGAGGAGGCCATGACAAGCGCCACCAGGTCATCCGGATAAAGCGCAATGCGCGCCACGAGGGTCTCAAGCTCTTCGGCTGAGAGAGGTTGCTGGCTGGCGTCGGCCGCGGCGGACGTTGCGCTGGAGTCCTGCGCCGACAGGATCACGGGATCCTGGGCCATGAAGATCATGATCGTCGCAACGGTCATGCCAATCGACTTGATCTGGCGGCTGAGAGACATGCTTCGACCCTCCGAACGATTGCCAATAGCGAGGCTGCCGATCAAACCAGACGCGTCGGAATGGCTAATCTTCACAGCCTTGAGCCAACGAGTTGCCTCGACAACAAATGATGGCGGTCACGGCGTATCCGCATGCGCAGGCCGAATCTTCGCCTGTGTCATGACAAGGGTTGTCGGTGCCATCCAAACATCTCATACTTGCTGTTTCGATTTTACTATACAGTCGTAGAAACGTCGTGAGACCTCGTAATTTTACGAGGAGAATGATCTGGTTCTCGGCCATCTTTGAATAGCGCGCTCACCCTGCTGCATGCAGGATACAATCCCCGGCGCCAGGCGGGAGCCGCAGCGCCGGGGGCGGGCTCGACCAGGGTCACCAAGTCGCAGACCTACGGCCTGATTGAAGTGTCTGGGCGCTCACCAGGCCGCGAGGCAAAGTCTCGTCCAAATCGCCAATCACGCAAGCTGGTAAAATTACCTGCAAAGCTGTCGGCGGTATTACGAGTGTCATTCACCCACCGCGCGTGCCTCGCTCGCAGGAGTTGCATCGCGTTCAACATCAGCAGTGCATGCGGCAAACCTGCCCAGCGAAGTTTCCCGAACAAGGCAAAGCCGTATCAGCGATGCCGGCTCGTCCTTCTCTTGCCGATCGAAGCAACCCGCGCATCAGTAATAATTCATGCCGCTACCTCGCAAATTTACGAGGTCTCGCGCTGTCTGCGCTGATGTAGCTTCAGACCGGAATGGCCGGCCCAGTCCTGAAAGCCGGTGGAGTTGCCTGATGCTGAACCGGTGACGTGACGCATCCGCTCAAGGCGATAGCGATGGCTCGCTTTGGCCGCCTGATGCCGTCAGCGCCGGCGCGGCTGGGGAGGGAACCATGACTGCGACTGACACCGAACAGGCGATCGAAGCGCGTTCCACCGAAACACAGAAACTCTCTCTCATCCCGCTGATTGCCCTCGTCATCGGCTCGATGATCGGCGGCGGCGTGTTCAACCTGCCCTCCGACATGTCGAAGGGCGCCTCACCGGGCGCGATCCTTATCGGCTGGCTCATCACCGGCTTCGGCATGCTGATGCTCGCCTTCGTCTATCAGAACCTCGCCACGCGCAAGCCCGAGCTCAATGCCGGGCCCTATGCCTATGCGAAGGCGGGATTCGGATCGTTCGTCGGCTTCAATAGCGCTTGGGGCTACTGGCTCAGCGCCTTCCTCGGCAACGTCGCCTATGCGGTCGCCATCTTCTCGGCGCTATCCCATTTCATCCCGATGTTCGGGGATGGCAATAACCTCGTCTCGATCATCGGCGCATCGATCTGCCTGTGGCTCATTCACCTGCTGGTGCTGAATGGAATCAAGCAGGCAGCTTTCGTCAATATCGTCACAACGATCGCAAAACTAGTGCCGCTGTTTCTCTTCGTCCTCGTCGCCATCGTGGCATTCAACTGGGACAAGTTCACCTTCAACTTCTGGGGCGAGCCCGACTCCCAGGGCGCGGGCGGCCTTGGATCGATCGTCAATCAAGTGAAGAGCACGATGCTGGTCACCTTGTGGGTGTTCATCGGCATCGAGGGAGCGAGCGTCTATTCGGCGCGAGCCGCCCGCCGCTCCGACGTGGGACGGGCCACGGTCATCGGATTCCTCGGCGCGCTCGGCCTCTATGTCCTGGTCTCGCTGCTGGCAACCGGAGTGCTCAGCCAGCCCGAACTTGCCGGACTCAAGGTGCCTTCAATGGCGGGGGTCTTCGAGCCTCTGGTCGGCAGCTGGGGGGCGGCACTGATCAACATCGGCCTCATGATTTCCGTGGGCGGCGCCTTTCTCTCATGGACGCTGCTGTGCGCCGAAATCCCCTACACCTGCGGGCGCGACGGCACATTTCCGCGGTGGTTCGCGTTTGAAAATGCCAACGGTTCCCCCGCCAATTCGCTATGGGCGACCAACGCTCTCATCCAGCTGTTCCTGATCGTCAGCTACTTCTCCAAGGACGCCTATCAGTTCTTTTATTTCATCGCTTCTGTCGCCATTCTTCCGCCCTATGTCCTCTCCGGCGCTTATGCCTTGAAGCTTGCGGCCAGCGGAGAGACCTATTCCCGCGACGGTGGTTCGCGCAACAGGGACATGTGGATTGGCGGCCTGGCCACCGTCTACGGCCTCTGGCTCGTCTATGCCGCGGGGCTCACTTACCTGCTGATGTGCGCCGTTTTGTTTGCGCCCGGCATTCTGGTCTACGCCATAGCGCGGCGCGAACGTGGCGAATCTGTGTTCAAGGGCTTCGAGATTATCGTGGCCGTGGTGATCGTGCTGCTTGCTGTCCTGGCCGCCTACTTGATGTGGACCGGCAAGATCAGTCCGCTGTGACCGCTGGATAAAGACGTCCCATTCAAGCTCTGGAGAATGTAAATGCGAGAGTATGGAGTTCATTCGGAAGTCGGAAAGCTCAAGACGGTCATGGTGTGCAGGCCCTCGCTCGCCCATCAGCGGCTCACTCCCGGCAACTGTCACAGCCTTCTGTTCGATGATGTCATCTGGGTGCACGAAGCGCAGAAGGATCACTACGATTTCACCCTGAAGATGAAAGAGAGAGGGGTCGAGGTTCTGGAACTGCATGATCTTCTGGCGGAAGCGCTCGAGGACAAGGAGGCTCGAAGTTTCGTTCTCGACCGACAGATTACCGAGAATGCCGTGGGGATTCAGGTTGCGTCATTCATGCGAAGCTGGCTCAATGAAATTCCGGCCAAGCAACTGGCGGTCTTTCTCATAGGCGGCATCGCCATTTCCGATCTTCCCGACGGAAAAGCCAAAACACTGATGAAAACGGCCTTCGGCGACAGCGACTTCGTGCTCCCCCCGATCCCCAACACGTTGTTCCAACGCGATCCGTCCTGCTGGATCTACAATGGGGTAACCTGCAACCCGATGTACTGGCCGGCCCGCAGGCCGGAGACGCTATTGCAGCGCGCCGTCTACAAATTCCATCCCATGTTCAAGGGCGGAAACTTCAAGATCTGGTGGGGCGATTCCGATAGCCACTATGCCAATTCCACCATGGAAGGCGGCGACGTGATGCCCATCGGCAAGGGCGTCGTCCTCATCGGCATGGGTGAGCGAACCACCTATCAAGCGGTGGGACAGGTCGCCCGAGAGCTGTTCAAGGCCAAGGCGGCGACACGGGTCATAGGCTGCCTCATGCCCAAAAGCCGGGCCGCCATGCATCTCGACACGGTGTTCAGCTTCTGCGACCGCGATCTCGTGACATTGTTCGAGGAAGTGGTCAGCCAGATCCGTTGCTACAGCCTCTATCCAACCGACGGCAATGGCGGCATCGAAGCGCGGCAGGAAGACAAGCCGATGCTCGAAGTGGTCCGCGATGCGCTGGGCCTCAACAAGCTGCGCACGGTCGGCACGGGTGGCGACGCCTATGAAGCCGAGCGGGAGCAGTGGGACGACGGCAACAACGTCGTGGCGCTGGAGCCCGGCGTGGTCGTCGCCTATGACCGCAACACCCATACCAACACGCTGCTGCGCAAAGCAGGCGTGGAGGTGATCACGATCCGTGGCGCCGAGCTCGGCCGGGGCCGGGGCGGCGGCCATTGCATGACCTGCCCGATCTGGCGCGAGCCCGCCTATTGAGCACCCATCCGACAATCACGCTGAATGATGGAGCAGAGAGATGAGCCTTAATCTTCGCAACCGGTCCTTATTGACTGTCCAGGACTACACGCCGCGCGAATTCCGCTATCTCCTCGACCTTGCGCGCGACCTCAAGCGGGCGAAATATGCGCGCACCGAGCAAAAGCATCTCGAGGGCAAGGAGATCTGCCTGATCTTCGAAAAGACTTCGACCCGCACGCGCTGCGCCTTCGAAGTCGCCTGCTACGATCAAGGCGCCCATGTCACGTATCTCGACCCGAGCGGATCGCAGATCGGCCACAAGGAATCGTTCAAGGACACGGCGCGCGTGCTCGGGCGCATGTATGACGCCATCGAATATCGCGGCTCCGCCCAGAAGGGCGTGGAAACGCTCGCAAAATTTGCGGGCGTGCCGGTCTATAACGGCCTCACCGACGAGTACCACCCTACTCAGATGATTGCCGACGTCATGACCATGCGCGAGCACAGTGAAAAGCCGATCAGCGAGATCAAATATGCGTTTCTCGGCGACACGCGCTCCAACATGGGACATTCGCTGCTGATCGTGGGCTGCCTGATGGGCATGGATGTGCGCATCTGCGGCCCGAAGAAACTGTGGCCCTCGGACGAGTATCAGTCGATCGCCAAGGATCTTGCCAAAAAATCCGGCGCGCGGCTGATGATCACCGAGGATACCGCCGCCGCGGTCAAGGGTGTCGATTTCATCCATACCGATGTGTGGGTTTCGATGGGCGAGCCCAAGGACGTGTGGAAGGAACGCATCAAGCTGCTGACCCCCTACCAGGTGAACGCCAAGCTGATGAAGGCGAGCGGCAATGCGCAGGTGAAGTTCATGCACTGCCTGCCTGCCTTCCACGACACCGAGACCGTGTTGGGCAAGCAGATCGCCAAGGACTACGGGATGTCGGATGGACTCGAAGTGACGAATGAAGTCTTCGAGTCGGAAGCGAATGTCGCCTTCGAGCAGGCGGAAAATCGCCTGCACACGATCAAGGCGCTGCTGGTGGCCACGCTGGGAGACTGATCATGCGAGTGGTGATAGCGTTGGGCGGCAACGCGCTCCTGAAGCGGGGCGAACCGATGACCGCGGAGACGCAGCGGAACAACATCAAGGTCGCGGCACAGGCGATCGCGCCGATCGCCTCCGAGCATCAGGTGGTGATCAGCCACGGCAACGGCCCTCAGGTCGGACTCCTGGCGCTCCAGGGCGCTGCCTACAAGCCGGACGAGGCCTATCCGCTTGATGTCCTCGGCGCCGAAACCGAAGGTATGATCGGCTACATGATCGAGCAGGAACTCGGCAATTTGCTTCCCTTCGAGGTCCCCTTCGCCACGCTGCTCACCATGGTGGAGGTCGACGGCGACGATCCCGGGTTCAAGAACCCGACAAAATTCGTCGGGCCCGTCTATGAGAAGGCCGATGCGGATCGCATCAAGGCGGAGAAGGGGTGGGTGTTCAAGCAGGATGGCGCGAAGTGGCGGCGCGTCGTGGCCTCGCCGGCGCCCAAACGCATATTCGAGATCCGGCCCATCCGCTGGCTGCTGGACCACAAGACGATCGTCATTTGCGCCGGCGGCGGCGGCATTCCGACGATGTATGAGAAGGGCGCCGACAGAAAGCTCGTGGGCGTGGAAGCGGTGATCGACAAGGACCTGTGCTCGGAGCTTCTGGCCAGAGAACTGGGCGCCGACCTCTACATCATGGCGACCGACGCGACCGCGGTCTTCATCGGCTACGGCACGCCTGAGGCCAAGGCCATACATGAGGCAAATCCGGACGCGATCTCAAAGCACAGTTTCCCGGCGGGATCGATGGGACCAAAGGTCGACGCGGCCTGTCAGTTCGCCAGGAAAACGGGGAAATCCGCCGCCATCGGCGCGCTCGCCGACATCCCGGAGATCGTGCGTGGCAAAAAGGGCACGATCATCGACGGAAAGTTCGCCGGCATCAAATGGCACAGTTGAACTAAAGCGCGATGGCTTTAGATCGAGTCGCCATCGCGCTTTGTCTTTTTTGTTTACGCATGATTTTTCCGGAAAACCGGGATGGCCGGGTTTAACCCGGCCACAAGCTTTTCCGGATCATGCTTTAGTGACCGGTCGTGGCAATGATCCCGAGAGAATTTAGTCCGTAAACCATCAGTTGGACAGCAACCGCGGTCAAGAGAATCCCGAACACAACTTCAGAGACAACCAAGCTTACGGGGCTCATGCGCTTCGACAACTTGTCGATATTGGCAAAAACCAGATAGTCCAACGCGCCAACCAGCAGGACTAGCCCCAAGACAAGTCCGGCACTCGCAATCGAGACGACTTCACCGGACGAAACAATCAGCAACGTGATACCCACAGGGTTCAGCAGATAGGGTATCGCGAGCGGATAGATCGCGATGTGCTTCGGATCCTCTGGGCCCCCTGCTTCCGCCTCCTCGACCTTTTTGCCCGGGCCTGACACCATATTGATGGCAAGGATCGCAAAGATGATCGAGCCCGCGACTGCGACGGCGCCGCCGGTAATGTGGAGGAGGCGCATGAGGAACCAACCGGTGGCGAACAGGATGACGGCCGTGACCACCGCCGTCATAACCATCTGCCGTCCCACTGCCCGTTGTGTCTCTGCATCGAGGTGCTTGGTCTTCTCGAGAAAAGGGACCAATGCGATCTTGGGACCCATACCGATCAGCAAGAGGATAAGGAGCTTCAGCACGAGTTCGACGTCGATCACTGAGAAATCCATGGTGAGGCTCCCTTAGGCAAATTTGCGGGACTGACGACCGGTTGCCGTAGCTGCCAAATCTAATCGGCCGCTACTGTCATAGGCAAGGGTCGTGGTGACGGCGTTCATAGGGTAGTTGAGGGCAGTGGCGCTCCAGCCGGGACGCAGCTGCGGATGGATTCGCACTACGCAAGCTGGGGTAGGGTTGATGTTACGAAGCAATCTCCGCAAGATCCAAATCCGGACCTCGTGTGAGTTGGGTTCGGCGACGACAGGCGGAGTTTTCTTGGCCATATCAGTGCACGACCTAGCTTAAGGTAGCTGGCATGATGCGACGTAGCCAGACATAGAAGGGAACGCCGAGAAGCAGCAAGACCAGGCCATAAAGAACCGGTTCCGCTCCGCAGCCGATCAGCGTGAATATCGCAAAGATGAAGGCGACGATTTCAATGACCGTCACACGCGGGATGGCTGCGCCTTTACTGACGCGTTTTGCCACGAGGCTTCCGGCCAGCGCGCAGAAGGCATAGGGGATCACCGCCGTCATTGTGCCGAGGCCGACAACGAGTTTATAGAATGCCGCAAAGCCCTCCGAGCCCGCGGCTTGGGTCAATACCAGCACGGTGGAGAAAAGGGCCGAGACGACAATGCCGATTGCCGGCACATTTCGGGCCGAAAGCCGGCTGAATACGGGTGGAAAGAGTCCGTCATTTGCCGCTGCCATCGGGACCTGGCCCATCAGCAGGGTCCAGCCGTTGAGCGCGCCGATCGACGATATGATGACGGCGAGCGACACCGCTATCCTGCCCACCTCTCCCCACATGATTCCGGCCGCATCGGCGAAGGGGGCAACCGACTTCACAAGCTCCGCACGAGGAACGATGCCCATCACCGCCACTGTACCGAGAACGTAGAGCACCGCCGCGATCGTGATGCCCAGCACGGTTGCAAAAGGAATGGTGCGCGCCGGATTTCGCACGTCGCCGGCAGGAACCGTCGCCGATTCGAGGCCCAGAAACGCAAACATGGTGACGGGCGCGAGCGCGGCGGTGGCTCCGATGATCGACTGCCCGCTCGGGTTGAACTCCGCGAAATTCGATATATCGACGTAAAGAAGGCCGAATATGGCCACAGCCGCAAAAGGCAGCAGCTTGGAATAGGTCGTAAGCTCGGCGAAGAGACCGGCGGCGCTGACGCCGCGAAGGTTCACAAGCACGACGGCCCAGATGGCGCCAAGGGTGAGCACCACAACCACGATGCGACCATGGAGCGACGGGAACAGCTCGATCACAGCGCCGGCAAAGGCGATGGCGATGATGGGCATGGTGGACCAGATGGAAATCCAGTATCCCCAGGCAATGAGAAAACCGGGAAAATCGCCATAGGCAAGACGAGTATAGGCATAAGGCCCTCCCGTCGTCGGGGCGAGCCGGGCGAGTCTCGCAAACACCAGGCCGAGACAGGCGGCACCCAGGCCCATGATGATCCAGACCAGGACAGCAAGATTGCCGTAGGGCGCCACGATGGCTGGGGAGAGGTAAAAGCCGGAGCCGACCATGTTGCCGACCACGATTGCCGTGCAAGCCGCAATGCCAAGGCTCTTGCCATTCGCTTTAGCCGACATCCCGAACCCCAGTGCCCTCGCTGTACACATATGCCGCCGGATGCGGGACATTGTGCACCAGTAATATTTTGTGGCGCTACCTCGCAAATTTACGAGGTTTCAGGGGGCCTCGTATGAAGTAGATTTCGCTGGGTACGCCTGCCGCGTTGCATCTGCGGCGATTTGAGTCTGCCTGAAGCTATCGGGTGCATCGCAGATCAGGCTCGGAGGGGAGCATGAAGGGGTTGTCGCGCCTCCTTTTGGGAAGTGCAGCGTTGGTGTGGGTTGCCGGGCTGGCTCGGGCTGACGAACTGAGTTCCCTGAAAGCTGAGATCGAGTCGCTCCAGTCGCGTATTTCGCGGCTGGAAGCGCAGCCACAGGCTTCTGTTCCCGCCGGCTATAGTCTTTTGTCTATCCGCGGCGGTCAGACCTATATTGAATACTCTCGTCCGGGAAAAAAAGACGATGTGATTCCGGAAGACTCCGGTTTCACCTTGTCGGTCGTGCCGGCCGCGGATGCTGCTCCGACGGCTGAGGTCAGCGTTTCGGCCGAACTTCGTACAGCCTTGTTGTATACGGATTTCGAGAATGACGACAATGCGGACATCGCTTTGCGTGCCCGTCTTGTCGTCCAGGGCAAGACCGATACGGCGGTCGGCGAGGTCGGTGGCTATTTCCGTCTCAAAGCCGAAGGCGGCGGCGATTTGTCGGATTATTCCGAGGAAATCGAGATGCAACGAGCCTTTGGCTGGTGGAAGTTTGCCCCCAACTGGCAACTGCTCGCAGGGCAAGAGGACGCTACCGCGACCCTGGTGACAAGCTGGGACTTCTATGCCGCCACGGCCCCGACGCGCAGTTTTGGGCCTTCCGACGCCTATAATGAACAGATGCGGCTGACCTATACCCGGGATGCCTGGTCCTTCGCCTTGGCGCTGGAAGATCCGGACTATGACACGGACACGGTGACTTTTCTCGTGCTGTCCGAACCAGGTCCGGTGCTTACGGAGCAAACGGAAAACGATGCCAAGAACGATATTCCGTCGGTTCAAGGATACGCTCTGTATTCGGGCGACGGCTTCACGGGCCAAGTTGTGGGACTGTGGCAGTCAGACAAGGACGGTGCCGATGACTGGGCAGCCGGCGGCGGTGTCGTGATCGGGCTTGGCGAGGGCTTCGATTTGTTTGGCGCGGCGGTGATCGGCGAAGGGACATCGGTCTATGCCAACAATCTCGCGCCGCTCAGCACCGATGACGAGTTTTGGGCGGGAAGTGCGGGCATCCTCGCCAGTCTCACCGAAGAGACGCGGATCGAGCTCGGCATTGGTTATGAGGACTATGAAGAAGCGGGCGAAGCGTTGGGCGTCGGTGGCGGCATCTATTGGAGTCCCGTGGCCATCGTGACGCTTGGTGCCGGAGTCACGTATGTCGACTTCAACGACGCCTTCGTCAATGACGAACCGACGGATGACAACAGCCTGCAAGTATTCTTCGGTGTTTGGTTGAAGGGATTGAAATATCAATGAGGGTGCGACGTCTGATGTATCTTCGCTGGCATCCGAGCGCTCGCGCGGCATGCTTTGGTGAAAACGTTACCTTGGGAGTGTGGTGAGACCATGCCGCTGAAACCGGACGAAGTGACCGAAGCTGTCGAGTATCTGAGGACCCTGTTGGCGGAAAAGAGAGGGCGCCTGCGCAAGACCGGCGCCGAGCTTGATTACACGGCAAAGCGTGACGCTGTCCTCGCCGTCAAGGACCGCTATCCCGGCCTCTCGGACGACCAACTGCACGTCGTGATGCAGCAAGCTGACGAGTAGCTTGCCGACTTGGCTTGCCTAAACGAAGCCTCTTGTTTGCGCCGTGAATTCGGATCATGGTTGGCGATGCTCAATCCGGCGACGATATTCGCTGAGGCCTTCGCCGATCATCTCGCAAGCCTCTACGACCGCGCCTATGGGCGACGCGAGCCGCGTTTTGCCAACACGATACGCGAAGGCGCAAGTCTCATATTCGAACGCCTGAGCTTGAGCGATGCGCTCTATCACGATGCGGAGCACACGGCTTTGGTGACGCTGGTCGGCCAGGATATCCTGCGCGGACGCCGATTCAAAATGGATGTCTCGCCTGAGGACTGGCTCCATTTCACTATCGCGACGCTTGCGCACGATATTGGCTATGTCCGAGGAATTTGCAGCGGTGACAAGGAGGGCGCCTATGTCATCAATGAGCGGGGTGAGGTCTTCTCGCCTCCGGCGGGCGCTTCCGACGCGAGCCTTGCACCCTATCATATCGATCGCTCCAAGATCGCCGTGCGCGAGCGTTTCGCGTTACATCCGATCATTGACGCTGACCGCATAGCACGAGCGATCGAGCTGACGCGTTTTCCGGTGCCGGAGGATAGCGATCACCGCGAGACGGACACCGAGGCCGGCCTGGTCCGGGCTGCTGATCTGATTGGGCAGCTCGCCGACCCCTTCTACCCCCGGAAACTGAATGCTCTTTTCCATGAGTTTGAAGAGATCGGCTGCAACGAAAGGCTCGGCTATGGGACTCCCGCTGACATCGCGGACAAGTACCCCCTATTCTTCTGGACCAAGGTCGAGCCCTTCGTACTGGATGCGCTGAACTATCTCGCCCTGACGGTTGGAGGCCGGCAATGGATCGCGAACCTGTATTGCAATGTGTTCGAGATGGAACATAAGATCAGAAAAATGGGGCCAGAAGGCAACCGGACTCGCGACAAGCAAAAGAGCCCCTGAACATTCCCTGATTGCTTCCCACCTCACGCCGGCAACGACAAGCCGAGAGCAACGTGCACGATCTCGGACTCGCGTGTGGTGCTCATGGACAAGCCGGTATTCTCGAATAGTTTCAGCATTGCCGTGTTGCTCGCCAGTACATCCGCAACCAGTTCTTCCAACCCGGCGTTGTGGGCCAGGATCACGAGATGACGCATCAATGCGGCGCCGATGCCTTGCCTCTGGTACTGATCGACCACGGCAAAGGCTAGTTCGGCTTTTGCGGTCCGCGGGATGACGATATAACGGCCGCCGCCGATCACGACAGGCTTGCCGTTTTCATCCGCAACCGCAACCAAGGCCACGTGATGGACAAAGTCGACATTCACAAAATATGAGATTTCCTGTTCCGTGAAGTGATGCCTCGCCCCCAGAAACCGGCGAAAAATCGACTGAGGGCTGCTTCGATCAAGGGCCGAAATGAGTGCCTGCTGGTCCTGCGGCCTGAGAGCGCGGATCTCTATCGTGCGTCCATCCCGAAGCACCTCGGTCGCGGAATAACTTGCCGGTTCGATCACGGTGCCGAGCCCTCATTCGGCGCTGGTCCCTTCTCGGGATCCTCCATAGGGGCATGCGCAAGCCGCGCCGCCTGCGGGGCTAGAATCCTGAATGGCCTCTTGAGGCGCAGCGGCGACGCTCTGATCAAACTCCTGCCCAGTGAGAGGACCATCAGAACGAGTGCAGCGACAGCCATCAGATACAATATGCCATTGATCTCGAAATTGGATACCAGAATCGCTCCGGCAAGGGGCCCGGCGATGGAGCCAATCCCGTTCCACAATATGAGCCGGCCGCTGACGGCCACCACACGATCGCCCGGCATGCGGTCGTGCGCATGGGCCACAGATACGGGATACAGCGTCGACATGAATCCGCCGAGCAGGAACGAAACCAGCAGAATGGCGGGCAGACTACGCGGCATGAAGACCAAAGTGCCGGCGCTCATCGCAAGGCCGGTGCAAAGGACAGCCAGAACGACCCGTCGGTCAGAACGATCCGAGAGCCAGCCAATGGGGAGTTGGAAGGCGAGGCCCCCGAGCACGGCCGCAAGCATGCAAAATCCGATCGTCGTCCGTTCGATCCCGACGCCCTGCATCCATGCTGGAACGAGTGCATAGAAGGCGGCTGTTATGAGGCCGCTCAAAGCGGAACCCATGACGGCAACGGGAGCCGTGCGGAAGAGCTGTGCGCCGGACAGGCTTGGAGCATCCGCGGTCAAGGGCGCTTCAGCGCGAGTCGTACTGACGATGATCAATGACAAGGCAAACAAGACGCTGATGCTGCTGAACGGCGCCGCCGTTTCAACCCGTGCACCGATGATCAGGAGCTGGCCCAGGGCCAGGGCTATGAAAGTACCCAGCATATAGTGCGAGAAGATGCGCCCTCGCTCCAACGGCTTGGCCTTGGCATTCAGCCAGCTCTCCGCCGTCACGAAGATTCCGGCGCACCCAAATCCTACAATCACGCGTAAGACTATCCAGGGCCAGGCGCCGACCAAGAGCGGCATCGCCGCGGTGGCCGCGATCACCATTCCGGCGAACGCCGCATAGCATCGAATGTGGCCAATTCGCCTGATCAGCGGCGCACAGCGCAATGCACCCGCAGTGAATCCGGCGAAATAGCTGCTGAGCACCAGACCCGCCATGACCGGGTCGAAGCCCTCGAGTGCCACGCGCAATGACAAAAAAGTTCCAAAGAACCCATTCGCCAACTGAACGCCGCTCGTCGCAATGATCAGCGTGGCAGTCTCGGAGTCCTTCAATCGGCGCAGCGGCATCGCTTTGCCCCCTTATCGGCTGCCGTGGGCCGAGCTTCCCAATCTCCCGAACTTGCGCTGTCTTCCCACAAGTATCATCACGCCGACTGCCGATCGAGGGCATTGACGAAGCTGCGCACCAGAAGCCTGGCGTGACGGAGCGCCAATTTCCTTTGATCATCCGCCGGCTGCGGACCGCCGGCGCCAGGCAGTTCAGCGTGGACTTCGATATTCAACTCGCCAATATACGGAATGGAGTAACTGGCTTTTGCAGTCCGTTCGCCCTGTTGCCAGTTCAATTTCCCGGTGGGCTCCATTCCAAACTCCCGTGCTGAGTGATCTGACCGGAGGCCTGCGCCAGAGCGGGAAGCGACCTGAAATATCGCCCAGAGCGAACCGGCTGCGGAAGCCGACGCAGCAACGTACATCAGGATTATTTCATGCCGCTACCTCGCAAATTTACGAGGTTTTCGGATGTCTCAAAACCGTCTAG
Source organism: Taklimakanibacter deserti (assembly GCA_003574785.1). Next base: position 219,255 of record QORU01000005.1, on the reverse strand, counting down.
TCTGGGCGAAACGGTAAGTCGTAATGAAGGCCGGCAGGGAGTTCTCAATGCCGCACCGGTCATCCGACGTGTTTGCGGTATCAATCCTGATATTGGCCTCCATCGCAATCATCTCACCTTGCATGGCGGTCAAGCCCTATCCGCATCCATTGACCATGATCTGTGACGAGCTTGTGCCGCCCCCGGCCAGAGAAGCCCTTGCGGAAATTCCGGATGTGGGAAGAAAGCTTCTCGCCCTTCGAATTTATCTGCGCACCGGATCAAGGTTGGTGAAGCGGTGGAGCTGGACCGACGAACAGATCAAGGCTTTCCAGGCATCTGCCGAGCAAAAGGCGCTTCTGGACGAGGTCGCCGCCGTAAACGCTCATTTTGCCCAAGCAAATCCCGGCTTCCAACTCCATGTCAACACCAATGTCAGGAGCCTCGGCGTCCAGATCCGCAATTGGAACAACAATGAGTCCGTCGGCGTCGCTGCGGATGAGATCCTGTCCAAATGGAAGGAGGAGTTCGGATCCGATGCGCCGAGTTGGGTTGATCTCGACCCCAAAAAGGTGCGCAATTGGCTGAACGGTTTCGAGGGCACCAACAGGGCGGCAATCGCCGCACCGGGGCTGTCTTTCCATGGCCAGGCCCGCGCCCTGGATTTCCAGGTGGTCCAGAATGGAACGATGATCGCCGGCACCAGCTCGAAAGATGTCGAGCGCACTTGGCGCGTCGCTAAGTGGGACGTGAAGCTCAAAGAGAGCATATTGGCCGCGGGGCCGTCCTTCAGGGGACCGCTCACTTCCCCCGATGAGCCCTGGCACTATGAGTATGACCCCGCCAATCGGACCGCCGTGAAGTAGACCAGCGGTGATTGAGCGGGGTTCGTCCGAATTCGGCTGGCGCTTCAGGGTGAGGGTTGTGAGGCCGACCAAACTCATCCTCCGCTAGTAATATTTCATCCCGCCACCTCGCAAACTTACTAGGTCTCGCGCGACCGCCCCGACTGTAGAGTCGGACCGTCAGGCACTTCTTCGAATGCTTAAGTCTATGAATGGATCTGAAACGCGCTGCGTCTTGTTGGCCGACTCTCATCACGGGATGAGCGAGGGCGTCCGGGGTCTGCTGGCGACAAAGTTCGATGCGGTCGTCATGGTGGCCGATGAAGCTTCGTTGCTGGAGGCTGCGGATCGAATGCAGAGTAATTTGGCCGTCGTCGACCTCGCGCTGTCGCGCGGCAATGCGCTCGAGCTGGTGCGCCGCCTGCGCAGCCGGTTTCCACGAATGAAGATCGTCATCGTCAGTCTTCATGACCAGCCGAGCGTAAGCCTGTCTGTCCTGAAGGCAGGCGCGGACGGGTTTGTCGTCAAGCGGGCGATCGCGACCGAGCTGCTTGCCACGATCGATACCGTCCTCTCGAAAAGGCCGTTCGAGCTGCCTGAAGCCGGTGAGGATAGGGCGCCCCAATGAGATCCAGTTTCGCCCCCAATACACGAGTCCGTAGCTCAGGAGGAATCAAACATGGCAAATAAAACCGACAAGCCGTCGACCGCCCTGCCAACCGCAAAGCAAGTGATGGAGAAGGTGGCGCAGGCGGAGGCCGAAAGGGCCAACGAGGCCATGCGGCGTGAGGCAGCCATCGCGGCAGAGAAAAAGGCCCTGATCGACAAGTTGCAGGGGCCTTCGGGCGTCTCCGACGAGCAGGCGATGGAGCGCGTGGCGGTCATCATCCAGCGCGCCGTCAGCAACGGGCTCACCGAGGTGCAGGTCTACCGCTTCCCGAACACATTGTGCACGGATCGCGGCCGTGCCATCAACCAGCAGGAGCGCGGCTGGGAGACGACCCTTACCGGCGTGCCCAAGGAGATCTTCGAGTTCTGGAAGAGGAAGCTGCAACCGCTCGGATACAAGCTCTACGCCCAGATCGTCGAGTTTCCGGACGGCGTGCCTGGCGACGTGGGCATCACGCTCAAATGGGGTTAGACCAGTATTTGGGCGGGAACCGATCTCGGACTGGTCGAGAAGCGGGCGTCACAGTGAAGCGGAGGGCCGATGCGAAACAGGGCTGAGAGGACGTTCGAGGCCGAGGCGCCGCCGGCACCGGCAAAGACCAAGGCGCCGGCAAATCCCGTCCGCCGGGCAACACTCATTGTCCTTCTGCTCTGCGCGGCGCTTTTCACCTATAGCATCATCGCCGACCGGCTGACCCCCTATACCGACCAGGCGCGGGTACAGGCCTATGTCGTGCGCATGGCGCCCGATGTGAATGGCCGCGTCGAGAAAGTGAATGTCGTCGACAACCAGATCGCCAGAGCGGGTGACATCCTCTTCGAGATCGACCGCGAACGCTATGAGATCGCCGTCGAATCGGCGAAGGCGCAGCTTGCCGCCGCCGGCCTGTCCGTCGGCGCCTCGACCGCCGCGCTGGCATCGGCCGAAGCGCGGCTTGCCGAGGCGGAAGCAAAGCTCACCAATACGCAGGAGCAGACCGCGCGCATATTCGAAATGGTCAAGAAGGGCGTCTACTCCAAGGCGAGAGCGGATCAGGCAACGGCCGGTCTCGATGCCGCCATCGCCGACGTCGACCGGGCCAAGGCCGACGTCGAACAGGCGCGACAGAATCTGGGGCCGCAAGGCGCCGACAATCCGCAGATCCGCCAGGCCGAGGCGGCGCTCAGAACGGCGGTACGCAATCTCGTCGATACAACCTTGCGGGCGCCCTCCGACGGCGTGGTGACCAATCTGCAGCTGGCACCGGGCCAGTTCGCGGCCGCCGGCCAGGCGGTGCTGACATTCATCGACGCAGAAGCGATCTGGATCGACTGCGAGTTTCGCGAGAACAATCTCGAGAACATGAAAGTCGGTGATCTGGCCGACATCGTCCTCGACATTCGGCCGGGCCGCATCTTTCGGGGCACGGTCGAGAGCATAGGCTGGGGCGTCAACAGCCGTGACGTCGATCCGGTGACGGGCCTGCCGACATTCAAGGAGAACACCGGCTGGATACGCGATGCGCAGCGCTTCGCTGTCAGGATTCAATTCGAGCCGGAGAGCCGTCCAAAGGGGATCCGCCTCGGGTCGCAGGCGAATGTCGTCGTCTATACCGGACAAAGCTCTATAACAGATGCGATCGGCCGGCTGTGGATCGTGCTGATAGCCTATCTCAGCTATCTGGGCTGACGTGAAGTACGCTCCGCCAGATCCCGTGGCCGTCCAGCTTGCCTTCAGGATGGCGTTTGCGGCCACCATGGCCTTCGCGATTGCCGAACTCTACAAATGGGAATTCAGCTTCCTGGCGCCGATGCTGGCCATCCAGGTCCTGGCCGCCATGCCGAATGCTCCCGCCATCCGCCAGGGTGTCGCCATACCCTTGACCATCTTCATCGCGACAACGCTGGCGCTAGCGGTGTCGGCGATGTTTGCCGGCAAGCCAGGAGTCCTGCTCATTATTGTCGGACTCGTGATCTTCTGGACCTTCTATGGCCGAAGAAGCGGCGCACCGGGCGTCGTCATGCTCCTCATCCAGATCGCCTTCTGCTGCGTTCCGGTGATATCCACGATATCGTTCGATCTCGCGCAAACCTTCTCCAATGCCCTGTTGTGGGGAAGCATCGCCGCCCTTGTCACCGTCTGGATCGCCCATCTCGTCTTTCCGGCGCCAGCGCATTCGCTTCCACCAGCCGCGCCGCCGGTCAACCCAGCCGACCTTCCCCCGACCAGCGCCGCTCGGGGCGCGCTTATCGACATGATCATCCTGATGCCTATTCTCGTCGCCTTCATCATCGGCGGGAACATCAACAACATCGTCATTCTCATCATCGTCCTCAATCTGCTGCGCGAGGTCGAACCGGTTCGCAGAAGCCGCGTCGCCCTGGCATTGCTGGTCGGCAACGTCCTGGGCGGCGCATTGGGCGTGCTCGCTTACCAATTTGTCGTCCTGGCCAATAACAGTCTTGTGTTCTTCACGCTCGTGGTGCTCGCCGCGAGTCTCTGGTTCGGCGGCAGGTTCGCGCGGCGCGGCGACAGCGCCCCAGTCTATGCGATTGCGTTTGCGACGTTCCTCCTAATCCTCGGCCTTGGCGTTTCACCCCTTCCGATGGGCTCGGAAGAGGCGTTCGCGCCTCGTATCCTCAAGATATTGCTCGCCACCGCCTATACGATCGGCGCTCTCAGCCTCGTAGCCCTTCGCCGGGAACGAGCCCCGCCGGCGCGTGAGACCATCCGATGACGATGACATCCTGGAGTTCAGCGTAACAGGAGGAGACCATGGAACAGAAAGTCAGTACCAAAAACGGCAAGAACGCCAAGAACGCAAAGAACGGCAAGAACGCCAAGAACGAAGAGGCCGAAGGCAAGGCGGAGCTTTCTCGCAAGGACTATATGGCGGAGCTCAGGAAGCTACAGACCGAACTGGTCTACCTCCAGGAATGGGTCAAGGAAAGCAAGCAGCGCATCGTCGTCATCTTCGAAGGCCGCGATGCCGCCGGCAAGGGTGGATTGATCCGCGCCCTCACCGAGCGCGTCAGTCCGCGCGTGTTCAACGTGGTGGCACTTCCGGCGCCATCGGAACGTGAGAAGAGCCAGCTATATATACAAAGATACCTCCACCGTTTTCCCGCCGGTGGTGAAGTCGTCATCTTCGATCGCAGCTGGTATAATCGCGCCGGCGTCGAAGTTGTGATGGGCTTCTGCACCGAAGAGCAACGCGACAAATTTCTCCGGCTGGTGACCGCGGTCGAGAGACAGCTCATCGATGACGGCATCATACTGATCAAATACTGGTTGGAAGTGAGCAGCGCCGAGCAAAAGCGGCGCTTCGAGCAGCGCATCGAAGACCCCATGCGGCAATGGAAACTGTCGAACATGGACCTGCCGTCGCGCGAACGCTGGTATGATTATTCGCTTGCCCGTGACAAGATGCTGGACGCCACCGACACCGAGGTCTCGCCATGGCACATCGTGCGCTCCGACGACAAGCGGCGGGCGCGACTCAATTGCATCACCGATCTCCTGTCGCGCATCCCCTATAAGCGGGTGCGCCGTGACAAGGTCAAGCTTCCCAAGCGTTCGGACAAGCGTGCCTATGACGATGAGGTGACGATGGTGAAGCGCCGCTGGGTTGCCGAGAAATTCTGATGGTGCGGACATTGCCGACCATCAGGACGGACCGTCGTTCATGCCGCAGCGAAGACGAAGACCGGGAGTCTTGGCGCCCATGACGGCAGGTGATGCCCGCTTATCGCCCTTGGCGAAGTTCCGCGGTTATCGGGCCGAATGGTTGCGCCATGACTTGACGGCGGGCCTCGCCATCGCCGCCGTGGGCCTGCCGAGTGCCATCGCATATCCGGCAATCGCCGGCCTGCCGCCCGAAATGGGCATCTATTCGAGCATCGTGCCGCTCGTCGCCTATGCGCTGTTCGGCCCGTCCCGTTTCCTGATCGTCGGGCCCGATGCCGGGACCATGATCGTGCTTGCCGCCGTCCTTCTTTCGCTTGCGCCGGCGTCGGCTGGCGAGGGTGTTACCATCGCGGCGGCAATCGCCGCGATCGTCGGCGTGCTTTGCGTGCTGGGGAGCTGGCTGCGACTGGGCTTCGTCGCCAATTTTCTTTCCCGACCGATTCTCCTCGGATTCATGGCGGGCATTTCGCTGTCCATCATCATCGGCCAGATCGGCCGGTTCACCGGAGTCAAAATCGAAAGCGAAGGTCTCATCCGACCGATCGTCGAGCTTCTAGGCAAGTCAGACCTCATCAACTGGCCGACGCTCATGCTCGGCCTCGGGCTGTTTATTTTGCTGCGCCTCCTCTCCGCATGGCTGCCCGCTATTCCGGGCCCGCTGGTCGCGATTGTCCTTGCGATCGCCCTGTCCATGGGACTTGATCTCCAGGCCCTCGGGATTGCGGTTGTCGGAAACATCCCATCGCAACTGCCCACGCCGATGTTGCCCATTCCATCCGGCATATCGCTCACCGATCTGATACTCGGAGCAAGCGCCGTTCTGCTCGTAAGCTTCGGGGCAGGGATCGTGACGGCGCGAAGCTTCGGCACCATGGTCAAGGAGCCTGTCGATGCCAATCGCGAGCTCATCGGCTTCGGAGCGGCCAATATCGGCGCCGGACTTTTTGGCGGAATTCCGGTAACGGCGTCGGATTCGCGTACCGCCATCAATGTGTCCATGGGCGGCAAATCGCAGGTCGCGGGCATAGTCGCCGCCCTTACGCTCGCGATCGCCGTGCTTTTCCTCACCGACGCCTTGCAGGTCCTGCCCAGAGCGGCGCTCGGGGCCATTCTCGTATCCGCGGCGATCAGCCTGATCGACATCAGGGCGTTTACCGAATTGTGGCGGGTCAGCCGGATCGAGTTTGTCTTCGCCCTGATCGGCATGTCCGGCGCAATCGTGCTTGGGGTTCTTCAAGGGGTGATCATCGCGGTGGCCGCCACGCTGCTCTACCTCCTCATCAAGGGCCTCAGGCCTCGCGACGCCATGCTGGGCCGCATCGCCGGGCGCGACGGATTCTTCAAGCTTCACCGCCATCCGGATGCCAAGCCGATTCCCGGCATGGCGATCTGTATCTTCCAGGGCAGTCTGCTCTTCTTCAACGTGGACTTTGCAAAGAGCCGCTTCGAAGCGATCGCCGCGGCTCTGCCGCCAGGCACCCAATGGCTGATCCTCGATGCCAGCGCCATCGTGCAGATCGACAGCACGGCAGCGGCGTTGCTCGATGAGGTTCAGGCCCTGCTTGCCGCGCGCGACATCGCCTTCGGCATCGCCGAGCTTCACAACGAGCCGCGGGCGCTCCTCGAGCGGTCGGGGACATTGGCGAGGCTCGGCTCTACAATGGTCTTTGACGACCTCGAGGATGCGCGGGCCGAGTTCATGCGCCGTGCGGCATCCGGGACCTAAGAGGAGCAAGCCCAAGGGCTTGCGCCTTGCGTGTGAATCATAAATGTCGGGGACTGGAGAAACATCATGTCAGCGGACGCACCTGCATCGCTAAGCTTTTGGGCCGAGCGCACGGTTGGACTCCTGGCGATCGGCATCATTGTCTTCGGCTGTTTCTGGATCGCGCGACCGCTCCTCGGCGTGATTGTCTGGGGAGCACTGATCGCGATCACGCTGGCGCCGTTGCATCGGATGATCGCCCGCGCGCTTGGAAACCGCCCAAAGTGGGCGGCAGCGCTGCTGGTATTGGTGCTCCTGGCACTCCTTGTCGTTCCGCTATCCCTTCTGCCTGGTTCGATCGAGCGTGCCATAGACGGAATTTCGAGGATAACGAACAACTGGACGGAACTGAATCTGCCGCCACCACCGGCGTGGGTCGGCGATTTACCCTTGTTCGGACCGAAGATCAGCGAGAAATGGGCTGCGCTGAGCAGCAATTCACAAGCGCTGCTGACCAATGTGAAGCCTTTTGTCGGTCCGGCATTCCAGTGGCTTGCCGCTGAGGGAGCGTCACTGGGCCTTTCCGTCCTGCAGATACTGATTTCCATCATCCTCGCCGGAATTTTTCTCGTCAGCGAATCCGGCACGACGGCCGCGTTCGAGCGGATCGCCCATCGCCTGGCCGGGGTATCGGGCCAGAATTTGCTCAAGCTTGCCGTTCGTACCGTGCGCAATGTTGCGCAAGGGGTGATCGGGACAGCTCTTATCCAGGGGGCGCTGTCGGGGATCGGTTTCGCCATTGCTGGGATTCCGCTGGCGCTGGCGCTCGGGGTCCTGAGCTTCGGCACTTCGATGCTTCAGATCGGCACGTGGCTGGTATGGATACCGGCCGCCCTGTGGCTTTCATATCAAGGCGAATCCGGCTGGGCGCTGTTCACTGCCGTGCTTGGCATCATCATCAACGTGCTCGACAACGTCATCAAACCCCTGCTGATCGGCCGTGGCGCCGACGTTCCGCTCTGGATCATATTCATCGGCGTGATCGGCGGCATATTGACCATCGGCTTCGTCGGCATATTCATCGGTCCGATCGCGATGGCCGCGGGATACACCATACTCACCAGCTGGCTCAGCGAAGAGGCGCAACGTTACGGATATGATGGCCGATAAGACCTGGTGGGGGGCCCAGGCTACCTGCCCGCCTCCTCGGCAGGCACTGCTTCAGCAACTCTATCTCTCAAGGGTATCCAGGCCTGAACCGTGGTGCCCTGACCCGGGCTGCTTTCAATGTCCAGTCTGCCGCCAAGCGAAATGACCCTCTGTCTCATGCTGGCAAGCCCGAGGCTCATGCCCGCGCGGCGCTTCCCGGTGTCGAAGCCGGCGCCATTGTCGCGAACGGTGAGTTGCAGTCCGCCGTCGGGATTTCGCAGGTCAACCTCGGTCCGACTTGCGCCGGAGTGGCGTGCGACATTGCGTAGACTCTCCTGAGCGACGCGATAGATGCACAACGCAATGTCCTGTGGAATATTCTCGGGAGTATCGGGAGCGTTGAACTCCAGGTGAGGGAGAGATTGCGCGTAGTTGTCGCACTCCGACTTCAATGCCTCGACCAGGCCGAGGTCTCTGAGAATCGAAGGGTGGAGCCTGTAGGACAGAGCATGCACATCCTCGCTGAGCCGGACCAGTCCGTGATGCACGGATTGCGTGGCGTCCCCGGTGGAGCCTGCCGTCTCGCGCTCATGGCGGGCAGCGTTGATCGCAAGGGCTGCCAATCGCTGGGTCACGTCATCGTGCAATTCGCGCGCCAGGCGGGCACGCTCTTCCTCCTGCGCGTTGATAAGGCGCCGGCTCAGCTCGCGCGCATCCGCCTCCGAGCGGCTGCGTTGTCTCTGCTCATAGAGCAGCCAGAAAATCAGGCCAGTCTGCAGAAGAATGATGACCGAGACCGCCGTGATTTGCAGCCGGTAGCGTTCCCACAAGGTGGGATCGCGAAAATATATCGTGCTTCCCGGCGGGAGGCGGCTCTCGCTGATGCCCCAGCGCTGCAGTTCTCTCCAGTCGAACATCGGAGCCGCAAATCCGACGGGCTTTATATCCATGTCGGCCGGCCTCTCGCCGGCCAGGATGCGAACGCCGATGGCGGCGGCCTGGCGGCTTGTCTCGGCTATGGATAGAAGCGGACCGCCGACGATCTCGCGCCCGAAGAAGGATTCGTCATAAGAAAAAATAGGGGCGCTGGCGACAGAATGGAGGCTTGCCAGCGCCGTGCCGCCTTCATGCACGACACCCGCCGCGTCGACCAGCATCAGTTCCCAGAAGATCGCCGAATGCGGAGGAAGTGCCGCGGCCTGCTTCAGAATGTCCGCGAAGGACAGGGTGTCGGTCCATGAGACGGCGATCCGGCCTTCGAGGGGTTGTATTTCCTTGGCAATCTCCCGGCGCCAGAACTGCTCAATGGGAGACGTGCCGACAACCACTATCACGTTCTTCGTATCCGGCAGCACGTGCAGGATGTTTTCCATTGCCGCTAAATAGTCGATATGCACGGCAACGACGGCGTCTTTCGAGGTCAGTGTCGAGAACTGGACGCGACGCTGATCGATGGCGGTCAGAACCATGGGAGCTGCGGGGAACAGCTTTTGCCGGTGCTGCTGGACGAAACCGGCCGCCGGCGCTCCTATGCTCACGATCAGGTCTGGCGGGTTCCTGGCATAGAGGGAACGTAGATACTCGACGAAGGCGGGCTCCGTGTCGCTATCGCCGAATCGCGCGGTTACAAGGGAATGTTCCGTGATGTCCAGCGGCCATTGGGAGCGTTGATCCAGTTCGGCGCGGATGGCCTTGCCATATTCGCTCCACGGCTTGAATTCTCTGCCGAAGGAGAAAAGCAGCATAACCCGTTTGGGCTCGGCCGCGGTGGCGGCGAGCGTGGTCGACAGGAGCACGGCCAGTGCAATGCACTGCAGAAGTCTGAACACGGCCCGAAAAACCCGATAGCAGGAATGCGAGCTGAACCCCAGCAGCGTTTATTGCGCAATCAAATGATCGGCGCAACCGGTTGCGGACCCATCCGGCGTGTCATCGCTTTGTGACACGAGTCGGACAGGGTTTCGCCTCCCCCATCCAGAAGACAGGAGGCCCCTCCCATGCGCATGACCGTCAACCGCCGCAAATTTCTCGTCTCGTCAGCCACGGGCGCGCTCGCTCTGTCGGGCGGCCTTGCCATGCCGGCCATCGTGCGCGCCGCGGCGCGGCCGCAAGTGAGCCACGGCCTGCAAGCGGGCGATATCGACGCGACGTCGGGCATGATCTGGGCGCGGAGCGACCGGCCCGCCAGGCTCCAGGTCGAGGTGGCGACCACCGAAAGCTTCATCAATGCCACGCGGCTTCCCGCCGTCACCGCGCTGCCGGATTCGGATCTTGCGGCAAAGCTGCTGCTGAGCGATCTCGCGCCCGACCAGACGATCTTCTATCGCGTGAGCTTCGCCGATCTCGCCGACGTCAATGCGGTGAGCGAGCCGGTCACCGGCCAGTTCCGCACCGCGCCCTCGAGCCGCCGCGCCGTCCGTTTCGTCTGGTCGGGCGACACGGCAGGCCAGGGCTGGGGCATCAACACGCAAGACGGCGGCATGAAGACCTATGCCACCATGTTGAAGCACAATCCGGATTTCTTCATCCATTCGGGCGACACCGTCTATAGCGACGGGCCGATCAAGGCCGAAGCCGAGATCACCGGCGGCGGGGTATGGAAGAACACCGTGGCGGAAGGCGTCGAGAAGGTCGCCGAGACGCTCGATGAATATCGCGGGCGCTGGAAATACAATCTGCATGACGAAAACCTGAAAGCCTTCAACGCCAAGGTGCCGACCTATTTCCAATGGGACGATCACGAAGTGACCAACAACTGGTCGGCGGCCAAAGATCTGAGCAAGGACGATCGCTACACCGAGAAGTCGATCGGCGTGCTCTCGGCGCGGGCCGGCCGCGCCTTCCATGAGATGACGCCGATCCGCTATGTCCCGGAAGAGCCGGGCCGCGTCTATCGCAAGGTCTCCTACGGGCCGTTGCTCGACATCTTCTTCCTCGATCTCAGGAGCTATCGCGGGCCGAACGGCCCGGCGCTCGAAACCGAGATGACGCCGCAATCGCGCATCCTCGGCGAAGCCCAGACGCGCTGGCTGAAGCGCGAGCTCGGCAACTCCAAGGCGACCTGGAAGGTGATCGCCTCCGACATGCCGATCGGCATCATCGTGTGGGACAATGCCAAGGAGAAGAAGGGGGCCGAAGCCATCGCCAATGGCGACCAGGGGAAGGCCTCGGGCCGCGAACTCGAGATCGCCGATCTCTTGCGGTTCATCAAGGTGTCGAACATCCAGAATGTGGTGTGGCTGACGGCGGATGTGCATTACACCGCGGCGCATTACTACACGCCGGACAAGGCGCAGTTCCAGGATTTCGTCCCCTTCTGGGAGTTCGTCTCAGGCCCCATCCATGCCGGCACTTTCGGACCCGGCGATCTCGACATGACCTTCGGGCCCGACCTCAAATTCGTGAAAGCGCCGACGAAAGAGCAGGGCCAGAACCTGCCGCCCTCGGCGGGCCTCCAGTTCTTCGGCATCGTCGATATCGACGACAAGACCGAGCAGATGAGCGTCCGGCTCATGGATCGCGACGACAAGGAGCTCTACAAAGTGACGCTCGATCCCGAGCGGATGGGGTAGTTTGCTGCCGTGATCCACAATCTGGGCGGCGCTGCTCGGGTGGCAAGAATTCAATAGGCCCGGGGTGACGGAGTTGTGTTTGCGGGCGGAGGAAGGCGTGATACACCCGCTCTTTCTTCCTTCGCAATCGTCTCACCGTGACCACCCTCGCCGTCATCGTCTTCATCCTCGTCTATGTCGGCATGGCGCTCGGCCGGGTGCCGGGCCTCGCCGTCGACCGCACCGGCGTGGCGCTGCTCGGCCTCATCGTGCTCCTGGCTTCGGGTGATCTCACGCTCGATGCGGCGGGCCGCGCCGTCGACATGCCGACGATCGCGCTGCTCTTCGCGCTGATGATCCTTTCCGCCCAGTTCGAGCAATCGGGCTTCTACGGTTTCGTGGCGGAACGCGTGACCCATGCGGCGCGCAATCCCAAAACCCTGCTCGCCCTTCTCATCGTGGTGACGGGGGTCCTTTCGGCCATCCTCACCAATGACGTGATCGCTTTCGCCTTCACGCCGCTCATCTGCTCAGGCCTCCTCAGGCAGAAGCTCGATCCACGGCCATATCTCGTGGCGCTGGCGGGCGCTGCCAATGCCGGCTCGGCTCTGACCCTCATCGGCAATCCGCAGAACATCCTGATCGGGCAGGCGGGCGGCCTCGATTTCTGGCGCTATATCGCCATCGCCGCACCGCCGGTGATCCTGTCGCTCGCTTTCGTCTATGGCGCCGTCGTCCTGACCTGGAAGACATCGCTCACGGCATCGAGCTCCGATACGCCATCCGAGCCCGTGACCCTCGACCGTTTCCAGACCGCGAAAGGGCTCATCGCCATAGCGGCGCTGATCGTGCTGTTCCTCACCCCCTTGCCGCGCGAGCTCGGCGCGCTCGCGGTGGCGGGCGTCCTTTTGCTCTCGCGGCGGCTCTCGTCCCGCGAGATGATCGGCGCCGTCGACTGGCATCTGCTTCTGCTCTTCACCTGCCTCTTCGGCGTCACCGCCGCCTTCGCCGAGACCGGTCTGGCGCAGGAAGGATTGCAGGGACTGGCCCAGGCGGGCTTCCTGCCGCAGAGCCTTTCGGTCATGCTGCCGCTGACGCTCGCTTCCTCCAACACCATCGGCAACGTGCCGGCGGTCATCCTGATATTGAAACTTCTGCCCGACCTTCCCGATGGCGTCCTGTCGGGCCTGGCGCTGCTCTCGACCTTCGCCGGCAACCTCTTGCTCACCGGCTCCTTGTGCAACATCATCGTCGCCGAAAGGGCCGCGGCCTCGGGCGCCCGGCTGAGCTTCGCCGATTTCGCCCGCTCCGGCATACCGATGACGCTGGCAAGCCTCCTCGCCGCCGCCCTCTGGCTCTGGTTCACGGGTTATATGCCATTGTAAAGGCTAAGGAATTACAGGGCTCGCCTTTGCCCCTGGACCGTGCTAAGGCCCCGCCCGAAACCAGAGCGGGAATGTGGGGCGGGAAACCGTCACACCTTTGTCCCGCTCTTATTGTTCCTTGAATCCGTTTTCGAGAAAGACTCAGCGCATCATGAACCTGCGCAACATCGCCATCATCGCCCATGTCGACCATGGCAAGACCACCATGATCGACCGGCTGCTCGCCCAGTCCGGCGCCTTCCGCGACAACCAGAAGGTCGCCGAGCGCGCCATGGATTCGAACGACCTCGAGCGCGAGCGCGGCATCACCATCCTCGCCAAGGTGACGTCGCTCGTGTGGAAGGACACGCGCATCAATATCGTCGATACGCCGGGCCATGCCGATTTCGGCGGCGAGGTCGAGCGCATCCTCAATATGGTCGACGGCGCGGTGCTCCTGGTCGATGCCGCCGAAGGTCCGATGCCGCAGACGAAATTCGTGCTGCAGAAGGCGCTCAAGATCGGCCTGAAGCCGATCGTCGCCATCAACAAGATCGACCGGCCCGACCAGCGCCATGTCGAGGTGGTCAACGAGGTGTTCGACCTCTTCGCAGCACTCGATGCGAGCGACGAGCAGCTCGACTTCCCCATCCTCTACGGTTCCGCCAAGCAGGGCTGGATGGCCGAGAAGCCGGAAGGCCCGCAGGAGTCGATGGCGCCCTTGTTCGACATGGTGGTGCGTCATGTGGCGCCGCCGGTCGTCGAGGAGGGACCCTTCCGCATGCTGGTGACGACGATCGAGGCCAATCCGTTCCTCGGCCGCGTGCTCACCGGGCGGGTGCGCTCCGGCAGCGTCAAGGCGAACCAGCCGGTCAAGGCGCTGGCGCGCGACGGCAAGCTCGTCGAGCAAGGCCGCATCTCGAAAGTGCTGGCCTTCCGCGGCCTCGAACGCCAACCCGTTGACGAAGTTCAAGCCGGCGACATCGTCGCCATAGCGGGTCTCACCCAGGCGACGGTCGCCGACACGATCACCGATCCCGCCTTGAGCGAGCCCATCGCCGCGCAGCCGATCGATCCGCCGACGCTCACCATGGCCTTCCGCATCAATGACGGGCCGCTCGCCGGCAAGGAAGGCGACAAGGTGCAGAGCCGCGTCATCCGCGAGCGCCTCTTCCGCGAGGCGGAAGGCAATGTCGCCCTGCGCGTCAGCGCTTCGGCAACCGAGACCGATGCCTTCGAAGTGGCGGGGCGCGGCGAGTTGCAGCTCGGCATCCTGATCGAGACGATGCGCCGCGAGGGCTTCGAGCTCACCGTGGGCCGGCCGCGCGTGGTGTTCCGCACCGACGAGGCGACGGGCCAGAGGCTCGAGCCGATCGAGGAAGTAACCGTCGACGTCGATGAGAATTACACCGGCATCGTGGTGCAGAAACTGTCGGAGCGGCGCGCCGAGATGAAGGACATGCGGCCCTCGGGCACCGGGCGCCAGCGCATCGTCTTCCATGCGCCCACCAGGGGTCTCATCGGCTACCAGTCGGAGCTCCTGTCGGACAGCCGCGGCACCGCCATCATGAATCGCATCTTCCATTCCTATGCGCCGCATGTCGGCGAGATCCCCGGCCGCCATACCGGCGCCCTCATCTCCAATGGCGATGGCGAGGCGGTCGCCTATGCGATCTTCAACCTGCAGGACAGGGGCCCCATGTTCATTGATCCGGGCACCAAGGTCTATGCCGGCATGATCATCGGCGAGCACACGCGCGGCAACGACCTCGAGCTCAATGTGCTCAAGGGCAAGAAGCTCACCAATGTCCGCGCCGCCGGCAAGGACGATGCGGTGCTGCTGACGCCGCCGATCCGCATGACGCTCGAAAAGGCGCTCGCCTATGTCGGCGAGGACGAGCTTGTCGAGGTGACGCCGCAATCGATCCGCCTGCGCAAGACGCTGCTCGATCCGCATGAGAGAAAGCGCGCCAGCCGGGCCAAGGAAGCCGAGAGCGCGGCGTGATTTAGGCGTCCGACGCCGCGAGCGGAGCAAGCGCCCGCGACGCCCTGTGGGCCGCGCGACATAATTTCTTAACAGGCAGCTACAACAATGAATTGTTGAGCGCCTTTCCGTGCTTTTGCCCGGCGGAACTCGCCAAGAGATGCTGAGGTAATTGCTACGCTCGGCGTCCACGGGTCAAGACTCGTGCTCCGCGTGATTGATTCCGCCGCGCTTCAGGCCTTGACCGGCAAGGCGCCCTAGGGTGTCCCAGCTTGGGGCCTGTCTCGGCCTTCGCCAGCGCGCGGCCGTCACCGGAAGTTCCCGTTTTGGAATTGAAGTTGCGCAAATGCTCCAACCTGTCATAAGGTAAAATCTGGATGACGTAGGGGGACACTCATGCAATCGCGGCACGTGTTCGTTAGGGGGCAATGGCTCGGCCGATTGCGGCCTTCGTATCCAGCATCAAGGAAACTTTGGGAGCTGCGTCAAGGGTGAGCCTGAAGGAGGCAGCCAAGGTGCAGGCTCGTCAGCTCGGATCGCCGGGGTGGCTTTGGAGACATACCAACAAGTAGCGGGGGACGGATGCGCATTTACCATGAAATTCTTGCTGTCGCCGCCGGGGCGGCAAGCCTTGTGCTTCTCGCGGAATCGCCGGTTTTCGGCGAGCCGCTTAGTGACCTGACAAAGCCGTCTTGCTCAAGCGTCGATGCCGATTATGGCGGCGCGCCCCCGAAGATGTCGCCGAACTGCAAGGCTCCGCCGGCTGATGGTCGTCATGATATTCTCGAAGTCTCGCTCAAGGCGGCGCGCGGACCGGCGCAGATCGGCGACTTCCTGGTCACGGATGCGTATCTCTATAACGACAGCTACACGCCTGAGGTGTGGAGCGTCGATCCCGGCGACAAGATTTCGATCGCCTTTGACAACAGCTTGAGCGGTACTGCCGGGTTCCGCACCAATCTTCATAGCCATGGCCTGATTGTTTCGCCGAGCAACGCGCCGGGCGCGCCGACGGAAAAGCTGGGTGACAATGTCTACGCCCTTGTCTACGCCCAAGGTGCCGAGGCCCAAGACCACTCGGCGCATTCGTCGTCGAACGCCGTTCCCATGCGAAATTTCGAAAAGACGGCAGAATATCTGATCGATGTTCCGAAGGATCATCCCAAGGGCCTCTTCTGGTACCACCCCCACCCGCACGGGGTTTCCGGGCCGCAGATCATCGGCGGCATGGCGGGATTCCTGACCGTCGGCCAGCCTTCCGACTACATCGCTCATGAGGTGAAAGAAGGGGAGATCGAAGAAAAGCTCCTGATGCTCAAGGACACGCAGGTCACGCGCCAGCCCGGCGCCAAGGAGTGGCAGATCAACGACAAATACGACGCCGGCAACTGCGGCGATTCGGCCAGAAAGGAAAATGGCGTCTGTTTCAAGGACGATAACAACGCCTGGGTCTTCCCCGTCAACGGTCAGATCTACCCGACCATCGAGGTGAAAGAGGGTGTCGGGCAGCTCTGGCGGATTGGCAATCTCGGTGCCAACGCCACCTATCAGCTCGAGCTGGTCGAAATCGCCGATAACGGCAAGGAAACGCTGCTGCCGTTCCAGATCATCGCCAATGACGGCGTGGCGATCGGACGCGCGGCCGGCCAGAAACCGCTGATCCAGGAAAAGCTCCTGGTCATGCCCAGCGCGCGCATCGAGGTGCTGGTCCGCCATCCGGGTGCTGCGGGAAAAGCGAAGCGGGCAATCTTCCGGACGATCGGTTTCGACACCGGGGCGACGCCGGGCGACGGTGACACGTGGCCCGCGATCAACCTTGCCGAGGTGGTGTTCGCCGACACGCTTCCCGATTCCGACAAGGATTCCGGTTTCGCGCTCGTGACGGACGGCAGTGCGGCAATCGACCTCAAAACTCTGAATGCGACGTCCGGCGATGCCGATTGTCCGCGCCTTGCGCAGGGCGAGGTTCGCATGGTCGCCTTCGATATACCTGGGGTTCCAGCCAGCGAAAGATCCCGCCCCGGCTTCACGCCACCACGTGGCTGCACGGCCAATCAGACGTTCCAGATCATCGGCAGCGTCGTCACCAAAGTGACAGACGACTCGTCATTCAAGGCGGTTCTGTCGGCGTTCGACCAGGCCGTTGGCGACAAATATTCCCGGTCGTTCAAAGAGGCGCCGCAGGCCTATCGCGGCAAGTGTTTCGACGGCGCGCTCGACACCTGCGTCCCCTATCCCTCGGTCGAGGAATGGTGGGTGGTCAACGCGTCGAGCGAAGCTCACAATTTCCACATTCACCAGACGCGGTTCGAAGTGCTGGAAGTGCGCGGCGCCAGCAGTGACTTCACACCGATCCCGAACGTCCTCGAGGACAATTATCCGGTCCTCGCGGGTCAGGCCATCAAGGTGAGGATTGCGCTGAACCGGCAGGAGCAGATCGGTACATTCGTCTATCACTGCCACATCCTTCAGCACGAAGACAAAGGCATGATGGCGGCGATCGAGGTGCGCAAGATCAAACCGAAATGAGGCGGCCAATGTCGGGGGAAACGCATTCGAAACGGAGCGCGGCGATCGCCTTCACGGTCGTCGCCGGCATGGGCCTGCTGGCGGTATCGCGCGCGGCATCGCAAGATCAGGCGTCCGAGCCTTACAATCCATATCCTCCCGGCATCTTGCCGGCGGATGTCGCTGCTGAAACGGCAAGGGTTCGGGACGAAGTCCGGAAGGCCTTTGATCGAGTCCTCAAGGAATGGAAGGACCTGGGTCCGCTTACGCGGCAGGGAAATCCGCCGAGCATCGCCGACAGAGGCTATGCGGCGACCAGCCTTCTCGGCGAGCTGATGAACTACGACGAGACCATTTCGGTCAACAGAAACCAGGCCTGCGCCTCCTGTCACATGCCCTATACCGGGTTCGGCGGCCCCATCCCATCCGTCAATCTCACCATGGCCGCCTATCCCGGGTCGGCGCATTTTCGCGCCGCCGTACGGACGCCGATGCGTTACAGCTACGCATCGAGATTCCCGGTGCTGTACTACGACCAGGCGCAACAGGACTTCTATGGCGGGAACTTCTGGGACGGCCGGGCCACCGGGTATCAGTTGCAGAACCCCAATGCCGAGCAAGCCATGGACCCTCCGGTCAGCGCGGGAGAGATGGGCTTCGCCGACACGGCTTGCATCACTTACCGCCTCTCTGAGGCGCAATATCGGCCTCTATTCGAAGACGTCTGGGGGGCAGGGTCGCTCGATATCGAATGGCCGGCGGAGACGGAAAAGATCTGCTCGACGCCCGCGGGCGCCTCGGAATTCGGCAACAGCGCGACACCGCTGCCGCTCCGTCCGGGGGAACGGACCAGGTCGGACACGGCGTACGCTCACTGGGGTCAATCGATCTCTCTCTATCAAAGCTCGCCCAATGTCATCGCCTTTTCATCCAAGTTCGACGCCTATCTCGCCGGGAACTATGCTCTGACGACGCAGGAAATGGCCGGCTACAAGCTTTTTCGCGGCAAGGGCAACTGCAACTCCTGCCATCTTGACGGCGCCTCGACCCTTCTGGCCGATGGCACTGCAGATACGGGTGCTGCGGCCGATGCTGCTCCGCTGTTCACCGACTTTACCTATGCCAACATCGGCTTGCCGCTCAATCCGAGGGTGCCTTCCTACTACGAGACGGTGGCGGACTCGCACGGGTTCACGCCCAACCCTTCGGGTTTCGGCTTCAGGGATTTGGGCATGGGCAACTTTCTCAGAAGCGTCAACGGCACCAATCCCAATGCGGATTGGACCAGTCTGGCACCGCAGTTCGACGGGGCCATGCAAGTGGTTTCCGCGCGCAATGCTGCCTTGACGCCGTCGCAGTGCCCGACGACCGAAGCGGGTCAGATCGACGCAGACGGCAAGCCCGTCCCCTATTTCCAAAAGGGATTCTTTCACAACGGCTACATCAAAAGCCTGAAGCAGCTGGTTCATTTCTACAACACGCGCGATCTTCACGCCTACCCCGTCACCTCGGGTAACTGCCCGGCCGGAAAGACGGAGCGGGTCGATTGCTGGCCGATGCCCGAGGTACCCAATAATGTCGACAAGACGATCGGCAATCTCGGACTGACCGGTGAGGAAGAGGATCAGATCGTGGCCTTTCTTCAGACGCTGACCGACGGTTACACCACACCCTTTCCCAACCGGGATCTTTTCGCCGGCAAGTGCCAGACGGGCGGGTCGGCGGCAACCCAAGGCAACGAAACCCTGATCGCGGCGCCGGATCTTCCGACCTGTTCGCGCGAAATATGCGGCGTTGCGCCGGAACCGCAACCGCCAATCCGTTAGTGGTGAAGGTAGGAATTCTTGTCGGTCTGCCGGAAGGCGGCTAGACTTCCCGGCATGACCGATCCTTACGAAACTCTGGGTGTTTCCAAGACCGCTTCGGCGGAGGAAGTCCAGAAAGCCTATCGCCAGCTCGCCAAGAAGCTCCATCCCGACCTCAATCCCGGTGATAAGAGTGCTGAGGAGAAGTTCAAGGATGTCACGGCGGCCTATGATCTCCTGGGAGACAACGAGAAGCGCGCGCGCTTTGATGCCGGCGAGATCGACGCGCAAGGAGCGGAGAAGCCGCAGCGCCGCTATTACCGCGATTTCGCCGATCGCGGCGAGACGGGCCCGTTCACCTCCGATTCCGGCTATGCCGATCTCAACGACGCCGACATCCTGTCCGAGATCTTCGGGAGGCGCGGCGCCAATATGAAGATGCGCGGCGGCGATGTGCGCTATCACCTCGCGGTCGACTTCCTCAGCGCCGTCAATGGGGCCAAGCCGCAGCTGGCGCTGCCCGACGGCTCGGAGATCACCGTCACCATCCCGCCCGGCACGCGTGACGGGCAGGTCTTGCGGCTCAAGGGCAAGGGCCGGCCCGGCTATAATGGCGGCGAGCCCGGCGACGCCCTGATCGAGATCGAGGTGCGCCCGCATCCGCAATTCACCCGCAAGGACGACGACATCCATCTGGAATTGCCGATCTCGCTCGCCGAGGCGGTGCTGGGCGGCAAGGTCAAGGCGCCGACGCCCTCAGGCGCCGTCATGCTGAGCGTGCCCAAGGGCGCCAATAGCGGGACCACACTCAGGCTCAGGGGCAAAGGCGTCGCGAAAGCCAATGGCGGCCATGGCGATCAATATGTGACGCTGAAAGTGGTGCTGCCCGACAAGCCCGATCCCGAGCTCGAGGAATTCATCGCGCGCTGGAGCAAGGCCAAAGCCTATGATCCGCGCCGGACGATGGAGGTGTGATCATGGTCAAGAAAACCACCGTTTTCGTCACTGCCCGCTATGATGAAGAGATGCTGCGCACATGGGCCGCCGCCGGTTGGATATCGATCGAGGAGAGCCAGGTCGGAGAGCCTCTATCGGAAGTCGACACGGCGCGTTGCAATCTCATCTGCGATCTCAAGCACGATATCGGCGTCAATGACGAAGGGATCGACGTGATCCTCAATCTGCTCGACCAGATCCATGGGCTGCGGCGGGCCTTGCGCGAGACGCTCGGTGACACCAAGCGGAGGTGAAATACTCTCGCTCCTCGCGATCGCCGTTGCTCAACGGCCCGCTATCGGCAATCCCCACCTATCGTGTTGATGTCATCGACCTCGCCATGCGAAACAACTGTGCCGAGAAAGCTCGGACCCGAATGTCCGAGGCCGCCAGTGGCGATTACGCGCATGTCCGAGTCTTTGCGGTCGAACCATTGCCATTCAATCGAACCGGTCAGGACGCGGATATCCGAGCCAGCCTGTTGCTGATCGCTGGTCATCGTTCCCATGGAGCAGAGGTTCTCGATGCAGACTTTCACAGACTGGTCGGAGGCTTGATATTTGAAGGTAATGTCGCTGCCGACAACGCCGCCCGTCGGCGATTTTTGGCTGCAGAAATCCGGTGCGCAAGCGACTCTGAACAGTACGCGGCATTCCAAATCGGTGCTGCCGACGTCGGCCGCATAAGCGGGCACGTTCAACGACAGCGCCGAAGCCATGAGAATGCAAGCTCGCTTATTGCCTACTGGGACATAGCTCAACATCGGCATGCCCTCACATAAAATGATAAACGATAGTCCCGAAATCTATCGCACTTCTGCGCTGTTGCAACATATTTCCGTGTGCGTGACTTTTGCGGTCATCGCCGCAAAAGCCAAATTCGATTTAAATTGAGCGACGACTAGGTGATTACTCTTCCCGGTACGGCCCGCCGGGGCAGGGGATGCCGCTGGCATAGTCGGTGGCGATGCCGCCCAATGATGAGAAGACTTCCGGCATGTCCTTGGCGCAATTGAAGGTCGCCGCCTCCTCGTCGGCGCGCTGGCGCGCCACGTCATTCGCTTCCGCATATTTCGTGTCGATATAGGCGATGTGGCAGGCCTCTTTGTCGGAGACCTTGGTGACGACGAGCCAGTTCTGCTTCACGGGATTGCCGCCGTCGGTGTTCTGCGTGGTGAACCAGCGCAAGATGGTGGCGAAAGGCTTGCCCGCGCTCATACGCCATTCGACGCGCGGGCCCAGCGAGTTGAACGCGCCAAAGGTCTGCATCGAGGCGCATTGTGCCGGCGCCATCTTGCCGAAGCCGACGAAGCTCCTGAGATCGCCCTCCCAGACGCGCACCTCATGGTCCTTGATGCCGGGGCACGACCATTCGCCGCCTTCGCCCTCATCCTCGAAGAGCGCGAGTTTAAGGCATTTCTTGAGATCGAGATCGCTATAGACGCTGGTCGCCTCATCGGCCGCTGCGGAAAGCGGTGCCAGGCTCAAGATTATTGGAAAGACAAGCCTTTTCATGCCATGTAGGGTCATTGTTCTTTTCACGGAGTATCCCCTTCATGCGTATTGATGCCATATCGATCGGCAAGAATCCACCGAAGGAAGTCAATGTCATCGTCGAAGTTCCGGTGGGCGGCGAGCCGATCAAATATGAGATGGACAAGGCGGCGGGCACGCTGGTCGTCGACCGCTTCCTCTATACGTCGATGCGCTATCCGGGCAATTACGGCTTCATCCCGCACACGCTGTCGCTCGACGGCGATCCCTGCGACGTGTTGATCGCCAATCAGCGGGGCATCGTGCCGGGCGCGGTGATGTCGGTCAGGCCGGTCGGCGTGCTCTTCATGCAGGACGAGGCGGGCGGTGATGAGAAGATCGTCGCGGTGCCGGTGCCGAAGCTCACGCGCCGCTATGAGAATGTGCACAACTATACTGACCTGCCGGAGATCACGCGGCATCAGATCCAGCATTTCTTCGAGCACTACAAGGATCTCGAGACCGGCAAATGGGTCAAGGTGAAGGGCTGGGGCGACGCGGCCGCGGCCGAGAACATGATCCTCGAAGCGATCGAGCGGGCGAGACAGGCGAAAGCATAGCGCTCCGCCGACACACCCTCACATTTCAGGAACAGGCAGCGATTTCTGCGCGCAGGCGGCGCGCACCGTGTTGTGCAAGAGGCAGGCGATGGTCATCGGGCCGACGCCGCCCGGCACCGGCGTGATCGATCCCGCCACCGCGGCGCAAGAGGCATAGTCGCAGTCGCCGACGAGCTTCGCCTTGCCGTCGCGCTCGATGCGGTTGATGCCGACATCGATGACGCAGGCGCCGGGCTTGATCCAGTCGCCCTTTACCATCTCGGGGCGCCCGACGGCGGCGATGACGAGATCGGCGCGACGAACGACTTGGGGCAGGTCCTTGGTCCTCGAATGAGCGATGGTGACGGTGCAGTTCTCGGCGAGGAGGAGCTGCGCCACCGGCTTGCCGACGATGTTGGAGCGGCCGATGACCACGGCCTCGAGGCCTTCGAGCTTCTTACCCAGCGCATCCTTGGCGAGCATGACGGAGCCGACCGGCGTGCAGGCGACGAGCGCATCCTGGCCGGTCGACAGCTTGCCGACATTCACCACATGGAAGCCATCGACATCCTTGGCGGGGTCGAGGGCGCTCAGCACCTTGGACGAATCGATCTGCTTGGGCAGCGGCAGTTGCACCAATATGCCATGCACGGCCGGGTCCTTGTTGAGCTTGTCGACCAGAGCGAGGAGCTCCTTCTCCGAGGTCGAGGCATCGAGCCGGTGCTCCCAGGAATTCATGCCGACCTCGACCGTCTGCTTCGCCTTGTTGGCGACATAGACCTTGCTCGCCGGATCCTCGCCGACCAGCACCACGGCGAGGCCGGGCTTCAGCCCGTGCTTGGCTTCGAGCTCTTTCACCGCATTGGCGATGCGGGCGCGCAAGCCCTCGGCATAGGCTTTTCCATCGATGATCTTTGCGGTCATGAGCTCTGGTCCTGGATGATATCGTTGAGTTTCTGGCGGATGGTGACGGGGTCTCCGGCGATCCTGACCGTCTTCAGGCGGTCGGTCGCGCCGGCGGCGATGGCGAAGGACCGCTTGGGCAGGCCCAGAGCCTCGGCCAGAAGCTCGATAGCGGCTTCATTGGCCTTGCCCTTTTCCGGTTGCGCCCTGACTTTGACCTGGAGCGACAGTTTGCCGTCGGCGCCGGTATGAAGGCCGGCGATCTGGCCTCGCGCGGATTTCGGCGTGACGCGAATGAAGAGAAGGCCGCCTCCGTCATCGGGCTTGAAGGGAAGCCCGCTCACACGAAGAGCCGCGGCCCATATTCCCACAGCAGGCTGCGGAGGAACCAGATGGCGATGAGGGCGATGAGGGGCGAGATGTCGATGCCGCCGAGATCGGGAAGGATGCGGCGGATGGGGCCCAGCACCGGCTCGGTGATCCGGTAGAGCGCATAGCGGATCTGGCGGACGATGTCGTTGTGGCCGTTGATGATGTTGAAGCCGATGAGCCAGCTCATGATCACCACGGCGATGATGATCCAGGTGTAGATGTTGAGAATGAGGTCGATCAGGTTGAGGATGGAGAACATGCGCGCCTCTGGTGGGGGATCGGGCCTGAGATTTAGAGGTCCGGGGGGCCCGGCGCAAGGCGGCCAAAGCTTGACAGGGGGCCATGGGAGCCCCTACACAGCGCCGTCTCAGCGAGGGGCAGTAGCTCAGTTGGGAGAGCGCGGCGTTCGCAATGCCGAGGTCAGGGGTTCGATCCCCCTCTGCTCCACCAGTTCTCATAACCTATTGAAATAAAAGCTGCTTTCCGTCCAACGGAAACGGGCAAAGCTTCCCTCGGGTCACATTTTTTCGCCGGGCATTTGGCTGGCTTGCTTCACCCAGCGGGCAAGCTGGGCTTCGTCGATCTCATCGTCCTCGTGGATGTCGAGATAGCGCACCTCCTTCTGCTTGGATGCGCCGGGAGGGACGGGATTGAGCGCCGCGCCGCGGAAGAAGGCCAGCTTGACGTATTTGTTGAAGCAGTGGACGCCGAGGAACCAGCCCTCGCCTTCTATGCCATAGAGCGGCGAGTTCCATTTGACCGCTTTGTAGACATGAGGGACGGCACGCGTGATGAGCGCGTCGAGGCGGCGGCCGACGTCGCTTTTCCAGCCCGGCATGGCCGCGATATAGGCCTGCACAGGCGCATCGCCATAGGCCTTCGCGATCTGAGGATTGCCGCCTGAGAGAAGGACGACGCCGGATGGAGACTTCGGCAAGGCTTTGCACGGTTTAACTGCCTTCGCGGCGGCCTTCTTGGCGACCGTCTTCTTTGCGACCTTCGCCGATTTCTTCGATGATTTGCCGGCCATTGTGTGCTCACTCCAACGGGTGGAATCACATATATCGCATGTTTGCTGATTTCGGAAAGCCGCGTTGTGTTGCGACCATCAAACCGTCTTGAAGATCACTCTTTGCGGATGGTTGACGGAGGTCAGATATTCGACCTTGCGCTTGCGCGTGTCCTGCGCCACGGCACGGAAGATGAGGGCAGGCGATTCCTTCTTGAGGCCCAGCAAGGTCGCTTCCTGGGCCGTTACCGTCGAAACGCTGATCGTGCCTTCGCCGCTGTCGACGTCGATGCCGTAGCGCGATTTGAGCAGGGCATAGAAGGACTGGGTGCCGAAGAGATCATGGGCCGCGAGACCCGGCACGAGGGCTGCCGGAAGATGGGTCGTCTCGACGCAGAAGGGCAGATCGTTCACCGTGCGCAAGCGCCGGATCACGATCAGCGCGTCGCCCGACTTGATGTCGAGCCGTTCGGCGACGCGCGCATTGGCTTGCTGCTCCTCGAAGAAGAGCAGCCGGTTGCCGGGGATGCCGCCGCAATCGCGCACGATCTGCGAGATACCTTGCGAGAACATGCGGCTGATCAGCGGCCGCTTGATGACGGGCACGGGAATATATGTGCCGCTGGTGCCGCGTCGCTCGAGCAGTCCCTTCAGAACGAGCCGATCGATCGCCTTGCGCATCGTCATACGGCTGATGCCGAAGCGCTCGGATAGCTCGCGCTCGGAAGGAATGCGATCGCCGGCGGCGTAATCCGGCCCCTCGATCATTTCGAGAATGTGCTGCTGTGCCTTCTCATAGACCTTGGTGGCCGATGCGGGCTCGTCATCTGTCACGCTCATATCCTGTCCCTTCGCAGATGCAGCGCACTGGTCTAGCGCAAAAACCTGTGCCCCCGCGCCACAAATTCCCGGGAATCCGCAGGCTTTGGTCTTCCCGGGCCAGAAGACATAGACATATACCAATATTCTCCAGAATCCTTACTTTGAGCCCAGATGTCCGTTGCGATGCAGCAATAGACTCATATTCTACGCCGCATATCCGAAAAACTCTTGACCTCGGTATACTATACCAAATAGCCTGCTGGTATATAGATAAACTGCAAGCATGGAGAACCGATGGCTACCGACGTGAATAAGAAGGCGATTGTCGACGGACTTGCCGTTTCGTCCAAAGCCATGCTCAAGGCGGCTGAGCTCGGTGAGAAGCTCGCAAGCTCGGTGGACCGGGTCTATCTGGTCGGCTGCGGCGCGCCCAACCGGATCATGCTGGGCCTCGAATACTGGATCCAGCATTCGAGCCCCTCGCTCGAAGTCCGCCGCTATTTCCCCGCCGAATTCATCGCCCAGTCGCCGGCCAGGCTCGACAAGCGGACCGTCGTGCTCCTCGGCTCCAAATCGGGTACCACGCCCGAAACCGTCGCCGCCGCGGAATTCCTGAAGGGCAAGCCCTGCGTCACCGTCGCCGTCACCCAGACCGAGGATCTGCCCCTCGCCCGGGCCGTCCAGCATCCATTCCTGATGGGTGAGACGAATGAAGCCCATACCGGCATGTTCATGATCATGCAGGCATTCGTCGGCGGGTTGCTCGCCGGCAAAGACAAGTGGCCCTTGCAGGCGAAATTGATGACCTCGCTCGCCAATCTGCCTGAGGCCATGGCCGACACGCAGGAAAGCAACGACAAGCGCGCCGCCGAGGAAGCGCGGCTCTACAAGGACGACCGCATTCTCTATGAGGTCGCCTCCGGTCCGATGTTCAACACGGCCTATGTGTTCGGCGTCTGCATCCTCATGGAGATGCAGTGGATGCACAGCTATCCGATCGAGGCGGCGGAGTTCTTCCACGGTCCCTTCGAGATCGTCGACCAGAACACGCCCATGGTCCTGATGCTGGGCGAGGATCCAAGCCGTCCTCTGATGGAGCGGGTCGTACGCTTCTGCAAGAAGTACACCGAGCGCCTGGTCATCTACGATTCCAGGGACTTCGAGATGAAGGGCATCGATCCGGACATCCGCGCGATCGTGGCGCCTTATATCCTGGAGGCAGCCCTGGTGCGCATCGCCCATCGCCTCGCGGTCTGGCACAACCAGCCGCTTTCCACCCGCCGCTATATGTGGAAGACGGAATATTGAGAATGGTCCGTGTTCTCGGCATCGGCGACAACACCGTCGACATCTATGTCGACCAGGGTGTGCAGTTTCCGGGCGGAAACGCGGTCAATGTTCCCATCATGATGAAGCGCCTCGGCGCCGAAGCCAGCTATCTCGGCTGCATCGGCACCGATTTCCTCGGCGATCTCATCAGGCAAGCGCTCATCACCGAGGGCATCGATATCAGCCGCCTGCGCGTGATCGCGGGACCGAATTCCTGGTCGCGGATCCGCCATGTCGGCGGCGATCGGGTGTTCGCCGGCAGCCATCCGAGCCTGCGCGGCGACTACCAGCTCAAGGACGAAGACTTCCGCTTCATTGCCGCGCATGACCTTGCCCATTCGAGCGTCTATAGCCGGCTCGAGGACGAACTCTCCCGCATCCGTGCGGCGGCACCGCTCCTCTCCTTCGACTATTCGAGCGAATATGACGGCGACTATATAGCGCGCACGGCACCCCATCTCGATATCGCCTTCCTCTCCGATGCCCGAGGCAGCGATGATCAGGCGGAAGCGCTCGCCCACAGGGTCGCCAGCCATGGCCCACGCATCGTCGTGATCACGCGGGGCAGCGAAGGCGCAATCGCGCTCGTGGCCGGCAAGATACTCCGGCAGTCCGTCATCCCCGCTTCTGTCGTCGACACGCTGGGCGCCGGCGACGGCTTCATCGCCGCTTTCCTGCTTTCGCTTCTCGCAGGCGAAGACATACAGACCGCGCTCGGCAAGGGCGCCAATCATGCCGCGCATGTGTGCGGCTATCGCGGCGCCTTTGGCTACGAAACACCAATAAGACCCGGGCAACCGGGCCTCGTGCATCCGCTCCCAACTGCATAGTCAGAGAGGAACCACCATGAAACCCAGGAAAATCGCGTCCGGCCTGTTGATCTCAGGCTTCAGCCTCATGGCCCTGTCGGCCCAGGCCTTCGCCGAAGTCACCGTCAGCTTCCTGCACAAATGGCCCGAGCCGCAGAACATGGCCTATTTCGAGCAGGCGGTGAAGGCCTTCGAGGCAAGCCATCCCGACGTCAAGATCAAGATGGAGGCCGTCGCCGACGAACCCTACAAGGACAAGATCCGCGTGCTCATGGCGTCCGACCAGGTGCCGGATGTCTACTTCTCGTGGTCGGGCGAGTTCGGCAAGAAATTCGCGCGCGGCGGGCGGGCGCTCGACATCACCGATGCAGTCTATGGCAGCGACTGGAAGGCGGTGTTCTCGGAAGCGTCCATGGGGCCGTTCAAGTTCAAGGACAAGCTCTATGGCGTGCCGATCAATGTCGATTCGAAATACATGCTCTACAACAAGAAGATCTTCGCCGATAACGGGCTTAGCGAGCCCAAGACTTTCGCCGAATTCGTCGCCGCCTGCCAGAAGCTCGAGGATGCCGGCGTGACGCCGATCGCCTTCGGCAATCAATATCCCTGGGCGGCGGCGCATTATATCGGCGACCTGTTCGGCAAGCTGGTGCCCAATGCGACGCGGCTCGCCGACTATGAGCTGAGCTCGCCCGCCGATACGGTCTATACGGATCCCGGCTATGTCGAGGGCCTGACGAAGTTCAAGGAGCTCAACGACGCCGGCTATTTCAACCGCGGCTCGAATGCGCTGTCGCATGAGATCGCGCGCGGCAGCTTCTCGGCCGGCCGCACCGCGATGATGTATCTCGAGCTCGTCGAATTCGGCCAGCTCAAGGGCACGAAGCTCGAACAGGACGGATGGGACTTCTTCGCGCTGCCGGGTTTTCCGGACGGCAAGGGTGACCAGGGCCTGCTCACCGGCGCGCCCGACGGCTTCATGGTGTCGGCGAAGACCGGCCATCCCAAGGAGGCGCTGGAATTTCTGAAGTTCCTCACCTCGCCCGAGCAAGGCGCCGATTACGTGAAGATGACCGGCATGACCAGCGCCGTCATCGGCTCGGTCACCAAGGACACGGCCGACGCCGCGACGCTGAAAGGTCTCGATGTCCTCAACAAGGCGTCGGGTCTCGCTTTGTGGATCGATACCGACATGGATGCGCGCTCGACCGAAGTGCTGCTCGCCGGCAGCCAGGCCATCCTCAACGGCACCGAGACGCCCGAGCAGGTCATGGCCAAGGTGCGCGAAACGGCGCTGGCGGTAAAGAAAGATCGCGGCGAATAGCGCAAAAACGGGGTAGGACATCAGTGATGATGGCAATCCGACACCGGCTGGTGCCCTACCTCTTCGTCCTGCCGGCGATCATTCTCCTGCTCGTCTTCGTCTATGGGCCGGCAGTCGAGAATGTCATCTAC
Organism: Taklimakanibacter deserti; assembly: GCA_003574785.1. Next base: position 190,263 of record QORU01000005.1, on the reverse strand, counting down.
AGCCTCTATGCCTGGAGCTCGATGTCGCCCGACTGGCGCTTCGTCGGCTTCGGCAATTACGACGAGTTGTTCACCAATCCGATCTTCTGGACGGCACTTCTCAACAACATCATCTATGCCGTCATGTCGGTCCTATTCCAGGTCGCCTTCGCGCTGGGGCTGGCGGCGGTCCTGCAGGCCGGCGTCTTCGGCCCCCATCTCAGATCATTCTTCCGCACCACCTTGTTCCTGCCCTCCATCCTGCCGGTGACGGTGGTGGGACTTCTGTGGCAGCTGATCTACCAGCCGACCATAGGCCTCATCGATCAGCTGCTCTACAGCACCGGACTCGAGAGCCTGTCGCATGTCTGGCTCGGCGAGGAGCGTACCGCGCTCATCGCGGTCGTCATGGTGTCGCAGTGGCAATGGACCGGCTATATGATGGCCCTGTTCATGGTGGCGATCGCCGCGATCCCGCGCGATCTCTATGAAGCGCTCGAGCTCGAAGGAGCGAGCAGGCTGCAGACCTTCCGGCATCTCACGGTCCCCGGGGTGCGCGAATCGACCCTCATCTTCACCGTCATCACCATCTTTGGCGCCTTCAAGGTATTCGACATCGTGTGGGTCATGACGGCGGGCGGTCCCAATCACGCGAGCGAGGTGCTGGGCACGCATATGTATCGCTCGGCCTTCCGCGACGACGTGGTGGGCTATGCATCGGCGGTCGCGACCGTGATCTTCTTCCTCACCATCTCGGTCGGCTATGTGCAGCTCAAGCTGCAGCGGGATCATGGATGACCGCCGCCGCCAAATCCCGCCCAGGATTGACGCCGGCCCATGCCGCGCTCCTGATCCTGTTCTGGCTTCTTGCCGGCGCCTCGGTCTATCCGCTGTTCTGGCTGTTCATCAGCTCGCTCAAATCGTCGCCCGAGATGTTCGGCTCGACCTGGGCGCTGCCGGAAGAATGGCGGTGGAGCAACTACGCCGCTGCCTGGGATGCCGGCATCTCGCAATATCTCGTCTCCAGCGTGATCGTCACGGTCGTCTCCACCATCCTTGTCGTCTTCCTGTCGGCCGCCGCCGCCTTCGCGCTGGTCGTCCTCAAATTCCGCGGCAAGACGCTGATCTATGCCTTAATCCTCGGCGGCCTCATCCTGCCGCCGGAGGTCGCGCTCTTCCCGCTGTTCAAGACGCTGAATACGCTCGGCATCTACAACACCTACCTCGCCCTCATCATCCCCTATGTCGCCTTTGGCATCCCGTTCACGACCTTCCTCATCCGCGCCTATATGGTGACCATCCCGGCGGAGCTGAATGAAGCCTCGATCATGGACGGAGCCGGTCCGGTCTGGACCTTCTTCCATGTCCATCTGCCGCTGTGCCGGCCCATCCTCGCCTCCGCGGCGCTCATCGAGGCGATGCGGGTGTGGAACGAATTCATCTTCGCGCTCACCTTCGTCGAGAGCGAGAGCGTCAAGACGATCACCATCGGCATGATGAGCTTCGCCAATGCGCTGCGCGGCGACTGGGCGGTGCTCATGGCGGGGCTCGCCATCTCGATCATCCCGATCCTGATCACTTTCCTCATCATGCAGCGGCAATTCATAGGCGGCCTCACCCAGGGTGCGGTCAAATGAGGGCATCGAATTGAGCGAATTGATCATGCGCGGCATCGCCAAGTCCTTCAGCACGGTCGAGGTGCTGAAGGACATCGACCTCAAGGTCGGGGACAAGGAGTTCGTGGTGCTGGTCGGCCCCTCGGGCTGCGGCAAGTCGACGCTTCTGCGCATCGTGGCGGGGCTCGAGGAAATGACGGCCGGCGATCTCTTCATCGACGGTGAGCGCGTGAACGATGTACCGGCGGCCAAGCGCGGGCTCGCCATGGTGTTCCAGTCCTATGCTCTCTATCCGCATATGACGGTGGCGGAGAACATGTCGGTCGGCCTGCGTATCGCGGGCGAGCGCAAGGATGTCATAGCCGGAAAGGTTGGCGCGGCGGCGCGCGTCCTGCAGCTCGAAGCCTTGCTCGATCGCCTGCCGAAGCAGCTCTCGGGCGGACAGCGCCAGCGCGTCGCCATCGGCCGTGCCATCGTGCGCAACCCCAAGGTCTTCCTGTTCGACGAGCCCTTATCCAATCTCGATGCGGCCTTGCGCCTGCAGATGCGCCTCGAGCTTGCGAAATTGCGCCGGCAGCTCGATGCCACCATGATCTATGTCACCCATGATCAGGTCGAGGCGATGACGCTCGCCGACAAGATCGTCGTCATGAATGGCGGGCGGATCGAGCAGATCGGCTCGCCGCTCGAGCTCTACAACCGGCCGCGCAATCTCTTCGTCGCGGGCTTCCTCGGCAGCCCGCGGATGAATTTCCTCGCCGGGCAGGTGAAATCGCAATCCGTCATCCAGCTCGCCGCGGGCGGCGAGCTTGCTCTTGCCCGAGGCCTCGTTACATCATTGGCCAAGGGGGACAAAGTGACCCTTGGCATGCGGCCCGAGGTTCTTGTAACAGGTGTCCTCCCGGAGCGCGGGCTCTCGATCACGGGCAAGGCCCTGGTGGTCGAGCGGCTTGGGGCCGAAACCATCATCTATCTGGGGCTTGCGGATGGCGCGCAACTGACCGTCAAGACGGACGGGGCCGCCACCGTCAATCCCGGAGATGATCTGACGGTTGGCGTTCCGGCCGATTCCGTGACCATTTTTGGGCCGGATGGCCTGGCCTTGCGGCCGGCGCTATGATCGACAAATTGCCAGGAGACTCGTAGCCCATGCTTAATTTTGATGCCGAGCGTTTCCTCAAGATCGAGAAAGGGGCTGTCGCCCTGGCGGCGGAAATCGATGCCGCTGCCCAGCGCTATGTGGCGGAAGGCATCGACAGCGTATTCTTCCTGGGGACGGGCGGCGCGGCCATCCTCATGTATCCGGCGGCGGCCCTGCTTGCAGAGCGCTCGCGCCTCAAGATCTTCACCGAGAGATCGGCCGAGCTCGTTCTTATGGATCACCGATCGCTCGGGCCCCGGTCGCTGGTCGTCATTCCCTCGCTCTCCGGCACCACCAAGGAAAGCATCGCGGCCCTCGACTTCTGCCGCGCCCGCGGCGCCAGGATCGTGACCCTCGTCGGACATGCCGACACGCCGCTCGGCCGCTCGGCTGATCGCGCCTTCGTCAATTTCGCCGAGGACGACACGTCATCGGAATCTTTCTATATCCAGGGCTTGCTGATCGCCGCGGCACTTCTCAAGCATCGCGGCGAGGCTAATCTCCATGAGATCGTGACGCCTCATCTTGCGCAGCTGCCGCAGGCTTTGCTCGCGGCGAAAGCGTCCTTCGAGCCCAGGGCCGCCAGGCTCGCCGAGACCTTCAGGAACGAGCCCTATCACATCATCACCGGCGCGGGCTCCGCCTGGCCGCAAGCCTTCTATTACGGCATGTGCATCCTCGAAGAGATGCAGTGGATCCGCACAAGGCCGGTGCATGCTTCCGACTTCTTCCACGGCACGCTGGAGCTGGTAGAGAAGGGCGTCAGCGTCATCCTGCTCAAGAGCGAGGATGAATTCCGGCCGCTCGCCGACCGCGTCGAGCAATTCGCCCGGCAATATACGGACAAGCTCACGGTCATCGATCCCGCCGAGGCCGATCTGCCGGGGATTCCGCAAGCCTTCCGCGCGCTCATCTCCCCCGTCGTCCTCGCGGCAGAGCTCGAGCGCCTCTCCGCCCATATCGAGCATCTGCGCAACCATCCCCTGACCACGCGGCGCTATTACAAGCGCGTCGCTTATTAGGGCACCTCGTGTCCGTTCGCATCGCCACTGTCGGCGACAATTGCATCGACCACTATCTGCCGCCGGTCGATCGCAAGCTGGTCGGCGGCAATGCCGTCAATGTCGCGGTGAACCTGCTGCGGCTCGGCCATCAGGCGGCTTATTTCGGCGCCGTCGGCGAGGACGCGGAAGGGCTGCGGACGCGTACCGTCCTGGCGCGGCTCGGCGTCGATGTGACCGCGGTCAAGGTGATCACGCCCGGCCGCACCTCGCTCACGGTGATCGCCACCACCCCTGATGGCGATCGGCATTTCGTCGCGGAGGATTTCGGCGTCTGCCGGGGCTATCGGCCGGACGATCAGGACCTGCAGCGGCTCAAGGCCATGAAGCATGTCCATATCGGTTGGCTCGACGATGCGGGCGCGACCAAGCGCGCGCTCGCGCAAGCCGGTGTCAGCGTCTCGCAGGATCTTTCGGTCAATGCCGAGCCGCGCAATATCGCGCCCGACAGCCTTGCCATCGCCTTCGTCTCTTGCGACGGCGATGACGCCGAGGCGCGGTCGGTGCTGGATCGGACGCTGGCGCAAGGTGCTCTCGCCGCCGTCGTCATGCGGGGACCGCGCGGGTCGCTCGCTTGTGCCGGTGGCGACGTCTTCCGCGGCACGGCGCTTCCGGTCGTGGTGCGCGATACGACGGGTGCGGGCGACAGTTTCATTTCAGGCTTCCTTGCCGCGCATGTGACGGGAAAACCTGTCGCCGACTGCCTCGCTGGCGGTCACGATGCCGCGGCGCGTACCTGCCAGATATTCGGCGGCTTCGAACAGGATTGACTGTTAGCCACGTCGGGTGAAACCATTCGGCGATTTCCCGGAACCAGGCTTTGCTGGAAAGCCGCAACCGCTAGTGTCCTGATCCTAACATTCGCTTCTGTTTGTGGCGGGCGGGTTGCGAATGTTAGGATCAAAAGGACACTAGCAAATTCAAGAGTCTAGTGTGGTCTTGGATTTGACATTCGCTTTCTGTGCAGGCCGAGATACCGAAGCGAATGTCAAATCCACCACACGAGCGAAGGAGCCCGTCATGCTTTATGTCGACCTGCCGACCACCGAAGAGCTGACCCGGCTCGCCAATGCGCGGAAACCGGGCTCGGTCACGATCGTGCTGCCGACCACGAAGGTCACTCAGGACATCGGCGCCAGCATCATCGAGCTCAAGAATCTCGCCAAGGAGGCGGCGCGCCAGCTTCGCGACGCCGCCTTCGACAAGCGGAAGATTGCAGCCATCGAAGAGCAGATCGAAGACCTCGCCGGCGATGACGCATTCTGGGCGCATCAGGCCACGAGCCTCGCCCTCTATGTGACGCCGGATAATCTCGCCACCTTCCGGCTGCCAACGCGCCTCGAGCCCCTGGTCGAAGTGGCCGACCGTTTCCATATCAAGCCGCTCATCCGCGCCCTGGCATTTCCCGACGTGGCCTTCATCCTCGCCTTGTCGGAGAATAATGCGCGTCTCGTCGAGATGCATGGCGATCTGCCGGCGGAAGCCCTCAAGGTCGACGGCCTGCCGAAGAACATGGATGCCGCGGGCGCGCGCGCCAAGAGCCGCGACGTGTCGCCGGGCGGGCGTTTCCAGGGCGGGGCGGGCGAGACCTTCCATCGCCGCACCTATGCCCGCAAGATCGATGCGGCGCTGCGGCCGCTGCTCGCCGGCCGCGACATACCGCTCGTCCTCGCCTGCGTCGATGAGTTCGACGCGATCTATCGCACGGTGAACAGCTATGAGCATCTGGCGGCTGAGATCGTGAAAGGAAATCCCGACAGGCTGTCGGTGAGCGAGCTTGCCGAAAGCGCCCGGCCGATCCTGCAGAGATTGCATGCCGGCAGGATCGCGGCGCTCAACGAGCAGTACCTGATGCGTGAGAAACAAGGCCGCGCCGGCGCCGATCTGGCGCTTGTGGCGCGCGCCGCTGCGGCGGGCGCCATCGACACGCTCCTGGTCGACATCGACGCCGTCGTCGACGGCACGCTCGATGAGGCGACGGGCGCGATCGCGATCGCCAAGGAGGCCGGCGCCGACAGTTACGACATCGTGGATGAGATCGCCGGACTGACGCTGAGATATGGCGGACGCGCCATCGGCCTGCGCAAGGCCGACCTGCCGGTCGCCACATCGCCCCTCGCCGCGATCTATCGCTATCCGGCGTGACGGCCCTTGCAATCATCCCGAATATAAGGCTCGATATGTCATACAAAATGGAGATGGGGAAAGATGGCTACGTCCGACTATTACGAGATCTTCGACAAGCGCTTTGCGCGGCTGTTCAACAGCAATGCGCTTGTCGACAAGCTGTTCACCGGCTGCCGCTGGGCCGAGGGGCCCGTCTATTTCGCGGCCGGACGCTATCTCGTCTGGTCCGACATCCCCAATGACCGCATGCTGCGCTATGACGAGACCGACGGCTCCATCTCGGTCTTCCGCCAGCCCGCGGGCAACAGCAACGGCAACACGACCGACCGGGAAGGCCGGCTCGTCACTTGCGAGCATGGCGGGCGGCGCGTCAGCCGCACCGAATATGACGGGTCGATCACCACCCTTGCCGACGCATGGCGCGGCAAGCGCCTCAATTCGCCGAATGATGTCGTGGTGAAATCGGACGGCTCGATCTGGTTCACCGATCCGGCATACGGCATCGACACCGACTATGAAGGCAACAAGGCCGAGAGCGAGATCGGCGCCTGCCACGTCTATCGCATCGACCCCAAGTCGGGCGGGATCGAAGCGGTGATCACCGACATGGTGCGGCCGAACGGCATCGCCTTCTCGCCCGACGAGAAGCTGCTCTATGTCGTCGATACCGGGCGCACCCATGGGTCGCAGAATCCGGCCCATATGCGGGTGTTCAAGGTCTCCGACGCGGGCAAGCTCTCGGGCGGCGACGTCTTCGCCGATTGCACGGCGGGTTTGTTCGACGGGTTTCGGCTCGATACCGATGGGCGCATCTGGACGAGTGCCGCGGATGGCATCCACTGCTATGAGCCGGACGGCACACTCATCGGCAAGGTTAAGGTGCCGGAAGTGGTGGCCAATTGCGCCTGGGGTGGCCCTAAGCGCAACATGCTCTATATCTGCGGGACGACATCGCTCTATGGCGTCAGGCTGATGGTCAATGGCGTCAAGACCTGTTGAGGAGAACGGCAATGCCTTTCGTCAATATCCGCATCGTCAAGGAAGCCATCGCCGCGGATCCTGCCGGCAAGAAAGCGCAGATCAGCAAGGCCGTGACGGAAGCAATCATTGCGGCCACCGGCCTCACCAAGAATCAGGTGTGGGTCGTGTTCGAGGAAGTCGCGGCGCGCGACTGGTATGTCGGCGACACCGATGTGGAGACGATCAGGGCCAAGCGCTGATTCTGCGCATAGGCCCGTCCGAAACCTGGATGGCCGGTCGAGCCTGGCCACGAAGAAACGGGGAGGCTTTTGCAGCGCTCCCCGTTCCCAATTTCCGCCGGGTACGCAGTACCCAATCCCGGCCGCGGCCCCGCTTTGCATCACCCTCGCGAGCCTTGAATCCGATGATGGCTCAGCGAAGTTTCCAAATAGCTAAAAATTGAACTTTTTCAGATGGTTAATGGTTAGTGAAGATTTGAGGCGCCGACAGGGAAGAGTCAAGCGGCCTGGGCCGAAGCCGGCCTTGGCCTGAGCCAGAGATCGAGGAAGCCCCAAAGCCATTGGCGCACCGGCGCGTCATGGAGGATCTGGCCCGAAAGCTGCTCGGCACCGTTCTGGGCGCCTTTCAGCGTGAAGCGATGCGCGCCCCTGACCGACCAGCGATGCATCATCAGCCGCGTCACCTCGGGATGGAATTGCAGGCCATAGGCCTCGCCGTCATAGCGGAAGGCCTGGTTGGCGAAGGTCTGCCCCGTCGCCAGAAGCTCGCAGCCTTGGGTCAGGGTAAAACCTTCGCGATGCCAGTGATAGACCGTGCCCGGCCAGTCGCCGAGCTTGCGTCCGACCTCGGTCGGCGCGAGCGGGAAATAGCCGATCTCGACGAAACCTTCCGCATGTGGCTCGACCTTGCCGCCCAAATGGCGCGCCAGCATCTGGGCGCCGAGGCAGATGCCGAGAAAGGGCTTCTTCTCCTTGAGCGGAATGGCGATCCAGTCGGTCTCGGCGCGGATGAAAGCGTCGCAGTCATTGGCGCTCATCGGACCGCCGAAGATCGCCGCCCCCTCATGTTCGGCGAGCGTCTCGGGCAAGGCATCGCCAAGGCAGGGCCTTCGGATATCGAGCGTGTAGCCCTTCTCCTTCAGCATGGTGCCGACGCGTCCGGGCGACGAGGTCTCCGAATGCAGGATGATCAGGATCTTTCCGGCAGCCATGATTCGCGAGGGTGACACAGGAAGCGGCCTATCGTCGAGAGCGGCAGATCATGGCTGGCATGTCGTCAGAGAGGCTCATGTGGAAGACCGCGAAGGACATGAGTGCTTGCGGCGAAGGGAGGAGCTAGCGGGCCTTGGCCGAGCCCATGGCCCGCCCGATGACGGGAAGGATCACGCGCCGGGGTGCTCCCCTCATTGCATAGGCGGCAAGCTTGTTCATGGTGCCGGGCACCACCAGCCGCTCGCCCGCCTTGAAACCGGCCCAGCCGGCCTGGGCGACGGCCATGGCTCCTTTCGGCACCACCCGGCTCAGCGCGCGCGCCTGCTTCATCCCGGCGCGGCGCTGGAAACCGGTATCGACCGGACCCGGCGACAAATTGGTCAATGTGACGCCCGTTCCCTTGGTCTCCTCATGGAGCGCATCGGTGAAAGACAGCACGAAAGCCTTGGTGGCGAAATAGACCGCCATATTGGGCCCCGGTATGAAGCCCGCGGTCGAGGCGACGTTGATGACGCCGCCCGAGCCCTTGGCGATCATGCCAGGCAGGAAGCGCAAGGTGAGATCGGTCAAAGCGCGGACATTGAGGTCGATCATCTGCAACTGGTCTTCGCGCGCGAGCTCGGCCGCCTTGCCGATCAGCCCGAAGCCGGCATTGTTGATGAGGATGTCGGGGGTGAGCCGGCGGGCTTCGAGCTCATTGGCGAGGATTTCGCAAGAGCCCGGCTTCGCCAGATCGAGAACGATGATGTTGACCGGAACGGCATAGCGGGCAATCACCACGCCGCGCACGCGATGCAACTCGGCCTCGGTGCGCGCCACCAGGATCAAGGGATGGCCGTCGCCCGCCGCCACATGGGCGAAAGCCTCGCCAATGCCGCCCGACGCACCGGTGATCAGGACTTGCGGAAAAGGGGATTGTTCGCCCATCACCCTTGTCTAGACGGCAATTAGGGCGGAGAAAAGATGGTCCGTATGCACTGTTTCCGGCCGGCATAAATACCCTCATGAGGCCGTATTTATGTTTTGACCCGCTGAAATCGGAAAATCCTTAGAGGTTAGAAATGGATGCGCATGCCAGGGCCATTGTCATTCGCAAGGCGCAAAGCCAGGAAGGGAAGGCCATTCGTGCCCTGGTGTTGACCGAGCGGATGCGCCCCATCGACCTCAAGCCCGAGAATTTCTTGGTTGCCGTCAAGGATGAAGAGATCATCGGGACGGTACAAATGAGACGCCATCCGGATGGAACGCGTGAATTGGGGTCTCTTGTCGTAGCACCGCCCTGGCGGCGGCAGGGCATCGCCACTCGGCTCATCGATGAGCTCCTGAAGGATGAAAGACAAAGCGTCTATATGATCACGGCCAGAGCGCATTGGGCAGGCTTTGCGCGGTGGGGTTTTGCGCGTGTATCCCGCGGATCCGTTCCCAAGTCGATCCGGTTACATCATTTCATTGGCAGTCTGGGCAGTATCGTGTCGCTGCTCAAGCGGCGTTCCATGCGTCGCCTCGTCATCCTGAAGCGGGCGATCTGAGCGTGTGGTCGCCACGGTAGGGGTTATCCCAATCCCAGCTTCTTGCCGGCGGCGAGCGCGATCGGGTTCAGCGCGGCCTTGTCCGTGGCGATGAGCTCAGCCAGCTGCTTGCGCATGCGCGGATCCCAGAAAGACTTGATATGATTGGCGGTTTCCTTGATGGCCTGGTCCTCGGGATAGGCCTGGAAGGCCACCGCGATCTGGTTGGCCATGCGCTTGATGTCGGCGAACTGGTCCATGATGTACCCTGTCAATGAAAGCAGACGATGCCGTCGGGCGAGCGGCTTGCGAGCGTCATGCCCGCTCCGCGCGCCAGATGGAGGGCAAGGCCGGTCGGCGCCGAGATGGTGACGAGATGGGCAATGCCGAGATGGGCGCATTTCTGCACCAGCTCGAAACTGCATCGGCTGGTCATGGCGACGAAACCCGAGCTTCGGTCCAGCCCCTCGCGCGTCACCGCGCCCAGCAATTTGTCGAGCGCATTGTGGCGGCCGATATCTTCGCGCACCAGCTTGATCTCGCCCTCGGGCGTCACCCAGGCCGCGGCATGAACGGAGTGATTGATCTTGTTCATCGGCTGGCGCGCCGGCAATTCGGCAAAGGCCTTCTGCACGGCGGCGGGCGCGAGCGCGAAGGCTTTTCCGATAGGCGCCACGGGCTTCACCACATCGGCAATGTCCTCGACGCCGCAGAGGCCGCAGCCGGTGCGGCCCTCCAGCGCCCGGACCGAGCGCGGCTTGAGCGCCGCCTCATCTACCGCGATATCGACGCAGAAGCCGTTCTCGACGGTCAGCGCCACGACATTGCGGATGGCGGCAGGGTCGGTGACGAAGCCTTCCGACAGCGAGAAGCCGACGGCGAAATCCTCGAGATCGGCCGGCGTCGCCATCATGACCGCGGTCGAGACCGAATTATGCATGATCGCCACCGGCACTTCCTCCGGCACCTGCCAGACGAGGTCCTTCGCCGTGCCGTCGGGGCGATAGAGGCGCCCTTCGGCAGGACGCGATGTCGCGGGCTCCGATGCCCAGTCCGGATCGGGCCTCGCCGTCATCGCATCACTCGGCCGCGACCAGCGGCTTCACCGCCACGCGCTTGTGCTCGCTCTCGCGCTGCTCCCATTCGACCTGCCAGTCGGAGGGCTGGTTGGAGGGCGTGACTTGCACGGCGGTCACCTTGTATTCCGGGCAATTGGTCGCCCAGTCGGAATATTCGGTGGTGATCACATTGGCGCCGGTCACCGGGTGATGGAAGGTGGTGTAGACGACGCCCTGCGGCATGCGCTCGGCAATGACCGCGCGCAAGGTGATGGCGCCGATGCGGCTCGTCAGCGACACCATCGAGCCGTCCCTGATGCCGCGCACTTCCGCATCATGCGGATGGATCTCGAGCACGTCCTCCGGGTGCCAGGCGACATTGGGGGTACGCCGCGTCTGAGCGCCGACATTGTACTGGCTCAGGATGCGGCCGGTGGTCAGGATCAGCGGGAAGGAGCGGTTGGTGCGCTCATCCGTCGGCACGAATTCGGTGACCATGAAGCGGCCCTTGCCGCGCACGAACTTGCCGATATGCATGATCGGCGTGCCTTCAGGTGCCGCATCGTTGCACGGCCACTGCACCGAGCCCAGCCGGTCGAGCTTCTCGAAGCTGACACCGGCGAAGGTCGGCGTCACGCGGGCGATCTCGTCCATGATCTCCGCTTCCGATGAATAGCTCATCGGATAGCCCATGGCGGCGGCGATCCTGGCGACGACTTCCCATTCCTGCATGCCCTGCTTCGGCGCCATCACCGGGCGCACGCGGTTGATGCGCCGCTCGGCATTGGTGAAGGTGCCGTCCTTCTCGAGGAAGGAGGTGCCGGGCAGGAAGACATGGGCGAAGGCCGCCGTCTCGTTGAGGAAGAGGTCCTGCACGACCAGGCATTCGATCGCCTCGAGCGCCATATTCACATGCTTGGTGTTGGGATCGGACTGGGCGATGTCCTCGCCCTGGACGAAGAGGCCCTTGAAGGAGCCTTCGACGGCGGCCGTGAACATGTTGGGGATGCGCAGGCCCGGCTCCGCATCGAGCTCGACATTCCACACTTTCTCGAACAGGTCGCGCACCGTCGAGTCGGAGATGTGGCGATAGCCGGTGAGCTCATGCGGGAAGGAGCCCATGTCGCAGGAGCCCTGGACATTGTTCTGGCCGCGCAAGGGATTAACGCCCACACCGTCGCGGCCGATATTGCCGGTCGCCATGGCGAGATTGGCCATGGCCATGACCATGGTCGAGCCCTGGCTGTGCTCGGTGACGCCGAGGCCGTAATAGATGGCGCCATTGCCGGCGGTCGCATAAAGCCGCGCCGCGGCCCGAACGTCCTCGGCCTTGACGCCGGTGATGCTTTCCAAAGCCTCGGGCGAGTTCTTCGGATCGGCGATGAATTTCTCCCAGCGGGCAAAGTCTTCGGGCTCGCAGCGCTCGGCGACGTAATCGCGCTTCACCAGGCCTTCCGTCACCACGACATGGGCGAAGGCGTTGAAGATCGCGACATTGGTGCCCGGCAGAAGCGGCAGATGATATTGGGCCTCGACATGCGGCGAGCGCACGATGTCGGTGCGGCGCGGATCAATGACGATGAGCTTCGCACCTTCGCGCAGGCGCTTCTTCATGCGCGAGGCGAAGACCGGATGAGCGTCGGTCGGGTTGGCGCCGATGATCAGGATCACATCGGCCTTGTCGACCGATTTGAAGTCCTGGGTGCCGGCGGAAGTGCCGAAAGTCTGCTTCAAGCCATAGCCGGTCGGCGAATGGCAGACGCGGGCGCAGGTGTCGACATTGTTGTTGTGGAAGGCGGCGCGGACCATCTTCTGCACCACATAGACTTCCTCATTGGTGCAGCGGGACGAGGTGATGGCGCCGATCGCGCCCACGCCATGTTTGGCCTGGATGTCCAGGAAGCGCTTGGCGGTGAAATCGATGGCCGCGTCCCAGGAGACCTCGCGCCAGGGATCGGTGATCTTCTCGCGCACCATCGGCTGCAGCACGCGGTTCTGATGCGTGGCATAGCCAAAGGCGAAGCGGCCCTTCACGCAGGAATGGCCTTCATTGGCGCCGCCATCCTTCCAGGGCATCATGCGCACGACCTCGTCGCCCTTCATCTCGGCCTTGAAGGAACAGCCGACGCCGCAATAGGCGCAGGTGGTGACGATCGAATGATCGGGCTGGCCCTTTTCGATGATCGACTTCTCGGTCAGCGTGGCAGTCGGACAGGCCTGCACGCAGGCGCCGCAGGAGACGCATTCGGAGGCCAGGAAATCCTCATCCATGCCGGCCGAGACATGCGAGGCGAAGCCGCGCCCGTCGATGGTCAGCGCGAAAGTGCCCTGCACTTCCTCGCAGGCACGCACGCAGCGCGAGCAGACGATGCATTTGGACGGATCGAAGGTGAAATAGGGATTGCTCTCGTCCTTCGGCTTGTAGCGGAAATTCTCCGAGCCGTTGTGCTTGGCGAAGACGTGGTTGTCGCCGTCATAGCCATAGCGCACTTCGCGCAAGCCCACCGCTCCCGCCATGTCCTGCAATTCGCAGTCGCCATTGGCGGCGCAAGTGAGGCAGTCGAGCGGATGATCGGAGATATAGAGCTCCATCACGCCGCGGCGCAGCTGCGCCAGGTGATCGTTCTGGGTCTTGACCTTGATGCCGGGGGCGACCGGCGTGGTGCAGGAGGCGGGCGTGCCCTTGCGCCCTTCGATCTCGACCAGGCACAGGCGGCAGGAGCCGAAGCTCTTCATCGAATCGGTGGCGCAGAGCTTCGGGATCTGAGTGCCGAGCTCCATCGCGGCACGCATGATCGAGGTGCCTTCCGGCACCGTGACCGACTGGCCGTCGATCTCGAGGGTCACCATCCGCGTAGCCTCGGACTTGGGCGTGCCGTAATCGATTTCCTTGATGAGCGTCGTCATATCGCTGTCCTACTCTATTCCGCGGCCTTCGCGGTGGGCCGGTCGAAGTCTTCGGGAAAATGCTTGATGGCGCTCTGCACCGGCATGGGCGTCAGGCCGCCCATGGCGCAAAGCGAGCCCTCGACCATGGTCTGGCAGAGATCGTCGAGGACGATGAGGTTCTTGTCGCGCTCGATGCCGGCGATGATGCGGTCGATCACCTCGACGCCGCGCACCGAGCCGATGCGGCAGGGCGTGCATTTGCCGCAGGATTCGATGGCGCAGAATTCCATGGCGAAACGCGCCTGAAGCGCCATGTCGACCGTGTCGTCGAACACCACGATGCCGCCATGACCGACCATCGCGCCATTGGCGGCGAAGGTCTCGTAATCCATCGGCAGGTCGAATTGCGAAGCCGGCACGTAAGAGCCCAAGGGACCGCCGACCTGGATGGCGCGGGCGGGGCGGCCCGAATGAGTGCCGCCGCCGAAATCCTCGAGGAGCTGGCGCAAGCTGATGCCGAAGGCCTTCTCGACCAGTCCGCCATGCTTGATATTGCCGGCGAGTTGGAAGGGGAGCGTGCCGCGCGAGCGGCCCATGCCGTAATTCTTGTAGAACTCAGGCCCCTTGCTCAGGATGTCGGGCACCGCGGCGAAGCTCAGCACATTGTTGATGATGGTCGGCTTGCCGAACAGGCCCTCGAGCGCCGGGATCGGCGGCTTCGGCCTCACCATGCCGCGCTTGCCCTCAAGGCTGTCGAGCATGGACGTCTCTTCGCCGCAGATATAGGCGCCGGCGCCGGTGCGCACGGCAAGCGTGAAGCTCTTGCCCGAATCCTGGATGTTGTCGCCGAGGAAGCGCGCGGCGGCCGCCTTGGCGATCGCCTGCTTCATCTTGGCGATGGCATGGGGATATTCGGAGCGGATGTAGATCAGGCCCTTGGTGGCCCCGACCGCGATGCCGGCGATGGTCATGCCTTCGATCAGCGTGAAGGGATCGCCTTCCATCAGCATGCGGTCGGCGAAAGTGCCGCTGTCGCCCTCATCGGCGTTGCAGCAGACATATTTCTGGTCCGCCTTGGCATCGAGGACCGTCTTCCATTTGATGCCGGTCGGGAAGCCGGCGCCGCCCCTGCCGCGGAGCCCTGAATCGGTGACGTCCTTGACGATGTCGGCGCCCGATTTCCTCAGCGCGGCCGTGAGCCCGGCGAAACCGCCATGCGCGACATAGTCCTCGATCGACAAGGGATCAATGACGCCGCAGCGCGCGAAAGTGAGGCGCTCCTGTTTCTTGAGATAGTCGATCTCTTCGGTCGGGCCATGGCCAAGGCGATGCTTGCCGCCGTTCAGAAAATCCGCGTCGAAGAGCGAGGCGACGTCCTTGGCCGCGACCGGACCATAGGCGACACGGCCCTTTGCCGTCTCGACCTCGACCAGAGGCTCGATGAACAGAAGGCCGCGCGAGCCATTGCGAATGATTTCAATCTCGAGACCGCGCTTGCCGGCTTCCGCCTTGACGGCGGCGGCGACTTTGTCGGCGCCCATCGAGAGAGCCGCGGCATCGTCGGGAATGAAGACTCTGGTCATGCCGAGGCCTCGCTGAGCGTCTCTTCCATGATCTCATCGAAGCGCCGGGCATCGACGCGGCCGTGCAAATGACCATCGACCATCATTGCCGGCGACAAAGCGCAATTGCCGAGGCAATAGACCGCTTCGAGCGTCACCTGGCCATCGGCGCTGGTTTCACCGAAGCCCAATTTGAGGCTCGCTTTGGCGTGGCTGCAGAGAGCTTCGCCTTTCATCGACTGGCAGGACTCGGCGCGGCAGATCTTCACCACATGGCGGCCGGCCGGCTCGCTGCGGAAATCGTGATAGAAGGTGATGACGCCATGCACCTCGGCCCGGGAAAGATTGAGCGCCTTGGCGATGACGGGGACGACGGCTTGCGGCACGCAGCCGAGCTCCTCCTGCACATCATGCAGGATCTCGATCAGTTCGTCGGGGCGGTTGCCATGGCGGTTGCAGACGTCACGGGCACGCTCGCCATCCGGTGACATTTCAGGCTTCGTCAACATCGAGCCAAACCTTCCTGGCCGGAAGACCGGCGCCGGGTACCAAGATTATATAATCATTCCGGTTTTGCCGGAACAGTGATGCTCCAGCAAATCGGTAGTTCCGATGAAATGATTGTTACGCCCGATGAAGATCCAGGGGCTTGCGCAAAGCGGCGGGATCGAAGCCAAGGGCGACGTGCTGCAGCGCAGCGACGATCGGCGCCAAGGGCTCGCGGTCGACCACCAGGAGGCCCACGGCATGCTCGACATCGGGGTTGGTCAAGGGGATGGCCGTGACGCCGGTCGTGGGGCCCAGCGCGTCGAGGAAATATTCAGGCATGATGCTGGCAAGGCCGGTGAAACGGACATTTGACCATAGGTTAGCGATGGAATTGGTCTCGAGCCGGGGCTGCGGCTGGCAATTGGCGGCCCTGAAGGCGCGGTCGATGATGCGCCGGTTCTGCATATTGGGCGTCAGCAGGCAGAGAGGTTCCTGCGCCGCCTCGAACCAAGTGACGGTCTCCCGCTTCGTCAAAGGATGGGTAGAGGCGATGAAGAGGCAATAGCGCTCGCGGTAGAGCGGTGAGGCGATGAGCCCGTCGATCGGCTCATTGTCGAGATAGGCGATGCCGACATCGATCGAGAAGTCATGGAGGCCGCGCAGGATCTCGGCCGTCGACTGCGAGTAGACGGTAAAATCGACGCGCGGATGCTGGGCCTGCATCGTCTGGGTCAGAAGCGGTGCCATGGGCAAGGCTGACGGTACGGCACCGATCACCAACTTCCCGGTCAATTCTTCCTTGCGGCCCTTGATCGAGGCGAGCTCCTGCTGCATCGCCTGCCAGTTGTCGAGGATGGTATGGGCCCATTTGAGCACCCTTTCGCCTTCCGGCGTCAGGCCGTGAAAGCGCTGGCCCCGCTCGACAATCGGCACGCCGAGTTCCTGCTCGAGCTGGCGGATGCGGCCGGAGAGGGTCGGCTGCGAGATGTTGCAGGCTTGGGCCGCCCGGGTGAAATGCTTCTCGCGGGCAAGGGCGGCCAGGTAGCTGAGCTGACGGATATCCATGGACCCCGATAGCAGATCAGGCACCCTTCCATGAAGAGGGGCCTGCTCTTCCTTAGGTTGTTTGTCTGATAATATGCATATTTTGATCGCGTGAGCTTTATTCACCGTTACAAACTGTTACCCAACGTCTATACTCCCGTGTGGGGACGGTGACATTGCCCCCGGATCCGCACCCCGGGAGAGCCCTCGCCTTAAAACGGTGAGGGCTTTCCTGTTCTAACGTAGGGGAAATTCAAATCGATCCGGTCAGGGCGCCAGAAACCCAGCGGCCAGTCTCGCCAGCGAAGACAAAAAGTCCCGCTCCATCAGCAGCAGCCAAGCGCAGGCGGCAAGGCCCAAGAGCAAGCCCAAGGGAATGACGACGGGCCAGCGCGGCAAGGGCGCATAGACGATCTTGGGCGCCCAAGGTGCCGTGCCCGGCAGCGGCGGCACGGAACGGGCGTTGCTCTCAGCCTTCATGACAGCGATCCCAACCAGGAGAACGGGGAGCTTGCGCTATACGTCAGTTTCAAATGCTGAAACAGCCGTCTCATGCCGATTGCCTTATCCAAGCGATGCGCCATCCCGGACGCGCTCATATGACAGGTCTATGTGACAGCTCTCACTATAAGTCACCTGAATTTGCTGCGAATCCTTTCGGCGAAGTGATTCACTTCGCCGGGATGCGCGCTCGTGAGAAGGTCACAGGGATCATCGACCCTCCATCGGGGATCGATTAGATCGCCGATCCTGGCATTGCAGAAGACATAAGCGGCGGGCTCCCAAATTCCCATCCGATGATCTGGTTCGGATGGGATTGGGACCCATCCATTTAACGCCGTCCGGTCTTGCGCGCCTGCGACCCGTTCGCGATCTTCTTCGAGACTCCGGGTGCCAACTTCGCCTTGAACTTGCGATCGACGGAAGTGAACGCGAAAGGTTCACGACCGAGCCACAGGAGCAGCGAGAGCAGGTGCTCTACTGCAACAGGCGTCGAACGTTCGAGCCTGAAGATGACCGTATGATCGCAGCCGACCTCGCGGGCCAGATCGCGGATCGTGAAATTCCGCCCCAGCCTTGCGGTCTTCAATTCAGTTGCAACCGAAGCCCAGGCAAAAGTCACGGGCGACCCGACGCGAGCGACCCGCTTTTTACCTGACGAACGAGAAACAGAGCGCTTTTTCTTGAGAGAGTTCAGCATTCATCCCCACCACACCGACCCCCTGGATAGATACTTACAGCAAGCTGGGCCGGTTTCAAATGTTTTGATCTTTACTGAAAAGTAACAAATTTTAGAGGGATCGAGAATTCCAGCTCCCGGGGGTCGACCGGCGGGATCAGCACCGGGAGGGCGTAGCAGAAGCGCGACTCGGCAGAAGGCACCATGGGCTGGTCATCGAGCAGCCGGGACAAGCGGCCGATCTCATTGCTGTAGCCCCGCCGCTTGACCGAAATGTCGAACCGGACTGACAGGACCGATCTTGAACTGCCATTCAATACCCGGGTCTGCACGGGAGTCTCGGCCGAGCAGGCTCCGGGGTCGAAAACCGCGGCAATCGTCACCTTGTCCTCCTCGGCCAGCATACGCCTGTTCTCCAGCCATTCATAAAGGGCCCAGCCGCTGAGCAAAATGACAGCAGCCAGCAGGATATAGCCGGCGGCGCGCGGAAAAAACACCAGCGGCACAAGGAATACCAGCGCGGCGATCAGCCAGCCCATCATCACCTTCCTGCTGCCGCGCCTATGCCCGGCAGCTTCACCACATTCCCGCCCGCACTTCAGGATCGAGGCATGTTTCCGTCAGCCATGGCAGGAATATAGGACGGCATGCCTTGCGTATCATTACTTCATAAAGCCCATGGAGCCCTCCATGCGGAGCGCTCCGAAAGGAGGTTCCATGTCCAATATGCAACGGGCAGTGCTGGCGCTCACCATCCTCAATCTCGGGGTGCTGGCCGGTGGGCTCGGCTTCAACCATCTGTCCGCGGCACCCGCGGCCGAGCCCGTCCTCCGGGCCGAGCTGATCGAGCTCGTCGACCACAGCGGCACCGTGCGCTCGCGGCTCAGCGTGGCACCCGATGGTGAAGTGGTCTTCCGCCTGATGGATCAAACCGGCGCCATCCGGGTGAAGCTCGGCGCGGGCAAGGACGGATCGGGCCTGGTCCTGGTCAACGATCAGACCGAGCCTGGCATCCACATGCTCGCGACCGACAAGGCGACGCGCGTCTCATTGACGAACCAGTCCGGCGTCGAAAAGGTGATCGCGCCGTGACGGCGGCGAGATGCTGCTTCCGATCAGTCGAACAGATCGGCGAAGGGATTGCGCCGCTTCATCCAGCGCGGTTTGCGCGGCAAGGCGCTGGCGAAATCATCGGAGAAGCCGCCGAAGTCGAACTCGAAACCGCCTTTGACGACGACGCGGGTGTTCTTCATTCCCGTCTTCTGCACCAGGGCGTAGAGCTTGGCGGCATTGGCCGGCGCCAGGCGCACGCAGCCATGCGATGCCCTCATGCCGAGGCGCTTGGTATGGGGGCTGCCATGGATCGCGTGGCCTTCCATGGTGAAGAAGATGGAATGCGGCATCGGCGCGTCGTCCCACTCCTTGGAGAAATGGTCGCGCTCCATGCGGAACGGCTTGTAGCTCCCGCTCGGCGTCGTATAGCCCTGAACGCCGGTCGACACCGGCCAGACATAAGTCTGCTCGCCGTCGACCGACACGGTCATCTTCTGACTGTTCTTGTTGATCGAGATCAGAACATTCTTGGCGGCAAGTGCGGCGCCAATATTGAGCACGCCCAAGAGCATCGCGGCCAACACCACAAGCCTCAAACGCATGGACCTTCTCCCTCGCAGTCGGTCTATCCCCATGGCCGGGTACCGGCCGTCCCCTTATTCTACCGATTTGCGCGGCTTCGTCCATGACCCTGCCGAAGGGTCAGGCGGCGAGGCCCGCCAGGCGAAAAGCGACGAGCGAGGTGAGCTCAAACATCATCACCATCGCCATCTGCGCGGTGATCTGGTTCGGACTGTCCTTGGTCGGCATCAGGCAAACGACGTCGGCACCAATGATATCCAGGCCCTTGAGGCCCTGCAGCAAGCGTGTCGCCTCGCGGATGGTGAAGCCCGAAAAACCGGGCTCGAGGTTGGACACGCCGGGCGCCACGCTCGGATCGAGGGAGTCGAGGTCGAAGGTGATATAGGCCGGGCGGTCACCAACTCGTGATCGGATGAGCTCGACGGTCCTCGCGATGCCGAGCTCCTCGAATTCGTTCATGGGGACAACCTTGTAGCCCAGCGCCTCGCTGGCCGAGCCGACCTTGCCCTGATGGATCGAGCCCGAGGGATGGCCGCGCATGCCGATCTGGATGCTATGGGCGGCATCGACGGCCGCTTCCCGTACCGTATAGGCCGCCCAATGCGCCGCCGAACGGCGGGCGCCCAGCCAATGCGGCATGTTCTCATAGGAATCGGTATGGGCGTCGAAATGGATCAAGGCGGCGGGCTTGCCGCCCGAAAGCTTGCGCCCCGGTCCTGCCACGGCCTTGAGGATCGGACCGGTGATCGAATGATCGCCGCCGATCGATACGGGGCGCGTGCCGGCCGCATCGAGGCGCCGATAGAAGGCCTCGATGTCGCGGACGCAGGCCTCGTTGTTCATCGCTTCCGGCAAGGGCACGTCGCCCAGGTCATGGATCCGCGCCGCCTCGAACGGGGCGAAGCCGTGCACGCCATGGGCGCGGCGATAGAAGCCCGAGACATGGCGCACCGCGCGTGGCCCCAAATGCTGATCGCGCTCGGTGGAGCCATTGCCGGAACTGTGCGGCACGCCGACAAGGGCGATATCGCAGGCCGAAGGGTCTTCGTTCCAGGGGCAGCGGAACAGCGTCGGAATGCCCCACCAGTACCAGGATTGGGCGCTGTTTCGGGCTTGTTCCATCTCGCTGCCTGACATGTTTTTCACCTTTGAATTTTATGATCGCTTTATGGCCGAGCCGCCTATTCCGCATCGTTTTCCGATGCGCGGATAGCCAAATGGACGTCAGAAACGATGAGTCCCGAGCCATGTCAAACACCATTTTTAGAAGGCGCAAGCTTCCGCCGGTCATCGCGGTCCTGGCACTCGTGCCGGCAGCCTTGGTCGCCATCGCCACGCTTTTCGCCGTGTTCTTCGCTGCAACGCCGGAACGCGCCGTGTTGACCCTCGCCCAATGCCGGACGATCAGCGCGGCGGATCAGCGCCTCGCCTGCTATGACAGCCTGGAAGGCAAGCCCTCGCCGCTGCCGGCGAAAGGCGGGCAGGCAGCCGCCGGATGACCGGATTCGTGACCGGATCAGACCCGGTCATGAAGTTCCCTGTTGCCGAAACGGCCATTTGACGCTTTGATCCAAGGCGCGACCGGGAGCGGTTCGTTCCCGGCCGCGAGGGAGGGGACAATGGCCTTGCAGGCACGAGGACGCGCCACCGTCAATCCGCGCGAAGAGCTGGCCAAGTGGATGGGCGCCCGACAGAAGCACCATTCCGAATACATCAAGCTGCTGACCGACCGGAAGAACGAGCTGTTCAATGTCGAGCTCGATCACGGGCCGCGCTCGGACATCTACATAGGGGCGCAGCGCGAGTTCGAACGCCACGACCAGCAGTTCGACCGGCTGCAGGCCGTCGTGCGCCGGCCGATCAACAATCTCAACATCGCGCCCTGGATATTCTGGCTGCTGGCGCTCGGCCTCGCCATTCTCGAAGCGCCGGTCAACAAGTTCCTGTTCGATTATGCGATCCAGGGAACCAATCTCACCTCCTATCTGGTCTCGACCGCCTTCGCCATCCTGCTGCTCTTGCTCGCGCATCTCGCCGGCAGATGCCTCCGGCAAATCTGGTCGGAATATCGCCGCCGCGTCGTGTGGTCGAACCTCATCATCGCCTGCCTGGGCGTCGCGGTTCTCGCCATTCTCATCTCCATCCTGACCATCGGCCGCGCCCGCTATTCGGCGGGTGCCGCCGATCCAGGCCTTGGCAGCCTCTTCACCGATATCGGCGGGCAAGTGAGCCAGCATGGCTTCTTCACCAGCCTGTTCAGCGCCTTCGGTGATGTGAGCGCGCTCATCCTGTTCACCGTCAATTTCGGCGGCGTGATCATCGCCATGCTGCTCGGCTTCTTCAGCCACGATCCCGACAAGGATTTCGATCACTCGGAAGCCGCTCTCAAGAAGGCCACCCGCCGCCTCAACAAGCTGCAGTCCAAATATGCCCAGTCGCGCGCCAAGGTCATCCGCAAGTTCACGCCCGATCTCACCGGCGCCAGCCGTAATTTCGCCGATGCCAACAACAAGATCATCGAGATGAAGACGCTGTTGAGCGAACCGCTCGATGAATGGGACCGGTTCGTGCTCGACGATCTCGACACGCTCGCCGAGGAGGCGATGGAGGATGACGTCGGCTCGCAGCTCGCAGGCTCCCGCCTGCCGCCGAGCGAGGTGACGAAAGGCGCCAATATCCGGCCGCTCAGATGAGGAGTGTCGCAAGCCTTGCCGTTCTCGCCGCCATCCTCCTCATAGGCCTCATCAGACCAGCGGACGCGCAAGCGATCGATTGGCAGCGCTATTGCGCAGCCGATGGCCGCGACGTTCTGCTCTTCGTCGACGTCACGACGCCCTATGACGCCCAGGACAAGACCATCCTCGTCGACGGCCTGCAGCGCATCGTCGCCGACCTCAAGGGCGGCGACCGCATCGTCATCAGGACCATCGGCGACAGCGCCGCCCATTCCGAGCGCCTGGTCGACCGCTGCATTCCTTATTGCCCGCCGAAGGGTTTTTGGGAGGATCTGTTCTCCGACTGCACCGGCGGCCTCATCCTCAACCATAAGCGCATCCTCATCGCCGACATCCGCAACAAGGCGCGCGAGCGGCTCGATCAATTCACCGAGCTGCCGTTCTCCGACATCGTCACCACGGTGGCGCTGGTGTCGCGCGAGGAACTGTCGGGCAAGAAGTCGGCGGAGATATTCCTGTTCTCCGACCTCATCGAGAACTCGCCCTTCATGCCGGGCGGCGAGTTCCTCATGCTGCCCAATGCCGACCTCCTCAAGCGAATCGCGGAGAATCAGCTCGTGCCGTCACTTCATGGCGCCAAGGTGCAAGTGTTCGGCGTTGGGCGCGGCGGCACGGCCGAGCGCACGGCGCTGCCGATCGAACGGCTGAACAAGATCATGGAATTCTGGACCAGGCTCTTCACCGAAGGCGGGTCGGGGGACGTGTCGATCAATCAGAACCTGGCGGTGCAGTGACGTTCGCCTCATACCAGCGCCGCGTGAGAACGATGTCCTGACGATCGAGGCCGTGACCGGCGGCGATGGTTTCGGCGGTGATCCTTGAGCCGCAGCGGCGGAAGTGATCGACCAATGGCGGCGCATATTGGCCGTAAGGGTCCGACCTTCCGGCGATGGTCAGAATGCCCGTGTCCGAGAGGTCGGGCGTCGGCGGCGTCTCGAGCACCAGCATCGGCCGTAGCAGGATGGCGCGGGCGAGAAGACCGGGATGAAGCAGCATGAGGGCGGCGACGAAATTGGCGCCATTGGAATAGCCGAGCGCCGTGACGCGGGATGGATCGAGCCCGTAACGCGAGAGGGCTTGCGGCAAGGTGGCGGCGAAGGCTCCCGTCTCCCGCGCGATGTCCGCCTGGTCGAAGCGGTCCATGCCATAGCGCCGGAACCAGCGCAGCGAACCTTCCTCGCTGCTGCGGCCGCGGAAGCCCAGGAGATCGGCTTGCGGCGCAATCTCCCGGCCGAGCGGCAAAAGGTCGGCCTCATGGCCGCCGGTGCCATGGAAGAGAATCAGGGTCGCGCCATCGGATTTTTCCGCACGCTTCAGGCGATGAATGAAGGGAAGGTCGGCGGCGGGATCGCGCGGCTCGCCGGGCGCTGAAATATCGGGCAGCATGGCGATGATATCCTTTTCGCGTGCCGCCTCATGCGGCGGAACAAAGACCTTCGTGCCGAGCCCGGCTTCATCCTCGTCCACCGTCATGCCGGGCTCATCGGTCGCAAATTCGGTGAGGATGCCACCCGGCTCGCGGACATAGAGCGAGGTGAAATAACGGCGGTCCTTGATCGGGCTCGTGGCGCGCGCTTCAGCGGCGAAGGCGGCATGAAGGGCATCGAGCTCGGCATGCCCGCTGGCACGGAACGCCACATGATCGATCGTGCCGGGGCCCGGCGCTCCCGGCCAGAAGCCCGACGCTTCACGCAGATCGACAACATCGCCGCTTAAGGAGATAAACCGGGTCGCCGCCCCCTCGCGGGCGCTTTCGCGATAACCGTAACGCTGGGGCAAAGCCGCGCGCGTCCCGTTCGGATCATTGGAGAGCCAAGTGACGCCGCGAATGCGGCGCACGGCCATGGCGGCGGGAATGTCCGACGGATGAAACAAGGCGGGCGCCAGGAGTTCGTCCTGGCCGACGAGCTTGATGATGACGCCGTCCGGATCGCTGAGGCGCAAGACCGGTTCGCCGAATTCGCGGCCCGGCAATCCGGTCTTCAGTCCCAATGTCATCGCCCGCGTGAGCCAGAAACCCATGGCCTCCGCCGGTATGGCGAGGGCGATCTCAAAGGCCTGGCCGAGGCCCTGGCGTCCACGGGCGCCCTCCTGCCAGACAAGTGCGGTGATGAGGGAGCCGGGCGAACCCAGTTGGTCGCCATAGAAGAGATGGAGCTGGGTCGAATCCTCGAAGCCCGCGGTCCGCTTCACCAGCCTGAGGCCCAGGAAACCTGCATAGAAGTCGACGTTGCGCTGCGCATTCGCCGTCACCAGCGTGACGTGATGGATGCCGGAACTCTGGCGGGGATCGCTCATGCGCCCAGGTAATCAGGTCCGGTCGATCGGGTACAGCGAATTCCAGACATAAAAGGTCATGCCCGAGATGAATGCGGAGACGACGCCGATCACCGCAATGGAATCGAGGCGTCCGTAAAAGGGAAGGGTGAACAGGCATATCGCCGACGCGATCAGCACGGCGGCAGCGGTCCACGGCGCCATATGCGCCAGGACCGACTCGGCGAAATAAAGAGCGACGGCAAGAGCCACGATGTAAAGCGGCCAGGCTACGAGCAGCCCGGCGATGACATGCATGGGGTTCCAGAGAAAGAGCGTAAGCAGCAAGGGGCCGACGATGAAGGAAAGGATCAGGCGGAGCGCCAGCGCCTTGCGCCGGCTCGAGGTCACGGGCGGGTTCTCTGTTTGCGACGGAGGCGAAGGCGCTTCTGCCATGTGCTCCCATCCACCGATGGTTCGCTCAATAGAGCGGAGAGCCGGCCTCAGCGCAAGCGCTTCATGCTTTCGGCTTCCGTCGCATGGCCAGCCAGACGGCGCCGATGATCCCGCCGACGACGGCGCCGGACGGCATGATGAAGGACACGACGCCCATGGCATAGGCGCCTTCCATTTGCGAGATGTTGAAAATCTCCGCGGCCGCGATGGACAAGGCCAGGGCCAAGGCGGCGCCGGCAATGGCGCCGATGAGGAAGCCGGCGATAACTCTCAGTAAGATCATCTTTTCAACACCTTGCCGGGATTGAGAATGCCGTTCGGATCGAGCGCCTGCTTGATGCGGCGCATGACGCCGAGCTCCTCGAGACTGCGCGAGTAGCCGAGATAATCGCGCTTGAGCGTGCCGATGCCGTGCTCGGCCGAGATCGAGCCGCCATATTGGGCGACGAGCCGGTAGGCGATCTCGTCTATGTCGTGCAGGTCGGCCTGGCTCGCGCCCGCGACCGAGACGGAAACATGCAGATTGCTGTCGCCGATATGGCCATAGAAGGAGACATGGCAGCCGGGGAAGCGCCGGTCGAGCGCCATGGCGCATTCTGCAGCGAAGATGCCGAGGCTGCCGATCGCCAGGCTGACATCGAGATTGACGAGCGACGGCAAGAGGCGGTCCATGGCGAGGCCTTCGCGCACCACCCAGAACGAGCGCCTCTCCTTTTCCGATTGCGCGATGAGCGCATCGGCGATCAGCCCGTCGGTGAGCACGCCTTCGAGGAAGGCTTCGAGCGCCGCGTCGTGGCCCGCTCCCTCCGTCTCGATGATGACGGCGAAGGGCGGGGCGCTCTCGAACAGGCGAAGGCTTTCGGCTTCGCAATTGAAGCGGAAATAGCTCTGCCACATGGCCTCGAAGGCGGAGAGCGAGGCGAGCTCGCTCTTGGCCCGGTTCAGAAGAGCGACCACGTCATCGTAAGCCGCCAGCGCCAGGAGCGCGGTGGACCGGCCCTCGGGCAAGGGCTTCAGACGCAAAACGGCGCGGGTGATGACGCCCAGCGTTCCTTCCGCGCCGATGAAGAGCTGGCGGAGATCATAGCCGGTATTGTTCTTCGCCATCTTGTTCAGCATGGTGAGCACCGTGCCGTCGGCGAGAACCACTTCGAGGCCCAGCACATTGTCGCGCGTCACGCCATGGCGGATCACCCTGATGCCGCCGGCATTGGTCGAGAGATTGCCGCCGATCTGGCAGCTGCCGCGGGCGCCGAGATCGATCGGCAGCAGGAAGCCTTGGGCCGCCGCGGCATTCTGCGCCATTTCGAGCGGCGTGCCGGCCTTGACCGTCATGGTCCCTGCCGCCCGATCGATGTCCTCGATGCCGGCGAGGCGTTCGAGCGACAGGGCAAAATCGGCCGTGGCCGGATTGGCGGCACCAGCAAGACCGGTCATGCCGCCTTGCGGCACCACGCTTTGGCGATGCGCATTGCAGATCCTGAGCGCTGCCGCCACCTCATCGGCGCTCGCCGGACGCAGCACCGCCTTGGGCAAGTGCCGGCCGGTCTGGCTCGCATCGCCGCGATGGCGCTCGCCGATCTCGGCGCCGGTCAGCACCGCATCGTCGCCCAGCGCACGCCGCAGTTCATCGATGATCGTCGTGGCAGGCTCAGCGGACATAGCTCGCGCCGTTGATGTCGAAAGTGGCGCCGGTCATATGGCGCACCTCATCGCCGCACAGGAAGGCGACAAGGGCGCCCACTTCCTCGGGAGCCGCCATGCTGCCGAGCGGGATCTCGGAGAGGATGCGGCTTATATCCGCTTCCGTCATGCCGACATAGGCCATGTCCGTCTCGGTGAAGCCCGGCGCCACGGCGAAGGCGAGGATATTCTCCGCCGCATAGCCCCGCGCGATGGTCTTGGTGAGCGCCACCAGCGCGCCCTTCGAGGCGGCATAGGGCCATTGATCGGGCGCGTCGCCGCGATGCGCGGCACGGCTGGCGATGTTGATGATCTTGCCGCCGCCCGTTTGCCGGAAATGCGCCACCGCCAGCTTGCAGAGCTCGGCCGGTGCGGTGAGGTTCACCTGCATAACTTGCGCGAAAGCCTGCCGCCAGTCCGCCATCGGTGCCGTGACCGGGGCGGGGGCGAAGATGCCGGCATTGTTGACCAGCACGTCGATGCGCGGGGCTTGAGCTTCGGCATCGCGCCACAAAGTGCTGGCCGCATCGGCTTCCGCGAGATCGGCGCTCAGAAGATGGCAAGAGGCGGCTCCGATCTCCTCGCGCAGAGCTTCTGCCGCCGCGCGGCTTTTTGCATAATGGAGCAGCACATGGGCGCCCGCCGCCGCGGTCGCCCGCGCGATCGCAGCACCTATGCCGCGCGATCCGCCCGTCACCAGGACGGTCTTGCCGCTGAGATCGGTCATGATGGGCTTTCTCCCTTCTCTAGCCGTAGCTGCTTTAAAAGTTTCAGCGGTAGAATACTATACCGACCTATTCCACGGGGCGTGTCAGGCAAGGGGAAGAAACCGAGTGAGCGATCTGCCAACCATCCATCTCGTCCGGCATGGTGAGACCGAGTGGTCGAAGTCCGGACGACATACGGGCCGCACCGATTTGCCGTTGACCCCGAACGGCGAGGCGGAGGCTCGGGCGCTCCAATCCCGTCTGGCCGGAACGGCCTTCGACCAGGTGCTGACGAGCCCGCTCAAGCGCGCCGCCCGCACGGCGGAACTGGCCGGCTTCACCGGCAAGCCCGAGCCGGACCTTCTGGAGTGGGATTACGGCGACTATGAAGGCCTGACCACAGCGGCTATTCGCTCAAGCCGCCCTGGTTGGGACTTGTTCAACGACGGCTGTCCCGGCGGCGAATCCGTCGAGCAAATCTCTCAACGGGCCGACCGTATCGTGACCCGGCTGAAGGCGCAGAAGGGGAATGTGCTCGTCTTCGCCCACGGCCACATATTGCGGGTGCTGACCGCCAGATGGGTCGAGCAGCCGGTCCTGTTCGCGCGGGCACTGCTCTTGTCGACCGGCACCGTGAGCACGCTTGGCTTCGGCCACCACAGCGTCGACGAGCCGGCGATCAGCGTGTGGAATTCGTGATCGAATGAGGCCGGTGGTTCTAGTTCACTGAGGCGCAGGTTTCTGACGCTTCTTTGCCTTGGTTTTTACCGGCGTGTAGATCGGCGCCAGAGCAGCCTTCATGAAAGGATGGTTGTCAAAGCGTCCCCTGTCGGCGGCATCAAAAGCGATGTCCTTCTGCCGGCAAGCGGGTTTGACTTGCTCGATGATGTTTCTGGCCCTTCGGGCGGCCTCGGTACAATTTCGTCCCTGCAAGCCGGTGAGAACCGCATCCATGCGGCGCACGCAGTTCATCCATATGGCCCGATGCGTTTCCTCGTGCTTCCTGATGAAGCCGGAGAACTGCTGCCAGAGGCGGCGGTCACTCGCGGACAGAGACGCTTCATTGGCGTGCCTCGGCAGGCGGATCACAAATCGGACGGACAACCCGGCGACGCGGCAACCTTTCGCTGAGCTCACGGTCCGCGGCGTGGAAAATTCTATCATTGTGAGCGCATGGTGTCGCGCGCCGTTCACCCGTAGCGAGTTCTTGAGGAGCGACGCAAAGATGCCGGTCGTGCTCGTTCCCGATACGCTGTAGAACGAGTATTTGGTCGTAAAGGCGGGCGCAGCCTGGGCTGTTTCCAGTCCCAGCAAGAAGACGACACCCACCGCTGCAGTCGCAAGCCTTGCGAATGACCGCATCGACGCCTCGAAAGTTGAGGCAAATATAAGGACCAGTCCGGGATACAGGCAAGCATTTGGGACGGGATATTGGCTCACGATGCCAAGGGGCCAACGTATGGTTACGGTTCCTGTTGGGCAATAGTCGCGCCGCAACCGCAGCAACCTGCCCGTGCCGCCATAGGCAGCTTTCGCGGTATCCGCGAGGTTAGAGAAAATTCTGAACCTACCGCCTTCTGTGTTAAATAACGCCGTATGATTTTCCGCTCACTGATGAAACTGAGCGTCTTGCCCCTCTGCCTTCTTCTGACGCAGCCGCTCCGCGCCGGGCAATTCGAGGATGGTCTGGCCGCCCGCGAGCACGGCGACTATGCGCAGGCACTTGCTCTCTGGGGTGAGCTCGCCCGGCAGCAACACGCGGCAGCCATGTATAGTCTCGGCCTCATGCATGCCGAGGGCCATGGCGTCGCCCGCAATGATGCCGAGGCGCTTAAATGGTATCGGCAAGCCGTCACCAAGCGCCATGCGCCCGCCCAGTATGCCATGGCTCGCCTCTACGAGCAGGGCCGCGGCGTGCCGAAGAGCCAGTCGAGCGCAATGAAGTGGTATCGGCTTGCCGGGCAGCAGGGCCATATCGCCGCCCAGCTGGCGCTCGGCCTCATTTACGATGAAGGCCGTGGCGTGCCGCAGAATGGCTGGCAGGCCGAGAAGTGGTACCGGCTTGCGGCCGAGAAGGGCGAGGCCACGGCACAGATGAGGCTCGGCCTTCTCTATTCGCAAGGCCGCGGCATTTCGCGCGACGACGTACAGGCCTATATGTGGCTGAGCCTCGCTTCTGCCGCAGGTCACGCGAATGCGGCCAAGCAGCGCGATGCGATTTCCGCGCAGATGACCGGCGAGCAACGCGTTGAGGCCGAGAAGCTCGCCAACGCCTGGTCGCTCATCCGCGCGCGGGCGATAGCACGCTGCCGGGCCGCAAATCTTCCGCCATCTTCATGTTGAGGAGCGGTGCAGGCGGGACAAAACCACACCCTGACACTCAGCCGCGTCCTTGAACTGTGGCGTCAACAGGGGTGCAGCCATGCTCTGAGGAAGGCGCCAAATGAATAGAGACTGAACACTAGATTTCAGCCAAGTTCATTCTCAAGATGGCATTCTGCTAAAGCGCGATGGGGCCTCGAGCAACAGAGGTTAATTGCCATGGCTGAGATTGTCGAAATCCCCGCGTCTCTGATGGTCCCCGAACATCGTCTCCGTTTCAAACCCACGGATCCCTCGTGGGAACACGTGGTCGTTTCAGGTGAAGTCGATCTCGAGCAATTCTCGAATGAAAGTATCGCGCTTCAGGGCCATGAAGACGACTCTACATCCTGGTATGAGGTCCATTTGAAAGTAGGGCCTTGGTGGCGCGACGTTCAGGTTTGTGTCCCGCACGTGACCATCAACGGCTTCAAGAACACCGATGCTGACGAGGATGATGAGCAGGAATGGATCATCAGAAATCTGAAATGGACGACGGATGGTGAAGGCGCGCCCAATCCAGGAGAAGTCCGCATTCGCCTGGAATTCCAGGTAGGGTTGCGCGGAGAATCCTCTTGGCTTCAGTGGCTTGGGTATGGCTTTACCGCGGCCGGCAGAAACCTCGGCGTCGGCGGTATTACTAAGCCGGGACCGATAAAGACTGGTCCCTGATAGCCTTGCTTTTCACCGATAACGATTGAAGCAATTTGGATCTGCGCTCTGGAATCACCGGGTAGGGTCGCCATAACTCCGAGCGCAGATTCTTCATTTAAAAATGGTGCCGCCTAGGTGACTCGAACACCTGACCTACGCATTACGAATGCGCCGCTCTACCGACTGAGCTAAGGCGGCCCCGTGGCTTGGAATGGGCGGACTGATACAGGGTTCGCCCCGCGATTTCAACTAGCGGCGATAATCCGCCGTTCCGGCCGGTTCCGGATCGTCCTCGGGCAGGCCCGGATCGTCCGGCGGACGGGTAGGCTCGACGATCCGCGGCTTGGACCGCGCCTTGGCGGCGGGCGGCGATGCCGGGGCTTGGGCTGGGGATGCAGGTTCCACCGGCTTGGGGGCGGGGGGCGGGGCGGCGGCTTCGGGGGCCGGCAAGGCCGTCTCTTCGACAGGCGGCTCCTCGGGCTCGGGCGCCGCGGCCCGGCGCGGCAAGGCCTCGAAAGGCACCTTCCATTCGGCAAAGGCGAGCTCGCCGGTGACCGGCGATACCGGCGTCCAGTAAGGCGAGGCGGCGCCGTCGATCACCCACATGGGATCGCTGGGCGCCCTGACCGCGCGGGCGAGCCATTCGCGCGCCCGGCCCTTGTCGCCGCGGCCGTCCTCGACCTCGGCCATCAGGGCGCAGACCCGCGCCTGCGGCTCATTGGCGACAAGGGCTGAGAGCGCCTTCACCGCATCGTCCCATTGGCGCGCGCCGGCCGCGGCCCGGCCCAGGGCGTAGGCGCCTTCGCTGCCGCCATGGAAGGATCCGATCAGCCGGCGCACGCGCTCATAGCGATCCAACGGCGAATCGGTGAGGCGGGCATAGGCGTAAGCCTCGGCGAGGTCGGGATGAGGAGCGACGTCCCAGCTCTTGCTGATGACGCGCCATACGCGGCGCTGCGCCCCTTGCGCGGCATAAAGCCTCGCCGCGACGCAAGCGGCCGGCACCAGCGCCGGATCGAGCTTATGGGCTTCGAGCGCCCAATCGAGGGCGTCCTTCGGTTCCTTGGTTTCGCCCGCCAGCGCCTTGGCGGCGAGCAGCACCGCCTTCATGCGCCGCGCCTGATCGGCGCCGACCTGGCTGGTCTTGCGCTGCGCCTCGAGCGTCGTCAGCGCCGCATCCCAGTCGCGCGCCTGCGACTGGATGGCGAGCATCGCCGAGGACGCCCAGCCCAGCGCCGGATTGAGTTTGAGTGCCCGCTCGGCGAAGCCCCGCGCCGCAGCGAGATCGCCCGACTGGCGCGCTTCGGCGAACAGGCCGCGCAGGCCCAAGGCCTCGGTCTCCGGCGCCTTCAGCATCTCCTCGAAACCGCGCCTGACCTTGGCGCGGTCGCCCTTGAGCTGCGCTGCCTGCACTTCGAGGAGTTTCAGCAAAGGCTCATCGGTCAGGTTCTTGGCCGCGATCGTGGCAAAGCGATGGGCGCCCTGGCCGTCGCCGGCGCCGGCAGCGATGATGCCGCGCGACAGGCTCTCATAGCCGCGGCGTGCCTTGCGGAAGCGCCAATAGCCGGTGATGGCGCCGGGCGTGCCGATCAGCCGGCGCAGCAGGGAGAACAGGAACCACAGCGCCAGCACGGCGAAGACGAGGCCGGCGAGGCCCGCCAGCACCGAGGTTTCGATCTCGCGATTGAGCCAGCGGATGACGATGGTGCCCGGCCGGTCGGCGATCCAGGCAAAGCCCGCCGCCAAAGCGGCAAGCAGCAGGAAGCGGACGAGAAGACGAATCATGGCTTGCCCATGATGATCTGCGTCACCGCTGCCGCCAATTGCGCCATCGCCGCTTCCGCTTCGAGCCGCTGGCGCGCTTTGTCGCGCCATTGGGCGAGTTCGGGCGGCAGCTCGCCGCCAGGTTCCTCGAGCCTGGCGATGGCCGCCTTGAGATCGCCGGCCTTGGCATCGCCCGCCGCGGACCGCGCGAGATCGGCCCAGTCCAGCGTGTTGAGGTCGCGGATCTTCACCACGGTCCCCATCCAGGCCCAGAAGCCGCTGGTTTCGGCGGTCGCGGGATCCCCCGAGCTCCGGCCCGCGAGGGTCGGCACGAGCGCCTCGAGAGTGCCGCCCAGCACTTGCGCATTGGCAAGGCCCGATGCGGCGAAAGGCGCCAGCTCGGCGAGATCGGCATTCTGCGGCACATAGATGGCGATGCGATCGAGCTCGTCCTTATAAGCGACGCCCGCCTGGAATTTGGCCTTGAGATCGGAGAGCGCTTGCGACAGCCGGGCGAATTCCTCGTTTCCGGTCGTGGGCGTCGTGGTCGTCGTTGCGCCCTGGCGCAGCTCTGCCACCTGCTGCTCGAGCTGTTCGATGCGCCGGGTGACGTCGGCGAGAGCCGCGGGATCGGCCGAGCCCCCTTCGCCCGAGCCCAGGTTCGTAACCGACTGGCGAAGCTCGCTCAGGGCCTTGTCCAGATCGCCGAGCTTCGTCTCGACAGCTTCCGTCTTCTGTGCCTGCTCCTCGGCCGTTTGCGCGGTGCCGGATTTGAGATTGTCGAAAGCCCCCGAGAGCGCGACGAGCTGCTCGTTCAGCGTTCGGTTCGAGGCTTCGATCACGCCGAGCTTCTCTTCCATCGCCGACATGGCCGAAGGCGGCCACCAATGCGCGCCGAATTCGCGATAGGCCCAGGCGCCGAGGAGAGCGGCGATGACGGCGGCCGCGCCGGCGATGCGGCCCTTGGTCCAGAAGGGTGTGCGCTCCGGCGGCGGTGGCGGTGGTGAAACCGCCTCCTCTTTCGGGGCCTCGGTCTCGCCCAGATCGCCAGTGTCGCCGGTATCGGCGGGGGGCGAAATATCCTCCGCCTCGAGATCGATGACGGGACGTCGTGCCTCAGGCCCTTGCGATTCGTTTTCGATATTGGTCATCGCCACCGTTCATCCTGTCGCAAATCTTGCCCGAAAAATTCAGGCTCGGCCAATGATTTCCAGAAGCGCTGCCTCCTCGGGCCGCGCCGCGACCCGTGTGGCAAAGCTGTCGGGCAAAATCGCGGCAATATTCGGCGACAGGCAAAAATGCATCATGACATCTGCCGCAACGCCCGCTTTGGCGGCGAGATCGAGCCACAAACGGGCCGAGCGTGGCGAATAAAGGAGAACGCCGTCGGCGCGCGCCGCCTCCGTTACGAGCGCGGTCGCGGGGTGCGCCTCATAGACGATGACGCGCGTCACCGCGAAGCCTGCGCGCGCGAGACGGCCGGAAAAGTCGCTCGCCGTGTCGAGGCCCGACAGATAGAGAAGGGGACCCAATTCAGGTCTTGCTTGGGCAATGATGTGGCGCGCCAGCCCCTCGCCGTCGCCGCCGGCTTCGCTGATGGCGGCAAATCCCGCCTCTCGTGCCGCCGCCCCGGATTGCGGCCCGACCGCCAGGACCGGCAGATGGCGCAAGCGCCCGAGAAGCGGACTGCCGGCAAGGCAGCGTATGGCATTGGCGCTGGTCAGGGCGATGGCCTGATAGGGTCCGGCCGGGATCTCGATATCGGGGCGTGGCACGATCTCGAGCAAAGGCGAGGCGATCACCTCATGACCGAGCCGTTCGAGATTCGCCTTGAGAGGCTCGGCGTCTTCCCAAGGCCTGGTGACGATGAGGCGCATGTCAGGAGAAGAGATCGACGAGATGCCGGCCACCCTTGGCCTTGACCTCCTCGCCGGCATCGCGGCCGAGGCGGGCGGCGTCCGTGAGCGCGCCGGTCCGGCTGGCGGTGAAGGTCATCTTGCCGTCGAGCGTCAAGGCCTCGCCGCGAAATTCCAGGTGATTTTCGCGGATCACCGCATGGCCGGCGATCGGCGTGCGGCATGAGCCATCGAGGCTCGCGAGAAAAGCACGCTCGCAAGCGACCGCGGTCTCCGTCGGCAGGTCGTTGATCGCCGCCAGAAGCTCGCGGACAGAATCATCGCTGGCGCGGATCTCGATGCCGATGGCGCCTTGCGCCACCGCCGGTAGCATGTCCTCCTCGGGAACGGGTGCGGTGATGCGATGCGAAAGCCCCAGACGGTTGAGGCCGGCGCAGGCGAGGAAGGTCGCGGCGACCTCGCCCTGATCGAGCTTGGCGAGGCGCGTCTCGACATTGCCGCGCAGATTGACCACGGAAATATCCGGGCGGATGCGCTTGAGCTGGGCCTGGCGGCGCACCGAGGCCGAGCCCACGACGCAAGATGGCGGCAGGTCACGAATGCTCGCGCAATGCGGGCTGATCAAGGCGTCGCGGGCGTCCTCGCGCGGCAGCAAAGCAGCGATCACCAGAGCTTCAGGCAATTGCGCCGGCATGTCCTTCATCGAATGGACGGCGAGGTCGATTGAGCCCGAGAGCAGCGCCTCCTCGATCTCCTTGGTGAAGAGACCCTTGCCGCCGATCTCGCTCAACGGCCGGTCGCGCACCCTGTCGCCCGTCGTCGTGATGGCCACGATTTCGATATCGGCCGGATCGAAGCCATGGGCGGCACAGAGCCTAAGTCTCGTCTCTTCGGCCTGGGCGAGCGCCAGGCGCGAGCCGCGGCTTCCGATTTTCAGGCGAGGCGTTTGCAAGTCAACTCCACGAAATGCTATTTACCGGGCTCCTCTTAATCTCTTACACCCCAGACGTCATCGACATTCATGGCCGCACCGGATTTGACCATTCTAGGCATCGAAACCTCCTGCGACGAGACCGCGGCGGCCCTGGTGCGCCGCCATCCCGACGGCTCGGGCTTGATCCTCGCCAATGTCATCCTGTCGCAGATCAAGGATCATGCGCCCTATGGCGGCGTAGTGCCCGAAATCGCGGCCAGGGCGCATGCGAGCCATCTCGACCGGCTGATCAAGACGGCGCTCGCCGAGGCCCGTCTCACGCTCGACGACATCGATGGCGTTGCGGCAACCGCGGGCCCCGGCCTCATCGGCGGTCTCCTGGTCGGCCTCACCACGGCGAAGGCGCTGGCGCTCGCCAAGGCGAAGCCGCTGCTCGCGATTAACCATCTGGAAGCGCATGCGCTGACGGCCAGGCTCTTATGGCCCCTCGACTTCCCCTATCTGCTGCTCCTGATTTCGGGCGGCCATACGCAAATCCAGATCGTCGAGGGGGTGGGGCGCTACCGCCGCATCGGCACCACCATCGACGACGCCCTGGGCGAGGCCTTCGACAAGACGGCCAAGCTTTTGGGCCTTTCCTATCCGGGCGGGCCCCAGGTCGAGGCGCTGGCGCTGAAGGGCGATGCCGGGAGGTTCGACTTCCCGCGCCCCCTCAGGGGCCGCCAGGGCTGCAATTTCTCCTTCTCCGGCCTCAAGACCGCCGTCCGTGAGACGGTCGAAGCGCTGGGTCGGCTCAGCCCCGCCGACAAGGCCGATATCTGTGCCGGCTTCGAAGCGGCGATCGCCGATGTGATGCGCGACCGGCTCTCCCGCGCGCTCAAGCAGTTCAAGGCGACGTTCGCGGATGTCCGCCAGCCGGTGCTGGTGGTGGCGGGTGGCGTCGCCGCCAATCGCAGGCTCAAGAGCACCTTCGAGACGCTGTGCGCCCGGCATGGCTTCTCCCTCATCATCCCGCCGGCTCATCTGTGCACGGACAATGCCGCGATGGTGGCCTGGGCCGGCGCCGAGCGCCTCGCCCTCGGCCTCACCGATCCTCTCGATGCACAAGCGCGAGCGCGCTGGCCGCTCGACCCCGAGGCCAAGCGCATGACGGGTGCGGGAGTGAAAGCGTGAGCCGCATCGGCATCATCGGCGCGGGTGCCTGGGGACTGGCGCTCGCCGCCGTCGCCGAGCGCGCCCACCATCAGGTGACGATCTGGGCGCGCCGGCCCGAGACGGCAGAAGAGATCAATGCCAGCCATACGCTCGCCGCGCGGCTGCCCAGCATCAGATTCGGCAAGGCGGTCGTCGCCACGAACACGCCCCAGGACCTCGCTTCCATGGAGGCGGTGCTGGCGGTGGTCCCGGCGCAACATCTGCGCCAGGTCCTCGGCCAGTTCCGCGACTTGCGCGTTCCGGTTATCGTCTGCGCCAAAGGCATCGAGGCCGACAGCGGCGAGCTCATGCCGGAAGTGCTCGCCGATTGCCTGCCCGACTGTCCCGGCCTCGTGCTTTCGGGCCCGAGCTTCGCCGCCGATGTGGCGCGCCGGCAACCGACGGCGGTGACCTTGGCCGGACCCCATCTCAGGCTCGCCAAGGATTGGGCCCAGGCTTTGAGCCTCACGAACTTCCGCATCTATCCCTCAGATGATCTGCGCGGCGTGGCGCTGGGCGGTGCCGTCAAGAATGTGCTGGCGATCGCCTGCGGGATCGCGGCCGGAAAAAATCTCGGCGACAGCGCCCGTGCCGCCCTTACCACCCGCGCCTTCGCCGAATTGACGCGCTTCGGCAAGGCCTTGGGCGGCAGGCCCGAAACCTTGACCGGCCTTTCCGGCCTCGGCGATCTCCTGCTCACCTGCTCGAGCCGGCAATCGCGCAATTTCTCCTTCGGACTGGCGCTGGGCGAGGGCAAGAGTGCGAGCGAAGCCAAGGCTCTGGCCAAGGGTACCGTCGAAGGCATCGCCACGGCCAAGATTGTCGCTGAGCTCGCCAAAGTGCAGAATATCGACATGCCGATCGCGACCGCCGTCCATGCGGTCATTGACGGCGGCTCGAACCCTGAGGAAGAAATTGCGCGGCTCTTGGCGCGCCCCATCAACCCCGAATTCCATCGCGCTTAAAGGATAACATGATGCTCTATGCCTTGATCTGCACGGACAAGCCCAATTCGGTCGATTTGCGCATGAAGGAGAGGCCCGGCCATATCGATTATCTCAACGGCCTGGGCGATCGGCTCAAGGCGGCCGGTCCCTTCACCGACGAGGCCGGCAGTCCGATCGGCTCGCTCGTCATCGTCGAGGCGAATGACCGGGCAGGGGCCGAGGAAGTCGCCAAGAACGATCCTTACACGAAGGCCGGGCTGTTCGCGGCGGTGGAAATCCGCGCCTGGAAATGGGGTCTCAAAAATCCGGAGGTGAAGTGATGGCCTATTGGTTGTTCAAATCGGAGCCCGAAACCTGGTCGTGGGAGCAGCAGAAGGCGAAAGGCAAGGCCGGCGAGGAATGGACCGGCGTGCGCAACTTCCAGGCGCGCAAGAACATGAAGGACATGAAGCTCGGCGACAAAGGCTTCTTTTATCACTCGGGTGAGAGCAAGGCGGTCGTCGGCATCGTCGAGGTCGCGAAGCTCGCGCATCCCGATTCGACCGCCAAGGATGGCCCATGGGAATGTGTCGATATCCGCGCGGTGGAAGACGTGCCGAAGCCGGTGACGCTCGCCCAGTGCAAGGCCGACAAGCGGCTCAAGGACATGGTGCTGGTCAATAATTCACGCCTCTCGGTGCAGCCGGTGAGCGCGGAGGAATGGAAGATCGTCTGCGCGCTCGGCGGCATGAAGAAATCCTGATGTGCTGAAGCTCGTCGATCATCCGGATTTCATCCGGCAGAATACCACGATCCTGGCGCCGCCCTTGGTGCCCGAGGTCCTGCTGCATCTGGCGCATGAGGCGGTGCCGATCTGGCAGAAGACCGAAGAGGAACTGGGCGAGATTGGCCTGCCGCCGCCTTTCTGGGCCTTCGCTTGGGCAGGTGGCCAGGCGCTGTCGCGTTACGTGCTCGATCATCCGCATCTGGTGAATGCCAAGAGCGTGCTCGATCTCGCGACCGGCTCGGGGCTTGTCGCCATCGCCGCGAAGAAAGCGGGCGCCAGATCGGTGCTCGCCGCCGATATCGACCGCTTCGCCTGTGCGGCGGCGCGCCTCAATGCGCAAGCGAACGGCGTTGCGATCGATATCGGTGACGAGGACCTGCTTCAGGACGCCCCGCACGACTTCGATGTCGTCCTGGTCGGCGATCTCTTCTACGAGAAGGCCTTGGCCGAGCGTGTTCACAC
Source organism: Taklimakanibacter deserti (assembly GCA_003574785.1). The sequence continues at coordinate 152,007 of QORU01000005.1, read as the reverse complement.
TTGGCTCATCGCGGCCAAAGCGGGTGGCGCCGACATACTGATCGGCGATCCCGGCCGCAGCTATTTGCCGAAATCGGCGTTGTTGCATGTCGTCGACTATAATGTGCCGGTGACACGCGAGCTCGAGGACTCGGAGATCAAGCGTACATCGGTGTGGCGGATCTAGTTTAAAGGAGGCGCGACATGGACCGATTCACCGGCGGTTGCTTGTGCGGCAATGTCCGAATGGTGGCGTCGGGACGCCCCTATCGGGTCGGCCTTTGTCACTGTCTCGACTGCCGCAAGCATCATGGGGCGCTTTTTCACGCTTCAGCCATATTCCCTCAGGATGCGGTGACGATCGCGGGCGAGACGCGCGACTATGCCGGGCGGTTTTTCTGTCCGCGCTGCGGCTCGTCGGTCTTCGCGCGCACCGGAGACGAAATCGAAGTGAACCTGGGATCGCTCGATGCCCCTGACCAGCTGATGCCAACCTATGAAAGCTGGATCATCCGTCGCGAATCCTGGCTGCCGCCGTTTCCGCTCGCGCGCCGATACGACCGCGACCGTGACGCCACCAGCCGCTTCGAGGACGGCGGCGCCTAGTTCAGCACGCGCCTGCGGCTGTTGTTGAGCCACAGAGCGACCATCAGGATGGCGAGGCTGACCCAGATCCACGGATCGGCCGGCATGCCGAAGATGAAGATCGCCCAAAGCACCGCGGCCGGGGTCGACACATAGATGGCCTGGATCGTGTAGAAGGCGCCCTTCTCGCGAATGAGGGCGAAGAAGGCGATGCGCTCGACGATCCACAGGAGCGAGGCAAGCCCCGCCGTCCAGTAGGCGGAAAGCTGAGGGCTGGCCTCGCTCCAGGGCGGCGCCAGGATCAGCATGAAGGGGATGGCCAGCAGGCCGGAAAACACCGATTCGGCCGCACCCACGGTCATGATGTCGGCGTTCTTCGGCCAATAGGCGGCGGCGAACCAGTTATAGGCGCTATAGACGATGGGCACGGCAAAGGCGGCCAGGACCCACAGCGAGATGCCGCTTCCAACCGTCTCGCCGCGCGACAAAATGAGCACGGCGCTGGACAGGAAGCCCACCATGAGACCGCCGATCCGGCGCGGATGGGCGATCTCGCGCCCGGTGGCGAGCGCCAGAAGGTAATTCCAGAAGGGGGCGGTCGAGACGATGAGCGCATATTCGGTGGCGGCGACATGGCGCGAGAAGAACAGGCTCATGGCGAAGGGGACGTTGAGCAGGGCGGCGCAGCCCAGGCCATAGAGCATGACGCCCCGGTTCATCACCAGCCGGCCCCTGGCCAGAGGCACGAGGGCAAGCGCCACGCCGACGATCAGTCCGGTATAGACGATGATATGGGTGATCGGCAGGCCGTGCTCGCCCATGAGCTTATAGAGCGAGGGGGTGAGACCCCAGAAGCAGCCGAGGGTGATGAACCAAAGGAGATGGACGGGCATGCGGCCTTAGATCACGGGGACTTCTAATTGGTCAATCCAGGGCGGATGAGCGCGACCGGGTTCACTATCTGAAGCGCCCCCTTCGCATGCCTCTTCTGGTTGACTTTCTTAGACAGTTGGCGGATTGCAAGGATAAGACTGAGCGCCGATAGTAACGGCCCAGACGCGGCATGAGAGGGAGGATTTTTGCTTATGTCCGACAAGATCTATCCGGTTCCGGCCGCGTGGAAGAAGCGGGCTCTGATCAACGACGCCGAATACAAGAAGATGTATGCGGAATCGATCAAAGCGCCGGACAAATTCTGGGCCAAGCATGCCAAGAGACTGGACTGGTTCACGGCGCCGAAGAAGATCAAGAACACGAGCTTCGCCCGCGACAATGTGTCGATCAAATGGTTCGAGGACGGCGCGCTCAATGTTTCGGTCAACTGCATCGACCGGCATCTCAAGAAACGCGGAAACCAGACGGCGATCATCTGGGAGGGCGATGATCCCTATTACGACAAGAAGATCACCTATCGCGAGCTCTATGAGCAGGTCTGCCGCTTCGCCAATGTGCTGAAGGCCAAAGGCGTCAAGAAGGGCGACTGCGTCACCATCTACATGCCGATGATCCCGGAAGCCGCCTATGCGATGCTCGCCTGCACGCGGATCGGGGCGGTGCATTCGGTGGTGTTCGGCGGCTTCTCGCCCGATTCACTCGCCGGCCGCATCAATGACGCCAAGTCCAAATTCATCGTCACTGCCGATGAAGGCCTGCGTGGCGGGCGCAAGATTCCGCTCAAGGCGAATACCGATGAAGCCTTGAAGAAATGCGAAGGCAGCGAGAAGGTCCTGGTGGTGCGGCGCACCGGCGGCAGCGTCGCCATGCAGGAAGGCCGTGACTTCTGGTATCACGAAGAAGCGGTGAAAGTGCCGGCCGAATGCAAGCCGGAGAAGATGAAGGCGGAGGATCCGCTGTTCATCCTCTACACCTCAGGCTCGACCGGCAAGCCCAAGGGCGTGCTGCACACGACCGGCGGCTATCTCGTCTATGTCGCGATGACCCATCAATATGTCTTCGACTACCATGATGGCGACATCTACTGGTGTACGGCGGATGTGGGCTGGGTGACCGGGCACTCCTATATCGTCTATGGCCCGCTCGCCAATGGCGCCATCACCTTGATGTTCGAGGGCGTGCCCAATTACCCGACCGCCTCGCGCTTCTGGGAAGTGATCGACAAGCACGGGGTCAATATCTTCTATACCGCGCCGACCGCCATCCGTGCGCTGATGGGCGCCGGTGAAGCCTTCGTGAAGCGCACCGCGCGCAAGTCGCTCAGGCTGCTCGGTACCGTCGGCGAGCCGATCAATCCGGAAGCCTGGGAATGGTATCATCGCGTGGTGGGCGACGATCGCTGCCCGATCGTCGACACCTGGTGGCAGACGGAGACCGGCGGCATATTGATCACGCCGCTGCCGGGCGCCACCAAGCTGAAGCCGGGCTCGGCGACCAGGCCGTTCTTCGGTTGCAAGCCGGCGCTGGTCGATGACAAGGGCACCCTCCTCGAGGGTGCCGCTTCCGGCAATCTCGTGATGCTCGATTCCTGGCCCGGCCAGATGCGCACCGTCTATGGCGATCATGAGCGCTTCGTGCAGACCTATTTCGCCGCCTATAAGGGCATGTATTTCACCGGCGACGGCTGCCGCCGCGATGAGGACGGCTATTACTGGATCACCGGCCGCGTCGACGACGTGCTCAATGTCTCGGGCCACCGGCTCGGCACGGCGGAAGTCGAATCGGCGCTGGTCTCGCATCCGAAAGTGTCGGAAGCTGCGGTGGTCGGCTATCCGCATGACATCAAAGGCACCGGCATCTATTGCTATGTCACCTTGATGGCGGGCGAGAAGGGGTCCGACGGCCTGCGCCAGGAGCTGGTCGCGCATGTGCGCAAGGAGATCGGCCCGATCGCCTCGCCCGACCTCCTGCAGTTCTCGCCGGGCCTCCCCAAGACGCGCTCCGGCAAGATCATGCGGCGCATCCTGCGCAAAATTGCGGAGGACGAGTTCGGCAATCTTGGCGATACGTCAACACTGGCCGATCCGGCGGTGGTCGAGGATCTCATCGCCAACCGGCAGAACAGACGCGCGTAAACCGGATAGCCGTCCCATTGCCGAGCGAGGGGTGGGCGTGGCAGAGTGCGGCGCCTAGAGCAAATCCCGCCAAAGTTGAAGACTTTGGCGATAAGGATTTGCTCGAACATCAATTGGCGCGCTTCCCGGCGAGATGATTTCATCTCGCGGGGAAGCGCGCTGCGGTGCGCCCACTTAAGCAAGGATTCCCATGCCTCGTCTGTCGAATATGGCCGTCCGCGATATCGAGACGGTTATCCATCCCTATACCAACCTCGCCCGCCACCGTGAGACCGGTCCTCTCATTCTCAATGAGGGGCGCGGCATCTATCTCTATGACGATACGGGCAAGCGCTATATCGAGGGCCTCGCCGGATTGTGGTGCACGTCGCTCGGCTACGGCAATGAGGAACTGGTCGAGGCGGCGGCGCAATCCATGCGCAAGCTCTCCTATACCTCGGTTTTTTCCGGCAAGTCGCATGATGCGGCAATCGAGCTGTCCGAGAAGCTGAAAGAGATCGCTCCCTGCCCCGCCTCGAAAGTGCTGTTCGGCGGCTCGGGCTCGGAAGCCAACGACATGCAGATCAAGCTCACCTGGTATATGAACAATGCCAAGGGGCGGCCGAAAAAGAAGAAGATCATCTCGCGCCAGCGCGCCTATCACGGCGTCACCATCGCCTCGGCCTCGCTCACCGGGCTGCCCTGGGTGCACAGCGACTTCGATCTGCCGATCGCCAATATCATTCACACCTCATGCCCGCATTATTACCGCTTCGCGGAGGCGGGCGAGAGCGACGAGCAATTCGCCGAGCGCATGGCGCAGAACCTCGACGAGCTGATCCAGAAGGAAGGGCCGGACACGGTCGCGGCCTTCATCGCCGAGCCGATCATGGGTGCGGGCGGCGTCATCATTCCGCCTGAGAGCTATTTCCCGAAGATCAACGAGGTGCTCGCCAAATACGACGTGCGCATCATCGGCGATGAGGTGATCTGCGGCTTCGGGCGCACCGGCAACTGGTTCGGCACCACCACCATGGGCTTCAAGCCGACATCGATCTCGATGGCCAAGGCCATCACCTCGGCCTATTTCCCGATGGGCGCCATCACCATCGAGGAAGAGCTCTATCAGGCGATGCTCGATGAGAGCCGCAAGATCGGCACCTTCGGCCATGGCTTCACCTATACGGCGCATCCGGTCGGGTGCGCCGTGGCGCTCAAGACGATCGAGATCTATGAGCGTGACAAGACCGTCGAGCATGTGCGCAAGGTGGCGCCCACCTTCGAGAAGCGCATCGGCCAGTTCGCCGACCATCCGCTGGTCGGCGAGGTCCGCGCCAAGGGCCTCATCGGCGCCATCGAGCTCGTCGCCGACAAGAAGACCAAGCGCCCCTTCGACCCGAAGAAGGGCGTCGGCGCCATCGCCGCCGATATCCTGCAGGAGAACGGGCTGATCGTGCGCCCGATGGGCGATTCGATCGCTTTCTGCCCGCCGCTCATCATCCGCGAAGACGAGATCAACGAGATGTTCGATATCGTCGGCAAGGGCCTGCGCATCCTGGAAGAGCGCGTGCTCAAGGAGAATCTGCGCAACTAGGGCGTTTCGCGCCAAAGTTGCTCGACTTTGGCGATAAGGAAACGCTCCAAATAATGAGAGGGGAGCGGCATGAGCCGGATCGAGGAGAAGAGCGTTCTCAGGTCGAAAATGGGCGCGGTGGGCGAGCTCGCCGCCAAGAAGACCCTCACCCGGCTCGACAAATATGCCAGGACCTATATCGAGCGCTCGCCCTTCCTGTGCATCGGCACGGCCGACGAGCATGGCCATGCCGATGTCTCGCCGCGCGGCGACCCGCCGGGCTTCGTGCGCATCGTCGACGACCATACGCTCATCATCCCGGACCGGCCCGGCAACAACCGGGTCGACACGATGCAGAACATCATCGCCAATCCGCAAGTCGGCATCCTGTTCCTCATCCCGGGCATCGACGACACGCTGAGGGTCAACGGCAAGGCGGAGATCATCGACGATCCGGCGGAGCTCGCCCCCGCCGCCGTCAATGGCCGCCCGCCCAGGCTCGGCATCAAGGTGAAAGTGGAAGAGGTGTTCTTCCACTGCGCCAAGGCGTTCCGGCGCTCGAAATTGTGGGATCAGAGCGCGCATGTGGATCGCGGCTTCCTGCCCGGCCTCGCCCACATGGTGATGGAGCAGGCGCGCGCCTGCGAAGTGGATCACCAGGAATCCGACAAGGTCGAAGCGGAGATCCAGGAAGAGTACAAGACCGGACTTTATTGATGACGGATGCGACCGATCTCAAGCATATCCGCCGGGCCGTCGAGCTGGCGCGCGAGGCGCTGGAAGCGGGTGATGCGCCTTTCGGTTCCGTGCTTGTCTCAGGAGATGGCAAGGTCCTCGCTGAAGACCGTAATCGCACGTCGGGCGGTGATGCAACGCGGCATCCCGAGTTCGACCTGGCGCGCTGGGCCGGTGAGCACATGACGCCGGCCGAACGTGCCAGGGCCACCGTTTACACATCGGGGGAGCATTGCCCGATGTGCGCGGCGGCGCATGGTTTGGTGGGGCTCGGCCGTATCGTCTATGCGGTGTCCTCGCGCCAGTTCATCGACTGGCTGGCGGATCTCGGCATCAGCGATGACTTCGCCGTCCGGCAACTACCGATCGCGGAGATCGCTCCCAAGGTAAAGGTCGAGGGGCCGGTGCCGGAAGTCGAGGACGAGGTGCGCGAACTGTATCGCCGGCGATATGGCAAGGCCCGGTGAAGGCGGCTTTAGCGCCGTTCCACCGGCACGATGAAGCGCTCGCGCAATTCGCCGCGGCGCAGCACCGTGACACGCGTTTCGTGGCCGACGCGCTCATGATTGAGGAGCCGCAACAGATCGTCGACGCCTGAGACGGCATGGCCGTCGATGGCGATGATGAGATCGCCCGACTTGATGCCGCCGTCATCGGCGGGACTCTTGTCGACCACCTTCATTACCCTGACACCCATCTCCTGGGTGACGCCGGCATGGCGCGCGATGTGGCGCGGCACCACGCTCTGCTGGCCCTCGACGCCGATCGCGGCGCGGCGCACGCGGCCATGCTGCAGAATCTGGCTCAGCACATAGAGTGCCGTGTTGCTGGCGACCGAGAAGCAGATGCCCTGGGCGCCCAGGATGACGGCGGTGTTGACGCCGATGACGCGGCCTCTCGAATCGACCAGCGGACCGCCGGAATTGCCGGGATTGAGCGCCGCATCGGTCTGGATCACGTCGTCGATCAGGCGGCCGGTCGAGGCCCGCAAGGAACGGCCGATGGCGCTGATGACGCCGGTCGTCACCGTCTGCTCGAAGCCCAGCGGGTTGCCGATGGCGATGGCGAGCTGGCCGCGCTTGATCGCCTTGGAATCATGCAGGATCAGCGGCGCCGCGGCGAGATTCTCGTCGGTGCGGATCACGGCGATATCGCTGTCGGGATCCTCGCCGATGATGCGCGCGGCGGCGCGATGGCCGTCGGCGGTGCCGACCATGATGGTCTTGGCGCCCGAGACGACATGGCTGTTGGTGAAGATGAGGCCGTCGGAAGACACGACGAAGCCCGAGCCGCCGCCCTGGCGGCCCTGACCGTTCTTCACGGCAATATGGACGACGGACGGCCCGGCCTTGTCGACCGCACCGATCACCGCCGTTGAATAAGCATCGAGCAATTCGCCGTCGGTCACCTGAGGGGTGACCTCCGGCAGGGCCTGGCCCTGTCCATCGAGATCGAGCATGAGAGTTCTCCGCCAAAGCATATGGGGAGGGGAGATAAAGGTTACCAGTGGGGGTATAGGCGAGGGCAGCGTCAGCCCAGCGCCTGCTCGATGTCTGCTATGAGGTCGTCGGCATGCTCGATGCCGATGGAGAGCCGGATGAGGTTGTCGGGCACCGGGCTCGTCGGTCCCTCCACCGTCTTCCTGTGCTCGGCCAGGCTCTCCACCCCGCCGAGCGAGGTCGCCGGCAGGATGACCTTGAGGCGCGTGCACACCTTGACCGCATCGGCGGCTCCGCCCTTGACCAGAAGCGAGAGCATGCCGCCGAAGCCGTCGGTCATCTGCCGAAGGGCTATGTCGTGGCCTCTATGCGACGCAAGGCCCGGATAGAGAACCCGCTCGATCCTCGGATGCTTCTCGAAATGCTGCGCTAGGCTGAGCGCATTGGCGGAAGCCTGGCGATAGCGCACGAAGAGCGTGCGCAGGCCGCGAATGAGCAGCCAGGCCTCGAAAGGCGCCAGCGGCGCCCCGATCTTGGTGCGCAACAGCTCGATCTCTTCCCAGCGGGCATTCACCTGCCTGGTGATGAGCACGCCGGCAAGCACATCGGAATGACCGTTGAGATATTTCGTCGCCGAATGAAAGACGATGTCGGCGCCGAGCATCAGGGGCCTGGTGGTGACGGCCGCACTCGCCGTCGCATCGACGGCGAGGATGGCGCCAGCGTCATGGGCGAGTTTCGCGGTCTTGGCGATGTCGATCACGTCCCAGGTCGGATTGAGCGGCGTCTCGATCCAGACGAGATTGGTCTTGCCCTTGCGGATTGCGCCCGCAATGGCGGATGCGTCGGTGGGATCGAACAGAGTGAGCGCGATGCGTCCCTTGGCTTCGAGCCGCTTCAGCCAGTCGCGCGTGCCGTAATACATGACATCGGGGGCGGCGACATGGCCGCCCATGGGCACGGTCTCGAGCAAGGTGGTGATCGCCGCCATGCCGGACGCAAAAAGCAATGCCGCCTCGCCTTGCTCGAGGGCCGCGAGCGCCTCTTCGGCATGCCACAAAGTGGGGCTGCCGCCGCGGATGTAGTTTTCCTTGAGCTTGGGCGTGTAGCTCTCGTCGCGCGCATAGGTCGACGACATGTGGAGCGGTGGTGTGATCGCGCCCGTCGCTTCGTCAATGGCCTTGAGCGAGTGCGCTGCGACCGTCTCCGGCCGGAGCTTGGAATTAGACATGCTGGCCGCCATTGATGTGAAGCTCGGCGCCCGTCACATAGCTCGACGCGTCGGTGCACAGGAAATAGATCGACTTCGCCACTTCCTCGGGCTGGCCCAGGCGATGCAGCGGGATCTGCGCCACGATCTTCTCGGTGCCGGGCGAGAGGATCGAGGTTTCGATCTCGCCCGGCGAGATGGCGTTGACGCGCACGCCGAAGGGACCGAAATCGCCGGCCATCTCGCGCGTGAGCGCGGCAAGCGCTGCCTTCGATGTCGCATAGGCCGCACCGGCGAAAGGATGGACGCGCGAGCCCGCGATCGAGGTGACATTGACGACCGCTCCCTTGGCGCGCGCCAATTCATCGATCAAGCCCCGCGCCAGCATGATCGGCGCGTAGAAATTGACCTGGAAGACGGTCTTCCAGTCCTCCTCGTCCGTCTCGATGGAGTTCAGCCGGGCGCCGCCCGGCTTCTTCGGCGAGATGGCCGCGTTGTTGATGAGGGCGTGGAGGCGCGAGCCTTGCGCCTTCAGACGCTCCTTCATCTGGAGAATGGCTTCGGCCAGCGCTTGCGGATCGGCGAGATCGACCTGGATATGATCCTCAGGCCCCGCATCCCAGGGACAGTCTTCCGGGAAGGGATGGCGCGACACGGTGATCGCCCGCCAGCCGGCGGTCGAGAAGCGTTTCGCCGTCGCATGGCCGATGCCGCGCGACGCGCCGGTCAGGATCAAGGTCTTGCGTTCATTGTCAGGGGGCGTCGTCATGCGTCCTGCTCAAGGATAGAGACGGGTTTTGGTCCAGGCGCCCTCCGGTGACTCGCGGCGGAAGACGACGCGGTCGTGAAGGCGAAAGGGCCGGTCATGCCAGAATTCGATTGAGATGGGCCGCAAGCGAAAGCCCGACCAGTAGGGCGGGCGCGGCACCTCGCCAATGGCGTAGCGCGCCCCATACATGGCGACCGCCGTCTCGAGCTCGAAACGTCCTTTCAGCGGCCGCGACTGCTGCGAGGCCCAGGCGCCGATGCGGCTGTCGCGCGGGCGCGAGGAGAAATAGGCGTCGGCCTCGGCATCGCTCACCGTCTCGACGGGCCCGCGGATCCTGACTTGGCGGCGCAGCGATTTCCAGTGGAAGCACAGCGCCGCTTTCTGGGCCGACAGCAGCTCCTGACCCTTCTGGCTTTCGTAATTCGTGTAGAAGACGAAGCCCCTTCCATCGACGCCTTTGAGCAGCACCATGCGCACATTGGGCAGGCCCTCCTCATCGACGGTGGCGAGCGCCATCGCATTGGCATCATTGGGCTCGGTCTTGCCGGCATCCTTGAGCCATTCCTCGAAAAGCGAGATCGGCTCTTCACGCTCGGTAAAGCCCTGGGCCGCCATCAGGGTCGGGAGATCGCTCAGTGACATTTGTTTAACTTTGTCCAACTCTGCCTAAGACTTACCACATTTCGCCCCTGTTGCCGCCACCGCCCAATCCTAAGCAGATATGCGCCCAACGGGATGGGCATCTTTAGAATGCTGGGGAAGTCGAATGCAATCCAAGTCTGTCGCCATCGTCACTATAGCCGGTCTTTTACTGGCCGGCTGTGCCGCCGATGCCGGCCCCAAGGAAACCGGCGGTGCGGTCATCGGCGGTGTCGCGGGCGGTCTTCTCGGCAATACGATCGGCCATGGCAAGGGGCGCGCGGCGGCGACCATTCTGGGTGCGGCGCTCGGCGCCGTCGTCGGCGGGGCGGTCGGCCGCAATCTCGACGATACCGACCGCGAGCGGGCTTATTACGCCGCCAACCGGTCCTTCGAAACGGGACGCGAGACCTATTGGGACAATCCGCGCTCCGGCCATCGCGGCCGCTTCAAGCCGCGCCGGTCCTATCGCGACGACGACGACCGCATGTGCCGCGATTTCGAGCACACGATCTGGGTCGACGGCGAGCCGGAGCTGATCGAAGGCACGGCCTGCGAGATGGCCGACGGCAGCTGGCGCGTCGTCGGCTAAAGCGCGATGGCTTTACATCGAGTCGCCATCGCGCTTTAGCTTTTTTTGCGCATGATCTTTTCGGAAAACCGGTGCCCACTTTTCCGGATCATGCTCTATTCACTTCAATCCCAAGCGCTCCGCGAGCTTGGCGATCTTGAGCTGCTGGCGCGCGGTCACCTCGCCGTCGGCAGCCGCTACGCGCCGGACCATCCGCAGGAAATCCTCGCGCTCTCCTTGCGACAGATCGCGCATCCACAATTTCGCATAGCGCAGCGACACGTTGTTGGCGTCCTCGACATGCGACGCCACCCATTTGCCGAAGACCATGAGCTCGGTCGGATCGGCAATGCCCATGGTCTTGACCACTTCACCGCGGATCGCCGTCTCGGCGGTTTGTGTGAGCGGACGTTCTTCCGCAGCGATGGCCATCATCATGATGACGGCGGCGGCCACCGGATCATCGACGGCCTCGACCGGCGCTGCCTCGGCCTTCCTGCGGAATTTGTAGCGCTTCCACTTGCCCCAGGCGCGGCCCGCCATGTCGGTCACATCATCGGTCGTCTCCTTGATGGCCTTGAGGCGCCAATACCAGACCGCCGCCACGCCCAGTATGCCGACCAGCGCTATCAGTATGTGCATCGATGATTCCCCCTTGCCGTAGAGGCACTCAACCGCAACCCGTCCCGCTTTGCAACTCCCTGCTGCAACTGGACTTTAGGACCCGTTAAGCGATTGCGTCTGATTGTCGGCCGTCGATGCGACGCGCGCACGACGCGTCGCGAGGCTTTCCGGTTCGTCACCTTGCCGCAGATCGTGAGCGCTTGACTTCGTGGGCGGAAGCGTGGGATTTGGGAAATATCAGGATCGATGAATCTGCAACTCCCGGAGCCGGGCGTTTGCGCTTCAAAGCAGAAAAAGCACAAGGGTCGCTCAATTCCCTGCTCTTTATTCCTGTTGCGGGACTAACTCGTTGATATGTTTGGAGCGGCCGCGGATTTTCACAAAATTCCCTGAAAATCCCTGATAATCCCTGAATTCACCCAACTGTGGCGATCGATCGAGAAGGCGGCTAGAGCCTGCGCTCCACCATCATCTTCTTGATCTCGGCAATGGCCTTGGCGGGGTTGAGATGCTTCGGGCAGGCCTTGGCGCAGTTCATGATCGTGTGGCAGCGATAAAGCCTAAACGGATCTTCCAGATTGTCGAGCCTTTCGCCCGTCGCCTCGTCGCGGCTGTCGATCAACCAGCGATAGGCCTGGAGCAGGATAGCGGGGCCCAGATAGCGATCGCCGTTCCACCAATAGCTCGGGCATGAGGTCGAGCAGCAGGCGCACAGGATGCATTCATAGAGCCCGTCGAGCTTCGCGCGGTCGGCATGCGACTGCCGCCATTCGGCCTGCGGCGTCGGCGTCGTGGTCTTGAGCCAGGGATCGATCGAGCGATGCTGTGCGTAGAACTTGGTCATGTCGGGGACGAGGTCCTTGACCACCGGCATATGCGGCAAGGGATAGATCTTGACCGGTCCCTTCACGTCATGGATCGCCTTGAGGCAGGCGAGCGTGTTGGTGCCGTCGATATTCATGGCGCAGGAGCCGCAAATGCCTTCCCGGCAGGAGCGGCGGAAGGTCAACGTGGCATCCTGCTCGTTCTTGATCTTGATCAAGGCGTCGAGGACCATCGGTCCACAGGTTTTGAGATCGACATGATAAGTGTCGAGGCGCGGATTCTGGTGATCGTCCGGCGACCAGCGATAGATGCGGAATTCCTTGAGCTCGCCCTTGTGCGGCGCGGGCCAAACCTTGCCGGCATCGACCTTGGAATTCTGCGGAAGGCTGAAGGCGACCATCTATTCCATGACTCCTAGTAAACCCGCGCCTTCGGCTTGATATAGGCGATGTCGTTGGAGAGCGTGTAAGTGTGCACCGGGCGGTAGTCGAGGCTCACCTTGCGCTTGGCATCATCGGTGCGGGACAGCGTGTGCTTCATCCAGGTCTTGTCGTCGCGTTCGGGGAAGTCCTCGCGCGCATGGGCGCCGCGGCTCTCCTGGCGGGCAAGCGCGCCTTCGACCGTCACCGCCGCCTGCGCGATGAGATTGTCATATTCGAGCGTCTCGACGAGATCGGAATTCCAGATCAGGGAGCGGTCGGTGACCTTGATGTCGTCGGTCGCGCGCCACACTTCGCCGATGACCTTCACCCCTTCCTTGAGGATCTCGCCGGTGCGGAACACCGCGCAATTGCTCTGCATGGTGCGCTGCATGCGCAAGCGCAGCTCGGCCGTCGGCGTTCCGCCATTGGCGAAGCGATAATGGTCGAGCCGCGCGACCGTAGCCTCGCCCGCATCCTTCGGCAGCTCGGCATGGGGTGTGTTGGGCTCGATCTCCTCGGCGCATTTGTGGGCCGCGGCGCGGCCGAAGACCACGAGATCGATGAGCGAGTTGGAGCCCAGCCGATTGGCGCCGTGAACGGAAACGCATGCCGCCTCGCCCACCGCATAGAGTCCCTGCACGACCTTCTCGGGATCATTGCCGTCACCGGCCAGCGCCTGGCCGTGATAGTTGGTAGGCACGCCGCCCATATTATAGTGGACCGTCGGCACGATCGGGATCGGATCGCGCGTGACATCGACGCCGGCGAAGATCTTGGCCGACTCGCTGATGCCGGGAAGACGCTCTTCCAGGATGCTGGCGTCCAGATGCTCGAGATGGAGATGGATATGATCCTTCTCCGGCCCGACGCCGCGGCCTTCGCGGATCTCGATGGTCATGGAGCGGGAGACGACGTCGCGCGAGGCCAGGTCCTTGGCCGAAGGCGCATAGCGCTCCATGAAGCGCTCGCCTTCCGAATTCGTGACATAGCCGCCTTCGCCGCGCGCCCCTTCGGTGATGAGGACTCCCGCGCCATAGACGCCGGTCGGATGGAACTGGACGAATTCCATGTCCTGCAGCGGCAGGCCGGCGCGCAGCACCATGGCATTGCCGTCGCCGGTGCAGGTATGGGCGGATGTGGCGGAGAAATAAGCGCGGCCATAGCCGCCGGTGGCGAGGATGGTGCGATGCGCGCGGAAACGATGGATCGAGCCGTCTTCCAGGCTGAGCGCCATCACGCCGCGGCAGGCGCCATCCTGCATGATGAGATCGAGGGCGAAATACTCGATGAAGAACTCGGTCGAATAGCGCAGCGACTGGCCATAGAGCGTGTGCAGCATGGCATGGCCGGTGCGGTCGGCGACGGCGCAGGTGCGCTGCACCGGCGGGCCCTCGCCGAAATTCATCATCATGCCGCCGAAGGGCCGCTGATAGATCTTGCCTTCCTCGGTGCGCGAGAAGGGCATGCCGAAATGCTCGAGCTCATAGACGGCGACCGGCGCGTTGCGGCACATATATTCGATGGCGTCCTGGTCGCCCAGCCAGTCGGCGCCCTTGACCGTGTCATACATGTGCCAGCGCCAGTCGTCGGGTCCCATATTGCCGAGCGATGCGGCGATACCGCCCTGTGCCGCGACGGTGTGCGAGCGGGTGGGGAAGACCTTAGTGATGCAGGCGGTCTTGAGGCCGGACTGCGAGGCGCCGAGCGCTGCCCTGAGCCCCGAGCCGCCGGCGCCGACGACGATGACATCGAAACTGTGATCGATGATGGGATAGGCGCGATCACCGATCGAGAAGGATTTGGGCGCGGCTGATCCGTTGGTTTTGGGCGCGGCCATGCGCTCAGGCTCCGAAACTGAGAGAGAGGATCGCGTAAAGGGCGGCGATGCCCAGAGCGGCGGTGAAGAAGAGATTGGCGAGGAGGCAGGGCAGGCGCCAGCCGCCATGGACATAGTCCTCGATGATGACCTGCATGCCGAGGCGCATATGCCAGAGGATGGAGAGGAAGGACATGACGAGGGCGATGGCGATGAGCGGATGCTTGACGCTCGCCATCAGCTGAGCGCGGTCGGCGCCCAAATGCCAGAGGATGAAGACGACGAGGAAGATGACGAGCGGGATATTGGCGATGGCCGTGACCCGCTGCAGCCACCAATGTTCGGTGCCGGCCTTGGCGGAGCCCAGGCCCAAGACGGTGCCGAGCGGTGTCTTCATAATGTGCCCCTCACCAGATAGACGCCGAGCCACAATGCGATGGTCCCCAGGATCGACAGAGCGATATTGGCGCGGGCAAGCCATTCGATGGTCGTGAGGCCGAAGCCGTGGCCGGTGTCCCACAGGAGATGGCGCAGGCCGCCCAGCATGTGATGGAGCAGCGCCCAGGTGAAGCCGAACAGGATCAGCTTGCCGAACCAGTGGCCGAAGAAGGCCTGCACCATGGCAAAATAATCGGCTGAGATCGCGGCGGCGAGCAGCCACCAGATGAGCAGGATGATGCCGAAATAGAGCCCGGCTCCGGTGATGCGGTGCACGATGGACATCATCATGGTCAGCATCGGCCGGTAGATCTGGAGATGCGGCGACAAGGGCCGCTTGTCGGTATGTGTCTCAGCCATTGGTCTTGTTTGGTCTCACAGGTGAGTCTTATTAACCCGGTCCATGCTGCACTGCAATGATCCATGCGACGCAGGGTTGGCATGGCAGGTCTGAGGTGCTAGGAGGCCCCGCAGCAGAGCCCAAATCATGGATATCACGCAAAAATCCGCCGCATCGGCCGAGGCGGCGCGGCGACGCACTTTCGCCGTCATCTCGCATCCCGACGCCGGCAAGACCACCTTGACCGAGAAATTGCTGCTGTTCGGCGGCGCGATCCAGCTCGCGGGCGAGGTCAAGGCCAAGAAGAACCGCATCGCGACGCGCTCCGACTGGATGGCGATCGAGCGCCAGCGCGGCATCTCGGTCGTGACCTCGGTCATGACCTTCGAATATGGCGGCCATGTCTTCAACCTGCTCGACACGCCGGGCCATGCCGACTTCTCCGAGGACACCTACCGCACGCTGACCGCGGTCGATTCGGCCATCATGGTGATCGACGCCGCGAAAGGCATCGAGGCGCGCACCCGCAAACTGTTCGAGGTCTGCCGCCTGCGCGACATCCCGATCGTCACCTTCATCAACAAGATGGACCGCGAGGCGCGCGATCCCTTCGATCTCCTGGACGAGATCGAGAAGACGCTCGCCCTCGACGTGACGCCGATGACCTGGCCGGTCGGCCGGGCGCGCAGCTTCGCCGGTACTTACGATCTCGCCCGCAACACGGTGCGCGGCCTCGACGAGGAGGAGGTCCCGATGCCGGTTTCGGGGCCCGACGATCCCGCGGTCACAGGCCTTCTGCCTGCCGATGAGGCGAAGGTCTTCCAGGAGGAAGTGCTGCTGGCGCGCGAGGCTTCGAAACCCTTCGATCTCGCCTCGTTCCGCGAAGGCCATCTGACGCCGGTCTTCTGGGGCTCGGCGCTCCGAAACTATGGCGTGCGCGACCTCATCAACGGGCTAGGCAGCTATGCGCCGTCGCCCCGCAACCAGCAGGCGGCGAGCCGCATGGTCGAAGCCGGCGAGCCCAAGATGACGGGCTTCGTGTTCAAGATCCAGGCCAATATGGATCCCAATCACCGCGACCGCATCGCCTTCCTGCGCGTCTGCTCCGGCAAGCTCGAGCGCGGCATGAAGGTGAAGCTGGTGCGCACCGGAAAGCCGATGAGCCTGTCGGCGCCGCAATTCTTCTTCGCCCAGGACCGGGCGCTGGCGGACGAGGCCTATGCCGGCGATGTCGTCGGCATTCCCAATCACGGCACCTTGCGCATCGGCGATACCCTCACCGAGGGCGAGGATCTCGTCTTCCGCGGCGTGCCGAGCTTCGCGCCGGAAATCCTGCGCCGCATCAAATTGCAGGATGCGATGAAGGCGAAGAAACTGCGCGAGGCCCTGCAGCAGATGGCGGAAGAGGGCGTGGTTCAGCTCTTCCTGCCCTATGACGGGTCGAATGCGATGGTGGGCGTCGTCGGCGCCTTACAGCTCGATGTGCTGGCCGAGCGCCTCAACAGCGAATATGGCCTGCCGATCGCCTATGAGACGCCGCGCTTCTCGGTGTGCCGCTGGATATCATCCGACGACCCGCAAGAGCTCGAGCGCTTCATCGAAGCGAACCGCTCCGGCATGGCGCATGATCTCGACAAGGCGCCGGTGTTCCTCGCGGGCAGCCAATTCCTCCTGCAATATGAGCAGGAGCGCTGGCCCAAGATCGCCTTCGCCGATGTGAAGGATTACCAGAAGCAGGTTTAGCGTAACTAAGTCGAAAAGGGGGTTCGGCATGGTCACGAAGGCTCTGAAATCATATCCGATCAAGGGCGGTGCGCAGGGACGCAACCGGCTTTCCGTCATTGCGCGCATACTCGAACCTACGACCGAGGCGCTGCTCAAGCGCGCCGGCCTACGCAAAGGGTTTACGGTCGTTGATGCCGGCTGCGGCGGCGGCGATGTGACATTCACCCTGGCGCGCCTCGTGGGACGTGACGGGCATGTGACGGCGATCGATCTCGACGAGGAGAAGCTCACGCTGGCGCGGGCCGAGGCCGAGACGCGAGCCATCACTCACGTGAAATTTGAGGCCGGCGACGTAACGGCGTCATGGCCCGTCAAGAATGCCGACATGGTCTTTGCGCGCTTCATCCTCACCCATCTGCCCCACCCGATGGTACTGCTCAGAGAGGCCATGGCGGCGCTCAAGCCAGGCGGCGTGATCGTGGTGGAGGACATCGATCTCTCGGGGCGTTTCTCCTATCCCGAATGCGCGTCACTCGATACGGCGGCCGAGCTTTATATGACACTGTCGCGGCGGCGGGGCGGCGATCCTACGATCGGACGCCGGCTCAGCCTGCTTCTGGAAGAGGCTGGATTCGACCAGGTGGAGACGACCGTGGTCCAGCCCTTCTCGCGCAAAAACGGGGCGAAAGATGTCGCCGTCCTCACCTTCGCCGCGGTCGCGGACGGGCTCAAGGCGGAAGGTCTCGCCAATGCGGAGGAGATCGCCTGGATCAGCCGCGAGATTGAGGAGTTCAATCGCCGGCCCGACACGATCGTCTCCCTGCCGCGCATCTTCCAGGCCTGGGGACGGAAAGTGTGATCAGCGCTTCGATGGCGCTTCGGTGAGAAAGCGCGCTCGCGTCTCGGGCGGCAGAACCAGGCAGGTGTCACGCTTGCCGAACCAGTTGTAACGATTGCGCGCCAGTATGTCATAGGCCCAGTCGCGCAAGGCCCGCGGCACATAGCGCAAGAGAGAAATCCAGCGCCAGGCGCGAAGGCGGCTCGCCGCCGCGATGGCAGCATCCGATTTGAACAGGATTTGCCCCTTGTCGACAAAAGCGAAGCTCTCGGCGAAATCACGGTCGATGCCGAAGCGCCCCATGATCTCGTTTCCCCACGGCGACTGGCAGGGCACATAAGTGAATTGCTGCGTATGATCGCGCTCGAGGAGAAAGCGCACGCTGCCCGAGCAGACATGGCAAAGCCCATCGAACAGCAGAAGGCCGTCCGGCAGATCGGCGGCAGGCACGGGCTTCCAGTCTTTTCGCATGGGATGCTCCACAGGCTTTCCGCCCCTTATGTGGTGGTGCGCCGGAGGCGTGGCAAGCTGGGGCGCGGCGCTGCAGCTAGAGGACAATGACCTTGGTGCCAATGTAAACGCGGTCATAGAGCTCGACCACTTCGTCATTCAGCATGCGGATGCAGCCCGAGGAGGCGGCGGTGCCGATCGATTGCGGCTCGTTGGTGCCGTGGATGCGGAAGAGCGTGTCGCGGCCATTGGCGAAGAGATAGAGGGCGCGGGCGCCCAAGGGGTTGTCCGGTATGCCGCCCGGCATGCCATTGGCGAATTTGGCGAGCTCGGGCCTGCGCTTGATCATCGAGGCGGGCGGCGTCCAGCGCGGCCATTCGGTCTTGCGCCCGATCTGGGCGATGCCCGCCCAGGAAAAGCCTTCCTTGCCGACGGCGACGCCATAGCGGATCGCTTCGCCGTCCTCCAACACATGGTAGAGGGCGCGGGCATGCGTATCGACGATCACCGTGCCCGGCTGCTCATAGGTGTCGAGATAGACCAATTCGGCGCCCTGATAGGGTTGGCGCTTCTGCTTCGCCGCCTGGGCCAGGCCGGGAAAGGCAGCCGCCGTCAGGCCCGAAGCAAGTACGGACAGGAACAGGCGGCGGTGCATGAAGGGTCTCCCGAAGCTGCTTTCGTCTCAAAGACGGGCGACGGAAGGTAATTCCGTCGCCCCCTGAGCAGGCAGTTCGTTAGTTCCCCAAAATGGCGGATTCGAGGATGTCGAGGCCTTCCTTGATAATGGCTTCCGAAGCGGTGAGCGGGGTCAAGAGGCGGACCGTGTCGCCATAGACGCCGCAGCTCAGGATGAGCAGGCCGCGCTCGAGACATTTTGCCACCAGCGCCTTGACCGCCGCCGCATCCGGCTTGTCGCCGCCGCGCTCGGTGACGAGCTCGAAGGCGACCATGGCGCCCAAAGCGCGGATGTCGCCCATCGGCATGCCCTTGTTCTTGGCCTTGATCGCCTTCAGGCGCTCGACCATGAGGTTGCCCTGCTTCTCCGCCTTCTCGAGGAGCTTGTCCTGCTCGAAGGCCTCGAACACGCCAAGGGCGGCGGCGCAGGCGACCGGGTTGCCGGCATAGGTGCCGCCAAGGCCGCCGGGCTCCGGCGCATCCATCATCTTGGCGCGGCCGACAACGCCCGCGAGCGGGAAGCCGCCGGCCAGCGATTTCGCGACCGTCATGAGATCGGGCTCGACGCCCATATGCTCCATGGCGAACCATTTGCCGGTGCGCCCGAAGCCCGACTGGATCTCGTCCGCGATGAAGACGATGCCGTGATCGTCGCAGATCTTGCGCAAGGCCTTCATCAGCTCCTTGGGCGCGATATAGAAGCCGCCTTCGCCCTGCACCGGCTCGATGACGATAGCCGCAACCCGCGAGGGCTCGACGTCGGACTTGAACAGCCATTCGATGGCGTGGATCGTGTCCTCGACGCTCACTCCCTTATGCGCGACCGGGAAGGGCACATGCCACACGCCGCCCGGGAAGGGGCCGAATTTCGTCTTGTAAGGGACGACCTTGCCGGTCATCGCCATGGTGAGCAGCGTGCGGCCGTGGAAACCGCCCTGGAAACAGATGATGTCGCTGCGGCCGGTATGGGCGCGCGCGATCTTGATGGCGTTCTCCACCGCTTCGGCGCCGGTGGTCACGAACAGGCTCTTCTTCTCGCCCGAGATCGGGGCGATGGCATTGAGCTTCTCGGCGAGCTCGATGAAAGGCGCGTAAGGAGCGACCATGAAGCAGGTGTGGGTGAAGGCGTTGAGTTGCTCCTGCACCCGCTTCATCACGGCCGGATGGCGATGGCCGGTATTGAGCACGGCGATGCCGCCGCCGAAATCGATATAGCGGCGGCCTTCGATATCCCACAATTCGGAATCCTCGGCGCGCGCTGCGATCACCGGCGCGGCCATGCCGACGCCGCGCGAAACGGCCTTGCTGCGCCGTTCAACCCAAGCTTCGTTGAGGCCCTTGGCCGATGCCTTGACGTTCATGTTCTGGTCTCCTGTGCAATGCTGCGGCGTTCTACCTCCATTGACCTTGAGCGGCAAATGGATTCAATCCTCTGATAAATAGGGGCTGCCATGACCGATCTTGTCCGATTGACCGCCAATGAGATTGTCTCGTTGTTGCGCAGCGAGGAGATAACACCGCTCGATTGCCTCGATGCGCTCGAGACGCGCATCGCTGCCGTCGACAAGGCGGTGAACGCATTGCCGACCCTGTGCTTCGAGCGGGCGCGCGACCATGCCAAGACGCTTATGCGCAAACCCGTTGCCGAGCGCGGCACGCTTTTGGGCCTGCCCATCCCGATCAAGGACCTCAACGATGTCAAGGGCGTACGCTCGACCCAGGGCTCGCCGATCTTCGCCGATCACATTGCGAAAGAGTCGGACATACTGGTCGAGAATATCGAGGCGGAAGGCGGCATCGTCTATGCGATGTCGAACACGCCGGAATTCGGCGCCGGCGCTAATACCTTCAACGAGGTCTTCGGGCGCACGCTCAATCCGTGGAATCTCACCCGCTCGGCGGCGGGATCGTCGGGCGGCGCTGCGGTGGCGCTCGCCACCGGCATGGCCTGGGTGGCGCATGGCTCCGACATGGGGGGCTCCTTGCGCAACCCAGCGAGCTTCTGCGGCGTAGCCGGCATGCGCCCGTCGCCCGGACGGGTGGCGGCGAGCGTCTATGGCAAGATCGACGGCACGCTCGGCGCCGAAGGACCGATGGCGCGCAATGTCGAAGACCTGGCGCTGCTGTTCGATGCGATGGTCGGCGCCCATCCGGCCGATCCCTTGTCGCTGCCGCGCGAAGACATTTCCTATCTTGCCGCGGCGCGCAGCAGAGAAAAGCCGAAGCGGGTCGCGTTCAGCCGCGATCTCGGCATCACCCCGGTCGATCCGGAAGTGGCGGAAATCGTCGAGCGCGCCGCCTTCAAGCTCAGCGAGGCGGGCGTCATCGTCGAGGCGGCGCATCCGGATCTCAAGGAAGCGCATGAATGCTTCCAGGTGCTGCGCGCGCTGGCTTACGCCACAGGTTTGAAGCCGCTTTACGAGAATCATCGCGACAAGCTCAAGCCCGACGTCGTCTGGAATATCGAGAAGGGTCTCGCCCTCAGCGTCGCTGAGGTCGCCCGCGCCGAGATGCAGAGGGGAACGATGTTCAGGCGTGCCCGCGAATTCTTCGGGCATTACGATCTCTTGTTGTGCCCGACGACGATCGTGGCGCCGTTTCCGATCGAGCAGCGCTATGTCGGCGAATGCGACGGCCAAACTTTCTCGAGCTATATCGACTGGCTCGCCATCGTCTATGCCATCACCAATGTCTCCTCGCCCGCCATCTCCATCCCGGCCGGCTTCACGCGGGAGAGGCTGCCGGTCGGCATCCAGGTCGTGGCGCCTTGCCGGGGCGAGGCCCGTCTGCTCGCCGGAGCGAAGCTCCTGGAAGACGTGCTCGGCCTCGGCCGGATCACCCCGATCGATCCCCGGCCGGGCCGCTAAGAACAAGGTTTATGCAATGAAGATCTTGAAGAGCCTGATTTTCTCCACGCCTTTGCTGCTCGCTTTCATTCAGCCCGCCGCGGCCTTCGATTGCGGCAAGGCGCAAAGCTCCGTCGAAAAGGCGATCTGCGCCGATCAAAAGCTCAAGGCGGCGGATGATGCGATGACGGCCGCCTATGCGAGCCTGCGCAATGCTCTCACCGGTTCGGATCGTAAGGCACTCGGCGCCTCGCAAGGCAAGTGGGTCAAGAGCCGGGAAGGCAGTTGCGGCTATCAGCAAGGTGCTGAGCTCACCAATTGCATCCTGAGCGATACCGATGAGCGCCGCCGCCTGCTGCTGGCGGAGCCCGAAAGCGGGCCCGGCGCCGCATCGCGCCTGATGCCGGTCTTCATCCAGCAAGAGGGCGATCCCCGTCACTATGACGTCGACTATACCCTCATCAGGTTCGTCACGCCGAAATCGCGCGGCGAGAAACTGTTCAATGCGGAAGTGAACAAGCTTGCCAAGGAAGCGCCGCTACAGCGCCAGGCCGAGGCGGCGCGCCAGGACATGACTTATGCCGCAGTCGCTTCGATGGCTATTACTTATGCATCGCCGAGCCTGATCTCGGCCAAGGTGGAGAGCTGGTCGTTCACCGGCGGCGCCCATGGCAATGGCGGCACCTCAGGGATCACCGTCGACCTTGCGCGCGGCGCCGCGCTGAAGACCGGCGACCTGTTCGACAACAAGGCGATCGGGGCGCTCAAGGCCGATTGCGTGAAGCAGATCCTGGCGCAAAAGAAAGAGAAGCTTGAGGGAGAGGATTTCGACCCGGCGAATGATCCGCTCTATAGCGAGAAGACCGTCGTCGAATATCTGCAGTCGCTCGCGAACTGGAATTTCTGGAAGGACAAGGCGACGGTGACCTTCGATGCCTATGCGATCGGCTCCTATGCCGAAGGGCCATATAATTGTGATTTTGCCATGGATAATCTGCGCAAGCTCGCCAAACCCGGCGCGCCGCTGCCACAATAGGAGGACAGCATGCTCGATCATGTCGGTTTAGCCGTTGCCGATTACGAGAAAGCCAAGGCCTTCTACGAGAAGGCGCTGAAGCCGCTCGGCATCGGCGTCGTCATGGAGGTCACGCCGGAACAGACGGGCAACGTTGCCGCCGCCGGCTTTGGCGATGAGCAGAAGCCCTATTTCTGGATCGGCACCGGCGACAAGCCGAAAGGCGGCCAGCATGTCGCTTTTGTCGCCGCGAGCCGCAAGGCGGTCGATGACTTCTATGCTGAAGCACTTGCCGCCGGCGGGCGCGACAATGGCGGGCCGGGCCTCCGGCCGCATTATCATCCCGATTATTACGGCGCCTTCGTCTTCGATCCGGACGACAACAATATCGAAGCCGTGTGCCATCGGGCGGAATGAGCCCGCCGCTCTCGCCTGCGCAGTATCAGTCGCTTCTGCGGTTGGCCTGCCGTCACGCGCGGGTCAAGGACGAGGCCGAGGATCTGCTGCATGATGCGCTGATCGCGGCCGTCGCCGCCGGCCGATTGCCCTGGCGCGAGGGAACGGCCTGGTTCAATGGCATATTGCGCAAGCGTGCCGCCATGGATGCGCGCAGCTCGATCCGCCGCCGCCGCCGCGATGCTCAGGCGGTTGCGTGGCGCGAGCCGGAGAATGCGGACCTGCCTCCGCCATGGCCGGCGGTTGCCGGCCTCAGCTCTGCGCTCAGGATCGTGGCGCTCCTCATTCTCACCGGGCACAATCGCGCCGAGATATGCCACTTGCTGCGCATTTCGGACGAGACGCTGCGCCAGCGCCTTGCCGCGCTGCGGCGCAGGCTCCAGACACGGGAGCCCGAAGGACCGCTGGCCGAATTCACCGGCCTTGCCGAAGGTTTCGCCTTTGGTTCGGTGCGCCGGGCCCTGCTGCCCGCGATGCGCGACCGCAAGTCTCACCTCGGCAGCCATGATCCGGACGGGCATCTTTTTATCGTGGGAATTGCGTCTGACGGTGCTCACAAAGAGCGGCTTCACGGCAACTAGACCCTGTCAGCTCATTACAAGAGGTGCGCCATGCTCAAGAACTGCCGGATCGGGGCTATCTGCTTCTATGTGACGGATATCGCCCGCACAGAGGTTTTCTACCGCGACGTGCTGGGGCTCAATGTCCAGCGCATGGGCGACGACGACGGCGGCAATGATTGGCTGCTCGCGACGATCGAAGGCAATGTGGAACTGGTCTTCTTCAAAGGCGACTGCCGGCCGGGCACGACGCCGATCATCGTCTTCGGTCTGGCGGAAGGACTGATCGATGATGTCGTCGTGGGATTGGCCGGCAAGGGCGCCACCATCGTGACGCCGGTGAGCCATGCGCCGGGCGGCTGGTCGGCCGAGTTCAACGACCCGGACGGCCACCAGCTCTCGCTCTATCAGACGGAAAGCCTGCCGCGCGCGAAAGGGCGGTAGCTCACAATATCCGCTTGCCGAAGGCCGAGAGCGCGAAGTGGACGATCACCGACGCGAGACGCGTCTCGGCCTTGGGATCGAGGCCGGTGACGTCCATGGCGCGCATCGCCTTGCTCTGGTGGATCGCCTCCATCGCCTGATGGGTCTCTCTGATGGTGATGCCGCCGGATCCCGGCAGGTAGCCCGGAATGTCGGTCACTGCTGCATTGTAGCTTACATGGAAGCCCTGCATGCCCGCCGAGGCGATCTGCACCGCCTGGCGCATCACCTCGCGCATGCCGAGCGCATCGATGTCGGCAATGGTGAAGATTCTTACCGGTGACGATGTCAGGAGCTCGACTTCTTCCGGCGCGGTCTCACGCAGCCCGATGAGGACGACATTCTCCGGCGACAGCTTCGGCGTCAGTGCCCCATCGCCACGGCCGAGCCCAAGCGCGCGATAGAGCACCGACTGGCTCTCGACTTCCGCACCCGCCGGCTGCGGCAGGGCGCTCGCCACCGAATCGAACCAGATGAGACCGAAGGCCTCGAGCTCCTGCGCCAGCGCGGTCATGCCGGTGAAGCTCGCACGGTGATCGTGGCCGAAGATCAGTGGTGTGGCGCGGCGTTCGAGGGCGGCCGTGATCTGGTCGGCGGCGACCGCGGGCGTCAGGTCGACATGATAGCCGATATTGGCGAGCCTGCCGTCGAGCGTGTGGTTATGCAGAGCCGATAAGAGAGGCGCTTCGGCAAAAATGCTCACCCGCGATGCCGGGGTGGCGGCGTGGCGGTCATACATGGGCACCTTCTCCACATATTCCGAGGTCATGGCGGCGAGGAGCGCGCCGTAGCTCATATGGAAATTCACCTTGTCGCCTACTTTGGGCTCAGGGTCCGCATCGGAGACATCGAGGATGAGATGGTCGCTAGAGGCGCCCAGAACCGTGACGCCCGGCGTTACCGGCAGCAGGCCTTCGATATTGGCGTCCTCGCGGCCGATATTGACGATGCCGCGCAGGCGCTCGCCGATGTCCTTGAACACCGGGCGGCCACCAAAGGCATCGACGCCGGAAACGCCAATGGGCATCGACGGCTTCGTCTTCACTTCCAGCAATTCGCCGGAGAGCAGGAAGACGTCGCGGTCGAGTTCGGCTCTGGGCTTGTCGAGGAAAGTGTCGCGCCCGCCTTGCAGGATCGCTTCGCCGATGCGCAAATGATTGATGCCCTTGGGCACGCCGCCCGACAGGAGCAGCGGCAGCGAGCTCGAATTGCCGCCCGATATGTATGTGAGGTCGAGCTCGAAGCGCTCGCGCACGGTCGAGGCCAGATCGGCAAGCTGGCCGAGATTGACCTCGGTCGGGATGATGGCGCCGAAACAGGTGAGGTTGGTGCCGAGGCCGGCAATGCGGATGCCGGGCAAATCGAGGATCCGCTCGACCGTCGGCACGAGATCGTTGGGCCAGATGCCTTCGCGCAGGTCGCCCAGATCGATCATCAGGATGATGTCGTGGATGCGGCCCATGCGCTCGGCGACGCGCGACAATTCGCGGATGACGGCGAGTTCGGAATTGAGGCTGATATCGACCGAGCGGACGACCTCGTCGATCAAGGAGAGCGGCGGGCTGCGCAGCAGCATGACCGGCGCCTCGATGCCGCTCTCGCGCAGGCGGCGGATATTCTCGAGCCGCGATTCGCCCAAGCCCTTGACGCCGCCGCGCAGCATGGCGCGCGCCACTTGCGGCATGCCGCAGGTGCCTTTGGTGACGCCGAAGATGGAAATGCCGGCCTTCTCGCACCAGGACACGACGGTGCGGGTATTCTTCTCGATCTTCTCGAGGTCGATGGTGACGTACGGGCCAGGCATTGGAGCTAGTTCACATAAAGGAGGCCATCCGTATCGATCTCCGGCTTGCGGCCGGAAACGAGATCGGCGACGAATTTCCCCGATCCTGCCGCCATGGTCCAGCCGACATGGCCATGGCCGCAATCGAGGAAGAGATTGCGATAGCGGGCGGGGCCGAGGATGGGCACCGAGGTCGGCGTCATGGGCCTGAGGCCTGCCCAATATTCGGCCTTGGCCTCATCGACGCAGCCCGGGAAGAGGTCCTTCGCGGTCTGCAGCAGGCGACGGAAATCGACCGGCTTGTAGCTGCGGTCGTAGCCCGCGAATTCCGCGGTGCTCGCGACTCTGAGCCTTTCGCCGAGCCTGGAATAGGCGATGAGGCGATCCTCGTCGACCCCGCCCATGGTGGGCCCGAGCGACGGGTCGGCAAGCGGGATGGTGGCCGAATAGCCTTTCACCGGATAGATCGGGATATCGAGCCCGATGCTGCGCGTGATGAGCGGCGTCTCCGGTCCCAAGGCCACCACGATGGCATCCGCGGTCAGTCGGCCTTTGTCGGTGACGACAGCCGCCACCCGATCGCCGTCGGCTTCGAGGCCCAAGATTTTCGTTCCGAAGCGGAAGCGCACGCTGAGGTTGTTCTCGCACCATTGGGCGAGGTTGCGCGAGAATTTGCAGCTGTCGCCCGTTTGGTCGAGGGGTGAATAGAGGGCGCCGGCGATCTCATGCGCCGCCGATCCGAGGCCGGGCTCGAGCTCGACCATGCGCGTGGCGTCGATCTTCTCGATGGTGAGGCCGTTGTCGGCGAGGATCTGCATATGCTTGGCGCCGGCATCGAGGCTCTGCTCGGAGCGGTAGAAATAAAGAATGCCCTTGCGGCCGTCGTCATAGGCGACATTGGTGTGGGCCTGGATCTCGTTGATGCAGGTCTTGGAATAGAAAGCGAGCCTGAGCTTGCGCAAGGTGTTGATATGCGCGCGCGCATGCGTGCACTCGAACAAGAACTTCCAGCTCCAGGCGATGAAGCGTGGATCGAGATTGATCCCGACCTTGATGCCGAGATCGCGCCGGTAGAGCGACTTGATGAAGACGGCGAGTGCTGCGGGCGAGGCCCAGGCATAGGAGTCACCCGGCGAGACGAGGCCGGCATTGCCATAGCTCGTCTCGCTCGCCGCTTCTTTATTGCGCTCGATCACTTCGACCTCATGGCCGTCGCGGCCGAGATAATAGGCGACCGCGACACCCACCACGCCACCGCCCAGGACCAGCACTTTCATAGGATGCCTCCACGAATGGATATGCCCTTGGCCGGCCGCAGGCGCGCCGGCGCGTTGCCTTCGGCAAAGCGAATGGTGCGCGCGCCGTCGGCGAAAGCAGCAGAAGACTGGCGCCAGCGCGCCACCGGCCAGACGAGCTCGGCGGATGCATCTTCAGGCCGATAGACCGCCGTATAGAGCGTACCATAGCCGCGTCCGTAGGCCGTCTGGAAGACGGGCGGGCGCAGGAAGGCCTTGAGCAGCGCCTCGGTCTCGGGCGCGTCGACCATCGCCTGTTCCAGACTTTCGGCGCGCTCGAGCGAGCGGGTCGCCGTCGCATGGCGCGGCCATTCGACCTCATGCTGGTGATTGGTGGCGACACGCTGGTCGAGAATCTCGGTCGGACGGTCAGGCGCCACGAAAACCGTGGCATGTTGGCCGCTGCGGTCGAGGAGCGTTATCGTATAAGACATGTGGACGGGAACGCGATCGAGGATCTTCGCCGCCTCGGCGACGGTCGACGCGAATTCGAGCACATAGCGCATGACGATCGGGATGCCGAAACCCTCGGCGACCGCGGTGCGGCCACCGAAAGCGAGCGAGGCGGCCAGTCCATCTTCGTTGATGCCGTCGAGCACGCCCCACAGGCAGTCGACCATCGCCAGCACCCGCTTGCCATTGAGCCGCGAGGCGAGCCAGGTGCCTTCGAGCAGCTTCGGACTGTAATCGTAGTTGCGGATGATGGCAGGCTCGCCGCCCAGGCTGATCGCCTGCGAGCAGCCGCCGACATACATGGGCGGGCACCACATCGACAGAAAGCGGGCCTCGAGGTCGCCGCCGCCTGCCGCTTCCGCCACCGCCTCATAGGCGGGGAGAAGCTCCGGCATATGTTGGCGAATGGCCCTGAGGCTCGCGAGATAAGTGGGCCGCGCCTTCAGCCCGTCGCGCATGAACCAGCGGCTATAGGCATGCCAGTGGCGGTCATAGATCGTCCGCCATTTCGGCCCCGGCCGGTCTTCCGCGATCGCTTCGAAGACGATGTTCATGTGCTTACTGCTCTATCACCCTCACCCTGAGGTGCCCGCCGAAGGCGGGCCTCGAAGGGCCTGTTGCAGCGAGTTCGCTCTATCCTGATGGATGCTTCGAGGCTCGCTGCGCTCGCACCTCAGCATGAGGATGTGGTTAAAGTATCTTGAACGAACCGGGCGCCGGCGCTTCGTCTCGCTGGATCTCGGTCAGGGGCTTCGCCGCATAGAGCCGCTTGATGCCCTTGATCCAGTCGCGCGCCCGGTCGTTCAAATCGAAATCCTCGCTCATCACCCGGCCGCGGGTGATGAGGATGCCGAGATCGGCGCCTTCATAGCGATAGTCGCCGGGCCCGGTGATGCGCAGGAAGAAGGCCTCGCGCTCGGATTCGATCGCCTGGCGGTTGTAGTCGAAGCGGTCATAGGAGACCGAGCCGTCGCTCGCCATGCGATAGATGCCGGTCGCCGGCGCGTGGATCACGATGTCGACCGTCTCGTCGGTCGATTTGATGACGAGCTGCGACCAGGAATCGATGAATTCCCGGCGCGCCCAGCGCTCGTTCAGCTCCTCGACGTCGATCTTGTATTTGAGGCCGGAGAATTCGAGCAGATGGAACAGGAAGAGCGGCGCATCGGCATAGGCGAAGGCGGCGTGGTTGGTCATCGACGAGGCGCCGCAGATGCGCGGATTGAGCTCGCCCAGATAGACTTCGCCATCGGTCTCGTCGATGAGGAAATCGAGATCGAAATAGCCACGATAGCCTTCCTTGATCAGCCGGTTGCCGAAGCGGAACGCCATGTCGCGCGCCTTGTTGCGCACCTTCTCGCTGAAGGCGCCAGGGAAGATCTCGTTGCCGCACCAGCCGCCTTTGTAGGGCGTGAGCTCCTTGCGGCCGACGACCTCGGTCAGAAGCGGGCCGACCAGCGTGCCGGAGCGCGTGGCGCAGGCTTCCATGGTGGCGCCGCGGCACTTGATCCGCTTCATGATCTTCACTTCCTTCTCGCCCGTGATGTCCTTCGCATGACGGGCGAAGTCCTGCTCATTGGCGATGAAGAAAGTGGTGTGGCCGGAATCGCCAAAAGCGCTCTGCACCACGAGGTCGCGGCCGATCCTGGCCTTGTCGGCGGCCTTGATCAATTCGTCATAGCTCGAGGCCCTGGCCAGCGTATTGGGCACCGAGGCGACGCCCGCCTTGTTGCCGATGCGCACCGTCTCCATCTTGTTGTCGCAGCGCGACCGGAGCTTGGCCTCGGGGAACCACACATCGATGCCGAGCTCATCGCACAGGCCCTCGGTCTCCTCGTCGAACATCAGGAAGGTGGCGGCGGGCTTGCCGCCGCGCTTCTTGACATGGTCGACCACATCCTTGTGCTGGAGCATGTGGTTGTTGATGTCCTCGATCGACTCGAACTCGTCATGCGCCTGCTTGCCGGGCACGAAGACATTGGGATGCCGGCCGTCGAAACAGTCGATGTAGTTGATGAATTTGAGATTGCGCACCCACTGGTCGATGCCGATGAGGTTGAAGTTGGTGGCCGAGATGAAATAGATCGGCTGCTCGTTGCGATGCATGACATTGCGCAAATCCGATACGTTCCTGACCGTCTGCATCGTTTCCTCTTCGCTTAGGCGGCTTTGAGCCGGCGTGTCTTGTGCTTGACTTCGAGATAGGCATCGAGGCCCCAGGGACCGAGCTCGCGGCCGATGCCGCTAGCCTTGAAGCCGCCCCAGGAGGTCTCGACGAAGATCACTTGTGGGCTGTTGATCCAGATGAGGCCCGAGTCGATCGCATCCGCCACCCGCTCGCCGCGGTTCTTGTCATTCGTCACCACGGTGGCGACGAGGCCGAAGTCGCTGTCATTGGCGAGAGCGACGGCTTCGTCCTCGTTTGAGAAAGTCTTCACGCACAGCACCGGACCGAAAATCTCCTCGCGCCAGAGAGGACTCGAGACCGGGACATCGCCGAAAATCGTCGGAGCGATGAACCAGCCGGTCCCGAGTCCTTCCGGCCTGCCGCCGCCCAGGATGAGGTCGAGGCCGTCCGCCTTGCCGCGCGCGATATAGGACATGACCTTGTCATATTGCGCTCTTGTGGTGAGGGGACCCAAAGTCGTTGCGGGGTCGAGCGGGTCGCCGGGCTTCAACGCCCTGGCCGCGGCGATGACGCGCTCCATCAGCCTGGGCGCGATCTTGTCTTCGACCAGCAGCCTCGAGGTCGCCGAGCACATCTGCCCGGCATTGAAGAAGATCCCGTTGATCACGCATTCGGTGGCGATGTCGAGGTCGGCATCGGCGAAGACGACGATCGGCGATTTGCCGCCGAGCTCGAGGCTCACCGCCTTGGGGCCTTGCGCCGCTGCGGCCATGACGCGAGCGCCCACGGCATTGCTACCGGTGAAGGAGATTTTGGCGACGTCCTTGTGCGTCGTGAGCGGAGCGCCGACATCGGGACCCAGTCCGGTGACGAGATTGAGCACGCCTTTCGGCAGGCCCACCTCGTCGGCGATGGCGCCGAGCTCGAGCTCGACGATCGGCGTCACTTCCGAAGGCTTCAGCACCACGGTGCAGCCGGCGGCGAGCGCCGGCGCCACTTTCCAGGATGTCGTCACCATCGGGAAATTCCACGGCACGATCAACCCCGCGACACCGATCGGCTCGCGCCGCAGCGTCGCGCGGAAGGCGCTGTCGGGGACTTGGACAGCCGCATCCTGCTCGCGGTCGAGCTCGACGGCGAGGCGGCCGTAATAGTCGAAGGACGTGGCCACATCCTGCATGTCGATCAGCGCTTCGGCGAGCGGCTTGCCGTTATTGAGCGACGAGAGCCGGGCAAGCTCGTCCTTGCGCTCGCGCACGCGCGCGGCAATGGCTGAAAGAAAACGGCCGCGCACCGAACCCGAAGCCCGTTTCCAGGCAGGGAAGGCCGCGGCCGCCGCCTTCACGGCGAGGTCGACATCGTCAGGCCCCCCGGCCGCCACCTGATGAATGACCTTTTCCGTGAAGGGATTGAAGACGGGGATGGTGCCGCCGCGCACAGGCGCCCGCCATTCGCCGTCGATATAAAGTCTGTCGCGCATCACGCCGCCAGCTCATGCGCCAGGGACTCGCCGGCACGGATCTCGATGATGGTCGGCACTTTGCGCTTCGCCGACTGCACGAGCTCGTCGCGCAGAGCGACGATATCGGCCGGGCGCACGGCATGGCAGCCGAGCCCTTGCGCGATGGCGATGAAGTCCGGCGTATAGATGTCGACGCCGATCTCGGGGATCTGGCGGTCGCGCATATAAGCCTTGATCTCGCCGTAGCCGCTATTGTTCCAGATCACCACGGCAAGCGGCACTTGCGCCTCGACGGCGGAAGCGAGCTCGGGCAGTGAGAACTGCAAGCCGCCATCGCCGATCAGGCAGACGGCGGGGCGATGGAATTGCCCGAGCTTCGCACCAATGGCGGCCGGCAGGCCATAGCCCAGCGTGCCGTAGCCGGTGCTCGAATTGAAGTAGGAACGCGGTCGAGGTGCTTCATAGGTCTGATTGGCGGCATAGACCGGCTCGGTCTGGTCGCCGGCAATGACGACATCGGGCAACGCCTCGCTGATCACGCCCAGCAAGCGGCCATGGGTGCGGCATTGCGGCCACAGGCGCTTTTCGATCTTCTGGCGCAAAGCCGCGCTGCGCGCTTCGCCGTTTCGCTTCGCTCCTGCCTTACCGGCGAGTGCCTGGTTGAGCGCCGCGACGGCGAGCGTGCTGTCCGCAAAGATCGCGACGTCGGCCGGCAGCTGATTGACCAGCTGCAACGGATCGATGTCGATGCGGATGAGCTTGCCCTTGACCACGATGGCCTTGGGCTCGGGATACATTTCCGTCTCGCCGAACTCGGTGCCGATGGCGAGGACGACGTCGCTCTTTTCGAGCACGTCCTGGGCCGCATCCATGCCGAGATTGCCGGCGAGCGCGAGCTTGTGGCCTCGGGGCATTATGCCCTTGCCGTTGATGGTCGTGAAGACGGGCGCATCGAGGGCCTCGGCGAGCTTGCGGATCTCCGTTGCGGCATCGGCCGCTCCGCCACCGGCAATGATGAGAGGGGTCTTGGCCTTGGCGAGAAGGGAGGCCGCTTCCGCGATGAGCTTCGGATCGGGCGCCGGGCGCGACGGTAAGGTCCAGGCCTTCGCCTTGTCGTCCATCCTGGCGGTGATGACATCGAGCGGGATCTCGATGTGGACCGGACGTGGCCGGCTGCTTCCAAAGACGGCGAAAGCGCGCGCCAGGACCTCCGGCAACTGCTGAGGGTCGAGCAGCGTGTGGCTGAAGGCGGCAACGCCCGAGATCAGATTGCGCTGCGAGGGCAATTCATGCAGCCGCCCCTGTCCCATGCCGAGATGCGCGCGGGTGTTGACGCTCGAGATCACCAGCATGGGCACGGAATCGGCATAGGCCTCGCCCATGGCGGTCGCGATATTGGTCATGCCGGGACCGGTGATGATGAAGCACACGCCGGGCTTGCCCGAAGCTCGGGCATAGCCGTCGGCCATGAAGCCCGCCCCTTGCTCATGGCGCGGCGTCACATGGCGGATCTTCGTCGCCTCGAGGCCGCGATAGAGCTCGACGGTATGGACGCCCGGAATGCCGAAAATCACCTCGACGCCATAGGCTTCGAGAAACTTGACCAGAACTTCACCGCAAGTGGACACGCTCGTTCTCCTTATCGAATCAGCGGCCGGCAAAGTGCCTGGATAGGTCGCGCAAGTCATCCTTGCGTCCGGAAACCGAACTTCTCGTCATCCCGCAGAGCCTTCCGCGGGAGCGTCGGCTTCGTCCGAGAAATCGACATGGGCGTGGCGCGGAACGATGATCATCGGCACCGGCGCGTTGCGGATGATCCGGTTGCCGTTGGAGCCGAGGAAGACCTGCGCCAGGGGGCCGAGGCGGCCCGAGCCGATGACCAGGACCTCGCCCGGCTTCCAGCCGATGGACTGGAGCGCCTCTTTCCAGTTGGCGCCGTCGCCAATGACGGTCTTCACCGGCATATCGCTCGAGAGCTCCGCGAGGAGAGCCTTCTGCGCCGCAACGGCCTGGCTGCGCCATTGATTGGCGACGAGATTCTCGATCTGGTAGCCGGCACCGGTCGGATACATCTGCTTGTCGCGCACCACGAAAGTCGCGAGCCTGAGCGGCACCTGGTATTTGCGGCTGAAGCCCACGCAATAGTCGACCGTCGCCTTCGACTTGCGGGTCGCGCCATAGGCG
This sequence comes from Taklimakanibacter deserti, assembly GCA_003574785.1. Next base: position 118,681 of record QORU01000005.1, on the reverse strand, counting down.
CAGGTCATGCGGGGGAGCACGGTCTTGCCGCCGGTATTGAAGCCGCGCGGCGCCAGCGCCACGGGCAGCTTCGAGGAATGCAGGAGATTGCGCGTGACGCTGCCTTCCAGGAACTTGCCGACGGTCGCCCCGCGCGAGGAGCCGAGCACGATCATGTCGGCGCCGAGATCCTCGGCCGTGGCGAGAAGGCCTTCCTGGGCGGAGGTGTAGCTGCGCGTGATGAACTGCGCCTGAAGCTTGTTGCCGACGAGGGCCTTGGCCTTGTCCATCGCCTTCTCGGCATGCTTGTCGAGAAAGGCCGCATATTCCGCATCCACCCGGGCCATGGAGGGATAGCCCCAGGCACTGGGCTGGATGAGGCAGACGACCATCTTCGCCTTGTTGCGCTGCGACAGCATCGTGCCGAGAGCGAGAGCCTCCTCGCCGCCGCGATCGGCCGAATAGGCAACCAGATATTTCATCTAAGCCTCCCGCCTCAGGATTGCGTGACGCGAGCCTTGGGCTCGAGCTTGGACTTCTTGATGCTGTAGAGGAAGTAGAAGGCGGCCGCGAAGACGAGCCACACGCCGAACAGCTCGAAAGTGCGCGGGTTGAGATTCCAGATCAGATAGAGCGAGGAAAGGATGCTGAGGATCGGCAGCATTGGATAGAACGGCACCTTGAAGCCGCGCTGCATGTCGGGCCGCGTGCGGCGCAGGATCATGACGCCGGCGGAGACGACGATGAAGGCGGTGAGGGTCCCGAGGCTGGTGAGATCCCACAATATGGCGTCCGGCACAAAGGCGGCGATGGCGCCGACGAAGATCGCCACGACGATGGTGTTGGCGACCGGCGACAGGCTCCGCGGATTGACGCGGTGGAACAGCTCGGGGATGAGACCGTCGCGCGACATGGCGAAGAGGATACGGGTCTGGCCGTAAAGCACGACCAGCGTCACGCTGAACACCGAGATGACGGCGCCGATCGCCAGCACCAAAGCGGGCCAGTTGGAGCCGGTGACGTTCTGCAGGATGGTGGCGAGGCCCGCCTCCTGGCCCTCGAAGGCGGCGGGCGGCTGCACGCCGATCGCGGTCAGCGCGGTCAGGATATAGAGCGTGGTCACGATGACGAGCGCCAGGATGATGGCGAGCGGCAGGTTGCGCTTGGGGTTTTCGACCTCTTCGCCCGCGGTCGAGACCGCGTCGAGGCCGACATAGGTGAAGAAGATCGTGCCCGCCGCGGCGCTGATGCCGGCAAAGCCCATGGGCGCGAAGGGCTGGAAATTGGCCGAGGTAAATCCGGTCACGGCGATCAGGATGAAGAGGACGAGGACGCCCATCTTGACCAGCACCATGATGGCATTGAGGCGCGCCGACTCCCTGGTGCCGCGGATCAAGAGCAGGCAGCACAGGAACACCAATATGGCAGCGGGCAGGTTCATATAGCCGTCGCCGCCGATCGAGAGCTCATAGCCATCGGCGACGATCGGTGCCGCCGACAGCCATGCCGGAAGCCCCGAGCCGAAGACGATCTCGAAGAATTTGTTGAGATAGCCGCTCCAGCCGATGGCGACGGCGGAGGCCGAGATGCCATATTCGAGGATGAGGCAGGCGCCGACGAAATAGGCGACGATCTCGCCGAGCGTCGCATAGGCATAGGAATAGGACGAACCCGAGACCGGGATCATCGAGGCCATCTCGGCGTAGCAGAGCGCGGTGAGGCCAGCGACGACGCCCGCCATGAGGAAGGAAATGATGACCCCGGGACCCGCCGTCGGCACGGTCTGGGAGAGAACGAAAAAGATACCAGTGCCGATGGTGGCGCCGACGCCGAACATGATGAGCTGGAACAAGGTGATCGAGCGGTTGAGATGGCCGTGCTCGGGATCGGCCCCTTGCGTCTCGCTGATCAGTTTCTCGACGGGCTTCTTGCGCAAGACGCGCGGGCCCAGCACCTGCTGTTGTGACATATGCGTTCCTTCCCTCATGGGCGCGTTGGCGGACCCTGTGCCCTGATCGGGCCGGCCAGTCTCTTGTTGTTGGGCGTGCGGTCGATGTGCAGCCGAATTGCGCGCTTTTACCGCAAAACGGACGAAAGGTGCTGCCGTTCTTGTACCGGGAGACACGCGAAGCTGTCGGTGGGCAACGGCCGGGAAGCGGTTTCTGCTGCGGCCCTCGACATGATCCGCCCGGAAGTGTCACAGTGAGGGTGGAGGGGGATATGAAAGACAGCGACACTTCCTTAAAGCTCGACCAGCTCGATCTGAAAATCCTGGCCAAGCTGCAGACCGACGCCCGCATCACCAACCAGGAGCTTGCCGACGCGGTCGGACTGTCGCCAAGTCCCTGCCTGCAGCGGGTCAAGCGCCTGGAGCGGGCCGGGATCATCTCCCTCTACCAGGCGCAGATCGATCTCACCAAAGTGTGCCGGCATGTCGATGTCATCGCCGCCGTCACCTTGAACAGCCATGGGCTCGAGGATTTCAACGACTTCGAGAAAATGGTGGCCGGCATGCGCCACGTGGTCGAATGCACCAAGCTCTCGGGCACCATCGACTATCTCGTGCGCTTCATCTGCCCCGATATCGGCTCCTATCAGATGCTGTCGGACGAGCTCCTGAAGCTCGGGCCGAAAGTAGGGAATTTGAGCTCCTATATCGTGCTCAAGGCGGTGAAGCCGTTCCGCGGGGTGGTCTTGGACGACCTCGTCTCGCCGCATTGATTGCTGACATCATCTGACAGGATGCTGGAACTCCACGTCTTGCCGCTGCCGCCAGCCGGCAGTAGCCTCAGCCTGTCGAAAAAGACATATCGGTAGGTTTGCCCGATGCCTCCTGTTCTTTCGGGAGGTTCTGACCTGATGGCCGGAAGCCCGGCCACGGAGTCCCACGACCTGCAACGCCGGACTAGTAGCCCCGGCGGATGAAAGGACGTGTAAGATGCAACAATATATATCTCTCATCACTCTTGGCATTACCGACATCCAGCGCTCGCGCCGCTTCTATGGTGAAGGTTTTGGCTGGAAGCCGGTCTTCCAGAATGACGAGATCACCTTCTATCAGGTGAACGGCTTCGTCTTCGGCACCTGGCTCACCAGCCTGCTCGAGGATGACATGCAGCGCAAAGGCCTGTCGCAGCAGGGCGCCTTCGCGCTCGCGCATAATGTCGGGACGGAAGAGGGCGTCGTGCCGATGATCGACCGGCTGGTGCGCTTCGGCGGCAAGCTGCTCCGCCCGGCGGATGCACCGCCGCATGGCGGGCTTCGCGGCTATATCGCCGATCCCGACGGCCATGCCTGGGAGATCGGCTGGAATCCCGACTGGCGGATGAGCCCCGAAGGCTACACGACCTTCGGCATTTGAACATCGAGCGCCACGCCTTGCGACAGCAGGGTGTGGCAGCGCCTTCGCTCGCTCGCTGGCCTCGTGTCTTGGCAGGTGGCAACCAAATCGCGTAACGTCATATGGAGCTTGGGACGATACGGCTTGATCGGGTTCGGGACCGATGGTTGAGCGGCACGATACTGTCGTCATTGGCGGTGGCCAGGCCGGACTGGCCATGAGCTACCATCTGCAACGGCATGGTCGCGAGCATGTCATCCTGGAGCGCGGTCGCATTGCCGAGCGCTGGCATGCGGAGCGATGGGACTCGCTTCGCTATCAATTCATCAACGAGACCATTGAGCTCCCCGGCCTCAGTTATCAGAGCGCAGATCCGAACGGCTTTGCCCATTACACCGCCGTCGCCCAATTCATCGAGAGCTATGCCGCCCATATCGCGGCACCGGTCCGCGAGGGGATCGCCGTCACATCGCTTCGGCATGAGGACGATTATGTCTTGGAGACGACGGACGGCGTTGTCAGGGCCCGCAATGTCATCGTGGCGACAGGTCCGTTTCAAGCCCCGATGATTCCCATGGCCGGCCGAGACCTGCCTCACTCTCTGTACCAGGTTCACGCCGCGAACTATCGCGGACCCCAAGAGCTTCCGCCCGGAGCGGTGCTGGTGATCGGCAGCGGGGCATCTGGATGTCAGATCGCCGATGAGCTTCAGCAGGCCGGGCGCAGCGTCCATCTGTCGGTCAGCCGCCATAAGCGCGTGCCGCGGCGCTATCGCGGCAAGGACGTCCTATGGTGGTTTGAGAAGATGGGGCGCTTCGACGTCACGATCGACAATTTTCCACAGCGACGCTATCCGCCTTCGACAATCATAACCGGCGTGAATGGCGGATATGACATGGACGTTCGGCGATTCGCCCGAAATGGCGGAAGGGTATTGGGACGCCTCCTGGCATCGTCCAACGGACAGCTGGCGACGGGAGATGATGCCGCCGAGATTCTCGGTGAGGCCGACAAGACCTATGATGAGTTCATCTCCGCGGCGAAAATCTGCGCGGCAAAGTTCGAAAGCTCAGGCGAGCTCGAACCCGATGATCATCACTCGCAGGCGCCCTCTGTGGCAGAGATCGATGGCGCCCGGACAGTGGACCTCGCGGCTGAGGGGATCAGTTCGGTGATCTGGGCAACGGGATATCGCTTCGATTATGGCTGGATAGAAATCCCGGTGCTCGGTTCCCAGGGTGCGCCCATTCAGCAGCGCGGCGTCACGGCCTCGCCGGGGCTATATTTTCTTGGCCTCCATTGGATGCATACCTTCGGCTCCGGCCTTCTCTCCTATGTGGGCCGTGACGCCGCTTATATAGCCGATCACCTGAAGGACACCGCAAAGCGCTGAAACCGCAAGATTGGTTAACGGCTTGGCAAGATCGAGAGCGCAGAGTTGCGCTGACGTGCTCTCCCCAGGAAAGTGCCATGCCGCCCCACGCTCTACCGGAGGCTCCGGCCTTCACCTTGACCTGTCCGGCCAAGAACAGTCCCGACCTCAAGGTCCGGGCGATCAGGGCGCGCGGCAACCTGCCCTTGATGATCGATGACCGGCTGCTCGCCGAAATCGCGCAAGGCGATCTCGTCGAAAGCTGGGAGACCGCCGTCCATCTGTCGGCCGCCGCCCTTGCCGATATGAGCAAGCTTGCGGGCGCGCGCCTCGCCTCGGTGCTCGAAGACAATATCGATGCCGCCGATCTCACCGATGTGGTGAGCGACGCGGCGGTGCTGTTCCTTCTCGCCATGCGCCGCGCCGGTGTGCGCACGCCCGATGAGATCGGCCCATGCACGCTGCTATGGGACGAGGAACGCCGGCAGGAGCTGGTGCTCAAGCGCACCTAGGTATTCATGAGCGATAAAGACTCTTTCATGCCGGCGCCGGAGCTTGGCCGGTCCTTCAGGCCGGGACTCGGCGTCAATCTGCTGATGCGCGATGTCATGGAAGGTGTCCGCTTCGCGAAGGAAGTGCTGGGCGCCACGATCCTGCACGCGAATGAGGATTTCGCCGCCATCCTCTATGGCGAGAGCGTGTGGATGCTGCATCATGACCGCACCTATCGCGGCAATGTGGTCCAGGGGCTCGTCCAAGGCTTCGAAGGGCGCGGCGCCGGCATCGAGCTCAGAGTCTATGGCTGCTCACCCGATCACGCCGAAGCCCGCGCGCGGGCGCAAGGCTTCACGGTGCTCGCGGGATCGATGGACAAGCCGCATGGGCTTCGCGAATGCGTCATCCTCGACCATGAGGGCTATGCCTGGGTTCCGGGCGTCGGTATTCCCGACAAGACAGAATGATGTCCGCCGGATAGGACTTGCCTATCCAGCGCAAGCGCACGCGTTCCTGCTCAGGATCGAGCGGCCGAATGGACGTCCAATAGCGCTCCGACATCAGCGCCGCCAGTCGAAGACCGCGGTGACAAAACCCTGCGCGTCATGGACGAATTCGTCGAGCAGGGACAAGGGCGTGGGGCCGGCCGGCGACATCTCGCCCGTCACCTCGCCTTCGGCGAAAGTCAGGCGCGCGCCGAACTTGCCGGCAATGTGGCGCATCCGGGCATTCTCGCTGAGGCAGATCATATGCAGGCGGGCGATGCCGCGATTCTGCGCAGCCGTGAGGATGCGGTCCATCAGCTCGCTGCCGAGGCCCTGGTCCTGCCAGCCGGCCTCGACCGCGAAGGCCGCTTCGGCATCGGGCGTCGGGCCGCCGAAAATGCTGCGCAATTCGGCGGAAGCGCGGATCTCGCCGCCGACGAGGACGCCGAAGATCGTGGCATCGAGCCGGAAGGCCGTGTCGACATAGGCGTCGATGAACTCATCCGAGGTGACGCCGCCGAAGCGCAGTCGCCGGGCTTCCGGGTCGAGGCGCTTCAGATGGGCGCGCAGCGCCCCCAGATCGCCGATCCACAATTTGCGTAAGGTCTTGTTCATATTAGATAAGTCCGGTCTCAACGAAGTGATTCCGACCTGGACTGTCCATCCCTAACATGACAAGAATTATGCTGCATTGCATCAAAATCAAGGAGAATTTTTGTGCAGTGCATGATGAAAAAGATTGCGTAGCTGGACAAGACGGTCACGGCGATTTGGCGCATGGCCCCGACGCGCAAGGCGCGTCTATAGACCCGCCCGAGATTTCCCCTTTGCCCGATCGCGGGCTAGAGTTGCGCCACGAAACAATGACAGCATGACGCGCAGAAGCGCCATCCGGAGGATCCAATGACCAAGACGATCGGACATTTCATCGGCGGCAAGCGGGTCGAGGGCAAGTCGGGCCGCTTCGGCGATATATTCAACCCGAATACCGGCGAGCTGCAGGCGAAAGTGGCGCTCGCCTCGCAAGCCGAAGTGCATGAGGCCGTGCTCAATGCCAAGGCGGCGCAACCCGCCTGGGCGGCGAAGAATCCGCAAGTGCGCGCCCGCGTGATGATGAAGTTCCTAGAGCTCGCGCATCAGCACCGCGAAGAGCTGGCGCTCTTGATCTCGATGGAGCACGGCAAGACCATTCCCGATGCGCTGGGCGACCTGCAGCGCGGCCTCGAAGTGGTGGAATTCTGCACCGGCATCCCGCATCTCCTCAAAGGCGAGTTCACCGACGGCGCCGGTCCCGGCATCGACATGTATTCGATGCGCCAGCCGCTTGGCGTCGCCGCCGGCATCACGCCGTTCAATTTCCCGGCGATGATCCCGTTGTGGAAGGCGGGACCCGCGATCGCCTGCGGCAATGCCTTCATCCTGAAACCCTCGGAGCGTGATCCTTCCTGCCCGATGCGCCTCGCCGAGCTCTTCGTCGAAGCCGGCCTGCCGCCCGGCATTCTCAATGTCGTCAATGGCGACAAGGAAGCGGTCGATGCCGTGCTCGATGATCCCGATATATCGGCGATCGGCTTCGTCGGCTCGACGCCGATCGCCGAATATGTCTATTCGCGCGGCACCGCGCACGGCAAGCGCGTGCAGTGCTTCGGCGGCGCCAAGAACCACATGATCGTGATGCCCGATGCCGACATGGACAAGGCGGTCGATGCGCTGATCGGCGCCGGCTATGGCTCGGCGGGCGAGCGCTGCATGGCGATCTCGGTCGCGGTGCCGGTCGGCGAGGCGACCGCCAATGCGCTGGTCGAGAAGCTCATCCCGCGCGTCGAGAAGCTGAAGGTCGGGCTGTCGACCGACCGCGAGGCCGATTACGGCCCGCTCGTCACCAAGACGCATCTCGACAAGGTCAAGTCCTATATCGATCTCGGCGTCAAGGAAGGCGCCAAGCTGAAAGTCGACGGCCGCGGCTTCAAGATGCAGGGCTATGAGAACGGCTTCTTCCTCGGCGGCTCGCTGTTCGACAATGTCACCAAGGACATGCGCATCTACAAGGAAGAGATCTTCGGTCCCGTCCTGTCGGTGGTGCGCGCCAAGACCTATGAGGAGGGTCTCGACCTCGCCAATGACCATGAATATGGCAATGGCGTCGCGATCTTCACTCGTGACGGTGATGCGGCGCGCGATTTCGCCGCGCGCGTCCAGGTCGGCATGATCGGCATCAATGTGCCGATCCCGGTGCCGCTCGCCTATCACACCTTCGGCGGCTGGAAGCGCTCGGCCTTCGGCGACCTCAACCAGCACGGGCCCGATGCGGTGCGCTTCTATACTCGCACCAAGACGGTGACCTCGCGCTGGCCCTCCGGCATCAAGGAAGGCGCGCAGTTCTCCATCCCGACGATGCGTTGAGGGTGAAGGAGCTCGCGACAGCCCTCGCCGCGGCACAGGTCCTGTCCTTCAGGCTACCCATGTTGTGGGCGATGTCATTGTCGCCGACGCCGGCGCGTCGCGCCGAGGCGGTGAGGATGATCGTCGAGAAGCAGATGACGGTGGCCGAGGGGCTGAATGCCGCCACCCTTGCCGCCTTCACCGAATGGCTGAAGGTGATGAGCGGGCACGGCCTCCCGGTCGAGACCATGAGCGCGCGCATTGCCGATGCGGCGGTGAAGCCGGGCCGGCGGCGTGTCAAGGCCAATGCGAAGCGGCTCGGACGACGTAAACGGATTTGACTGTTCCCGGGCGAAGCGCCTTGTTCACCTTTCGGTAAGGATTAGGTGCGAGTCTGATGATTCTAGCGCGGAGCGTCGTTTTGATGCTCCGAGGCCCGCCTGACCGACGATAGTGGCGCAAGACCTCCGGCCAAACGGCGTCTCGGACCCGAGATGGAGGTTTGCATGTTGCCGAAGTCTGTCCGGCGCACCGCTTTCATGGCCGTCGCCGTTCTTTTCGCCTTCACCACCCCAAGCCACGCGCAATTCGCCATGTGCGGCGAGCGCGCGGCGATCATCGATCAGCTCAAGACCAAATACCAGGAAAGCCGCCAGGCGGTCGGCCTCATCTCGACCAATGGCGCGGCCGAGCTCTATGTCTCGGAGAAAGGCACCTGGACGATGCTGGTGACATTGGCCAGCGGCAAGAGCTGCATCATCGCCGCCGGCCATAGCTGGGACTCCTCGCCGACCCTGGCGCAAGGCACCGGCATCTGAGCGTCAGGGTCGCACAACGATGCGGCCCTTCATGTTGGGATGAAAGCGGCAGTAATAGTCGACGGCTCCCGCCTGCTCCATGACCACGCTGCCTGATTTCTTCGGCGGCAGCATGACCTCGAAGCCGCCCTTCACCGTGGCGGTGTGCGCGAAGACATCATTGTTGATCCATTCGATCGTGTCGCCTGGCTTCGCCTCGATCTCGGTCGGCGAGAAGGCCATCTTGTCGATGGTGACGCGGAGCGTCTGCGCTTTGGCCGTGCCGGCGCCGATGGGGAGCGCCAGCACGACCCCGAGCAGCATATGCCGTCTCGTGAGCATGAAGTTTCCTTTGCGCATCGGATTATCCGAAAACCGGTTTCCACTTTTCGGTCCGATGCGCTATTTTATCTCGCTCGCGACATGCTCGGCATGCTGCTCATGGCCCTGGAAGATCTTCAGGCCGGTCTCGAGCAGGCTCTTGAGCTCGCCATTGCTGGCGGAAGGGATGAGCAGGGTCTGGAGCGCCCCGTTCACCTGCTTGTGGTAGGCGACCTCATTGTCGACATAGGCCTTGTCATAGGCCGCACCATCGAGCTTGGCGAGCTTCTCGCGCGTGTCGGAGGCCGCCTTCGACAGCGACTGGCTGGTGGCGTTGTCCTCGGGCGTGACATTGAGCTTCGTCACCAAAGCGAGCGCCAGCTTGTTGACCTCTTCGTGGTCGCGCACCATGTCCTCGGCAAAGGCGACGACCGCCTTGTTCTTGGACTTGGCGATGGCCTGCTTCGCCGCCTCGATGTCGATTACGCCGGCGGTGTAGGCGATATGAGCGATCTGAGGATCGCTCGGCTTGTCGGCTGAATGGGCCAGGGGGGCTGCGCCCAAGAGGCACAAAGCGGCGAGCGCCGCAATCGGTCGGATATGCATGGGAGTCTCCTTCATCCGGTTGACAAGAAACCACCGGAGCGTCGTGTTCAGTAACGATGATTGGATGCCGGGCGGACGAAAAGGTTCCCGAAGGGACTCACTCGGAGAAGCCGAGCCGTTTCATCACCGCGGCCGTCAGGCGCTCGCAGCGCCGCCCGGCGAAGGGAAAGGCATCGAGCAGGATGGGTCCGATACGCTCGTCGATTTGCTTGCGCACCAGATCGCGGGCGCGATGCAGCCGGGTCTTCACCGTCTGCGGCTTGAGCTGCAGGAGGTCGGCGGTTTCCTCGATGCTCAAGCCTTCGATCACGCGGGCGACGAACACGGTGCGATAGACATCGGGGAGAGCATCGGTCGCCTGCTCGACAACCTTCAGGATCTGTCTCTGGGCCATGGTGCGCTCCGGATCGTCGCCGCTCGCCGCGAGCGGAAACGGGATGATGCGCGCATCGCTCATGGGCTCGCTCATGATCACCGTGGCGGCACGACGCTTCCGGCGCAAGCGGCCGAGCGCCTCGTTGATGGCGATGCGGGAAAGCCATGTCGCGAGCGATGCTTCGCCGCGAAAGGAGGCGAGATGGGCGAAGGCCGTCACATAGGTCTCCTGGACGACATCTTCCGCCTCGCTGTCATTGCGCATGATGCTGCGGGCCAGGCGATAGAGCTTCTGGTTGTGCATCCGCATGATGGCGCGGAAGGCGCCGGCATCGCGGGCCTGGGCCCGCAAGGCCAGTTCCAGATCGCCAGGGGCTCTTATGTCCGGTTGCAGCTGCGGCATGGCTAACTCCTTACCATTGGATGCGCCATCATGGAAAAGGTTCCCGGAAAACCGTCATCGCCCGATCGAGGAGAGGAATTCGGCCCTGAGGGCGGCATCGTCCCGGAAGGCTCCCAGCATGCGCCGGGTCACCATGCGGCTGCCATGGGCGCGGATGCCGCGCGACGTCATGCAGCCATGCTCGGCCACCAGCACGACGGCAACCCCGCCGGGACTGAGGGCACGGTCGATGGCGGACGCGATGTCGCCGGTCAGGCGCTCCTGGATCTGCAGGCGGCGGGCGCAGGCATCGACCAGCCGCGCGAGCTTCGAGATGCCCACTACGCGGCGGCCCGGCAAATAGGCGACATGCGCCTTGCCGGTGATCGCCGCCAGATGATGCTCGCAGACCGAATGAAACGGGATGTCATGCAGCTCGACCATCTGATCATAATTGCCGGTCTCATCGAAGCTGCGCTGCAGAAGGGTCGCCGGGTCCCGGTCATAGCCGCTGAACCATTCTTCATAGGCGCGGATGACCCGTTGCGGCGTATCGCTCAAGCCAGGCCGCGCCGGATTGTCGCCGGCCCAGCGAATGAGCGTCCGCACCGCCGCCTCGGCCTCGGCGCGTGTCGGCCGCTCCTGATCGGCAAAGCTTTCTTCCTTGCGCCGGCTCGCGGCATTCGCAGGCATATCCATCGGCTTCTCCATCATCACACGGAGTGATTAGATGCCGCTCGGCGGGTTTGGTTCCCGCATTGCATGAAGTCCAGATGAACGGGCCATTCAGGGTGATTGCGCATCATTGTCGCGTCATCAACGAGAAGGCCGTGCTGGAAGTCTATCTCTCGCGCAAGGGCACGTGGACGATGCTGGTGACCGATCCCTCGGGCATCACCTGCATTCTCGCGGCCGGCGATGCCTGGGACGAAGCGCCGATGCTGGCGCAGCGCACGGGAATCTAAATCGGCGAAAGAGGAACTTTCGCAGGGCATCACGCATTAGCTTGCAGATCATTTGCCTGTCTTGCTTTTTTACGACAGGCAAGGAGAGTCCAATGCGTAGGATATCAAAACTTGCGTGCGCTTTTGCGATGTGCACGTTCGCCTTGAGTGCAACGGCTTCCGCTCAAACGCCGCAGCAGCAATGCGCGCCGCGCAACGAAGTCGTCAAGGTGCTGAACGCCAAATACCAGGAGAGCCAGCGGGCGCTGGGGCTCATCAATGAAAAAGCGATGATGGAAGTCTATATTTCGCCGGCCGGCACCTGGACTATGGTGGTCACCAACGAGGCCGGTATCGCCTGCGTGCTCGCCGCCGGCGAAGCGTGGGACGAGATGCCGGCAAAGGCCTTGGGCCCCGCGAGCTGAGCCCCGTTGCGCCCGGGCCCGCGGCACGCCATAAGGCCGCATGGGGTTCTGGGCGGATTATCAGCATAAGATCGAGAATGGAGCGATCAAGCCGGACGAGGCGCAGGCCTTCGTCGCGCGCAAGCTCGACACGCTGGCCGTCGCACTTGCAGACTATGACCCGCATCCCGCAGGTTTCCTCGCCCGTTTGATCGGACGCGAGAACGGCCCGGCGCCCAGAGGCCTTTACATCCAGGGCGATGTCGGGCGCGGCAAGACCATGCTGATGGACATGTTCTATGCGGCGGTGACCGTCGCGCCCAAACGGCGCGTGCATTTCCATGCCTTCATGCAGGACATCCATGCCCGTCTGCATCGGGCGCGCCGCCATTCCAAGGATCCGCTCAAGGACGTGGCGCAGGCGGTCGCGGCGGAGGCGACGCTTCTCTGCCTCGATGAGATGCAGATCGCCGATATTGCCGATGCGATGATCGTCGGGCGCCTGTTCGAGATCCTTTTCGCGCGCGGCACCGTGGTGGTGACGACGTCCAACCTGAAGCCCGACGATCTCTATACGGACGGCCTCAACCGCCAGCTCTTTGTGCCCTTCATTCGCCTCATCGAAGAGAAGCTCGATGTCGTGACGCTTCAAAGCCCGACCGATTACCGGCTCGGGCGGGTGAAGGGACACGAGACCTTCATCCATCCGCTCTCGCCCGAGGCCGACCGCAAGCTTCAGGAATTGTGGGAAAGGCTCACCGACACGGAAAGGGGCGCGCCCAGGACGCTCGACGTGCTCGGCCGGCAGCTCGCCGTCCCGCAAGCGGCACATGGCGCGGCGCGCTTCACTTTCGCCGATCTCTGCGAGGCGCCCCTGGGGCCGCCCGACTATCTCGCCATCGCCGGGAATTTCGGCGCGGTGTTCATCGAGCACATCCCCGTCCTGACGCCCCGCTACCGCAATCCGTCGAAGCGTTTCATCCTGATGATCGACACGCTCTATGACGGGCGTACCCGGCTCGTTGCCTCGGCCGCAGCACCCCCCGAGGCGCTCTACAGCGAGGGCCATCACATTAAGGAATTCGCGCGTACGGTTTCGCGCCTCAAGGAAATGCAGTCCGCCTCCTGGTGGGGTGCAAAAATCGTCGAAACTTGACGTTTTGGTCAGGAATCAAGTCTTGATGCTGTCACGCCGGGGGAGTACAGCTTGCGTCGCTTTTGCACTGCGAAAGGGCGCGCGTGATCTCTGGGGAACGCGTTGACCTGCGCGTCACAGGGAAATCGAAATGGCACGAAACAAAATTGCGCTGATCGGCGGTGGCATGATCGGCGGGACTCTCGCACATCTGGCCGCCTTGAAGGAGCTGGGCGACATCACGGTTTTCGACATCGCCGAGGGCCTGCCGCAGGGAAAATCGCTCGATATCGCGCAATCCGGCCCGGTCGAAGGGTTCGATGCCAAGCTTTCCGGCACCAACAGATATGAAGCGATCGAGGGCGCCGATGTGGTGATCGTCACGGCGGGCGTGCCGCGCAAGCCCGGCATGAGCCGCGACGACCTGCTCGAGATCAATCTCAAGGTCATGGCGCAGGTCGGCGCCGGCATCGCCAAATACGCGCCCAAGGCCTTCGTCATCTGCATCACCAACCCGCTCGACGTGATGGTCTGGGCCTTGCAGAAATATTCCAATCTTCCCGCCAATAAGGTGGTCGGCATGGCGGGCGTGCTCGATTCCGCCCGCTTCCGGCATTTCCTCGCCGAGGAGTTCAACGTGTCGGTCGAGGACGTGACCGGTTTCGTGCTCGGCGGCCATGGCGACTCGATGGTGCCGCTGACGCGCTATTCGACGGTGGCCGGCATCCCGGTGCCCGATCTCGTCCAGATGAAATGGACGACGCAGCAGCGCATCGACCAGATCGTGCAGCGCACCCGCGACGGCGGGGCCGAGATCGTCGGCCTGCTCAAGACGGGCTCGGCCTATTATGCGCCCGCGACGTCGGCGATCGCGATGGCCGATTCCTATCTCAAGGACAAGAAGCGCGTGCTGCCCTGCGCCGCCCAGCTCAACGGACAATATGGCGTCGATAATCTCTATGTCGGCGTGCCGGTGGTGATCGGCGCCAACGGCGTCGAGCGCATCGTCGAGATCAGGCTCGATTCGGAAGAGAAGATCGCATTCAAGAAGTCGGTCGATGCGGTGAAGAGCCTGATGGACGCGGCGAAGAAGATCGCCCCCGATCTCGCGTGACGTGACTGAAAGAAGAGAGCGGCCATGAACATTCACGAATATCAGGCCAAGCAGGTTCTCAAGGCCTATGGCGTGCCGGTGGCGAAAGGCCTTCCCGCCTTCACGGTCGATGAGGCGGTGAAGGTGGCGCAGGAGCAGGGCGGCCCGGTCTGGGTGGTCAAGGCGCAGATCCATGCCGGCGGCCGCGGCAAGGCCGGCGGCGTCAAGGTGGTCAAATCCCTCGATGACGTGAAGAGCGAAGCCAAGCGGCTCCTGGGCTCGACGCTCGTCACCCATCAGACGGGGCCTCAGGGCAAGGTGGTGCAGCGGCTCTATGTCGAAGAGGGCTCGGCCATCGACAAGGAGTTCTACCTGGCGCTCCTCGTCGACCGCGAGACTTCCCGGCTCGCTTTCGTCGTCTCGACCGAAGGCGGCATGGATATCGAGAAAGTGGCGCATGACACGCCGGAGAAGATCGTCACCGTCTCGATCGATCCCGCCACCAATATCTGCCCGCATCACGTGCGCTCGATCGCCAAGGCGCTGAAGCTGCCCTTAGGTGGCCCGCAACAGAAGCAGCTCGCCAAGCTCGTCTCCGACTTGTATCGCGCCTTCGTCGACAAAGATATGAGCCTGCTCGAGATCAATCCGCTGATCGTCACCAAGGCCGGCGACATCCTCTGCCTCGACGCCAAGATCAATTTCGACAGCAACGCGCTCGACCGCCATCCCGACATCAAGGAACTGCGCGATCTCAGCGAAGAGGATCCCAAGGAGATCGAGGCGTCGAAATTCGATCTCTCCTATGTCGCGCTCGACGGGACGATCGGCTGCATGGTGAACGGCGCCGGCCTCGCCATGGCGACCATGGACATCATCAAGCTCTATGGTTCGGAGCCGGCGAACTTCCTCGATGTCGGCGGGGGCGCCTCAAAGGAGAAGGTGGCGGCGGCGTTCAAGATCATCACCGCCGATCCCAAGGTGAAGGGCATCCTGGTCAACATCTTCGGCGGCATCATGAAATGCGACATCATCGCCGAAGGCGTGGTGGCGGCGGTGAAGGAAGTCGGCCTCAAGGTGCCGCTGGTCGTGCGCCTCGAGGGCACCAATGTCGAGCTCGGCAAGCAGATCCTGCGCGACTCCAAGCTCAATGTGATCCCCGCCGATGATCTCGACGACGCGGCGCAGAAGATCGTGAAAGCGGTGGGGAAAGGGTGATGGCGCGTCATCAACATCTCTCCCGAATTTTCCCTTCTCCCGCGCGCAGCGTGGGAGAAGGTGCCCGAAGGGCGGATGAGGGCTCTTTCTCAAAGCAGGCAAAGCTCTCAAAGGCCCTTCGTGTTGCAGGCAAAGAGCCCTCACCCGGCCTTCGGCCACCCTCTCCCATTGCTTCGCAACGGGAGAGGGGGAAAGTCGGAGGCGCCCGCAAGGGGGAGGGGAATTTTGTGCAACCGACGAGGAGCGTTTGATGCCCCCGCGCGCGATCAATCTCCTCGAAGCCGCCGACCGCAAGATCAGCAAGGTCTTCGATCCGCATATTGCGGGTGACGTGAACGACGCGCAGGC
This sequence comes from Taklimakanibacter deserti, assembly GCA_003574785.1. Next base: position 103,005 of record QORU01000005.1, on the reverse strand, counting down.
CAAGGTGGCGAAGTTCGGCGAGGCCTTCGACTGGCACGCGCATGAGCAGGAAGACGAGGCCTTCCTCGTCCTGCGCGGCCGGATCGCCATCGATTTCCGCGACGGCTCGGTCGAGCTCGCCGAGAATGATTTCATCGTCGTGCCGAAAGGCGTCGAGCACCGGCCGCGCTCGCTCACCAAAGAGCCGGTCGTGCTGATGTTCGAGCCGGCGACGACGCTCAATACCGGGAACGCCACAAGCGATCTCACCGTCACTGATTTGAAGCGGCTTTAGGGAGCAGAATGTCCATCCTGATCGGCAAGAATACCAAGGTCATCTGCCAGGGCATCACCGGCAATAACGGGACGTTCCATACCGAGCAGGCGATCGCCTACGGCACCAAGATGGTGGCGGGGGTCACGCCGGGCAAAGGCGGCATCACCCATGTCGGCCTGCCCGTCTATGACACGGTCGCCGAAGCGCGCGACGCGACGGGGGCCGACGCGACCGTCATCTATGTGCCGCCGGCCTTCGCGGCGGACGCCATCTCGGAAGCGATCGAGGCCGAAATCCCGCTCATCGTCTGCATCACCGAGGGCATTCCGGTCATGGACATGGTCAAGGTGAAACGGGCGCTCTCGGGCTCGAAATCGCGCCTCGTCGGGCCCAACTGCCCGGGCATCCTGACGCCGGGTGAGTGCAAGATCGGCATCATGCCGGGCAATATCTTCAAGAAGGGCTCGGTCGGCATCGTGTCGCGCTCGGGCACCCTCACTTATGAGGCGGTGTTCCAGACGACGCAGGAGGGCCTCGGCCAGACGACCGCCGTCGGCATTGGCGGCGACCCGGTGAAGGGCACCGAATTCATCGATGTGCTCGAGATGTTCTTGAGCGACCCAGAGACGGAATCGATCATCATGATCGGCGAGATCGGCGGTTCCGCCGAGGAGGACGCGGCGGAATTCATCCGTAAATCGAAAGTTAAGAAACCCATGGTCGGCTTCATTGCCGGGCGCACGGCACCGCCCGGACGGCGCATGGGCCATGCCGGCGCCATCATCTCGGGCGGCAAAGGCAAGGCCGAGACGAAGATCGAAGCGATGAAGCACGCGGGCATCGCCATATCGGATTCCCCCGCCGCCCTTGGAAAGACATTAAAGCGTGTCTTGAAAGGCAAGTGATGAGTTCTATGTTGACATAAGGAGGGCCGGACAGGGTTCCCGGTTCTTGATGGAAATGAACAAGACTGATCTGACGACCGCGTTCGAACAAACTTCCTTCCTTTATGGCGGCAACGCCCAGTTCATCGAGCAGCTCTACGCGAAATACCTCGAGAGTCCGGCATCCGTCGATCCGGCTTGGCGGCAGTTCTTCTCGACCCTCGCCGACGACAAGGACGCCGCGAAGAAGCAGCTCAAAGGCCCGTCCTGGGCGAGGCCCGACTGGCCGCAGGCTCAGAATGGCGAGCTGATCTCGGCCTTCGATTCGAACTGGCCGGCGGCCGAGGCGCAAGTCGGCGCCAAGATCGCCGCCAAGGCGAAGGACAAGGGCCAGGCCCTCACCATCGAGGAAGTGCGCAAGGCGACGATGGACTCGGTCCGCGCGCTGATGATGATCCGCGCCTACCGCATGCGCGGCCATCTCGCCGCCGATCTCGATCCGTTGCGGTTGCGCGAGCCCATTCCCCAGCCCGAGCTCGATCCGAAATCCTACGGTTTCACCGAGGCCGATCTCGACCGCCCGATCTTCATCGACAAGGTCCTGGGGCTGGAGCAGGCGACGATCCGGCAAATGGTCGACATCCTGCAGCGCACCTACTGCAATACGATCGGCGTCGAATTCATGCATATTTCGGATCCCGACCAGAAGGCCTGGATCCAGGAGCGCATCGAAGGTCCGGACAAGGAGATCACCTTCACGCCCGAGGGCAAGACCGCCATCCTCAACCGGCTCATCGCCGCGGAAGGCTTCGAGCACTTCCTCAATGTGAAATATACCGGCACCAAGCGCTTCGGCCTCGATGGCGCCGAATCGATGATCCCGGCGCTCGAGCAGATCATCAAGCGCGGCGGCCAGCTCGGCCTCCAGGAGATCGTGCTCGGCATGGCGCATCGCGGCCGCCTCAATGTGCTCGCCAATCTGATGAAAAAGCCGTTCTCGGCGATCTTCCATGAATTCAAGGGCGGATCGTCGACGCCTGACGAGGTCGAAGGCTCGGGCGACGTCAAATACCATCTGGGCTCGTCGTCGGACCGCGAGTTCGACGGCAACCGCGTGCATCTCTCGCTTACCGCCAATCCGTCCCATCTCGAGATCGTCGATCCCGTCGTGCTCGGCAAGGCGCGCGCCAAGCAGGACCAGCGCGGCGACAAGGAGCGCACCAGCGTGCTGCCGCTCATCATCCACGGCGATGCGGCCTTCGCCGGCCAGGGCGTGGTGGCGGAATGTTTCGGCCTGTCGGGCCTCAGGGGCCACCGCTCCGGCGGCTCTGTCCATTTCATCGTCAACAACCAGATCGGCTTCACCACCAGCCCGTTCTGGGCGCGCTCCTCGCCCTATCCATCGGACGTCGCCAAGATGATCGAGGCGCCGATCTTCCATGTGAATGGCGATGATCCGGAAGCGGTGGTGTTCGCGGCCAAGATCGCCATCGAGTTTCGCCAGAAGTTCAGGAAGCCGGTGGTCATCGATTTGTTCTGCTACCGCCGCTTCGGCCACAATGAATCGGACGAGCCGTCCTTCACCCAGCCCCTGATGTACAAGCGCATCGCCGCGCATCAGACGGTGGTGGCGCTCTATGGCAAGCGGCTCATCGACGGGGGCGTGCTCACGCCCGAGCAGTTCGACCAGATGAAGGCCGAATACCGCCGCCGGCTCGACGACGATTTCTCGGCGTCGGAATCCTATCGCGCCAACAAGGCCGACTGGCTCGACGGGCGCTGGGCGCATCTGAGCTACGCCAAGGATCATGACGATCCGCGCCGCGGCCAGACCGGCTATGATCTCACCAAGCTCAAGGAGATCGGCCTCAAGCTCACCAAGGTGCCGAAGAGTTTCAAGCCGCACCGCACCTTGCAGCGTGTGCTCGACGCAAGGCGCAAGACGATCGAGGAGGGCCAGGGCATCGACTGGGCGATGGCCGAGCAGCTCGCTTTCGGCGCACTGTTGCAGGAAGGTTTTCCGGTCAGGCTCTCGGGCCAGGACGTGCAGCGCGGCACCTTCTCGCAGCGCCATGCGGTGCTGGTCGACCAGGAGACGGAAAAGCGCTTCACGCCGCTCAACCATCTCGTCAAGCATCAGACGGTCAAGATCAATGTGATCAATTCGATGCTGTCGGAAGAGGCGGTGCTCGGCTTCGAATATGGCTATTCGCTGGCCGAGCCCAACACGCTGGTGCTGTGGGAGGCGCAGTTCGGCGACTTCGCCAATGGCGCGCAAGTGGTGTTCGACCAGTTCCTGTCCTCGGGCGAGCGCAAATGGCTGCGCATGTCGGGCCTCGTCTGCCTCCTGCCGCATGGCTATGAGGGCCAGGGGCCGGAACATTCCTCGGCCCGGCTCGAGCGCTATCTGCAGATGTGCGCCGAGGACAATATGCAAGTGGCGAACTGTACGACGCCCGCCAATTACTTCCATATCCTCAGGCGCCAGCTCAAGCGCGACATCCGCAAGCCGCTCATCCTGATGACGCCCAAGTCGCTGCTGCGCCACAAACGGGTCGTCTCGCAGCTTTCGGAAATGGGGCCCGAAACCTATTTCCATCGTCTCCTGTGGGACGATGCGCAATATGGCGGCGGGCTCGTCGCCGACGACCAGATCCGGCGCGTGGTGCTGTGCTCCGGCAAGGTCTATTACGACCTTTATGAAGAGCGCGAGAAGCGCGGGATCAAGGACGTCTATCTGCTCCGCGTCGAGCAGCTCTATCCCTGGCCGCACAAGGCGCTCATCCAGGAACTTGGCCGCTTCAAGCAGGCCGAGATGGTGTGGTGCCAGGAAGAGCCGCAGAATATGGGCGCCTGGACCTTCGTCCAGCCCGGCATCGAGCGCGCTCTCGACTTCATCAATGCTCAGCACCGCAGACCGCGCTATGTGGGCCGCGCCGCATCGGCCGCCACCGCGACGGGCCTGATGACCAAGCATCAAAAGGAACTGAAAGCGCTTCTCGACGACGCGCTGGTGTTCCGATCCTAACGACGGGAAAAACAGGACAGGCCATGGCAAAGGAAATCCGCGTCCCGCAGCTCGGTGAATCGGTCACCGAGGCGACGATCGGCAAATGGTTCAAGACGCAAGGCGATGCGGTGAAGGCGGATGAGCCGCTGGTCGAGCTCGAGACCGACAAGGTGACGGTGGAAGTGCCGGCGCCGGCCTCGGGCGTCCTGTCGTCCGTCGCGGCTCAGCCCGGCCAGACCGTGAATGTCGGCGCGTTGCTCGGCGCGATCGAGGAGGGTGCTGCCGCTGCCGTCGCGCCCAAGGCCGAGGCGAGACTTGCGAAAGCCGAAGAACCGAAGAAAGTGGCCGAGCCTCAGGCTCAGCCCGTAAGCGGCGAGGCCAAGCCTTTGTCGCCGGCAGTGCGCAAGATCGTCGAGGAGAACAGGCTCGATCCCGGCGCCATTGCCGGCACCGGCAAGGATGGCCGTCTCACCAAGGGCGATGTGCTGGCGGAGGTTGCGAAGCCTGCGCCGCCGCCCGCGATCCAGTTGCCGCCGGTGGCACCGCCGCAGCCTTCGGCGCCCAGGGCTCCGTCGCCCCAGGCCGATGCCGAGCGCGAGGAGCGCGTACGCATGTCGAGGCTCCGCCTGACGATCGCGCGCCGCCTCAAGGACGCGCAGAATACCGCCGCGATGCTTACCACCTTCAACGAGGTGGACATGACCGATGTCATGGCGCTGCGCAATCAATACAAGGAACTGTTCGAGAAGAAGCATGGCGTTAAGCTCGGCTTCATGAGCTTCTTCGTGAAGGCGGTCGTCCATGCGCTGAAGGAGATCCCCGCCGTCAATGCCGAGATCGACGGCGATGACATCGTCTACAAGAACTACTATCACATCGGCGTCGCGGTCGGCACCGAGAAAGGTCTCGTCGTCCCGGTGGTGCGCGATGCCGACCGGCTGTCCTTCGCCCAGATCGAAAAGACGATCAACGACTTCGGCAAGAGGGCGCGCGACGGGCAGTTGCAGATCGCCGAGATGCAGGGCGGCACCTTCACCATCTCGAATGGCGGCGTCTATGGTTCGTTGATGTCGACGCCGATCCTCAACGCGCCGCAATCGGGCATCCTCGGCATGCACAAGATCCAGGAACGGCCGATGGCGATGGGCGGCCAAGTGGTGATCCGCCCGATGATGTATCTCGCCCTCTCCTATGATCACCGCATCGTCGACGGCAAGGAAGCCGTCACCTTCCTGGTGCGTGTCAAGGAAGGTCTCGAGGACCCGCAGCGCTCGCTGCTCGATCTTTAATCCGCTGACCTCCATGGCCGCCCTTGAGGCGGCCATCCAGTCCCAGTGAGGCATTCTGAAATGGCTGACCCCTTCGACATCACCATCATCGGCACCGGACCTGCGGGCTATGTGTGCGCCATCCGCGCCGCCCAGCTCGGCATGAAAGTGGCGGTGATTGAGAAACGCGCCACCCATGGCGGCACCTGCCTCAATATCGGCTGCATCCCGTCCAAGGCGCTGCTGCATGCGTCCGAGCTGTTCGCCGAGGCCAGGCATTCCTTCGCCAAGATGGGCATCGGCGTGACACCCTCGCTCGATCTCGGCCAGATGCTGAAATTCAAGCAGGAGGCGATCGACGGCAACACCAAGGGCATCGACTTCCTGTTCAAGAAGAACAAGATCACGCCGATCCGCGGCACCGCGAAGATCTTGGGCCCCGGCAAGATCCAGGTCGACGGCAAGGATATCGTCGAGACGAAGACCATCGTCATCGCGACGGGCTCCGATGTCGCCGGCCTCAAGGGCGTCGAGATCGACGAAAAGCAGATCGTGTCCTCGACCGGTGCGCTCATGCTCGAGAAGGTGCCGGAAAATCTCGTGGTGATCGGCGCCGGCGTGATCGGGCTCGAGCTCGGCTCGGTCTGGTCGAGGCTCGGCGCCAAGGTCACGGTGATCGAATATCTCGACCGCATCCTGCCCGGCATGGATCTCGAGACGGCCAAGAATTTCCAGCGCCTCCTCACCAAGCAAGGTGTCGCCTTCAAGCTCGCGAGCAAGGTAACGGGAGCGGAGAAGGGGAAGACCAAGGTCAAGCTCACCGTCGAGCCGGCGGCGGGCGGCACAGCTGAGACGATCGAGGCCGATACGGTCCTTCTCGCCATCGGGCGCGTGCCTTACACGAACGGCCTCGGCCTCGAGGAGGCGGGTGTCAAGCGCGACGCCAAGGGCCGCATCGAGGTGGGAGCGCATTTCGAAACGAATGTGCCCGGTATCTATGCGATCGGCGATGTCATTCGCGGCCCCATGCTGGCGCATAAGGGCGAGGACGAAGGCGTCGCGCTGGCGGAATTGCTCGCAGGGCAAGCCGGTCACGTGAACTATGACGTCATACCGAGCGTCGTCTACACCTCGCCCGAGATCGCGGCGGTCGGCAAGACCGAGGAAGAGCTCAAGGCCGAGGGCATCGACTACAAGGCCGGCAAATTCCTGTTCCTCGCCAATGGCCGCGCCAAGGCCAATCAGACGACCGACGGCTTCGTGAAGATCCTCGCCGATGCCAAGACCGACCGCGTATTGGGCGCCCATATTTTGGGCCCGCAAGCGGGCGAGCTCATCCATGAAGTGGCGGTGCTGATGGAGTTCGGCGGTTCGGCCGAAGACCTGGCGCGCACCTGCCATGCCCATCCGACACTCGCCGAAGCCGTGAAGGAAGCGGCACTCGCCGTCGCGGGCCGCGCGATCCATTCGTAAGGCAAGTCGTTCGCTACTAATTTCGTCGGGGTGACGGATGAGAGAGTGTGCGCCGCGGGAAGAGCGATATACTCGTAAATCGCCTCGGTGTTTCCCTGCTCCATGGGCGGCCATTTTTCACCGCAGGCCATAGGAATCATTGGGCTATTCCACAGAATCCCCGGGCCTCGGAGGCGCATTTTCGCGATTTTCCCTGTATTTACCCTGTATCCAGGCGGGGCGCCGGCGCGATCCTCTACAACCCCGTCGTCGGCTGCGGGTTGGTGCCGTCGAAATAGCGCGAATAGCGGAAGGGCTCCGGGTCGACGCAAGGCGTCGAGCCGGTGACGAGATCGGCCGTGAGCTTGCCGGCGCCGGGACCGAGCCCAAAACCATGGCCGGAGAAGCCCGAAGCCAGGAAGAGTCCCGGCAATTTCGCGATCGGCGACATTACCGGCACCGCATCGGGCGTCGCATCGATGACGCCGGCCCAACGATCGGCGATCTCCATGTCGCGGAAGACGGGGAAATAGTCCTTGAGGCTCGCCGCCGCCTCATTGAGGATCGAGATGACGGGCTCGGGATCGAGGATGCGCACTTCTTCGAAGGGCGACCTCTCATCGAGCGCCCAACGGCGCTTGAGCCGGGCCTCGTCGAGGAAGCGCTGGCCTAACCTCAGGCGCAAGCCGCTCCAGTCGACCTTGAGCGCGGGCAGGAATTCGCGGAACAGGCGGAAGGAATCGGGCACGATATCGGCGACCGACAGATGCCGGTGGGCGATCGTGTAGCCACCATCATGGCGCCTGCGGAGCGAGAATTTGCCGGCCGAGCAGGAGCGTTCGAGCGGTGTCTCGATGGGCTTCGAGCGCATCACCGAATTGACCACGCTCAATTGCGGGAAGGGGATGTCGAGATTGCCGAGGAAGCGGCGCGACCAGGCGCCGCCCGCGAGCACGACCGTGTCGCAGGCGATGCGGCCCTTCTCGGTGACGACGGCCGATATCCTGCCGGCAGAGGTTTCAACTCCGCGCACGGCGCATTGGGTGAGGATCTTGGCGCCCTTCTTGCGCGCACCATGGGCGATGGCGGGTGCGGCCATGAACGGCTCGGCACGGCCGTCGGCAAACGAGAAGAGTGCGCCTTTCCACCGTCGAGTGGAGCCGGGCTGGAGCTCGGCTGCCTCCGCGCCCGAGACGATGCGGGTCGCGAGATTGAACGGGCGCGCGTTCTTCTCATACCACTTCTCTCGTGTCGCCAATTCTTCATCGGTCTCGCAGAGATAGATGATGCCGCATTGGCGGAAGCCGGTCTCGGCGCCGATGCGCTCATTCATGCCGCGCCAGGCATTGAGCGCCACCAGGATCAGCGGAATCTCTCGGATGTCGCGATTCGCCTGCCGGCACCAGCCCCAATTGCGGCTCGATTGCTCGCCGGCGATGACGCCTTTCTCGATCAGCGTCACATCGACGCCGCGCTCGGCGAGCTCGAGCGCCGTCGCCGTGCCGATGATGCCGCCGCCGATGACGGCGACCGCTGTCTGTTTCGGCAATTCGGTATCGGAATAGACGGGATCGGGTGTGACGGGCATAGTGGGAGATTGGTTGACGTCCATTACTTTCGTAGCCTGCCGCGCGGAAAAGCTCCACAAGACATTGGTAATAGGTATGGCAACACATCAACTTCCGATTCCGGGTACTGCTCCCACGCTTACAACCGAGCGACTCAGGCTGCGTCCTATCGTTCTTGATGACTTTGCCGAATATGCGAAGTTGATGGCCTCTTCGCGTTCGGAATATATGGGCGGGCCTTTCGACACGGCAGCTGCCTGGGGTCTGTTCTGTCATGAAGTTGCTCTTTGGCATCTGGCCGGCCATGGCGGCTTGTCGGTTGAACTTCGTTCAACTGGAGCATGCGTCGGCCAGGTCGAGATAAATCACGGTCCGCTTTTTCCCGAACGTGAGCTCGGCTGGCAGGTTTACGAAGAATATGAAGGCAACGGATACATAACGGAAGCTGCCGGAGCCCTGCTGGGCTGGGCGTTCAGCGAGCTCAAAGTGACCACCCTTGTCAGCTATGTCGACCCGAACAATATCCGTTCAGTCGCCGTCGCGAAGCGTTTGGGCGGCGTCCTGGACCCTTCCGCGCAAAAGCAGGACGAGGGCGATCTCGTCTTTCGCTATACGCAGCGATACTAGCCAAAGTCAGGCGCGAGGATGCGCCTTGGCACATTGCGCGAGGAGATGCGAGGTGTCGACCATTATGGACAGATCAATTGACCGGTGTTACCTCGTAGCCCGCTTTGCGGAAAAGTTCCACCAGACCTTGGTCGCCCGGCAGACGCATTGTGCTCACGACAATGAAGGCATTGCCTTTGACAATGAGTGGGAGCGCACGCTCCACCGTGCTTCGATTGCGCTGGTTCAGGAGCTCTTCGAAGAAGGCCAGTCTTGCCGGATCGGGTCGATCAGTCGGGAAGCCCTGTGTCGAAAGAACCCGGAGGCTCGATATTCTGCGCGCCAGATAGAGCTGTTCGTGGGTTTCCATCCAGTCAGCAAGCCGGTCGCCAAACTTTGCAGTGGCGACGAGATATCGGGCCTGGCTATCAAGCGGCTCGCTGGCGAATGCCGCCATCATTTCCTCGACCCTCTCCAGCCCAACCAGAGGGATCTTTCGCGCCAGGGCCATCTGCCCGATTGACCGATCGAGAGTCGGTAAGTCGACCCGCAGCCTCTCGAGCTCGCACATCGGAAAGGCCAAAGAGTATGTCAGCACCCAAGGCTGGACGGCGCTCATCCCCGCTATCTGATCCGGTGTTATCTGGGGCGCCGACCTTATAAAGCCTTCATCTACGTCGGGGATAAGATCCCACATATTCCTGCCGTTCGGCATCATCATCAAGCGGGAATGGCGAGCGAAAGCGAGTCTGAATGCATTGGGTTCGACGATCTCTCTCAATTGCAGGGCGACAACACTGGCGCGCTCAATCGCGTTGCGCGCCTCGGCCGGCAAGGCGTGTATCTTGGTGCTCGTGACAGGAAACGTGCCAAATAAATAAGATGGGGCGGCCTTCCCGCTCTTGTCTGTGATCCGCCAAAGAATCGCCTGCCCATTGGGAATGGTCCGTTCGGCCGATGCCAGCCTGTCGGCGAGCTTGGGGGCCGAAACTACAAGATCCGGCAAAATGTCCTTGCCCGAACATTCCGGCGGTTCGCCCGCCAGCGCCAAGCCCGCGAAACCGAAGAAGGCCGTCGTTGCAATCAGAATACGCGTGAGCATCATGCCCTGGGATGCGCCTTGGCATATTGCGCGAGGAGATGCGAGGTGTCGACCTCGGTATAGACCTGCGTGGTCGAAAGCGAGGAATGGCCGAGAAGCTCCTGTATGGTGCGCAGATCGGCGCCGCCGGCGAGGAGGTGGCTGGCGAAGGAATGACGCAAGGCGTGCGGCGTGGCGCTTTCGGGAAGCCCGAGCGCGCCGCGCAACCGGGCGATCAGGAGCTGGATGTTGCGGGCATTGAGCGGGCCGCCTTTCACGCCCCGGAACATCGGCGCGCGTGAATCGAGCGCCAAGGGGCAAAGATCGAGATAGCGCTCGATCGCCTGACGCGCCACCGGCAAGACCGGCACGATGCGCGCCTTGCCGCCCTTGCCGATGATGGTCAAGGGATCGTGGTTCACCGCCTGCGGCGTCAGGCCCAACGCTTCGGAAATGCGCAGGCCGCAGCCATAGAGCAATGTGAGCACGGCGGCATCGCGGGCGAGCACCCAGGCCGGTGTCTCCTCGCTGCTCAGCGTGTCGGCCTTGATCAGCTCGCGGGCCGCTGCGGGCGTGACGGGCTTCGGCACGGCATGCGGGATCTTGGGCGCGCGCAGCACGCTCAAGGCGGCATTGCTCAGGATCTTGCGCCGCTCGAGGAAGCGGAAGTAGCTGCGGATGGCGGAAAGCTGGCGGGCGAGCGTGCGGCTGCCGCTCCCCTTATTGCGCCGGCGTGCGAGGAAGGCGCGGAAGTCGGACGGCGTGAGGCTTGCCAGATCGGTGAGCGTCGGCGCGCCACCCAGATGATCGGCAAGGAAGGCCATGAACTGGCCGATGTCCCGGCCATAGGCGGCGAGCGTGTGGTCGGACGAGCGCCGCTCGGTCTTGAAATAGGCAAGCCATGCCGCGACCGTCTTGGCCGTTTCCGGCGCGGCATGGAAGAGCTCGAGATCGGGTGCTTCGGCCATAGGCGGAGACTATAGCCGAATGGTTGATCGAAAGTTCAAATCTTCTGGCCGGTCTTCTTCCAGTCGGCAAGGAAGGACTCGATACCTTTGTCGGTCAGCGGGTGCTTGACCAGGCCTTTCAGCACCGCCGGCGGCACAGTCGCCACATCGGCGCCGGCGAGAGCCGCTTCCTTCACGTGATTGGCGCTGCGGATCGAAGCGGCCAGGATCTCGGTGGTGTAATCGTAATTGTCGTAGATCTGGCGGATCTCGCGGATGAGCTCCATGCCGTCGATATTGATGTCGTCGAGGCGGCCGATGAAGGGCGAGATGAAGGTGGCGCCGGATTTGGCGGCGAGCAGCGCCTGGTTGGCGCTGAAGCACAGCGTCACATTCACCATCGTGCCGGCCTGGGTCAGCGTGCGGCAAGCCTTGAGCCCGTCCAAGGTGAGGGGCACCTTGACCGCGACATTCTTGGCGATCTTGGCGAGCTTCCTGCCCTCCTCGATCATGGCGTCGGCTTCGAGCGCCGTCACCTCGGCCGAGACCGGGCCTTCGACCGCATTGCAGATCTCGGCGATTACTTCCTTGAAATCGCGGCCGGATTTGGCAACGAGGGAGGGGTTGGTGGTCACGCCATCGAGAAGGCCGGTGGCGGCGAGTTCCTTGATATCCTTGATTTCGGCGGTATCGACGAAGAATTTCATGACGGCCTCATCCTTGCGCTTGTTGCTGGGAACCTAATCCCCGGGCCATGGCCTGACAAGGTCAATCCACCGCCCGTGGATCGACACCCGATTCTTCGGCAATCCTGAGGCAGAGCGTGTCGAAGTAGCCGGCAAGCGCTACGTCATCGCGGCCGAGCGGCTGGCCATCGAGGGAATGGACCGGACGGATCAGACGCAGGCTGTTGGTGAGAAAGACGGCATCGGCACTCAACAGTTCTGCCGGCGTCACCGGCCGTTCCTCGGCTCGCGGAAGCTCGAGGAGCTTTCTGCGCGTAATGCCGGCGAGCACGCCGTCGCTGGTCCGCGGTGTCGCGATCCAGCCGTCGCGCAGGATGAAAATATTGGCAATCGTGGTCGAGGCGACAAGACCCTGATGATTGAGAAAAAGCGCATCATCGCAATGGATGGCGGCGGCCTCGCGCGCCGCGATGATGTTGTCGATATAAGAGAGCGTCTTGAGCCGTGAGGCGGGGGATGTCTCGTTGCGTCTGATCGAGGAGGTCGAGAGCATAGCCGGGGTGAAGAGCATGTCGCTCGTCCAGGGCGCGTGCGCGATCAGAAGGCTCGGTTGACGCGTTTCTGCCGCGAGACCACGCAGGCCCGGCCCTCGCGTCAAGGTGATGCGCAAAATGCCGTGCGGAGCCGGGGCATGCTCCAGCACTTGCGCCACTCCATCCGCGACGATGAGACGGTCGGGCGGCAGGCCGAGCGTTATGGCGCCCGCCATCATCCGGTCGAGATGATCATCGAGCCAGACGGCGGTGCGGTTGAAGACGGCAAGCGTCTCGAATATCCCGTCGCCCAGCAGCAATCCGCGGTCCGCCGGATCGACAGAGAGCGCGTCCTTGACGATCTTCCCGTTGAACCAGACCGTGGCGCTCACGGCGTCCTCTTCAGGAAATTGCGCAAGATGTCATAGCCATGCTCGGTGAGCACCGATTCGGGATGGAACTGCACGCCGAAAGTCGGATGGGTCTTGTGCTCGACGCCCATGATCTCGCCATCCTCGGAACGCGCGGTGACCGTCAAGGGCTCGTCGCCCGACAGCTCGACGATGAGGGAGTGATAGCGTCCGGCATTGAAGCCGTCGGGAACGCCTGAAAGCACGCCCGCCCCCGCATGGCGGATGGCCGAGGCCTCGCCATGCATCGGGCGTTTGGCGCGCGCGATGTTGCCGCCAAAGGCCTCGCCAATGCATTGATGGCCGAGGCAGATGCCGAGAATGGGAATTTTACCCGAAAGCTTGCGCACGACATCGAGCGAAATGCCGGCCTCGTTGGGCGTGCATGGCCCGGGCGAGATCACGATGCCCTTCACATCATCCTTGATGGCGCCTGAGGAGAGCGCGTCATTGCGCTTCACTTGCGCCTCGGCGCCGAGCTCGCGCAAATAGCGCGTCACATTGTGGACGAAGGAATCATAGTTATCGATGACGAGGATCATGATGCACCCTCGAAACTCGCGGCGATGCGAGTGATCTTCGCCAAGGTCTCTTCATACTCATCGGAAGGCTGCGACTTCGCGGTGATGCCGCCGCCGCCCTGGAAGGAGGCGCGCCCGTCATGGAAGAGGACGGTGCGGATGGCGATGTTGAGGTCCATATGGCCGGTGAAGCTCAGGAAACCGATCGAGCCGCAATAGATGTTGCGCGGCAGCCGCTCGATCTCGGCGATGATCTCCTGGGCGCGGATCTTGGGCGCGCCGGTGATCGAGCCGCCGGGGAAGCACGCGGCAATGAGATCGCCGCGGCTCTTGCCCTTGGCGAGTCTCCCGGTGACGACGGAAGTCAGATGGTGCACGGACGCGTAGGATTCGAGGCCGCAGAGCACCGGCACTTGCACGGAACCCGGCTCCGAGACACGCGAGAGATCGTTGCGCAGGAGATCGACGATCATCACATTCTCGGCGCGGTCCTTGCGGCTGGCGAGAAGCTCGGCCTTGAGCTCGGCATCGATGCTTTGATCCGCATCGCGCCGCCTGGTGCCCTTGATCGGACGCGCCTCGGCGGTCACGCCGTCGAAACTCATCAAGCGCTCGGGCGAGCTCGACGCGATCCTGACCGCGCCGTAATCGAGAAAAGCGCCGAAGGTCGCGGGATTGCGCTCGCGCAAAGCGAGATAATAGCGCAGCGGTTCGAAATCGGCGGGAATGGCGGCGGAGAAGCGCTGCGAGATATTCGCCTGGAAGATGTCGCCGGCCAGGACATAGTCGATGGTGCGCTGGACCGCTGCTTCATAGGCATCGCGGGTGAAGTTCGATTGCCAGCCGGCGATGAAATTGCTTCCCGAGAGCGCCGGCAGAGGCTTGAGGCACAAGGCTTCGAATTCGGCGAGGCGCTCTTCGGCGCGGGCGATGCGCGCTTGCGGCTCGGTCTCGGGAAAACCGGTCGAGATGATCCAGCATTGCCGCGTCTGATGGTCGAATGCGACGATTGTGTCATAGGCGTGCAGGGTGACCGGCGGGATGTCGGGCGGCGGCGTCTTCGCCATGATATGCGGTTCGAGCAGGCGGGCGAACTCATAGGCGATATAGCCGGCGAAACCGCCCTGGAAAGGCGGCAGCCCCGCGACGCGCTCGAGCTTCCAGCGCTTGAGGCGGCGGTCGAGCCGGGCGAGTGCTGCCTCGCCGCTCTCGCCTTCCGCCAGCGTAAAGGTCTCGAAGGGGTCGGCCGCAATATAGGAATAGCGGCCGAGCTCGCTTTGCTGAAGCGCGCTATCGAGAAAGGTCAGGTCCCTGAGGCCGGTGAAACGGCGCAACAGCAGGGCCGGATCGCCATAGGCGATCTCGCGCCAGAGCGGTTCGTCGATGGCGGATGCGACATGTTTCATGGGCGGTTGATATAGGCTTTACGCGACGTTTCCGCCATGGGCTTGTCCGTTTGCGGCAGTTGGCGCAAGGCTTGGCCCGATGCCTGCCGATTCCCAGACAACCGCCGAAGTCCTGTTGCCGCTGGCGCTCGCCGGCGCCTACACCTATGCGGTGCCGCAAGGTCTCGCCGTGGCGCCCGGCGACTATGTCGAAGTGCCGCTCGGGCCAAGGTCCTATATCGGCTGCGTCTGGCGCATCGGCTCGGGTGATGGCGGCGGCAAGACCTTGCGCGAGATCGTGCAGAAATTCGATGTGCCGCCGCTCGGCGACACGCATCGCGCCTTCATCGACTGGGTGGCGAATTACTATATCGAGCCCATCGGCAATGTGCTGCGCTCCTGCCTCAGGGCGCCGGGCGCCTTTGGCGAAGCGCGCAGCGAGATCGCTTATCGCATCGGACCCCATCGCCCGGCGAAGCTCACTCCGCAGCGCGCGCGGATCCTCGAGATCGCGCGCGAGGGCCCGGCGCTCAAGGCATCGGAGCTGGCCGAGCTCGCCGGCGTCGGCACGTCCGTCGTCAAGACGCTGGCGAAGACGGGCGCGCTCGAAGCCGTCGCCTTGCCGCCGCACCGCGCCTTTGCGACGCCCGATCCCGCGGCGGGCAAACTCGCTCTGTCGCCTGAGCAGGAAGCGGCGGCGCAGGAGCTGCGCGCCATCGTGACTCGTCGCGGCCACAAGGTGATGCTGCTCGACGGTGTCACCGGCTCCGGCAAGACGGAAGTCTATTTCGAGGCGATGGCCGCGGCCTTCGCTTCCGGCCGCCAGGTGCTCCTGCTGCTGCCCGAAATCGCGCTCACCCAGCAATTCATCCAGCGTGTCGAGCGCCGCTTCGGCGCCGAGCCGGCGCGCTGGCATTCGGGCATGCGGCCGCGCGAGCGCGAACGTGTGTGGCGCGCGGTGGCGGAAGGAACGGCGCAGGTCGTCGTCGGCGCGCGCTCTGCTCTCTTCCTGCCCTGGGCGAAGCTCGGCCTCATCGTCGTCGATGAAGAGCATGAGGGCGCCTACAAGCAGGAAGACGGCGTCCCCTATCACGCGCGCGACATGGCCATCGTCTATGGCGCGCTCGGCAAATTCCCGATCGTCCTTTCCTCGGCGACGCCCTCGCTCGAAAGCCTGGTCAATGCCGAGCGCGGGCGTTACGGCCATGTGCGTCTCCATGCGCGCTACCGCCAAGCCGAATTGCCGCCGAGCCATATCCTCGACATGCGCCAGTTGGCGCTGTCATCCGGCTCATGGCTGTCGGAGCCTTTGGCGCAAGCGGTCGAGGAGACGCTCAAGAACGGCGATCAGGCGCTGCTCTTCCTCAACCGGCGCGGCTATGCGCCCTTGACGCTCTGCCGCGCCTGCGGCCATCGCATCGACTGTCCCAATTGCGCGGCGTCCCTGGTCGAGCATCGCTTCCGCAAACAACTGATGTGCCATCATTGCGGTCACACCCAGGCGATCCCGCCCGAATGTCCCAAATGCGGGACGCCGGGCAAGCTCGTGCCCTGCGGACCAGGCGTCGAACGGCTCGCCGAGGAGGCGGCACAGCGCTTTCCGGAAGCACGCCTCGCCATCCTGTCGAGCGATCTCGCGCAAGGCACCTTGCTCAAGGATGCGCTACGCGACGTGGCCGAGGGCGTCCACAATCTCGTCATCGGCACGCAGCTCGTCGCCAAGGGGCATCATTTCCCGCATCTCACTCTGGTCGGCGTCGTCGATGCGGATCTGGCACTCGATTCGGGCGATCCGCGCGCCGGCGAGCGCAGCTGGGCGCAAATGGCGCAAGTGGCGGGACGCGCCGGGCGCGGCGAGAAGCCGGGCCGCGCGCTGATCCAGACTTATCAGCCGGAACATCCGCTGATGCAGGCGCTGGCCAAAGGCGACCGCGACGGCTTTCTCGCCCAGGAGAAGCATTTGCGGGAGGAGGCGGAGCTTCCGCCCTATGGCCAGCTCGCGGCAATCGTCATATCGGGGCGCGACGGGCATGAGACCGAGCGCTTCGCCCGGGCGCTGCTGCCGCTCGCGCCCTATGGCGAGGGCGTGCATGTGCTGGGTCCGGCGCCCGCACCTCTGCATCTGGTGCGCGGCCTCTATCGCTGGCGCTATCTGGTCAAGGCGCGCCGCGGCATCAATGTCCAGGCCTTCATCCGGGCCTGGCTCACGACCGTGAAGCCGACAGGCTCGCTCAGGCTCGCCATCGACGTCGATCCCTACAGCTTTCTGTGAGAGTTCCTGGCTATTGGAGGTGCTTGCCATAAATGCACCATTTGGTTACTTGTGGGACAGGCAAAGATGGGTGCCTCTCATGTATGATTATGTGATCGTCGGCGGCGGTTCGGCAGGGTGCGTGATGGCGGCGCGCCTGAGCGAGATGCCCGATGCGAAGGTGCTGCTGCTGGAAGCGGGGCCATCTGATCGCAATCCTTACATCCATTTGCCCTGCGGCTTCTTCAAGATGACCGGCGGGCCCTTGACCTGGGGCTATCGGACGGCGCCGGCGCGCCATGCCGGCAACCGTGAAATGGTCTATCCGCAGGCCCGCGTGCTAGGCGGCGGCAGCTCGATCAATGCGCAGGTCTATACGCGGGGCGCGCCTGAAGACTATGACGGCTGGGCGAAAGAGGAGGGCTGCACGGGCTGGTCGTGGGCGGAACTTCTGCCCTATTTCGTGAAGTCGGAAGACAATGATCGGCTCGACGGCAAGATGCATGGCCAAGGCGGGCCGCTCGGCGTCTCGACGCTGAAAGAGCCCAATGTCATGACCCAGGCCTTCGTCGCGGGCGCCCAGGAATTCGGCATGCCGCTCAATCCCGATTTCAATTCAGGCCATCAGGAAGGGGTCAATGTCTATCAGATGACCATCCGCCAGGCGCGCCGCTGCAGCGCCGCGGTCGGCTATCTGAGGCCCGCGCGTCAGCGCCCCAATCTCACCGTCAAGACGGATGCTTTCATCACAAGGCTGGTGGTCGAGAAGGGCCGCGTGAAAGGCGTCGCCCTCATCGAGAACGGGCGTGAGGTCATCATTGAAGCCGAGCGCGATGTCGTCCTCACCGCCGGCGCCATCGGCTCGCCCAAGCTCCTGATGCTCTCCGGCATCGGACCTGCCGTCCATCTCGAGAGCCTCGGCATCACGGTGCAGAATGATCTGCCGGGCGTCGGGCAAAACCTGCAGGACCACATGGCGAGCGACATCGTGTGGCAGCTCAATGGGCCGCACTCCTACGACAAATACAAGAAGCTCCATTGGCAGGCAGTGGCCGGCGTCCAGTATCTTTTGACGCGCTCGGGGCCGGTGGCCTCGAGTCTGGTCGAAGGCGGCGCCTTCTGGTGGAGCGACCGGCGCGAGAAGTCGCCCGACCTGCAGTTCCACTTCCTTCCCGGCGCCGGCGTCGAGGAAGGTGTCGGCACGGTCCCAGGCGGCAATGGCGCGACGCTCAATTCCTATCATCTGCGCCCGCGCTCGCGCGGCTTCGTCGCGCTCAAAAGCAGCAATCCGCTCGATCCGCCGGTCGTCGATCCCAATTCCTTCGCCGAATCTTACGACCTCGAGCGCGCCGGCGATGCGATCGAAATCTCCTGCGAGATCGGCCGCACGCGCGCCTTCAGCAAATATGTGGCGCGCCAGCATCTGCCCGGCGATGAGTGCCGCACGAAAGCCGATTACCGCAATTTCGCCCGCCAGGTGGCGCGCTCGGCCTATCACCCGGTCGGCACCTGCAAGATGGGCGTCGATGCGATGGCGGTGGTCGAGCCTTCGAACCTGCGGGTGCGCGGCATCGACGGCTTACGCCTGTGCGACTCATCGATCATGCCGCGGCTCGTCTCGTCCAACACCAATGCGCCGACCATCGCCATGGCGGAAAAGGCGGCGGATATGATCAAGGGGAATAGGGCGTAACTAGCCGCCGTTCGTTTCGCCCGTCATCTGCCGCCATTTGACGGCATAGTCGACGATGGCTTCGGGGGCGAGCGGCGCCACCTCGTCGAGATCGAGATCGAGCCTTGGGATCTCGCCGCTCTCCGTCATGAGTGCCAGCGCCATAGCGCCGGCGGTGGTGCCGTCGCGCAATTGCGAGGCGAGAACCGTCTGCGGCTGACGCAGGGAGGCGAGCACCGAGAGGAAGACCGGGTTCTTGGCAAAGGGGCCGTCGACAATGATGTCGCCTCTGGATTTCACCGCCGCCAGCGAGCGATCGACCATCAGCGCGCAATAAAGTGCTGCGAGTGTCGAGCGCTCCTCTTCGCCGGCCGGCGCCGGTCCCTTCACATGGCCTTTATTGCCGGTTCCCGGCATTGGCCCGCCCGAATCGGTGAAGGAGGGCAATGCGAAAGTCCCTTGCGCGACGAGGCTGCCCAGCGCCTTGAAGCTCGCGGCTTCCGCGGACGCGCCGCGCGACAGGACTTCATATTCGCGCCCGCCCATGAAGCGGCAGCAGGCAATGGGCTTGCCGAAGATATCGGTGTTGGTCACCGTGTCGCGCTGCGGATCGAGCTCGGTGATGCCGGTATCGGTGTCGAAGCCGATGATCCAGGTGCCGGTCGACAGCAGGGTGAAATGCTTCCGTCCTCCCGCCAGATAGCGCAAGTAGTTGCCGCTCGAATCGTGGATGCCGGCCAGGACCTTGCCGCGGCCGCGAAAGCCGTCTTTGCGGAATTGCGGCTTGAGTCTGCCGATCACTTCCCAGGCCTTCGCCCAGCGCGCGAAGAGCTTGTCCCAGCCGCGCAACCTGGCGAGCGAGGAAAAGCTGTTGTCGCGTACATCCATGAGCTGCGACTGGCACGACATCGAAGCGATCTCGATCACCGGCTTGCCGCTCAGGAGATGGCCGACATACTGGATCCAGGGCAGGATCGTCCTGACCTTGGCGAATTGCTCAGGGAAGTCCTCTTCCTGCCAGAAGAGCTGCATGCCATGGGTCAGCGCCATGGGCAGAAGCGGTGAGAAGACCTCGGAGAAGGGCGGCTCGGTCTTGCGATAGGACTCGATGATGTCCGCCGGCGGCTCGGCCATGTAATCCATGACCGGCAGCGCGAGCTTGCCTTCGCCATCCAGACAGGCAATGGCGGCGCCATGAGCGGCGGGTACGACCACATCGATCGGCATGATGCCGTCGAGATCGGGCAGATGCTTGGCGCAGAAGGCGACGAGGGGCTTCGGATCGAGATGCGGATAAAGCGGCCCGGCAACATGCCGGCTCGAGGTCTTGCGCTCGGCCAGGACCTTGCCGGCGGAATCGAACAGGACAATCTTGCTGTTCGTCGCTCCGACATCGACAACGGCAATGCCACGCAGTTCCTCGGCCATGGTTCCTCCCCCTGAGCTGGAGAGGTGAGCCGAAAAAGCGGCGAGCGTCAATCGGTTAGAGCCCTTGTTGCTCGTGCGTAAGCCATCCGTAAGTCGCTCTCCGGCAAATTTTGACCCAACGACGGCGGAATTCAGGAGATGAGGCCATGCGCGAGCACTTCCGGCAATCGATATCCATGGAGCGAGCCTATCGGCGAGGGGAGCCCATCATCCTCAAATACGAGCTCGTTAATGAGAGTGACGACGATTATGCGCTGCTCAGCTGGGAGACACCTTTCGAGCACGGTGTGGGCAACTTCATCGAGGTCCGCTTCGGCGACCGTGTCGTTCCCTATGATGGCCGCCTGGTGAAACGGGGAGAGCCGACCGAGGTCGCATATCGCAGGATCACGCCGCGGCAAAGAATTGCCGAAGAGCTCGATCTGTCGACAGCCTTTGCCTTCGATGAGCCCGGCATCTATACCGTCACCCTTCACGTCCGGTTTCGCGATGCCATCCGCCAAGCCGACAGCCGCTTCACCGCGCGCCGCAGGATCGAGCATGAGGGCTTCGCGCTTGAACCACTCTCATGGAGCTTCGAGCTTCTGCCGGACGGCGAGGCGCGCCTCACGGACGGTCAAAAGGCCCGCCGGCGTCAGGGCGCGCGTCCACGCCGCGATGCGAGCGATTTCACCCGCGACCTGTCCGCATCCGAGCTCACCATCGATCAGGACGTGATGCACAAGCTCGGCGGCCTGACCTTCGATCTGAACATTCCACCCGTGCATTGGGACGTCTTCGACGCCGATCAGAATGCCGTGGCCTGGGTCGACTCCACCCTGGCCGAGCTCGCGAGTTGGAACAGCCGGACCGACAATGCGCTCTATACCGAATGGTTCGGTGCCGACAACGCCGCCCGCTACCAGACGATCCGCGATCACTATTCCGCAATAAGGGCGCGGTTGGTGACGCCTCATACCTATGACCTCACGCCGGATGACTGCTCGCCGGGCGATTTTGCCTATACCTATGCCGGCTCCGACACCGTCTATCTGTGCGGCGGCTGGTTCAATGCGCCGAAAACCGGCATCGATTCGAAGTTCGGCACATTCGTGCATGAATGGAGTCACGCCGTTGCCGGGACCGGTGACACGGCCTACGGCCAGGCCGCGGCGCGAAACCTCGCTTTGACAAATCCCGCCGGCGCCATCAACAACGCCGACAATCACGAATACATGGTCGAGACCCTGGCCGACCGGATGCTGACCGCGCCGGTGGTGTGGCCCAACAACGGCAAGGCCTATTTCTTCGTCGCGGGGAAGTACTATCGCTATGACATTGCCAATGATCGGGTTGACGAAGGCTATCCCAAGCCGATCGCCGGCAACTGGCCCGGCCTGTGGACGGACCGCGTGGATTCGGGGATCGTCTGGCCGAACGGCAAGGCATATTTCTTCAAAGACAATATGTACATGCGCTACGACATCGCCACGGATCGGGTCGATGATGGATATCCCAAGCCCATCGCCGGCAATTGGCCGGGTTTGTGGGGCGACCGCATCGATGCCGCTATCGTCTGGCCCACCAACGGCAAGGCCTATTTCTTCCGCGACGGCCAGTACATGCGCTACGACATCGCCGCCGATCGCGTCGATCCCGGATATCCGTTGCCGATCGCCGGCAACTGGCCCGGCCTGTGGGGCGACGCCATCAATGGCGCCATCGTGTGGCCCAATGGCAAGGCCTATTTCTTCCGCGGATGGCAGTATATGCGCTACGACATCGCCGCGGACCGCGTCGATGGCGGCTATCCGAAAGCGATCGCCGAGAACTGGCCGTTCCTGTGGTGGGGTAAGGTCGATGCGTCGGTGTTCTGGCCCAATGGCAAGGCCTATTTCTTCCAAGGCTCCAGATACATGCGCTACGACAACCCGTCGGACCGTGTCGATCCGGGTTATCCCTTGCCGATCTCCGGCAACTGGCGAGGCCTGTGGACGGACCGCATAGATGCGGGGATAGTCTGGCCCAACGGCAAAGCCTATTTCTTCCGCGACAGTGAGTATATGCGTTTCGACATTGCCACGGATAAGGTGGATCCGGGATATCCCCAGTCCACGGCGGCAAACTGGCCGGGCTTGGGCTCGGGCAAGATCGATGCCGCGGTGATCTGGCCCAATGGCAAAGCCTACTTTTTCCGCGGCTCGACCTATCTGCGCTATGACATCGCCGCGGATCGGGTCGATGACGGATATCCGCTGCCTATCGCCGGCAACTGGCCGGGCCTGTGGAGCGATCGGGTCGACTCGGCCATCGTGTGGCCGAATGGGAAGGTCTATTTCTTCCGCGACTCGCAATATATGCGCTACGACATCGCCACCGACCGCGTTGATCCGGGCTACCCCTGCCCGATCGGCTGGAACTGGTTCTATTTGCCGGGCCGGGTTCGCTAAAGCGCTTTGTACATGATTGTCGTCGCATCGAGACGATCGGTGAAAGTGTCGCGGCAATAGCCCGGAATGATGCCGGTCGTCTGATAGCCGAGCGAGCGATAAAGCGGCTCGGCGCTGTCGCCGGTGCGGGTGTCGAGGGTAAGGAGGCTGCGCTTGAGCTGAGCGGCCCGGCGCTCGATCTCGGCCATCAATTCGCGCGCAATGCCCTGGCGACGGAAATCGGGATGGACCAGCAATTTGCGGATCTCGGCGCGGTGCGGCTGATTGGCCGGCGTGTCGTAATCGAGCTGCACCGATCCGACGATTCGGCCGTCCTGTTTGGCGACGAGAAGCAGGCGTCCGCCGTCGCGCACCGCTGGGCGCACCTTGTCGCGCCAGAAGGCGGCGCTGTCGGCTATCGAATAGGGCAGGATGAAACCGATGCTGGCGCCGTCATGGACGCAGGCATGGATGAGCGCGCTCAAGCCTTCGATATGCCGTTCGATATCGTCCGCAGCGAGGAGCGCCAGAGTGGTGGACCGTGTCATGTCCCTAGACCATGAAGATGAGATAGCGGGCGGAGGTCTTCTTCGGCGTGGCGAAAGCGCTCGGGCCGAAGAGCTGATAACGCAGGCAGTCGCCGGGCTTGAGCTCGTAGCTTTGACCGCCGACGGTGATCTCGAGCTGGCCCTCGAGCAGCAGGAGATGATGCTCGAGGCCGGGCTTCGGCACATGATCGTAAGCGATGCGCGTGCCGGGGCCGATCTCCCCTTCGATGACCTCGCCGGCGAGCGTGCGCGCCGGCGGCGATACGGCGCGGCGCTTGAAGCTCAATTGAGCATCCGCCCATAGACCTTGCGCCGCGCGGCGCACCAGCGGTGCGAAATCGCCTTCCGCCATATGCATGAGCCGCGACATGGTCAGGCCATAGGCGGCGCACAGTTTGCTCAGCATGCCGGTGGTCGGGCTGATGGCGGAATTCTCCAGTCGCGACAAGGTGGCGCGGCTGACGCCGCTCTTTCCGGCGAGATCGTCCAGCGACCAGCCGCGCTCCAGGCGCAGGTCCTTGAGACGTTCGGAGATGCGCCGGTCGATCGAGGCGTCGGTGATTTCTGCTTCTTCCATTTTCGAGAATTTTTCTCATATATGGGAGAATGTCAAGAGGCCGCCCCGTGCATTTTCTGGACCTTTCGACTTTCCGGCTGTAGGGTCCCGCGCGATTTTGAAGGAGCAGCGAATGTCGAAGACTAAATATGCCGATCTCAAGAAGAAGATCATCTGGGTCTGCCGCCGGATGAATGAGATGGGCATCAATCAAGGCACATCGGGCAATGTCAGCGCCCGCACCGAGAAGGGCTTCGTCATCACCGCCTCCGGCATCCCCTATGACGTGATGGACGCCGAGCACATTGTCGAGATGGATCTCGACGGCGGCTATTACGGCAAATACCTGCCCTCGACCGAATGGCGCATGCATATGGACATCTTCAAGGCGCGCCCCGAGGCGGGCGCCATCGTGCATACGCATTCGATCTATGCGACGGCGCTCGCGACCCTGCGCAAGGACATTCCGCCATTCCACTATATGATCGGCGTCACCGGCGGCTCCACCTTGCGGGTGAGCGACTATGCCGAGTTCGGCACGCAGGCACTGTCCGATACGATGCTGGCGGCCTTGAAGGACCGCACCGCCTGCCTCCTCGCCAATCACGGCCAGATCGCCTTCGGTCCCAATCTCGACAAAGCGCTGTGGCTCGCGGGCGAGATCGAGACCCTGTGCCAGCAATATTGGGCGGCGAGCCTTGCCGGCAAGCCGGTCATCCTGTCGGATGCCCAGATGAAGACGGTGCTGGCGCGGTTCAAGACCTATGGCAAGCAGACCACTGAGCTCAAATCCGGCGAGGCGCTGGCGGTGATCGCGCCGACACGCCGCGATGCGCCCAAGCCGAAAAAGGGCAAGTCGAAGAAGGCCAAGGACAAGTCGAAGTGATCGCCAATGTGTCGTCGCTGGCGCTGGAATTGCGCCGGCATGCGGAGACGAAAGGACCCGTCACCGTCGGCCTCGCCGGTGCCGGGCAAATGGGCACCGATCTCGTGGTGCAGCTCGCCCGCATGCCGGGACTGAGGCTCGGCGCCATTTCCGAGATCACCGGTTCGCGCGCCAAGGCGGCGCTGGCACTTGCCGGCCATGATCCGGAAAATTTCGCCGAGGCGAAGACCGCTCAAGACATCGACCGTCTCATCGAGGCGAACAAGATCGCCATCACCCAGGATCTCGAGGCATTGGTGAAGGCAGGGCGCATCGATGTGGTGATCGATGCGACGGGAAATCCCGAAACCGGTGCTGGTTTCGCGCTGGCGGCGATCGCCCAGGGCAAGCCCATCGTGATGCTCAATGTCGAGGCCGACATCACCATTGGCCGATACCTGCATGCGGAAGCGCGCCGCGCCGGCGTCATCTATACGGGTGCTGCCGGCGATGAGCCGGCCGCCGCACTCGAGCTCATCGGCTTCGCCCAGTCGCTCGGCCTCGGAGTCGTCTGCGCCGGCAAGGGCAAGAACAATCCGCTCAATTTCGATGCGGTGCCGGCCGACTACGAGACGGAAGCAAAAGAACGCAACATGAATGCACGCATGCTGGTCGAGTTCGTCGATGGCTCGAAAACGATGGTCGAGATGGTGGCGATCGCCAATGCGACCGGTCTCAAGCCCGATATTCCCGGCATGCACGGTCCGAAGGCGACGCGCGATGAACTCGCCCAAGTGCTGGTCCCGCGCGCCGAAGGCGGGGTGCTCAGCCGGAAAGGCTGCGTCGATTATTCGATCGGCAAGGGTGTGGCGCCCGGCGTCTTCTGCATCGTCGAGGCCGACCATCCGCGCGTCGTCGAGCGCATGATCGATCTGAAGGTGGGCAAGGGGCCTTATTTCGCATTGTTCCGTCCCTACCATCTGACGAGCCTCGAAGTGCCGCTGTCGGCGGCGCATGCGGTGTTGCATAAGCGGGCCGACATGGTGCCGCTCGATCACCCGGTGGCGGAAGCCATCGCCGTCGCCAAGCGCGACCTCCAGGCGGGCGAGACCCTGGGCAAGATCGGCGAGACGCAATATCGCGCCTGGGCCATGACCTGGGCCGATGCCCGGAAGGCCAATGCCCTCCCGGTCGGGCTCGCCGAAAGGGCGAAAGTGGTGAAGCCGGTGAAGGCCGGCGCCTATCTCACCTATGAGAACTGTGTGCCGGATGACGGGCTCACCATCACGCAGCTCCGCCGCCGCCTCGACCAGGCGGATGCCCGCTTCCTCGCTGCGGCGGAATAGGGCGCGTTCCCTTAACTCTCTGAATTTGATCGAAATTTCGAGCGTGAAAATCGGCGATTGACATCGCCGGCCTTGCCGCGTTTACTGCCGTTACATTTGTTCCGGCAAAATTACAAAAGTTCAAGTCGCCGGATAAGATGGGAGGTTCGAGCCTGATGACCGCATGCCGGGCGGCCGAGACGATTTCCGCTGGGAACGCCCGATGAGCGAGGCGGTGGTCCCACGCGATCGTCCTTCGGACCTGCCGATGCCGCGCTGGCGCTGGCTCACTTCCGAGCATCCCTTGCCCTGGCTTCTGCCGGCCGCGGCGCTGATGACCATCTTCGGCATCTATCCGCTGCTCTATGCGCTGTGGCTGTCGCTGCATAAGCGCAATCCCGTTACCCGGCTCAATGTCTTCGACCCCGACCACAACTGGGCCAAGGCGCTTGGCGATCAGCGCGTCTGGGACGCGGTCGCAACGACGCTGCTCTATACGGGCGTCGCGCTCGTCATCCAGCTCGTCCTCGGCCTCCTGATCGCGCTCCTGCTCGATACCGACCGCAAAGGCTATGGCGTCTTGCGCGCGCTTATGACCTTGCCGCTGGTCGTGCCGCCGGCCGTCACCGGCATGATGTTCCTCCTGATGCTCGACGGCTCCTTCGGCGTGCTGTCGCGCTCGCTCTATGCGGTCGGCCTGTGGTCGCCGCAATTCCCGATCCTCGCCACCAGCTCGACGGCGCTCGCGGGCGTGCTCCTCGCCGATATCTGGCAATGGACGCCCTTCATGGTGCTGATCATGCTGGCGGGCCTCAGATCGCTGCCGAAAGAGCCTTTCGAGGCGGCGGCGATCGACGGTGCCACGGCGGTCCAGGCCTTCTTCAAGCTGACGCTGCCGATGATGTCGAAGGTGATCGCCATCGCCGTCCTCATCCGTGGCATCGATCTCTTCCGCATCTTCGATTATGTGAAAGTGATGACGGATTCGGGCCCCGGCACCGCCACCGAGACGCTCACCTCCTATGCCGGCCGCATCTATTTCAACGGCGATTTCCCCTATGCCTCGACGCTGTCGCTCATCACGCTGGTGCTGGTGATCATCGCCTCGACCCTGTTCATGAAGATTTTCCGGGTGAAGCTCTAATGGAACAGTCCTTCGCCAAACGCACCTTGCGCGATATCGCCGCCGTCCTCACCGTCGGCGTCTTCATGTTTCCGCTGTTCTGGTGGGCCTTGACGTCGATCAAGCCGATGTATGCGATCTTCAACAAGGACAAGGTCGTCGTTTTCGACTTCGTGCCGACGCTGATCAACTATGCCGTCGTCCTCCTCGGCTGGTCGCGCGCCGAGATCGCCATCGAAAGCGGCTCGACCTTCGGTGTCGGCGGCACCAGCTCCTATGATTCGCGCCAGACCATCGTCGATTCGATCATCATCGCGGTCGGCTCGACGGTGCTCACCATCATCATCGCGACGCTTGCCGCCTATGCCCTGTCGCGCATGCGCTTCAAGGGCCGCGACGGCTATCTCAACTGGGTGCTCGGCCAGCGCTTCCTTCCGCCGATCGCGATCATCGTGCCGCTGGTCGGCATGTACAAGGTCGCCGGCATGCGCGACACCGACAATCTTTTCTTGGGCTATATCGGCCTCATCATCATCCACTCGCTGATGAACCTGCCGATCGCGGTGCTGTTGCTCAAATCCTTCTTCGACGATGTGCCCAAGGACGTCGACGAGGCGGCGATGATCGATGGCGCCACGCGCTGGCAGACCTTCCACAAGGTGGTGCTGCCGATGGTGCGCGGCGGTGTCGCGGCGGCGGCGGTGCTGTGCTTCATCTTCTCGTGGACGGAATTCCTGCTGTCGCTCTTCCTCACCACGATCATCCGCACCGTCCCGGTCAAGATCACCACCTTCGTCACCTCGACGGGTTCGGAATGGGGCTTCATCTCGGCGCTCGGTACGGCGGCGATCCTGCCCGGCTTCATCTTCATTCTTCTGGTTCAACGGCATCTGGTCCGCGGCCTCACTCTTGGTTCGCTCAAAGAGTGAGGCGGCGGGCGAGCACTACTCAACCCATGGGAGGAATTAATGAGTTTCAGAGAATACGATAAGAAGACCTTCATCATCGACACGGCGCGCGACTTTGCCGCCCGGCGCATCTCCAAGCGCGACTTCCTGCGCAAGGCCGGCATGGCCGGCATCGGCTTCTCGGCCTTCGCCTCGGGACTCCTCGGCTCGACGCGGCCGTTCCGCGGCAATCTCGGCGGCAATGCCGCTTACGCGCAGACGCCGGAAGAGATGACCAAGTGGCTCAAGGATGTCGGCGGTAAGTTCAAGGGCAGCAAGGTGCGCTACACGTCGGAAGCGACACCGCCGACCGTCGTCCTCAACCAGATCAAGAACGAGTTCACTGACGCGACCGGCATCGAGGTCGAGATCGAGATCGTGCCGCTCGAGCAGGTGCTGGCCAAGGCGACGCAGGACGTCCAGGGTCAGCTCGGCACCTATGACGTCTATTATCTCGACCAGTCCTGGACCGCGACCTTCTCGCAGGACACGGTCGATCCGGTGCAGTATTACAAGGACAAGCCCGATCTCGCGATGCCGGGCTTCGACTTCGACGACTTCTCGAAGCCGCTGGTCGAAGGCCTCGCCGTCTATGACGGCAAATGGGTCGGCATTCCCTTCGACATCCCGATCTTCATCACCATGTACCGCAAGGACATCCTCGAGAAGCACGG
The DNA here is from genome assembly GCA_003574785.1 of Taklimakanibacter deserti. The sequence continues at coordinate 74,601 of QORU01000005.1, read as the reverse complement.
GATCAAGCCGCCGACCAATTTCGACGAATTCACCGCCGGCGTGAAAGCGATCACCGAAGCCGAGAAAGCGAATGGCATCTTCGGCACCGGTCTCCAGGCGAAATCGGGCCACTACTCGCTCGAATGCGACTGGACGGCGGCGGTCTGGGGCCATGGCGGCTCGATCTTCGGCAAGGACAAGAAGTTCAAGGGCAATGACGAGCAGGCGATCAAGGGTCTCCAATGGTATCAGGAGATGCTGAAGAACGCCCCGCCGCAGTCGACCGCCTCCACCTGGGACGGCCAGTTCCAGATGATGCAGGCGGGCCAGGTGGCGCTGGTCAACAGCTGGGACGAGTTCTTCCCCGGACTCGATGCCGATGACTCGAAGGTGAAGGGCTTGTGGGAGCCGCTGCACCCGATCTCCTCGATGACGGGCGTGCGCCCTGTCGCCGAAGCGGGCTTCGGCGAGATTCCCAATGTCGGGCATCAGGGCGGCTCGATCCTCGGCCTGTCGAAATATTCTAAGAATCTCGACGCCGCCTGGATCTTCATGCAGTGGGCCTGCTCGAAAGAGATCATGACCCGCTGTACGCTCTTGGGCGGCTTCGCGCCGATGCGCATCTCCTCCTTCGAGGATCCGCGCGTCAAGGCGAAGGCGGTGGTCGGCCCCGGCACGACGCGCCATCTCGAAGTGGTGAAGTGGACCATCGACAATGTCATGGCGTCCGAGCCCGACATGCCTCTGTGGGCCGGTTTCTCCAACAACGAAATCCCGGTCGAGCTCGGCAAGCTCCTCACCAACCAGGATTATGGCGGCGATGCCAAGAAGTGCATGGATAATGTCGCCAGCCTGATCGACAAGGCCGTCGAGGACGCCGGCCTCCTGTAAGACTCCCTGAAACTGGCGGAGGCGGACTTCATCCCGTCTCCGCCGCTCTTTTTCGTTTCGATGAGTGCATGATCCGCGATCTTGTCATTGGCCTTGATTCTTCTACGACGGCGACCAAGGCCATCGCCTGGGACCGCGAAGGCCGCGCCTTGGCCGAAGGCCGCGCGCCGATCGCTCTCAACAATCCGCAAGCCGGATGGTTCGAGCAGGAGGCAGACGACTGGTGGGCCTCGGCGCAGAAAGCGATCCGCGGGCTTCTCGATAAAGTAGCCGCTGAGCGCATCGCCGCCATCGCCATTTCCAATCAACGCGAAAGCTTCGCCCAGTTCGACAAAGCCGGCCAAGCGCTGCGGCCCGGAACGCTGTGGCTCGACGAGCGCGGCCGCTCCGAGATCGACCGCCTGGTCAAGGCGGTCGGGGGCAAAGAGATCCATCGCATTTCCGGCAAGCCGGTCGATCTGACGCCTTGCCTCTATCGCTGCGCTTGGTTCCAAGCGCATATGCCCGATATCTGGCAGAAGACCGCCAGGACAGCCGAAGTCCATGGCGTGCTGGTGCACAAGCTCACCGGCGAATGGGTCACCTCGACCGCTTCCGCCGATCCCATGGGTCTCATCGACATGAAGGCGCAGGACTGGTCGGACACGCTCCTGAAAGCGGTCGGTCTGACGCGCGCGCAATTGCCGAAGCTCGTAAAGCCCGGTGAGAAGATCGGCCCATTGACGACGTCGGCGGCGGAAGCGACAGGCTTGCCGCAAGATGTCATCGTGGTCGCGGGTGGCGGCGACGGGCAATGCGCCGGCACCGGCGCCAACATATTCGAGAAAGGCCGCGCCTATCTCAATCTCGGCACGGCGGTGGTGTCGGGCAGCTTCGGCCAGTCTTATGCCCATGATCCTGCTTTCCGCACCATGAATGCCGTGGCCGAAGAGGGCTATATCTATGAATCCTGCCTGCGCACCGGCACGTTCCTCGTCAATTGGCTGGTCGAGCAGTTGTTCAATGTCGAAGCCGGCAAGAACCCGCAGATCTTCAAGACGCTCGAAGCGGAAGCGGCGCTGTCGCCGATCGGCGCCAATGGTTTGGCACTGGTGCCCTATTGGTCGGGCTGCATGACGCCCTATTGGGATCCCAATGCGCGCGGCGTCATAGCGGGCCTCACCGCCTCGCACCGGCGCGGCGACGTCTATCGCGCCCTTCTCGAAGGCGTGGCCCTCGAGCAGGCGATCGTTACCGACAAGATCGCCAGGACGACCGAGCCCATCGATCATTTCATCGCCATTGGCGGCGGCGCCGCATCCGATCTCTGGTGCCAGATCATCGCCGATGCGACCGGGCGCAAGGTGTTGCGCTCGACCACGGTCGAAGCCTCGTCGCTGGGCGCCGCCATCGCTGCCGCGACTGGCGCCGGGTGGTACGCATCGGTCACCGATGCGGCGCGCGCCATGGCCGGGTCGCTGATCAAGAGCTTCACCCCCGACAAGGAAGCGCAAGCTCGCTATGCCGAGCTTTCCGCCATCTATGCCGATCTCTGGCCGTCACTTTCGAAATGGAATGCCCGTATGGCCGCTTTCGCCCAAAGGAGCCCCGTGAATGCCTGAAGCGATGCGCGACTGGAATGCACTGATCGCCGACGTCGTCGCCGGAAACTGGGCCGATCCGGAGACGGGCAAGCCGGCAAAGGTTCCGTTCAAGACGATCCTGCTCGCCGAGACGCTCGATGGCGGTGCCGCCGATGTCGCCGCACCCTTGAAGCTCGGCAAGCGCCTCGCGGTCGTGTCCGATGTGAATACGCTGGAAGCGATGGGCCGGCGCGTCGCCAAGGAACTGAAAGGTCTGGGCTCCGTCGAAGAGATCGTCATGCCCGGCAATATGGAATGCGACGAGCCGACGATCGCCTTGGTGCAGGAGAAGACCCGCCATGCCGATGCGCTGGTCGCGGTCGGATCGGGGGCGCTCAGCGACACCTGCAAATATGCCACCTTCAAGGACGGGCGGCCCTATGCCACCTTCGGCACCGCCGCCTCGATGAACGGCTATGCGGCGTCCACCGCCTCGGTGACGCTCGCCAATGGCTACAAGACATCGCTGCCGGCGCATGCGCCCAAGGGAATCTTCCTCGATCTCAAGGTCTCGGCCGAAGCGCCCACCTGGCTGTCGGCGGCAGGCCTTGGCGACTGCCTCTGCCGCTCGACGGCGCAGATCGACTGGTGGGCCTCGCACCGCCTGTTCGATACGTTCTATTCCTCCGTGCCCTATGTGCTGCAGAAGGACGATGAGAAGCCGATGCTGGATGCCGCGGCCGGCCTCGCCAGGCACGATGTCGCCGCCAATGGCTACCTGCATCGCGTGCTGACGCTGTGCGGCCTCGGCGTGTGCTTCACCGGCATCTCGCATCATGGCTCGATGGGCGAGCATCAGGTGTCGCACTGGATCGACATGTTCGCCGGCCCCGCCCATCCCGGCACAACCCATGGCCAGCAAGTGGGTGTCGCCTCGCTCGCCATTGCGAGGCTCCAGGCCGAGCTGCTCGCCCTCGAAAAGGCGCCGAAGATCAAGCCGACCCATATCGTCGAGGCGGAATTCATCGACCGCTACGGCCGCGAGATCGGCATGATGTGCTATGCCGAGGCCAAGAAGAAGGCGTTCGACCGGAAGGGTGCGGACGAATTCAACGCCAAGCTCGAGAGCCTGTGGCCGCAATTGCGCGAGGAGCTGAAGCCCTTCGCGATGGACCCCAAGGAGATGGAGAAGGCGCTGAAAGCCGCCGGCGGACCCACCACCACGACCGAAATGGGCCTGCCGCGCAAGATCTGGCGGGACGCCATGAAATATGCCCGCGACGTCCGCAACCGCTGGTCCTTCCTCGATCTTGCGGATGATGCGGGCCTGCTCGATGATTTCCTTTCACGTGATGCGCAATAGGGACGGGATCAACTGATGGCATCGGTTTCAGCCAAGAAAGTCTTCAAGAGCTATGGCGATGTGGCGGTCGTCCATGGCATCGATCTCGACATCGAGGACGGCTCCTTCGTCGTGCTGCTCGGCCCCTCGGGCTGCGGCAAGTCTACGCTTCTGCGCATGATCGCCGGCCTCGAGACGGTGACCAAGGGCGATATCGAGATCGCGGGAAGGCGCGTCAACGACGTCCATCCCAAGGACCGCAACATCGCAATGGTGTTCCAGAACTACGCGCTCTATGCCCATATGAATGTCGCCGACAATATGAGCTTCTCGCTCAAGCTCGCCAAACGGCCGAAACCTGAGATCGACGAGAAGGTCACTTGGGCGGCAAAGATCCTCAATCTCGAGCCCTATCTCAAGCGATTCCCGCGTGAATTGTCGGGCGGCCAGCGCCAGCGCGTTGCCATGGGCCGCGCCATCGTGCGCGATCCGGCGGTCTTCCTGTTCGACGAGCCGCTCTCCAATCTCGACGCCAAATTGCGCGTGCAGATGCGCACCGAGATCAAGGAGCTGCACGAGCGGCTCAGGACGACGACGGTCTATGTGACGCATGACCAGATCGAGGCCATGACCATGGCCGACAAGATCGTCATCCTGCGCGACGGCCGCATCGAGCAGATCGGCTCGCCGCTCGAAGTCTATGACCGGCCGGCCAATCTCTTCGTCGCGGCCTTCATCGGCTCGCCGGCGATGAATCTCCTGAAAGGCGAGACGGTCGCGGCGAAGGACGGCCTCGGGGTCAAGTCGGGCGACGCGCTGCTGCCCTTGCCCAAGGGCGTCAAAGCCGAAGCGGGCCGCAAGGTCATCTATGGCGTGCGCCCCGAGCATCTCGATCCCGTCGCGCAAGGCGACGGGCTTGCCGCCAAGGTGAGCGTGATCGAGCCGACGGGGCCTGAAATCCATATCTATGCCGAGCTCGCCGGCGAGGAAATCTGCGCCATCACCGATGAAAGGCTTCAGCTCAAGCGCGACGAGATCATCGGCCTCAAGCCAAAGCTCGACCGGATCCACCTCTTCGATGCGGAGAGCGGGAATGCGATTCTATAGTGGGATAAGATCATGGCAGTGATCACAATTCTCGGTGCAGGCGTGATGGGATCGGCCATGATCCTGCCGGCGCGCGACAGGGGCCATGAGGTGAGGCTGGTCGGCACGCATCTCGACCAGGCGATCATCGACAGCGCGGCGAAGACCGGACGCCATCCGCGTCTCAATGTGAAGCTGCCGGACGGCGTCAAGGCCTTTCCATACAGTGATTTCGCCAAGGCCTTGGGCAATGACACGGACCTCCTCATCTTGGGCGTGAGCTCGGCGGGGGTCGGCTGGGCCATCGAGCGCCTGTGCGAGGCTCTCAAGGATCCCGTGCCGGTGATGATGATCACCAAGGGCCTGATGCCGACGGACGACACGATCCTGCCACTGCCCGATTTCGTGCACAGCGAGGTGAAGCGCCGCAAGGGTCTCGCGCTCGATCTCGCCGCGGTCGGCGGACCTTGCATCGCGGGCGAATTGGCGGTGCGCCGCCAGACCGGTGTCGTCATCACCTCGCGCACCGCGGGGCTTGCGCAGAAGCTCTGCGACATGCTCGCCACCGACTACTATCATCCGCGCGTCTCCGACGACATGGAGGGGGTCGAGCTCTGTGCCGCCTTCAAGAATTTCTTCGCCATCTCGGTCGGCTGGGCGCAGGGCCAGTTCGAGAAGGCGCCCAAGACCGAGAACAACGCCTTCAACTTCAACGCCGCCTCGGTGATCTTCGACCAAGCGATCGCCGAGATGATGGTGCTGGCGCGCTTCCTCGGCGGCAAGGACCGAAGCGTGTGGGGCATGCCGGGGGCGGGCGACCTCTATGTGACCTGCCAGGCCGGTCGGAACTCCAGGCTCGGACGGCAGCTCGGCCTCGGCCTCTCTTACGCCGAAGTCAAAGCGGGGCCGATGAAGGATGATACGATCGAAGGCGCGGAGCTCGGCATCACGCTGGCGCCGACGTTGAAGCGCCTGATGGCGACGGGCCGGCTCGATGCCCAATCGCTCCCGGTCACGCAAGCCCTGCTCACGGCGCTGACCGGCAACCAGAAGCTCGACATGCCGTGGGACAGGCTGCATCGCTATACGTGAATCAGTGACGGAGTGTGTCATGACAGAGAAGAAATCCATCGCCATTGGCGCCGATCACCTGGGCCTCGAATTGAAGAACACGCTGGTCGAGCATCTCAAGGCGAAAGGCTATGAGGTCAACGACATGGGCGTCGTCGACAGCAATCCGGTCGACTATCCCGACATCGGGGTGAAGGTCGCCGAAGCCGTCGGGCGCGGCGACTATCCGCGCGGCATCCTGGTCTGCGGCACGGGCGCCGGCATGGCGATCACCGCCAACAAGGTGCCGGGGGTGCGCGCCGTGCCGGTGATGGATCCCTATACGGCCGAACGCGCCATGGCCTCCAACAACGCGCAGATCATCACTTTCGGTCAGCTCATCGTCGGGCCGGCAGTGGCGAAGATGCTCACCGATATCTGGCTCAATGCCGAATTCCAGGGCGGCCGCTCGGCGCCCAAGGTCGCCAAGATGGATGCCATCGACGAGAAATACCGCAAGCCGGTCAAATGAACGACGAGTCCATGCTGGTGCTCACTGTCGATCGCGACGAGCAGCTCGCGACGCGCGCCGCATGGCTCTATTTCGTCGCCGGCCTGACCCAGGCGCAGATCGGTAAGAAGCTCGGCATCAACCGCATCCGCGTCAACCGGCTGCTCGCCCAGGCGCGCGAGCAGGGCATGGTGCAGATCAGGATCACCGGAAGGCTTGCCGACTGCATCGAGCTCGAGAACAAGATCAAGGAGCGTTTCGGCATCGACCAGGCGATCATCGTGCCGACGCCGCCCGACCAGGCGCTGGTGCGCCATGTGATCGGCGCTGCCGCCGGCAATGCGCTGGCCGAACGGCTCAAGGACGGCATGTCGGTCGGCGTCGGCTGGGGCCGCACCTTGCGCCTGAGCCTCAGATCGGTGCCACGCCGGCCGCTGCGCCGCGTCTCGGTCGTCTCGCTGATGGGCGGACTCACCCGCGGCGCCGCCGTCAATCCGCATGAAACGGCGTCCCATCTCGCCGATCTCATCGATGCGCAATGCTTCTATATCGCTGCTCCCGCGCTTGCCGATTCGGAGGCAACCCGCGATCTCCTCGCCCAGCAGCCGATGATCAAGGATGTGTTCGAGCGCCTGCGCAAGGTCGATCTCGTCCTTGTCTCAGCGGGCGGACTTGCTTCCGACAGCACCATCCACCAAGTCGATCTCATCGGCGAGGCCGATGGCCGGTCGCTCAAAAAGGCCGGCGCGGTCGGCGATCTCTGCGCCCATTGGCTCGATGTCGACGGCAGGCTCGTCGACCATCCGCTCAACAAGCGCGCGGTGGCGCTCTCGCCCTTCGATCTCAAATCCGTGCCTTGCGTCATCATGGCGTCAGGCGGACCGGACAAGATCGAGATCCTGCATGGCGTGCTCAAAGGTCAAATGGTCGACATATTGATCACCGATGAAGCGACCGCATCCGGCATTCTGGCCATTGCCGAGCGGAGGAAGGAATGAACAAAGCCGCCCTCGGGATCGATATCGGCACATCCGGCGTGCGCGCCGTTCTCCTTGGGCCGGACGGTGAGATCCTCGCCATGGGCCAGACGGCCATGACGCTGCCGCAGCAGAGCTTTGGCCGGCTGTGGCAGGACCCGCATATCTGGGCGGCCGCGGTCGATGAAGTGCTGCTCGGGCTCAAGGCGAAATTCAAGGAGCACCAGGTCCTGGCGCTCGCCGTTGACGGCACATCGGGAACGATCCTGCCCGTCGACAAGGACGGCGCACCGATCGAGTTGGCCGCCATGTATAATGACGTGGCGGACGAAAAATTCCTCGACGCGGTGACGAAGGTGGCGCCCGAGGAGACGGCGGCGCGCGGCGGCTCGTCACCTCTCGCGCGGGCGCTCGAGATGCAGGACAAGGAAGGCGTCCAACGCATCCTGCACCAAGCGGACTGGATCGCCGGGCGCTTCTCCGGGCGCTTCGATGTCAGCGACGAGAACAACGCGCTGAAGACCGGCTATGATCCGGTGAAGCGGACCTGGCCGGATTGGATCAGAAAGACGGGTCTCCGTATGGATCTTCTGCCGCAAGTGGTGGCGGCGGGCGAGCGCACCGGGACGATCCTGCCCGCGGTCGCCGATCGCTATGGCCTGCCGCGCGATACCGCCATCGTCGCCGGCACGACCGATGGCTGCGCCGCCTTCCTCGCTAGCGGCGCCAGCGATCCGGGCGACGGCGTCACTTCGCTCGGCACCACCTTGACGCTGAAGCTGCTCTCCGACCGGCCGGTCTTTGCGCCCAATTACGGCATCTACAGCCATCGCATCGGCGATCAGTGGCTGGCGGGCGGCGCCTCCAATTCGGGCGGCGCGGCGCTTGCCGTCCATTTCGACCGCGCGGCCATCGTGCGCCTCACCCCGCTGATCGATCCCAACCATCCGACCGGGCTCGATTACTATCCGCTGCCCAAGCCCGGTGAGCGCTTCCCGATCAACGATCCCGCCATGCAATCGCGCGTCACGCCCAAGCCCGATGACGAGCGGGTTTTCTTCCAGGGCCTGCTCGAAGGCATCGCCGGCGTCGAGGCTTCGGGCTATCGGCGGCTCGCCGAACTCGGCGCGTCACCGCTCAAGACGCTGCGCAGCGTTGGCGGCGGCGCTGCCAATGAGCCCTGGACGCGCATCCGTGAAAAGCTGCTCAAGGTCAGAAGCCTGCCGCCCAGGAGCGAGCATGCCGCGGTCGGCACCGCGCGGCTCGCCTGGCGAGGGATCGGCCATGATCCCTATTGAAGGTCTCTCGGAGATCGCGTCCGACTATGACGGCATGCTGATCGACCAGTTCGGCGTGCTGCATGACGGCGCAAGGCTCTATCCTGGCGCGCTCGATGTTCTGGCCAAGCTGCATGAATTGAAGATCCCGATCGCGGTGATGACCAATTCCGGCAAGCGCACAATCGCGAATATCGCCCGCCTCACCAGAATGGGAATCCCGCGCGAATTCTATGTCGATGCGGTGAGTTCGGGGGAGGTTGCCTATCAGCGGCTCAAATCATCGAAGTCCAGGCGCGCCTTCATCATCGGCAAGGATTGCGACGATTATGGCTTCGATCATTTCGAGATCGTATCATATCCGCAACAGGCCGATGTGATCCTTATCCTTGGCTCGAATGCACCGGCAACCTCGCTCGATGAGTATGCGCTGATGCTCAAAGGCCTGACCGTGCCGGCGATCTGCTGTAACCCCGACAAGCTCATGATCACGCCTGCAGGTCTCGAGCCTGCGCCCGGCGCCATCGCGGCGCTCTATGAGGCGCAAGGCGGCAAGGTCGAATGGATCGGCAAGCCCCACCGTGCGATCTACGACCATGCGCTCAAGATCATCGGGCGGCCGCGCCGGGCCTTGTGCATCGGCGACAGCGCCGAGCATGACGTCGCGGGCGGCCGCGGCGCGGGGCTCTCGACACTTCTCGTCACGACGGGCGTGTCGGAAGGCCAGACCCAGTTCGATCCCGAGCCCGATTATCTGATGGAGCGCTTCACCTGGCGATGAGCCATTCATGCTCCTTGGCATTGTGGAACTTCCAGGTGCGCTTCGGCCCTGCCATCACATTAAGATAATAAAGATCATAGCCATGCGTGGCGGCGCAAGGGTGATAGCCCTTGGGCACCAGCGTCAGATCGCCGTCCTCGATGGCCATCGCCTCGTCGAGCGAGCGGTCGTCGGTATAGACGCGCTGGAAGCCGAAACCCTGGGATGGGTTGAAGCGGTGGTAATAGGTCTCTTCCAGCAACGACTCATGCGGCAGGTTGTCCTGGTCGTGCTTATGCGGCGGATAGGACGAGGTGTGGCCGCCGGGCGTGATGACCTCCACCACCAGCAAGCTCTCCGCCGGCTCGGTCTCGGGCAGGATGTTGGTGACATAGCGCGTGTTGGTGCCCTTGCCGCGGGTCTCCTGGCCGAGATCATCCGGACGGATGACGCGCGCCGGCACCTTGCCTGAGCCGGGTGCTGAACAGACGCCGAGCTCGAGCGGCGTCTCGGCCGTGACGCTCCAGGCGTCACCCGCCGGCACATAGACCGACCACGGTTTTCCCTCGAAAGGCGACATGCGCTCGCCGATGACACCGAGATCCTTGCCACCGACCTTGACGCGGCCTTTGCCCGCGACGAAGACGAGGCAGGTTTCGCGATCCTTGCTCTCGGCCTTCACAGACCGACCTTTGCCGAGCTTCCACAGATCGAAGCCGACATAGGTCCAGCCCGCCGTCTCGGGCGTCACATGCAGGATGCGGCCGTCACCGGATTTGGGCTTGACGAGCAGCTTTGGCATCAGAGGAGTCCGCCAGCTTTGAGGAACCGGACGAGATTGTCATGGCCCATCTTAGCATATTTGGCGGGCTCGGCCTTCTTCGGATCCTGCTCGGCCTCGACCACCACCCAGCCGGAATAGCCGGGCAGCTCCTTGAATACCGATACATAATCGACCATGCCGTCGCCCGGCACCGTATAGACGCCGGCGAGCACGCTATCGAGGAAGGACCAGTCCTTCGCATCCGCTTCCTTGCGCACCGCCGGGCGCACGTCCTTGCAATGCACATGGCTGATGCGCTTGCGGTATTTGCGGGCAAGAACGGTCGGATCGGCGCCGCCCCAGGTGGCGTGGCCGGTATCGAGCAAAAGATGCACGGCCTCGCCTGTCTCCTTCATCAACCGGTCGATCTCTTCCGGCGTCTGGATGACGGTGCCCATGTGATGGTGATAGACGAGCTGGAAGCCCTCTTTCCGCAGAAGCTCGGCGAGCTTCGTCAGGCGCTCGGTGAAGCGCTTCCATTCGGCTTCCGTCATCTTCGGACGAGTCGAGAGCGGCTTCGACTTGTCGCCATGGATCGTGCGGGTGCATTCGGCGACGATGAACACGTTCGTGCCCATGTCCTTGAGCAGCTTGCGGTGATGGGCGGCCTCGGCGAACTCGGTCTCGGCATCGCGCTCGATCAGGAAGATCGAATGCCAGCCGCCGATCAGCGCATGGCCGTATTTGTCGAGGATCGGGCGCAGTTTCGCCGCCTCGCGCGGAAATTTGTTGCCGAGCTCCATGCCGACGAAGCCTGCGGCTTTCGCCTCGCTCAAGCACTGCTCGAGCGGGATCCAGCCGCCGATCTCCTGCATGTCGTCATTCGACCAGCCGATCGGATTGGCGCCGATACGGATTGCCATAGTGTCTATCTCCTTCGTTAATCGCCTACGCGCTGCTGCTTGAGCGCCGTCTCATATTTCTTCCGCGCCGCTTCCACTTCCTTGCGGGCCGAGACTTCCGGCACTGCGACATCCCACCAATGGCCGCCAGCCTCGGTCGAGATCCAGGGGTCTGTGTCGATGACGATGACGCTGGTGCGAGGTGTGGACTTCGTCTTCTTGAGCTCGGTCGCGAGATCGGCAAGCGAGCTCACCTTGATGGCGATGGCGCCAAGGCTCCTGGCATGCGCGGCGAAATCGATCTCGGGCAAGCTCTCATGCACCGTGTCGGTGAAGAGATTGTTGAAGCGCGCCCCGCCGGTCGCCTTCTGCAGCCTGGTGATGCAGCCATAGCCGCGATTGTCGAGCAGCACGATGGTGAGCTTGACGCCCATCATCACCGAGGTGGCGAGCTCGGAATTGAGCATGAGATAGGAGCCGTCGCCCACCATCACCACGACCTCGCGATCGGGCTGCGCCAGCTTCATGCCGATGCCGCCCGCGACCTCATAGCCCATGCAGGAGAAGCCATATTCGAGATGGTAGGAAGAGGGCGTGCTCGCCTGCCAGAGCTTGTGCAATTCGCCGGGTAGGCCGCCTGCGGCGCACAGCACCGATATGTCGCGGCCGAGCGCCCGCTGCACTGCGCCGATAACTTGCGCGTCGGAAGGAAGCGTATTGGCTGCCGCCGTCACCGCATCGGCTTCCTTCATCCAGGCCTTGAAGCCGTCCGCGGCCGATTTCGTCCAGATCGACGGTGTCTTGTAACTGCCGAGATTGGCGGAGAGCTCCTCGAGGCCGACACGCGCATCGGCGATGAGCGGCAGAGCCTGATGCTTGGTCGCATCGAAGACCTGGGTGTTGAGGCCGATGATCGTCTTCCCCGGGTTCTTGAACAGCGCCCAGGAGCCGGTGGTGAAGTCCTGCAGGCGCGTGCCGACCGCCAGGATGACATCGGCCTCTTCCGCCAGATGATTGGCGGCCGATGTACCGGTGACGCCGACGGCGCCCATATTGAGCTTGTGCAGGAAGGGAAGCGAGGATTTGCCGGCCTGGGTCTCGGCCACCGGGATGCCGTGGCGCTCGGCGAAACCGGCGAGCGTCGATGAGGCTTCCGAATAAAGGATGCCGCCGCCGGCGATGATCATCGGCTTCTTCGCCGCGCGCAGGGTGCTCACGGCGCGTGCAAGCTCACTTTCATCGGGGCGGATGCGGCGCTGAGCCCAGATCTTCTCGGCGAAGAAGCTCGCCGGATAGTCATAGGCCTCGGCCTGCACGTCCTGGCAGAGCGCCAGGGTGACGGGGCCGCAATCGGCCGGATCGGTGAGAACCTCCATGGCGCGGCTCAAGGCCGGGATGAGCTGCTCGGGCCGCGCGATACGGTCGAAATAGCGCGACACGGGGCGGAAGCAGTCATTGGCGGAAGCCGTGCCGTCGCCGAAATTCTCGATCTGCTGCAAGACCGGATCGGGCTTGCGGTTGGCGAAGACGTCGCCCGGCAGGAACAGCACCGGCAGACGATCGACATGGGCGACGGCGGCCGCCGTCACCATATTGAGCGCGCCCGGGCCGATCGAGGTGGTGCAGGCCATCATGCGCCGCCGGCGCGTCGCCTTGGCGTAGGCAATGGCGGTATGGGCCATGGCCTGCTCATTATGGGCGCGATAGGTCGGCAATTCGTCCTTCACGCCATAGAGCGCCTCGCCCATGCCGGCGACATTGCCATGGCCGAAAATGGCCCAGACACCGGCGAAGACCGGCTGCTTGCGGCCGTCGATCACGGTCATCTGGCGGGTGAGGAACCGCGCCAAGGCCTGGGTCGTGGTGAGGCGGATCGTCTTGGTCATGAATGCGTCCTCTTCCATAATTGGACGAGCTTGCCGAAACGCCGAGCCATGGCGGCAACGGCGTCGTCGTCCTTCATTTGACCTGAGAGCCAGTCTTTCGCCACATCATTGAAGATCGTGCGGCCAATGGCAAATCCCTTCACATGCGCCTGGCCTTCCGCGACGGCGAAGGCCGTGGCGAGCTCGGCCTCCGGCGCCTCGAGCCCCAGGAGTACGATGCCGCGGCAATAGGGATCGTTGCGGTCGATCACCGCGCCGATGTTTTGCCAGGCCGCGGCCGAGGCCTGCGGCTCGAGCTTCCACCAGTCGGGCTTGATGCCCAGCGCATACAGCTCGGCCAGTGCCCGGGCAATAGTGTCGTCCTGCACGGGCCCATGCTTGCCGGCGATGATCTCGACCAGCAATTCGCGGCCGATGCCGCGCGTCGCCTCGAAGAGCGTGCGCAGCTTCCGCGCCTGCTCGTCCTTCAACGCCTTGTCGTCATCGGGATGATAGAAAGCGAGGCACTTGATCGTGTGGCCCACCGGCCATTCGACGAGACGCGATCCGACATCCTGGGTGAATTCGAAGCGCAGAGGCCTCGAGCCCGGCTCTTCCAGCGGCCGGGCGATCCAGAAATTGTGCTTTGCCGCATCGAACATCGCCTCGCGGCCATAGGTGTCGTCGAGCAGCATGCCGAAGCCCGGCTTGCCCTGTGCGACATCGGCCGTCGCCTTGACGGCCAGGCGCTTGAAATCGGCGATGCGCCGGCGCGGCACGCCGAGCTTGTCGGCCATGTCCTCGAGCTGCTTCCTGTGATCGATCGCAAGGGCCAGCAGGCTTTCCGGTTGCGGGCGCCGCGTCGTCGCCCAATGGACATGGTTGATCGCCTCGTCGCGGCGCAACGCCCTGTGCCGGCTTCCGTGCTTCAGGAAGAACTGCAATTCCTCCCAGGTCGGGATCTCGGGCGAGCAAAGTAGGCGTGACACGGCGAAGGCGCCGCAGGCATTGGCCCAGGTCGCCGCGGTCGCATAGTCCTCCCCCTTGAGCCAGCCGCGCAGGAAGCCCGACATGAAGCTGTCGCCGGCACCCAGCACATTATAGACCTCGATCGGAAAGCCCTGGCCGACAATGCCGTCCTCGATGCGCGAAGGGATGGCATCCGGGAATACGACGCAGCCCATGGGTCCGCGCTTCAGGACGATGGCCGCCTTGGAGATGGAGCGGATCTTGCGCAAGGCGCCGAGCGTGTCTTCCGCGCCGCCGGCAATATGCACTTCCTCCTCGGTGCCGACGATGAGATCGCAATCGGCGAGGATCGCCTGCAAGCTTTCCGACACCTTGTCCGACTTGATGTAGCGCTCCTCGCCCGCGGCATGGCCGGCGAGGCCCCAGAGATTGGGCCGGTAGTCGATATCGAGAATGATGCGGGCGCCCTTCGCCTTGGCGATCGCCATCGCCTTCCTCTGGGCGGCATGATTATTGGCCCGCGCAAAATGCGTGCCGGTGACGAGGACGGCACGGCTCGAGCGGATGAAGTCGGGATCGATGTCGTCCTCGCTGAGCGCGCTGTCGGCGCAGTTCTCGCGATAGAAGATGAGCGGGAAGGTCTTGTCGTTCTCGACCGAGAGCAAAACGAGCGAGGTCAGCCGCTCCTTGTCGGTGACGATGCCCTTAAGCGAGACGCCCTCGCGGGCCATCTGCTCCTTGATGTAACGGCCCATCTGCTCATCGCCGACACGGGTGATGAGGCCCGATTTGAGTCCGAGACGCGCCGTGCCGATGGCGATATTGGAGGGACAGCCGCCCACCGACTTGGCGAAAGACGCGATGTCCTCGAGTCTCGAGCCGATCTCTCGCCCATAGAGATCGACGGAAGACCGGCCGATCGTGATGACGTCAAGTTCCGCCATGGGCCTCCCAATTGAGTTCGCTCTTATGTACCTATGTACGCTTGACGATATGAAACAATAATTCTATTCAATCGTCAATTCAGAATATTTGTTCCGTTTTGGGAGGCCGCATGATCAGCTTCGGAATTCTGGGTGCCGGACGTATCGGCAAGGTTCATGGCGCCACCTTGGCCGGTTCCGGCCGGGCCAAGGTCGCCTATGTCGCCGATGCCGACGGCAGGGCCGCGGATACGCTCGCCAAATCGGTCGGCGCCAAGGTCGCCTCGGTCGAGGAGGTCATCAAGGCCAAGGACACGGATGCGATCCTGATCGCGACCCCGACCGACACCCATGCCGATCTCATCGAACAGGCGGCGAGGGCCGGCAAGATGATCCTGTGCGAGAAGCCGGTGTCGCTGTCGGTCGAGCGGATCGAGAAGTGTCTGGCCGCGGTCGAGAAGGCGAAAGTGCCGCTGATGATCGGCTTCCATCGCCGCTACGATCCCAATTTCGCCAATCTCGAGAAGCGCCTGCGCAAAGGCGAGGCGGGCGATGTCGAGATCGTCACCATCACCTGCCGCGATCCCTCACCGCCGCCCGTCGCCTATATCGAGCGCTCGGGCGGGCTCTATCGCGACATGATGATCCACGACTTCGACATGTCGCGTTTCCTCCTGGGCGGCGAAGCGATCGAGACCGTCCATGCGCTGGGCGGCAACCTGGTCGATCCCGATATCGGCAAGGCGGGCGACGTCGACACGGCGGCCGTCCACATGCAGACGAAGCGCGGCGCCATGGTGATCATCACCAATTCCAGGCGCGCCACTTATGGCCATGACCAGCGCATCGAAGTGCATGGCAGCAAGGCGATGCTCAGGGCCGGCAATGTCCATCTGACGACGGTCGAATGCGCCGATGCGCAAGGTTTTACGCAAGACCTCATCCCCTTCTCCTTCATCGAGCGCTATACGCAAGCCTATCGCCTCGAAGTGCTGGCCTTCCTCGATGCGATGGGCAAGGGCAAGGCGCCGAGCGCCTCCGGTCATGACGGGCTCGAGGCCCAGAAGCTCGCGGAAGCGGCGACCGAAAGCTGGAAGACCGGCAAGCCGGTGAAGGTGAAGTGACGACCGGAATCAGGGATTATCAGGGATTATCAGGGAATTTTTACAAAAAAGAATCCGACCTCAGGCATATCAAGAGGTTAGGGTCCGAATAGGAATTTGGAGCAGGGAATTGTCAAATAGCGACGATTGCCGTTTGCCGGAATGACCGCAACTGCGGGCACATCTTCATAGCCTGAGATTTCCCAAATCGCACGGCTTGGCCCGCGATTACAAGAGCGATGAAATCTTACCTGTTTTCCCCTTCTCCCGCTTGCGGGAGAAGGTGGCCGAAGGCCGGATGAGGGTGTCTCTTTGATGCGATGATCACGCGGAACATTAAGCCGAAACATCTCGACCAGGCTCGTTGGCTGCGGCGCAACCAGGTGCCGACGGAAGTCCGACTAGAGTCAGGACATCATCGTTTCGATGATGTGACGAACATGATCCTCTTGGCGTTTGCCGATAGACTGCCGCAAGATTGACCAACACCCTCATCCGCCCTTCGGGCACCTTCTCCCGCGAGCGGGAGAAGGGGAAGTTCGGGCAGGTGTCTAACTTCCCCTTTTCTCCGCCACGGCGACGGTCAGCGTCATGGCGAGGGCCAGCGTGGCGGCGAGCGAGCGGAAGCCTTCGAAATTCGCTTCTGCCACCTCGAACCAGATCTCGGCATCGCGCGCCAAGGGCGAGAAGGCGCTGTCGGTGATGGCAATCACCGGCACATGGGCGCGAACAGCTTGGCTGACCAAGGTAACGGTCTCGCTGGCATAGGGGGTGAAGCTCACTGCGAGCACGGCGTCCTTGGGGGTCGCGAAAGCGATGTCGTTGGAAGCGAGGCCGCCCAGCCCGTCGACCAGCACATGGCGTAGCCCGAGCTTGCCGAAGGCATAGGCCATATAAGACGAGATCGGGAAGGAGCGCCTGAGGCCGATGATGTAGATCGTCTGGGCGCCGGCGAGCCGCGCCACCGCCTTGTCGAGCGTCTTGGCCTCGATCTTGCCGGAAAGATCGGCGATCGACTTCTGCGCCGCCTCCGAAAAGCCTTCGAAGAGGATATGCGCCTTCGAGGCCGATTTCGCATGCTCGCGCAATTGCGCGATGCGCTCCTCGTAATTCGGCACCCGGTCGCGCAGGCGTGCACGAAAAATCTCCTGCAGCTCGGAAAAGCCCTGATAGCCCATGGCCTGGGAAAAGCGGATGAGCGAGGAGGGTTGGACCTCGGCCTGCTCGGCAATCGACGCCACCGTGCCGAAGGCGATATCGTCGGGGTGCTCGAGGGCGAAGGCCGCGATCTGGCTCAGGCGCTTGGGCAAGGTCTTGCCGCGCTCGATGATCAGCGCCTTGAGCGTCGCGAAATCCTTGGGAGCGGTCTCGGTCGTCGCCATGGCCCATGACAACAGAAGGGCTTGACGGCGTCAAGCAAAAATGGAATAAATGTTCTAATAACAAAAATAATCACCAGAATATTCTATTTTGGACCGGCTTCCAGGTCCTGAAAGGGAGGATGGACGGGTGACCACCACCGAAACCCCGCTGCTCGAAGCCAAGGGCGTCACGAAATATTTCGGTGCCATCACGGCGCTGCGCAATGTGAACTTCCATGTGAACTCCGGTGAAGCGCTCGGCGTCGTCGGCGACAATGGCGCCGGCAAATCCACCCTCATGAAGATCCTTTCCGGCCTCTATCAGCCGAGCGAGGGCCAGCTCATCTTCGAAGGCCGCCCCGTCCATTTCTCGAGCCCGCGCACGGCGCGCAATATCGGCATCGAGATGGTCTATCAGGACTTCGCGCTGGCCGGGAATCTGCCGATCTACGAGAATATCTATCTCGGCCGCGAGCCCGGCGCGCGTGTCGCCGGCCTCACCGTCATCGACAAGGCCAGGGAGCGCGAGATGGCGCAGGCCCATCTCGACAAGCTCAAGATCCATGTGAAGAGCGTCGACCAGCCAGTCGAGGAGCTTTCCGGCGGCCAGCGCCAGGCGGTCGCCATCGCGCGCGCCACAGCTTTCGACGCCAAGGTCGTCATCATGGACGAGCCGACGGCGGCGCTCGCCATCAAGGAAGTCGGCAAGGTGCTCGACCTCATCAAGTCGCTTAAGGAGCATGGCGTCGCGGTCATCATGATCTCGCACCGCATGGACGACATCTTCTATGCCTGCGACCGGGTGATGGCGCTTTTCCACGGCGCCAATTTCGCCGATTCGCCGCTCGAGAAGACCAACCGCAACGAGGTCATCGGCTGGATCATGGGGACCAAGGGTCATACCGCTGAGCTCGCGCATGACCGGGTGCATTGATGATCAGCAATAATCCCGCTCTATCGCGCTTCCTCGAGAGCTACGGCATCATCCTCGTCGTCATCGTGATGATGGCGATCCTCTATGCGACGCAGCCCGCGACCTTCCTGTCGGCGGCCAATATCTCCAACATCCTGAAGCAGAATGCCTTCGCCGCCATGCTGGCGCTCGGCATGTTCGTGGTCATCATCACCGCCGGCATCGATCTCTCGGTCGGATCGGTGATGGCGCTGGCGATGATCTGCCTCGCGGTCGCCGACAAAGCGGGCCTGCCCTGGCCGATCGTGATCCTGGTGGCGCCCCTCGTCGGCATCGCCTCGGGGCTCGTCAACGGCCTCGGCTACACGATGCTCAAACTGCCGCATCCCTTTATCATGACGCTCGGCACGCTCAATATCGCGCGCGGCCTCACCAGCCTCATCAGCCAGGCGCCGATCTCCGGTCTCCAGCCGGAAGTGCGCTATCTCGGCCAGAAATACTACACTCTTGGCCTGTTCAACCCTCCGGCGGGCGTGCCCGTCAGCTTCTTCCTCGTCATCCTGTGCGCGATCGGCCTGTGGTTCTTCCTCAACCGCACCAATATGGGCCGGCACATTTTTGCGATCGGGGGCAATCCGCAGGCGGCGCGCGTCACCGGCATCGATGTCGACCGCGTGCTGGTCTATGTCTATGCGATCTGCGGCTTCTTCGCCGGGCTCGCGGCACTGCTGCTTGCCGGACGCACCGATTCGGGCTTTCCGCTCGCCGGCGTCGGGGCCGAGCTCGATGCCATCGCGGCGGTGATCATCGGCGGGGCGAGCTTCTTCGGCGGGCGCGGCACGGTGCTTGGCGTGCTCGCCGGCGTGCTCATCATGGGACTTTTGCGCAACGGGCTCAATCTCAACAATATCAGCCCGTTCTGGCAGCAGATCCTCATCGGTCTTATCATCATCATCGCCGTCTATATCGACGTGCTGCGGCGGCGCGCCGCGACACGCAAGTGAATGCCGCTTCCGGCCTTGTCTCCAGGCCGGAAGCGCTGATCCATCGGAGACGTCTTGTCCATGGGAGGAGTAGATGAAGAGATTTCTGATTGCGGGCGTCGCCGTGGCGGCGCTGAGCTTCGCCGGTTCGGCCTTTGCCGATCCGATCGTGCTCGACATGAAAGGCCCGGGCGCGGGCAACCCGTTCTGGGCCGCGGTCCAGGCCGGAGCCGAAGAGAAGGGCAAGGAGCTCGGCGTCGAGGTGGTGGTCATGTCGCCGCCGGCCGAATCCGACGTCCAGGCGCAGATCGCGCAGCTCGAGGACATGCTCGCCAAGGGCATCGCCGGCCTCGCTCTGGCGCCGACCGATCCCAATGCGCTGGCGCCCGTCGTCGACGCGGCGAAAGCCAAGAACGTGCCGGTCGTGTTCGTCGACACCAAGGGCACCAATGAAGGCGTGACCTTCATCGGCACGAACAACGAAGTCGGCGCCAAGCTCGCCGCCGATTTCATCTGCTCGAAGGTCGAGAAGGGATCGGAAGTGGCGATCCTGCAAGGCATCATCACCCAGTCGACCGGCCAGGCGCGCGCCAATGGCTCGAAGGCCGGGCTCGAAGCCTGCGGTCTCAAGGTCGTCGCCGAGCAGCCGGCCGATTGGGACCGCGCCAAGGGCCAGTCGGTGATGGAGAACATCCTGACCGGCAATCCCAACATCAAGGCGGTGTTCGCCTCCAACGACAATATGGCGCTGGGCGCCGTCGAGGCGCTGAAAGCGGCCGACAAGCTCAAGGACGTCATGGTGGTCGGCTTCGATGCCAATCCCGATGCCGCCGCCTCGATCATCGCCGGCGACATGACCGCTTCCGTCGCGCAAGCGCCCAAGAATATGGGCGCCTTCGCGGTCGAGAACCTGGTCAAGCTGCAGAAGGGCGAGAAGATCGATCCGGTGATCGACACCGGCACGGTGCTCGTCACCAAGGAGAATGCCGATCAGTATAAATAGGATCGGTTTTCTGTTGAGTTGATCGCAGGTCCCGGCGAAAGTCGGGACCTGCTTTTTTTGGAAGGTCGAGAAATAGTCATGACGTCCTTAGGTGTCGCGCTGATCGGAACCGGCTTCATGGGCAAATGCCATGCCATGGCCTGGAGCCATGTGCGGCCCGTCTTCGGCGACGTGCCGGAAATCCGGCTCGAGACCTTGTGCGATATCGATCCCGATCTCACCAAGAAGCGCGCCGCCGAATATGGCTTCGCCCGGGCTGAAACGGATTGGCGCAAGCTCGTCGATGATCCCAGGATCGACATCGTGTCGATCACCGCGCCCAACAACGTGCATCGCGAGATGGCGGTCGCCTTCCTCGCGGCCGGCAAGCATGTGTGGTGCGAGAAGCCGATGGCGTTGACGCTCGAGGAGGCGCAGGCCATGGCCGCCGCGGCGGAGAAGGCCAAGGGCCGCACCTTGCTCGGCTACAACTACATCAAGAACCCCGCGGTGCTGCATGCCAGGCACCTCGTCCAGGCCGGCGCCATTGGCGAGGTGGTGCATTTCCGCGGGCAAGTGGACGAAGACTACCTGGCCTCGCCCGACGTGCCGTGGAGCAAAAGGGCGCGCATCGATCTCTGGGGCCTCGGCACGCTCGGCGACATCACCTGCCACCTGGTGAGCTTCGCGCATTTCCTCATCGGCGACATCGCCTCGGTCGCGGCCGACATGGAGACCGTGGTCAAGGAGCGCCCGGTGCCCGGCACGAGCGAGATGCGCGAGGTCGAGAACGAGGACATCGCCCATGCCATCGTGCGCTTCAGGAACGGCATTTCCGGCACGCTCACCTCGAGCCGCGCCGCCTGGGGCCGCAAGAACCTCATCCGCTTCGAGATCCACGGCCGCAAGGGCATGCTGACCTTCGACCAGGAGCGGCTCAATGAATTGCAGCTCTATGTGAGCGAGGGGCCGGAAGCGACGCGCGGCTTCCGCACCATTCTCACCGGTCCCGCCCATGCGCCCTATGCCCAGTTCACCCCCGTCGCCGGACACCAGCTCGGCTTCAACGAGCTCAAGGTCATCGAGGCCAAGCATCTTCTCGACTGCATCGCCGATCAAAGCGAATGCTTCGTCAATTTCGCCGAAGGCCTCAAGATCGAGCGCGTGATCCACGGCATGGCGCGCTCGGCGCGCGAGCGGCGCTGGATCGAGGTGATCTAATTTCTCGCGTCGTGAAGCGGGACGCTCTCCACATCGGGCATGGCGGAGAGCGATTTCTTCAGGATGGTGACGAAATCCGTGTAGAAGCCGCGAATGACATTGGCCTCGTGCGTCAGCACGGCAATCTCGACGGTGAGACGCTGCCTGAGCGAGCGCAGATACAGGCCGGGCCTCAGCATGCTGCGCGCGGTCAGGCGATCGACGATCGTGGCGCCGCATCCGGCCGCGGCGAAGGCGCAAGCGAGATAATAGGTCTGGACCTCGATGCCGGGATTGTAGCTGCGGCCCAGCCGCTCGCGCTCCTTGGCGATCAGGCCGCCGACCCCGTCGCCGCGCGACAGGCCGACGAGCTCGCGATCCTCGATCTCGGCCAGGTCGACATCGCCGCCGTCGCGGGGCCCCAGATAGACGAGGTCCATCTCGCCCACCACCTGGGTGCGGATGTCCGGATGCTCGTCGGGAAAGATCGAGATCGCGAGATCGAGCTGGCGCGAGCGCAAGGCGGCGAGCAGGGCCTCGATATGGTTGGTCTCGACCTCGCAGACGACGGAAGGATAGGCTTTGCGGAAGTCGTGGATGGTCTTCGGCATGATGGAGAGGCCGAGGCTCGGCAGGCAGCCGACATGCAATCGCCCTTGCGGGAAGCGCCGCAGATTGGCGGAGAGCTTGCGCAATTGCTCGAGGCCCAGATTGAGCTTGGCGACCTCGACATAGAGCAGCTCCGCTTCCGCCGTCGGCAGGAGCCTGCCCTTCACCCGCTCGAACAGCTTGAAGCCGAGCGAGGATTCGGCGTGCTGCAGCACCTTGCTGGCCGCGGGCTGCGAGACGCCCAGCAAAGCCGCCGCCTTGCTGATCGACCCGGCTTGCTTGATGGCGTGGAAAACCTCGATATGGCGCAACCGCAAGCTACCCTCCTTCGTCGCCCAGCACATAACCTCAAGTTATGGATGCCGTCCATATTCCAATTTGACCATTCGGGTGCCGCCTCCGAGATTGCCCTTATGGGACGGGCGTCGATATGCGGCTGGCAGTCAGGGAACTGCCGCTGATATTCGGCTTGTTCCAGTCCAGTTCATAACCACAAATATCAGGTCCGGGAGGAGCTAAAATGCGCAATCGGAACCCAGTTTCAGGATTTTCACGCCGGGCGATCCTGGCCAAGGCCTTCATCGCGGCGCTGGCGACGATGGCCCTGACCGCAATCCCGCTCGCTTCCGCCGAAGCCGCGACGCTCAAAGTCGGGGTGCGCGAGGATGCGCTCACCATCGATCCCATCGCGTCGAGCGACAATGCCTCGATCTGGGCGGAGCTGCAGATCTATGACCAGCTCGTCCGCCCGAGCAAGGACGGCACCAAGCTCGAGCCGGGCATCGCCGAATCCTGGACCGTCTCCCCCGACGGCAAGGAATACAGCTTCAAGCTGCGCGCCGATGCGAAATTCTCCGACGGCACGCCGGTGACGGCGGCCGATGTCGAATTCTCGCTCAAGCGCGCCGCCGGCGAGAAATCGGAATGGGGCCGGTTCTTCCGCCCGATCACCACCTATCAGGTCGTCGACGACCACACGATCGTGATGAAGCTCGAAAAGCCCTTCACCCCGATCATCAACAATCTGGCGATGTTCTCGGCCTCGATCCTGCCCGCCAAGCTGGTCGAGGCGAAGGGCGAAGCCTTCTTCGAGAAGCCCATTGGTTCTGGACCCTTCGTGCTGACGAACTGGGCGCGCGGACAGAAGATGGAGCTCGCCAAGAACCCGCATTATTGGGAGAAGGGCAAGCCGCAGATCGACGGCGCCACGCTCGAGATCGTGCCGGAGGACAATTCGCGCGTGCTGAAGCTCAAGGCGGGCGAGCTCGACGCCGTCATCGAAGTGCCGTTCAACCAGGCAGCGACGCTCAAGAGCGATGCCAGCGTGAAAGTGGGCCTGGCCTCGGTCTTCCGCATCGACATGGTGCAGATCAACACCACCAAGAAGCCCTTCGACGATGTGCGCGTGCGCCAGGCGATGAACTATGCCGTCGACAAGGAAGCGCTGGTCAAGGGCATCTTCCATGGCGATGCGGTGGCGGCGACCACCTCCATCCCGGTCATGGCCTATCATAATGAGGAGCTCAAGCCCTATCCGGTCGATCTCGAAAAGGCCAAGGCGCTCCTGAAGGAGGCGGGACTCGAGCAGGGCTTCAAGACCAGCATGTTGGTGCGCGGCGGCGACGTGACCAGCCGCCAGATCGGCAGCGCCATCCAGGCGTCGCTGCGCCAGATCGGCATCGAGGTCGAATTGCAGACCATCGAAGGCTCCTCGCAGTTCAGCACCACCAAGGCCGGCAATTTCGAGCTGTCGCTGTCCTATGCGACCAGCGACACGATCGATCCGGATCAGCTCGTCGGCTTCACCATGGTCAATCCGGAGCGCGCCAATGCCTTCCACTCGCAGTGGAAGGACGATCGCGTCAACGAGCTCTATGCGCTCGAGCGCCAGACCAATGAGGGCGAGGAGCGCGGCAAGATGTTCAAGGAGATCGAAGCCCGGGTGCATGAGGGCGCTCCCTTCATCTTCCTGTTCATGCCGAAATCCGCCTATGCGATGCGCGCCAATGTCGAAGGCTTCGAAGTGCTGCCGACGGCGAATTATTCGCTGAAGGATGTGGTGATAAAGTAGCCGGGTGTCTTTACTGTCGCATCTGCCCTCCGCCATTCCCCTTCTCCCGCGCGCAGCGTGGGAGAAGGTGGCCGAAGGCCGGATGAGGGCTCTTTCGTGCAAAGTGTTCCAATCTCAACAAGTATTCATTGCTGAAGCAAAGAGCCCTCACCCGCCCTTCGGGCACCCTCTCCCATTGCTTCGCAACGGGAGAGGGGGAAAGTGGGGAGGTCTTCCATGAAGATCGTCTTTTTCTGCCTGTCGCGGATCATCCAGCTCCTGCCGGTGCTCATCGGCATCACGCTGGTGGCGTTCCTGCTGCTCCGCGTCATGCCGGGCGACCCGGCGACCTTGATGCTCGGCAGCCGCGGCACGCCCGAAGACATCGCCAAGCTCAATGAGCAGCTCGGCCTCGATCAGCCGCTGTGGCAGCAATATCTGCGCTTCATTGGCGATCTGGTGCAGGGCAGCTTCGGCCGCTCGATCGCCTACAAGGCCGATATCGCGCCGCTCATCCTCGAAAGACTGTGGCCGAGCCTGGCGCTGGTCGGCCTCTCCACCATCATGGCGGTGATCATGACCGTGCCGCTCGCCATGCTGGCGGCGATCCGCAAGGGCGGCGTCTTCGACCAGGTGATACGCGTCGTCTTCGTCATGGCCATGTCGATGCCGGCCTTCTGGCTGGGCGTGCTCCTGGTGCTGCTCTTTGCCATCTATGTCCCGCTCTTCCCGGTGTCGGGCTATGGCGAGGGCTTCTGGGACAGGCTGCACCATCTCGCTCTGCCGGCCTTCATCATCGCGCTGGGCACGGCGGCGCTCACCATCCGCTCGCTCAGAAGCTCGATCATCGCGGTGCTCGGCGCCGATTATGTCGACACGGCGCGCGCCAAGGGCCTGGTCGAGCGCCAGGTGCTGTGGCGCCATGTCTTCCGCAATTCGCTGACCTCGACCATCTCGGTGCTCGCCGTGCATACGAGCTGGGTGATCGGCGGAACCGTGGTCATCGAAACCGTGTTCGGCATACCGGGCCTCGGCTCATTGCTCGTCTCGTCGATCTCGGCCCGCGACTATCCGATGGTGCAGGCGCTGACCGTCACCTTCGCGACCCTGGTCGTCCTCATCAACCTCCTGACCGACCTCGCTTATGCGCTGGTCGATCCGCGCGTGACCTTGTCGTGACCCGGCTCATCTCCAGCGAAACGGCCGACAGGTTCCGGCGCAACCGCAACCTGCATGTCGGCCTGCTTCTCCTCGCCGTGCTGGTCCTCGCCAGCCTGATCGGACCGCTCGTCGTGCCGCATGATCCGGTGGCCATCGACTTCGCCAATGCGCTCGCCCCTCCGAGCCTCGCCCATCCTTTCGGCACCGACGATCTCGGCCGCGACGTGCTGGCACGCGTCATCGCCGCCGCCCGGGTCGATCTCGAGGTCGTGGCCATCTGCGTGCTGCTGCCTTTCCTCATCGGCTCGACCATCGGCCTCGTCTCCGGCTATTTCGGCGGCTGGCTCGATCTCGTGCTGATGCGGATCGTCGACATATTATGGGCCTTTCCCTTCTATGTGCTGGTCATCTCGATCGTCGGCGCGCTCGGGCCCAGCATCGCCAATATGTATCTGGCCTTCACGCTGGTGGTGTGGATTTCCTTCGCCCGCATCGTCAGGGGCGAGGTGCTGCTCGCCAAACAGCTCGATTACGTCAAGGCCTCCTCGGTCCTGGGCTACAGCCATGCCCGCATCATGTTCCGGCATATCCTGCCCAATGTGATCACGCCGGCGATCGTCTTCATGATGGCCGATGTCGTGCTCACCATCCTCGCCGTCACCTCGCTCGGCTTCCTCGGGCTCGGTATCCAGCCGCCGACGCCGGAATGGGGCGTCATGATCGCCGATGGCCGCAACTTCATCCAGGACGGCTGGTGGATCTCGCTGTTCCCGGGCCTCGCCATCGTCCTGGTCGGCGTCACCTTCACCTTCCTGGGCGACGGGCTCGACGACTTCCTGAGGCCCAAGGCATGACGGCCCCGCTCCTCAGCGTGCGCGACCTCAAGGTCTCCTTCGCCGGGCGCCAGCAGACCGTGACCGCGGTCGACGGCGTCAGCTTCGAGATCAAAGCGGGTGAGATCTTCGGGCTGGTCGGTGAATCGGGATGCGGCAAGAGCGTCACCTGCCGCTCGCTGATCCGGCTTTTCGGCGGGGCGCCCAGCCGCATGGCGGGCTCGGTCCGCTTCGACGGCCGCGAGCTTGTCGATCTCGGCGATGGCGATTTCACCCAGATCCGCGGGCGCCAAATCGCCATGATCTTCCAGGATCCGATGACGGCGCTCAATCCGACGATGCGCATCGGCCGGCAGATCCAGGAGGGCCTCGTCCGGCATGGCCGGCTCGCGGGCCGAAGCCCGCGCGCGGCGGCGATCGATCTCCTGAAATCGGTCGGCGTCTCCGCCGCCGAAAGGCGGCTCGATGCCTATCCGCATGCTTTCAGCGGCGGCATGCGGCAGCGCGTGCTCATCGCCATCGCGCTTGCCTGCCGGCCCAAGCTCCTGATCGCCGATGAGCCGACGACGGCGCTCGACGTCACCGTGCAGGACCAGATCCTGAAGCTCATCCTGCGCCTGCGCGAGGAGACCGGCATGGCGGTGCTGTTCGTCACCCATGATCTGGGCGTCGTCGCGCAGACCTGCGATCGCGTCGCCGTCATGTATGCCGGGCGCATCGCCGAGACCGCCACGACGGCGCAGCTTTTCGCCAAGCCGTCGCATCCCTATACGCGGGCGCTCCTCGGCGCGCTCCCCGCCATGCGCAACAAGCACGAGCGGCTCGAGCCGATCGGCGGCGCGCCGCCCGATCTCTCATCCCCGCCAAGCGGCTGCCGCTTCCATCCGCGCTGCCATTTCGCCGTGGCGCAATGCGCGCGCGATGAGCCGCCCTTGCTGCCGGTCGAGCCCGGCCATGAAGGCGCCTGCATCCGGATGGGAGAGCTCGCATGAGCGCCTCCCGGCCGCTGCTCGAGATCAGCCATGTGTCGAAGACCTATGTGCTCGACCGGAGCTTGAGCGATGTGCTGGCGCGCAAGCCCACGGCGCGGCTCAAGGCCTTGCGCGATGTCAGCCTCACGGTGAGGCCCGGGGAAATCCTGGGCGTCGTCGGTGAATCCGGCTGCGGGAAATCGACGCTCGGGCGCTGCATCGTCGGCCTCGACCGGCCGGAAGGCGGCAGCTTCGCCTGGCAAGGCGGCGCTTTCGCCGGCGACCGGCAGGCGCGGGCGCGGCAGGTCCAGATGGTCTTCCAGGACCCTTACGCCTCGCTCAATCCGCGCATGACGCTGGGCGCCATGCTGGACGAGGCCCTCAAAGTGCACGGCACCGTCACTAATGCCGATGCGCGGATGAAGCGCGTCGATGAATTGCTGCTGATGGTCGGCCTGACGCCAAAGCTCAAGGATCGGCTGCCACATGCGATCAGCGGCGGCCAGCGCCAGCGCATCTCGATCGCCCGGGCGCTGGCGGTCGAGCCCCGCCTCATCATCGCCGATGAACCGGTCTCCGCTCTCGATGCCAGCGTGCAGGCGCAAATCATCAATCTGCTCGAAGACCTGCGCGCCAAGCTCGGCATCGCCATCATGTTCATCGCCCATGATCTCAATGTGGTGCGCCATATCAGCGACCGCATCGCCGTCATGTATCTGGGCGAGATCGTCGAAGTGGCGGAGACGGAAAGCCTGTTCGCGAGGCCGCAGCATCCCTATACGCGGGGGCTCCTCGCGGCGATCCCGATGCCCGATCCGCAACGGCGCAGCATGGCGCCAGGGATCGAAGGCGAGGTGCCCGATCCCCTGGCGCCGCCCTTGGGCTGCGGTTTCTCGACCCGCTGCCCCTTCGTGCTGCCCGCCTGCCGCGCCGAGCATCCCGAGCTTCGCGACGGCGACCCCGACCACCAAGTGCGCTGCCTCAATCCCGAGGCCTCCACTCAATTCACCTTCGCCCGAAACTCCTGACATACATTCGAGGAATCCCTAATGCCGTCACAGAGCATAAGCCTTGCGGAAAAAATCGGCACCGCGCTCACAGTCTGGATCAAGGGGCGGTTTGCGCCGCACGGTGTGAAGCCTGATGATTTCGCCGTGACGCTCCATCTGCATGAGGGCGAAGAGGGGCCGGTCAAGGACAGTTTCGCCTATCGCGGCGATGCCCCGTTCTATCCCTGCAGCGTCATCAAGATGTTCTACATGGTGGCGCTGCAGCAGGCCTATGAGGATGGACGCCTCGCCGAAACGCCGGAGCTCGCCCGCGCTCTGCATGACATGATCAAATGGTCGAGCAACATGGCGACCAATTACATCATCGATCACCTGAGCGGCACCACGGGCGACACCGAGCTCAGCGGTGAGGAGATGGAGCGCTGGATCGCGGCGCGCGAGAACGTGAACCGCTATTTCCGGTCATTCGCGCTGCCCGAGCTCGCCCGGATCAATGTGTCGCAAAAGCTGATGGACGATGAGCGCTATGGGCGCGAGAAGGTCTATGTGCAGCACGGCGGCAACAACCATAACCGCCTCACCAGCAACGCCGCCGCCCTGATCTTGGCGAAGATCATGAGCGGTGAGATGATTTCGGGGCACAGGTCCAAGATCATGCGTGACACGCTCCACCGGCCCAATACGAAGGAATTCAGGGACACGCCGCATGCCCAGCTTCTGGGGTTCCTGGGCGAAGGCATGCCGGACGGTGCCAAGATCTGGGCGAAAGCCGGCTGGACCGGCTGGACGGGCGACAGCCATGCGAGCTATCGCCGCCATGACGCGCTGCATGCCGCATTGCCGACGGGCGAGGTGTTCACGCTCGTCGTCTTCGCCCAGGGCAAATGGCCCTCGGACAGCGTCACGATGCTGCCCGAGATCGGGGCCGAGGCGGTGAGGCTGATCAGAGAATTCCCTCTCCCCCGGCGAGGAGAGGGGCAGGGTTCTATACGCTGGCAATCTTCTTGATGCGCGTGACCTTGCCGTCGCCATGGTCTTGCTCGGCAGCGGCGGGCTTCTCCTGATCCACGGGCTTCTCCGGCTCGTTGCCTTCGAGGTCGCGCAGATGCGCTTCGTCGCGCGCGATCTGTACCTTGATCTGTTCGGCGACGCCGTCATGCCGGCGATTGATCATCATCTTCATGTTCGCCGCGAATGAATCCAGGGCTCCGAGGTCCTCGTCGCGGCCATCTCTCAGTACACCGAGCAGATCGCGGAAATAATCGATGCTGGCCTGATCCTTCGCGCGATCACGGTCGATTTCGACCCTCAGGGCCTCGGTGGCTTCAGTCTGCAGTCTGATGGAGTTGCGGGGCATGCATAATGACCTTTCTGGATCGAAAAATCCAAAACGCCGTACCCATCGCGACGATTGCACAGTATACGGATTAACTCCACCCTTAGGCTTGGTTAACGGCCCAACCTGCGCGATTTTGAGCCATTAACCTAAATTTGCGAATATTACCCTTCATCGAAGCCCCGAGCGCCGCCGCGGCCCTCGTCGTGGCCCTTCTGCCGGGCATTGGGCGGCGGCATCGCGCCGCGCGATTCCGCGAGCGCGCGCTTGAGCCGCCGGATGACGACGGCGCGGGCCTTCTCGTCCGCGGCCTTGCCCATCTCGTCATTGATGTCGAGGATGAGCTCGGCAAGCTCGTTGTGCCAATCGGGATGCGCCATCTTGTCGGGGCTGAGGCGCGGCCTGATCTCGGCCTCGCGGCGCACCGGCGCATCGCCCGTCACGTCATAGACGTCATCGAGACGCGGCCGCTCGATCCGTTGGGCCTCGATGATCTCGCCCGCCATGGCATTGGCCAGCGCCACTTGCGGCTCCTCCTCGCCATGGGTCAGGAAGACCGCCTTGGCGATGGGCAAGCGCTCGCGCAGCCATTGCAGCAATTCCGGTCCGTCGGCATGGCCCGAATAATCCTCGAAGCGCCGGATCGCGGCTCTCACCTTGACCTCCTCGCCATGGATCTTGACGCTCTGCGCGCCATCCTCGAGCAGGCGGCCGAGCGTGCCCATCGCCTGGAAGCCGACCAGGAGGACGGTGGCATTGGGCTTGAACAGGTTGTTCTTCAGATGATGGCGGATGCGGCCCGCCTCGCACATGCCGCTCGCCGCGACGATGATGTGGAAGCCTGCGAAGCGGTTGATGGCCTTGCTCTCATCGGCGGTTTCCGTCGTCTTCACATAGGGCGATTCGAGCGCTCTCAGCAGCGCATCGCCGTTGCGCAGCGATTTGGCGTGATGGGTGAAGATCTCCGTCGCCTTCAGCGCCAAGGGTGAATCGATGAAGACCGGCGCATAGGGAACGACGCCCGCATCCATGAGCGCGATCACGTCGACCAGGATCTCCTGGGTACGCTCCACCGCGAAAGAGGGAATGAGGACGGCGCCCTGGCGGCTCGCCGCGGCGCGCAACTCGGCGCCCAGCACCTCGCGGCGCGTCTCCTGCGAGCGTTCGAAGCGGTCCTTGCCGCCATAGGTCGATTCGCAAATGACATAGTCGAAATCGACCGGCGCCTCGGGATCGGGCTCGAATAATTTCTGGTCGGGACCGATGTCGCCGGAGAACAGGATGCGCAAGGGTTTCAGGCCCTCACGCGCGACCTCGACCTCGATCGAGGCGGAGCCCAGGAGGTGGCCGGCATTCCAGTAGCGCGCCTTGATGCCGGGCACTGGCGTGATCCAGGTCTTGTAGGCGATGCCTTCGAAATGCTCGAGCGCCTGGCGCGCATCATCGGCGGTGTAGATCGGCTCGACCTCGTCGAGGCCGCGCTTGCGGTTGCGCTCATTGAGCTGCTTGACCTCGGTCTCCTGGATGAAGCCCGAATCCGGCAGCATGACCGCGGCGAGATCGCAGGTCGCGTGGGTCGCGTAGATCTTGCCGGCATAGCCCGCCTTGGTGAGCTTGGGGATGAGGCCCGCATGATCGATATGGGCATGGGTCAGGAGCATGGCGTCGATCTTGCGCGGATCGAAGGGAAAGGCGCGGTAGTTGAGCTCCTTCTCGGTCTTCGAGCCCTGGAACATGCCGCAATCGACGAGGAGCCGCGCGGAACCGGTCTCGAGGACATAGCAGGAGCCCGTGACGACGCGCGTGGCGCCGTGGAAATGAATCTTGATCGTCATGTCCTATCCTTTGCGTTCCGGGACCTTGAGGCCGCGGGCGAGAAGCTCTTTCCAGGCCCCCTCCGGCGTGTCGGCGAAGCCGAAGAGATCGAGATCGGATTCGGCGCACAGGCCCTCATCGGCGAAGCGGCGGAAGTTGATGGTCTTGTGCCAGAAGATGCTGTCATAGAGAACGATCGGTACGGGATCGTCCATCTTGCCGGTCTGCCTCAGGGTGAGGATCTCGAAGAGCTCGTCGAGTGTCCCGAAGCCGCCGGGGAAGACGACCAGGGCATCGGCGCGCATGGCGAAATGCATCTTGCGCATCGCGAAATAATGGAAGCGGAAGGTGAGCTCCGGCGTCGAATAGGCATTGGGCTCCTGCTCATGCGGCAGCGTAATGTTGTAGCCGATCGAGGGCGCGCCCACATCATAGGCGCCGCGATTGGCGGCTTCCATGATGCCGGGACCGCCGCCGGTGGCGATGACGTTCCGGCGCGGGCTCGAAAAGCTGTGGAGGGCGCCGCCATTTTCCGAGACGATGCGGGCGAATGCGCGGGCGGCTTCATACCAGCCGCGTTTGTCGCCTTCCCTGACGCGCGCCGAACCGAAGACGACGACGGTCGAGGCGACCCCCCATTTGCGCAAATATTCCTCCGCCTTCTGGTATTCGAGCTGGAAGCGGATGCCGCGCGTCGTGTCGCCGAGGACGAAGTCCTGGTCGATGGCGGCGAGCCGAAAGGCCGGTGACGCCATCTGAGCCTTATTATCTGTCATATATCAATCCTTTGGCATTAGGCATTAGGGTGCTCGGCCCTTGCAATCAAGGCCCCAATGTCCGAACCTCTGGCCGGACCTGAACAGGGGAAAAGATGCCCAGCCAGTTTGCGAAGAAATTCATCGTCGGTCCCGGCAAGGCGGTCTCGCTCGCCAAGATCGACCCGCGCGACGACAGCGCCTTCAAAGGCAAGGACCAGGCCAAGGCCCAGACCCAGAAGGATGCCGAGGCGATCGACGCGCTGCAGGACAAGCTCTATGCCGAAGGCAAGCACAGCCTGCTCGTCGTGCTGCAAGGCATCGATTGCAGCGGCAAGGACGGCACGGTGCGCGCGGTGTTCAACACCTGCGGCCCGATCGGCGTCGAGGTGACGCCCTTCAAGGTGCCAAGCCCGGAAGAGCGCGCGCATGACTATCTCTGGCGTGTCCACGAGGCCTGCCCGGAGAAGGGCATCATCGGCATCTTCAACCGCTCGCATTATGAGGACGTGCTGGTGGTGAAGGTGAGGAAGCTCGCGAAGCCGGACGTCATCGAGCGGCGCTATGAGGAGATCAACCAGTTCGAGAAGATGCTCAGCGACAACGGCACGCGCATCCTCAAATTCATGCTGCATATCTCCAAGGCCGAGCAGGCCGAACGCCTGAAAGAGCGCGTCACCGATCCCGCCAAGCAGTGGAAGTTCAATCCGAGCGATCTCGAGGACCGGAAATTGTGGAACGACTACATGGCCGCCTATGAAACGGCGCTGAGGCGCTGCTCGACCGCCCATGCGCCCTGGTATGTCATCCCGGCCGATCGCAACTGGGCGCGCAATGCCGCGATTTCGCGCATCGTGCGCGAGGCACTGGAAGAGCTGGCGCCGAAATATCCGCCGCCCGACGGCTGGGATCCGAAGACGGTTGTTGTGAAGTAGCAAGCGAGAAGGGGAAGGCTGGACAGGTCCCACATCTTGCTCCCGGTCCATTTGATGCTACGATTGCCGAATTACGAGGGAGGAAAGACCAGATGACCACGACACGCCGCACTCTGTTGAAATATGGAAGCGCAGCAGCTTTTGCCGTTGCGGCTCCGGCGATCCTGACGAAGCCGCTTCGCGCCCAGGCCCAAAAGCGCATTGCCATGATCGTCAAGAATCTCGGCAACAGCTATTTCGACGCCTGCGCCAATGGCGCGAAGGAAGCGGGCTCGGAGCTGGGCGGCATCGAGATCATCTATACCGCTTCCGCCAAGCCGACCGCGGAAGAGCAGATCGCCGTGATCGATGCGCAGATCGCGCAGAAGGTCGATGGCATCATCGTTTCCGCCAATGACGCCGACGCCCTCGTGCCGGTCGGCAAGAAGGCCATGGAACGCGGCATCAAGGTGATGAGCTTCGACAGCGCCATAGCCCCCGCCGGCCGTATCGTCCATCTCTCGGCGTCATCCACGCCGCTCATCGGCGCCAAGCAGGTGCAGATGATCGCCAAGACGCTCGGCGGCAAAGGCGAGGTCGCCATCCTGTCGGCAGCCTCCACTATGACGAACCAGAATTCCTGGATCGCCGCCATGCAGGAGGAATGGAAGAAGCCCGAATACAAAGATATGCCGCTGGTGGCGACCGTCTATGGCGACGACCAGGACGACAAGAGCTATCGCGAGATGCAGGGCCTGGTGAAGGCGCATCCCAACCTCAAGGGCGTCATTTCGCCGACCACGATCGGCATCCGTTCCGGCGCCAAGGCCATCGTCGATGGCGGCCTCGTCGGCAAAGTGTTCATCACCGGCCTCGGTCTGCCTTCCGAGATGAAAGACTATGTCATGCAGGGCGCCTGCGACAGCTTCGCGATCTGGAATCCGGTGGAATATGGCTATGCCTCGACCCAGATCATGGCCGCGATCCTGGGCGGCGCCGACACGAAAGAGGGCGCCAAGCTCTCGATGGGCAAGAAGGGCGAGACGGTCGTGGGGCCGGCCGGTGAATGCATCATGGGCGAGCCCTTCGAGTTCAATAAAACGAATGTCGAGGAATTCGCGAAGATCTTCTGATCACGTCTTTACTGCATTGTCGCCATTGCCGGATCCCGGTCCGGCCATGGCTTCATGCCTATTCTCCTCGCGGCCGGATGATCGTGTCTGATCCCATCCTCACCCTTTCGGGCATTTCCAAGCGCTTTCCGGGCGTCAGAGCCCTGCATGATGTCAGCCTCGCCTTGAAACCCGGCCGGGTGACGGCCATCATCGGCGAGAATGGTGCGGGCAAGTCCACCATCGTCAAGATCCTCACCGGAATCTACACGGCGGATGAAGGCGAGATCCGGGTGCGCGGCGAGCCCAGATCCTTCGCCTCGCCGCGCGATGCGTGGGCCGCCGGCATCGCGGCGATCCAGCAGGAAACGGTGATGTTCGACGAGCTGAGCGTGGCCGAGAACATCTTCATGGGCCATATGCCGACCGGCGCGTCGCACCTCGTCGCGTGGTCCACGATGCGTGAGCGCTCGCAGGCGCTCCTCAAGCGCATCGATGCCGTCATTCCGAGCGACTTCAAGCTCAAGCGCCTGTCGGTCGCCCAGAAGCATCTGGTCGAGATCGCCCGCGCTCTGTCGCATGAGGCGCAGGTCCTCATCATGGACGAACCGACGGCCGCCCTTTCGGCGAGCGAGATCGACGATCTCTTCCGCGTCGTCGCCCAGCTCAAGGCGGAGGGCCGGGCGATCGTCTTCATCAGCCATAAATTCAATGAGATCTTCCGCATCTGCGATGATTTCATCTGCCTGCGCGACGGCGAGAAGGTCGGCGAAGGAGCGATCGCCTCGGTGACGCAAGCCCACCTGGTGCGCATGATGGTGGGCCGTCCGGTCGATCAGTTCTTCCCCAAGCGCGACGTCGAGCTCGGCGAGACCGTGCTTGCCGTCGAAGGCCTGTCCAATGCGACGGAATATGCCGATGTCTCCTTCAGCCTGCGCAAAGGCGAGATATTGGGCCTCTATGGGCTGGTCGGCGCCGGGCGCACCGAGGCCATGCAGGGGTTGTTCGGCATCACGCCCATCACGCAGGGCGAGGTGACGCTCGAGGGACAACGCCTTGCGATCGCGGCACCTTCGGATGCGATCGCCGCCGGCATCGCCTATGTGCCGGAGGACCGGCAGGACCAGGGCGCCATCCTGTCGCTCGGTATCCGCGAGAATGTGACGCTCGCCGACCTCGGCAAGCATGTGCGGGGACTGTTCCTGTCGCGTGCGTCCGAACAGGCCGAGACGCGGAGGCTCGGCCGAAGGCTCGCGGTCAAGGCGGCAAACTGGGAGCAGCGGCTCGCCGAGTTGTCGGGCGGCAACCAGCAGAAAGTCGTCATCGCCAAATGGCTGGCGACGCGCCCCAAGGTCATCGTGCTGGACGAACCGACCAAGGGCATCGATGTGGGCTCCAAGGCCGCGGTGCATGATTTCATCGGCGAGCTCGCGAGTGAAGGCCTTGCCGTCGTGCTGATCACGTCGGAACTGCCCGAGGTGATGGGCCTTGCCGACCGCGTCATCGTCATGAAGGAAGGCCGCATCGTCGATGAGTTCAAGCGCGGCGAATGGAGCGCCGAGGCGATCGTGGGCGCGGCGACCGGGGCCGCGAGCGAAGCGGCATGAAGGCCCTCCTCAATAATCGCGAGATCGTGCTCGCGCTGATCCTCCTCATCGGCATGGCACTCATCGGCGCCTATCAGCCGGCCTTCCTGGCCTGGGGCAATATCAGCGATATGCTGACCGAGACTTCGGTGCTGTTCATGATGGCGCTGGCGCAGATGGTGGTCATCCTGACGCGCGGCATCGACCTTTCGGTCGCCGCCAATCTGGCGCTTTCCGGCATGATGGCGGCACTCGTCAGCCAGTATCATCCGGAAGTGCCGCTCATCCTCATGATCCTCGCCGGCATCGTCACCGGATTGCTCCTCGGCATGATCAACGGCGCGCTCATCGCCTATCTCGGCATTCCGCCGATCGTCATGACCTTGGGCACGCTCGCGGTCTTCCGCGGCATGATCATCATCATCGCGGGCGGCGATCAGGTGAACGCGTCGGAAATGGGCGTCGCCTTCCAGGCTTTCCCGAAACAGGTCTGGCTCGGCCTGACGAGCCCGGTGTGGATCGCCATTGCGGTGGCGCTCCTGTTCTGGGTTTTCCTGAGCTTCACCCGCGCCGGCCGCGGGCTCTATGCGGTGGGCGGCAATCCGGTGGCGGCGCGCTATTGCGGCATCGACCAGCGCCGGCAGGATCTGCTCGCCTATTCCATCTCGGGCGCCGTGGCCGGGCTCTGCGGCTATTTGTGGGTGGCGCGCTATGGCGTCGCCTATTCCGAGATCGCCAGCGGCTATGAGCTGACGGTGATCGCGGCGTGCGTGATCGGCGGCGTGTCGATCGGCGGCGGCATCGGCACGGTCGCCGGGACATTGCTGGGCGCTCTGTTCCTCGGCATCGTGATGACGGCGCTGCCGGTGATGCAGATATCGCCCTTCTGGCAAATGGCGATTTCGGGCGCCGTCATCCTCACCGCCGTCGTCATCAATGCGCGCGCCGAGCGCCGGCCCGACAAGCTGATCCTGCCCGAGGCGCGCCGGTTGAGACGGGTGGCGCCATGACCGCGCCCGCCACGTCCGAGGATCGCTATGCCGTCGCCGACTCACCGCCCCGGCGCTTGCGCGACATCGTCCTCTCCTGGGAGGTGATCCTCGTCATTCTGCTGGCGCTCACCATCATCGTGAACACCATCGCCTCGCCCTATTTCCTCGACGTCTTCAACCTGGCGGACGCAACCTTCAACTTCTCCGAGAAGGCGATCATCGCGCTCGCCATGGCGCTCTTGATCCTGGTACGCGAGATCGATCTTTCGGTCGCCGCCATCGTGGCGCTGGCCGCCATGGGGGTCGGCTATGCGGCGGAAGCGGGCTATGGCGCGCCCGTCCTGTTCGCGACCGGCATCGGCATCGGCCTTCTCTGCGGCGTCTTCAATGGCGTGCTGGTATCGTTCCTCAATCTTCCCTCGATCGTCGTCACCATCGGAACGATGTCGCTGTTTCGCGGGTTGACCCAGGTGATCCTGGGCGACCAGGCGAAGACGAAGTTCCCGCAGGAATTCCTCGATCTCGGGCAGAGCTATTTCATCAAGATGAAAGAGACGGGCATATCCTGGCTGTTCCTGCCGCCGGTGCCGCTGTCTTTCCTGATCTTCCTCGTCCTCACGGCGCTGTTCGGCATCGTGCTGCACAGAACGGCGATCGGCCGCCAGCTCT
Source organism: Taklimakanibacter deserti (assembly GCA_003574785.1). The sequence continues at coordinate 37,388 of QORU01000005.1, read as the reverse complement.
TCGCCACCGGCTCCAACCCGGTGGCGGCGCGCTTTTCCGGCATACCGGTGGCGCGTCTACGCTTCATCCTGTTCGTCGTATCGGGGATCCTGGCGGGCCTCGCCGCCGGCCTCCTGGCGGCGCGGCTCGGCTCCGTGCGCTCCAATATCGGCATCGGCTGGGAGCTCGATATCGTCACCATGGTCATACTGGGCGGCGTTTCGATCGCCGGCGGCGTCGGCTCCATTCTCGGCGTCTTCCTCGCCGTGCTGGTGCTGGGCCTCCTGACCTTCGGCATGTCGCTCAACAACATCCCAGGCCAGGTGGTCAGCGTCTATATCGGCGCGCTGCTGATCGCCGTGATCGCCATTCCGCGCATCATCGAGCGCATGAAGCGCGCGAGCGGGCGGTAGGACTTATTCCGCCGCTTTCGGGAAGGCGACGATCGCTGCCTCGGACTCGGCCACCGCCTTGCGGCCAAACAGGCTGTAGACGGCGGGCACGACGAACAGCGTCAAGAGCGTGCCGAAAGTCATGCCGCCGACAATGACCCAGCCGATCTGGACGCGGCTCTCGGAACCGGCGCCATGCGCCATGGCGAGCGGCATGGCGCCCAGCACCATGGCGCAGGTGGTCATCAGGATGGGCCGCAAGCGCAAGGTCGCCGCCTCGATGACGGCGGCGCTGCGACTCCTGCCCTCATCCTGCAGGCGATTGGCGAAATCGACGATCAGGATGCCGTGCTTGGTGATGAGGCCGACCAGCGTCACGAGGCCGATCTGCGAATAGATGTTGAGCGTGCCGCCGGTGAGCTTGAGCGCGAGAAGCGCGCCGGTCATCGACAAGGGCACCGTCAGCATGATCATCAGAGGATCGCGGAAGCTCTCGAATTGCGCCGACAGGACGAGATAGATGAAGGCGAGCGCCAGGACGAAGATGAACAGGATGTTGCTGCTGGCGTCACGGAACTCGCGGCTCTGGCCGGAGACGTCGGTCAGCGCGGTGGCGGGCAAAACCTCATTCGCCGCGGCCTGAATGGCCTGGAGCGCCTGGCCCAGAGTGTAGCCGGGCGACAGATTGGCATAGATGGTGACGGAACGAAGCTGGTTGAAGCGGCGCAGATCCTTGGGCGCCACCGTCTCGGTGATCGAGACGATGTTGGAGAGCTGGATCATCTCGCCCGAACTGTTGCGCACGAACATGCGCGCGAGGTTTTCCGGCGCGGTGCGCTCGCTGGCGTCGAGCTGGACGAGGACGTCGTACTGCTCGCCCGCGATCTCGAAGCGGGTCACCTGGCGGCCGCCCAGCATCGTCTCGAGGGTGCGGCCGACCTCCGACACGTCGAGCCCCAGATCGGCGACCCGGTCGCGGTCGATCTTCACCTCGAGCTGCGGCTTGTTGAGCTTGAGATCGGTATCGAGATCGGTGAGGCCGGGATTCTGCGCCAGCCTGTCGACCATGGCGTCGCTGTATTTCTGCAGATCCGCATAGGTTCCGGAGGTCTGGATGACGAACTCGACCGGCCGTCCGCTGCCGCGGCGCCCGAAGCCGGCCATCGAGCGCGCCGAGACCTGGGCGCCGGCCACTTTACGCAATTTGGGCCCGAGGCGCTGGGCGATCTGCGCCTGAGTCAGGTCGCGATCGGCATAATCCTTGAGGCGGCCGATGGTCCTGAATTCGGTCACCTCCGGCATCCCGACGGTCACCATATAGGCACGGATATTCGGCGACGTCTTGAGGATGCCTTCGACTTGCGCGGCATAACGGTCGGTGAAAGCGAGCGTCGATCCCTCCGGCGTCTGGCCGTTGATCTGCAGGACGCCGCGGTCCTCGGGGGGCGTCAGCTCGGAATTGAGACCGGTGAACAGGAAGCCGCCCAAACCTGCGACCGCGAGAGCGATCAGGAAGACGGCATAGCGCGCCTTGACGGCGAGCCTGAGAAGGAAACGGTAAACATGCTCGAGCCGCGCCAGCACCCGCTCGATGAAGCGGGCGACGAGATTGGGCCGGGCATTGTGCTTCAACAGCTTCGAGCACATCATGGGTGTCAACGTCAAAGCGATGAAGCCCGATATGACCACCGCGCCCGCAAGCGTGAGGGCGAATTCGAGGAACAGGCGGCCGGTCGAGCCCGGCATGAAGGCGATCGGCGCATAGACGGCGGCAAGGGTGAGCGTCATCGCCACGATGGCGAAGCCGATCTCGCGCATGCCCTTGAGCGCCGCCTCGAAAGGCTTCATGCCCTCCTCAATGTGACGGAAGATGTTTTCGAGCACGACGATGGCGTCATCGACGACGAGGCCGATGGCCAGCACCATGGCGAGAAGCGTCAGCATGTTGATCGAGAGGCCGGTCAGCAGCATGACCGCGAAAGTGGCGACGAGCGAGATCGGGATCGTGACGATCGGGATCAGCGATGCCCTGAGCGAATGCAGGAAGAACATGATGATCAGGATGACGAGCGCGATCGCCTCCATGATCGTCGTGAAGACCGAGCCGACCGACTGCTCGATGAACTGGGTCGAGTCATAGCCGATTTCGCCGCTGACTCCGTCCGGCAGGGAGTCGATGATCGAGGGCATCACCCGGCGCACTTCCTTCGACACATCGAGTGGATTGGCGACCGCCTGCTTGATGATGCCGACGGTGATCGCCGTCTGGCCCATATAGCGGCTGGTGCGGCGGACCTCGTCGGAGCCGAGCTCGACGCGGGCGACATCGCCGAGCTTGACCTGCAGCCCGCCCGCCCGCTTCAGCATGATGTTGCGAAATTCCTGAGGCTCCGACAGCGCGGTCTTGGACAGCACGGTGAATTCGCGGTCGTCGCTCTCGATGCGTCCGGCCGGGATCTCGGCATTCTGCTGGCGCAGCGCATCCTCGACATCCTGGACGGTCAAGCCATAGCCCGCCAGCCGGTCACGGTCGATCCAGATGCGCATGGCATAGAGGCGCTGGCCGTAGATTTCGGCGTCCGATATGCCGGTCAGGTTCTTGAAGCGATCGACGACATAGCGGTCGACATAGTCGGTGAGCTCGATGGCGTTCAGTCGTTCGGAGCGGAAGTTGATGTAGATGATGGCCTGCGCATCGGCTTCGACCTTGGCGATGATGGGCTCGTCCACTTCGTCGGGGAGCCGTCCGCGGACGCGGCTGACGCGGTCGCGCACGTCGCTCGCGGCGGTATCGATATTGACGTCCGACTTGAACCTGACGGTGATGCGGCTCGATTCCGACCGGCTGGTCGATTCGATGATGTCGATGCCCTCGATGCCGGCAAGCGATCCTTCCAGCACCTGGGTGACTTGCGATTCCATCAGGACCGCCGAGGCGCCGGTGTAAGTGGTTGCCACCGAGACGACCGGCTCGTCGACCTGCGGGTATTCGCGCACCGTCAGGCGGCCATAGGAGACGATGCCGATGAGCAGGATGATGAGGCTCAAGACGGTGGCGAAGACCGGGCGGCGGATGCAGAGTTCGGAGAGCGACATCGGCTCAGCCTTCGATCGCGGCGGTCGTCGGCGGCACGATCTCGACATCGGCGCCGTCGCGCAACCGCGCCTGGCCGGCGATCACCACTTGCTGGCCGACCTCGACGCCCTCCAGAATCTCGACGAAGCCGTTCTCGCGCCGGCCGGCGAGCACCTTCGTCTCCTTGGCCTTGCCATTGTCGGCCTTGAAGACGAGGAAGTCGCTGCCGCGCGGAACCAAGGCGCTCTCCGGGATCGTCACGGCGGTGCGCGGCTGGCCCTTGACCGTGATGCGGGCGAGGAGACCGGGGCGCAGCTTGTCGTCCTCGTTGGGAAGGGTCGCCTTGACCCTGATGGCACGGCCATTGACGTCGACCGCCGGGTCGATGGCGTAGATCTGGCCCTCGAAGCGTGTGCCGGGCAGCGCGTCGGCGATGATCTCGATCTTCTGGCCGACGCTGAGCTTCGACAGATAGAATTCGGGCACGCTGAAATTGACCTTCAGCCGGTCGATCTTCTCGAGATTGGCCAAAGGCGTGCCGGCCGTGACATAGGCGCCGGGCGAGACGGTGCGGAAGCCCATGACACCCGGGAACGGCGCCTTGATCGACAGTTTCTGGTGCTGCGCTTCGATCAGATCATAGACGGCTTGCGCGACCAGCCGCTCGGAATTGGCGGTGTCGAGGGTTGTCTGCGAGGCGGTGCCGGATTTGCGCAGAGAGGCAGCGCGTTCGTAATTGGCCTTGGCGAGCGCCAGGCGGGCTTCGGCATCCTCCCGCTGGGCGGCGATCAGCGTGTCGTCGAGCGTGATCAGAACTTCCCCGGCCGCGACCTCGTCGCCTTCGGTGAATTTGATTTCCGTGACGCGGCCTGCCGTCTCGGCGGCGATCTGAACCGATTCATCGGAGAGGAGCGAGCCCACGGCCGTGATGTCGTCGCTCATCGTCTTGGTCGCGGCGGCGGCCACTTCGACGGGCGAGGGATTTGCCGTGCCCTGACGTTTCTTCTCAGGCGCCGGCTGGCTTTCGGCGAGCTTGCCGGTCGTCGCCGACCAGAATGACGGCACGAGGCCGGTCCGCTGCGCATAGAAGGCGGACGCGGCCAGGACCGCCAGAACAAACAGAGAAACCAGCGTCTTCTTCATAGATCTCGATATTACCGGAAATTTAGCCCGCAATTAAGACGGCGGGAGAGCTAAAACCCGTCGGATTAAATAGCGGGATAAGCCGCGGCCCGTCATCACAGGCTTGTGAGCGGTCCGGGAATGCGACCCTGCTTTTGGGTCGTGAAAACAATCTCTTCGCCGCGCGTGAGGGTGAGCTTGCCCGTCTTGCGGGTGATCGTCAGGGCACCCAAGGGTGTGGTGACCGGGCCAAAGGTGAAATCCTCGCCTTCGTTGCGCAACTCCCAGCCGCGCCAGGGCGAGAAATGCATGGTCCGGGCCTGGGCGATAAAGGGCAGGAGCGCCGACCACGAGTAGAAGGGATCGGTGTCGGGCTGGTCCAGGCCCTCGCCGGTCTCGGGGTGATAGTTCTCGGGCGACAGACGGCGTTCTTCCCAGCTTTGCAGGAAAAGGCGCCAGCCCTTCTCGGCAAGCCGGTCGGCGGCCTCATATTCGCCCGCCCGCTCGAGGCCGTTCCAGGTGAGCCAGTTGAGGATCGGCCAGATGCGGCCGCGCCAATAGACATTGTCGGTGATGGCCGGATCATCGCGCGACACCGAGGGCAGGCCGAAATGGCCGCCGAATTTCTTCGGATCCTCGAGATGCTTCAGCAAGTGCTTCTGCTGCTCCTTCGAGGCGGCACCGCAGAGGAGCGGATAGAAGCTCGTTGGGGCGACACTCTTCACGAAGGCGCCCGACCACAGCCGGTTGGCGAAGATTTTGCGCTTGCCGTCCCAGAAATGCGTGCCGATCTTCTTGCGCAATTGAGCGGCGTGGGCGTCGTGACGCTTGGCCTCGTCCAGGCGGCCAAGGGCGCGCGCCATGAGGCCCAGCATCTCGCAATCGAGGCAGACGAGCGAGTTCAGGCCGACATCCTCGCAATCGAGCGTGCGGCTCTTCTCGTTCCAGCGCGCCTCGTCATGGATCGGCGAATTGTCCATGAAGCTCTCATCCTTGGCGGCGAGCTTGGTGCCTTTATAGAGGCCCTGGCCCACATCGGATGAGCCGAATTCGAGCAGGCCATTGCCATTGCCGTCGCGCACCCGCCTGATCCAGTCGTTGTTGCGCGCCAATATGTCATAGGCCATGTCGATGAAGAGCCGGCTGCCAGTGCGCAAATAGATCTGCCAGACGATGAAGGAGATGATCGGCGTCTGGGTGCGGTCGACCCAGGCGTCATTGCCGGTCATGATGCAGGGCAGGTTGCCTTCGGGCGCCGCCGCCGAGAGCAGCATCGCCAGATTCTCGCGCGCCTGGTCGGGATCGAACAGCGAAACGATGAAGGCGTTGATTGCCGTGTCATTCAGCCAGAAGCCGAAGCCGCCGAATTTCTTGAGATCCCAGTTGCGCGAGCAGGTGATGTAGGGACGGTGATTGACGCTGTCCCAGATGGTGTTCCAGCCCATGATATCGGCCATGGCATCGAGTGCTGCGCCGCGCGTCCAAACCTTGCTTACGGCCGGCGTTGCGGTGAGCCCTTTGAACGCCAGCTCCTTGCGATCGGCGATGGCGATCGAAAAACCGTTCTCCGGCGCTTCCTCGAGATTGAAGCGCAAGGCCAGGACCTTGGCGCTCGAGCTCCGCGAGGCCAGATACCAGTAGCCATGTGTCTCATATTCGCTGCGCAAGCCGTCGAGCGTCTCATGGCCCGTCACCAGAAGCGGATCGCGTGCGGCTCTGACGGCGACGCTGCGCGGACCGATGGTGCAAAATGCGGCGCGGCTCTCTTCGTCATAGTGCCAGAGCGCGCCATCGTCCTGGCTCAAGGCCAGCACCACCCAGAAGCGCAAGCCCCATTCGCCGAATTTGGTCGCCTTCCATGCCCCGGTGAGATTGAACGGCGACGTCTTCTCATAGACCCAGTCGAGATGGGTGCCGCCATGGGCGAAGGAGGCCTCGATCAACCGGCCGTCGGGCTCGTGGCGGCCGAGCCTGATGTCGGAGCCCGGGCCCATCAGCGAGGTCTTGGCCGTGCTCGCAGCATAGAAGACCGGCGTGATCCTCAACCCCAGCGGCAGATGCGACATTTCGAGATAGCGGTCGGCAGCCCAGGTGTTCCAGGCGCGATGGACCGGGATATTGGGGGTGCGCAAATAGTTCGGAACCGTCATGGCGTCCAGGCCTTCAGCAACGTGTCGGTCTCGATGAGCTCGACCTGCTGGTCGAAGCGCGGATAGATGCTGTCGAGCGATGAGTCATGCCCCGGGGGCGATGAGCTCGCGATCGCATCGGAGATGAGGATGGTGCGGTAGCCGCGATCGATGGCGGTGAGCGCGGTGGCGAGCACGCAGACATCGGTCTCGACGCCGGTGAAGATGATGGTGTCGGCCTCAAGCTCGTCGAGCGCTTCCTGGAAGCGCGGCGCCTCGAAGGCCGAATGCACATATTTGTCGATGACGCGCGCCGGCGGCGTGAAGCGCCGCAGGAGCGGAATGAGATCGAGAAGATCGGCATCGATATTGCTCGAGAGCACGCTCTTCCAATGACGATAGTAGATCTGCCATTGGCCTTGCGCATCCTCGGCGCGCTCGGGCGTGAGGAAGCGGGTGAAGAGGGTGAGATGCGGGGCATGGGCGGTGATGCGGGCGACGCGGGGCGCGATGTCATGGACGACGGGAGATGCCCATTCGGTGTCCTCCGCGAATAGTCGCTGCATGTCGATCGCGGCATGGACGGCGCGCTTGCCGATGGGGCCGAAACGAAGTCCTCTTATACTCATGGTTCCACCGGAATGGTCTGCGTCCTGTCCCAGCTCACCGTGACCTGAGCCCCGGTGTCGAGGACGTCGCCGGTCTGGTTCTGGATGAAAGCCAGAAGCGGTACATCGCCGAGGACGTGCGTCTTGATGCGATAGGTCACGCTGGCGCCGGAATAGATCGCCTGGATGATCTCGCCCGCCAGGCTGTTGCCCGCGATCTTCTGCGTGCCGGCCGTGACCGTGAGCTTCTCCGGCCGCACGATCGCAGCACCCGTCGAGGGCTTCGAGGTCGCCAAGACCGTGCCGTCGGCGAGCCGCAATCCCTCCGCGACCGGCGTACCGTGGAAGACATTGGCGTCGCCCAAGAAATTCGCGGCGAAGATGTTGGCCGGACGCTCATAGACGGTGTGCGGCGCACCGACCTGGATCAGGCGGCCCTGATCGATGATGGCGATGCGGTCGGAAAGGGTGAGCGCCTCTTCCTGGTCGTGGGTCACGAAGATCGCCGTGACGCCGGTCTCGCGCTGGATGTCCTTGAGCTCGACCTGCATCTCCTGGCGCAGGCGCCGGTCGAGCGCGCCCAAGGGCTCGTCGAGCAGGAGGACTTTCGGCCTCGTGATCAGGGCCCGGGCGAGGGCCACGCGCTGCTGCTGGCCGCCCGACAATTGCCGTGGATAGCGGCCCTCGAGCCCCTTGAGACGGACGAGGGCCAGCATCTCGGTGACGCGCTTTTGAATATCTTCGCGCGCAACGCCCCGGACATCGAGGCCGAAGCCGATATTCTCGGCAATGGTCAGATGCGGGAAGAGCGCATAGGACTGGAACACCATGCCGATGGCGCGGCGATGCACCGGCACGGCCTCGACCTGCTCGCCGTCGAAGGAGATGGTGCCTTCATCGGGCGTGATGAAGCCCGCGATCGAGCGCAGCAAGGTGGTCTTGCCCGAGCCCGAGGGCCCGAGCAATCCGAAGAACTCGCCGTCATTGAAGGTGATCGAGACATCATCGAGCGCGGCGAAACTGCCATAGCGCTTGGTCACATGCTCGATGTCGACGCGGCTCATGGCTCAATTGTCTCCGCCGAATTTATAGTTGCGGGCGACGATCAGCATGAGGCCCATGGAGAGGAGGATGATGATCGAGGAGATGGCGTTGATCTCCGGCGTAAAGCCCTTGCGGATGGAGGTATAGATTTCGACCGGCAAGGTCGAGGTGCCGGGCGGCGCCAGGAAATAGGAGATCACGAACTGGTCGAAGGAGACGGCGAAGGCGAAGAGCGCCGCGGCGGTGATGCCGGGCAGGAGCACCGGCACGGTGATGCGCCAGAAGGTCTGCCAGGGTGTGGCGCCGAGGCTACGGGCGGCCTCTTCGAGCTGCGGCCCGAAATTGGCGAAGCGGGCCCCGACCACCACGATCACATAGGGCAGCGACAAAGCCACATGGCCGAGGAGGATCGCATGCAGGCCACGCCCGATGCCGGTCCAGAAGAAAAAGATCAGCATCGAGGTGCCGATGATCAGCCAGGGGATGGTGATGGGCGGGAAGAGCAGGATCTGCAACAGGCGCTTGGCGCGGAAGTCGTAGCGCGCGAAGGCATAGGCCGCGAGCGTGCCGAGCGTGGTCGCGATCACCGCATTGACGCAGGCGATCCACACGCTGTTCCAGCTCGCCTGCAGCAGCTTCTGGTTCTGGGCCAGGGCCTTGAACCAGACGAGATCGAAAGTGAACGGCATCTCGTAGAGCGCCGAGCGGTTGAAGGCCATGGCGATCATCACCGCGATCGGCAGATAGAGGAAGACGAGGACGAGGCCCAGATAGGCTTTGGCGGCGCGTTCCATGTCAACCGACCGCCATTTGCTTCTTGAGGAAAGGTGTCGCCGCCAGCAGGATGACGAGCACCATGCCGAGCATGGTGAAGGAGAGCGCCGCGCCCAAGGGCCAGTTGAAGGCGGTGATGAACTGGCCCTCGATGATCGGGCCGAGCATGATCGCATCCTTGCCGCCCAATATGCGCGGTTCCATGAAGGAGCCGATCACCGGCACGAAGATGAGGAAGATGGCGGCGAGGATGCCGGGCATGCTCAAGGGCAAAGTGATGCGGCGGAAGGCCTGCGCCGGTGTTGCGCCGAGGCTGCGGCCCGCTTCGATCAGCGCATCGTCGATCGCCTGGAGCGAGATGTAGCAGGTCAGGATCGCATAGGGCAGATAGGCATGGACGAGGCCGACGACGATCGCCGGATAGGAGAACAGGATGTTGAAGGGCTCGCGCAGCACCATGGTCCAGGAGAAGGTGCGCACCAGCGCGTTCGACCAGAAGGGCAGGATGATGAGCAGGAAGATCGCCTCGCGCCACCGGCCCTTCACATATTTGGCGAGGCCCAGAGCGGCCGGATAGCCGATGACGAGGCAGAGTGCCGTCACATAGAGGCCGAGCTCGATCGAGCGCCAGGCATTGTACCAGTAGATGTGCTTGGTGAAGAAGTCGGTATAGTTCTTGAGAGTGAAATGCACTTCCTTGCCGCCCAAAGGCGAGGCGGTGAGAAAGCTGAAATAGAACATGGCGGCGAGCGGCAGGAGCACCGTCACGGCGAGCCACAGATAGGCGGGGGCCGTCAAAGCGAAGACGGTGCGAGCCTGGCGCATATTCAGTCCCTCTCCCGCACGGGGGAAGGATGATGGGCTATAAACGAAGCTTCAGAGGGCAAAGCTCGTTTTCACCTCGTCCCAGAGCTCCTGGTTCTTCTGCTTCTGCTCGTCGGAAATCGGCGCCATCCACTGGACGCGCTTCACCACTTCGGGATCGCCGAGCACTACGCGGTTGAGCGCGTCCGCCGGCAATTGCGCATTGGCCTTGGCATTGGCGGAAGCGGGCGCCCCGATATCATTGTCCCATTTCACATAGAATTCGGGATCGACCATGAAATTGATGAAGGTGGCGGCGCCTTCGGCATTGGGCGCGTTGGTTGGGATGGTGAGGCCGTCGAACCAGCCGATGGCGCCTTCCTTCGGCACCACGAATTCGACGGGGAGCTTCATCGCCTTCTTGGAGCGCGCGGCCGAGCCCGACCAATAGACGGCGAGGTCATAGTCGCCCGCCGCCATGTATTTGTTCCACTCGTCCTCCGACGACCAGAAGGTCTTGATCTGGCTCTTCAGCGCCTTGAGCTTGTCCTTGATCTTCTCGATGTCGGCCGGCGCATTCATGTCCTGGCCGGTGGCGAGGGCGGCGATCTGGATCGATTCCAGCGCATCGTCGCGCCAGCCGACCTTGCCGGCATGGGCGGGATCCCACAGGGCTTCCATGGAGTCCGGCTTGGTTTTGACCTTCTCGGTGTTGTAGGCGAAGGAGGTCAGGCCCCAGACCCAGGCGATGGCGTAATGCTTGCCGTCCATCACGAAGCGGTCGCTGTCGCGCAGCGCCGCGGTGAGGTCGTTGAAGTTGGAGAATTTCGAGGTGTCGAGCGGCTGGATCAGGCCCTCACGGGCCGCTTCCATGACATAGATGTTGTTCATCAGCACGACGTCGTAGGTGCCGGGGCTGGTGCGCAGCTTGGTCAGCATCTCCTGCTCGGAGTTGAAATAGTCGTGCACGACCTTGATGCCGGTCTTCTTCTCGAACATCTCGAGCGCCCATTTCTCATCAGTGCCGTAGCCCTGCCAGTTCAGGACCTTGATTTCGCCGGCGGCGTGAGCGGCGCGATGGGTGAGGCCAAGGGCGGCAGCGCCACCCAGGAGAGCCAGTGCGGAGCGGCGTGACAGGGCAAAGCGTGACATGGAAGTCTCCCTCGGTTCTTTGGGTGCGGACTTTAACGGATGGGCCGCGGGCCCGCAATGCGGGCCCCCGTTGCGGATTTATCTAAAATGTCAGGAGGCCGAGACCTTGCCCAGGAAGGCCTCGATCTCGGCGCGTGTCGGCGCCGCTGCGGAAGCGCCCTTCTTCGTGGTCGACAGCGCGCCGCAGGCGGCGGCGAAACGCACCGCTTCGGCAAGGGGCTTGCCGTCATCGAGAGCGGAAGCGAGGCCGCCATTGAAGCTGTCGCCGGCGGCCACCGTGTCGATCGCTTTGACCTTGAAGGGCGGAACGAAACCTTCCGCCGCAGGGCCTGAGAAAGCGACGCCCTTGGCGCCGAGCTTCACCACCGCCGTCGCGAAGCCCTTGGCCTTGAGCTCGCGGGCGGCGGCGAGGCCGTCCTCCGGCGTTGCCGGCTGCCAGCCGAGAAGTCCCGCCGCTTCGCTCTCATTGGGCGTCACGATATCGATGGCAGCGATCACCTCGGTCGGCAAAGGCTCTTTGGGCGCGGGGGCGGGATCGAGAATGACGGTGCCCTGATGGGCGCGGAGGATCTTCGCCGCGGCGAGCGAGGCCTTTAGGGGGACTTCGAGCTGGAGCAGCAGCACGCGGCATCTGGCGAGATCGCCCGCCGCCGCCGCGGCGTCGCTCGCGTCGACCGCGGCATTGGCGCCGGCGATCACCGAGATCATGTTCTGCCCGCTTTCGCCGACCTTGATGATGGCAATGCCGGTGGCGGAAGTGTCATCGCGGCGGATGCCGGCAAGATCGACGTCATAGGAAGTGAGCTCGGCGCGCGCCGCGTCGCCGAAGGAATCGGCACCGGTGCGGCCGATGAAGATCACGTCATTGCCGAGCTTCCTCGCCGCGACCGCCTGGTTGGCGCCCTTGCCGCCGAGGCCCATCTTGTAGCTCGATCCATGCAGCGTCTCGCCAGGCTTCGGCAGGCGATCGAGATAGGCGATCACATCCATGTTGATGGAGCCGAACACGGCGACGCTCATTCAATCCTCCCCGCATAGTCTCCGCTGCATATGCCGGAAGAGATCGTCCCGGACAACCTGCGTCAGGACATCATGCGGGCCGTCCGCTGCCGCGGTGAAGTGCGTGCGGCCTTCCTCGGGACCTTCAGTGACGACGGAGATACGGCCGCGCTCGGGGGTGAAGAGCCCGGGCCACAGAAGGAGGGCGATGACCGCCGCATCGTGAATGGCGGCAGGCTGGGCGTTGCTGCCGGCGTAAGGAAGAAGCTCGCCGACGAGCCGTGCGGCGCGCGTGTCGGCGCAAGTGAGCGCGGCGGTCATTTCCCCGGGCACGATCAGGCCACGGGTGATGTCGAGCGGCACGAGGGTGATCGGGATGCCGGAAGCGAAGACGATCTGCGCCGCGTGCGGATCGGCCCAGATATTGAGCTCGGCATGGGGCGTCGCATTGCCGCGGCCGAGCGCGCCACCCATGATCACCAGTCGCCGGGGCCTGCGGCCCCTCGCGATGAGGCCGGCGATATTGGTGAGCGAGCCAATGGCACAGACCACATCCGCTTCCTGCGCGAGCCGCTCGAAGCCTTCGCGGTCCAGGCGTTTGGATGCGCGCCCCGGCGGTGCGAGCGGCAATATGCCGTCGCCGCCCCATAGATCGGTCGAATGCCGGGCCTCTATCGTGAGCGGCTGGGCCGCGCCCTGGAACAGCGGGCAGGGGCAAGCGAGGCGGTCCATGACCTGTTCGGCATTGGCGGTCACTACGTCGATGGGAGCGTTGGCGGCGACGGTCGAAACGGCCAAGACCTCGAACTCGGGCGAGGCCATGGCCAGCGCCAAGGCGACGGCATCGTCGAGACCTGGATCGCAGTCGAGGAGGAGGCGGTGCATGGCCTTTCAATAGAGGTCCCGGAGGGCGCTGGGAACCGGCTTTCAGGCCATGTTGCGGTGCATTATTTTGCGGCAAAAAATGGCGGATTTGCATCCCGCCCAGGCTTAAGTCTATGAATTTTATCGAGTTTATGGTGTCAAAAAATAGTCACAGTAGATTCAAGTATTTAGGCCAGAGGATTGTTAAGGTTTCGTGAAGTCAGGGGGCACCTCAGCCATGTGAATTTCGCATTGCACAAAATGGTGCGACGCACCATATACAGGCTGTCGAAAAAGCAACCAACCACCCGTCAGTCCATAGGGGAAAGACCATGTTCAACTTCTTCAGCGACGGCTTCAAGCGCTGGAACCGTTACAACACCACCAAGCGTGAGCTCGACCTGCTCACCGATCGCGAGCTTGCCGATCTCGGCATCATGCGCTCCGACATCCCGCGCATCGCGCGCGAGAGCGTGAGCCGCTAAGCTTCGTCACAACGAATTTCATGAAGGGCCCGCCGGCGAACCGGCGGGCTCTTTGCATTTGCAGCGCCAGCCGCTGCATTGGCAGGGCGGATACTGCTTTCCCATTGCGGCAATCCGCCGTGCCTTCCTTGTTGCGAGTCTATTTCCCATGTGATAACCCACCGGCGCGGTTGTGAGCGGGACCCATGCCGCACGTGCTCTAGCAAGCACGATTAATCAATAAATTCAGGTGCTTCCGATCCAACGGCAATGGTTCGACAAGCGCGGGTTCGGCGGGGAGTTGTCGTGGCTCAAGGCGATCAGACAGTATCAGGCGTTCCAGGGCGATATGCGACCGCCCTTTTCGAATTGGCGCGGGAAGCCAATGGCGTCGACGCCGTCGGCGCCGATCTCGCAACCTTCCAGGCGCTGATGGATGAATCAGACGACCTGAAACGCCTCGTCCGCTCGCCCGTCTTCTCCGCCGAGGACCAGATTTCCGCTCTCGAGGCGCTGTGCGCCGAGGCCAATATCAAGAGCCTCGCCCTCAATTTCATCAAGCTCGTGGCGCAGAACCGCCGGCTCTTCGTCCTTTCCGACATGATCAAGGCCTACCGCACGCTGGTGGCCCAGTCGAAAGGCGAGATCTCGGCCGAGGTCACCTCCGCCGACACGCTCTCACCCAAACATCTCGACGACCTCAAGGCCGCCATCAAGGCGAGCGTGGGTCGCGATGTGCAACTCTCCACCCGAGTAGATCCCGCCATATTGGGCGGCCTTGTCGTCAAGGTCGGCTCGCGCATGGTGGACAATTCGCTCAAGACCAAACTGCAAAACCTCAAGATCGCGATGAAGGGGATCGGCTAATCATGGATATTCGCGCCGCCGAAATTTCCGCAATTCTCAAGAAGCAGATCAAGGACTTCGGCAAGGAAGCCGAAGTGTCCGAGATCGGCCAGGTGCTCTCCGTCGGCGACGGCATCGCCCGCGTCTACGGCCTCGACAATGTCCAGGCCGGCGAAATGGTCGAATTCCCCAACGGGATTCGCGGCATGGCCCTCAATCTCGAAGTCGACAATGTCGGCATCGTGATCTTCGGCTCCGACCGCGACATCAAGGAAGGCGACACCGTCAAGCGCACCGGCGCCATCGTGGAAGTGCCGGTCGGGCGCGAGTTGCTCGGCCGCGTGGTCGATCCGCTCGGCAATCCGATCGACGGCAAGGGGCCGATCACGTCGAAGGAACGCCGCCGTGTCGACGTCAAGGCGCCGGGCATCATCCCGCGCAGATCGGTGCACGAGCCGATGTCGACCGGCCTCAAGGCCATCGACGCCCTGATCCCGATCGGCCGCGGCCAGCGCGAGCTCATCATCGGCGACCGCCAGACCGGCAAGACCGCCATCATTCTCGACACCATCCTCAACCAGAAGCCGATCCATGTCGCGGGGCCCGACAAGGAAAAGCTCTACTGCGTCTATGTCGCCTGCGGCCAGAAGCGCTCGACCGTCGCGCAGTTCGTGAAGGTGCTCGAAGACAATGGCGCGCTCGAATATTCGATCATCGTCGCCGCCACCGCTTCCGATCCGGCGCCGCTGCAGTATCTCGCCCCCTTCGCCGGCTGCACCATGGGCGAATATTTCCGCGACAACGGCATGCATGCCGTGATCGCCTATGACGACCTCTCCAAGCAGGCCGTCGCCTATCGCCAGATGTCGCTGCTGCTGCGCCGCCCGCCCGGCCGCGAAGCCTATCCGGGCGACGTCTTCTATCTCCATTCGCGCCTTCTCGAGCGCGCCGCCAAGCTCAATGACAGCCTGGGCGCGGGCTCGCTCACCGCTCTTCCCGTCATCGAGACGCAGGCCAACGACGTGTCGGCCTATATTCCGACTAACGTGATCTCGATCACCGACGGCCAGATCTTCCTCGAGACCGACCTCTTCTATCAGGGCATCCGCCCGGCCGTGAATGTCGGCCTCTCGGTGTCGCGCGTCGGCTCCTCGGCCCAGGTCAAGGCCATGAAGCAGGTCGCCGGCAAGATCAAGGGCGAGCTGGCGCAGTACCGCGAAATGGCGGCCTTCGCGCAGTTCGGCTCCGACCTCGACGCCGCAACCCAGCGTCTGCTTGCTCGTGGCGCCCGCCTCACCGAGCTCCTGAAGCAGCCGCAATTCTCGCCGCTCAAGACCGAAGAGCAGGTGGTCGTGATCTATGCCGGCGTCAATGGCTATCTCGATAGCTTCCCGGTCAGCAAGGTGCGCGAATTCGAGGACGGCCTTCTGCGCCTCATGCGCGAGAGCCATGCCGATATCCTCAACGCGATCCGCGACGAGAAGCAGATTTCGGACGCCGTCGGCGAAAAGCTCAAGGCCGCTGTGGCGGGCTTCGCCAAGTCCTTCGCCTGATCATCCTGAACGAGGCTAGGAGCTGAAGGCAGGAAGATGGCAAGTCTAAAGGACCTCAGAAAACGCATTTCCTCGGTGAAAGCGACACGCAAGATCACCAAGGCAATGCAAATGGTGGCGGTGGCGAAATTGCGCCGTGCGCAGGAAGCGGCGCTGGCCGCGCGGCCCTATTCGGAGCGGATGGCGACAGTGCTCGCCAATCTTTCGTCCGCGATGGAGGGCCGCGAGGATGCCCCGCAGCTCCTGACCGGTACCGGCAACAACCAAACTCACCTACTTGTGGTCTGCACGGCGGAGCGCGGCCTATGCGGCGGCTTCAATTCCTCGATCGCGAGGCTGGCGCGCGAACATGCCGACCGGCTCGTGGCGCAGGGCAAGACCGTGAAGATCTTCACTGTCGGAAAAAAGGGCCACGACATCCTGAAGCGGCTCTATGGCCGCTATATCATCGACACCACCGATCTCCGGGCGGTGCGCACGCTGGCCTTCGCCGATGCCCAGGGCATCGCGCAGAAGGTGCTGAAGCTGTTCGATGAGGGCCAGTTCGACGTCTGCACGCTGTTCTTCGCCGAATTCAAGTCGGTCATCTCGCAGAAGCCGACGGCGCTGCAGCTCATCCCGGCAAGCGTCGCCGGCGGCAAGGCGCCCGATCTCGGCGGCGCCATCTACGACGCCGAGCCCGATGAAAACGAGATTCTGGCCGACCTCCTGCCGCGCAATATCGCGGTGCAGATCTTCCGGGCGCTGCTCGAGAACGCGGCCTCCGAGCAGGGCGCGCGCATGAGCGCCATGGACAATGCCACGCGCAATGCCGGCGACATGATCAACAAGCTGTCGATCAGCTACAACCGGCAGCGCCAGGCGCAGATCACCAAGGAACTCATCGAAATCATTTCGGGCGCGGAAGCGCTCTAGAGACACGACGGAAGGAACATCGAAATGGCAAAGAAACCCGCAAGCGCCACGGCCTCCGACAAGCCCGCAGGCCGCATCCGTCAGGTGACGGGGGCTGTTGTCGACGTGCAATTCGAGTCCCACCTGCCGCAGATCCTGAACGCGCTCGAGACGAAGAACGGCGATGTCCGCCTCGTGCTCGAAGTCGCCCAGCATCTGGGCGAGAACACGGTGCGCACTATCGCCATGGACACAACCGAAGGCCTGGTGCGCGGTCAGGAGGTCTTCGATACCGGCGGGCCGATCACCGTTCCCGTAGGCGACGAGACCCTGGGACGCATCATGAATGTCGTCGGCGAGCCCGTCGATGAGGCCGGTCCAATCAAGACCAAGTCGTCGCGCGCTATCCATCAGCCGGCGCCCGAATTCGTCGAGCAGTCGACGGAAGCGCAGATCCTGGTCACCGGCATCAAGGTCGTCGATCTTCTGGCGCCTTACGCCAAGGGCGGCAAGATCGGCCTGTTCGGCGGCGCCGGCGTCGGCAAGACGGTGCTCATCCAGGAGCTCATCAACAACATCGCCAAGACTCATGGCGGCTTTTCGGTGTTTGCCGGTGTGGGCGAGCGCACCCGCGAAGGCAACGACCTCTATCACGAATTCATCGAATCGGGCGTCAATCAGAAGGGCGGCGGCAAAGGTTCGAAATGTGCTCTCGTCTACGGTCAGATGAATGAGCCGCCGGGTGCGCGCGCCCGCGTCGGCCTCACCGGCCTCACCGTCGCCGAGCATTTCCGCGACCAGGGCCAGGACGTGCTGCTCTTCATCGACAACATCTTCCGCTTCACGCAGGCTGGTTCGGAAGTGTCGGCGCTTCTCGGCCGCATTCCCTCGGCGGTGGGCTATCAGCCGACGCTCGCCACCGACATGGGCGCCCTGCAGGAGCGCATCACCACCACGACCAAGGGCTCGATCACCTCGGTGCAGGCGATCTACGTGCCGGCCGACGACCTGACCGATCCGGCGCCCGCCACCTCCTTCGCCCACTTGGACGCAACGACGGTGCTGTCGCGCGGCATCGCCGAGAAGGGCATCTATCCGGCGGTCGATCCGCTCGACTCGACGTCGCGCATGCTCGATCCGCGTATCATCGGTGAAGAGCACTATGAGACGGCGCGCCGCGTGCAGGCTGTCCTCCAGCGCTACAAGGCGCTGCAGGACATCATCGCCATTCTCGGCATGGACGAGCTCTCCGAAGAGGACAAGCTCATCGTCGCCCGCGCCCGCAAGATCGAGCGCTTCCTGTCGCAGCCCTTCGACGTCGCCGCCGTGTTCACCGGCTCTCCCGGCGTCCAGGTCAAGCTCGAAGACACGATCAAGGGCTTCAAGGGCCTGTGCGATGGCCAGTATGACTATCTGCCCGAGCCCGCCTTCTACATGGTTGGTGCCATCGAAGACGCGGTCGAGAAGGGCAAGCGCCTGGCCGAGGCGGCCTGATCACCATGGCGCTCCACTTCGAACTCGTCTCGCCGGAACGGCTGCTCTTCTCGGGCGACGTCGTTGAAGTCGATATTCCGGGCACCGACGGCGACATGGGCATCCTCCCCGGTCACGCGCCGGTGCTCTCGACCTTGCGTCCGGGTGTCATCACCGTGACCAAGGAAGGTGGCGCCAAGGAGCGTATCTTCGTGCGCGGCGGCTTTGCCGAGGTCAATCCGCAAGGCCTGACCGTGCTCGCCGAAGTGGCGGTGCCGGTCGCCGAGCTCCATGCCGACCTCCTGGTGCAACAGGTCAAGGACGCGCAGGAAGACGTGGCGGATGCCCAGGACGACGAGACGCGCCGCCGCGCCCAGGAAAATCTCGACCACCTGCAGGCGCTGCAGAGCGCGCTGCAGTAAGCTTTAGCGAGACGTAAATGAAAAAGCCCGCCATTGGCGGGCTTTTTGTTGAGTCTAGCGGGAGTGGCCGCCGCCTTGGCGCTGCTGCCCGCGTGGCCGCCATTTGCCATTGCCGCCTTGCGGCTTCTGGCCGGGCTTCTTACGCCAGGAGGGTTTGTTCTGCTGCGGGCGATGATGGCCCTGTGGTGCGCCCGAGCGCTCATTCGCCTCTGGCGTGGCGATGCTCAGCGCATGCTGGACGACCGGAATCTTCTGGCGGATGGTGCGCTCGATATCGCGCAACAGCGGACGCTCTTCGTGATCGCAGAAGGCAACCGCTTCGCCCGAAGCCCCGGCGCGCGCGGTGCGGCCGATGCGATGGACATAGGAATCGGGCACGAAGGGCAGGTCGTAGTTCACCACATGCGACACGCCGTCGATATCGATGCCGCGGGCAGCGATATCGGTTGCCACGAGCACGCGCAATTTGCTGCTCTTGAAGCCCGCGAGAGCCCGCTCGCGCTGGCCTTGCGATTTGTTGCCATGGATGGCGGCCGCTTCGATGCGTTTCTGGATCAGGCCTTTCACCACGCGGTCGGCGCCGTGCTTGGTGCGGGTGAAGACGAGGGTGCGCGGCATGGCATTCTGCTCGAGAAGATTGAGCAGCAGGCTCAGCTTGTTGCGGGTCTCGACGTGGATGATGCTCTGGTTGACGCGCTCGGCCGTCGTCGCGACGGGTGTGATCTCGACACGCACCGGATCTCTCAAGAGCGCTGCGGCAAGGCCGGCGATCTCCTTCGGCATGGTCGCCGAGAAGAACAGATTCTGGCGCTTGGCCGGCAACAGGCCGGTGATCTTGCGGATGGCATGAATGAAGCCCAGATCGAGCATCTGGTCGACTTCATCGAGGACGAAAACCTCGAGCTTGGACAGCGACAGCACGCGACGGTCGATGAGGTCGACCAATCGTCCAGGGGTGGCGATCAGGACGTCGACGCCATTTCCGACGGTGCGGATCTGGTTGCCGATGGAGACGCCACCGAAGACGGTCGCCTGCGAAATGCGCAGGAATTTGCCATAGGTGCGGAAGCTTTCACCGATCTGGGCGGCGAGCTCACGCGTGGGCGACAGGATGAGGGCGCGGCAGGTGCCGCGGTCGGGGCGGCCCTTGAGCTTCGCCAGGCGATCGAGGATGGGCAGCGCGAAGGCGGCGGTCTTGCCGGTGCCGGTCTGGGCAATGCCCAAGAGGTCGCTGCCTTTCAGCAGTTCGGGGATGGCCGCCGACTGGATCGGCGTCGGGGTCTGATAGCCCTCGCTGTCCAATGCTTTGAGCAGGGCAGCGTTGAGGCCGAGTTCGTTGAACTTTGTCAAAATAGTACTTTCAGATTCGGAACGGATGAGCAGCACCGACCTGTCCGATTAGGGCATGCGCGATGAGGCGCAGACCCTGGGCGCGGCGCTGAAACCTTCCGCGTGACAGGAATGTTCGGGGGAGCCCTGTGAGAGCCGGACGGGGCGCCTAGTTGTGTTTGGCGCCACTTCACGCATCCGTTGGTATGCTGCGGGCAGGCGCTATATGGGCGCGTTGCCCCGGAAAGTCAAAGACTTAAAACGGCAGCAATTGCCGCAGGCAGGTCGGCATGCCGATCGACCACGGTTTTGGCGCCGAGCCGCGACAAGGCCTCGGCCGAGGCGGCGCCGTCATGGGCGAGGCCGGTGAAGCCGATAACCGTGCAGCCGGCGGCGACCGCCGAAGCGACGCCCGCTTTGCTGTCCTCTATGGCGAGGCAGGCCTTGGCCGGGACTTTGGCCCGCCTTGCGGCCTCGAGATAGACATCGGGTGCGGGCTTGGCGCGCGCGACATCCTCGAAGGTGATGATGCGGTCGCCGAAATAGCGCGTGAGCCCGGCGATGCGGAAGGCGGCCTCCACGCGGTGGCGCGGGCTGTTGGAGGCGACGCTCATCGGCAGCTTCATCCCTGCAAGCGTGGCGTGAATCCCGGGTGCCGCCGCAAGCTTCTTCTCATAGAGAGCAAGGAGGCGGCGGTTCTTGTCCGCGCTCACGTCAGGCGGCAGCTTGATGCGGTAATCGCTTTCGATCCTGTCGATGAAGGCTTCGAAAGTCAGGCCGATGAACTGCGCGCCCACTTCCGCGACGGTCATGGCGATGCCGTTCTCGGCCAGGATGTCGCGGTCGACTTCCATGGACAAGGGCTCGCTGTCGACCAGCACGCCGTCGCAATCGAAGATGATGTGCTTGAACATCAGGCGAGCGCGCCGGAATGGTTCGCAAGGGCGACGAGGAGCGAAACAGCCCGGTGGGTCAGCAGGCAAGGCACGATATCAAGCTCCAAGGTGGCGGAAGTCCGAAATCACCTTCTCATAGACCGCGCGCTTGAAGGGCACAATGACGCCCAGGATCTCGTCCATTTTCGCCCAGCGCCACTGGTCGAATTCCTGCTTGTGGCCGGGCGGCTTGAGATCGACCTCGCTGTCCCTACCGGTGAAGCGCAGGGCGAACCATTTCTGGGTCTGGCCGCGATATTTGCCGTTCCAGGATTTGCCGATCAGATGGGGAGGGAGATCGTATTTGTACCAATCGGGCGCTTCGGCGATCACCGCGGCCGAGGTGACCGAGGTCTCTTCGTACAATTCGCGCAAGGCGGCCTCGGCCGGATCCTCGCCCTTGTCGATGCCGCCTTGCGGCATCTGCCACCATTGCCCGGTGCCCTCGTCATTGGGCTTGTCGGCGCGCCTGCCGATCCAGACCAGTCCTTCGGGGTTGATCAGCATGACGCCCACGCAGGGGCGGTAGCCAGGCTCGGACTTCTTCTTGCTCATTTTGCTCTCTTGGCAATCTGCTCGGGAGACGGGTTGGATGGCCGCCTCAAGGGCGGCCACAGGCTAGCTCGCTCTTCCACGATAGGCAGCGCTGACGGGAACCAGCAATATGCCCTTTTCGGCGAGCGAACGCGACCATTGATCGATCGCTTCGATGGTGACCGCGAGCCCGGTTCCGGTGCCGATGGCAAAGCCCGATTCCCTGGCCTCGGCTTCGAGCTCGGCGAGCGCCTGGTCGATGGCCTCGGCACTTGGATCGGCATCGATCACCTTTTTGGCGTTCTTCACCGGCACGCCCACGACCTTGCCGACCTCGGCCGCCATGCTGCGCGGCGCCGTCCCGTCGTCGAGAAAGACGAGGCCGCGCTTCTTCAGCTCGGCGAGCACCGGCCGCAAGGCCTGCATCTCGCCCAGGAACCGCCCGCCCATATAGTTGGTGATGCCGACATAGCCGGCGAAACGCCCCATATGCCAGACGAGGGCGTCGAGATTGGTGTTGCCGTCGGCGCCGGCCATCAGGGTCTTGGGCCCGGGATTGGTGGCGGGATAGCCGAAGGGCTCGAGCGGCAGCTGCAGCAGGATCTCATGGCCCTGGGCACGGGCCTTGTTCACTTGCGCCTGCAGGTCATCGCCATAGGGCGCGAAGGCGAAGGTCACCTCGCCCGGGAGTTCCCGCGTGGCTTTCTGGGTGAGCTCCCGGTTGAGACCCATGCCGCCCAGGAGGATCGCCACTTTCGGCATGTCGGAATGAAGGACCCCCATCGCAACCGGGCGCGCATAGACGGTCTGCGGCTTGCGATTGCGCTCACCGATGCGCGGCAGCGCGCCGTAGGGTCCCGTCTCGCTCACCTCGGCAAAGGGGGCGGGCTTCAGGCTGCGGCGGGGCGACACGATGATCGCCGTTTCCGTCTCCACGGTTTCCTGCGGCTCCGCCTCCAGTATTTCGACCTTTTGCGCCTCGCCGCTGTCGACAGGCTCTTCGGCCTCGGCTGGCGCTTCCGGCGCCTTGTCGATGGAGGCGGTCTTGAGCTCTTCGACCGGTGGGATCCGGACGGTCACGATCGGTTCACCGGCATAAGGATAGGGGGTGCGGGCCAGGAAGGCGGCGGCAAGGCTCAGAAACAGGGCCGTCGCCAGCGACGCCGCGATCAAGGCAGAAGGACGCTTCGCCCAGAGCTTTTCGAAAGCCCCGCGTTTGCGCAAAGGTTGCCTTAATTCGTCGCGCCGCATTACCCGATTCGTCTCTCTCGCCCGCATGCTGCGCGAGGAAGGGTTAATGCCGCGTTTAACCCTTGAATCTTAACGGGATTTTCTACTTTAACTTGCGCATCGGCTTATCCGAAAACCGCGCACACTGCGCCTTGCGCATCGGCTTGCTCGCCGTCCCAGCGCCGCTTCACCGGCTTCGACTTGGCCGGGACCCGTTCGTAGCCCCTGGCCTTCGTGCTGTCCGAGCACCCTTCAGCCCGGGTTGCAAAACTGCAAAAAATCAGCGCGCGGCCGGGGAACCGGCCGCGCGCCATGATGGGAACCGTACTGATGATCAGTTGGCGTTGGTTTCGTCGCCCGAAGTTTTCGCCGGCTGATCAGGCTTGGCCTCCTTGGGCTTGGCGTTGCTCGCCACCTTGACGCCATGCAGGACGTCGATCGCCGCCTTCAACTGCACATCCTTGGTCTTGTCGTCCGGCACATAGGCGGAAGAGCCGCCGCCTTCATCGCCGCCACCCTCATTGGTGAGATGGCCCTTGAGGCTCGCCTCGCCCTTGGTGGAGGTGTCCTTGCCCAGAAGCTCGGGCGGCAGTTCCTGCTCGATGATCGTGTCGGGATCGATGCCCTTGGCCTGAATGGAGCGGCCGGCCGGCGTGTAGTAGCGCGCCGTCGTCAGCCTGAGCGCGCCCTGGGCGCCGAGCGGAATGATGGTCTGCACCGAACCCTTGCCGAAGGAGCGCGTGCCGATGACGGTGGCGCGCTTGTGGTCCTGCAGCGCGCCGGCGACGATCTCGGAAGCCGAGGCCGATCCGCCATTGATCAGCACGACGACCGGCTTGCCGTCGGCGAAATCGCCCTTCTGGGCGTTGAAGCGCTGCGTCTCGTCGGCATTGCGGCCGCGCGTCGAGACGACCTCGCCCCTGTCGAGGAAGCTGTCCGACACCGAGATCGCCTGGTCGAGCAGGCCGCCCGGGTTGTTGCGCAAATCGATGACATAGCCCTTGAGCTTGTCGCCGGTATCCTTCCTGAGCTGGTTGATGGCGGCCTCGAGGCCTTCCTGCGTCTGCTCGGTGAAGGAGGAGATGCGGATATAGCCGACATCCTTCTGCGGACCTTCGACCTCGGACTTGACCGATTTCACGCGGATGATGTCGCGCACCAGCTTGAATTCGAGCGGCTCCTTGGCGCCCTGGCGCATGACGGTCAAGGTGATCGGGGTATTGACCTTGCCGCGCATCTTGTCGACCGCTTCATTGAGCGACAGGCCCTGCACTTCGGCGCCGTCGAGCTTGATGATGAGGTCGTTGGCGAGGATACCGGCGCGGGCGGCCGGCGTATCGTCGATCGGCGACACCACCTTGACCAGGCCGTTCTCCATCGTGACCTCGATGCCGAGGCCGCCGAATTCGCCCTTGGTCTGCACCTGCATTTCCTGGAAACGCTTGGCGTTCATGTAGCTCGAATGCGGATCGAGCGAGGTCAGCATGCCGTCGATCGCGGCTTCGATCATCTTCTCTTCATTCGGCGGCTCGACATAGTCGGAGCGGACGCGATCGAACACGTCGCCGAACAGATTGAGCTGCTTGTAGGTGTCGGAATTCGACGCCGCGATGGCGCCGCCAAAGGCCTGCCACAGCACCGTCGCCGAAACCGCGCCGGCCAAAACCAAACCAATTGAACGCATCTTCATATCAGGCCTCATCCTCGGGCTTGCGCGAAGCCGCCGATCCACCAGGGTGACGAATCGATCGCTTCGCCGTTCTTCCGGAACTCAATATATAGTACGGGCCTGCCATCTTGCAGCTGGTCACCCGTCAGCGTCCCCGGTGCGGCGCTTTTTCCCATTATCCCTACAGGCTCTCCGGCTTGCAGAAATTGTCCCTGCTCGGCCGTGATTTCGCCCAAGCCTGCCAGGAGCACATGATAGCCGCCGCCGGTATTCAAGATCAAGAGTTGGCCATAGGAACGGAAGGGGCCGGAAAACTCGACCCGGCCGTCGACCGGGGTCACCACCTGGGCATCGGCCCGGGTGGCGACGAAGACCCCTCTGGTCGTGCCGCCGAAACCGTCCTTCGCCCCATAGGCCTTGAGAATCTGCCCTTGCGCCGGATATTGCAGCCGGCCCTTGATATCGGCGAAGGCCATGCGCGGCTGGAGCTTCTTGGCGGCTTCGATGCGCGCCTGGGCCTCCGCCTTGGCCTTGAGCTCGGCCGCCGTCCTCGCCTCGGCCTCGGCCCTGGCCTTCTCGGCGGCCTCGGCCCTGCGGCGCTCCTCCTCCAGCTGGGCGAGGAGCTGCTTCAGATCCTGTGCCTTGGCGGCGAGCTCCAGGGCGCGCTCCTTCTCCGCCTGGAGCCGCTCGGTCGTATCGGCGAGAAGCGATTTCTTGCGCGCCTGCAGGTCGGTCATTTCCTGGCGCGACTGCAAGAGGCGGGCGACATGGTCCTTGAGCCGCTCCTGCTCGCTCTTGGTCTGGGTCGCAAGGGTCTCGAGACGGGCGAGCTGGGCCGAAAGGGCGGCCGCATCCTGGCGCAGCTCCGGCACGATGGTGCCGAACATCATGGCGCTCCTGAGCGCCGAGAGGACATCGGTCGGGTCGACCACCAGAGCCGGCGGCGGGTTGCGCTCGATGCGCTGCAGGCCCGCCAGCAGCCGCGAAATCTCCTCGCGCCTCGCGGCCAGGCCCGAATGGATCCTGAGCTGCTCGGCGCTGAGCTCCTGCAGCCTTTCCTCGGCCGAGAGGATGGCCGCCTCGCGCGACTGGATCTTTTCCGCAAGCGCGATGAGCCTCTCCGACAAGGCCTCCTGCTCGCGCACGATCGCCTCGCGCTCCTGGACCATCTGCTCCTGCAAGGTCTTGGAGGCGTCGATCTGCTGCTCGATGGTGTTGAGATCATCCGCCGTCTGCGCCAGGGCCAGAGGCGCTGCGGCAGCAAGGGCCGCCACGGCCACCAGAACGGCACGAGAATTACGGAGGAGCAACGACATAGAGGGGCAAACTATCGGGCGGCCATGTCCAAAATGGGGCTTGAGTACGGCTTAATGGAATCACGGTCTAGTTACTTGTGGTCAGCCGCGATGATAGGGATGTTTCACCAAAATGGTGACCGCCCGGTAAATCTGTTCGGCGAGCATCGCCCGCGCCAGCCGGTGGGGCCAGGTCATGGGGCCGAAAGAGAGAAGCAGGCCGGCCTGACTTCGCGTCTGCAGCGCATGGCCGTCGGGCCCGCCAATGAGAAAGGTGACCACCCCCGTGCCCTGGTCGAGATGGCGCTTGAGAGTGAGGGCGAAGTCATCGCTCGACAGCGCCTTGCCTCTCTCATCGAGGACGACGCGGAAAGAAGGATCGGGACTTGCACCGGCAAGGAGGACGGCTTCCGCCGCCATGCGGCTTTTGGCATCCGGCAGTTTCGATTCGGGGAAGTCGCGACTCTGGATGTCGGTCACACCGCAGGAGCGTCCAAGGCCACGGGCGCGCGTCAGGTAATCGTCGAACAACGCCAATTCAGGGCCCGCCTTCAGCCGGCCAATGGCGAGGATATGAAGCTTCACTCGAGTCCGAGCTAGACCGCAACCCGTTCGTCCGGGGCGTGATCGGACCAGAGCTTTTCGAGATTGTAGAAGCTCCTGACTTCCGGCCGGAAGATGTGGACGATGACGTCGCCGGCATCGACCAGCACCCAATCGGCATTGGGCAGGCCTTCCACCTTCAGATCCCGGCGCCCGTCATGCTTGAGCCTTTCGACCAGCTGGTCGGCAATGGCGCCGACATGACGGTTGGAGCGGCCGGAAGCGACGATCATTTCATCGGCGATGACGGCCTTGCCATTGAGATCGATGGTGACAATGTTCTCGGCCTTGGCATCCTCGAGCTGGCTGAGAATGGTGGTGAGGAGAGGGTTCTTCGTCTTGCGCTTTGGCGCAGACTTCACCGCGACGGCGCGCTTAGGCGCGCCGTTCTTCTGTCTTGGCGCTGTCAGTGTGGATGTCCTCTTTAATAGGGCAGTTCTGCATAAGGACTGCGTCAGTTACCCTTTGGGCTACGACACCTAGAGAATAGGGTGGCGAACGATTCTATTCAAGCACCCACCTCATGACGCCGTCATGACGGATCTCCGGCGACGTAATCCGCCCTTCTGGGCGCGTTCGCGGATGGCGGTGGAACTTTCGGCCCGCAACGGCATAGGAATAAAGCACCAGGCCGGCGGCGTGGCGCCCGGCAGCTCCCGGGCCCTTTCGCTGGAAATCCTGCGGCCCTCATAGCGCAAGGCCGCCGGGCTCTCCAGCGCGCGCATGGAAAAGCCCGGCCGCGCCAGGATCGCCAGCGGGATCGTCTCGGGGATGTCGGTCCAGTCGTTCCAGTGGTGCAGATGGGCGAAACTGTCGGCGCCCATGATCCACACGAAGCGGCCGCGGCGCAGGACCGGCGCCAAGGCGGCCAAGGTGGCGGCGGTGGTGCGCGTGCCCAGTTGCTGCTCGAGATCGGTGACGATGAAGCGCGGGTGGCGCGCCACCTGGCGCGCCACTTTCAGGCGCTCGTCATAGTCGCGATAGCCATCGGCCTCCTTCAGTGGGTTTTGCGGCGAGACCAGCCACCAGATCCAATCGAGATCGAGCCGCTTCAGGGCATAGAGCGCGACGGCGCGATGACCGCCATGCGCCGGGTTGAACGAGCCGCCGAACAGCCCGATGCGCTGGCCTTCACCGAAGGGCGGCGGGACGATCACGGGCGGATCTGCCCTGTCCCCGAAATCTGGTATTTGAAGGTGGTCAACTGCTCGAGCCCGACCGGGCCCCTGGCATGCAATCTTCCGGTGGCGATGCCGATCTCGGCGCCGAAGCCGAACTCGCCGCCATCGGCGAATTGCGTCGAGGCATTGTGCAAGGTGATGGCGCTGTCGACTTGCGTGAGGAAGCGGCGCGCTGCCTGAGTGTCCTCAGTGACGATCGCGTCGGTATGCTGCGATCCGTAGTGGGCGATATGCGCCATGGCGGCGTCGAGCCCGTCGACGACCTTCATCGAGACGATGGCGTCGAGATATTCGGTTCCCCAGTCCGTCTCGCTCGCGGGCTTGACGCGCGCGTCGGCCGCTTGCGTCACGGCACAGCCCCTGATCTCGCAGCCCTCATCGCTGAGCGTCGAGATGAGCGGCTTCAGATGAGTAGCTGCACAAGCCTTGTCGATGAGGATGGTCTCGGCGGCGCCGCAGACGCCAGTGCGCCGCATCTTGGCATTGAGGACGATCGCTTGCGCCATGTCGAGCCGCGCCGCCTCATGCACATAGACATGGCAGATGCCTTCGAGATGGCTGAAGACCGGCACGCGCGCCTCCTGCTGCACGCGCGCCACCAGGCTCTTGCCGCCGCGCGGCACGATGAGATCGAGCGTGCCTTCGAGCCCGGAGAGCAGGAAGCCGACCGCTTCGCGGTCCTGGGTCGGCACCATCTGGATCGCTTCCTTGGGCAGGCCCGCCGCCGCGAGGCCCTCCTGCAAGGCGGCGACGATGGCGGCCGAAGTGCGAAAGCCGTCAGAGCCGCCGCGCAATATCGCGGCATTGCCGGATTTCATGGCGAGCGCCCCGGCATCGGCGGTCACATTGGGCCGGCTCTCATAGATGATGCCGATGACGCCGATCGGCACCCGCACGCGGGCGATCTTGAGGCCGTTGGGTCTGGTCCAGCGGTCGGTGACGTCGCCGACGGGATCGGGCAGGCCGGCGATCTCGTCGAGGCCCATCGCCATCATGGCGATCCGTTCCGGCGTCAGGGTCAGGCGGTCGATGAAGGAGGATTTGAGGTCCTTGGATTTGGCGGCGGCAAGATCGGCTTCGTTCTCGCGCGCGATGAGGGCCTGATCCCGGCGGATCGCTTCCGCCATCCGGACAAGCGCCTCGTTCTTGACGGCGGTTGAGGCCAGCGCCAGCGCTGCCGCGGCTTTCCGGGCGCCTTGTCCCATCGCCAGCAGCGACTGGCGCGTGTCGGCCTTGGTCTCGAGCTTGTTCATACGCGCGCTCCACCTGTCATCACCAGATCGTCACGATGCACCATCTCGTCGCGTCCCCTGAAGCCCAAGGCCTTCTCGATCTCGCTCGTCTTGCGGCCAAGGATCAGGGCCGCGTCGTCCTTGTCATAGGCGACGATGCCGCGGGCGATCTCGATCCCGGCCTCGCTTACAATACTCACCGCATCGCCCCTGGCAAAGCTGCCTTCGATGCGCCTGACCCCCGCCGGCAGCAGGCTCTTGCCCCGGCTCAAGGCGAGGGCGGCCCCCTCATCGATATGGAGGCGGCCCATCGGCACCAGGGTACCGGCGATCCAGCGCTTGCGCGACTGCAAAGGATTGGCGCCCGACAGGAACCAGGTGCAGGTCTCGCCCTCGGCGATCCGGCGGAAGGGATGGAGCCCGTGGCCCGAAGCGATCACCATGTTGCAGCCGGCGGCGAGCGCGATCTTGCCGGCCTCGATCTTGGTGATCATGCCGCCCGAGCCTACCCCTGAGACGGGCTTGCCCGCCATGGCCTCGATCTCGGGCGTGATCTCCTTGATCTCGGGAATGATCTTCGCCCCGGGCATTCCGGGGGGTGCCGTGTAAAGCCCATCGATATCCGACAGCAGCACCAGGCAGTCGGCCGACATCATGGAAGCGACGCGCGCGGCGAGGCGGTCATTGTCGCCATAGCGGATCTCGGACGTCGCCACCGTGTCGTTCTCGTTGATCACCGGCACGGCACCTTGCGCGAGCAGCATCGCCAAGGTCGAGCGGGCATTGAGATAGCGGCGGCGCTCCTCGGTGTCGTTGAGCGTCACCAGGATCTGGGCGGCGACGATGTCGTGCTTGCGCAAGGCTTCAGACCAGGCCTGGGCGAGCGCGATCTGGCCGACGGCGGCCGCGGCCTGGCTTTCCTCGAGCCTGATCGCGCCCGGCGCCAGCTTGAGCTTGCGGCGGCCCAGCGCGATGGCACCCGAGGACACGATGATGATCTCTTGCCCCAGGCGGCGCGCGTCGGCCAGATCCTCGCTCAGCGAGGCGAGCCAGGAGGCTTTCAGTGTCCCCGTCTTGCCGTCGACAAGGAGGGCCGAGCCGATCTTCACCACGATGCGGCGGGCTTTGCTCAGTCTTTCGCTCACGGCTGCCAGGTCTCGACCTTGATGTTGCGACTGGTCTCGTTCTTCTCGGCGAGACGCGTGTCGGTGATGACCTTGAGCAGCTTCTTCATCACCTGATCGACATTCTTGCCCGCGGCACCCGACATGGCTATCGGGGTCTTCTTGATGCGGCGCTTGAAATCGGCGAGCTTGCGGTCGAGCTCGTCCTCGGAAATCGCATCGATCTTGTTGAAGGCGATCACTTCCGGCTTCTCGGCGAGATGGCCGCCATAGGATTTGAGCTCCTTGCGGATGACGCGATAGGCCGCGGCCGGGTCATCGCCGGTGACGTCGATGAGATGGAGCAGCACGGCGCAGCGCTCGACATGGCCGAGGAAGCGGGTGCCGAGGCCATGGCCCTCATGCGCGCCCTCGATGAGACCCGGGATGTCGGCGAGGACGAAGCTCGATCCGCCGACCTGCACCACGCCGAGCTGCGGGTTGAGCGTGGTGAAGGGGTAGTCCGCGATCTTCGGTTTCGCAGCCGAAACGGCGGCGAGCAAGGTCGATTTGCCGGCATTGGGCAGCCCCAAGAGCCCGGCATCGGCGATGAGCTTCAATCTCAGCCACAGCCAGCGCTCCTCGCCCAACTCGCCCGGATTGGCGCGGCGCGGGGCGCGGTTGGTCGACGACTTGAAATGGGCGTTGCCGAAGCCGCCATTGCCGCCGCGCGCCAGGCGGATGCGGTCGCCGATCTTGGCCAGGTCGCCGATCAGCGTCTCATTGTCCTCTTCGAAGACCTGGGTGCCGGCGGGCACTTTTAAAACAATGTCGGGCGAGTTGGCGCCGGCGCGGTCGCGGCCCATGCCATGGCCGCCGGTTCGCGCCTTGAAATGCTGCTGATAGCGATAGTCGATGAGCGTGTTGAGGCCGTCGACGGCTTCGATCCAGATGTCGCCGCCGCGTCCGCCGTCGCCGCCGTCGGGTCCGCCCATCTCGATGAATTTCTCGCGGCGAAAGCTGACACTGCCGGCACCGCCATCGCCGGAGCGCACATAGATTTTCGCCTGATCCAGAAACTTCATAATTTTTGCCTAATTTCTCTGCGTTTTTTAGGATGATATCCTTAAACTTCTGCCCGCAAATTGCTCCGAGTGCATCTTATTTTCGTCACATCCCTTAGGCTTCTAAGAGGCTTCACTGCTGGTCGTGACAGGGACAGTACACCAGCGAGGGGATGTCTAAAACGACGAGGGACACCTGAATGAAGTCTGTTTACGCGCTGATTCCGGCTGCGCTCCTGGCCGGAACCGTTCTTTCTGCGCCGGTTGAAGCCAAAAGAACGGAAGACCCCAGTGTGCATGCCGAGCGTCTGAGCTCGAAGCAAAAATACTTCAAGACCATGGCTGCCAAAAAGCCAGGCAAAATCAATAGGGTGGGGGAAGTCAGAACGCGTAAGGCCAAGACCGGAACGGTGAGCGAGGTGCGCAAGGCGGCAAGCGAGCCACGCAAGGCCGCGGCGAGCCTCAAGCCGCGCAAAGTCGCCGCGGGCAGGAAGCGCAAGCTCAGCACCGTTGCCGCGCTGAAGCAGGTCGAGACCAAGACGCACCGGCCCGTCACCGTCGTGGCGCCGAAGCAGCTCGAGATCAAGACGCGCAAGCCCGTCACGGTCGCCGTACCGAAGCAGCTCGAGATCAAGACGCGCAAGCCCCGCACCGTTGCCGCGCTGAAGCAGGTCGAGACCAAGGCGCGCAAGCCCATCACTCTTGCCCAGCCGAAGGGAACCGAAACCAAGTCGCCTTTCGATATGATGTCGATGACCAAGACGCTGCGCAGCGGCCCGCGCGTGGTGCGAAAGCTCGGCGACGGCAAGGCGAAGTCGCTGGCGCAGGAGGAGTTGCGCATCGACGGCCAGCGCGACATCGAGGTCACGCAGGTCATCCGCGAGATGGCGCCGTCCTATGGCGTGCCGACCTGGTTCGCGCTGCGCATCGCCAATGTCGAATCCGGCTACAATCCTTATGCGCGCGGACGCGCCGGCGAGATCGGCATCTATCAGCTCAAATGCCAGACGGCGCGCGGCATGGGCTTCGAGGGCGATTGCTCGGGGCTCACCGACGTGCGCACCAATGTGCGCTGGGGGCTCAAGCATCTTTCGCTCGCCATCGCGTCCTCGGGCGGCAACCTGCGGCTCGCCGCGTCCAAGCACAATGCCGGGCTCGGCCGCAAGTCGCTGGTGCACAGCTACATCGCGAAAGTGTTCTGATCCGATAGAGCGCCCCGGCGCTCCATCGTTTTGCGCATCGGCTTGTCCGAAAACCGCAGAGCGCGTGATCAGGAAAAGTGGGCGCCGGTTTTCCGTCCGATCACGCGCCAAATTAGAGACAGGATGGCCACCTCGAGGGCGGCCATGAACTTTTCGGGCCGATGCTCTATCGTCCTGTTTTGCGCGCGCATCCCTCCTCATGCGGCGAGCCCCTGCCAATGCTCGCGCGTGAGGTGGAAACGATGGCCCGGCAGTTTCGCCTTCAACACCAGAGAGTCGATCTCATAGCGGCCGACATGCTCGAAGCCGGCCTTTTCGAGGATCCGGCGCGACGCATGGTTCTGCAACCGGCAGCCGGACGTGAGCTTCGCGTGCCTGTTGACCGTGAAGGCATGAGCGACGACGGCCTTGACCGCCTCGCTCATATAGCCCTTGCCCCAATAGGGTTCGCCCAGCCAATAGCCGAGCTCGGGCTCCTCTTCGCCGCGCAGCTCATAGCTGCATACGCCGATGAAGATCTCCCCAGGCTTGAGGTACAGGCCGAAGATCCCTTCGTCATCCTGCCTGGCATTCACCCAGCTTATGAAATCGCGCGCATGCTCGATCTTGTAAGGATAGGGCAGGCGCGACAGCATCACGGCGACCTTGTAGTTGTCGGCGAGCGCCGTCAGGGCCTCGGCGTCGCGCGCGGCCACGGGTCGCAAGATGAGGCGGTCGGTGATGAGCGTGTTCTTGTCCATGGGTCTGCTCCAAACAAAACGGGGAGATGGTCTGCCCATCTCCCCGTTTGCTGAAACATTCCTCATTCGCACCGGATCGATGAGCCCGGTGGAACGATTGAAACCACCGGTATTATTCCGCGGCTTTCGGCGGCGTTACCGACACGACTTGCTTGTTGTTCTTGCTGGCGCGGAAGGTGACCGTGCCGGCGACAGTAGCGAAGATCGTGTGGTCGCGGCCGATGCCGACGCCCGTGCCCGGATGCCATTTCGTGCCGCGCTGGCGCACGATGATGTTGCCCGGGATGACGGCCTCGCCGCCGAAATGCTTGACGCCGAGACGGCGGCC
Organism: Taklimakanibacter deserti; assembly: GCA_003574785.1. The sequence continues at coordinate 4,348 of QORU01000005.1, read as the reverse complement.
TGCCGTGTCGCGCCCGTTGCGGGATGAACCGCCTGCTTTCTTGTGTGCCATGAGGGGTTCTCCTTATTCCTTGCTCTTCTTAGGCGCCTTGGCCTTCTCGGCCTTGGCTTCCTTGTCGACCTTGGCGCGGGGCGGCTTGCCGGCCGCGAGTTCCTTGGCCTGCGCGGACCATTCCTCGCGCGCGATGCGGCCCGGCATCTTGATCTCGGCCTCGATCTTCTCGATCTCATCCGCGCTCAGATTGGCGATCTGGGCATAGGTCGTGTAGCCCAGGTCGTTCAGGACTTTCAGGATCTTCGGGCCGACGCCGCCGATGAGAGCGAGATCATCGACCTTCGCCTCGCCCACGGGGGCAGCGAGAGGTGCCGCTTCCGCCTTGGCGGGCTTGGCTTCCGCTTTCTTCGCCGCCGCCTTCTTATCGGGCTTGGCGCCGCCGGTCAGGATCTCGGTGATCCGGACCGAGGTCAGGTCCTGGCGATGGCCGTTCTTGCGGCGGAAATGCTTGCGGCGGTGCTTCTTGAAGATGATGACCTTGGGGCCGCGCACTTGCCCGATGATCTCGGCGGCGACGGTGGCGCCGGCGACGAAGGGAGCGCCGACATCGACACTGCCATCATTGGCGACCATCAGCACATCGGTGAATTCGACGATGTCGCCGGCTTCTCCGGCGAGCTTTTCGATCTGGATCTTGTCTTCGGCCGCAACGCGATACTGCTTGCCGCCGGTCTTGATGACTGCGTACATGACTGTTCCTTTTCCCGCGCCCATCGGCGCCGCCTTGCGAAAAGAAGGCGGACTTCGGTCAGATCGTTTGAGCCTGAGGCAGCGATATTAAAATTGCGGGGTCAGCTTTCGCTCCCGCAAGTCGGCGCGGTTCTAACGAGAGGCACATATAATGTCAAGAAATCCGTAGATTCGGGGGCGGCGGCGCCCCGTCGATCCCAGAAATACAGGGAAGATACAGGGAAAATCGCGAAATTTGCCCAGCCAGGCGGCGGGAAGCGTGCAATTATCCAATGATTTCAACCGACTGTTCTCAAGAAGCGGTTGGGCCCGAGCAGGGAAGTCCACCCCGTCCGGCAGGGCGCCGCAGCCGCCGACGCGGAAAAATGCCTCATCTTTCTGGCCGGGGTTGCCCGAAGGGGTTTCATTCGCTATCTACCCCGCGCCGCCCAAAGGCGCGCCTCATGATCTTGCGGAGAGGTGGCTGAGCGGTTGAAAGCACCGCACTCGAAATGCGGCATACGGGCAACTGTATCGGGGGTTCGAATCCCTCCCTCTCCGCCATCTACTCATGCTATCTAATTGAATTTCCAGGTGATTTCGATATTATTGGCCAGTGCGACCTGGCTCCGTCCTAGTTTCAGCTACGTTTGGCGGGGCCGACCACCCTCCATGGCACGGCAGTCTCCGCAGTGGCGGAAGCCGCGAGGCTCAGGGCGATGGCAAAGAGGGTAGCGTCATGGAGGCATGACGAATATGCGCCGAGCAAATTGGCGGCGCCAGCCCGCCATTGCGAAAGTATGCTACGCTTACTCAGGTATCGGGTGCGCCACAACTTGCTGAGCTTGTTACCTAACTCGAGTCTACTCTTATCAGTTGCTCCGCTCCCGGCCATTGTGGCAGCCAATTGGCGACCAAGAGCAGTCATTTTCATTTGAGGCGCGGAGCTACGTGCGGTTCGAAAGCGGCATGGTGCGATCCCGGAGCAGCGGGTTCAAGAGAAGGATTTACTGATCATTAACCCTGATCCTTATAGGATTAAGGCGCGGGCGGCCGGTAGAGGGAGATCATCAATGCCCATCCTGTTTGGAGCCGCATCCGTTCTAATAGTGCTCGTCAGTTTGCTGTTCTTAGGCTGGAAAGCGTGCTCGGTACATCGGGCCCCAAGTCCCCAAAGGGATGATAAAGCCGGCAAACTGCTGATGCAGCGTACCCGGTACGCACTTAATCAGAACAGTGTACCTGCTGAAGCCGATACCCTCAATGTGATCAAGTTCGCAATCACGGCCCGTGTATCAGGAGCGCCGGCCGGCGCCGTCCCTGAGCCTGCAAATGAGTCATCATCTTCTCCTAGCGATACGCCTCAGAGTGACCGCCCTGGCGATGATGCCGCCATCGCCAAGAAGACCGCAGCCCGCCAAATGCCGAGGTCAATCGCCCGCCGCCGCAACGATCCCATTGGGCAACAGGCTATGGCCTATGCAATACGGCATCCAGAGCCGGGCAGGCGAGGGGTGAGGAATACAGAGTTGTCCGAGCTTGCCAACCAACTGGGCATCAAGAAACGCTCGCTAAATGATCGAATCTATAAAGCCCGGCTCGTCCTTCGTTACAACCAGGACGCCGTGCCGCTTGTGATGAACGGGGCACTGAGCTTATGGAAGGCGCATGATAAGGCGCTCGACTTAAGGCGCCGGAAAAACGCGGAAATGACAGATCAAACACGCGAAAAATCACAACCTCGGTATGTTGGTCCCCCGTCTGCACCGGCGGAGTTCGCCAAAGCGGCATAGCATTTTCGAACACAGGCCCTCGGGCACGCCAAGTTCAGCACCGCGAAGGCGAAGGGCTGCTCGTCGGCCACACCTGCTTTGCGCCATTCGAAGAAGCCACCGGCCAACACGAGGCAGCGACGCCCCGCCTCCAGGCGCCCTTGAATGCCGGCTTGGTATCGACGCTTGCGGCACGGCTTCCCGCTCCGCCTCGAGTCCGCTCCGCACCTCTTGCTCTGGTGCATGGGAAAGTTCTGCATGGGCTTGATCCTCTGATTTCTGTGAGACACCCCCTCCACCCTGGACACTTCCGACTATGGCTTGTCCGCCAGCGTTCACCGTCACGTGTTCGACCCGTACTTTCTGCTGCCCTTTGCCTCTGTGCTTGTCCAAGGCCTCCATGTGAAGGGCGAATGTGCGAGAGAGTTTATTTGCGAAGTTCAGGTTTTGCTGGCGTCCAGCGAAGGTTTGTTCCGAAATCATGGCCCGGCGAAAACACTCCATCGCCGCATTGTGGCAACCAATCATCTGAGCGACTAAATGGCAACCGTCGGCACGAGCGAGGCAGTTGAGGTGACAATCTCGGCGCCCAACGGAGACTTCACTGGCATTGTGTGGCATGTTGAATCCCGGCGACCGACACCGGGGAGCGGGCCACAGTATGCTTAGCAGCGAGGTGAGCAATGCCGACGGTACATGGTGCATCGGAGGAATTTGCCGAAATGGCGATCCTTGCCCGGTCTTTCCAGACTTCGAAAATGCTCGAGGTGGCGGTGATGCTCGAATTGGCTGACCGGATCAACGACAGGCCGCGGCATGCACATGAGTTGGCTAGCGAGTGCGGAGCCGAACCGGAAATGCTCCTGCGTCTCTGTAGGGCCTTGGCCGCTTTCGGGATCTTCACAGTGGATTCTGAAGGGTATGTCGGCAATTCTCAGAAATCACGTTGGCTTCGAAAAGATACCCATCCGACGCTCCACCACGCTATCCGGTATTGGATGATGCCAAGCACCTGGACGGTATGGGGCAACCTGGAACATGCTGTCCGCAGCGGTAAGGCTCCTTTCGAGTCCATTTTTGGAATGCCGTACTTCGACTATCTGAAGACTCAACCGGCACAGGCCAAACTATTCGACAGCCACATGCAAAACAGCCCCGATGACAGACACGCGGCAGTTGTTGAAGCCTATGATTTCTCCGGCGCCGCATCGGTTGTGGATGTCGGTGGCGGAAACGGCGCGCTTCTGGCAGCCATATTGGCGGCCAACTCCGGAGTTCGCGGAGTGTTGTTGGATCAAGAGCCCGTGGTGCTGGCTGCAAACTCGATTCTTGGACCCCTTGCGCAACGTTGCACCATTCACCCGGGCAGTTTCTTCGACAGCCTTCCGGCCGGCGGCGATATCTACATGCTCTCGCAAATTCTGCACGACTGGAATGACGAACGCTGCCTGAAGATTCTCGCAAATTGTCACGCCGCAATGAACAAAGGCGGCCGTCTCTTGGTCATCGAACGGGTTCTCGACGCGGCACCCAGTCAGTCGAATCGAATGGACTATTTCACCGATATGCACATGATGATGCTGTTTCCGGGCGCGAAGGAGCGAACATCGAAGGAGTTCGCTCGACTCTTTCGTGAGGCTGGCTTTTCTGAACCAGGATTGATACGCACGCGTTCGCCCTATTGGATTGTCGAGACGCGGCCGGCTTGCTTTTAGCCCAGATAGCTCGGCGGCTTCAGAGGACTACCGAATCTAGAAAGTCGACCGTGAACAATCCGGATTTCACGCGGCGGCGGGATTGAGAACTCGCGCCTGAGCAACCCAGACTTCCAGCATCAGACGCAGCAAGAGCCT
>QORU01000048.1 GCA_003574785.1 Taklimakanibacter deserti | reverse complement strand
CGTTGGATACTTTCTACAACCGGTTTGTTTTGGAAATATTTTAAAGTGATTTCCAATTCAGGTTTAGAACCTTCAACAATTTTGAAGCTCTCAACATAACCTTCTTCAGCTAAAACGCTTGCAATAGCAACTTTTAACTTAGATGAAGGCATACTGATTGCAACTTTATTCGCAGCTTGACCGTTACGAATACGGGTCAGCATATCTGCGATTGGATCTTGCATGCTCATGTATTTACTCCCATGATTCCAAATTAAAAGAGGTTATTACCAGCTTGCTTTCTTAAGGCCTGGAATTTCACCGCGCATTGCAGCTTCACGTACCTTAATACGGCTTAAACCAAACTTACGAAGTACACCGTGTGGACGACCAGTTTGGCGGCAACGGTTACGCTGACGGCTAGGACTTGAATCGCGCGGAAGTGTTTGTAGTTTTAACACTGCCGCCCAACGATCTTCGTCTGAAGAATTTGCATCAGAGATGATTTTCTTTAATTCTTCACGTTTAGCGTAGAATTTATCAGCTAATTTAGCACGTTTAACATCACGTACAATCATTGATTGTTTTGCCACGATAACCTACCTTATTTACGGAATGGGAAATTGAAAGCAGCTAATAAAGCTTGGCCTTCTTCATCGCTTTTCGCAGTTGTGGTGATAGTAATATCTAAACCACGTACACGATCTACTTTATCATAGTCGATTTCTGGGAAAATGATTTGTTCACGAACACCCATACTGTAATTACCACGACCGTCGAATGACTTCGCATTTAAACCGCGGAAGTCACGGATACGTGGAACAGCGAT
>QORU01000047.1 GCA_003574785.1 Taklimakanibacter deserti | reverse complement strand
GATATGAGCAGCAGACAACTGGTATTGGCAATCAATGCGACGAATGCGATAGCCATCATCACCAGCGATTCAGGCTCACTACCGAATACAAAGCGTCTCACCACCTCTACGAGCACGCCCACAGCCAAGATCAGTTGCAGTACACCAGCAAGGTGCGCGGCACGCACCTGCTTCTTTACGCTATGTCCGACTGCATAAAGGGCAAGCCCATACACTGCCGCATCGGCAAAATTGTCCAGGGATTCTCCAATCAGGGCGGTGGACTGGGCGATCAGGCCGGCAGTCATTTCCACCACGAACAGGACTGCATTGATGCCAAGCAGCCAGCGCAGGGTCCTGGATTCTTGCTTAGCAGAAGCTGCCGAAAACTCGGCGGCCTTGATGGTCTCCGGATTTGCAGCGACGGTTTCCTGAAGCGAGGCGCCTAGCCCCAAGGTCTTCAGTTTCGAGGTGACGGGCTCGACCTCGCCGTCATGCACGACCTTCAGCCGGCGGTTCGACAAGTCGAAGGACAGCGCCCGAATCTCCTCAAAGCCGTTCAGGGCTAGGCGAATCATTCGTTCTTCTGATGGACAGTCCATCTTCGGCACGGCATAAACACTGACCCATCTCCCTGGCGCCTCGGAGGAGGCCTGTATATCGGTATCCGCTGCGGACGTTGCATCACCGCCACAGCCACCGAAACGATGAATGACCCGCGTCCTCGTTCCCGCTTCGCGATTCGCCCGGGAAGTTGCCTTGGATCAATGCAGCTCGAGCCACCAAGAGGCAAGCTGAAGGCCTGACTCAAGGGAGTTCCTCATGCACCGGCTCATTCGGACATCAGCAA
>QORU01000046.1 GCA_003574785.1 Taklimakanibacter deserti | reverse complement strand
TAGGGCCTGTTTACAATCAGGGGATTCCCAAATCAGCAGAAAATTGATTCAAGGCTGAAAAATGGAGATCAGCCTTGAATCGATTAATGTTGAGCGACACCCAATGGGTGCGGATCGCGCCGCAGTTGCCAGGCAAAGCCGGTGATCCCGGCTGCAGCGCACGTGACAACCGGTTGTTTATCGAAGCGGTCCTTTGGATTGCGCGCACCGGCTCGCCGTGGCGTGATCTGCCGGAAACGTTCGGCAAGTGGTTCACCGCATATACGCGCTTCTGGCGCTGGGCGCAGTCAGGGGTGTGGGAGCGTGTCTTCAAGGACCTCTGCGACGATCCCGATTTCGAATATGTCCTCATCGACGGCACACTCGTTCGGGTCCACCAGCATGGCACCGGCGCAAAAGGGGGACTCAAAATCAGGCCATAGGCCGCTCGCGTGGCGGCCTGACCACGAAAATCATGGCCTTGGTCGACGCTCTTGGCCGTCTCGTTCGCTTCGTCCTGTTGCCCGGCCAGCGTCACGACAGCATCGGGGTCGAACCGTTGATCACCGGCCTCGAGTTCGAGGCGCTCATCGGCGACAAAGCCTTCGATAACAACTGGCTGCGCGCCAGCCTGAACGAACGTGGCGCCGCAGCGGTCATCCCGTCCAAGGCCGATCGGGCTGGGCGTATCCCTCATGATGCCGAAATGTACAAATGGCGCCACTTGGTCGAGAACTTCTTCTGCTATCTCAAGGCGTTCCGACGCATCGCAACCCGCTACGAAAAGACCGATGCTTGCTTTGCCGGGTTCATCAGCCTCGTCGCCGCTTTCTTCGCTATCCGCTGATTGTAAACAGGCCCTA
>QORU01000045.1 GCA_003574785.1 Taklimakanibacter deserti | reverse complement strand
GCCGGTTAATTTATTTTGCTGATAATCTTCTCGCTTATCCGTCCCTAAAATATGGAACACATTCGCTTTAACGTCTCGAGCAAAGCCGATGTCTTTCGCATCATACTCAAGGTTGTAGGTACGTTTGGTCGTGTTCGCATTTACCGGGCGGCTATTAAAAATCATCTCGAAACGATCTTGTCCCGCACCATAAAACGACTCTTGACGGAAACTTAAGCCGATACGCTGTTTATCGGTAATATCATAGCCGAATTTCGCCAAATAATTACCTTGACGACGAGCGGTATTATTCACTACTCGGCTATTTTTATTCACCGCATCCGAATAACCTTTACCCGCCTTATAGTTTTTATCGTCTCCCCAACTGCCTAATAGCAATACATCCAGATTATTCGCTTGTCCATAGAGTGAAAGCGAATCGTTAATGCCGCGATTACTGTTATATTCGGAACCGATACGCGCACCGAATGATCTGCCGTCTTTCAATAAATCTTTTGCCGATACCGTTTCCGCACGGATTACACCGTCCGTTATACCGATACCGGCACTGGCGGAACCGGCGCCCTTATCGATTTTAATCGATTTCACCATAGACGGATCCAGTTGGAAACGACCTTGGTGATACCACTGTTGAGTATTTGTCGAAGTATTATCGACAATCATACCGATACGATCTTGTCCTGATCCGCGAATCGAAATGTATTGTGCGGACACGCTACCTCCACCGACGTTAATGTCCGTACGATTAGCCAGTAATTCGCGCAGGTTACTGATATTTCTAGTATGATTCACCGTAGGTTGAGCTTGAACCTTCACCGTATCAAGTGTAGCTTGATTAGCTTCC
>QORU01000043.1 GCA_003574785.1 Taklimakanibacter deserti | reverse complement strand
GCGTCGCGCTCGAGGCGCACGTCCAGGTCGCTGGGCAGGGTGTTGATCTCGACGTCGCCGAAGTAGCTGCCGGCGATCGGCACCACGTAGCGGCCGTCGTCGACCTGGGTGGTATGGCGGCTCGGGGTCATGGTGATCACCGGCGCCTCGGGGTCGACCACCACCAGCGGCGTGGTCTCGTGGTTGAGGGTCACGCGGGTGCCGCCCTTGGAGAACACGCTGGTCCGCCAGCCCAGGGTGTGCTCGCCGTTCTCGGCCAGGCGGCCGTTGAGCTGCGGCTGGTTGGTGCCGTCCTTCTGCGACAGCCCGTCGGGCATCTCCTGCCAGTCGAGCAGGCAGGTCAGGCGCTGGGCGTCGTGCTTGCGGTTGGCCGCGGCCTCGATCGCCTCGGTGGCGCTCAGGGTCAGCGAGCAGGTCGGCCCGCCGCCCTGGGTCAGGCGCAGGTCGAACTCGTGCAGGATGCGGTCGACGGCCGAATAGTCCTCGGTGGGGCGCAGCGTGACGCTGCCGTAGGGGCTCAGCACGTTGACCGGGCGGCTGCCCTCGCCGACCTTGACCTTGCTGCCGTCGCCGGAGAACAGCCACAGGCTGTAGGCCACCTCCTGCTCGCCCAGCGCCACGGCCTGGCCCTCGGCCTTGGGCGTATTGGCCCCGCTGTCGGTGAGCGCGACCGGCTCGGTCTCGTCGGGCAGCGCCTCCCACTGCAGGTAGCAGACCGGGTCATGGATCGGGTCGGCGGCGCGGGCCTCCGACTCGGCGGCGGTGAAGCGGCACATGGCGCCGCTGTTGGGCGTGGCGGTGATGCGCACCGGGTCGATCACCTGGCGCACGTCCCAGGATTCGGCGGAGAGCTGGGCCTCGCCCATCCAGGTGTGCACGTCGAGCAGCAGCACCGGGGCGTTGGGCG
>QORU01000042.1 GCA_003574785.1 Taklimakanibacter deserti | reverse complement strand
CCGCCGAAGGCGGTGCCGCGCCAGACGCGCCCGGTCACCAGCTGGAACGGCCGGGTCGCTATCTCCTGGCCGGCGCCGGCAACGCCGATGATCACCGATTCGCCCCAGCCCTTGTGGCAGGCCTCGAGCGCCACGCGCATCACCTTCACATTGCCGATGCATTCGAAAGTGTAGTCGGCGCCGCCGCCGGTCAGCTCCACGAGATGGGCGACAAGATCGCCCTTCACCTCATTGGGATTGACGAAATGCGTCATGCCGAAGCGCTCGCCCCAGGCCTTGCGGTCGTTGTTGAGATCGACGCCGATGATCATATTGGCGCCGGCAAGCCTCAGACCCTGGATCACATTGAGGCCGATGCCGCCCAGCCCGAAGACGATGGCGTTCGAGCCCTCTTCCACCTTGGCGGTGTTGATCACCGCACCGATGCCGGTGGTGACGCCGCAGCCGATATAGCAGATCTTGTCGAAGGGCGCGTCGCCTCGCACCTTCGCCAGCGCGATCTCGGGCAGCACGGTGTAGTTCGAGAAGGTGGAGCAGCCCATATAGTGATGCACCATCTTGCCCTTGTAGGAAAAGCGGCTGGTGCCGTCGGGCATGAGGCCCTTGCCCTGGGTGAGCCTGATCTTCTGGCAGAGATTGGTCTTGGGGTTGAGGCAATAGTCGCATTCGCGGCATTCGGGCGTGTAGAGCGGGATGACGTGGTCGCCCTTCTTGAGCGACTTCACGCCGGGTCCCACATCGACGACGACGCCCGCCCCTTCATGGCCCATGATCGCCGGAAACAGGCCTTCGGGATCGGCGCCCGAAATGGTGAACTCATCGGTGTGGCAGATGCCGGTCGCCTTGATCTCGACCAGCACCTCGCCTTCGCGCGGACCTTCGAGGTCGACCTCGACGATCTCGAGCGGCTTGGCTTTCTCAAAGGCAACGGCGGCGCGGGTTTTCATG
>QORU01000041.1 GCA_003574785.1 Taklimakanibacter deserti | reverse complement strand
CCGGGCTTGGCGGCGTGACTTCAAGATTTCTTTGGCTGTGGCTACGATAGAATTTATTACCGATGTTTTTTACCGTGAAATTCACATTGAAGTTGTCTTGATTAAGCGGCTGCCAGTTTACGAAAATATCATGTACGCCGTATCCGATACGTCTTCTCGTTTCGACTTTCGGCGCAGCGCCCGTTTTATACTCTTTAGACTGAGCATAGCGACCTAACCAACCGATCTCTAAATTCGGTTCAACAAATTTATACGAAACACCGGTACTCCATTGACGACCTTGCGGAATAACATTCAGCGGATCATTAGAAAGCGCAAAGTCCGCTTTCGGATCGGCATACGCCACACCGGCGGTTAATTTTAATGCGTTCCATTGATAATCCAACTCGGCTTCATAACCTTTCGTTTTTAAGGTTCCCGCATTGCTAATGATACTGTTGGTCGTTTGATAGAAGTTTTTAACTCTTTGCTCGAACACGCTGCCTTTTAAATTAAAATCGGCATATTTCCATTCAAAACCGACTTCCGCCAAACGTACGTCTTCGGTTTTCAATTTAGGATCGATAAAACGTAAGCCTCTGGCTTTATCTAATGAACCGCGGTTATCGGTTATGGTATTTGCCGAAGCTAAAATAGGGCTGCGACTTGCATAATTTAATTTAGCATTCAAAGCAAAATTCGGTGTAATGTCCCAAATCAATCCGAAACTCGGATTTAATCTTTTATCGGATACCGATTTATTACCGGCAAGCGGTTTACCGTTTTTATCCACTTTACCCGCTGTATCCAAATCATAGTAATCATAACGTAACCCTGTGGTTAAGGTCAGCACTTTACCTAAAGACCAAATCCCTTCGGCATATAATCCGTATTCGAATTTTTGTTCGCCTTTAATATTGCCGAACGAATTCTGACTACCTGTCTGCTCTTTACGCAGATTCACACCATCTTTAAACAGATGCTCTCCGCCAAATTCGCTGGTAAAGCCTAAATTAGCCCCCGTTGTTT
>QORU01000040.1 GCA_003574785.1 Taklimakanibacter deserti | reverse complement strand
GCGGGGAGCGACTATCTGGGGTGTCAAGTTGCATTTGCATATTGCGCTCGCGCATCGCGTGCTTTGGCATTGAGGCGGACGAGAAGCTTGTGAGCAAGAGCGACCCGAACGACCATTTTGGGCTTTCCTGCAGCGGTCAACCTACGATGGAAGTCAGCAAGACTATCATCATAGCGCCTTGCGGTGCCGGCGACGAGGACGAGGATGGAGCGCACTCCGCTACGCCCGCCGCGGATCGAACGTTTGCCGTTCTTCTTGCCGCTGTCATTAGCCAGTGGAGCAAGACCGACAAGCTTGGCGATAGCCTTGTTGTCGTAGGTTCCGATCTCAGGCAATTCCGCCATGATGCGAGCCACGGTGCGGTCGGCAACGCCTTTCACGGTGCGGAAGGTCTCGTTGAGGACAGCCCACAACGGATCATCATCGATCAGCGAGGCGATCTCACCTTCCAGTCGACGCGACTGGCGCTTGAAGAGGGCGATGATCTCATCGAAGGTAGCCCTGATCTCGTCATCCTCGACTTGGCGACGGCGCTGCTGGTTGACGACGAGATCGTCGGTCAGCTGCCGAAGCCTGACCACCAAACCCTTGAGACGGCATTGGTTTTTACTTGCAGGCAGCGTCGGCTTGAGATCCTTGTTGCGGGCAAAGTGAGCGATGACGAAGGCATCGATGCGGTCGGTCTTCTCGAGGAAGCCCATCGCTTCGGCGTACTGGCGCACACTTCTGGGATTGACGATGGCACAGGCCACACCCGCCTCCCACAGCAGTGTGAAGGCCAGGCGCTCGAAGCCGCCGGTGGCCTCCATCACCACCAGGTCCGCCTTGTGCTCGGCACAGAAGGCAGCAAGCTTGGCAATGCCAGCGGCATCGTTGGCAAAGCGGGCAAAGGCCTCGCCCGGCACAATGCGGGCATCGAGGTGCTGCTTCGAAGTATCCACTCCACAGAAAGTCTTAATCACGGTAACCTGCCTTGTTCTTGCGTCTGTGAACCAGCGACTGTTCGGTTGTGCGTGAGAACAGCGAAGATCCCAAGCTCCCCGACGGTTGTAGCCGGAGGGTGGACGGGCGACATCGCCGAGCGAGGG
>QORU01000004.1 GCA_003574785.1 Taklimakanibacter deserti | reverse complement strand
TCGCGTCCACTGCGACCGGGATCGCCCGGCTTTCCAGACAGTTCCGGCGCAATGCGCTGCCATTGCGCATCGTTCAACATCAATCGAATCAAGGCTGCCCTCCAGTTTTCAGCCTTGAATCAAATTTCCGATGATTTGGGAATCGTCCCAGCTACTATGATTGTAAACAGGCCTTAGGCGAGCTTCGACAGATCGAGCTGCTCCGACGGTCCAAGCCAGATCACATGATCGGTATGGTCCTTGATCTCATCGCCCGAGAGCGCATGGGCGAAGATGGTGAAGCCCCGGCGGTTGGCGATGAGCCACTGCATCACATCGGAGAATTGCTCCGGGCTGACGGTGAGCTGGCACGAGCCGCGCGGATGCGGACCGACCGCGCCGTCATGCAGGCGGCCCATCGGAAGACCGAAACGATCGCGCAAAGCCTCGCACAAGCGCTGGGCATCCGCCTTCTGCGGCGCATCATAATAGACATGGGCGTGATAGCCGGTGATCGTGGTCATGGATATGTTCTTCTCGCTGTATGAAAGATAAAGGCCGGGAATACCCGGCCTTGTCATTCGTCGGATCGCGGCACGATCAGTTGAAACGGACCTTCACGATCTCGTAGCTCTTGCCGCCGCCCGGTGTGGCGACCTCGACCGAATCGCCGGTGCGCTTGCCGATGATGGCGCGCGCGATCGGCGACGACACCGAGATCATGCCCTTCTTCACATCGGCCTCGAACTCGCCGACGATCTGATAGATCGACTTGTCCTCGGTATCCTCATCGACGAGGGTGACCTTGGCGCCGAACTTCACCGTGTCGCCCGACAGTTTGGAAATGTCGATCACCTCGGCGCGGCTGATCTTGTCCTCGAGCTCAGCGACCCGCGCCTCGGTCCAGCCCTGCTGCTCCTTGGCAGCATGGTATTCCGCATTCTCGGACAGATCGCCATGCGAGCGCGCTTCCTCGATGGCGCGGATGATGCGCGGTCGCTCCACCGACTTCAGGTGCTTGATCTCATCCATCATGGCGGCATGGCCTGCCGCAGTCATCGGAACCTTGTCCATGGCGTCTCAAATCCGTCAGTTCAACTCTTTCCGGCGGGGCCAGAAGCCGCGCCGGGTCAAATGCATCCGTGTGAGCGGAAACCCGTTCCCGATGGACGGCCGGTCAGGCGCCATCCCCTGGAACAGCCCACAAACATGGCTTAAGGCGGCCAGGAATTCAAGAGTCGCGTTAAGTTATTCTGCTGCCTGGCGAATTTCGGTTTCCTTGAAGGGCTCGGGAGGCCGGCGCATGGGCCCTTTGAGCTGCTTCAGGCCGGTCCCCATGAGGGCGCCGGCGAAGCTGTCTGCATCGGCCACGAAGAGATCGGGAAGGCTCGCCCAGGAGGCGAGCGGGTGGCGGTGGTGCACCCGATGCATGTTGTGGTTGAGGATGAAGGGCTTCACGAAGGCGGGCACCGAGAGATTGTTGGCTGCCGCCGGGTCATTGGGATCGGTGCCGTAGTGATAGGCATTGTCGTAGAAGGAGACGATCAGTCCGCGCGAGAAGAACAGCAGAACGAAGGGCGTGAGGTCGTCCCAGTTGCAATAGCATTGCAGCGCGATAAAGCCGACGCTCAACACCGCATCGAACTGGATGGTCTCAACCATGCGGCGGGTGAACATGTCTAGGATGGTGGCGACCGCCCGGTTCTGGGTGAAGGCCAGGATGACGCGCCTGACGCGCTTCCAGAAGAAGAACATCAGCGGCGCCAGCACCTCGGACATATAGAGGCCGCCAAGGATGCGGGCATAATAGGCGAGCCACCACAGGAGGAAATGACGCGTGTCTCGAGGCACGAGCTCGGTCGTGTCGAGCTCGCTCCGGTTGTAGCGGTGATGCGTCATATGCCCGACTTTGAGGATATGGAACGGGCAGCCGAAGAGGATGGCATGGACGCGGCCCAGCCAGTCATTGGCCTGGCGGTTGTGCAGAAGCTTGTAGTGGATGGCCTCGTGGATGAGGAGCCAGCTCATCACCGTCGCATAGCCATAGACCAGGAGATAGACGAAGAAGGCAAGGCCGCTCCAGGCCCAGATCATCGGCGTCAGAGCGAGGCCAGCCAGCTGGAACAGGATGGCGAAGGTCGAAAAGGCGATATTCTGTTTCTGCGGGAGATGGCGCAGCGAGGATTTGTCCATGCCGCCGCTCAATCTCGCGGCGAGCGGCGTCACGCTTCGCTCTCCTTCCCCGGACGGGGGCGAGATCGCGTTGGGGGACGGAGACTCTCTTCCAAATGCCATTCTTCGCTTATCCGCTGTGCAGCGAACCGTCCTTAACTACGCCCTTTGGATTCAAGAATGCCTAGTGAGCCCGATTCCCGGCCTGTCCAACCCCCATCCGGCCGGCATCAGGCATGATAATCTTGCAGCGGGCGTACGTCGAGGGTGCCGGCCTTCTGGGCGGCAATGGCCTTGGTGACCGCAAGGATACCGGGAAGGGTCGTGTAATGGGGAACCTTCTGCAACAGCGCCGTCTGGCGGATCGGCTTTGAATCGGATTCCGACGCCTTCGATTCCGTCGTGTTGAGCACGAGTTGGATCTCGCCATTCTTCAGGGCATCGACTACATTGGGCCGGCCCTCCAGCACCTTGTTGACCTTGGTGCAGTCGAGCCCCCTGGCCTCGAGGAAGCGCTGGGTGCCGCCCGTCGCGCAGATGCGGAAGCCGAGATCGATGAGCTTCTTGACGGCGGGCAGGATGCGCGTCTTGTCGGCGTCCTTGACCGAGATGAAGACGGTGCCGGCGAGCGGCACGCGCATGCCCGCACCAATCTGACTCTTGGCGAAGGCTATGTCGTAGCTCCTGTCGAGGCCCATGACCTCGCCGGTCGAGCGCATTTCCGGTCCGAGCAGAACATCGACGCCCGGGAAGCGGTTGAATGGAAAAACCGCTTCTTTCACAGCGACATGATTGAGTTTCTTGTGCTTGAGCTTGAAGCTGGCCAGAGTCTCGCCCGCCATCACCCTGGCGGCGATCTTGGCGACCGGCTCGCCGATGACCTTGGCGACGAAGGGCACGGTGCGCGAGGCCCGCGGATTGACCTCGAGGATGTAGACATCGTCGTCCTTGACGGCGAATTGCACATTCATGAGGCCCACGACCTTGAGCGCCAGAGCGAGCTGGCGCGCCTGCTTCTCGATCTCAGCTACGATCGAAGCCTTGAGGGAGTAGGGCGGCAGCGAGCAGGCGCTGTCGCCCGAATGGATGCCGGCTTCTTCGATATGTTCCATCACGCCGGCGATGAACACATCCTTGCCGTCGGCAATGGCATCGACATCGACCTCGATGGCGTTCGACAGATAGGAGTCGATCAGCACCGGGCTGTCGCCCGAGACGACGACGGCTTCCGCGATGTAGCGGCCGAGCTGCGCCTCGTCGCGCACGATCTCCATGGCGCGTCCGCCCAGCACATAAGATGGCCGGATGACGACCGGGAAGCCGATGGCCTTCGCGATCTTGCGCGCCTCCGCCGCCGAGCGCGCGATGCCGTTCTTGGGCTGGCGCAGTTTAAGCTTCCTGAGCAGCTTGGCGAAACGGTCGCGGTCCTCCGCGAGATCGATGGCGTCCGGCGTCGTGCCGAGGATGGGCACGCCCGCACTTTCCAGCGGATGGGCGAGATTGAGCGGCGTCTGGCCGCCGAACTGGACGATGACGCCCTTGAGAGTGCCGTTCGACTGCTCGGCCCAAATGATCTCGAGCACGTCCTCGGCGGTCAAGGGCTCGAAATAGAGCCGGTCGGACGTGTCATAGTCGGTCGACACGGTCTCGGGGTTACAGTTGACCATGATCGATTCATAGCCCGCATCATGCAGCGCGAAGCAGGCATGGCAACAGCAATAGTCGAATTCGATGCCCTGGCCGATGCGGTTGGGGCCGCCGCCCAGGATGATGACCTTCTCCTTGGCCGACGGGCGCGCCTCATTGCCGTCGTCCCCGGCAAGGCCCGTCTCGTAGGTCGAGTACATATAGGCGGTGGGGGAAGCGAATTCGGCGGCGCAGGTGTCGATGCGCTTGAAGACCGGCCTGACACCGAGCTTATGACGGTGGGCGCGTACTCTGTCCTCGCTTCCCCGGATGAGCTCGGCCAGGCGGCGGTCGGAGAAGCCCATGGCCTTGAGCGCGCGGAAGTTCACGGCGTCCCTGGGCAGACCCCTTTCGCGGATCTTCTCTTCCATCGTCACGATGTGGGCGATCTCGCGAATGAACCACGGATCGTATTTGCAGGCCGCATGGATCTGATCGACGGATGAGCCGAGCCGCAAAGCCTGCGCCACCTTGAGGATGCGGTCGGGCCTCGGTGCCGCAAGCGCGGCGCGAATGGCGTTCTTGTCGTCATCCTCGCCGATGCCGTCGATCTCGATCTCGTTCAGCCCGGTGAGGCCGGTTTCGAGGCCGCGCAAAGCCTTCTGCAGCGATTCCTGGAAGGTGCGGCCAATGGCCATCACCTCGCCGACCGATTTCATCGCGGTGGTGAGGGTGGGCTCGGCGCCGGGGAACTTCTCGAAAGCGAAACGCGGGATCTTGGTGACCACATAGTCGATGGTCGGTTCGAAAGAGGCAGGCGTGGCGCCACCGGTGATGTCGTTGGCGAGCTCGTCCAGCGTGTAGCCGACGGCAAGCCGCGCCGCGACCTTGGCGATGGGGAAGCCGGTTGCCTTCGAGGCGAGCGCCGAAGAGCGCGACACGCGCGGATTCATCTCGATGACGACGAGGCGGCCGTTCTCGGGATTGACCGCGAACTGCACATTGGAGCCGCCGGTCTCGACGCCGATCTCGCGCAAGACCGCGATCGAGGCGTTGCGCATGATCTGATATTCCTTGTCGGTCAGGGTCAGCGCCGGGGCGACGGTGATCGAATCGCCCGTATGCACGCCCATCGGATCGACATTCTCGATGGAGCAGATGATGATGCAATTGTCGTCGCGGTCGCGCACCACCTCCATCTCATATTCCTTCCAGCCGAGCACCGATTCCTCGATCAGCACTTCGGCGGTGGGGGAGGCGTCGAGCCCGCTCTCGACGATGTCGAAGAACTCCTCGCGGTTATAGGCAATGCCGCCGCCGGTTCCGCCCAAGGTGAAGGAGGGGCGGATGATGCAGGGCAGGCCGATCTCGAGCATGGCCTCGAAAGCCTCGACCAGCGCGCGGTTGCGGTAGCGTTTGAGGCGCTCGGGCTCGGTCGCGACCCAGTCGCGCTCATAGGCTTCGACATCGCCGCCTTGGGCTTTCAGCTTCTCGACCTCTTGGGCGAACTGCTCGCGATCTGCCTCCTTGAGGGCCGAGGCATTGGCCAGCATGGATCTGGGCGTTTCCAGGCCGATCTTCTTCATCGCCTCGCGAAACAGTTCGCGGTCCTCGGCCTTGTCGATCACATCGGCCTTAGCGCCGATCATCTCGACGCCGAATTTCTCCAGCACACCCATGCGGTTGAGGGAGAGCGCGGTGTTGAGCGCGGTCTGGCCGCCCATGGTCGGGAGCAGCGCGTCGGGGCGCTCCTTCTCGATGATGCGGGCGACGATCTCGGGCGTGATCGGCTCGATATAGGTGGCGTCCGCCAGGTCGGGATCGGTCATGATCGTGGCCGGGTTGGAATTGACCAGGACGACCCGATAGCCCTCGGCTTTTAGGGCCTTGCAGGCCTGGGTGCCGGAATAATCGAACTCACAGGCCTGGCCGATGATGATCGGTCCCGCCCCGATGATGAGGATGGATTTGATATCTGTACGTTTTGGCATGCGAGGGGGTTCCCTACACGGGGAATCCCGGGAAGCCAAGGGGATTCACCATCGCTGAAATGCCGCATCAGCGGCAGTTCGAACGACCATTTCTGGGAGATTACGGCGTGGCCGTCACGGGCTCGCCAGAGGCCGCGGCGACCGTCGCTTCGCGGTTGATGCATTTGATCTGGCGGAAGACCAGCGACTTGTCGGCGGTCCTGAGCCTTTCGAAGGTGAGAGCCTTGGCAAAGCCGTTGTCGCGGCACCACACGTCAGCCGAGGGCTTGCCGCAGCTCGTGCGGTCCGACATGCACAAGGCCACCGGCTTGCCGAAGACGGCCGGGTTGAAATAGGTGCGCGTCGCCGTATCGGCCTTGGCGATCGAGACGGACAAGGTCAGGGCGGCGGCGATCAGAACAAGGAAGCGGGGGAACATTTTCAATGACTCCAGCGTGACGCATTTGCCACAGCAGCGAAAAATAGACGCTGAATGGCGGCTTCATCCGTCGTTCATCGTTGACGAAATGGCCGCCACCCGGCGATGAATAGGGCGAGAGTGTTTGGGGGACGGCTCATGCTTTTGAAATCATTGATTGTTGCAGGAATCGTTGCGATTTTCGGTGTGGCTGTGGCGCTTTCTCCGGCTAAGGCCGAGAACGACCGCGGGCGCACCATTGCCGTCAAAACTTCCTCGGCGGCGGAGCCTCGCCCTACAGCGTCAACCCGCGCTTCAAGCGCCGGGAAATCGATTATTCCTCGAGCGAAGCGCCGGGTACGATCATCATAGAGACCCGCAAGCGTTTCCTCTATCTGGTTCTCGATGACGGCAGGGCGCTGCGCTACGGCATCGGCGTCGGCCGGTCGGGCTTTAGCTGGAAAGGGGTCGAAAACATCAGCCGCAAGGCCGAATGGCCCGACTGGCGCCCGCCCGCCGAAATGCTGAAGCGCCACCCTGACCTGCCGGACTTCGTTGAAGGTGGCCCCAACAATCCGCTGGGGGCACGGGCGCTCTATCTCGGCGCCACTGAATACCGCATTCATGGCACGGTTCAGCCCTGGACTATCGGCTATGCGACCTCATCGGGCTGCATCCGCCTCACCAATGACGATGTGATCGATCTCTATGGCCGCGCCAAGGTCGGCGCCAAGGTCATCGTGAACTGACCAGCGCCTTCTCCAGCACCGTGAACAGACGCTGTGAGCGCGACTGCGCCACGTTGAAGCGCATATAATTCCCCGCCGACCGGGTCGGGCTGAACACATTGCCCGGCGCCAGCACGATGTTCTCGGCCAAAGCGCGCCTTGCCACATCGGCCGAATCGAGGCCGCCCGGAAGCTTCATCCACAGGAACATGCCGCCCTTGGGCTCGAGCCAGGGCTCGAGGCCGAGCGCCTTCAGGCGTTCCAGGGTCTCGCCCATGGCCTGGGCGAGGCGCCGGTTCAGGCCCTCGACATGCTTGCGGTAGAAGCCGTCGCTCAGGACGGCGAAGACGAGCTCGGCCGCGAAAGGATCGCTGCCGAAGGAGGTGGCGAGCTTCATGTCGATGAGGCCGTCGATCCATTCGGGACGCGCGGCGATGAAGCCCGAGCGCAAGGCGGCGGACAGTGTCTTCGAGAAGCTGCCGATATGGATGACGCGCTCGAGCCCGTCGAAGGCGGCGAGGCGCTGGCCCGGCTCACGCTCGAAATCCATGAAGATGCCATCCTCGATGATGGTGAGGCCATGGGCCTCGGCGAGCTTGAGCAGGCGATGGGCTTGTGCCGGCGAGAGCGTGGCGCCGGTCGGGTTGTGAAGCGCGCAGTTGGTGATGTAGAGGCGCGGGCGATGCTCGGCCAGGACTTTCGCGAAGCTCTCCATCTCGGGGCCGGACGGCGTATAGGGGACGCTCACGATCCGCGCGCGATGGGCGCGCAGCATGGCAATGAAGTTGAAATAGCAGGGATCATCGACCAGCACGGTGTCGCCCGGCTCGATGAGCAAGCGGCAGATGAGATCGATCGCCTGGGTGCCGGAATCGGTCAGGAGGATCTGGTCGGGCGGGGCTTCGATGCCCTGCTCGGCGAGGCGCCGCGACAGGAACTGGCGCAAGGGGGCGAGGCCCCGGGGCTCGCCATAATCGGTGAGATAGGGTGTATGCCGGCGCCGCGCCAGAGCGCGCATGGCCCGGCGCAGCGCCTCCTGCGGCATCCATGACGAAGGCAGCCAGCCGCAGCCGGGCTTCAGCATCCTGTCGCCGGCCTCGAGCGACTGGCGCGACACCCAGAGCGGATCGATGGCGCGGTCGAGCTTCGGCCCGATCTCGGCCAAGGTGAGGGGCGGCAAGGGACCGGCGACGAAGAAGCCGGAGCCCCGGCGCGAGCCGATGGTGCCGTCCGCCACCAGCCGGTCATAGGCTTCGACCACGGTCGATTTGGAGACGCCCTGCGCCGCGGCGAAGCCGCGGATCGAGGGCAGCCTGGCGCCGGGCTTCAGGATGCGGGCGGCAATGCGGTCGCGGATCGCCTGGATGACCTGCTCGACGCGGGTTGGAGGCGCTGCGGCGGATGGATGGTGGTCCATCTGTATGGGTCCTGGTATCAGTACAGTTCGCCCCGATTGTACTCCTCTGTCTCTGGAGGTTCCAGGGCCGGCGCGCCAGAAGGAACCCATGGACAGAACCGCCATCGGCTGGATCAACGGATTTCTCGGCGTCGTCATCTTCTCGGGCTCGCTGCCGGCGACGCGCGCCGCCGTTGCCGATTTCGATCCAGTCTTCCTCACCGTGGCGCGCGCCTCGATCGCGGCACTGCTCGCCGTCCTCGTGCTCCTCCTCTTCCGTCAGCGGCGCCCGCAGCGTGCCGACATCGTGCCGCTCGTCATCGTGGCGCTCGGTGTCGTCGTCGGCTTTCCACTGTTGACGGCGCTGGCGCTGAAGCACATCACGGCGGCCCATTCGATCGTGTTCGTCGGCCTCCTGCCGCTGGCGACCGCGATCTTCGCGGTGCTGCGCGGCGGCGAACGGCCGAAGCCCGCTTTCTGGCTGTTCTCCGTGCTCGGCAGCGCGCTGGTGGTGGGCTTTGCCCTGGCGCAAGGCGTCACCGCAGCACCCCTCGGCGACATGCTGATGCTGGGCGCGATCATCGTCTGCGGCCTCGGCTATGCCGAAGGGGCGCGGCTCTCACGCAAGCTCGGCGGCTGGCAGGTGATCTGCTGGGCGCTGGTCATCGCGCTGCCGGTGATGGGCCTGATCATGGCCTATGCCTGGCCCTCAAGCTGGAGCGGCATCAGCGGGCCCGCCTGGATCGGCCTCGCCTATGTGTCGGTCTTCAGCATGCTGGTCGGCTTCTTCTTCTGGTATCACGGGCTGGCGCTGGGCGGCATCGCCACCGTCGGTCAGCTGCAGTTGCTGCAGCCGTTCTTCGGACTGATGCTGGCGGCGCTGCTGCTCAACGAGCAGGTGAGCGCCGCCATGTTCATCGTGACCTTGGGAATTGTCGCCTGCGTGGCGGGGGCCAAGAGATTCGCCTGATCAGGCGCCGAAGCAGCCGGACCCGGAGCACGGCTCGAGCGTTATCGGGTGACGCGCCGGCCAAGCCTGGTTCTTCGTCATCACGGTGATGTTCGCTTCCTTGACCTTGGCGCGCAAATAGGCGCGATTGTCACTCGCCAAGGCTCCGGCATTGAGCAGGAAGCCGGCCAGGAGCAGGGTTGCGACAGCGGTTCTCATGACGCCCTCTCAAAGGCACTAACAGTTGTCGCGAGTCTAATGCCACGGGGCTCTCGAACCCGGCCTGAATGGGCCGTTCATCTGGCGTTCATCTAGTGAATCAATTGTTTTAAAAGGGGATTTCTCGAATTCCATACCGGCCAGGCGCCAATATGCCGTTCGGATCCAGGGCCTTTTTGATCCTTCCGCAGGCCGTCCTGAACGGCACAATGGCTTGGCCCATATGGAAGTCGTGGAAGTCGACCGGCGAGCGGCCGACAAAGACGCCGCGGCGTGCCACCTCCTCGGCCATCTTGCGATAGCAGGCTTGTGCCCTCAGGCGTTCATCCTCGTCCTCGCGGTTGAAGCCAAGGACATGGAGGCCGCGGGCGAAGCGGGCCGAACAGACATTCATCACCGTGTAGTCGAGCCCGTGCTCTTGATAGATGCCGCGGCAGAGGCGCTGGAATTCATTGGCGATCCTGCCGATCATCGGCGTGCCGGGCAGGAACCAGCTGTTGCCGCCGCCCGGCCGCCATTTGAGCAGCCCCAATTCGCCGACGCCGGGCACGCCGGAAAAGGCATTGATGGCGATGGCGAGAGGTCCGATCTCGAGCGCCTCCTCATGTGGAATGTAGCGCGCCTTCCCCGACTGCCCGAAATGCGCGCGCACCCGCCCTATCATCGGCTCCATCGCGGCGTCATTGGCACCATAGAAGGCGCCGGAAACATTCCATGCACCGAGCCCGTGCTTCTTGCGCAAGGCGCGCCGGCCTTCATGCGAGATGGCGCGCTTGCCGCCGCTCTGGCGATATTCCGGGCTCTCGCCCTCGGTGCCGCACAGATAGAGATCATTGGTCACGCGGAAGAGCGTCGGCACGAAATTCGAGAGCTTGAGCGGCCGGCAGAGATCGACGATCTCCTCCAGATCGTCGTCGTTCTCGTAGACGAAGTGGAAGGAGCGGACGGCCGGCGGGCGCGGCAGAAGCCATATGCCCATGCGGGTGACGATGCCGTAATTCGATTGCGCGAACAGGCCGTCGAGAATCGGACCGAACGAATATTTCGACGTATGCCAGTTGGAGACGTCGGCGCTGTCGAGCGCGCCGTCGCCGGTGCGCAGGATGTCGCCATTCGCCATCACCACTTCCATGCCGCAGGCGAAGCCGAAATGATCGAAGTAGGGACCGTAGCCCGCTCCCTTGTCGAGCGCATTGCCGAGCATGCCGCCTTCCGGCGGGCCCGAGGTCACGTCGAGCATGAGCTTGTTGCCGCGGCGAACCAGCTCGTCATACATCGCCTGATAGGTGACGCCCGGTTCGACGACCGCATAGGCCAGCGTCTCGTTGATCTCGAGGATACGGTTCATCCGGTGGCCGAGATCGATCACGACCTGTCCGGGCTCATTGGGGGAGCGGCTGCCGAGCCCGATATTATTGCCGGTGCTGACCGGATAGAGCGGAACCAGATGGGCGTTCGCCGCGCGCACGATCGCCTGAACATCGCCGGTCGAGCCCGGATAAAGAACCGCCGCGGGAAGGATGTCGCCGCCCGGCAATGTGTTCTCGCCATAGCGCCTGAGCGTCTCCGCGCTTCGGTTGATGTTGGCTTCGCCGAGCTCGGCTGCGATTTCAGCGAGAAATGCCTTCAGACGGGAAGGGCGGTCATCCATGGCTGCCTCCTGATACGGCCCGCGACGGACGAGTCCTAAATGATTGCACGGACATGAGTCTTATCCGGCAGTGCAAGCCGAGTTATCTCGAGGCGCACTGGCCCCGCCGTCACGCTTGCGATAGATTGCCCGTCATGACGACCCAAACCTTATGGTCGACAGGGGATACCGAACCCCGTTTGCGCTTTTCCTACTGGCGCGATGCCGTGTGCCAGGCGATCCTCAATGTCGATGCCGAACGCCGCGGGTCGGAGAGCTTCGAGGCGCGCATTTCGAGCTTTGCCGGTGGCATGACGAAAGTGGCGCGCTTCGCCTCCCAGCCGCACCGGATCGTGCGCAATCGCGGCCATGTCCTGCGCTCGGGTGAGGGCGGCTATCTGGTGAGCTGGCAGGAATCAGGCCGGAGCCGGATCGTCCAGGGCGAAGCTTCGGTGCTCCTCGAAGCGGGAGACATCGGCATCGTCGATGTCGAAAGGTCCTTCCAGGTCGATTTTCCCACCCCGGTGAGCCGCACGCTGATGCTGATTCCAAGGCGCATGCTGGAGGAAAGGGCGCCGTGGCTCAGAAGATCGCTGCCGATCAAGGCGGGTGGTGAAAGCATCTTCGCCGAGCTCGCGGGCGCCCATCTCGCCCAATTATGTACGGGCTCTGTCATACACTCCGCCGCCGATCTCCTGGTCGAGAATATCTGCAATCTCCTGGCGCTCAGCACGATACCGGCCTCATTCCAGCGTGAAACCTGCGAATTGCCGACCGAGACGCTGTTGACCTTCCTGCGTCGCAACCTGCATCGGCCGGAATTGTCGCCGCCGATGGCGGCGGCGCATCTGCGCATATCGGTGCGCACGCTGCATCTGCGCTTCCAGCGCATGGGCACGACCTTCGGCGCCTGGGTGCTGGCCGAGCGGCTCGAGGCCTGCCGCGGCGCGCTCGACAACGGAATGTTGAACCGGCAGAGCATTTCCGAGATCGCCTTCGACTGGGGTTTCCGCGAGCTCTCGCATTTCAGCAGGGTCTTCAAGGCGCGCTATGGGATCTCGCCGCGCGACTATCGTGCCGCCAGGCGCGGCGATGGATGGCCGGGTCAAGCCCAGCCATGAAATTCGATACGACTTGCGCCAGGCGCAAGACCGAACATTGACCTCCGCACCGACGACATGGCTCATGAAGAACAAAAAAATGTCGTGAGAGGAAACGTTTGGAGGGCTCATCGTGAAATTCGGGATGTTTTACCCCGTCGCCGTCGCATCGGAGGCGGAGCTCGGCGCCGGCCTTTGGGGCCTCGACCGGGGACGCTATGCCAACACGATCGACGATCTGCGCGAGCAGGCGATCTGCGCCGACGAGACCGGCTGGACATCGATGATGTTCGCCGAGCATCATTTCGAGATCGAGGGGTACCATGTGACCCCCAATCCGCTGATGCTCAACATCTATCTCGCCCAGCACACCAAACGATTGCGGCAGGGCCAGATGGGGCTGGTGCTGCCGAACTGGAACCCCTTGCGGCTCGCCGAAGACATCGCCATGGCCGACCATCTGACCGGCGGGCGTCTCGATATCGGCTTGAGCCGCGGCTATCAGCCAAGATCGGTCGGCGTCATGGGCCAGCATTTCAGGGCCAATGCCGCGGGCACCGGCAAGGCCGAGACGGAGGCCCTTAACCGGCGCATCGTCGAGGAGTGGTTCGAAGTGATGCGCCGGTCCTGGACCGAGGACCTGTGGGACTTCGAAGGCGAATTCATCTCCGTGCCGCCGCGCGGGCTCGAATGGAAGCATCCGATTACGGCGAAACTCAATGCCGGGGTCGCGGAAGGCGCGCTCAAGCAGGTGGCGACGGTGCCCAAGCCGCGGCAGACGCCGCACCCGCCGCTCTTCACCACGCTGACGCAAAGCCCGGAGACGCTCAACTGGTCGGCCAGGATCGGCAGCTCGGTCGTCACCTTGGCCGCCAATCTCGACATCGTGCGCTGGGTATTCCAGGCCTATAGCGACGAAGCTGCCAAGCACGGACGCAAGCTGCGCTTCGGCGAATACTCGCCCAAGGGTGGCGTCGTGCTGTGCCGCAACCTCGCCGTCGGACGCACGCATGAGGAGGCGATGGAGACGGCGCGGCAGGGCTCGGCCTTCTGGACCCATTGGCTGGGCGAGTTCGGCTTCTTCGAGGCGTTGCGCATGAAGGGCCAGGAAGGGCCGGTGCCCAAGACCTTCGAGCAGATGATCGAAAGCGGCTTCCAGATCGTCGGCACGCCCGACAAGGTCGGCGAGGAAATCCAGCGGTTGAAGGAGGAGCTCAACGTCGAATATATGATCTTCGTCATGTATGGCGGGATCACGGAGCAAAAGCGCATGCTCGAGTCCATCAGGCTCTTCGGCGAGAAGGTCATTCCCCAATTCCCGGACGCGGTAGCGGGCAGGGCATAGGGTGCTCACATGGCGCGGGAGGGAGAAATCCGTTCGGTCGCCAGGGCTCTCGACCTCCTCGACATGATGCAGCGGCGGGCGCCCGCCGGAATCCGTGCCCATGAGGCGGCGGAGAAACTCGGCGTCGACCCCGCGACCGTCTCGCGCCTCCTGGCGACGCTCATCGCGCACAACTATGCCAGCCGCCTGCCCAATCGCCACTATACGCTCGGCACGCGCTCGCTGCGCCTCGCGTCCGCCTGGATCGACCGGCTGATCCAGATCGCAGCACCGCCCATGGCGCGGGTCGCCGACAGCTGCGGCGAGACGGTCTATCTCGTCCAGCTCGTCGGATCGGAGGCGGTCACGCTGGCGCGCCTCGCCAGTAACCGGCGCGCGATGATCGCCGTCGAGATCGGGCCGAGCTATCCGCTGTGGGCCTCGGCCGCCGGGCGGGCCTTGCTCAGCAGCGTGCCTCCCGTGCAGCGGCCGCTTCTGTTGCCGAATGAGCCTTATCCCGCCTTCACGGAGCGGACCAAGACCCGCTGGAAGGAGCTCGCGGGCGCGCTGCGGCAGGCGCAGGACGAGGGGCTCCATGTCGAGGACGGCGAACTCGATCCGCAGCTCAGCTGCTTCGCCACGCCGCTGCTCGACCAGCACCGCGAGGAGAAGCTCGCCATCGCGGTGAGCTTCGAAAGCCTGAGGCCCGAACGCGACCGGCAGATGATCCGCAAGGCCTTGCGGCGCGAATGGCGTGGGCTCGCTCATCAGATATGAGAAATCCCGCAACTTTGCGCCTGATGCGCCGACCGGCTTTGACGGCACTGCCGGATCGTTCGATGAGGAGGTCATGACGCAAGTCGCCGGCCATATCGAAGAAAGCTTCCGCACCGCCATGCGGACCTTCGCGGGAACCGTCTCGGTCATCACCACATGCGGGCCTGAGGGCGAATGGCGCGGCATGGCGGCGACAGCGGTCACTTCGGTTTCGATGGCGCCGCCGACCTGCCTCATCTGCGTCAATCGTGAAGCGACGCTCCATCCCGCTCTCATCACCTCGAGGCGGTTCTGCATCAACGCCATGCATCACGATCACCATGCGCTCATCGGGAGCTTCGCCAGCTCGCATCTGCGCGACAGCCGGTTCCTGTCGGGCCAGTGGCGCGTGGATGGCGCCGGCGTGCCGTTCCTCGAAGACGCCCAGTCCAACATCTTCTGTGAAATGTTCGATCGGCATCCCATCGGAACCCATGACGTCGTCTTCGGGCGCGTCGTCGAAGTCAAGGTGCGGCCCGACCACGATCCCTTGCTCTATGGCGACGGCGCCTATTACCGCCTGGCAAAGCACTGATTGCGCCGGCGGACAAGCCGGAATGCGCCGCGAGGCAGGAACCCACGAACGAAGCCGCTTATCCTGCGCCTCATGCAGACATCATTCACGGACGACCAGCTGCGCGATCCTGAGATCGCCGAAGCGAATGGAATTCTCAAGACCTGCGTGCATTACGGGTTTTGCACGAATGCATGCCCGACCTATGTGCTGACGCGTGACGAGAATGAATCGCCGCGCGGGCGCATCGACCTGATCCGCGCCATGCTCGAGAAGGGAGGCGCGCCCGATCCCCGGACGGTCCGCCATATCGACTCGTGCCTTTCCTGCCTGTCCTGCATGTCGACCTGCGCGGTCAAGGTCGATTACGCGCATCTCGTCGACCGGGCGCGGGCGCATATCGAGCGCCATCACCGGCGATCGGCAGCCGAGCGGCTGATGCGCGCCGGACTCGCCCAAATCCTGACGCGGCCGCGGCTCTTCAATCTCTCGCTGACCCTCGCACGCGCCGCGAAGCCGGTTCGGCGCGTGTTGCCGGCAGCGCTCAAGGCGCTTCTCGACAGAGTGCCCGCGACAACCCGGCCCGGCATATTGGGGGCGCGCGTTCATCCGGCCCATGGCGCAAGGCGCCGGCGCGTCGCCCTGCTGGCGGGATGCGCGCAGCAGGCCCTCAACGGCAACATCAATGCGGCCAGCATCAGGTTGCTGCAGCGCCAGGGCGCGGAGGTGGTGGTCGCGGACGGGGCCCGATGCTGCGGCTCGCTCTCCCTGCATATGGGCCGTGAAGAGGAAGCCAAGAAGCTCGCGCGCGCCAATATCCTCGCCTGGCTTCGCGAGCAGGAGCATGCAGGCCTCGATGCGATCATCGTCAATGCCTCGGGCTGCGGCACCACGGTCAAGGATTACGGGCATCTCTTCGCGCACGACGCCGAAATGCAGGGGCCGGCACAAACGATCGCCGCGCTGGCGCGCGATATCAGCGAGGAACTGGCCTCTTCGGGTCTTCCTGTCGTCGAAGGCAAGGGCGCCTATCGCGTCGCCTATCACGATCCCTGCTCGATGCAGCATGGCCAGAAAGTGACACGCGAGCCCAGAGCCTTGCTGCGGGCGGCGGGATTCGAGGTGCTCGATATCCCGGAGAAGCATTTCTGCTGCGGCTCCGCCGGCACCTATAATCTCCTGCAGCCGGAGACCGCCGCGATTCTCGGCGAGAGGAAGGTCCGGCATATTCACAGCACCGATCCCGACATGATCGCCACCGGCAACATCGGCTGCATGGTGCAGATTGCCGGGTATTCCAGCCTGCCCGTGCTGCACACGGTCGAGCTCCTCGACTGGGCGAGCGGAGGGCCCGTTCCCCTGGCGCTGGCATCCATGACGCTTCGGCAACCTGCGAAAAACGACTCTCCGGCGCCCGACACCAACGGCATCTGGTAGCCGGGATAAAAAAAGCCCCCATGAGGGGGCTTAGTTGAGCGGCTCGTTCGAGGGGATCGGGGGGACAGTGAGCCGCTGGGGAGGAGGGTTCCGGAAAGCAGCAACGCTGTCTGCGAGAGGGGCGGGTGTTAGACCGCGCAACCGCTTCCCGGAATTGGGGAATTCGCTATTTGAGACGTCGGAAGACCACGGCGATCGCGTCTGTCAGCTGGGCTGCAGGGGCCGGGTGTTTGGGCATTTCGTCCTCCAAGTGAGTCTCCTAACTTACGACCCAGAATAGTGGAGGACGCCGTAATCGACCCTGAACAGGCCGTTCATCTTGCGTTTAGCTTTTCCGACGCTGCGTCAGCTTCGGCCTGCAACCTGAATACGGGGCTGGTCCGTAATGAGGGACATGGCTATTGTGCTGACATTCATGCCTATTGCTGTGGGGATCATGGACAGCGAACTCAGGCAATTGCTCGCCCAGGTAGCTGAGGCCGACAGAGCCGCCTTTGGCCGGCTCTACGACCTCGTCTCGGGCCGGCTCTTCGGGGTCATCGGACGCATCCTGCCGCGTGCCGAGCTCGCCGAAGATGCGCTTCAGGAAACTTTCGTACGCATCTGGCAAAGGGCCAAATCCTATGACGAGACGATCGCCAGCCCCATGGCCTGGATGGCGACGATCGCGCGCAACCAAGCCATCGACCTGAGACGCCGCTCGGCCGAGAAGCTGTCGGCCGCTTCCAGCGAGATCGACGAATCGATCGCCGACTCGGCACCCGACCCCGAGGCGCTCGCCGGACAGGCGGGCGAGCTCCGGCAGCTCAAGGACTGCCTGCAGCGCCTGCCGGACGAAAGGCAGCAAATGGTCCTGCTCGCTTATCGCCAGGGTTTTACGCGCGAGGAATTGGCCGAGCGCTTCAAGCGGCCGGTCACCACCGTCAAGACGTTGCTGAGGCGCAGCCTCATCGCCCTCAAGGAGTGTCTCGATGGCGCTCGATGAAACCCTCGAGGAGATGGCGGGCGAATATGTGCTGGGCACGCTCTCGGCCAACGAACGCCTGGAAGCGCAGACGCTCCTGTCGCAGAACAGCGACTTCGCCTCGGCCGTCGATCAGTGGACCGAACGCCTAGCTCCGTTGCTGCTCGCGGTCCCGGGCGTCGCACCGCCGCCGGCCTTGCGCCAACGCATCCTTGCCAGCATCGGCTCGGCCGCTTCCTCCGACAATGTCGTGGATCTCACGCGGCGCGTCTCCTTCTGGCGCGGCGTGTCGCTCGCGGCCTCCGCCATTGCCGCGGCCCTGGCGCTCTTCATCCTGTTCAAGCCGGCCCCGCTGCAGGCGCCCGGCAATTATGTCGCCGTGCTGCAGCCGGAAGGGCCGGGACCGGCCTTCGTCGCCGCGATCGACCTCAAGGACGGCACGATCAGCGTGAAGCGGCTGGGCAGCCAGGCGGAAGCCGGCAAGACCTACGAATTGTGGGCGGTCGGCGGCGGGCGCGCCGCGCCGCAATCGCTCGGCGTCATCGATGCGAGCCTCAAGATCCCGACCGAATATCTCGGCAAGGTCGACCCGGCGACGCTCGGCGAGACGGTCTTCGCCATCAGCCTCGAGCCGCAGGGCGGCTCGCCCACCGGTGCGCCGACCGGACCCGTCCTCTATACGGGCAAGCTTGTCGCCACCGAGTGAAGTTGTTCACGATTCCGGAAACCCTGCAATTCGCAATCCTTGCAGGAACGGCGCCAGCAAGGTTTCGTTCGCATAGGGCGAGAAGGCCGCGATATCGCTGATCGAAAGGTCAGGCTTGAGCCTTTGAGCGAGGTTGGCTTCCTCCTGCGCTCTGCGTATTTGACCTGCCATTGCATAAGCCGCCGCCAGACTGGCCGGAATAAAGAATCTCTCGGGTGGCATATTTTGGAAAGCGTTGATCGCCTCTTCGTATCGTTTCAAGTCGAACAGCGCGCATCCACGAACATCCCAATACCAGACTGGCGGATAGGGATCCCTCAGCATCGCTGCATCCAGAATCTCCAGAGCCTCCTCGGGTCTTCCGCCATATCTCAGCCAGTTTGCGTGGTCGGTCATGATTCCGACATCCGCAGGATTGAGCCGCCGGGCACGTTCGAAATGCATGCCCGCCAGACGATGCTGCTTGCTGTGTAGCAGAACAAAGCCCATGGCCTGATGGCTCAGTGCGTCGCTGCTGTCGAGTGAAAGCGCCCGCTGTGCGCGTTTCTGTGCGTTCTCCAGTGTTTCCGCCTTGCCGTCGAACCAATAGCACCCGACAAGCGCTATCGCACACCACGCATGGGCCGGTGCGAAGTCCGGATCCATCTCTATGGCGCGCAGGAAGAAGGGCAGGGCTTCTTCCTCTCTATATTGCCAGGCGAATTCCCGGCCCCGCAAGAAATAGTCATAGGACGCCCATTGCGATGTCGGCTTTCTTTGCGTTTGCTTCGCACCGGCTGCCGCCGCACGGCCTTCCACCGTAGATGCGATTGTCGTCACCACCTGATCCTGAAGCGAAAAGACATCCTGAAGGGCGCAGTCGAAGCGTTCTGCCCAAAGGTGGCTTCCGCTCGTTGCGTCGATGAGCTGCGCGTTGATGCGAAGGCGGTCGCCGATCTTCCTGAGGCTGCCTTCCACGATATAGCGGACACCGAGCCTACGCCGCACTTCGGCGAGATCGACTGCCAAGCCCCGGAATCGGAAGGCCGAGTTCCGGGCTATGACGCGAATGGAATGAAAGCGTGAAAGCTCGGTGATGATGTCTTCGCTGATGCCGTCGCTCAAATATTGCTGGTCCGGCTCGCCGCCGATATTCGTGAAAGGCAGGATCACGACCGAAGGTATTTCGTCGTCGGCCGCTTTCGTGTCTTCCTCGGCGACTGGGCCGTCCTGCGAGATGTGGAAAGCCCGCAGCGGCTTGGCGATGTTCTTGAGCGATATTTCACCCAGATCCTCGAATTTGAGCGCGAGCTTTCCACGAATCTCCTTGTGGACCTTGGCGGAAATACAAATGCCACCCGATCTTGCTATCCCTTCAAGGCGCGCGGCGATGTTCACGCCGTCGCCCTGCCGGTCGTCACCGTCGATGATCACGTCGCCAAGATTGATGCCGATCCGAAGATCGATGCGGGCCTCGCTTGCCCGCTCGGTGTTGCGCAGAAGCATGTCCTGCTGCAAGGCGACAGCGCATTCGACGGCATCGGCCACGCTTGCGAATTCGGCAAGGAAGCCGTCGCCCATGAGCTTGAAGATATGCCCCCGAAACTCCCTGACCTTAGGTTCAATGAGGTCCCTGCGATCGGCCTTCAGGCGCTCAAACGTTCCTGCTTCGTCCCTTTGCATCAGGGCCGAATAGCCGACAACATCAGCGGCGAGGATGGTTATGAGCCGGCGTTCCATCATTGTGCCCGAAGTGCCGTAAGTATTGCATAAACTCACCCCCAAGACAGCTGATGATTGCCGATGCAAACCGGTCGCGACGGCGAGGAACGTCTGCTAGTCTCCGGCTCCCAATCGGAGGGTACATGGCGGACGAACTCAATTGGCTGAGCGCGGCGAAGCTCGTCAAAGCTTATCGCAGGAAAAAACTTTCGCCCGTCGAGGTCGCCCGCGCGTGCCTCGATCAGATCGCCCGGCACGATCTCAAGCTCAATGCCATGTGCCTTGTCGACGAGAAGTCGGCGCTCAAGCATGCCAAGGCCAGCGAAGCGCGCTGGCGCAAGGCCGAACCCCTGGGCGCCGTCGACGGCGTGCCGGCGCTGGTCAAGGATCTGATCCTGGCCAAGGGCTGGCCGACGCTGCGCGGCTCGAAGACCGTCGAGCGCAACCAGGCCTGGGACCAGGATGCTCCTTCCGTCGCCCGCTTGCGCGAGGAGGGAGCCGTCCTCATCGGCCTCACCACGACGCCCGAATTCGGCTGGAAGGGCGTCACCGATTCTCCGCTCACCGGCATCACCCGCAATCCCTGGGACGTGACGAAGACGCCCGGCGGCTCATCGGGCGGCTCATCGGCTGCGGTCGCCGCGGGCTATGCGCCTTTGGCGCTCGGCACCGATGGCGGCGGCTCGATTCGCATCCCTGCCGGCTTCTCCGGCATATTCGGCCTGAAGCCGTCCTTCGGCCGCGTGCCGGCCTGGCCGCTCTCGCCCTTCGGCACCGTGGCGCATACGGGCCCGATGACGCGCAGCGTCGAGGATGCGGCCATCATGCTCAATGTCATCGCCAAGCCCGATGCGCGCGACTGGCATTCGCTACCCTATGACGGGCGCGATTACACCAAGCGGCTCGACAAGGGCATCAAGGGCTTGCGCATCGCCTTCAGCCCGGCGCTCGGCCATGCCGAGGTCAATCCGGAAGTCGCCGATGCGGTGAAGAAGGCGGTCAAGGTGCTGCGCGGCCTCGGCGCCAAGGTCGATATGATCGATCCGGGCTTCGCCGATCCCGGTCCCATCTTCCGCGTCCTCTGGTGGTGTGGGGCGCGTGCATTGCTCTCGCGCCTGCCCGAAGACAAGAAGGCATTGCTCGATCCGGGCCTCGCCGACGTCCTGAAGCAGTCGCTCACGATCACGCCGGAAGACTATTTCGACGCGGTGAAGGCCAGGGGCGCGCTCGGAACCCAGATGCGTCACTTCATGGAGAAATACGATCTCCTGGTGACGCCCACTCTCCCGATCTCGGCCTTCGAGGCCGGCAAATTGTCGCCCGATGCGGACGGCACCGGCAAATGGGTGAACTGGACGCCCTTCAGCTATCCCTTCAACCTGACCCAGCAGCCGGCGGCGAGCGTGCCCTGCGGCCTCACCAAAGCCGGATTGCCGATCGGGCTTCACATCATCGGCCGAATGTTCGATGATGCTTCAGTGTTGCGCGCCGCCCACGCTTATGAACAGGCGAGCGACTGGCACAAGCGGCGGCCGCCGCTCGATGGCACGGCCAAGGAGCAGTGATGAGAAGCGGGAGCTTGCTCGAGATGTTGAGGCGCGGAAGGGCGAGCTTCGCCCTGGCGACCCTCTATCTTCTCTTGCTCCCGATCCTGCTCGGCATCCTGCCGAAGCCCGCGCCCACGGCGGAATTCCTCTTGCTGCGCGATCTCGCGGCGGTCGAGATCTGCACCATGCCGGGCTCGGGCCCGGTGCCCGGCAAGCCGGTGCAGCATCAGCCGGAATGCATATTGTGCTCCACCGCCTGTCCCTTCGCCGGCGCCTCCGCCGCACCGCCGCCCGCCGACGCCGCGGTTGAACCCTTCTTCGTCCAACTGGCCCTCGCCGTCCCGCAGCCCAAGGATTTCGCGCTGCCGGCATTGGGCCTCTTCACCTCGGACATCCAGTCGCGCGGACCTCCAGCGACAACCTGAAACCTTTTCCATCCGTAGTGATCCAATGACTGGCGCCTTCCCGGCGCCGTCTGCCATGTCTCATGGAGAATTTCATGTCCGTCGCCGACTTGCCACAGGAGGCCCTTGCCCCATCGTCGCCTTCAGCGCTGCTCTACCGCGCCATATGGAGATGGCACTTCTATGCAGGGCTGCTGGTCCTGCCGTTCCTCGTTTCGCTCGCCATCACCGGCAGCCTTTATTTGTTCAAGGATGAAATCAACGCGATCGTCTATGCGAAGGAGCTTTATGTCGCGCCGAGCGATGCGGAGACCCTCAAGCCCTCCGAGATCGTGAAGCGCGCCGAGGCCGCCGTCCCCGGCACGCCTTTCCGCTATGCGCCACCCGAAGCCTCGGACAGAACCGCCGAGGTCGGCATCGACAGCGCGGCGCAAGGCCCAATGTCGGTCTTCGTCAATCCCTATACGGGAGACGTCACCGGCAGTTTCGCCGATTCCGGATCGTCGCGAACGCCGCTGATGCAATTCCTCAAGAAGGTCCACAGCCTCGACTATTTCGGCTGGCTGCCCAACCGCATCATCGAGATCGTCGCAGGCTGGACGCTCGTCCTCGTCGTCACCGGCTTCTATCTGTGGTGGCCGCGCGGCCAGACGGGCGGCGTCATGAGCGTGCGCGCGCGACCCCGAGCCCGTCTTTTCTGGCGCGACCTCCATGCGGTGACCGGCTCCATCGTCGGGGCGCTCATCTTCTTCCTCGCCATCACCGGCCTGCCCTGGTCGGGCTTCTGGGGCGCCCATCTCAACAAATATGCCGACCAGTATGGCTTCGGCTACCCGGCGCAGTTCTGGAACGACGTGCCGAAATCCAACGAGCATGCCGGCCATGCGATGACCCAGACCTCATGGTCGCTCGAGAACACGCCGATGCCCGAAAGCCATATGGTCATGGGCGAGCCGATCGGCCTCGACAAAGCGGTGCCGATCTTCGACGCGCTCCACATAAGCAAAGGCTATCTCATCGACCTGCCGCAGGACAAAGCGGGCGTCTATTCCGCTTCCATCTTCCCCGACCACGTCGGCGATGAGCGCGTCATCCATCTCGACCAGTATACGGGCAAGCCCTTGTTCGACGGCGGGTTCAAGGAACTGGGCCCGGTCGGCAAGGCGATCGAGTTCGGCATCAGCGTGCATCAGGGCCAGGAATTCGGCCGCATCAACCAATTGGTGATGCTCAGCACCTGTCTCGCCATCATCCTGATGGCGGTCTCGGCCACCGTCATGTGGTGGAAGCGGCGTCCCAAAGGCGCCCTCGGCGCGCCCAACTATCCGGCCGACTACCGCGTTCCGCGCACCATCCTCCTCATCGCAGCGGCGACCGGCATCGTCTTTCCGCTGGTCGGGCTGACGCTCGTCCTGGCGCTCGCCATCGATCTCATCCTGCCGCGCCGCCTCAAGCAGCGCATGGCCTGACAGCAAGGACCTCTTCTCATGAGACTCAGCAAGGAATTCATCGTCGCCATCGTGCTCACCGGTGCGGCCCTCATGGCGACCGCCGCTCATGCGCATGACTATAAAGCGGGCGCTCTCGTCATCGCCCATCCCTGGACGCCCAAGCCGCCCGCGGGCGCCAAGGTCGCCGCGGGTTTCCTCAAGATCACCAATGAAGGAAAGGAAGACGACCGGCTGGTCGCGATCAGCGCCGAGGTCGCCGGGAAGATCCAGATTCACGGCATGAAGATCGAGAACGGCATCATGAAGATGTTCGAGCTTGCGGGCGGCCTCGCCATCCCGGCCGGACAAACGGTCGAGCTTAAGTCGAAGTCGAACCATGTGATGTTCATGGGCCTCAAGACGCTGCCGGCGGAAGGCCAGAGCTTCACGGCGGTGCTGACTTTCGAAAAGGCAGGCGAGGTGCCGGTCGAGTTCGCGGTCGAGCCGATGGGCGGCGACGATCACGGAGAGATGTGACATGCTCAAGCCTTTGCGCATCATCCTCTGGGCGCTCGTCGCCATCGCCACCGTGAGCGCTGCGGCCTATGTCTATCTCGATCGCCAGAACGCAATCGCCATCGCGCCGGCGGCGATCGGCGGGCCGTTCAAGCTCGCCGCCTCCTCGGGCGATACGGTCGACAGCGAGACATTGAAGGGGCAACCCTTCGCGGTGTTCTTCGGCTTCACCCATTGCCCCGACGTCTGTCCGACGACGCTCTATGAGATGTCGAGCGCGCTCGGCAAGCTTGGGAGTGAGGCAAAGGACCTCAAGGTGTTCTTCATCACCGTCGACCCTGAGCGCGATACGACGGCGTTCCTCAAGAGCTATCTGACGAGCTTCGATCCGCGCATCGTGGGCTTGCGGCCTTCCCTCGAGCAATTGCCGGAGATCGCCAAGAGCTATCGCGTCTTCTATGAGAAGGTCAGGACCGAGGATGGCGACTATACGATGAACCATACGGCGCTCGTTTATCTCATGGATCGTCAAGGCCGGTTCTTCGGCACGCTCGACTTCGAGGAGAAGCCCGAGGTGCGGCTGGCGAAGCTCAGGCGCCTTCTCAAGGAAGGCTAACCGCGGTCGACATAGCGCAGGAACAGCCAGGTGGCGACGGAGGACAGGATTGCCGTCGCCGTCGCCAGCCAGAAGCCATGCGGGACGCCGGTCCAGGGCAGGCCATCGAGATTCATGCCGAAGAGCCCGGCGACGAACGCCGGTGGTAGAAAAAGGGCGGTGAGGACGGAGAGCCGGTAGAGCTGCCGGTTGGTCTCGGCGGCAAGCTTGGCGTCGATCTCGTCATGAAAGAGACGGGCGCGGTGCTCGATCTGCTCGAATTCCTGATCGAGATGGAGATGGAGGTCGAGCAGGTCGGTG
This sequence comes from Taklimakanibacter deserti, assembly GCA_003574785.1. The sequence goes on along the minus strand of QORU01000004.1, from coordinate 467,253 downwards.
AGATCGGCAGGGAAGGCGGGTGTGCCACGCGCCGCCTCCATCAGCACGCGCCGCAAGCTCCTCTGCTGGCGATGCAGCATCGCTGCTTCCCGACGCACGATCACGGCGCGCCGTCGCTCGTCGCTGACGCGGTCGTCGAGCACGCGGTCCTCGATGAGCTCGATCTCGGCGGCGAGGTCATGCAGCACGGACTCGATCCCTTGCGCATAGTGAGAGAAGAAGGCGAGCAGCAATTGCGCCGGCCCCGCGAAGCGCCGGCCGGCATCGAGCTGGCGCCGGATCAGCTCGGCCGAGCGCACCGGCTTGGCGCGCAAGGTGACGAGAAGACCGTCGGCCAGGAGGAAATGCAGACGGCAGGCCTCATGCGTCTCGCCGGTGAAGTCGCGGCGCAGTTCGGCGACGCTGCCGACGGTCTCGCGCTCGAAGCTGTCGATCGTCTGGTAGGCGGGGACATGCTCGATGAAGTCGATGGCGAGCGCCGTGAGTTTCCCTGAGCGCGCCAGCCAGCGGGCGCAGCGCTGGTCGATGAAATTGAGATGCAGCCACAGCCACTCGTCGGCAGACGATGTGAGCTGCGGATCGATGTCCTGCTCTGTCAGCTTTCTTGCCGTCCCGTCAGCGGCGAAGCGATAGGCGCAGACGAAACCCGGAACGTCGTCAGGCGAGACAAGGTGCGATACGGATTCCGGCATGGCCCTTGAAGGACATGCGAATGTGACAGTTGTGTGAAGGCGCTCAGCCCTTCGCCTTGTCCATCTGCTCGACGAAGCGCTTGAAGAGATAGTGGCTGTCCTGGGGGCCTGGCGAGGCTTCCGGATGATACTGCACCGAGAAGATCGGCTTGCCTTCGACGGCGATGCCGCAATTGGAGCCATCGAACAAAGAGACATGGGTCTCGACGACGCCTTGCGGCAATGTCGCGCGATCGACGGTGAAGCCGTGATTCATCGAGGTGATCTCGACCTTGCCGGTGGTAAAATCCTTCACCGGGTGATTGGCGCCGTGATGGCCCTGATGCATCTTCTGGGTCTTGGCGCCGAGCGCCAGCGCCAGCATCTGATGGCCGAGGCAGATGCCGAAGACGGGCTTGCCGGAAGAGACGAGCTTCTTGATCTCGGGCACCGCATATTCGCCGGTCGCCGCGGGGTCGCCGGGACCGTTCGAGAGAAAGATGCCATCGGGATTCATGGCGAGAATGTCGTCGGCCAGCGCGGTCGCCGGCACCACCGTCACCTCGCAACCGACCGTGGTGAGGCAGCGCAGGATGTTGCGCTTGAGCCCATAATCGACCGCAACGACCTTGTATCTGGCGCCATTGCCCCGGCCATAGCCCGCTCTCCAGTCCCAGGTCGTCTCGTCCCACGCCATGCGCTGAGTGAGCGAGACGTCCTTGGCGAGATCCATGCCGACGAGGCCCGGCCATTCAGCCGCCATCGCTTTGAGCTTCTTGAGGTCGAAATGGCCCCTGGCATGATGAGCGATGACGCCGTTGGGCATGCCTTTCTCGCGGATGAGATTGGTGAGCGCCCTGGTGTCGATACCGCCAAGCCCGACGATGCCCCGCGCCTTGAGCCACTGGCTGAAATGGCGGTGGCTCCTGTAATTGGCGGGATCGGTGACGGAGGCCTTGACGACACAGCCGCGCACGCCCGACGTTGCGGCAAGATTGGTCGTCTCGATGTCGTCCTCATTGGTGCCGACATTGCCGATATGCGGGAAGGTGAAAGTGACGATCTGGCCGGCATAGGAGGGATCGGTCAGGATCTCCTGATAGCCGGTCATCGCGGTGTTGAAGCACACTTCGCCCACGGCCTCGCCCTCGGCGCCGAAGCCAAAGCCTTCGATGACGGTGCCGTCGGCGAGCACAAGGAGACCGGTGACGCGCGGCGCTTCCCAGTCGGAAAAGGACGGGCGCGCAGATTTCTTCACCGCCCTCGGTTTCACCGGCCGGGCAGGGGTTTTCTTCGCCATGGACTCATGATCTCCTGAATTTGCGTTCTCTTATGGGGCTGGTTTCGGTCCGTCAAGGTTGCATGGCCGCCCGTCCGGGCGTATCTCAACCCCTTTCATCGGCAAGGAAATTCCCATGGGTTTGCGTGACCAGATCAATGACAGCCTGAAAGAGGCGATGAAATCGGGCGACAAAAGGCGGGTTTCGACGCTCCGGCTCGTCAATTCCGCCATCAAGGACCGCGACATCCTGAACCGCACGGCCGGGCCCGATGCCGGGGTGAATGACGCCCAGATCGTCGAAGTGCTGGCCAAGATGGTCAAGCAGCGCCAGGAGAGCCTCGAAATCTACGAGAAGGCCGGGCGCGACGAGCTTGCGACCCAGGAGCGCGAAGAGATCCAGATCATCCAGGGCTACATGCCGAAGCAGCTCTCGGACGAGGAAGTGAAATCGGTCATCGCCGCGGTGATCAAGGACGTCGGCGCCACCTCGGTCAAGGACATGGGCAAGGTCATGGGCGCGCTCAAAGCGAAATATTCAGGCCAGATGGATTTCGGCAAGGCCGGGGCCGTGATCAAGGGCCTGCTCGGCGCCTGACCGGGCCGCCATATCAGGGATTATCAGGGATTATCAGGGAATTTCGCGAAAAAAATCCACCCTGAGCAATATCAATGGGTTAGGTTCCTGGAAGCTTGCGGAGCAGGGAATTTTCCAGCGCCGCTGGCCGGCGGCGCGATCGAGTCCGGGACGCGCCATCCCATACTGAGATTTCCCAAATCTCACGATCTGGCCCACGATTGCAAGCCCTAAGGCAGGATCAGCCCGCCGCCGGCATGGGCGCAGGTCGCCGCCGCGACCTGCATGGCCTTGTCGAGACAGTGGCGCCAGTCGCCTTCCTCCCGTGGCATGCCCTCCTGCAGAATGAAGGCGATCACCGTGGCGAGCGTCGCATCGCCGGCGCCCATCGTGTCGACGAGGGGCTTCGCCTGCCGGGCGATGTCCACGGCGACGGAGAGGCCGGACCTGGTGTGAAGGCTCGCCCCTCCGGCGCCATGGGTGAGCAACAGGGTTTCGATGCCGAGACCGAAGAGCCGGGCCACTGTCTTCTTCCGGTCGCCGCCATAGAAGAGGGCCATATCCTCATCGCTCAGCTTGACGAGCGTGGCGCGAGCCATCGCGGTCTCGGCGCCATTGCAATAGGCCGCCATGTCGGCAATGAGGCTCAGGCGCGGATTGGGATCGACGACGATGAGCCCTTTCGCCTTGGCGAGTGCTGCGACCAGCGCTTCAGTCTGCCGGTGATCGTCGAAAGGGAATGAATTGACCGCGACCGCATCGGCGGCCTCGATCGCCGCCATCACCGCGCTCGTGAAGACGATGCGGCGGCGGAACATCTGGCTTGAGAATTCGTAAAAAGGCTCGCCGTTGCGGCGGCGCGAGAAGGCGACGCCGGTGAAATCGACATTGGGCGGATTGAGGACCGTGACCTTCTCTTGGCGCAGATGGCGCTGGATCAGGGCGCCGTAGCGATCGCTCCCGAAGCGCGTCACGAGCCCGGAGGCGAGGCCCAATCGCACCAGGCCGACGGCAAGATTGAGCGCCGCACCGCCCGGGAGATATTCGACGGTGCCGTCTTCGAGCTCGACCGCATCGATGATGCCGTCGCCAATGCTGACGGTGCGCAGTATCTCAGTCATTTCCCTTCTCCCGCGCGCAGCGTGGGAGAAGGTGGCCGAAGCCCGGATGAGGGCTCTTTCGCCCAATGTGCTCTGATCTCAACGAGTATTCCTTGCTGAAACAAAGAGCCCTCACCCGCCCTTCGGGCACCCTCTCCCATTGCTTCGCAACGGGAGAGGGGAAAATTTGAGACACGTGCGCGCCATAGGCTCACTGCAGGTTGGTGTGGCGATGAAGCATCACGCCGTGGGCATCCGGCATGTCGCCGGCGAGGCTCAATATGACGCCGTCGAGCAGGAGCAGGCAGGATTGCTCGAACAGGCTGCCGCCGAATTGACGGGTCTCCTCGACCGGCACGGGAAGGACGACATCGGCGATCTGGGCCAGCGTCGCCTTGGGCTTGTGCGTCAGCGTCACCACCGTGGCGCTTTCCGCCCTGGCGATGCGGGCGAAGCCGACGCTGACCGGCGTCTCACCGCTCCCTGAGATGACGAGGAGCGCATCGCCCTTGCGGATCGAGGGCGCCGACACTTCGCCGACAAAATGCACCTGGCGCCCGAGATGCATGAAGCGCATCGCCGCCATCTGGGCGACGAGGCCGGAGCGGCCTTGCCCTGAGAAGAACCAGCGTTGCGCCGGGTCGCTGAAGGCATCGACGACTTGGGCGAAGGCGTGGCGGTCTATGCGCGCCAGGAGGTCGGCTATTTCCTGTCCCACGGCCAGCCACGGCCGGGATTGGGCAATCTCTCGCGAATCCATTGGGACACCTCTTTGGGACTGGACGATTCCGTGATCGCCGTGCCGACGACGACGATCTCCGGTTCGACCGCGATGACGGAGGAAAGCGTATCGGGGCCGATGCCGCCGGCGAGCGAGACGCGGAAACCGCGCGCGTGCATCTCCCTCACGGCATCGATATGCGATGTCGATCTGTTGCCGGCGAGACGGGCATCGGTCGGCGAATGAACGGCGACATAGCCGAAGCTTTTCGGGAAGACGGCATCCTGCGGCAGAAGCTCTGCTTTGCCCGATTCGGTGATCGTATCGACGATGACGGTGGCGCCGAAAGCTTCGGCCCGCTTGCCGACCGTCTCATGCGTCGCCTTCGAGGCGCAAGAAAGGACGGTCATGAAGGCGGCGCCGGCGCCGAACACCATGTCGGCCTCGAGCGCGCCGCCATCGACGGTCTTGGTGTCGGCCAGCACCATGACATCGGGGCACAGCTCGCGCGCCGTCGCGATGGCCGAGATGCCGAAGCGCTTCAGCACCGGCGTGCCGATCTCGATGATGTCGGCGAAGGGCTTCACCTGGGGCAGGAGAGCGAGGTGCTCCGGTTTGTCGAAGGCGATTTGCAAGAGCACGATGATGTCCTACCGGTGTTGGCACAGAGAAACAGCGGGTATGGAGCCCTCACTATTATTTCCCTTCTCCTGCGCGTAGCGTGGGAGAAGGTGGCCGAAGGCCGGATGAGGGCTCTTTCGCACAACGCGCTCTGATCTCGACGAGTATTCCTTGCTGAAACAAAGAGCCCTCACCCGCCCTTCGGGCACCCTCTCCCATTGCTTCGCAACGGGAGAGGGGGGATTTGGGGGCGGGGGAGAGGGGATCTGATCACACGACCTTGGTCGTGACCTGGACATTGCCCTTGATCGAGTGGCTATAGGGGCACACGACATGGGCCTTCTTGACGAGGTCCTCGGCCTTGGCCTTGTCGACGCCGGGGAGGCTCACGTCGAGCGCCACGCTGAGGCCAAAGCCCTGCTTGTCGTCGCGCTCGCCGATGCTGACATTGGCCGACACCTTGGCGTCGTCCGAGATCTTGACCTTCTCCTTGCCGGCGACGAATTTGAGCGCGCCCAGATAGCAGGCGGAATAGCCGACCGAGAACAGCTGCTCCGGATTGGTGCCGGTGCCCGATCCACCCATTTCCTTCGGCAGTGTCAGCTTGACATCGACCTTGCCGTCATCGGTGCGGCCTTGGCCGTCGCGTCCGCCGGTTGCGCTTCCATGTGCGGTGTAAAGAACTTTCATCTGACAAGCCTCCTTGGTTAAGTCCGGAACTATCTCACGCCGCCTTGCGGCTCGCAATCGCGACCCCTGCCGCCGCGACAGCCATGCCGAGCCAGGCGAGCGGCGCCATCGTCTCGCCGAGCAGCGGCCAGGCCATCAGCGTGGCGACCGGCGGCACGAGATAGAACAGCGACGAGACGCGCGACACCTCGCCGGCGCGGATCATCGCCAGAAGCAAAGTCATCGAGATCAGTGAATTGCCGATGACGAGATAAGCGAGCGCGGCCAGAAGTTCGGGCGAGCTCCAATCGACATGCATACTCTCGGTGGCAAGGGTCAGAGGCAAGGTGCCGGCGAGTCCGGTCACATATTGGATCATGTTCGACACGATCGGATGATGATTGGCGCCGAAGCGCTTCTCCCACAAGGTGCCGGCCGTGATGCCGAGAAGCGCCCCAAAGGCGCAGAGGATTCCGAAGGTCGTCTCGGCCTTGATCGCGGACTGGGCGAGGATCACGATCGCCGCACCCGCGAGACCCAGAATGAGCCCGATCCAGCGCAAGCCGCTCACCCGCTCGCGCGCGAAATAGGGTGCGGCGAGGCCGACCAGGATCGGCTGCAGGCAGACGATGATGGCGACGGTGCCCGACGAGGCCTTGGCGTAGAAGGCGAGATAGGACAGGCCGAAATAGATGGCTTGGATCAGAAAACCCACCATCGCGATGTGGAACCATTGCGTCGGCGTGCGCGGCCATTGCGGCTTGAGGGCGATGGCGAAGGGGGCGAGGATGATGAGCACGATGACATAGCGCAGCGCCAGGAAGGTTAGAGGCTCGGCATGCCTGATGCCGAGCTTGGCGACGCTGAAGCCGCCCGACCACAGAACGAGGAAGATCAATGGCGCCAGCACAAGCCAGAGCGGCCGCCCCGCGGGCGGTGACGGGCTGTTCATTGGGGACGGGGCTTCCGGGCCAGATAATCGGCATAGACGCCGTTCGAATATTCGGCCGACAGGAGATCGAAACCGGCCTGCCTGATGAGGCCTTCCATGATCCAGCCATAGGTCGAATGCTCATCGCGCAAATGACAGGCGACGGTCGCGCGGTCATAGCCGGTATTGGCGAGCATCCAGGCGATCCAGGCTTCGGCGGTTTGGGGCAGTTCGGCCGGGCGGCAGGAGAAGACGACGTCGCGGATGAAGAGGGTGCCGCCGGGTTTCAATGCCCTGGCCATGCGATCGAGCGCGACACCTTTCCACCGATCGGGCAGATGATGCAAAGCGAATTTCGTGGTGATGACATCGAGGCTCGCCTCGGGCGCCGCGAAGGACAAGAAGCCCGCCTGCTCGGTCGTAATGTTGGTGAGCCGCAGGGCCTCGGCGCGCCGGCGCGTGGCCTTGAGCATGGGAAGCGATATGTCGATGGCATGCACCGCGCGAGCGATCTTCGCCGCAGCGCAAGCAAGAAGGCCGGTGCCGCAGCCGATGTCGGCGAGCGCAGCGGAAGCCTCGAGCCCGAGCCTTTCGAGAAGCGCTGCGTCCTCAGCCGAGTCGTTCTGACGCTCGTCATAGGTCGCGACTTCCTGCGCATCGGCGAAGTCGGTGCCGACCTGCTTCAGATCGTCATAATACCAATCGGGTCTTTCCATTGAGCGGGATGCTCGCAGACCCATCGTCCGGGCGCCAGAGCAGAGCCTCGCGCGGATACCATGCGCGCGGCGCATAGCGCGCGGCCGGCCGTGGTCTGGTACCGACAAACCGCGCATGGCATTGATGTGAAGAGAGGAGACCGATCGTGGTGACAGCAGTCGAACGAATCTATGATCTCGACGGAGGGATTGCGGAAGTTGCCGACGCCTCCATCTATTCACCGGGCATCGATGTCGGCAAGCCCCTCAGCCTCAGCTGCAACGCCTATCTCATTCGCCGCGCCGGCCAATGGATCCTGTGGGACACAGGCACGGGCGATGAGCTCGTGACTATGCCGGGCGGCAAAATCATTGCCCATGGCATTCGCGGCGTCGTGACGCGAACGCTCATGTCCCAGCTCGCGGAGATCGGCGTCGATCCCGGTGACGTCTCGTTGCTGATGCTGTCGCATGCTCATTTCGATCATGTCGGAAATACGAGGTTGTTTCCGAAAGCGAAGTGGATCGTGCAAAGGAAGGAATATGAGGCGATGTTCGGTCCCGATTTCGAGGAATACGGCTTCTCGCCTGAGCTCTACAAAACGCTGCGCGACAATCCGACGGAGATCGTCGAGGGCGACCATGACGTATTCGGCGACGGATCGATCCGCCTCATTTCAACGCCGGGGCATACGCCGGGCCACTCGTCGCTCGGCGTGCGTCTGCCCAAATCGGGCACGATCATCCTGAGCGGCGATGTCGCGCATTTCGAGAGCAACTTCGTCCATCGGCGCGTGCCGGAATTCAACTTCGACGCCGGACAGACCAGAGCCTCCATGGACAAGATCGATGGGATCATCAGGTCGGAAGGCGCGCAGCTGTGGATCAATCATGACACTGTGCAATGCGCGACCATCCCGCATGCGCCGCAATGGGTCGAATAGGGTCGGTGGCCATCGGGGAGCGCGGGACGCAAGCTCCCCATAAATCTTGCGGGATTCAGCGGGTGATTGCCTATATAATCGCTTGAATTATGGAGCGATGGCCATGACACCGTTTGATCTCGCCATGTCGGTCGCGCTGGGCGTCGGGCTCGCGGCGGCCACGGGTTTCAGGGTCTTCCTGCCGCTGCTCGTCACCAGCATCGCCACCTATGGCGGCTATATTCCGGTGAGCGACGGCTTCTCATGGATCGGCACGCCCGCTGCCGTCATCATGCTGGGCGTCGCGGCCCTGGCCGAGGTGCTGGCTTACTATATTCCGGGCGTCGACAACCTGCTCGATACGATCGCGACGCCGGCGGCGCTCATCGCCGGGACGCTCGTCTCGGCCGCGGTGATGGCCGACCTGCCGCCGCTCATCAAATGGACGGCGGCCGTCATTGCGGGCGGCGGTGCCGCCGGCATCACGCAAGGCGTCACCACGCTCATCCGAGCCAATTCCACGGTGTTCACCGGCGGGCTCGGCAATCCGGTGATCGCCACGGGGGAGCTCGGCGGGGCGACGCTCATCTCGCTCCTGGCGCTGTCCGTGCCCTTCGTGGCCGTGGGCCTCGTCGTCCTGTTCTGCTGGTTTGCCGTGAGGACGATCCGGAGGCTGTTGCGGCGGGCGCCCAAGGCAGAAACCCAGGGAACGGGCTGATTTGGCTACTAAATCCTAACGTCACCCCGGCGAAAGCCGGGGCCCCCTGAATAGGAACAACCGGGTGGTGCTGCTCTGACATCACCAATTTAATGGGCCCCGGCTTTCGCCGGGGTGACGGATTGGAGCAGAAAGCCAAGTTTTCACCCTTAGGTCGTCGTTATTATCTGTTGAAAGCCTGTTGATTCGGCTTTTGAGATAAAGCCCACTTTCGGCTTTTGTGGTTGTTAGACCGGACCATGAGATTTCCGCCCACGTTCCTCGATGAGATCCGCGCCCGCGTGTCGGCTTCGTCCGTCGTGGGGAAGCGGGTGCAATGGGACCGGCGCAAATCCAATTTCGGGCGCGGCGATTTCTGGGCCTGCTGCCCCTTCCACAATGAGAAGACGGCTTCCTTCCATGTCGATGACCGCAAGGGCCGCTATCACTGCTTCGGCTGCAAGGCCTCGGGCGACATCTTCACCTTCCTGACCGAGAAGGAAGGGGTGAGCTTCCCGGAAGCGGTCGAGCGCCTGGCCCAGGAAGCGGGCCTTCCCATGCCGCAAATCTCGGAAGAGGACGAGCGGCGCGAGAAGCTCAGGACCACGCTCTATGACGTGATGGAGCTCGCGGCGAAATTCTTCGAGGAGATGCTGCAGAGCGCCAAGGGCGCCAAAGCGCGCGGCTATCTGGCCGACCGTGGCCTCTCCGTCGCCATCCAGCAGGAGTTCCGTCTAGGCTATGCGCCGGACGACCGCTCGGCTTTGCGCACCAGGCTTGCCGACAAGGGCGTCACCGTCGAGCAGATGGCGGAAGCGGGCCTCGTCGTCAGCGGCGACGACGTGCCCGTCGCCTATGACCGCTTCCGCGACCGGGTGATCTTCCCGATCCGCGATCCGCGTGGAAGGGTGATCGCCTTTGGCGGCCGGGCGCTTTCCAAGGACGCGCTCGCCAAATACTTGAATTCTCCAGAGACGACGCTCTTTCATAAAGGCTTCGTCCTCTACAATCTCGACAAAGCGCGCGCGCTCGCCCACCAGTCGGGCGAGATCATCGCGGTCGAAGGCTATATGGATGCGATCGCGCTGCATCGCGCGGGGCTCGGCCATGTAGTGGCGCCGCTCGGCACGGCGCTGACCAGCGACCAGCTGGCGCTGCTGTGGCGCATCGCGCCCGAGCCGACGCTCTGCTTCGATGGCGACGAGGCCGGACTCAAGGCCGCCTATCGCGCCCTCGACCTCGCTCTGCCGCTGCTCAAGCCCGGCCATTCGCTCAAATTCGCGCTCCTGCCGGAGGGCCAGGACCCGGACGATCTCCTCAAGACGAGCGGGGCCGATGCGGTCAAGGCGGTGATCGCCGAGGCGCGGCCGCTCGCCGACATCCTGTGGAACCGCGAGGCCGATCAGGCGCGCATCGACACGCCGGACGGACGGGCATCCTTCGAGGTGAGGCTGTCGAGCCTGGTGCGCGAGATCGGCGATGAGACGGTGCGGCGCTATTATGGGGAGGACTTAAAGGCGCGGCTCGCCCGGCACCTGGCGCCGCAGGGCGGGCCCTCCTTGCGCGGCTTCGGCCGCGGCCGGTCGAATTTCTCGCCCGCCAAGCCGATGATCAAGGCACGGCGCGGACCCCGGGCGAGGCCCTTGCCGCATGATTATTCGGCACCGCCCAGCCAGGCGCTCAGGGCCAGTCCCCTGGCGCAGCGCAGCCGCCAGCAGGAGCAGGAACGCCGGGAGCGGCTTTTACTCCTAGGGATCGTCAACCACCCCGAGCTTCTGCACGATTTTCTGGACGATTATGCCGCAGCGGAGTTCTCTTCCCCCGAACTTGACTCGCTCAAGCGGCAAATCATAGATATGGCCGCCTTGGCGGAGGGTCTTGACGGATCGGCTGTCAAGGACCACTTGAACGATCAAGGTTTTGGGCCGGTTTTGGCCCGCCTTGAAAGTCAGGCGGTACGTCTGAACGAATGGTTCCTGAACCCCGGTGCTGCGTCTGCGGACGCCCGGACAGCGCTTCGTCAGATGTTCGCCCTGCATAGGAAAAGCGTGACCCTTGATCGGGAGCTGCAAGCTGCCGAGGCCCAATTCGCCGCCGATCCGACGGAGGAAAAGCTCAGCGTGCTCAACCAGATACGCGAAGAGCTAGCGTCTCACGCCGGAATGGAAGCCCATGTCGAGGGCTTCGGCGAGGCCTCGGGGCGCGATGCGACCCCACTCTAGGGCAGACATTTGGTCGTGGCGCGTATGGTGAGGAAGACCGGCATCGAGCTTTTCCTGACCCCCGTGCCGGTACGGTTAGGAACAGGTTAAGGGGCCGGCGGATAAAACCGCAGACGGCCCCCGAATCAGTTGAGACGAGAAGGATAGGCGACGCATGGCCCGAGCCCAGATGCGCGAACCGCAGAACGAAGAGAACGAAGCTCCGCCGCCGGCTGAAGAGCAGGAAGCCCAGGAAACCCCGGGCGAGGGCCAGGATTCCCCCGTTCTCGATCTGACCGATGCGGCCGTGAAGCGCATGATCCGGGCCGCCAAGCAGCGCGGCTACGTCACGCTGGACGAGCTCAATTCCGTCCTCCCCTCGGACGAGACGAGCCCCGAGCAGATCGAAGACATCATGTCGATGCTCAACGAAATGGGCATCAATGTCGTCGAGAGCGAGGAAGAGGGCAACGACACCGCCAAGACCGCCAAGGAAGAAGAGGCCGAGCCTTCCGAGAACCTCCCCATCAAGGTCGAGGCCGAGAAGACGCCGGCCGACCGCACCGACGATCCGGTGCGCATGTATCTGCGCGAGATGGGCCAGGTCGAGCTCTTGTCGCGCGAGGGCGAGATCGCCATCGCCAAGCGCATCGAGGCCGGCCGCGAGGCGATGATCCAGGGCTTGTGCGAAAGCCCGCTCACCTTCCAGGCGATCATCATCTGGCGCGACGAGCTCAATGAAGGCAAGATCCTGCTCCGCGACATCATCGATCTCGAAGCGACCTATGCCGGCCCCGATGCCAAGAACAAGCAGCCGGTGATGTCGGACGAGAAGCTCGCCGAGCCCAAGAAGCCGGAGCCGATCAAGAAGCCCGAGCCGCGCCGCGCCATGCGCCGCGACGATGAATATGGCGATGTGCTGTCGCCGGAGGATTTCGACAAACCGCAGGTCGAGGAAGAGGACGACGAAGGCGACGATGATCCGGGCGTCTCGCTCTCGGCCATGGAAGCCGAGCTCAAGCCCCAGGTTCTCGAGACCTTCGACCGCATCGCCAAGACCTACAAGTCGCTGCGCAAGCTGCAGGATCAAGAGGTCGGCGACAAGACCGCCTTGTCGCCCTCGCAGGAGCGCCGCTACAAGAAATTGCGCGACGAGATCATCGTCGATGTGAAGTCGCTGTCGCTCAACAATGCGCGCATCGAGGCGCTCGTCGATCAGCTCTATGACATCAACAAGCGCCTCAACGCTCTCGAGGGGCGCCTGATGCGCCTCGCCGAGACCTACAAGGTGCCGCGCGATGTGTTCCTGAAGGAGTATCAGGGCGAGGAGCTCAATCCCGAATGGCTGCGCCGCGTCGGCCGGCTCGCCAAGTTCGGCTGGAAGAAATTCGCCAATGACGAGAAGGAATCGATCCGCGTCATCCGCGAGGAGATCCACGAGCTCGCCACCGCCACGGGCCTGCAGATCCCGGAATTCCGCCGCATCGTCGCCATGGTGCAGAAGGGCGAGCGCGAGGCGCGCATCGCCAAGAAGGAAATGGTCGAGGCGAACCTCAGGCTCGTGATCTCGATCGCCAAGAAATACACCAATCGCGGTTTGCAGTTCCTGGACCTCATCCAGGAAGGCAATATCGGCCTGATGAAGGCGGTCGACAAATTCGAATATCGCCGCGGCTACAAATTCTCGACCTATGCCACTTGGTGGATAAGGCAGGCGATCACCCGCTCGATCGCCGACCAGGCGCGCACCATCCGCATCCCGGTGCATATGATCGAGACGATCAACAAGATCGTGCGTACGTCGCGCCAGATGATGCATGAGATCGGCCGCGAGCCGACGCCGGAGGAGCTGGCGGAAAAACTCTCGATGCCGCTCGAGAAGGTGCGCAAGGTGATGAAGATCGCCAAGGAGCCGATCTCGCTCGAGACGCCGGTGGGTGATGAGGAAGACTCGCATCTCGGCGACTTCATCGAGGACAAGAACGCCATCCTGCCGATCGATGCGGCGATCCAGGCGAACTTGCGCGAGACGACCACCCGCGTGCTGGCCTCGCTCACGCCGCGCGAAGAGCGCGTGCTGCGCATGCGCTTCGGCATCGGCATGAACACCGATCACACGCTCGAAGAAGTCGGCCAGCAGTTCTCGGTGACCCGCGAACGCATCCGCCAGATCGAAGCCAAGGCGCTGCGCAAGCTCAAGCATCCGAGCCGGAGCCGGAAGCTCAGGAGCTTCCTGGATAACTGAGTTTCGCCACAGGAGGACAAAAATCTATCCTGTCGGGAAAGACACGGTCATCCAGATCGAGGAGTGGCCCGCGATCACTCCGGGCGCGCCCCATCCGCTCATTGTTGCCGACGAATACGCGGTTGTGATGTCCTATTGGGTCGAACAGCCGACTGAGGCTGAGCTGGCTTAAGCCCGAAATCACTCCGACAAGACACATGGCTCGGTCGGCGCTTCATATTGGGGCGCGAACCGACCGATGCGGAAGTCTCACGACCAACCCCTTCGACGGTGAAAGCGGCACGTTTCTCGTATTGCTGAACGAGGAGGAGCAGTATTCGCTCTGGCCGGCTCATATTGATGTTCCGGCCGGGCGGCGGATCGTTCACCCGGCGGACAGTCGCCGAGCTTGCCTCGACTTCATCGACGGCAACTGGACCGACATGCGGCCGAAGAGCCTACGCACCGCGTTGCAGGGCGATGAAGCCGGGACGCCCGACCGACAACCCGACGAGAGCAAACTCCCGGGAGAGGGAAGCTCGTCCAATCCAGAAGAGCGCGCGAAGGCCAACAGCTGGATGGTTACGTCGGAGGCAGGCCGGGCTGGAAGAAATAGACGATCACGAAGACCGCGAGGGCGCCGCCGGCGCGCAGCAGAAAATTCGAGCCGGTGCTCATCTTCAAGTTGAGTATCCCAGGGATCATTGCGCCGACGCCTCCGGCAGCCAGAGCGAGGATGATGCGGAACGTCTCATATTGAGTAGGCGTCGGGTTGGGAATGAGGATGTTGACCGCCAAGAGAACGGCCACGAAGATCACCCCGAAAATGAAGGCGAGAATGGCGGATGTTTGCTGGTTCATGTTGATCACCAAGTTGTGGATCAGTGAGATATTGACGACCGGCCGCTCCGGCCCATGTCCCGGCGGCAGCTCATCCTGGTTCGCATAATCGAGCGCCTTGCCGACGATATTCTTGCGGTAGGACAGCTGCTCCATTTTCGTCCGCAATGCATCGCGCTCGGCCTTGGAGAAGACGCTCTCGGTAACGAGAGCGATCTGCGCCAGCAAGGTTTCATCCTGCGCGAACTGGCGGGTCTTGGCGGTGAGGCCGAGAATGTTCCTGGTCGCGTTGTTGAGATAGGCTTGCAGCATCTGGCCAGGAGGCGTCTGCGCGGCCGGCGCGATCTCATCCTTGGCAATGGCCTTCAGCACTCGGCTCAAGGCATGGCTCTCGGCGTTCATCCGAAGCAGATAGACGCGAAGATTGCGCAGTTTCGAATCTTCCACGGTTGCCTGATGAAGGCATGCCCAGATATGGATCTGCTGACCGCTCGCCCGGTCCCACCAGTGGTAAAGATCGAGGCCCGGCTCCTTGAGCTCGATGCGGCGCGCGATCTTCGGCAGGTCATTGGATCCGAGCTCCGAGGCCGGCGCGGTGACGAAGATGCTCAGCGGGCCGGCGCAAACATCGTCATCGTTCACCGCCTCGCCATGCTTCGTCGTCGTCCAGACATAGAATTTCGCGAAGGCGTCGCCGGCGTCGAGGAGGGGAGCTTCGACCGGAGGATGGGTCGCGGGTTTGGGGGCATGGACGGGCGCCGGGATGCGCGTCGGCAGCTTCATCAGGGCGTCCAGCAGCTTTTCGAGGGGCGGCGCGGACTGGAGCTTCTCCAATGAAAAGCCGACCTCCAGTTTTCCGACCGCAACGCCGTCGAAATAGAACCGGCGAAAGGCGACGGCGAGCCGGAACGGGGGAAGACCATCCCGTTGCAATTTGCTCACGTCGAGGCGGAGGGCGCGGCGTACGTCGCAATATTTGTCCTCGGCGATCCATCCCGAAAGCCCGCCCGACGGTCTTTGCTGGATGGTCCCGGCGCCGCGTATGAACTCTTCATAGGGCAATGGCGCGGGCCATCCGGGCGTCGGCAGGCGTATGCGTTCGGAGAATGAGCGAAAGTCGACGATCGGAAATTGAGCGTGCACCAGCATGAAGGAGATCGCCTAGCTCATCGTTCCGGGCCCGGCAAAAGAGAGGCGAAAGCGCCCAAGGCGCTTCCGCCCATACCTCTCTTGACGAGGTTCAATATAACCTCAGCGAAAGGTCTCGGCTGCTGCCACTCGTGTAGACCAGAGCTATCGAGCGGTTTTTTGAGCCACACTCAAGATGACGCAAATTTGACGTTATGACAACTGGTTTTCTTGCCGCCAAGGCAATAGCCGGTCCAGTCAGGCTTACTCCCCTTCCGGCATCTCGATGAAGGTGGCGTGATATCGGGCGCTGTCGGCGGCGGATGACCATGCCGTGCCGAGGAAGACGATCATCAGCACCGGTTTCTCGCCGGCCACATCAGGCGGTGCGATGATGTCGCTGATCCAGATGCCGGCCGGGCAATCATCCTTGGCGAGCGGCATCGGGAAAGCGTGTTCCTTCTTCGCCACGGTCTTGGTCTCGGGATATGTGCGCTCGGCAATGATCTCGAACGTGACCGGCACGTCGCGCTTGGGCGGCGCGGCATTGACGCAATCCTCGATCGTGTCCTTCACCGTCGCATCAATGCTGTAGACGAGTTGCTGGTCGGGAATGGCGCTCGGTATGGTGGGCCAGACGACGAATTTGAGCGGCGTCGCCTTATCGCCCAAGGTCGAGCGCTGGGTCATGGGCAGGCCGGCAATCCTGCGGCCCTGGGCGCCGATATGGAGCACCGCGAGCTTCTTTGCCGCCTTTTCGCGCACGCGCTTCCTGATCTTGGCGAGATCGGGATCACCATCCTCAGTCTGAAGCTTCTTGAGATCGATGTCATGGCCGCCGACCCGCAAAGGCTCGCCGTCATCGTCGAGCTCGCTGGCGATGAAGCCGAAGGGAAAGCCCTTGGCCTGTTTGTTGGTCCGGCGATCGACGACGAAGACCGCCGCGTCGAGCGCGCCCGCCGCCAGGTCGAAGCCATATTGCTCATAGGCGAAATAGCGACCATCGGGCGAGAAGCCGATGATCTCGATATCGGGCGCGTCCGACTGCTCGCGGGCAGAAGCCGTCTGAGCGATGCCTGCCAATAGGATGCAGAGGAGGACGGCGAGAAATCGGCGCATGGAAGCTCCAGTCAAGGGCAAGCGTTTGCCGCCGTCACGGCGTCGTCCGCGTGAAGGCATCATAAGCGGCGACGATGGGATCGGGCGGGTGGAAATTGGCATAGTAGCGGACGTCGCGCTCGAAAGGCTCGAGTTCGGGCGCGCCGGCGCCAAAGGCCAGGAAGGCGATCTTGGCGGCGAGGAGAAACAGCCTGGGGATGTGGGGCGAGAATTCGGTCGCCTTGGCCATACCGAGATGGACGGCGGCGGAATGGATGCGCTGCGCCAGTTCCTGGCCCTTCGGACGAAGCGCGCTGCGCGCGGCCGCATCGCCGGTGCTGAATTCCTTCAGAAAGCGCTCGCCTTCAGCCTCGATGTCGCCCGTCATCAGATCATGCCCGTGGTTTTCGTGCGGCGGCTTTCTTCTTTGCAATGAATCCCTCTATATCGAAGGATACAGGTTCGTCGCTCATTTCACCTTCACGCAATGCTGCGCGCAGCTGCTTCATCCGAAGGTCCTGCTTTTGGAGCAATTCCAGACCAGCGCGCACGGCCTCGCTCGCCGAGCTAAAGCGCCCTTTGCGCACCTGCCTCCTTATGAAAGCCATCTGCGCCTTGCCGAGCACAACCGAAGTGCTTTTCATTGCTGCGTATCCTCAGCGACGGAATCTATTGGTGGCACGGCTCGGTCGTCGAGGCAATGCATGTATCGCTATGACCGGCGATCTTGGACGCGGTGAGGCCATTCGGGGCTCGAACCCGACCACTTCAAGAAGATTGCAAGGAGGGCTCCCATGGTCCAATCTGCGGCCCATCAATCACGAGGAATCCCATGTCCTTTCTCAAATCGCTCTTCGGTCTTGGCGGCAGTAAGGAAGAGGCGTCGGGCGGTCCCGCCGCCACCGCCAAGGAAGCCGAGCACAAGGGCTTCATCATCCGCGCGACGCCCTACAAGGATGGCGGCCAGTATCAGACGGCCGGCACGATCGTGAAGGAGATCGAAGGCGAGATGAAGGAATACAAGTTCGTCCGCGCCGACCGGTTCTCGACGATCGAGGAGGCGGCCGACCTCTCTCTGTCGAAAGGCCGCCAGATCATCGACGAGCAGGGCGAAAGGATGTTCGGCAAGGGCTAAGGTCGCCCGCCTTAGAAGGGCCGTGCCTAGTCGGATCCCGCGTTACAGGAGGCTCGCATGACCGCCCAGCATTATTCGCGCCTGGCCGCCGCCATCTTCGCCATCATCGCGCTGCTGCAGCTCCTGCGCGCCATCAGCGGCTTCGAGATCGCGGTCGGCGGCGAGATCATGCCCGTCTGGCCGAGCTGGATCGCGGCGCTCATCGCCGGGTTCCTAGCCTATCTGGGGTTCACGGCCGGGGGGCGGCAGCCGGTGTGAATCTGGCGATTGGCCCCTCACCCTCCCATTGCTGCGCAATGGGCCCCTCCCTCTCCGCTCAAGCGGGGCGAGGGTTTTAGGCGGCTTCCAAGGCCTGGCTCAAAGCGAGGCCGAGCTTTACCAGATTCATGTTGGTGAAATCCTTGGGCAGCTCGGCGACGACGGCTTTGCGCAACTCAGCGCTCATCGCCTTGCGCAAGGCGCCGAGGGCCGCGGGCGCGGCGGCGACGACGAGGGTCGAGAATTTCTGCCGCCGCAGATCCTCGGCGAGATCGGCGGCGACTTCCGCCATCAGGCGATCCTCTTCCTGCTGATGGAAGTCGGTCGGCTCCATCGATGAACGGCCGGGCCCGACGCGCGCATGGGTGCGGCCGGGCTTGTCGGTGCCGAGATCACGCGTCGGCGGCACGTTCTGGTCATATTTGCGCAAGACGGTGAGCAGCAGATTGCCCGCATCGCCGTCATTGCGGAGCACGAGCGCCCGCCCGCCATCGGTCACGACAACCCAATCCTTGTGGTTTACACGGTCCGTAGCCATTCACATCCTCCCGTCGATAGCCGAGAATAACGCGTGAAGCTCAGGATGGTTTCCGGCATGCGCCAGCTCCAGGACGAGATCAGCGTCGCAACGCGAGGGCAGGGCCTCTACGAGGTCACCCGCGACGTACAGTATTTCATTGAGAAAAGCGGCATCGTCATCGGCCAGCTCACGCTCTTCGTGCAGCACACATCGGCCTCGCTGCTCATCCAGGAGAATGCGGATCCGGACGTACGCCGCGACCTCGTCGAATTCTTCCGCCGCGTCGTGCCGGAAAATGCCGCCTGGATCAGCCATAGGAGTGAAGGCCCTGACGACATGCCGGCCCATATAAGAACGGCTTTGACGCAAGTGTCGCTCACCATTCCTGTTGCAAACGGCCAACTCGCGCTCGGGACCTGGCAAGGCATCTATCTGTTCGAGCATCGCGACCGGCCGCACCGGCGCCAGATCCTGCTGCATCTCCTCGGGGAATAACAGGATCAGGCGGCGATCCGCTTCGCGGCGGCATGGCGCGCGATGAGGCGGAGATCGGCAACGAATTTGCGGTATTCGAGCCGGCGCGCCGCCTGGTCGGGCACGCGCAAGAGATAAGACGGATGGACGGTGACAAAGCCCGCATGGCCCATGAGCTCGAGCGGCTCGCCGCGCAGTTTGCCGATGGTCAGCGCCTTTCCGCTCAAGGCGCGCGCCGCGGTGGCGCCCAGAGCGACGATGACCTTGGGTCGGATGAGCGCGATCTCGGCCGTGAGCCACCAGCGGCAGGCTTCGATCTCGCTGCGATCGGGCCGCTTGTGCAAGCGCTTCTTGCCGCGCGGCTCGAATTTGAAATGCTTGACCGCATTGGTGACATAGGTGTCCTTGCGCTCGATGCCGGCTTCGGCCAGAGCGCGGTCGAAGATCTTGCCTGCCGGACCGACGAAAGGCTTGCCTTGGCGATCTTCCTGGTCGCCCGGCTGCTCGCCGACAAAGACGATGGCCGCATGGGCGGCGCCTTCGCCGAAGACGGTCTGGGTGGCGTTCTTGTACAGGGGGCAGCGCCGGCAATCGGCCGCCTCGCGGCGCAATTCGGCAAGGCTCGACGCGTCGGAATGGTCTTCGGGTTCCTTCGCCATGCAAGATAACGCCGCTCCGGCCCAAAAGTGCCGGAACGGCGTTTTCTCTCACATGCTGCAGGTCAGGCGGCGACGGCGGCGCCGAGGCCGGATGTCCTCGATGCCAAGGCCAGGGCATTGACCCGGTCCGTCGCCTTCTTCAACGCGGCGTCAGTGGCCTCCGGGCCCATGCCGACACCTTCCACGCGGATGACCTCCACATCGGTGAGGCCGATGAAAGCGAGCATGTGGCGCAAATAGGGGATGGCATGGTCAAGCTGAATGGCGGGCCCTTCCGAATAGACGCCGCCCGACGCCAGCACGACATAGACCTTCTTGCCGGTCACCAGGCCCTTGGGCCCGTCCTTGCCGTAGGAGAAGGTGCGTCCGGCGCGGGCGACATGATCGATCCAGGATTTGAGCGTCGAGGAAATGTTGAAATTGATCAGACCGGTGGCGAGGATGATCGTGTCGGCGGCGAAGAGCTGATCGACCGCCTCATCCGAGACGCCGACCAGCTCGGCCTGGCGGTCGCTGCGCTTCTCGGGCGGCGTGTAGATGCCGGCCGAATAATCGGAATCGATATGGGGCAAGGGGTTCGCGGCGAGGTCCCTGACCGTCAGGGTGGCCTCGGGATCGGCGGCCTCGAGCCTGTGAGCGAGCTCGGTCGCGATCCGGGTCGAGTGAGAGGCCGAGCCGCGCGGGCTCGAAGTGATGAGGAGGATGGACATGATGGGTTTCCGCGTTGGGTTGACTGACGCCTACGAATATGTGCCTGTCCATCCATCTGAAAAACTGTTATAATATCGATCTGTTCCATCTATAAAATGGATATGTTATGCAGGCCAACCCGACCCTCGACCAGCTCCAGGTGCTGCTCGCCGTAGCCGAGACCGGCAGCTTCTCGGCCGCCGGGCGCAAGCTGAACCGGGCGCAATCGGTCATCAGCTACACCATCGCCAATCTCGAGGCGCAACTCGGGGTGAAGCTGTTCGAGCGCGAAGGGACCCGCGAGCCGCAGCTCACCGAGATGGGCAAGGCGGTGCTCGAGGATGCGCGGCGCATGAGCGGGGTGCTGCAGCGCATCCGCTCGCGCGTCGAGCACCACGCCCGAGGGCTCGAAAGCGAGGTCGCCCTCTCGATCGACGTGACGCTGCCGGCGCCGGTGCTCATCGCCGTGCTCAAGGCCTTCGAAGCGAAGTTTCCGACGGTCACGCTGCGTCTCAGCGTCGGCACGCTCGGGCTCATCGTCGATCAGGTGGTGAAGGGCGAGGCCGATATCGGCGTCGGCGGTATCACCGATGCCGATGTGCGGCTGATCGAGATCGGCGATGTGACGCTGGTGCCGGTCGCCGCACCCGATCATCCGCTCGCCCGTCTCAAGCGAACGGTGGCGCAAGAGGAATTGCGCGACCATGTCCAGCTCGTCGTCATCGACCAGTCGCGGCGCACGGCGGGCAAGGATTTCGGCGTCTTCGCCTATCGCACCTGGCGGCTGACCGACATGCATACCAAGCATCTCATGCTACGCTCCGGCGTCGGCTGGGGCAGCCTGCCGCCCTGGATGATCGCCGATGACCTGGCGCAGGGACGGCTGGTCGAGCTCGAGCTCGAATCCTTCAGCAAAGCGCGAGGACCCCTCTATGCCATGCATCGCAACGACCGCAATCCGGGGCCCGCAGCCTCATGGCTGATCGGCGAATTCAAGCAGCATCTCGGCTGCTTCAACGAATATGCGCCGGACGAGGTGTTGGCAAAGGAACATTCGCCTTTGGCTGCGCGATAGGCTAAGGGACCGGAAAAGTTGCAGGAGCACAGTCATGCATTACAGCGGTGGATGCCATTGCGGCCGGATCGCCTTCGAATTCGACACCGAGGCGCCGGTCGCGGAAGTGATCGAATGCAATTGCTCGCTGTGCGCGAAGCGCGCGCATCTCCTGGCTTTCGTGCCGCGCGACCAGTTCGTCCTGAAGACGCCGGAGAAGGATTTCGCGACCTATACCTTCAACACGCATCGCATCCGCCATCATTTCTGCCCGACCTGCGGCATCGGCCCCTTCGGCGAAGCCAAGGCGCCGAACGGCATCGCCATGGCTTCGATCAATATGCGCTGCGTCGAAGGTTTCGAGCCCGGTCAAGCGAAGATCAAGCCATTCGACGGCCGCAGCAGGTAAAGCCAGCCATATGAATGTACCGGTTCTGGAGACCGAGCGCCTCAGGATGAGGGCGCATACGGTCGATGACTTTCCGGCGCTCATGGCCATGTGGTCGGAAGAGGCGGTGACGCATTATATCGGCGGCAAGCCGATGCGGCCCGATGAATGCTGGACCAGGCTCTTGCGCTATCGCGGCCTGTGGCCGCTTCTGGGCTATGGCTATTGGGCGGTCGAGGAAAAGGCGTCGGGCCGCTTCGCCGGCGATGTCGGCTTCGCCGATTTCCACCGCATGATCGAGCCCTCGATCCGCGGCGTGCCGGAAGTGGGCTGGGTCCTCGGTCCCGATTTCCATGGGAAAGGCTATGCCTCGGAAGCGGTCGCGGCGGCGCTCGAATGGCTCGATAAGCAAAAGCAAGGCCGCAGCGTCTGCATCATCGATCCCGCCAATCAGCCCTCGCTCCGCCTCGCCGCCAAGAACGGCTTTCGCGAATATGCCCGTGCCACCTTCATGGGCGATGCGGTGCTGCTGCTCGAGCGGCTGAACGGCTAAGAAGTCGCAAGCCCGCGCTCTTTCGCGCAGGCGCGCTTTTTGCTTAGTTCCCTTCATGTCCAAGCTCTTTACCCATCTCTTCACCCCGTACCAGGTCAAGCGTACCGAGTTCCGCAACCGGATATTCTCGACCGGCCACGACACCTATCTGCCCCAGAACTACCTGCCGTCGGAAGCGCTCACCGCCTATCACGTGGCGCGCGCCAAGGGCGGGGCCGGGCTCATCATCGTGCAAGTGGTGGGGGTGCATGAATCGGCGCGCTACACGACCGATCTGCTGATGGGCACCGAGGATGCCTGCATCAAGCCCTTCGCCAAGATGATCGAGGCCATCCACAGGGAAGGCACGAAAGTCTTCGTGCAGCTCTTCCATCCCGGGCGCGAGCTTCTGGGCCGGCCCGAAGGTGTGGCGCAGGCGGCCTACGCGCCCTCCTTCTCGCCCTCCGAGCGCTTCCGCACCGCGCCCCGGCCGATGTCGCTGGCGATGGTCGAGGAGATCATCACGGGCTATGGCGAGGTGGGCCGGCGCATGGCGGAAGCGGGCGCCGACGGCGTCGAGATCGTCGGCAGCCATGGCTATCTGCCGGCGCAGTTCCTCAATCCGCGCGTCAACCGCCGCGACGACCGCTTCGGCGGCGGACTCGAGAACCGCATCCGCTTCATCGGCGAGGCGGCCCAAGCCGTGCGCAAGAAAGTGCCGGCCGATTTCATCGTGGGCCTCAGGCTCTCGGGCGATGAGCTCGACGCCGATGGCTTGCAAGAGGACGAGACGCTCGCCGCCTGCCGCCTGCTCAAGGACGATCTCGACTATTTCAATGTCATCGCCGGGACGTCGGCCTCGCAAGGCGGCGCCATCCATATCGTGCCGCCGATGCTGATCGAGAATGCCTATGTGGCGCCCTATGCGCGGAAGCTCAAGCAGGCGATCGGCAAGCCCGTCTTCGTGGCCGGGCGCATCAACCAGCCGCATGAGGCGGAAAAGGTGATCGCCGAAGGCGCGGCCGACATGTGCGGCATGACGCGGGCGATGATCTGCGATCCGCAAATGGCCAACAAGGCGAAAGCCGGCGCCACCGACGACATCCGCGCCTGCATCGCCTGCAACCAGGCCTGCATCGGCCATTTCCAGCTCGGGCTCTCGATCTCCTGCATCCAGCATCCCGAGACCGGGCGCGAGCTCGATTATGGCGTGAAGCCCAAAGCGGCGCGGGCGAAGCGCGTGATGGTGGTGGGCGGCGGGCCCGCCGGCCTCAAGGCGGCGGCGGTCGCGGCCGAGCGCGGCCACCAGGTGACGCTCTATGAGAAGGACACGCAGCTCGGCGGCCAGGCGCGGCTCGCCCAGCTTCTCCCCGCCCGCGCCGAATTCGGCGGCATCATCACCAATCTCACGCGCGAAGCGGAACGATCGGGCGTCCGTATCGTCAAGGGCAAGACGGTCACGCCCGACTTCGTCGCGAGCGAGGCGCCGGATGCGGTGATCCTCGCATCGGGGTCGCTGCCGCAGCGCCCGCCGGCCGAGATCGGCGATGATGCGCATGTGATCCATGCCGTCGATGTCCTGAAGGGCGAGAAGACGGGCAGCCGCGTCGTGATCTATGACTGGCTCGCCGACTGGATCGGCCTCGGGGTCGCCGAGAAGCTCGCCAGCGAGGGCGTCGACGTGCGGCTCGCCGTGAACGGGCTCAGCGCCGGCATGGCGATCCAGAACTACACCCGCGATGCGCATCTGGCGCGGCTGCATCGTCTCGGCGTCAAGATCATCCCGCTGATGCGGCTCTATGGGGCGGATGCGACGACCGCCTATTTCCTCCATACCGCGGCGCAGGAGCCGGTGGTGCTGGAAGAGGTCGACACGATCGTGCTCGCCTGTCCCAATGCGCCGGAAGATTCGCTCACCCGCACGGCTGAGGCCTTCGAGCATTATCTCATCGGCGATTGCCTCGCGGCGCGCACCGCCGAGGAGGCGGTCTATGAAGGCCTCAAGGCGGGAATGGCCGTGTAAACTTCAATCGCCCGCCGGGACCTTCGGCGCATAGGTGCCGAAGCACCAGACTTGGCCTTCCGGGTCCTTGCAGATGAAGTCGCGGCTGCCATAGGGCTGATCGGTCAGCTCCATGACGATTTCCGCACCTGCCGCCTTGGCCTTGGCGAATAGCGCATCGGCATCAGGCACGGCGATATAGACGGCCTGGGTCGTGCCGCCGATATCCTGTGGCGACTTGACCAGCTTGCCGAAGGCGGTGTCAGGCTTGGCGGTGCCCAGCATCAGCAGATTGTCGCCGAAAGCGAGCTCGGCATGTATGACTTTTCCGTCCTCGCCTGAGTAAGCGACATGCTTGCGGAAGCCGAAGGCGTTCTCCAGCCAGTCGATCATCTTCGCGGCATCACGATAAGTCATGGTGGGATAGAGAATGGGGCTTTGGGTGGTCGGCATGTCGGCCATGATCGAAACTCCTTTGTCTGTTGAAGCGATCATCGCATCCCGAAGTTCCTCCCGTCTTGAAGAAATGTGACCTCAAGCGACGCCTTCGAGAACGCCCGTCTCGGCGCGGTCCTTGCGCAAGAGCTCGCTCGGCGACAGGCCCGACAATTCCCGGAATTCGCGCGTGAGATGGGCCTGATCGGCATAGCCCGCTTCATAGGCGATATCGGCCCAGCCCTGGCGCGGCACGGTTCCCGCCATGTGACGGGCATGCTCGAAGCGCAGGATGCGTGCCATGGTCTTGGGAGTCGTGCCGATCTCGGTGCGGAACAGTTTGGCGAGATGGCGGCGGCTGACGCCCGCATCCTCGGCGAGGCCGGCAATGGAAGCAGCACCCTTGCTCCGCTTCAGCCCGTGCCAGACCTGGCGCACCGTGTCGTTGGGCGCCCGCGCCGCAGCGAAACGCGCAGCGATGAAGCGGTCGAGCAAGGCGAAACGCCGCGGCCAATCAGGGGTGTCGTGCAACTCTGCAATGAAGCGGCCGGCGCCTGGGCCCAGGAGGTCGGCGAGCGCCAGCGTGCGTCCGGCGATCTCCGACTGGGCCACGCCAAGGAACTGCAAAGCGCCGAGGGGCGAGAAGTTCACTTGCAGGCAGTGCGCGCTGCCGGCCGAGCCGACGATGACCGGCGCTGAATAGATGCCGGCGGCGAAGCTCTCATAGCGCGTCTCGGCGGCGCGTCCGTCGCGCAAGGTGAAAGGCGCATCGAAATTGATGATCAGAGGAATGAAGCTCGACGGCAATTCGCGCCGCCAGACCGGCTTGCCGCCCGTTTCGCGGTAGCCCGAATAGTCGATCACATGCGGGACAAGTGACGGATGCGGCAAAGCACGCCAGATCTCCCAGCTTCCCGCTTCGCCCTCATAGGCGAGGCGGGTGATCCGGCGGTCCTGGATGTTCTCAATCATCGGCCGCATCCTAGCATGGCCGGCGATTGACGCCATCCATGCCTCATGCGAGCGTCCGGTCATGCGCAATCTCTTCCATTTCGAATCGAAAGGACAGCCGCTCGCCGCTCCGAACAGCTTCGCCCTGCGGCTCATGCGCAACGCCTTGTGGTGCGCCGGCATCGTCTTCATCTGGCTCGTCGTCGGCATGGCCGGATATGGCGGCTTCGAAGGCATGAGCACCGTCGACGCCTTCGTCAATGCGGCAATGATCCTCTCCGGCATGGGACCGGTGCAGCCGCTCAACACGGTGGGCGGCAAGATCTTCGCCGGCGTCTATGCGATCATTTCCGGCATCGTCATCTTCGGCATTGCCGGCATCGCGCTGGCGCCGCTCTATCATCGCATGCTGCACAGGTTCCATCTCCAGGACGATGAGGCCGCGGCGAAAGTCAGGAAGAAATAGATGAACAGACTCTTATCTGCCGCTCTCTGGCTGGCAATCACCGCGACGGCGGCCTTCGCCAATGGCGCCATCGCCGAGCGCAAGACCGGCGGCCTCGTTTTCAAGCAATCCGACACCGTGTCGATCCTGCGCGAGGATCTCAGCGTGTCGCTCCACAAGATCACGGTCGATTATCTCTACAAGTCGGCAGCAGCGGCGGCGCAGACCGTCACCATCGCCTTTCCGATGCCGGGCATTCCGGTCAACGACGATCCGGGCTCGCTGCGGGAGACCCTGCCGGAGGGCTCGCCGCCCGAAAACTACATGGGCTTCAAGGTTTGGGTCGACGGCAAGGAAGTCAAGGCCGAGCCCTTCGCCCGCGCATTGGTGAATGACCGCGACGTGACGGAGAAGATCACCCAGGCCGGACTGCCGCTCCATATGCTGGTCGATGACGCCAATGCGCTGCTCAAGAAAGTACCGAAGCCAGAGCTCGACGAACTGGTGGCGCTCGGCGCCGTCGGCCAAGGCGAGAGCTATGGCGAGCCCGCCTATTGGCCGCAATGGGACTGTCAGGTCGCCTTCGAATGGCAGCAGGATTTCCGCCCCGGCGAGACCAAGGTTTCGATCTCCTATGTGCCGCTCGCCGGCTATCCGGCCGATATCGGCGACAGCTATGAGAAGGGCGAATGGGCGGAAGCGGCCTGTGTCGATGCCGCGGTGCGAGCGGCGCTCGCCAAGCGCAAGGCCAAGGGAACGGCCTATTACGAGGTCGCGACCGTCGGTTATGTGCTGACCACGGCCAAATATTGGAAGGGGCCCATTCGCCGCTTCAATCTGAGCGTCGAGAAGCCTGATGCGGCGGCGCTCGCCGCCTTCTGCCCGCCCGAGGCGAAGAAGGTGTCGCCGACCCGCTTCGAATGGCAGGCCAAGGATTTCACGCCGAAGGCCGACCTCAGCGTCGTCTTCTATACGTTCCAGGAACCAGAATAGAGCGCCGCGTTCCTCGGCGCTCTATTTTTGTTTGCGCATCGGATTATCCGAAAACCGCATCGCACTTTTCGGTCCGATGCTCTAGCTAATCGAAGGCTTCCTGGATGACGCCGGCGAGATCATTCAGCATCGGGCCGCAGGCGCCTTCGAAGGACGAGCCGTGCATGACGGCGAGACGCTCGGGCGCGAGGTCGGCCAAAGACCTGAGCACCCCCGCCGTCTGGCTGGTATAGGGCATGTAGCCGGCAAGCGGACCTTGCGCCAGGAGCGCCATCGCCGCGCGGGTCGGGCCGATGAGATCGGCGGTGGTCAAAGCGGCACCATTGCCGAAATGATGGAAGAGATCGGAGCAGAACAAGGTCCTGGTGCTTTCCTCGAACAGCACGCCCGCGTCCCAGCCATGCGGGATATGGGGCGAGCGGTAGAAGCGATAGCGGTATCTGCCCGTCTCCAGCACATCGTCCGGCATCATGCCGCGCGCCGGCCTGAGCGCGAAATCATCGACATTCACGATCTTGCCGACCATGGTGCAGGCGGGCACGGCCTGGGGCGCAAGCGTGAGCCAGTCATTGAGCGCGCCGCATTCATCCGATTCGAAATGGCTCCAGGCGACATGGCGCAGTTTCGCCGGATCGATGAGGCGGCCGATGGCTGCGCGCAGGTCCTCGAACATGCCCTTGAGCCCGGCATGGAACAGCAGCGGCTCGTCGTCGCGCACCAGGAAGTGATTGAACTGCATGTCGAGCTCGGGGATATAGAGCGAGATCCGGAAAAGATCGGGCGCGATTTCATCGACAGTAGCCATGGCACCATCCTGCATATGATTCCCTTGGGGAACATCGCATGGAACGGGCCCTATTCCTATGCCGGCTTGTGGGCGAAAGCGCGCTTGCGGCCCGGCAAGGTCATGGCGGCGACGCCGATGACGACACAGACGAGCCCGATCCAGGCGGTGTCGCTCAAGCGCTCCGACAGGAACCAGGCGCCAATGGCGACGCCGACCGGCACGCGCAAGTAGGCCTGCGCGGTGGTCCCGACCGAGCCCAGCGTGTGGAGGAGGCGGAAGAAAATGCAGAAGGCGAGGGCGGTCGAGAAGACGGCCAGGCCAGCCAGCGCCATGAGCGATGAGGAGGAGGGGGCGAGCGTCCAGGGCTGGTCGATGACGAGGCTCAAGGGGACGAGTGCTGCCGCTCCCGCCAGCATCGAGCCTGCCGCCGGCATCATCGGATCCATATGCTTGAAGTTGCGCCCGAAGATCGAGGCACAGCCATAGCTTATGGTGGCGATGATGATGGCGAGCTGGGCCATAAGCTCGCGCCCGACGCCGTTCAGCGCCTCGACGCCGATGATGAGGCAGATGCCCGCCATGCCGGCGATCACGCCGAAGGCCTTGCGCCAGGTGGCGGGCTCATGCCGGGTGATGGCGATGGTGATGAGGAAGGTGAAGATCGGCGTGGTCGAATTGAGGATGGCGGCGAGGCCGGCATCGAGCGTGAGCTCGGCCCAGGCGATGAGGGTGAAAGGCAGGACGCTGTTGATCGCGGCCTGGATGGCGAAGAGGCGCCAGCTCGCCCGATCGCGCGGCAAACTGAGGCCGCGCAGCCTCAGCACCAGCAGCAGCAGGAGGCCCGCGATGAGGGTGCGCAAGGCGATGAAGGTGACGGGCGGAATGGTTTCGACGCCGATCTTGATGAAGGTGTAGGACGCGCCCCAGAGCGTTGCCAGGAGAGCCAGAAGCAGGAGCTCGAAACCGAGTGAACGAGATGAGGAAGAGGGGGCCATGGCAGTCATCCTTAATGCCTGTGATGGGCGCCATCTGTGACATGAAGGCTTGACAGAGTCGCATCCCAACGCTTCGGCCGCGGCCGAAGCATTTGCTGCTGACCGGCAAGAGTGCCAGGCCTATAGTCAGGGCCATGACGAATTTCGTTTCCGGCAACAGCCTGGCCGAGGTCGCGGCGCTGATCGGCGATCCGGCCCGGGCCAATATCCTCCAGGCGCTCGCCGACGGCCGCGCTTTGACGGCGGGTGAGCTCGCCTGGCATGCCGGTGTCAGCGCCCAGACGACCAGCGGCCATCTGGCCAAGCTCGCCGATGCGCAATTGATCGCGCTCGAGAAGCAGGGCCGGCACCGCTATTTCCGCCTGGCGTCACCGCAAGTCGCCGAGGCCATGGAGGCCCTGATGCTGGTCGCCGCCAATGGGCCGAAGCGCCACCGCCCGACGGGGCCCCGCGATGAGGCGATGCGCACCGCGCGCACCTGCTACGACCATCTGGCCGGCAGGCTCGCCGTCGCTCTCGCCGACCGGCTGAGCGCGCGGCAGTTCATCATCCTGTCCGACGGTGCCGCCGCCATCACCGAGGATGGCTACCGCTTCTTCAGCGATTTCGGCCTCGATCTCGACGGCGGCAAGAGCACACGCCCGCTTTGCCGCACCTGCCTCGACTGGAGCGAAAGGCGCTCGCATCTCGCGGGAAGGCTCGGCGCCGCGCTTTGCCAAAGGAGCCTCGATCTCGGCTGGATCAAGCGCGGCAAGGACAGCCGCGCCGTCACCTTCACGCCCAAGGGAATCGCGGGCTTCCGCGAGACCTTCGGCATCTCCATGCCGTGACGTCCATCTTCGCAAAATGATTCAAGCGAAGACTCTAACGTCTTGAAACGGAATCGGAAATTTTTGCGGTGGGCTGACATCGCGCTGTCGTAAAATCGTCATCCGGCCTCCATGAGCAAAGCCGAGCTTGCGCCCTGACCCCAAGGCTTGCGAACCCAGGAGACGACAGATGACGCGCCACGATCCCGATCATATCCGCTCCAAGACGACATCCCCCAATTTCCGCAGCGTGCTCGCCGAAAGACTGTCGCGCCGCGACCTGTTGCGCAGCGGGGCCGCGGCCGCCGCGGCCTCCGCCATCGTGCCCGGCTTCGCCGGCTCGATCTTCGGCGGCGAGGCCATGGCGGGCGGCACCCAGTCATCGCTCACCTTCACCGAGCTCAAGCGCGTCTATGACAAGACCCATCACGTGGCGCCAGGCTTCACCGCCGAGGTGCTGCTGCGCTGGGGCGACAAGCTGACAGCGGATGCGGCCGAGTTCGATCCCGCCCAGCAGTCGGCCACCTCGCAGGCGCGGCAGTTCGGCTATAACAACGACTTCGTCGGCTATCTGCCCTTGCCCTTCGGCTCCAATTCCTCCGAGCATGGCCTGCTCTGCGTCAATCACGAATATCCCAGCCCGCACATCATGTTCCCGACCCTCATCGTCAAGGACGAGGGCGTGGGCAAGGTCCTGAGCCAGGACCAGGTCGAGGTGCTGAAGGCGGCGATCGGCCATACGGTGGCCGAGATCGAGAAGAAGGACGGCAAATGGCGGCTCGTCGCCAATTCGCCGCTCAACCGGCGCATCACGGCCGAAACCGAAATGGTGATCGCCGGGCCCGCGGCCGGCCATGCGCAGCTCAAGACGTCGGCCGATCCGACCGGCACCAAGGTCAAGGGCACCATGGCGAATTGCGGCGGCGGCTACACGCCCTGGGGCACGATCCTCACTTGCGAGGAATTCGCCTATGAATTCTTCGGCGGCGATGCCGCCAAGACGGCGAACAAGGAGATCGCCGAGCGCGTCGGCTATGAGCCCGGAGACGTCTATGGCTTTGCCCGCTTCAACGACCGCTTCGATGTCGAGAAGGAGCCCAATGAGATGAACCGCTTCCAATGGGTGGTCGAGATCGATCCCTATGAAGCGGATTCGGTGCCGGTGAAGCGCACTGCGCTCGGCCGCATGGGCCATGAAGGGGCGACCGTCGTCGTCAACAAGGACGGCCGCGTCGCCGTCTATATGGGCGATGACGACCACCAGGAATATCTCTATCGCTTCGTCTCCGCGAAGCCCTTCAATGCGAGCGACCGCAAGGCCAATATTGGTTTGCTCGACGAAGGCGAGCTCGCGGTCGCCAAATTCGAGGCCGACGGCACGCTCAATTGGCTGCCGCTGGTCCATGGCCAGGGTCCGCTCACGCCCGAGAACGGCTTTGCCGATCAGGGCGAGGTCTTGATCAAGACGCAACTTGCCGCCGACAAGCTCGGCGCCACCGGCATGGACCGGCCTGAAGATTTCGAGACCAATCCGGTCTCGGGTCGGGTCTATGCGGTCTTGACCAAGTCGAATAAGCGCAAGCCCGAGAATCTCAATGCCGCCAATCCGCGGCCGGAAAACAAATGGGGCCATATCGTCGAATTGATCCCGCCGGGCGAGGGCAAGGAAGCCGACCACACCGCCGCCCAATACAAGTGGGACATCCTCATGCTGTGCGGCGATCCCTCCAAGCCCGAGACCGGCGCCAAATTCCATCCCGACACCACGGCCGACGGCTTCTTCATGACGCCCGACAATATCGCCTTCGACCCCAAGGGCCGGATGTTCGTGGCGACCGACGGCATGAACGACTTCGACCTCGCCGACGGCATCTTCGCGGTCGATACCGACGGGCCGGCGCGGGCCCTGCCCAAGGCGCTGTTCTGCTGCCCGACGGATGCGGAAGCGACGGGCCCCGCCTTCACGCCCGACGGGGCGACGATGTTCGTCTCGGTCCAGCATCCGGCCGAGGGCTCGCCGACGATCGAGGCGCCGACCACGCGGTGGCCCGATTTCGACGACAAGATCCCGCCGCGGCCGTCGGTCGTGGTAATCACTCGCGATGGCGGCGGCCCGATCGGCGGGTAGCTGTCAAATTGATTCAAGCTTTCTCCCTAAGAGGTTGAAATCAGATTCAAAAACGATTTCGTCAAACTGACATCGCCCTGTCGTCAAGGCAGGCAATGATGGCCCAGGTTCAAAGAGAGCCCTCGTTTCGCGGCGGCGTTGCGTAAGCTTGCGGAATGAGGGGCAGGACATAAAAGCGTGATGGCTTGAATCGCCATCACGCTTTATCCGTTTGTTTGCGCATGATCTTTTCGGAAAACCGGTATCCACTTTTCCGGATCATGCTTTGAGAGCGCCGTCCCGCCAGGGGCGGCGCTTTGTCATGCCGCCAGCGCTTGCGGCGCCGGCCCCTTTTTGCTTTAGCTCACCCTATCATAATGTGAGGGTGGTGGCATGGGCGTCAATTTCCCGCAACGGCTTCTCGACGGCTATGCCAGCTTCCGCGCCGGACGCTATGCCGCGGAGGAAGAGCGCTACCGCCGCCTCGGCCAGGGCCAGCAGAAACCCACCATCATGATGATCGCCTGCTGCGACTCGCGCGCCGCCCCCGAGACGATCTTCGATGCGGGGCCGGGCGAGATCTTCGTCGTGCGCAATGTCGCCAATCTGGTGCCGCCTTATGCGCCGGACGGAAGGCACCATTCGACCAGTGCGGCGCTCGAATTCGCCGTGCTGCAGCTCGGCGTCCAGCATATCGTCATCATGGGCCACGGGCGCTGCGGCGGCATCAGGGCGATCATGGAGCCGGGCGATCCCTTGAGCACTGGCGACTTCATCGGCAAGTGGCTCGCCGGGGTGCGCGATGTGGCCGCCGTCGTCGAGCATGACCATGATCACGGCCCGGCGGAACGGCTGACGGCGGTCGAGCAGGCCTCGGTCGAGCATTCACTCGCCAATCTGCGCACCTTTCCCTGGATCAGGGTGCGCGAGAGCAAGGACCAGCTCACGCTCCATGGCGCATGGTTCGACATCTCGCAGGGCGAGCTCAATGTCTATGCCGAGACGGAGCGCCGCTGGACGGTGGTGTGAGCGATGATCCTCGAACACGCGCTCTTGCAGGTGAAGCCGGGACAAGAGAGTGCCTTCGAGCAGGCGATGCGCGAGGCACTGCCGCTCATCTCCGCGACGCCGGGCTTCCTCCGGCTCGAGGTCAGGCCTTGCATCGAAGCGAAAGGCAAATATCTGCTGCTGGTCGCCTGGGATACGCTCGAAGCCCACACGGATGGCTTTCGCGGCTCAGAGCGCTATGGCGAATGGAAGCGCCTTCTGCATCATTTCTATGAGCCCTTCCCGCTGGTCGAGCATTATAGCGCGCCGGTCGCGAGTGCGTGAGGACGGGCCCCTTCGGGCCACAGCAGGTCTTCGGGCGCGAAGGCCTCGGCGATCCGCCGGCGCGCGGCAAAGCCCGCTTCGAGATCATGGGTGTTGACGATGGCGAGCCGGAAGCCGCCTGGCGGTGCGGCATGGTCTTCCGGCGGCTTCGTCTCATGGAAGGTGATCTGGAGGCTCATCACGCCCGGCATGGCGCGCACGGCGCGCTGCAGATCGGCCGGCGGGTGGCGAAAATGCCGGCCATGCCGGCCGAAGAGCACGACGGAATAGCCGTCGCGGCGCTGGCCTTCCTCGGGAAAATCCCAGCGCTTCCCGGCATAGAGCCGGACGAGCGCTTCGACCCAGCCCTTGCCATAGAGATCAGGCCACTGATCGGCGAAACGCAAATGCGCTTCGATGATGCGTCCGCCCAGGGTCTCGACATTGAGCATGCCGGTATAGTCGGCAAGATGCCGGCCTACCCATGAGCCGACATAGTCTTCGAGCGCCGGGCGGCCCTCGCCGTGTATCGTCCAGTAATCGAACATGCCGTTCGACCCGAGAGGCTTGCCGGTCGTGTGCCGCCACCAGCGCACCTCGCCTTCGACGACGGCGCAATCGGTCGACAGGTGGTCGCCCGTCAAGAGCTCGGTCCAGAAATGTCCCGGCGTATAGCTCGCCTCATATTCGGCGAGCGAGCGCAAGGCGCCGCTGCCGACGCCCATGCCCTTCAGATTGAAGATCGGCTTGGAGAAGACCGGGAAGCGCTGGGGGACTATGCCGTGCGGGCCGCAATCGAGCCCCTGGCTCTGGGCGATGCGCAGCTTGTCATAGATCCAGTTGGCGCGCGGATACCAGACCCAAGCGTCGCAATCCTCGGTCGGTATCAGGACATCGGCCGGGCAGGGGACGGCTTCGAAATACTGCAAGCGCCAGGGGTCTGCTTCACAGACGGGCATGGGTGGACTCTAGCATCGTTGCCTCGGGATCGCGAGCTACACCATTCTCGTGACAATACGAGTCAGCAACCGTTTCGGTTACAGCTCCTGTCGATTCCATGTAGACAAAGCGCCCGCTTGCGCTATAGTTAACCTGTTATCTCGGCGCCATTGCCGAAAAATCCAGGCTTTGAAGCCCCCATCTGCAGATCCTCAAAGATCTCGGTGGGGGCTTTTGTTTTTGCATTTGGACTTGCTCCACATGCGTTGCGTCGCTTCGTGCCTAGACCAAGAAACAGACTTGAGGAAACGCACATGACAGACAATCAACAGCGGGCTCGCGCCTCGTCTCTGACCGAGCTCGAGGCGGAAGCCGATCATCTCTTAGGTGAAGAGTACGAGCACACGCCGGTGCCGGCGAAAGCCCGCCGCAGCCTGTTCTCGGTCACCATGGTGTGGATCGGCTTTCCGATGATCATCACCGGCGCCATGACCGGATCGATCCTCGTGCTCGGCATGGGCTTTGCCGACGCGCTCAAGGCGATGATCATCGGCAATCTCATCATGTTCGCCTATGTCGGGCTTCTGGGGCTCTTGGGCACCGACCGCGGCATGAATTTCGCCCTTCTCTCCAGCATCGTATTCGGCCGCAAGGGCTATGTCTTCGCCTCGGGCCTTCTGTCGACGCTGCTGCTCGGTTGGTATGCGGTGCAGACCGGCATCACCGGCGCCCTGATCAGCTCCACCTACGGTCTGAACTATGTGGCGATGACGATCGTCGCGGGCATTCTCTATATCGCCATCACCTTCATCGGCGTGCGCGGCCTGCACTGGATCGGCCTCATCTCGGTGCCGCTCTTCGTCATCCTCGGCATCTGGGTCGCTCTCGATGCCGCAAGCACGACGAGCTGGAGCGCCATCATGGCCTATCCCGGCAACAATGGCATCGCCACCATGTCGATGGGCGTGGGCCTCACCATCGTGCTCACCTTGTTCGTCGATGCAGGCACCGTGACCGCCGACTTCAACCGCTGGGCGGCCGATCGCAAAAGCTCGCTCATCTCGACCTTCAGCGCCTTTCCCTTCGCCAATCTCATCGCCATGCTGGTCGGCGGCGTCATGACGGCGGCGCTGGCGGTGCCCAATGCCAATCCGTTCGGCGTCGACAACATGTTCGGCTATATGAATGGCAAGCAGGCCGCGTGGCTCTCGGTGCTCGCCTTCCTCTTCCTCTATTGCAATCTGGGATCGGTCTGCGCCCACTGTCTCTATAATGCGGCGACCGGCTGGTCGCGCATTCTCTCGAGCAACATGCGACTGATGGCCATCATCCTCGGCGCCATCGGCATCCTGGTCGCCGCCGGCAATATCTGGGCCTTCTTCATCGAGTGGCTGTCGCTGCTCGGCATCCTGGTGCCGCCCATCGGCGCCATCATCCTGGTCGACCAGTATATCGTCCGCAAGAATTCCGAAGCCTCGGCGGATTGGCGGACCACCGCCTTCATCGCCTGGGCCGCGGGATCGGCGGTAGCCCTTCTGGTCGAGTTCAAGGCGCCGGAATGGTCGACCGCGATCTCGGCTTTCCTCGTCGCGGCAATCGTCTATTTTGCCATTTCCAAGGTGATGCGCGAGGCATAAAGATCTCGCGCAAGAAGAGTATCGAAAGAGGGAGGCCAGGACACTGGCCTCTCGCAATTTGAGGGAGAGATGAACCATGCCACAAGACTATTCGATCTATGATGCCGGCACCGTGGTGCTGCAATCGGGCGCGGCGCTGCGCGACTGCAAACTCGCCTACAAGACCTTCGGCAAGCTCAATGCCAAGAAGGACAATGTGATCGTCTATCCGACCTGGTATTCCGGCCAGCATTACGACAATGAATGGCTCGTCGGCGAAGGCATGGGGCTCGATCCCGGAAAATATTTCATCATCATCCCGAACATGCTGGGCAACGGTCTCTCCTCTTCGCCGAGCAACATGCCCGAGCCCTATAATGCGTCGCGCTTCCCCGATGTGACGCCCTATGACAATGTCAAATTGCAGCACCGGCTGGTGCATGACGAGCTCGGCATCAAGCGTGTCAAGCTGGTCATCGGCTGGTCGATGGGGGCGCTGCAGGCCTTCCATTGGGGTGCGCTCTTCCCCGACATGGTCGAGCGCATCCTGCCCTTCTGCGGCTCGGCCAAATGCTCGAGGCACAATTTCGTCTTCCTCGAAGGCGTCAAGGCGGCGCTGACGGCCGATGCCGCCTGGAACAACGGCTGGTACAAGGAAAAGCCGGCCAAGGGCCTGCGCGCGGCGGCGCGCGTCTATGCCGGCTGGGGCTTCTCGCAGAGTTTCTATCGCGAAGAGCTCGATCTCAAGACGCTCGGCTTCGCATCCCTCGAGGATTTCCTTGTCGCCTTCTGGGAGGGTTTCTTTTTGCCCAAGGACGCCAACAACCTGCTCACCATGCTGTGGACCTGGCAGAATGGCGACATCAGCAAGAACGAGCTTTACAAGGGCGATTTCCGCAAGGCGCTCGGCGCCATCAAGGCCAAGGCCTATGTGATGCCCGGCCAGACCGACCTCTATTTCCCGCCGGAGGACAGCGCCATCGAGGTCAAGCACATGCCGAATGCAAAGCTCATTCCCATGCCCTCGATCTGGGGCCATTTCGCCGGCGGCCCCGGGACGAATCCTGAGGATGTGAAGTTCCTCGACAAATATGTGAAGGAGCTGCTCAACACGCCGGTATAGCGCTTCGAGGCTGCCTCAACATTTCCCCTCTCCCGTCCGAAGGATTGGAGAGGGTCATGCTTCGCCTTTACCAGTCCCACATCCGGAAGCCGCGGCCATATGGTTGGCAATAGTTCGGCAGCCTGCCATAGACGTTATAGTAGAAGAGGCAGTCGTCGGTCCAGCCGGCATTGGGCTCGCCGGGGCGGGGGGCGCGGAAGTTCTGCTTCACCCGCGGCTGCTGCGGCTTCTTCTCGACCACCTTCTTCTTTTTCTTCTTCACGGTCTGGGATGTCTGGGCGGCTTCGGCCTTGTCGATCGTGACAAGGGGCAGGTGCGCCGGCGCGAAGCCCGCGAGCATCGCGGCGATGATGAGATGACGCAAACCCATGATCCACACTCTCCTTCACGGCCGGCGGAAAACCGCTCCGCCGGCCTTTGATGTGGGAGTCAAATCAACGGTTTACAGCCGTTACTTGATCTCCCACGCGATGTTCACATCGATCGCGACGGTCTGCTCGCCTTCGGCGATCGGCACGGCGCTCGGCGCCGCGTCGGCCCTGACCGCCTTGCCATAATAGACAGGCTGCGGCGGCTGGTAGTTGCCTTCGCTCAAGGACATGATCTGGCCAAGCGAGATACGCGTCGTCTCGGCATAGAGTTTCGCCTTGCGCTCGGCATCGGCGACCGCGAGCTTGCGCGCCTCGTCCTTGAACTTCTCGTCATCGGCAATGGCGAACATCACGCCATTGATCTGGTTCGAGCCTTCGCCCACCACCTTGTCGAGCACCGCACCCAGCGTGTCGAGCTTCTTCACCGAGACGGTCACGGTGTTCGACACGTCATAGCCTATTACGCGCGGCGGCTGAGCATTATTCTGGTCATATTGATAGCGCGGATTGATCATGAAATTGGAGGTCTGGATGTCCTTGGCCTCGATGCCGGACGCCTTGAGGCTGGCAAAGACCTTCTCCATGGCGGCGGTGTTCTGGGTCAGGGCCTCGCGCGCCGTCTGGGCCTGGGTCGTGACGCCGACATTGACGACCGCCATGTCGGGCTTGGCTTTCACCTCGCCATGTCCGTTGAGTGAGATGAGGCGCGGCATAGATTTGGACTCCTGAGCTAGAGACGGGGTGGCGAGAGCGGCAGCAGCAAGGCCGGTGAGGCCCAGAGCAGCGAGAGAGCGGCGGTCCATGAAAGACTCCCAGTGGAAACCAGCCATCAGATGGGAGCCGATTGCGGCGGCGCTGTGGCAGGAAATAATTCGTTAAGATGCGACGGCTTCGATCGTTTCTTTGCCAAGATGCTGCCGTTTTCGGTAGCCAGGCCAGGGATCGCGCTTGGGACCTTTCAGTCGTTTGAGAACGGCAACCGTGTCGAAGGCCGCGGCACTCTTGAGCCGGGAAAGCTCGCTCCAGCCGACCGGCACGGCGACGGGAGCGCCTTTGCGGGCCCTGGGCGAATAAGGGAGGATAGCGGTGGCGCCCCGCTCATTGCGCAACCAGTCGATGAAGATGCGCCCCTTGCGCTTGGCCTTGCTGGCAGTGGCGATGAACCGGTCGGGATCGCGATCCGCAAAGCTTCGGGCGAGGCCTGCGGCAAAGGTCTTGACCTCGTCCCAGTCATTGCGGCCGGAAAGCGGGGCGATCACATGGATGCCCTTGCCGCCGGTAACCATGGCGAAGGTCTGAAGGCCTGACGCCTCGAGGACCGAGCGCAGATCGCCGGCTGCCGCCTTGACCTCGGCAAAGCCCACGCTGTCATCGGGATCGAGGTCGAAGACCATACGGTCGGGATGCTCGAGATCATCATTGGGCGCACCCCAGACATGGAGCTCGAGGGCGCCGATCTGGGCCGCGCCGACAATGCCCGACACATCCTCGACATAGAGATAATCGGCCTTGTCGCCATCCTTCTCGCGGATCGTCACCGTCTTGAAGCCCTTGGGCATGCTGGCGGTCAGATGCTTCTGGAAGAAGCATTTGCCATCGATGCCGTCCGGGCAGCGCACCAGGCTCAAGGGGTGCTTCGCCGCGAATGGCAGCATGTGCTTGGCGACGCCCGCCAGATATAAAGCGAGCTCGCGCTTGGTCAGGCCCTGGTCGGGATAAAGCACCCGGTCGGGATGGGTGAGCCTGACGCCCGCGACTTCGTCTTCTTCTTTGCTCATGCAAGAGCCTCCATACGGTCCGCACCCGTCACATCACGCGCACGCTTGTCTTCGCGCAAGCCCAGGAAGACCGGGTGGCGCAAGATGCCATCCCTTGTCCTTTCGGTGAAGGCGATCTCGGCGACGAGCTCCGGCTTCACCCAGCGGGCGCGGCTGCGGATGTCGCGCGGCACGGCCTTGAAGGGCGGCTTGTCGATCAGGCGGGCTTTGAGCTTGGCGCCGAGCGAGCGCAAGGTGGCCTCGTCATAGCCGGTGCCGACGCGGCCCTTATAGATGAGATCGCCCTTGTTGAATTCGCCGATGAGGAGCGAGGCGAAGCTGCGCCCTTGCTTGTCGGAGGGTCGGAAACCGCCAATGACGAATTCGGAGCGGCCCAGGCACTTGCTCTTGATCCAGGTCAAGGCGCGTCCCGACACATAGGTACTGGTCTTGTCCTTGGAGACGAGCCCCTCTATGCCGAGCCGGCAGGCTTCGGCCAGGACCTTGTCGCTGTCGCCCTCGATATGATCGCCATAGGTCAACGGCGCTTTCGTTCGGCCCAAGAGCTTCTTCAGCCGCTTCTTGCGCTCGACCAGCGGCTGCTTGCGCAAATCCTCACCGCTCTCGTTCAGGAGATCGAAGGCGACATAGCGCAGATCGCTGTGGCGGCGCTCGGACAAGGCCTCTTGCAAGGCCTGGAAGCTGGTGCGCCCCGCGTTCTCGAAGACGACCACCTCGCCGTCGATCAGCGCCTCGATGTCGAGCCTGGCAAAGGCATCCGCGATGGGCTTGAATTTCTCCGTCCAGTCCTGGCCGCTCCTGGTATAGAGCCGCGCCTCTGTGCCTCCGACGGCGGCGAGCACGCGATAGCCGTCATATTTGATCTCGTGGATCCAGTTCGATCCTTCGGGCGGCTGGTCCTTGAGGAAAGCAAGCTGCGGCGCCACGAAAGGCGGCAGGGCGGCCTTGCGCGATTTCCCGCGCTTCATGGCCTGCGCCCATCCGCCTTGGCGATGCCTTCCATGCTGCGCCGCGTGGTGACGCTTCTCTGCCATTTCTCGACCGGATCGATCTCTTCGCTCGCTGCCTGATCGTGCTGCTTGATAAGGAGCCAGTTCTCGCGCGACTTGCCGTTGCGGTCCTTGCGCATGCGCACCAAGGTGAACGCACCCTTGAGGCGCTTGCCCTTCAAGACGAAGCTCAGCTTGCCTTTCCGCAAGCCCTCATGCGGATCGCCTTCCGGCTCCCATTCGCCCTTGTCCCACAGCATCACGGTGCCGCCGCCATATTCCCCCTTGGGGATGGTGCCTTCGAAGCCGCCATAGTCGAGCGGATGGTCCTCGACCCGGACCGCGAGCCGCTTCTCGCTCGGATCGAGGCTCGGGCCCCGGGTCACCGCCCAGCTCTTGAGGACGCCGTCGAGCTCGAGACGGAAATCGAAATGCAGCCGCGATGCATCATGTTTCTGGATGACGAAGGAACGACCTTGCTTGCGCGCGATGCGGCCCTTGGGCTCGGGGGTCGCGGCGAAATTACGCTTGTGATGATAAGAGGTGAGGGCCGTTCGCGAGCTGGCCATGGCTCACCGCCTTGCTCTTTTGCGGGCCGTCTTGCGCGGCTTGGCGGCGCTCTTTGCCTTGCCGCTGACGCTCTTCTTCAAGGCCTCCATCAGGTCGATGACATTGTCGCCCTTGGGCCGCGGCGATTCCTCCTCCTCGGCCTCTGTGACCTTGCCCTTCTTGCGTTTCTCGGCCACCAGGGCCTTGAGCGCGTTGCCATAGTGGTCCTTGAAGACCTCAGGCTTGAACGGGCCCGATTTGCGCTCGATCAGCTCCTCGGCGAGCTCGATCATGTCCTTTTGCGGGCGTTTGTTCGGGACGCGGTCGAATATCTTGTCGGATTTGCGCAACTCATCGCTGTAGCGCAGCGTCTCGAGCAGGAGCCCGTCGCCGCAAGGCTTCACCGCCACCAGGTTCTCCTTGCCGCGCATGGTCATCTGGCCGATGCCCGCCTTCTTCGTTGCCTTCAGCGCTTCGCGGATGACGACATAGCCTTCGGCCGACACCTCATCGGCGGGGACGAGATAATAGGGCCGTTCGAAATAGCGCGGATCGATGTCGCAGTAATCGACGAACTGCGCCAGATCGATGCTGTGCTTGGTCTCGAGCTTGATGTGCTCGAGCTCCTCAGGTGTCAGGATGACATGCTTGCCGGAGCCGAGCTCGAAGCCCTTGACGATATTGTCGTCGGCGACCTTGCCCTTTCCCGGCACGATCTTCTCATAACGGATGCGCTTGCCGGTCTTCTTGTCGAGCTGGTGCAGGCCCAGACGGGACGCGGATGTGGTCGCGGCATGGAGCTCGACCGCGATGGCGACCAGCGAAAGCCGCAAATGTCCCTTCCAATAAGCGCGCATGAAAGGAAACGATAGCGCAAGGGAAATGTTCCCGAACACCCTCCTTGAGTATAGGTCGATGCTCCAGCACTACTCGGCAGGATCCGGCGCGAAGAGCAAAGGGGCGCGCGCCGGAACGGGAGGTTGCCGGGGTGCTTCAGGTGCCGCGGCGGATGCGCGGCGCGGAACCCGGAACCACAGGGCATAGAGAGCCGGCACGACGAGCAGGGTCAGGACCGTCGCGACGAGCAGGCCGCCCATGATGGTGATCGCCATTGGTCCCCAGAAGATGCTGCGCGCCAGCGGGATCATGCCGAGGATGGCGGCGAGTGCCGTCAGCACGACCGGGCGGGCACGGCGCACCGTCGCATCGATGATTGCCTGATAAGGCGTGTGGCCTTCGGCGATATCGTGATCGATCTGGTCGACCAGGATGACGGTGTTGCGCATGATCATCCCGGCAAGAGCGATCAAGCCAAGCAGCGCCACGAAACCAAACGGATTGTTGGCGACGAGAAGGGCGGCGGTGGCGCCGATGATGCCGAGCGGCGCGGTCACGAACACCAGAGCGAGCCGCGAGAAGCTCTGCAGCTGGATCATCAGCAGCGCCAGCATGACGATCGCCATCACCGGGAAAACAGCGACAAGTGCGGCATTCGCCTTGGCGCTCTCCTCGATCGAGCCGCCGGTCTCGATGCGGTATCCATAGGGCAAGTCAGCCTTGATGCTTGCGAGTTTCGGCAGCATCTCGGTGCTGACATCGGGGGCCTGGACCCCGTCGATGATGTCGCCACGCACGGTCAGCACGAGATCGCGATTGCGCCGCCACAGAATCGGCTCTTCATATTCGAAATTGAGGCGGGCGATCTGCGACAGGGGCACGGCGATGCCGTTGCGCGTGGCGATCGTCAGCGCCGGAAGCTGGTCGAGCTTGAGACGCTCGGCGGGGACGGCGCGTGCCACGACGTCGATATTCTCGATGCCTTCGCGGTATTGGGTGACGGTATGGCCTGAAAGCAGGGTCTGAAGGGTCTGAGCGACATCCTCAGGCGTAAGGCCAAGGGCGCGAGCCCTATCCTGATCCACTTCGAGGCGGATCGACTTCACCTGCTCGCCCCAATCGAGCTGGGGCTCGATGATCTTGGGATTTGCCGCCATGACCTGGCGGACCTCCTCGGCGATGTCGCGCACCTTGAGCGGATCGGGCCCGATGATGCGGAACTGCACCGGAAAGCCCACCGGCGGCCCGAACACGAAGCGATCGATGCGGACACGCGCCTCGGGCAGGGCGCCCTCGGTCACGGCCTTGTCGAGGCGCGTCCGGACGCGTTCGCGTGCTTCGAGATCCTTGGTGACGATGACGATCTGGGCGAAGTTGGTATTCGGCAATACGGGATTAAGACCCAGCCAGAAGCGCGGCGAACCCTGGCCGACATAGGTCGTGTAGGTCAGTATATCGGGATCGCCGCCCAGGAGGCGCTCCGCCTTCTTCGCGGTTGCATCGGTGACGCCGATTGCCGTTCCTTCCGGCAAGCGCATCTCGAAGAACAACTCGGAACGGGTGGAGGTCGGGAAGAACTGCTGCTGCACCAGACCAAAGCCTGCAATGGAGACAGCGAACATCGCCACGGTGATCACGACCACGGTCACGCGCCAGCTCAGGCACCAGGCGATCAGCGCGCGCAGGCGCCGATAAAGCCGCGTGTCATAGATCGCGCCTGGATCATGGTGCGCGGAATGCTTGGCGAAGTCGGGCAAGAGCTTGAACCCGAGATAGGGCGTGAACACCACGGCGACGATCCATGAAGCAATCAAAGCGAGGCCGACGATCCAGAAGATGCCGCCGGCATATTCGCCGGAGCTCGAGCGCGCAAAGCCTACCGGCAGGAAGCCCGCCGCCGTGACCAAGGTTCCGGTCAGCATCGGGAAGGCGGTCGACGTCCAGGCGAAAGTGGCGGCGCGCGCCCGGTCCCAGCCTTGTTCCATCTTCACCACCATCATCTCGATGGCGATGATCGCATCGTCGACCAGGAGGCCCAGCGCGATGATGAGCGCGCCCAGCGTGATCCGGTGAAGATCGAGGCCGGCCGCGTACATGACGATGAACACGATCGCCAGCACCAGCGGCACCGACAAGGCGACGACGATGCCGGTACGCCAGCCGAGCGA
This sequence comes from Taklimakanibacter deserti, assembly GCA_003574785.1. The sequence goes on along the minus strand of QORU01000004.1, from coordinate 423,963 downwards.
CAGGAACCCGACGACGAGCACGATGCCCAAAGCTTCCGCGAAGGTGTGGATGAACTCGGAGACCGACTCATCGACAATATGCGGCTGATCGGCGATCTGGGTGACATCGATCCCGACCGGGAGCTCGGCGACGATCGCCGCCATTTCATGATCGAGATCATGGCCGAGTGCTACGATATTGGCGCCGGCCGCCATCGAGACGCCGATGCCGAGCGCCGGCTTGCCGCCTTCACGGACGATGAAGCCCGGCGGATCCTCATAACCGCGCGTGACGGTCGCAATGTCGCCAAGACGGAAGACACGGCCCTCGGCCTCGATCGGCACCGCGGCAATGGCTTCGGTGCCGGTGAATGCGCCGGTCACCCGGAGATTGATGCGGTCGGCGGTGGTGTCGATGGCGCCTCCCGAGACGACGGCGTTCTGCCGGGCGACGCTGTCGAAGATCTGCTGGGGTGTCACGCCCAATGTCGCGAGCCTAGTATGGCTGAATTCGATGAAGATGCGCTGCGGCCGCTCGCCGATGAGGTCGACCTTGTTCACGTTCGGAACGCGTAAGAGACGCTGCCTGATGTCTTCGGCCCGGGACTTCAGCTCGGCCGGGCTCAGACCGTCGGCGGTCAGCATATAGAGGGCGGAATAGACATCGCCATATTCGTCGTTGAAGCTCGGGCCGACAATGCCGGCCGGCAGGTCACCGCGGATGTCGGTGATCTTCTTGCGGACTTGGTACCACAGATCCTGCACCTCGGCCGGTGGTGTCTGATCGGTGAGGAAGACGCGGATGAAGGACACGCCGGGCCTGGAATAGCTTTCGACGCGATCGAGATAGGGAAGCTCCTGCAGCTTCTTCTCGATCTTGTCGGCGACCTGGGACTGCATTTCGCCGGCCGTGGCGCCGGGCCATGCGGCGCTCACCACCATGGTCTTGATGGTGAAGGAGGGATCCTCGGCGCGCCCGAGATTGAGGTAAGAATAGGTGCCCGCACCGGCAAGCAGGATGATCAGGAACAGAACGAGCGCCCGATGCGTGATCGCCCATTCGGACAGGTTGATCCCTTTCATGGCGCTCTCCCGATCTCCGCTGCCGTCGCATTTGAAGTTTTGCTTCCCTTCTCCCGCGCGCAGCGTGGGAGAAGGTGGCCGAAGGCCGGATGAGGGCTCTTTCGCGCAGCGTGCTCTACTCTCAACGAGTACTCCCTGCTGAGACAAAGAGCCCTCACCCGCCCTTCGGGCACCCTCTCCCATTGCTTCGCAACGGGAGAGGGGGAATCCTGGTGAATTCTCATGAGCAACGGCCCCGTTCTACTCGGCTTCGACGACGCGGACCTTGGCGCCCGCTTCGAGCTTCTGGACACCGAGCGTCACGATTTTGTCGCCATCGCTGATGCCCGAGGTCACGACCGCCGCATCTTCCGTGAAGGAGGCGACCGTCACCGGGCGCAGCTCCAGAGTGTCCGAGGCATCGACCAGAAATACCGAAGGGCCCTTGCCGCGATTGAGGATGGCCGAGAGCGGCAATCTCGCCGCCCGTTCATCGCTCGCCCGCGACAGCGTCACGGTGGTGGTCATGCCGAAGGCGACGGTCGAGTCCGCATCCTCGATATCGAAGCGCGCCGCATAGGTGCGGGTCGCGGCGTCGGCCTGGGGCGAAAGCTCGCGCAGATGCGCGGCGAAGATCTTGTCGCGATCGGTCCACAGGCGAACCGTCGCCTGCGCGTTGCGTGCCTCGCCGAGCCAGGTTTCGGGCAGGGCGACCAAAGCTTCCTTGGCGCCATCGCGTGCAAGCCGCGCCACGCCCTGGCCGATGGCGACGACCTGACCCGGTTCAGCAAGCGTCGCGGTGATCACGCCATCGGCGTCGGCCTTGAGCTCGGCATAGGCGAGCTGGTTGCGGGCGAGGTCGAGGGAACGCCTGGCGCGCTCCATCCGCCCTTCCGCCTCGTCATTCGCCGCCTTCTTTCGATCGTAGTCGGCATTGGAGGCGAAGCCACGTTCCTTCAGTTTCGTGTAGCGCTTCAGATCGGCCGCGGCCTGATCGAGATTCGATGTGGCAGCGGCGAATTCAGCCTCGGCCGATTGCGCTTCCAGCTGCAGATCCTGCGAGTCGAGTTCCGCAATGATGTCACCGGCGCGGACATGGTCGCCGACATTCACCTTGCGGGCGATCATCTTGCCGGCGACACGGAAGCTCAGGTCCGATTCATAGCGCGCCCGCACGACACCGACGAAGTCGCGGGACATGGCCTCGTTGTTGAAGCTGACCGCTTGCACCTGTACCGGCCGTCCGGCCTTGGGCGCAGGTGCGGTCTGGGCGTCACAGCCGGCGAGAACGATCAGCAAAGCAAGAGCGGCGAAAGGCTGGAGCAAAGAGCTGGGCATGGCGGTACTCCACAATCGACTGAACAATGATGAGTGACGAAATGCATAGATCGTCAGTTTTTGGGCGCGCCAAGAGCTGAAAGGATGGTGCTTCATGGGATCAGCGCCTGGGCGTGATGGAACGGAGGAGGAAGCGCAAGGCGGCGCGCGGCTCGGTCTCGAGATCCTCGTGGTCCTCGAGGCACTGGACGATCAGCACCGGATGCAAGAAGGCGACGAGCGAGCGCATGATATGCCTTGCGGTTTGGGCCGGATCGACCGGCTCGAACTCGCCTGCCGCGATGCCTTCGCGCAAGATGCGCTCGGCGATCGAATGCATCACTTGCTTATGCGCGCGGATGACATCCCAGCTGTGCTCGATCGCCACAAGAACCATGTCATGGACGCGCCGCTCGGTCAGGAAGTTCTCTTTATGGTAGTTCACAGTCGCCATGATGAGATCTTCGAGGCGCTGGCTCGCGGGGCCGGGCGAACGGGCGACCGCCCAAGCCTCCGCCTCGAGCTCGGCCAGGGCCTTCTGGCAGATCGCTTCCACAATGGCGTGCTTGGACGAGAAGAAGCGGTAGATATTGGCCGGCGACATGCCCAGCTCGGCAGCGATATCGGCGACCGCCGTCTTGGCAAAGCCCATCCGGCGGAACAGAGCCTCCGCGGTCTCGATGATCCGCGCTCTTGTGTCGTCGGGCTTGGTTTTTGTCTGAACAGTCATTCACGCCTCTGAAAGGTGACGAAAATCGTAAACCGTCACAAAGTTTGAGTCAAGGTAAAAAGTGACGAAAATCGTAAATCGTCAGGTAATGAAAGCCATTACCTGAACGGCGGCTCGTCGAAACTCCTGAGCTTGCGCGAATGGAGCTGCTTGAGCTCGCGGCGCAACAGGTCGACGGCGGCGAGCCCGATCATCAGATGCTCGCCGACGGCCCTGTCATAGAAGGCATTGGCGGCGCCCGGCAATTTGATCTCGCCATGGAGCGGCTTGTCGGAGACGCAGAGCAAGGTGCCGTAGGGCACGCGCAGGCGGTAGCCTTGCGCGGCAACGGTGCCCGATTCCATGTCGACGGCGATGGCGCGCGACAGGTTGATGCGCCGGCGCTCCTGCGACCAGCGCAATTCCCAATTGCGGTCGTCATTGGTGACGACGGTGCCGGTGCGCAAACGCGCCTTCAGCGCCTCGCGGCGGTCGCCCGTCACATTGGCGGCCGCTTCCTGCAGCGCGACCTGGACTTCCGCCAGCGCCGGTATCGGGATGTCGGGCGGCACGGCGCCGTCGAGGATGCGGTCCTGGCGGAAATACGCATGGGCCAGCACATAGTCGCCGATGCGCTGCGATTGGCGCAGGCCCCCGCAATGGCCGATCATCAGCCAGCAATGCGGGCGCAGCACGGCGAGATGGTCGGTGATGTTCTTGGCGTTGGATGAGCCGACGCCGATATTGACCAGGCTGACGCCGCCCTCGCGGTCCTTGCGCAGCAAGTGATAGGCCGGCATCTGGAAGCGATGCCAGGGCGAAGAGGTGATGGCCATCTCCGACTCCTGGATCGCCATGCCGTCGCGGCCGATGGTGATGCCGCCCGGCAGCGCCAGCGCGTCATAGGGACTGTCGCCTCTGATCTGCGCGATGCCCCAGGTGACGAACTGGTCGACATAGCGATGATAGTTGGTGAGCAGGATCCAGGGCTGGACATGGCGCCAGTCGGTGCCGGTGTAGTGGACAATGCGCTTCAGCGAATAATCGGTGCGCGTGGCGTCGAAGAGAGCGAGCGGCATGGGCTCGCCCTTGGGCGGCGTCCACAGGCCGTCGGCGATCTCATCGCCGACCGCGGAAAGTGCGGGAGCCGGGAAGTGGCGGGCGAGCTCGGCGGCCGAGATGTTGTCGCGGCCGAGCTCGTCGCCCTTGTCGAGGACATAAGGATAGGGGATGTCCTCGTCGCTGCGGCTCACCTCGATGGTGGTCGGATAGTCGGCGACCAGAAGCTCGAGCTGCTCGATGAGATAATGGCGGAAGGCGCGGGGTTGGGTGATGGTCGTGGCATAGATGCCGGGGCTCTCGAATTTCGCATAGGCGCGGGAGAGAGACGGCTGCGCTTGTCCGGAGCCATAGACGAGGCGCAGTTCCGGATAGCGGAAGCGGGCGCGTTCCTTGGAGGAGGGCGGCAGGCCCTTGGCGAAGAAGCGCTCGAGCGCCTGGCGCAGCGCCTCAACCGCTTCCTCATGCAGCGCGATCAGGCGCTCGACGGCGGCCTCGGGTGTCAGTGAATCCGTAGTTGCAAGGTTTTCCGGGCGATTCATGCCGGTGCTATAGCATGAACCGCCGAATCCCAGTAGCTGGACGCCCTCATGTCGCGACTGCCCGAAAGCGCCCCTGAAGCCCTCTTGCGCGAAGCCGATATCGCTACGGAAAGGTTCGTGGCCGTGGCGCGCATGCTGGTGGCGCTCGCTTTGTTCCTGGCGGTCGAGTTCGCCTTCACCCGCGGGCCCATGCCCATGCCGAATATGGGCCTCATCGAGACACGCATGGGGGCGCGGATCGTCATCGGCGTCTTGTTCCTCACCGGCGGCGTGACCTATGCGCTCCTGCGTTTCGGTTTCTGGTCGCGCTGGCTCGCTTATGTCACGGTGACCATCGACATACTCGTCATCGGTCTCTTTATCGTCGGCGATCTCGCCGAAATGGGATTGCCGGGCCGCTTCGCCGCGGCCCTTCCGGGCGCGGTTGCGGCACTGCTCGTGCTCGCGGTCGGTTCTCTGCGCCTCAGGCCCGCCGTCCAGGTCTACAGCCTCGTGCTGATGCTGGGCTTCCTCGGCCTCGCTTTCAGTGTCGAGGGAATGAGGTCCGGCAGCGAGGAGAGTGATGTCGGCCTTCATATCTACGAATTCTTCGGCCCGACGGCGAATATCGCCAGGCTCGCGATGGTCGTGCTCTTCGGCCTCGTCCTGATCGCGGCGGCGGCGCGCGGCCAGAAGCTGCTGCGCGGCGGCCTCGAAGAGACGGCGCGGCGCAGCAACCTGGTGCGCTATCTGCCGACCGAGCTCGCACCCATCCTCGCCTCCGGCAATGTCAGCGAGCTCAAATCCGGCCGCCGTGCCCGGGTGGCGCTGCTCTTCATCGACATCCGCAATTCGGTCGCCATGGAAGAGGCGCTCGATCCGGCCCGGCTCGCCGCCGTGATGGGCCAATTCCGCACCCGCATCCGCATGGCGGCCGAGAAGCATGGCGGCATCGTCGACAAGTTCATCGGCGATGGCGCCTTCCTGGTGTTCGGCGTTCCCGATGCGCAAGCCGACGATGCCAAGCGCGCCATCGCCTGCGCCAAGGCGATCCTCGGCGCGCTGGCGGAATGGAACAAAGCGCGCGTGGCGGCGGATGACGATCCGATCACGGTCGGCATGGGCGTGCATGAGGGCGAGGCCTTCATCGGCGCCATCGGCGACGACACGCGGCTCGAATTCACGGTGCTCGGCGACACGGTCAATATCGCCAACCGGCTAGAGCAGGCGACGAAAATCCATCACGTGATGCTCATCGCCTCGGCCGACACGGTGAAAGCGGCGGGCGAAGACCCGGCACTCTGGCGCGATCTCGGTTACGCCGAATTGCGGGGCAGGGCCGAGCCGCTCCACATCATGGGCTTCCCGGCCTGAAACTTCATGCGGAAGCGCCATGACAATCCGACTGTTTACCTGGCCCGTGTCCAGCCTGCATGGTATAGGTTGCCTGGGATCAACTCGATAGGTGCCTGCACGATGGAGCATGCCCTGATCATTATCGACATGCAGCAGGGGTCGTTTACCGAGGCAACACCCAGGCATGATGCAACAGGTCTCGTTGACCGACTGAACAGCCTTGCTGATGCCGTGCGAACAAGAAATGGCGCCGTCATCTTCGTTCAGCATGACGGCCCCGAGAGCGATCCTCATCATCCGGACCTGCCAGGGTGGAAGTTGCTTCCGACGCTGGATGCGCGCTCGAAGGACGCCATCATTCGAAAGAAGTCATGCGATGCATTTCTGCACACACGCCTCGAAGAATTCCTTCAATCCCATTCGATCGAACGCCTGATCATAACCGGCTGTGCCACCGATTATTGCGTCGACACTACCGTGCGTAGCGCGCTGGCGCGCGGCTATTCGACTATTGTCCCCTCGGACGGCCACACGACGATGAACAGAGTTCATCTCCCCGCTGAAAAGATCATTGAACACCACAACGCCATCTGGGCGAGCTTCATCGCTCCTCGTGGATCTGCGATGGTGTGCCCATGCTCCGATCTGGAACTCGTCTGACTGCCCCGAAAGTCAGATGCAGTCATGGCAAGAACCGGCGAGCAGGTTCGTCTGATCGTGCAGGGTATGGATCGAGTCGAGCGGTATGGCTCCCCTTCATTGACAGGCGGGTAGCCGGGTCATAGGCTTCTTCAGCAGCCATAATCCGCGGCGACGATGCCGCGAACATCCGGCGAAAAAGCCCTCAAGATCGATCATCCGCGTGATCGGCCTTGGGGGCTTTTTCATTTTCAGGGCCGAGCCAGGGAGAGAGGACATGCAGCATAAACCGATTGGCAGAACCGACGCCGTGACGCTGGCGCGAATGATCCGCAAGAAGCAAGTGTCGGCCAAGGAAGTGACGGAAGCCGTGCTCGCCCGCATGGAGAAGCTCGAGCCCCATATCCATGCGTTCTGCACGCCGACACCGGATCTCGCGCGCAAGGCCGCGCAGAGGATCGACCGCCGCCTGGCCAAGGGTGAGGAGGTGGGACCGCTCGCCGGCGTGCCGATCGGGATCAAGGACCTCGTCTGCACCAAGGGCGTCAGGACCGTGTCGGGCTCGATCGCCTATAAGGATTTCGTGCCGGACGAGGACGATGTCGTCGTCGAGCGCCTCAAGGAGGCGGGCGCCGTCATCATCGGCAAGACCAATGTACCGGAATTCGGTTATAGCGGCGTCGGCCACAATCCGGTCTTCGAGACGACGCGCAATCCCTGGAACCTGGCGCTGACGCCCGGCGGCTCGAGTGCCGGATCGGGGGCCGCGGTCGCCTCGGGCGTCGGTCCCTTCGCCATCGCGAGCGATGGCGGCGGCTCGATCCGCATACCGGCGGCGCATTCGGGCCTGGTCGGCGTCAAGGCGTCGATGGGACGCGTGCCGCTCTATCCCGGCACGAAGGACGAGCGCTATCCGGGCGTGTCGAGTTGGGAGAGCCTCGAGCATATCGGACCGGTGAGCCGCACGGTGGCGGACAGCGCTTTGATGCTGTCGGTGATCTCAGGGCCCGATGCGCGTGACCGCCTGAGCCTGCCCAAAGCCGACTTCGATTGGATGAAAGTGCTGAGAGGCGGCATCAAGGGCCTGCGCGTCGCCTATAGTCCGGACTGGGGCTATGCCAAGGTCGATCCCGAAGTGCGCCGCGTCGTGGGCGAGGCGGTCAAGGTGTTCGAGCGCGATCTCGGCTGCAAGGTCGAGGTGGCTCACCCCGGCTTCGAGGATCCTTACGGCGCCTTCTGGGCCATCGTGGCAGCGGAGACGGATCTGCGCGGCATGCGCGAGATGGTGGCGAAGCACGGAGCCCATATGACGCCGCATCTGGTCGACTTCATCATGCGGCCATGGACGGCGGAGGACTTCACCAATGCCTTGATGACGCGCAAGGCGGTCGCCAACAAGATGTGGCGCTTCATGGCGAAATACGACCTGCTGCTGACGCCGACGCTGGCCGTGCCGCCCTTCCCGGTCCATATCCAGGGACCGGAGAAGATCGACGGCCATATCGTGCATCCGTTCCGCTGGCTCGTGTTCACCTTCCCGTTCAACTTCACCGGCCAGCCGGCGGCGACGGTGCCCGCGGGCTTCAGCCGCGACGGCCTGCCGATCGGGCTCCAGATCGTCGGGCGCCATCTCGACGACCCGACGGTGCTCAGGGCCGCGGCGGCCTTCGAGGAGGCCAAGCCCTGGCGCGACGCCTGGCCGCCGCTTCTGGAGAAGCTCGGGCTTTAAGCCGCGAAAGTCGCTGGAATTGCCGGGCGAATTGCTGTAGCCATCCGCCCCGAGTGGGGCCTGTAGCTCAATGGTTAGAGCTGACGGCTCATAACCGTCTGGTTGGGGGTTCGAGTCCCTCCGGGCCCACCAGCCTTCGCTCGCGAAGCGTGCGAAGGCTGCCGCGCCGGAGCCCGAAGGGCGAAGGCGGGCCTCTCTCCGCGAGCTACGGCTGGCAGGCCATCCAAGCATTTCGCTCGCGAAGCGTGCGAAGGCTGCCGCGCCGGAGCCCAGCCTTCGCTCACATAGCGGGCGAGGCTGCCACGCCGAAGCCCTCTTGGGCGAAGGCGGGCTTGTTGCCACGAGCTTCGGCTTGGCAGGGCGAAGGCGGGCCTCTCTCCGCGAGCTACGCCTGGCAAGCCATCCAAGCATTTCGCTCGCGAAGCGTGCGAAGGCTGCCGCGCTGGAGTCCGAAGGGCGAAGGCGGGCTTGTTGCCGCGAGCTACGGCTGGCAGGCCACCAATTCCTCTCAGTGGAGACACGTTCTCGGAGCTGAAGAAATGGCCGCGGTATTTCCGCGACCTAGACCGGCATTTTTGAAAACACTTGGTTGAAAACCGGGCTATTTGGGTGCCGGATGAGACCACTCCGCCCGTCTGTTTCGAAGAGCCGCTTTCCACAGCCAAGTGTCTGGGAATGCGAAAAGTCCTGCGCTCCACTCGGAGTTGCATATTACGTATCGTAATGTAAACATCCACAAGTAGAGGACGTAAGAAAGCAAAGGATGCAGGGACGATCGATCAGCCGTTGTCTACGGGGGTGTCGCATTCAACATCGCGCAATCCTCTGATTGTTGAGCCTCACCGTAGGTTCCAGTCCCGATTGCCGGCCGAAAATGGGGGTCAGTAAGCGAGCAGCGAACATGCAGCGCGACATTGGGTTTTCCATTCGGCGAATCTACGACGCGGTAGACGACGTCGACGCGCTGCGGGATGTTCTGTCGGGACTGTGCGAGCGCATCGGCGGGGAGAACGGCATACTGGGGATCTTGATGAAGACCCCTGGGCCGCTGCCCTTTGCTCTACTCTTTCGCCTTGACGCTGCTTTGATGCCGACGCTCAACGCGCGCCATCTCAACAATGCCTGGCGACAGCATATGGTGACTTTGCCAGTGGGAATCCCAGCTGCCAGCGACTCATTCGTCTCGTTCGATCAGGTGCGCCGCACCGACTTCTACAGTGAAATACTCGAGCCTTGGGACATCGGGCATGGCGCCTTGTTCGTCGTCGACAATACGCCGAAGTTCCACGTCGCAATGACGATCCACCGCTCGAGCGCGCGCGGACCGTTCACGCCGACAGAGCTTGCGGCCTCGCAAGAGCTGCTTCCCCATTTGCGGCGGGCGATGCAGCTGCGGCTTCTCCTCGAACGCAGCCGCGAGCAGGAAAAGCTGGCGCTGGAAACGCTCGACAAGCTTGCCGCAGGGGTGCTGATCGTCGACAGCGACGCGCGTGTACTGTTTGCGAACATGGCAGCACAAGAGATCGCCGCAGCGCGGGACGTGCTGGTCCTGAATAACGGGACGGTCAACCCTCGACAACGAGAGCAAAGCGACGTCTTCCGAAGGCTCGTCGGATCCGCCATCGCGGGAGGGCCCGGCGGCTCGCTTCTGCTGAGCGCTCCCTTGCGCCGGCTTCCCGTGTCCGCGCTCGTCACACCCCTTGTCGGCACGCTCGCGGTGTCCCTTGCAGCCCCAGGTCGGCGGGGCGCCGCTGCGGTTTTCCTTTCCGATCCCGAACGCCATGCTCTCGCTTCAACCGAACATCTGCAGGCGCTGTACAAGCTCAGTCCGACAGAGGCGCGCGTCGCCTGGTTGATCGCGCGGTCAGCAAGCATCGGTAGCGCCGCCAATACGTTGGGACTCGCGCCGGAGACGGTGCGCACGCACCTCAAGCGCATCTATGCCAAGACCGGAGTCAATCGCCAGAGTGCGCTGGCGCATTTACTGGCGACTGCAACGGTGACCCGCATCCCGTAGGCGCCATCCCCCGTTCGGGGGATACCGAGCTTCAACCAAGCAGAGTAAAAGCGCACAGAGATGCACGCCGCTGTGGGGTTGCGGGCGGCCTCCGCGCCGCCAGCCAGTCACAAACGAGTGCCTCGCCGCAGCCGAATGGAACTCGGGATCTGGCAATGTGAGGTGGCCGGTGACGGACGAGAGTTCTTCGAAAAATGCACTGTCCGATCAGCTCATGTTCTGCCGCGCAAACGGCGTATGCGTTAATGAGCGGACGTTCATCGAAGCGGCCTTGGGCCTACGCCGCTACATTTCAAAACCAATTTTCATGCTCTAGTCGAACGAGAAGCTAAGGAGCGAGTCATGCGCACACTGTCGATCTTGTCAATCGGAGCCGTCCTAACATTGAACTCGGCGGTGCTCGCCGGCCCGGCAATGGAATCTCTTAAAATTGCAAAGGAATGCAGTCAGTTTTCTGGCGAAACTCCGAGTTTCTGCACGGTCACGGAATCGAACGTCGCGGCGATACCGACGGGAACAAAAATCCTCTATTACGGGCCGGTTACCAGTAGTCCGTTGTTCTCCAGCAGCAGCGTGGTACTTGCGGTCGGTCCCGGAGACTCGGCTGTCGGCTATTGCGTCGTCTATGACACTGCCAAGCCTCCGCTAGGCATGTGCGCATTCCACGCCGGAAGCGGCTCTCTCGCCGGATTCCAGGCGATCGCCAAAGTCACGGTCGATGAGAAGCAAATCTGGCATTGGGACGGCGGCTACCTGCTTGGCGCCGCGAGCGCCGCGAAGTAACACAGCATAGGAAGTTCGCGCGTCGCATTTCAGGTGGCGGCCGTCGCGGTTCGCCAGCTCAATTGCGGAACTTCGAAAGGCAGCTGCGACTCGAGAGGGGAGTTTTTCTGTGCTTTGTCTTGCACGGTCCCCCGTCCGTAGTTTTCAGTTCGCCTCCAAGCTGCACTGTCTTGTCTCAACTGTAGCAGTTGACTTGGCTTGGACCGGCATGGAATCCTAGTTCGATCAAGCTGTACTGGACGAATGCGTCGCGCGCATTCGGTTGTTCGTTCGACCAGGGGGAGTTGGATGCAGTCAATGGGGGCCGATCTTCTCGCCAGGCTCGACCGTTTGCCGGTATGGCCGTATCCCTACCGGGCGCTCGTCGCGGTCGGAGCAGGTTTCTTCTTCGCCCTGTTCGACGTGATTACGATCGGCGTTGCCCTGCCTGTTGTCGCCCAACAGTTCGGCGTCTCGACCGACGCCGCTGCGGTAACGATCACCACCGGCCTAGTTGGTTACATTGTCGGAGCCTATCTCAACAGCACGGTGGCGGATCTGTGGGGCAGAAAGACCGGCCTGACCATCGCGATTTCGATCGTTGCGCTCGGGTCGCTGCTGTCGGCATTCAGCACCAGCCTGTTCTGGCTCGCGCTTTGGCGCTTCGTGGTTGGCGTTGGCATTGGGGCCGACATTGCCTCGGTATCCAGTTATCTTGGCGAAGTCTCGCCATCGCGCATCCGTGGACGCTATACCAGCTGGGCGACAACTGCCGGGTTTTCCGGTGTCGCCGTGGCGCCCTTTGTGGCGCTCGCGCTCGTTCCGAATTTCGATTGGGGCTGGAGGGCGCTCTTCCTTATCGGTTCGCTCGGCGGCCTTGTGATCATGCTGATGAGACGTCATTTGGTCGAATCGCCGCGTTGGCTGCTCGCGAAAGGCCGGCAAGCCGAAGCCGAGGCGGTGGTCAGCGCCGCCGAGGCTCGCGCGGCGTCGCGGCTGAAAAGCGAATTGCCGCCCGTCCAGGATGCCGGGAAGGTTGATCCGGCCGACGGCTTTCCAACGCTTGCCCTGCTGAGGCCGCCATATCTGGGACGCTTGGTGTTGCTGGTCGCGATCTGGACTGTCTACTACCTTGGCAATTACGCATGGCTGACCCTGGCTCCGACGCTTCTCGTCGAGAATGGGTACGGGCTGGCCCGCAGCACCGGCTTCATCGCGATATCGGGGCTGGGCTATGTGCTTGGCGCCTATGCCGCGACGCGCTTCAGCGATCGCATCGAGCGCAAAGTTTCGGCGGCCTGGATCGCCGTGGTCTGGGGGTTGGCGTTGCTGATGATCGGATTCTTTCCGACGCCCTGGGTCATCGTGCTGTTTGGGTTCATCGCCTCAACGACCATCGGGCTGATCGTTCCGATCCTCTATACGCTGACGGCGGAGCATTTCTCCACCGAGGCGCGTACGACAGGCGTGGCCCTGACGGATGGCCTTGGACACATAGGCGGGGCCGCGGCGCCGCTGTTCGTGCTTACCGCCTATAGCTGGGGCGGGTTCGCGTCGGCCTTTTTCCTGATGGGAGCCACCGGCATCGCAACGGCCCTGCTGTTGACGCGAGCGATCAGGGCGACCGGTCGCAGCCTAGGGGATGGCGAGAGGGGAGTTCCGGCGCCGGTTATGGCCTGACGGCCCCATGCGTGGTCCTGTCAGGCGAAGCCGCGATAGACGAGCGTGGAGAACATGCCCGCAGCCATGTGATAGAGATTGTGGCAGTGAAACGCCCATAGTCCGGGATTGTCGGCGTCGAACACCACCTTGACCGTCGCGCGCGGGGCGACAAGGATAGAGTCGCGGATGGCTCCGGCGATCGTCTTGCCATCGATCTCGGTCACCTGGAACTCGTGCCCATGCAGATGCATGGGGTGGGACATCATGGTGGTGTTGCGGAATACGATCTCGACGCGCTCGCCGCGCGCAACCGTTGCGGGCAGACCTCCCTGGCCGTTGATCGGCATTCCCCAGACATAGCCCATCATGTTGCCCGTGAGATCGACCGGGATCGAGCGGTCGATCGGTCTGGCTGTCAGCGGGGCAGCCGCCGCGAGCCTCAGTTCCTGATCCAGCCCCACCTGCGGTCCCATTTCGCCTGAGGACGTCGCGAGCTTCGCAACCGCAGCGCCGGGCGGCTGCAGAATGATGCCGGCGCGCATCTGCCGCCCTTCGCCAAGGGCCAGGACCGGCACGGCGCTTCCGTCGGGCGGCATGCTGAGCACGATGTCGGCACGTTGTGCGATCGCCAGCGGAAAGCGCTTGCCGGCAAGCGGCGCGACCGGATTGCCGTCGACCGCGATCAGCGTCCCTTCGATGTTCCCGAGGTCGATGGTGAAGTTGGAGGATGCACCGGCATTGATGATGCGAAGGCGTATCTTGCCGTTCCGCTCGACCTGGACGACCTCGGGATCGTCGAGCGTCCGCTCGTTCGCGAGGTAGGCGTCGTATTCCACGTCGTTCAGGTCGGGCGCCGAGGTGCTGGAGTCCATCTTCATGTCGGCCATCCCGGCCGCCGGCGGCTTGCGCAGCCCCGCGAACACGCTCTCCGGGCTCGCCCAGACAAAATCCTCGAGGAACAGGACGACCTCCTGCGCATCGTCACGCCGGGCATCGGCGTCACGGATGATCAGCGGCGCCGCCAGCAGGTTCTGCTCCTGCAGGCCGAAATGGGAATGCATCCAGCGCGTGCCTGGCGGCGTGGCAGGGAAGTGAAAGTCGCGCGCGGCGCCGGGCAGGATCGGCGGACCGGAAAGATAAGGGACGCCGTCCTGCGCCCAAGGCTCCGTCAGCCCGTGCCAGTGAAGACCGGAGGGTACGTCGAGGTCGTTGACCAGCCGGACATCGAATATGTCGCCGTCGAGCGTCAGTCCGAACGCGCCGGAGTCCTGTACGACCCGGTAGCGTGTCGCGGGCTTTCCGGCGACCTCGATCTGGCGCTTCTGCAAGCGCAACACCGTGCGCCCCGGGCTCGCATGGGCGGCAAGTGGAATTGCGGCCGCGGCGACGGTCGCGGCGCCTGCAAGAACGGCTCGGCGTGACAGAGACATCGTAGCAGCTCCCCCGATACAAGGTTAAGTATATAAGCCGGAAAGGTTCGTGACTAGGCAGTCCGGCAGCGAAATTTAGACTGCGAGCTCCGCCCTCGCTTTTTCCCTGGCAGCACCTGTGGCTTCCGGCAGGTCGAGAAAGGGCGTGTGACGAAGGCTGCAAGTGGAGCTATGCTGACCGGCGGACAGACAGGGCAAACGACTGTGACAATAAGCACAGAAGCGCTTCGCGTTCCGTGCCCCCTTTGCGGCAAAGCGCACAAATACCTTCTGGAAGTGGAGCGCTCCAAGGTCGTCGCCTATGACTATGGTGACCGGAGCACCCAGGAAAGATCATTCGTCAGGCTCTTCATCTGCGCGACGACAAACAGCCGCTTTCAAGCTGAAGTGAAGCTCACTGAAAATGCCGGGGAAAAGGTCAGGTCAGTGGACGTCGTCAGCCGATCGCCGCGGCTGAAAGTGAAGGAATCGAAGACAAGAAAAAAGCCAAACAAAAAAGCGTCGCCGGTCGATCGCCGCGGGAAAAAGTGAAAGGATCGCGATGGCCCACGTCGTCAACCCACAGCCGGCTACACCGCACAACGAAGCCCTGTATGAGGCAGGAAAGAAACTTTTGATCGACTCAGTCGACGTGGGCCGCGAGTTTTGCAAGACGATGATCACGACCTGCTTTTCAGCGATCCCGATCTACCTTTCGCTGCTGCAATTGGGATTGCCCAAAAGCTACCAGGGCGATTTGCGCACCGGCATTGTATTTGTCATACCGGCCACGTTCTATCTGATCGGAGCTGTACTCGCCGTCATCGGCTACATGCCGAGCGTAGGATCGTTCTCGCTCGACCTGCCCGAGGAGATCGAGGCGCAGCGTGCCGCGATCATTGCCCGAAGACGAGTCTACGGCCACTGGTCGCTGGTAGCGTTGGCGGCCGGCGTCCTGGCCGGGACCGCAATTGTTGTTTCGACATTTGCCTTGCCGGCGCCTGCGGGTGGTCGTTGACCCCGTCAGGAGGGGGAATGGAGATACCCAGGGAAGACAGGACGTTTTTTGATTTCCTGCAGGTTCAGCGCCACGGCCTCCTGGCAGATAAGAAGGGGCGCGCTATCCTGGACGAGATAATGAAGCGCGTGGGAGACGACCCACGGCTGCTCAAGACGAGAGTGCCGATACTCCTCCATGTGCTGGTCATCGGGGCTGCCGAAATCAGAAGGTTGGTGGCAGATCGGCAGGGCAATCCGCAATTGAACGACAGCAAATATCTCGTCGTAAATGTCGAGACTGATTGGCGACTAAACGCGCAAGTCGAAACGGATCCGCCATATCATATCTACTTGTCCTCCAACCTATGTCTATACAACGCACGCGTGATCGAGCTCTTGATGGGTGGGCTCGGAATTTCCGCCATGGATGGCTCAACGACTCACAAGGCGCGGTTCTCGCAGCAGGAGCTCGGGGCGGCCCTTGGTGCGATACTCGAAGGGTTCATCGACAAACACGTCATATCCGATAGCGAAAACAAGATCGGCCATCAATACGGATTGATGCACTCGGCGGCGCAGTTCAGTGGCCTGATGTTCGCCATCTGCCATGAGTTCGGTCATGTCGTGATAAACGACTGCAGCAGGCAAGGTCGAATGCCGCCCTTTGCGGCTTTCGCTCAAGCGCGATTGAGCGGGGCATTCGAGAAACTGATATCCTCATCGCAGCACGATCCCGACAACCGCATAGGATTGAGAAGACTGAGCAAAGACCGGCTCGATGCCGTCTATGACGCCTGGATGGAAGAGATCATCGCCGACATCATCGGCGCAGATCTGGCAATCGAGTATCTGAGCCAGATCAGCTTGTTCAAGGCCGAGGCCGACGCCGCAGGATGGATCCGGATGGGCATTCATATGTCTGCCCTGGGTCGGCTCTTTCACCACGTTTATCGTAACTATCGCGATCCCGCCCATGCAATGATCTCGCAAACGCACCCGCCAGTGGACTTCAGGAACTATTGCATTTATCGCTTTCTGTATGGCGACCGTTTCCTGGAAGCGATCAGGCCGTGGGACGGCTATGCACGGGAAGTGATGAAACATCTGCTCTTGTCCAGTCCGCGCGCGCCCATGCGGCGGCGTTGAAAGCCGGTAACTCGGCACTGGCACGCATGCCTAGCGGAGCTGTTCCAGCTCCGCCAGGCTTTCCTGGTCCGCGCTTTAGACGCTATTAATCGCCGCCAAATTCCAGTCGCCACGACGGAATGTACTCGACGTCGATGCTGACGCCATCCCCGCTCAACGGGCTCGCCGTGTAAACCGCGGAAACGGACAACTCGACCAGGCTCAGGATCGTCAGGATGGCGATGGTGAGCCCCGTTTCGCCGCTCGGCTCCGCGCCCAGCTGCAATTCCGCGATGCGGCAACAATCGTCCATCGTCGCCGCCAGCGGGGGAAGCGTGATGACGTCGACCTTCGCATCGGCAGTGTCGGCGAAGTTGGGCTCACGCCCAACGACAGCGCCCATGTTGATCAGCGGCAGGACGGCCTTCACAATTGGCGCGGGCTTGAGACTGGGATTTTGAATGTTGACTTCGGTCGCGTACACGCCAGGCCGGGTGCCTGCGACACAACAGCAGTCTGAACCGGTCTGTTTACCGCACACGATCTTCACGCTGTATCCGAAAATCTGGGCTGCGGCCGCTCTGGCGCCGAGTTTCTCGAGCAGCATGTGGGTCGGCCGCTCATGGGTTGGCCGCTCAGTTCTTGAACGCGTTTGCTTCATAGCCATCTCAAACCTCCTGAAGGTTTTGGGGTGATGAGGGCTTGCATGCATGTGCGTCGTCCGGCCGGCACAGCAACGCTTGCAAGTACACCGGGATACGACTCTCCGAGGCTTAGCCTCTACCAGAGAAGCGCAGGCATCTTATCGTCAGGCCGATGGAGCCGTCTGTGGCATTTGCCACAAGGGTGTCATCGTGTGTTAGTTGCCCGTGGGCATCGGTAGAGTGATGCCGTCCTTACCGAGGGTCTCACGCACCCATTGGAAGCGCTGATAGTTCGTGAGCGTGACAGGTCCGCTGTAGGATTCACTTTGCAACTTGCGCGGAGGATATTTGACATAGGTCTTCATCAGGTCCTTGATGGCCGTCGAGATGGTCACCATGGTCCAGGTCCGTTCTGTATAGTTGTTCATGAAAATGTCGTAGCGCTCTTGCGGATCCTGCCAAAGGTCGAAGACCTGCGGAACTGTCGCCACATAGCTCTCGGGGCCTTTCCAGCCGAGGTTTGAATCGACCGCCAGTCCACCCGTCGCCCGCCCATCATCGCCGCGCAAGTTGAAGAGGGCCTTGTAGTTGCCGACACGTGCAGCGCCGGGCGTCAACTCGTTCTCAGTAAAATAGAACCAGGCTTTGCGGGGAGATGGCCCGGTACCCGCCAGCACAGGCGTCATGTCGTAGCTGTCGAAGATAATCGGCTGGTTCTCTCTATCGTTCTCCGGCAGCTTGAGGCCAGCTGCAGATGCGAAAGTCGCCATCAGATCGAGACCCCCGATTATCTCATGATTTTTTGTGTTCGCCTTGACCTTGCCAGGCCAGACCGCGATGGCGGGGACGCGGTTGCCGCCCTCGCGCACCGTGCCTTTGGTGCCGCGGAAAGGCGTGTAACCTGCGTCGGGATAGACGTCCTGCCACGCGCCGTTGTCGGTCGTGTAGAATACGAGCGTGTTCTGATCGAGCTTGAGCTCCCGCAGCTTGTCCATGATCCGCCCGATGCGAGTGTCAAGCTCGACGACTGAGTCTGCATATTTTGACTTGGAAAGTGACTTGTGTTCGAATTCCGGTGCCGGAAGGTTCGGCTGGTGAACCTTCATGAAGTTCACGTTGATGAAGAACGGGGTGTTCGGGTTCTTTGCTGCATCGTCAAGAAACTCCAGCGCCGCCTTCTCGACATAGCCATCGAAGAAGGGGATGCCGACGACGCCTTCCTTGCCGTCGATCACAGGGGTGTCGACGTACTGGCCGTTGATCTTGAAGTCCTCCTTCACTTCGCCTCCGGCATTGCCGGACAGCGCGCCTTTCGTCACCTTCTGGAACATGGCCCTCAGTTCCGGATCCATGTCGGGGAACCATGTCGGATCGGCATAGGTATAGGCGTTGAGGTGATACAGCCCCGCATATTTCATCACGTCGTAGCCTTGCGCATTTGGCAGCGCATAGTCGGCCTCGCCGAGGTGCCACTTCCCGGTGAAGTATGTTTTATAGCCGCCTTGTTTCAGCACGGATGCAAGGGTCCATTCAGCAGCCGGCAAGCCGCCGCCTTGACCCTGGAAAGCAACGGTAGTCATTCCGCTTCGGTTCGGGATCCGGCCCGTCTGCATGGCGGCTCGGCCGGGCGTGCAGCTCGGCTGGGCGTAGAACGAAAAGAACGTCATGCCCTCGGCAGCAAGTCGGTCAATACTCGGTGTCGGCATGCCGCGCCCCTCGCCGCCGCCATACGGTCCGAGGTCACCGTATCCGGTGTCATCGGACACTATAAAGAGAATGTTTGGCTTGGCCGGCTCTTGCGTCTGCGCGGCTCCAGCCGCCAGCGTCAGTGCCAAGCCGCAGAACAGTGCACGAAGGTGACGATAATTTCGAGTTCTCATGGCATCTCCCTCTAATTCTCTGCCGTCGAGACTGAAAGCAAGGAACTTCTTTTTGAGCAAACAGAGAGCTTGCATGGGCTCCAGGGGAGCCCGATGTGAAAAGAGCCTGAGCTGAGAATTCCATTGCCACAACGCCCAGCGTTGCTGAACTCTGACAGCTTTCCAAATGCAGCGATATTGGCCTTTGGGGAACATTGTGAATGCGCCGAGGTCCGACGATAAGTTTTTGCCAAGGCTGGTCGACTCCTCTTGCTTGGCGAAGGCATTAGGGGCTTGATGGACCGAAAGACAACGAAACAGCCAACTTTGACCTGGATGCTGCATAGCTGGTTTTACTCCCACCTGCCGGGGGCGCGGGCCTTTATTGCCATATGGCTTATCTTTTTCTCCCTGCCGGCCGTTTGTTACGCGGCGGATGGCGGTTATGCCGGCAGTGCCTCTTGTGCGGGATGCCACAAGGCCGAGTCCGCAGCATGGCTGGACTCGCATCACGGATGGGCGCTACGGGAGGCGAAGCCAGAAAATGTAATAGGCGATTTCAAAGATGCGACATTCACCCACAACAATATCACATCCCGCTTTTTCCGAAGGGATGGCAAGTATTTCATCGAAACCGATGGCGCCGACGGACGGATGACTACATTTGAAGTGCGCTACGCTGTCGGCATCGCTCCGCTTCAGCAATATTTAGTCGAAATCGACAAAGGGCGCCTGCAGGTTCTCGACATAGCATGGGATGCTGAAAAAAAGTCCTGGTATCACCTTTATCCCTCAACCGATGTGTCCGCCGGCAACGGCCTGCACTGGACGGGCACCTACAAGAATTGGCAGACCCGTTGCGCCGAGTGCCACCAGACCGGATTCACCAAGGGTTACGATCAGCAAACCAAGAGCTACCAGAGCAGATGGGCGGAATTGACCATATCATGCGAGTCGTGCCACGGAAGCGCCAAGAGTCATGTTGAATGGGCAAACGATCCGGCGCGTTCAGGCACGGCCGATCCAATGCGAGGTGTTCTGAAGCTCGGCGCAGGCCAGCAGCCCAATGAGCTCAGTGTGTGCGGACCATGTCATGCGAGACGCGCTGCCTTTACCGGAGACGGTACGCCTCCCGGCGCGGTTCTGGGCGACCACTACAATCTGTCACTTATCTCACCCGGTCTCTATTTCGGGGATGGCCAGCAGCAGGATGAGGTCTATGTCCTCGGCTCCTTCATGCAATCCAAGATGATGGCGAAGGGTGTCACCTGTTCCAACTGCCATGACCCGCACAGTGCCAAGCTCACAGCGGCGGGCGACGCGATTTGCACCCAGTGTCACAATGCGACGGGGCGGCAGGATTTCCCCTCGCTCGTCAAGGCGAACTACGACACGCCGGTCCATCATCATCACAAGTCCGGCACGGCAGGCGCCCAATGTGTGAGTTGCCATATGCCGGAGCGGACCTATATGGGAATCGACAAGCGGGGCGATCATTTCTTCCGCAGGCCGGACCCGCTCCAGTCGAGTGCGGCGGATGCGCCCGATGCGTGCACTGGCTGTCACAGGGACAGGACGCCGGACTGGGCAGCTCGGCAGATCCAGGAATGGTTCCCTCGCCTGGATCGCTCGTGGCAGGATCGCGCGGCATTCCTGAAGTTTGATCAAGAAGAAGTCACCGAGGCGTCGCTTGCGGCGCTCGTGGACTATGCCCTCCAGCTCGATCATCCGGCGATCGTGCGCGCCAGCGCCGTCGACAGGATCAGCAGGTACGCGAATGCAGCGCTCGTGGAAAAGCTCACGCCGGTATTTTCCGATCGAAGTGAAGTCGTACGCGCGGCAGCCGCCTCCGCGACACGCGTGGCGGATCCCGCCAAGCGTCTTGCGTTGCTCACGCCATTGCTCTTTGATCCCGTGCGGAGCGTGCGCCAGTCAGCGGCGGTGGAGCTTGCCGGCGACCGCGATACGATCATAAACCAAGAAACCCGGACCGCATTCGAACGCGCGCTGAGCGAATATCGTGCGGCACGGGAAGCTCTCGCCGATACGCCGGAAAGTCAAATGGCGCTTGCAGGGCTGGCGCTTACGCAGCGCGACTGGGCTGGCGCAGAAGCATCGTTCAAGGAGGCAGCCCGCCTCGACCCACAGCTCACGGACGCCTGGATCATGCTCACACGCCTTCGCTCGGCGCTTGGCGATGAGGCGGGCGCGCGCGGCTATCTTGAGGCCGGTCTTGCCAAGTCCCCCAGGAGCATCGAATTGCTGCTGGCCCGCGCCGAGGCCGAAACGCGCATCGGCAATGACGCCGAGGCTGTCGACTGGTACCGCCGCATCCTGACAATCGAACCCGCCCAGGTGAATGCCCTGGAAGGGCTTGCATTTTCGGCCTTGCGCATGCGCAACTCCGGTCTTGCCCTGGATGCGGCGAACACGCTGCGGAACCTGCAGCCACCACAGGCGAATGCGCTGATCATATCGGCAATCGTGGCCTATGCGCTGGGCGATCGAACACGCGTGATGGAGGATGTCAGACGAGCGCGCGCTCTGGATCCCTCTGTTATTCTGCCGGCAGAAATTGAACAGATACTCACCGCGCCCTAGTTTGAGGTTGGCGCCAAAGGCGAGTCGCGAGGTGGATGCGCATGTCACAATCCGGTTTGACGCAGGACGATTATACGGCGCTCGCCGAGTTCCGTTACCTGATTCGCTGCTTCCTCGAATTCAGCGAGAACGAGGCGAAGCGGGCCGGCCTCACGCCCCGGCATCACCAGGCGCTTCTCGTCATCAAGGGCTACCGGCGCGGCCAGCCGATCACAATCGGTGATCTCGCCGAAAGGTTGAAGATCCGCCACAACACGGCGGTCGAGCTCGTCAACCGCCTGGTGGAAAGCGGCCTGGTCGAGCGCATCCAGGACGGTGCGGATCAACGGCGGGTGCTGCTGCAGCTGACCGGCGCCGCCGAGCGGCATCTCGCCAAGCTTTCGGGCGCTCATCTCGATGAGCTCAACCGGATCAAGCCGATGCTGCAGGAGATCCTGCAGCGCTATTCATGAGTTTTTCGGTACCTCGTCGCCGCCGATGAAGACCTGCCTCACTTCAAGATCAGGCGTCAGAATAACGAAATCGGCGCGCTTGCCTGTTTCGATGCTGCCGACATCGCGATCGATCCCGGTCAGTCGCGCCGGCGTCAACGAGGCCATGCGGATGACGGAAGGCAGGTCGTTGCCGACGGCGCGCGCCATGGTGCGCACCATCGTGTCCATGCCGCACATGGAGCTGGCGAGGCTGCCATCCTCGCCGCGCACACTCTCACCGTCGCTGATGACCCAGGTGCCGTCGGTTTCAGGGCCGAAGCGATAGCGGCCGGGCGGTGCATCCATGGCGCGGTTCGCATCGGTGACGAGGCAGGTCCGGTCACTGCCGATCATCTTGAAGGCGAAGCGCAAGAGATCGTCCGACAGGTGGATCCCGTCGGCGATGACTTCGGTGCTCATGCGCTCCTCATAGAGCACATATTGCTCCATGCTGCCCTGCATCGGCGTGCCGAACCGCCCGCGCAAGGACGAGACCGAGCTCATGGCGCACCAGAAATGATCGACATGGCGCATGCCGGCGGCGAAGGCCGCGTCGAGCTCGGCCCAGCAGGCATTCGAATGGCCGCAGGTGACGAGGCAGCCTTGCCGGCGGGCGTATTCGTAGAACTCCTCAGCACCCGGCAATTCGGCGGCGCAGGTCGCGATCTTCACGATCTTCTTGCCCAGGAAATATTCATACTCCTCGCGGACCGGATCGCGGCGTCCTTTGGGCGAATGGACGCCGACCTTGTTGGAAGCGAAATAGGGACCATAGAAATGGATGCCGGCGATCCTGGCGCCGTCATCGACGCTCCAGCCCGCCTGAACCTCCTCGCAGGACCTGATCATGTCGTCGAGCTGGGCGAAGGACCCGGTCGTGGTGGTGGGAAAGATCGATGTCGTTCCATGCGCCGCATGCGCGCTGTTCGTCATGCGGACCGCCTCGCGCGTGCCGTCCATGTAGTCGGCGCCGGCTGCGCCATGGACATGGACGTCGACGAAGCCCGGCGCAATAAAATGGCCGGAGAGTTCGATCATCTCGCCTTCCGGTTTTGATGATCCATCCTCGATCGCGGCGATACGGCCGTTCTCGCATCTGACCACCGCACCCTCGAGGATGCGATCCGGTAAGACGAGATTGCCTTTGAGGGTGAGACGGGCGTCCATCGTGACACTTCCAAGAGATTCGCGGGGCTTCTAATCTATTGATATTATGATGTTTGTTGGGCCCTCGCCAAGCATTCCCCGTTTGACTGGCGCGAGGACTCGCCATAGCGTCGATGAGCCTTCATCATCTTCCTGTCACACCCGACCTGTCCACTGCGAGGGACCATGCTTGAACGAACAGTCAAGCTTCAGAAGCACGAAGTCCTCATCATCGACGAGAAGCTGGCTTTGCCGCAAAGCGTCGGCGGCCGGGCGGTCCGGGCGCTCGCCGACGAGCTCACCTCGCGCGACATCGAAGTCATCGAGGCGGTGAATTATCACGACGGCCGCTCGGTGATCATCTCCGATGCCGCGATCGATGCGATCCTGATCGACTGGTCGGAAGAGCGGATAGGCAAATTGAGCCGGGCCGAGGCGCTCGACCTGCTCAGAACCATCCGCAGCCGCAATGCCACCGTGCCGGTGATGCTCATGGCCGATCACGTCAGCCGCGATGGCCTCACCGTCGAGGTGATGCAGCTGTCCGATGAATATGTCTGGCTGCATGCCGACACCATTCCCTTCATCGCCAGCCGCGTCGTGGCGGGGATCCAGCGCTATCAGCGCAACATCCTGCCGCCCTTCAACAAGGCGCTGTTCAATTACATGAACCTCGCCGAATATTCCTGGGCGGCCCCCGGCCACCAGGGCGGCGTCGCCTTCACCAAGACGCCGGCGGGGCGCGTCTTCTTCGACTTCTTCGGCGAGAACCTGTTCCGCTCGGACACCGGGATCGAACGCGGCGGGCTGGGCTCGCTTGCCGAGCATTCAGGGCCGATCGGCGAGGCCGAGGCCTATGCGGCGCGCGTCTTCGGCGCGCATCGCAGCTATTCCGGGCTCACCGGCACCTCGGGCTCCAACCGCGCCATCTTCGCCGCGGCCGTCGGCGACGGCGAGTTCGCGCTCTGCGACCGCAACTGCCACAAGTCGATCGAGCAGGGGCTGATCGCCTCGGGCGGCATTCCGGCCTTCCTGGTGCCGACCCGCAACCGCTACGGCATCATCGGGCCGATCCCGCCGCAGGAGTTCGAGCCCAAGGCCATCCGCGCCAAGCTCGACGCGCATCCCTTGAAGCAGCATGCGGCGAAGAAGGATCCCGTCTATGCGGTCGTCACCAACTCGACCTATGACGGACTGTGCTACGATTCCGCTGAAGTCGAGAAGCTGCTCGGCAAAAGCGTCGACCGCATCCATCTCGATGAAGCCTGGTACGGCTATGCCCGCTTCAATCCGATCTATGAGAACCGCTTCGCCATGCGCGGCGATCCCAAGGCGCATGGCCCGAGCGATCCGACCGTCTTCGCGACGCAGTCGACGCATAAGCTGCTCGCGGCGCTGTCGCAGGCGTCCTACATCCATGTCCGCGACGGCCGCAACCCGATCGAGCACAGCCGCTTCAATGTCAGCTACATGGCGCAGACGACGACCTCGCCGCTCTATGCGCTCATCGCCTCCAACGAGATCGGCGCCTCGATGATGGACGGGCCGAGCGGCAAGGCACTGACGGATGAGGTG
The DNA here is from genome assembly GCA_003574785.1 of Taklimakanibacter deserti. The sequence goes on along the minus strand of QORU01000004.1, from coordinate 399,320 downwards.
ATCGAGGAGGCCATCACCTTCCGCCAGACGCTGGCCCGCGCTCACCGGGAATTCACGGCCAAGAAGGAGTGGTTCTTCTCACCGTGGAACGCGCCCAAGGTGAAGGACCGCAAGACGGGAAAGAAGGTCGACTTCGCCGATGCCGATCCCCGGCAGCTCGCCACCGATTCCGACTGCTGGGTGTTTCATCCGGGCGACAAGTGGCACGGCTTCGACGGCTTGCCGGATGGCTGGTGCATGCTCGATCCGATCAAGGTCGGCATCGTCTCGCCGGGCATGGGCGATGACGGCAAGATGCAAGGCAAGGGCATCCCGGCGCCGGTCCTGTCCGCCTATCTGCATCACTTCGGCATCATTCCCTCGCGCACCACGGATTTCATGGTGCTGTGCCTGTTCTCGATCGGTATCACCAAGGGAAAATGGGGCACGCTGATGAGCGTGCTGCTCGACTTCAAGGACGACTACGACGCCAACCGGCCGCTCGAGCAATGCCTGGGCGACCTGGTGGCGGAGGCGCCGGCGGCCTATGCCGGCATGGGCCTCAGGGACCTTGCCGACCGGATGTTCAAGCATATGAAGGAAAGCCACATGGACCGGCTGCAGGCTGAGGCCTTCTGCGCGCTGCCCAGGCCGCAAATGCTGCCGCGCCGCGCCTATGGCATGCTGATGGCGGGCGATGCCGAGTTGCTGCCGGTCGAAAAGCTCGCGGGCCGCGTCTCGGGCGTCGGCATCATTCCTTATCCGCCGGGCATTCCGATCGTCATGCCGGGCGAGAATTTCGGCCCGGCCGACGGGCCATGGCTCTCCTATGTCCGCGCGCTCGAGGACTGGGGCAGGACCTTTCCGGGCTTCGAGAAGGAAGTGGAAGGGACGGTGGTGGTGGAGGGCGCCTATCAGGCCTGGGCGCTCAAGGAGTAAGGCAAGAGCGCTTCGCATTTTTATGATGAGAATCGCCATGCATTCGTCAATTCTGTGCGTGCAGCGAAGAACAACCACGCTTGGAGCGAAGCAGAGCGCGGAGTGCGCAGTGCTTGTGTGCGAAACGCCACAGACATGATATGAGCGATATGCGAGTGGGCATGGATTCCGTATCGTGACACGGAGGGAGCCATGAAGCGCTTTCATCTCGGCTACGCCCGTCCTCTTCTTATCCTCCTCACAATTCTGTTTCTGGTGAGCGGTCATTCGCTATCCGTCGCCGCGACGCGGAGCATCGACTTCGAGCTCAATCAGCCCGTGGCCGAGGTCATCGTCACGTTCTCATCAGTGCCGGGCTCGCACCGGATCGAGCTGCGCAATTTCGATCAGGGTGCCGATCCGATCGTTCACCTTCTCAATCTCGATGGAGGTCAGGTCGGTTCCGCCATATCCCGCGACGGGCAGCTTGTCCTCAACGTACCGGGGAACCTGTCGGGGACTTTCCGTGCCGTGGTGCGCTCCCGGACGGCGCCATCGATGCAAAGGGGAGAGCTGTGGGTCGATGGCCGGCATAAGACGGATGTCGCCTATGCCGCAGGGCAGGTTTTTCGCTTCGACCGGCTGGCCAGCAACGAGAAGGTCATGGGCGTTCGCCGACCGCTCGGCCCTCCCGGCCACATTGCTTATCTCATGAGCCTTGACGGGCTGAAAATCCTCAAGCGCGCGGCAGGTGTTCAAACATCTCTCTCGCCATCGACGACCGGCGACGTGTTTGCCGTTTATGCCACGAACACGCCTTCGGTCAGGGGGTCGCTGCGCATCTATCGCAATGACGCGGCGCGCGACCGCGACGGCGACGGCCTGGGCGACCAGCTGGAAGGCGCGCTCGGCACCTGTGCCACGAATTCGGGCTCGGTGGCCGGCGCCAATTGCAATGAGATCGCCGACCCGCGCGACACCGATGGCGACGGCCTGCAGGATGGCTGGGAAGTGCTCGGCAAGGACTATAAGTACCAGGACGGCAATGTGACCACGACGGGCCATCTGGCCTTGCCGGCCTGGGGCGCCAATCCGCGCCACAAGGACATATTCATCGAGATCGATTTCCGCCGTCTCGACTACAAGGAGAACCTGGCGGGCGTCGCGCACCACATGCCTCCGGAAACCGCGCGCCAGATGGCGGCGACCTATGGCGATGCGGCGACGACGGATTTCTTCCTCAAGGCGGCGCATGCCGTCAGCATGGACAATCCCGACCGGCTGCCGGGGATCAGCCTGCATCTCGACACCGGCGTTGCGCCGGAACGGCTTGAGGATGCGACCATCTATGGCGACTGGGGCGGCTACAATGCGGTCGATGCGGCACCCGATCCGAACGATCCGGGATGGGATCCCGCGCTGCATGAGCGTCTCATCGGCGACATCAACAATGACGGCAAGGCCGATATCGTCGGCTTCGGCGACAAGGGTGTTTTGACCGCGCTGGCGATGGGCGACGGCAGCTTTGCGCCCGAGCAATTCGCCTTCGCCAATTTCGGTCCGAACCAGGGCTGGGACCCGGCAAAGCATGTACGCGTCCTCGCCGATATCAACAACGACGGCATGGCGGATATCGTCGCCTTCGGCGATGCCGGCACATGGACGGCGCTGGCGACGGGAGGCGGCAAATTCGCGCCGGAAAAATTCGTCCTCGCGAATTTCGGCTACGACCAGGGCTGGCGCAACGAAAGGCACACGCGGCTTCTCGCCGATATCAACAATGACAACATGGCGGATATCGTCGCCTTCGGCGATGCCGGCGTGTGGACAGCGCTGGCGACGGGAGACGGCGGGTTCGGGCCCGAGCATTTCGTGCTGGCGAATTTCGGCTATGACCAGGGCTGGCGCAATGAAAACCATGTCCGGCTCATGGGCGACATCAACAACGACGACAGGGCGGATATCGTCGCCTTCGGCGATGCCGGCGTGTGGACCGCGCTGTCGAACGGGACGGGTGCGTTTCACCCGGAAGGCTTCGTGCTCGCCAATCTCGGTTACGACCAGGGCTGGCGCAGCGACAAGCATGTGCGGCTTCTCGCCAATATCAACAATGACGACATGATGGACATCGTCGCCTTCGGCGATGCCGGCGTGTGGACCGCGCTCGCGAACGGAGCCGGCGGTTTCGCCGCGGAGCATTTCGTAGTGGCCAATCTGGGCTACGACCAGGGCTGGCGGAATGACAAGCATGTGCGGCTCCTTGCCGACATCAACAATGACGACATGGCGGATGTCGTCGGCTTCGGCGACGCCGGCGTGTGGACGGCGACGGCAAGCGGCGACGGCGGCTTCGTCAACGCGAATTTCACGCTGGCCGATTTCGGCTATGACCAGGGCTGGCGCAACGACAAGCACGTCCGCCTGGCCGGCGATATCAGCAATGACGGCATGGCGGATATCGTCGGCTTCGGCGACGGCGGCGTGTGGACGGCGCTGGCGATGAGTGGCGGCTTCGCGCCGCCGCAATTCGTCAACGGCAATTTCGGCGCCGACAAATATGTCCCGCAGAAGCCGGAGGTGGTCTGGCATCAGCAGATGAGTCCGGGACGGCGCGGGATCTTCCATTATGTGATGGGCTACACGACGGGCGGCGGCTCTTGCGGCGGCGGCATCGCCTGCGGCTTCAACATGAATGACGTCGGCAATTCGGCGCATGAATTCGGCCACACGCTCGGCTTGCATCACGTTGGCCCCTATGGCGTAGACGAACCAAACTGCAAGCCGAACTATCCGAGCCTGATGAACTATGCCTATCTCGACGGCGGATACCGGCAGTTTTCCGACGGCCGCAACTTTCCCAATTTCAACAACCACGCCTTGACGGAAACGGCTGCCGTCGATCCCTCCAACCAGTCTCTTCTCAATGCGCTGGAGAACACCTTCAGATACAAGGTTGATCGCGCGGCCGGGAGCGTCGACTGGAATCGCGACGGACAATTCGCGCCCGCAGGGACGACGGTCCGTGCCTATGCCAATTACCAGCCGGGAGGGAATTGCGAGTTCACCCGGCAGGGCCTCCAGGACATGGGCATCAAGAGCAAGCGCAGCCCGGCGATCGTGCGCTTCGCCAACACCATCTGGACCTTCGCGGTGGATCTCGACGGCAAGCTCGCTTTCACCCGCGCAGCGCCGGCATGGAACTGCGCGGCGAACAATATCGATGCCTGCCCGGCGGCGCAGTTCACGCCGGTCGAAACGCGCGATCTCGGCGGGCTCGACGCGCTCGACGCCAAGACGATGCGGATCAATGGGCAGGAAATGGTTGTCGTTGTCGGCATCCGGCCCGATGGCTCCCTGATCGAAACGACACTCACCATGGCGGGCAGTGCGCAGATGTGGAGCGCGCCTCAAGCCCTTGCCGGTTCGCCCGCTGCCGGGGAACCGTCGCTCGCGAATAATCACGAGAGATCAAAGCTGGCACTATCCTACAAGGACCGTGACAACAAGGCCGTCCTGCGCTTCCGTTCCGCCCAGGGCTGGGCCGCGGAGTCAAGGCCGCTGGTCGGGGGGCAGCCCATTGCGATGCATCCCAACAGCTCGCCGGCGCTCGTCTATGCCGCCTTGCCTATGGGCGTCACGGCGCAAGGCGAGCATCTGATCGGCGCCTTCGTCGATCCGCAAGGGCGCCTGCAGCTTATGACGCCGCAGTTCCCCGGCAACAAATGGGGGCTCATCGACATCCCCTATGACAGCATGAGCTCGGTCGTCGGGCGGCCGGCCATGGCCTGGACCGGCGGCTCGGGAGACAGTGTCATTCTGACCGAGGCGAGCACGGCCAGCGCGCCGCCCACGACCTATGGGCGTCTCTATATTCTGTTCACCAGATATGACGCGCCGCCGGCGGGCCACCCTTATCCGGTCAATCCGATGCGCATGGCCATATCCTATATCGATCGGGCGACGGGCAAGCTCAGGATCGGCCTCGCCTCTTTTTACGACAATGTCTGGGCCTATGCCTATGGCATGTCGCTGGTCACGCCGAGCGACGGCGGGGCATTGCGCGCCGCTTTCACATCGGCCGTCCAGCCCAACAACATGCCCCCGCAGGACAGGATCTTCTTCCGCCCGCATGCCGACGGCATCAGCGATCTCGTCTACAACAATTACGATGACTGGAAGACGCTGGCACATGATGCCTGCACCGTGCTGGTGGCGCATCAAGCGGACTCGCCGGTGCACTGCGCGGCGCCGTGGTAGGGATCTCCGGCCTCGAAGGGTCGTGGGCGGCAAGACCGTTGCCCCTGGATCAGTCCGGCACGACGACCAGCTTGCCGACGAAACCCTTGGCCATGAAGTCGCTCTGCGCCCGGTGAAAATCGGAAAGCCGGTAGACGCCGCCGACGAGCGGCCGGATCTTCTTCTCCTCGATATAGCGGACGAGCCGCCTGAAGTCGGAGCGCCTGCCTTGCGATGAGCCATGGAGCTGCAACTGCTTCAGATACATGGTCCTGAGATCGAGCTGGACGACCGGCCCGCCAATGGCGCCGGCGGTCGTGTAGCGGCCCTCGGGACGCAGGATCTTGAGCAGGTCGTTGAACATCGCTCCGCCGACGAGATCGGCGACAACGTCGATCGGCGCACCGTTGGTCGCCTTCTCGACGGCAGTGAAAAGATCGCCCGCCCCACGCGTGATCACCGCCTCGGCCCCGATATCCAGGAGCGCCTGCTCCTTGCCCGGCCCGACCACGGCGAAGGGTACGGCGCCGCGCGCGCGTGCGAGCTGGACTACGCCTGAGCCGACGCCGCCCGACGCGCCGGTCACCAGAACGCGCTCGCCCGCCTTCAGGCCTGCGCGCTCGAGCATGTGCTCGCCCGTGAGATAGGCGCAGCAGAAGGTGGCGAGCTCGATATCGGTGAGGTCGGTGTCGACGAGGTGGGCATTCTCGGCCGGCAGCGTCATATACTCGGCGTAGCCGCCGTCCCGGCCATGGCCCATATAGTCGATATCGGCGAGGCTGTCGTCGTCGCGGTTGTAGATGGAAAAATCCACCATGACGCGCTCGCCGATACGGGCAGGGGACACGCTTTCGCCGACCGCGACGATGCAGCCGACCGTATCGGTCCCCTGGATGCGCGGGAAGGTCAGCGTATTTCCCTGCCGCCGCCAGGTGGAGACGGCAGAGGGATCGTCTTCGGTGCCGTAGGCGCCCTGGCGCACCCAGACGTCCGTATTGTTCATTCCGCAGGCGCTGACCCGGATCAGCACTTCGCCACGGGCCGGCCGCGGCACGGGGACGTCGGTACGATAGACGAGCTTGTCGAGACCGCCATGCCCGGTGAGCAGGACGGCGGCCATCGTGGAGGGAAGGGCAGCCACGTGATTCATTCCTCGCAGAGACTGGTTTCGGGAATCATGACGATGCCTTATTTTGGTTGCCAATTGAACTGATTTCGATCTCTAATAAATCATGACATTGTGGCGTCCAGATCCAGCTTCCCTTCGCCGCCCGGCATATCTTTCCCTGGCGGAGCAATTCGCGCACGCCATCCACGACGGGCGCCTGGCCTCCGGCACGCGCCTGCCACCGCACCGCAAGCTGGCGGACGAGCTCAAGCTCTCCGTCCAGACGGTGAGCCGCGCCTATGAGGAGCTGATCCGGCGCGGCCTGATCTCGGGCGAGATCGGGCGCGGAAGCTTCGTGCAGACTCATCGTAAAGAGCCGGATCCGCCCTTTCTGCCCGAGCGTCCGGGCGAGGTAATCGACCTTTCGATCCTGAAGCCCGTCTGCGAGCCCCTGCATCTCGAGCGGCTCAAGCAGGCGCTCGCCTGGCTCGCAACGGAACTCCCGGCGAGTTCGGCGTTGTCCTTCCGGCCCAATATGGTGTTCCCTCGCCACCGCGCCGTCGCGGTCGACTGGCTGAAGCTCTGCGGTGTCGCCGCTTCGCCGCTCAATATCAGCCTCACCAATGGCGCAACGTCAGGGATGACGGTCGCCTTGATGAGCGCGGCGCCGCCCGGATCGACGGTGGTCACCGAGGCGATCGGGCATCATACGCTGGTGCCGCTCGCCGCCTATCTCGGAATCCATCTCAAGGGCCTGCCGATCGATGCGAATGGGCTGGTGCCGGAAGCCCTCGACGAGGCCTGCGGCGATGCCCAGATCCGCGCCGTCTTCGTGCAGCCCTCGGTGGTCAATCCGACGGCGACGCTGATGAGCGAGAAGCGGCGCCAGGAGATCGCCCGGGTGGCGCGCAAGCACGACATCGCCATCATCGAGAACGACGTGCTCGGCCCCCTGGTCGAGGGGCGGGCGCCGCCGCTTGCGGCCTTCGCGCCGGAGCGCACGCTCTATGTGACGAGCTTCACCAAGATCATCGTGCCGGGCCTCAGGATCGGCTATCTCGCGGCACCGGACCGCTATGTCGCCGCCGTCGCCAACCGCCATCTCGTCTCGAACTGGATGGCGACACCGATGGTCGCGGAGATCGCGTCAAAGTGGGTGGCTGACGGCACGGCCGTCGAGCTCCTGGAGTGGCAGCGCGCCGCCTTGCGGCGACGACACGCCATTGCCGCCGAGGTGCTGGCGAAAGTGAAGTATCTCGGCCATCGCGACAGCCTGCATATCTGGGTGCCGCTGCCGGGTGCACGCACCGAGGAAGGGTTCGTCGCGCAGGCGCGGCTGCAAGGTGTCGCGATCGCGCCCGGCACATCGTTCCGCATATCGGACGCGCCCTGGCAGCCCGCGGTGCGCATCTCGGTCGGCTCGACCACCGAAGCCGAGTTTCGAGCGGGCCTCGCCGTCATCGCCAGGCTGCTGCTCGCGGATCCGGAACCGGTGCTGCTGGCGATCTAGACAACGCAAAAAATGTCATGAGATTATTTTAGAATTGACATGATTTAGCAACTTCTCCATCGTCCAGGCGTTTTCGCCACTCCGATGGAGAAAGGCATGCCCGAACCGATCATCAGGATCGACGGTGTCAGCAAGAGTTTTGGGGCATTCCGGGTGCTGGACCAGCTCTCGATGGACGTGATGCCCGGCGAGAAGCTGGCGCTGATCGGGCCTTCCGGATCCGGCAAGACGACGATCCTGCGCATCCTGATGACGCTCGAGCGTATCGATGGCGGCCACATCCAGATCGACGGCGAGGAACTCTATCACATCAGGCGCAACGGCGCCTTCGTCGCCGCCGACGAGAAGCATCTGACGCGCATGCGCCAGAAGATCGGCATGGTCTTCCAGCTGTTCAACCTGTTTCCCCATATGTGCGTGATCGACAACATCACGCTGGCGCCGATGCTGACCAAGCGCGTGGCGCGGCCCGAAGCCGAGAAGCGAGCGATGGAGCTCCTCGACATGGTCGGCATGGCCGACAAGGCCAAGGCCATGCCGGCGCAGCTTTCGGGCGGCCAGAAGCAGCGCGTGGCCATTGCCCGGGCGCTGGCACTCAAGCCCAAGATCATGCTGTTCGACGAGGTCACTTCGGCGCTCGACCCCGAGCTCGTCGAGGAGGTGCTCAACGTCATGCGCAAGCTTGCCGCCGAGACCGACATGACCATGCTGCTCGTCACGCACGAGATGGGGTTTGCCCACGACTTCGCCGACCGCGTGCTGTTCTTCGACCGTGGCAAGATCGTCGAAGAGGGCAAGCCGGACGAGATCTTCCGCCACCCCAAGCAGGAGAGGACGCAGACCTTCCTGCGCAAGATCATAGCGGCCGGACATCGTGTCTGACCGCCATGCCGCGGCGAGCTGCCGCTTTCACGACAAGAGCCAGAAACCACAGGAGTAGGAAACGATGAGAAGGATTGCAGTTTTGGCCGGGCCCGTTTTTGCGGCAGGCGTAGCGATGCTGGCGGCAACGGGCATGGCGGCCGCCGACAAGCTCGAGGATCTGAAGGCGCAAGGGTTCGCCCGCGTCGCCATCGCCAACGAGCCGCCCTATACGGCGGTCGCCGCCGACGGCAAGGTGTCGGGTGCGGCACCCGATGTGGCACGCGAGGTCTTCAAGCGCCTGGGCGTGCCGGACATCGTCGCCTCGATTTCCGAATACGGCGCCATGATTCCGGGCATCCAGGCGCATCGTTTCGACGCCATTACCGCGGGCCTGTTCATGAAGCCCGAACGCTGCTCGGCGGTAGCCTATTCCGAGCCGATCCTCTGCGATGCCGAGGCCTTCCTGGTAAAGAAGGGCAATCCGAAGGGTTTCAAGAGCTACGAGGACATCGCCAAGGACACGACCGCCACCGTCGGCGCGCCGGGCGGCGGCACCGAGGAGAAGCTGGCGCTGAACGCGGGGGTGCCGCGCGAGCGGGTCATCGTGGTGCCGGACGGCCAGAGCGGGCTCAAGATGCTGCAGGATGGCCGCATCGACGTCTATTCGCTGCCGGTGCTCTCGCTCAACGATCTCAAGAAGAAGTCGGGCGATGAAACGATCGAGGTGGTGGCCCCGGTCGTCGGCGCGCCGGTCTATTGCGACGGCACGGCCTTCAACAAGAACGATACGGCGCTGCGCGACGCCTATGACGCCGAGCTCGCCAAGATGAAGCAGTCGGGCGAATTCGCGAAGCTCATCGAACCCTACGGCTTCTCGGCCGCGGCGGCGATGTCGACCAGCCGCGACAAGCTCTGCGCGGCGCAGTAGACGAGATCGTGGACATTCCCTCTCCCCCTGCGGGGGAGAGGGTTAGGGTGAGGGGGAAGCGGCGGTGAGATTTTGCTGAAATACAACAAGCTTAGCCGCCCGTTCCCCCTCACCCTCCCATTGCTGTGCAATGGGCCCCTCCCTCTCCCCCGTAGGGGGCGAGGGTAAAACGTGCGGAACACGCCATGAGCGACACTTTCGGCTATCTCAACCTGATCCTGCAGGGGGCGATCGTCACGGTCGAACTGACCATCATGGGCTCGATCCTGGCGCTCATCGTCGCCTTCCTCGCCGGCCTCGGCCGCGTGTCACGGTATTTCGCGGTGCGCGCGCTCGCCACCACCTATATCGAGTTCTTCCGCGGCACGTCGATCTTCGTGCAGCTGTTCTTCGTCTATTTCGTGCTGCCTATCATGGGTATATCGCTGACGCCGCTCCAGGCCGGCGTGCTCGGCCTCGGCCTCAATGTCGGGGCCTATGGCGCGGAGGTGGTGCGCGGCGCGATCCTGGCGATCGGCAGGGAGCAGTACGAAGCCTGCGTGGCGCTGAATCTCAGCCGCTGGCAATGCATGCGCCGCGTGATCTTGCCGCAGGCGCTGCTCCTCATGCTGCCGACCTTCGGCAACAACGCCATCGAGCTGCTCAAGGCGACCTCGGTCGTGTCGCTGATCTCACTCGCCGACATGACCTTCCAGGCGCAGGTCGTGCGCTCGCAGACCGGCAGCACCTTCATGCCGTTCGTCACCATCCTCGTGCTCTACTTCGTCTTTGCGGGGCTCATCACGCTCGGCGTGCGGGCGCTGGAGCGGCGCATGGCGCGCGGCCTCGACGGGGTGCGCGTCTGATGGAATGGGACTGGGAATTCGTCCGCCAGATCATGCCGACGCTCATCGCCGGCGTGAAGATCACCATCCTGGCGACGATCCTCGGCTCGGCACTCGCGGCGGTGGTCGGGCTTGCCATTGCGCTGGCGCGGCGATCCGCCAACAAGACGCTGGCGCGCGCGGTCGGCTTCGCGGCCGAATTCATCCGCGGCACGCCGCTCCTGGTGCAGCTCTATTTCATCTTCTACGTGCTGCCCGACATCGGCATCCTGCTGCCGCCGCTGGTCGCCGGCACGATCGGGCTCGGGCTGCATTACGGCACCTATGCGGCCGAGGTCTACAGGGCCGGCATCGACAACGTGCCCAGCGGACAATGGGAAGCCGCCAAGGCCTGCAATCTCACGGCGCAGCAGACATGGACGCGCATCATCCTGCCGCAGGCGATACCGCCGATGATGCCGGCGCTCGCCAACTACTTCATCGCGATGTTCAAGGAGACGCCGCTGCTCTCGGCCATCACCGTGCTGGAGCTGATGAACCAGGCCAAGAGCGTCGCCAACAGCTATTACCGCTACATCGAGCCGATGACCCTGGTCGGCGCGTTTTTCCTCGTGATCAGCCTCGCTTCCGTCCTCCTGCTGCGCTGGCTCGAGCGCCGCTATGGGAGGATCGAGCGATGAGCGGGGCGCCCACGGCGCTGCCGGAAATCCGCGTCTACCCGGGGCGACCGCCGCTCGATGCGCGGCCGCTGGCGAAGCGGGTCGGCTTGATCATCCTGGCGACCGATCACACCACCGAGCCCGATTTTCGCCGCATGGTCGCGAGCGAACATGTCGGTGTCTATGTCGCCCGCATCGCCTATGCGAACCCGACGACGCCGGACAATTTGAGAAAGATGCAGCCCGGGCTCGCCGAGGGCGCGGGCCTGATCCTGCCTGGTGAGACGCTGGATGTGATCTGCTACGCCTGCACGGCCGCGAGCGCGGTGATCGGCGATGCGGAGGTCGCGGCGGCCATCCATGAGGGGAAACCGGGCGTGCCGGTGGTGACGCCGCCGCTCGCTGCCGCACGGGGCCTGAAGGCGCTGGCAGCGAAGCGCATCAGCGTGCTGACGCCTTATACGGTCGAAACCACCCGGCCGATGCTTGCCTATTTTGCCGCACATGGCTTCGAGATTGCGAGCTCGACCTGTCTCGGTTTCACCGACGACCGCGAGATGGCGCGGATCGCGCCCTCAGGCCTGGTGGAATTGGCGCGCGACACGACTGCCGCTGATGCCGATGCGCTGTTCATCTCCTGCACCGCGCTCAGGGCGGCATCGGTGGCTCATGAGATCGAGTTGGCGATCGGCCGGCCGGTCGTCACCTCGAACCAGGCGACGGCGTGGAACTGCTTGCGGCTCTTGCGCGATGCAGCCCCACGGCCGGAGCTCGGGCGGCTGATGACGATGCCAATGAATGACGAGGATATGAACCAGCATGACCATGCCTGACCTGAAGTTCACGCGCGCGGAATATGCCGAACGCCTGGCCAAGACGCGCCGCGCCATGGCGGCAAAGCACATCGATTTGCTCCTCGTCAGCGATCCCTCCAACATGGCGTGGCTGACGGGCTATGACGGCTGGTCCTTCTATGTGCATCAGGCCGTGCTGGTGCCGCCGGAGGGCGAGCCCATCTGGTACGGCCGCGGCCAGGACGCGAATGGCGCCAAGCGCACCGCCTATCTCGGCCACGACAACATCATCGGCTATGCCGACCACTATGTGCAGTCGAGCGAGCGCCATCCGATGGATTTCCTCGCTCAGGTGATCGCCGAACGGCGGTGGGATCGGCTCACCATCGGCGTCGAGATGGACAACTACTGGTTCTCCGCCGCCGCCTTTGCGTCACTGCAAAGGCACCTGCCGAACGCTCGCTTCGTCGATGCCACGGGGCTCACCAACTGGCAGCGCGCGGTGAAGAGCGAGACGGAGCTCGATTACATGCGCAAGGCTGCCCGGATCGTCGAGGCCATGCACCGGCGCATCGTCGAGAAGATCGAGGTGGGCATGCGCAAATGCGACCTCGTGGCCGAGATCTATGATGCCGGCACGCGTGGCGTCGACGGCATCGGCGGCGACTATCCGGCGATCGTGCCGCTGCTGCCGTCGGGCGCCGATGCCTCGGCACCGCACCTCACCTGGGACGACAAGCCCATGAAGCGGGGCGAGGGGACCTTCTTCGAGATTGCCGGCTGCTACAACCGCTACCACTGCCCGCTGTCGCGCACCGTCTTCCTCGGCAAGCCGACGCCGGCCTTCCTGGATGCGGAGAAGGCGACGCTCGAGGGCATGGAAGCCGGGCTCGCTGCGGCCAAGCCTGGCAATGCCTGCGAGGACATCGCCAAAGCCTTCTTCGCCGTGCTGAAGAAGCATGGCATCGTCAAGGACAACCGCACCGGCTACCCGATCGGGCTGTCCTATCCACCCGACTGGGGCGAGCGCACGATGAGCCTCAGGCCGGGGGATCGCACCGAGCTCGAGCCCGGCATGACCTTTCATTTCATGACCGGGCTGTGGCTCGAGACGATGGGGCTCGAGATCACGGAGTCGATCCTGATCACCGAGACCGGTGTCGAATGTTTGGCCAACGTGCCGCGCAAGCTGTTCGTGAAGGACTGAGCGGCACCGCTTGCCGATCCACACGACGGCTTGCTCCGATCGCGGTGCTCGGCTAGGCCTTCACCCATGACGACACACCATTTCAGCGCCACCAGCTGGCACAATGTGCTGGGCACCTTGCCTCCGGCCTTCACCGTCGCATCGGGCGATATGGTCATCACTGAAACGCTCGATGCCCATGGCTTCGACAAGGATGGCGTGCAACGCGCTCCGGAGCCCAATCCGATGAACGGCCCGATCTTCGTGACGGGCGCGGAGCCGGGCGATGCGCTCAAGGTCGACATCCTCCGTATGACGCCCATCCGCGCCACCGGCTGGACCCGTGCAGCGCTTGCCGGCAATGTCGTCGACCCGGAATTCGTCCGCGGCCTGCCGCCACGCGACAAGGTGAACTGGCGGATCGACCGGCAAGGGCTGACGGTGATGCTCGATCCCGCCGTGCCTGGCCTCGAGGATTTCGTCCTGCCGGTTGAACCGATGATCGGCTGTTTCGGCGTGGCGCCGGCTTTGGGACAGGCGTTCTCCACCGCGACCAGCGCCGAGAATGGCGGCAACATGGACTATCGGGGCTTCGGTCCCGGCGCCACAGTATGGTTTCCCGTGGCCGTGCCGGGCGCCTTGTTCTTTCTCGGCGACTGCCATGCCACACAGGGCGATGGCGAGATTGTCGGCACCGGCATAGAGACCAGCTTCGAGGTGGAGGTGCGCCTGACGGTCGAGAAAGGGCGCGCGCTCGTCTGGCCGCGCGGCGAGAACGCCACCGATATCTTCTCGCTCGGCAATGCGCGGCCGCTCGACCAGGCCCTGCAGCATGCGACGACCGACATGTTCAACTGGCTGACCGGCGACTACGGCTTGAGCCCGACCGCCGCCAGCCACCTCATGGGACAGGTTGTCCGCTACGATGTGGGCAATGTCTACGATCCGGCCTACACAATGGTTTGCCGCATCGAAAAGCGATGGTTACCGCGAAAATAGGATCTCAGCGCTGACTTGCCGGCAGGTGCCGGCGGATGAAGTCATCCGAATGCTTGAGCAGCCGCTTCACCGCCAGGCGGGCGCCCTGGACCTTGCGCAGGCGGATGTTGCGCTCGATGTTGTTGTGCAGGTCCTGCGCGAAATGCAGGTCATTGGCCTCGCGGGTGATGAAGACGAAGAGATTGTCAAGGGCCGAGTCGATGATGACGCCCATGGGCACGAGAAGCTCGTTGTTCGATGCCTTGAGGATGGCGAGATGGAAACGGACGTCGGCCTTGGTGCGGTCGGAGAGCGTCGGCGCCGTCGCCATGTCATGGCAGGCGGCCGAGATCTCATGCATCTGCGCTTCGCTGCGATACTGCGCCGCGAGTGCCGCGGCCTCGGGCTCGACGATGTGACGAAACTGCTGCAGCGACTTGAGGAAGCCTGCGCGCTCGGGCGATGTGGCGTACCAGGACAGGACGTCGTGATCGAGCAGCGACCAGCGGTCCTTGCTCTCGACGCGGCTGCCGATCTTGGGCCGGGAGACGATCAGGTTCTTGGCCATGAGGATCTTGATCGCCTCGCGCACGGCGGAGCGGCTGACCTTGAAATCGGCGGCCCATTTCGCCTCATTGGGCAGGATGGTCCCGGGCGGAAACTCGCCCTGCACGATGCTCCTGCCGATCGCCTCGGCGATCGATGTGTGTATGTGCCCGCGCCCCCGGGGCAGGGTCGGCACCGGCATGCGGAAGGGTCCCGCCACCGCATCGGGTCTGCTCTTCGGCGTAGCTGCCGGTTTTCTGGCGCGCATCTTACTCTTCCAATTCGCGATCCGTCCGCAATCTGTCAAAGGCCACGGCGAGCACAATGAAGCTGCCGACGAATGTGCCTTGCCAGAAACTGCTGATTCCGAGAAGCGTCAGGCTGTTGCGGATGACTTCGATGAGGGCGGCACCGACCACCGCGCCAAAGACCGTGCCCGCCCCGCCCATCAGGTTGGCGCCACCGATGACGGTTGCCGCGATCACGCTGAGCTCCATGGACTGGCCGAGATTGGTGGTGACGCCGCCAAGCCAGCCGGCCTCGAGGACG
Organism: Taklimakanibacter deserti; assembly: GCA_003574785.1. The sequence continues at coordinate 384,241 of QORU01000004.1, read as the reverse complement.
CCGGCGATACCGGCCGTCAAAGCGGAAAACATATAGACGCTGACCTTGAGGCGGCGGACCGGGACGCCGGTGAGGAGGGCCGCATGCTGGTTGCTGCCGATGGCGAAGACCCTGGTCCCCCAGCGCGTCCATTTGAGCATCAGGCCGGTGATGATAGCGAGCAGAACCAAGGCGATGACGGGGTTCGCTATGCCGAAGGTCGAGCCGCCGCCCAGCCAGAACAGGGCTTTCTCGTCCGGCCCGAATTGATAGATCATGCGGTTGTTGGAGAGGACCATCGCGGCGCTCCTGGCGACCGACAGCATGCCGAGGGTCACCACGAAAGGCGGAATGCGGATATAGGCGATGAGGTAGCCGTTGATGGCGCCGACCAGCATCGCCGCCGCTAGCGCCGCCGTGATGCCCAAGGCCAGGCCAAAGCCCGCATTCATGATGATCGCCAGCACCATGGCGGAAATGCACAAGGTCGAGCCCACGGACAGATCGATGCCGCCCGAGATGATCACGACCGTCATGCCGAGCGCGATGATGGCGACGAAGGCGAAGTTGCGCGTGACGTTGAAGAGATTCTGCGGTGTCGCGAATGTGTCGGTGAGCAGGCTTAAGACCAGGCAAGAGAGGACGGCAGCGAGGAAGACCCAGAAGGCCGGGCGCGACGCGATCCAGCTGGAGAGGCCGTGGGTTTCGCGTTTGATGGCATCATCGAGGGTGGCGGTCATGGGGGCAAATCCGTTTGGCGGGTTCAGGCTTCATCGATGGCGCCGGTGATGAGTCCGGTGATTTCCTGGGGCGAGGTGCGGTGCACCGGCTTGTCGGCGACTTTCCTGCCGCGCCGCAGCACGGCGATCCGGTCGGCGACGGCGAAGACATCGGGCATGCGGTGGCTGATCAGGATCACGGCGAGGTTCTGGCTCTTGAGCTCGCGGATCAGATTGAGGACCTCGGCCACCTGGCGGACCGAGATCGCCGCGGTCGGCTCGTCCATCAAGAGGATCCGCGCCCGGGAGAGGCGGGTCCTGGCGATGGCGACCGCCTGGCGCTGCCCGCCGGACATGACCCGGACGAGATCGCGCGGCCGGGTCTCCGATTTGAGCTCCTTGAACAGCTCGCCCGCTTTCGCATTCATGGCGGCGTAGTTCATGATCCGGAAGGGACCGAAGCCCGTCGTCAGCTCGCGGCCGAGGAACACATTGACGGCGGCCGAGAGGTTGTCGCAGAGCGCCAGGTCCTGATAGACGATTTCCACGCCGCGATTGCGCGCATCGACCGGGCGATGGAACTCCGCGGCCTCGCCGTCGATCGTGATCGTGCCCCTGGTCGGCTTGAAATTGCCGGCGATGATCTTCACCAGCGTCGATTTTCCGGCACCGTTGTCGCCCATCAGCCCCAGGATCTCGCCGCTCGCCAATTCCAGCGACACGCCGTCGAGCGCCTGTATGGCGCCGAAATTCTTGGAGATTCCATTCAATTGCAAGATCGCCATGGCGAACTCCGGTCTTTTCTTGCGCATGATCTTTTCGGAAAACCGGCGTCCACTTTTCCGGATCATGCGCTGCCGCAGGATTCCACCACATCGGTAAAGACGCAATGGCTATTTGTCCTTTGATCGGTATTATCATATTTGTCGGACAAATAAGTTGACGATGACCGGACGATGGCGGTAGGTTTTTCGCGGGGTCCAGCGGCCCAGGGCCGGGTTCGGGCCATTAGGGCGAAGCCCCCGAGACGAAATGCGGAGCGCCGCACCGGTCGCGCCGCCAATGAAACCTCTGGGAGGATGAAATGAGGAAGCTATCACTCGGATTGCTTGCCGCCGCGGCCTTGGGACTGCTCGCCAGTCCGGCGCCGGCGGCCGACAAGGTTCTCGCGATCGTGGTCAAGGGTCTCGACAACCCGTTCTTCGAGCAGATCCATCTGGGCTGCGAGAAGTGGAATGCCGAGAATGCCGGCAAGGGCTATACCTGCTTCTATACCGGCCCGGCGTCGAGCGCAGACGAGGCTGGCGAAGTCCAGATCGTCGACGATCTCCTGAACAAGCCCGATATCGCGGCCATCGCCATATCGCCGTCCAATGCGCCGCTGATGGCGAAGCTCCTGCGCGAGCGCAAGCCTACGATACCGATCATGACCATCGATGCCGATCTCGGCAAGGAAGACGCAGCACTGCGCAAGACCTATCTCGGCACCGACAATTATCTGATGGGGGTCAAATTCGCCGAGCATCTGCAGAAGCTGAAAGCCAAAGGCGGCACGATCTGCCTGCAGCTCGGCAATGTCGCCGCCGACAATATCAATGCGCGCGCCGCCGGCACGCGCGACACGCTCAGCGGCGCCAAGGGCACCGAGCGCCTGACCGGGCAGAACGGCTGGACCGAAATCGCCGGCTGTCCGGTGTTCACCAACGATCAGGCCGATCTCGCCAACCAGCAAATGGCCGATACCTTCACCGCCAATCCCGATCTCGATGCCTTCGTGCTCGAGGGCGGCTGGGCGCAGTTCGCGCCGCAGGCCTATTCGCAAGTGGCGACGCAGGTGAAGGACAAGATGGCGAGCAAGAAGCTGGTGATCGTAGCCGGCGACACGCTGCCGCCACAGATGGAGGCGCTCAAGTCGGGCTACAGCCATGTGCAGGTCGGCCAGCGGCCATTCGAGATGGGCTATCGCGCGCCCGCCGTGATGCTGGATCTCATCGCCGGCAAGGCGGTGGAGCCCGTCATCTATACCGGCCTCGATGAATGCACGCAGGAAACAGCGGCGACGTGCATCGCCAAATAGGAGAGGCCGAGGCGCCTGCGCCCCTGACGGCGGTCTCCCGGGCCGCCGTCAGGCCACGACAGACGCCGGCTTCGCTGCCTTGAGGCTGATGCCGCCCGTGCCGGATTTCGTCGGCGAAGCTCGAGGCCGGCACCGGTGATTGCAACGGGCAGGAGAGAGTGGCCGTGACCTCCACATAGGCGGCTCTCTCTTTTTGTTTGGTGGAAGCAGGTTTCCCTTCTCCCGCCCTGAAATGCCGGCAAGTTCTGAGGTTCGACTTTCCTCCCCTTGCGGCATATCCCCGAGTGGATTATTGTGCCTCGTTGTAATAGTCAGACAAATAAGACAAATCAACATATGGGAGGAAATCATGAAGACGCTGCTCGTGTCGGTAAGCGCATTGTCGCTGGCGGTGCTGATGTCCGCGAGCGCCGGAGCCCAGGACTCCGGCACCATCACCAAGGCTGTCGGCGGCTACAGTTTCGAGGACGCCGCCAAGGAGGCGGAAGGCACCAAGAACTTCCATTCCGCCGACGGCCATCTGACCTTCGCCATCGTCACGCATACCGCGGGCAACGGCTTCTTCGATCCGGTCTATGTCGGCGCGACCGTCGCCGGCAACATGATCGGCGCCAAGATCCTGCTGCTCGGCTCGGAATCGCCGACCGACGATCCGGCGCGTGAGATCGAGATCCTCAACCAGGTCATCCAGGATCCGACCATCGACGGCCTGATCCTGACCACGCCGCAAGTCGGCGCCTATGACGACATCGTCAAGACCGCAGAGAAGAACGGCATCCCGGTGGCGACGACCAACTCCTTCGATCCCAAGATCCATAACCGCCTCGGCCTCAGCCATACCGGGCAGGATGCGTCCGCGGCGGCGATCGCCGGCCAGGCCCTGGCGCAATGCCTTGCCGACAACAAAATCACCAAGGGATCGATCATTTTCCCGAACGACACCGGCATGGGCAATATCGAGGTCAACAACCGGGTGACATCGGCCTATGGCGCGACCGTCGCCGCTTTGAAGGCCGCCGGCACGCTCGACAATTTCAAGGTCGATGCCGGGCCTGAAAGCGTCGGCATCCCGGCGGATGCGAATGATCCGGTGAACAGCATCATCGGTCTCATCGAGCAGCGCGGCGACGTGGTGGGCGCTTTCGCCGCCAACAACGTCTTCACGCCGGCGCTGGTCAAGGCCATCGCGCAATTGAAGATGGGCGGCAAGATCTGCTCCTATGGCTTCGATCTGGGTCCGGCTCAGCAAGAGGGCATGAAGAGCGGCGATCTCACCGGCGCGCTCGGCCAGCAGCCCTTCCTGCAGGGTTTCTGGCCGGTGATGCAGCTCTACCTGCAGATCGACCGCGGCATCTCGGCGGCCAATCTCGATACACGTGCCCAGCTGGTGACGAAGGACACCGTCGGCAATATCGGCAAGCGCTTTGAAAACTAGCCCTGCCGCACGGTACGAGTATCTGGTAGAAGCGGGAGGGCATGGACCCTCCCGCGACCCGTCACGAGCGCGCGGATGACATGACCTCAATGCTGGTGTGCTCTGCGCCGTGACCGTTCAAATCCGCCATCCGCGGCAGTTTTTCGGCAGCTGGGAAGTGGGCCTGCTGGCGCTGATGGCGCTTCTCTATATCGGCGGTGCGTTGATCAACCCGGCCTTCTTCGGAACGCCGGACGCGTTGCACGCACTTCTACGCGACTCCGCCCGCTACGGCGTCATGGCCGTCGGCATGACCTTCGTCATCGTCAACAAGGATCTCGATCTGTCGGTCGGCTCGATCTATGGCCTGGTCGGCGTCGCCTTCTCGATCCTGTTCTCGCCGACCCACTTTAATCTCGGCCTGGTTCCGGCGCTCTCCTTCTGCATCCTGCTCGGTGCGGCGATCGGCCTGATCAACGGCGTGCTGGTGACGGTCTTGCGGGTGCCGGCCTTCATCGCCACGCTCACCATGCTGCTCATCGGCCGCGGCCTGGTGCTGGGCCTCACCGGCGGCAAGAACATCGCCTATCCAGCCAAGGCGCAGATCTACAAGTCCTTCTTCCAGATCAGCGAGACCAACGACCTCGGTTTCAACAACCAGATCGTGATCTTCATCGTGGTGGCCGTGATCGGCGCCGTCGTCCTCGCCAAGACCCGCTGGGGCTATGAGACTTTCGCCACGGGCGGCAATGAGCAGGCAGCGATCTATGCCGGCATCCCGACGCGCTGGGTGCGCATCCGCGCCTATCTGTTCTCGGCGCTGTCGGCGACGCTGGCGGGCCTCATGGCGATCGCCCAGGACAAGGGCGTCACGTCGCAATTCGGCCTCAGCGCCGAGCTGATCGTCATTGCCTCGGTGATCATCGGCGGGGCATCGATCCTCGGCGGCAGGGGGCGGATCGCGGGAAGCTGCCTCGGCGCGGTGCTGACCGTGTTGATCAACAAGGTGCTGCGCGAAGGCTGGCCGACGACCCGGATCGTCAAGATCGACGGTGTCGACGTCACCGTGAATGCGACCAGCCAGTTGCCGGCGGGCGCGGTGCCGGCATTCCTCGGCCTGATCCTGGTGATCGCGGTGCTGATCGAGCCCTTCGTCCTGCGGCGCCAGCTTCCGGCCCGCTTCTGGGCCTGGCTCACCGGCAAGCCGCCGCCGCCGCCCTTCGAAAGCGGCGGCGTCGCCATGGAAGGCATCCAGACCCGCGGCACGATCGCCAGCGACAAGGCGCTCACGGCGCGCGGGCTTGGAAAATTCTTCGCCCGCCGCGATGCGCTGGCGATCGTCCTGGTGGTGGTCCTGTGGCTCGTCGGCCTCTATCTCAGGCCCGATTACTGGTGGAACCTGCCCAACACCTTTGCCATTCTGCTCAATTTCACCGAGGTCGCCCTGCTGACGGTGGGCCTCACCTATGTCATTGCCTGTGGTGATATCGATCTCTCGGTCGGTGCCATCCTGGCACTCGCCGGCAGTACCGCCGCCTATAGTCTGAAAGTGCTGGGCGCCGACCCGATGACGGCGGTGGCCCTGGGGATGCTAGCCGGCGTCGGCGCCGGCGTCGCCAATGGCGTGCTGACGGTGAGTTTCGGGCTGCCCTCCTTCATCGCCACCCTCGGCATGTACTATATCGCGCGCGGGCTCGCCGCCTGGATCACCGCCGGCCAGCAGCTCACCGGTTTCCCGGAGAAGTTCAACCTGCTCGGGCGCAAGATCGGCGACATCCTTTACTACTGGGGTGTGCAATTGCCGGAAGGGCTGATGCGCTCCCTGGCGGAGGCGGTCAGCGTGCAGACCCTGTGGACGCTGTTCGTCGCGGTCATTGCCGGCATCGTCCTTGGTCTCATGCCTTTCGGACAGCAGGTGCTGGCGACCGGCGGCAATCTGCGCGCCGCCGCCTATGCCGGCATCCATACGGGCCGCGTCAGATTCCTGTCGCTCGTCCTTGCCGGCGCTTGCGCTGCCATGGCTGGCATCATCAATGTCGCCTATTTTCGCAGCTTCAATCCGGTGGCGGGGCAATTCCGCGAGCTCGACGCGATCGCCGCGGTGATCATCGGCGGCGGATCGATCTTCGGCGGCTATGGCACGATCATCGGATCGCTCGCGGGCGCCGCCGTCATCACGCTGGTGCGGGCGCTTCTGCAATTGAACATCATCACCGCGGACGGCCGCTCGATCGTGCTGCCGCAGCACTGGGTCAATGTCTTCATCGGGCTCATCCTCATCGCCGCGGTGCTGATCGACATCTGGCTCCGGCAAGCCAATATTTTCGGAAGACTCCGACAGCTCTGGCAACGCACGCAGCAGGAAGAAGGGGGCGAACATGGCAAGGCAGGCTGAGCCGCAAGCGCCCATCGTCGAGATGCGCGACATCAGCAAGGCGTTCGGCGCCGTGCAGGCGCTGCGCGGCGTCGATCTCAAGCTCTATCCTGGCGAGATCCTGGGGCTGGTCGGCGATAACTCCGCCGGAAAATCGACGCTGATGAAAATCATGACCGGCGCCTATCACCGCGATTCGGGAGAGATCATCGTCGGCGGAAGCCCAGCCAATTTCCGCGGACCGCATGAGAGCCGCGCCGCCGGCATCGAGATGATCTACCAGGATTTCGCGCTCTGCGGGAACATGGATGTCGGGCAGAACATCTTTCTCGGGCGCTGGCCCGTCAAAGGCTGGTTCGTCGACCGCAGGAAGATGTATGAAGAGGCCGATGGCGTGCTGAAGCGCCTCAAGGTCGACGTCAATTCGGTGCATCAGAAAGTCGAGAGCCTGTCGGGCGGCCGTCAGCAGTCGGTCGCCATCGCGCGCGCCATTTCATTCGACCCGCGCGTCATCATCCTCGACGAGCCGACGGCCAATCTTTCGGTGACGGCCACGCAGCGATTGCTCGAGACCATGCTGGAGCTGAAGAAGCACGGCGTCGCCCAGATCATCATCTCGCACCGGCTTCAGGATATCTTCGCCGTCGGCGACCGCATCATGGTGCTGAAGCGTGGTGAGAATGTCGGGGAAAGGGTGATCGCCGAGACCAACGAGCATGACGTGCTGCAGTTGATCGTCGCCGGCAGGCCGGTCAAGATCCCGGCTGCGCATACCACATAGGTTTGCCTTTGCGGAGCAACGACATCCTCGCGATCTGAGCCATTCGGATCAGGCCATTCGGCCCGTGTGCAACAGTCGTTTCGGGGCCCGTTTTGGCTCATTCACATCAATCGGCACCGAGCCTAGCCTCGCCTCAGTCGGAGCGATGCAGACACACACATCGCCGATGCATCGCTTTTCGGCATCACCACCTTAACGCAGCAAATACGGAGAGCCGATATGACAGCGTTTCACACCAGTGGGATTTACGGAAACTATGAACCCTACCTCGCCCAGCAGTTCAATCCGGCCGTCGGCGGCCAGTTCAACCCCGGGGTCTTCGGCCCCGTCGGCAGCGGAGCGGTCGGCACAGGCTATGGCAGCCTAGGCAGCGGTGCCGTTCCTTACGCAGCCTTCGCGCAGCAGAACCCATGGGCGGCGCCGTATCTCTCGCAACTGAACACGCCGCAGCAGCAGGTGCTCCACCCGGTTCAGTCGGCCGTCCAGGCCGCCCAGCAGATTGCGGCAAGACAAGCCGCGCACGCGGTCCAGTGCGCACAGGCGCTGCAACAGATCGTTCAGCACCTGGCGGCTCAGCAATTTGCGCAACCGGCAATGGGTTGGCAGCCGCAGATTGGCCAAGGCATGGGTGGCGTCTTCGCCGCCGGTCAGATCGGCCAGGCCATTCCCCAATCCTATGGATGGGGCGGGCAGACCGCGATCAATCCAGGGCCGCAGCAACAGGCGATGACGCAGCTTGCACCGTATCTGGCAGCGCAGCAGCCGGAGCAGTTCCGCCAGGGATGGGTCCATTAGGTAGGTAGGTTGATTCCGAGCCCCTAGCGGCCTTCGGGTTGCCCTCCCTCGGCGACCCGAAGGCCCGCCCATCAATGGGGTCGCAATATCCATTGTCCAAGGAGTGACATGTCATGGCCGAGCAGCACCCGAAGAATGGCGACCACGCGGGGAGATCAGGCGGATCGAAACGGACGCAAGCCGCGGCCCAGACGTCGGCAGGTCCCAGCGAGACATCGAGCGTCAACAAGACATGGAGCGAAGCGTCCGAAGCCAACCGTGGCACGGCAGGCGTGCTCGCGCGCCGCAAGCGGCAATATCTGGTCGCCCCCCGAATGCTTGCAGACCTTGCCGCATCGCCCAGCAATGCGATCCATGAAAGCCTGAAGCGGATGGAGGATGTTGAAGTCCTTCGCCGGTTGCGTCCGAAGGGTTCAAAGGGACCGGGCGCGACCGCCCAGCCTGGCGCTCAGGAAATCATCGTCGCGCGGATGGATGATCAGCGCGCCGAAGCCATGCGGCAGAGCGCTCCGCCGCATGTCGTGATTGAAGAGGATGCGCGCATTGAAACCGGGCTGTCGAAGTTCCCGGCATCTCTTGCTGCGCCGCGGTCGAGCCGGATGGCTCCCACACCGCGGCAGCGCCGAGAGGTCCAATTCCAGGTTCTTGGCGAGCGCGATCAGCCGCTCGCCGGCGCAAGCGTCACCGTTCTTGGCCGCAATTTTGGCGCCCTCGCCATCACCGATCAGGCGGGAGCGGCCAGCGTCACGATCCTCGATGCCGAGGCCGACCTCGATGACGTCGGTGCCGTCTATGTGCAGCCGGCAGCCGATCATTGGGAATGCTTCATGCAGCGTCCAGTCCTCGATCCGGCCGGGCCAAATGTCGTCCGCCTCCGTCCGCTGTCCCCTGCCGACACCGCCAAACCGGCGGGCGAAAAGGGGCCCGCCTGGGGACGGGAATCAATGGGCCTCGACCAACTCGCCGCCGGGCTGACAGGCACCGGCGTGAGGATTGGCCTGATCGATTCGGGCTGCGACAACAGCCACCCCTTGCTTCGCCATGTGGCGAAGGGCGTGGACCTGACCGGTGGCAGCGGCGCCAAGGACTGGACCCGGGACGAGATCGGCCAAGGCACGCATTGCGCAGGCGTCATCGCCGGCACCGGCGATGCGGCAATAGGCGTGTTGGGCATTGCGCCCGGCGCCGAGATCCATGTGTTCAAACTATCTCCGGGCGGCCGTTTCAGCGATCTGATCGAGGCCTTGGATCAATGTATCGAGAGCGAGATCGATATCGTCCATATCGGTGTCAGCGCCAATCAGGTCTCGGAGCTTGTCGCCCGCAAGATCGTCGAAGCCCGGCTCAGGGGCGTCGCCTGCATTGCGACATCGGGGGATGAAGGCGGTCCAGTACGATTTCCCGGCACGGTCCCGGGCGTACTTTGCGTCTCGGCAGTCGGCAGGGTTGGAGCATTTCCGGCCGACACGCGTCATGCGTTGACAGCGGTTCCCGAATTGATCGGTCCCTCCGGCATATTCGCGACGAATTTCAGCGGCGCCGGCCCCCAACTCGGGGTCTGCGCGCCGGGCGTCGCCGTCATTTCGAGCGTTCCGGGCGGTGGACTGGCGGCCCGCGACGGCGCCGCAATTGCGTCCGCCCATGTCGTCGGCTTTGCGGCTTTGATCCTGGGGCATCACCCGCTGTTCAAAGGCGTCCATGCTAGTCGGGGCGAACAGAGGGTCAATGCGCTGTTCGAGCTCGTCCTCGGTTCAGCGGTACGTCCTGTCCTCGATCTCTCTCGCGTCGGCGCCGGACTGCCGGATTTTCGGAAAGTGGCGATGCTGGGCGCGTCGGACGTCGATGCGTGGATCAAGACAATGCAGGATCTCGGCGTCCTTGCGGGCGCGAAGCAAGGCGTCGGCGAAGGTTTCGCATTGGCCGGCATCCCGCCGGCGCATCCCGTCAGCGCCATGGCGTTGATGCGGCTGCACGCCGCCGGACTGGTCTAGACCAAACAAAAAAACAGTGGACGGACAAAAAACCAGCGGGTGTGTGCCAAAGGTCAGCCGAAACGCTGCCGGCTGATCGAACTTCTGACCTTTGCCGCCGCTTGGCTCCGACGGTGGACGCCGAGCTTCTGCAATATGTTCTGGACGTGATTCTTGGCGGTACAGGTCTCGATGTGGAGATTTTGGGAGATCTCCTTGTTGGATAGGCCGCGACCCATCAACTCGACGACCTGAAGCTCGCGAACCGTCAGTGCAGCGCCGCCATTGGCGCCCTGCGCAGCAACCGAATGATACAGCGACGCGGCGACCTTGGGCGAGCAAATCAGTTCGTTGTGCATGACGCTTTCAACAACGGTGACGACTTCGTCGGCCGCGGCATCCCTCCGCACGTAGCCGTCAACGCCGGCGGCCGCGCAGGCAAGCACCTCGCTTTCGACCTCGCGCACGCCGATCGCGACAATCCGGAGCTGCCGGAGCGATTGCCGCAAGGCATCAACCACCGCGGTGATTTCAAGCTGGACCGTATCGAGCAATGCAACATCAGCAGGAACCGATCGAAGCGACCGTATCGCGTCGTCCAACATGCCTGTGCCGATGACCTGCACATTCGAACAGCGTTCAAGTTGAAGGGCTAATCCGTCGCGATGCAAGCGCACGGCGCCCAATATAAAGAGCTTAATCGGCACGTGTGACCTCCGGACCGATTCCCAACGCTGAGCCGTTTCGACAAGAAGGCTGTCGGGCAGGAGCGACACATATATCCCGCACCTTTGACATTTATGTGGCGGCGCGCCGGACATCGGCGCCTCTCACTTATGGCGTATAGCAGGACCTGGTCGGCGGGTTCGTCGTGCAATCGAGCGAGCAGCTCTGGTCGGCGGGGCATGTCCAGCTTCCGACGGGCTGGCCACCGCATGAGCCGCTGCAGGTGATCACCTTTGCCTCGAGCGGCGTGAAGATCGCGATCGCGCCATCGCCTTTCTGCGCTTTCTCCAGGCCCAGAGTGCCGATTCTCTCGATCTTGACCGTGGATGAGTCCGATTTGCTCAAGGGCTCTGCGCCATGAGCGGCCATCGGAGCCGCGCCCAAAAACAGCAGGATCGAGATTTGACGGGTCAACAATCTCATCAAAATGCTCCTTGAATGGTTCAGTGGCACTTTGTGTATTGACGCAACGTCATCTAAATCCAGAACGCCAGGAAATGCCAGCGAAAATCGCAAGGCTTCAGAAATATATCGCGCTTCCGCCACGGCCGGTGGAGAATAGGGCTGGACGGCACTATAGATTGATCCAAGGGGAAGCGATCATGCCCATGATGCGCCTGAGAACCGTCGTCATCAGCTTCGGTTTCATTTTGTCCATTGCCGCCGAGAGCTTCGCCGCCTCACCGGCGCCGGTGAAGGGCGAGCATGGCATGGTGGTGACGGCGCAGCGTCTCGCCTCCGAGATCGGCGTCGAGGTGCTGAAGAAAGGCGGCAATTCGATCGATGCCGCGGTCGCCGTCGGCTATGCGCTGGCGGTCGTCTATCCCTCGGCCGGCAATATCGGGGGCGGCGGCTTCATGACCATCCGCTTCAAGGACGGCAAGTCGACCTTCCTCGATTTCCGCGAAAGGGCGCCCTTGGCCGCGACCAAGGACATGTATCTCGACAAGGACGGCAATCCGATCAAGGGGGCGAGCCTCGATGGCTATCTCGCGGTCGGCGTGCCGGGATCGGTGGCGGGCTTCGAAATGGCGCGCGAGAAATATGGCACGCTCACCCGCCAGCAAGTGCTCGAGCCCGCCATCCGCCTGGCCAAGGACGGCTTCGTGCTGGGGCAGGGCGACGCCACGATCCTCGCGGGCGGCGCCAAGCGGCTCGCAGCGGACAAGGCGGCGGCGGCGATCTTCATCAAGGCGGACGGCAAGCCCTATGGCGCGGGCGACCGGCTGGTCCAGGCCGATCTCGCCGCGTCGCTTGCGCGAATCTCGGAGAAGGGGCCTGATGCTTTCTACAAGGGCGCCATCGCCGATCAGATCGTCAAAGCGAGCGCGGCCAAAGGCGGCATCCTGGCGAAGCCCGATTTCGAGCAATATAAAGTGCGCGAGCTGGCACCCGTTACGTGCAACTACCGGGGCTTCGACATCGTCTCCTCGCCGCCGCCGAGCTCGGGCGGCCTCATCATCTGCGAGATCCTGAATGTGCTCGAGGGCTATCCGATCTCCCATCTGGGCTTCGGCTCGGCCGACACCGTCCATCTGATGGTCGAGGCAATGCGCTTCGCCTATGTCGACCGCAATTCGGCGCTGGGCGATCCGGCCTTCGTCGAGAACCCGGTCGGGAAGATCACCGACAAGACCTATGCAGCCGAGATCCGCGACAAGATCGACCGATACCGGGCCGGCGTCTCCAAGGATCTGAAACCCAAGGATTTCGGCGAGAGCAAGGAGACCACGCATTATTCGATCATCGACGATGCCGGCAATGCGGTCGCCGTCACTTATACGCTGAACGGCTCCTTCGGCGCCGGCGTCGTCGCCGACGGCACCGGCATATTGCTCAACAACGAGATGGACGACTTCACCCAGAAGCCCGGCGTTCCCAATCTCTATGGCCTGGTGCAGGGCGAGGCGAATGCCATCGCACCTTTGAAGACGCCGCTCTCCTCGATGAGCCCGACCATCGTCTCCAAGGACGGCAAGCCGTTCATGGTCATCGGCAGCCCGGGCGGCTCGCGCATCATCACCATCACGCTCGAGGCCATCATCAATGTCATCGACCATGGCATGGACATAAGGGAGGCGATCGATGCGCCGCGCATCCATCACCAATGGCTGCCCGACACGGTCTATGTCGAGAACCATGGGCTCTCGCCCGACACGCTGAAGATGCTGAGCCAGATGGGCTACAAGCTCGACATCGCCGCGGAAGGCAAGGTCTGGGGCCAAGCCGCCGGCATATTGGTCGGCGGCGAAAGCCTGGGCGAGATCGGGAAGGGGGGCGGTGCGCGCTATAATGGCGCGATCGACAGCCGCGCTCTGGCCGGAGAAGCCATCGGCTATTGATTGGGCCGTGCCAAGACGGCGATATGGCCGGTGATGACAAGCGGCAGTCCGACGATTCGGTATGATGTGGCGATCGTCGGCGGCGGCTCCGCCGGCGCTTTGCTTGCCGCCCGCCTCAGCGAGGACCCGGCGCGCCAGGTGGCGCTGATCGAAGCCGGCGGCGAGCCCACCGATCCCGACATCTGGAAGCCTGCGGCATGGCCGTTGTTGCAGGGGCGCGACTACGACTGGAGTTATCGCACCGAGCCGCAAGCCGGCACGGCCGGGCGCAGCCATGCCTGGCCCCGCGGGCGCGTGCTGGGCGGGTCGAGCTGCCTTCATGCCATGGGCCATATGCGCGGCCATCCGGCGGACTTCGCCGCTTGGGTCGAGGCGACCGGCGATGCGCGCTGGAGCTGGGAAGGGCTTCTGCCGGTCTTCATGGCGATCGAGGACCACAGTCTCGGCGGCGACGGCGTGCATGGCAAAGGCGGGCCGCTGCCGGTGCTTCTGCCGGATGAAGAAGTAAGTCCCGTCGCACGCGCCTTCATCGCGGCGGGGGCGGCACTTGGCCTGCCGCGGATCTCCGGTCACAACACCGGTGAAATGGTCGGCGTGACGCCGAACGCGCTCACCATCCGCGACGGCCGGCGCGTGACCGTGGCGGATGCCTGGCTGACGCCTGCGGTGCGCCAGCGGAAAAATTTGTCGATCCTCCAAGGCGTTCTCGTCCGGCGCCTGAAGCTTGCGGGAAGCCGCGTCGCGGCGCTGGAAGCGACTGGCCCGGACGGGCCCGCCGAGATCGCGGCGGACCTGGTCATCCTCAGTGCCGGGGCGATCGAAAGCCCGGCGCTGCTCATGCGCTCAGGGATAGGGCCGGCCGATGTCCTTACCGAAGCCGGCATCGCCTGCCGGATCGCCGCGCCGGATCTCGGCCGCAATCTGCAGGATCACTTGCTGGGGGCGGGCAATCTCTATGCCGCGCGGCGCGCAGTGCCGGCGTCGAGGCTGCAGCATTCCGAGTCCATGGCCTATATGCATGAAGGCGATTTCTCAGGCGGCGGGCGTCCGGAGATCGTCGTCGGCTGTGGCATCGCGCCGATCGTATCGGAGCGCTTCACGCCGATGGCTGCCGGAACGGCCTATTCGCTTCTCTTCGGCGTGACCAATCCCACGAGCCGCGGCAGCCTCAGCGTAACGGGGCCGGAGCCTAGCGACCGGCTGCGCATCGATCCGGCCTATCTGCAGACCGAGCACGACCGCGGCCTGTTCCGCAAGGCGCTTGCCGCCGCGCGCGAGATCGGTCACCGGCCCGAACTCGATGATTGGCGCGAGCGCGAAGTGCTGCCTGGTCCGCTCGCGACACAGGCGGACATCGATCGCTTCATCGCCGAGGCCGCCATCACCCATCATCATCCCTGCGGCACGTGCCGCATGGGGCGCGACCAGCGCTCGGTGGTCGATGCCGATCTGAAGCTCAGGGGATTGGACAATCTCCATATCGTCGACGGGTCGGTCATCCCGAGCCTGACGGCGGGCCCGATCCACGCCGCTATCCTCGCCATTGCCGAGACCTTCGCGCGCCAGGCGATGGCGGCGGGCGCAAAGTAGCCGCAGTAAACCGGTTCCTATTGCACCATCTAGTTACTTACACTAGCGTGGAGAGAGGGAAGCAGGAGGACCGGCAAAGATGGCCATCAAGCAGCGCAAATTCGGGCGCGCCGATCTCACCGTCACCGACATGGGGTTCGGTGCGGCACCGATCGGCAATTTCCTGAAACCGATCAGCGAGGAGACGGCGGCCGCCATGATCGAACGGGCCTGGGCCGCGGGCATCCGCTATTTCGACACGGCGCCGCTCTACGGCCACGGGCTTTCGGAATTGCGCCTGGGCCAGGCGCTGCGCTGGAAGAACCGCAAGGATTATGTCGTCTCCTCCAAGGTCGGACGGCTGCTGCAGCCTGCGCCCCGCGAAAGCATCGATTTTGCGCCCTGGGTCGATGCGGCCCCCTTCGCGATCGAATTCGACTATTCCTATGACGGCGCCATGCGCTCGCTCGAAAACACGCTGCAGCGCATGGCGATCGAGCGGATCGACATCGCCTTCATCCATGATTGTGACGTGTTCACGCACGGCGCCAAGCAGCAGGCCATCTATTTCAAGGAGGCCATGAAAGGCTGCTATCGGGCACTGCTCAAGCTGCGCGAGGAGGGCGTCGTCAAGGCGATCGGGGTCGGCGTCAATGAATGGCAGGTCTGCCACGAGGCGCTGAAGCAGGGCGACTTCGACTGCTTCCTCCTCGCCGGGCGCTACACGCTGCTCGAGCAGGAATCGCTCGACGCGTTCCTGCCGCTTTGCGAGAAGCGCAATGCGGCGGTCGTCATCGGCGGCGGGCTCAATAGCGGCATCCTCGCGACTGGCGCCGTCCCCGGCGCCAAATATAATTATGCGCCGGCACCGCAGCCGATCATGGAGAAGGTCGCGCAGATCGAAGTGGTCTGCGCCCGCCACAAGGTGCCGCTGCCGGCGGCGGCCTTGCAGTTCCTGCTTGCCCATCCGGCCATCGCCGTACATGTGCCGGGAACGCGCACCGTCGCGCAAATGGAGCAGAATATCGCCTGGATCGGCCATCCGGTCCCAAGCGAGTTCTGGCAGGAGCTGAAGCAAGCGCGGCTTCTGCGTGAGGACGCGCCGACGCCCTGATCACCGGCCTGAATAGGATTGAACCACGGCGAACACCCCTTGCACCACTTGCGCCATCCGACGGTAGTCGAGCTTGTCATAGGTATCACCGGCCCCGTGATAATGCGGGTTGCGGTAGAAGGCCGTGTCGGTGATCATGAGCGCAGGATAGCCCTCGTTCCAGTAGCTGCGATGGTCTGAGAGGTCGACGCCCGGAATCAAGACCGAGGTGTTCATCGAGAATGCCGGCAGGTCGCTTGCGCCCAGCATCGCCGCTTTCGCCTTGCGGGCCTGCGCCCAATCGCCGAAGCGGCCGATGATGGCGATGAAATCGCCCCGGTCGGAATAGAGGAGGCTCATGCCGGGAAGGGGATAGGCCTGGCTGTCCGGCGTGTCATCGAACCAGCCGATCATCTCAAGCGAGAGCATGAGCGAGACCTCGCGGCCGACGGCCCTGAGCGATCGCGCATGCTGGGCGCTTCCCATCGACTCATTGCGGAAATGCGGTGGCTCCTCCGTCGTATAGGCGACGAGCTCGACCGGCCGGAGCGGAGGGTGGCGGCCGAGCAGATGGGCCAGCTCGATCAGGCCGGCGACTCCGCTGGCATTGTCATCGGCGCCGGGCGTCGCCTCGAATGAATCGTAATGGGCGCCGATGACCAAGAGCGGTCCCTCGTCGGGACCGAAGCGGGCGATCACATTGCGAAACTTTTCGCTTTGGTCTTCGAACCATTGGTCGCCGACACTGCCGCCGGAAGCGGTGAACTCCTTGCTTATATAGTCGGCCGCGGCTTCCAGATTCGCCAGGTTCTCGATGCTGCGCGGATGCAAGGTCTGGCTCAGCATCCGTACATGAGCTTGCAGACGCTCAACCGACACCGAAGGTGCGGTCAGCGCTATCGGCCGCACCAGCGGCTGAGTCGTAATCCAGTAGAGCGCAAGCAATGCCAATGCGATGACCAGCATTGCCGCGAAGAAAGCCGTCTTCATCCGAGTCATCCTATTTGATGACGAGGACCTTAGCACGGTCCATGGTGATGGCGACCGCGGCCACCAGGATGAAGCCGAAGACGATCTGCTGGGCGAAGACCGAGACGCCCATGAAGGTCATGCCGATGCGCACCACCTGGACGATGAGTGCGCCTACGAAGGTGCGCCAGATCGAGCCGACGCCGCCGGTGATGGCGGTGCCGCCGACGACGATCGAGGCGATGGCCGGCAGCAGGAATTCGCTGGCCAAGGTCGGCGAGCCCGAGCCCAATCGGGCCGCCATGACGATGCCGGCAATGCCGGCCATGGTGCCGGAGAGCGTGTAGCCCAGGATCTTGGTGCGCTCGACATTGATGCCGGAGGCGATGACCGCGCGCTCCTGGGCGCCGATGCCGCGCACCAGCCGGCCGAAAGGCGTCAATTGCAGGATGGCGCTGAGCAGGATGAGAAAGAAGGCGCCGACCCAGATCTCATGCGGCACGCCCAGCGTGTCGCCGACCGCCCAGCCGAGATAGCTGTCGCGCAATTCGGCCGGGATGTTGATGGAGCGCGTGCCCGAGAACCAATAGCCGGCGCTGGTCACGACACCGCTCACCGCGAGCGTCGCGATGAAGGACGGGATGCGCAGCCTGGTCGATACGATGCCGCCGGCAAAGCCGGCGATCATGCCGCCCAGCACGGCCAAGGGAATGGCGAGGACGCCGTAATGCTGCAAGTAGGCGGCAAGGATGCAGCTCGTCATCGAAGCCACCGCCTGCACCGAGAGGTCGATGCCGCCCATCATGATGACGATGGTGACGCCCGACGCCATGAGGAACAGCGTCATGGTATCGGCGGTCACCGTCATCAGATTGCCGATGGAGAAAAAGGTCGGATCATAGGCGCCGACCGCGAGCACGAGGCCCGCCAGCACGATGAGCGGCAGGAAGGTCTGGAGCGCGGCCTGGTGCTTCTCCGTCATGTCACACCATGTGCCGGATGAGATCGACCTGCGCCGGCTTGTTGCCGGGCGGGGCCTCGAAAGTGGCGGTCACCTCGCCGTCGCGCATCACCAGGATGCGGTTGGAGAGGCCGATCACCTCCTCGAGCGTGTCGCCGAGCAGGATGACGGCAAGGCCCTCAGCCGTCATGTCGCGGATGAGCTCATAGACGTCCTCCTTGGCGCCGACATCGATGCCGCGCGTCGGATGGTCGAGGATCAGCACCCTCACCCCCGCGATGCGCCACTTGGCGAGGACCACCTTCTGCTGGTTGCCGCCGGACAGGCTGCCCACCATCGTGGCGGTGGACGGCGTCTTGATCTTGAGCCGGCCGATCCAGTCCCGGGCGACGGCGCGCTCGGCATCGAAACGAATGATGCCGCCTGAAACGAATTTGGGCAGTGCGGCGAGCGTCATGTTCTCGGCGACGCTGAAGACCGCGACCTGGCCTTCGATCTTGCGCTCACTCGGCAAAAGCCCGATGCCCTTGGCGGTCGCGTCATGAGCGGCGCTGAACCGGACGGCCCCGCCATTCACGGCAAGCGTTCCCTCATCGGCGGGCACGTGGCCCGCGAGACAGCGGGCGAGGTCCTCGCGGCCCGAGCCGATCACCCCGGCAATGCCGATGATCTCGCCTTCATGCAGCGCAAAGCTGATATTCCGGAAGGCGCCGTCCTTGCCGAGATCGCGGCATTCGAGGACGGCCTTGGCGGAGGCTCGAGCCTGGCGCGCCTCGCGGTAATATTCATGATGCAGCTGGCGGCCGACCATATGCTGATGCAGGTCCTTGACCGTCGCCTCCCCGGCAGCGAGCTCCTTCACCACCTTGCCGTCGCGCATGACATGGACGCGGTCGGAGATCTCGAGCACCTCTTCGAGGCGATGCGAGATGAAGACGATGGAGGCGCGCTGCTTCAGGTCCTTCACGATCTCGAACAGGAGGTCGACCTCCTTCTTCTCGAGCACCGAGGTCGGCTCGTCGAGCAGGATGGTGATGTCGCCCTTGATGCGGCTGTCGAGGGAGAGCGCCTTGGCGATCTCGACCATCTGGCGGTCGGCGAAGGAGAGATCGGCCGAGCGCGTCGCCGGATGGCAGTCGAGCCGGACCTTCGCCAATTCGACGGCCGCCGCCTCGTTCATGCGCGCCTTGGAGATGAGCCCATAGCGGATGAATTCCTCTTCGCGGCCCAGGAAGATGTTCTCGGCGACCGTGAGCGTCGGCAGGATGGATTGCTCCTGGAACACCATGGCGATACCCGAATCGAAGGCGCGCCGCGGCGAGGTAATTTTCACCGGCAGTCCATTGACGCGCAGCTCGCCTTCATCGGGTTGGTAGATGCCGTTCAGCACCTTGAGCAAAGACGACTTGCCGGCGCCGTTCTCACCGATCAGCCCCAAGACCTCGCCCTTGCCGATGGCCATGGACACATTGTCGAGAGCCTTCACCCCCGGAAAGGATTTCGAGACTTGGCGCAGTTCGAGGACAGGCTGCATCACTTCACCACATCGAGACGCGAGCGGTCGAGGGCGAGCGCCACGGCGGCGATGATGAGAAGGCCCTGCACGCCCTGCTGCACATACGGCTCGACGCCCATGAGCACCAGGCCGTTGGAGAGCACGACGACGATCAGCACCCCGATGACGGAATTGAGCACCGAGCCGACGCCGCCCGAAAGCGCGGTGCCGCCGACGACCACGGCGGTGATGGTGGTGAAGAGGCGGCCCTGGCTGATGAGCGCGTGGCCCTGGCCGAATTGCGCCGCCGACAGCACGCCGCCCAAGCCATAGAACAAGCCGGCGACGGTGAAGATGACGATGCGGGTGCGCTCGATCGGGATGCCGGCATGGCGGGCCGTCACCTCGTCGGTGCCAATGGCATAGAGCCAACGGCCGAGTCGTGTGCGCTCCTGGATGACAAAGGCGCAGGCTACGGCCAAGAGCGCGATCCATACCGCCATCGGCACGCCGAAGAAGCGGCCGAGCGAGAGAAAGCGGAAGGTCTGGTCGGATATGCGCACCGTGTCGCCGGCAAGCACGGCCATGGCGATGCCGACCCCGGCGAAGCCCACGCCCAAGGTCGTCATGAAGGAGGGCGTCTTGAGCTTCACATGCAAGAGGCCATTGAGGAAGCCCATGGCGCCGCCCGCCGCGACGGCGATCGGAACGGCGAAGAGGCCGATGGCGTAAGGGCTGATATCATTGGCGACGAGAAGGCTCGCCATCACCGCCGTCAAGGCGACGATGCCTT
The DNA here is from genome assembly GCA_003574785.1 of Taklimakanibacter deserti. The sequence continues at coordinate 364,184 of QORU01000004.1, read as the reverse complement.
CGACGGAGAGATCGATGCTCCCCATCAGGATGATGAAGGTAGCGCCCATGCACAGCACGAGCGGGATGGCGGCGGAATTGAGCAGGCGGATGAAATTTCCGAGGGTGAGGAAATTGCCGTTGAACAGGCTGATGAGGATGCACAGCGCCAGGAGCACCGCGAGCGGTGCCCATTTGCGCCATTGCGCGAAAAGGCCGCCATTCAACGAAGCAGCAGTCCTCAAACGCTTTCCCTCTCCCACAAGGTTTCCCCCTTCTCCCGCGCATCAGCGTGGGAGAAGGTGCCCGAAGGGCGGATGAGGGCTCTTTCGTGCAATTGCACTCTGACCTCAACGAGTATTCCCTGCTGAGGCAAAGAGCCCTCACCCGGCCTCTCGCCTTCGCGAAGCTCAAGCTTCGTTTCGGCGGAGCATAGTTTCCTCGCTTCGGCGGAGCAAGGTCGGCCACCCTCTCCCATTGCTTCGCAACGGGAGAGGGGGAACTGGTTAGATGTTTGCTACGTGTAACACGTTCAGCTGCGATACTGGATCTGGCCAGTCGATTTGCCCCACAGGTCGTTGAAATCGACCTTGGGCGGATTGGCCTTGTAATCGGCGACCGTCGCCTTGGTGACGATGATGCCGGTGCCGTAGAACTCGCGATGTTCCTTGGGCTCCTTGGTGATGTCGATCTTGCCGGTGACGTGGGCGTAGGGGATGGCTAGCCCCATGCCGCCCGTCCACAAGGGATCCCAGGCGACCGTGCCGGCGAACTCGCCTGCCTCGATCGCCTTGACCGCGGCATCGATGCCGTCGATGCCGACGACCGGCACCTTCCCGGCGAGGCTGTTCTGGCGCAAAGCCTCGAGCGCACCCATGCCCATGCCGTCATTGGCGGCGAAGATGCCCTTGATCTCATCGCCGAAGCGCGTGATCCAGGCCTGGGTGATGTCGAAAGCCTTCTGCTCGTTCCAGTCGGCCGGCTGGAAGTCGAGCAGCTTCACCTTGCCGTTGGTCTTGGCGATGGCGTTGTCGAGGCCGAGCTTGCGCTCGATGGCGGGCACGTTGGAGAGGATGCCGCCCAAGGCCACGATGCCGCCTTCGCCGCCGAAAGCGTTGAACAGCTCGGTGGCGATCGCTTCCGCCGTCGGCACGCCGTCAAAGGACATATGCGCCACGTAGTTCGGGTCGAAGTCCCAGGGGTGGAGATCGTCCGGCTTGTTCCATTGCGTGACGACGAAGCCGCCCGCCTTCTTCACTTCCTCGACGATGACGCGGGCATCGGGCGAGTCGTTGGGATCGACATTGAGGATGAGCTTGCCGCCGGTGCGCTGGAGCAGGGCCTTGATGTCGGAAATGCCCTTCTCGGAATTGCCCTCGGTGACCAGCGTCTCATATTTGGCGCCGATCGTCTTGGCGAACTCCTCGCCGCCCTTGGCGAAGGTCGCATGATAGGGATTGGCGACCGAGCGCATGGAGTTGGCGAGAGTCCAGGTCGTCTCCTGGGCGATGGCCGGCATCGGGAAGGCGCTTCCCAGGCTGCCCACAGCGGCGGCACCCAGGGCTCCCTTCAACACAGAACGGCGATCGAGACGCGGCTTCAATAAAGACGAATACGGTTTCCCGGCAGTCATTCCAATCCTCCCATTTCTTGCTTTACTGCACTAAATAGTTACTGCATTCTACGATGGAGTCAAGGCGCTGCTGAAGACCAGCGCCCAGGACGGCGATGCTTGAAATAAGTGTTTTGTTACAGGATGTTATCGATGATTACGCCAACCGCTGAGGCCGCCGCGGCGAGCCGGCCGGCGCCTCGGCCGCGCGATGCGGATCTGACGCGTAAGCGGATCCTCGCCGCCGCCACCGCCGAGTTCGGCCGCAAAGGCCTGGGCGGCGCCAGGGTGGATGAGATCGCCAGGCGCTCCAAATCCAACCAGCGCATGATCTATCATTATTTCGGCAGCAAGGAATTGCTGTTCACCGCGGTGCTCGAAGCGGCCTATGCCGATATCCGCGCCGCCGAGCAGAGGCTCAATCTCGACGCGCTTAAGCCGACCGAGGCGCTCACAACCCTGGTGCGCTTCACCTGGAGCTATTATCTCGAACATCCCGAATTCCTGTCGCTCGTCAACAGCGCCAACCTGCATCGTGCCCGGCATCTCAAGACGTCGGAGGCCTTGCGCAAGGTGAGCGGGAAATTCGTGCCGATGGTGAAATCGATCCTCGATCGCGGCGTGGCCGCCGGCGAGTTCCGCGAAAACATCGATCCGGTGCAGCTCAACATCACCATCGCGGCCATCGGCTATTATTATCTCACCAACCGCTTCACCGGCTCGATCCTGTTCGACCGCGATTTCATGGCGCCCGAGAATCTCGAAGCCCGCCTTGCCTTCAATCTCGAGACGATCCTGAGGCTGGTGCGGAGGATGCCATGATCCTGACCCCCCGGCTCGAGGCCGATGTCTATGCGCAGATCGGCGAAACGGCGCGGCGCTTCGCCGATGACCGCATACGCCCGCGCGCGGCCGACCTCGATGAGAGCGAAGCCTTCCCCGCCGATCTCTATGAGGAGATGGCAAGCCTCGGCCTGTTCGGCATCACGGTCCCGGCCGATTATGGCGGCGCCGGGCTCGATACGCTTTCCTATGCGCTGGTGATGGAAGAACTGTCGCGCGGCTATGCCTCGATCGCCGATCAATGCGGCCTGGTCGAGCTCATCGGCACGCTGCTTTCCGCTCATGGCAGCGCAGCGCAGCGCGCGAAGTATCTGGGCGACGTGCTCGCCGCGCGCAAGCGCGTCGCCTATTGCATCACCGAAGCCGAGGCCGGCACCGATGTGTCGGGTATCAAGACGACAGCCCGGCGCGACGGTGCGGGCTTCCGGCTCTCCGGCACCAAGATGTGGATCCACAATGCGCCTGTCGCCGATTTCGCCTATGTGCTGGCGCGCACCGATCCACAAGCCGGCAATCGCGGCATGTCGATCTTCATCGTCGATCTCGGCGCCAAAGGCGTCTCGCGCGGCAAGAAGGAAAAGAAGATGGGCCAGCGCGCCTCGCCGGTCGGGGCGCTTCATTTCGACGAGGTGGCGTTGGCCGAGGATGCGCTTCTGGGCCAGCTCAACCGCGGCTTCCACATCATGATGAGCGTGCTCGACAAGGGGCGCATCGGCATCGCAGCGCTCGCCATCGGCATCGCGCAAGCGGGGCTCGAGGCCGCGGTCGACTATGCGCGGACGCGCAAGCAGTTCGGCAAGGCGATCGTCGAGAACCAGGGGCTGCAATGGCTGCTCGCCGACATGAAGAAGGACATCACCGCGGCGCGCGCTTTGGTGCAGCGCGCCGCCATGACGATGGATGCGGGTCTTCCCGCCACGATGGACTGCGCCATCGCCAAATGCTTCGCCGGCGATATCGCCGTCCAGCACGCCGCCAATGCGGTGCAGGTTTTCGGCGGCTCGGGCTATATCCGCGGCTTCGAAGTGGAGCGGCTCTATCGCGATGCCAAGATCACCCAGATCTATGAAGGCACCAACCAGATCCAGCGCACGATCATCGCGCGCGAGTTGCTGAAGGCCTGACGATGGAAAAGGAGCTCGAGGCCGCGGTCGGGCAGCGCGTCTCCTTCCGCAAGACGGTGTCGGAAAGCGATGTCTATCTCTTTGCCGGCATTACCGGCGACTTCGCGCCGAACCATGTCGATGAGCAGTTCATGCGCCAAACACAGTATGGGAGGCGCATCGCGCATGGCGCCTTGCTGGTCGGCTATATGTCGCGCGCCTCGACCATGATCGCCGAAAAAATTACGGGCGATGATGCGGGCTTCTATCCCGTCTCGCTCGGCTATGACCGGGTCAGGTTCCTGAAGCCGGTGTTCATCGGCGATACGATCACGGTGACCTATGCCGTCACGGGCTGTGAAATCGAGAAAAGCCGGACCACGGCCACGGTCGAGGTGCTGAACGAGCAAGGGGAAGTGGTTGCCGCTGCCATCCACATCATGAAGTGGCTGGTACGCCGGGAATGACATGCGACAGCACCGGCGCGCAGCTTTCGCCGACGACGAGAGTGGGCTGGAACACGACATTGCGCGGTGCGGGCGGCATGCCGTTGGTGATCCGGTCGAGAAGGAGCCGGAAGGCCTCGTTGACCATGTCGCCCAGCGGATGCTCGGTGCGGGTGAGGCGCGGGCGCAAGCCGCCGATGCCGGGAATGGTGTCGGTGGAGGCGATCGAAATATCCTCCGGGCATCGGAGGCCCAGATCGGACAAAGCGCGCATCAGTCCCAAGGCCATCACGCCATTGGCGACATAGAGAGCGGTCGGACGGTCCTTGCCCTCCAATATCTCGCGCGCCACGGAATAGGCCGTGCCTTCGCGGAATTCGCCGGAGCGGATGTGATGGGGAAGCGGTGTCACATTCCGCGCGTGCAAGGCCTGCATCATCCCGTCATGGCGTCCGCGCCCGGTCGTGAGCTGCAAGGGGCCGGTGATCGAGCCGATCCGGCGGTGGCCGAGATCGAGCAGATAATTCGTGGCCTGGCGCCCGGCCGAGACATTGTCGATCGTCACTGTGTCGGAGCGGCGGTCGTCGACGGTGCGGCCGAACATCACGGTGGGTATGGCCTTGCCGCCTTGATCGCGCATGGGCGGCGCCGTCTCGCCGACCGGCACCAGCACGATGCCGTCGCAGGACAGCATGCGGATGCGCGACAGGATACCTTTCTCGGCTTCCGGCTTCTCGTCGCTGTTGAAGACGACAAGCGAGTAGCCCCAGGCCGCGGCGGCGGCCTCGGCAAGGCAAACCATGCGGCTGAAGAACGGGTTGGCCAGATCCGCGACGACAATGGCGATGAGCTGGCTTCTGCCGCGCTTCAGGTTTCGCGCCACCATGGAGGGCGCATAGTTGAGCTCGCGCACGGCGGCCTCGACGCGGGCCCTGAGCTCGGGGCTCACATAGGCTGAGTCATTCACAACGGCCGAGACGGTCGCTGTGGATACTCCGGCAGCCTTCGCGACATCCCTGATCGTTGCCATCATCCACTCAACTAATCGTTTAGCTGCATTGTGCCGATTAAAAATGGCTTGTCTAGGCAAAATATTGCTTGATCGCCGTCGATGGATCGGGAATTCTATCGAAACGGTTAGGTAACGTTTGCTGACTCAATAACGATAGCCGTATGGGAGGATAAAATGAGACAGACGATTGCTCTGTGCGCCTTTGCCTTGGGCCTGGGATGGGGAACGGCTCATCTGGCGGCGGCCGACAAGCCGCTGATCGGCATCGTGTCGATCGCGGCGACCGAAGCGAACAATGTGCGCTACATCAAAGGTGCCGAGAAAGCCGCAGGCGAGCTCGGCTGGGAAGTGTCGGTCATCGACGCCGCCGGCAGTGCCGACCAGGCCAACGCCGGTATCCAGAATTTTGCCCAGCGCGGCGCCCACGCGATCATCGACATGGTGTTTCCAGTGTCCTCGATCGGCGCCGGGCTCGATGCGGCGAAGAGTGCCGGCATTCCCGTCGTCACCTGGGGTGGGGGCCTCGGCGGTACGGTTGCCGCCACCAATGGCTCGGGCGGACCGATGGCGACGCCGATCGTCGAGATGATGGTCGAAGAGATGAAGGGCAAGGGCGGCCTCTTGGCACTCACCTATCGCACCGGCGAAGTCTGCCGGAACCGCGAAGTAGTGATGGACGAGATTCTCAAGAAGCATCCCGACATCACCGTCACCAAGAACGAAGTGCGCATACCTGGCTATTTCGAGGACGGGGCGCAATATGCCAATGCCTGGCTCACCTCGCATCCGCAAGGCGATGAGGCGCTTGCCATCTGGGGCTGCTGGGACGATCCTGCCATCGGCGCCATCGGATCGCTGCGCGCCCAGGGACGCGACGATGTGAAGGTCTATGGCATCAACGGCAATGCCCAGGCGCTCGAGAACATCAAGAACGGCCATATGACGGCGACCGCCTGGCAGGACAGCTTTTCCGAAGGCTACAACATGGTGAAGATGCTGGACGAGATCAAAAAGGCCGGTGACGGCTGGCAGCCCAAGGCCGCCGAGGTCCCCGCCGTCGTCGTCACCAAGGACACCGTCGAGCAGTTCCTCAAGGATCATCCGGACGCCATCAAGTAGAGATCGAGGGAGAGTGCCTGCCGCGATGTTTGATAGTTCTCATGCGGGAGCATCGGCGGCACGGCCGTTCCTGTCGGCTGCAAGCATCAGCAAGGCGTTTGGCGGCGCCCAGGCGCTGAAAGGCGTCTCGATCGAGGTCAGAAACGGGGAAGTGCATGGTCTTGTCGGCGCCAATGGCGCCGGCAAGTCGACGCTGATCCGTGTCCTCGCCGGCCTCGTCCAGCCGGATGGCGGCGAGATACGCATCGACGGCACTCGGGTCTCGATCGAGACCCCACATCGCGCGAGCCAGCTCGGCATGAGCTTCATCCATCAGGACCTGGCGCTGGTACCGACGATGACGGTCATCGAGAACATCATGCTGGGCTTGCCCAAGAAGACGCGTTTCGGGCTGGTCGACTGGCCGGCGATCGCCGGTGATGTGAAGCCGATCGCGGAGAGGGTCGGCCTCAGAGTGCCTCTCGATGTGAAAGTGCGCCACCTGTCGACGGCGGAAAGCTGGCTGGTCAGCATCTGCCGCGCTTTGGTCCACAAAGCGCGCCTCATCGTCATGGACGAGCCGACGGCCTCGCTCTCGGCCAGCGAATGCGAGCGGCTGTTCGCCATCATCAGGGATCTTGCCGCGTCGGGCGTCGCCGTCCTTTATGTGTCGCACCGCTTGAGCGAGATACTCAGCCTCTGCCAGCGCGTCAGCGTCTTCCGCGATGGCGCCTCGGTCGCCTGCCATGAGCGGGCCAAGCTCAGCCGCGAGATGCTGGTCGAGGCCATCGTCGGCCATAGCGAGGCTTCGGCCCCGTCGATCGAGCGTAAGAGCGCCAAAGGTGCGCCGGTCCTGTCGGTGTCGGGCCTCACGCGCCAGCCGAAGGTCAATGGCGTATCCTTCACGCTGCATCAGGGCGAAGTGCTGGGCATTGGCGGCCTCGTTGGTTCCGGGCGCAGCGAGCTGGCGCGCCTCGTCTATGGCGCCGACCGCATCGATTCCGGCGCCATGACGATGAATGGCAAGGCTTTCGCGCCGCGCCATTCGACGGATGCCTTCAGGGCCGGCATCGGGCTGGTTCCGGAGGAGCGGCGGGCCGAAGGCCTGCTTCTCACCAAGAGCGTCGCCTTCAATCTCTCGCTCGCCAATCTCGCGAGCCTGTGTTTTTCATCGGCGCTGCCGGTGATCAGCGCGAAGAAGCGCAACCAATTGGCGCAGGACACGGTGCGCGAGCTCGCCATCAAGACCGCGGGCATCAACGCGCCGGTCGGACGGCTTTCCGGCGGAAACCAGCAAAAGGTCGTCATCGGCCGCTGGCTCAGGCGCGCGCCGCAAATCCTCATTCTCGACGAGCCGACGCGCGGCGTCGACATTGGCGCCCGCGCCGAGATCCATAGGCTGATCCGCGCGCTTGCCGGCAAGGGCATGGCCGTCCTGGTGATCTCGTCCGAGTCCGACGAATTGCCCGATCTCTGCGACCGCGTCCTGGTCATGGCCGACGGCCGCATCGTCGCCGAGCTCGAAGGGCAAGGCATCTCGCGCTCATCGATCGTTGCCGCAAGCTATGCCGACAAGGCTGCGTAAGGAGAAAAGCGCATGACCGACATTGTCCTGACCAACCGCCGCATGTCGCCATCGACCAAACAGGCGCTCGGCATCTTCGCGCGTTACGCCACCATCGTCGGGCTCGTGGCGATGATCCTCGCTTTCTCGATCCTGTCGCCCAAGGCCTTCCCGACGCTCGGAAACTTCACCAATGTCATCAACCAGGCGTCGCTTGCGATGATCATCGCGGGCGGGCTCACCATGGCCGTGATCATCGGCGAGCTCGATCTGTCGATCGGATTTGCCGCGAGCCTGCATGGCATCCTCGTCACCGGGCTCATCGTCCGCAACGGCCTGCCCATTCCGGCGGCGATCGTGCTCATCCTCCTGGCCGGGGCGCTGATCGGCCTCGTCAACGGGTTGATCGTCACCAAGATCAAGGTCAATTCGGTGATCGCGACCCTTGGCGTCGGCACCATTCTTACCGGCCTCTCCTTTGCCTATTCCGGCGGAGCGCCGATCGTCGCCGGCGTGCCGGAGGCCTTTCTGCAGATCTCGCTCGGCCGATGGCTCGCCGGCATTCCCAACAACATCGTCATCATGGCGGTGGTGCTGGGCGGGCTGTGGCTTATCGTCGAAAAGAGCGCCATCGGCCAGGAGATCCAGGCCGTCGGCGGCAATGCCGCCGCGGCGCGGCTCGCCGGCGTCAATGTCGACCGCATCAAGATCCTCGGCTTCGTCGTCTCAGGGATATGCGCGGCGCTGACCGGCATTCTCCTCGCATCGCGTCTCGGCAGCGGCACGACGAGTGCGGCCGACAGCTATCTGCTGACGGCCTTCGCCGCCGTCTTCCTCGGCTCGGCGACCTTGCGCGACGGCGAATTCCATATCATCGGCACCTTCGTCGGCGCCCTCATCATCGCCTTCGGCTTCAACGGACTCAATATCTTCGGCGCGCCGACCTATTCACAATATATCTTCCAAGGTGCCATTCTCATCGTCGCGGTCGGCCTGTCGAGCCTCGGCCGCCAGATGGCCGAAAACTGAAGGAGGCTATGCATGGCGGATGCGCCGCATTGGGACGTCTATGTCATCGAGTTTGCCCGCTCCAAGGACCAGCCCGTGGATGGGCTGATCAATGGTGCCCATGACGCGGGCGTCATCGATCTTCCGTTTTCCTTCGTCATGGCGCGGCGGGGCGAGCGGATCGCGCTCATCGACACGGGCTTCATGCGCGAGGGGATCGGCGAGGAGATGAGCGTCAGATTCGGCATTCCTCATTGGATATCACCGCTCAGGATGCTGGCCGAGCTCGGCGTCGGCCCGGAGCAGGTGACCGACATCATCGTCTCGCATGCGCATTTCGACCATATGGGCTCGATCGGAAAATTCCCCAAAGCGCATATCTGGATCCAGAAGCGCGAGATCCTCTCCTGGATAGAGGCGATGGCGCTGCCGCCCAAATTCGGCTTCCTGACCGCCATCATCAACCCCGACGATCTGCGCAATGCGTTCGATGCGTCGGTCGAGCATCGCCTGACGCTGCTCGATGGCGATCGCGACGACGTCCTCCCCGGCATCCATGTGCGATTTGGCGAAGGCCATACGCTCGGCCAGCAATTCGTCATCCTGGAAACGGGGCGCGGGCGCCTGGTCGTATCGGGCGACTGTGTCTATGGAGCGCGCAACCTCACCGGCCACAAGCATGACGGTGTCTATGTGCCGCTCGCCAATGGGGTCGGGAGCATATGGGAACAGCTCAAGACGATGGACCGCATCAATAGCGAGATCGGCGGCGATCTAAAACGCCTCGTCATCCTTCATGACTCCGAGCGCTGGGCGCAATTCCCAACCTTGCGCGAGATCGAGGGCTTCCGCATCGCCAAGGCATCATGATAGCGCGAGCCTGGCCAGCTGCTGCCCGTTCGCGTCGAAGTTCGCGGGATCGAGCCATTTCTCGTAACCGGCCTTGAGTACGGGCCAATCCCGGTCGGTCATGGCGAACCACGCCGTGTCGCGGTTCTTGCCCTTGGTGACCATATGCTGGCGGAAGACGCCTTCGAAAGCGAAGCCGAAGCGCAAGGCCGCCCGCTTCGACGGCTCGTTGAGATTGTTGCATTTCCATTCGAAGCGGCGATGGCCGAGGGTGTCGAAGGCATGGCCGGCAAAGAGATAGAGCGCTTCGGTGGCCACACGGGTGCGCGCGATCTTAGGACCCCAGAGGATGTTGCCGACCTCGATCACGCCGTGGACGGGATCGATGCGCATCAGCGCCTGGCGGCCTTCCGCCCGGCCGGTGCTCTTGTCGATGACGGCATAGAACATCGGATCCGGCGAGGCCGCGATTTTTTCGAGCCAAGCCGTGAAGGCGGCCTTGTCGGTCGGCGGCTCCTCGAAAAGATAGCGAAACCGGTCTTCGGCGCCGGGCGCCCGGCCCGAGGCCAGGAGATCGGCGCCGTGCCGCACCGGGTCCAAAGGCTCGAGGCGCGCATAGCGCCCGTCCAGGACCACGCGTTCGGGACGCGACACACCTTGCCAGTTCGACAGGTCGCTCGCAGGCGCAATATCGGGCACGTCAATCTCCGCCGTGGTTCAACGGCCGTCACTGTGCCCAATGAGCCTTGCGGGAGTAAGGTCCCCTTTTGCGAAAGGCAAGCGGACCACTTTTAGCTCGCGGTTGTGGGCTTCAGCTTCGTATCGGTTTGCGGATAGCGGAATTTCGTGTCGGTGAGGCCAGCCGCATCCGAAAGCTCGGACGCCAGGAGCTGGGCTGAAAGAATGTCGATGATGCCACGGACGATGCGGTTCTCCTGAGCCGGCACTTGGATGACGGTGAGCAGGCCTTCATCCTCCACATCCGGATTCGCCGTGACGAGGAGCGCCGGACAGCCGATCTTGTTCAACTGCCGCGCCAGCTCCACCTCGCGCCCGTCGCCGAAGACGACCACGCCGGTGCGATCGTCCATCGCCTCCATCGGCCCATGCAGGTAATGGCGCGTGTCGGTGGCTGCGGCCGGGATGCGCGCCGCCTCGCGAATGAGGAGGGATGCGCCATCGGCGGTGCCGAACGACGAGCAGGCGCCGACGCAATCGATGGCGCGGCGATCCTTGAACAGCTTGCCGAGGCGCGGCATTTTTTCTTGGGCGCGGGCCAGGGTTTCAGAGACCGTCCCCGGCAGACCCTGCCAGTCCGTGGCGGTCGCGCCGCATAAACGTTCGGCGAGAACCGCCGCCGCGGCGAGCGTTCCGGTATAGCCGGTGCTCGACGGCGTCGCGTCCGATCCATTGTCGAGACGGATATGACGGTCCGCGACCTGGGCCAGAGGGCTCGCTCCGTCATTGGTGATGGCGAGCTTCGCTGCCGTGGCTTGGGCTTTGAGCGAGTCCACCGTTTCGACGCTGCGGCCACGATGCGACAGGGCGATGATGGCGTCCGCCGCATCCTTCGCATCGATCAGGTCGACGGAGCGCATGGCGACCGCGCGCCGGCCGCGGCGCATCAGTTCGCCGGCGATCACGGTCGCGGCAGCGAAGCTCGCGCCGATGCCTGTGACGGCGATCTGGCCGGAGGCCAGCCCTTCAAGATCGAGGGTTGCGACCTCGGCCTGCGCCGCCGCAAGGCAGGCGGCGATCGATTCCGGTTGGCGGGCGATGGTCGAACGATAGCTCATGATTGTCTTTCCAGTTTACTCAGGTCGGGGGAGAGGTCCTCGGCGAGGCGGCAGGCGCCCTCGACCGGCGATCGTGCGAAGATCCGCCCGGTCACCTCGCCGTTGAAACGCCGGGCGAGTTCGTCGAGGAAAGCATCGGCCAGGCGCGGCTGGCCGGCGATGACGCCGCCGCCCGCGACGACGATCGTCGCCTGAGCGCCATTGGCCTTGAGGCGCGCTACCAGATCGACGAGATGCCGGGCGCCCTCGATGATGACCTGGCGCGCCAGCAGCGAGCCCTGTTTTTCCGCCTCGAACACAGCATAAGCGTGGCGCCCGAGCTCCGCGGCACCGCCCGGCTTGACGATGGCGCGGCCGATGCGGCCGGCATTGTCGATGCCGAGCGAGGCGATGAGCGCGTTGATCAGAGGCTCGTCCTCGGCTCCGCCCTTGTCGATATGGAGGCTGATGGCGCGCGCCGCCTCGCGCACGAGGCCCGCCGAGCTTCCTTCATCGCCGATCACCCAGCCCCAGCCGCCCGCCACCAGCATGCCGGTCGCGGGCGAGCGGCAGACGGCGATCGAGCCCGTGCCCGCGACCAGGCCGATCTCGTGCTCGAGGCCGAGCGCCGCCGGCAGGAGCTCGGCATCGTTGACCACCCGGACCGGGAACGAAGCATGCTGCGCCAGCGCCCGCTCGAACGCATCACATTCGGCTTGGCTGTCGCAGCCATGCGCGCCGATCGCCAGGGCGGCGATATCGTCCTTGCCGGCGAAACGCCGGACAAACTCCAAGAGAGATATGGCATCCTTCTCCCACTCGCGCACCCGCCAGTCATTTGTCGGAAGGATGAGATCAGCGGGAGCGCCGGCGCCGGCCGCACGCATATGCGTCTTGGTGCCGCCAATATCGATCCCTACGCGCAATACAGTCACTTCACGTCTCCGGCTGCTCTTGTTGTCTGTTCCGGCTATCCCTTGGTCCCCGACATGGCGATGCCTTCGACGATCTGCCTCTGGAAGAGGAGAAAGAAGATGAGAGGTGGCAATGCCGCCAGGAGATTGGCGGTCATGACCACATCGACCGTCACATGCGAGAAGGGCGCGTTGAAGAGGCCGACCACCTGGCCCACGGTATAGAGTTGCGGGCTCGGCGCCACGATCAACGGCCAGATGAAATTGCCCCAGGTCTTCATGAAAGTGAGGATGGCAAGCGTTACCAGCGCATTGCGCGACAGCGGCAAGGCGATATGCCAATAGATCTGGAAATGATTGGCGCCGTCGAGCCGCGCCGCCTCGATCATCTCCTTTGGCAACGACTTCATGAACTGGATCAGCAGGAAGAGGCCGAAGGCGGAAGCGAGGCCCGGTACGACGAGGCCCTGCATGGTGTTGAGCCAGCCCAGATCGGCGGTGAGGAGATAGGTCGGGATGAGCGTCACCGCCGTCGGCACCATCAGCGACAGCATGACGATGGCGAACATCCAGCTCTTGCCCGGGAAATCGAAGAGCGCGAATTCGAAGGCGGCCATGGAGCCGACCAGGATCACGCCGACGATCGTCAGCAGGGCATAGGCGATGGAGACGAAATAGGCCCGCAAATAGGGCGTCTCGGTGAATATCATCTGGATCTTGGCAATGCCGGAGCTGAATGATGTCGGGAAGAGCCGCGGATTGATGGAGACGGGAATGCCGGGCTCGGCAAAGACGACGTTCACCATCCAGACGATGGGGAAGACTGCGACGATCGTGATCAGGATCGCGACGATCCATTTGAGCACTGTCCAGGCGGAGAGGCTCATCGGTCGTAGTCCTTGCGGCGGAAGACGAACATGGCGGCGGTCACCAGCACGATGATGGCGGTGAGGATGAAGCCATAGGCCGAGGCCTGGCCGAATTTGAGCTCGCCAAAGCCTCGGCCCATCATGTCCATCACCGGGAAGAGCAGGGCCTTCTGGCGCCCGCCATAGTCGGAGAAGGAGGAGCCGGCGAGAAGCCAGGGCATATCGAAGACCTGGAGCGCCGAGATCACGCCATAGGTGGTGACGAAGAACAGCACGGGGTAGAGCATCGGGATGGTGACGTGGAACACCTCCTGCAGCTTGTTGGCGCCGTCGAGCCGCGCTGCCTCGTAATACTGGGCGGGAATGTTCTTGAGGCCGGCCAGGATGATGACCATGTTGAAGCCGGCCGAGACCCAGACATCGACGGCGATCAGCGAATAGAGCATCGTCGAGGTATCGTTGAGGAACTGCACCGACGGCAGGCCGAACCAGCCGCGGATCATGTTGAGGAGGCCGAAATTCGGCGTGTAGATCCAGCGCCAGATGGTGGCCGCCAGGAACATCGGCAGGATGACCGGCATGAAGTAGACGCTGCGGAAGAAGTTCGACCAGAAGCCTCTGAAGCTGTTGACGAGGAGCGCCAGGCAGAAGGCGGTCACGATGCCGAGCGGCACGGTGATGACGATGTAGGTCGAGAGATTCCACATTGCCTTGCTGAAGTCGCGCGAGGCAATGATTTTCTGGTAGTTGCCAAGACCCACGAAGTGCCGAGACGTCGTCGCGTTCCAGTCGAAGAAGCTGTAGAAGAAGCCGCTCGCGATCGGATAGAGGAAGAATACCGCGAAGAGCAGCATGAAGGGCGCCACCATCAGAAGGTGCGGTATGTGCTTCTTCTCGATCATGCAGCGCAGTGTTTGACTATCACTGAAGCTCCTCCATCGTTTCCCTTCTCCCGCGCACAGCGTGGGAGAAGGTGGCCGAAGGCCGGATGAGGGCTCTTTCGTGCAGCGTTCAACGATCTCAATGAGTATCCCCTGCCGAGACAAAGAGCCCTCACCCGCCCTTCGGGCACCCTCTCCCATCGCTTCGCAACGGGAGAGGGGGAAATTCTGGAGATGTCTCGCGTATTGTAAATCCTCATATGCGACAGCCGTGTCCCCCGCAGGGGGAGAGGGGATCTGTGTCAATTCCCCGCAAGGCACTCGTTGAGCTCGCTCACCAGCTCTTTCGCGCCATCTGCCGGCGTGATGCTGCCGTCGGCCGCGGCCTGGGCATTGTCGCCCAGGATCGAGCGATAGCAGTTCGGATAGGCGCCGACGAAATAGGGCGGCATGCCGTCGATCGCCTTGGCGGCGGCCTTGTTGGTGATGGCGATCAAGGGATCGCCGGCGAGCGAGGGATCGCTCATGGCAGCAGCGCTCGCATTATAGCGCGACAAGAGCTTGGCCCAGCGCAGCATCTGCTCCTTCGCGGTGACATAGCTTGCGAATTCGAAAGCGAGCTTGGCATTCTTGCCGGGCGCCACGCCGATGAACTCATAGCCCTTGATGCCGGCATAATCGCCTTCCGTCTTGCCGGGCGAGAGCACGAAATCATATTTGAGCCCCGACGTCTTGGCGGCCTCGGCATAGGTCGGATTGACCCACGGGCCGACCAGATGGAAGGCGAGCTGGTTCGAGATGAACAGGTCCTTGGTCGCCTGGTCGTTGCGGCTGGTGCCGCTGTTATAGGGCTTCATATCGACGAACATCTGGAGGGCTTGCGCATATTTCTCCGGATTGATCTTCGTCTTCTTGGCGGCGAAATCGACGCCCCATTCATCTTTGGTGGCGACGCCGGCATAGGTATCGACGATCGACTGCCAGGTCTGCGTCTGGTCGGGCACGGCGAATTTGCCCTTGGCTTTTATCTTCTCCATCTGCGAGAGCCAGTCGGCCCAGTCCTTGATCGGTTTCGCGGGATCGATGCCGGCTTCCTCGAGCACCGTCAGGTTGCGGAACATGAAGGAGCCATAGCCGGTATAGGGCAGGCAATACATAGTGTCGGGCTTGGGCGTGCACATGGCGATCAGGGCCGGGTCGAAGCTGTCGCGATAGTCCTGCGGCATGGCCATGAAGTCGGCATAGATGTTGTTGAGAGCGCCCGCTTCGACGAGTTGGGCCCCGACCGCGACGCCGTTCATGAATACATCGGGAAGCGTGCCGCTCGCCGCGCCCGTGACCTGGCCCGTGGTCAGGTCGTCATCGCCCTTGCCGGTGATGTTGATCGTGACATTGGGATGTTTGGCCTTGAACTCCTCAATGAAGGCCTGCTGCAGCTTGAGCGCCTCTCCTTGAGCGAAATCGGAATAGACCCAGTATTCGAGGGTGACCGGGTCCTCGGCGCGCGCGCCGCCCATGGTCATAACAAGGGCAAGCGCCATCAGCGACGCCTTGCCCGCCCAACGCATCGTTTTTCTTGTCATTAAAACCTCCCGTGATAGCTCATGGGTTCAACGCCGAATGCCGGCATCCGAGCTCCCGACGCCGCGGCCTCATTAAGTTAGGCAGCTTAACAAACAAAATAGGATGCGCAAGGGGCAAATCGTCTTTCGCATGTGCCGACAGGTAACGGGATCAGGCCGGAAGGGAACCGACGAGCAGCTCGCAGGCGTGGTCGGCGGCGATCTTCTCGATGCCGAGAACCGTGGCATCGGGCCCGAGCACGCTCGCAGCGATCTCGGTCGGATAGCTCAGCCGGTTCACCGTCGCGCGGATCAAGGGCAGCATCAGCGCATTGCCGCCAATGCCGCCGCCCAGCACGATGAGCCCCGGATCGATGAGCCCGACACAGGCGGCGACGATGGCGCCGACATCCTCGGCATGCCGGCGGACATGATCGAGGGCCGCTTCATTGCCTTGCTCGGCGAGGGCGAAGAGCTCCGCCGTGTCCGCGGGCGGCTTGCCGCGCTTCGGCCAGGCGGCCTTCACGCGGGCGAGGAGCGCATCGGCGCCGATATAATTCTCGAGCGCGACATTTTCGGGCGTGAGGCCCGGCGCCCAGGGATAGGGGAGGTGGCTGATCTCGCCCGCCCCGCCACTCTTGCCGCGGATGAGCCTTCCGCCCAGCACCAGGCCGGCGCCGATCTTCACCCCGATCTGCACATAGGCGAAATCGCTGCGGCCTTTGGCGATGCCGTGGCTTTGCTCGGCGATCGCGGCGCAATTCACATTGTTCTCGAGCAGCAGGGGAATGCCTTTGGGCGGCGTAAAATGGCTGAAGAGCCGTTCCTGGCCAGTCTCGGCCTTTTGCGCCTCGTCCGCCACCACGCGCGAAGGAAGCGCTATGCCGAGCGCCCGCAACTTGCCCCAGCTCTTCTCGGTCAAGGCGCGCGCCGCTTCGACCTCATCCGCCACCGCCTGGCTGATCTCGTCACTCAATTGCCGCTGGTGGGAGGCGAGACGATACACGCGATGATGCAGCAAGCGCTTGTCGAGGGTCGAGACCCTGAGGCGCACATGGGTCGAGCCCGCATCGACCGCGATGACATGGCCCGCCCCCGGACCCAGCCTGTACATGCCGGCCTTGCGGCCGAGAGCGCCCTGAATCTCGCCGATCTTCTCGACATAGAAGACGCGGTCGAGCTCGGCGATCGAAGACGACATGGTCGGACGCGACAGATCGAGCGCCGCACAGAGCTGAGGCCGCGTCGCCGGGCCGTCGGCGAACAGCTTGCGGAACACCGCGCGGGCGCTCGCGGTGAATCCGGCACGGATGTCGGTTTCGCTGAGCGTGGCTGATTTCACGCGATACCTTGTAAGTTAAGTGACCTTACTAACGTCATACAGGAAGCGATTTGATAGAGCAAACAGCAACAGGACTCTGCCCCCTGAAGCGCTGCCCTTGACATCGCGGGCCAAAGCGTAGTTTGGAAAATATCAGAATTGGAAAGTGTGCCCGAAGTTCATGGCCCGACTTGATCCGGGCACGTTGCTTTTTAATTCGCTCCCCAAAATGGAACCGTCACATGACCAGAACGCCTTGAACGCGGCGACGATCGCGGCGTTCTTCACCACTATCGTCGAAACCATCCTGACGATCTTGCATGAGCTCAGCGCCTGTTGCCGGGAGGCCCCACTGCTGCGCCACAAAGCGGGCTTCCTGCGGCCTGCGGTAAGCGCGCTCGACATCCCTGCGCGCAAGCGCTCGCCCGACTTCGAGCGGGCCGTCATGATGGCTATCAAGCTCTCTCACGAAAAAGCCCGACGCAACCCTATTGAAAGGGTATTTGAAAGGGATATCGAAAGGATATTGAAAGGGTAAAGCTATTGGCCGCGAGGGCATGCATGCCCCCACGTAAAGGAAACGAACGATGTTGATCGAACATGCCGGCAAATCTCCGCAAGTCGACCCGTCGGCCTGGGTCGCGCCCGACGCGACGATCTGTGGCGATGTAACGGTCGGGCCGGGCGCACGTGTGATGCATGGCGCCCGCATCGTCGGGGAGGGCGGAGGCACCATCACGATCGGCCAGTACTGCATCGTCATGGAGAATGCGGTGGTGAGGGCGAGCCCGCGCCACCCTTGCAGCATCGGCGATCATTGCTTGATCGGCCCCAATGCCCATGTCACGGGCGCGGTGCTCGGTGCCCAAGTCTTCGTCGCGACCGGGGCTGCGATCTTCCACGGCGCACAAGTGGGGGCAGGATCGGAGATACGCGTGCATGCCATCGTGCATTTGCGGACGCGACTCGAGGCCGGCGCCATGGTGCCGATCGGCTGGGTGGCCGTCGGCGATCCGGCGAAAATCCTGTCTCCCGACCGGCATGACGAAATCTGGGCCGTGCAGAAGCCGCTCAATTTTCCGGAATGGGTCTATGGGCTCGATCGCAATACGCCCGACCTGATGGTCGAGGTGACGAGGCGCCTCTCCGGAGCGCTCGCCGGGCACGCGCATGACCGCCGCACTGAGACATGAACCCTATCCGGCCTGATACTGGAAGAACTGCAGGAACATCTCGCGCTCGGTGGTGATGTCGAGCTTCTCATAGATGCGCCTTCGGTGGTTTTTGACGGTGCCGACAGTGATGCCGAGGCGCTCGGCGATCGTCGCGGTGGGATGCCCGCTCAAGATGAGCTCGGCGAGCTCCTTCTCGCGTGCGGAAAGCTCGGGCCACAGACCCTCCGGAATACGCGGTTCGCGCTGCGGCGCGCCACCTTTGCCCAAAGGCGCCGTGGTCCGCCGGAAATCCGGTTGGCGCGATTTGATGTCCAGGGCATGCAGAGCGGCGAAGACGGGGAGCCGCTGCACCAGGAGGGCGATCTCGGCATCCTTGAAGGGCTGATGTGCACGGTCGAGGAAAATCCCCAGGCACCAGTCGCCGCCGTCCTCGAGCAGGATGCCGACCTCATCGCAGATCTCCGACTGGGCCAGGAATTCGGCAATATATTTGCCGCGCTTCAGATCCTCGTCTGCCAGATGCTTGAGCGGCACGATGCCGAGCTGCCGCCGTTCGCGCCAGCGGGCATAGAAGGGGTCGTAGACATAGTAGCTTTCGAGATAGCGGCGGACCATTTCGTCGGAAAAGCGCCGATGCTTGACGAATTCGGGCTTGCTCGTCGCCGAATAGCGCGTGACGGTGATGAGGTCATGGGCAACGGCCGAGCCGATGACATCGATCAGGCGATCGACATGCTCCGCGCTGCCGGTCGCCGCGATCGCCTCCGCCAGGCTTTGCCAGAAGTCGGCCATAACGTCATCCATTCGAGCCTCGCTCGGCCCGGCCGTCATTGTGTCTTTTGGCATATGGCGCTTCTCCCCCTCGGCCAATAGCCTGACGCCCGAAATCAAGACCAATGGAGTGTCTGGCCATGGAAAATCCCATCGTGATCGGCATCGATGCCGGGGGCACCATGACCGATACCATTCTTGTCGACCAGCACGGACATTTCAAGATCGGCAAGTCGGCGACGACACCGCGCGACGAGGCGGAAGGCTTCATCGCCTCAGCGGCGGATGCGGCCGAGGCCTGGGGCATCTCGCTCGACGACCTGTTCTCGGGCGTGAATGTCGTCCTCTATTCGGGCACCGGCATGATCAACACGCTCCTGTCGCGCACGGGACGCAAGCTCGGCCTCATCACCACCAAGGGCCTCGAGGACATGATCCTGATGGGCCGCGGGCTTCAGGCCTGGGCCGACTATTCCTATGCCGACCGGCTCCATGCCGTAACCCATCACCATCCCGACGCCCTGGTGCCGCGGCGCCGCACCCATGGCGTCACCGAGCGCATCGACCAGTTCGGCGATGTCGTCCTTCCCCTCTATGAGCATGAGGTGGTCGAGGCCGCGCAAGCGCTGATCCGCGACAAGGTCGAGGCGATCTGCATCATGACCATCTTCTCGCATGTCAATCCGGCGCATGAGAGGCGCATCGCCGAGATCTGCCGCGACGAGATCGCCAAAGCCAAAGCCGACATCCTGGTCTATGCCAGCCACCAGGTGCGCCCGGTCATCCGCGAGCAGTCGCGGCTCAACAGCGTGCTGATCGAGGCCTATGCCACCTCGCGCGGACGCCGCCAGCTCAAGGGCATCGAGGACGCCTCGCGCAAATATGGCTTCAAATACGGCGTGCAGACCTTGCTGTCCTTCGGCGGCCTGACCTCGATCAACCATCCGCGGCTGCATGAGACGATGATCTCAGGCCCCATCGGCGGGATATTGGGGGCCGCCTATGTCGGCAAGCTCATCGGCAACGACTCGCTCATCTGCTCCGACATGGGCGGCACTTCCTTCGACATGGGCGTCATCACCCGCGGCCAGACGCGGATCGAGAACGAGCCCCTGATGGACCGCTTCAAGCTCAATGTGCCGACGCTCCATCTCGACACGATCGGCGCCGGTGCCGGCATGATCCTCAAAGTCGATCCCCTGACCCGGAAAGTAAGCCTCGGTCCCGAAAGCGCCGGCTCCGATCCGGGGCCCATCTGCTTCGACAAGGGTGGCACCGAGCCCACCATCGCCGATTGCGACGCCATACTGGGCCGCCTCAATCCGGATTACTTCCTCGGCGGCAAGGTCAAGCTCAAGGTCGAGAAGGCGCGCCAGGCCTTCAAGCAGAAATGCGCCGACATACTTGGCGTCGGCCTCGAAGAGGCGGCCGAGGGCATGATCAACATGCTCGAGACCGACGCCAACAACGCGCTGCGCCGGGTGATCTCGGGGCAGGGCATCCATCCTTCCGAATTCACGCTTCTCTCCTATGGCGGCTCGGGCCCCTTGCACCTCGCCGGCTGCTCGCGCGGCATCGGCTTCCGCGACATCATCACCTTCCAGTTCGCCGCCGCCTTCTCGGCCTTCGGCTGCACCACGGCCGATTACATGCGCCGCCACTCGGTCTCGACCCAGATCGACATTCAGGCGAAAGCGGACGATGCGGCGCTCGAAGCCTTCGGCGCCCGGGTGAGCACGGTCTGGGCCGATCTCACCAAGGCCGCGGTCGAGGAAATGATCGCCGACGGTCATGCGCGCGCGAAGATCACGACCACGCCCTTCCTCATGATGCGCTATACCGGCCAGCTCGAGGATGTCGAGGTGATGGCGCCTTTGGCCGCGGTCACATCGGCCGACGACATGCGCCGCGTGATCGCCGAATTCGAAACCGTCTATGCCAAGGTCAATCACCGCGTCTCGCGCTATGGCGAAGCCGGCTTCTCGATCACCGAGCTCGGCCTGATCGCGACCGCCGACAAGGTGAAGCCGGTGCTGGTCAAGCGGCCGATGGGCAAGTCCGATCCGGCATCCGCCCACAAGGGCGTGCGCGAAGCCTATATCGGCGGGCGCTGGCACAAAGCCGATCTCTATGAGATGGACCTTCTGCAGCCGGGCCATGAGGTCATCGGCCCAGCCATCATCGAACATCCCGCTACCACGCTCGTCGTCCATCCAAAGGATCGGGTGACGATCGATGAGTGGACCCTTCTTCACTACAGCCACGCTTAAGGAGAGACCCATGTTGAACCGGCCAGCTTCTCCTTCGCGCCTGCGTGAACGGCTCATCGACTCCGAGCGGCTGATGGAGGAGACGGGCTGCTACGACGGCATCACCAAGCTCGAACTGCGCGCCCGCGACCCGCTCAAATTCGAGACGCTGCACACCAAGCTCCGGGCTTTCTGCGTCTCGGCGCGCGAGATGGCGCGGCGCATCTCGGCATCGCCCGGCGTGCGCGAAGTGGGCGAGATGGTGGTCGCGATCTATACGCCGGAAGGCGATGCCATAGCGCTTTCCAACGGCATCATGGTCCATGTCCACACCATGAGCCGCTTCATCAAATGGATGATCCGCAACGGCTATGAGGACAATCCCGGCATCCGCGACGGCGACATCTTCGCCAATAACGATGCCTTCATCGGTACGGTGCAGGTGCCGGACGTCATGGACGTCGTGCCGATCTTCCATGAAGGCAAGCTCGTTGGCTGGGCAGGCGCCGTCTGCCATGAGCTCGAAGCGGGCGGCATTACGCCGGGCGGCGATGTGTGCCTGGCCCAGGAGCGCTTCACCGAGGGGCTCTTCGTCTGCGCCGAGAAGGTCGGCGAGAATGACGAACTGCGCCGCGACTACATCATCCGCTGCGAGCGCAATCTGCGCATGCCGATCTATTGGGTGCTGGACGAGAAGGCCAAGGTCGCGTCCTGCATCGATATGCGCGAAAGTGTCAAAAGCCTGATCGAGGAAGTCGGACTCGATTACTGGATGCGGGTGTCGAAGGAGTTCATCGAAGAGGGGCGCCGCGCCCAGCTTGCCCGCACGCGCCAGCTCACCGTGCCCGGCAAATATCGCGGCCATACTTTCTACGGCCATGTCACCGAGGGCAAGCCGGGCTTCCAGCCGCTCGGCGATCCGAACTGGCTCTACAACATGCCGATCGAGATGGAGATCACGACCGACGGCAAGATCACCATGGATTTCGAGGGCACCCAGCCCTGGGGCTACCATTCGATGAACTGCACGCCCGCCGGCATGGATGGCGGCATGTTCGTGACCTTGACCCAGCATATGAACTTCGAGGGCCTGGTGAATGACGGTGCCTGGATGGCGACCGAGCTCAAGCTGCCCGAGGGCACCTGGACCAATCCCGACAATGAAATGGTGGCGACCGCGACCTCCTGGGCGCTGCTGCTGCCCGCCTATGGCGTGTTCCAGCGCCTCTTGTCGCGCGGCTTCCTGGCCCGCGGCTTCATCGAGGAAGTGTTCGTCGGCCAGGTCAACAGCCCGATGATCGAGATGGGCGGTCAGAGCCAGTATGGCACGCCCTTCGGCATGGCCCATTTCGAATGCGCGGCGGCGGGCTCGGGCGCGCTTGCCATCAAGGACGGGCTCGATACCGCCTATGTCGGCTGGAATCCCGAATCCGACATGGGCAATATCGAGATCTGGGAACAGAACATGCCGATGGTCTATATCGGCCGTTCCATCGTTGCCAATTCGGGCGGCGCCGGCAAATATCGCGGCGGATGCTCCTTCGTCTCGACCTGGCTCATCAACAAGACGGCGCATCTGCGCCTCGTCACCTCGGAACATTCCTCGCGCGTCTTCGATAATGCCGGCATGTGCGGCGGCTATCCCGCACCCACCTGCCAGAAGCACCGCGTGGTGCGGAATTCCAATATCCAGGAGCTGGCCGAGAAAAGGCTGCCGCTGGCGCATGCGCCGGGCACCGATCCGCATAAGTCCGAGCTCGAAAAGCGCATCGGCGGCAAGCATGAGATCGTCGAAGGACCCTATATCACCGCTCCGCACAAATCGGGCGATATCTTCACCCATTCCTATAATGGCGGCGGCGGCTATGGCGATGTGCTGGAGCGCGATCCGGTCAAGACCGCATCGGACGTCGAGAACGGCTTCCTCACGCGCGAGGCGGCGGAGCAGGTCTTCGGCATCATCCTGAAAGACGACGATGACGGCTATCCGGTCGCCGATCTCAAGGCGACGAATGAGCGCCGCGCCCAGATGCGCAAGGCCCGGCTCGAGAAGGCGGTGCCGGTGACGGCGTGGATCGCTGCTGAGCGCAAGCGCGTAGCGGATCAGGATTTCGCGCCGGAAGTGCGCAAGATGTATGCCAGCGCCATGAAGCTCTCACCGCGCTTCGCCAGGGAGTTCCGCGACTTCTGGCAGCTCGATCCCCAATTCACCCTGGCGGCGGAGTAGGCCCATGACCTCATACAGCAAGGACGTCATCAGCGATCTCGTGGCCGGCACGCTGCCCTGGCGCCAGACCAAGCGGATCATGAGCGCCTATAAGGACGACACCCGCTTCTTCACCTATGTGGCGGTGTTGCAGGACCGTGTGCGCTGGAAGGACCCCATCCTGCTGCCGATCAGTGACCATCTGTTCATCTGCCAGAGCGGCGAGGAACGGGTGACGAAATGCGAATGCGGCCATTGCTTCGGCGACTACCGCAAGAATTGGAAGCTTGCAGCGCATATCCATGTCCGCAACAGCGAGACAGCGCTGGCCGAGATCTATCCGAACAGCGACATTCCCGATCCCCAATGGATGGAGATCCGCGAATTCATCTGTCCGAGCTGCGGCACTTTGCATGAGGTCGAGGCGGCGGCGCCGGGCTATCCGATCGTGCATGATTTCGAGCCCGATCTCGAGGGCTTCTATCGCGACTGGCTGAAGAAACCGCTTAAGGACCCCTAGAACAAGGAGAGCGCATGACCAAGGCACGGCCCAATATCCTCATCCTGATGGTCGATCAGATGAGCGCGCGGGCGCTCGCGGCCTATGGTCACTCTTTGGTCAAATCTCCCCATATCGACGGGATCGCCGGACGCGGGACGGTGTTCGAGAATTTCTATTCGAACTTCCCGCTCTGCGCGCCGGCGCGGCTTGCCTTCATGACCGGGCGGCTCTGCTCCACCATCGGGGCCTGGGACAATGCCGCGCAGCTGCCTTCGGACATCCCGACCTTCGCGCATTATCTGCGCCTTCTCGGCTATCGCACCTGCCTTTCCGGCAAGATGCATTTTATCGGGCCGGACCAGCTGCACGGCTTCGAGGAGCGCGTCACCACCGACATCTGTCCCTCGGATTTCAACTGGACGGCGGATTGGGACGATCCATGGCGCACCATGGACTGGTTCCACGACATGAAGAATGTCAAGAATTCAGGGATAGCCGAACGCTCGCTGCAGCAGGATTATGACGAGGAAGTCGCCTATAGCGCCTCGCGCTGGATTTTCGACCTGGCGCGCGATCCCGACAAGCGGCCCTTCCTGCTGGTGAGCTCCTTCACCCATCCGCATGATCCCTATGTCACGCCGAAGCGCTTCTACGACCTCTATCGCCATGACGAGATCGACCTGCCGCGCGTGCCCTTCATTCCGCCGGAGAAGCGCGATCCGCACAGCCGGCGCCTCTATGAGCAATATGACCGCGGCGATATCGGCATCACCGAGGAGGACGTGCGCACCGCGCGGCATGCCTATTATGGCAGCATCTCCTATGTCGACGAGCGGATCGGCGAGGTGATCGACGCCCTGCGGCGCTCGAAGCTCTTGGACGACACGATCGTGATCTTCTGCGCCGATCACGGCGACATGATCGGCGAGCGCGGCCTCTGGTACAAGATGAGCTTCTATGACTGGTCGGCGCGCGTGCCGCTGATCATGGCGGGGCCTGGCATCAGCAAGGCGCACCGCATCAAGGCCAATTGCTCGCTGGTCGACATCCTGCCGACCCTGGTCGAGATCGCCGCCGGCGACAATTGGCCGGGCTATCCCGACCCGCCCGACGGCCAGAGCCTGCTGCCGCTGTTCACGGCGGACGATGCGGACCGCGTCGCCGTGAGCGAGCTCATGTCGGAAGGGGTCGCGGCCCCTTATGTGCTGATCCGCAAGGGCCGCTACAAGTTCACTTTCGTCGAGCATGATCCGCCGCAGCTCTTCGACATGGAGCAGGATCCCGACGAGATCGCCGATCTTGCGGCGGATCCGGCCTATGCGCCGGTGATCGCCGATTTCCGCGCCGAACTGGCGCGGCGCTGGGATCTGGGCAAGCTCAAGGACGAGATCGTCCGCAGCCAGCGCCGGCGGCGCCTGGTCTATCAGGCGCTTAAAGTCGGCGAGGTCACGCCCTGGGACTACCAGCCCTGGCAGGACGCCTCCAAGCGCTATTACCGGGGCTCGCGGTCCTATCATGAAGCCGAACAGAGAGATTTACTGCGCGATTGAGTCAACGACAGACAACAGGAGGAAACAGATGACGCTTGACCGGTTGAAGACGCTCACCAGAACACGCCGCCTGTCGCGGCGCGAATTCATCCAGCAGGCTATCGCCGCCGGCATCACAGTGGCCGCGGCCGAGGGCCTGTTCACCGCCATGGCGCGGGCCGAGCCCAAGAAGGGCGGGCGGTTCCGCATGGGGCTCGGCAGCGGTTCCACCAATGACACGCTCGATCCCGGCAGCATTCCCGATACGTTCAACCAGGTCGTCGCCTGGGGCGCCTTGCGCTCGAGCCTGACCGACGTCACGGCGGACGGCACGATCGTTCCCGATCTCGCCGAGAGCTTCGAATCCTCACCCGATGCGAAACAGTGGGTGTTCAAGCTGCGCAAAGGTGTGGAGTTCCACAATGGCAAGAGCGTCGATGCCAATGACGTGGTCGCGTCGTTCCAATATCATCTGGGCGCCGACTCCAAGTCGGCGGCGAAGCCCCTGCTGGCCGATCTCACCGAGGTGAAGGCCGATGGCAAGGACACGGTGGTGTTCACGCTGTCCAACGGCAATGCCGACTTTCCCTTCGTGACCTATGACTTCCATATCCCGATCATGCCGGCCGCCGACGGCAAGGTCGACTGGGAGTCCGGCATCGGCACCGGACCTTATGTGAAATCGCGCTACGAGCCCGGCGCGCGCTTTGAAGGCAAGCGCTACGCCAATTATCACGGGCAGACTTATTTCGACGAGATCGAGGTCCTGTCCATCATCGATGTCGCGGCGCGCATGAACGCGCTCATCACCGGCGAGATCGATTTCGCCGACCGCGCCGACCTCAAGACGCTGCCCATGCTGCAGAGAAATCCGGGCGTCGTGGTCTCGGAGATCGCCGGATTCGCGCATTACACGGCGCCGATGAACTGCACCGTGGCGCCCTTCAACGACAAGAATGTGCGGCTGGCGCTCAAATATGCCGTCGACCGCCAGGAGCTGGTGAACAAGATCCTGCTCGGCCACGGGACCATCGGCAACGACAACCCGCTCGCCAAGGGCGTGCCCTTCCATGCGGATCCGAAGGAGCAGCATGCCTACGATCCGGACAAGGCTAAATTCCACTTGAAGGCGGCAGGGCTGCAATCCCTGGCGGTCGACCTCTCGACCGCCGATGCCGCCTTTGCCGGCGCCGTCGATTCGGCGCTGCTGATGAAGGAGCAGGCGGCCAAGGCCGGCATCGACATCAACGTGGTGCGTGAGCCCAATGACGGCTACTGGTCCAATGTCTGGCTGAAGAAGCCCTGGTGCTTCTGCTATTGGAACGGCCGCACGACGGCCGATGCCATGTTCACGACGGCCTATGTCACGGGTGCGGCCTGGAACGACACCTTCTGGTCGAATGCGGGTTTCGACAAGATGCTGGCGGCGGCGCGCTCGGAACTCGACGCCAACAAGCGCGCGGGGATGTATGCCGAACTGCAGAACCTCGTGGCCGAGGATGGCGGCGCGCTCGTTCTCATGTTCAACAACCTGGTCAATGTCCATTCCGACAAGCTCGCGCATGGCCCGGTCGCGCCGAATTACGATGTCGACGGCATGAAGATCGCGCAACGCTGGTGGTTCGCATGAGGACGGCATGAAGCCGCTGCAGGGGCGCAGCGCCGTCATCACCGGCGGGCTGACGGGACAGGGGCTCGAAATCGCCAAGGCTTTGGCGGAGGCCGGGGCCCATGTCGCCGTCGGCTCCTATGTCAGTGAAGCGAGCGGGCGGCGGGGCGATGCCGCGGCCTATCCGGATCCGCAAGAGATCACCGCGGTCCGCGAGACGCTGCAGGATTTTGGCGCCAAGGTCTTCGCCGGTCATCTCGATGTGCGTGACCTTAAGGTGATCGATGAGTTCATCGCCGCCGCCGACAAAGCCTGCGGGCCAGCGGACATACTGGTGAATGCCGCGGGCACGACTGCCGAGCAGCCGGTCTCGGGCCATTCGGACGAGCTGTGGCTCAAGATCATCGACACCAATCTCAATGGCGCCTTCCGCATGACGCGCAAGCTCCTGCCGGGCATGATCGGGCGCCATTGGGGCCGCATCATCAACATCGGCTCGACCGCGGCAACGGTCGGCTGGAAGGACAATCCGGCTTATTGCGCCTCCAAGTCCGGCCTGCTCGGCCTCACGCGCTGCGTGGCGCTGGAAGGGGCGCCGCATGGCGTCGCTTGCGTGATGATCAGCCCGACCTGGGTCGAGACCGAGCTCATGCGCCGCAATGTGGCCCAGGTCGTCGCGCGCGAGGGCAAGGGACGGACGCTGGAAGAGGCAATGGCCGATATCGCCCAACAGAATCCGCAGCAGCGGATCATCCAGCCGCAGGAGATCGCGGCGCTGGCCGCCTTCCTGTGCAGCGATGCAGCGCGCGGCATTACCGCGGAGAATATCCAGATCACCGGGGGTGCACTCTGGTAGCAAACAACAACTAGGGAGAGAAACATGCAGAGACTTCTATTTGCCTGCGCCGGATTGAGCCTCCTCTGCGCCAGCCATGCGCTGGCCGCCGAGAGCGAAACCTGCAAGAAGGTGCGCTTCTCCGATGTCGGCTGGACCGACATCACCGCGACCACCGCCACCGCCTCGGTCATCCTGGAAGCGCTGGGCTACAGTCCGGAGACGCAGGTGCTGTCGATCCCGGTCACCTATGCGAGCATGAAGAACAAGGATGTCGATGTCTATCTGGGCGACTGGCAGCCCAGCATGGAAGCCGACCGCAAGCCCTATCTCGACGACAAGTCGATCGAGGTCGTGGCGACCAATCTGACCGGCGCCAAATATACTTTCGCGGTGCCGAAATATGTCGCCGATGCCGGGGTCAAGGATTTCGCCGATCTGCAGAAATTCCCCGACCGCTTCGAGAAGAAGATCTATGGCATCGAGCCCGGCAACAACGGCAACCGGATGATCCTCGACATGATCGGCAAAGGCGATTTCGGCCTGAAGGGTTGGGAGGTGGTCGAATCGTCCGAGCAGGGGATGCTGGCCGAGGTGGAGCGCGCGGTCAAAGCGGAGAAGTGGATCGTGTTCCTGGGCTGGGCGCCGCATCCGATGAACACCCGCTTCAAGATCGACTATCTCTCGGGCGGTGACGCCTATTTCGGTCCCAATTACGGCGGCGCCGAGGTGCTCACCAATATCCGCAGCGGCTATGGGACGGAATGTCCCAATGCGGCGAAGCTCGCCGCCAATCTGCGCTTCACGCTCGATATGGAGAACGAGATGATGGGCGCCATCCTCGATGAAGGCAAGGATCCCAAGGCGGCGGCGAGCGAGTGGCTGAAGAAGCATCCCGATGCCGTCACGCCCTGGCTTGCCGGGGTTACGACTTTCGATGGCGGTGACGCCGCAGCGGCGGTCAAAACGAAGCTCGGCCTCTAAGCTATTCCGTCAGAAGCCGGCCGAGCGGCGGAGACCAGGCAACCCAGACTTCGCCGCTCGCCGGGACATGCGATTCAGCTCCCGAGATCTGCTGCGAAACTGTGACCGGTTTCGCCTGGCTGTCGAGCTTCACGAGAAACTGGCGGCGAGCGCCGAGATAGGTCTCGGCCATGATCCGGCCTTTGACCGCATTGACATCCGCTGCCGGCTTTTCGACCGAGAGCATCAGCTTCTCAGGGCGCACGGCGAGATAGACCGGCACGCCCGTCGTGAGCGGCTGCGCCGTCGGGGCCACGAACCGGCCGGCGGTCGTGTCGATCGCGGCCTTGCCTTGCGAGAAGGAAGCGACCTTGCCTTCGAACAGGTTCATGTTGCCGATGAACTCGGCCACCTCGCGGCAATTCGGGTTCTCATAAAGATCGTTCGAGCGTGCGATCTGCAATACCTTGCCGGACGACATGACGGCGATGCGGTCCGACAGCGTCAGCGCCTCCTCCTGGTCATGCGTCACGAATACGAAAGTGATGCCGACATTGCGCTGCAACTGGCGCAGTTCGAGCTGCATCTCCTCGCGCAGCTTCTTGTCGAGGGCGCCCAAGGGTTCATCGAGCAGCAGCACCTTGGGCCGGCAGACCAAGGCGCGGGCGAGCGCCACGCGCTGGCGCTGGCCGCCGGAAAGCTGATGCGCGCCGCGCTTGCCCAATCCACCGAGCTTCACCAGTTCGAGGGCCGCGGCAACGCTGGCGCGGATCTCGTCCTTGCTCATCCTACGGTTCCTCAGGCCATAGCCGACATTCTCCTCGACATTCAGATGCGGAAAGATGGCGTAGCTCTGGAACACCATGTTGGTGGGGCGCTTGTTAGCCGGCACATGGGTCATCGGCAGGCTGTCGATGAGGATCTCGCCTAGGGTCGGATGCTCGAAGCCCGCCAGCATGCGCAGGAGAGTGGTCTTGCCGCAGCCCGATGGGCCGAGGAGAGAGAAGAACTCACCGCGCTTGATCGAGAAGGAGACGCCGTCGACGGCCGCCACCGTGCCGAAATGCTTGGAGACGCCACGGATATCGATCACATCGCCGCCACTCTCAGCCATGTCAGATGTCTCCCGGGGAATTGGACTGGACGCCGCGGCGGCGCAGGATCTCGGCCAGTATCACGATGAGGCCCGAGAAGAAGAGGATAGTGGATCCGAGCGCCAGCATGCCGGGGAGCTTGTTGGGAAAGCGCAATTGGCCGAACAGATAGACCGGCAAAGTCGGCTCGGTACCGGACAGGAAGAAGGCGAGCACGAACTCATCGAAAGAGGTGACGAAGCAGAGCAGCAGGCTCGAAACGATGCCGGACTTGGCCAGCGGCAGCGTCACGCGCAAAAACGTCATCCAGGCATCTTCGCCGAGATCGCGGGATGCCTCCTCGAGGCTTTTGTCAAAACCCTCGAGCCTCGACATCAGCACCGTCATGGCAAAGGGAATGCAGATGAAGACATGGCTCGCGGCGATGGTCCACAAACTGAGCTCCAGGTCGAGGAAGCGCAGGATGATGATGAGAAGCGCCACGCCGAAGACGATCGAGGGAATGATGAGCGGCGCCGACATGGCGGTGAGGATGGCGCCGGCGCCGGGGAGCTTGTAACGCGTCAGGGCGATGGCGGCAGGCAGGCTGACGGCGGTGGCGATGACCGCCGTTGCCGTGGCGACGATCAGGCTGTTGCGCAGGGCCTGGAGGAGGCCGGTATTCCGGGCCATCTCGGCATAGTGGCGGAAGGTCAGGCCCTTGAGCGGGAAGGTGGCGAAGGTGCTGTCATTGAAGGAGAATAACGGCGCCAGCAATATCGGGCCATAGAGGAACAGCAGGAAGAGAGCGGCATAGAAGAAGAGAAGGCGGGATCGGGATCTCATGCAGTCACCCGGTCCGCGATCTGAGCCGGCGGAAGCCTATGAGCCACAGGAAAAGCGCCACGGCCGCGCCGACCGTCAGCATCATGCATAAAGCGACGGCGGCGCCCAGAGGCGCGTTGTTCTGCTTGAGGAACAGCTCCTGGATGAGGTTTCCGATCATCGTGCCGCCGGGGCCGCCGACGAGAGTCGGCGTCACATAGTCGGCGACAGTAGGGATGAAGACGAGAAGGGCGGCACCAATAGCGCCAGGGGCCGAGAGCGGCAGCGTGACCCGCATGAAGCGCCGCCACCGGCTGTCGCCCAGATCGGTCGCCGCCTCGAGCAGGGAACGATCGATCTTCTCGAGCGAGACGTAAATCGGCAGGACGGCGAAGGCGACCCAGGCATGGACAAGCGTGATCATCACCGCCAGCGGATTATAGAGGAGAAAGGACAGGGGCTCGGCGATGAGGCCGAGTGATTTCAGCCCCGAATTGATGGCGCCGTTGAAGCCCAGCACGATCTTCCAGGCGAAGACCCGCAGGAGATAGCTCGTCCAGAAGGGAATGGTCAGGAGCACGAGCCACAAGGCCTTGCTGCGCGTGACGCGGAAGGCCAGGAAATAAGCCATCGGATAGGCCATCGCGATGACGGCGATGGTGATGATGAGCGACATGACGATGGATTTGAGCAGCAGGATGGCGGGAACCGGATATTCCAACGGGAAGGGTACGCCCATCCAGACAGTGGGCTCCGAGGCGGGTTCGACCAGGGTCCAGTAGTTCGCCAGCGTGAAGCTGCGGTCGATGTCGAAGCCGGTCTGGGTCCAGAAGCTCAAGACCACCATGGCGAGAAGCGGTGCCGCCATCATGACGGTCATGATGGCGATCGCGGGCGACAGGAGGCCATAGCCGATGAGCCAGGGCGGCGCCGTTGAAGGAAGGCGAGGCAAAGCGGGCTCTATTGCTTGAGCGCTTTGACGTCTCCCCAGGCCTTGTTCCATTCGCTCTGCACGGCATCGCTGACCTGGATGAAGAGCGTGCCGTTCTTCATATGCTCGGCCGGATCGGTGATCCCCATATCGGCGACGGCCTGCTTGTCGGCGAGCGCGAAGGATTTGATGTTGGCATGGCCATAGCCCGACTCGTCGATCAAGAGCTTGCCGGTTTCGGGCGAAAGCCAGGCATCGATGAAATCATAGGCAAGGGCCGGATCGGCCTTGCCGGTGTTGAGCAGCGTCAAGCCGCAGAACCAGGTGAAATAGCCTTCCTTGGGCTTGGCATAGGCAATGGGAACACCTTCGCGCTTGACGTTCCTGTAGACGTCGTTCCAGGCATAGGCGGCGACGACCTCGCCCGAGGCCAAGGCCTGTTGCAATTCGGAAGGATCGTTCCACAGGAAGCGGCTGTTCTTCACCGCCTTGACGCCCCAATTCTTCGCCGCCGCGAGGAGTGTCTCGCCGGTCACCTGGGCTGCGTCTTCATATTTGGCGCCGGTCGTCATCATGCCGATGGCGATCGCGACCTCGTTGTCGGTCATGGATACCTTGCCGGCGTATTTGTCGTCGTAGAAAATGCTCCAGCTTTCGTTCTTCGCGAAATCGGCATCGACGAGGTCGGTGCGGTAGGCAATGCTGGAATTGCCCCAGTCGGCAGGCGCCATGACGACCTTGCCGCCCATGACCACGCCGCTCGCCGTCTGCAGAGCGGGAAAGACGTCTTTCCAGTTCGAGAGCTTCGCGGTGTCGATCTCGCTCGCGACCTTGGCATCGACGAAGCGGTTCACCGAATAATTGCACGGATGCATCACATCCGCCTTGAAGCCGGCCAGCACCTTGGCGAGCGCATCCTCCTCGCCCGAGAAGATCGAGAAATTCGGCGCGCCGCCATGCTTGCCGACATAGCTCGTGAAATAACCGGGCGCGTCGTAGCCCGCCCATTCGAGGCAAGTGAGCACTTCGGCGGCCTGCGGCAAGCGCGGCAGCACGACAAGGCCGACGCCGAAGGCGCTGGCCCCACGCAACATGGCACGGCGACTGAGCTTTCCTGAAGCCATTCTGTCGATGAATTTGATGCGCTGCATGATGTTCCTCTCCCCTATCTCTTTTCTACGATTCACGGGCACCCCGCCATTTCCTTAGCATATGAACAGATTGTCCGCAGCACGTGCGAATAGCGAACGCGGGAAGGTCCTGTTTGACTTTCGCTATTGCTTGCCTTTAGTCTGGGCACGGTCGTGCAGGCGACCGACGGTCCGCGTGAAGGGTTGAACCCGCCTCCATCTTCGATGTGATCCACATCTTCTTTCCGGCCCGAGCCGCGGACAGCGGGCCTCATGAAAGAAGGTGTTCAATGACGACGCTTCCCGCACAACCCGATCTCGATTGGCTGAAGAAGACCGCCAAGCAGCGGCTCAAGGCATTGCGCGCCGGCAATCCGGACGCCAAGCTGCATGAAGCCCAGCTCGCCCTTGCGCGTGACTATGGCTTTGCGAGCTGGCGCGCGCTCAAGGCGCATGTCGACAAGGTGAGCATCGACGGCCAGATCATCGCTGCGACGGTGAATGGCAAAGCAAGCGAGCTCGAGCGCCTGCTCGCCGAGCATCCGGCCAAGATCGCGATCACCGGCGGGCAATGGAGCATGCCGCTTCTGCATCTTGCCGCGCAGGGCGGCCATCTCGATTGCGTGAATCTGCTGCTCAGGCTCGGCTTCGACGTGAACCGGCGCGATAAGTTCGACAAGGCCTATGCGTTGCATTGGGCGGCGAGCGGGGGACATCTCGATGTCGTGAAGCGCCTCATCGCCGTGGGCGGCGATGTCGACGGCGAGGGCGACGATCACGAAATGAATGTGATCGGCTGGGCGACGAGTTTTCAGAGGATCAATCGGGACGTTGCCGACTATCTGCTGGCGCATGGCGCCAGGCCGACGATTTTTGCCGCGATCGCGCTCGACCGCGCCGATCTGCTGCGCAGCCTTGTCGCGAAGGACAGAAGAGTGCTCGGCCAACAGATGAGCCGTTTCGAGAATCGCCGCATGCCCTTGCATTTCGCCGTGTGCAAGAACCGGCCGGAGATGGTGGACCTGCTTCTCGAGCTCGGGGCCGATCCCCACGCCAAGGATGACCGCGGCAGGACGCCGCTCAATCACGCCTCGGCGAAGACGGACAGGCGGATCGCAGACTATCTGGTGAAGGCCGGTGCTCATCCGACCGAGCAGAGCGAGAACCGTTTCGACTCCGCCGTGCCGATCCTCAATGTGAAGAATGTCCCCGCCGCTATCGCCTATTATGTGGACAAGCTCGGTTTCCACAAGGAATGGGACTGGGGCACGCCACCCACTTTCGGCTGCGTCTTCCGCGACTCGGTCCGGATTTTCCTTTGCGAAGGCGCGCAAGGCGCTTCCGGCACATGGATCTCGATCTTCATCAATGACGTCGATGCGCTACACGACGATTATAAGAAGAGTGGCGCGATCATCCGCCAGGCGCCCACCAATTTCCCCTGGGGTCTGCGCGAGATGAATGTCGAGGACCTCGATGGCCACCGGCTGCGCCTGGGCAGCGAGGCGACGGGAGCTGCCGATGGGACAGCGCTGGAGGAGAGCAGCGGCTGAGCCTGCGCTGTCAGATCGTGAGATGACGCGTGATCGCCGCGGCCTCGAGATCGGCCGCGGCGCCGGAGACGACGATCTCGCCTCGGGTCATGACGGCGATCGTGTCGGCGAGCTCATGGGCGAAATCGAAATATTGCTCGACCAGGAGGATGCCCATTTGTCCGCGCTCGCGCAGAAAGCGGATGGTGCGCCCGATATCCTTGATGATGGAAGGCTGTATCCCTTCCGTCGGCTCGTCGAGCACGATGACCTTGGGCCGCATCACCAGGGCGCGGGCAATCGCCAATTGCTGCTGCTGGCCGCCGGAAAGGTCGCCGCCGCGCCGGCCCAGCATGGTGGCGAGGACCGGAAACAGCTCGAAGATCTCGGGCGGGAGATTGCGCTGAGTTCCCGGCAAATGGGCGAAACCGGTTTCGAGATTCTCCTTCACGGTCAGCAAGGGGAAAATCTCGCGGCCCTGCGGCACATAGGCGATGCCGCTCTTGGCACGTTCGAAGGGCTTGAGGCCCGTGATGTCACGGCCTTCCAGCATGACCTGGCCGCGCCTCGGCTTGAGCTGACCGATGATGGTGCGCAGAAGCGTCGTCTTGCCGACACCATTGCGGCCGAGGAGACAGCAGACCTTTCCCGTCTCGACGCTAAGCGATACGCCGCGCAGCGCCTGGGCGGCGCCGTAGAACACATCGAGATTGGTGACCGCAAGGGCTGTCATCGTCCGAGGTACACCTCGATGACGCGATCATCGGCGCTCACATGATCGAGCGAGCCTTCGGCCAGGACCGTGCCCTCATGCAGGACCGTGACCTTGACGCCGAGCTCGCGCACGAAGCTCATGTCATGCTCGACGACAATGACCGACCGCTCGCCGGCAATGGATTTGAGGAGGGCTGCGGTCGTCTCGGTCTCGGCGTCGGTCATGCCGGCGACAGGCTCGTCGACCAGGAGCAGCTTCGGCTCCTGCGCCAGAAGCATGCCGATCTCGAGCCATTGCTTCTGGCCGTGCGAGAGCCGGGCGGCCAGCATGTCCTTCTGCGCGCCGAGCCGGATGATCTCGAGAAGCTCATCGAGACGGTTCCTCTCGCCTGCGGACATTCGCCAGAACAACGCCTCGCGCACGTAACGATTGCCGGCGAGCGCCAGCGCCAGGTTCTCCGCCACGGTGAGCCTTTCGAAGACGCTCGGCTTCTGGAATTTGCGGCCGATGCCGAGCTCGGCAATGGCCGCTTCGTCGAGCCGGGTCAGATCGCGCGTCTCGGCGAAGAGAACATCCCCCGTGTCGGGCCGCGTTTTGCCGGTGATGACGTCCATCATCGTCGTCTTGCCGGCGCCGTTCGGTCCGATGACGGCGCGCATCTCGCCCGGCTCGATGATGAGGGAGAGGGCTTTCAGCGCCTTGAAGCCGTCGAAGCTGACATTGACGTCGTCGAGATAGAGGATGGAATTGGCGGCCTTGTCCATGTCTCACTCCGCGGCTTCGGGCTGGGCGGCGGGCACCGGCTGCTTGCCGCCGGCGGCTTTACGATCGAACAGGCCGGCAAGGCCTCTCGGCAGGAAAAGGGTCACCGCGAGGAAGAGGCCGCCCAGCGCGAACAGCCACAGCTCGGGCAGGACACTGGTGAACCAGCTCTTGGCGAAATTGACGAGCACGGCACCGAGGATCGGGCCGAACAATGTGCCGCGGCCGCCGACGGCCGCCCAGATCACCGCCTCGATCGAATTGGCGGGCGCGAATTCACCCGGGTTGATGATGCCGACCTGCGGCACATAAAGCGCGCCCGCCAGGCCCGCGATGCAAGCCGAGACGGTGAAGGCAAAGAGCTTGAAGGACTCGACCCGATAACCGAGAAAGCGGGTGCGGTTCTCGGCATCGCGGATCGCCGTCATCACCGCGCCCAGGCGCGAGCGGATGATGGCGAGGCTGAGCATGAGGCTTGCGCCGAGCGCCAAGCAGGTGGCGGCGAAGAGGGCGGCACGGGTGCCGCTCGATTGCAGGCTGAAGCCGAGAATGTCCTTGAAATCGGTGAGGCCGTTGTTGCCGCCGAAACCCATGTCATTGCGGAAAAAAGCGAGCATCAAGGCGAAAGTCAGAGCCTGGGTGATGATCGAAAGATGGACGCCGCTCACGCGCGAACGGAAGGCGAAGAAGCCGAAGAGAAAGGCGAGCAGGCCCGGGACGAGCAGCACCATGAGGGCCGTGAAGGCGAACCCATCGAAGCCATGCCAGTACCATGGCAACTCGGTCCAGTTGAGGAAGACCATGAAATCCGGCAGCTCCGCATTGCCATAGACGCCGCGGCTGCCGATCTGGCGCATCAGATACATGCCCATGGCATAGCCGCCGAGGGCGAAAAAGGCGCCATGGCCGAGGCTCAATATGCCGCAATAGCCCCAGATGAGGTCGAGCGACAAAGCGAGCATCGCATAGCAGAGATACTTGCCGATGAGCGCCATGGCATAGGCCGGGATGTGGATCGGGCTCGCAGGCGGCGTCAGCAGATGAAGGGCCGGAACGAGGATGGCGATGAGGAGGATCACTGCCAGCGTGATCAGCACGCCACGGTCCTTGCCTAAGAGCCTCGCGATCATGCTTCCACCGCCCGGCCTTTGAGCGCGAACAGGCCGCGCGGCCGCTTCTGGATGAACAGGATGATGAAGACAAGGACGAGTATCTTGCCGAGCACCGCGCCGGCAAAGGGCTCGAGAAACTTGTTGGCAATGCCGAGCGTCAAAGCGGCGACCAGCGTTCCCCACAGATTGCCGACACCGCCGAAGACGACGACCATGAAGCTGTCGATGATATAGGACTGGCCGAGATTGGGGCTGACATTGTCGATCTGGCTGAGCGCCACGCCGGCTATGCCGGCGATGCCGGAGCCCAGGCCGAAGGTCAAGGCATCGATGCGGGCGGTGTGAATGCCCATGGCGCTCGCCATCTGGCGGTTCTGGGTGACGGCGCGCATTTCGAGGCCGAAGCGCGTGTGGCGCAGGATGACGAGGAGGCCCACGAAGACAATGAGGGCGAAGACGATGATGGCGAGGCGGTTGGCGGTAAGAGCGATCCCACCGAGCTCGAGCGAGCCCGACATCCAGGACGGTGTCGCGACCTCGCGGTTGGTCGGGCCGAAGAGGCTGCGGATGGCCTGCTGCAGGATCAGCGAAAGGCCCCAAGTGGCGAGCAGCGTCTCCAGCGCGCGGCCATAGAGGAAACGGATGATGCTTCTCTCGATCAGGATCCCGATGAAAGCGGTGATAAGGAAAGCGAGCGGAATGGCGATGAAGAGCGATTGATCGAGCAGCCAGGGCGCCGAATTGCGCATGATCTCCTGCACCAGAAAGGTCACATAGGCGCCGATCATCACCATCTCGCCATGCGCCATGTTGATGACACCCATCACGCCGAAGGTGATGGCGAGGCCGATGGCCGCGAGCAGCAGAACCGAGCCGAGGCTCAAGCCATAGACGGTATTTTGCGCGGCCTCCCAGAATGCCCGCATGCGCTCGAGGGTGGAGAGGGCTTCGGTGGCGGCGCGAGCGACGGGACCCGAGCCCGCGGCCACGGATGCCAAGAGGGACAGCGCATCCTGGTCGCCGCGCGCCTTGACGATGGTGACGGCAGCAAGCTTTTCCGCTTCGGGTGCGTCGGAGACGAGCGTCAAGGCTGCCATGACCTGCTCCAGGACGAGCTTCACCCGCGGGTCTTGTTCCTTGGCCAAGGCATCCTTCAAGGGCTGCATCGCGGAGAGATCGCGCGAGCGGAAGATGTCATGGGCCGCCTTCAGCCGCACGGCCGGATCGTCCGAGAACAAGGTCAGGTTGCCGAGGATCACCTTGAGCTGTCGCCTGATCTTGTTGTTGATGGCGATCTTGTCGAGATCCGTTGCTTGAGCCTCGCCCAGCTCCTCGCCGGTCGCGGCATTCTCGATGACATTGCCTTCCGCGATGACGACCAGGCGATCGCTCTTGCGGATCAGAAGCTTGTTGTCATTGAGCGCCGTCAAGACCGCGGCGACCCTCATGTCGCCGGTCCCGGCAATGGCGGCGATGGCTTTCTCCTTCTGGGGAAAGCTTGCTGTGTCGAGTCCCTTGATCTCGACCGCAAGATCCGCGGCCATGCCACGCGAGGCCAGGAGCACCATGCAGAGCATGATCCCCATGACGACAGTCCAGGCGCGTCCCGTCATTGGCACTCCGGATCGGGTTAAATGAGGCGGACTCTCAACGAGCCCGCCTCTCTGTGCGGTTCAAGGCAGTAGAGAAGGGGTTAACTGCCCTGGCCGCCACATTTCCCGGTGGCGACATTGAAGTTTCCGCAGCCGAGCGGCTTGCGCCAGTCGGAGATCAGGTCCTTCGAGCCCTCGAGATAGTCCGACCATTCATCGCCGACGACGGTGCCCGAGGTCTGCCAGACGGTCTGGAACTGCCCGTCGGCCTGGATCTCGCCAATGAGCACCGGCTTGGTGATGTGATGGTTCGGCATCATGGTCGAGGTGCCGCCCGAGAGGTTCGCAACGCTGACGCCGATGATCGCGTCGCCGACGGCATCGGGATCGATGCTGCCTGCCTTCTTCACCGCCTCGACCCACATGTTGAAGCCGATGAAATGCGCTTCCATCGGATCGTTGGTCACGCGCTTGTCGTTCTTGATGAAGGTCTTCCAGGTCTTGATGAATTCGGCATTGATCGGCGCATCGACGCTCTGGAAATAGTTCCAGGCGGCGAGATGGCCGACGAGGGGCGCAGTATCGAGGCCGGCAAGCTCCTCTTCGCCGACCGAGAAGGCGACGACCGGGATGTCCTCGGCCTTCACACCCTGATTGCCCAGTTCCTTGTAGAAAGGCACATTGGCATCGCCATTGATGGTCGAGACGACGGCCGTCTTCTTGCCGGCGGAGCCGAATTTCTTGATATCGGAGACGATGGTCTGCCAGTCGGCATGGCCGAAGGGCGTGTAGTTGATCATGATGTCTTCGGCCGCGACCCCCTTGGCCCTGAGATAGGCTTCCAGGATCTTGTTGGTGGTGCGCGGATAGACATAGTCGGTGCCGGCCAGCACCCAGCGCTTCACCGCGCCGCCATCCTCGCTCATCAGATAATCGACGGCCGGGATCGCCTGCTGATTCGGCGCGGCCCCGGTATAGAAGACGTTCTTGGAGCTTTCCTCGCCCTCATATTGGACAGGATAGAAGAGGAGGCCGTTCAGCTCCTCGAACACCGGCAGCACCGACTTGCGCGACACCGAGGTCCAGCAGCCGAAGACCGCGGCGACCTTGTCCTTGGCGAGGAGATCGCGCGCCTTCTCGGCGAAGAGCGGCCAGTTGGACGCCGGATCGACGACCACCGCCTCGAGCTTCTTGCCGAGGAGCCCGCCCTTCTTGTTCTGCTCTTCGATGAGCATCAGCATCACGTCTTTGAGCGTCGTCTCCGAGATCGCCATGGTTCCCGACAGCGAATGCAGGATGCCGACCTTGATCGTCTCCTCGGCGAAGGCCGGTGAGGCGGCAAGCATCATTGGCCCCATGGCGGCAGCGACGAGAAGTCCTCTGCCCCGTCTAACGAAGTCACGTCTGTTCATGCGTCTCCCCTTATGATTATCGCCCCGTCATTGCGACGCAGCGCAAGCTGCGTGCCAGTTGGCCTGGCTGCTTCTGCAAATTCATCAAGACCTTGCTGTGATTGAGCGATTTGACATTTGCGCGGTCGGTGCAAGGTCGCCTAATATTGTTGCACTGCGATAAAGTTATGCAGGATGATCTCGATGTGCCCAGTCTTTGGGCGACATCCGCAAAGGAGACGATGATGGATCTGGGCATTGCCGGACGCACGGCGATTGTTTGCGCATCGAGCCGCGGGCTCGGCAAGGGCTGCGCCTTCGAGCTGGCGAAAGCCGGCTGCACGCTGGTGGTCAATGGCCGCGACAAGACGGCGCTAGAGGAAACGGCGCATGAGATCGAGGCCGGCACCGGCACCAAGGTCATCCCGGTCATTGCCGATGTCGGCACGAAGGAAGGCCAGGCCAGGATCCTCGGTGCCGTTCCCCAGGTCGATATTCTGGTCAACAATAATGGCGGCCCGCCTTACCGCGACTTCCGGCAGATCGACCGCGAGGCCCAGCTCGCGGGCCTCATCAACAACATGGTGAGCCCGATCGAGCTCATCCAGGCGGTCATCGACAAGATGGTGGAGCGGCGCTTCGGACGCATCGTCAATATCACCTCGGGCTCGATCAAGGCGCCGATCGCCGGCCTTGATCTGTCGAGCGGTGCGCGACTCGGGCTGACCGGCTTCCTCGCCGGCGTGGCGCGCTCGGTGGCGCATGCCAATGTCACGATCAATTTCCTGCTGCCCGGCTCCTTCGACACGCGCCGGCTCAATGACGGGCTCGCCAAGGCGGCAGAGGCGCAAGGTGTGGGGATCGACAAGATCCGGGCCGAGGAAGAGGCGGCCATCCCGGCGAAACGCTTCGGGACGCCGCGCGAATTCGGCAAGGCCTGCGCCTTCCTGTGTTCGGCGCATGCGGGCTATATCACGGGTCAGAATCTGCTGATCGACGGCGGCGCCTATCCGGGCGTAATGTGATGGAAAGGAGCCGCCGATGACCGTCGAAGCGCTGAAGCAAGGCCATGTCGCCGTCATCACCGGCGGCGCGTCCGGCATCGGACTCGCCGCCGCCAAGAGCTTCCTCGAGCGCGGCCTCAAGGTCTGCATCGCCGACAAGGATGCGGAGCGGCTGATGCAGGCCAGTGGCGCGCTCGCCGCGGCAGATAATTGCATCGTGGCGCCTTGCGACGTCGCCGAGCCAGAGGATCTGAAGAAGCTGGAACGGACGGTGCGCGATCATTTCGGCCAGATCGACGTGCTGATGAACAATGCCGGCATCCAGCCCGGCAGCCAGATGTTCGGTCCTTATGCCAATTGGGATCAGGTGATCGCCGTCAATCTGTGGGGCGTCATCAACGGCACGCGCATTTTCGCGCCCAACATGATCGCGCAAGGCACGCCCGGCCTCATCATCAATACCGGTTCGAAACAGGGCATCACCACGCCGCCGGGCGATCCGGCCTATAATGTCTCCAAAGCCGGGGTGAAGGTGTTCACCGAGGCGCTGCAGCATGAGCTTCGCTCGCTCAAGGACTGCAAGCTTAAGGCGCATCTCCTGATCCCGGGCTTCGTCTTCACCGGCCTGACCGCCAAGGGTCGCAGCGAGAAGCCGGCCGGCGCCTGGACGCCCGAGCAGACGGTCGATTTCATGCTGGCGAGCCTCGAGCGCGGCGACTTCTATATATTATGTCCCGATAATGAAGTGGCGCGCCCGACCGATGAGAAGCGCATCGCTTGGGCTGCGGGCGACATCATCGAGAACCGGCCGCCTTTGTCGCGCTGGCATCCGGACTATGGCGAGGGCTTCACGCGGTTCCTCAACGAGCCGCCGGGAGGCCGCAATGGCTGAGCGGCCGGAGGCCCTGCAGGACTTCCTCGCGTCGCTGCGCAGCGAGATCGGCCAGCGGCAATGGGGAGCGGCCGCCGGGCGCTGCCTGTGGCGCGTCTTCGACGCCTTGGACCGGGCTCGCCCAGTCGCGGCGAAAACGCCGGCCCGATTGCCGGCCTGCGCCTATCTGGGCGACGCGCTGACGACGGCCCGCGCGGCCGGTCCGTCGCTGGCGAAGATCGCCGATGCCTTCGCCGCCTTGGAGCCGCATCTCACCTGGACGCGGCGCGCCAGCGCCGATCAGACGGCCAGCGCCAATTTCACCGACGGCCATGCCAATGCGATGATCGTCGGCCCGAATGGCTATGAGCCGCGCGATGATGTCTGGGTCGGGGTCAGCCTGCTCGCTCCGGACGTACGCTATCCCGATCACCATCATGCGCCGGAGGAAGTCTATCTCGTGCTGTCGAAGGGCAGGTTCCGGCAAGGCGAGGACGACTGGTTCGAGCCCAGCATCGGCGGCAGCTTCTACAACACGCCCCATATCAAGCATGCGATGGCATCCGGCAGCACACCGCTCTTCGCCGTCTGGTGCCTGGCGCCGGCCACATAGATTTCAAAGGGAGACGCATCATGGATCTTGGCCTCAAAGGACTGAACGCGCTGGTGACCGGCGGAACGAAAGGCATCGGCCGGCGCGCCGCCGATATCTTCGCCGATGAAGGCGCCAATGTCGCGGTCTGCGCCCGCAACAAGGGCGAGGTCGACGCCGCCGTCGCCGATCTCGGCAAGAAGAAGGTCAAGAGCTTCGGCCAGGCGATCGATGTGAGCAACAAGGCGGAGCTCGAGAGCTGGATCGCGGCCTCAGCCTCGGCGCTGGGCGGCATCGACATCCTGGTCGCCAATGTCTCGGCACTCGCGGTCGATCAGAGCGAAGAGGCCTGGCAGAAGCAGTTCCAGGTCGACATGCTGCACACGGTGCGCGCCGTCAATGCGGCACTGCCCTATCTCGAAAAGTCCAAGTCGCCTTCCATCGTCGTCGTCTCGTCGGTCTCGGGCCGCGAGGTCGATTTCACCGGCCCCGCCTATGGCGCCTTCAAGGCGGCGCTCATCCATTACGCCCAGCGCATGGCTTTCGAGCTTGCGCCCAAGATGATCCGCGTCAATGCCGTCTCGCCCGGCAACACCTATTTCGCCGGTGGCGTGTGGGAACATATAGAGAAGAACATACCCGATCTCTTCAGCAAGGCGCTGGCGCTCAACCCGACCGGACGGATGGCGACGCCGGAAGAGATCGGCCGCGGCATCGTGTTCCTGGCGAGCCCGGCTTCGAGCTTCACCACGGGGACCAACCTGGTGATCGACGGCGCGCTGACGCGGGGTATTCAGTTTTAGTTAAAAGACACCCTCATCCGCCCTTCGGGCACCTTCTCCCGCAAGCGGGAGAAGGGGATACTGGGCACGAGCGAGGGTGACTTTATGGAAAACTTATACGGCGCCCCTGTTTCACGAATGGAATTTTGATGCCTTAAGCGCGATCTAGCCTCCGACAAGGAGGCAATCATGCTCGATATCCTTTATCTCGGCTTAGGCGTTCTCATCTTCGCAGGGCTCGCGGCCTATGTGCGCCTGTGCGAGCGCATCTGAGGGCCATTCCCATGACGTCTGAAGCCTTCATCGGGTTGATCGTCGCAGGCGGCCTCATCGCCTATCTCGTCTACGCGCTCGTCCATCCCGAAAAATTCTGAAACTTCTATCTCATCAGGTGATGCCATGATCCTTGCCGGCTGGCTGCAGATCATTCTCGTTTTCGCGATCGTCATCGCCGCGGCCTGGCCGCTCGGCATCGGCATGGCGCGATTGTTCACGCGCGCCGAGCCCCTGGCGTTCGAGCGCGGCCTCTATCGTGTTGCCGGCGTCGATGCCCGCAAGGAGCAGAGCTGGGCGAGCTACACGCTTGCCATGCTGTCGGTGAACCTTTTGGGCTTCATCGTGCTCTATCTCCTGCAGCGCGTGCAATATTACTTGCCGCTCGACCCGCGGGGCTTCGCCGGCACCAGCGAGCATCTCGCCTTCAACACGGCGTGGAGCTTCGTCGCCAACACCAACTGGCAGTCTTATGGCGGCGAGACGACGATGAGCCATTTCGTGCAAATGGCGGGCCTTACCGTGCAGAACTTCCTTTCGGCCGCGACCGGCATCGCGCTTGCCGTCGCGGTGACGCGCGCTTTTGCCCGCTCCGAATCCAAAACCTTGGGCAATTTCTGGGTCGATTTCACGCGCTCGACCGTCTATGTGCTGCTGCCTTTGGCGATCATCGTCGCTACGGCCTTCATCCTTCTCGGCGTGCCGCAGACCTTGCAAGGCTCGGTCGAAGCGACAACGCTCGAAGGCGCCAAGCAGGCCATCGCCCTCGGCCCGGTGGCGAGCCAGGAAGCGATCAAGCAGCTCGGCACCAATGGCGGCGGCTTCTTCAATGCCAATTCCGCGCATCCTTTCGAAAATCCCAATGCCTGGTCGAATTATCTGTCGATCTTCGCCATGCTGGTGGTCTCGGCCGCCATGCCGGTCATGTTCGGCCGGATGGTCGGCGACATGCGCCAGGGCAGGGCGTTGCTCATCGTCATGCTGGTTATGCTCGGCGCCGGGGCCGCAGCCGTCTACTGGGCCGAAGCCTATGGCAACCCGCTGCTTTCGCAGTTCGGATTAGACTCGGTAGCGAACATGGAAGGCAAGGAAGTGCGCTTCGGCCTCGCCATGTCCGCCCTCTATGTGGCGGTGACGACGGGCCTCTCCTGCGGCGCGGTCAATGCCATGCATGCGGCACTCACCCCGCTCGGCGG
This sequence comes from Taklimakanibacter deserti, assembly GCA_003574785.1. The sequence goes on along the minus strand of QORU01000004.1, from coordinate 319,729 downwards.
CCTCGTGCCGATGTTCCTCATGCAGCTCGGCGAGATCCTGCCCGGCGGCGTCGGCTCCGGCCTCTATGGCATCATCGTGATGGCGCTGATCAGCGTGTTCGTCGCCGGTCTCATGGTCGGCCGCACGCCCGATTATCTCGGCAAGAAGATCGAAGCCAAGGAGATGAAGCTGGCGGTGCTCGCCATCCTCGTCCTGCCGCTCGTCATATTGGGCTTCACCGCCGCCTCGGCGATGCTGCCCATGGCCCTGTCGAGTCTCGCCAATAGCGGCCCGCACGGCCTCTCCGAGATCCTCTATGCCTTCTCCTCGGGCGCCGGCAACAACGGCTCGGCCTTTGCCGGCCTCAACGCCAACACACCCTGGTTCAACACCACCCTCGGCATCGCCATGGCGCTCGGCCGCTTCGCTTATGTCGTGCCGGTGATGGCAATCGCCGGATCACTTGCCGCGAAGAAGAAGATTCCGACCACGCTCGGCAGCTTCCCCACGCATGGCGCTCTCTTCATCGGCCTCCTTATCGGCGTGATCTTGATCCTCGGCGGCCTGCAATATTTCCCCGCTCTCGCCCTTGGCCCGATCGTCGAGCACTTCGCCATGCTCGCCGGCAAGACCTTCTAATCGGAGTCTTCTCCATGTCCAAGAAACACGCAAACCCCTCGCTGTTCGATCGCAAGATCACGCTCGAAGCGATGAAGCAGGCGTTTGTCAAACTCTCCCCCAAGCACCTCGCCCGCAACCCGGTGATCTTCGTCACCGCCGTCGTCGCCGCCCTGGTGACGGCCATGTGGCTGCGCGACTTCATCGTGGGGAACGGTGTCGCCCTGTTCTCAGGGCAAATCGCCGCCTGGCTGTGGTTCACCGTGCTCTTCGCCAATTTCGCCGAAGCGGTGGCCGAGGGCAGGGGCAAGGCGCAGGCCGATGCCCTGCGCCGCACCCGCACCGACACGGTGGCGCGCCGCCTGCTGCAGCCCGATGAGCGCAACGATCTCTTCGAGAAGATTTCCGCTCTCGAGCTGCGCCAGGGCGATGTGGTGATGGTTTCGGCCGGTGAGGTCATCCCCGCCGACGGCGAGATCCTGGAAGGCATCGCCTCGGTGAACGAATCGGCGATCACCGGCGAGTCCGCACCTGTCATCCGCGAATCTGGCGGCGACCGCTCGGCTGTTACCGGCGGCACGACCGTGCTGTCGGACTGGATCAAGGTGAAAGTCACAGCCGCGCCCGGCTCGAGCTTCCTCGACCGCATGATCGCGCTGGTCGAGGGCGCGGAGCGCCAGAAGACGCCGAACGAGTTGGCTCTGTCGATCCTGCTCGCCGGCATGACGCTCATCTTCATGTTCGTCGTCATGTCGCTGTGGGGCATTGCCGGCTATTCGGCGACCTTCCTGTCGATCACCGTGCTGGCCGCCCTCCTGGTGACGCTCATCCCGACGACGATCGGCGGCCTCCTGTCGGCGATCGGCATCGCCGGCATGGACCGGCTCATCCGCTTCAATGTCATCGCGACCTCGGGCCGCGCCGTCGAAGCGGCGGGCGACGTCGATACGCTGCTCCTCGACAAGACCGGCACCATCACTTTCGGCAACCGCCTGGCGACGGCCTTCCTGCCGGTGCCCGGCGTCAGCGAGCAGGCGCTTGCCGAGACATCGCTCTTGGCCTCGCTCGCCGATGAAACGCCGGAAGGGCGCTCGATCGTGGCGCTGGCGAAGGGCAATCATCACGTCGCCGAGCCGAAGCTTGCCGGCACCAAGGCGGTCCCCATCGCCTTCTCGGCCGTCACCCGCATATCGGGCGTCGATCTGGGCGACCGCATCATCCGCAAAGGTGCCGTCGATGCCGTGCTCAAGCATGTGAAGATCGCCGCCAATGCAGCGCCGCAGGCCTTCCGCGACGCGGTGGACCGCATCTCGCGCACCGGCGGCACGCCGCTCGCCGTCGCCGAGAACGGCAAGCTCATCGGCGTCATCCATTTGAAGGACGTGGTCAAGTCCGACATCAAGGAGCGCTTCAACGCCTTGCGCCACATGGGCATCAAGACGGTGATGGTGACGGGCGACAACCCTGTCACCGCCGCCGCCATCGCCTCGGAAGCGGGCGTCGACGACTTCATCGCCGAGGCAACGCCCGAGGACAAACTCGCCTATATCCGCGCCGAACAAGCCAAGGGCCGGCTCATCGCCATGTGCGGCGACGGCACCAATGACGCGCCGGCGCTGGCGCAGGCCGATGTCGGCGTCGCCATGCAATCGGGCACGCAAGCGGCGCGCGAGGCCGGCAACATGGTCGACCTCGATTCCAATCCCACCAAGCTCATCGAGATCGTGGAGATCGGCAAGCAGCTCCTGATGACGCGGGGCTCGCTCACCACCTTCTCGATCGCCAATGACGTCGCCAAATATTTCGCCATCATCCCGGCGCTGTTCGTCGTGACCTACCCGGAGCTCGGCGCGCTCAACATCATGGGGCTCGCTTCGCCCGAGAGCGCCATTCTCTCGGCGGTGATCTTCAACGCGCTCATCATCGTGGCACTCATCCCGCTCGCCCTCAAGGGTGTCGCCTATCGCGCCGTCGGTGCGAGCGAGCTCCTGCGCCGCAATCTTCTCATCTATGGCCTGGGCGGCATCATCGTGCCGTTCATCGGCATCAAGGTCGTCGACATCGTCGTCTCGGCCCTGCATCTCGTGTGAAGGAATAGACCATGCTTTCGCAACTGCGTCCTTGTCTCGTCCTGTTCGCCTTCCTCATGTTTGTGACGGGGATCGTCTACCCCTTTGCCATGACCGGCGGCGCGCAGCTCCTGTTCCCGTCGAGCGCCAATGGCAGCCTCGTCGTCGACAACAATGTCGTGCGCGGCTCCGAGCTCATCGGCCAGAGCTTCGCCGCCGACAAATATTTCTGGCCGCGTATTTCGGCCGCAGGCGCGGGCTATGACGCCGGCGCCTCCTCCGGCGCCAATCTCGGCCCGACGTCGAAGAAGCTTCTCGACCGGATCGCCGCCGATGCCCAGCGACTGAAAGCGGCGGATGGCGTTTCGTCGCTCCCGGCCGACTCGGTCACGAGCTCGGGCAGCGGCCTCGATCCCGACATATCGCCGGCCTACGCGCTCATCCAGGCGAGCCGCATCGCCAAGGCGCGCGGTATCCCCGAGGACAAGGTCAAGGCCCTGGTCGAGGCGCAGGTAAAAAAGCCCGTGCTGGGTATTTTCGGCGAGCCGCGCGTCAATGTGCTCGAGCTCAACAGGGCCCTTGACGCCGTGGCACCCGGGTAGAACATAGGTTCAAATGCCGCAAGACCCTGAACTGCGTCCGTCACCCGATGCGCTGTTGAAGCTCGCCGGGAAGGGCGCGCGCGGCAAGCTCAAGGTCTTTCTCGGCGCATCGCCGGGCGTCGGCAAGACCTACGCCATGCTGTCGGGGGCGAGGCGCCTCAAGGCGGAGGGGCGCGACGTGGTGGTGGGGCTCGTCGAGACCCATGGCCGGGCCGATACCGCGGCCCTTCTCGAAGGGCTCGAGGTCCTGCCGCGCCGGCCGGTCGCCTATAAGGGCCGCACCCTCATGGAGTTCGATGTCGATGCCGCGCTGGCGAGGCGGCCCGACCTCATCATCGTCGACGAGCTCGCCCACACCAACGCGCCCGACAGCCGGCATCCCAAGCGCTTCCAGGATGTCGAGGAGCTGCTCAATGCCGGCATCGATGTATGGACGGCGCTCAATATCCAGCATGTCGAGAGCCTGTCGGACGTCGTTTCGGGCATCACCGGCATCACCGTGCGGGAAGTGGTGCCGGACACGGTCATCGAGAAGGCCGAGGAAGTCGTCGTGGTCGACATCACGCCCGATGAATTGCTGGCGCGACTGAAGGACGGCAAGGTCTATCTGCCGGAGAATGCGCGCCGCGCCGCCGACAATTTCTTCAAGCCCGGCAATCTCACGGCCTTGCGCGAACTGGCGCTCCGGCGTACCGCCGACCGCGTCGATGACGAGATGGTCGATTATCTGCGCCAGAACGCCATCGAAGGACCGTGGCCGACGGCGGAGCGCATCCTGGTCTGCGTCGGACCCGATCTCCAATCGCAGACCGTCATCCGGGCCGCGAGCCGCCTCGCCAGCGGGCTCAATGCCGGCTGGGTCGCGGCCCATCTCGACCACATCGGGCGCGAGCCGCGCGATCCGGACTCGGTCAGGCGCGTCGAGGAGGCGCTGAAGCTCGCCGCCCGGCTCGGCGCCGACATCTCGCGGCTTTCGGCGCGCGACCTTCCGAGTGAGGTCCTGCGCTATGCCAAGCGCCAGAACATCACCCAGATCGTGCTCGGCCGTTCGCGCGCTTCGTGGCTGAAACGGCTCTTCGGACGGTCGCTGTCGGACGAGATCACCAAGCAGGCGGAAGGCATCGCCATCCACATCGTGACGCCGCCCAAGGGCAAGGTGCCGTTCTTCCGCTGGCCGCGCCCGATGATCCAGGCCGCAGCACTTTTCGCCGCTCTGGGCGCGGTGGCGCTGGCGGTCGGTCTCGGTCTTTACACGTTGCACGCGAACTGGCTGAAGGCGCCGGCGATCTCCATGTTCTTCCTCGCCGCGGTTCTGCTCTGCGCCAACCGCTTCGGCACCGGCAGCGCGCTCATCGCGTCCATACTCTCCTTCTTCACCTACAATTTCTTCTTCATCGAGCCCACCTATACATTCACCGTCGCCAGCCCGCATGAGCTCCTGGCGCTCACCGTCTTCCTGCTGGTCGCCATCATTACCGGCGGGCTTTCGGGCCGGGTGCGCGAGCAGTCGGACGCCGCCGGCCGGCGCATCTTCCAGACCCAGATGCTGTTCGACTTCTCGCGCAAGCTCTCAGGGACCGCGACGCTCGACGACGTCCTGTGGGCGGTCGCTTCGCAGACGGCATCCGCGATCAAGGGCGAGACGATCGTGCTCCTTGCCGAAGACGGCGAACTCGTCATCAAGGCCGCGTTTCCGCCCGAGGACACGATGGGCGCCAGCGAATGGACGGCGGCGCGCTGGGCGCTCACGCACCGCGAGCCCGCGGGCCTCAGGACGACGACGCTGCCCAATGCGCATTTCATGTTCCGGCCGCTCACGACGCCGCGCGGCGTCGTCGGCGTGATCGGCTTGAGGCCCGGCGCCGACGGGCTTTCGGCCGAGGACGAGCGTGTCGTCGAAGCGCTCATCGACCAGACGACGATCGCGATCGAGCGCACGCTGCTGGTCGGCGACGCAGCCCGCGCCGAGGCCGCGGCCGAGAGCGAGCGCCTGCGCTCGGCCTTGCTGTCCTCGATCTCGCATGACCTGCGCACGCCGCTCGCGACCATCCTCGGATCCGTGACCAGCCTCAGGAGCCTCGGCGGCAAGATGCCGGGCGAAGCCCGTGACGAGCTCCTTGCCGCGATCGAGGAGGAGACGCGGCGCATGTCGCGCTTCGTGACCAATCTCCTCGACATGACGCGCATCGAAGGCCCTCATCTCGAGATCAAGCGCGACTGGGTCGATCTCGGCGATGTCGTCAGGGCGGCGGCGGCGCGGGCGCGCGCCGCCTGGCCCGAGCGCACGATCGAGATCACCATCGAGGCGGGCCTGCCACTCGTCCATGGCGATGCTGCGCTCCTCGAGCAGGTCATGTTCAACCTCTTCGACAATGCCAACAAATATTCTTCGGCCGGAACGCCCACGAAGGTGACCGCCAACCGATATGGATCCGAGATCGTCGTTTCGGTGAGCGATGAAGGGCAGGGGATACCTCCGCAAGATCTCGAGCGCGTCTTCGACAAGTTCTACCGGGTGAAGCAGGATGACGGGCGCGGCGCCGGCGTCGGCCTCGGCCTCGCCATCTGCCGCGGCATCATCACGGCCTTGGGCGGCAGCATCAGCGCGGCAAGTCCGACCGAGAGCGGGCGCGGCACACGCATCACCATCCGCCTGCCGCTGCCGGCGGGCGAGGGCAAGGCTTGAAGCTCACGCCGGTCCCGGATCGGGCGGTAAAAGGATTGGAGAAGGGAACAATTCTCATGGGCCATCGAGGTCGGTGGAGACCCGGATTCAGGGATTTGCAGGGATTTTCAGGGAATTTTGAAAAAAAGAATCTCGCTCAAGCAATACCAATAAGTTAGCGCGTCGGAGCAGGGAAAAGCAGGGAATTCGCGGGACCGTCATTGATCGTTTCCAGCATTGCAAGATTTCCTATCGCCCGCATTCAAAGTCTTATGTTTTTTGAAGCTCGCTAGTGTCCGCATGCTGCCGTGACTTCCGATACATAGTTTCTCACGCTGATATTTCCCAAATCCCACGGCTTGGCCCGCGATAGCAAGAGGGAAGTTGGCTTCGAGGCTCCCTGGCTCAAGACCGGGTTTAGTATTTCTCATTCCGCGATGCCGAAAACCTCAATGGTTGCGGCGTCGGCTCTCGGTTTACCCATTTGCCTCAACGCAGCCGGCCGCCGCACTTGACGCCAGCGCCGGCGATGCGATGCGAAAGGAAAATGGGACATGTTGGCATCGATCACACGGAATTTTGCACGCGCGGCGGGACTCGCCGCGTTGACGGCAGGCTTGAGCCTCGCCCTCGGCTCCACTGCCTTTGCCGGCGAGACCTTGGAAAAGATCAAGGCGCGCGGCACGATCAAGGTGGGCGTCGGCACGTCGCCGGGCTTCTTCGCGCCCGACAGCAATGGCCGCTGGAACGGCTTCTTCGTCGATTTCGGCCGGGCGCTCGCGGTCACGGTCTTCAACGATCCGGAGAAGGCGGAGTTCACCTCCTCCTCGCCGCAGCAGCGCCTGCCGGCGTTGCAAGCGGGCGAGTTCGACATCCTCCTGTCCGGCGTCACCCAGACCATCACCCGCGCCTTCAAGCTCGGCTTCCATTTCGGCCCGGTCGTCTTCTATGACGGGCAGGGCCTCCTGGTGAACAAGTCGCTCGGCGTCAGCAAGGGTACCGATCTCGACGGCGCCACCATCGGCATCCAGAGCGGCACCACCGGTGAGCTCAACATCGCCGACTTCTTCCGCAAGACCAAGAAGACCTTCAAGCCGGTGGTCATCGAGGACACGAAGGAATTCATCCAGGCGCTCGACACCGGCCGCGTCGACGCCCTGACGCAGGACGCCTCCGATCTCGCCATCAAGCGCACCCAGCTCGCGAAACCCGACGAGTATGTGCTGCTGCCCGAGCGCCTCTCCAAGGAGCCGCTGGTGCCGGCTATCCGCGGCGGCGACGACGAGTGGCTCGAGATCGTCAACTGGACGGTCTATGCGACGATCCAGGCGGAAGAGCTCGGCATCACCAAGGACAATGTCGACAGCTTCCTTGCGAGCGAGGATCCGGCGATCAAGCGCTTCCTCGGCACTGATCCCTCGCTCGGCGAAGCGATCGGCCTCGATCCCAAATTCGCCTATAACATCATCAAGGCGGTCGGCAATTACGGCGAGATCTTCGAGCGCAATATCGGCAAGGCGACGCCGGTCGGCTTCGAGCGCGGCTATAACCAGCCCTGGACCCAGGGCGGCCTGCTCTATTCGCCGCCGTTCCGCTGATCGTGCCGCGGGCTTTCATGTCATCGAGGGGGCGACCGGGCGGTGCACCGCCCGGTCTTTCATCTTTTCGTGCCTGGCTCGGCCAAAAGCCACTGCTGCAGCTCGGCGGTCTCGCCGTCCTGATCGCGTTCGCAGCCTATCTCGGCCACAACCTGATCAGCAATATGGACCGCGTCGGGATCACGCCGGGCTTCGGCTTCCTCTGGCGGCCGGCCAATTTCGAGATCGGCGAGAGCCTGATCGCCTATTCCTCGCAAATGAGCTTTGGCCGCGCCATCCTGGTCGGCGCCCTCAACACCCTCATGGCCTCTTTCGCAGGTTGCGTCTTCGCGACGGCGCTGGGCCTGATGCTCGGCATAGCGCGGCTCTCCGGCAATCCGCTGCTTGCCGGTCTGGTCAAGGCCTATGTCGAGGCGGTCCGCAACACGCCGCTCCTCTTACAACTCTTCTTCTGGAGCGCCACGGTCCAGTCCCTGCCGGCCATCCGCCGCGCCTTCGAGCCGCTGCCCGGCGTGCTGTTCAGCAATCGCGGCGTGTTCCTGCCGTCGCTCACCTCGGCGACCGGCGGCTGGACTGTCGCCCTTGCCATTTTCGGAGTCATTCTCGGGGGTTGCTGGCTTTTGCTCAGTCATCGCCTGAAGGACAATCCGCGCCAAAGGCTGAAGGGGCGGATCATGTTGCTGCTTGCCGCGTTGGCGGGGCTCGTGCTGGTCGCGTTCGCCGGCGGCCTCACCATCGAGTGGCCGGAAAGGAAAGGCTTCAATGTCACGGGCGGGCTATCCAGCACGCCTGAATTCGCCGCCCTCCTGTTCGGGCTCGCCATCAATGCCTCGGCCGGCATCGCCGAGATCGTGCGCAGCGGCATAGAGGCCGTGCCCAACGGGCAAGCGGAGGCGGCGCGCGCCATGGGCCTGCATCAGGGCCAGATCCTCAGGCTCATCGTGCTGCCGCAGGCGCTCCGCATCATGATCCCGCTCCTCACCTCCAACTATCTGAGCCTCACCAAGAATTCGAGCCTCGCCGTCGCCATCGGCTATCCGGACCTGGTCAGCATCATCAACACGACGGCCAACCAGACCGGCCAGGCGCTGGAGGCGATCCTGATCATGATGGCGATCTATCTCTCCATCAACCTCACGGTGTCGCTGCTGATGAACCATTATCACGCCCGCCACGCCCTCATCACCCGCTGACGCCATGATCGATCAATCGAAGCCGCTCGCCCGGCAGTTCTTCGGCACGCCGCTCAATGCCGCCATCACCGTCGCCGTCTCGGCCGCACTGGTGCTGATCGCCGTGCCGCTCCTGCGATGGGCGCTCATCGATGCGACCTGGACGGGAACGGCCGAGACCTGTGCCGCCGGCACCGGCGCCTGCTGGGCCTTCATCGGCGAAAAATTCCGCTTCATGCTTTTCGGCCTCTATCCGCGCGAGCGCCAGTGGCAGGCCATCACCGCGACACTCCTCATCGCGCTGCCGGTGGTCGCAACCGCCATACCGCGCTTCTGGCATCGGCAGCTTTTGACGCTCTGGCTCCTGTCGATCGTTTCGGCCATCGTTCTCATGTCCGGCTGGATCTCCGGCTCGTCGATCTCGACCCAGCTCTGGGGCGGCTTTCCGCTGACCTTGCTGCTCGCCGTCCTGGGCTTTGCCGGAGCGTTTCCGCTCGGCGTCCTGCTCGCCCTCGGCCGGCGCTCACGGATGGGGGGCGTGCGCATGCTCTCGATCGGCTTCATCGAGGCGATGCGCGGCGTCCCCATCATCGCCGTGCTCTATGTCTCGACCCTGCTGTTCCCGCTGATGCTGCCGGCCGGCGCCTCGATCGACAAGCTGCTGCGCGTCCAGGTGGCGCTCATCTTGTTCGTCTCGGCCTATATCGCCGAGATCGTCCGGGCCGGACTGGAGGCGGTCCCCAACGGCCAATATGAGGCGGCGCAATCGCTCGGCCTGTCGGCGGCCCGGACGCTGCGCCTGGTGGTCCTGCCGCAGGCCTTCCGCGCGGTCATTCCGGCCTTCGTGACGCTCGGCATCGGCATCTTCCTCGACACCTCGCTGGTGAGCGTCATCGGGCTCTTCGATTTCCTCAACACCGCGCGGGTAGCCACGACCGACACGCAGTGGCTCGGCTTCTATCACGAGGCCTATGCGGTGACGGCCGCGGTCTATTTCGCCTTTGCTTACGCTGCCTCGCGCTACAGCCTGTGGCTCGAGGCTTATCTTCGACCGCTGACGGTGGAGAAAGAGAAGGATTCGCGGGCGAGCGTCGAATCGGTGGCGCAAAGGCTGCAGACGGTCAGTTGACGCGGGAATAGGCGCTGGTGGCGAGGCTTCCGCAGAGGCTCGCCAGCGCCAGCCAGAAGAGGCTCGCCGAATAGGTGTCGATGCCGAAAGGGTGCCTGGCGCCGCAGAGCGCCATGGCGAGATCGCAAATGGCCGATTTACTGCCGGCGCAGACCACTGCCTGGCTCCAGCCCATATAGCCATTGGCGATCACTTGCCGGAAGACGACCCACCACCAGGCGGCGGCGAGAATGAGCGCCGCGAGGCCGAGCGCCGCCAGAATGAGCGAGACCCGTCTGCCGGTCACGACGGGACCCGGTCTTCCACGATGGCCAGGTCATCGAGGCCGAGCTCCTGCGCGATCTGCCGGCGCAGTTTGATGATTGTCGGCTGGTCGCGCCGGCGCGGATAATCGAGATCGACGCGCACCTCATGCACAAGGCGCGCCGGCCGGTCGCTCAACAGGATCACGCGCGAAGCGAGGAGAAGTGCTTCCTCGATGTCATGGGTGACGAGGATGGCGGTGAAGGCCTGGCGCTGCCAGAGCGACAGCAATTCCGCCTGCATGGCCATGCGGGTGAAGGAATCGAGCTTGCCGAAGGGCTCATCGAGCAGCAGGAGCTTGGGCTCGTTGACCAGAGCGCGGGCGAGCGCGACGCGCTGCGCCATGCCGCCCGAGAGCTGATGCGGATAGGCGGAAGCGAAATCCTCCAGCCGCACCAGAGCGAGGGCGTCATCGACGCGCCCGCGCTGCTCATCGAGAATCCCTTGCGCCTCGAGGCCGGTGGCGACGTTCTTCCAGACGGTGCGCCAGGGAAACAAGGTCGGGTCCTGGAAGGCCAGGATGCGCGAGCAATCGGGGGCCGAGATGGGCCGGCCATCGGCATGGATTTTCCCGCGGGCCGGCTTTTCGAGGCCGGCGAGGAGCCTGAGCAAGGTCGATTTCCCGCAGCCGGATGGGCCGAGCAAAGCGATGAACTCGCCCGGCGCCACGGTGAGGTCGATCGTTTCGAGGACCGGAAGGGCTTCGCCTTCGAGATCGAAATGGTGGCTCACCTTGTGGATATCGACGGCGATATTGCGTCTTTCGGGAAGCGACATCAGATGAAGCCTTTCTGCCAGCCGAGCAGGCGGTCGCGCGAGAAAAAGAGGAGCCGGACGATCGAGGCGCAGAGGAAGGCCATGATGAGGAGCGCGGCATAGACATTGGCATAGGCCGAATAGGCGGTCTGGAACTGGATGTACCAGCCGAGCCCGTATTTGGCGCCGAGCATCTCGGCGACGACCAGGACCGCGAAGGAATAATAGAGGCCCATGAACAGGCCGACGAAGACATGCGGCAGCGAGGCGGGAATCGCGATCTGGCGGATGAGATACCAGTTTTTGGCGCCGAGGATGCGGCCGACATCATAATAGGCGCGATTGACCGAGCCTACGCCCGAGGCGGTGAGGATGGCGACCGGGATGCCGGAGGCGAGCGCCACGATGAAGCAGCTCGCGGCGAAGGTGGTGGGGAAGAAAAAGAAGGTGCAGGGGATCCAGGCGGTCGCCGGCACCGGGCCGATGAGCTTCAAGACCGGCATGCCCCAATAGCTGAAGCGCTTCGACCAGCCGAGGCCGATGCCGATCACATAGCCGATGACGACGCCGCTGCCGAAGCCGATGGCCCACAGGCGCAACGTATAGAGGATGCAGAGGAGGAGGCGCTGCCAGTCGACCACATAGACATTGAGCAGGCCTTGCGGCGGCGAGAAGAAGGGTTTCGGCAACCAGCCGAGCTTGGCGGTGGAGAGCTCCCAGAAGGTGAACCACAGGCCAAGGGCGATGAACCATGGCCCATAATGGATGAGGGTGCGGCCGGCGGCGCCCAGATGATGGACGCTGACCGACAGCATCGCCAGAAGAGCGGCGCCCACACCGACAAGGATGGCGAAGAGACGCGTGCCGCCCCATGGAATGACATCGGGAAGAGCCAAGGTCACGATCGCGGCCAGCGCCCAGGCGCCGGCCGCAAGCAGGCCATTCGTCCAGATCGCAGAGACCGGCGAACGCTCGATCTGTGTGTTGAGCGCATCGAATTGTCCGGTTTCGGTCCGATGCGCCAGCGCGCCTTCCTCTATCGTTTGTACCGCATCGCTCATATGCGTCAGGCGAAGATATCCAGGGTGATGCGGTTGGCGAGCTCGGCCGGATCGGTCGCGGGCTCGATCACCTTGGTGAGCTTCAGGTCCTCGATCGAGAGACGGATATGCTCGATGAGCTCCTTGCCCACCGGGTGGTTGTGGAAGACGATGGTCGAGAGGTTCTTGGTCAGATCCTCATGCGAGATGCCGGGCTTCAGGTTCTCGACATACCATTGCGCCACCTCATCGGGATGATTGGCGGTATATTCGTGGATCTCGAGATTGGCGGCGGCGACACGCCTCACTGCGTCCTTGTTGGCCTCGAGGAACGGCCCATTGGCGCCGAGGACACAGCACACGCGGCCTTCATAGACACCGGTCTGAGTGTCGGCGAGCTGCACGAGATTGTGCTGCTTCTGGATCGCATAGGCCCAGGGATCTAGATGCGCGGCGGCATCGGCATCGCCGCGATTGACCGCCTCACCCAGGAGATCGAAGGGGAAGACCTGCCAGGTGAAATCCTGCTCGGGATCGAAGCCGGCCTTGGCGAGCGTCACCGCGAAGGCGATCTTGGGCGGTGAGCCCGGATCATAGATCGCGATCCGCTTGCCCCTGAGCCCAGCGAGATCGGTGATGCCGGAAGCGGGGGAGGCGAGGAGCCTCTGGCAGCCGCCATGCGAGCCGACGAAAAGCTTCACGTCAAAACCCTGCTCGAGCGGTTTCAGCCAGTCGAGCACCAGGCCTGCACCGACATCGGCCTTGTTGGTGGCGAGCGCCTGGATGAGCGTCTGGCCGCTGGCGCCCTGATAGAAGAGCTCGACGTCGACATTGTGCCTGGCATAGAAGCCCTTCGCCAGGCCGAAGCCCAAGGGCGAATGGCAGGCGGCGACCTCGGTCCAGGCGAGGCGCACCTTGGGCGCGGGGCCGGCGATCGCCGGCGCATAGAGCTTGGCTCCGGCGAGACCCAGAGAGGCAGCCGCACCCGCGGCGCCTGAAACCTTGAGAAGCTTGCGACGAGAGATGGTCATGCGATGTCTCCTTGTTGTCAGGCAGCGCGTGGAACCTTGGGCGAGACATCCGCCCGGCCCGCCTTGTCGAGGGCCTGGCTGATGTCGGCGATGATGTCGTCGGGATGCTCGATGCCGACCGAAAGCCGCACATAGCCGGGCGTCACGCCGGCGGCGAGCTGCTCTTCGGGCGAAAGCTGCTGATGCGTGGTCGAGGCCGGGTGAATGGCGAGCGAGCGCGCATCACCGATATTGGCGACGTGATAGAGGAGCTTCAGCGAGTCGATGAATTTGCGGCCCGCCTCGATGCCGCCCTTGAGCTCGAAACCGACAAGCGCGCCATAGCCGCCTTTCAGATATTTGTCGGCGCGCTGGCGCGGCTTACCGGTCTGCAAGCCCGGGAAGATCACATGAGCGACGTCCTTGTGATGAGACAGGAATTCGGCGACCCTGATCGCGTTTTGATTATGCTGGCGAATGCGCAGAGGCAGTGTCTCGAGCCCCTGGATGAACTGCCAGACATTGAAGGGCGAGGCGGCGGCCCCGATGTCGCGCAAGAGCTTGACGCGCACGCGCAAGAGATAGGCGATGGGCCCCAAGGGCTTTGTGGCCTCGGTCCAGACGGCGCCGTGATAGGCAGCGTCGGGCTCGGTCAAGAGCGGGAAGCGCTCGGCATGGGCTTCCCAGGGGAAATTGCCGCCATCGATGATGACGCCGCCAATCGAGGTACCGTGGCCGCCGATATATTTGGTGGTCGAATGAACGACGACCGCCGCACCATGATCGAAGGGCCTGAGGATCAGAGGTGAGGCGGTGTTGTCGATGATGAGCGGCACGCCCAATTCGCGCCCGATCGCGGCAACCTCGGCGACCGGAAAGACATGCAGCTTGGGATTGGGCAGCGACTCGGCATAATAGGCACGGGTCTTCGCATCGGTGGCGCGGCGGAAGTTTTCGGGATCCGCCGGAGCGACGAAGCGCACCTCGACGCCGAACTGCTTCAAGGTCTGGGAGAAGAGCGTGACGGTGCCGCCATAGAGATCGGTCGAGGACACGATATTGTCGCCCGCTTGCGCGAGGTTCAGCACCGAATAGGCGGAGGCCGCCTGGCCTGAAGCCAGCGCCAAGGCGGCGACACCGCCTTCGACCGCGGCGATGCGCTGCTCGAAGGCGTCCTGGGTGGGATTCTGGACGCGGGTATAGATGTTGCCGATCTCCTCCAGCGCGAAGAGGCGGGCGGCGTGGCCCGTGTCTTGGAACTGGTAGGAGGTCGTCTGATAGAGCGGCACCGCAACGGCGCCCGAGACCGGGTCCGAACGATAGGTGCCGCCATGCAGCGCCAGCGTCTCGGGATGCTTGGTGTCGGCAGTCATTTCAGTTCTCCCCTGTGCGTGACTGATCAATAAGCGGAGGCGACCGTGAGCGCGCCGTCGCGCTCTTTGGGCTCGAGAAGGTCGGCATGGTGGCGACGCGCCACGTCGGGATGGGACCTGAGCCGGCTCTTGAGATAATTCTTGCCGACATCGCGGAAGAGCGGGTTCCGCGGATCCTGGGTGACGCCTTGCGCAGCGCGCGCGAGATGCGGCGGCAGATCGAGGACGGGAATGGTGGCGTCGAGCCTGGCACCGAAGAAGAAGGGCACCGAGAGGCGGTCGGCGCCGGCGGGCGGCGAGACGACGCGATGCACATTGGCGCGTAAATAGCCGTTGGACGCCATTTCGAGGACCTCGCCGATATTGATGACGAAGGTCCCCGGGATCGGCGGCGCCGCGATCCAGCCGGACTTGCCCTCGACCTCGAGGCCCGACTGGACGTCCTGGAGGAGGACGGTCACGAAACCGCTGTCCTTGTGGGCGCCGACACCTTGATCGCCGTCGACCTTCTCGCGGCCCGGATAGCGCACGATCTTGAGAAGCTGGTTGGGGGCAGGTTTATAGATTGGCTCGAAGATATCCGCCGGCTGCTCCAGCGCCTCGGCGAAAGCGCGCGTGATGCGGATGGCGAGCGCCGTCACCTGGTCCAGATAGTTGAGGACGATCGGCTTGAGCGAAGGCAGAGCGGCGGGCCATTGATTGGGGCCTTGCAGCCTCGTCCAGGGCGGCGCTGCCGGATCGATCGGGCGCGCCGGCAATTCGCGGCCGATATCGATCTGCTCGCGCCAGTCGGGCAAGCCTCGCGTATGCTCGAGACCGGCGCGGTTATAGCCGCGGAATTGCGGCGAGTTCACCATGCCGATGGTGAGCTTGTCTTCCTCCGGCAGCGCGAAGAAGAGACGGGATTGCACCAGCACGTCACGGATCAGGTTTTGCGGGATTCCGTGGCCCGTGACATAGAAGAAGCCGATGCCATGCGCGGTGGCGCGCAGGTTATCGAGAAAAGCCTGGCGGCTTCCCGCCTTGTCGAGCTCGGCCAGATCGAGAACGGGAAGTTTTTCCGGATGGTGATCCCTCGCCATGGCGATCCTCGTGCAATTGGGCGTTGCCGGTTGAATCGCATGGGCCGAGCCCAAGGGGCAAAGCACTTATCCTAAAGGCTTGCTGTAGATTTTTTGAAAGTTGAAAGTGCCGGCGATCTGGCCGACAATTAAGCGAGAAAAAGGAGAAGAAATGCCAGCACCTTGGAAGCATGACGGCGTGCGCGTCATCCCGGCGGGATCGCTCGACACCAATACGGCCCAGACGCCGGGCATGGACCGGCGTGCCGCCATCAATTTCGCCCGCGTCGGCGCGCAGAAATTATGGGCGGGAACCGTCACCATCCATGCCAATGCCAAGACCGGCGCGCATCATCACGGGCCGCTCGAGAGCGTCATCTATGTGGTCAAGGGCAAGGCCCGCATGCGCTGGGGCGAAAAGCTCGAATTCGTCGCCGAGGCAGGCCCCGGCGACTTCATCTATGTTCCGCCCTTCGTGCCGCATCAGGAGATCAATGCCAGCCCCGACGAGGTGCTGGAATGCGTGTTGGTGCGCAGCGACGGCGAGGCGGTGGTGGTCAATCTCGACATCGAGCCGATCGAGAAGCCGGAATCGGTCCTGTGGATCGATCCCATCCATCGTCCGCCTACGGAGCAATAGCGCCTCAGCTGGCGCGGGCGTGCAAGGTGACGCTCGGCCGGCCGAGATCGAGGCGCGGCACGTCGCTGTCCTTGCGGCCGACCTCTTCCCACAGCCAGTCGCGGAAGAACGACACCTTCGGCAGATTGAGCTTCGACTTCGGCGCCACGAGATAATAGGCGAAGCCGACCGGGCTGTGGCCGGGGAGCGGCCGCACCAGCCGTCCGCTGGCGATGTCGGCTGCGGCGAGCGTCGACTTGGCGAGCGCGATGCCGCGGCCGAGCATGGCCGCCTCGAGCACCATGCTCGACTGGTTGAAGCGAGGGCCGCGGCTCGCATCGATGTCGTGGACGCCGGCGGCGCGCAGCCACATCTCCCAGTTCGGGCAGGACGGATCGTTGTCGGGGCTCTCGTCATGCAAGAGCGTGTGGTTCTTGAGGTCGTCCGGCCGCCGCAATGGCGCGCCCGAGGCGAGCAATTCGGGACTGCAAACGGGAATCAGCGATTCCTGAATCAGCTTTTCCGACATGAGATCGGAATAGCTCCCGGCGCCATAGCGAATGGCGACATCGATGCCGTCCTTGGCGAAGTCGCACAGCTGCATGGAAGCATTGACCTTGATGTCGATCTCGGGATGCAGCACCTCGAAACGGTGGAGCCGCGGCAGAAGCCACTTGGTGGCGAAGGAGGGGGCGACGCTGATCGACAGCGAGCCGGTTTCGCCCAGCGAATCGATCGCGTCCATCGCCGCGGTGAGGAGGGCGAAACCCTCGCGGATCGAAGGCAGGCCGGCTTGGCCGGCATCGGTCATGATCAGGTTGCGGCCATTGCGCTGGAAGACGGGCATGCCGAGATGATCCTCGAGATGACGGATCTGGTGGCTGATCGCGGCCGACGTGACATGCAATTCATCCGCCGCGCCGGCAATGCTGAGATGGCGGGCGGCGGCTTCGAAGGCGCGCAAGGCGTTCAAGGACGGCAAGGTGCGGGTCATGGCAGGCTCCCCGGTTGGTTTTAAACTCTATAATGTTTATAGACTAACTATGATTAATGTTCGAAGTAAAGAACTTTCTGTAAGAAATAAAGAACAGATTTGGGATATATTCCTCCACACATGGGAAAAGCACCCGGCCAGCAGTCTGACCGGGTGTGAAGTCCTAGATCACGATCCCTTCAGATCGAAATCGATCTGAAGGGATAACGTGATCGGATTCATAGTTTGGCGCGTGATCGGACGGAAAACCGGTACCCACTTTTCCTGATCACGCGCCGAGGAGGAGAATTGCCCCGCAGTATTTTCCGGGGTCATTGCCACGACCGAAAGATTAGCAGCCTTCGCTCAGGCCGGCGTTGAGAAAAATCATGACCAAAGGAAAGTTATTTTAGCGGGGCAGGAAAGCTAACGGCAGCCGCAAGTTTAGCTCGCTTGCTTCGACTCGTTCGATGCTCAAATCCTGCGCGTATCGCTAGAGCTCGAGAGGAGGCCCTGTATGCTCGCAGCAACAGCCGAACTGAATTTCCAAACCCGCCTCGATCCGCGTGCCTATCGGTTGATCCCGAAGCTCACCTTCGCGGGCGATGTCGATAGGCTCGATCCGGCGACGGCGCGGCGCGCCTACAACCTGGCGCGCAAGCCTTATGTCTGGCCGCTCGATACGGTGGGCAATGTCACATCGATTGCGCGCAATCATGACGGCACGCCGGCCTTGCGCCTGTTCCGGCCGCTGGCACCCTTGTCGCATGAGCGCGACACCTACATCTTCTTCCATGGCGGTGGCTGGACGCTGGGCGATCTCGCCACTTATGAGCCGCTGTGCCGTCGGCTGGCGAACCGGCTCGGCGCCAACATCGTCTGGGTCGAATATCGGCTGGCGCCGGAGCATCCCTATCCCGCCGCCCTCGATGATGCCGTTGCCGCGGCACGCTTCATCTTCAGCCATGCCGGCAGCCTTGGGCTAGATCCCAACCGCATCTCGCTCTTCGGCGACAGCGCCGGCGCCAATATCGCGGCCGTGCTGGCGCTCCTCAACCGCAAATCGGAGCTCGGCTGGAATTTCGAGCGCCAGATCCTGATCTATCCTTGCCTCGACCTGACCGCGAGCTACCCTTCGCATCGCACGCTTGGCAGCGGCTATCTGCTGACGCGCGAGATCTATGGCTGGTATCGCAGGAACTACATAGGGGACCGCGATCCGACCGACTGGCGGATCTCGCCGCTCTTTGCTTCAGGCCTCAAGGATGTCGCGCCGGCCATCATCCTCAGGGCCGGCTTCGATCCTTTGCGTGACGAGGCTTCGGCCTATGCGCAAAGGCTCGAGCTCGCCGGCGTCCCGGTCCAGGAAATCCACTTCCCCGAGATGCTGCACGGCTTTCTCACTATGGGCGCGGTGCTGCCGCAAGCCGAAGCGGCGCTGCAGCAGATCGAGCGCGCCATCCGGCGGCTGGAGAGCTAGAGATAGGGCGGCGTGCAGGCGGCGACCATGACGCAATCCGTATTGCCGACATTACGGAAGCGGTGCGGCTGGTTGGAGCGGAAGAGATAGCCGTCGCCGGCCTTCAGGATCTCGGTGCGATCGCCGACGGTGAGCTCGATCTCGCCCGAGATGACGACGCCGCCTTCCTCCGCCTCGTGCTTGAGCATTTCGGGGCCCGTCTCGGCCCCGGGCTTGTAGCGGGTGCGCAGCACCTGCAGCCTGGCGATGCCGCGGCCCGGACCCACTTGCATGATCTCGCAGGCGCCGGCGGCGAGCTGCACGAAGTCGCTCCTGCGGTAGAAGATCTTCTCCATGCTCGGCAGATCGGGCGCGAAGAACTCCGAGAAGGTGAGCTTCAGCACATCGAGCAGCCGCGCCAGTGTCGCGACCGAGGGCGCGGTGCGGTTGTTCTCGACATTGGCGACGGTCGCATGAGTGAGCTCGGCGAGCTCCGCGAGCTGCCTTTGTGACAGACCAGCCTGCTCGCGCTTCAGGCGGAGCGTCTGTCCGACATCGAAATCGCTATTGATCAAGGTGTGTGCCGTCCTCATTGATGATGCGCCCCGCCTGCACCGGCCAGAGAATCTGCACGGCGCCGCCGATCGCGGGCCTCAGACCCAAGCGGCTGGTCGGCGTCTCGGCCCGCAATGCCCCGATAGCGGTGCGCATATCCAGAGTCGTGGTGCTGCCGTGATATACACAATTCTCGATCCGAGCGTCCATGACGACATTCCGATCGCCGGTGGCGCTTGAGGCGGCACCTTCAGGCCTTATGTCGATCATCTCCGGGCGCAGCGAGAAGGCGTGCCGGCCATCGAGCGCCGTCCCGGCGCCGACCGGTATCCATTGCCCGCCGATCCGGGCGCGCGTCCCGCCGCCCGACTGTTCCACCTCTTCGACGGCGAGAACATTGCTGCGGCCGATGAATTCGGCGACGAAGCGGGTCTTGGGCTTCTCATAGATCTCGTCCGGCGTGCCATATTGCACGATGCGCCCGTGATTGATGACCGCGATATGGGTCGAGAGCGACAGCGCCTCGTCCTGGTCATGGGTGACATTGACCACGGTGACCCCGACCCTCTGGTGCAGGGCTTTGAGCTCGTCCTGCAGTCTGGCACGCAATTGCCGGTCGAGGGCGGAGAGCGGCTCATCGAGCAGCAGAAGGTCGGGCTGGTAGGACAGGCAACGCGCCAGGGCCACACGCTGCTGCTGGCCGCCGGAAAGCTGTGCCGGCCGGCGGTCGGCATAGCGGGCGAGATCGACCAGCGCCAGCGTCTCATCGACCCGCTTACGGATATCCTCCGCCTTCCATTTGCGCAATTCGAGCGGGAAGGCGACATTCTGGGCGACCGTCATATGCGGAAAGAGCGCATAGCCCTGGAAGACGATGCCGAGATCGCGCTCCTCGGGCTCGAGCGGCACGAGATCGCGCCCCGACAGCACGATCTCGCCCTCGGTCGGCTTCACGAAGCCCGCGATCGCCATGAGGATCGTCGTCTTGCCCGACCCCGAGGGGCCGAGAAGGGTGAGGAAATCACCCTTGCCGATCGAGAGCGACGCGCCATCGACGGCCGCCGCCGAACCATAGCGCTTGACCAGGTTGCGGATCTCGAGAAAGCCTGCCGTCACGCTTTGGCCTCGCGCCGATAGACCGGGTCGCCCGCAATATAGGTTTCCATGACGCGCAGCCCGTCGAGCCGCTTCTTGTCCATGGTGAAGATGTCCTCCTCGAGGAGGATGAAGTCGGCGAGCTTGCCGAGGCCGAGATCGCCTTTCAGATGTTCTTCCTTGCCGCAATAGGCGCCGAGCGTCGTATAAGCCTCGATCGCCTCATAGACGCTGATCGCCTCACGCTGGTCGAGATCGGCGCCGGTGTCGGTGACGCGATTGACCAGCGAATGGATGCCGCGCAGTGGATTGGGATGGCAGACGGGCGAATCGGAATGGCCGGGCGCCACGACGCCCGCATCGATCATGCTGCGATGCGGCCACATATAGCGCATGGCTTCAGCACCGCGATTGCGGCGATAGGCATCGCCCAGGTCATAGGCGAAGCCCGAGGCCGAGGAGCAGATCACCTTGAGGCGCTTCAGGCGCTGAAGGATCTTAGGGGTCACGTTGCAGCAATGCTCGACCCTCAGGCGGTGATCATCGACGGGGTGATGATGGAGGGCATGCTCATAGGCATCGAGCACGAAATCGATGCCGCGGTCGCCGACACCGTCGGCGCCGACCAGGAGGCCCGACTGATGCGCCCTGAGCACGCGCTGCTTGAAGTCCTCGAGCTCATAGAGCAGCATGCCGCGATTGTCGTCGGGCTCGCCCAGGACCTTCTGGCCGACATAGGGGTCGTAATAGGCGGCGGTGCGGCCGCTGGTCGAGCAGTCGGGGCACCATTCGACGCCGGTCAGCCTCACCCATTCATCGCCGAAGCCGGTGCGCCAGCCGGAGCGGATGATCGCCTCGATGAGCTCGTCCTCGCGGCCCGAGGCCAGGAGGCCGACGCGCATCTTGAGATCGCCCGCCTCGCGCATCTTCTGATAGGCGATGATGCCGTGCGTGGAGCACAGGCTGTTATGGACCGAGGTGATGCCGTAAGTGGAGAAATCGGCGAACACCTTGACGAGGCCTTGGGCGAAATCGTCGGAAGAGAAATCGGCCTGGTTGTAGTTCACCACCTCATGCGCTGCGGTCTCGCGCAAAAGGCCGGTGAGCTCGCCGGTTTCGGGATGGCGGTCGAGGCGGCCGAAAGGCGGATCCTGGCTTTCTTTCGTATAGCCCACGAGCTTGAGCGCAGCACTATTGGCGAAACCCAGATGCGCGTCGCGGCGATAGAGGAAGGCGGGCCGGCCGCCCGCCGCGGCATCGAGCTCGTCCCGGGTCGGATAGCCGCCGAGGCGCAGATCGTCATAGCGGAAGCCGACGAACCAGCGGTTCCGAGGTGTGCCCTCGGTCGATTTGCGGATGAGCGCGAGGAGGTCTTCCTTGCTTGCAAGTCCCTCCGACAGGTCGGTCCAGCGGCCGAGCCTCGCGCCATGCATGTCGGGATGGCAGTGGCTGTCGATGAAGCCCGGCAAGACCGTGCGGCCGCGGCAGTCGATGACCTCGGCATGGGGGGCGAGGTCGCGCATCTCCGCCGTCGTGCCCTGCGCCGCCACGCGGCCGGCGCGGATGGCGAGCGCCTCGACGAAGTGGCCGTCGCCTTCCATGGTGGCGATCTTGCCATTGATGACGATCTTCTCGATGGGCCGGCTCTTGACCATATGGCGCTCCTCTTCTTGTGGTCTCAAGATTGCGACGGCGCACGCTTCGCCAGCGTGAGCCTGATGATGACGGCGGCAAGGGTCAAGGCGATCATGACGGTCGAAACGGCGGCGACCGCGGGGTCGACCCTTTCCATGATGCTCGACCAGATGGTCTGCGGCAAAGTGCGGACCTTGCGGGCGGTGATGAAGAGCACGGTGATGATCTCGTCCCATGAGGTGATGAAGGCGAAGACGCCACCCGAGACGACGCCCGGCACGATATTGGGCAGGATGATGCGCCAGAGCACGGTGAAGGGACGCGCGCCCAATGAGCGCGCCGCATATTCGAGCCGGTAATCGAAGCCCGACAGCGCCGCCGAGACGGTGATCATCACCAGGGGCACGCAGATCGTGGTGTGGGCGACGATGACGCCCCACACCGTGTCGAGCCAGCCGAGGTCGATCCAGGTGCGATAGAAGGCGAGCGCATGGACGATCGAGGGCACGATCAATGGCGCCAGGATCATGAGGCGGAGCAATTGCATGCTGCGCCCGCCGATGCGCCACATGCCGACGGCGCACAGCGTGCCGATGACGACCGAGAGCAAGGTGGTGACGCTGGCGATGAGAAGGCTCGTCAGGATGCCGCCGGACCAGCGCCGATCGAAGATCAACGTCTCATAGTGGCGAAGCGACAGCGCATCGCTCGGCAAGGAGAGATAGCGCTCGGGCGTGAAGGAGACCGGGATCACCACCAGAAGGGGCGCGATGAGGAACAGCACACCGGCCCAGGCGAGGCCGCGCAGGATGTTGCCGGGGAGCGATTTGGGCCACCTCATCGGCGCGAGCCTCCGAGCACCGAATCCCAGTCGGCGAAGCGGCCGGCGATGAAGACGACCGCCGTCACCACCGCGAGCAGCAAGGTGGCGAGTGCCGCGGCGATGCCCCAGTCATAGCCTTGCTGGATGAGAAGGCTGATATATTCGGCGATCATCACGATGCGCCCGCCGCCCAATATGGCGGGCGTCACATAGAAGCCGAGCGAGAAGATAAAGACGATGACGAAGGCGCTGTAGAGGCCGGGAAGGCTCAGCGGCAGGAACACGCGGCGGAAGGCGGTGAAGGGGTGGGCGCCCAGAGCGCGCGCCGCCGAGACGAGCTTGGGATCGATGCCCTTCATCGCCGCATAGAGCGGCAGGATGCCGAAAGGCAGCATGTAATGGACCATGCCCAGCATCACGCCGAACTGGTTGCGCACGAATTGCACTGGCTGGTCGATGAGCCCTGAGGCGACGAGCAGGCTGTTGAGAGGGCCGCTGTTGTTGAGGACGGCGATCCAGGCGAAGGCGCGGACCAGCACCGACACCCAGAGCGGCACCAGGATGCAGAGCATGAGCCACAGCCGCGCCCGTTCCGAGGCCTGGACCAGCACATAGGCGATGAGATAGGCGATGAGGAGGGTGGCCGCCGTGGTGATGACGCAGATCTCGACCGTCGTCCACATCATGCGGTGGATCGGCGCCGAGGTCAGCACCGCGCCGTAATTGGCGATGAGGCCCTGGCCATCGGTGGCGCTGATCACCAGGATGCGCGCCAGCGGCACCAGATAGAGAAAGAACAGAAGGAGCGCCGCCGGCAGGACGAAGAGAAAATACATCATGGTTTTTCACCCTCTCCCCGCTGAAGCGGGGCGACGGCACTTTTTACGACGACACCACGTCGAGGTAGCGCTTTTCGGCGTCCTGGTGGTTCTTGGCGTACCATTCCTCGTTCTGGAAGACCTGGATGGCCAGGTTCTCGGGCGAGGCCGGATTGCGGCCTGCGAGCTCCGGCGCGAGCTTGGCGGTCTCGGGGTTCGCCGGGCCCTGGCTCAGCTCCTTCAAGAGGATGAGCTGCTTCTCGGGCTCCTGCATCGAAGCGAGGAAATCGAACACCGCTTTGCCGCCGGGATTGCCTTTCGGCACCACCCACACGCCCGGCTGCACTACGCCCTGGTTGAAGGTGTATTTGAAACGGCCCTGCGATTCATCGCCGAGCATGGTCGAGCGCGTGTGCCAGATCTGGCCCATGGTGACCTCTCCGTCGCGGAAGACCTGCTGGCTCGAGGCGCCATTGTCCCAGAGCACGAGATGATCCTTGATTTCCTTGATCTTGTTGAGAGCGCGATCCATGTCGATCGGATAGACCTTGTCGGGTGCGACACCGTCGGCCATGAGTGCGGCCTCGAGCACGCCTACCATGTATTTCCACAGGACGCGCTTGCCCGGGAAGCGCTTCAGGTCCCAGAAATCGGCCCAGGTCTTGGGCTCTTCGCCGCCGAAAGCTTGGGCATCCCAGGTCAGGACCGAGCTGTAGATATAGCCGGTCGAGCCCCATTGATAGGCGAGGCCCGGAACGATCTTGCTCTTGTCGACGATCGCGTAATCGATGGGCTCGAGCAGGCCCTCGGGTCCGAGCGACGACTGGGTGCCGAGACCACTGTCGCACACGTCCCAGGTGACATTCTTCGATTCGACCATGGCGCGGATCTTGCCGCGGGTCGGACCTGAGCCGTCGAGCGCGATGGCAATGCCCGTCTTTGCCTCATAGGGTTCGTTCCAGGCCTTGCGATAGACATCCTCGGCATCGCCGCCCCACATGCAGAAGACGAGCTCCTTCGTCTCGGCATGAGCCTCGCGCCAGGCGGGCAGGGCGCCGACCGCGCCGAGCGCCGCCAGAACCTCCAGGAAGCGCCGGCGCGACATCCGCCCCGTTCGCACTTTTTCCGCAACGATCGACAGGCTGTCCTGAAGGATGGATGTCATTTTGCGCTCCCTTGCTGCTCTTTTGGGGCGCAGCTTGACCGACAAGCCA
Source organism: Taklimakanibacter deserti (assembly GCA_003574785.1). The sequence goes on along the minus strand of QORU01000004.1, from coordinate 295,162 downwards.
AGGGCTGGCAAGTATAATTATACAGTCGGACATAAAATTATCCGGCTGCCTTTTTCGATCATTTTAGAAACTCTGCCGCTAGGGCGAGTTTAAGCCTTGCTTAAAGCAAGTATCGCAAGATCGTGCCGCTGCGCAAAGACCCTGATTTGCGATGGCAGCTACGTGCACAGTGATTGACTCTAGGGAATATTTGAGCATGGAACGCCTGTTTCACTCATGAAACGCGGACCCATGTTCCCGCAATGTTTTGAACATTGCGTAAATGGGAACACATTTTAACCGGATTTTTGCCGCAAGCTCTTACTGCACAAAGAGAAATGTAGTGGGGCGTTGTGCGTCGGCGAGTGGATTCGGGATTTGCGGGTGGCTTCTGGGTGATGGGCATCGCAGCGGCGATGTTTTCAGTCCTGACCGCCACGCCTGTTGCGAGCAAGACCGTCCTTGACGACATCTTCTCCTGGTTCGGGGGCGAAGAAACGGATGAGCCCGTGGCCGATGCGCTTGCCTATAGGGTTTCGATCAGGGTCGATCATGCCGAGAGCGATCTCAAATCGCAGATCGAGGAAGGCTCGAGCCTGGTGACATTGCAGGACAAGGCCGCACCTGGCGCCGCCGGGCTGGTACAGCGCGCACTTGCCGATTACGAGGGCATCACCGCGATCCTCTATGAGAACGGCTATTATGCCGGCGAGACCAGTATCCGCATCGCCGGCGTGCCGGTCGACGACATGCGGGTCTTCGATGCCGCCGAGAAGGCGCGGCGTAAAGGCGCCGTGCCGGTCGATATATCCGTCGATGTCGGCCCGCAATTCCGCTTCGGCAAGGTGCGGATCCTGGATGCGAAGACGCATCGGCCGATGCCGGATGTGCCGGATATCGAAGATAGCGATCTCATCGAAGGTGAGGTGGCGCGGAGCCCTGCCATTGCCGGCGCCGAGCGTATCATCGTCAACGACTTGCGCCACAAGGGTCATCCCTTCGCGAAGATCGCCAGCAAAGACGTCGCGGCCGACCACAATACATTGCGGCTCGATGTGACGCTCTTCGTCGATGCGGGCCCCAGAGCCGGCTTCGGCCGCTTCCAGGTGTCGGGAACCGAAGGCCTCGATCCTGAATTCGTCGTAAGCCGCATCGATGTCGAAGAGGGCGAACCCTATTCGCCGAAACGCCTGGAAAAGCTGCGCAAGCGCCTTACCTCCTATCCTATCATCGGCGGCGTCAGGCTGAAAGAGGCGGAGCAGCTCGATTCTTCAGGCCTGCTTCCCGTCGATGTCGAGGTCAGCGAGCGCAAGCCGCGCTATTTCGGCTTCGGCACGAAATATTCGAGCACCGACGGCACCGCGGCCAACGCCTATTGGGGACATCGCAATCTCTTCGGCGGGGCCGAGACCTTGCGCATCGACGGCCAGGTGTCGTGGTTTGGCGGCGAGCCCGACGCAGTGCCCGATGCCGATCCTTTCGGCTATGCGCTGACCGTGAGCTTCGGCAAGCCCGGCATCTTCAGCGTCGATGACGATCTCATCTCAGAGGCCGCCATCTTGCGCGAGGTGACGGACGCCTATGTGCGCGATGCCGTCACCTTGACCGCGGGCGTCCGGCACCGTTTCGACGATCATCTCTCGGTGCAAGTGGGCGTCGATTTCGAGCAGGCCTTCGTCGAGGACAGTTTCGGCAAGCGCGATGATTTCGTGGCCGGTATCCCGGTCGACGTCATCTATGATTCGACCGACTCGCTTCTCGATCCGACCGAGGGCATCCGCGCCAGCGCCCGGGTCGAGCCCTTCGTGTTCCTGGGCGAAGCCGGCGCGGGGCCGGTGCTCGCCAAAGGCTCGCTCTCGGGATACCAGGCCCTCGATGAGCGCGACCGCTTCATCGTCGCGGGCCGCGTGGCGGGCGGCAGCCTGGTCGGCGCCGACATCACCGATGTCCCGCCGGCGCGGCGCTTCTATGCCGGCGGCGGCGGATCGATCCGCGGCTATGAATACCAGTCCGTCAGCCCGCGCAACAGTAACGGCGACATCATCGGCGGCTTGAGCTTCTTCGAGGCGTCGGCGGAATTGCGCGTGAAGGTCACCGACACGATCGGCGTCGTGCCATTCTTCGACATGGGGGCCGCCTTCGAGGACGAGGTGCCGGATTTCTCCGGCCTTCGTTATGCGGCGGGCCTCGGGCTTCGCTACTACACATCGATCGGGCCGATCCGCCTCGATGCGGCGATCCCGCTCAATCCACGCTCCGACGATGACGGCTATGGCATCTATGTCAGCATCGGACAGGCCTTCTGATGCGGCTGCGCAAGGTCTTAAGATATTTCCTCTTCGCCCTTGCGGGGCTGGTTCTTCTCATCGCCGCCGCCTTCAGCGCCCTCCAGACCGGACCCGGCAAAAGCTTCCTCGCCAGCAGAGCGGGCACGCTCGCTTCGGGCAACGGCCTCATCATCCAGATATCCGACATCGAAGGTTTCGTGCCGTCCCGCATGGGAATCGGGCGCATCGCGCTCGCCGATGCCAAGGGCACATTCGCCATCGTCGAAGGGCTCGAGATATCCTGGAGCCCGCTGGCGCTCGCCAGCGGCATGGTGTCGGCCGAAGCGATCGGTGCGCGTAAAATCTCCGTCCTGCGCCAGCCGGAGCTGCCGCCCGCGCCGGAAAACACGCCGGCGGCGAGCCCGGCACTGCCGCGTCTCGACATCCAGCGTCTTGCCGTGGCTGAAATCGATATCGCGGACCCGGTGATCGGCCAGGCGATGCGGTTGTCTTTCGCGGGCTCGGCGCGTCTCACCGATCCTGCCGAGGGGCTCTTCCTCGATTTCGCGCTCGACCGCCGCGACATCGCCGGAAAAATCGCCGGCAAGGTGATCTTCGTGCCTGAGGCCCAAACGCTCGACATCGATGTCGCCGCGGACGAGCCCGAAGGCGGGCTTATTGCCGGGCTGGCCCAGATTGCCGGCCGGCCGCCGGTCCGTTTTGCGGTGAAGGGCAAGGGATCGCTCGACGACTTCACGGCATCACTGAATTTTACGGCTGGTCCCGCCATCCAGGCGAAAGGCGACGCCGGTGTTAAGCGCGCAGGCGAGGGCCATGCGGTCAAGCTCGCCCTTGCCGGTAAGATCGCAGGCCTGCTGCCGGCTGCCGCCGCGCCGCTATTCGAGGGGACCACGAAAATCAACACCGCGCTTACCGTCGATGCGGCCCAGCGCGTCGCCATCGAAGATGCGAGGCTCGAGGCGGCCGGCATCGGCGCGACGCTCAAGGGGACGGTGGATACGGGAGCGCGCCAGGCGCAATTGCGCTACACGGTGATCGGCGGCGCCGCCGAGCGCTTTGCCCAACTGGTCCCGCAAGCCCGGTGGCAGGACTGGTTCGTCGACGGCACGCTCAACGGCCTCATCGAACGGCCGGAGGTCAAGGCGGCGATCACGGTGACCGAGCCCCGGGCGCAAGGCTATGGCGCTCAGATGATGAGCGCCAATGTGGAAATGGTGCCGCAGGCCGACGGCGCCTTCGCGCTCACCAGCGATGGCAATGCCAAGGGCTTGACCGCCGATGATCCCAAGGTCGCGGCGGCGCTTGGCGAGACTCTCGATTTCGCGCTCACCGGGCTGATCGACAAGGCCGGAAAGCCGGCCTTGTCTGCAGCCACGATCAAGCTGGCACCGCTCGCCGCGGAATTCACCGGTGCCGCGGCAGCGGAAGCGGTGAAAGGCAAGCTCCGTCTCGGACGGCTGGATCTCGCGGCCTTCTCGCCGCTCGCCGGGCGCCCGCTCGGTGGCCAGGTCTCCCTCGATGCCGATGTCGACATGACCGAGACGCTGATCCGCGTCTCGGGCCGTGGAAGCTCGATCGGTGTCATCACCGGCATTGCCGCCGTCGATGGGCTGCTCAAGGGGCCGGCCGAGCTCTCGGGCAGTGTCCAGCGCGGCGCCGACGGTGTCATTATCGTCGAGGATACGAGCCTCAAGGCGAAGGACGCGGCGCTGACCGTCGCCGGCCGCATCGACCGCAGCGCCGCCGATCTCAAGGCCGATCTCTCGCTCAGCGATCTGGCTCTCATCGATGCGCGCGTGAGCGGGGCGGCCAAGGCCACGGCCTCCTTCTCGGGCACGCTCGACAAGTTGAACCTCGTATCCGAGCTGACCGTGCCGGCCGGCCGCGCCATGGGCAAGCCCGTCCAGGATCTCGCCGTCACCGTCAAAGCCCAGGATCTCACCGGCAGACCTTCGGGCGATCTCACCCTTGCCGGGCGCATCGCCGACAAGGAGGCCAAAGGCCTCGTGCGTTTCGCGACCTTGGCCCAGAACTTCTATCGCTTCGAGACCATCGATCTCACCGTCGGCGCGAACAAGGCGAAGGGCGGGCTCGAGCTCGTAGAGGGCGGCCTCATCGGCGGGACGCTCAAGATCGCGGCGGACGATCTCGCCGATCTTTCAGCGCTGGCGCTCATGCCGATGGCGGGCAAGCTTACGGCCGATGTCACGTTCTCACCAGAGCAGGGCAAGCAGGATGTCGCCGTGAAGGCGCAGGCCTCGGGTTTGCGTGCTGCGGGCCAGGCCATTGGCAAAGCGTCGGTCGACGGCACCTTGCGTGACGTATTCGGCGTGCCCTTGTTCATCGGCGATCTCGATGTCGCCAACATGGCGGCTGGCGGGGTCAAGGTCGAACGCGCCAAGCTCACCGCCAATGGCACCGGACGTGAGAGCGACCTCGCTCTCGACGCGCTCGTCGATGGCACGAGCATCAAGGCCGAAGGAAAGGCCACCATCGCCGAGGCAGCGACATCGCTCGATCTCCGGGCCCTCAGCCTGGCGCGCGACGGCATCCGCGCGGCGCTTGTGGCGCCTTCGCAAATCCGCTTCGCCCAAAGCACCGTGACCATCGACAATTTCGCGCTTTCGACCGGCAAAGGTCGCGCTGCGCTTTCGGGCAGGGCCGGACCTGAGTCCCTCGCGCTCGACGTGAAGCTCGCGAGCCTGCCTTTGTCGCTCGCCCGGCTCGGTGGCTATGAGGATGACATCGGGGGCACGCTCGATGGAACGATCAGGATCTCAGGCCGCCCGCAAACACCGGACGGACGCTATGATCTCAAGATCACGAACTTGAGCAATCCCGATATCGTGCGCAGCGGTGCCGGCACCTTCGACATCGCGGCCGAAGGCGAGGTGAAAGGCGGCCGTGTGGGACTTGCGATGGTGATGAAGAATCCGCGGCTCCAGGACATGCGGGTCAAGGGCTCGCTCGCCCTGGCCCAGTCGACGCTCGACCTTGCCGCGCAGGGCGCGGTCGACCTGTCGCTCGCCAATGCATTCCTGGCCGCGTCCGGCAATCGTCTCGCGGGCAAGGCCGCGATCGATGCCACGGTAACCGGCAAGCTTGCGGCGCCCGCGATCAAGGGAACAGTGCGGCTTTCCGACGGGCGCTTCGACGATTTGATCAATGGCGTCACCATCACCAAGATCAATGGCGATATCGCCGGCGACGGCCGCGCGCTCGTCCTGCAGAACATCCGCGGCCAGACCGTGAATGGCGGGACCGTCACGCTCGCGGGACGCGCCACCATCGATCCCAATGCCGGCATCCCGGCCGATATCGATGTCTCCTTCGCCAATGCGGCGCTGGTTTCGAGCGAGACGGCGCGGCTCATCGCCGATGGCAAAGTGCAGACGCGAGGTCCCATCATGACGCGCCCGAAGATCACCGGGCGCGTCGACATCAAGCGGCTCGACATCAACCTGCCGGACAGGCTGTCGGGTGCCACCAAGCCGATCGAGGTCCGTCATGTCGGGGCGCCCAAAGGCAAGAAGCTCGCCGGCGCCAAGCTCGCTCCGGCGAAGAAGGCGAAAGAGAATGCGGCGGCCGGCTCAGGCTTCATCGCCGATCTCGACGTGACGCTTTCGGCGCCCAATGGCATCTTCGTGCGCGGCATGGGTGTCGAGGCCGAGCTCGGCGGCGATCTCACTGTGCGCGGCACGAGCGCGGCTCCCCGCTCGCAAGGCGGCTTTACGACCAAGCGCGGCCGGTTCGAAGGTTTCGGCAAGCGTCTCGATCTCACCAAGGGCCTGATCTCTTTCAACGGCTCGCTCGATCCCGATCTCGATTTCGTGGCGCAGACCGAAAGCGAGGGCATCACCGCCCAGATCCTCATCACGGGCCCTGCCTCAGAGCCCAAGATCAGCTTCGCCTCGACGCCGCAATTGCCGCAGGACGAGGTGATCGCGCGCATCCTGTTCGACAAGGGGGCCGGCGAATTGACGCTCAGCCAGGCGGCACAGCTCGCCCAGACGGTCGCGCAATTGTCGGGATCGGGGCCGGGCGTGCTCGACAAGATGCGGAGATCCTTGGGCGTCGACAGTCTCGATGTCGGCACCGAGAATGGCGGTGAGGTCGGCATGGGCAAGAGGCTCAATGACCGGATCTATCTCGGGGTGAAGCAGGGGGCGCAGCCCAATTCGAGCAAGGTCACGATCGATGTCGACATCACCAAGAATATCAGGGCGCAAGGGGCGACCGGCGCCGATGGCAGCACCGAGGTCGGCATCGGCGCCGAATGGGATTATTGAGCGCTAAAGCATGATGGCTTTTCTTCGAGTCGCCATCGCGCTTTATTTTTTTTCTTGCGCATGATCTCTTCGGAAAACCGGTACCCACTTTTCCGGATCATGCGCCAAGCGCTCGTCGCGCCGCGACCGCGGTGATCAAGCCGGCATGGCTCCAGGCCAGGTTTTTCGCCGAAGTCTGCCGGCCGGTGACGCGGTCGAATTGCTCGGAAAGCTCACCATTCTCAGGGGTGTAGGCGCGCACCGTTTCGAGGAAGGCATCGCCGCGCGCTCTGTAGGTGCGATCGTGCAGAACCGCCGCCAGGCGATAATAGAATTCAGCCGCGGCGAGGGTCGAGAAATAATAGGCGCCGCCCGAGAAGTAGACATCGCCCGAGTAACGGCCAAGGGCGGGTGCGCGCTCTTCGGGGCGCCCGTGATTGATCGCATAGTCCTTGGCAAAGAGCGCTTCGAGTTTCGCCAGCGTGGCAAGCACGCGCGCATCGCGAAGTCCATGTGAGGCGCCGTCTTCGCCCGAATGGATGATGGCGAAGATGACGGAGATATCGAGATATTTCGACGGCGTGCCGCTGAGGCGCGAACGGTAGAAACCTTCGCTTTCCAGCCAATAGTCGTCGAGCCTTCGGCGGATATGGGAAGCGGCATGCCGGCAAGCGGCCGCCTTGCGCCGGTCCTCATTGCGCGCCTGCCGGTCGAGCCAGAGGGCTGCCTGTTCGAGGGCCGAGGCTGAGAGGCGGTCGGTGTAGTAATTCTCTCCCTTCTCCTCTTCCCACATGTCGAAATCGGGCTCGTCCCAATGCGCGAGGATGAAGTCGATGTCGCCATGCAGGAGGAGGGCGGCCGATCTGCGGCAGTCATCGTCGAGAGCGATGCCGCCCCCGAGCCAGCGCAGCACCACCAGGATGCGCAGAGCCGGCCCGTCATGCTGTGGCCTGGACCAGCGCGAGATATCGAGCGTGGCGTCGGGATTGACGCGCGTCTCGGCCACCACGGTATCGGGGGTTACGGCGGCAAGCTCTTCGTCGGATCGCAGATACTGCTGGAATTGGGCGGTGGTGCGCGAGCGCCAGGACTTGTCCTCGACCAAGGGTTTGCCCTCGAGACGGCGCAGCGACAGGGAGAAATCGATGAAGTCACGAAAGTGCGTGAGCGCTTCCGGTCCGATCGGCCCGTCCTGATGGAGGACACGCAGCGCGTCGATGACGATGGCGGAGTCGCGGAACCAGTGGAAGAAATAGTCGGGATCGGGATCCCAGGATGCGAGCACCGGAGAGGCGACGATCGAGCCGGGTCTGGGCCTGACGGTCTGGCCGAAGCCCGGCCGCGTCTTGACGATGCCGACGGCTGAGACGGCGGTGAGCATCGCCTTGGCGGAAAGACCATATTGCCGGTCGATCCAGGTATCGAGTGTGTCCGGCATTTATCGTCCCGCATGCCGTCTTTCACCTTCTCCCGCGCAGAGCGTGGGAGAAGGTGCCCGGAGGGCGGATGAGGGCTCTTTCGCGCAATGTGTCATGATCTCAACGATAATTCCTTGCTGAGACAAAGAGCCCTCACCCGGCCTTCGGCCACCCTCTCCCATTGCTTCGCAACGGGAGAGGGGAAAACAGTCAGGCATTTGCAGTTCGCGCACATCAGCTGATCCGTTCCTCGAGATGCGGGCTCATGAAGCCGAGCTTCTTCAGGGACGCCTGGATTTCCGGAATGCTCATGAACAGATTCCACAACAGGCCCGAGCGGTAATTCTCGATCATGACGATGATCGGGCCCTGATCGACCGCAAGGAACGTGTCGGCATACCAGTTGCGCTCAACGTTGAACGCGTCGATGAAGCCGAAGCGTCCCCATAATTTGTCGCCCTGCTTCACGAAGTGGCGCAAGGCGCGCATCGATTCCTTGGGCGCATAGGGGAAGCTCGCCAAGGCTGCGGTCGGGGAGATCGTGCCGTTGTCATTGTCCGGCGCATGGGCGCTGTAGCCGTCGGGATCATCGCTTGCCGTCAGGCCCCAGCAGGATTTGCCATAGCCCGCGTGATCGCCCGGATTGCGCACGCAATGCTCATAATTGATGCGGACATGACGGCGGTTCTGTTCCCAATAATCGGCATAACGGTCCTTGAGGCCGCGCGGATCGAGGCCCAGGAAGGAATAATGGGTGAAGAAGAGGGGACCGCCGAAGGCCGGGCCCAAAGGCAGCTCGATGCCGTCATAGGTCCGGCGGTTCAGGAAGTCGCGGCCCATGGCAAAGCCATCGTGATAGACATCCGCATCGATCCCGTACCGCGGCGCCGCGGCGGCGAGCACATAGGTGATGAGGCACTCGTTCCAGCCGCGGATTTCATGGCCGAGGCTCCAGCCATTGTTCGGGCTCCAATGCCAGTAGAGCGCCTTGCGTCCGTCCCGTGTGTGCCAGTTCCACTCCACTTCGAGCCACAGGAAATTGATGCGGCCGCGCAAGCGCCTTTCGGCCGGCGTGTCGCGATCGAAATATTGCTTGGCACAGAGAAGACCCTGGAAGAGAAACGATGTCTCGACCAGGTCGGCGGCGTCGTCCTTGCGCCAGAAGGGAATGGTGGCGCCAGTCGTGCCGTGCATGAAATGCGGAAAGACGCCGTGATAGCAAGTGGCGACCTCCAGCACGTCGAGCATGCCGCTCAAGCGCTGCAAGGCCTCCTCGCGCGTGACCCATCGGCGCTCGACCGCGACGATGATGGCCATGACGCCGAAGCCGGTGCCGCCGATCGCGACCTTGTCGTCCTGAGGATCCGAGGTCTGGAAGCTGCGGTCGCGCGCCATGAAGCTCACCGGATGAGCGCCTTCCCAGAAATAGCGGAAGGTCTGGCGCTGCACGGCTTCGAGCAGTTCGTCATCCGCAAGCTTCGGATTGGGCAATGAGGCGTCCTTCCTGGATTTGAGGGAACGGGGCATGTTCATCGGACGGTTTCCGGGAAGCGTGCCTTGGGCCTGATATCCGGCATGGGCTTGCGCTCGAGAGTATGAGTCTCCGGATCCTTTATCAGATGAAAGACACGGCTGAAGAGATGATCATGGGCGTCGGCCTTGCCGATATGGATGACGCCCGTGTGTTTCAATTCCTTGTCCAGCATTTCCACGACCCGTTGATGGGTCGCCTCTTCGATCGAATCGAGAGCCTCGTCAACCAGGAGCCAATCGGGCTTCTGCAGCCTGACGCGGGCAAAGGCGAGCGCATGCTGCTCGTCTTCGGAGAGCTTCTTGTCCCAGCGTTTGTGCATGTCGAGCTTGCCCAGGAGGCCGTCGAGGCCGACCGCCTTCAGCGCGGCCGGAAATTCGGCCGCTTCGTATTTGTCGACGGCGAAAGGATAGGCCAAGACCTCGCGCAAAGTGCCGGGCGGCAAATAGGGCGTCCTCGGCATATGAAGGATGCTTTCCCCCTTGGGCCAGGAGATGCGGCCGTCGCCCCAGGGCCACAGACCGGCAAGCGTCCTGAACAGGAGCGTCTTGCCGGTGCCGGAATCGCCGACGATGACGATGCGCTCGCCGGCCTTGATCTCGACTTTCTTCTCCTTGAGCATGGTGCAGCCGGTAGGCGAGGCGATCTCGAGATCCTCGATGAGCACCTTGCCCTTCTCGCCCTGGACGAATTCGATGCGGCTCTCGACCGTGTGCAGCACATCGGTCTTGAGCACGGCGCTCCTGAAACTGGCGATGCGCAACAGCGTGGCCCGCCAATCGGCAATGGCGCTGAAATTGTCGATGAACCAGCGCAGCGAATTCTGCACCTGATTAAAGGCGCCGACCGCCACCATCAAGCCGCCGAAGGACAGGTTGCCGGCAAAATAGACGGGCGCCGCCACCAGGATCGGCGCTACGAGGGTGATCCAGCCGTAACCTGCCGTGACCCAGGTCAGACCGGTGACCCGCATGAGGATGCTGCGCGTGGCTTCCAAAACGGAATAGAGACTGATCACGATGCGCCGCTTCTCATCCGACTCGCCGCCGAAGAGCGCCACGGCGTCGATGTGCTCATTGAGCCGCATCATCGAAAAGCGCAAATCCGACTCGCGCTGATAGCGCTCGGCATTGCGCTCGATGAGGGGCCGGCCCACCCAGTAGCTGAGGAGCGACGCCAGGCCCGCATAGATGAGCGCCGCCCAGACCATGTATCCTGGAATGTCGAAGCTGCGGTCACCGATATGGAAGATGAAGCCCGCCGACAGCGCCCACAGGACGCCGATGAAGCTGACGAGCAGAATCGTCGCCTGAAACAGACCGATGCCGAGATCAGCCGAGAGCTCGGTCAGGTGGCGGGCGTCCTCATGCAGGCGCTGGTCCGGATTGACGCCGATCGGTCCGGCATTGGCCAGCCGGAAAGCCCGGAGCGGCATGAGCCATTGGCCAACCAGGTCGAGCACAAGTCCTTCCCGGAGCTTGAGCTTCATCATCTGGTTCAGCCAGGTCTGGAAGACATTCAGCACCAGGAGGCTGCCGGCGATCATGGCGAAGACGCCGAGCTGCACGATGAAATCGGTGAGGTCCCGGCGGGACAGAGCGTCATAGAACGGTTGATTCCAGGCGTTGAGGCGGATCTGCCCATAGGCGGTCAACAGGATGACGGCGACGAGACCTCCGCCCAGCGCCAATAGGGTATTGCGCACCGGCGAGGCGAAGAGGGCACCGACCATCATGGAAAGCTGTGGCACGAGACCGGCATGGGCAGCTTCGTCGATGTCGGTCGCGGCATCGGCGAGCTGAGCGGATTGATCTGTCATCGCGGTTCTGATTCCTCGATCTTTGCAAGGCGCATCCTCGCACCCCTGCCGCATCAGCGGGAGGGGAATTTATCAAGGAGATTTAGGCGTTATTCTGCCGCTTCGAGAGGGCGCCCTATCGCAGGGGCAGGCGCATTGGGGCGGGGGACGGCGTCCATATGCCGCGCCATCCGCAAACGGCGGGCAAAGAAGCCGTTGAGCGCCGGGGAGTCACCGACGCCGATCACCGCCGAAGCCGACAGCTCGCGCGTGAAGACCGAGCGCAAGAGGGGGATATCCCGCTCATTGGCGGTCGTGGCGATATCCTCGAACAGAACCCAGTCCGGCCGGTGCAGGACGAGGCGGGCCAGGACCAGACGCTGCTGCTCATGGGCGGGCAGTGCCCTGTCCCAGCGGCCCTTGTCGTCCAGCCGCTCGACCAGATGTATGAGGCCGACGCGCACGAGAGCGGCCGAAACCATGGCGTCATCGAAGACGCCCTCTCCCGAGGGATAGGTCATCGCCTCGCGCAAGGTGCCGATACGGAAATGCGCCCGCGCCGGGAGGAACATGATGCTCTCCGCCGGCGGCAGCAGAATGGATCCGGTGCCCTCCGTCCACAATCCGGCCATGGCGCGCAGGAACAGGGTCTTGTCGCAATCAGGGGCGTTCTCGATGAGGACGCGCTCACCCTGGCGCACCTCGATGCGCGAGGTCGCGAAGGATACCGTGCTGCCCTGCTGATCGAGCGACAGATCTTCGAAGCTCATCTGGCCCGCGGGGTGAGGTCCGACGGTGATGCCGCTCGGACCGGTCTCGGGATTGGGCTCGAGCTCGTACAGGCCGTTGCGGAAGCGCGAGACGCGCAGCAAGGTCGCGCGCCAGTCGGCGATGGCGGGGAAATTGTCGACGAACCAGCGCAGCGAGTTCTGCACCTGGTTGAAGGCGCCGACCACCATCATCAGGCCGCCGATCGTCAGCTTGCCGGAGAAGAAGCCCGGCACCGCCACCAGGATCGGAACGATGATCGCGAGCCAGCCATAGCCCGAGGTGATCCAGGTGAGCTTCGACAAGCCATTGGCGAGCTTGCAGCCGAGGTCGATCACGCTGGTGATCGAGCTGTCGGCGGTGCGCCGCTCATCGGCCTCGCCGCGCCCCAGGGCGACGGCCTCGGCGGTCTCATTGATGCGCACGATGGCGAAGCGCAGATCCGCCTCCTTGGCGTAGCGCTCGGCATTGAGCTTGATGAGGGGATGACCGACGAGCCAAGTGAGCCAGGAGCCGGTGATCGCATAGGCGAGCGCACACCAAACCATGTAGCCCGGTATGGTGAAGCTGCTGTCGCCCCAGGTGAAGACCACCTGGCTCGACAGCGCCCACAGCACGCCGATGAAGCTCGCCAGCAGCAAGGTGGCCTGGAACAGGCCGATGAGGAGGCTCGCCGACGTTTCGGCGAGATGCCTGGCGTCTGCCTGGATATATTGATCGGGATTGGCGCCGTCTTCGCCGGCCTGGGTCAGAAGATAAGCCCGCCGCGGCTTCAGCCATTGGTCCATCAGATCATGGGTCAGCCATTCACGCAGCTTGACCTTCATGGTTTCCTGCAGCCAGGTCTGCGCCACCACGAGGCACAGGAGGCCGCCGACGATGACCAGGAAGATGAGGAGCTCATGCGCCAGCGTGCTCAGCGAGCGCTGGACCAGCGTGTCATAGAAGGAGCCGAGCCAGGCATTGAGCTTGATCTGGCCGAAAGTATTGGTGATGATGACGAGAGTTATGCCGCCGAACATCCAAGCAAGCTTGTTGCGGTAGCTCGAGGCGTTGAGGGCGCGCAACAAAGGCAGTGCCTGCGCCCAGAACTGGCCGTCATTCGTCTCGGCACGGAGTTTTCCGTGCGCCGGACGTGCCTCATCCGACGCTGTATCAGCTAGTTCCATTGGCTATGAACAGCCCTTTTGCTTCCGTCTTTCTTCTTCTTTTTGATTCTCACCCATCTCGCAGTCAAGCATGTTAGTCGAAGATGATGATCCCAGCCAGTAAACGCTTTATGTAAACTTGCTGTACGGGACCAAAACCCCCATTATTCCCGGAACTGTGACGGCAAAGACACAGTTCCGATCGAGTTCCGCGCTTGGAACATGAGCAATTGTCAGGCAAACAGCGTGCCATGAATCGCCTGAATGGAGCCTGAACGGAAAGTTCCATGAGTGTGCTTATATTCTTTCGAGCGAGAAGGCGCTGTGAGATTTGGCACGCTAGCCGTCAGCCTGCGGAGGAATTATGTCAGCGAGATTGACCGATCGCGTCGCGCGGCTGATGCGCGCCATGACCATCGATGAGAAGATCGGGCAGCTCAACATGCTCTCGGGCGGACTCGTCGTGACGGGACCCGGAGAGCCCGGCGACTATATGGCGGCGCTCAAGGCGGGAAGTGTGGGAAGCCTGCTCAACCTCTTCGGGCGCGGCCAGGTGCGCGAAGTGCAGCGCATTGCCGTGGAGGAAACGCGCCTCGGCATTCCGCTCATCTTCGGCTATGACGTCATCCACGGTCACCGGACGATCTTCCCCATCCCCTTGGCCGAAGCTTCAGCATTCGATCCAGCATTGTGGGAGCGAACCGCGCGCATCGCAGCACTCGAGGCCGCGGCCGAAGGACTGACGCTCACTTTCGCGCCGATGCTCGATGTGTCGCGCGATCCGCGCTGGGGACGGATGGCCGAGAGCGGCGGCGAGGACCCGTGGCTCACCGCGCGTTTCGCCATCGCCAAGGTGAAAGGCTTCCAGGGCGATGATCTCAAATCGCCGCTGTCGATCGCCGCGACCGCCAAGCATCTCGCGGCCTATGGCGCGTCGGTGGCGGGGCGCGACTATGCTCAAGTCGAGGTCTCCGAGCGCAGTCTGCATGAAGTCTATCTGCCGCCCTTCGAGGCGGCGGTCGCCGCCGGGGTCGCGGCGATCATGCCGGCCTTCACCGACATGGACAATATCCCGCTCACGGCCCATGTCGCGATCCTGCGCGACATGGTGCGCCGGCAGTGGGGGTTCGAAGGCGTCATCATCAGCGACTACACCGCCATCAACGAACTCGTGCCGCACGGGGTCGCTGCCGACGTCACCGAGGCCGCGGCGCTGGCGCTCAAAGCCGGCGTCGATATCGACCTGATGGGACTGGCCTATGTGGAGGGCCTGCCCAAGGCGCTGCAGAGCGGAGCGGTCAGCATGGAGCATATCGACCAGGCAGCCCAGCGTGTGCTGATGCTCAAGGAAGAGCTTGGCCTCTTCGACGACCCCTATCGCGATGCCGCGGTCAAGTTCGATCACAAGGCGCGCCGTGTCGAGCATCGCGATATCGCGCGCGATGCGGCGCGCCGCTCGATCGTGCTGCTCAGCAACCGCGGCAATATCCTGCCCGTCACCCAGCCGCCGCGGCGCGTCGCGATGCTGGGCCCGCTCGCCAATGCCCAGGCCGAGATGCTGGGCCCGTGGTCGGGGGCAGGGCTCATCGAGGACATGGTGCCGTTCCTGCCCGGCATGCGGGCCGCCTGGCACGAGAGCGAAATCCTCTACGCACCCGGCGTCTCGATCGAAGGCGGCGACACCAAAGGTATCGAGGCGGCCGTCGGCTTTGCCGAGCGCGCCGACATCGTTCTCCTGTGTCTTGGCGAAGAGCGCTATATGAGCGGCGAGGCGGCGAGCCGCGCCCGGCCCGATCTTCCCGGCCATCAGGAAGCGCTTGCCAGAGCAGTCCTCGCTACGGGCAAGCCCGTCATCGTGCTCCTCTCCTCCGGCCGCCCGCTCATCGTGCCCTGGCTCTTCGAAGTGGCGCAGGCGGTGCTCGCCACCTGGTTCCTCGGCAGCGAGGCCGGCCATGCCGTGGCCGACGTCATCACCGGCCAGTGGTCGCCTTCCGCCAAGCTGCCGGTATCGTGGCCCGCCGATCGAGGGCAGGTCCCGGTCTTCTACGCGCACCGTCCGAGCGGACGGCCGATGGCCCCGGCGAACCGCTATTCGAGCAAATATCTCGACCTGCCCAACGAGCCGCTGTTTCCCTTCGGCCACGGGCTTTCCTATACGCGCTTCACGCATCGCGATTTCAATGTGAGTCCCAGCGAATTGCGCGCCGGCGCCAAGGTCACGCTCTCCGTCAGCGTCCGCAATGACGGGCCGGTTGCCGGCGAGGAGACGGTGCTGTTCTTCCTGCGCGATCCGGTGGCGAGCGTGTCGCGCCCGGTGCTGGAACTCAAGGGCATGGGCAAGGCTTGGCTCGAGCCCCGGCAGACGAAGACGGTGGAGATCACTCTGTCGACGGATGATCTCGCCTTCCCCGGGACCGACTATGCGCCGCGGCTCGAGCCCGGCGTCATCGAGTTCTTCGCCGGGCCGTCGGCCCGAGACGAGGATCTGCTCAAGGCCGAAGTGCATGTGGTCGTTTGACCGTCACGCCGCGTGGTGCATGCGCGCGAAACCCTCGCGCAGATAGCGCGCCATTTCCGCGGCCGGCCGGGCAAGGCCGCCTTTCGGCAGATGCAAATTGATGGCGAAGAGCGGCAGATCGGTCGGCGCCTTGTCGGGCCCCAATATCTCGAGGTCGGCGGGCACGGTCGAGACGAGCCAGGCCGTGACCGCGAGATCGGCACGCACCGTCGCGGTGGTCGCCTCGATATTGCCGTTCTCGAAGACGGTACGCCAGGCGCGGTCCTGCCGCTCCAGGGCCGCGAGCACGGCCGGGCGGAAGGCGCAGGTGTCGGCGACCATCGAAACCGGCAAAGGCGTCTTGAGCCAGGCGCCGCCATTTCGAGCGCCCACCCAGACCAGGCGCTCGACCCGCAGGCATTCGCCGGCGCTCGGCCCTTGCGGCTCCTCGACGACGGCGAGATCGATGGCACCTTCGGCGAGCCCTGCGATCAAATCGGGCGAGGCGGCGCAGGTCAGCGAAATCTCGACCTGCGGATGGGCCGAGGCATAGGCCTTGATCACCGGCGCGATGCAGGGCTCGACCAGGTCATAGGGCAGGCCGAGGCGGACCTTGCCCTGCACATGGCCCGCCGTCATTTCCCCCCAAATGTCGTCATTGAGGGCGATGAGCCTGCGGCCCTTGGCGAGCAGTTGCTCGCCTGAGGGCGTCAGCTTGAGGCCGCGCCGGTCGCGCTCGAACAGGGCAAGGCCCAGCGTGTCCTCGAGCCGCCGGATCTGCTGGCTGACGGCGCTCTGGGTCAGGTAACGGGCATTCCCGGCCGCGGTCATGCTGGAATGATCGGCGACGGCGATGAAGGTCCGGATCAGGTCGATGTCGAGATTGCGTGCCATGACGGCATTATGAACTCTAATGGCAGGCATTTTCAACATTCATTTCCCTAATGTCTGGGAATGCCGCATGCCATGGATCATGGACCAGCTTCTGCCGCTCATCCTTTTCGCCCTCGTGGCTACCGTGACCCCGGGAGGCGCCACGACGCTCGCCACCGCGTCCGGCGCTCATTTCGGCTATCGCCGGTCGCTGCCCTTGATGGTCGGCATCGCCTTTGGCCTCGCATCGATGGCGGCCGCCGCCGCGATTGGCCTGGCGAGCCTGCTCATCGCGGTGCCGTCCCTGCAGCTCGCCATGAAGACGATCGGCACGCTCTATCTGTTGTGGCTCGCCTGGCGCATCGCCATGAGCGGACCGCCGCGTCTGGCCGAGGAAATGGCGCGGCCGACGCGGTTCATCACCGGCATATGGCTCTTGTGGGTCAATCCCAAAGGCTGGGCGATGACCAGTGCCGCCGCTCTGTCCTTTGCGGCGCTCGCCAACAACCCAAGCGCGCTGGCGCTGTTGCTCGGCGTGGCCTTCGGAGCGGCGGCCATCCTTTCGCTGTCGCTCTGGTGCGTCGCCGGCCAGCTGCTGGCGCGGTTTCTCACCGCCGACTGGCAATGGCGGCTGACCAACATGCTGCTCGGTGCATTTCTCGCGCTGTCGATCATCCCGATGTGGCTGCCCTGAAACGCAAGTCATGACGACAAAGAAGACCTGCCACACTCTGTGCAAGGATTGACGCGCGCTCTGCGGTCGATAGTCTCTCGTGAGGACGGTCAGCCGGGGAGGCTCATCTCATGAGCGATCTGATCGTGTGTCGCAAATCCAGGATTGTGCTGCTTTCACTCGCTTTGGCGACGGCTCTCCTGCTGGCGCCTTCCGTCGCGCCAGCCTTCGAGCCGACACAGATCTATCAGCCGATCAGCGAGACGATGGCCGACAAGACGGTGACGCTGACGGGGCGTGATCTCACCATCGAGCAAGTGATCGACGTCGCGCGCAACGGCGCCAAGGCCGAGCTCAGCGCCGAGGCGCTGCAGCGCTCGGCCGATGCCTATGGGCTGCTGCTGCAAGGGGCGGCGGAAGGCGTCACCATCTACTGGTTCAACCGCGGCGCCGGCGACCAGCGCGAGACGGTGATCTTCTCCGGCGATCCGACATCGCCCGAGAACAAGAAGCTCCTGAGCGAGCAGCAGCTCCAGCGCTTCAAGGGCGGCGTCGCGCGGGGCTATGGGCCTGAGCTCTCAGAAGAAGCGCTGGTCCGCGCCATTATGGCCATTCGCGCCAATACCATGTCCTATGAGGCGGCGAGTCCGCAATTGACCCATATGCTGGTCGACATGCTCAACAAGCGGGTGACGCCGGTGGTGCAGTCGCGCGGCACGCTGGGCGAGGGCGACCTGCCGACCATGGGCAATATCGCCGCCGCCATGGTGGGCGAGGGCGATGCCTATCACAAAGGCGTGCGCATGCCGGCCGCCCAGGCGCTCACGGAAGCAGGGCTCAAGCCGCTCGAGCCCTTCGCCGCCGATCAGGCCGCCCTCATCAGCACCAACGCCTATGCCCAGGCGCAGGCCGTGCTGCTCGTCGCGGATGCGCGCCGGCTCCTCGAATGGACCGATCTCAGCCATGCCATGAGCCTGCTCGGCATGAATTCCAGCGTCACGCCGATCGCGGCGCCGGTGCAGGCGATGCGGCCCTATGAATGGCTGACCTGGGATGCGGCGCGGGTGATGGACATGATCAAGGGCAGCTATCTGTTCGATGATGATCCGGCCCGCATCATCCAGGATCCGGAAAGCCTGCGCGCCTCGAGCCAGCGCCAGGGCTCGGCCTGGCAGGCCTGGGCGGAACTCAGGGACTCGGTGCTGCTGTCGATCAATTCGTCGGATCACAATCCGGCGGTGCTGCCGGGCTTGACGCCCGAAAGCGCGCCGGAGCTCGCGACACCGCAATTCATGAAGTATTACATCAAGGGCGGCCCCTTAAGTAACGGAAAGTCCGGCTATATCCTCTCCAACGCCAATTGGGATCCCTATCCGATGGCGAACCAGGTGGAGGCCTTCACCTTGGCACTCACCAATCTCGGCGTGGCGGTGGCGCAACGCATCGAGCGCTTCCGCAATCCCTTCTTCACGGTCGTCAAGCCCGCCGACGTGCTTTCGCCCGAGCTGCGCAAGGAAATCCCGAGCTTCGACGGCTATCTGCCGACCGATCTGTGGCAGGAGCTGGCAGCGCTCGGAACGCCGGTGACGCCCAACGGCCAGGCGATCGTCGCGACGGTCGAGGATCTCGAGGCGCAGACCCGCCTCAAGACGCAGCGCGCCCGTCAGGCGGTCGATCTCTCCTTCCACCTCCTGGCCCAGGACCTCCTGACCGCGAGCTATTGGATGGAGGTGCGCAAGGCCCAGAAGCCGGAGCGCAAGTTCGGTGCAGCGCCTGAGGCAGCGCTTGCGGCGCTGCGCCAGGTGATCCCCTGGCGGCAGGCGCCGGCCGACCGGCCGAAGCGGCCTCTGGGCATGGTCGCCTATGACTTCATGCAGGAGAATCCGGCGACGAAGTTCTATCCGGGCGGGCCGCAGCCGCCCGAAAGCAGAGCCAGGTCCATAGCCGGCGTGCTGCCGAAATAGAGCGTCCGCGATCTGCTTCCCTTCGAGTCTACTGTTTCCGTATTGCTACGGATAAACGCTCGTCATTTTGATGGAAAATTTCATTAAACTTAAATGTATTGAGCAATGCGCAATTAAGCACCTAATAGTCAGCTGGCAAGTTGTCTCGGATTGTAGCGGTTTTGCTAACGCCGATCAGTGAGGTCCGCGATTACTGTGCGTCATATTCGGGAACGGGAATCTCGCTTATGATTAACACGAAAGCAGTGCGCGCCTTGCTGTTGACGGCTTGTCTGGTCGCCGTGTGCGGCGACGGCGCGTTGGCCGGGAAGAAAGTCAGGCTCGCCAGCCTGCCATCGAACAACGACTATTCGCCGCGAGCCGTATCGATCGGCTCCGACAGCGGCGGCGTGGTGATCAACTACGGCCTGCGCATGCTGAGATGGCGGCAGAACGGCACGAAAGTGCGCTTCAGCGGAAGCTGCCGGTCGGCTTGCACGCTCTATCTGGGACTGGCGTCGAGCCAGACCTGTATCAGCCCGGGCGCATCCTTCGGCTTCCATTCGCCTTTCGGCGCCTCGAGCCGCGGCAACCGCGTGGCACAGGCTTTCATGATGCGGAACTATCCCGGCTGGGTGAGGTCCTGGATTCGCAGCCGGGGCGGCCTGTCCGGCAGCATCAAGACGATGAGCTACGGCTATGCCAGCCGGTTCATCAAGCCGTGCGGAACCTCCGCCGTTGCCAGACGAGGGTCTCCGCGACGCCAGCCGGCCGACGGCTGATCGATCCGCTCGTCCTGAGTTTGCATTAGGGGCCCCCAAGAGGGGCCCCACTGCATTCTGGCATCATTAAATCCCACCGCAGCTGCCTGCCAGGCGGAATTTGGCCCAACAATTGCTCTGAAAGCCAGGTAACCATGATCTTACCCAGGGGTAGATTATAGGTTAATGAAGTGTTAAAATTCGTCCCATTGTGAGTGGTGTGACGGCGATGAAATTCACTCAGCTCGTGCTGGCCCTCGGTGCCTTAGGGCTGGGCGTCAGCGTCAGTGCCATTTCGGTACAAAGCGCGTCCCGGTCCTGCGCGTCCGAAGAGTGCGCCTGCGAAGAAGCACTCCGGCAGAACACCGTCGAAGCCTTGGAAGAATTTCTGAGGAAGTATCCGCAGAGCACAACCCATGGGAACACGGCTTGTGCGGCGCTCGCTGTGCCGCCTCTGAATGAAGAGCCTGATGGTCAGGGGCTGGATGATGTGCGTTCGCCTGCCGAGCCCAGTGGCTCTCAGTCGAATGGCTAAACCGGTAACCGCCGTTTCACCGGCAACCGCATAGGAAGAGGTAACCCACTGTGGCCGATAAATTCTGTATCCTGCCTTGGAAGCATCTGACCGTCGGCACTGAAGGGGCTTACAAGCTGTGTTGCATGGCGCACAAGGTCATGACCGAAGGCGGCGCCCCCATGTCCGTCTACCACCATAGCCTGGAGGAGGCCTGGAACTCCGACTATATGCGCGATGTTCGGCGAGCGATGCTTGCGGGAGAAGCGGTGCCTGATTGCCAGGGCTGCTACAAGAACGAAGCAGCGTCAGGACAAAGCTATCGGACGACAGTCGCTGCCAGCATGATGGATCGACCGGTCGAGGAAGTGCGCAAGGAGACCGTGGCGAATGAATTCCGGGTGGACGAGCAGCCCAACTTCTTCAAATTGGAGCTGGGAAGCCTGTGCAATCTGGAATGCCGCATGTGCGGCTCCTTGACCAGCTCACAGATCGAGCGAGACCCTGTGCACAGCCGCTGGGCGCCCAGCTGGAGTTTCGACGGCATCCCTCTGGTCGTGTGGAACGCCGACTCCGCAATCATCGGACCGCATCCCCTGGTGGGTGTGTCGCAAAGCGGATTCTCTGCAACCGAAAAAGCCGCCGAGCATCGTTATTGCTGGACCGGCGATTGTGCCGGGATCGATCTCAAACTTGATGAAGCCACGATTCCCAATCGGCTCGAAATCAAACTTAACGAAGCCGGGCAACGGGATCAGATGTTCGATGTACTGGTGAATGGCGTCGTCCACGCGCGGCAATCCGCAACGCGTGGGAACCGGCAGGTGAAAATCGATCTGCGCCATACGAAACTCAGTGGAGCGTTGCAGGTCCAAATCCGGGTAACCAGCCCAGGTGGCAAGGCCGCTTTGGATCATAAAGGGATGGCGGTCGAGGAAATACGCCTATTCCGCCAGCCGTCCGCCGCGACCGAGTTGCCAAATCGGATGCTCTATAGCCGCCTGCCGGGACGAACGCTGTGGGAGAACGAAGATTCGTTCATATTCGGCGAGTTGTTTAGGAATCCCGGCAAGATCGATCGCTTGTATATCACCGGTGGCGAACCTCTCTTGATGAAGAGGGTAACGGAAATAGTCGACTTTCTTATTCAGTCCAAGAACAACCACATCCTGTTGGAATTCAACACGAACTGCACGAAGGTGAGTTCCGAGATTCTGGAGAAGCTTGGCCGGTTCGATTCCCTCAACATCGCCTTGAGCATTGACGGTGTTGGAGACACATATGAATACATAAGATTCCCGGCCAAGTGGAAGGTCGTGGATCAGAACGTCAGGCTTCTGCAACAGTTGCCGAATGCCTTTATTTGCGTGACTCCGGTTGTCCAGATCTACAATGCGTTGAACCTCGCCGACCTTTGCCGCTATTGCGATGACCTTGGCCTGGATTTCACGCTCAGCAACATCCTGCATTGGCCAGAGCAGCTTCGCTTGTCTCTCATGCCGCCCGCGGCGCGCCTTCTCGCGGCCGAGCGCCTTCGTGAATATGCCGACAACGGGTGTCGGCAGGCAAATCTGCACCAGGTTCTCAGTGTCGCCGATCACCTCGAGACCCTAGAAGGCATGCCACGGCCGGAAGCGATTCGGCGGTTCATGCTCTTCACCAATGATCTGGACGTCACTCGCGCGCAGAAATTTGCCGATGTGCACAGCGAACTTCATCGCTCGTTCGGCGAGATCGGCTATCCGTGGACGAGCGAGACGCGCTATGCCCGAGTCTCCAGCACGCCGCGCGCACGCGTCTCCGCATAGCACGTCAAGGTCATGACGTCCGGGTCACTGGTCCCAGGAGAAGGCCAGCGATCTGAAGAAAGCATTCGACGGACTCGGTTTCGACCCGCGCGGCAATCTCACCGCGACGCTTACCGCCAGCGAGTTCGGAATCAGATCGCGTACCGCCAGTTTGATTTCGTGCAGTTTGAATTTCTGCTCAATCCTGGTCCAGCCTGAGAATGCAATCGGCTTGATGGGCCCTTCGCTGCGCCAGTCGAGAGTTCCTGAGGGCAGAGTCAAGGCCAGCGCGAAGTCCAGAGGAGGGGCTTCGTCATGCGCGACCTCGACTGTGGCTATTACTTCCCGGGCAAACGCCGGAAATCCGCCCCACAGCACCGCCGCCACCGGGCCCGCGGTGGATGGCCTGATGAATATTCCGCCATCCAGCTCCTTCGGGAAAAGCAGAAGCGGCAAATCGCTTTGATAGTTGGTCGCCAGCTGCGCGCTGCGGCGCTCCTCGTCCGTCCAAATTCGAGCCCGTCGCTTGAACGGCGGCGGTCCGAGGCGAGGCCGCCTGGCGAGACGGTCTTCCACCGAGGTCCTGACGATGGTCCCGGCAAAACAGCCCAAGGCGCCTCCCTTGCTCGTCGCCGGCGTGCGAACCGCAAGAACGAGGTTCATTGGGGCCGAACTCGGAATCGCCAAATGCGCCTCCAGCAGGGTCGGCTTGAACGGCGCGGAGACTTCCACCCAGCCGCTCGTACCATCCTTTTTGGCCTTGAGCGCCGACTTGGCGGCAATGACGGGATCTTCATGCATTGGGCAGAGCAACAGCAGGAATTCCGCCGGCCCGCTTGCAGAATCCGACAGCGATACCATGCTCATAACGGAGATCGTCGATGACGGGCAGCCGGCAGCGAGAACTGCCGCGGTCAAAGTGCCCCCTTTCGATTCGAGCAAGAGGCGATCGGGCTTCTCGACATAGGAAATAGGTGTCACGTTCGGGTCGGTCGACCAGGTTTCCATGACGAGAAGCTCATCGCCGGTAAGCCGGCGATCGGCCGTCAGCGAAGCGCCGGCGAGCCGGACGGCGGTCAGCGAGTCCGGCTGCTCGTCCATAGCCGCGGCGGCGGCGTTGCCGAAATCGTTGCCTCCTGCTTGTGCCAAGAGGCCGACGGCAGTGTCCTCGCGGTTCTCGGTCGCGGCAATTTTTGCGAGCAAGGTGATCGCCTGCGGCGCGTTCGGATCGAGCTTGGCCAAGTCGAAGTGCCGCGTATCCGAAGGAGAGTACCAGAAGTTCGAACGGGCGCTGTCCAGTTGATACTGAGAAACATTCTGGCTCACAAATATGTGGTGAAAATATTCGAGCCCCTTGAAGCCGTGCTTCGCCATAACCTCGACTATGGGTGTCAGGTTGTCGTGATAGTGCGACGTCCTGTATCTTCCTTCGGTACTGATCCTATACCAGAAAAGGAATTCGGGGATCAGCCTCAGCTTAAGTCCAGCTTGCGTCAGCCTGACGAAGAACTCCCAGTCCTCAACGCGGTAGTTGCGCTTCTCCATTTGAAAACCGACTTTGTCGAACACGTCCCTGCGATAAATCGAGATCGTGTCGCCAAATACATTGGCCAGCATGCCCAGATCGAGACATCCGCCCAAAGGCAGATGCGTGAGGTAGCTCGTGCGATCGCTGCCGGGAATGTTCGACTGAAATACGCTCTTGGCCAACGCCATACATACATCCGATCGCGAGCTCTCCAGGGCGTGAACAAAGGTGCTCAGAGCTTCCGGATACAGCGCATTGTCATCGTCGAGCAGCACGACCATCTCACCGCGCGAAGCCCGGACACCGGTATTGCGGGCCGCACCCACGTATTTGTTCTCGCTGCGGATGATCTTCCAGCTCTTTCGGCGGAATTCCTTTTCAAGCTTGTCCAGCGCGGTGTGCGATTCCGGCAGTTTGCTGCCATCATCGACCAGGATCACCTCAAAATTCGGATAATCCTGGTCTTTCACGGATGCGATCGCCTGCATCAGATACTGCGGCCTATCATGATGGGTGACGATGACGGAAACCAGCGGATGGGTTTTCCGGCCGGCCTTGCGTGGCTCGTTCTTTCGCGGCGCAGCCTTCGCGTCCTCGCTCTTGTCGAGCCACTGCTCCTCCTTCCCCTGGGCGCCCCAGCGTTGTACGCCGCCGGGCCGCTCCTTGATCTGCTTGAGCAAGGTCGATGCCAATGAAGCTGCGCTGGGTTGCGCCAGGCATTTTCCAGCGTTGTCGGGCGCGACGTGCTCGATATTGCCCCCGACGGCGGTCGCGACGAAAGGCACACCGAGCCGAATGCACTCGGACACACAATAGCCCGTCGCGCTTTCAAAGTTGGGGATGATGGCGGTCCCGCCAAGCCGTCCGGCATGGCGTATGCCGTCGGGAAGCGAAAGATCCGGCCGAAATCTTATCGGAAAGCGCCATTGCCTTCCGCGCCGGACGAACATGCCGCCCGTGTGTTCTCCAAGAATTTGACCGAACTCTCCGATCACGGTGATCCGCAGGTCATCGATGCCCTGGCTGGCGATTTCGTCCAGCATGTCGCAGAACAGGGTCATGCCGTCCCTGAAGCGATGACTGGCGATCAGGAACAACTCGCGCGGGCGTGTGATGATCTGGCCGCCGGCGACTTCTCCCGTCCGCAGCCATTCGGAGGGCGTGAGGGCCGGTGCAACCCTGCAGTCCTGTGGCAGCGTCCATTTTCTTTCGCGAAACCACTTCTGCAGCTCGGCGGAAACGCAGACGAGCCTGTCGGGCTCTTGCGCGCTGTATTTTTCCATGAAGGCAATCTTTGCCTGCTCGGTGTTCGCGAGGAAAAACCGATCCGCACCTTCCTGCCATTGCAGCGGTGAATGCGCTACGACGACGAGACGAGGTCTGTGCGGATAGACACCGGTCTCCTTGGCGAGCAAGGTATAGTAGGGGAGGCCACCTTCCAGCGGGAAATAGACGCTGCCGAACGTGTTTTGCTTCAGGTATCTGTAAATGCCGAAGGATCGATACTCGGGACCGTAGAATTCACTCACGTTCTCGCTGGCATGCCGGAAGATTTCGAGCTTGATGCCGTGGACGGCGGCGAAGTATTCGACTTCCTTTGTCGCCTCTTCTGCTCGCTTGGGACCGCCGGGCGGTACCCAGAGCAAGGTGACGTCATTTCCCGCGCTCGCCAGTTTTTGCGCCAATGCAATCATGGAAATGGACGCTTCCTGGAGCAGGTCATGTACGGCGATATCGGTCGTTATGACACAGACCGAATTGGCGGGCGTCGTTTCTTTCGCGTTACTGATAGACACGGTTGGATTCCCAAATACGTCTTGCTGCTGACTTGAGTGTTGCGTCCGGCTGGCTGAAGTCGAGAGCCAGGAAGCCTTCGACGATCGCGTCCAGGCGGGCCGAGGTAATGCGCTCTATGATGCCGTTGTCGGTCAGGTACTCGTTGGCCATGATACCGCAAATGCGGGCAAGCTTTTTTGACTGCCCTGACGAATGGCGCGACTGCATGTGCTCGAGAAGGTATTGGACGTTTCTGTTCACCGACTTTTCAAAAGCGCTTCGATGCTTCTCATATATTCCCCGGCTTGTGAGAAATGACCGCAAATATTCGTGCGCCCGGAAGAGATCGGTGACGTGCTTGACGGAGCGGGTGTTGGTTATCGACTGAGCGCGCTGCAGGTAATTGTACCCGACGAGATCGATTTTGGAGAGGCTGCGCGCGCAGAGCACCAGAACCGGCACGACGGCGATGTCCTCCCAAAACATGCCCTGCGGAAAACGAATGTGGTTCTCAATGAACAGCGACCTCTTCCACAATTTTTGCGTCGTTCCTGTTTCCTTGAGAAGAAGGATGCTGTCACTTATGGATTGCAGATCCCTAAATTCGGCGACATCTGGTGTGTATTGCCATAGGATCTCATCGGCGTCGTCGACGGCTCGGCACCCGGATTCGACGATATCGAAATATCCGCGGTCGGAAGCGTCATGCAGCCTTTTGAGAAAGTTCGAATCGACATAGTCGTCGCTGTCGATGAATGTGAGATAACTCGCCCTCGCTTTGGCGACTCCCGTGTTGCGGGCGGCCCCCGGACCGAGGTTTGCGGCGTGCTCGTGTAGAATTATCCGCGAGTCCAATCTGGCAAACTGCCTCACCACCTGGCCGCTGCGGTCGCTCGAGCCATCGTCGATGAAAATGACCTCGAAGTCCGAAAAGCTCTGCTCCAGAATTGATGCAATGCACCGGTCTATGTGTGCACGGGTATTGAATACCGGAATGATTACCGAGATTGACGGCATTTGATGCTGGCTACCGGTCGTTTCAATTCGTAGAATGACTGGAGTGCGACCGGCCTGCGGCCAAGGATATTCCGACGCAAGGTGGTGCAATCCTCATTCTCATTCTTATAAATGCAATTCAGATGCCAGCAAAATCAGAGGCATCGGATAGGACTGCAATCGTTGCCAATGGTAAAAAAGCTCAGCAGTCGGACTATGTGTCAGACTGCTCGAACCGGGGAGTAAGCCCCGAGATCTAGGGCGCCGGAAAGTTCCCGACAACAATCCCTCACTCCCACCGCTCGATGGCGTCGGGATCCAGCCAACCTGCCACATCAGCCGAGTTTACGAACTCGGATCAGCTCCCATAACCGCCGTCGACGCGGTTACCGGAAGGATTGCGGCTACCGTTGCTGCTGCCTTCGAAATCGCCAAGCGCATCCAAAGCAAGCGCATAGCAAGCGACATCATTGCGATACTTGCTGGGCGGATACTTATGGAGAAAGTGCTCCAGCGCTTCGATCGTATTCGCCCGCAAGGCTTTCTCGCAGGCTCGCTCGATTTCAGCTGCAGTCACCTTGGCTTCAGCCGGTTGTACATAGGATTGTGTTGCGGTTCCGAATGCGAAAACACTCAGGGTCGCAAGCCAGTGTCTAATCGCCGTCATTTGTCACTCCACCAGTCAGGCACAACAAAAACGCACTTTCTTTTTTTGTCGGCAGTTGCGGGGTTGCCGTTGGGTAAGTATAGCCTATTTTGGTACAGGTCGTCAATAATTCAGAAAGGAAAAGACATTCGCCATACCTTAAATATTTTTTATTTTTCAGTAGCTTAACTGAGACAACTCGACGTTGCTCTGGTTAACGCAGTAGGCTCGATCCGGCCTTTGCAGAATTGCGTCAAAATACGCGATCGTCCGGCGGACGCCGGCTTCGACTGAGATGGTGGGCCGCCAGCCAAGAAGTTCCGCAGCACGGCCGATATCCGGCCGGCGCTGGCGCGGATCGTCGGTGGGAAGCGGCAGATAGACGATTTCGGAGCGTGAATTGGTGAGGCTGATCACCAGCTCGGCGAAATCCCGCACCGTAAACTCCTCCGGATTGCCGAGATTGACCGGGCCGGTCACATCGTCGGGTGCATTCATCAGGCGCACAATGCCGTCTACGAGATCATCGACATAGCAGAATGACCGGGTCTGGGCACCGGTCCCGTAGACCGTGATCGGCTTGTCCTGCAAGGCGGCGACGATGAAGTTGGACACGACGCGACCGTCATTGATGGCCATGCGCGGGCCATAGGTGTTGAAAATCCGGGCGATCCGGATACTCACGCCATGAACGCGGTGGTAGTCGAAGAACAGGGTCTCGGCACAACGCTTGCCCTCGTCGTAGCAGGCGCGCGGGCCGATCGGATTGACATTGCCCCAGTCGGCTTCATGTTGCGGGTGATGCAGCGGGTCGCCATAAATCTCGGATGTCGAGGCCTGGAAGACCGGCGCATCATGCTCGCGCGCCAGTTCCAGCACGTTGATGGCGCCGAGCACGCTGGTCTTGACCGTCTGGATCGGATCGGCCTGATAGGCAGGCGGCGAGGCGGGGCAGGCAAGGTTGTAGATCTGATTGAACTTGCCGGAGAACTTCATCGGCTTCGCGACATCGCACTGGACCATCGAAAAGCGATTGGTCTTCATCAGATGCCGGATATTGGCGAGCGACCCGGTCGCCAAGTTGTCGACGCAGGTCACATGATGGCCTTCGCTCACCAGCCTCTCGCACAAATGCGAGCCGACGAAGCCGGCGCCGCCGAGCACCAGAAGGTTGCCGAGCCGGGCCGGCATCTTGCTGCCGAGTGACCAGCCGGAAGTCCGGGGAGTTGAAGGGCGATCGAGCATGGGCTACTTCCGCGCTGTTATCCGGTTTCGGATCAGTCGAGGTCCGACGGGAAGCGCCATGCAATCGTCGCGCCATTCTTGCGCAACGTAAGAACTCGGCCGGCGTCGCCGAGCCAATCGTCTTGCCGGAAGGGTAAAGGTGTCCCAGCGCAAGACCACGCTTTCGGCTACGGCCAACAGACCAAAAAGAAAACACATGCACGTACTCGCCATCCCACATGCATGCTACGCTACGTCAATCGAATTTTCTACTAAAAACTAATTAACTTTGCTGTGAAAAGCTAACGTTAGGACAATGATTTGCCGATCCTTGCCAGATGTCCGGTTTTGAAACAGCCCGTGTTTTCAAGGTGAAATCAACCGGCAGACGGCATAGGGGCCGAGTTCCATCCGCGGAACCGCGAGCGTGGTATTGACCCTGTCGAGAAATTCCGGCTTTTCCGCCGCCCGAACGAAGCGCTCGGCATCCAGCACGGCGGCCCGGCTATCCACAAATTTCCGTCCAAGATCAACCGTCACCGGATCGCCGGTGAGGTTGGCGATCCATAACTCGATCTTGCCGTCCTTGCGCTGTGCGGCGAGCGCCTGGACATCGCGCGGCCGGCTGATGCCGATGTCAAAAAGATCGGCGCCCTGGAGCCGGCTCATCCCGCGCAGAACATGGAAGACGGGATAGACGCCGCCTTTCACCCCGTCGAACCAGGCCTGCGGCCAGGCCGTCTTGCTGTAAACGGCGCCGAAAGGCCCGGTGAGGCCGCCGAGTGCTACCGATTGCGCGCCATTGCGGGCGAAATGCGCGAAATAGGCGAGGTTCCAGGCCGCGCCTAAGAGGCCGCGCTGGCGCGGATCATTGCGGTTCATGGCCTGGCGGACATCCTTCGGATTGGCCTGCGGAGCGGCACCATAGGGATTGAAGCGCATGCCGATGGCGCTCGGACCCACAACGAAAGGCTTGCCGCCGCCGAAAGCGCCGACACTCTTGGCCATGGCGGGCAAGGCTTCGAGGCCCTCGGTCACCGAGCGGTCATCGCCCGCATGGACGAGGGCGGAATTGGTGAAGGTGATGAAGTCGGCGAATCCGGCCGGCGGCCTTTTGCGGTTGAGCTCGGTGAAATAGCTCATCATGCCGCCGCCGATGCGCGTATCCGGGAACAGCAAGCGGGCGAGCTTGTAGATATCGGCCAAAGGCGGGCAGGGCGGCCAGGGCCCGGTCGGCTGGGTGCTCTTCATGTCGGAAGCGGGCGACAGGAAGACCGCCCTGAAGGGTGACTTCAGCCGGCTGACGATCTTGGCCAGCTTGGCGATCTCCGTCTCGAAGCCGTCGACCGTCGTCACCACCGCCTCGAGCCAGGCCTCGGCCTTGAGGGCGGCCGCGACCTTCAGCATGTCCTTCAAGGACTTCTGATCATGGCCGAGACGTGTGTCATAATGGCAAATGACATAGGCCGGCTTGATCTTGCTTAAGGTACTTGCCGATTTGAGCGCCGTCGCCGCATCCTCTGGGCTAAGGCCGACGCCGAGCGGCGGCACCACGCCGATGCGCCTGCCGATCTTGAGCTGCACGGCTTTCGTCCGCCTGGATGGCGCTGGGAGCTTGCCCTCGAGCTTCAGCGAAACCTTCTGCGCCACGCGCTCGCCCGCCTTCAGCGTGTAGGGCCAAGGCTTCGCCAATGGGCGGACATAGGTTTTGTAGGACGCGTCCATCCAGTTGCGCTGGTCCTCCATCTCATAGACGTCGCCTTCCATGCGGCAGACGATTTTCGCGCCGGGCGCGAATTCATGGGTGATGGCGCGCATGTTCATGATCGGCTGCGAGGGCGAGATGAGCTCGGGGAATTTCGTGTCGAGCTTCTTGCCGTCGGCCGTCTCGACCACGGCCGGTGCGCCGGCCACGCCCGCGATCGGATGCAGGACGACGAAGCCGGTGCGGTTGGTGACGAAATCGCTGACCGCGACACCAACCGCGGCAAATTCGATTGTGCCCTTGGCCGAGCCGGTGATCTTCGCCGAATAGCGGAAGGCCTGTTCCTTGTCCTTCGTCTCCGCGTCGTAGCTGATGGCGAAGCCGTCGCTGTCCTGCTCGATGAGGAGATTGGAGAGTTGCGGCGTATAGGTCGCCCAGTTGCGATCGCGCACGATGAAGGACACCGCGCGGATCATCTCCAGGCCGGCAAATCTGATGTAACGCAGATTGCCGGCCTCGAATTCAGCGGTTAGCTCACCCGCCTTGACGATCTGCGGGGCTGCGACGTCTTCCTCGGTGCCGCAGAGGCGCACCGCGCGCGAAGGTTCTTTCTGGCTCATGACCCATTCCCCAGCACATTGCCGCTTTCCGGCTCGATCAGAATGAAGTGATCGAGATCGAAGGCGACCTTCAGCTCATCGCCAGGCTTGCCCGCATCATGTGCGTCAAGCTCCGCCATCACGGGCTCCTGGCCTATCGCGAATGTCACATAGGTGCGCGCGCCCGTGGGCTGCACGAGATCGATGCGGCTTGTGATACTGGCCGTCCTGCCATCGCCCGCACGATCGATATGCTGTGGCCTTATCCCGAAAACGACCGCCTTGCCCAGATGATTTTTGTAACGGTTGATTGCGCTCTGCGGCAGGCGGAGCGTCTGGCCGTCGGTGAAGACGACGCCCGACTCGGCCAGCGTGGCCCTGATGAAATTGATCTTGGGCGAGCCCAGGAAGCCCGCGACGAAGCGCGTCCGCGGCCTTTCATAGAGCTCGAGCGGGCTTCCCGACTGCTCGATCTGGCCGGCATTCATGAGCACGATGCGATCGGCGAGCGTCATCGCCTCGATCTGGTCGTGCGTCACATAGATCATGGTGGCGCCGAGCTCCTGATGCAGGCGCTTGATCTCGCTCCGCATCTCGTCACGCAACTGGGCGTCGAGATTGGACAGCGGCTCGTCGAACAGGAAGATCTGCGGATTGCGCACGATGGCGCGGCCGATGGCGACGCGCTGGCGCTGGCCACCCGAGAGCTGGCGCGGCAGGCGTTCGAGGAATTGCTCGATATTCAGCATCCTGGCGGCGCGCTTGACCCGGGTCTCGATCTCAGGCTTGGGAAAGTTGCGGGCGCGCAGGCCGAAGCCGATATTCTCGGCCACCGTCATATGCGGATAGAGCGCGTAATCCTGGAACACCATGGCGACGTCGCGGTCGCGCGGGCGCATGTCGTTGACAACTTTGCCGCCGATCTCGATCGTGCCCTCGTTCGCCGTCTCGAGGCCGGCAATGGTGCGCAGCAGGGTCGACTTGCCGCAGCCGGAAGGACCGACCAGCACCGCGAATTCGCCATCGGCAATGGCAAGGTCGATGCCCTTGACGACATGGACGGCGCCGAAGTGCTTGTGCAGTCCCTTGATGGTGACGTGAGCCATTTTCTTTTCCTAACCGCGCACGGCGCCAAGCGTCAGCCCGCGCACCAGATGGCGCTGGACGAGGATTCCCAAGATGATCGAGGGGACGAGCGAGACCATGGCCAGGGCACTCGCCTCGCCATATTGGGCGCCCTGGAAGCCCAGGAAGGCGCGAAAGACGGTGGGGAGCGTGAAGGCGGTGCGGCTCGTCAGGATGAGGGCGAAGAAGAATTCCGTCCAGCAGGCGATGAAGGCGAAGACGGCGGCGGCGACGATGCCGGGGGCGGCCAAGGGAATGGCGACCCGCCACAGCGACTGCCAGCGCGTGCAGCCATCGACGAGCGCGGCTTCTTCCAGCGATTTCGGCATCTGGCGGAAGTAGGCGAACATCATCCACACCGTCACCGGGAGCGTGAAGACCGTATAGGCGATGATGAGGCCGAAATGCGTGTCATGGAGACCGACCGCGCGGTAGATCAGGAAGATCGGCAGCACCGTCGCGATGGGCGGCAGGAAGCGCTGCGACAGCACCCAGAAGGAAAGATGCTGCCCGCCGGTGTTGAAGCGCGCGAGGCTATAGGCCATCAGTGTTCCAAGCGCCGTCGACAGGATCGTCGCGGCGAGCGAGATGATGATGCTGTTGATCAGGCCGTCGAAGCCGCGATAGGCGAAGAGGGCGGCGGTGTAATGCAAAATCGTCGGCTCGGTCGGAAACCACACCGGCGGCACGGCCAGATAATCATCGCTCGGCTTGATCGAGGTGATGAACATCCAATAGAGCGGCACGAAGGTGAAGGCGAGGAAGCCGCCCAGGAGCAGCGTCCTTGCAATGTTGGCCCGGGTGAACGAGCTCTTCCTCATGTCGGCTCCGCCTTGAGCAGGCGCCGCACCAGGAAGGTGATGAGGATGGCGGTGAGGACGAGGAAGATCCAGGCGCCGGCGGTCGCCTCCGAGAGATGGAACTGGGTGAAGCCCAGAGTGTAGAGATAGAAGGAGCTCGTATAGGTGTTGGTGCCGGGGCCGCCGCCGGTCATGACGAAGATCGTGTCGAACAGTCGCACCGCATCGAGGATGCGGAAAGTGACGGCGAGCAGGATCATGGGACCGAGCAAGGGGAGCGTGATCCACCAGAAGGCACGAAAACCATCGACGCCGTCGAGCTCGGCCGCCTCGTAGAGATTGGGCGGGATGGCGGTGAGTCCGGCCAAGAGGATCACGAACATGAAGGGCGTCCACTGCCAGACATCGGCCAGGATGAGGGCGATGAAGTTCCACGGCGCCTGGGTGAGCCAGCCAATGGTCACTTCGTAGCCGAGGATCTGACTCAATATGTAGTTGGTCGGTCCGAAAGGCCGCTGCAGCAGGAGCGCCCAGGCCTGCCCGACGATCACCGGGCTGATGAAGAGCGGGATGATCAGAAGCGACATGATGATGCCGCGGCCGCGGAAATTCTTCACCATGGCGAGCGCCAGAGCGAGGCCGAGCAGGAATTCGAGGGCGACATTGATGGTGGAGAGCAGCACCGTCACCCACAGCGACCAGCGCGCCACCGGATCGGCAAGCACCCGGGTGAAGTTGCGCAAGCCCACGAAAGCGTGGCCCGGCACGGTGAAGTCGTAATTGACGAACAGCACCCAGACCGAGAACAGCAGGGGATAGACCGAGAGCGCCAGGATCAGGAGCACCGCGGGCGCGACCAGGAGCCATTTGAAATGGCGGTCGGACCATTCGGAGAGGGAGTCGAGGTGGGTGGTGTGGGTGTCGTTCATAAACCTTATCCCGCACTCTCCATCATTTCCCTTCTCCCGCGCGCAGCGTGGGAGAAGGTGGCCGAAGGCCGGATGAGGGCTCTTTCGTACCGTGTGCTCTGATCTCGACGAATATTCTCAGCTGAGACGAAGAGCCCTCACCCGCCCTTCGGGCACCCTCTCCCATTGCTTCGCAACGGGAGAGGGGAAAAATCGGTGAGGGCTCGCTCACTGTGAGAAGCCTCAGAGCTTCACGGCCATGCCGAGCTTCTCGACCGTATTGTCGGCCGTGGCGCCGGGAAGCTTCTTGAACTCGGCATAGAAGGCTTTCTGCTGATCGACGCCGAGGCGCTCCGTCGTCTGGTCCCATTCGGCGGCAGCCGTCGCCAGCGCCGCTTTGGGATCGGTGCCGGCCCAGACCGACGTGCACAGACGGTCGAGGCTCAGGAAATAATCCTGGGCCCCCGGCATGATGATGTCGAGCAGGCCGACATTGGCCGAGTTGTTGAGGTTGATCAGATATTCCTTGGCGCTCGGGAACAGATCGCCATAGAGGTCCGACTTGAAATGCGACAGGCGATAGGGATCGCGCAGCGCATAGGGCAGCATCACGCGGGCGAGCGACACCGGCGGCGAAGTCGCCCATTGCATGAAAAGATAGGCCGCTTCCGCATTGGGCGAATCCGCCGACAAGGCCTTGTTGTAGCCCGTCGCATGCTCGGGGTTGCCCGGCACCACGGCATAGCCGACTTTCCCCGCAATGGAAGACTGCGGGATGAAGTTGATGGCCTTGGCGCTTTGCGAATAGTTCGCGCACATGCGTCCCGTCGGCGGCCATGAATAGATCATCGCCACCTTGCCCTGCAGGAACGCCGCCCACAGCGAGACCGCATCGAGCTCGTTATTGCCGGGGATCGAGGCCGCATTCGCCGCCAGCATGTTGGTCAGCGTCTTCATGCCGGCATCGGAGTCGAGACCCGCCTTCATGTCGTCGCCGAACAGCACGCCGCCATTGGCGCGGTATTGCTGCAGGAAGTCGAACTGGTTGCCCGGGCTTCCGGCCTTGCGGAAATGACCCGCGCCATAGACATTTGGCGCCAGGTTGTCGGTGATGAACTGCGCGACCTGCGAATAGTCCTCCCAGGTCTTGGGCGGCTCGAGCGCCTTCGAGAATTTCGCCTGATAGGCCTCCTTGAGCTTCGGATCCTCGAAGATGTCCTTGCGATAATAGAGGGCGAACATGTCGCCGTCGTCGAAGAAGCCCCAGATCTTGCCCTTGTAGGTCGGCAAGGCCTTGTAGAGCGGATGGTAGTCCTCGAGGTCCGCCGGATTCATGTATTTGGCGATGTAGTCATCAAGCGGCGCGATCACGCCGCCATCGGCCATCGACGGCGTCCAGGCGGGCGAGATGTCGAGCACATCATAGGCGCCGGATCCGGCAATATGCTCGGCAACGGCTTTCGAATATTGATCGGGGTTGGAGAGCTCGACGACATTCGACTTGATGCCGGTGAGCTGTTCCCAGACAGGCCCTGAATAGTTGCGCGGGTCGAGCGCCTGAAGGCCCGCTTCATAGGTCATGTTGAGGGTGATGCCGCCATATTGCTTGGCCGCCTGGACGGCGCGATAGGCCGAGCCATCCGCCGGACCTTCGGTCGAGGCCTTCATCGCCGCGGCCTGCGCCTTGCCCAGAGGCGTCGAAGGGTCGGCCAGATCGACGGCAGCCTGCGCCAGGGCATTCTCGGCCCAAGGACTCAATATGGCGCCCGATGTGGCGAGAAGCCCGGTCATCAGGCCGAATTTCTTGATGAAGCTGCGGCGGGTGTTGTCGCCGCGAAGCCAGGCGTCGACCTCGGCATTGAGGCCGGCTTCGAAATCACGTTTCTCGCGATCATTCATGATGGTCAATCCTCCCAGTTTGAGTGTCCGTTTCGGCACGCTGTGTTTCTTGGATCGAACCGGCTTTCTGCTGGGCCGGTATGAGTTTCTTGAAAACGACTCTTCTTCTTATTGATCTCCATTTGCTTGCGCATGATCTTTTCGGAAAACCGGTACCCACTTTTCCGGATCATGCGTAGCGCTTGCGAAAATCGGCGAGGCGCCGCTGCCAGTCCGGATGCTTCAGCACATCGCGGTTGACGATGCCGCGCGGCTCCAGGCCTTTCTGGATGTCGAGCACCGCCTTGACATCGGCGGCACCGTTGCCGGCGAAGCACTGGTCGGTCCAGCACAGCGCATGCGGCGCCAGGATCACATTGTCGAGCTTGAGGATGGGATCGTCCGCGTCGGGCGGCTCCTGCTCCAGGACATCGAGGCCGGCGCCGGCGATCTTCCTGTCCTGCAAAACCTTGGTCAGCGCCTTCTGGTCGACAATGGGACCGCGCGCCGTGTTGATGAAATAGGCCGTGGGTTTCATCAGGCCCAAGCGCTCGGCATTGACCAGATGATGGGTCTCGGATGTCAGCGGGCAGCTCACCGAGACGATGTCGGCCTTGCGGAAAACATCCTCCAGCGACACGAGCTCGATGCCGAGCTCGGCCGCGACCTGCCGGTCGGCGAAAGGATCATGGGCGATGAACTTCATGTCGAAAGGCTTCGCCATGCGGAACATCTCGGCACCGATATTGCCGATGCCGACCGATCCCAAAGTGCGCCCGACGAGGCCCACACCCATGTGATCCGAGCGCTTGGCGAAGCCCGCCGCGGCCTCGCGCGTCAGCTTGTCCTTGATCATGAGCTTGCCGGTCAGAGCGAGCATGAGGGTGATGATCGAGACGGCGACCGGGCGGCGCACGCCGTCGGGCGTGATGACGAGGGCGATACCGGCCTTGCTCAAGGCCGGCACGTCGACCGTGTCATAGCCGACGCCGAAACGCGCCACCGCGGCGAGGCGGCCCGATTTGGGCACGCTGTCTTGGGTGAAACGGTGAGCGAGCAGGATCAGCGCATCGAAATCCTCGAGCTGCTCGGCGCGCAAGGGGTTCTTCGGCTCGAGGAAGGCCATCTCGACATTGGGTGCCGAGGTGAGCGGGCCCAGGTCGAAATCGGGATAGGTCGGCGAGCCGTCGGCCTTCTTGAAATCACCGGACAGTGCGACGCGGAAAGGTGCCGGCATCGATGCCTCCTATTTCTTCTTGCAACCGGCGCGCAGCTTCTTGATGCCGTCCTCGAGGGCCGCATGCAGCAGCCAGACATCGCCCGAATAGCAGACGAAATCGAAGCCTTGGCTGTAGATGTCGATGCCGAGCTCGACATTGGGCACCAGACGGCCCAACGCCTTCTTGTGCTTCTTGGTCGCGGCAATGGTGCGCTCGATGGCGCGCTTGAAATCCTTGTGGTCGAACTGGCCGGGAATGCCGAGCGACACCGACAGGTCGAAATGGCCGACCCACAGGCAGTCGACGCCGTCGATCGCCGCCATCTTCTCGGCATTCTCGACCCCTTCCGCCGTCTCGATCTGGCAGAACAGGGTCGTGCGGCTGTTGGCGGCGGTGAATTTCTCGGCAACGCTGCCCGGGCGGTAGCGGTCATGCGCCACCTGCAGCGCCACACCGCGCTTGCCCTGCGGATGGTATTTCATCGAATTGACGATGTGGCGCACCTCATCGACATTGCCGACCATGGGCAGCATGAGGCCTTCGGCCCCCATGTCCATGGCGCGCGCGATGTGATGGTATTCGCGCGACGGCACGCGGACGATTGCCGGGAGGTCGGCGGCCTCGAAATAGCGCAAGGCGCTCTTCACCGTCTCGAAGCCGAAGCCCGAATGCTCGAGGTCGAAAAGAGTGAAGTCGCAGCCCGCCGATTTCATGATATGGCCGATGCCCGGCGTGGCGAATTCGACGATGAAATGCCCGAATTTCGGCGATTTCGTCTTGGCCATGGCCTTGAGGCCGGAAACACTCATACTTTATCCTCCCAAATCTATTCTCTTGAACCTTCACAGACGAGATCGCCGGCAATCACCGTCTTCTTCGTCACCAGATGATTGCTGGCCGCCTCGAAGGCGGCGAGGTGCGGCGTCTTCAGATGCTCCTCGAAGGCCGCGCGGTCGTCATAGATCTCGTAGAGCAGGATGCGGTCGGGCTCGCCTTGCGGCTCGACCACGTCGAAGCGGCTGCAGCCGCGCTCGGTCGCGCAGGAGGCCCGGGCATTGACGTCGATGGCGCGGCGGAACTCCGCCTTGCTTCCAGGCTTCAGCAGGAAATCGACCAGGATCACATAGCCGGTCATGCATCGGACTCCATCGCTTCCCAGAACACGCTTTCGACATGAGCGAGGTGATCGCGCATCGCTCTCTCGGCCCTCTCCGGATCGCGCGCGGCGATCGCCTCATAGATGGCCTTGTGGGCCTTGTAGGCTTTCTCGGCCGTGCCCTTGCGGCCGCGCCAGTTGAGCGTGATGTGGCGCTGCTGCACCAGCCATTCGGCGATGGCCGCATGGATCGCCGGAAAGATCGGATTGCGCGGGATGATCGCCAGCACATAGTGGAAGGCGACGTCGGTCTTCTCGAACCGGGCAAGGTCGCTCAAAGCGGCATGATTGATCTCGAGCGCCAAGCGCAATTGCTCGATGTCATCTTCCGTCGCATGGGCAGCGGCATGGCGGGCGAGGCCCACTTCGAAGAAGAGGCGCGCATTCTGGAAATTGCGCACGCCGTCATGCGCGGAAAGCATATGCTTGGCGACGCCCGACAAGGCCTCGACCACCACCTCGGCGGTCGGCTGGATGACCTGCGCGCGCTCGCCCGAGCGCAGCTCGACAAGTCCCATATTGCGCAAGTGAGCGAGGGCCTCGCGGATCGCGGGGCGGCCGACGCCGAATTCGCGCATCAGGTCGCGTTCGGACGGGAGCAGGTCACCGATGTCATAGGTCCTCTCGATGATGCGAGCCTCGAGCCGCGCCGCGACCTGCTCATAGAGCTTCTGCGGGCGTATGGGCCGGCTCTCGGCTGGTATACCTGTCATACCAGCTACGTTAACCGAAGCCGGGACGGCGTCAAGAGCGCAAAAGCGGGAATCTCGCGGGACCGGAAACGATGATTCTTTTCAGGAAGTTGTGGGAAGAAGCGAAAGTGATCCTGGAAGTTGCGACGGTGCAATTTCGTACAAGACGACGAGCTTCGGCCTTGCGAGGAAAGGGCCCATGGATTTCGGCTATGCAGATGAGATCAGGGCGGACTTCCCCGAGCTTGCGGTGGAGGCGCTTCTGGTCGGCGGTATCACGCCCGGCACGGAGGTCTCAGGTCAGCTTTCCCGCTTTACCGCAGTGGCGACTGAGCGCCTGGGCCCCCGAACGGAATCCGATCTGCCGGAGATCCAGGCCTGGCGGCGCGCTTTCGCCAAGATGGGATTGAAGCCCACACAATATCGCTGCGCCTCGGAAGCCCTGCTGCGGCGGTTGCGCAAGGAGGGTGCCTTGCCCCGAATCCATCCACTGGTCGATCTCTGCAACGCCATCTCGCTCGCTTTTGCAATTCCCGTCGCCGTCATCGACATGGCCATGATGACAGGCCGGCTCGAAGTGCGCCGCGCCAAAGGGACCGAGATCTACGAAAGCTTCTCGGGCGCGATCGAGCATCCGGAGCCAGAGGAAGTCATCTATGCCGATGCTGGCGGCAATGCCCACGCCCGGCGGTGGACGAACCGGCAAAGCGGCCGCTCCGCCATTCGCGCGACGACCGCAACGGCGCTGATAGTCGCCGAAGCGATGCATGCCACGGGCAGGCAGGATGTCGAGCGTCTGATCGACGCTGTCGCAGCCGCGCTCACCGGGATCAACGGCGTCCATGTCATGGAACGCCAGTCTTTCCCCATTTGAACGGATCAAGCCTTGGCGAGTTCGGCGGCCTGCTGGCGCTCCCGCAGCAGCCTGACCAGGGCGTCTCCCGCCGCCAATATATGCTGGCGCAAGAGCCGCGACGCCTTCTTTACGTTTCCCGCCCGGCACTCGGTCACGATCTCGCGATGCTCGCGCTCGGCCCGCTCGCGCCCATCGGTGTAAGCCAGCTGCATGCGCGCGAAGCGGTCGGTGCTCGTGAGCAGCTGATCGACGGTCGCCAGCATGCGCGGACTTCTGGCGCGGCGATAGAGGACGGTGTGGAGCTCGGTATTGAGGGCGCCCCAGCGGCCCGGATTCTGGGTCCTGAGCTCGTCGCTATATTCGGTGAGGATCGCGTCGAGCTTCTCATAATCGGCATCGGTCAGATGGGGCGCCGATTTCTCCAGGAGCGCCGGCTCGAGCAGCGCCCTGAATTCGAACAGCTCCTCGACCTCTTCGGGCGAAAAGCCGGCGACCACCGCTCCCTTATGCGCCTCCATCTGCACCAGGCCCTCGGCCTCGAGCAGGATCAGGGCCTCGCGGAAGGGGATGCGGCTGATGCCGAGCTCCTCGGCCAGGACCGCTTGCCGCAAAGGCATGCCGGCCGGATATTCGCCTTCGAGGATACGGCGCCGCAATTCATCGGCGGCGGCCGAGGCGCGCGTCGGCGGCATGATCATTCGCTTCGGGGCGGGTCCGGCCATGATTCGTCAGTCTAGCGATTTGCGGGCAGGTTGGCACTCGGGTCCCTGCGATCCGTGCTGGACCATCCGGAAAAGATGCAATAACGTTCGCGGGCTCAAAAAATATGCGTGGGAGGAGCTTTATGGCTTCGGTCGATGTCGTTGATGTGCGCAAAGCCTATGGCAACCAGGAAGTGATCCATGGCGTGTCGATCGGCATATCGGACGGCGAGTTCGTCATCCTGGTCGGACCTTCGGGCTGCGGCAAGTCGACCTTGCTGCGCATGATCGCCGGCCTCGAGCCCATCACCTCGGGCGACATCCGCATTGGCGAGAAAGTGGTCAACGACCTGCCGCCCAAGGACCGCGACATCGCCATGGTGTTCCAGTCCTATGCCCTCTATCCGCACAAGACGGTGGCCGAGAATATGGGCTTCGCGCTCAAGATGCGCCGCGCCCCCAAGCCCGAGATCGAGACCCGGGTGAAGCGGGCGGCGGAGATCCTCGACCTCGTGCCCTATCTCGACCGCTATCCGCGCCAGCTTTCCGGCGGCCAGCGCCAACGCGTCGCCATGGGCCGCGCCATCGTGCGCGATCCGGCGGTGTTCCTGTTCGACGAGCCCCTGTCCAACCTCGACGCCAAGCTCAGGGTGCAGATGCGGGCCGAGATCAAAGAGCTGCATCAGCGCCTGAAGACGACAACCGTTTACGTGACCCATGACCAGGTCGAGGCCATGACCATGGCCGACCGCATCGTGGTGATGCATGACGGCATCGTCGAGCAGTCGGGCTCGCCGCTCGAGCTCTATGACCGCCCCGCCAATATCTTCGTCGCGGGCTTCATCGGCTCGCCGGCGATGAACCTTCTCAAGGGCAAGATCAAGGTCAACGGCAAAGCGAGCTTCGTCACCGATGACGGCCTCGACCTGCCGCTCGCCGCGGCGCCGCGCGATTCGGATGGCCGCCCGGCGATCTACGGCATCCGCCCCGAGCATTTCGCGCTTGGCGGCCAGAGCCTCAAGGCGGAAGTATCGGTGATCGAGCCGACGGGATCGGAAACCCAGGTCTTCGCCAAGCTCGGCGGGCAGAAGGTCGTCGGCGTGTTCCGCGAGCGCATCGCAGCGCGTCCGGGCGAGGACCTGCCGATGGCGCCCGATCCCAAATCCGTCCATCTCTTCGACAAGGAGACCGGGCTCAGGCTCAACTGACCGCGCGCGAAGCGACCATGGGCCAGCGCAAAGGCGTCGCCATCCTCGGAATCTTCGTCGCCGACCTCGCTTTCCGCGCCGGGCGATTGCCGGGCATCGGCGAGACGATCGCGGGCTCAGGCTTCAAGGTCGG
This sequence comes from Taklimakanibacter deserti, assembly GCA_003574785.1. The sequence continues at coordinate 253,765 of QORU01000004.1, read as the reverse complement.
TCCCGGCGGCAAGGGGTCCAACCAGGCGGTCGCCGCGGCGCGCGCCGGAGCCCAAGTAACCTTCATCTCGAAGATCGGCCGCGATGAATTCGGCGCCATCGCGCTCGCCACCTGGAAAAAGGAAGGAATCACGCCGCGCGTCATCGAGATGACGGATCAGCCGACGGGTGCCGCCTTCATCTATGTGAATGAGGTGAATGGCGACAACGCCATCATCGTCGTGCCGGGGGCGGCGGCGACGATCGGCGCGAGCGACGTCGAAGCGGCGGAAAGTGCAATCCGCGAGGCGTCGGTCTTCATCACCCAGCTCGAGCAGCCGGTCGCGGCCGCCAGGCGCGGCCTCGAGATCGCCAAGGCCGCGGGCGCCATCACCATCTTCAACCCGGCGCCGGCGGAGCGCTTCGACGATGCGCTCTATGGCCTATGCGACTATGTCACGCCGAATGAAAGCGAAGCCACCCTGTTGACGGGCATCACCGTCAGGACCGCCGATGACGCGCGCAAGGCCGGCGATGTCTTTCTCAAGAAAGGCGCCAAGGCAGCGTTGATCACGCTGGGAGAGGCCGGATCCTATCTCCATTCGGCGAGCCAATCGGTGCTGGTGCCGGCGTTCAAGGCGGGCCCCGTGGTCGAGACGACGGGGGCAGGAGATGCGTTCAATGGCGGACTTGCCGCGGCGCTCGCCGAAGGCGCCTCGGCGCTCGAAGCCGCACGCTTCGGTTCGGCGGTCGCCGGCATTTCCGTCACGCGGGCGGGAACAGCGCCTTCCATGCCGAGCCGCCACGAAGTCGACGCGCTGCTGAAGAAAGCTATCTGATCCGCTGCCGCCGTTCTCGCTTTCGATTGACAGGCGTGCTGCACATACTAACATGTTAGGCAAGAACAGATTGCAAAGGGAGGACTATCGTGAAGCTCAACCAATATGAAACGCTGCTGGCGCTGCAAGCCAGCCGCCGTACCATGCTCAAAGGTGCTGCCGCCCTGTCGGCGCTCGCCGCGACCGGCGGGGTCACCGCTCTCAGCACCCCGGCTTTCGCGCAATCGGATCTGCGCACCGAGCTCCTGAAGGTTCCGGGTGTCGGCAAGGGATCGCCGACCGATGCCGACTGGCAGAAGGTCGGTGAATTGTGCCTCGGCGCCACCAAGGCCAATGTGAAGGAGGGCGAGTTCAAGGGCGTCGAGCTCACCTTCATGGGCCTCAACAATCAGAACCTGCACAATCTCCTGTTCCGCGGCTTCCTCAAGCCATGGGAAGCCTATACCGGCGCCAAGATCAGCTGGATCGATCTCGCCCAGGCCGACTACAATGCGAGACTCCAGCAATCGATCGCGACCGGCACGGTCGATTTCGACATTGTCGAGATGGGAGCGCCGTTCGAAGGCGATGTCTGCGGCAAGGGCCTCGCTTCCGAGATGCCCGACTGGGTCAAGACGCAGATCGAGATGGACGACTATGTCGGCTATCTGAAAGCCCCGGTCGGCACCTGGAACGGCAAGACCTATCGCATCTCGATCGACGGCGACTGCCACACCTTCAATTACCGCACCGACGTCTTCTCCGATGCCGAGCTCGCCAAGGCCTGGAAGGACGAAGGCCATCAGGGCGAATGGGCCGTTCCCAATACCTGGCAGAAGGTGCAGGAGGTCACCAAGTTCCTGAAAGGCAAGAAGGCCGCCGGGCAGGACGCCTATGGCTATCTCGATCCGGCCAAGGGCTGGGGCGGCTTCGGCTTCTATTTCCTCGAAAGCCGCGCCACGGCTTACGCCAAGCATCCGGACGACAAGGCCTGGCTCTTCGACATCGACACGATGAAGCCGCGCGTCAACAACCCGGCCTTCGTGCGCGCCATCCAGGATGTGATCGATGCGCTGCCGGCCGAGCCTGCGGACCAGCTCAATGCCGATCCGGGCACGACCGCCTTCCAGCAGTTCCTCGCCGGAACGGGCTCCATGCTCGCCTGGTGGGGCGATGTCGGCTCGATGGCCAAGACCAGCGACGGCTCGGTCATCGGCGACACCGTCGCCTTCTCCATCCTGCCGGGCTCGGACGATGTCTATAACGCGAAGACCGGCCAGTGGGACAAGCTGTCAACGGGTCCGAATTTCGCGCCGAACATGGCCTATATCGGCTGGGGCGTCTATGTGATGGCGAGAGTCGACAGCGATCCGGTCAAGCAGAAGGCGGCCTGGAGTGCCGCGGCCCACCTCGGCGGCAAGGACATCTCGCTGTGGACGGCCGCCTATCCGTCGGGCTTCCAGCCCTACCGCAACAGCCATTTCAACATCCCGGAATGGGTGGCGGCGGGCTATGACGAGGCCTTCATCTCGTCCTATCTCAAGTCGCAGTCCGACTCCTACAATCATCCCAATGCGGCGATCGAGCCCCGTATCCCCGGCATCTTCCAATATTACAGCGTCGCGGAGGACGAACTCGCCAAGATCTTTGCCGGCGGCGCCACGGCGCAAGCGGGAGCCGATGCGATCGCGGCCGCCTGGGAGAAGATCACCGACCAGATCGGACGCGAGAATCAGATCAAGCTCTACAAGGCGTCGCTCGGCGCCGGCGCCTGAAGCACACGCATTTGACATGCATCATTCTGGTGGCGCAGCCTGCGCCACCAGAATTCCCTATTCCATTCGGATATTCTGGTTTTCATGACGACAGCGCTGCCCGAAACCGCCGGCAAGGTGCATGAGCCGCCACCGCGCGCCGCCGTCGAGCCTGCCGCACCCTTAGGGCGATCGCTTCTGTGGGCGGCCTCGCTCGGCCTTGCCGCCATCGTGCTCTGGCAGGTTCTGTTCAAGGCGCAAGTGGTGGCGACGGGCTTCGACAACTGGCGCCCCGTCCTTTACGCCTTCCTCCTGTGGGCGGTGGCCGTCGGCGCCGCGCAAGTGCTCATCCGTGGCGAGCGCGGCAAGCATGCGCTCTTCGTGCTGCCGGCCGTCGCCTTCACCGTCGCCATGGTGATCTTCCCGACCTTCTTCGGTCTCTATCTCGCTTTCATGAACTGGAACCTGAGCTCGCTGGCGGGACCTCAGTTCAACGGCCTCGACAATCTGCGGGCACTCCTCGGCGATGCCTATTTCTGGAACGCGCTGCGCAACATGGTCTATTACGTGCTGTTCGTGCTCGTCCAATATGCGATCGCCTTCGGCCTGGCGCTGCTCCTCAATGCCGAGATCAAGGCGCGCAAATTCTTCCGGGTCGCCTTCCTCCTGCCGTTCATGCTGAGCCCCGTGGCGGTGAGCTGGATGATCGGCAAATCGCTGATGGAATACCGCTTCGGCCCGGCGGCGACCCTGGCGCGGCATCTCGGCTGGGACAATCCCGCCTTCTTCACCACGCCCTGGATCGCGCGCCTCAGCATCGCCCTCATGGATGCCTGGGTGTGGATACCCTTCATCATGATCCTGCTGCTCGCCGGCCTCCAGGCCTTGCCGAAGGAAGTGCAGGAAGCGGCCAAGGTCGACGGCGCCAGCCCGTGGCAGTCCTTCTGGCAGATCACCTTTCCGCTCATGCTGCCGGTCAGCGTCACGGCGATCGTGCTCAAGGTCATCTTCCAGCTCAAGCTTGCCGATATCGTGATCAACGTGACGGCGGGCGGTCCGGGCGGGGCCACCGACACGGTGTCGAGCTTCATCTTCCGCGAATATCGCGACCGCTCCAATGTCGGCTATGGCACGATGCTGGCGGAATTCTATCTGGTGATCATCATCATCTTCGTGACCTTGCTGCTCAAATTCGTGAGCCGCTTCATGCAGAGGACGAATTGACATGAGCGCCGTCGCGGAGAGGCAGGCGAAACGCGCGCAGAGCGGCACAGCCGATGCGGCGCGCATCTCGACGCGCGTCCTGATCTATGGCGCGCTCATCCTGTGGACCTTCATCTCGCTGTTCCCGATCTACTGGACGCTGACGACGTCGTTCAAGACCGCGGTCAATGTCACGCAAGGCCATCTCATTCCCTTCGTCGATTTCACGCCCGACTGGAAGGGCTGGCGCTCGCTCGGCCTGTCGCCCGACACGATCGGCCAGATCTCGACGGTCCGCGATGAATTCCTGAAGCGCTTCGAGAACAGCATCGTCGCCTCGCTCGGCGCCTCGGCGCTGGCGGTGGTGATCGGCTCGCTCGCGGCCTACGGCCTGAGCCGCTTCGACTACAAATTCGGCTGGATGCGCAACAAGGACATCTCCTTCTTCTTCCTGTCGCAGCTCATCCTGCCGCCGGTGGTGCTCGCCATGCCGTTCCTCGTCCTCTACAAGGAGCTGGCGCTGCTCGACACCCGCATCGGGCTCATCCTCATCTATACGCTGATGGTGCTGCCGATCGTGATCTGGATCATGCGCGACCAGTTCGACACGATCCCGATCGAGCTCGAGCAGGCGGCCCTTGTCGACGGCTGCTCGGTGTGGGGCGCGTTCCTGCGCATCGTCATCCCGATCGCGCTCCCCGGCATGGTGGCGGCCTTCATCCTCTCGGTCATATTGTGCTGGAACGAATATTTCTTCGCCGCACTCCTCACCAGCACCAATGCCAAGACGCTGCCCGTCATGGTGGCGAGCCAGACCGGCTCGCAAGGCATCAACTGGTGGTCGATGGCGGCGCTCGCGACCGCGGCGATCGCGCCGCTCGTGGTGATCGGCGTGTTCCTCGAGCGCTATATCGTCAAAGGCCTGACGGCGGGCGCGGTCAAATAGCGAGGCCAGTTCTGTCGAGCACGAAGCGCAGGCGTTCGTCGACCGGGGCGAGCGGCAGCATGGCAAGCTCGAAGCCCAATTCGCGATAGGTCTCCACGATCTTCAGACAGGTCCGTTCCGCTTCCTCCGGCGTCTGCTTGCGCTCTTCATCATTGGCGAAGATCTCGGCCCAATAGGGGGCGACGAAGACCAGCGGATTGTAGCGGAAGACCGATGCCGCCGTCGTCAGATGCGCCGGCACGGGACGATCCATGAGGCGCAAATAGGCGATGGTGTCGGGAATGCCGCGGTCGAAGAAGACGAGCTCCGGCTCTTCGAGCGCCAGGCGATAGGAGCGCATCTCCCAGCCCAGCATCGCTTCGGCAAAGAGGCTTGGATCGTGCCAGGGAAGGGCGGGGCCCGAAATCGCGACCTGGTCCTGGATGACGGCGCGGCCAGCCTCGATGGTCCGGGCGAAGCCGGCTTTCTCCAGGGCATCGAGCAGTGTCGTCTTGCCGGCGCCTGGTCCGCCGGTGACGATGAAGAAGCGATCGGTGTTCTGGGACATGCGGTCTCCTTGATCTCCCTCCCACGCGAAGCGGGGGAGGGTGGCGCGAAGCGCCGGGTGGGGCTCTCTCCAGCGGGAAGACCCCACCCCCGCCCTCCGGGCGTACCCGCAAGCGGGAGGGAGAATTCAGACGTTCAGCGGATAGTGGCAGGCGACGGTGCGGCCGGAGGCGAGGGGTAAGAGAGCCGGGCGCTCGTTGCGGCATTTGTCGGTCGCGTAGATGCAGCGCGGATGGAAGCGGCAGCCTTGCGGGGGATCGATGGGGCTCGGAACGTCGCCCGTCAGCACGATGCGCTTGCGCTGGCCCGCTTTCTTCATATCCGGTTGCGGCACCGCCGAAATCAAGGCCTGGGTATAGGGATGGCTCGGCTTGGCGAAGATGTCGCCGGCCTGCCCAAGCTCGACGATCGAGCCCAGATACATGACGGCGATGCGCGTCGATACCTGGCGCACGACGCTCAGATCATGGGCGATGAAGACATAGGTCAGGCTCAGGCGCTCCTGGAGATCGGCAAGCAGATTGACGATCTGCGCCTGCACCGAGACATCGAGCGCCGAGACCGGCTCATCCGCGACGATGAGGCTCGGCTCGAGGGCAATGGAACGCGCAATGCCGATGCGCTGGCGCTGGCCGCCGGAGAATTCATGCGGGAAACGCTCCATGTGATCGGGCAGGAGGCCGACGACGTCGAGAAGTCTCGCGACGCGCTCTCGGATCTCCCGCTCGCTCAGGCGCAGATGGACGCGCAACGGCTCGGCGACGAGATCGCGTACCCGCCTTCGCGGGTTGAGCGAAGCGTAAGGGTCCTGGAACACCATCTGCATCCGCCGGCGCAAAGGCCGCATCTCGCGCAGGCTCTTGTGCGAGATGTCGACGCCTTCGAAATAGAGCTCGCCCTCGGTTATGTCATAGAGGCGCACCATGCAGCGCCCGAGCGTGGACTTGCCGCAGCCCGACTCGCCCACCAGCCCCACGGTTTCGCCGGGCATGATCTTGAGCGAGACATTGTCGACGGCATGGACGGTGCGAATGCCGAGCGCGGAGAAGCGGCTGCCGATAAGGAACTCCTTCGACAGGTTGCGGGTCTCGAGCAGCGGGGCCCCGGTCATGGGGCGGCCTTCAGGAAGCAGGCCGCGGCATGGGCGCCGCCTTCCAGCGCCGGCTTCTCGCCGCAGCGCTCGAAGCGCGACGGGCAACGCGGCGCGAAGGAGCAGCCCTTGGGCAGGTTGAAGAGGGAAGGCGGCGATCCCGGAATGGACCTGAGACGCCGCGGCTTCTCACCCTCGAGCGGCGGAATCGAATCGAGCAGCGCCTTGGTGTAGGGATGGCGGGGCTCGAGCAGGATCTCGGGCTTGGTGCCGCGCTCGACGATGCGGCCCGAATACATCACCATCACGCGATCGGCCATCTCGGCGATCACGCCCATGTCGTGCGTGATGAAGACGACGGCCGATTTATGGTCGCGGCGCAATTTGCGGATGAGGTCGAGGATCTGGGCCTGCACCGTGACGTCGAGCGCCGTCGTCGGCTCGTCGGCGATGAGGAGGGCCGGATTGCAGGAGAGCGCCATGGCGATGACGGCGCGCTGACGCATGCCGCCGGAAAGCTGGTGCGGATAGCGGTGGATGGCTTCCTTAGGCTTCGGGATATTCACTTCCGCCAGGAGGTCGATCGCGCGGGCTTGAGCGGCTTTCCTTCCAATCTTCTCATGCGCCATGATCTGCTCGGCGATCTGCCAGCCGATCGTGTAGACCGGTGTCATCGCGGTCATCGGATCCTGGAAGATCATCGCGATCTCGCGGCCGCGGAGCGAACGCATCTCGCGCGGTTTCAGCCCTAAGAGCTCGCGGCCGCGGAACTTGATCGAGCCCTCGATCACCGCATTGGGATCGTTGATCAGGCCCATGACGGCCATGAGCGAGATCGTCTTGCCGGATCCCGATTCACCCACGACGCCCAATATCTCGCTCTCCGCCACGTCGAAGGAGACGCCGTCGACGGCGCGCACGCGGCCATGCTCGGTGCGGAAGGAGATCTTGAGATCCCTGACCTCGAGCATCAGGCCGACCTCACGCGTGGATCGAGCACGATATAGACGATGTCGACCAGCGCATTGGCGAGCACGACGAAGAAGGACGCATAGATGACGGTCGTCATGATGATCGGCAGATCGAGATTCTGCAGCCCGTCATAAGTGAGCTTGCCGACACCCTGCAGCCCGAAGACGACCTCGGTCAGAAGGGCGGCGCCGCCGACCAGGGCGCCGAAATCGAGGCCGAACAGGGTGACGAAGCTGATGAGCGAGGTGCGCAAGGCATGGCGCAGGAGGATGCGCGTCTCCGACAGGCCCTTGGCGCGCGCGGTGCGGATATAATCCTCCTGCATCGCCTCGATGAGATTGGCCCTGAGGACGCGGCCATAGAGGCCGATATAAAGGATGGCGAGCGTGATCCACGGGATGACGAGCGTCAGGAACCAGCCCTCGGGATCCTGGCTCAAGGGCTTGTAGCCGAGCGGCGGCACCCAGGAGAACAGCCAGGTATCGTGATAGCGGCTCTGGGTGATGAGATTCATGACCTCGCCCAGCCAAAAGACCGGCATGGCGCAACCGATGAGGCCGAAGGCCATGAGGCCCTTGTCGATGATGCTGCCGCGCGTCGCCGCGGCGAGGATGCCGACCAGCATGCCGAAGACGACCCAGAGGACCGCGGCGCCGATCACCAGCGATAGCGTCACCGGGATGGTGTCGAAGACCGCCGGCACGACCTTCCAGCCGCGATTGACGAAGGAGGTCAAGTCCTGGGTGACGAATATCTTCTTCATCATGGTCAAATACTGGACCCAGATCGGCTGATCGAAACCGAAGCTCTTGCGCACCGCCTCCAGGGTCTCGGGCGAGGCGTTGCGGCCGGCGATGCGAGAGGCGGGATCGGCTCCGGGCGTCACGAAGAAGATCAGGAAGACCAGCACGCTGATGCCGAACATCACGAAGACCATCTGGCCGAAGCGGCGGATGAGGGCGAGCAGCATCAGTCGCCCCCGAGCCTGACCTTGGAGCGCGGGTCGAGCGCATCGCGAAGCCCGTCGCCCAGCACATTGAGGACGAGCACGGTGAGCGCGATGGCGATGCCGGGTGCCAGCGCCACCATGGGACGCGTATAGAGGAGGCCCTGGCCGTCCTGGATGATGGTGCCCCAGCTCGCATCGGGCGGCTGCACGCCGATCGACAGGAAGGACAACGCCGATTCGGTCAGCATGTTGATGGCGAGCATCAAGGGCGCGAAGACGATGAGCGTCGTCGACACATTGGGCAGGATGTCGCGCAAGAGGATGCGGTGCTCGGGCACGCCGAGGCCGATGGCGGCGAGGACAAACTCGCTCTGCCGCAAAGCCAGGACCTGGCCGCGGATCGGGCGCGCTATGTAGGGAATGTAGACGATGCCGATGATGAAGATCGGCAGCCACAGGCTGCCCGCCTCGAGCACGATGAGGCCGAGATCGATGCCGTGGGCGATGAGCACGATCGAGAGCGAGATCGCCAGAAGATAGACCGGGAAGGCCCAGAGCACATCGAGGATGCGCGACAGGATCGTGTCGGTGATGCCGCCGAAGAAGCCGGCGACGAGCCCGACGATCGTGGCGACGACAAGCGTGATGATGGTGGAGGCGCCGGCGATCAGGAGCGAGTTGCGCCCGCCATAAAGCAGCCGCGCCATGACATCGCGGCCCTGATTGTCGGCGCCGAGGAAGTAGCTGCCGATTTGCCAGGTGGGACCGATCGGGGTGTAGCCTAGCCCCAAGCCTTCGGTCGACTGCTCCATCACCGGCACTTGCTGGCCGTTGATCTCGACGGTGGCGTCAAGCGTCGAGCGGAAGGGATCGGTATCGGCGAAGGACGCGTAGGCCGGCGCCAGGAGGCAGAGCACGACGATGAGGCAGAAAACCGCGAGACAGACCATGGCGGCATTGTCGCGCGAGAGCTTGCGCAGAGCCGTGGCCCAGGGGCCACGGCTAAAACGCACGGACGCAACCGCGTCGGTCATAAATCAATCCTGGATCACTGCACCCAGGACTGCGTCACCATCCAGTAATATTGCGAGTTGAACTGGAAATTGCCGACGCGCTTGGAGACGAAATCGAGATGCTTCGGCGTGAACAGGCCCGCAGCCGGCGCCTTGTCGGTCACCGCCTTGTCGATCTCGGCCCACATCTTGTTGGCGGCCGCCGGATCCTCGACGCCGAGATCGAGCGCCTTCTTCATCTTGTCGTTGATCTCCTTGTCGCAGAAGCCCGCGATGTTGACGGATGAATCGGAGCCTTCGTGGAAGCTCTCGCAGCCGAACAGCACATAGAGGAAGTCGGAGGCCGCAGGATAGTCCTGGTACCACTGGGTGATCGACATCTGCACCTTGTTGTTGGTGTTCTGGATGTAGGTGAACTGGATATTGGCCGAGATCGGCTTGACCTCCGCCTGATAGCCGAGCTCATTCAGAACACTCTGCAAATAGACGCCGATCGACTTCGATATTGCCTTGTCCTCGGCGATGATCGTCACCTTCTGGCCCTTGGTGCCCGATTCCTCGACCAGCTTCTTGGCCTTATCCATGTCGGGCGCCGACCATTTGGTTCCCGGGTCCTTGGTGAAGGGGCAATAGGGCTCATGCCCGGGGAAGCCCGGGGGCAGGACCTGGCACACGGGTGAAGCGAGCACCGGGCCGCCGAAGATCTTGACCAGCGCGTTGCGGTCGATGGCATAGGACACGGCCTGGCGCGCCTTTTCGTTGTCGAACGGGGCGAGCCTGGTGTTCATCGGCAGATACCACCAGGCGGTGAGCGGCGTCACATGCACCTGGTCCTTGTTCTTGGTGCCGATCTCGCCCAGGCGGTCAGCGGGGATTTCATCGAACAGCCAGTCGGCCTCGCCATTCTGGATGGCGGTCACCGCGGCTTCCTCGCTCAGCCCGAAATCATACTGGACCTTGTCGGGATAGCCGTCGGGCTGGGCCTCTTCGCTCCACACCTTGAAATGCGGATTACGCTCCATGACCAGGGCCTTGTTGGGATCGTAAGAGGTGAACATGTAAGGCCCGGTGCCGGGAATGATCTCGGTGCCCGCATCTTTCGTCGGCGCATCGGCCGGCAGGATCACCGCATGCGGAAGACCCAGCTTTTGGAAGAACTCGGCATCCGGCTGGTTGAGGTTGATGGTGACCGTGCCCTTCGCCTCGTCGCCGATCACGCCGCCTTCGAGCGTGCAGTTGGCGGGATCGGCCAGGCACTTGTCGGCGCCGACGATGACGGCGAAAAAGGAGCCCGAGGTCGGGCTCGAGACTTTGAAGATGCGCTGCAAGGAGGCGACGACATCCTTCACGCCAAGCTCGCGGCCGTCGGAGAATTTGATGCCTTTGCGGATCTTGAACACATAGGTCTTGCCGCTGTTCTCGGGCACCGGCAGCTCTTCGGCGATATCGGCGACGATCTTGAAGCCTTCCTCGCCCGCCGCCTTCTTGAAGGTGACGAGGCCGTCATAGGTCGGCTGATAGAGGCTCCAGTATTGCAAAGTGTAGTTGATATGCGGATCGAGCGACCCGCCGGCAGATTTGGCGAGAAGACGGATCGTGCCGCCGCGATGCTCGGCTTTATACTCGGCAAAGGATGTGCCGCTCATTGCAGTCAAAAGCAGGGCCGCGGCGCCTGCCAGCAACCATTTCTTCATTGGACGTCTCCCTAGGGTTTGGTTTCTAGTCGTTCTCGTCGAGGAATTCCGCGACGGTCTTCATGCATTTCCCGGTTTCTTCCACATGCGGCATGTGGCTCGATTTCTCGAAGATTTCCCAGCGCGCGCCCTTGATGTTGTCGGCGAAGGGCTGCACCACCTTGGGCGTCGCCTCGTCATAGCGGCCCGAGATCAAAAGCGTCGGCACGTTGATCGCATGCACTTTGTCGATGACGCTCCAGTTCTTGAGGCTGCCGATCACGAAGAACTCGTTGGGGCCGTTCATGGTGTTGTAGACGGTCGGGTTGCGGGCAACCTGATCGAAAGTCCGCGCCACTTCCGGCGGGAACGGGACGACGCGGCAGACATGGCGCTCGTAGAAGGCCATGGTGGCGGCAAGATATTCGGGATCGGTGACGGTTCCCGCTTTCTCATGCCGGTCGAGGGCGGAACGGATCTTCTCCGGCATCTCGCCGCGCAGCCGGTTGGCTTCCGAAACCCACAGCTCCATCGACGCCGGTGAATTGGCGATGGTCAGGGATTTGAGTCCGGAAGGCCGCGTGATGCCGAATTCGGCGCCGAGCATGCCGCCCCAGCTCTGGCCCAGCACGTGATAGGCGGAGCGAATGCCCAGATGATCGATCAGGCTGTTGAGCTCGGCGACGAAAAGCTGAGGCGTCCAGAAGTCGGCGCCCTTGTCGGGCAGAAGCGTGGACTTGCCGCAACCCAGCTGATCGTAATGGATGACCTGGCGGCCATGACGGGCGAGGAGCTTGTAGGCGTCGACATAATCATGCGCAGCACCCGGCCCGCCATGGAGAATGACCACGGGCGGCTTGGCCGAGGACGGGTCACCCGTTATGCGGTACCAGGTTACATAATCGCGAAAAGGTGCGTAGCCGTCCTTGGTATATATGCGCATGCAAGCGGTCTCCCCGGTCCGGCGACGCTATAGCGGTTTCCATCACGTGGCAATGGTCGGCAGTTCAGACCATATGCGACATTGTTTCTTTTGTCTGGCAAATATGCACAATGCCCGACATTCAAACAAAGGCTGCTCTTCGATCACATGACCCTCGCCCTCAAAGATCATCTGAAACCGGAAAATGTCCTGCCTGTCGATTACGACAGCGCCACCTTGGCCGGCCGCTTGTGGCGGCCGGAGCTTGCAGGACCATCTGTCGTTACGCTTCGCGGTGACGAGTTATTCGATGTGAGCGGCGAATTTCCGACCATGCGCGATCTGTGCGAGGCGCCCGAACCGGCAAAGGCTCTGAAGGCGGCCAAAGGCGAGCCGGTCGGCAAGCTCAAAACCATCCTCGCCAATACGCCGGCCGATGCGCGCAAGACAGCGGAGCCGTGGCTCCTGGCGCCGATCGACCTCCAGGCGATCAAGGCGGCCGGCGTCACTTTCGCCATATCCATGCTGGAACGCGTCATCGAGGAACGCGCGCGTGGAGACTACAACGCCGCGGCGGAGATCCGCAAAACAGTCAAAGCGCTCGTCGGCGACGATCTCAGGAAGCTGAAGCCCGGCTCGCCGCAAGCGATGCAGCTTAAGGAGACGCTGATCGCGCAAGGCGCCTGGAGCCAGTATCTCGAAGTGGGCATCGGTCCCGATGCCGAGGTCTTCACCAAGGCGCAAGTCATGTCGTCGGTCGGCACCGGCGCCGATGGCGGGCTCCATGCCATCTCGACCTGGAACAATCCCGAGCCCGAGATCGTGCTCGCGGTCGCATCGACCGGCAGAATCGTCGGCGCGACGCTCGGCAACGACATCAATCTGCGCGATGTGGAAGGGCGCTCCGCTCTTCTCCTCTCCAAGGCCAAGGACAACAATGCGTCCTGCGCGGTCGGACCCTTTTTGCGCTTCTTCGATGAGGGCTTCAGCCTCGATGATGTTCGCCAGGCGAACGTCACCCTGGTGGTCGAGGGAGAAGAGGGCTTCACCCTCAAGGGATCATCGTCGCTTGCCATGATCAGCCGCGATCCGGCCGACATCGTCGGCCAGACCATCGGCAAGCATCATCAGTATCCGGACGGTTTCGTGCTCTTCCTCGGCACTATGTTCGCGCCGGTCGAAGACCGCGACACCAAGGGCAAAGGCTTCACCCACAAGGACGGCGATATCGTCACCATCGCCGCCGAGAAGCTCGGCAGCCTCACCAATCGCATGCGGCGCAGCCATGAATGCCCGCCCTGGACGTTCGGCGTCAGCCATCTGATGCGTAATCTGGCGAAACGCGGACTGTTAGGGTGAACAAAGGTTGAATTGAACAGATTTTAATCGTCTTTTACGCGCAGGGAAAATTTGCAGTGCGGCATGTCCGCCCTAGAGGAAGTCTTAAATATCCCCTACGATAAGCGGGCCATGGCAAGGCCTGACCGGATATTGACGGATGTGCTTGGCCGTCTCGACCGTGACACGGTTCTGACGCGCATTCTCGAAAATGGATTGATCAGTGTACTGCTGGTCGCGCTGGACGGGCAAATCGTCTTTGCCAATGACGCCTGTTGCCGGATGCTTGGGCGCGCGAGAGCTGAACTCATCGCGCGCAAGGCTGACGAAATCCTCCATCCCGACGACCGCGAAGCTGCCGGCGATGATCGCCGCCTGCTCATGAAAGACGAAGCCAAGGGTCTCGACTTCGAGCGCCGCTATATGCGCGAAGACGGGCGCTTGGTATGGACTAAAGGGTCGATATCGCTGTTCCGCGACCGAGAGAGGGACGAGCCGCCGCTGCTCGCCTATCTGATCACCGATGTCACGCCTCTGAAGCAAATGGCTCTGGAAAAGGAGCGTCTCAACATCACGCTGAATTCGATCGGCGATGCGGTCATCTGCACCGATACCCAGTCGCTGATCACCTTCATGAATCCGGTCGCCGAGAGGCTTACCGGCTGGACCGTCGCCGAAGCCACCGGCCGCGCGGCGGCGGAAGTCTTCAATCTCATCGACGAGCGGTCCGGCAGGCCGCCCGTCAACCTGATCGATCAATGCATGGAGGAGCGCCGGGCGCTGACCGTCGAGGCCGGAACGATCCTGTTGAGCCGGACGGGCGATGCATTCGATATCGGCCTCTCGGCGGCGCCGGTGAGGACGGCCGAGGGGATACTGGGCTCGATCACCGTCTTCAACGACCTGACCAAGATCAATGCGGATCGCCGAAAGGTCGCGCGCTCCGCGCTGCATGACGGGCTGACGGGCCTGCCCAATCGCGGCGCCTTCATCGAGAAGCTGGCGGTCGCCCTGGTCGAGGCGCGCGAGGAAGGGCGGGTGCACGCCTTGTGCTTCATCGACCTCGATCGTTTCAAGCTGGTGAACGACCGCGGCGGGCATGCCGCCGGCGATGCGCTGCTCTCCCATGTCGCCAAGATCATCGCGCTCAGCTGCTCGAGCAAGGACGTGCCGGCGCGCCTCGGCGGCGATGAGTTCGCCGTGCTCATTCGCGACTGCACGGTGAGCGAGGCGGAAAGGACCGCCAGCGAAATTGCGCATGCCATCGGCAATATCGAGTTCCGCTGGGAGACTCAGCTCTTCCGCATCGGCGCCAGCATCGGCGCCACCATGATCACCGACGCCTCTGCCTGCCTTGAGGACATTCTGCATGAGGCCGACCAGGCATGCTACCTCGCCAAGAACTCAGGCCGCGGGCAAGTGATCATCCACAATCCGAAGCACAAGACGGTAGCGCGTGGCAGCTTTCCGCACCCGTCGAAATGGCTCAACATACATTAGCCGAGTACCGGGTTAGGGCTCTTTCTCCGGCGGCGGCTCATCGCCCGGATCGGGCTCTTCCTCGGCCGGCACGGCATAGTGGCCGCCGAGCCAGCGGTTGAGGTCGACATCAGCACAGCGCGCCGAGCAGAAGGGATGATATTTCTGCTGCGAAGGCTTGCCGCAAAGCGGGCAGGGGCGCCTGGGCCGCAAGCGAACGGGATGCGTTTCGCCGGTCATACGCCGCTGAGCGGCGCGGTTGCCCAAGTGTAATGCACGGGGTAGCCAGCACCCTGCAACAGGTGGATCGCCTCATAGAGCGGCAGGCCGACCACGCCGGAATGGGAGCCGCTGAGCGAACGCACGAATGATTCGGCCCGACCCTGGATGGCATAACCGCCGGCCTTGCCGCGCCATTCGCCCGATTTGAGATAGCTCTCGACATCCTCGCGCGAGAAGCGCTTGAAGCGTACCTTGGTCTCCGAGCAGCGCCGCCAGGACCGCCCGCCGGGCGCCAGCAGCGTCACGGCGGAATAGACCCAGTGCGAGCGGCCGGAGAGCAGCCACAAGCAGGCTTCCGCCTCATCGGCGGTCTCGGACTTGGGCAGGATGCGCCGGCCTAGGCCGACCACGGTATCGGCGGCGAGGATGAAGGTCTTGTTGCCGAGCTTCTTGACGAGGAGCGTTTCGCCGGCGGTGCGCGCCTTCTCATTGGCAAGCCTGATGGCGAGCCGGCGCGGCGTCTCGCGCTTGAGCGGTGTCTCGTCGATGTCGGCAGGCATCAGGAGGTCGGGCTTGAGGCCGACCTGTTCGAGCAACGCCAGCCGGCGCGGCGAGGCGCTGGCCAGCACAAGCTTGACACGAGCGTCCGTCATGCCGCCTGGGCCCCCTACTTGAAGCGGTAGTTGATGCGGCCCTTGGTCAGGTCATAGGGCGTCATTTCAACCATCACGCGGTCGCCGGCCAGGACCCGGATGCGGTTCTTGCGCATCTTGCCGGCGGTATGGGCGATGATTTCATGATTGTTGTCGAGCTTCACACGGAATGTAGCATTGGGCAGGAGCTCGGTGACCGTGCCCTCGAATTCAAGCAATTCTTCCTTCGCCATATGGTTCCCTGGCTGGTTTGCGGTGGCGCTACCCATGAACCGGTTGCCCGGCAAAATCAAGCTTGCGGTTGGCGGGCGGAAAACGCCGAATCAGATCATACACCGCGAGCGCCGAGCGCGCCGAATCGGGCCCTGATGCGCCGCATCAGCCCGTCGCGGACATCGCGATAGGAATCAAGGATCTGCTCGCGGCTGCCGACGGTCGCCGAGGGGTCGAAGGTCGGCCAGTATTCCGCCTCGATCGCCATGGTGCGGGTCATTTCGAGCGCCCGGTGATGCGCCTCGGGCGACAGCGAGACGACGACGTCGAAGCTCGAATCCTCGAGATCGGCAAAGCCCTGCGGACGATGCTTGCGCAAATCGATGCCGATCTCATCCATGACGGAGGCGACGAAAGGATCGGGCTCGCCGGGCCTCACCCCGCAAGAGGCGATGAAGGCCCGCTTGCCGTAGAAATGCCTGGCAATGGCCGCCGCCATGGGCGAGCGGATGACATTGTGCGTACAGGCGAAGAGCAAGGCCCCGGGAAGATCCGCCGTCATCTGTCGCGCTCAACCCCGCCAGTGCAGGACGCAGAGCAAGGTGAAGAGCCGGCGCGATGTCGCCTGATCGACCTCGACCTTGCCCTCGAGACGCTCCTTGAGGAGATCGCTGCCCTCGTTGTGAAGGCCCCGGCGCGCCATATCGATGGTCTCGATCTGGCTCGGCGTCGCGGTGCGGATCGCCTTGTAGTAGCTCTCGCAGATCATGAAATAGTCCTTCACGATGCGCCGGAAGGGCGACAGCGAAAGACCGATCATCGACACGCGCTCCTCGCCTTCACTCCAGATGTCGAAGATGATGCGGTTGTCGGCGGCCGAGAGCTGCAGCCGATACGGACCGGCCTGATGGCCGATCACGGTGAATCTGTTGTCTTCGATCAGGTCGTAGATGGCCACCCGGCGCTCGTGATCGACGTCGGCGCTGAGCCCCGAGCCGATGCTCTCATCGATCTCGACGGCGGACAGGCGGTTGCGGCGTGCTTGATCTGACCCGGTCATAATTCGGCAAATTAGGCGAGATCAGTTCCGAAAGCGAGGATCAGCGGTCATGCGAGGGGAGGTTGGGGGTCGTCCAGGCGGGACCCAAATCCTCGAGGCGCGCTTCGATGCATTCGACCTCGAGATTGATCTGGCCGCCACCTGCGAAAGCAAGCACGACCGTGCCGGACGGCTCCTCGCCGGGGACGAAGGAGATCGCCAGGAGCTCGAGCACGGCATCGTTCGCGCCCTGGCGGATGCGCTGCGATTTCGCTTCGATAACGCGGTCGAAAGACAGGCCGGCGCGGCGGCGCTCGTAAGGCGGCTTCTCCGTCTGCCACAGGAAGCGGTTGGCGATGAGGGCGAATTTGCGCTCCTGCTTCAGGTAGCGGATATCGCCAATGGTCATGACCGCATCCTGCATGTGGGCGGAAATGATCTCGAGATCGGCCGGATCAAGGGCGCTCAGCTTGAGCTTCGACATGGCGTTCTATCAATGGCTGGACAGGCGCTCGATATCGGCGCCACAGGCCTTGAGCTTGTCCTCGAGCGTCTCGAAACCGCGGTCGAGATGATAGACGCGGTGGAGCGTCGTCTCGCCTTCGGCGACCAGGGCGGCGATGACGAGCGATACCGAAGCCCGCAGATCGGTCGCCATCACCTGGGCGCCGGTCAGCCTGTCGACGCCGCGGATCTCGGCGGTGTCGCCATGGAGCTGGATGTCGGCGCCGAGCCGGGCGAGCTCCTGCACATGCATGAAGCGGTTCTCGAAGATCGTCTCGCGGATGATCGACGTGCCGCGGGCCCTGGTGGTGAGCGCCATGAGCTGGGCCTGGAGGTCGGTCGGGAAGCCCGGATAGGGCTCGGTCTCGACCTTGATGGGGGCGAGGCCTGAGCCGTTGCGCTTCACCTTGAGGCCGTCATTAGCGGCTTCGACATCGACGCCCGACGAGCGCATCACGGTCATCACCTCGTCCAGCGTGTCGATGCGGGCGCCGGCGAGCTTGACGACGCCCCCCGTCATCGCGGCGGCCATCGCATAGGTGCCGGCCTCGATGCGGTCGGCGATCACGGCATGCTCGGCGCCGTGGAGGCGCGGAACGCCCTTGATCTTGAGGGTGGACGAGCCGATGCCCTCGATAACGGCGCCCATCTTCACCAAGCACTGGGCGACATCGCCGATCTCGGGCTCGCGCGCGGCATTCTCGATGACCGTGTCGCCCTTGGCGGTGACCGCCCCCATCAGGGCGGCATGGGTGGCGCCCACCGACACTTTCGGAAAAGCGATATGGCCGCCCTTCAGGCCCTTGGGGGCCCTGGCGACGACATAGCCCGCATCGATCGCGATCTCGGCGCCGAGCTTCTCCATGGCGAGGATGTGCAGGTCGACGGGACGGGTGCCGATGGCGCAGCCGCCCGGCAACGAGACCTTGGCCTCGCCGCAGCGGGCGAGGAGGGGGGCCAGCACCCAGAAGCTCGCCCGCATCTTGGAGACGAGCTCGTAAGGGGCGGTCGTATCGGCGATGACCTTGGCGGAAATGCGCAAGGTTTCGCCGTCACGGCCGTTCTGGCCGGACCTCTTGCCGGCAACGGTGATGTCGACGCCGTGATTGCCCAGGATACGCTGGAGGAGGCGCACATCGGCGAGGCGCGGCACGCGATGTAGCGTGAGCGTGTCCTCGGTCAGGAGAGCTGCGATCATCAGGGGCAAAGCGGCATTCTTGGCGCCGCTGATATGAATGGTGCCGTTGAGCGTATTGCCGCCCCTGATGCGGATGCGATCCATGCGTGCGATTTCCCCTGAAAAATTCCCCTAAGGGCAGCTATGGCCCTAGATCAAGTTTAACAAGCATAATGGCAGGGTCAGGGCAATCATCGTCATTGTTTACCTCTGCGGCAAATCCTGACGGGAACCCTGGTTAACCGCGGGGCTTCGGCCGTTCCGGCGGGGTCTTGGTGTCGGCCCGGCTCCTGGCCTGGGCCTTGCGGCGCTTCAGATTGGCCCTGAGCGCCTCGGCGAGGCGCTCGGCGCGGCTGGCGGGCTTCGTGATTTTGGGCGGCGGCTTGGCCATGAGGAAGCTATGGGGTCGGGCACGCCCCACGGTCAAGATTGGGATTGCCGGCTGCCCAGCACAAACCGGCCGAGCAGCTCGATTTGCGCTTCAAGCATGTGGCGACCCTCATGGACGTGGCAGCCATGACGTTCGGCCTTGTCGAGCAACTTCGTCCGGGCCGGCTTCATGACCGCTTCCGCCACCACCATGCCTGGCCGCAGCAGGCTTTCCGCCACGGGTATTTCATCGCTTTCCTTCATGCCGAGAGTGGTGGCATTCACGATCAGGGAGAATGGCCCTGGCGCCTCGTCACGGGTGGCGGCAATCGGCAGCTGCGGAAAATTCCTGTGGATCGAATCGGCAAGCTCCTGCGCCCGATCCCGATTGCGATTGGCAATGACGAGCGAGCCAATCCTTTCCCGCGCCAGCGCAAATCCGATCGCGCGCGCCGCGCCGCCGGCACCTGCCAGCAGCACGTCATGGCCTTTGGGATCGATTCCTCTGCCTCGCAAGCCACCGACGAAGCCCTTGCCATCGAAGTTTTCACCCAGCAGCCGCCCGTCGGGCATTCGCTGAACGGCATTCACGGCTCCCGTCATCGCAGCCTCCTCGCCGAGCCGATCGCACAGCCGGGTCATCGATTCCTTGTGCGGCACCGTCACGATGAGGCCGCCGAGATTCTGGATCCTTCGCGCGCCTTCAACCAGGCGCTCGAGGTCGTTCGCCGTTACATGCATCGGAACGAGAACGGCATCGCAGCCCTCGTCCCTGAACCACGCGTTCAGGCGCTGCGGCGTTTGAATATGGGCGATCGGATCGGCGAGGATGCCGACGAGCGTGGTCGCGCCGCTTATGGTCCCGGTTGGGTGATGACTTTTCATTGGCCTAATTGTAATGATACGCAGTCGTATGTTCAGTCGGCAAGATGAGCGAGGCGGAATGCGGGGACGCAGAAGTTCTGGCGGGCGAGGGGGCAATGCCAACGGCCGCGAAGACTCTTCCGATCGAATTATCGAAATACTGGACGCCGCCGCCGACTGCTTCATGGAATCGGGATTCGACGCCGCCACGATCGACGACATCGCCGAGCGGCTGAATTCCACCAAGGGCCTCATCTATTACAAGTTCAAATCCAAGATCGATCTGTTCTTCGCCGTCTATCAGAGAGGCATCGAGCTTGCCCGCGACACCGTCCAGCCGCATGCCCGCAGCGGGCTCGCGCCGCTCGCCCGTCTCAAGGCGATGGCGATCGCCCATACGCTCCTCCTGATGCGCACGCTGTCCTACCATCATGTGATCAAGCAGGCGGTCGATGTGCATGTCGACCGGGCACTGACGCCGCAGCAACGGAGCGCCTTGCGGCAATTGACCAATCTCAGGGCGGGCTACGAGCATCTGTTCGCCCACGTCATCGAGGAATGCACACGCGAGGGAAGCCTGCTGGTGCCGAGCGTCGAGATCGCCACCAAGACACTCATCGGCGGATTGGACTCGGTCTCCAACTGGTATCGCCCGAAGGCGAATGAAATGGATGTCGATCGGCTGTTCATCGCGGAAGCGGTGGTCAATCAATTGATCTTCGGGCTCGAGCCCAAGCCCGGATGGAAGAAGCACAAGGAGTGAGTTTCAAACCTCCGGATAGCCATTGAGTGTGCGCCAGTTGCCCGGATAGACGGCGAAGAACAGCTCCGCCTTCTCTCCCTCATAAGCGAGGCGGGTCTTGTTGGGGAGCCAGAGGACGTCGCCCGGACCCGCTTCCACGGTATTTTCCAGCTGCTCGCCATAGCGCAGCCGGAACCGCCCGGAGAGCACGACCAGAATCTCGTCGTAGAGGAGCGTCCATTCGATGGAGCAATTGTCGAATTTCACAAGCCCGCCGCCCAGTGTCGCGCTCTGCTTCACGCCGATCAGCCGGGCCAGCGCATATTCGCCATCAGGCGTCGCTGCGGGGTCCACGAGGGTGAAATCGACCTCGGCTCGGCGATACAGGGTGACGCTCATCCAGCTTCTCCATTTTCCTTCATGTTGACGCTTGCGGGATGTACATACTACCGAGTATGATATTGGTCAATCGAACGCCGGGAGTCTGCCGAATGGATGTCGAAGCCGCCCTCAAGCCGAAGCACGAAGCGAGACGCGATCCGCGTTACGACATCCTGTTCGAGCCGGTGAAGATCGGTCCGCTTATCGCCCGGAATCGGTTCTATCAGGTCCCGCACTGCAACGGTGCCGGCTATCGCTATCCCAATACGGTCGCCGGCATGCGCGGCGTGAAGGCGGAAGGCGGCTGGGCGGTCGTGTGCACCGAGTTCTGTTCGGTCCATCCGGCGGGCGATCCTTCGCCGACGGGACATGCCAGGCTGTGGAATGACGATGATGTCAGGGCGAATGCGCTGATGGTCGATGCCGTGCACCGCCACGGCTCGCTTGCCGGCTGCGAGACCGTACTCACGGGCGCCTATACGCATAACCGGGACAGTCGCGAGATCGCCTACAGCCCGACATCGAGGCCATCGCCGCTTGGTGATTTCCCGTCGCATTCACGTACCGTGTCGAAGGCCGAGATCAAGGAAATCCGCAGCTGGCACCGGCAGGGCGTGCGCCGCGCCAGGCAGGCGGGTTTCGATATCGTCTATCTCTACGTCGCCCATGGCGTCAGCATCCTGCATGATTTCCTTTCGCCGCGCACCAACCAGAGGACCGACGAATATGGCGGCAGCCTCGAAAACCGCACGCGGCTCATCCGCGAGATCCTCGAGGAGACCCGCGAGGAAATCGGCGATGACGGCGCGGTCGCCATAAGGTTCTCGCTCGACGAAGTCATTGCCGACCGCGGCATGAGCAAGGAAGAGGCCCGCGATGCCATGGAATTGCTCGCCGAGCTTCCCGATCTCTGGGACCTGACGGTCGGCTATATCGACTGGCCGACATCGCGTTTCGCCGAGGAGAACTGGATGGAACCGTGGCTTGCGCATGTGCGCAAAGTGTCGAGCAAGCCGGTCGTGTCGGTCGGGCGCCTGACTTCGCCCGACACCATGGTGTCGCTGGTCAAGCGTGGCCTGGTCGATTTCATCGGCGCCGCCCGGCCGTCGATCGCCGATCCATTTCTTCCCAACAAGATCAAGGAAGGCAGGCCTGAAGACATCCGCGAATGCATCGGCTGCAACATCTGTATCGCCAGCCAATTCATGGTGACGCCGGTGCGATGCACGCAGAATCCGACGATGATGGAGGAGTGGCGGCGCGGCTGGCATCCGGAACGGATGAACATCGCACGTTCGGCGAGCAGCGTTCTCATCGTAGGATCGGGACCGGCCGGGCTCGAGGCGGCGCAGGCGCTCGGCAAGCGCGGCTATGCCGTGACGCTCGCCGAATCCTCCCGCGAGCTCGGCGGCCATTTGCTGAAAGTCACCAAGCTGCCAGGCCTCGGCGAATGGATCAGGGTGCGCGATTACCGATTGTCGCAAGTGCAGAAGCAGCCGAATGTGGAGATCTTCCTGGACAGCGAGCTCACAGCCGGGCAGGTCCTGGAATTCGGTTTCGATCATGTCGCCCTTGCCACCGGCGCGCAGTGGCGCGCCGACGGTGTCGGCCGGCGCCATGCCTTTCCCTTGCCGCGACATGAAAGGAGCGTGGTGATGTCGCCCGACGACATCATGAACGGCGCCGAGGTGCCAGGACCAGTCGTCATCTTCGATGATGATCACTATTTCATGGGGGGCTCGCTTGCCGAAGTGCTGGTCAAGCAGGGACATGCGGTCACGCTCGTCACCGCCGCGGCGCTGGCCTCGAGCTGGACGATGTTCACCGGCGATCAGGGCTTCATCCAGGAGCGGTTGCTCAAGTCGGGGATAGAGATCGTCCCCAATACCGACATCATGGCGATCGGCGATGGATCGGTGACGGCAGAATGCATCTTCACGGGACGGCGGCGGGAGATCGAAGCCAGGATCTTCATCCCGGTGACGTCGCGCATCCCCGATGACCGGCTCTATCGGGAACTCGTCGGGTCCGACGAGAAGGTACCGCCGCAACTGAAATCGCTGACCCGGATCGGCGACTGCCTGTCGCCCTCGACCATAGCCCAGTCGGTCTATTCCGGTCACAAATTTGCACGCCAGCTCGACGAGAGCCCGGAGAGCATCATGGTCAAGCGCGAAGTGCAGAAGACCGATCCGTGAGTGACGGCATGGCGGATTTCAGCGGCAAGACCGTTCTCGTCACCGGCGCCGGCGGCGAGATCGGCATGGCGATCGCCCGGCGCTTCGCGCAAGCAGGCGCCAATCTCGTGCTGACGGATCTCGATCCCTCGGCCATCGCCGAGGTCAAGGCTCAGGCTTCCGCCCGGATCATCGCCCTCCGCCAGGACGTGACCAGGCTCGATGACGCCACGAATGTCGCGGCCAAGGGCGCGGCTGCGTTCGGCGGCTTCGATGTCGTCGTGACGTCTGCCGGGCTCTATCAGCACGCGCCGTTCGGGGCGATGCGGCCGGAAACCTGGGATGCCGGCATCTCGGTGAATCTCGACGGCGTCTTCCTGACGCTCAAGGCCCTTCATCCCCATTTGCGCTCGCCGGGCAGCATCGTGAATGTCGCCTCGATGGCGGCGCATCGCGGCAGCTTCGAGCACGCGCAATATGCCGCGGCGAAAGGCGGTGTCCTGGCCTTGACCCGCAGCCTCGCGCGCGAGCTGGCGCCAGGCATACGCGTCAATGCCGTCTCGCCGGGGCTCATCGACACCAGGATGATCAGGCAATTGGCGGATGACCAGCTTTCCCGCCTCGTCTCGGACACGCCGCTCCATCGGCTGGGAACGGCCGACGAAGTGGCGCAAGCGGTTCTGTTCTTGAGCAGCCCCGCCGCCAGCTTCATCACCGGCGAAGTTTTGCATGTAAATGGCGGTCTCCATATGGCAGGTTGAGTGCTGATGAAAAGGCCCGAGACAGTGACCCGTCGATCCAAGCTTCCGAAATCAAGCACGCTGCCCGATCACATCGCCGTGGCTTTACGCCGCGACATTGAATCGGGACGGGTGAAAGCGGGCAGCCTCCTGCCGGAGGACCGCGATCTCGCGACGAAATTCGGCGTCGGTCTGAAAGCCGTGCGTGACGGCTTGAACATCCTGCGCGCCGAAGGCCTGGTGGTCGCGAGCCGCAATGGCCGTCTGGTGGCCCGCAACCATCCGGGCTTCCGGCTGCATCCTGATTTCGAGGATCGCGACGATCTCGCCCAGCTCATCGAGTTCCTGATTTCGGTCGAGAGCGAATACACGGCACTGGCGGCCGGCCGGCGAACGGCGGGCGAGCTCAAGCGGATCAAGATGTCGCTCGACGACCTCAAGGATGCCGTTGCCGAGCAGCGCTCGGGCAGCGATGAGGACATGCAGTTCCACTATGAGATCCTCCGCGCCAGCCATAACCGCCACATCGTGCGCTTCGGAAGATTTCTCGAAGACGAGGTGCGGCGGCTGATTCGCACCGCGCGCGCCAATACGGCGCGCTATGCCGGGCTGATGGTCGACGTCCTGGCCGAGCATCAGGCTATCTATGATGCGATCGAACGGCGCGACCCGGAAGCCGCGCGCGCCGCCGCGGCCATCCACCTGCGCAATTCCGCCGAGCGCCTCAAGCGCTATCGCGAGGCGGCAAAGCCGCAAAAAACCTGATCACAGACCGCGTGACTGTTGACAGAAAATCGCCGCAATGCTTTCATGATACTCGGAAGTATGAAACAAAAACGACAGGGAGAGAGACGATGAAGCGATTTTTGGCGGCCAGTACGATAGCGTTTGCCCTGGCGGGCGGAATGAGCGCGAGCCTCGCTGCGGAGGAGATCACGTTCGTCGGCTGGGGCGGAGCGAGCCAGGAGATGTTCACCAAGGTGATGATCGAACCTTTCGCGCAACGGACCGGCGTCGGCGTGAAACAGGACGTCATGGACGGCAATTATGCGAAGATCAAAGCCATGGTCGACGCCGACCGGGTGACCTGGGATGTCTTCCATTCCGATCCGTTCTTCCCGGTCGGCTCCTGCGGCACCTATGCCGAGAAGATCGACACGGCGGTCGTCGATGTCAGCCATCTGCCGAAGAAGATGGTATCCGACTGCGCCGTCCCGATCTTCCAGTACGCCTTCCTCCTAGTCTACAACACGGAGAAATACGGAGACAATCCGCCGAAGACCTGGGGCGATTTCTTCGACACCGAGAAATTCCCCGGCAAGCGGGCGATGTACAATGCCGCCTGGGCGGGAACGCTGGAGGTCCCCTTGCTCGCCGACGGCGTCGCTCCCGACCAGCTTTTCCCGCTCGATTACGACCGCGCCTTCAAGAAGCTCGATACGCTCGGATCGAGCCTCGTGTTCTTCGACACCGGCGCGCAGATGCAGGAGATGATGGAACGGGGCGAGGTCGATATGGTCGTCTCCTGGTCGGGCCGTGCCTATAATGCCGTCAAGAACGGCGCCAAATTCAAACCCGTATGGACGCAGCCCTTGGCCACCTATGATGTGCTTATGGTGCCGAAAGGCAGCAAGCATCGCGAGACCGGCATGAAGATGATCGCCGAAGCGATCAGCCCCGAGGCGCAAAGCAAGATAACCGACTTCGTCGGCTATGCGCCGGTCAATGACCAGGCCACGCCCAACGCCAATGATGTGCTCAAGCAGTTCCTCATCACCACGCCCGGCCATGCCGATGAGCTGATCGTCGTCGACCAGGCCTGGTATGCCAAGAACCAGGAGGAAGCGACGAAGCGCTTCACCGATTGGGTGTCCTCCAAATAGCAGAGACAGAAGCGTCATCGGTGCAAACGCCGATGGCGCCTTGAATGAGGTTGGCCGTGGAGCAGAGTCTGGTGGGAGCAGGGGATTGGTCGAGGCGCCGCACCAGGTGGAAGACCCGGCTGACCGCCGGGCGCGAGGTCCTGGCGCTGCCGGCCTTCCTTCTGCTCCTGCTGGTGACCATCCTGCCGCTCGGCTGGCTCCTGTTCATGAGCCTTACCGATCCCGTGCCGGGCTTCGGCAATTATGCGGAGCTCCTGTCGCGGGCGGGATTCCAGCGCGCTTTCCTGCGCACGCTCAAGATGGCGACGATCGTCACCGGCGTGACCTTGCTCTTGGGTTACCCTTACGCCTATGCCATGACGCTCGCTAAGCGCCACACATGGCTGCTGCTCACCATCCTGGTCCTGTTGCCCTTGTGGACCAGCCTGATGGCACGGACCTTCGCCTGGGTCATCCTGCTGTCGGACAATGGCGTCATCAACAACATGCTGGACGCGCTCGGCCTGGGGCGGCTGCCCCTGATCCGCACCGAGCTTGGCGTCACCATCGGGATGACGCAACTGCTCCTGCCGTTCATGGTCCTGCCGCTCTACAATTCGATGATCGGTGTCGATCGTCGCCTGGTGCTTGCCGCGGAATCGCTCGGCGCCTCGCGCTTGACCGCGCTGCGCTCGGTCTATCTGCCTTTGACGCTTCCCGGCATCATCGGCGGGGCGACCATCGTCTTCATCATGTCGCTCGGCTTCTATGTCACGCCGATGCTCCTCGGTTCGCCGCGCGAAGCCATGATCGCACCCTATATCGGTGTGCAGGTGAACCGCCTTCTCGCGTTCAACCTCGCCGGCGCCGGCAGCTTCATTCTGGCTTTCGCCGTCGCCATCATCCTCGTTCTGACCGCGCGGTTCCTGTCCTCGGGCAACATGATCGGCGGCTATGGCGCCGAAACCGGCTCGCGCGCCGGGCAGAAACTGCCATGGCCGTTGCGGCTGCACACCGCGGTGGTTGGACTCATC
Source organism: Taklimakanibacter deserti (assembly GCA_003574785.1). Next base: position 227,107 of record QORU01000004.1, on the reverse strand, counting down.
CTCTTTCTGCCCGTTCCGGTCGTCACCTTGCTGGCCTTCACCGGGCGGCCGAGCTTCGAATTCCCGCCCAGCGAATACTCCTTGCGTTATTTCATCCACTTCTTCACCGATCCGGTGTGGTCGGCGAGCCTGCGCAATTCGCTCGTCATCGGCATCTGCTCGGCGACGCTCGCCGCCGTCTTCGGCAGTGCCGCCGCCTATGGGCTGACGCGTTCCACGTCCCGCTGGTGTCAGGCGGCCTATGCCGTCCTTTTGACGCCGATCGTGCTGCCCGGCATCGTCGGCGCCGTCGCCGCCTATGTCTTCTTCCTCAGGCTCAGTCTCTCCGAGACGTTCACCGGCCTCATCCTCGCGCATGCGGTGCTGGGGCTGCCTTTCGTGCTGATCACCGTCAGCTCGGTGCTCAAGAGCTTCGACACAAGGCTCGAAATGGCGGCGTCATCGCTCGGCGCCTCCAGCGCCGAGACGATCAGGACCGTGACCTTGCCGCTCATCCTGCCCGGCGTGATCACCGGCATGGTGTTCGCCTTCGTCACTTCTTTCGACGAGATCGTCTACACGCTCTTCCTGCAGGGGCCCGACACTCGGACGCTCCCGGTGCAGATGTATCTTTCCGTCACCGCCGAGGTCGATCCCACGATCGCGGCGGCATCGACCGTGGTCGTCTTCGTCACCACGGCGCTGTTCTGTTCCACCTATTTCCTGAGGCGCTCGCCATGACATCCAGCCAGCACGGAGCCCGTGTCGATCTCGGCAACCTCACCAAGCGCTTCCATGATGGCGAGGCGGCCGTCCTCGACGTGAATTTGAACATCAAAGCGGGCTGCTTCATGACGTTCCTCGGGCCCAGCGGCTCGGGCAAGACGACGACCTTGAACATGATCGCCGGCTTCATCCGGCAGACCGTCGGGTCAGTGCGGATTGACACCAAGGACGTTTCCGATCTGCCGCCCAACAAGCGCCAGCTCGGCATGGTCTTTCAGCATTATGCCTTGTTTCCCCATCTCAGCGTCTTCGAGAACATCGCCTATCCCTTGCGCCGCCGGCGGATGTCGGAAGACCAGGTCAAGATAAAGGTCGGGAACACGATCAAGCGGGTGCATCTCGAGGGCTTCGAGAAGAAGCATCCGCAACAGCTCAGCGGCGGGCAGCAGCAGCGCGTCGCGGTGGCGCGCGCCATCGTCTATGAGCCGCCCGTGCTGCTCATGGACGAGCCGCTGGGCGCGCTCGACCGAAAGCTCAGGGAAGAGCTCCAGCTCGAGCTGAGCCGTCTGCATCGTGATGTCGGCAGCACGTTCATCTATGTCACTCATGACCAGGAGGAGGCCTTGGCGCTCTCCGACCAGATCGCGGTTTTCCGCGACGGCCGGATCGAGCAAGTCGGCACGCCCGAGGTGCTCTATTCCGATCCCGCCAATCTGTTCGTGGCGCGGTTTCTTGGCGAATCGAACATCATTCACGGGCAAAGACGATCGGGCGCCTTCGTCTCGCGCCATGATCAGGTGCTCGATGTGCAATCGACCGGCCTGCCGGGGGAGATGGAGATCGCGCTCCTGGTGCGGCCGGAAAGCATGCGCCTGTCGGGCAGGAACGGGACAGCCTCCGGCAATGGCCTCGCCGCCACCGTCACCGACATCGTCTATCTGGGATCGTCCCGGAAGGTCATCCTGAAGACGCTGCAAGGCGGCGACGACCTGATCGCCCGCGAAGTCTCAGGCCAATACAGCAACATCGAAAGAGGCGCGGAAGTGTTCGTCGGATGGAGCCCAAATGACGCGAAGCTCATCCGTGCCGCTTGAGTCGAGAGGGGCCAATGACGGAAGCGGGATCGCGATGGGACTTCTGACGACGAAGCTCGCCTTGGTGACCGGATCGGCGCACGGGCTTGGCGCGGCGATCGCGCATGGGCTTGCCCGCGAAGGTGCTAAGGTGATCTGCAGCGACCGCAATGCCGAGGCCGCCGAGACCATAGCCCATGAGATCAGGAGCCGCGGCGGCGAGGCGCATGCGGCGCAAATCGACGTGACCGACCGCAAGGCCGCTTATGCGGCGGCCGACGAGATCACGGCGCGCTACGGCAATCTCGATATCCTCATCAACAATGCCGGTATTGCGGGCCGGGCGGCGATCGACGATCCGGCGGTCGACGATGTCTGGGACCGCGTCATGGCGGTCAATCTCAACGGCGCCTTCAATGTGGTGCGCGCCTTCGTTCCGGCGTTGAAATCGTCGAGGGGAGCGGTCGTGAACATCGCTTCCGTCGTCGCCTTCGTCAGCGGCGCATCGACCGCGGGCTATGTGGTCTCCAAGGGCGCCATCCGCTCCCTGACCCAGGTGCTGGCGCGCGATCTTGCCGAGCATGGCGTCAGGGTCAATGCGGTCGCGCCCGGGATCATGATGACCGACATGGCGCGGGCGCAGTTGTCCCGCCCCAATGGCGCAGACTGGTTCCTCAACCGGGTGATGATGAAACGGATCGGCGAAGTGAACGAGATCGTCGGACCCGTCGTCTTCCTCTCTTCCGAGATGTCCAGCTTCATCACCGGCACCGTGCTGCCGGTCGATGGCGGCTTCCTCGCGGCCTAGAGCGGTCGGCAACCATGGCGATCTTTGACGTTCTCCTCCCCAGAAGCGCCTGGCAGGAAATCCGCACGGAACCAGCGGACTGGGCGGCGGCCTCGCCCCAGCTCCTCGCCAGCATGCTGGTCTCGATGCATCTGGTTCGGGCCTTCGAGGAGAAGGTGCTTGATCTCGCCGGGCTCGGCCTTGTCCATGGGCCGGCGCATTCGGCCATTGGCCAGGAAGGCGGTGCGGCCGGCGCCATGTGGGCGCTCAAGTCCGGCGATCAGATCAATGGCTCGCATCGTGGCCATCATCAATTCCTGCTCAAGGCGCTGAGCTATCTGCAGCCCGAGGGCTTTGCGACCACGAGCGCCTTTTCCGAAGACGTCCGCGGTCTTGTGCGCAAGAGCCTGGGTGAAATTCTCGGGCTTTCGATCGGCTTCTGCGGCGGCCGCGGCGGCTCGATGCATCTGCGCTGGGAAGCTGCCGGCAATCTCGGCACCAACGCCATCGTCGGCGGCGGCGCGCCGCTCGCTCTCGGTGCCGCCTTCGCCCATAAGATGGCCGGAACCGACAATGTGGCTTTTACGCATTTCGGCGACGGCGCGATCAATATCGGCTCGGTCCTCGAATCGATGAACCTGGCGGCGGCGTGGAAGCTGCCGGTGTGCTTCTTCATCGAAAACAACGGCTATGCGGTCGCGACCAAGGTTGCCGAGGTGACCGCCGAGCCCAGGCTGTCGTCGCGGGGTGCGGCCTTCGCGATACCGTCCTTCCGCGTCGACGGGATGGATCCTCTGGCGGTCTATCTGGCGACGGAGGAGGCGGCTTCGATCATGCGGCGGGGTGAAGGCCCGACCATCATCGAGGTCGAGGTCTATCGCTATTTCCACCAGAACGGGCCCCTGCCGGGCAGCGCCTTCGGCTATCGCAGCAAGGACGAGGAGGCGCAGTGGCGCGAGCGCGACCCCTTGCATCGGGTGGCCGAGGAAATGCAGAGGCGGCAGTTGATCGGCGAAGCTGCGGTCGAAACGCTGCGCCGGCAATGCCAGGTTCTGATGGCTGAGATCGCCGATGAGCTGACCGAGGAAGCAGCGGGCAAGCGCAGCATCCGCTCAGGCCTATGGCCGGACAAGGCATTTCGCGATGTCGGGATCAGGAGCGACCAGAGCGAGCTCGAGGGTATGCGAACCGAGGAGCTCGAGACGTTCCAGGGTGCGATCGACGTGGAAGCGAAGTTCGTCGATGTGATCGCCCGGACACTCGGCGCGCGCATGCAGAGCGACAAGGGCATCATCCTTCTCGGCGAGGATATCCACCGGCTGAGAGGCGGCACCAATGGTGCCACCAAGGGGCTGGCGGACGAGTTCCCCGGCCGTGTGCTGGGCACGCCTATTTGCGAAGCGGCCTTTGCCGGCCTTGCCGGCGGCATGGCGATGGATGGACGCTTCAGGCCTATCGTCGAATTCATGTATCCCGATTTCGTCTGGGTCGCCGCCGACCAGGTGTTCAACCAGATCGGCAAGGCCCGCCATATGTTTGGCGGCAATATCGCCGTGCCCTTGGTCTTGCGGACGAAGATCGCCATGGGCACCGGCTATGGCTCGCAGCATTCCATGGATCCGGCCGGCATATTCGCGACCTCGCCCGGATGGCGGATCGTGGCACCCGCGACGCCCTTCGACTATGTCGGCCTGATGAACACGGCGCTTCTGAGCCGGGATCCGGTGCTGGTGATCGAGCATGTCGATCTCTATGGCAGCAAAGGCCCGGCGCCGGCCGACGATCTCGATTATTTCATTCCTTTCGGCAAGGCCAAGGTGATTCGCGCCGGCGAGATGATGACGGTTCTCACCTACTCGGCCATGGTGAGGAAAACCGTCGATCTCGTGAGCGAGCTCGCCATCGATGCCGAGGTCATCGATCTGCGCAGCCTCGATCGGGCCAGCATCGATTGGGAGACGATCGGCATGTCGGTCAGGAAGACCAACAAGGTCCTGATCGTCGAGCAGGGGGCGCTCGGAACCTCCTATGGCGGGCTGCTGGCCGATGAAATTCATCGGCGCTATTTCGACTGGCTCGACCAGCCGGTCCAGCGCGTGCATGGCGGCGAGGCGGCGCCCAGCATCTCCAAGATCCTCGAATCGGCGGCCATTGCCGGTACATCGGACATCAAGCCGGCTCTGGAGCGCGTCTTGCGCGAAAGCGGCCATTGGCCGAACCCGGTCTAGGAAGATACTTCTCCGTGGGGTCAGGGACCGGCCGCCACGGTCTCGGCGGTGCGGTCCTTGAGGGCGGTGATGCCGGCTTCCTTGGCACAATGGGCGCAGCAGAACATCCGGCCGTCGCCGGTCTCCAGACCGTGGCCGATGATGCGGCAGTCGCAATGATCGCAATGCGGCGCCATGGCCTGAATGGCGCATTCGAAGCTGTCGAAGGTCATGCTGCGGCCGGCTTGCGTGACCTTGAAGGATTTATCGTAATCATTGCCGCAGACATCGCATTTGGCCATGACACACCTCGTTTTTCCGCCCCTTGGACGGGATAATGGCCCGGGAAAGCAAAGGGTTCCCAAAACCCCTTGATCCGACCCGCTTTAGGCGTCATAAGCCTCCCCCGGCGCTGCCGTAGCTCAGTGGTAGAGCACTCCCTTGGTAAGGGAGAGGTCGACAGTTCGATCCTGTCTGGCAGCACCATCATTTCCCAAGCAAATCAGCGCTTTTTCGTTGAGCGCGTTCCCTTGTCCCCCGCCTTTGAAGTGCGAACGGAGCGCGAATCCTGGTTCCGCTGATAGCGCCCGAGCCCCTGACCTTCACCGTCACTTTGCCGACCGTGGAAGAACGGTCTTCAGGAATTCCCGGCGGTTGTCTGATTTCTTGTTTTTCAGCGAGTTCGCCTATCGATACTGCCGCCCGCTTCGCATCACGAAGACCACGCGCCGCATCGCGGCGATGTCGCGCGACGGATCGCCGTCGACCGCGATGAGATCGGCATCGTAGCCGGCAGCGATTGTTCCGATCTTGTCGCCGAGCCCGAGTACCGCCGCACCGGCCGACGTTGCGGAGACGATCGCTTCCATCGGCGACTGACCCGACTTCACGCGACACACGAGCTCCTCGGCGTTGCGGCCGTGCGCTAGCGCGACGGCATCGGTGCCGAACACGATCTTGAGGCCCGGCGTTCGAATCGCGCGACCGAACGCCTCCGACGCCGCTGCCATTCGGGCCTTGTAATCCGCGAGCGACGAGTCTGTAAAATTGTACGCGCCGGCATTATCGATGTAGTTCTGAAAGACGAGACAGACCTGCGGATCGAAGATTGTCCCGCGTTCGGCCATGAGGCGGAGCTCCGCATCGGTCGCAAACCTTCCGTGCTCTATCTGCGTGCAGCCGGCGAGTGTCGCGGCGCGAACGCTCTGCGCGCTGATCGCGTGGACGAGCGAGCGCATTCCTTGCGCCTTTGCCTCGCCGCAGATGGCCGAGAGTTGCTCATCGGAGAATGATGCCTCCGAGAGGAGCGCGCTCTCCGATGATGCGATCAGCTTGATGATGTCGGCACCGTGTGCCTTGAGCTCGCGGACGCTAATGCGAAGCGAGTCAGCGGACATAGACATATGTGCCCGACCGATTTGCGTGATCGATGTGAGAATGCGCGGGCCGGGAATCCATCCGCGTGCGACGGCGTCGCGGAGATCGATGTCTTGCAGGCCTCCGCCTCCGACACTTTGAATGGTCGTAACGCCGGCCATCAAAGTGGCGTAGAGATTTCCCGCGCGCGCGAGCACCGCTTGAACCGGCGAGTCGCCGCTGTCCTGTGAGTTTCGCTTCCCGTTGCGATCGACGTACCAGCCCGGATGGACGTGGGCATCAATGATTCCCGGAAGCAGAGTCGCCGAGCCGAGCTCGATGACGCGCGCGTCGGGGACGCTGACGGGCGATGTCGCGACGCGCTCGATCCGTCCGCCGCGCACGACGACGTAGGCATTACGCGTCGAGCCGCCGCGCCCGTCGAGCATGGTCGCCGCATGAATGACGAACGCCGAATCGGCTGTCACTTGGGCGCGCGGCGCCGACGTGCCGGCCACCCCCGCGAGAATAGCGACGATCATCGTAACCAACAGCGCGAGTCTCATTCTTTCTACCCTCGTTCGGATCCGTTGCCACATTCAGCGCACGATCCTGTTCATATACCGCGGTCTGTCGTCCACGTTCCACGGCGTGTCAGTGATCTGGATAATGTCTTTCCAAATCATTCGTGCTTCGACTCCTGCAGGATAAGGGCAATGACCCGGCGCAGCTTGGGCAATGTCTGCCCGGTCTTCCAAGTCTCGTGCCTGATCCGCTCGATTGCCGCCTCAAGCTCGGCCTCGCGGCGGCCGTCTTTCTTCCCTGTCGCCACAAAACAGTAATAAAGGCGGGTCTCACGTAGAGTCAAATTTGGCGCTGCCCAGATCAGAAGCACTATTCGGCAGCGGCGGGCAGGGGAAGAAAAATCGCTCGCGCGTACGCTTTATGGGTGAGCCTTTTGCCGCTAGCCTCGATTTGCTTGTTCACCGAGGTTTCTTCTTAGTCTGGGTCGTTTTTTGAGCGGGCTTCTGAGACTGGTTTCGACCTTTGAGGCATGACGCTCGATCAGGATAAAGCTTGTATGTGTCCCGGCATTCATTTGCGCAGTATGTGATTGAAGGAGTGCACTTCCACCGACCGTAGCTGGAGTGGCAGCCGCAAAACCTAGCGCTGGCGGGATGCGCTGCCGAAATCAAGCTTGCGCCAATCAGCCCGGCGATAATGAAGACGTTTTTCATTGCCGTACCCTCCTTGCGTGCTGTCGATCAGTCGACAGCGGCCCCGTTTGGCGGTGGCGGCGTCCAGCCGGCTGCAACCAGCATTTTCCGGCACTCATCCAGGGCGCTCTGATAATTCAGAAGCTCCTGCGCTGTGGTCGCGGTCTTCCAGTCGGCAGCATCGACGGCATCGCTCATTTTCTTTTGCGCCACCTGAAGTATGGCTTGCCAGCGTATATCGTCCTTGTTGAACGAATAGATCATGTAGGTTTCAAATTCGCTCTTGATCTTGTGATAGACGGAGCCGGAATTCGTCTGGTCCGTCTTTACGGCCTCTCGCCGCCAATCGGCGATCGTGTGTTTGAACAGTTTCATCTCCTGAAACCTTGAACTTCTTGTTTCTTCTACGCGCCAATATTGCGGCGAATATGCCGTTGCGTCAATCGATGGAAGCGCCGGTTTTGGGTGTCTTGATGATGTGGTAAGGGCCGTCCATGACCCCATCCACCGAGCGCAAGCTGACCACCATCCTCTCGGCCGATGCCGTCGGCTACAGCCGGCTGATGGGCCAGGACGAAACAGGCACCTTCGCAACGCTCAAGGCCTATCGCGAGCTGACGGCGGAGCGGATCGCCGAGCATCGCGGACGAGTGGTGAATACCGCCGGCGACAGCATCCTCGCCGAGTTTCCGAGTGTCGTGAAAGCCGTCGAATGCGCCGTCGAGATCCAGCGGACGATTGCCGAGCGCAATGCCGCTCTCGCCAAGGAAAAGCAGATGTGGTTCCGCGTCGGCGTCAATCTCGGCGACGTCATGGTCGACAATGACGATCTGTTCGGCGACGGCGTGAATGTGGCGGCGCGGCTCCAGGCGCTGGCCGATCCGGGCGGCATCCTCATCTCAGGCACGGTCTTCGATCATGTGAAGGACAAGCTCGCGGTAAGCTTCGATGCGCTGGGCAGCAAGGCGATCAAGAACATATCGGCGCAAGTCCCGGTCTATCGGGTGGTGTTGGAGCCGGGAGGTGCTGCGACAGCCGCGGCGGCGGCGCCGGCGCACGAGCCGGTCGATCCGCCGCACGATGCCAGGCAAATCCAGCGCCGGGAGCGCATGCACCGCTTCATGATGAGCACCGCCTATGCCGCGACGCTGATCGTCTTCCTGTTCTTCATCAACATACTGTCCGGCGGCGAGCTCTGGTTCCAATGGCCGACGCTCGCCATCCTCTTGGTCTATGCCCTCAGAACCATCGTCCTGTTCCGCAAAATGCTGTAACTCGCTCAATCGTTCATGTCGGAGCGGTGGATCTCGCGCCAGTCCTCCGGCAGATCGAAAGTGCCGCGCCAGATGCCGCGCTTGTCGCGGCGCGCCTCGTCCTCTTCGCGCACATAAAGCGTGCCATGGCGCGTATAGGCGATGGCCCAGCCGAGACGGACCATCTCCGAATTGATCACCACATCGCCCACCGTGCAGCGCGAGACGAGACGGCCATAGCGGTCGGCATCGAGGCCGGTGCATTCGACCATGCGGCCGGCCACGAGATGGCGCAAGGCGCGCGCCGCCTCCTTCCCGCAATCCCAGTCGCGCCCGGCCGCGTCGCGGCAGGTCTGGCGATATTCGGGCGCATCGATGCCGTTGAGCCTGATCTCGTCCTTGCCGCGCCTGAAGGAATCGCCGTCGATGACATCGACATTGCCGGGCGTCACCGTCACCTGGTTGAAGACGCGGACAGCGAGGAGAATGAGCGCCGCGGCCGCGGTGAAAATCGCGATGTCGAGCAGGCTTCGCCACCAAGGCCGTGGCGGACGCGGCGGACCGCGGCGCCACCGCCTGCGATAGCGTGGATATCCTACGACCGGCGGCGATCCCATCGCCGTGCCGCTTCATCGTCATGGTCCTTGGCATCGACCCAGCGGGACGTGCCTTGGCTCTCCTCGAGCTTCCAGAACGGGGCCTTGGTCTTGAGCCAGTCCATGAGGAACTCGCAAGCGGCGAAGGCCGCCTGGCGGTGCGCCGAAGCGGTGATCACCAGCACGATGTCGTCGCCGGGCTCGAGCCGGCCATGGCGATGAATGATCAGGCTCGCTTCGAGAGGCCAGCGCGCCAGCGCTTCCTTCTCGATTTCGGCCAGCGCCTTCTCGGTCATGCCCGGATAATGCTCGAGCGTCATGCCCTCGATAGGCACTCCCTCGCTCATCTCGCGCACCGTGCCGATGAACATGCAGGTCGCACCGCTGGCGCGATTGGCGTGTCGGAACTGCTCGAGTTCCGCTGCGGCATCGAAGGCTTTCTCTTGAACGCGGATCATGCAGGCATCTTGCCAATAATGGCGCGACCGATCAATCCGACGTGCCGAGACCCAGCTTCTTGAGCGCCGCATAGGCGGCGGCCGGATCTTCGAGGATGCCCGGCATGTCCGGATAGATCCGCGGCGCACCCCATGGCCCCTTGACCTGGATGGCGACCGGGAAGGTGGCGAATTGCGGCGCCGTGGCGTCCGTGCCCGAGACCACGAGCTGCGGATCGACCTTGAGATCGATGGCCTGGCGCAGCAGATCCGCTTCGCCCTTGCCGGTGAAGCTCAAAGCGGGACTGGTCAGGATCAGATTGCCGGTCTCGGCTATGCCATCGGCAATGATGAACGTCGCCGACAAGGCATCGAAAGACGTGCTGGCGCGCTGGTCGCTGCCCCAGCCCTCGAGGATCGTATTGGCGACCTTGCCGAAGGCCGCCTTGAGATCGACGCCCTTGATGGCGCCCGAGACGATGCGCACCGACGCCTGGCCTTTCAAGGTCGATATCAGCTCGGCGAGCGTCCGGCCGGTGGCATTGACCGAGAGGCTGGGCGAGAGCTTCCCCGACACATCGCCCAAGCCCACGGCGGCGAGCAATGCCTTGTCGGCGGCGAGGTTCTCGCCATTGACGCTGAACTGGAGCGTCGGCTGCTCCGCCTTCCCGTCGACGGTGAGAGCGAGATCGAGCGTGCCCTCGACATAGGCGGCCTTGGCGAGCTTGAGATCGAGCTTGCCGTCACGCAAATCGGCGGTAAGGCGTGCCGGCCCGGTGCGGAGCGCACCATAGGCGAAGGCCTTGGCCGAAACGTCGAGATCGGCATCAAGGGTCTTGAGGGCCGAAAGGTCGATAGGCTTCGACGACCAGGGGCTTGTGAGAAAGGATGCCGCCGACGACGGCGCAGCACCGCTGTAGCGCGTCAGGTCGATCGTCTGGGCTTCGACCGTGGCTTCGATCATCGGCCGCCCTTTGCCCAGCGCCATGGCGATGTCGCCTTCACCGCGCATATCGTCGAGCACGAACTGCGTATTGTTGAAGGCGAGACCCTTGTTCGAGGTTTCGACCGCGCCGGCGAGCTCGAAGCGGGCGCCGGTCAGGCCAGAGGGCAAGGCGGCCCCGAACCACGATGCCGCAAGGCCGAGATCGGTTCCCTTGATCTCGCTTTGGCCGTCGAGCTCGAAGCCGCGGGCGAGGGCGGCGCGGCCGGAGAACTGGAAGGCAAGACCCGGCGCCTCGAGCGTGAGATCGGCTGGCGATCCGTCCTCGGCGACGCGTTGCGGCGATTTGAGGAAGAGCGTGAAGGTGGCGCGCCGCTCGTTCCAGACAAGTGAGCCCTTGGCGTTGAATTCATCGGCTGGGCCGGCAAGCGAGGCCAGCGATTCCACATTGGTGATCTGGGCCGCCGCTCCGCTGCGCTCGTCGAGAAAGGCGATGCGGCCCTCGGCGATGCGCACCGGCAGTCCCGGCGGCTCGCCGGCTTGCGGCTGCGCGGCATAGTTCCAGTTGGCACGCCCGTCGGCGCTCACCACCAGGTTGATATTGGGCCGCTCGAGGACGACCTCGTCGATGCCCGCTTCACCGAGGCCCAGAAGGCCGTCCGCGGGCATGATCCGTATCGTTTCGATGGTGGCGAGCGGTGCCGAGGTAAAGCCCTTGGGCGCCGGGATGACGACATTGCCGAAGGATACCGAAAAACGCGGCCAGAAGGATATGCCGGGCAGGCCCGACGACGTCACCTGCATGCCGGTCTGGCGCTCGACGCGTTGGGCAAGATCCGCCGAAACCGCCCGGATGCGGGTGGTCAGCAAGATACCGGCTGCGACAATGACGACAGCGGCAACAGCGAGGATGGCCAGTAAGAGTTTGCGCATTAGGCTCCTTGCAAGGCAATTCCGGCGACGAAGTCAAGGGTTGACTTCAAGCCCTTATTCGGGGCCTTGGGAGCACGGAAATGCGGCATGATCGTGCCGCTTGGGTAATTCACGCCGATCACAAGAGATTGTGCAATCGGAAAGCGAGTGACGATCGAGAGGGAGGATTGCGATGTCGACTGCCGAGCCATTGTGGGCGCCCGACGCCGAGCGCAAGGCCGGATCCAACCTGGCCGCCTTCCGAACGCATCTGACCGAGGCCTATGGCCATGGTCCGTTCACCACCTATGGCGACATTCATGAGTTTTCCGTGCGGTATCCCGAACTCTTCTGGGCCGGTCTATGGGATTTCGCCAAGGTCAAGGCTTCGGCGCGCGGAAAGCGCGTGCTCGCCGACGGCGACAAGATGCCGGGTGCCAAATTCTTTCCCGACGCCAGGCTCAATTATGCCGAGAACCTGCTGGTCAAATCCGACGATTCAACCGCCCTGATCTTCCGCGGCGAGGACAAGGTGAAGAAGTCGATGAGCTGGCGCGAGCTCAACAACGCGGTGGCGCGGCTGCACCACGCCTTCGCCACGGCCGGCTTGAAGCCTGGCGATCGCGTCGCCGCCATCGTGCCCAACATGCCGGAGACCATCGTCGCCTTCCTCGCGGTCACCTCGCTCGGCGGCATCTGGTCGTCCTGCTCGCCCGATTTCGGCGAGCGCGGCATCCTCGACCGCTTCGGCCAGATCAAGCCGCGCTTCCTCGTCACCTGCGACGGCTATTACTACAACGGCAAGACCATCCCGATCGCCAACAAGGTGGCCGCGGTGCTGAAGGAACTCACCTGCGTCGAGGAGACCGTCATCATCGACTATATCGGCACGGCGACGGATATATCGCGGACGATTCCACGCGCTGTCGCCTATGAGGACTATATCTCGCGCAAGCAGCCCGAACCGATCACATTCGCGCAGCTGCCCTTCGACCATCCGCTCTATATCCTCTATTCCTCAGGGACCACGGGCATTCCCAAATGCATCGTCCATGGCGCGGGTGGCGCGCTTCTCAAGCATTTGTGCGAGCTTCTGCTCAATTCCGACGTCAAATCCAGCGACCGCCTGTTCTACTTCACCACCTGCGGCTGGATGATGTGGAACTGGCTGGTGAGCGGGCTTGCGACCGGCGCGACATTGCTGCTCTATGACGGCTCGCCCTTCGCCCCCAGCGAGAAAGTGCTCTTCGACTATGCCGATCAGGAGGGCATGACGCTCTTCGGCACGTCGGCCAAATATATCGATGCGGTGAAGAAATCGGGCCTCAAGCCGCGCGAGACCCACAAGCTCGCGACCGTGCGCACGATGTTCTCGACCGGCTCGCCGCTCGCGGCCGAAAGCTTCGATTTCGTCTATCGCGACATCAAGCGCGACCTGCATCTCGCTTCGATCTCGGGCGGCACCGATATCTGCGGCTGCTTCGTCGGCGGCAACCCGTTGTCGCCGGTGTGGCGCGGCGAGATCCAGGGGCCGATGCTCGGCATGGCGGTCGATGTCTATGACGACGAAGCGAAGCCCTTGCGGGGCGAGAAGGGCGAACTCGTCTGCACCGTGCCCTTCCCGTCCATGCCGGTGAGGTTCTGGAACGACGAGAATGGCGAGAAATATCACAACGCCTATTTCGCGCGCTTTCCCAATATCTGGTGCCACGGCGATTTCGCCGAATGGACCCCGCATGGCGGCATCATCATCCATGGCCGCTCCGATGCGACGCTCAATCCAGGGGGCGTGCGCATCGGCACCGCCGAGATCTATGCCCAGGTCGAGCGCATCCCCGAAGTCGTCGAAGCCCTGGCGATCGGCCAGGACTGGGACAATGACGTGCGCATCGTGCTCTTCGTGCGGCTCAGCGAGGGAGCGAAGCTCGACGAGGCCCTGGTCAACCGCATCAAGCAGCAGGTCCGCCAGGGCGCATCGCCGCGCCATGTGCCGGCGAAGATCGTCCAGGTCGCCGACATACCGCGCACCAAGTCCGGCAAGATCACCGAGCTCGCGGTGCGCGATGTCGTGCATGGCCGCGTGGTCAAGAACAAGGAAGCGCTCGCCAATCCGGAAGCGCTCGACCTCTACAAGGACCTGGCCGAGCTCAAGAGCTGAGCTTCCACACACTCTCCCGCTCGCGCGGGGCGAGGGGATTTCACACTGCCAATACCCGTGTGGTCGGGAAGGTGATCTCGACGAGAGTGCCCTTGCGTGGCTCGCTCGAGATCTCGAAGCTGGCGCGGTTGGCCTCGGCGAGCGCCTTGGTCAGGGGGAGGCCGAGGCCCGTGCCCGGCACGTCGCGGCCGTCGGTGGTGATGCGGCGGAAGGGCTCGAGCGCCTCCTTGATCTCGGCCTCGGTCATGCCGAGGCCGGTATCCTTCACCCTGAGCTTGAGCTCGCCCGCCTTCGTCAGCTGGCCCGAGATGATGACCTGGCCGCCCGGATCGGTGAACTTGATCGCATTGGTCAGGAGATTGAGCATGATCTGGCTCATCGAGCGATAGTCGGCGACGACATTGGGCAGGTCCGCCGGGATCGTGCGGCGCAGGATGACGCGCCCCGCCGTCGCCTGTTCCTGCACCATCTTGACGGCATGCTCGATGACCTCGGTGAGCGCCACCGCGGTGAAGTTGAGCTCGAGCTTGCCGGCCTCGACCTTCGACAGATCGAGCAGATCGTTGATGAGCGAGAGGAGGTGGGCGCCGCTCGAATGAATGTCGTTCACATAGCCGCGATACTTGTCGTTCTGGATCTCGCCGAAACGCTCCATGCGCATGACCTCGGAGAAGCCCAATATGGCATTGAGCGGCGTGCGCAATTCGTGGCTGATCTTGGCGAGGAACTCGGATTTCTGCCGGCTCGCCTGTTCGGCGGCGTCCTTGGCTTCGCGCAATTCCGCCTCGGTGCGCTTCCATTGGGTGATGTCGCGCAAGACCGCGCAGAAGGCTGCACCCTTCTGGGTGGTCGGATGCAATCGCCCGATGGTGAGGAACAACGGCACCACGCCGCCTTGCTTGACGACCGCCGTCACTTCGCGTCCGTCATTGAAAACCGTCGCAAGCCCTGGTCCCTGGAGGGCCGACAAATAGTCGCGCAGGATCCGGCGGCTGTCCGGCGCAAGCAGGGTCGCCAAAGGCTTTTCCACGACCTCGGCGATGCGATAGCCGAAAATCGCCTCGGCGCCGGCGCTGAAGGTGCGGATGTTGCCCGCGGCATCGAGCGTGATGATGCCGTCGGCCGCGGTGTCGAGGATGTTGCGCAACTCCTCGTCCTCGGCGATCTCGCTTTGCCGGGCGATCTCGAGTGGCGCCTTCGCCGGAGCGGCTTCCGCCTTGGCGGGCCGCGGTGCTCCTGCCGGCGGTTGCGGCCGCGGCTCCTCCTTGGGCGGCTCGACAATGATCTCGGCCTTGGGCGGCTCGGTTTTTGGCCGCTCGCTCACCTGCTCGGCCCTCGGCCGCGGGGCGGGGGCGTCCCGGAAGTCGATGACATCCGCTTTGGGCTGGGGCGGTGGCGCCGCGGGGGCTTGTTCGACCGGCGACGCGGAGGCGGCCTCGGTCAGGGTTATCTGCAGGGCCGGTCCGTTGCGCCAAGCGATGGGAAGCGCCGCCAGGTCCACCGCCAGGGCGCCGCCATCGCCGGTCGCGAGCCGCGCGGTCGAGACGCCGCGCGGCGGCCCGCCGGAAAAGACCATCTTCTCCTGCAGGCCCTCCAGCGTCTCGAAGCGCAAAAGCTTGAGAGCGGCGGGATTAGCGTAATGGATCTTCTCGTCCTGTACGATGATGACGGGATGAGGGAAGCTGTCGATCTTGCGGGTGACGACCGGCGGCAGGCCTGGCATGCGCACCGGCACGGCCTGGATCTTCATCGGGGCGGGGGGCGCCGATTGCGCCTTCTCCGCCCTGAGCGACTTGCCGAGAGCTTCGAAAGCCTGGACATCCGCGGGCGAAAGCTGAGCTTCGCTCTTGACCGGGGCGGGCGGCGAGGCCGCCGCCACGCCGAAACTGCGTTCGAGGGCGCGCCGGTCGGTGACGTCCTCGCAGATCAGCAGGATGACGGCTTCGGCGCCTTTGTCGACGGGCAGGAATTTGGCGGTCAATCGGATCTCGCGCTCGCCGAACACCGTGTCGAGCTTGCGCGTCTGCCCGAGCGTGCCCGAGGCAGTGACCCGATGCAGGAAATCCTGCGCCGCATCGGGGCCGCCGAGGAGCCGTGAGACGGAGCCGCGCTGCTCGGCCGTGAACAGGCGCTCGGCGGCGGCGTTGGCGAAGGTCACCGTGCCTTGCGAGAGCAGCAAGGCCGGGAAGGGCAGGTCGCTGAACGCACGTGCCAGGTCGCCGGACTGGCCTTGGGTTTCGGCAGTCTCGGCAAGGCTGACCACCAGGAGGCCGGTGCGGCCGTCCGGCAAGGTATGAAGGCCGCATTGACAGGAGAGCGGGGTCAGGGCGCCGGTCGAGGGGAAATGCAGAAGCGCCTTGCGCGCCTCGCCGCGCCGCAAGCGCTTCGCCAGTGCCCCCAGATTTTCGACGCCAGGCTCGGCCGGGTCGAACAGCCGGTCGAGGAGGTCGAATAAGGTCTCGCCGCCGAAATAGGCAATGCTCGCCTTGTTGGCCCAGACGATGCGCGCCCGCTCGCTGTCCCACAGCCAGGATGGCTGGGGCAGGTCCCGCAAATCCTCGAGCGTTGGCAAACCGGCCTGACCCACTTACCCTGTCATGGGCATTGGCACCCATGACCCCTTGCTTGAAACCCACCTCCGCAGAATCGCGGCCCTGGCAATTTGTTTATAATCGATCGCTAATTGGTTACAATTCATCAATCTTTTATTAAGCTTAACGGCCTGCCTCAAGTCTAACGGGAGTCGCAGCGAGGATCATGTCCTCCGTGCCTGTTCTCCACAGGCTCCTGCTGCATTGCAAAATATGTTGCATCGCACAAAAATAGTCCCTATCTAGGAGAATGACGGTCACTCGCGGCTCGATTGGGGCCTGCGGACAAGGAGAGCGTGACACATGAGCAAGAAACTGAAAATCGTCGAGACGCCTTCGGTCGAGGTTCCGCCCGAGGTTGCTGATTTCGCCCAGAAGTCGGTCGACCAGGCGCAGGCCGCTTTCGACAAGGCGAGCGACCTCGCCCATTCCAACATGCAGTATTTCGATGCCGCCGCCGGCGCCTTCAAGGCGCGCGCCGCCGACATCCAGCTCAAGGCGATGGAAATCGCCCAGATCAACATGAATTCCGCCTTCACCTTCGTGCGCAAGGCTTTCGCGGTGAAGGACCCGACCGAATTTGCCGCACTCCATCAGGAATTTACGCGCGACCAGTTCGCCGCATTCTCGCGCCAGGCGAGCGAGCTCAACGAGCTCGGCGTGCTCCTCGCCCAGGAGACGGTGAAGCCGGTGCAGGACGGCGTGCTGAAATCCTTCGGCAATCTCTCCAAGGCGGTCGCCTGATTCTCGGACTGGGATTTTCAAGCAAGGCCCGTTTCGCAAAGACGGGCCTTTTTCACGTCTTGAAATGGCCCGAGCTTCTTGGTTTTTGCGCATCGGATTCATCCGAAAACCGCGTTGCACTTTTCGGTCCGATGCTCTAGTTTGCGCGCCGTTCAAGGACCTGTGCAGCTGTAGCTCAGTTGGTTAGAGCGTCGGATTGTGGATCCGAAGGTCCCTGGTTCGAGGCCAGGCAGCTGTACCATTCTTCCACCAACGCCATTCGCGTTCCTTGCCTCACCTATTATTTTGTATATTTTTGTGCGCAAATAACCCCGCGGGAACACAAGCCCAGGAGCTGTAAGCCTTGAAAAAGTTCGCATTTGCGGCAGTGATATCCGTGTTGCTCTCGGCTCTCACCCTGGCGGCCTTCGAAGGCGTCTATTCCCTCTACAAATGGCGTAAACCTCATCGCAGCGTGGTTTACCAACTCAGTGCCCTGGTCGGGTTCTCCAAGCCTCGCAGCAATGAATCCGCCTATGCACCCTATTTTTCCAATCCACAGGAGCTGGCCGATCTCCTTCCGCTCATCAATGAGACGGATATCGGCATCGGACACACGCCATTTCCCCGCAATGAGGATGCGGCCATCAAGACAAAGGACAATGGCTGCCCGACCTTGAAGCCCAATCTGCGCACGACCACGTTTTTCCTGCATGCATCGGCTTTTGGTCCGTACGCGTTCCCCACAGCTTTCTACAAGGTGGATGAGAAGCTCGATCCACGGGTGGAAGAATTCTTCCGTCGTTACGGCGGGCCGCATATTGCAATATCGACGAACAGCCAGGGAGAGCGCGTCACAGTACCCGACGTGGCGGCGGATCGCGTTGTCCTCGTAGCCGGCGATTCGGTCGCCTTTGGCGCGATGATCGATGATGAAGTGACGATCGCTTCGCAAATGCAGGCACGCGACGGCACGCGCCGCTATGTCAATCTTGGCGTCCCCGGCAATTCAGCCGAGGAAAACCACTGCCGCCTCGAAGCCGCCACACAGCGTTACAAGGGGCGGATCGACGAGCTCATCTATGTCTATTGTGAAAACGATCTTCAACCGGAGGATCCCTATGGATCGCCACCGGAAGTCATAGAGGCCCTCAAGAGCATCGTGGCGCGCGAGAAGATCGGCAAAGTCACTGTGGTCTTTGCACCTTCCATCTACATGGTGGTGCCAGAGATGACCCGCGTCGAGGACTCCGAGTGGACCCCCAGCCAGAGACGGGAAAAGCAAAGGGCCGAACTAAAGGAATTGGTCGAGGCCGCGGGGTTTCGATGGGCTGACGCGGGCGTGCTGGCGCGATCCGAAGAACAAGCGGCGAAGAGCGTTTGGGCGACCCTGGCCTATTTCACAGATACCGTGCACTTGTCGGCATATGGTACCCGGAAATTGGTGGACCAGCTGATGGGCCCCGACTGACGCACTTCATAGCGGTTCGAAGTCGGAGGGATTTACCGTCCACCTTCGGCACTAGGCCGCCCGAACATCGACCATCAATCTATCGAGAGATGGAGCACGCGCTATCACGTCCAATGCGTCGTGACGTACATGATTGTGGCGCATTTCGGTCTCGATTTCCTGGCGTGAGATCTGGCCCGTCTCTACGCATTCCTTGAGCAGGGCAAAGAAGAACGCCTCCTGACGAGGGTCTGGATGCTTCTTGTATTTGCCCCAGAGCCTGATGCCGTTCTCGGGCAAAAACTTCGAGACCAAGGGAATGCGGCTGGTAAAGTCGATCGGCAGGCCGGTCTTCCATGGCTGGGTGAGCCGCTTGGTGTTATGGAGCAGCCTGGTCTTGTGCGATAGCCGATCGAAATCGTTCCATTCATTCTCGAGGAAGCCGACCGAGCCTTTCGGTTCCCTGGCGAGGATGACCCAGTCCTCGTAATCGAGCTTGCCGGCGAAGAGATCCTCGAATTGCTTGCGGACATTCCAATGGGTTAGCTTGGCGCAGTCGAGCAGCATGACGCTCGACGCGATATAGTCGTTGCGGCCATTGTGGCCGCCGCGCGGCCGAGCCATCACGGCCTTGCCCTCCATGTCGCGCTCGAACAGGCCGTTGATGTCGCCCGCCGCGAACACGTCCGGATCGATCACGATGGCGCGGCCCTGGTAGCCCATGAGCTCGGGCGGCATGAAACGCACCGGGGTGAAGGACTGCAGGTCGTCATTGCGCCAGGTGCGCCAGCCGCCGGAGCGCAGGAACTTCCGGCCCTCGAACTCGTCGAAGAAAGGAAAATCTTCCCGGCGGGTGATGCGCACATCGAAAGCATCGGGCTTCGCCGAATTGCGCTTGAGCGAATGGCGGCCGACAACGGCGCCGACCATCTGCTTGTCGTTGGTGTGGATGAATACGGTAGGTTTCATGGCTTGCGGGTTTCCTATGCGCCTCGGGTTATAGCCGACAGGACGGGGCCAGGCGAGCCCGCTCTTGGCGTATGGGAGGGGTTAGAGCTCGCCCCTTTCATATATAGGAGGTTTGGTGTAGGCATCCTGCGCTTGAGCGACAAACATCATGGATTACCGAATGTTGAACTTTTCCGCAGCAGAAACGAGGTATGAGCCCTATCCGCTGGTGGTCCTGCGGCCGGCGCTTGACGCCAAGGACTATAACGAGCTCTGCGACAACTTTCCCGATATTTCCCTGTTTGGCCCCATTCGCGGCTATGACTACAAGCTCAGCCTTTCGGAAAAATTCGCGCCCGACAACTATCACAAATTCATCCGTGAGAATAAGCCCTGGAACAGGTTTCACGGCTGGCTGAAGAGCGACGACTTCATCAAGGCGACGGTCGAGTTCCTCAAGCAGAAATACATCGACCTCGATATCGACAAGTGCTTCGAGACGACGTCCCAGCGGGTCCGCCGCATGGTGAGCGGCGGCAAGATCATGAGAGCGCCCAAGCTTCGCAGCCGCTTCGAGTTCTCCGTGCTCAAAGCCGATGGCGGCGAGGTCGCGCCGCACACCGACACGCCGAAGAAAATCATCACCCTGGTTCAGACCATGATCAAGGACGGGGAGTGGGATCCGGCGATCGGCGGCGGCCTCGATGTCAACCGGGCAACCGACGCGAAATACGCTTTCAACTGGAAGAACAATGCGGTGCCCTGGGACAAGATCGAAGTCATCGACACCATTCCCTTCGTTCCAAATCAGTGCACCGTATTCGTCAAGACATTCAACTCGCTTCACTCGGTGCGCAGGATGACACAGGAGGGTTCAAAAGCCCTGCGCAAGACGGTGACGATCGTGATCGAACGGGATGACTAAAAGCGCTGGATGGCGAGTTTGGTGTAACGCTGCGGGCTAGAGGTAAGGAACCCCAGTTGCCTCGTGGACTGCAGGCTCGGTGGTAAATATCGTGCCGAGCCGGCGCGAAAGATGCCGCAGAATCGCCTGGTCGGTTTCGGCATGGGCGCTGACGGGCCCGCGCTCGTCGACCAGGGGATTGCGCGCGTAATCATGCGTGATCTCGAAGCTGAAGCCGGCCAGGATGAAGCGCGAGTAGCCGCCCGCGACAATCCCCAGGGCCAAGGTCGCCAGGCCCGTCGAGGGCTGCTTCTTCCGCATGAGGCCGATCAATTCGGGATCGTGCTCGCACAGCGTCTCGAAGGTGCGCCTGAAAAACTCCGGTGACGGCGCCGCGAACTCCCCGAACTCGTAGCCGATCCGACGCAGCTTCCAGCGAACGTACTGGGGGTTCACGCGGTAGTTCCTGAGGTACTTCAAAGCGCGATCGACCATCGGCCCGCGCGGACGCGGACGCGGATAGATCACGAGCCGACCGGTTTGAAGTCCGCGTAGAGCCTCGACCGCAAGATCATTGGCCGGCTTTCGGCCCGAGGTCACGATGGCGGACACGACCGTGAACCGCGGGATCGGCAGCCCATGGCGCCGGGCAGACCTGCCGGAGGCGTTGGCACAGGCAACCTCATCGTAGGCGGCACTCCCGGGAAGTATCGGTTCCGGCTTCGAACCAAGTACGAGCAAAGTCGTCATGCTATCCTTCCCAAGCTCGCCCGCGGAAACCCGAATTTCCGGTTGACTACGGCAGGGTTTGTACGGATACCATGACGCATCTATATGCGATTGCGCAACCGGACAACAGGCCAAACAGCTCATAAAATACAAGTGCATAGTCTCCATTAGGTTCGGTGGCGCATCGAGGCCGCCTTGACGGGGTGAAGGACTTCAGGCGCATCGCTACCCGTTACGGACAGGCTGCCGCGAACTACCCGGCCTCTGTCTGTCTCGCCGCACTGTATGGTGGATTTTATGAGTCTGGACTCTAGTCGTTTGCGCCTCGTTGAAGCCGAGGGAAAACATTACATGCGAGATTGCCCATGAAAGCACCGATCGCCGTTGTCTTCGCGAATTTGAAGGGCAATCTCGGGGACTTTGCAATTCTGCATGCCATGCTCTTAGAAGTGAGAAGAAGGTTTCCTGAAAATCCAGTGCACGTCTTCTCTCACGGCTTTCGTGACGTCGACAAGGAAAGGCTTATGGCCTTGAGAGCGTCAAATGCCCCGGAGTTCGAGCATCTCGGCTCGACTTATTCCCGCAATGTTAGCCCGAAGCTAAGGCGGCTCATCAGCAAATTAGGCATATGGCCGCTTGCTCAACCTCTCTTCATTCGATCACTCGCGGCGCGCTCGGCCGCGAATGCGGCGCGCTTTCGTGAGTACGAGGCGATTTTCCTCTGTGGCGGAGATATGTGGTGCGGCGTTGACGTCGGCATATCGATGTTCGCGACATTGACCGCGATACACGAGCATAATGATCAAATCTATGCATATCCCTTTTCGATCAATCCAAAAATATTCGGATATAGTTCGAAACGCAATCTCCAACGATATCTTGGAAAGATTCGCAAACCATTGGTAACGCGCGATGAAATATCAAAGTCGGTTCTCGATAAGATCGGCGTAGCTTCGATTTCAGGCGCAGATTGCGTATTCTCCCTACAGAGCCTTGCTAGTGATGTTGAGCCAGCAGTTGGAAGGGATCGAACGAGAGTCCTCATAGTTTGCACCGGCAAGGAAAAAAAACTGGAGGCCGACTTGCGATCTGCTTTGCAGCGGCTCAACTCTTTAGCCGGCAGACTGGCGCTTCTGACGACATCCACGCCTGAAGACGGGAAAATTTATGAAGCTCTTTCGAATGAGTTTGGAATCCCTTTTTACGCCCCGAAGAGCTGGCAAGAAACCGTCGCCGAAATAAAAGCAAGTTCGCTCGTCGTGACCAACAGGCTGCACGGTCTCATCCTGAGTTCTTTGGCGGGGACAGCGGTCTTGCCGGTGACTAACCGCAAAAAGGTCGAAGCGTTCGTGATCGATACTCAAGTGCCTTATAGCGCGGCTGACATCAATAAGTTGAGTACAGCGCTTGTGGAGGAGTGCCTCATGAACCGGGACCCGATTCTTGAGAGGATGACGCGCTACCGGGACGGCGCCTGCGAAATGGCTCGCGGTCCAGTGTTATAGGCCACCGGCAGGCCCACCCGGACGCGGTTGTGTCCGCACCGGTCCGAAGTGAGGTTTCATTTTTGCAAAAGGCGGTGGACGGATTTCATCGCAGACGCGTCCCCCAAAGAACTCCGAGAATCTGGACCTTCGCAAGGGAGCGCGGGACATTCGGGGGCAGGGAAGGCTCTCGCGCCTCGGATTTCGCCCTTCGTGACGACTTGAGGCGCGACCATGCGGGTGCTGCGGGAACGGCGCAAAGAACAGGTTGCAGGCGGTCGGAGAGTCATGGTAGGTCGCGCAGATGGTCGAGACGCGCAATTTAAGTCAGTACATCGAGATCCACGCGGCCGGCAAGCGGTACCACGACGGCAGGATCAGCAATCACAAGCTGTTGGCACCCTGGGTGTTTTTACGCCGCCCTAGGTCGATTCTCGATTATGGGTCTGGCAAGAACCGCATGGTCGAACGCTTCATTGCTCCGGGCGCATCGATCAGGCACCGCTTCGATCCTGCCGTGCCGGAGATCGCGACGATACCTTTGCCGCGCTACGATCTGATCCTCAATACAGATGTCTTGGAGCATCTGGACGAGGACGAGATCGGCACGGTTCTCGCCGACATCCATTCCCACTGCAAGGACGCCCTGTTCTTGGTCGACACGCGCCAGGCCAAGACGATCCTGCCAAACGGCGAGAATGCCCATGCCACGGTGCGCCCCGCCGAGTGGTGGCTGGGGCGAATAGGTGAGCTTTTTCCCGACGCCGAGCTGATCACCGTGTCAAGCGGCAAGGCCTATATCAGGACGTGGAAGGCGAGCAGCCTTTCGAAAGCTGTCGCGCCGGTGCTCGGCATGGGGTTGCGAGCGGCGTACTCGCCAAAATAAACTTGCCGAACCGAAGCGCTGCCAAGCCTTCGAGCGAATAGTCAACCGGTACATCGATAAGGCCAAGGAGGCGGAGTCTTTCAGCGTATCGGCGCAAGCTTGCTGGCTCTCATGACGTGGCCCATGAGAGTCAGATTCCCATGCCGCGGCCCGGCTCTCCGTTTGCGTTGTCGATTTTATGTGAGCGCCATCGTCAATCGGAAAGCCAGTGCTTCCAGATAGGACATTTGGCGTCGATAGCGATCGTCATAGCGGATCATGACGTTGCCCATGAGCTTGTCGCTCCCGCGCAGCTGATGGGGCGCACTCGATAGTGGCTCGCCGCTCGCTATCTTGGCGGCAATTGGCGTGAGATCGAGAGATAGGAACGTGCCAAGCTTGGCGAGAGACTCTGCCGGGTTTTCACATAGGAGCTTGTAGTCGAGGGACATTGCACGAGGACCGAGTTCGGCTTCGAGGTCCCTCAGCCGACTTACATGTTGTCGCCAGCGTCGGGTGGCTTTGACGGTCCTGTCCAATCGCCGCCAACCAGCATATTGCAGCCCTAGGTTCCGATGACGAAGCCGGGCGTTGACAATAGCCTGCCCGTCCTTGAGGACGTGGACCAACCGAAGGTTCAGACGCGGATTTCGGCTTAGTTGCTCGGCCCGATCGGGATCGTGAGCGACGTCGGCTATGATGTCCCGGCCTGATTCCTCCGCGATAATGCGATAGAGATGCGGCACCTTCTCGTCGCGGGGCAGTCCGACGAACGGCGCATACCGGTCCTGCACAGCCCGCCAAAAGCTGCATGCTGTCGAGTCGGATTTGCATGAGCAGAGCTTGCCTTCATTTATTTGCCGGCCATACGGGAATTCCTTGAGTTCACCGGTGGGGAACACCCGGGGATGCTGACCGAGCACCACACTGGAGACATTGGCGGCACCGTGAGGGGATGCTGCGAACAAGACTACGAGGGGGGCCCCGGCATGGGCGATGTGGCCGCCCGACTCCGCCTCGCGCCCTTCAATGACGGTCTTCATTCCATGTCTCCGCTCCAGGTAAGCGTCAGGTTAAGCATGGGGTAAGCGAAACTGCAAGCATCAAATAAGCACGTAAAATCAAGTCTTTAGAGCGATATCGCGAAGCGGATCGAACCAGTGGAAACTGGCTGCGACGACCTCCAATCAGGGGTCGATCGTTCGAATCCATCCGGGTTCACCACCCGATCGTTCTATCGATGATCTCTGTCGAACTGAACGATCTTGTTGGCAGCTGGGCTCTTTGCCGGGCTCAGATCCGATCTCGTGACCTTTGCTACAGTTCCATGCTCGACTTTGTAGAGATGAGTCGCGATATGCGCCCAGGCAGGGCGGTGAGTGATGGCGACCACGGTATATTTGCCGCGCAGTGAAAGTATGTTGTTGCAGATGGACTCCTCTGTCTTGGGATCGAGTGCGCTGGTCACTTCGTCCAGGATGAGAAGCTTCGGCTTCGTCACGAGTGCCCGTGCCAAAGCGATGCGTTGACGCTCGCCGCCGGAAAGCTTCTGGCCCATCGATCCGACTTCCGTGTCGAGGCCCTTCGGCATCGCCATGACGAAGTCGCGGGCGCCGGCCTGGTCGAGTGCGGAGAGAATCAAATCATCGCTTATCGCTGGATTGCCCAGCGTGAGATTTTGCCTCACGGTCGAATGCAGCAGGCTCAATTCCTGCGGCACATAGCCGATCGAACGTCGCCACTGCCTGATGTCGATGTCATCGAGCAAAACGCCATCGAGCGTAATTGACCCGCTGTCGGGCGTGTGCAGCCCGATGAGCAGATCGACGATCGTGGTCTTTCCGGCGCCCGAAGGCCCTTGCAGCACGGTGATCGAGCCTGCCTCGATGCTCAAGTCAACGTCTTTGACGACGGTCGTGGTCCCATGCGAGAAGCGAATCTTGTCAAAGCGACACTCCTTCTCCAAGGTCGGCGTGAGCGTGCCGGTGTGGGTCTCATGCTGGGCGGCGGCCTTGGCAATGAACTGCTCGGTGCGGACATACGCAGCCTCGTTTTCCGCGGCCTGCTGAAGGAGCTTTTGCAGCTTACTGACGATCGAGACGACTTGGAAGAAGATCACGCCGAAGACCACGAGCTCCGATAGCGTGAGCTTTCCGATCGTGGTCGCCAGATAGACGCCGATCCCGAGGGCCACCGTCATCAGCAGCTCGCTGCCTTGAGTAAGGCCCTGACGGGCGACCTCGCGCGTGATCAAAGCCTTTCGCAGACGCCTGAGCAATGCGTCTAGCTGTGCGACGAGCGTGTCGTAGCGCTCCATCGACTTCAGCGGCTTGATGTTGCTGATGACATCGGTCGTGAATGTCGTGATATTGGCGGTGCGGTCGGTTCGCTTGTATCCCGCACGCTTTGATATGGTGAGGATCCAGTTCAACGCGCCGGTGATGCCGACGCCGACGACAAGGCCAAAGAGTGCGACCTTCCAATTGACCAGGAGGGCGACAAGCAAGTAGATGATCGCCTGTATGGTGTAGGTCACGATCTGGGCGGCAAGCAAATATGCGTTGCCGCAGGCGGTCGCATCGGCGCTCATGGTATTCGCCAGGCGCCCGGTCTGCATTTGCGTGTAGAAGCTCCAGCGCGCGTCAAAGACGGCATGAAGCAGCTGCTTCCTGATGGCCGTGATAACGCGCGCCACTGCGATCCCGGCATAGGACAAGGCTGCGAAGGACAAGAGCGTCTTGAGCGCGAAGAAGGTGCCGACCACCAGGATCAGGTTGGCGAGCGTCGGCGCCAGGCCGATCCGCGCCAGGAAGTCATGGATCAGAGTTACGGCGAACGATTGCGGCTGCGCGGAATCGCCATTGGCCAATACTTGGATGGTCGGCAGGAGCGCCGTTACGCTCATGGCCTCTGCGACGCCGGAAAGGAGAAAGCACATCAGGACCAACCAGGGATTTGCATCCCTGGCGGAGAGGAAGATGCGGAACACTTGCTTCATTGCGTGGGGTTCTCGTGGAGCCGGCGACCGGCTCGGGGATTGTGTGTTATGGAGGTGAACACCGCAAGCTGTGGGGTTTCCCAACTATAGTTGGCGAGCGCTGTAGACTGGTGCTTGTGTACCATTGCCTATATCCGCCTGTCGATAGCGACGCTCGCAGGCAGTTCACCGGGGTGCCGCGGTGGTGCCGGCGATTCCGAGTGTCTTGAGGAACTGCCACGTATTGGCCGCAACGAGCAGGTGATGTCCTTCGGTTGTCATTGTCGTCAATCCAGCTCGAACTGATCTTCATAGGAGCGCTTGAGGCTCGGATCCTGCTCTTCCTTGCGCAGATAGCAGTTGCCGACCGCCAGGACTTCGATGTCGGTGCCCATAAAGCAGCGGAACGCGTCCTCGGGCGTGCAGACTAAGGGCTCGCCCCGCACATTGAAGCTCGTATTCACCAGGACAGGGCAGCCGGTGCGCTCCTTGAAGGCGCTGATCAGCGCATGGTAGCGCGGGTTGGTGTCGGCGCTGACCGTCTGGATGCGCGCCGAATAATCGACATGGGTCACGGCCGGGATGTCGGAGCGCGGTATGTTGAGCTTGTCTATGCCGAAGAGCTTCTGCTCTTCTTCGCTCATCGTCTTGCGGCGGTCCTGCACGACATCGGCGACCATCAGCATATAGGGGCTGTCGGTGTCGAGCTCGAACCACTCGGCGACATGCTCGCGCAGCACCGAAGGCGCGAAGGGTCGGAAGGATTCGCGGAACTTGACCTTGAGATTGAGCACCGACTGCATCTTGGGCGAGCGGGGATCGCCCAGGATCGACCGGTTGCCGAGTGCCCGCGGTCCGAATTCCATGCGCCCCTGATGCCAGCCGACCGCCTTACCATCGGCCAGCGCATCGGCGGAGCGTGAAAGCAATGTGACATCGTCGACGACCTCGAATTTGGCGCCCGCCTGGCTAAGCCTCGCCTCGATGTCGGCCTGGTCGTAGCTGGGGCCTAGATAGGCGCCCGCCATGGCATCGCCCGATGCCGGCACCTTGCGCGCGCCACCGCACAGGCCGTGATAGGCCGTGAGCGCGGCGCCGACCGCGCCGCCCGCGTCTCCGGCTGCCGGCTGGACCCAGATATTGGCGAAAGTTTTGTCGCGCAGGACCTTGCCGTTCGCCACGCAGTTGAGCGCCACCCCGCCGGCAAGGCAAAGATTGGCCAAGCCGGTCTCCTTGGCGAGCGAGCGGGTAAGGGTGAGCACGGCCTCTTCGAGCACGAGTTGGATCGAGGCGGCGATGTCCATCTCGCGCTGGGTCAAGAGCTGATCGGCCCGGCGCGGCGGACCACCGAAGAGCTCGTCGAACCGGCTGTTGGTCATGGTGAGGCCCGTGCAATAGTCGAAATAGTCGAGATTGAGACGGAAGGAGCCGTCGGGTTTCAGGTCGATGAGATTGTCGCGAATGATTTTCGCATAGCGCGGCTCGCCATAGGGGGCGAGGCCCATGAGCTTGTACTCGCCCGAATTCACCTTGAAGCCGGTGAAATAGGTGAAGGCGGAATAGAGGAGCCCTAGCGAATGAGGGAAGTGTATCTCGCGTTCGACAGTGAGCTCAGCGCCGCGGCCGATGGCGACGGAGGTCGTCGCCCATTCACCGACACCGTCCATCGTCAGCACCACGGCCTCCTCGAAGGGGGAGGGATAGAAGGCGCTCGCCGCGTGGCTCAGATGGTGCTCGGCGAAGAGGAGCTTCTCCGGCGCCTTCCACTTCTCATCGATCTTGCGCAGCTCCTTGCCGAGCAGGCTCTTCTGGAACAGCTTCTCCTTGAGCCAGATCGGCATCGCCATGCGGAACGAAGCGAAGCCCCTGGGCGCGAAGGCCATATAGGTCTCGAGCAGCCGCTCGAATTTGAGGAACGGTTTGTCATAGAAGACGATATGATCGATCTCATCGAGGCTGCGGCCGGCGGCCTTCAGGCAATAGGAAATGGCCTGCAAAGGGAAGTTTGAATCGTGCTTCTTGCGGGTGAAGCGTTCTTCCTGTGCCGCTGCGATGATTCGCCCGTCAGCGACGATCGCCGCAGCGCTGTCGTGGTAGAAGGCGGAGAGGCCCAGAACATGCAAGGATGCTCTCCGTCAGAAGATCGTATAGATGAAGGGCGCCACCGCGCTGCCCTTGGCGAGGATCAGGAGACCGCCGAACAGCGTCAGCAGCATCAACAGGGGCAGCAGCCAGTACTTCTTTCGCGCCCTGGCAAAGGCGAAGAGTTCCATGAGGAATGACATTGAGACCGTCCTGTTCAAAATTGATTGCGGATCGTTTCGGGTGCGGGCCCGGGCGGCGTGCGCCGGTGCCAGTAGCTCCTGGCTTCCTTGTCGAAGCCGAGCGACAGGAGCTTGCCGCCGAACAGGCGGACGATGGCCGCGACCGGCGTGATGATGACGAAAAACATCAAGCCCAGCACGAGCGGGTTGACGATCTTGTGCAGCAGCATGCCGAAGCGGAACCACAGCCGGTTGAGGGGCGCGAGGAGCGAAGGCCACAAGAAGGCGAGGCCGCCAAAGACCAAGGTGCCCGCCAGCGCCCACAGGCGAATGTCGCCGCCATGGGTAAGCGGAAACAAACCGATCAGGGCAAAGACCACGGCAAAGACTATGCCGAACGACCGATCCGATCCGGCGCGGGCATCGTCTTCGGTTGGAATTCGCTCATGCGAGGCGGACATCGGCTTCAGGCTCTCAAGCGGCGAAGAGAGGGCGCTCGGCCAGCGTCGGCGTGCGGGCGACGACGTCGAGGGCATCGTGCCGGACGTGGTTCTTCGTCATCTGGTCCTTGATCATGTCCTTCGTGACGATGCCTTTTTCCACGCATTCCTTGAGAAGCGCGAAGAACAGCCGCTCCTGGTTGGAATCAGGATGCTTCTTGTACTGGCCGAGGAAGCCATATTCGCCGAAGAGCGAGCGGCGCAGGCGGTGCCAGAGGTTCTCAGGCGCTAAGGAGCCGGCCTTCTCGGGCGGACGATAGTCGACGGGGAGGCCGGTCTTCCAGGGCTGCGTCTTGCGGTGGGTATTGTGGATGAGCCGGGTATCCGGCGCCAGGCGATCGAAGTCGTTCCATGTCGGTTCGAGGACGCCGATCGTGCTTTCGGCCTCGAGCTTGAGCGCGATCCAGTCGGCATAGTCGCGCTTGAAGGCGAACATCTCGGCGAAATTCTTCTCCATCTGCCAGTGCTTGAGCTTGGCATTGTCGAGCAGCATCACGCTCGAGGCGAAATCGCTGTCCTTGGAGCCGCCCTTGCGCTTGCGCGCCATGACCGCCTTGCCGCCCATGTCGCGCTCGAGGAGCGGAATGACGTCGGAGACGCAGAACACGTCCGGATCGACGACGACGGAACGGCCCTCATAGTTCATGAGCTCGGGCGGCGCGAAGCGCAGCACGGTGAAGGACTGCAGGTCCTCGTTCAGCCATTCGCGATGGAGGCCATCGCGCAGATACTTCTTGCCTTCATAGTCCTTGAAGAAGGTGAAATCGCGCGTGTCGATCAGCTTGACGTCGAAGGCGCCCTGCTTCGAGGCGAAGCGCTCGAAGGAATATTTCGAAACGAGCGCGCCGATGATCTGCTTCTCGTTGGTGTGGATGAAAATGCAAGGCTTCATGCTTGTGGTCCCCTTTGGTGGCGACATTGCCCAATCTGTCCCTGTCGGGCAAGCCCGGTTCGAGGGCGGGCTGCTGCATCATATTACCCGGGGGTCGGTCCCGGTTCCATTGTATCCGAAGGCCGGCGACAGCGTCGTTGCGACAAGCCGTTCGATCTCGGCATTCTGGTCGTCGGTAAAGTAGTCACGGTAGCCGCCGACCTTGGCGCGCCGTACCTTGTAGCTTTCGGGGTTGGCGGCATCGCCGGGTTTCATGCGGTTGCCGGTGCGTTTGTAGAAAGTTCCCGCCTCGAGTGCCCGCATGTTCTCGATCGATGCGAACTCGACCGATTGCGCGATTTCCTCTGGTTTCGGGGCCTCGCCGATGAAGCGCAGGATCCGGCCGAAGGTTCCGGCCGTGTCCTGGCGCAGCGTTTCATAGCGGACGACCATGATGTCCTTCACGCTATCGAGCTCCGACGCCCACAGGTTCATGAAGCGGACCACCTTGGGGATGCCGGACGTGTCATCGCGCAGGAACGCGAATGGCGAGAGCTCGCCATTCGCGTCCGGATAGGCGTTGATGAACTTCTTGCGGCCCCGCATGCGATGCTTCCACTGAAAGAACTGCGAGACGGCGGTATCGGCCGGATGACGGACGAGAAGGACGACCCGGCTGTTGGCATAGGGTTCTTTGGACCTGTGCGTGCCGGTGAAGTCTTCCAGATAGTTGTCATGTGTGAAGAAGACACGCGGTATTGCCCGGTTCAGCACATGCATATTGTCATGTGCCAGCAGCCGGTTGGACTTGACCTTGTAATGGAGCTGAAAATAGCGTGACAGCAGGACGCGAAGCCAGGTGCGGCCGCTCTTGCCGAAGGATACGATGACGACATCGGATTGCCGGAGCATCCGGCTTTCTTCCTGGCCGCGCAGATAGCGCTCGAGCTTGAGGCTTTTTTCACGGGGCAGGGCGGGCGTGCTCGCCATAACGAGGGCCCGTCGAAGCACCACACGAACTTTATGGCCGATTGACATTAGTCGATCAGAATCCGTCAATGTTGAGAGAGGTGCGGGCTTATAGCCCGGCAAATCCGGACTGGCAAACGGGACCGGGACGCGTACATTCCATGAACAATGAACGGCGATGCTGGCGACCGACGGGCGCTCCAGCTCGGCAGTCCGGGTCCGAGCCTGCGCCGGCGCGCTTTCAGGATGGATCGATGCTGGTTCTCCCCGAAGTCCCTCGGCTTGCGCCCGCGCTTGCGGTTCAACCCCGCGACCTCCAGCCGGCGATACGCCTCGTTACGGGGTTTTTCATTGAGCTAGAGGTTTAGCAGAGTTCTCAGCCTCGCCGCCGCGATCGCCGTGTCGTCGCCCGGCGGATCAATTGGTGTTACGAAGGGCGCCCCCAGGGGTACCGCCCAGCCTTTCTGGTAAAGAAATTCGTGCAGCAAAGCGAAATCGCGCGTCGAAGCTTCGAGGCCGATCCGCGGCAGGAAGCGGTCCATGGCGCGCTGTGCGGCAGCAGCAATCGCGTAGGCCGGTTCATTGGGCAGATTCAGGCGGCGCAGGCTGTTCACCACGCTGCGGTTGGCCTGGCGCAACGGGGCGATGGCCAGCGGCTTGCCGAGCCTGGCCACTTCGACCAGCATCGAGACGCTGTCGCCGGTGACCACGAAGCGGTCGCCGAAGCTCAAGAGACCGACATAGGGATTGTCATTGCCGCTCGCCGTCTCCCAGCGATGGAGGACGGCATCCGGGGGCAAAGCTTTCGCCATCGCATCGACGGTCTCGGGCGGAGTACGCCTCGAGGTCACCACATGCAGGCTGCCACCGTCGCGCATGCTTTCAATGGTAGCGAGGATGGAGCGCGCCGTGGCGGGGTCCAAACAGTGGGTGCCGATATTGCCACCGCATAGGAAGACGGTGAACGGACGCGGCAGGCCGGCGAATTTCTCGCGCCAGCGCTCGCTTTCGGCCGCAACACGCTTGGGGTCGATGCCGAGAAGCGGCAGGCCGATGCGGCAGATATTGGCGGCCTCTTCGGTGCGGTAATGGAACGGCACGACGATGAGGTCGAACTTGTCGGCCTCGCGCTTGGGCGGGCCGATCAGTGCGAGCTTGGTGCGGCCTTGCGACTGCTCCTTGATCCATAAGGCGACCATGGCCATGCGCCGGCCAATGGTGAGGACGAGGTCGGGCCAGGGCGGTTCGAGCTTGTCGGAAGCGGCGAGGTCGACATGATGAAGCGAGGCCTCGACCCGCGGCTTGGCGAGGTCGAAGCCGGGCTTGAGCATGATGCGCCGGCGCTCATAGGGAAGGCCTGAGGCATCCGCTAGGCGCAAGGCCTGCGCGTTGTCGCCTTGCTTCGCTCCCGTCAGAAGCCAGATGCGCGGTGAGGACATTCAATTTGCATATGTGGTTGACAATAAGGGCGCCCTATAGTCGATCACCCGGGCGATGACAAATCCCGTAAAGCCCCAGGACGTTCGAGACGCCATGCTGCTCAAAGACCTCTTTTCCGCCGCCATCGCCGCCGCCGATCCGCACCTGCGGGTGCCGCCATATCTTCCCAAGCCGCCCAAGGGCCGCACCATCGTGGTGGGCGCCGGCAAGGCCTCGGCCGCCATGGCGCTGGCGGTCGAGCAGCATTGGAAAGCTCCGCTTTCCGGCCTCGTCATCACCCGCTATGGCCATGGCGCGCCGTGCAAGAAGATCGAGATCGTCGAGGCCTCGCATCCGGTGCCCGACGCCAATGGGCGCGATGCGGCATTGCGCATGGGCGAGCTGGTCAAGGACCTCAGCAAAGACGATCTGGTGCTGTGTCTCATCTCGGGTGGGGGATCGGCGCTGCTTGCCGCCCCCGCACCCGGCTTGACCCTCGCCGACAAGCAGAGTGTCAACCGCCAGCTCCTCAGCTGCGGCGCTCCGATCTCGGAGATGAACTGCGTGCGCAAGCATCTCTCGGCCCTCAAGGGCGGCAGGCTCGCGGCCGCGGCGTTTCCGGCCGAGGTCGTCTCGCTCATCATCTCGGATGTGCCGGGCGATGACCCGGCGATCGTGGCCTCGGGTCCCACCGTGCCCGATCCGACAACGCGCCAGGACGCGCTCAAGATCCTGCGCAAATACAAGATCGACCTGCCGGCGCATGTCTGGGCCTTCCTCGAGACACCTGCGGCGGAGACGCCGAAGCCCGGCGACCCGCGCTTCGCCCGCGTCAAGACGGAGATGATCGCCGCCCCTAAGCAATCCATCGCCGCCGCGGCGAAGCTGGCGCGCGAGGCGGGCTACCAGGTGATCGATCTCGGCGACCGGATCGAAGGCGAGGCCCGCGAGGTGGCGCGCGCGCAGGCGGCCCAGGCGCTCAGCACAAAGGGGCCGGCCGTCATCCTGTCGGGCGGTGAGACGACGGTGACGCTCAAAGGCAAGGGACGCGGCGGCCGCAATGCCGAATTCGCGCTGGCGCTCGCCATAGCGCTCGACGGCAGAGCGAACATCTCGGCCATTGCCGGCGATACGGACGGGATCGACGGATCGGAAGACAATGCCGGTGCCGTGGTGACGGCGGACACGCTCGCGCGCGCCCGGGCCAAGGGGCTCGACGCCACGGCGTTTCTCGCTAACAATGACGCCTATAGCTTCTTCGCCGAGCTCGGCGATCTCGTCGTCACTGGACCGACGCGCACCAATGTCAATGATTTCCGGGCGATCAAGATCGACGGATTGAGCTTCTGACCTTGTGTTGCAATATCCCATGTATTATCAGTTCCTGGCGGTACTTGCGTCGGGTCCAGTGTCCATTGACCAGTGTTGTTGCGGGTGAGAATCCGCACTTGAATGTGTCGGTTGCGTTCGATCCACAGCCACGGAGACTGATCACTTGCTGGCAGTAGGGCTTCGGCCGTAGTTGGAGCATGCGAACCGTGCTGACCGGCTCAATGGATTGACTTTCAATGTCGGAACGCAACCTGATCATCATTCATCGTGGCCCTGACTATGTGCGGGATTTCGACGAGATCGCGCAGAAGATTTCCGCTATCGATCCTGCAATCTCCGTTTTCTGCATTGACCGGCAAACCGCGCGCGTCATGCCGGACGATGCCTGGAAGCGTCCGACGCTGACCGTGGCCTTGCTGGACAAGTTCAAGGCGAACATCAAGCGGGGCCTCATTCTCACGAACCGGCCGATAGCCAAGTCAGGGCAACACAAGGCCTTTGTGGATGCAGGGCTGCCGACACCACCGACCATGCGCTTCTTTCCGGGCATGAAGTTCGATCCCATCATGTTCGGCGAGTACGTGGTGATCAAGCCGAGCGATCCCAACCTTGCCGACCGGGGCCGCGGCATCCAGCTGTTCCGGCGCAGGAAGCTGGAGACAATGACGATCAAGGACTTCCCGCGCGATCATCTCATCCACCGCGACCGCTACGGCTACATCGTGCAGCGATTTATCGACACCGGGCCTTTTCTCGCGGTCTATCGGGTTCTGACACTGTTTGGGGTTCCTCTCTACTGCTTGTTGGCAAAAGACAGGGTGCCGCAGCCGACGCCGGGTAGTACCGAGAAGGAAATTGAGAGCCTCCGCGTCACCAGCAATACTGGTAACTTCCGCATGCGCTTGCTCTGTTCTGACGCCGACGTGCTGGCGTTGGGCGTGCGTGTGGGCAAGGCATTTCCAGACATACCCCTTCTCGGTACGGACATCATCCGGGAAGAGAGAACCGGGAACCTGTTCGTTCTCGAATGTAATCCCCGCGGGGCTACCTGGCATTTCTCGAACCGAAGCACGATCGTGGTCAGACAGCAGATGGGTGGCCTGAGCCTTGTCGGCGCAAAGAAGGCCGAACTCATCGGTCGCCAGATGATGATCGACCAGTTTGGCGCATTTGATCGCGCAGCAGAGGTGCTGGTCAAGAAAACGAATGAGCTTGCGGCTTAAGATGACCGCGCCGACATCTCGTTCGTCGTGAAGTGCCGCTTGCCGCCGGATGTCAATGGCAGTTCGGCGACCTCGGAGAAGGTGCAGCGGACGCGATTTCCCAAGGCTTGGTCGAGGTTCTCCCTCACCTTCTCCTTGCCGGAGACACTCAGCGCGCCGACATGGCGGAACGTGACCTCGGTTTCTGAAGACTGCGCCAGCACCCACTGATCGTGCTCGAGCGCCCCCGTGATGAGGACGCGGTCGATCTTCGGCAGTCGCGTTGCTTCGCCGGGCAGGTCAAACATATGCTCCAGGCGGCCGGCGATGCGGGAGATCGTGGGAAGAATCCGGCCGCACGGGCAGGGCGGCCCTGCTTCCGCATAATCCCCGGAACGGTATCTGAGAAGCGGTGTGGCGTAGCCGTAAAGCGGGGTGACAACGACTTCGCCGGTTTCGCCCACGGCGCAGAGCCGGCCCTGAGGCGACACGATCTCGGCGAGAACCTGTTCGCTCTGAATGTGGTAGAGCCCTGTTTCCGGGCACTGTATTGCTATAATGCCGGCTTCGGCCGAGGCGAAGGAGTCGATGATCGTGCTCCCGAAGGCGCGCGCCGCAGCCGTCCGCACCTCGGGCGCCAGATACTCTCCGACGCTGATGATGTAGGGGAGGCTGAGCCGGATATCGGCGCGGATCGCCTCGAGCGACAGACGCAGGATGTTCGAGGGAAGCGTGTTGACGTAGACGGGGCCCTCACCGGCCATCGCCTGCAATTGCTCGCGCGGTGGCGTTGCAATATCTATCCAGGTCCGCTTGCCGCAGCTCTTCTCGTCGCGCCACGGAAAGCCCCATCGCTCCTGGCGCATCTGTTCTTCACGCCTCGTCTTGCGCAACACGAAAAGCGGGCGCGACTGGTCAAGCTTCCAATTGTGGTACATGCGATAGCTTGCCAAGAGCCTCGCGACCGACTCCAGGGAGGACACGTCCCTGCGCGCGGCCGGGCCAGTGCTTCCGCCCGTGGAGAGCGGCGTGATCGTTCCGTGCAACCTCGCGAAACTGCGAGGCCGGAATGCATCGAAGTTCTCCACGAGGTCCTTGCGGGTGACGAAAGGCTGGGCCAGCCAATAGGGTGAATCCGGCGCAAGATCATCCGGCGGCGCGGCGCGGTCGCTGTAATATGGCGTCTCGCCCGAGGCGGGCTTTACGAGGGCGCGGAGCAGTTTTGCCTGATAGGCCGAGAGTTCCTGCCGCGTCATGCGTTCGCTCCGCAGCAGGCTTTCCAGATAGGCCTCGGCGATGTCCAGTCCCGCCATCCGTCAATGCCCCGCTCCAAATAAGAAGGGGCGGAAGACCGCCCCTTGAGTGCTGAATGCTGTCGTTGTGCTCAGACCCGGTTCATCGCCTCATCGGCGCAAACGGAGAAAATAGTGCCGACCCGCTCGATGCCCGTCTCAAGGCCAACACCGGTCGGCTGCGTTCCTTCGTCGGCGCAAACGGAGAAGATGTTGTTGATCGGTCCTTCATCGGCGCAAACGGAGAAGATGGTGCCGACCTGCTCGATGTCCGTCTCGGGGCCAACACCGGGCTGCGGTACTGCTCCTCCTTCATCGGCGCAAACGGACAAGATGGTGCCGACCTGCTCGAGAGCCGGCGGTCCTTCATCGGCGCAAACGGAGAGGGTGTTGCCGCTCGGCCCTTCATCGGCGCAAACGGACTGCTGCAGGGGGCCTTCGTCCGCACAAACAGACAGTCCAGTCAAACTCGGTGCTGCACCTTCCGACCCTGTGGGATCGTTGCCATACGCTTGGGCCAGTTCCAGAAGGTTCGGAATTTCCTCGAAATTCAACAAATCTGCCATAGGAGCTCCCCCGCAATTGTCTTCATTAAAGCCAGAAGCGGCCTTTTCATCTGAAAAAACCCCCTCTTTCCCGACTCTGATTATCGGCTGGAAGCCAGCTACCGGCAATCCGCCACGTCAGGAATGATCAGAATTTTGTAACATGTGACCTTTTTGCAACACCTGGGAGTCCCTGCCGGAAGATCGAGATCGTTGGCGATCGTGGGCTCTCCGTGCCCGATCCGACCACGCGCCCAGGACGCGCTCGCGATGCCTCGGCGACCTCGTCGTCACCGGGCCGACACGCACGAATGTGAACGACTTCCGCGCCATACTCATCGATCAGCATGTGAGGATTGCATATGTATCTCAAATGAGATACATTGTTGGAACAACCTAAGGAACCCCGATGCCTCAAACCTCGATGCTCCATGTGCGAGTGGACGATAAGCTGAAGATCGCCGCGGCGGCAAAGCTCGCGAATTTTGGGCTAACCGTCTCGGATGCCGTACGCATCCTGCTCACCCGTATTGCGAAGGAAGGCGGCTTGCCGGCCGGCCTGACGACGGATCCGGAAGCCTATGACGCGTGGTTCCGGGCCAAGGTGCAGGAAGCGCTGGACGATAAGCGGCCGTCGGTCCCGCATCGCAAGGTCATGGATGAGACGCAAGCATTGATTGACAAGAAGCGCCGTGCCCATTCTTGAATGGCGGGAAGCGGCTCGCGCTGATCTGCTGGCGATCGTCGATTACATCTCGGACGACAACCCCGACGCCGCGCAGCGGCTAAAGGATGAGATTGAGACAAAGGCCGCGAAGTTGCTGGAGCATCCGAAACTCTGTCGGCCCGGTCGCGTCGCCGGAACGCGGGAAATGGTTGTTCGGGCGAACTATCTGGTGATCTACGCCGAGAATGCCCGGGGCGGTGACCATCCTGCGCGTGCTTCACGCCGCGCAACAGTGGCCGCCCGTACAAGAATAGAGGCAAGTCGCTCAGCAAACTTCGTAATCCTTCTGGCATTCTTGTCGAAAAGTTAAGCTGATGGCGTGAAGGACTTCGGCTAAGATTCGTGGATGTTTTTTGGTTCCGCGAAGTGCGTGGCGAGAAGCCTTGTTGTTGGCGTGTCCATGTGCCTTGCAGCCAGCGCCCATGCCCGTCTCGCCCCGGAGCCGCTGGTGCATGTCTGGGTGGCACCGAAGCCGCTCACCACCGTCCAAGCCTGCATCGTCAAGGCGCTCGATGCCCATGAGCGCACCTATTCCAGGATATCGCCGAGCGTCAGGCACGTGGCCAAGACCCTTGTGCCCAGGGAAGTCGTCGAGATCCGCCCGGTAAGGGACCACGCCGTGGCCGACGAGGACCATTATGTCCGCCTGGAAAGGATCGCCGGCGCGATCACCCGCATCGCCTTTCACTCCTCGGAGGAAGCCAAGGTGCAAAAGAAGATGACCGACGCCCTGTCGCCTTGTGGTTCGGGCTGAGGAAAACGGCTCAGGCGATCTTCCGGTAAGCGGGCAACGTGAAGAGGGTCTCAGCGCCCCAACTTCCTCGGCGACGAGCGCTTGACATCGTGGGCCAAACGGTGGGATTGGAAAATTTCAAGATTGGAACTGCGCCGGGACTACAGCAGAACCAAGCCTCTTCATAAGAGCGAAGCGTCCTAAGAAGTCTGTCCAGACGGTCGTGAGATTTAGGGCTCACACGATCTTCCGGTAGGCCGGCAGAGTGAGGAAGGTCTCGAAATGGGGCGATGTCGACATCTTGCGGAAGATGTCGATCGCCTCGCGGAAGCGGCCTTTCTTAAAGGCCTCGGCGCCCACTTCCTTGGCGACCTGCGCCATCTCCTCCTTGAGGCATTTCTCGAAGAAAGGCTTCGTCACCTTCTGGCCGCCTTCGAGCCGGGCGCCGAATTTGAGCCATTGCCAGATCTGCGAGCGTGAGATCTCGGCGGTCGCGGCATCCTCCATGAGGTTGTAGATCGGCACGGCGCCGCGGCCCCTGAGCCAGGCTTCGATATACTGCACGCCCACACGGATATTCTCGCGGAATCCCGCCTCGGTCTTGGTGCCCTCGTGAACCTCGAGCAATTCCTTCTGCCCGACATGTACATCCTCGCGCTTGGCATAGAGCTGGTTCGCCGTCGGCATCAGCGCGTCGAACACCTCGCGCGCCAGCGGCACCAGATCGGGATGCGCCACCCAGGTGCCGTCATGGCCGTTCTTGGCCTCGCGTTCCTTGTCGGCGCGGACCTTCCCAAAGGCGGCGCGGTTGGCTTCCTCGTCCTTGCGGTTGGGGATCTGTGCCGCCATGCCGCCCATGGCGAAGGCGCGGCGCTTGTGACAGGTCTGGATGAGGAGGGCGGAGTAATTGGCGAGGAAGGCCTTCGACATGACCACCTGCGCGCGGTCCGGCAATACGAAGCGCTTGTTGTTGGCGAAGGTCTTGATGAAGGAGAAGATATAGTCCCAGCGCCCGCAATTGAGGCCGACTATGTGGTCGCGCAATTCGAACAGGATCTCGTCCATCTCGAAAGCGGCCGGCAAGGTCTCGATCAGCACCGTCGCCTTGATGGTGCCGAGCGGCAAGTCCAGCTCGCTCTCGGCCTGGATGAAGACGTCGTTCCACAGCCTCGCCTCGCGATGGCTCTCCATCTTCGGCAGATAGAAATAGGGACCGGATTTGTTGGCGAGCGCGGCCTTGGCATTGTGGAAAAAATACAGGCCGAAATCGAACAGAGCGCCCGAGACGGGGGCGTCGTCCACTTCCATATGTTCTTCGAGCAGGTGCCAGCCGCGCGGGCGCACCAGCAACACCGCCGGCTTCTTGCCGAGCTTGTAGGATTTGCCGCTCTGCGGATCGGTGTAATCGATCTTACCCGCCCAGCGGTCCATCAGGTTGATCTGGCCCTGGATCATGTTGTCGAAGGTCGGCGAGTTCGAATCCTCGAAATCGGTCATGAAGACCTTGGCGCCAGAATTGAGAGCGTTGATGACCATCTTGCGGTCGGTGGGGCCGGTGATTTCGACGCGCCGGTCCTGGAGATCGGCGGGGATCGGCGCCACCGTCCATTTGCCCTCGCGGATGGCGCGTGTCTCGGGCAGGAAATCGGGCAGAACGCCTTTGTCGAAGAGCTTCTGGCGCTCGGCCCGGGCCTTGATCAGCG
Source organism: Taklimakanibacter deserti (assembly GCA_003574785.1). Next base: position 187,235 of record QORU01000004.1, on the reverse strand, counting down.
CGCGGCGGCGCTCCTCGAAATTGCGGTGGAGTCTGGCGACGAAAGCCACCGCATCCCCGGTCAACACCTGGTCATAGCCCTTCTTGAGCTTTTCGGTAAAACTCACGCCTTTCGGGAATTTCGCCATGAATTTCTACCTCTTAGATGATTCTCTTAAGACTCTGGGTTCATAACCGCCATGCGCCCAGTTGAGCAACTCGACAGTGTGGAGAACGGGAATATCGCTCGCCTGGCCGATCTGGGTGATGCAGCCGATATTGCCGGTGGCGATGATGTCGGGCGCGACCGACTTGATGTTCGCCACCTTGCGGTCGCGCAGCCGCGTCGCGATCTCCGGCTGCAGGATATTGTAGGTGCCGGCCGAGCCGCAGCACAAATGGCCCTCCGGAATCTCGGCCACCTCGAAGCCCGCCTTTTCCAGGAGCTGGCGCGGTGCTGTCTTTATCTTCTGGCCGTGCTGCATGGAGCAGGCCGAATGATAAGCGACGCGCAAGGGCCTGGGCGGCGCGGCTTGGGGCAGATCGATCTCGGTCAGGAATTCGCTGATGTCGCGGGTCATCGCCGATACCGCTTTCGCCTTCTCGGCATAGGCGGGATCGAGCCGCAGCATATGGCCATAGTCCTTGATGGTCGTGCCGCAGCCCGAGGCCGTGATGACGATGCGGTCGATCCGCTCCTTGTCCCAGGCATCGATCATGCGGCGGGCGCGGGCGAGCGCATCCTTCTCCTTGCCCATATGATGAGTCAGCGATCCGCAGCAGGCCTCGCCCTCGGTGACCACGACCTCTATCCCATGGCGGTTCATGAGGCGGATGGCCGCCTCGTTGATGGCGGGATCGAGAACGCTCTGCACGCAGCCGCGCAGCAGCGCCACCCGCATGCGGGTAGCTCCTTCCGCCACGTAAGTGCCGGGCTGGCCGACCATCTCCGGCGGCGGCGTGTCCTTGGGCACAAGGGCGAGGAGCGAGGAAAGGCGCTTGTCGCCCAGCTTCTCGATGACGGGCGCCAGCGGCCGGACGAGTTGCGACAGGATCAGCGCTGCCTTGAAAGGCCCCGGACGCGGCATCAGGAAAGCGAGCAGGCTGCGCAAGCCGCGCTCGAAAAGCGGGCGGCGATAGGTCTTCTCGATATGGACGCGGGCATCGTCGACCAGATGCATGTAGTGCACGCCCGACGGGCAAGTGGTCATGCAGGAGAGGCAGGACAGGCAACGGTCGATGTGCTTCACCGTTTCGGGCGTTGCCGCTTCGCCATGCTCCAGCATGTTCTTGATGAGATAGATGCGGCCGCGCGGACTGTCGAGCTCATCGCCCAGAAGCACATAGGTCGGGCAGGTGGCGGTGCAGAAGCCGCAATGCACGCATTTGCGCAGGATCTGGTTGGCGACCTGGATATGCGGGTCCTGCAACTGCTCTTGCGTGAAGTTCGTCTGCATCTAAACGCCTTCCTGCATGCGGCCGGGATTGAAGATACCCATCGGATCGAAGGCCGCCTTGACGCGACGGCCCAAAGCGGCGAGGGCCGGACCTTGTGGCTGCAGCACCGGCACCGCGGCCCGCACCGCCTCGGAGCCGCGGATCAGTGTGGCATGGCCTTCGTGGAGGCTTGCGCGAATGGCGGATGCCGCCGCATCGGCGCCGGCCGGCACGTCGACCCAGATGAGCCCGCCCGCCCAGTCATAGAACCAGCGTGCATCGAGCTCCAAAGCGAGCCTCGCCGTGACCCGCGCTCCTTCGGCGGGCGGTACGGAGAGACGCCAGACAGACCGGTCCCGCCCGTCGGCCAGAGGATGGACATCGCGAATGGCGATCCATTGGGCGCGCGAGTCCTCGGATCCGATCACGTGTTGGGCTTTGCCCAGGATCCCGATGAGCTTGTCGCGGCGGTAGGCAATCGATGGCGGAACGCCTTCGAGGCGCAGCAAGGTTTTCGCCGTCCCGCCCGCGAGCCCGGACGGCAGATGAGCCGCCCCCGACACTTCGCAAGAGGACTGCATCGCGAGGCTCATGGCGGCGACGGCCTCGTCATCGCCGAGGCCTTCGATGACCAGCGTCTCTTCGCTTTCGGCCTTGGGCAGCACCTTGAAGGTGACGGTGGTGAGCGCCGCCAAGGTGCCGAAGGAGCCCGCCATCAGCTTGGGCACATCATAGCCCGTCACATTCTTCACCACGCGGCCGCCGGCCTTGAAAGCCTCGCCGCGTCCCGACACGCCGGCAACCCCCAGAATGTGATCGCGCGCCGCGCCCGCCTTCAGCCGGCGCGGGCCTGAGAGATTGCAGGCGAGCATGCCGCCCAATGTGCCTGAGTGCTCCGAGCCCAGAAGCCGTGACAGATCCGGCGGCTCGAAGGCGAATTCCTGGCCCTTGGCGGAAACGAGCTCTCTGATTTCCGCGAGCCTGGCGCCGGCGCCCGCGGTGATGACGAGCTCCTCGGGCTCATACAGCGATACGGTATCGAAGCCTGAGAGATCGAGCGTGGCGGCGGTCTGCATCGGCCGTCCAAGCCTTTTCTTCGTGCCCGTGCCGATGAGCTCGAGCGGTGTCTTCTCGGCGAGGGCGTTCTGCACCACATCGACGAGATCCGTCTCGGTTTCCGGTCTGAGGCTCGTCAAGTCAGAACCTCGGCAGGTCGGCATGCGGCAGCTTCCCGCCCCGCACCACCATGCGGCCGAGCTCGGCGCAGCGGTGAAGGACTGGAAAGACCTTGCCGGGATTGAGCAGCCCCTCGGCGTCGAAAGCGCATTTGAGCCGCTGCTGCTGGTTGAGATCGGCCTCGGAGAACATTTCCGGCATCAGGTCGCGCTTCTCGATGCCGACACCATGCTCGCCGGTGAGCACGCCGCCCACTTTCACGCAGAGCTTCAATATGTCGGCGCCGAATTTCTCCGCCCGCGCCAGCTCATCGGGATCATTGGCGTCGAACAGGATGAGCGGGTGGAGATTGCCGTCGCCGGCATGGAAGACATTGGCGACGCGCAGACCATAATGGCGCGAGAGCTCCGCCATGCCATTCAGGACCTCGGGCAGCCTCTTGCGCGGGATGGTGCCGTCCATGCACAGATAATCGGGCGAGATGCGCCCGACCGCCGGGAAGGCCGCCTTGCGGCCGGCCCAGAAGACGAGGCGCTCTTCTTCCGATTGCGACACGCGGCAGGAATTGGCACGGTTGGCGTTGGAAATCTCGACGACGCGCTCGATGAGGTGATCGACCTCGACAGCCGGGCCATCGAGCTCGATGATGAGAAGGGCCTCGGCTTCGAGCGGATAGCCCGCCTGCACGAATTCTTCCGCCGCATGGATGGCGGGGCGGTCCATCATCTCCATGCCGCCGGGGATGATGCCGGCCTGGATGATGTCGGCGACGCATTTGCCGGCATTCTCATTGGAGGGAAAGCCGACCAGCACGGCGCGCGCCGTCTCCGGCTTCTGCAGGATGCGGACGGTGACCTCGGTGACGACGCCGAGCAGGCCTTCCGAGCCGGTCATGACGCCCAAAAGGTCATAGGCCTCGCTGTCGAGATGCTTGCCGCCGAGCCGGATCACCTCGCCCGTGATCAGCACCATCTCCAGCCCCAGCACATTATTGGTGGTGAGGCCGTATTTCAGGCAGTGCACGCCGCCCGAATTCTCCGCCACATTACCGCCGATGGTGCAGGCGATCTGAGAAGACGGATCGGGCGCGTAATAGAAGCCCTTGTGCTGCACCGCCTGGGTGATGGCGAGATTGGTGACACCGGGCTGGGTGACGACGCAGCGATTGGCATAGTCGATCTCGAGGATGCGGTTGAATTTGCCGAGGCCGAGAAGCACGCCGTCGGCGAGGGGCAAAGCGCCGCCCGAGAGCGATGTCCCGGCACCGCGCGGCACGATCTTGATCCTGTGCTGATGACAGTATTTGAGCACGGCCGAGACCTGGGCGGTGGTCTCGGGCAGCACGACGACCAGGGGCATCTGGCGATAGGCGGTGAGCCCGTCCGTCTCATAGGCCCGCATCTCGACCGGCGTCTCGATGACGCCTTCGCCCGGCACAAGTTGACGCAACGCCTGGGCGATCTCGCGCCTTCTGGCGAGGGTGGCTTTGTCGGGGATCGGCATGGCAACCATGGGGGCACTTTAGTCCCATACTGCGGCCTAATGCTCAATCAATTTGTCATATAAGAGCTTGCGGGGCAGGGTTGCACCGCGCCATAAGACTGTCCGGTTATCAATGGGATGCACCCCGCATGGAGCTGACCCGGCCGCGTGTCGGCCTTTTCGTGACCTGCCTCGTCGACCTGTTCCGGCCCTCCGTCGGTTTCGCCACCGTGAAGCTTCTGGAGGACGCGGGCTGCATCGTCGAGGTGCCGGAAAGCCAGACCTGCTGCGGCCAGCCCGCCTTCAATTCGGGCGACCGCAAGGACACGGCCGATATCGCCCGCGCCGTCATCCGCAGCTTCCTGCCCTATGATTATGTGGTGGCTCCCTCAGGCTCCTGCGCCGGCATGATCAAGGCGCATTATCCCGAGCTCTTCCCGCAAGGCTCCACCGATCGCAAGGCGGCCGATGCGCTGGCGGCCAAGACCTATGAACTCGTCTCCTTCCTGGTCCGGGTGATGAAGCAGGAGAAGGTCACCGCACAGTTCAACGGCACCGTTACCTATCACGATTCCTGTTCGGGCCTGCGCGAGCTCGGCGTCAAGAGCGAGCCGCGCAAATTGCTGCGCACGGTGCAAGGGCTCGATCTGGTCGAGCTCGAGGATGCGGAAGTATGCTGCGGCTTCGGTGGCACTTTCTGCGTGAAATATCCCGACATCTCCAATGTCATGGTCGCCAAGAAAGCGAACAAGATCGGCGCCACCAAGGCCGATCTGCTGCTCGCCGGCGATCTCGGCTGCCTCATGAACATGGCCGGCAAGCTCAAGCGCGAAGGATCTGCGCTCAAGGCACGGCATGTGGCCGAGATCCTGGCCGGCGACACGGCGACACCGCCCATCGCGGAGGCCGAGTGATGGAGCGAATTCGGTCGACAGACCTAATTACCCTCGCCCCGCAAGCGAAGCGCGGCGGGGAGAGGGAAGGGACCCGACGCGCAGCGGCGGGAAGGGTGAGGGGCCTCTTCGTTTCGCAAGCCATCGGAAAGAAGCCCCTCACCCTCCCCATGCTGCGCATGGGTCCCCTCCCTCTCCCCGCTGAAGCGGGGCGAGGGCAAATGGAGGCGGAGTGATGGAGCAGCACGCCTCAGAGTTTCCCGCCAATGTGAAGCGGGCGATCGCCGACAGCCAATTGCAGTCGACGATGACCGAGACCGGTCCGCGCTTCATCGAGAAGCGCGCCAAGGCCCGTGCCAATCTGCCGGAATTCGACGCGTTGCGCGATCAGGCGCGCGACATCAAGGACCATGTCCTTGCGCATCTCGACCTCTATCTCGAACGCTATGAGGCGAAGGTCGTCGAAACCGGCGGGCATGTCCATTGGGCCGAGACCGCCGAGGAGGCCCGCGCGGCCATCCTTTCGATCTGCAAGCGTCTCGACGCCAAGCTCGCCACCAAGGGCAAGTCGATGATCTCGGAAGAGATCGGCCTCAACCCGGCGCTGGAGGCAGCCCATGTCACGCCGGTCGAGACCGATCTCGGTGAATATCTGATCCAGATCAGGGGCGAGGCGCCGAGCCATATCATAGCACCCGCGGTCCATCTCACCCGCGACCAGATCGAGGCCGATTTCCGCAAAGCCCATACCCATCTCGACCCCAATCGCGACCTGACCGAGATCCCGACGCTGGTCGAGGAGGCGCGCCAGGTCTTGCGCCAGAAATATCTCGATGCCGATGTCGGCATCACCGGCGCCAATTTCCTGATCAGTGAGACCGGCACCTCGATCATCGTCACCAATGAGGGCAATGGCGATCTGACCCAGACCTTGCCCAGAGCGCATATCGTCATCGCCTCGATCGAGAAGGTGGTGCCGACGCTCGAAGATGCGACGACCATCCTGCGTGTGCTGGCGCGCTCGGCGACGGGCCAGGATTTCTCCAACTACACGACTTTCTCGACGGGCCCCAGGCGCGCCGACGACCCCGACGGTCCCCTCGAATATCACGTCGTCATCCTCGACAATGGCCGCTCCAACGTGCTCGGCACCGAGTTCCAGGACATGCTGCGCTGCATCCGCTGCGGCGCCTGCCTCAATCACTGCCCGGTCTATCAGGCGGTCGGCGGCCATGCCTATGGCTGGGTCTATCCGGGACCGATCGGCTCGGTGGTGACGCCGGCGCTCATCGGCATCGAGAAGGCGAAGCACCTGCCCAATGCCTCGACCTTCTGCGGACGCTGCGAGGAAGTCTGCCCGATGCGCATTCCACTGCCCAGGCTTCTGCGGCACTGGCGCGAGAAGGAATTCGAGAAGCATCTGACGCCAGGCGCTGTGCGCTGGGGGCTCGGTGTCTGGGCCTATTTCGCCAAGCGGCCGAAGCTCTATCAGTTCGGCACGCGAATCGCGGCGCGGCTTCTCCATGTGATGGGCCGCCGCAAGGGCCGGTTCACCAGCCTGCCGCTGGCGCAGGGCTGGACGCAATATCGCGACATGCCGGCGCCGCAAGGCAAGACCTTCCAGGCGATGTGGAAGGAGCGCGCCCGTGGATAATGCCCGCGTCCGTATTCTTTCCCGGATTCGACGCTCTATGCCTCAAGGCGATGTGGTGGCACGTCGTCGGGCGGTGGACGAGCGCCTCACTCATCCGCGGCGCAATATCGTGCCCGATCGCGGCGAGGGCGATGAGGCGCATCGCATCGCCGTCTTCCAGCGCATGATGGAAGCGGTCGGCGGCACGGTCGAGATCCTCGAGGATGTCAATGACGTGCCGGCCTCGGTCGCCACCTATCTGCGCAACACCAACCGACCGGCGCGCATCCGGCACGGCAGCGACGAGCGCCTCACCAGTTTGCCCTGGCACCGGGCGCAGACGCTCGAGGTGGAAGAGGGCCGGGCACTCGATGCCGACACCGCCTCGCTCACCCATGCTTTCGCGGGCGTCGCCGAGACGGGCACCATCGTCCAGCTCTCGGGCGCCGCCAATCCGACGACCCTCAATTTCCTGCCCGAGGCGCATATCGTGCTGCTGGAGGCGAAGGACCTCCATGGCAGCTATGAGGAGGTCTGGGGGCGCTTGCGCGAGATCTATGGGCCTGGCCAGATGCCGCGCACCGTGAATATGATCTCCGGGCCCTCGCGCACCGCCGATATCGAGCAGACGATCGTCCGGCCGGCGCATGGGCCCAAGGACATGCATGTCATCATCGTCAGGAGTCTCTGATGTGGAAGCCCGTGGACGAGATTGTCGCGCGCTGGCGCCCGGTCGAGGGCGAGGGGCTCGAGCATCTCGTGCTCAGGGCGCGGCCTGAAGGCTACAGCGTGCGCAGCCGGGTGATCGGCGAGAATGACGGGCGGCCCTTCGCCTTCTCCTACAAGATCGACCTCGACAAGACATGGCGCGTGCTCGCCTTCGCCATCGATTCCGTCGACGGGCGCAAGCGCTATTACCGCTCGCCGTCCGAAGGCCGCTGGCTCGACGGCGGCGGCAAGCCGCTCGCCAAATTCGACGGCTGCCTCGATATCGATCTTTCCTTCACCTGCTTCACCAACAGCCTTCCGGTTCGCCGGACAGCCTTCATCGAGGGCCAGGCGCGCGAATTCGCCATGCTGTGGATGCCGTCCGACACGCTCGATCCTTTTGTCGACGGGCAGCGTTATACCTGCACCAGGTTCGGCAAGAGCTTCCACTATGAAGCGACCGACGGCTCCTTCGCGGCCGATATCGAATTCGACGAATATGGGCTGGTGACCGACTATCCCGGCCTCTTCCGGCGGGTGGCTTGACGATGCCCCTGCAGAACCGGGTCAATCCCTATGGCGAGATCGTGGCCGATCCGGCGCGCGGCACCATGATGGGCAATCGCGGCGGGAAATTCCATCGCGACGACCGGACGCTCGGCAAGAGGCGTTGGGCCACAAGGCACTGGATCTGCTGCGATCTCTATTGGAAGGGCGTCCATCACGAGCCGATGGGCAAAGGCTATACGTCGCTCTTCTTCCTCGACGAGGTGACGGCGATCGCGGCGGGGCATCGGCCCTGCTTCTATTGCCGGCGCAAGGAGGCGCAGCGCTTCCTGTCGCTCGCTTCGCCGCCTCTGATGGCGGACGAAGCCGACCGGATCGTGGACAAGGAGCGGCGCGGGCCCAGACCGGAAGTCGATGTCGGAGGTCTGCCGGACGGCGCCATGATCGATGCCGGGGAAGGTCCCCTGGCGGTCAAGGGCGATCGGCTGCTTCGATGGTCGTTCGAGGGATATAGCGGGGCCCGACCGCGCAGGTCAGTCATGAAGGCAAGGCTTTTGACACCTGCGCTCTATGTCGGCATTCTCGCGCGCGGTTTTCAGCCGCGCTGGCACAAGTCAGCTCAAACTTTGGGGAAGGGGTTACAATGAAGCTGTTGCGTTATGGGACGAAGGGCAAAGAGAAGCCAGGCCTTCTCGACAAGGATGGACGCATCCGCGATCTCTCCGGCGTCATTGCCGATGTCGATGGCGAGACGATCAGCCCCAAAGGGCTGGCGCGCCTCGGCAAGATCAAGCCTGAATCGCTGCCGCTGGTGCGCGGCAATCCGCGCATCGGACCCCCGGTCGCCAATCCGCAGAAATTCATCGCCATTGGTCTCAATTATTCGGATCATGCGGCGGAATCGAACCTGCCGGTGCCGCCCGAGCCCGTCGTCTTCACCAAGCATGTGACTTGTATCTCGGGCCCCAATGACGATGTGACGCTGCCGCCCAAGTCGAAGAAATCGGACTGGGAGGTCGAGCTCGGCGTCGTCATCGGCACGCGCGCCAAGAATATCAAGAAGAAGGACGCGATGGCCCATGTCGCGGGCTATTGCACCGTCAACGACCTCTCGGAGCGCGAATTCCAGATCGAGCGTGCCGGGCAATGGACCAAGGGCAAGTCCTACGACACCTTCGGGCCGGTCGGCCCGTGGCTCGTCACCACCGACGAGGTCAGGGACCCGCAGAAGCTCAAACTATGGCTCGAGCTCAACGGCAAGAAGGTGCAGGACGGGACCACCCAGACCATGGTGTTCGGCGTCGCCCATATCGTCGCCTATCTCTCGCAATTCTTCACCCTCATGCCGGGCGACATCATCACCACCGGCACGCCGCCCGGCGTCGGCATGGGCATGAAGCCGCAACGCTTCCTCAAGCCCGGCGATGTCATGCGCGTCGGCATCGAGGGCCTCGGCATCCAGCAGCAGAAGGTGGTCAGGGATAAATAAGGACTACCTCTCCCCGCTAAAGCGGGGCGAGGGTATTAGCTACTCCGCCGGCTGCGGGCTGAGGCCGCCGCCCATATCCGGGCGGTAGCCGGCCTTCGCCTTGGCCGCCTGGGCGTGGGCGATGACCTCGGCGCGGTTGACCGATTTGCGCTCGGCATCGATGCGCTCGATCAGCAGTTCCGCCCGCTCGATGCTGCCGAGCAGAGCGAGGATGGCGCCGCGCTCGCCCGACGACACGCCTTTCCCGAGAAGCAGCGTCTTCTCGCGCAAATCTTCGACGGTTGCGAATTTCACGTGGCCCGCGGGCACCGGGGCGTTCGGAACGCCGTAGTCCGGCAGAATGTCGCGCAGCTTGACCTCGAGCCTCGTCAGGGCCTCGGTCACCACGCCTTGCGCGTCGGGACCGACCTTCTCGCGCTTCACCCGGCGCGCCACCTGATGCAGCGTTTCGGCGAGGCTCGCCGAGAAGTCAGCCTCCTCGATAAGGCTCGCCACCAGGTCCTGCTGCTCATAGGGCATGCTGTCCGTGAACAAGCTCGCCGAGAAGGAGCGGATGTCGCGGTTCAATATGTCGGTCGCCACATAATGCTCGCCGGGATCGCTCGGCGCCGTCTTCAGGCCGCGCGCGATGCCGAGGAACAGGGAACCGGCATTGAGATGGCGCTGGGTTTCCTGCTGGACGGCGTTGACCGCGTTGGTGAAGTCGCTCGACATCTCGCGCTTGAGATATTTCGGCACCGAATAGTCTTCGATGTCCTCCGCCGCGGTGCGGCCGATGCGCGACAGCACGCGCTCGAAGATGCCGACAAAGGGGAAGAGCAGCACCGTATTGAAAATGTTGAAGGCGGTCGAGAACAGGCCGACGGCCACCGGCACGAGAGGGAAGGTCTCCTTGCCATTGACCATGACCGGCACGCCCGGATCGCCGCCGAACCAGCCCATGCCCCATTTGAGCAGTTCGATGGCCGGGAAGAACAACAGGATCATCACGGCGACGCCGATGAAATTGAACGACATATGGGCATAGGCGGCACGCTTGGCGTTCTTCGACAGATTGAGCGAGGCCATCCAGGAGGTGATGGTGGTGCCGAGATCGGCGCCGAGCGAGAAGGCGACGGCGGTCTGCCAGTCGAGCACGCCTGCCGCGCCCAGTCCCATCACGATGCCGATGGTGGCCGATGACGAGTGGATGAGAGCGGTGATCAGTGCGGCAATGAGAATGCAGACGACGAGGCCGACAAAGCTCTCGGCATGGAGGCCCGAGATGATCGACATGACTTCCGGCATGCCGCGCAGGGGCCGCAAGCCGCCGGTCATCAAGTTGAGACCGTAAAAGATGAGCGCGAAGCCCAAGCAGGCGAGCGCGATGTTGCGAACCTTCTCGTTCTTGGCGAAGACATAGACAAGGCCGAAGATGCCGCCGAAGAGAAGGCCAAGCGGCCCCAAAGGCAGCGCGATGAGGCCGTTGCCGAGCGTCGTCCCGATATTGGCGCCCATGATGACGCTGATCGCGGGTCTGAGCGCAATGACGCCGGCATTGACGAGGCCGACGACCATGACGGTCATCGCGGTCGAGGACTGGATGACGCCGGTGATCAGGGTTCCGGCAATGACGCCCTTGGCAGGGGTGCCGGCGATCTTGGCCAGCCATTCGCGCATGCGGTTGACGGAGAGGGCCTGAATGCCATTGGCCATGAATTCGAGGCCGAGCATGAAGATGCCGAGGCCGCCGATGACGGGCACGATGATGTCCTTGAAGATATCTGCTTCCATGGCGCCCTTAGTCCTCTGTTATGTTGCGCAAGTCCGGCCGCAAGTCTCAGCTCCCGAAGCTGAGCTCATGTGCCCAATAGGCTTTGATCTGCTGCACGAGGCCGGCCGGCAGCGGCACATAGCTCAGTGCCTCGGCCGCGCCTGCGCCTTGGGTCAGCGCATAGTTGAAGAACCACAGCGCCTGGCGGGCGCGCGATGTCGAATCCGGATCGCGGCGCATCAGGATGAAGGTCGCGGCGGTGATCGGATAGGCGCCGCTTTCGGTACTATCGACCAGTGAAAGATAGAAGCCGTTGTCGGGCGACCATTTCGCCTTGGCGACGGCGGTGGCGAAAGCGGCGGGCTCGGGGCGAACGAATTGCCCGGCGCGGTTCTTCACCGCGGCATAGTTCAGCTCGGCGCGCACCACCTGGCCATATTCGACATAGCCAATGGCGCCCTTCGTTTCCTTGACGGCGCTAACCACGCCGGAGCTGCGCTCGACGCTCGTGCCCAATGGCCAGGTGACGAGCGTATCGGCACCATATTTGGATTTCCATTCGGCGCTGACGCTCGACAGGAAGCTCGTCCAGTTGAAGGTCGAGCCCGAGCCGTCGGCACGGTGGATGACGGTGATCCGCAGATCCGGAAGCTTGAGGCCGGAATTCAGAGCGGTGACCGCGGGATCCGACCAGTTCTGGATCTTGCCGAGATAGATGTCGGCGAGGACCTCGCCCGATAATTGCAGAGCGCCCGGTGCCAGACCGTCGAGATTGACGACCGGTACGATGCCGCCCATCACCAAAGGAAATTGGACATAGCCGAATTTCTTGAGCTCCTCGGGCGGCAAGGGCATGTCGCTCGCGGCGAAATCCATTTCCGGCTGGCTCAGGCGGAGGATGCCGGCGAGCGAGCCTACCGGCTCATAGTCTATCCCTGAACCCATGAAGGTGATGTCGTTCCCCCCAGCGCGGTCCGCCAGGTAGCCTTCCGACCATTTGGCGATTACCGGATAGGCGAAGGTCGAGCCCGCGCCATGGATCGGCTCACCGACGGCCGCACCGCCGGAGAAGGCCAGGAGAGTGGCCGTGAGGAAAGCAAGCAGAAAAGACTTCATAAGGGCTCCCCGAGATGTCCCATTGCCGCTTGCCGGCAGATTGCGAGACACGCGAGGCAACATTAATTTTCGTTAATGACAGGCCAGTGACTGTATCGCGTACCGAAAACGCCAATGAATTCAGCACTGTTGCTGAAGCGCCGGTCATCCGTTACAAGCCCGCTCGACTTTTCTTTCCTCAAGGAGCGGGCATGTCCGCCAAGACGAAACAGCAGCGCCCGAAAGCGCGCCTGGCCAAGGGTTTCCGCGATGTCGGTGCCGACGAGGTCAGGGGCGTCAAGCGCATGATGCGGGTGATCGAGGAGGTCTATGAGGCCTATGGCTTCGAGCCGCTCGAATTGCCCTTCATCGAATATACCGATGCGCTCGGCAAATTCCTGCCCGACCAGGACCGGCCGAATGAAGGCGTGTTCTCCTTCCAGGACGATGACGAGCAGTGGCTGTCGCTGCGCTACGACCTGACCGCGCCGCTCGCACGCTATGTGGCCGAGAACCAGCAGGCGTTGCCCACACCCTATCGCGGCTATCGCCAGGGCTGGGTGTTTCGCAACGAGAAGCCGGGACCGGGGCGGTTCCGCCAGTTCATGCAATTCGATGCCGATACCGTCGGCTCGGCCTCGCCCGCGGCCGATGCGGAAATCTGCATGATGATCGCCGACACGATGGAGAAGCTCGGCATCAGGCGCTCCGACTATGTGATGAAGGTCAACAACCGCAAGGTGCTCGACGGCGTGCTCGAGGCCATTGGCGTGGCGGGGCCCGAAAGCGAGGCACGGCGCTTGACGGTCCTGCGGGCCATCGACAAGCTCGACCGGCTCGGCGTCGCCGGCGTGCGCGATCTTCTCGGCAAGGGCCGCAAGGATGAATCGGGCGATTTCACCAAGGGTGCGGAGCTCGACAGCGCCGCCATCGACCGGGTCGCCGGCTTCGTCGATGCCGCAGCCCCGACGCGCGAGGAGACGTTGAAGCGTCTGGCCGGGCTCGTCGGCGAGAGCGAGCGCGGGCGCTCGGGCGTCGCCGAGCTCGAAGAAATGTCGCGCCTCTTTGCCGCGGCAGGCTATGGAGAAGACCGCATCAAGATCGATCCGGCGGTGGTGCGCGGCCTCGGCTATTACACGGGGCCCGTCTTCGAATGCGAATTGCTGTTGGAAGCGCGCAATGAAGAGGGCCAGCTCGTGCGCTTTGGCTCGGTCGGCGGCGGCGGGCGCTATGATGATCTCGTCGCGCGCTTCACCGGCCAGCAAGTGCCGGCGACCGGCTTCTCCATCGGCGTGTCGCGACTCTATTCGGCGCTCAAGCTTCTTGGCCGCGCCGAGGAAGGAACGGCGCTGGCTCCCGTCGTCGTGCTGGTCATGGACCGCGACCGCCTCGGCGACTATCAGCGCATGGTTGCGGCGCTGCGTGCCGCCGGCATTCGCGCCGAAATGTATGTCGGCACGTCCGGCATGAAGGCGCAGATGAAATATGCCGACAAGCGGCAAAGCCCGCTGGTCGTCATCCAGGGCGGCGATGAGAAGGCGAAGGGTGAAGTCCAGATCAAGGATCTGGCGCTCGGCGCCGAACTCGCGGGCGGCGTCGAAAGCCGCGAGGACTACAAGGAGGCGCGGCTGGCGCAATTCTCGGTCAAGGAAGCCGACCTGGTGAAGGCGGTGCGCGAGGCGCTGGCGAAAAGATGATCGGGGGCGCCCTCAATGCCCGGTAAATCCTCGGCCGAGCGCCAGGCGCTCGAGGCGCAGAATGCGCGCATCATGAGGGTGTTTGAAGATGCGGGCTTCGATCACATCGCGCCCGACATTCTGCAGCCGGCCGACATCTTCCTCGAACGCTCGGGCGAGGACATCCGCGCCAATTCCTATGTCTTCACGGATCCCGAAGGCCGTGAGATGTGTCTGAGGCCCGATCTTACGGTGCCGGCCTGCCGCTATCACCTGACCCATGCCGCGAAGCCCGACAGCGAAGCGCGCTATTGCTATTGCGGACCGGCTTTCCGCTTCGCTACCGATCAACGTGCGCCCAGCGAATTCGGTCAGGCCGGCATCGAGTGGCTGGCGGCTTCTGACGCGGAAGGGTCGGAAGCGCAAGTCCTGGCGCTCACCATCGCCGCGGTCAGAGCGGCGGGCCTCGAGCGCTACCGCGTCAGGCTCGGCGATCTCCAGCTTTTCCATGCGCTGCTCGACGGGCTCGAAATGCCGAAGCGCTGGCGCCGCCGGCTGATCCATCATTTCTGGCGGCCGCAGGCCTTCCGCGAGACGCTCGACCGCTTCGCCGCCCGTGAGGAGCAGAGCCGGACCAGCATCTCGGGCCATGTCGATGCCGTCATGGGAAGAGATGCGGGTGCTGCGCAGAGTTGGGTCGAAGGTGAACTCGCCCGCCGCAAGATATCTCTCAATGGCGCCCGCTCGACGGCGGAGATCGCCGCACGGCTCACCGAGAAGGCGGCCGACCGGTCGGCCCGTCCGCTGGCGCCCGAGGCCGTCAACGCGATCGATGCCTATCTCGCGATCGAGGGCGATCCCGTCGCGGTGCTGAAGGACCTCGACGCGGTGGCCAAGGGTGAAGCCTACGCCCAGGCGCTCGACCAGTTTCGCCGGCGCATCGCGGCGATGACGGCGCTGGGCCTTGCGCCTGAAGAATTTTCCTTCGCCGCCACTTTCGGCCGCAATCTCGAATATTACACGGGCTTCGTCTTCCAGATCGAAGCGGACGCACCGCAAGGCACGCTGCAGGTCGCGGGCGGCGGACGCTATGACGACCTCTTGTCCGATATCGGCTCGCCCGTTCCGGTCTCGGCGGTCGGCTGCGCCATCGGCACGGAGAAGCTGCTCCTCGCCGCAGGAGCGCACGTATGACACCGCTCATTCTCGGCATGCCTTCCAAGGGCCGCCTGATGGAGGCGACGGAGGCGCTGTTCGGCAAGGCCGGCTTTGGGCTCAAGCGCAGCGGATCGGACCGTCTCTATCGCGGACGGTTGAGCGGCGTCGAAGGCATCGATGTCGCCTTCCTGTCGGCATCGGAAATCGCCGGCGCCCTCAAGGACGGCAAGATCGATCTCGGCGTCACCGGCGAGGACCTGCTGCGCGAAACGCTGAAACCCGACGACGAGCGCGTCGATGTGCTGCAGCATTTGGGCTTCGGGCCGGCCGACGTCGTGGTCGCGGTGCCGGAAGCCTGGTTCGACGTCGCGCGCATGAGCGATCTCGATGAGGTGTCGGAAGGCTTCTATCAGCGCCATGGCAGGCGGCTGCGGGTCGCCACCAAATATCTCAACCTCACCCGGCGCTTCTTCGCCTCGAAGGGCGTAACCGGCTATCGCATCGTCGAAAGTTTGGGCGCCACGGAAGGGGCGCCTGCGGCCGGGACGGCGGAAGCGATCGTCGACATCACGACGACCGGCGCCACGCTCGCCGCCAATCACCTGAAAATTCTCGATGACGGCGTGATCCTCAAATCGCAAGCGGTGCTTGCCATGCAGGGAAAGCTCAAAAGCGATCAGCGGGTTGCGGCATTGCGGGCCGGGCTCAGCCGGGCGCTCGCCAGCCCATAGGCCTGCTTGATCCACGGGATGAGCGCTATGGCAAGCCCGACCACGACGACGATCCAGGCCGGGCGCAGGCCATAGGCGAAGACCAGATTGGCCTTGAGCACGCGGAAGGGATCGACGCCGGTCGCAAGCCCATACCAGGCGAATTCGATGAGCGCGGTGAGAAGTCCGCCGGCAATGGCGCAGGCGGCGAGCGTCACGGGCGTCAAGGCGAAGCGCAGCTTCACCGCGACGCGATAGATCATCAGCAACAGGAAGAAGCCCGACCACATGGTCGCCTGGCTGACGTCGATCTTGGACTGCATGAAATAGTGCAGGAGCGCCAGGACGGCGATGCCGTAGACGATCAAATGCAGGCGCTTCCAGTTGCGGCCGAGCTTGCGCAAGGCGCTGTCCGTCGACGTGGCAGCGAGCAGGGACAGTCCGATGAGAGCCGTGAAGCCGATGGTGAGATAGATGCGCTTGACGATCTCGGAGGCGACGAAGAGCAGATCGAATTTCTCGTTCACGATATAGAGCGAGAAATGGGTGAGCGCATAGGTGAAGGCGGTGACGCCCAGCATGCGGCGGATCAAAGCGAGCTTGGGCCACATCAGGATGCGCTGCAGCGGCGTCAACGCCAAAGTGGCGATGAGGAAGCGCACCGTCCAGTCGCCGATCTGGTGCAGCGCCTCCTTGTAGGGCAAGGGGCCGAGCTCGTTGCGCCACAGGGCTATCGCCACGAGAGTGGCGGGAATGCAGACAAGAATGAAGCTTCCCGTCTTCAGGAACGAAAGGCGACCGGTCCGGTCGGTCCAGGGGCTGAGAAGCTTCCGATAGTGCATGACAGCAGTTATACGCCGCCGAGGGGGCCTGCGTTTCAGCCATCATTCACGATTTTGCGAGGTGAAGTAAACTGTTTCAAGCCACTAGCTTCCCTACCGCGGAGGGTGGGGATTCTGCTGCTTTTCGTGGCCGAAGGGCTTATCCACACGGGCCTGACAGATTGGGCAGGTTTCTCGCCAGCCCATTGGCCATGTGAGGTCACTAGTCATCCAACCCACCGGATCAAATGCCCGGCAATACGGGCAGACAATGATCATGTGGATCAGGATCCAAAATCCTATTGGAATTAGAAATACGAAAAGGATGAGCCACTTTGGCTCACCAAGAAGATAAAACACGACTGCAAAGACCCCAAAGGAGACAAACATCGCTCCTATTGTGAGGCCCAGTCGCAATCCAAGACGCGTGGCAATGGTTTGATTCTTCATCGCCGCCCAACCCAACTTTTCCCCGAATATCACGATGGACTTCTCTTCCCAAAGGCTTATCTACTCGTGCCTTAGCGCATCGATGGGATCGAGCCTAGCGGCGCGGCGGGCCGGGAAGAAGCCGAAGCCGAGGCCGATGGCGCCCGAGAACAGGAAGGCCAAAGCGATGATCGAGGGGTTCGGCACGAAGGGTATGGCCATGAACTGCACCGCCATGCCGGCGAGAGCGAGCCCCAAGAGGATGCCGATGACGCCGCCCATCAGAGCGAGCACCAGCGCCTCGACCAGGAACTGGGTCAGCACCTGGCGCTCGAGCGCGCCGATGGCGAGACGGATGCCGATCTCGCGCGTGCGCTCGGTGACCGAGACCAGCATAATGTTCATGATGCCGATGCCGCCGACGAGCAGGCTGACGCCCGCCACCGCGCTCAAGAGGCCGGTCAAGAGCGTCGAGGTCGAGGTCATGGTCGAGATGATCTGGCTCATGTCGCGCACCGTGAAGGTGTCGTCCTGGCCGGGGCCGACGCGGCGCACCTCGCGCAGGATCTGCTCGATATTGGCCATGACCAGCTGCGTGTCGGCGCCGTCCTGCGCGGAAACATAGATCGTCGAAATCCGCGTATTGCCAGCGATGCGGCGCTGGAAGGCGCGCAGCGGCATGATGACCGTGTTGTCCTGATCGTTGCCGAAAGCGCCCTGGCCCTTGGGCGCCAAAAGACCAATGACGTCGCAGGACACATTTCCGACGCGCATGCGCTTGCCGACCGCGCTGTCGGGCGCAAAGAGCGCGTCATTGACGCTCTTGCCGATGACGCAAGCCGCGCTGCCGGACCTGACCTCGCCATCGCTGAAGGGCCGCCCCTCGGCGAAAGTCCAGTCCTGCGCCGTGAAGAATTCGGAATCGGTGCCCGTAACCGTCGTCGCATAATTGAGCGCGCCAAAGATCACGGTCGCGGCACGGTTCGCTGCCGGGGCGATGGCGCGCACGCCTCTGAGCTCGCTCCTCAATTTGGCGATGGTGCGGTCGTCGAAGGAGCGGTTCTCCTGGCCGGCCCCACCCGGACCGAACATGCTGCGTCCCGGCTGCACGGTCAGAAGATTGGTGCCGAGCTTCGAAAGGTCGTTCGTCACCTTCTGCGTTGTGCCGTCGCCGATCGTGACCATGGCGATGACCGCACCGACGCCGATCACGATGCCGAGCAGCGTCAGGATCGAGCGGAGCACATTGCGCCTCACCGACAGGACTGCGAGCTTGAAGGCTTCCCACAGCATCAGGCGGCCTCGCGCGTGAGGTCGCTGTCGATGCGGCCGTCGAGGAAACGGATGGTGCGGTGGGCGAAGGCCGCCATGTCGGGCTCATGCGTCACCATGATGATGGTGAGGCCGCGCTCGTCATTGAGCCGGATCAGGAGTTCCATGATCTCGTGACTGCGTGCGGTGTCGAGATTGCCGGTCGGCTCGTCGGCGAGCAGCACCAGGGGATCGGTGACGATGGCGCGCGCGATGGCGACGCGCTGCTGCTGGCCGCCCGAAAGCTGCGCCGGTGTGTGGTGCTCGCGGCCCTTAAGGCCGACGAGATGCAAGGCTTCGACGGCGCGCTCATGGCGCTCGCGCCGCGGCGTGCCACGATATATGAGCGGCAATTCGACATTCTCGATCGCGGTCGTGCGCGCGAGGAGATTGTAGCCCTGGAAGACGAAGCCCAAGAAATTCCGCCGGAGTAAAGCGCGCTGGTCGCGGGTGAGCGAGGTCACATCGGCGCCGCCGAAGATGTAGCGTCCGGCGGAAGGCGTATCGAGGCATCCCAGGATGTTCATGGCGGTCGATTTACCCGAGCCCGACGGGCCCATGATGGCGACGAACTCGCCGCGGGCGATCGCGAGGTCGACCCCCGCCAGAGCGCGCACCAGGCCCTGGCCCTCGCCATAGAGTTTTTGCACCTTCTCGAAGGCGATGAAGGGAGTGGGGTTCATTGTGCGGCCTGGCGCGATCCGGTGATGATCTGATCATCGGCTTTGAGATCACCTTTCAGGATCTGGGTCAGTTTGCCGTCGGTGGCGCCCGTGGTTACGGCGACCTCGTGCGGACGCCCAGCTTTGAGCACCCAGACGGAGCGCGTATCGGCCGGCACATCGCGTTTCGCCTGGCCGCGCCCGCGCGGCCTCGGGAAGAAGATGCGGCTCAAGTCGAAGCCCGTCTGCGCCTTGGGCTGAGGCGGTGCGTAGCGCAGGGCAGCATTGGGAACCGTCAGCGTGTCGGCGACCTTCTCGACGGTGATCTGCGCCGTCGCGGTCATGCCGGGACGCAAGAGGAGATCGGCATTGTCCACGGTGAGAATGGCCTTGTACGTGACGACGCCGTCGGTGGTGAGGGATGAGAATTCGAGCGTCTCGATCTTGGCCGGGAAGGGCCGGCCCGGATAGGCATCGACAGTGAATTGGGCATCCTGGCCGGTCTTCACCGTGCCGATATCGGCTTCGTCGATATTGGCCTCGACCTGCATGCGGGTCAGGTCCTCGGCCAGGGTGAAGAGCACCGGGGCCTGAAGTGAGGAGGCGACCGTCTGGCCGGGCTCGGCGGTACGCTTGAGCACGATCCCGTCGACGGGCGAGCGGATGCTCGATTTGGCGATGTCGATCTCCTGCAGCGCGATATCAGCTTTGGCGACCTCGATATCCGCTTCGGCCGCGGCAACGGCGGCAGCGGCCGAGGCGCGCGCGGCGACGGCATCGTCGAGCGCCTGGGTGGCGGCAAAACCCTTCTTGGTCAAGGCGGTCTGCCGGTCGAGCACGAGCCCACGCTGGTTCAGCGTGGCCTTGGCATCGGCGAGCTTCGCTTCATTCGCGGCCAAGGTCGCCTTGGCGCGGGCGAGCTGGGCGGTGAGGCGCTTCACATCGAGGGCGGCCAGCACGTCGCCCTTCTTGACGACGCTGTTGGCATCGACATTGACGGTGCGGATGACGCCCGAAATCTCGCTCGATACATCGACCTGGGTGGTGGGCTGGACGGTGCCGGTGGCGGTCACGGTAACGGTCAGGGGGGTCTGGACGGCAGGGGCCGTGTCATAGGCGACCGCATTGGCCGTCGCTTCCGATGAATGATACCAGTAGCCGGCGAGGCCCAGGAGGAGGACCGCCGTGGCCGCATAGAAGAGACGCCGGACCCAGCGCTTCTTCCGGGCACTGGGATCCATCTCCAAGGCTTCGCTGATATCCTCAGGCGTGATCTGGCTTTGCATATTCATGGGATTAACTTTTGTTAAGCTCCAGAAAGGCGTGCGTCCGGTTTATAAGACGGCTCTGCGTCGGAATTCCGGCGGTGCGCCCGGCGCGGGTCTGGTTTTCCAGCTTTCACTGGTGAAACTCCGGGATAGGCCTTCACCAGCGCGGCCATCCTCAAGCTCGCCGGTACTCTCGGCTGCACCCTTGATCTCGGCACGGCTCTCGCCGCGCCGTTCCAGATATCGAAGAAATGTGAGGGGCTAGAGGGCCGGCGCCAAGTTGGCTCGCCGTGCCGTCTCCCGTGCCCCAAGGCCGAACAGGGAGAGGAGATGATCAGTCAGCACGGTTCTCAGCTGGTCATTTCGAGGCAAGTCATCGCCAAAGACATCCCTTACATTCAGGAGTCCATCGACGAGCTTCGCCGGCTCATCTCCGGCCGCCTCGGCGATGGCGCGCAACCGCAAAGCGAGCGGGTCGCGGACATCGATCTTGCGCCCGTGCTCATCGGTGCCGGTGACGTAGCGCATCCATGCAGCGACACCGAGTCCGGCGCGAGTGATGGAAGCGTTTCGAGCGAGACGGTCTCGAATCGTTCCCAAGAGCCGCTGAGGCAGTTTCTGACTGCCGTCCATGGCGATCTGCCAGGTGCGGTGCCTGAGGGCAGGGTTGCGAAATCTCTCCAGCAGGGCGTCGCGATAGACGGCGAGCTTGCCGACATCTCCCGGCAGCGTGCTCATCACTTCCTCGGTCATCAAATCGTGAATGAAGGCGCCGAAGGCCGGATCAGAGATCGCCTCGCTGACGAATTCGTATCCCGCCAGGTAGCCGAGATAGGCGAGGCTTGAATGGCTTCCGTTGAGCATGCGAAGTTTCATGAGTTCGAATGGCCGGACATCGTTCACGAATTCGACGCCGGCGGGTTCGAGCGCCGGTCGGCCGTTCGGAAAGTGATCCTCCACCACCCATTGGGTGAAGGGCTCGGTCATGACCGGCCAGGAATCCCACAGGCCGCTTGCCTCGCAAACGAGCTTGCGGTCATCATCGGTTGTGGCCGGGACGATCCTGTCGACCATCGTGGAAGGAAAGGCGACCTCACTTGCAATGTGGTTGGCGAGGGCTCCGCTCTGCAATGCGGCATAGCCGGTGATGATACGAGCCGTCGTTTCGCCATTCGCCGGAAGATTGTCGCAAGAGAGCACGGTGAACGGGCAAATGCCGGCGGTACGACGCAGCTGCAGAGCCCTCGCGATCAGCCCGGGTGCAGTCACCGGCGAATCAGGATGCGCCAGGTCGTGGAGAATGTCAGGATGTTCCGGATCGAGTTGCCCCGTCGCTGGGTCGTGGCAATAGCCCTTCTCGGTGACAGTCAGCGAGACGATGCGGATATGCGGGTCGATCATCGCGGCCAGCAATTCATCGCGTTGTCTTGTCGCGTCAAGCACGTCGAGAAGCGAGCCGATGAATCGTGTTGTGGTGCCGGCACCGCTGCGCACGGCCAGTGTATAGAGGAAGTCCTGCGGCGCCAGGGCATTGCGCGTGTCGGGCCGCTTGAGCGAGGCGCCGATGATCCCCCAGGACGGATCGGATGCCAGCACACCGTCCACATAGGCTGCCATATGCGCACGGCAGAATGCGCCGATGCCAAGATGCACGATACCCGGTGTTATCCGCGATCGATCATAGGGCAACCGAACCCGGTGGTGAGCGGCCGAGAGGCGTGGCGCAAGACTGCTGTCACTCAATTTCGATCACCGCCTTGATGAGACCGGCTTTCTGGGTTGCCCAGACGGGTATGTCGCGCACCGCATCGGCAAGGCTGGTGCGGTGGGTGATCAGCTTGTCGACAGGAACCTTGCCAGTGCGCAAGGCAGCAATGACCCGTTCGAAGTCCTCCGAGGTTGCATTGCGGCTTCCCAAAAGGGTCATTTCCTTGCGGTGAAAGTCCGGGTCCTTGAACGCAATTGCACCCTTGACCACGCTGACGAACACGCACCGGCCGCCATGCGCGACGAAGTCGAAGCTTTTCTCCATCGCCTGCTGGTTGCCTGTCGCATCGAAAACGACATCGAAGCCACTTTCGCCCGTGTATTCACGCCAACCGTCGCTTCCGGCCCGAAGAGTGCTCACATCGGTGATCGAGCTGGCGACGGCAGAGCGTTCCGCGTCATTGTCGAGAACTGCGACATTCGCACCCGTGAGGCGCGCAAAGATGGCAACGCCCAGACCGATGGGGCCGGTTCCGACGACGAGCACATTGTCCTTGCGTGCGACCGAGCCGCGTCTCACCGCATGTGCTCCAATTGCCAGAAACTCTACCGTCGCGCATTCATCTGCGCTCAGCCCCTCGGCGCGTACAAGGTTTGTCATCGGAACCGACAAGAGTCCCGTCATGCCGCCATCCTGATGAACGCCCAGCACCGACAGCGTCGTGCAGCAATTGGGCTTTCCGCCTCGACAAGCGATGCAGCGGCCGCATGAAAGGTAAGGATTGACGACGCAGACTTCGCCCACGGGGACCGGCGAGGCCGCCGGTGCCTGCAAGACTTCCACGGCCAGTTCATGCCCCATGATCCGCGGATATCTGAGAAAAGGATGCTTGCCTTCAAAAATATGATAGTCGGTGCCACAAATTCCGACTTTGCGCGGACGTACCAGCGCGGCTTCGCGCTCTATTTGGGGAGCAGGACGCTCTACCAGCTCCAATCTGCCGGGTTCGACACAAACTAAGGCATTCACGATATTCACGTTGTTTCCTCTTGATTGCTTCCGCGCCTGCAAAGGATGGAGGGTCGGCAAGGCACCGGCCCTCCAAGGGGTTATTTGAAACTGTCCATGTTCTCCTTTGTCACCAAAGCAGCGCCGGAGTCGATGAGAGATTCGACCTTTTCTCCCTTGATTGCCTTTACCAGGGCATCGACGCCGAGCTCGGCCATCTTGGTGGGGAATTGCGCGACGGTTGCGTCTTCAATCCCCGCCGTCAAGGCTTCCTTCTCGCCGCAGCAGAAGTCGAAGCCGACCAGCACGATGGCGTCATTGGCGATGCCTGCATTCTTGATCGCCTGCGCAGCGCCCGCGGCCGGCGGGCCACAAGCGGCGTAGATGGACTTGAGATGCGGGTTCGCCGTCAGCAGATCCTCGGCGACGCTGATGCCAAGCTCTTCGGTGCATTTTGTGGCGCCGCGACCGACGATCTTGACATCGACGCCCTTCAGGCCTTCGAGCATGCCGTTCACCCGGTCATCGAGCGCTGGCACACCGGGCACGCCCTCGAGAATGCCGATCGTATCGCCGCTCTTGAGCACGGATTTCAGGTATTCTCCGGCGATCTTGCCGGCATTGTAGTTGTCCGTGGTGGCGAGTGCCGTGCGGCCGTTCCAGTCGGGGATGTTGTTGTCCATCAGGACCACCTTCACACCCGCCGCAATCGCCTTATCGAGCGCCGGCGCCACGGTTGGATCGACCGGCGTTATGGCAATGCCTTTCACACCCTTGGTGACCATGGATTCGATGAGCGCGATCTGGCCTTCGATGTCCGTGGCGGATGTACCCTGGCCGAACTCGATCTCGACACCCGGATGCGCTGCCGCATAAGCCTTGGCAGCATCCTCCATCGTGGCGAAAAAGGCACCGGGAATTTCGTTATGAAGCCGATCTTGATCGTGTCATCGGCAAGAGCCGGGCCGGCGATTGCCGATGCGATGAGCATCGAGCCAAGTAGTCGTCGCAGTTTCATTCTTACCTCCCATATCTGGATCGGTCTTGAAGTGAACCGACCCTGTTCTTCACCACTCTGATGAGGGCGAATTCGTTAAGCCTCCGCACCGACGATCATGGCGACCAAGTCTTTCTGATTGGCGCGGTCCGGCTTGAGCTCCCCGACCTTGCGGCCCTGGCGCAGCACCACGGCGCGGTCGGCGAGCTCGATCACGTGTTCCATGTTGTGGGTGATGAGGATCACGGCATTGCCTTCGGCGCGCAGCTGCGCGATCAGATCGAGGACCTTGCGGGACTCGCGCACCCCCAGTGCCGCGGTGGGCTCATCCAGGATCACAAGCTTGCGTGCGAACACGGTTGCGCGCGCGACCGCGATCGCTTGGCGCTGGCCACCCGACATCAAGGCGACCGGCGCATCGAATTTGGGCAATTTGACCTTCAGTCGATCGAGGACCGCTGCTGCCTCGCGATCCATCGTCCGGCCGCTGAGAAACCGCAAGCCCACGGGCAGCCAGGAGGGGAACGCGATTTCGCGCCCGCAATAGAAGTTCTGCGCCGGCGTCAGATTGTCGAAGAGAGCGAGATCCTGATAGACGGTCTCGATGCCCGCGCGCTGCGCCGCAGCCGGTGATTGGAGCGAAGCCGCCACTCCGTCAAGCAGGATTTGTCCCTCATCGAGGGCATGCACGCCACTGATGCATTTTACCAGAGTCGATTTGCCGGCACCATTGTCTCCGAGCAGAGCCACGACTTCACCGCGATGGGCTTCGAGACTCACATCGCGCAGAGCATGAACCGCGCCGAAGCGCTTCTGGGCGTGGCGGACAGTGAGGACCGGCGTTGCGGCAATTGCGGTCATTGCGGCCCCGCTGCCTGAATGTTTCTGGCCCGCGCTTCGAGGTGATTGCGCAGCACATCTGCTTCGACCGCGGCCACGATGATGAGTCCGATCGCGATCATCTGGAAGAAGACGTTGACGCCGAGCAGATTGAGCGCATTTCGGATCACTCCGATCATGACGGCACCGACCAGCGCATGGCCAATGTGTCCGCGTCCGCCGAGAAAGCTTGCTCCGCCGATGATCACGGCAGCGATCGTGTCAAGTTCGAGCAGATTGCCATAGAGCGGTGAGCTTGCCGCGGTGCGTCCGGCAAGCACGACGGCACCAATCCCCGCGCACAGGCCGCAAATGGCATAGGTCGAAATCAGGACGCCCTTCACGGGAATTCCCATTTCGAGGGCCGCCTCCGGCGCGCCACCGACGGCATAGATCCAGCGTCCCCAGACCATCGCCTTCATGACCAGCAACGCCAATGCGGCCACGGCAAGTACGACAAAGAAGGAATGCGGAATCCCGAAGGTCGACGATCCGCCGATCGTCGTGATGACATCCGGCATCCCGCGCATCGTGGTGTGGCCGATGGCCAGTTCGAGGGCGAGGCCCCTGCAGATGCTGAGCGATGCCAGCGTGATGATGAAAGGATGCGGCAGCCGGCCATAGACATAGACGATGCCGTTGATGACGCCAACGGCGGTTCCGGCGACAAGCATGGTTAGCACCACGAGCAATCCGGAATCGGCGCCGCGGAAAACGAGACCGCCGATGACGGTCGCCAGCGCGAGATTGGCCCCGACCGAGAGATCGATGCCGCGGGTGAGTATGACGAGATGCTGTCCTATGGCGACGATGGCGATGACCGCCGTCTGCGCGGCAATGTTGCCGATATTGCCGGGGGTGAGGAAATTGGGGGTGATGAGACCAATCACCGCGGCAAGGGCAATGAGGATGAGAAGCGGTCCAATACTCAGCAGGCGGAGCCCCAGGGAGACGGCGAAGGCTTTGCCGATCGTACGGTCGTCCTTTGGCATCGGAGAGGCAATCTCGGGCTGAGAGGTCATAGACGTCGGATTACCTAATGTACGGTTTCTTATAGAAGAAAAGACATAGATACTGGCTCGTCAAACTGTTTTTTATGGGTTAAGAAACATATCGGAGGCGAGGCATGAAAACCGACAATGTTTTCAAACGTGCCTATAACGAGGCCCTGGATTTGGCGGCCAACCTGCCAGGGGATGGTGCATTGCCATCCGAAAACGCCCTGAGTGCACGGCTAAGGGTCAGCCGGACGACAGTGCGCAAGGTTCTATCGATGCTGGCTGAACAGGGCGTGGTCGATGGCGTGGCCGGGCGCCGCGTGGTTCGTGCGATCCCTGAACCCGTGCGCTTTCCGGCGGTCGAAACGGTTCCGATGGGAGCGCATATCGAGAAGCGCTTCATGGAATGGATGTTGCGCGACAATGCGCGGCCGGGAACGATGATCAACGAAGTCGAACTGGCCCGGGAGTTCGGCGTCGCCACCGCGAGCATCCGGGAGTTTCTGAACCGCTTCCAGCGCTTCAGGTTGATCGAGAAACGACCGAACTCCGGCTGGGTGTTCAAAGGATTCACCGCGAGCTTCGCGCTCGAGCTCTTCGAAATTCGCGAAATGTTCGAACTGCGCTCGGCGCGGGCCTTTGCCGCCCTGCCGGACGGATCACCGCATTGGCAACAGATGAGAAGCTTGCGCGACGAGCATCTGTCTCTGCTCGGCGAAATCGAGCACCGCTTTCATGATTTTTCGGATCTCGACAGCCGGTTTCACCGCTTGATCAACAAGGCCGCGCCCAACCGGTTCATTGACGACTTCTACGACATCATATCGCTGATCTTTCACTATCATTATCAGTGGAACAAGCACGACGAGAGACAGCGCAACGAGGTGGCGATCCACGAGCATCTGACCTACATCGATGCATTGCTCAGCCGTAACGTCTCCATGGTCGACCTCGCTTGCCGGGCGCATCTGACTTCGGCGAAACAGACCTTAATGAACTCAACTTAGGCCAATGAAATCCATTGGAGATGGGAGCAAGCGGCAATGCCCCAGCCACATGGTCAAGCAGTGGCTATTAACGTCAGCCTGAAGATTAGCATGGAATTTGATCCCGTCATGTGCAAGCATTGATGCAATGATATGCTTGCAGGTATCAAGAGCCTGGCTGCCCGCTGCGCTCTTTCCGAAACCACTCCACGATACTCGACATGCTCCTTTCGAAACCACCGGGAATGAAAACGTTGAAGAGTCCGGCGGGCGCAATGGTGCGGTTCGCGAAATCATGGAACGTCCCGGCGGGGATCATCAGAAACGAGCCAGCCGGCAATTCGTGCCAGGTCCTATCGACTAGAATGCTCGGACGACCTTCGATGACGAGGAACAGTTCGTCGTTCCCGTCATGAGAGTGCGCGCCTGGCCCTTTGGAATTCGGCTCAAGCCACCATTCCGAAACCGAGTAGCGGTCACCGGTTTCGATGCCATCCGCCTTGAACACGGCGCGCATCGTGCCGCAGTCATAGCCTCGTCCTTGCTTGGGCCTTAGAAAGATTGGCTTGCGTTCAACCGGGATCATTTGAGCCTCCTTCTCGCAAGCAGGGAGGATGGTGCATCAACAGCAATTCGTCTTGAAGGTTTGTGACCTCTCGCAGCAACGGCGTCGAGCAAATCGCTTCCGTCATTTGATGGAAGTTAGAGCCCCGCGAGGAGAATGGCCGGCCTGCGGAGGACGGTGGGGTGCAATTGGCGGGCCACCCTCATATTGTGCGTAGATTTAGGCGCGTAGTCCGCCAATCCAGGTCATGAGTGGCTTGACTAGTCAGAAAAAGCCCCTTATTTGGTATAAGAAATAAATATCACATCATGAAATTTATTTCAGATCGGCGGACGAACTGCGATCCGCCAACAAACAAGGGTCTTTCTGGGAGGAAAACATGCAGATCAAGTCGCTTATCGTTGCGCTCGCGGCTGGCGTGGCGCTCTCGACCACAGCCGTCAAGGCTGAGGACGCCAGTGCGTTTCGCTGCAAGGACGGTGAAACCTACTACATGAATGTCATGGTTTCGGGGGTCGAGTACTGGTTCCCGGTCTATGAGATGTTCAAGCAGGCGGCTCATTCGATGGGCTGCAAGACCGCTTATACCGGCACCCCCGAATACGACGTGAACAAGCAGATTGCGAGCTTCGATCAGGTGCTCGCCAAGAAGCCGGCCGGAATCCTCGTTCATCCGATGAATTCCGATCCCTTCATCGAGCCGATCAACCGCGCGATCGACTCCGGCGTGCCGGTGGTGACCTTCGCGGCGGACTCGCCCAACAGCAAGCGCATCTCCTATGTCACCTCCGACAATGACCGCGAGGGCTCCTATGCCGCCGATGTGATCGCCAAAGCGCTGGGCGGCAAGGGCGAGTATGGCATCCTGGAGAATCCGGGACAGGACAATCACGACAAGCGCGTTGCCGCCTTCATCAAGCGCATGGAGACGAATTATCCGGACATCAAGCTCGTGGCGCGCGCCGCCTCGAACCAGGACCCGACCAAGGCCTACAATGCGGTGCTCACCATGGCGCAGGCGCATCCTGACCTCGGTGCCTTGTTCATGCCGGAGGCCAATTCGGCCCTTGGCGCTGCCCAGGCCGCGCAGGAACTCGGCGGCAAGATCAAGGTCATGAATGCCGACGTCAATGGCAAGATCCTTGACATGATCAAGCAAGGCGAGGTCTTCGGCGCGATCAATCCCAACCAGGGCATGCAGGGCTATATGGGCTTCATGCTGCTGTTCATGGCAGCACATCCGGACCTGATCGATCCGATGAACGACTATAAGCGCGCCGGCTACAATCCCATGGGGCTGCCGGTCGTCGACAACGGATTTGCCGTCGTTACCAAGGACAATGCCGACGACTTCTATTGGGACGCCTATCTGAAGCGGCGCGGCACCAAGGGCATCGAAGAATAGCAAGACTGAGGCGGGGCGCTCCAGCGTCCCGCCATCTCTTCCGTTTTGTAATCGGCGCTGCCATGTCAGAATCTCTTGCCCTTGAAGCCCACAACATCAGCAAGGCCTTCGGCCCGGTCCAGGCCTTGAGCGATGTTAGCTTCACCCTGCGCAAGGGTGAGATCCATGCGCTCGTCGGCGAGAACGGTGCCGGCAAGTCGACCTTGATGAACATCATCGACGGCATCCTCAGGCCCGACAAGGGGGAGATCCTGATCAACGGCAGCAAGGTCGACATTTCCTCGCCCGAGAAGGCGCAGCGCCTAGGCATCGGCTTCGTCCACCAGGAGATCGCGCTCTGTCCCGACATCACGGTCGCCGAGAACATTTCGATGGCGGCGACCAACCGCCGTCGCGCCTTCCTGATGAGCTATGCGGAGACGCGCCAACGTGCCGCAACGGCGCTGGCCGGCCTTGGCGACGTCGATCCGGACAGCAAGGTCGGCGATCTCTCCATTTCTGAGCAGCAGATCGTCGAAATTGCCAAGGCCCTCACTCTCGACTGCTCCATCCTGATCCTCGATGAGCCGACCGCCGCCTTGACCGAGCGCGAGGCGGCGAAGCTATTCCAGATCGTGAGGAGACTCAGGGCGCAAGGTATCAGCATCAT
Source organism: Taklimakanibacter deserti (assembly GCA_003574785.1). The sequence goes on along the minus strand of QORU01000004.1, from coordinate 157,854 downwards.
CTATATCAGCCACCGCATGGCCGAGATCTTCGCGCATTGCGATCGCATCACCGTTCTGCGCGACGGGCGCTATGTGTGCACGCAGGATGTCGAGGAGACGGATCCCGCCGACATCGTCCGCCGCATGGTGGGGCGCCATCTGGGCGATCTCTACCCCACGAAGAACAAGGCGAGTGCCTCCGCCGACGTCCTGCTTTCGGTCGCGGGGCTGAGCGATGGTGAGAGTTTCTTCGATGTGAACTTCGCGTTGCGCAAGGGGGAGATCCTGGGCATCGCCGGTCTGATCGGCGCTGGGCGCACCGAGATCGCCCTCGGTCTTACCGGATTGCGGCCGACCATCTCCGGCACTGTCGTGCTTGACGGGCTCGACGTGACACCGGCGAATTACCCGCAGAGCATCGTCCAAGGCATCGTCTATCTGTCGGAAGACCGCAAGGGTGCCGGCGTCTTCGTCGATCTGCCGATCGCCGTCAATATATCGGCACTCGCCGTCGAGCAGGTGTCGCGCCGGCCATGCCTCGTCAGCCGGATGCGCGAGCACGCGCAGGCGGAAAGGCTCGGCTCGGCACTCAATCTCAAGCGCGGCTCGCTCGATGACGTGGTCGCCACCTTGTCGGGCGGCAACCAGCAGAAGGTCGCCATCGCCAAGATGCTGTCGGTTAATCCGAAGGTGATCGTGCTCGACGAGCCCACGCGCGGCGTCGATGTCGGCGCCAAGGCCGAGATCCACCGCATCCTGCGCGATCTGGCTGAGCAGGGTACCGGCATCATCGTGATCTCCTCGGAGCTTCCCGAGCTCATCGGCCTGTGCGACCGCGCGATCGTCATCCGCGAGGGCCGTGTCGCCGGCGAGGTTAAGGGCGATGACATGAGCGAGGAGGAGATCATCCGTCTTGCTTCGGGGGTGGAGCGGAAAGAGGGCAGAGGAATATGAGCGTTATGGAAGAGACCAGGGGAGCCGCACCTGATATCCGGCAAAGCCGCAATGGCGGATGGCGGAGCCTCGGCAATATGCGGGAATTCGGGCTTGTCCTCGTCATCCTCGCTTTGTGCGTGATGATGACCTTCGCCTCGCCCTATTTCCTGACCTGGACCAATTTCCGCGCCATGCTGCTCTCCTTCTCGATCGAAGGGATCGTCGTCGTTGGCATGACAGTCCTGCTCATCGTCGGGGCCATCGACCTGTCGGTAGGCTCCGTGGTGTGCTTCTCGATGGTGGTCGGTGGCTTCTTCTTCCTGGCCGGGCTCGATCCGTGGAGCTCAAGTCTGCTCGCCGTTGCCGCGAGCGCCATGATCGGCGTCATGATGGCCTTGTGCGTCACCCGCATCGGGCTCCATTCCTTCATCGTGTCGCTGGCCTTCATGGTCATCGTGCGGGGACTATGCCTTGCCATCACCGGCGGAACGCCTTTGTCGCTGTTCTCGCTGCCGGCAAGCTTCAAGTTCATCGGCCAGGGAAATATTTACGGTATCCCGGTGGTCATCATCATCTTCGCCATCGTGGTTACCATCTTCGATTTCCTGCTGCGTAAGGCGACGGTTTTCCGCAAGGTCTTCTATACCGGGAGCAACGAGAAGGCGGCGGAATATTCCGGGATCCGCACCAACCGGGTCAAGTTCTTCTGCATCGTGCTGTGCTCTACCCTGGCTGGCGTCGCCGGGGTCATCTATATGGCGCGCTTCGGGGCAGCGACCCCGACCTTCGGCCTCGGCATGGAGCTCAACATCATTGCGGCGGCGGTCATTGGCGGCGCCAGCCTAAAGGGAGGCTCGGGCTCGATCCTCGGCGCAATATTGGGCATGGCGCTCTTGTCGGTCGTGTCGAGCTCGCTCATCCTGCTCGACGTCTCGCCTTACTGGCAGGATACGATTCGCGGCCTGATCCTGCTCGCTGCCGTGTCGTTCGACCACATTCTGCACAATCGCAAGAAGGCGGGCGCCCCGCGCCCGGCCGGGCAATAGGACGCCATATGGCAGGCAACGACCAGGCTGACGATTTCGACCGGTTGCGCAAGATCCATCGCGTGCTGGTGATGCATTATGTCGAAGGCGTGAGCCAGGCCGAGATCGCCAAGCGCACCGGCCTCTCGCACCCGACCGTCAACCGGCTGGTCAGGGAAGGCCATGACCGGGGTTTCGTGCAGATCAAGGTGTCCTCGCCGGTCCAGCCTTTGTTCGAGATCGAGCAGCAGCTGGTCGGCATGAGCGGCCTTGACGAAGCGATCGTGACCTCGTCGGCCTCCGATCAGGAGGATGTCAATCTCGCCAATGCCGGCCGCGCCGCCGCCGACTTCCTGCTCTCCAAGCTCAAGGACGGCGACACGATCTGCGTATCCGGCGGACAGGGCGTGAGCGCGGTGGTTGCCGCGCTCGCGCCCAGCCGCGGCTATGACGTGACGGTGGTGCCGGCGACCGGTGGTGTGCAGGGCAAGCACTTCACCGATGTCAACCACCTGGCAGCACAACTGGCGCGCAAGCTGCAGGGGCATGCTTACCAGATCCATGCCCCGGTCTTCGCCACCTCGCGCGCTGAACGTGACGTGCTGCTTTCGGTCCAATCGGTGCGCGAGGTCCTGGCTCGAGCCCGGGCCGCGACGGTCGCCATGGTCGGCATCGGATCCGTTCTGCCGGAAGAGTCGACCTATCGCAGCCTGCTGCCGCAGGGCCCGCAATCGAAGAAAGATCTGACACGCGTCGGCGCCGCCGGCGAACTTGTCGCCCATCTCATCGATGGCCAGGGGAAACCCTGCGCCTACAAGCTCAATGACTGCGTGATCGGTCTGACGCTCGATGAGTTCAGGGCCGTGCCCCTGACGATCGGTATATCGGCGGGGGCGCGCAAGGCGGCGCCCATTGCGAGCGTGCTGCGCGGTGGTTTCCTCAACGTGCTCGCCACCGACGAGGCAACCGGCAGTCTGATCATCGATATCTTGAAAGGGTAAAAGCATGACAAGCAGCATCTCGCCCCGCGCGATGGGGAAAGCGGGCGTCACCGGCAGCGCCATTGGTCTTGGCACCTGGGCCATGGGCGGATGGATGTGGGGCGGTACTGACGAGCAGAAGTCGATCGCGGCGATCCGTGAGTCGATCGACCGCGGCATCACCCTGATCGACACCGCGCCGGCCTATGGGCTTGGCAAGGCCGAGGAGATCGTCGGCAAGGCGATTGCCGGACGGCGCGCCGATGTCGTGATCGCCACCAAATGCGGCCTGGTCTGGCATACCGACAAAGGCAATCACTTCTTCGATGAGTATGGCAAGCGGGTACATCGCCATCTCGGGCGCTCTTCCATCCTGCACGAGGTCGAGCAGAGCCTGCGCCGGCTTGGCACCGACTATATCGATCTTTACATCACCCATTGGCAGGATCCGACGACGCCGGTGGCGGAGACCATGGCGACTCTCCTCGATCTCAAGCAACAGGGCAAGATCCGCGCCATCGGCGTCAGCAATGTCAGCCCGCAGGAGCTCGAAGCCTATCTGGCGGCGGGTCAGGTCGATGCCATTCAGGAACGCTACAGCATGATCGATCGCCAGATCGAGAGCACGCTGCTGCCCATCTGCCGCCAGCATGGCGTGGCGAGCTTAAGCTATTCGTCCCTGGCGCTCGGGCTGCTCTCGGGCAAGATCGGGCCCGACCGGAGCTTTGCGGGCGATGATCTGCGCAAGGGCAACCCGCGTTTCGCGCCCGACAATCTCAAGCGCGTCGCGTCCTTTATGGCCGAGATCGAGCCGTTGGCGAAAGTACATCGCGCAACGCGTGCGCAGATCGTGATCGCCTGGACCATCGCGCAACCGGGCATCACCTATGCGCTGTGTGGTGCGCGCGACGGTGACCAGGCCGGTGAGAATGCCGGTGCGGCGACGATCACGCTCACAGCTGCAGAGCTGGCGCGCATCGATGCGGCCATCGGCCGTCATCTGGCGCCGGTCGCCGCAGCCGCCTGAGCCTTGTTGTTCGATCGGCATGACCCAGGATCGTATCCGCAGGCTGGAAAAGCTGCGCCGCAAGGAGCGTGCCGACGTGCTGATCGTGGGCGGCGGCATCAACGGCATCAGCACCTTCCGCGAGCTTGCGCTGCAGGGTGTGGATGTCGTGCTGGTCGATCGCGGCGACTTCATGAGCGGCGCGAGCGCGGCGCCGTCACGCATGATCCATGGCGGCCTTCGCTACATGGAAAACGGCGAGTTCGGGCTGGTCAGGGAATCGCTACGCGAACGCAATGCGCTTCTCGCCAATGCGTCGCATTATGTCAGGCCGCTGCCGACGCTGATCCCCATCGCCGATCATTTCTCCGGTGTTTCCGCAGCAGTCAGGCGTTTTCTCGGCGGCCAGCCCAAGCCCGGGCCACGCGGCTCGGTGATCGTCAAGCTCGGCCTGACACTCTATGACCTCTATGCCGGCGCCCGGCGCGTGCTGCCGCGGCACCGCTTCCTCAGCGGGCCGGAATTGCGCGCGCAGTGGCCGGCACTCAGATCCGATATTGCCTGCGGTGCGGTCTATTACGATGCCCGCATCACCTATCCGGAACGACTCGGCCTCGAGCTCATCCTCGACACGGAAGCGGCCGCCCCCAAGGCGCTCGCTCTCAATCATGTCGGCCTGGCGGCAAGGGCCGGCGAAAAGGTGGTCCTGTCGGACAGCCTGACGAAAGCCGAGCTCATTTTGGCGCCGCGGATCGTCGTCAACGCAACTGGCGCCTGGATCGACATGACCAACGATGCCTTGGCTCAGAGTCCGCCTCGGCTGATCGGCGGCACGAAAGGCTCGCATCTGGTGATCGACAATACCCGGCTGCGCCGGGCGCTGGGCGATGCCATGGTCTATTACGCCAATCGCGACGGCCGCATCTGCATTGCCTTCCAGCATCTGGGCCATGTGCTTGCGGGGTCGACCGATATCCGTGTCGACACGCCCGAGGGTGTAAGCTGCGAGGCGGTGGAGAGCGATTATATCCTGCAATCGCTGCGCGAGATCTTTCCCGCCATTGAAATCGGCGAGGCCGACATCATCTACCGCTTTTCCGGCGTGCGGCCGTTGCCCGCCAGCACGACGGAAGTGAATGCCGAAATCTCGCGCGACCATCGCTGTGAATGGCTGAGCCCTGATGCCGGCGCCGCGATCCCCGTGCTCAACCTGATCGGCGGCAAATGGACGACCTTCCGTGCCTTCGGCGCCGAAGCCGCGGATGCCGTCCTCGCCCGGCTCGACACTGACCGTCAGCGGACGACCGAGACACTCGCAATTGGCGGGGGCAGGGGATTTCCCGCCGACGAGGAAAGCCGGACGGAATGGATCGCGAAGACCGCCGCCGCAAACGGTCTCTCGGCAGAATGTGTGGGGCGCCTCCTCGATCGCTATGGCACACGCGCGCAAGCACTTTACGCCGAGCTCAAGCCGGACGACGGGTTCGCTTCCTTGCCGCACTATAGCCGCCGCGAGATCGAATGGCTGGTCGAGAACGAGCAGGTGGCGACGCTCTCTGACCTCATCCTGCGCCGTATGGCCCTCGCCATGACCGGGGAGCTCTCACTCGCCGGAATCACGGAGATATCCATCATTGTCGCTGCGGTGCTCGGGTGGGACGAAACGCGTCGCACGGCCGAGACCACGGCGCTATTGGCCCGCCTCGCGCGCGATCATGGCCTCACGGCGGAGATGCTCCGTCAGCGGAATCCGAGAGAAGGAATACCCTATGTACGACAGCAAGAAAGTGCGCATGAACCGGCTGTTTCGAGCCGGCAAGTGCCTTGATGTAGCGATCGACCACGGCGTGTGCAACGAGCCCTCTTTTCTGGAGGGGCTCGAGGACATGGGGCGCGTGGTCGCGATGCTGGCCAATGCCGGTCCCGATGCGATCCAGATGAATTTGGGCCAGGCCGATCTCCTGCAGGAGATTCCGGGCAAAGCCAAGCCGGCGCTGGTCATGCGCATCGACATGGGCAATCCCTATAACCGGACGCGGCACCGCGAGATGTGGGCGATCCTGCAGAATGAAGCGGATCCGGTGTTGCCGGCGGTAAAGCTCGATGCGGCCTGTGTCGTGGTGAACCTGTTCATGCTGCCGGATGAGCCCGGCCTGTTCCGCCAGTGCGTCGCGAACATTTCGCAGGTGCGGCAGGATTGCGAGAGATACGGCATGCCGCTGATGATCGAGCCGCTGGTGATGCAGCCGAACAGCGAGCGCGGCGGTTACCTCGTGGATGGCGATGCGGAAAAGATCGTAACACTGGTGCGGCTTGCCCGCGAGATGGGGGCTGATATCATCAAGGCCGATCCGACCAGCGACCCGCGTGAATTCCATCGGGTCATCACGGCGGCCCGCTGTCCGGTGCTGGTGCGGGGCGGCGGCAAGGCGGATCTCCGCCAGGTCTTCGCCAATTCCTACGAGCTCATGCAGCAAGGGGCGCATGGCATGGTCTATGGGCGCAACATCTATCAGCATGGCGAGCCGGCACGCGTCGTGCGCGCGCTGATGGCGATGATCCATGAGGGCGCCAATGCCGGCCAAGCCTGGCGCCTCTATGAGACCGGTACATGAGCGAGCTGCTTCTCGGCATCGATGCGGGCAACACAGTCGTCAAGGCGGTCCTCTTCGACCGCGGCGGCCACGTGCAAAGCAAGGCCTCGCGCGATGGGCGGTCAAGCCAGCCTGAGCCCGGCCAGGTCGAGCGCGATATCGCCGAGCTGTGGCGCAACACGGCCGAGGTGGTCGCGCAATGCCTCGCCCAGGCAAAGGCGCGCGGTGGCGACATCGGAGCGATTGGAATTTCCGGTCATGGCAATGGTCTCTATCTGCTCGACCGAGAGAACCGGCCGCTGCTTGGCATCCAATCCCTCGATACACGCGCGGCCGATCTGGCACGTGAGCTTGCCGCCAATGCGGCGGCGCGACAGATCTATGCGCGCTCCCTGCAAAAACCATGGCCGGCACAGACCGCGACCCTGCTTGCCTGGGTGAAGCGCAACCGTCCGGACCTCTATCGATCGATAGGAACGGCCTTCCTGTGCAAGGATGTACTCGCCTTCATGCTGACCGGGCAGCGGGTGACGGATTTCTCGGATATGAGCGGCTGCGGCCTGATGCGCCTTCCAGAACGGCGCTATGATGCGGACTTGCTGGCGGCCTATGGTCTCGATGACGCGATGGCATTCCTGCCGCCGCCTGTCGCCTCCGACCAGATCGCCGGACGGATAAGCGCCGAAGCGGCGGAGGTCACCGGGCTCGCCGCCGGGACGCCGGTCGCGGCTGGCTTCTTCGATATCATTGCGAGCGCGCTTGGCGCCGGCGCCGCCATGCCGGGCCAGGCGGCGATCGTGGCGGGAAGCTGGGGCATCAATCAGATCATCCTGGAGCAGCCGCTGATCGATGAGCGGATATTCCATGCCGCAACCTGGCGGCCGGACCGCTATGTGGCGGTCGAATCGAGCGCCACATCGGCGGTCAATCTCGAATGGTTTGCGCGCGAGATCATGGGAGGTCACGACGGGCCAATCTTCGCGCGCTGCAACGAACTGGTGGCGTCGGTCGCTCTTCAGCCGGACTTGCCGTTCTTCCATCCCTTCCTCTATGGCTCGGCCACGACCGCTGATGCGCGGGGTGCCTTTCTCGGCCTCGCCGGGTGGCACGGCAAGGCCCATATGCTGCATGCGCTCTATGAAGGAGTGGTCTTCGAGCATCGCCGTCACATCGACCGTCTGCGTGCAGCCGGGGGATCGTTTGACCAGGCAACGCTTTCGGGCGGCGGATCGTGTAGTGAAGTCTGGTGCCAGATGTTCGCCGATGGAATTGGAGTTCCGGTCACCGTTGCCGAATGTGAAGAGACGGGCGCACTTGGGGCGGCCATCGCGGCCGGGGTGGCGGGTGGAGAGTTCGAAAGCCTGGAAGCGGGTGTGGCGGCGATGGTGCGGGCAAAAAAGTCTTATGCACCGCGGAGTGTGGACCGGAGGCTTGGCTTGGCACGGTACAAGCTCTATCTCGATCTCGCCGAAATGCTGCCGCGGCACTGGGCGGCATATCGAGCCGAGGTGATGTGACGGAGCGCCGGTCCATCGGGACGTGGGATTATGTGATCGTCGGCGCGGGCTCGGCGGGCTGCGTGCTGGCCAATCGCTTGAGCGCCAGATCGGGCAACCGCGTGCTGCTGCTCGAGGCGGGCGGCTCCGACAATTATCACTGGATCCACATTCCCATCGGCTACCTCCATTGCATGGGCAATCCGCGCACCGATTGGGGCTATCACACGGTGGCGGAAGCGGGATTGAACGGGCGGCGCCTCGCTTACCCGCGCGGCAAGGTGATGGGCGGCTGCTCCTCGATCAACGGCATGATCTATATGCGCGGCCAGGCCGCCGACTACGATCACTGGCAGCAGCTCGGCAATCCGGGCTGGGACTGGGAGACTGTGCTGCCGCTGTTCCGTAAGTCGGAGCGTCATCACAGTCTCGCCAAACCTTTTCACGGCCAGGACGGCGAGTTGCGGGTGGAGCGGCAGCGATTGTCCTGGCCGATTCTCGATGCGGTGCGGGAAGCCGCGGAAGAGCTGGGTGTGCCGAAGGTCGACGACCTCAATGCCGGCGACAATTTTGGCTCGTCCTATTTCGAGGTCAACCAGAAGGCCGGCTTCCGCTTCAATTCGGTGCGCGCTTTCATTAAGCCGGTGCGGCATCGTTCCAACCTGACGGTGCTCTGCCATACGCAGGCGCTGAGGCTCCTGTTCGAAGGCAAGCGCGCTATGGGGCTCGAGCTCACGCTCAAGGGTGAGACTGTGTGTGTCGGCATCGGCAAGGAGTTGATCCTGTCGGCGGGCGCCATCGGCTCGCCGCAGCTTTTGCAGCTGTCGGGCATCGGGCCTGCCGCACTACTCGGCCGCCATGGCATCCCGGTGCTGCATGAGCTGCCGGGGGTGGGTGAAAATCTCCAGGACCACCTGCAGATCCGCACGGCCTTCAGGATAACGGGGGCGGCGACGCTGAATGAGCGGCAGGCGCGGCTCTCCGGCAAGCTCGGCATCGCGCTCGAATATGCGTTCCGCCGCACTGGGCCGATGGCAATGGCGCCGAGCCAGCTCGGCATCTTCATGCGCTCGAATGAGCGCTTTGCGACGCCCAACATCGAGTTCCATGTCCAGCCTCTGTCGCTCGAGCGCTTCGGCGAGCCGCTGCATGCATTTCCGGCGATCACGGTATCAGTGTGCAATTTGCGCCCCGAATCGCGCGGGTCGGTGCGCATCGTTTCTGCCGATCCCGCGGATCATCCCGAGATCGCCCCGAATTATCTCTCGACCGCCGGCGACCGCGAAGTCGCGGTGCAGTCGATTACCATCGCGCGCCGCCTGATGCAAACGAAGCGTCTCGCGCGATATCATCCGGAGGAATTCAAGCCCGGCGCCGACATCCAGGCGCCGGAAGAGCTGGCCCAGGCGGCAGGTGATATCGCTACGACGATCTTCCATCCGGTCGGCACGGCGAAGATGGGCAGCGACCGGCAAAGCGTCGTTGATCCGTCTTTGCGCGTTCATGGCATCGATGCCTTGCGCGTCGTCGATGCTTCGATCATGCCCACAATCGTCTCCGGCAACACGCATGCCCCCGTCGTAATGATTGCCGAGAGGGCATCGCAACTGATGTGCGAATGAAGGGTCAGCTCGCATCCCGGCTCGTCCGTGCCATCAATCTCAGGCGACAGCTCTCTTCGAGCCTGACTGTCGTTTCTCTTGCATCGCGATGCCACGTTGCGTTGCACAATGGCGATGCCGTCTTCGCTGCGCATTGCTTGACAACCCGCAGTTGGGTTCGGATAGTTGCGCCGGGTGGAGGTGACGACGATTTCCAGTGCAGCGCACGAGCATATCGATGAATTGATCCGGGTGGCCGAAGGCAGGCCCTCTGACAGAGATCCGTTGATCCTGAATTCCTGGAAGCGCTGCGTCTCCCATCACAAGCTCGACCCTGCGGTCATGCGACCCGCGGTGATCGTCGAGGACCGCTGCCTGCGCGAGCACCGCGAGGCCATGGACGATCTGTTGCGGACGGCGCGCTTCGGCGTGGAGGCGCTCTACCGGCAGGTCGCGGGCCTTGGCTATGTCCTTCTGCTGACCGACGATCAGGGCATCACCGTCGATTACATCGGCGACGAAGCAACTACTGATTATCTCCGGGCTGCCGGGCTCTATCTGGGAGCGGACTGGAACGAGGCCCGCGCCGGCACCAACGGAACCGGCACCTGCATCTTTACGGGTGAGGCCCTGACGGTCCACCAGACGGAGCATTTCGACGCCACGCACATTCCCTTGTCCTGCACGGTGGCGCCGATCTACGATTCGACCGGCAATCTCGCGGCTGTCCTCGACATCTCGGCGCTCAGCTCGCCAAAGCAAAAGTCGAGCCAGTATCTGGCGCTGCAGATCGTCAAGAACTTTGCCCACCGCATCGAGACGGCAAACCTGATCAGGTCCTGCTCGCGCAACTGGATCCTGAAGCTGACATCCAACCAGGGGCTTGCCGAAGTCGATACCGAATTCGTGTTCGTGCTCGACTCTTCCGGCCGGATCCTCGGCTTCAACCATTACGGACGGCAACTGCTCGCCCTGGAGCTGAAGATCGACTGGCGCGCGAAGCATCTGCTGCTGGGCCGACCGATCACCGACTTTTTCGACTGCGAGATCGACAGCCTGCCACGTTTCGCAGCGTCGCGGTCCATCGAGTGGAATGTGATCAGGCTTACGGCCAGCGGCCGGCGTCTTTTCATCCAGGTCGTGCCGCCCTCGACAGTCCGGATTCTGCAGCGCGCGCCGGCGGCACATGACGAATACAAGTTGCCCCAGCCTCTGAGGGCCGTCGCCGGCGAGGAGCCGTCGGTTCAGAAGAGTCTGGGCAAGCTCGCAAGGCTTCTGAATACCAGCATGAGCATTCTCATTCGGGGGGAGACGGGTACTGGCAAGGAATTCCTCGCCAAGGCCATTCATACTTCGAGTGCTCGCGCACAGGGCCCCTTCGTGCCGGTGAATTGCGCGGCACTTCCCGAGAATCTCATTGAGAGCGAATTGTTCGGCTATGAGGGCGGCTCATTCACCGGTGCGCTCTCGAAAGGGAAAAAGGGGCTCATCCGCGAAGCGCATGGCGGAACGCTGTTCCTCGACGAAATCGGCGATATGCCCCTCAGCTCACAGACGCGCCTGCTCAGGGTACTCGCCGAACGAGAGGTGACGCCCATCGGAGGGCTCAAGCCTACGGCCGTCGATATGCGGGTGGTTTCCGCAACGCACTGCGACCTCCTGGAGCTCGTCAGGCAGGGGAAGTTCCGCGAAGATCTGTTTTTCAGGCTCAATGGGGCAACCATCGCGCTACCGGCGCTGCGAGAGCGGTCGGATCTGGCATGGATGGTCAACGAGCTTCTTGCCAGGCGCTGCAAGCCCGACGAGCCACGCAGAACGATTTCGCAGTCCGCCCTGGACGCGCTTTCGGCCTATTCCTGGCCCGGCAACATCCGTGAACTTGTCAATGTCATCGACTTCGCTTGTGCCATGGCGAGCGATCCCGAGATCGGGATGGAGGATCTTCCCGATCAGGTCTTCGAGAAAAAGGCGGCGGCTGCGCAGGAGGCGAGGTTCGCCGGTGATAACCGCGACGAGGCCGCCATTCTTCTGGACGATCTCAAACGGTCCGGCTGGAATGTCTCGGCCGCCGCGCGCCGCCTCGGCATCGACCGCACCACGCTTCACCGCCGGATGCGCCGCTTCGGCGTGTCGCTTCCTCCGCGCGCCACCTAGCTGTTGAGGCTCTACATCTGGTCTGCGATCGACGCCACACCTGTGGCGTCGCGCCACAGGCCAGCGCAACGGCGGCGCGCGGCCAGGCAGGTTTATTCGCACCGCAACATGGAATTCGCATGGTTTTGCTCAAAACTCGTGAGATCAGTTTTGCGACTGCTAAGTGGCATGCCTATTGCTCCTTGCCGGCACAACAACAGAACAGCGCCTAGGGTTTAGATGGGAAGGGCCATTGGTATCATCGCCAATCCGGTATCGGCGCGCGACATCCGTCGCGTGATCGCCAATGCGACGAGCCTGCAGATCACCGACCGGGCGAATATCGTGCTCAGGCTGCTTGCCTGTCTCAGGGCGTGCGGTGTGAGCGAGGTGGTGGTGATGCCGGAGAATGGCGGCATCAGGCACCATGTGCATCGCAGCGTCGAGCGCTCGCGCAAAGCGGGTGGGCATGATTTTCCGGTTGTCCGCTATCTCGATATGCCAGTGACCGGCACGGTCGACGACACGATCCGGGCGGCCGATCTCATGCGCCAGAAAAAGATCGATGCCATTGTCGTGCTGGGCGGTGACGGCACGCATCGCGCCGTCGTGTCGCGCTCGGGCGATGTGCCGATCGCCGGCATCTCGACCGGCACCAATAATGCCTTCCCCGAACATCGTGAGCCGACGATCACCGGCCTTGCCGTAGGCCTTGCGGTCACGGGCAAGGTGCCGCCGGCGATCGCCTTCTCGCCCAACAAGAAGCTCAGCGTGCGCATCAATGACAATGCCGCCGAGATCGCGCTTGTCGATGTGGCGCTGGTCACCGAGCGCGTGGTGGGGGCCAGGGCTTTGTGGCGCACCGAGACCTTCCGCGAGCTGTTCGTCACCTTCGCCGACCCTGAATGCATCGGCATGTCGGCGATTGCTGGCCTCCTCGAGCCGGTCAAGCGCAGCGAGCCGCAAGGCCTGCATGTGCTGCTTGCCCCACCCGATGAGGCCGAGCTCAAGCTCAGCGTGCCGATCGCGCCCGGCTATATGCGGGAGATCGGCATCGTCTCATGGCAAAGGCTCAAGCCCGGCAAGGCCTATGGGCCTCAAATCCAGGCCGGCACCATCGCGCTCGACGGCGAGCGCGAACTCTCCTTTTCCGAGCACGACCGCGTGTCCGTTGCGCTCGAGGAGAATGCGTTCCGCACCGTCAATGTCGCCGCCGTCATGAACTACGCAGCGTGCCACGGGCTGATGCGGCGGGCCGGTATCGTTGAGAAGAAAGTTTCGATGGGAGGATAGACGATGAGCAAGAATCCGTTTCCGCTGGGCAAGCAAGGCCTGCTCGAGGCCTACCGCACGATGCGCACGATCCGCGAATTCGAGGAGCGGCTGCACAATGAGTTCGCCAAGGGCGACATACCGGGCTTCGTCCATCTCTATGCCGGCGAAGAAGCCTCGGGCACCGGCATCATGATGCATCTCAACGACCGCGACCGTATCGCCTCGACCCATCGCGGCCACGGCCATTGCATCGCCAAGGGCGTCGATGTGAAGGAGATGATGGGCGAGATCTATGGCAAGGCGATGGGATCGTGCCGCGGCAAGGGCGGGTCGATGCATATCGCCGATCTCTCCAAGGGCATGATGGGGGCCAATGGCATCCTGGGTGCGGGAGCGCCGCTCGCCTGCGGTGCGGCGCTCGCCGCCAAGTATCGCGGCGACGGCGGGGTCGGCATCAGCTTCGTGGGCGATGGCGCCTCGAACCAGGGCATGTTCCTGGAAAGCCTCAATCTCGCGGCGGTGTGGAACCTGCCGGCGATCTTCGTGGTCGAGAACAACGGCTATGCCGAATCGACCTCGCGCGACTATGCGGTGGCGGTCGATTCCTATGTCGACCGCGCGGCGGGCTTCGGCCTGCCGGGCGTCACCGTCGACGGCACCGACTTCTTCGCCGTCTATGAGGCGGCGGGCGAGATCATCAAGCGGGCGCGCGAAGGCGGCGGCCCGGCCTTGCTCGAATGCAAGATGATCCGCTTCTTCGGCCATTTCGAAGGCGACCAGCAAACCTATCGCGGCAAGGGCGAGGTCGAGCAGATCCGGGCGCATCGCGATTGCATCAAACTCTACAGCGCGAAGATCCTGGATGCGGGCGTGGTCAAGAAGGCGGAGCTCGAGGCCATCGACAAGGAAGTGCTGGCCGAGATCGATGCCGCGGTGGCGGCGGCGAAGGCGGCACCGCTGCCGACCGCCAAGGACCTGTTGACCGACGTCTATGTGACTTATTGAGAGGGGACAGAACATGGCACGCAAGATCAGCATGCGGCAGGCCTTGAACGAGGCGCTCGACCAGGAGATGGCACGCGATCCTTCGGTGATCGTCATGGGCGAGGACATCGTGGGGGGCATGGGGGGCGAGGGCGAGAAGGACGCCTGGGGCGGGGTGCTCGGCGTCACCAAGGGCCTCTATTCGAAATATGGCGAGCGGCTGCTCGACACGCCGCTCTCGGAGTCGGCCTATATCGGCGCCGCGGTGGGGGCGGCGGCCTGCGGCATGCGCCCGGTAGCCGAGCTCATGTTCATCGACTTCATGGGGGTGTGCTTCGACGAGATCTTCAACCAGGCGGCGAAATTCCGCTACATGTTCGGCGGCAAGGCGCAGACGCCGGTGGTCATCCGCACCATGATCGGCGGCGGGTTCCGGGCGGCGGCCCAGCATTCGCAGATCCTGACCCCGCTCTTCACCCATATTCCGGGGCTCAAGGTCGTCTGCCCCTCCAATGCCTATGACGCCAAGGGGCTGCTCATCCAGTCGATCCGCGACAATGATCCGGTGATCTTCTGCGAGCACAAGAACCTCTATGGCCTGGAAACGGACGTGCCGCAGGAATCCTATGCGATCCCGTTCGGGGAGGCGAATGTGGTGCGCGAAGGCAAGAATGTGACCATTGTGACCTATGGCATGATGGTGCATCGCGCCATGGATGCCGCGGCAGCGCTCGCCAAGGACAAGGTCGACTGCGAGGTGATCGATCTCAGAACGCTGTCGCCGATCGATTGGGACACGGTGCTGGAAAGCGTCGAGAACACCGGGCGGCTCGTCTGTGTCGATGAGGCGCATCCGCGCTGCTCGATCGCAAGCGATGTTGCGGCGAAAGTCTCGCAGGACGCGTTCAAGGCGCTGAAGGCGGGCATCCAGATGGTGACCGCGCCGCACACGCCGGTGCCGTTCTCGTCCGCACTCGAGGATCTCTATCTGCCGAGCGCCGACAAGATCGCCGCCGCCGTGCGCAAGACCATGGCCAATTGAGGAGGGATGATGTCGGACAACAGGATCATTCCCATCGTCATGCCGAAGTGGGGCCTCTCGATGTCCGAGGGCAAACTGACGTCATGGCTGATGAAGGACGGCGACAAGGTCACAATCGGCGATCAGATTCTGGAGGTGGAAACCGACAAGATCGCCGGCACGGTGGAAGCCAGCGATGCCGGCATCCTGCGCCGGCGCATCGGACAGGAGGATACGGTCTATCCGATCAAGACTTTGATCGGTGTCGTTGCCGACCCCGATGTGCCGGATGCCGATATCGATGTCTTTGTCAGCTCCTATGTCGTGCCCGCGGCGGAAGAGGGCGAGGAGGAGGCGGGCCCGCGCTATGAGTTCGCCGACACCGCGGTGGGGCGCCTGCGCTACACCAAGCGCGGCACGGCGGACAATGCCGTGCTGCTCATCCATGGCTTTGGCGGCGATCTCGACAACTGGCTGTTCAACGCCGAGGCGCTCAGCGAAAATGCGACGGTCTATGCGCTCGATCTTCCGGGCCATGGGCAGTCGACGAAATCGGTCCCGGAGCCGACGGTCGCCGGCCTCGCCAAAGCGGTCCTCGCCTTCATGGACACGGTCAAGATCGACAAGGCGCATCTGGTCGGCCATTCGCTGGGCGGTGGCGTCGCGATCGAGGTCGCACGCGAGGCCAAGGGCAGGGTGAAGTCGCTCACCTTGATCAATTCCGCCGGCCTCGGACCCGACATCAATATGGACTATATCGACGGCTTTATCTCCTCGACGTCGCGGCGCGACTTGAAGCCGGCACTCGAGAACCTGTTCGCCGACGGATCGCTGGTGAGCCGGCAGATGGTCGACGATCTCTTGAAATACAAGCGACTCGACGGCGTCGGCGATGCGCTCACCGCCTTGCGCGAGGGAATCTTCACCAACGGCAAGCAGGCGACGAATTTGAGCAATGCGCTCAAATCGGCCGGCGTGCCGGTGCTGGTCATCGCCGGCGCCGAGGACAAGATCATTCCCCTGGCGCACGCGAAGGGCGTGACGGGCGCCAAGGTCGAGGTGATCGAGGGTGCCGGCCACATGCCGCAAATGGAGCAGGCAGGCAAGGTCAATGCGCTGATCAAGGCGCACATCACCGGTTCGTGATCAGCATACTACAGAGCGCCGAAACGGCCAGAGAAAGGAGGGTACCAGAGAGCGGGAGCTTAGAGCTGTCCGAGAGACGCGAGGCCACATAGGACGGCTCTGCGTCTGCCGCTTTAACTGAGAATAAAACCAAAATGGGAGAACGCTCATGTTTTCAATTCCGAAGAATGCTGTCTACAAACGTATCAGTCGGCGCAAGTTCCTGGAACTGGGCGGCGGCGCGGCTTCGGCACTGGGTGTGGGCTCTATGACCCTCGGCCTCGGCTCAACCATAACCCGCAGCAGGGTCCAGGCAGCCTCCTCCGACGACGCAAAATGGAAGCAGTATGCCGGCTCGAAGCTGGTCTTCATGTCGGAGAATACGCCGCCGTCCTTCGCCATCCGCGACAACATCAAGGCCTTTACCGATCTGACGGGCATCGACGTGACCATTCTCACGGATGACCTGCCCGTCGTGCAGCAGAAGGTCGGCATCGACCTGCGCAGCGGAAAGTCCGACTATCACCTGAACTACGTGCAGGACAAGCCGATCGGCGCCCCCTTCGGCGAGTTCTACGCCGACATGTCGCCGATGTTCGGAGACAGCACCTTGCCGCAGGATCCGGACGGCTATGGCGACGAGGCGTGGTTCGAGAACTTCCTCTCGGCCTGCGGCCGCTTCTATACCGAGGGCAAGATCGTGGCACTGCCTTATGACTGCGCCGTCGCCTGCACCTTCTACCGCCAGGATCTGTTCGAGGCGAACTCGAAGGACTTCGAAGCGGAATATGGCTACCGGCTCGAATTCAACAAGGACTCGACCTGGAAGAACGTCACCGACATGGCCGCCTTCTTCAGGAAGGCCAAGGAAAGCGGAAAGGATGTGCCTTACGGCTATGCCCAGCACCAAGGCTCCTTTGCCTGGACAACGCAGCTCGACATCCAGCGCTTCCTCTTCGCCAACGGCCGCTGGATGGACTGGAAAATCGACGACGTTTACGGTTCCAAGGAGCCCGGCAAGACCAATTGGGGCGACGAGCAGTCGATCCTGATGATGACGAAGTTCAAGGAGCTTGCGGATGTCTGCCATCCGGACAACCTGGCCAATGGCACACTCGAGCTCAACACCGTCTACCAAGCCGGAAACATCGCGATGCAGACTCAGTATCATGAGTTCGCTGCCTCGATCGAGGACGAGAAGACCTCGCGCGCCGCGGGCGGCAAGACCGCCTATGCGCCGTGCCCGAAGGGAGATCCGTCATGGATCAAGAATGGCGGCGAGGCGGTGAACGGCACGAACTGCGGCATCGGCGGAATCGGCATCAACGGCAACGCCTCCGATGATCTCAAGCGTGCGGCCTATATCTTCGCCATCTGGTCGGTAAGCCGGGAAAACCAATTCAACGTGCTGAAGGGCCTTGGCGGCACGCCGACCCGCAAGTCCGTTCTGGCGATGGAAGAGGTGCAAAAGGCCAAGCAGCGTCCGACCACCATGCCGAACGCGCTCACTTTCGACGCGGTGTACGAATACGGCATCAAAAACCCAAACTTCGTCCTTGGACCCAAGATACCGAATGCCAACGAGTATCATTCGATCCTCGCGGCGGAGACGCAGAAGTGCCTGTCCAACGAGCAATCGGCGGAAGAGGCCTGCAAATCGATCCAGTCTCAGCTGGACGAGCTGAACGGCGCCGGCTGATCGGGCCGACGAACGTCCGGTGGCCTCGCCAGCCGCCGGACGCCACGCTGGAGCGCCGGGCATTCCCAGAGAATCGGCTCGGCGCCCCATCTCCTCGTTCCTACGCATCAGCCTGTCCGAAAACCGCGTACACTTTTCGGGCCGATGCTCTAGAGTGCCTTAAGAAGTGATCCCATGACCGACGTCTCCATGACTTCAACAGCCGGAATGCCGAAAGGGTCAGGCAAGCGCCACTCCGGAATCGAGCTGTTCCGGGTGCGTCATATTCCCGACAGCGTCGAATCCCGCCCGGTCTCCCAAGTCGCGGCCGAACCGGCGTCGCTCAACCCGCCCGCCTCCAGACGCTATTACTTCTGGCTCATGGCGCCGGCCATTCTGGTGCTGGCTTTCATATCAATCTATCCGTTTTTCTGGATGATCTATATGAGCCTGCACGAGGTCGACATCGGCAATGTCCGGTGGAATGATTTTGCCAACTTTACCAGGCTCGCCGGCGACACGCGCTTCCTGATGGGCTGGTGGCTCTTGATCCAATACAGCGCCATGTGCCTGTTCCTGCAGATCGCGATCGGCGTTTTTCTGGCGGTGGCCTTGAACGGTTCACGCTACGAGAAAGTACTCGTGACCACCTTGCTGATGCCGATGATGATGGCTCCGCTGATCGCCGGCATGGTGTGGTATTTCCTCTACAATGGCACCTTCGGCTGGTATCACTGGCTGCTGCAGAGCCTCGGCATATTGGGGCCAAAATCCATTCTGGCCAGCTCAAACACCGCGATGATCGGGATTGTGCTGGTCGATGTCTGGCAGTGGACGCCGCTCATCACGCTGATCACGCTGGCGGGTCTCAAGCGCGTGCCGCAGGACCAGCTCGAAGCCAATATGGTCGACGGCGCTTCACCCTTCCGCAATTTCGTGATGGTGACACTGCCCAATCTCTACCCGGTGCTGCTCATCGCCATAATGCTGCGGTTCATGGACAATTTCCGCTTCATCGACTCGGTGCTGGTGCTCACCGGAGGCGGACCCGGCAATGCGACCAAGATCCTTCCCATCTATCTTTTCGAGGTGTCGTTCAAATTCTTCAAACTCGGGCGCGGCGCCGCCATCGCCCTTATCCTGCTCATCGTGACCATCATTCTCGGCATGCTCCTGGTCCGCGTTTTCGATCGCCAGCAACCGTCTAAGGTGTAACGATGGCTTCGCGCGAAATCGTTCGGTACGAGACGCCGCTGTCGAAGGCCGTCAACTGGTGCGCCGGGGTTTTCGTCGCCTTCTATGTGGTGTGGACGGTGCTGCCTATCTTCATCATGTTCATATCGTCGTTCAAGGATCTGCTGGAAGCCTTCAATCTTCCGGCGGTAGGTGATTGGGCCGGCATCCGCGTCTTCTTCGAGTTCACGCCTACCTCCAAGCATTATTACGAGCTCTTCGCGAATCTGGGATTCACCACCTACCTCTTCAATTCGCTGGTGGCGGCCGTCGGTTCGGCAGTGGTGTCGGTGGTGCTGGGGTCGATGTGCGCCTATTCGCTGTCGCGAATCGACTTCAAGGGCAAGAAAGATCTGTTTTTCTGGATCATTTCCACCCGCATGGCGCCTGTGGTGGCCGTCATGGTGCCGCTCTATTGGATCTTCCGCGAGTTGGAGCTTGTGGGAACGCTGCCCGGCCTCATTCTCGCCTACACCACGTTCAATCTGCCTTTCGCCATTTGGATTCTAAAGGGCTTCTTCGACAATGTGCCCTATGCCATCGAAGAGGCGCAAATGGTCGACGGCGCGACGAGGTTCCAGGCATTTCGCGCCATTCTGCCGCTGGTCGCGCCGGGCATCGGCGCCTTCGTGGTGCTGTGCGTCCTGTTTGCATGGAACGACTATCTCTTTGCGGCCATCATCGGCTCGGGCGGTGCCAAGACGCTTCCCGCGGCCACCCGCGAGCTGGTGCAGCCGCAGAATATCCAATGGGGTCAAATCATGGCGGCGGGTGTGGTCACGACGCTGCCGATGATGTTCCTGGGCCTCGTCATCCGCAGATATCTCGTGACGGGCCTCACCATGGGCGCGGTAAAGGAATAGCAGGGGTCACCATGGCCAAAGTCTCGTTCCGCAACGTTTGGAAGAAGTACGGCGATCTTCCTGCCGTGAAGGATCTCAATATCGAATGTCCCGATGGTTCCTTCCTGTCGATCCTCGGTCCCTCGGGCTGCGGCAAGTCGTCGACGATGCGCATGGTGGCGGGGCTCGAGCACATCACCGCGGGGCAGATACTTTTCGACGAAAGGCCGATCAACAACCTGGCGCCGAAGGATCGCGACGTCGCCATGGTGTTCGAAAACTATGCGCTCTATCCGCATAAAAGCGTGTTCGAGAACATGGCCAATCCGCTGAAGCTGAGAGGTCAGGACCCGGACAGGATCAAGGAACGCGTGACGGCCGCGGCCAACCTCCTCGAGATCAGCGAGCTGCTGCAGCGTCGTCCTCAGGAGCTCTCGGGCGGCCAGAAGCAGCGTGTGGCCATCGGACGCGCCATCGTCCGTGAGCCGAACCTCTTCCTGTTCGACGAGCCCATCGCCCATCTCGACGCCAAGCTTAGGGCCCACATGCGTGGCGAGATCAAGCATCTTCAGCGTACACTGGGTACGACGATGATCTATGTGACGCATGATCAGCTCGAGGCTATGTCGATGGCCGACCAGATCGCCGTCATGCATGAGGGCGAACTTCAGCAGCTCGGCACGCCGCGCGAGGTCTATAACAAGCCGGTGAATGCCTGGGTTGCGGGTTTCGTCGGCGAGCCCGCGATGAACTTCGTGGACGTCGGCCTGCAGCACAAGGCTGACAAGATCCACTTCACCCACCCGAACTTCTCCATCGCGGTGACGGAGGAGCAGCAGCGCCTTCTCACTGCGGGCACGTGGCCGAATGCGCTGCGCATGGGCATTCGTCCTGACGCAATGTCGATCTCGATGACGCGGCCCAAGGGCGATCATATCACCGGCAAGATTTTCGTGACTGAGCTTCTGGGCGGCGACATGATCGTCGATGTGGATCTCGAGGACAGCCGTATCCGGGTCAAGACCTCGACCGAGTTCGAGGGGCTCGAGGGCGAGACCTGCTATATGACGGTCAATCGCGACAAGTGGCATGCTTTCTCGAAAGACACCGGCAGCGCCGTCTACTGACGGAGAGCACGTCGCTCCGTCAATGCCCGCCGCCGGCAGGGGCGGCGCGCGGCACGGGCTTGCGGATGAAGGGCACCAGCAGCACCATGGCCAGAAAGATCACGGCCAGCGCCAGGAAGACGTCGGAGAAGGCCATCACCAGGCTTTCGCGATGCGCCGTCTGGGTCATCAGCTTGATGGCGGCAAGCTCGCTGTCGCTGCCGAGGCTCGGGGTAAGCGCCTGGGTCATGGTCTGAAGGTGCTCGACGGCGGCCTCGCGGCCCCAGGTGACGGCCTCGTGCAGCCTGACGATATGAAGATCGGTGCGGTCATTGAGCATGGTGGTGATGAGGGCGAGGCCCACCGCGCCACCGAGATTGCGGGTGAGGTTGAAGAGCCCGGAGGCGTTCTTGATGAGCGCCGGCGGCAGCGTGCCGAGCGCCAGCATGGAGATGGGCACCATCGCGAGCATGAGCGCCACGCCGCGCATGGCTTGCGGGATGAACAATTCGGCAAAGGCCCAGTCCTTGGTGATCGGCACGAGCTCCAGGCAGGAGATGCCGAACAGGCCCATGCCGAAGCCGACGATCCAGCGCGCGTCGAAACGCTGCGCCAGCTGGCCGGCGAAAGGTGCCGTCATCATCTGGAACATGCCGGTGACGAACATGGTCTCGCCGATCTGGAGCGAATCATATCCGCGCACACGCGCCAGGAACACCGGATAGAGATAGACGAGACCATAGAGCCCGACGCCGACGATGAAGGAGAACAGCGAACCGGTCGCGAAATTACGGTCGGTGAAGGTTTTCAGATCGACGACCGGCTCCTCGGCGGTGAAAGCGCGCCAGAAGAAGAGCACGCAGCCCACCGCCGATACGACGGCGAGATTGCGGACCGTCTCGTCGCCGAACCAATCGTTCTGCGGACCTTCCTCGAGCACATATTCGAGCCCGCCGAGAAAGGCCGCCAGGGTGATGAGGCCGACATAATCGAATTTGCGCAGCAGCTTGAAATCGGGCTTGTCGAAATCGATGAGTAAGTAGGCGGCGGCCGTCACCGCGATGCCCGGAACGACATTGATGAGGAACAGCCAGTGCCAGGAGAAGAGGTTGGTGAGATAGCCGCCGACCGTCGGGCCAATGGTCGGCGCCATGGTGGCGATGAGGCCGACGACGGCCGAGATCGAGCCGCGGCGCTGCGGCGGGAAGATGGTGAAGGCGGCGGCGAAGACCGACGGGATCATGGCGCCGCCGATGAAGCCCTGCAGCGCCCGGTAGATCATCATCTGGTCGATGGACGTGGCCGTGGCGCAGAGCGCGCTGGTGATGGTGAAGCCGCCGGCGGCAATCGCGAAGAGGTAGCGTGTCGACAGAGCCCTTCCGAGAAAGCCCGACAGCGGGATCATCACCACTTCGGCGATGAGATAGGAGGTCTGCACCCAGGAGATCTCGGAGGCGCCCGCGGCTAGGCCCGCCTGAATCTCATTCAGCGAGGATGAGACGATCTGGATGTCGAGGATCGCCATGAACATGCCGACCGCCATGGCGATGAAGGCGAAGACGCGCCGCCTCGGCATGATCTCGGTCTGGGCGTCCATGGTTGAACCTATTGGTTTGCAGCGACCTTCTTGCCGTTTTCATCAGCACGACTGTCGATTGACACGACGACCGACATGCCCGGCCGCAACAGGCTTTCGGCCGCGACCTTCGCTGGGACGACAATGCGCACCGCAAGACGCTGCGTGACCTTGGTGAAGTTGCCGGTGGCATTGTCGGGCGGCAGCAGGCTGAACACGGCGCCCGAAGCGGGGGCGATGCTCTCGACCGTGCCGGTCACCGGCTTGTCGTCATAGGCATCGACCGAAATCTCGGCGGGGGCACCGACATGGATGTCGGCGAGCTGGGTTTCCTTGTAATTGGCATCGACATAGATCTGGGACAGCGGCACCAAAGCGAGCAGGCGCTGGCCCGGCGACACGAACTGCCCGGCCTGGACATTGCGATTGCCGATGACGCCGTCGAAGGGCGCACGGATCACGGTGCGGTCGAGATCGAGCTTCTTCTGTTGGAGCGTGTTGCGGTCTTGATCGAGCGCGCGCTCGGCCTCGACGCGCTGGGCGGCGAGGACGGCGACATTCGCTTGCGCCGAAGTGAGGCCGGCCTTGGCCGTCTCCACCGAGGCCTGCGCTTTTTCCTGCGTGGCATTGGCCTGCTCGAGGGCCTGGGCGCTGACGAAATCGCTCTGCTTGAGGCGCTGGGCGCGCTTCAAATCGGCGCCGGCCAGATCGAGATCGGCCTGGGCCGAGCTGATCGAGGCCTGGGCCTGGATGACCGCGGTCTTCGCGGCATCGATCTGGCGATCGATCCGGTCGATGGCGGCAAGCTGGGAGGAGATTTGCGTCTCGGCCGCGGTGACGGCCAGGCGCTCGTCGGAATCATCGAGGGTGACAAGGGGATCGCCGGCCTTCACCTCCTTGTTCGTCTCGGCCTCAACTGCGGTGACATAGCCCGATATGCGCGGCGAAATCGCGGTGAAGTCGGCACCGACATAGGCGTCATCGGTCGAGACGATGAAGCGGCCCATCGTCCACCAGTGATAGCCGAACCACGATCCGGCGGTGACGGCGATGGCGGCGGCCAGCAGAAGGGCCACGCGGCGGCCGCCCTTGCGCTTCGGCGGGGCAGTCGGCGGCGCACCAGCGGGCTTTTGCGCCACGACGACGGTAGAAGGGGGCTTTTCGAGGGGCGCGGGCATCGGGCGTTCCGGGGCCTCGGCTCTCTCCTTGAGCAGGAGAGCGTCCGGCGCCGGAACCGCATCTTCCGTTTCACAAGGGCGATCTTGTTCACTTTTGTCTCCAACGAGGCTGGAGGAGGTATTGACCGAACTGTTCGGTCAATGACTGCTTGAACTAGGCCCTGGCAGGGCATAAATCAAGATCGAACCGAACGGTTCGGTCTAATTTAATGATGCGGCCATCATTCCGTTGCGGTATTCTGGCCTCAGCGGAATCATGGGTTGAGGCCGGCAGGGCCTTCGCGCGGCGCCTGAACGAGCGGTGTAACTCATTGAAACTGGACGATTTTATAAGATGGAGAGTGACGTGACCTTGGTCGAGCAGAGGGTGGAGTCGGCAGCGGGGCAGGACGCCCGAAAGCGCCAGCAGATCCTCGAGGGCGCCAGCAAGGTCTTCCATGCCAATGGCTTCGACGGGGCCAGCATGAACGACATCGCCCGGGTAGCCGGCGTGTCGAAAGGCACGCTCTATGTCTATTTCGAGAACAAGGAACGGCTCTTCCTCGAGCTTATCGCCGAGGAGAAGCGGGCGGATCTCTGGCCGATCATGTCGCTCGACCCGGAGGACCATGACATCAGCGCGGTGCTCAACCGCTTCGGCCAGGAATTCCTGAAACTCCTGACCCGGCCCTATTACATCACAGCGATGCGCACGGTATTCTCGATCGTCGAGCGCATGCCCGAGGTCGGCGCCGATTATTATTCGCGGGGGCCGCAAGTCTGCATGGAGAAGCTCGCCCAATATCTCGCGGCGCAGGCGGAAGCGGGCGTCGTCGAGATCGAAGACCCCTTGCTGGCGGCGCAGCAATTCATGGACCTTTCACAGGCGGGCATCCTGCGCAAGCTCCTGTTCAATGCGACATCGACGCCAAGCGAGAGCGAGATCGCGCTGCAGGTCGCGCGCGCGGTGATCTTCTTCCTCAAGGTCTACAAGCCGACTCGCTAGACATGCCCGTCTATGCCAGCAAAGGAACCTGAACTTGCCCTGCGAGTTCTCAAGGTGAATCTCGACCGCTGGGAGCTCCTGATCGATCATCCCGATCTGCCGAAGCAAGGAGGGACCATTCATGATCCCCATCGCCAAAAGCGCAACGTTGATCCGCCGGCCGATTGCCCAAGTGTTCGAGGCGTTCATAGATCCGAAAGTCACCTGTCACTTCTGGTACTCCAAAGGCAGTGGACGCCTGAAGCCTGGCGAGAAAGTGCGCTGGGAGTGGGAAATGTACGGCGTTGGCACCAACGTCACGGTAAAGGCGATTGACGTCAACCGCCGAATTCTTATCGAATGGAACGGTCCGGAAAACCCTTCGGAAGTGGAATGGACATTCGAATCTCGTGGCGACAGGACTTGGGTGACGGTTGAAAATCGGGGCTTTTCCGGTACGCCGGAGGCGCAAATGAAGGAGGCGCTCGACTCGACTCAGGGTTTCACCTTCCTGCTGGGCGGCGCGAAAATCTGGCTCGAGCACGGCATCGAACCCCGCTTCGTGCTGGACCATTCTCCCGAGGGGCTCGTCGAAGGCTGGCGCGATAGATAGCCGCCTTTGCTCCGATACATCCCTGCCGTAAAAATCACGCCACAGCCTTGAGCCGGCAGAAGCAGGAGGCCTTCACCGGCACATCGGCTCGGGCGATTGCGATGTCGAGCCGGGGCTTGATGAGCGCCGCCTCGGCCGTCTTGCCGAGCTTCGTCAGGCATTCGTGGAAGCCGTGCAGGCTCCACACATTGTCGGGATGCTGGCAGGCGCGGCGCAGCGTCGAGTCGAGGCCGAGATCGGCGCGATAGATCGCTTCGGCCTCTTCCACCTTGCCCTGCTCGAGAAGCAAGGCGCCCAGCGCATGGCGGGTCGGCTGCATCCATCCCCAGGGCTCGTCATAGGGAAGATTGTCGTCGAGCTCGACCGACTTGCGCAAATGCGCGAAGGCTTCCGCATGGCGCCCCTTGCGATAGGCAATCTCGCCTTTCATCATCTCGGCCGCGATCGCCAATATGTCGAGACAGGTGTTGTTGAAGAGATAGCGGGTCGGCGGCACTTTGGCCACGGCCACAAAGTGCTTCGCTTCCGCCTCGGCCGCCGTCACATTGCCCGTCGCTGCAAACGCCACCGCTCTGGCATAGCGGATCATCGCCGTCGTCACGCAATAGAGCGCCTGGTTCTGCGGCAGCTTCATCGCGATGATGTCCTGCCATTTGCCGAAGCGGATGAGCACATGCAGCTTCATGGGCACGAAGCTTTCGAGCCAGTCCGCCATCGGCGGCACCTCGATGGTAAGGAGGTTCTCGGTCAGCGTCGCCGCCATTTCCTCCGCCGCCTCGAGCGCCGGCGCCAGCCGGCCCATGAACATCGCGCCATAGATCTTGAAATGGAAATCGTGGCAGCGATAGAGCGAGTAGAAATTGAGAGCGCCTTCCTTCGCCAGATATTTGCGGTCGGCCTTGATGGCGCGGTCGTTCCATTCGACGACATTCTGATAGTCGCCGCACAGCACATCGATATGGGTCGGCATATGGAGGAGATGGCCGGCATCGGGAACGGCCTGGCGCAGCCGATCGCCCGCCTTGAGCGCGCGCTCCGGGGTGGGCGACATCTCCATCAGATGGACATACATATGAAGAAGTCCCGGATGGGTGTCGCCGCCGGGAAGGCGCATCGATTTCTCCAACACGTCGATCGCTTCCAGCGTATCGGCGCCTTCGGCAGGCTTGCCGGTCGCGATGTCCCAGAGCTGCCAGGGGGTGCGGTTCATGATCGCCTCGGCGAAAAGGGCGGCGACGTCGAGGTCCCGGCTGTGCGCCTCGAAGACCTCGCGCATCGCCGCGGCATAGTCGTCATTCCAGATCGGCGTCACCAGGCCCGGGTCGTTCAAGGGATAGCGCAGCGCCAAAGGCTGGATCAGCGCCTTTTCGACCGGGCTCGCGGAAGCGGCATGTTTCAAAGCCTCGGCGGTCGCCCCATAGGCGGTCTTGAGCGAGCGTTCGAGATCGACCGTGTCGAAGGCCTTCCACTGCTTGTTGTAGTTCGGTCCGGCGGCATAGGCGATGCCCCACCAGGCCATGGCGCAGGAGGGATCGGCTTTCGCCGCCTTCTCGAAACAGCGCACCGCCTCGTCGTGATTGTAGCCGTAGCACCAGGCAAGGCCACGATCGAACCAGGCTTGCGCCTCGGCCGAGGATGTGGAAATGCGCCGGCTATAGGAGCCGAGATCGTAATAGTCGGTCATCTGGTGCCTCACCCTTTGGGAAGGTCCATCGTCAGGGGTCTGCGAATCATCGTCAATCCCCTTTACGTTTCGGGCGATGCGCATCCTGGTCCTCGGTGCTGCCGGCTTCATCGGCCGCCATATCGTCTCCGAGCTCATTTCTGCCGGAGACGAGCCCGTGGCCGCGGTGCGCCGGCCAAGGGAATTCTCCAACGCTTTTCCCTCGGTCGAGACCGTCGGCTGCGATCTGGCGCGCGACCTTTCGGTTGCGGACTGGCTGCCGCGCCTCGACCGCATCGATGCGGTGGTGAATGCCGCGGGCCTTCTGCGCGGTGACGGCATGGAAGCCGTCCATGTGTCGGCGCCCAAGGCCCTCTATGAGGCCTGTGCCCGGAAAGGCGTGAAGCGCGTCGTGCTGATCTCGGCGATCAGCGCCAGGCCCGACGTCGACACCGATTACGCGCGCACGAAGCTCGCCGGCGAAAAAGTGCTGGAGGAGAGCGGGCTCGACTGGGTGATCCTCAGGCCTTCGCTCATCGTCGCCAAAGGCTCCTATGGCGGAACCTCGCTGCTGCGCGGCCTTGCCGGATTCCCGCTCATGATGCCCCTCGCCGGCGACGGTTCCCATGCCTTCTCGCCGCTTCACGCCAATGACCTGGCGCGCGCGGTGCGCATCGCCTGCCAAACGGAGCGCTATGGCCGGAAGGTCCTCGAGCCGGCAGGTCCCGAGGTGCTGTCGCTGCGCCAAATCCTGACCCGCTACCGCAGCTGGCTGGGCTTTCCGCCGGCGCCGTTTCTTCCCATTCCCTTGAGCGTCATGCGCATGCTGGCGAAGCTCGGCGACTGGACGGGCAGCGGTCCCATCTCCAGCAACACGCTGGCGCAACTCACCGCCGGAAATGAAGGCGACGGCGAAACCTTCGCCTCAGCGATCGGCTTCAAGCCGCAGGCGCTTTCCGCGCTGATGGCACAAGAGCCGGCAGAGGTGCAGGACCGCTGGCATGCGCGGTTGTTCTTCCTGGCGCCGTTGCTGAAGGCGGTGCTGGTGCTGATGTGGTTCGTTTCAGGTCTTGTCGGCTTCTTCGCCGGGCCCGCGGTCGCAGAGCCAGCCCTCGCGGCCGTCGGACTTGGAAGCGGATGGACGATGCCGATCGTCTGGGCGACATGCCTCCTCGATCTTGCCGTCGCGGCCCTCATCCTCTTCGATCGGCGCGGGACCAGAGCCACGGTCGCCCAGCTCGCGGTCATTGCCTTCTATACGATCGCCTTGACGATCGTCCGGCCTGAGCTCTGGCTCGATCCCCTGGGACCGCTGCTCAAGAATCTGCCTATTCTTGCCGCCGTTCTCTGCCACGGCGCCGTGAGCGATCCCCGATGATCGATCCCTATCTCCTCATCAAATGGCTGCATATCGTAAGCTCCACGATCTTGTTCGGCTTCGGCGCCGGCACCGCTTATTATTTTTGGGCAGCGCACCGGACCGGGGATGCTCGCGTGATCGCCTCGGTCGGGCGCATGGTGGTGAAAGCGGACTGGATCTTCACCGGGACGAGCGGGGTGGTGCAGCCGGTGACCGGCCTTCTGCTCGCGCATCTCTCGGGCCTAGATCTCACGGAATCATGGCTCGTCGCGACCTATCACCTCTATGCGCTGGCGCTCGCCTGCTGGCTTCCGGTCGTCGCCCTGCAGATCAAGGCGCAAAGGCTTGCCGAGACGGCCTGGCGCGAAGGAAAGCCGCTTGGCGCCGATTATCGCCGCACGATGCGCCTGTGGTTCATCCTCGGCTGGCCGGCCTTCCTCGGCCTCATCGTCGTCTTCTGGCTGATGATTGCGCGGCCGAGCTTGTGGTGAGAGCCTATATGCTAACGACCTAGGCGGGGATTGGGCTGGTAATCCGAGCAGTAAAAGAAATTGACCCCCGTCAGCACGAAGAGCTTCTTGTTCTTCCGGATGAGTTGCAGAGTCTTCGTCTCGGTCTTGCCCTGCGTCGTCAATTCGAGACCCAGATTGATCTTGCTGCCCTCGACGCCGACATTGGTGATCCGGCCGACGGTATCCTGCCAGTTCATCTCGGTTGCGGAGAGGTTGATGTAAGCGCGCTTTTCCTTGTAGTCGGGACCGTCCTGATCGGTTCGGCTCATCTTGCACCAGTCCTTGTTCTGCGCATAGGTGCCGAATTCGAGGGGGATTTCGTCCTGGGCCTGGGCCAGGAAGGGGACCGAGACGACGACGGCAGCAGCCACTGCGCCGAACAAGACAAGTGATCTAATTCGCATGAGAAAGACTCCGGTTGGGCACCGGCCTTTAACACAGGACGGCAGGACTTTTCATCCCGCCTTTTGTTCCTGATTACGTTAGGTTCACCGGAATTTCCGATATATCGAAATAGACCGGGATGCCGCGCTCACGCGCAATGCGCACGTCGTTCTCGGCGCCCTTGGATTCGCCGGGCAGCCTCAGCACCGCGTCGCAATGCTGAAGCAGGCGGCCCGCGGTCGGATGAAGGATCCGGTCATAAAGCTTGTCGCCCACGGATTTGCCGCCGGCCATATGCCAGATGGGAAGGGCCACCCATTCGCCGATCATCGGCACATGGCCTTTCTCGAAGATCGGCCAGGACGCTTCCTCCAGCCTTTTCAGATTGGCTGCCATCTTGGCCGGATCATCGCCGGTGCCGGAGCGATAGGGGCCGGCGATCAGGATCATCATGGGTTTCTTCGACATGGGAATACTCCTCGTTCCACTCACTCGGGTCACCATGACATATCGTGACATTTCGTGCAATGTCGTGTAAATTCGTGCAATGCTGACCCAACAGAGAAAGAAGCTTCTGCTCGACCGCCTCGCCACGGACGGGCGGATCATCGCCAAGGATGTGAGCCGGGAGCTGGCACTTTCCGAGGATACGATCCGCCGCGACCTGCGCGAGCTTGCCGCCGATGGCCTGTTGCAGCGCGTCCACGGTGGAGCTCTTCCGGCCTCGCCGACGGTCGCCAACCTTGCCGCCCGCCGCTCCATGGCGAGGGAAGAAAAGCAGCGCCTCGGCCGCAAGGCCGCGACACTGATTTCCCGCCAGCAACGGGTCTTCATCGATGGCGGCACCACCCATCTCGAGCTGGTGCGCGCGCTGCCGCTCGAACTCAGCCTCACCGTCATCACCCACAGCCCGACCATCGCGGCGGCACTCGAGCCGCATCAGGCGGTCGATGTCATCCTGATCGGCGGTACGCTGTTCCGCCATTCCATGGTGGCGGTCGGAGCGGCGGCGCTCGACCAGATCCAGCGCCTCCATATCGATGTCGCGTTCATCGGCCTCACCGGCCTCCATCCCAAAGAGGGCGGGACGACGGGTGATTATGAAGAGGCGGCGATCAAACGGGCGGTCATCGCGCGCGCGGCGGAGACGGTGGCGCTCATGACCCAGGAGAAGCTCGGCGCGGTCTCGGCCTATATGGTCTCTTCGGTCAAGGACCTCGCCTCGGCCGTGGTGCCGCGCGAGGCCGATCTCAAGGGCTTTGCCAGGACGGGCATCGAGCTTATCCGCGCATGAGGCGATTGGCGGGGATGGCGCCTCATTGAAACTCCGCCAGGGCGTCGGCAGGCACATAGCCGAGCTCATGCCCGTCACGGGCGATCAATGCGCGGGCGCCGTCCAGCTTGAGCAAGCGGACGAGGGTGAACGCCTTCTGCTCGCGGTCGTCAGCCCTTCCTTTCGTCAATTCCACGCTCACGGCACGCGTTATGATGCGGTTGGGCTCTCCCGGGATGCTTTCGCCCGGCGCAATATCGGCGACCTGCAGCCCGAGCGGGAAGTTCGACAGGGTTTTGGTCCGCGGACGTTGCTCAAAACCGAATTCCTGCCGGCTGATCTTCGGCACGACGGCGCCGACATGATTGGCGAGCTCGAAGATCTCGATGAAGCTGTCCTTGTTCTCATCGCCATTGGCGAGAGCGTCGAGCAGCGCCCAGGTGAAGAGGCCGTGTCCGCGATAGCCTTCGCGCGCCGGCTGATCGGCGTCGGAGGCGGCGATCACATTGATGCCGACGGCCTGGGTCAGCCGGTCCATGGCCGCGGCTTTTTCGGTCGAGGCGCTGCGCGCCACCGAGCCCGACTCGCAGGTGTCATAGAGAAGAACGCTCGACCGGGCGGCGATACGGGCGAACCATTCCTGCCAGCGATCCTGGCTGATGCCCTTGCTGGCATAGGTGTCGCCGGAAGCGGGCGCAAAATTCTGCGGCAGGAAATAATATTTGCCGTCGACGGTGAGCCCATGGCCGGCGATGAAGAAGACGAATTTGTCTTCCGGCTTGATCTCGCTCGCAAGCGCGGTGAAGGCGCGATCCAGCCCCTCGTCGGTCACGTCCCGGTCGAGCACCGGCACGACCTTGACGTCGTCATAGACATTCCGGCCCACCGCGGTCAGCGCCTGACCTAAGGCGTCGGCATCGGCGGCCGCGTTGCCGAGCCGAAGCGCTGGATCGGCATATTGGTCGACGCCGATGACCAACACGTAGAGATTGCCGCGCTTCTCGGTGCTGATGCCGGCGGCATCGATCATGACGTCGCTCGGCGGCGAGGCAACGAGGTTCTGCGCGTTGTATGCGGTTACGGAGATGACGTTCCGCCCTTGCTTGAGCGCAAAACGGCGCGTCAGCGTGGTGTCCGTGTCGGGCGTCAGGATCTCGGCACTGCGCTCGCGGGCGAGCGCCTGGGTGCGCCCGTCGATGCGCCATTCGATCTTGCCGATGCCGCCGCCCTGATCCTCTATTGTCGCGGTGACCTCGACTTCATCACCCGACCGCTCCGCTTTCTTGATGATGATGCGGGGCGGCGGGCCGGTGTCGATGAGCTTGCGCAGATCGAGCTTTTCCTTTGCCTTGGCATAGCGACCGAAGGGATCGCCCTTGAGCCACTCCTCCACCAGGTCGGGGCGATAGAGCGCCTGAAAGAACTGATGAATGCCGTAGGGCGTGAAGGTATCGACGACGGCGATGAGATCGGTCCCTTGCGCCGGCCCATTGAAGAAGCCGGCGGGTGTCAGCGCCAGCCAGTCATCATCACTGCCTTCGGCCGCGGCAAGCAGGACCGTCTGCTCGCCATCCGCGCGCCATTCCCTAATGGTGGTGTCGCCGCCGCCGGAAAAGATCCGCTCGCCCGAGAAGGCGACGCCGTTAACCGGACCCATATGGCCTCTGAAAGTCTGCACGGGTTTGGCAGAAGCGATGTCCCAGAGAATGACCTCGCCGTCGCCACCGCCCGAGAGAACATGCCGGCCATCGGGCGAGAAGGTTACGGAATAGACCGGTCCATAATGTCCTTCCGCGGTCTTGGCGGCTTCATCGGCGCCGGGAAAATACTGAAAGACCGGGTCTTCCTTGTTTCCCTGGAAGACCGTGCTGGGCTTCATCAAGGCAATATCCCAGATCATGATCTTGCCGTCTTCGCCACCCGACAGGATCTGCCTTCCGTCGGCGGAAAAGGCGACGGACTCGACGCCATCGAGATGAAGGCCACGTTCACTGAGGAGGGTGCCCGAGGCGGTGTCCCATAGTCTCAGATGAACGGTGCCGGAATTTCCCGTCAGGATCCTTTGGCCGTCGGGCGAGAAGGCGACCGCGTTGACATTGCCCGGGAATCTCTGGAAGTCGCGCAGCAGGCTGCCGGTGGCCGCGTCCCACAGCATGATGACCCCGCCATCGCCGCCCGACAGGATGTAGCGACCGTCGGGCGAGAAGGCGACGGCGTTTACGGCACCCGGGTGGCCGGTGAAAGTCCAGGATGGCGTGGCCGAAGGAATATCCCAGAGAATGACGTTGTGGTCCCTGCCGCCCGAAGCGGCATGGCCGCCATCGGGCGAATAAGCGACCGAGAGGACCGCATCGGTGTGGCCTTTGAAGACGTTGAGCAGCTTGCCCGAAGCCGTGTCCCAGGATTTGAGAGTCGCGTCATGGCTGCCCGAAATCAAAACCGTGCCATCGGGTGAAAGGGCGATCGATCTCACCTGGCGCGCATGCTCGTCAAAGCTCTTCAACCGTTGGCCGGTGCCGGCATCCCAGAGGATGATGGCGCGATCCTCACCGCCGGTCAGGATCTGCCTGCCATCGGGCGAAAAGGCCAAAGCGGCGACCGCGCCTGAATGGGCGGAAATGACCTGTACCGGCTTGCCGCTCGATGAGTCCCAGAGACTGATGACGCCATTTGTCCGCCCCGACAGAACCTGGCGGCTGTCCGGCGACAGAATCGTGGTGCGAGTCTCATCCGGAGGGCCATCGAGGCTTGTGGTATTGAGCAGGCTACCTGAGGCCGCCTCCCATTGTGACACCACCTGGACGCCGTCGGTCGCCAGGATCTGACGATCATCCGCGGAGAAGCCGACCTTGCCGAAATAGGGGTTGAATTGCGGGGCCGGAATGTTCTTCAGGATCTGGACGGCGTTGGTGTCCCACAGCGTGACCGACGCGCCCTTCAAGAGGAACAAGCGGCCATCGGAGGAAAAGGCGGCAGACGAAAAACTGAAGATGTCGTTGGTGATGGTGTTGATCGTGCCGCCCGTCTCGGCATCCCACAGTCGCGCCGTCCGGTCGTTGGCGGTCGACAAGATCTTGCGGCCATCGGGCGACATCGCCACGGCGTTGATCCAACCCTGGTGCCCGCGGAAGTCCCTGAGAAGGAGGCCCGACGCCGCGTCCCACAATTTGACGGTGTTGTCGGCGCTGCCCGACAGGATCCTTGATCCATCGGGCGAGACCAGAAGGTGGGTGACCCAGTTCGAATGGCCTCTGAACACCCGAAGCAGCCGGCCCGTCTCCTTGTCCCAGAGCTTGATCGTGCCATAGCCGCCGGACAGGACCAGCCGGCCATCGGGCGAAAAGGCGACCGCGCGCACGAGATTGGCATGGCCGAGCTGCGGCATGATCTGGACGGGGGGCTTGGTGTCCTGGGCCTTGGCCTGAGCGGCCCAGATCATAAGAACGCACAAAGCAAGACTGTGCAGTCCGCTGCGGATGCGGGAAGACACGGGCGCCGTCCTTGCCATTACGTCACTTTGCCGGAAAATCCGGCCGAGTCCATGGCTCGCTGGTGGCAGCCTCATGGCAAAGAAAAAGCCGCCCCGGTTTCCCGGGACGGCTCTTGATTGGTTCGCCTGGTCGGCTGGATTAGAAGTCCATGCCGCCCATGCCGCCGCCGCCCGGCATCGCCGGGGCCGCCGGCTTGTCCTTCGGCTTCTCGGCGACCATGGCTTCGGTCGTGATCAGGAGGGACGCGACCGAGGCTGCATCCTGAAGAGCGGTGCGCACGACCTTGGTCGGGTCGATGATGCCCTTCTCGACGAGATCGCCATATTCCTCGGTCTGCGCGTCGAAGCCGTAATTGCCCGACTTCTCGAGCACCTTGCCGACCACGATCGAGCCTTCGACGCCGGAATTCTCGGCGATCTGGCGGATCGGGGACTCAAGCGCCTTCGACACGATCTTGATGCCGGCCTGGATGTCGGCATTGTCCGACTTCAGGGCGTCGACAGCCTTCTTGGCGCGCAGCAGAGCGACGCCGCCGCCCGGCACGATGCCTTCTTCGACCGCAGCGCGGGTGGCATTGAGCGCGTCGTCGACGCGGTCCTTGCGCTCCTTCACTTCGACTTCCGTCGAGCCGCCGACCTTGATGACGGCGACGCCGCCTGCGAGCTTGGCCAGGCGCTCCTGGAGCTTCTCACGGTCGTAGTCCGACGTCGTCTCTTCGATCTGCTGCTTGATCTGGGCGACACGGCCCTGGATGTCGTTCTTCTTGCCATGTCCGTCGACGATGGTGGTGTTCTCCTTCTCGACGCGCACGCGCTTGGCGCGGCCGAGCATCTCCACCGTGACGTTCTCGAGCTTGATGCCGAGATCTTCCGAGATCACCTGGCCGCCGGTGAGGACGGCGATGTCCTCGAGCATGGCCTTGCGGCGATCGCCGAAGCCCGGGGCCTTGACGGCCGCGACCTTGAGGCCGCCACGGAGCTTGTTGACGACGAGGGTGGCGAGAGCTTCGCCTTCGACGTCCTCAGCGACGATGAGCAGCGGACGGCCGGTCTGCACCACGGCTTCGAGAACCGGGAGCATGGCCTGAAGGCCCGACAGCTTCTTCTCGTGCAGGAGGATATAGACGTCCTCGAGCTCGGCGATCATCTTATCGGCATTGGTGATGAAGTAGGGGGAGAGATAGCCGCGGTCGAACTGCATGCCCTCGACGACGTCGAGCTCGGTGTCGAGCGACTTGGCTTCCTCAACCGTGATGACGCCCTCGTTGCCGACCTTCTGCATGGCCTTGGCGATCATCTCGCCAATGTCCTTCTCGCCATTGGCGGAGATGGTGCCGACCTGGCTGACTTCCTCAGAGCCCTTGACCTTCTTCGAGCGCTTCTTGATGTCCTCGATGGCGGTGCGCACGGCCTGATCGACGCCACGCTTCAGATCCATCGGGTTCATGCCGGCGGCAACCGCCTTCGCACCTTCGCGCACGATCGCCTGGGCGAGCACGCAAGCGGTGGTGGTGCCGTCGCCCGCGACGTCATTGGTCTTGGAGGCGACTTCGCGCACCATCTGGGCGCCCATATTCTCGAACTTGTCGTCGAGCTCGATTTCCTTGGCGACCGTCACACCGTCCTTGGTGGTGCGCGGCGCGCCGAACGACTTGTCGATGACGACATTGCGGCCCTTGGGGCCCAAAGTGACCTTCACCGCATTGGCGAGAATGTCGACGCCGCGGAGCATGCGCTCGCGGGCTTCGCCACCGAAGCGGACTTCTTTCGCTGCCATGTTGTTCTTCCTTTGACCTAAATTGTTGAGCTACAGACCGGAACTGATCAGGCCGCCTTCTTCGAAGACGACTTGCCTTCGAGAACGCCCATGATGTCCGACTCTTTCATGATCAGATATTCGGTGCCGTCGATCTTGACTTCGGTGCCCGACCACTTGCCGAAGAGCACGATGTCGCCGGCCTTGACGTCGATCGGGATCAGCTTGCCCGCTTCGTCGCGCCCGCCAGGGCCGACAGCGATGATTTCGCCCTGCATGGGCTTTTCCTGGGCGGTTTCGGGGATGATAATGCCACCCTTCGTCTTGGTGTCTTCCTCAACCCGGCGCACGACCACGCGGTCGTGCAGAGGACGGAACTTCATGCGATGTCTCCTTCGTTGGTCGCATTGTTCGATTATGGGGATGCCGGAGCATGGTGCGGGGAGAGCGAGGCCTCCCAACCCCCTTCCGGCGCCTGTTAGCACTCATTTATCAGGAGTGCCAGCAGTTGGCGGTTGAGATAGGGCAGGCCGTCCGGACCGTCAAGGGGAAGCCCCGGAAATAATTGAAGAAGCCGGTCTAGCGGTCAGAGGGGCGGCTGACGGCAAGGGGCGGGGCGGCTGACGGCAAGGGGCACCCATATCACGGGAGGATAAATTTCTTATGACTTTGCCATGACTTACGACGATGGTCCCATGACGCGGCGGTAATTAGGCTTCCCCCTTGTCGAAACAAACCTTGCGAGTCATCGTGACGCAAGAGCGTTATCCACTGTCGCTACTACGGCGCGAGACCAAGTAAAACATGCAGGGAACGCTGGAGGAGGAACCCGTTTGGCTCCGACCGTGGGCATCATTGCCAATCCCGTCTCGGCGCGCGACATCCGCCGCGTCATCGCCAATGCGACCGCCCTGCAGATCACCGACCGGGCCAATATCGTGCTGAGAGTGCTGGCCTGCCTCAAGGCTGCGGGCGTCGGCCAGGTGGTGATGATGCCGGAAAACGGCGGAATCCGGCACCATGTGCACCGGGGGCTCGAGCGCTCGCGCAATCTGGGCGAGCATGAGTTCCCCGACCTCGCCTATCTCGACATGGCCATCACCGGCACGGTCGACGACACGATCCGGGCGGCCGATCTCATGCGCCAGAAAAAGATCGATGCCATTGTCGTGCTGGGTGGCGACGGCACGCATCGCGCCGTCGTGTCGCGCTCGGGCGATGTGCCGATCGCCGGCATCTCGACCGGCACCAATAATGCCTTCCCCGAACATCGTGAGCCGACGATCACCGGCCTTGCCGTAGGCCTTGCGGTCACGGGCAAGGTGCCGCCGGCGATCGCCTTCTCGCCCAACAAGAAGCTCAGCGTGCGCATCAATGACAATGCCGCCGAGATCGCGCTTGTCGATGTGGCGCTGGTCACCGAGCGCGTGGTGGGGGCCAGGGCTTTGTGGCGCACCGAGACCTTCCGCGAGCTGTTCGTCACCTTCGCCGACCCTGAATGCATCGGCATGTCGGCGATTGCTGGCCTCCTCGAGCCGGTCAAGCGCAGCGAGCCGCAAGGCCTGCATGTGCTGCTTGCCCCACCCGATGAGGCCGAGCTCAAGCTCAGCGTGCCGATCGCGCCCGGCTATATGCGGGAGATCGGCATCGTCTCATGGCAAAGGCTCAAGCCCGGCAAGGCCTATGGGCCTCAAATCCAGGCCGGCACCATCGCGCTCGACGGCGAGCGCGAACTCTCCTTTTCCGAGCACGACCGCGTGTCCGTTGCGCTCGAGGAGAATGCGTTCCGCACCGTCAATGTCGCCGCCGTCATGAACTACGCAGCGTGCCACGGGCTGATGCGGCGGGCCGGTATCGTTGAGAAGAAAGTTTCGATGGGAGGATAGACGATGAGCAAGAATCCGTTTCCGCTGGGCAAGCAAGGCCTGCTCGAGGCCTACCGCACGATGCGCACGATCCGCGAATTCGAGGAGCGGCTGCACAATGAGTTCGCCAAGGGCGACATACCGGGCTTCGTCCATCTCTATGCCGGCGAAGAAGCCTCGGGCACCGGCATCATGATGCATCTCAACGACCGCGACCGTATCGCCTCGACCCATCGCGGCCACGGCCATTGCATCGCCAAGGGCGTCGATGTGAAGGAGATGATGGGCGAGATCTATGGCAAGGCGATGGGATCGTGCCGCGGCAAGGGCGGGTCGATGCATATCGCCGATCTCTCCAAGGGCATGATGGGGGCCAATGGCATCCTGGGTGCGGGAGCGCCGCTCGCCTGCGGTGCGGCGCTCGCCGCCAAGTATCGCGGCGACGGCGGGGTCGGCATCAGCTTCGTGGGCGATGGCGCCTCGAACCAGGGCATGTTCCTGGAAAGCCTCAATCTCGCGGCGGTGTGGAACCTGCCGGCGATCTTCGTGGTCGAGAACAACGGCTATGCCGAATCGACCTCGCGCGACTATGCGGTGGCGGTCGATTCCTATGTCGACCGCGCGGCGGGCTTCGGCCTGCCGGGCGTCACCGTCGACGGCACCGACTTCTTCGCCGTCTATGAGGCGGCGGGCGAGATCATCAAGCGGGCGCGCGAAGGCGGCGGCCCGGCCTTGCTCGAATGCAAGATGATCCGCTTCTTCGGCCATTTCGAAGGCGACCAGCAAACCTATCGCGGCAAGGGCGAGGTCGAGCAGATCCGGGCGCATCGCGATTGCATCAAACTCTACAGCGCGAAGATCCTGGATGCGGGCGTGGTCAAGAAGGCGGAGCTCGAGGCCATCGACAAGGAAGTGCTGGCCGAGATCGATGCCGCGGTGGCGGCGGCGAAGGCGGCACCGCTGCCGACCGCCAAGGACCTGTTGACCGACGTCTATGTGACTTATTGAGAGGGGACAGAACATGGCACGCAAGATCAGCATGCGGCAGGCCTTGAACGAGGCGCTCGACCAGGAGATGGCACGCGATCCTTCGGTGATCGTCA
The DNA here is from genome assembly GCA_003574785.1 of Taklimakanibacter deserti. The sequence continues at coordinate 119,102 of QORU01000004.1, read as the reverse complement.
TGGGCGAGGACATCGTGGGGGGCATGGGGGGCGAGGGCGAGAAGGACGCCTGGGGCGGGGTGCTCGGCGTCACCAAGGGCCTCTATTCGAAATATGGCGAGCGGCTGCTCGACACGCCGCTCTCGGAGTCGGCCTATATCGGCGCCGCGGTGGGGGCGGCGGCCTGCGGCATGCGCCCGGTAGCCGAGCTCATGTTCATCGACTTCATGGGGGTGTGCTTCGACGAGATCTTCAACCAGGCGGCGAAATTCCGCTACATGTTCGGCGGCAAGGCGCAGACGCCGGTGGTCATCCGCACCATGATCGGCGGCGGGTTCCGGGCGGCGGCCCAGCATTCGCAGATCCTGACCCCGCTCTTCACCCATATTCCGGGGCTCAAGGTCGTCTGCCCCTCCAATGCCTATGACGCCAAGGGGCTGCTCATCCAGTCGATCCGCGACAATGATCCGGTGATCTTCTGCGAGCACAAGAACCTCTATGGCCTGGAAACGGACGTGCCGCAGGAATCCTATGCGATCCCGTTCGGGGAGGCGAATGTGGTGCGCGAAGGCAAGAATGTGACCATTGTGACCTATGGCATGATGGTGCATCGCGCCATGGATGCCGCGGCAGCGCTCGCCAAGGACAAGGTCGACTGCGAGGTGATCGATCTCAGAACGCTGTCGCCGATCGATTGGGACACGGTGCTGGAAAGCGTCGAGAACACCGGGCGGCTCGTCTGTGTCGATGAGGCGCATCCGCGCTGCTCGATCGCAAGCGATGTTGCGGCGAAAGTCTCGCAGGACGCGTTCAAGGCGCTGAAGGCGGGCATCCAGATGGTGACCGCGCCGCACACGCCGGTGCCGTTCTCGTCCGCACTCGAGGATCTCTATCTGCCGAGCGCCGACAAGATCGCCGCCGCCGTGCGCAAGACCATGGCCAATTGAGGAGGGATGATGTCGGACAACAGGATCATTCCCATCGTCATGCCGAAGTGGGGCCTCTCGATGTCCGAGGGCAAACTGACGTCATGGCTGATGAAGGACGGCGACAAGGTCACAATCGGCGATCAGATTCTGGAGGTGGAAACCGACAAGATCGCCGGCACGGTGGAAGCCAGCGATGCCGGCATCCTGCGCCGGCGCATCGGACAGGAGGATACGGTCTATCCGATCAAGACTTTGATCGGTGTCGTTGCCGACCCCGATGTGCCGGATGCCGATATCGATGTCTTTGTCAGCTCCTATGTCGTGCCCGCGGCGGAAGAGGGCGAGGAGGAGGCGGGCCCGCGCTATGAGTTCGCCGACACCGCGGTGGGGCGCCTGCGCTACACCAAGCGCGGCACGGCGGACAATGCCGTGCTGCTCATCCATGGCTTTGGCGGCGATCTCGACAACTGGCTGTTCAACGCCGAGGCGCTCAGCGAAAATGCGACGGTCTATGCGCTCGATCTTCCGGGCCATGGGCAGTCGACGAAATCGGTCCCGGAGCCGACGGTCGCCGGCCTCGCCAAAGCGGTCCTCGCCTTCATGGACACGGTCAAGATCGACAAGGCGCATCTGGTCGGCCATTCGCTGGGCGGTGGCGTCGCGATCGAGGTCGCACGCGAGGCCAAGGGCAGGGTGAAGTCGCTCACCTTGATCAATTCCGCCGGCCTCGGACCCGACATCAATATGGACTATATCGACGGCTTTATCTCCTCGACGTCGCGGCGCGACTTGAAGCCGGCACTCGAGAACCTGTTCGCCGACGGATCGCTGGTGAGCCGGCAGATGGTCGACGATCTCTTGAAATACAAGCGACTCGACGGCGTCGGCGATGCGCTCACCGCCTTGCGCGAGGGAATCTTCACCAACGGCAAGCAGGCGACGAATTTGAGCAATGCGCTCAAATCGGCCGGCGTGCCGGTGCTGGTCATCGCCGGCGCCGAGGACAAGATCATTCCCCTGGCGCACGCGAAGGGCGTGACGGGCGCCAAGGTCGAGGTGATCGAGGGTGCCGGCCACATGCCGCAAATGGAGCAGGCAGGCAAGGTCAATGCGCTGATCAAGGCGCAAGTGGGGGGATGATCAGCGCACCCGCCGAAAGAATTGCCGAAAGTACATGACATGACTTTGGGCAAGGCGCCGGGGCGATGAACAAAGTTTAATCTGCCGTAACGAGAACAATTGGCCCGATCCATGGTTGTGGATACGCAACAACATCATGGAGGTGTGCCATGTTGCGTCAAGTGATCCTGGCAAGCGCAGTGGCGCTGCCCTTCGGCCTGCCGATCCTGTCCGCGTCGGCGGCGATGCCGGCGACGGAGCAGGACTATGTTCCAAAACATGCCATTCCCATCGACAAGGCCGGCGTCGTCCATCATGGTCCGCTGGACTGCGTCACCGCGCGCAAGATCGTGCGCGAGGAGGGTTATCAAGACGTCAAGGCCCGCGATTGCAACGGCGAGACCTATTCGTTCCGCGCCGACCGCAATGGCCACAGGGTCCATTTGCGCGTCGACCGAGAAAGTGGGCGCATCACGCGCGGATGACCTAGCGACAAACATGAGGGAGCTCACACAAGCTCCCTCATGGATCTCTCGTCAGTGACACTCCTTGGTGTGACCAAAGGGAAGAGCGGTGCTACGCAAGTTGAATTGTGCCTGAAGCGCATGGTCAATAGTCTGTTAGAGCACTGAACCTCTGTGCCAACCGGGTGTCACGATGTCTCAGCTCTTCAGCCTGCGTGCCGCTGCTTCCGCCCTTTTCGCCATCATAGTTGTGAATATATCCGCCGGTCCGAGCCGTGCTGCGGATGCCGGAAGCTGGATCACCAGCTGGGCGGCAAGTCCGCAAGCGCGCTGGAATGACGAGCTGCCGGCGCCCATGGGCATCGCGGAAGCCGTGGACAATCAGACAATCCGCCAGACGGCGCGGGTCAGTATTGGCGGCAACCGCATCCGGGTCGTGCTCTCCAATGAATATGGCGCGAGGCCGCTCACCATCGGTGCAGCGACGATCGCCATTGCAGCGGAAGACGGGGCGGTCGAGAAAGGCAGCGCAAAGGCGCTTACCTGGAACGGGCAGAGCTCCGTCAGCGTGCCGCCCAAGGCGCCGATCGTCAGCGATCCGGTCGAGCTTCCGGTCAATGCGCTGGCGAGCCTGTCGGTCAGCATCTATCTCCCGAAGAAGACGGCGCTGTCCACGGTTCATTGGGACGGCGTGCAGACGGCCTATATCTCGGGCCCGGGCGATTTCACCAAGGACCCCGGCTTCAAGCCCGAGAGCACGCTCAAGTCGCGCCTGTTCCTCACACGGATACTGGTCGATGCGCCAAGCGATGCCAAGGCCATCGTGTTCTTCGGCGACTCGATCACCGACGGCAACTGCTCGACGCCGGATCAGAACAATCGCTGGCCGGACCATATCGCCGAGCGGCTGCAGGCCGCGGGCCATGCCAATATCGCAGTCGTCAATGAAGCGATCTCGGGCAACAGGATCTTGAGCGACGGCATGGGCATCAATGCGCTCTCCCGTCTCAACGCCGATGTGCTGAGCCATCCGCGCGTCGCCACGCTGGTGATTATGGAAGGGATCAACGATATCGGCTGGCCGGGCGAGAAAAGTGTCACACCGGAGGAAAAACAGCGCGCGCAGGACGAGATCATCCTCGGCTACAAGCAGATCATCGACCGCGCCCAGGCGCAGGGAATCCGCGTGGTGGGTGCGACGCTGACACCCTTCACCGACACGTTCAAGGGCACGCCCATGGAAGGCTACTACACGCCGGAGAAAGAGAAGGTCAGGCAGGCGGTCAATGCGTGGATCCGCTCGAGCGGGGCCTTCGACGGCGTCATCGATTTCGATAAGGCGACCGAGGATCCGGCCAAGCCCGGCCATATCCGGGCGGACTATGATTGCGGCGACCATCTCCATCCCAATGATGCCGGATACAAGGCGATGGCCGATGCCGTCGATCTCGACCTGCTGACGGGCAAATAGCGGCAGAAGCGTGACGCGATCGCCGCATCCCGTAACAAACGGTAATCTATCGTGTAGGAACAGCGGCAGATACGCATCGTTTTCCCATCACAGATTCATCACGGAGGTGAATATGTTCAGGAAAGCATTATTTGCATGTTCCATCGCTCTTCCGATCGGCCTGATCGGAACAATGCCGGCAGCGGCCGACACGGATGTCGAGGTCCATTTCGGCGTTCCGTTCTACACGTATCAGGTCAGTCCGCGTTATCGCTATTACGAGGACTATGGATGGTATGATGCCTATGCCTATCCTCGTGTCCGTCGCACCTATCACGTTTATGAGGATGACTATGTCGTCCGTGACCGTGATTATGACGATTATGATGACGATGGCGATTATATCGTGGTCGCGCCGGAGCCTTGAGCTGCGCCGGGGTTAGTCTCGTGCGTTACTTCGGGAGTCCTTTCGGGACTCCCGCTTTTTGAGCGAGGCGTGCCAGCCCGGAATCGTTTCGCGTGCCAGCCAGCCCAGCGAGGCGGTCGCGCTCTGAATCCGTGAAGTCCGGCTCAGACACAGCGCCATATCGGGCAGCGTCACCGGCGATGATGCCGGCTGCGCCGTCAAGCGCGTCGGGCCCGACGAGACGGAACGAGTTAGCCGTCAATGGTCCGAACATCAGGGCGCGGGCGATTTGAGGCGTCTCCGCCGGTTGAGGCTCGACGCCCGCGAGCCGTGCGAAACGGATCGCCATGGCATGCATCATTCGCCCCTGCGGTCCTCCGCGCCTCTTTCGATAGGCCGCGACTTCCGCCATGAGCTGCGCGCGTGCCGGGCGAGGTATCGCCCCGTTCCAGGCATAGGCGAGATAGCGCGCCTGGAGCTCAAGGACGGGAAAGTAGGGACCGATGAGCGGATAGAGGCCGAGAAAGGCCAAACCGTCGAGATCAGGATGGAAGGTGGAATCCGCGAGGTCGATATGGGTATCGTCGGTGGCGAGGATTTCCCTGATCTCCCGGGACAGAAAGGGCAGCGACAGCTTGTAGCCGGTGCACATGACGACCGCGTCGAACGCCGCCGACGTGCCGTCCTCGAACCACACGGTCCGGCCTTCCATGCGCGTGATCCACGGTCGCGTCGTGAGCCGGCCCTCGGCGAGGAGGGGCACGTAGTCCTGATTCAGAGCGACCCTTGCCTCAAGCAGGTTCTCTGCCGGGGGCGGGGCGCCGTAGATGGCGGGATTGCCCGAGGCTTCGAGGATGAAGGCCTTGAGCGCCGCCGCGGTGACCTCGGGCGGGAAGGTCTCGGCGGCGAGTGCCGCAAAGCGCGTCAGGCCGATATTGTCGACAGGCACGCCGGCGATGAGCTTCGGGACGACATAGCGCTGCCGTCGCATCGCAATCGTGACGCTGGCTGCGCCGAGACGCGCCAGGTCGCAGGCGATCTCGAGGGCGCTGTTGCTGCCGCCGGCGACGAGCACCCTGGCGCCCTGAAATTCATCCGGTCCGTCATAGTCGAAGGCGTGACGCAGGCCGGCCCGACCCGCAAAGGAGGAGAGTCCCTCGATATCCGGCGTCGCCGGAAGGTTGTAGCGGCCCGATGCGATCACGACGCGAGGGAAGGTCTCTACGATCTCAGCTCCGTTGGCGTCAGTCGCCGTGAGCCTGTATCCGCCATCCGGCGCGCGAGCAATCTCATCGACGATCGTGGCGAGCCGGATCGCGGGCAAGAGGTCGAACCGCGCCGCATAGGCTTCGAGATAGGCGCGGACCTGTTCATTATGCGGAAATGCGGCGGTGCCCCGAGCGTAGTCGAGATCGCTGAAGCGGGTCAGGATCAGGCTCGTATTGGCCCGCATGTCCGGCCAGACGCCACTCATCGGCGCGGTGTGATCCCATTGACCGCCGACCCGCCGGCCCCGGTCGAACAGGACCGGTTCGAATCCTCGGGACTTGAGGAAGCGCGCGCCGACGAGGCCCGCGGGGCCGGCGCCGACAATAGCAACGCGCCGGTTATCGCCCGTCATCTATCCAGCTGACCGATGCCGTAGGGTCGCAGCCAGGTTAGGCCCGCGTCGGTCCCATTGCGCGGGCGATACTCGCAACCGATCCAGCCGTCATAGCCAAGCTCGTCGATGAGCTTGAAGAGATAGGACACATTGAGCTCCTGTCCGGCATCGGGCTCGTTGCGGCCGGGGACGCCCGCGACCTGGATATGGCCGATGATCCCCAAATGCCTGCGCAAGGTCTCTGCGACGGCGCCGCGGCTCATCTGCTGATGATAGAGGTCATATTGCAGTTTCACATTCGGGGCGCCGACGCGCTTCAGGATCTCGGCCGCCTGGTCGGCCGATTTCAGGAAGTAGCCTGGCATGTCGACCGGATTGAGGGGCTCGATGAGGAGGGTGATGATCTGAGGTCCGGCGAGGCTCGCGGCCCAGCTCAGATTCTCGACAAAGCAGGCGGCGCAGGCCTCGAGGTCATCGTCGGCCGCGGGGATTCCTGCCATTACGTGAATGCGCGGATTTTCGAGAGCGACGGCATAATCCAGCGCCTGTTCGAACGTGCGCCGGAAGGCGTCCTGTTTGCGGGGAAGGGCGGCGAAGCCACGCTCGCCGGCCTCCCAATTCCCCGGCGGGGTATTGAACAAAATTTGGGCAAGTCCTGCCTCCTTCCGCCGGGCAAGGATGTCGGCCTTGGCGAAAGTGTAGGGAAAGAGGAATTCCACGCCCGTAAAGCCGGCTTTGCGGGCCGCCGCGAAGCGCTCCAGAAAGGGGATTTCCGGGAACATCATGCTCAAATTTGCAGCGAAGCGCGGCATCTTAACCCCGTCAAATAGTCTTGCTGTTCACCCTATAATACGGGAGCATAAACTTGCCGAGGGCCCATGGTTCAAACTGTCACGCAAATCCACCCCGAAGCGCCGAAGCCGGCGCCCAGGCGCACCGATGCCGCAACGCTTCGGGCCGAAATCCTGGAGAAGCTCGCTTATACGGTGGGCAAGGACCCGCTCGTCGCGCGCAACCATGACTGGCTCGCCGCCACCATCCATGCGGTGCGCGACCGCATCATCGACCACTGGATGAATTCGACGCGCGATGCCTATGCCAAGAACGCCAAGCGCGTCTATTATCTGTCGCTCGAATTCCTCATCGGCCGCCTGTTGCGCGATGCGATGAGCAATCTGGGTCTCGTCGAGCCCGTCACCCAGGCGCTGAAGAGCCTCAATGTCGAGCTCGATCTGATCGAGGCGCTCGAAGCCGATGCGGCGCTCGGCAATGGCGGCCTCGGCAGGCTCGCCGCCTGCTTCATGGAGAGCATGGCGAGCGTCGACATCCCGGCCTATGGCTATGGCATCCGCTACCAGCATGGCCTGTTCAAGCAGAAGATCAAGGACGGCCAGCAGATCGAAGTGCCGGAAGACTGGCTCGCCCATGGCAATCCCTGGGAGTTCGAGCGCCAGGAAGCGGCCTATGAGATCGGCTTCGGCGGCACCGTCGAGACGGTGGAGATGGAGGACAATTCGCTCAAGCACACCTGGATCCCGAGCGAGACGGTGCAGGCGGTCGCCTTCGACACACCGATCGCCGGCTGGCGCGGCAAGAGGGTGAATACGCTGCGGCTGTGGGGCGCCCAGGCGCTCGACCCGATCCGGCTCGATGCCTTCAATCGCGGCGATCATCTGGGGGCGCTTACCGAGCAGGCGCGCGCCGAAACCATCACGCAAGTGCTCTATCCCTCCGACAGCACGCTCGCCGGACAGGAACTGCGCCTCAGGCAGGAATATTTCTTCGTCTCGGCCTCGCTCAGGGATCTCATCCGGCGCCACATCAAGCAGTTCGGTTCGCTCGCAAGCCTGCCCGACAAGGTGGCGATCCAGCTCAACGACACGCATCCGGCGGTCGCTGTGGCCGAGCTCATGCGCATCCTGGTCGACCGGCACGATCTCGACTGGGACCATGCCTGGGAGCTGACCCGCGCTTGCATTTCCTACACCAACCATACGCTCCTGCCGGAGGCGCTCGAGACGTGGCCGCTCCATCTCTTCGAGCGACTGCTGCCGCGGCACATGCAGATCATCTATGCGATCAACGCCAAGCTCCTGCAGGAGGCGCGTGGACGATCGGCCAGCGATGCCGTGCTATCGGCGATCTCGCTCATCGATGAGCATAATGGGCGGCGGGTGCGCATGGGGCAGCTCGCTTTCGCGGGCTCCCACAAGGTCAATGGCGTGTCGGGCCTGCATACGGAGCTCATGAAGACCACCGTCTTCAAGGACCTGAACGAGGCCTTTCCCGGCCGCATCACCAACAAGACCAACGGCATCACGCCAAGGCGCTGGCTGTTCCAGGCCAATGAAGGCCTCACGCGCCTCATCTGCGACACCATCGGCATCGACGTGCTCGATGACCTCGAGCTGCTCGCCGATCTCAACAAATTCGCCGGCGACAGCGCCTTCCAGGAACGCTTTGCCGGGATCAAGCGCGCCAACAAGGAGAGGCTGGCGCGAGAGATCCAGCGCATGGGCGTCAGGGTCGATCCCGCCGCCATGTTCGACGTGCAGGTGAAGCGCATCCACGAATATAAGCGCCAGCTTCTCAATATCCTGGAGGCGATCTCGGTCTATAACCAGATCCGCTCGCATCCGGAGAAGGGATGGGTACCCAGGGTCAAGATCTTCGGCGGCAAGTCGGCGGCGAGCTATTGGCAGGCGAAGCTGATCATAAGGCTCATCAATGACGTCGCGCGCGTGGTCAATTCCGACCCTTCCGTGCGCGGTCTCATCAAGATCGTCTTCGTCCCCAATTACAATGTGAGCCTGGCCGAGCTCATCATCCCGGCGGCCGACCTTTCCGAGCAGATCTCGACCGCCGGCATGGAAGCGTCGGGAACCGGCAACATGAAATTCGCGTTGAATGGGGCACTCACCATCGGCACGCTCGATGGTGCCAATGTGGAGATCCGCGACCGGGTCGGCGCCGACAATATCGTGATCTTCGGCATGACCGCCGAGGAAGTTGCGGCCCGCCGGGCGTCCGGATACGATCCGCGCGCCGTCATCGAGGCGACGCCGGAATTGCGGGATGTACTCGATATGATGGGATCAGGTGTGTTTTCGCCGGGCGAGCCCGATCGCTACAAGGGATTGATCGATCTCCTGACCTCGAGCGACTGGTTCATGGTGGCCGCCGATTTCGCCGCCTACGCCAAGGCGCAGCGCGAGATCGATGCCTTGTGGAGCACGCCGCCGCGCTGGCATGACAAGGCCATCCGCAACACCGCCAATATGGCGTGGTTCTCAGCCGACCGGACGATCCGTGACTATGCGCGGGAAATCTGGACCGTGCCATCCATGTGAGGTCGAATGACGGAAGCGCGATGGCAACTCGAGGCGGCGGAGATCGCCGCACTTGTTTCGGGGACCCATGGCGATCCGTTCGCGAAGCTCGGTGTGCACAAAGCGGGATCCCACTATGTCGCCCGCGCCGTCATTCCGGATGCCGAGACGGTGGCCGCCTTCACCCTCGACGGCACGGCGCTGGGCGAGCTCGAAGCCGGGCAGGGACCGGGCTATTTCGAAGGCAAGGTCGCGCTCAAAAACCAGTCCCCGGTTTTCTACGATGCCAAGAACGCGACCGGACAGTGGACGGTCGTCGATCCTTACTCCTTCGGTCCCATCCTCGGCCCCATGGACGATTATTATGTCGCCCAGGGCACGCATCTGAGGCTTTACGACAAGCTCGGCGCCCACGCGATCACGCATGAGGGCATCGCCGGCGTGCTCTTCGCGGTCTGGGCGCCCAATGCCAAGCGCGTCTCGGTGGTCGGCGATTTCAACCGCTGGGACGGACGGCGGCATGTGATGCGCCATCGCAAGGGCGCGGGCTTGTGGGAAATCTTCATCCCCGAGCTCGAGCCGAAGACGGTCTACAAATTCGAGATCATCGGCGCCCAGGACAGACTTCTGCCGCTCAAGGCCGATCCGCTCGCCTTCCAGTCGGAGATGCGGCCCAAGACCGCCTCCGTCATCGCAGCACCCGAAGCTTTCACCTGGAGCGATGCGGATTATCTGAAAGCAAGAGCCCAAAAGGACCATCGCCGCAGCCCGATGACCATTTATGAAGTGCATCTCGGCTCATGGAAGCGCCATGGCGACGGGCGCTTCTTCAGCTATCGCGAGCTCGCGGACGATCTCTTGCCCTATGCCGCCGATATGGGCTTCACCCATATCGAGCTCCTGCCGGTGAGCGAGCATCCCTTCGATCCGTCCTGGGGCTATCAGCCGACCGGGCTTTACGCGCCGACCGCCCGCTTCGGCAGCCCCCGAGATTTCGCCTATTTCATGGACCGGGCCCATGCGCTTGGCCTCGGTGTCATCCTCGACTGGGTGCCGGCGCATTTCCCGACCGATGAGCATGGGCTTGCGCATTTCGACGGCACGGCTCTCTACGAGCATCAGGATCCACGCCGCGGCTTCCATCCCGATTGGAACACCGCCATCTATAATTTCGGGCGCACCGAAGTTTCGACCTTCCTCATCAACAATGCACTCTATTGGATGGAGCGTTTCCATGCCGACGGCTTGCGCGTCGATGCCGTCGCCTCGATGCTCTATCTCGATTATTCCCGCAAGGAAGGCGAATGGATCCCGAATCCGGAGGGCGGGCGCGAAAACCAGGAAGCCATCGCCTTCCTCAAGCGCATGAATGCAACGGCCTATGGCACCCATCCCGGCATCGTCACGGTCGCCGAAGAGTCGACCGCCTGGCCCGGCGTCTCGCAGCCCACCCATGTGGGCGGCCTAGGCTTCGGCTTCAAATGGAACATGGGTTTCATGCACGACACGCTGCGCTACATGTCGCACGAGCCCATCCACCGCAAGCATCACCACAACGACCTGACCTTCGGGCTGCTCTATGCCTTCTCGGAGAATTTCGTGCTGCCGCTGTCGCATGACGAGGTGGTGCATGGCAAAGGCTCGCTCCTCACCAAGATGGCGGGCGACGACTGGCAGAAATTCGCGAACTTGCGGGCCTATTACGCCTTCATGTGGGCCTATCCTGGCAAGAAGCTCTTGTTCATGGGGCAGGAGTTCGCCCAGCGCGACGAATGGAGCGAGGCCCGCGGCCTCGACTGGGAGCTGTTGCAATATCCCTCGCATGGCGGCGTGCGCAGCCTGGTACGCGATCTCAATGCGCTCTACCGAGCGCTGCCGCAGCTTCACGCGCGCGATTGCGAGGGCGACGGCTTCGAATGGCTGATCGCCGATGACCGGGACAATTCCGTCTTCGCCTGGATGCGCAAGTCGGGCGGGAACCATAGGCCCGTGGTGGCCGTTTCCAATTTTACACCGGTGCCGCGGCATGACTATGTGCTGCCGCTGCCCCTTGCCGGGCACTGGCGTGAACGGATCAATACCGACGCGACAAATTATGGCGGTAGCGGGCAAGGCAATTTTGGTGTCATCATGGGACAAGAACAAGGATCGCACGGACAGCCTGCCAGCGCGCGCGTAACCTTGCCGCCTCTGGCGACGCTGATCCTCGAGCACGAGGGATAGGGGGAGGGAAAGCATGGCAGAAAGACGCAGATACGCACCTCTGGCGCGCGATGCCATGGCCTATGTGCTCGCCGGCGGGCGCGGCTCACGGCTGATGGAGCTGACCGACAAGAGGGCGAAGCCCGCCGTCTATTTCGGCGGCAAGACGCGCATCATCGATTTCGCCCTCGCCAATGCGATCAATTCCGGCATCCGCCGCATCGGCGTCGCCACCCAATACAAGGCGCACAGCCTGATCCGCCATCTGCAGCGCGGCTGGAACTTCCTCAGGCCCGAACGCAACGAGAGCTTCGACATCCTGCCCGCCAGCCAGCGCGTCTCCGAGGACCAGTGGTATGCCGGCACGGCGGACGCCGTCTATCAGAACATCGATATCATCGAGAGCTATGCTCCCGAATATATGATCATCCTGGCGGGCGATCACGTCTACAAGATGGACTATGAGCTGATGCTGCAGCAGCATGTCGATATGGGTGCGGACGTGACGGTCGGATGCCTGGAAGTGCCGCGCATGGAAGCGGTGGGCTTCGGCGTCATGCATATCGACGACAAGGACCGCATCATCAGCTTCATCGAGAAGCCGAAGGATCCGCCCGGCATGCCGGACAAGCCCGACATGGCGCTGGCCTCGATGGGCATCTATGTGTTCCAGACCAAGTTCCTGTTCGAGCAATTGCGGCGCGACGCGGCGGAAAAGGGATCGGCGCGCGACTTCGGCAAGGACATCGTTCCCTATCTCGTCGAGCATGGCAAAGCCTATGCGCATCGTTTCCCGCGCTCCTGCGTGCGCTCGGAGAATGAAAGCCAGTCCTATTGGCGCGACGTCGGCACCGTCGATGCCTATTGGGAGGCGAATATCGATCTCACCGACACCGTGCCGGCGCTCGATCTCTTTGATCACAACTGGCCGATCTGGACCTATTCGGAACTGGTGCCGCCGGCCAAGTTCGTCCATGACGAGGACGGGCGCCGCGGCAAGGCGGTGAGCTCGCTGGTCGCCGGCGGCTGCATCATCTCGGGCGCCGGCGTCAAGAACTCGCTGCTCTTCACCGGCGTCAGGGTCAATTCCTATTCGCGCATGGAACACGCCGTGGTACTGCCCTATGTCAATGTCGGCCGCGGCGCCCGGCTCAAGCGCGTCGTCATCGACCGTGGCGTCGAGATCCCCGAAGGTCTCGTGGTCGGCGAGGATCCGGTGCTCGACGGCAAGCGCTTTCGGCGCACCGACAACGGCATCTGCCTCATCACCCAGCCCATGATCGACCGGCTCGTCGCGCAGAAATGAGTTGGGCACATGGGGGGTAAAATCCTGGCTGTGGCGTCGGAAGTTTTTCCGCTGGTCAAGACCGGCGGGCTCGCCGATGTCGTCGGCGCCTTGCCGGGCGCGCTCGCACATCACGGCGTCGAGATGCGCGTCATGGTGCCGGGCTATCCACAAATCATGGCGGCGCTCAAGGAGGCGCAGCCCGTTCATCGCTATGACGATCTTTTTGGCGGGCCTGCCCGCATCCTGGCGGGGCGCACCCACGGTCTCGATCTCCTAATCGTCGATGCGCCGCATCTCTTCGATCGTCCCGGCAATCCCTATCTCGGTCCCGACGGCGCCGACTGGCCCGACAATTGGCAGCGCTTCGCCGCTCTGTCGCGGGCCGCAGCCGATATGGGGCAGGGCGCCGTCAAGGCCTTTGTGCCTGAGATCGTGCAGGCGCATGATTGGCAAGCGGCGCTGGCGGTCGCTTATCTGAATTTCGCCCCGAGTCCTGCCGCAAAGACCATCCTTACCGTGCACAATATCGCCTTCCAGGGGCAGTTCCCTGCCACGATATTCCCCTCTCTCGGCTTGCCGGATGCCGCCTTCGCCATCGGCGGCGTCGAATATTATGGCGGCGTCGGCTATCTCAAGGGCGGACTGCATTATGCCGACGCCATCACCACGGTGAGCCCGAGCTATGCCGATGAAATCACGACGCCGGACTACGGCATGGGGCTCGACGGGCTGCTCAGGGCGCGCCGCGACGTGCTGACCGGCATCGTCAATGGCATCGATACGGCGATCTGGTCACCGGCGAGCGATCAACATCTGGCGCTCACTTATGTGCCGCGCAATTTCATCCAGCGGCGGCAAGCGAACAAGCGCGCCATCGAGCAGCGCCTCGGCCTTCAAGAAGGTGACGGTCCGCTCTTCTGCGTGGTGAGCCGGCTGACCTGGCAGAAAGGCATGGACCTTCTGGTCCAATGTCTCGACGGCCTTGTCGGGCAAGGCGCCCGCCTGGCGCTGCTGGGGGCGGGCGAAGCGGCGCTCGAAAGCGACTTCAAGGCTGCCGCGGCGATGTATCCGGGGCGCATCGGCGTCGTCATCGGCTATGACGAAAGCCTGTCGCATCTCCTGCAAGGTGGTGCCGATTCGATACTGATCCCGTCACGCTTCGAGCCTTGCGGCCTGACCCAGCTCTATGGCCTGCGCTATGGCTGCGTTCCGGTGGTGGCGCATGTCGGCGGGCTCGCCGACACGATCGTCGATGCCAATGAGGCCGCACTCGACCAGGAAAGCGCCACCGGCCTCAAATTCGCGCCTGTCGATACGTCAGCCCTGGCACGCGCCATCGACCGCGCGATCAGGCTCTATGCCGATCGCAAAGCATGGAATAGCATTCAGAAAGCTGGCATGAAGACCGACGTTTCCTGGGAGAAGAGCGCCAAGCGCTATGCGCTGCTATACAAGAAGCTTCTAGAGAACCGACACGAGGCCCGATGATCAAGACCATTCCGACAAAACCCTTTCCCGACCAGAAGCCCGGCACCTCGGGTCTGCGCAAGAAAGTGCCGGTCTTCCAGCAGAAGAACTATGCCGAGAATTTCATCCAGTCGATCTTCGACTCGCTCGAAGGCCACAGAGGCAAGACGCTGGTGATCGGCGGCGACGGCCGCTTCCATAATCGCGAGGTGATCCAGACCGCGATCAAGATGGCGGCCGCCAATGGCTTCGGGCGCGTGCTGGTCGGGCAGGGTGGACTCCTGTCGACGCCCGCCGCCTCGAACGTCATCCGCAAGCACAAGGCCTTTGGCGGCATCGTGCTGTCGGCGAGCCACAATCCCGGCGGTCCCGACGGTGATTTCGGCATCAAGTACAACATCTCGAATGGCGGGCCGGCGCCCGAGAAGATCACCGAAGCCATCTTCGCGAACAGCAAGAAGATCGAGCGCTATCTGATCGCCGATGCGCCCGATGTCGCGCTCGACCGCATCGGCACCAGCGAAGTCGAAGGCATGCGCGTCCAAATCTTCGATCCGGTCGCCGACTATCAGGCGCTGATGGAGCAGCTTTTCGATTTCGACGTGATCCGCGACATGTTCGCCGGCACCTTCCGCATGCGCTTCGATGCCATGCATGCCATAACCGGCCCCTATGCCAAGGCGATCCTCGAAAAGACATTGGGCGCGGCTGAAGGAACCGTGGTCAACGGGATACCCTTGCCCGATTTCGGCGGTCACCATCCCGATCCCAACCTGGTCTATGCCAAGGACCTCTATGACCGGATGATGGCGAAGGATGCGCCCGATTTCGGCGCCGCCTCGGATGGCGACGGCGACCGCAATCTCATCATCGGCCGCAACATCTATGTCACGCCGTCGGATTCGCTGGCCCTTCTCGCCGCCAATGCTCACCTCGCCCCCGGCTATGCCAAGGGCATCGCCGGGATCGCGCGCTCGATGCCGACCAGCATGGCGGCCGATCGCGTCGCCGAGCAGATGAAGATCAAATGCTATGAGACGCCGACGGGATGGAAGTTCTTCGGCAATCTTCTCGATGCGGGGCTCGCCACCATCTGCGGCGAGGAAAGTGCGGGCACCGGCTCCAATCATGTGCGCGAGAAGGATGGCCTCTGGGCGGTGCTCCTGTGGCTCAACATAGTGGGGCGGCGCAAGGAGAGCGTCGAGAACATTGTCTTCCAGCATTGGCGCGAATATGGGCGCAATTTCTACACCCGGCATGATTATGAGGCGGTGGACGCCGAACGCGCCAATGGGCTCATGAAGAATCTCAAGGACCAGCTCGGCAAGCCGAACCTGCCGGCGCTCGGCAACAAGGCGCTGAAGGGCTCCGACGATTTCGCCTATCACGATCCGGTCGACAATTCCGACACCAAGGGGCAGGGCATCCGGTTCCTGTTCAAGGACGGATCGCGCATCATCTACCGCCTGTCGGGCACGGGAACCGAGGGCGCCACCTTGCGCGTCTATATCGAGCGCTATGAGCCCGATCCGGCGAAGCAGGGCGGCGATCCGCAGACCGCGCTCTCGGATCTCATCCAGATCGCGCGCAACCTGGCCGAGATCGAGCCGCGCACCGGACGCTCGGCGCCCTCGGTCATCACCTGAGAATGGCGAACCTGCTCGGTGTGACATTGGCCAAAGGCGGCGCCACCATCGCCGTCTTTTCCCGTCATGCCACGCGGATCGATGTTTGCCTGTTTGACGAGAACGACCGGGAGACGCGGCGCGTCACGCTGGCGCGGGAAGGCGATGTGCATCAAGGTTTCCTGCCGGACGTCAGCGAGGGCCAGCGCTATGGCTTGCGCGCCGAGGGTCCCTGGGCGCCTGAGCATGGGCACCGCTTTGATCCGGCAAAGCTGCTGATCGATCCTTATGCGCGCCGGCTCGACCGGGCTTTCGTCCATCGCCCTGAGCTGATGGCCAGAGGCGTCGATACGGCAGCCCTGGTGCCCAAGGCGATTATCGAAAAGCGCGGCCTGGGCGGGGAATGGAGACCCGCCAGGCCGCCCGGGATCATCTATGAGATCGCGGTCAGGGCTTTCACCAAGCGCCATCCGCAAATACCGGAAGATCTGCGCGGCACGGTTGCCGCCCTCGGCCATCCCGTGGTGATCGAGCATCTCAAGGAACTCGGCATCGACACGGTGGAATTGATGCCGCTCGCGGCCTCGATCGATGAGCGCCATTTGCCGGCGCTCGGCTTGCATAATGCCTGGGGTTACAATCCGGTCACCTTCATGGCGCCCGACCCGCGGCTGGCACCCGGGGGGTTTGCCGAGATCCGTGCAGCGGTGAAGAGCCTGCAGGCCGCCGGCCTCAATGTCATCCTCGACGTCGTCTACAACCATACCGGCGAAAGCGACGTGCAAGGCACGACCTTGTCGCTCCGGGGCCTCGATGAAGCGAGCTACTACCGACATGACGGCAGCTTCCGCCTCATCAACGACACGGGCTGCGGCAACACCATCGCGGCCGAGACCGAGCCCGCTTTGAAGCTCATTCTCGATGCCATGCGGCTGTGGGTCACGGAAACCGGCATCGACGGTTTTCGTTTCGATCTCGCCACCATCCTTGGCCGCGGCCCGCAGGGCTTCTCGCGCGATGCGCCGTTCTTCGCCGGCGTCGAGCGGGATCCGCTGCTCAAGGATCTCGTCATGATCGCCGAGCCCTGGGACGTCGGGCCGGAAGGCTATCGGCTCGGGCAATTTCCGCCGCATTGGCGCGAATGGAACGACCGCTATCGCGACGATCTGCGCCGCTTCTGGCGCGGCGACCGCGGCATGGTGGGGACATTGGCGACGCGGCTCGCCGGGTCATCGGACATCTTCACGCCGGACCGGCGCAAACCTTCGAGCGGCGTCAACTTCCTCGCCGCCCATGACGGCTTCACCTTGCGCGACCTCGTCTCCTATACGGCCAAGCACAATGAAGCCAATGGCGAGAACAACCGCGACGGCACCGGCAATAATTTCTCCTGGAACAACGGCGTCGAGGGAGAGACGGACGATCCCGCCATTGAGGCGGCGCGCGCCCGCGATCTCCGCGCGATGCTCGCAAGCCTCCTGGTGTCGCGCGGCACGGTCATGCTCACCGCCGGCGATGAATTCGGCCGCAGCCAGAAGGGCAACAACAATGCCTATGCCCAGGACAATGAGCTGACCTGGCTCGACTGGGAGAAGGCCGACGTGCCGCTGATGGAATTCGTGCGCTCGGCCATAGCCTTGCGCCGCGCTCATCCCTCGCTCAGCCGCGACCGCTTCCTGACCGGTCAGCCGGCGGACGAAACGGACCTTGCCGATGTGACCTGGCTCAGGGCCGATGGTGCGGCCATGCGCGAGGAGGACTGGAACAATCCCGACAAACATCTGCTGGGAGCGGCCTTCTATGATTTCGCGAGCGGCGACCGCACGCTCGTCTGGCTCAATGCCGGACGGGCGCCGGAGCGCGTGAGGCTTCTGCCTTCGCGCGCGGGTGGAAGCTGGCGGATGATGCTCGATCGCGACGGCGCCGCCGATTTGCCCGTCAGTGACGAAGCCTCGATAGCGGCACGCTCCGTCATCGTCTTTGCCGAGAAGATGAAGGCGCGCCAGAGCGCTGCGCCGAACGACCGTCTGGTGAACGAACTCGCCGAGGCAGCCGGCATCCAGCCCGTATGGTGGACGGTCGCCGGGGAAAGGCACGATGTCAGCCTCGACACGAAGCGGGCGCTTCTCACGGCGATGGGGCTTGGATTCTCATCGGGTGGAGATGTCGCTTTAAGCCTCGACCGGCTGCAAAGGATTGTGAAAGCCCGAGCCGATGAGGAGAAATGCTTCCTTTCTCCGGCTATCGACGAAGGCAGGAAGATATTCGGCCTTGCCGCCCACCTTTATGCCTTGCGCGGCAGCAAGCCTTCGGCCTTGGGGAATTTCGCCACGCTCGGCGAGTTCAGCGCCACCACGGCTGAAGCAGGCGCAGCTTTCGCCGGCATCAACCCGCTGCATCATCTCTTCCCGACCGATCGCAGCCGGGCCAGCCCCTATCAGCCCTCCGACCGGCGCTTCATCGATCCGATCTATATCGACATCGATGCCGTGCAGGAAGCCGGGCATCGCAAGACGCATGACGCCATCACGGTGCTCAGCAAGCTTCGCCATGTCGACTATGAAGCGGCGTGGCAGGCGAGCAAGACGGCCCTTGGCGCCGCCTTCGATGCCGTCCGGTCCGGCAAAGATACGCAGACCTTCAAGGATTTCTGTGCCGATGGGGGAGAGGCGCTGCATCTTCATGCCGTCTTCGAAACGATTGCGGACCAGGCTGGCAGCGTCGATCGGAAGAAATGGCCGGAAGGGCTGCGTGATGTGGGCTCGGCCGAGGTCGCACGCTTTGCCGATGCACATCAAAGAGACGTGATGTTCCGCAAATGGCTGCAATGGCTCTGCCACCTCCAGCTCGTGCAGAATGCACGTCGCGGCAGCCCGATCTACGGCGACCTCGCCCTCGGCACGGCCTTTGACGGCGGCGAGATCTGGGCCGATCCCGGCCTTTTTGCATCGACAGTGTCGCTGGGCGCGCCGCCCGATCCGTTCTCTGCTCTCGGCCAGGTATGGAACCTGGCGCCCTTCCAGCCGCATGTGCTGCTCGAACGCAGGCTCGAGCCCTATCGCCAGATCCTCAGCGCAAATATGCGCCATGCCGGCATGCTGCGGATCGATCATGTGCTGGGTCTCATGCGGCAATTCTGGGTGCCGCGCGGGGCGGAAGGAAAGGACGGCGCCTATGTCAACTTCCCAATGGACGCGCTGTTGCGCCTCGTCGCGGAAGAGAGTGTGGCGCATCACTGCATGGTGGTCGGCGAGGACCTCGGCACCGTGCCCGACGGCTTGCGCGAGCGGCTCGCCCGCGCCAATTTCCTCTCCTACAAGGTCCTGTGGTTCGAGCGCGACGATCAGGCTTTCCGAGCGCCCAAAGCCTATCCCTATCTGTCGCTCGCCTGCCTCGGCTCGCATGACCTGCCGACTTTCGCGGGCTGGGCGCAAGGCGCCCATCTCGAGCTCGACCACAGGCTCAAGCGCAATCCGGACGAAGCAAAGCAGCGGCGCGACTACGAGATCGAGCGCAAGGCCCTGCTTGCCGCTTTCGACAAGGCCCAAATCGGCACCGGTGATCTGATGAAGGCGGCGCATCTTTTCCTGGCGCGGACCGGATCGGCGGTCGCCTTCGTCCAGGTCGACGATCTTTTCGGTGAGGTCGATCAGCTCAATGTGCCGGGCACCGATCGCGAATATCCGAACTGGCGGCGGCGCAACGCCCGCCCGGTCGGCGACCTCCTAAATGAACCACGGGCGACGGCGATCCTCGATATCCTACGCAAAGAACGGAGCCTATTTTGACTTTTGTACCCAAGATCGTGATCACCTCGGCCGAACTCGTCCATTCCGGCTGGGCGACGCTCACCCGCTACCGCCTCGACATCGAAAAGCGTGACGGCGGCACGCTGAGCGCGGTGCGCGAGGTGCATGACCACGGCCATGGCGCCGCCGTCCTGCCCTATGACGCCGAGCGCGGGACCGTGCTGCTCGCCCGCCAATTCCGCTTGCCGCCCTATCTTACCGGTACCGACGGCATGATGATCGAGGCCTGCGCCGGCCTGCTCGACGGCGATGAGCCGAAGGCCTGCGCGATCCGCGAGGCGGAAGAGGAGCTTGGCTATCGCATCCACAATCTCAAAGCCTGCGGCCGCATCTGGGGAACGCCCGGTGCCGTGACCGAGAGCATCTGGCTGTTCCTGGCCGATTATTCGCCGGCCGACCGCATCGGCGAAGGCGGCGGCAAGGACGGCGAGGACGAGGATATCGAGGTCCTGGAGATGGCGCTCGCGGAGGCGATGCGGCGCGTCGCGAGCGATGAAATTGCTGATGCAAAGACCATCATTCTGCTGCAGCATCTGTGGATAGCGACGCAGGAAAAGACGGCATGAACGACAGGATCAGACGGCCGATCCGCTGGGGCATGGTGGGGGGCGGCATTGGCGGCTTCATCGGCGAGGCGCATCGCATGGCGGCGAGGCTCGACGGCAAGTTCAACCTCATCGCCGGCGCCCTCTCCTCCGATCCGGAGCGGGCGCGGCAGTCGGCAGCGCAGTGCTTCATCGCACCGGAACGGACCTATGCCGACTATCGCGAGATGGCGAAGGCGGAAGCGGCCCGCAACGACGGTATCGAAGCGGTCACCATCGTCACGCCCAATGCGTCGCATCACGCGATCGCTGCCGCCTTCCTCGATCAGGGCATTGCGGTGATCTGCGACAAGCCGCTCGCCGTCAGCGTCGCGGACGGCCAGGACCTGGTCGGGCGGGCCGCCAAGGCGCAGCGGCTGTTGGGCGTCACCTACAATTATTCCGGCTATCCGATGATCCGCCATGCGAAGAGCCTGATCGCCGAGGGGGTCATCGGCAAGATCCGCCTGGTGCAGGTCGAATTCGCGCTGGGCTGGCTTGCGGCACCCCTCGAGCAGGAAGGCGTCAAGCAGGCCTGGCGCGTCGATCCCAAGGAAGCGGGACCGAGCGGCGTCGTCGCCGATATCGGGACGCATGCCTATCATCTGATGCGCTTCGTCACCGGGCTCGAGGTCCAGACGCTCGCCGCCGATCTTGCGACCATGGTTCAGGGGCGCCAGCTCGAGGACAATGCCAACATCCTGCTGCGCTTCAAGGATGGCGCGCGCGGCATGTTGTGGGCGAGCATGGTGGCGGCGGGCGAGAGTGTCGGCTTTAGGCTCAGGGTTTATGGCGAGACGGGCCATGTCGCCTGGGACGAGGCCTTTCCCGATCAGCTTCATCTGCGGATGCTCGACGGCACCGACCAGACGCTCAATCGCGGCGGCAAGCTTTCGCCCCAGGCGAAACGCGCGACACGCCTGGTCACCGGCCTGCCGGAAGGCTTTGTCGAAGCCTTCGCCAATCTCTATGGCGATTATGCCGAGCAGATCGAGGCCAGGCGCGAGAAGCGGGCGCCCGATCCGTTGAGCCTGCTCGCGCCCACCGGCGCCGATGGCGTCGATGCCCTGGCTTTTGTCGAAGCGGTGCTCAAATCCAGCCTGGCCGACGGCAGCTGGGTGGCGCTGGAATAGAGGCGGCGTCGCGGATACAGGGAAAAAGCAGGGAAAATGCGAAAAGCGCCGTTTCGGAACGCGACAGAACGAGGGTTTTCACGCCGCGTCATGGCTTTACGCGAAGGTGCAAGCTTTTTTTGGAGCAGGGAAAATTACTCTTAAGGGCGTCAAGTTCATGTTCTTGAACGATACGGCATTTTGCCGTATATGAGGCAAAAGGAGTTATGCCCATGCCCAAGCCCATTGCCGAAACCGACACCGCCCGGCTGGAAGCGCGCATCCCGGTCCAAATCTATGACCAGATGCAGCGCGCCGCTCGCCTGCGCGGCATGACCCTGACAGGCTATCTCATCGCCACTGCTGGCGAGGACGCACGGCGCGTTGTCGAGGATGCCGAAATCATGCGCCTGGCGCGCGCCGATCAGATCCGCTTTGCCAATGCGTTGATCGATCCGCCCAAGCCGAATAAGCGGCTAAGACGCGCCGCGAAGCGGCACGCCGAACTGATCGAGCGTCGGTGAGTGCCCGCTTCATCATCGAGCCTCTGGGGAAAAAACATAGGCGGACAGACTTCTCCTGCGGCAACGACCGGATCGACAGCTATTTCCACGAGGTTGTGTCGCAGGACGTGAAGCGCAAATACGCGACTTGCTTCGTCGCGAGAGAAATCGCGACAGATCGAGTGGCCGGCTTTTACACCCTGTCGTCCAGCAATGTGCCTCTAAATGAGGTTCCGGAGCCGCTGGCAAAGAAACTGCCGCGCTATCCTTCAGTTCCGGCCGTCCTCATCGGCTGGCTTGGCCGGCATCGCGATTATGCCGGCCAAGGACTCGGAGAGATTTTGCTGTTCGACGCCATCAAGACCGTCGCGACTGCGCCCGTCGGAGCGCATGCCATCTTTGCCGATGCTATCGACGACAAGGCCGCATCATTCTATGCGGCCTTCGGCTTCGTGTCTCTGATCGAGCGGCCACGCAGGCTCTATCTGCCGGTGACGACGGCATTGGACCTGTTATCAACATGATCCGTTGAGGCGTCATCCTTGGCTTCCTTCCTTGGCTTTGTCGTCTCTTCGGCGCTGAACAGCCAGTAACTGTCCGCCACGATCGATTGCAGAAGGATGGCATCAGGTTCCTGCGGGCAAGCTTTTTCCAAAGCCGGGCATTCGCAGCTCCGCAGGACCTCCATCTTGGCGCCGAAGCCGCGCAGGGTTTTGGCGGGCATTTTTGCGATCTCTCTCAGAAGGGCATCGCGGCGGCCCACGATCAGATCGGCCTCGGCATCAGAATCCACGCGTTCGGCAAACACCTTGTGCATGTCCTTCCGGGCCTCCCGGTATTGCCCGTAGAGGGCAAGGAGATCGGCATCGGCATCGGCATCGGATGATCGCTCAAGGTCACCAAGCGCTGCGGTAAGCTTCGCCTGTAGCGCGCGAGCATCGGCGCCGGCGGGCTCGGGAATGACGTCGGGAACCGGCTGGGTCTTGGCGGTGGTGAAGCGAGCAAGGAACGAAGCCATAGAGATACTCCCCTACGATCTGGCATCCGTCCACTGCTCTAGAGGATGGATGGAGATGCTTTCGATTAGGTAAACGGCCAGGCATCCGGTGCAGAATGAATGGGATAGGAGCGAAACAAGCGGCCAAGTCATGGTCTCACCAATATCAGCGAGTGACGTTTGCAAGAGCGGCGTAAGGGTTTAACCTTTCCCTGATTTACCCATATAAGGGAGTGCCTATGACCCATGAGTGCTGTGGACCTGGCTATGCTTCTCCCGCCGAGGCGATGCGGGCGCCGCGCGAAAAGGTGCTCTATACGATTGCCATCTATACCGGGACGGGCATCCAAAAGCCGGACTATCTGTGCACCATCGATGCTGATCCCGAGAGCCCGACCTACAGCCAGGTGATCTCGCGTCTGGAGGTGCCGGGCATCGGCGATGAGCTGCACCATATGGGGTGGAATGCCTGCTCGTCCTGCCATGGCGATCCGGGGATGGAGCGGAAGTATCTGATCGTGCCGGGCGTGCGCTCGACCAATCTGCATATCGTCGACTGCGGCACCGATCCACGCAATCCGAGGCTGTTCAAGGTCATCGAAGGTGCGGAGATCAAGGCCAAAACCAACCTCTCGGCGCCGCACACCGTGCATTGCCTGGGCTCCGAGATCATCATCTCCATGCTCGGCGACGCCCAGGGAAACGCGCCCGGCGGCTATCTCCATCTCGACAAGGATTTCGAGATCATCGGCCGCTGGGAAAACTCCATGGGCAAGATCAAGTTCGGCTACGACTTCTGGTACCAGCCGCGCCACAATGTGATGGTGAGCTCCGAATGGGCGGCGCCCAATACCTTCATGCCGGGCTTCGATCTCGAAGAGGTGGGCCATCTCAAATACGGAAGGGAAATCCATCTCTGGGATTTCAAGAAGAAGGAGCCGAGACAGACATTCTATCTCGGCGAAGACGGCTTGATCCCGCTCGAAGTGCGCTTCCATCACGATCCCGACAGCAGCCACGGCTTTGTCGGCGCCGCCCTTTCGGCCAATATCATCCATTGGTGGAAGGATGCGGCGGGTGAATGGCAGTGGGAGAAAATCGTGGACGTCGAAAACGAGCCGCATCCGGAGTGGCCCATCCCGATACCGGGCGTCATCTCGGTCATCCTCATCAGCATGGACGACAAGTATCTCTACCTCTGCAACTGGCTGCATGGCGACATCCGGCAATACGATATCTCCGATCCGCACAAGGCGAAGCTCACCGGTCAGGTGTGGATGGGGGGCCTTCTCAACCGCGCGCCCGAGGTCAATGGCGTGAAGGTCACCGGCGGACCTCAGATGATCCAGCTCAGCCTCGACGGCAAGCGGCTCTATGTGACGACCTCGCTGTTCTCGACGTGGGACAATCAGTTCTATCCCGAGATCCGCACCAATGGCGGATGCATGCTGATGGTCAATTGCGATACGGAAAAGGGCGGCATGGAGATCGATCCGCGTTTCGTCGTCGATTTCGGCAAGGAGCCGAACGGACCGAGCCGCTGCCACGAAACCCGCTATCCCGGCGGCGACTGCACAAGCGATATCTGGCTTTGACGCTCCACACCATCATTCTCGCCAATCGCGGCGGTGCCGCCTTCAAGGTCGATCACCGCAAACCGCTGCTGACGAGCTTGCGCGAGCAGGGGGTCGATCTGCCCTATGGGTGCCAGTATGGCGGCTGCATAAGCTGTGCCGCCAGGCTGATCAGCGGAAAAGTGGATCAGCGGGCGCAGGTGGCGCTGAACAACCGCCAGATCAACAATGGCTACGTGATATTGTGCGTCGCCCGCCCGATGAGCGACTGCACGCTCGAGGTCGGCGTCGAGAGCCATGACAAGCTCTACCGCAACCCCTTCCTCGACCCACTGGCCCCGCATGAGCTGAAGGCCGATATTGCTATCCCGCTGGAAAAACGAAATGACCCACATGAATCATGATGAGCCTTATCCGGAGGCCTATCTGCAAGGCATTCTGAAATCGGTCAAAACCATCGCCATGGTCGGGGCCAGCCCCGACAAGACCAAGTTCTCCTATGGCGTGCTCAGAGTGCTGCATGAGACAGGCTACGACATGATCCCGGTCAACCCCACGCCGGGTCTCGAGGAAATTCGCGGGCTCAAGGTCTATCCTTCATTGGCGTCCATCGACCGGCCGGTGGACATGGTCGAGGTCTTTCGCCGCTCCGAAGACCTGATGGAGGTTGCTGAGGAGGCGATCGCCATCGGTGCGAAGGTCCTCTGGGGCCAGATCGGCGTGCGCGATGATGCCGCCGCCCGCCTGGCGGAGGATGCGGGGCTCAAGGTTGTGATGAACCGCTGCCCCAAGATCGAGCTGTTCCGCCCCTTCTGGAAACCGAAATTGCATTTGGGGATATGAGGCGAAGGCGGGAAGCCGCCGCCGTCAGGTTGACATCTGCTTGAGGTAGCATGCCAGATGGTCGCTGAGGTCGCGCGCGTCGTCGCCGGCGCCGTCGATCAAAGCCGACTTGCGGCGGCGCAGGAACTGCATGCCCATCAGATAGAGGCCCGGATAATCGGTCACCCCGCCATCGTGACGCACTTGGCCCTTGCGATCGAGCACCGGCACTTGAAGCCAGGAATAGTCCGGACGGTATCCGGTCGCCCAAAGAATGGTCCTGATCCTGCCGTTCTTGAGATCCATGCCAAGCGGCGGCGCTTTCTCGACCTCGGTGGGAAGAGGGCGGTGCGGCGCTTCGATCTGACCGTCGAGGCCTTTGCTGGTCACCCATTCGTCGATCGTGCCGAGCAGCCGGTTCATCTTGAGATCGGCCATCGCGCAATTATTGTGCAGCGAACCCGAGAACTGCGCCTTGCCCTCGGCGATGCCGGCGATCCGCCCGACGAGTTTGACGCCGATGCTGGTCAAGGCGTTGAGGTCCAGAGTCTTGCGCTCGGTCGAGCCCGCCAGCTGAGCCGACGGCACCCGGCGTGCCCGGTCTATGTCATCGACTTCGTCATAGCGCTCGTCGTGAAGGCGTGTGACATCCATCCACCACTGGATATCCTTGCCCCGGTAGACGCGCGGCGCCCGGACATGCTCGCCGACGGACAGCGTGACCGGTCGGCCCGAGCGGTGAATCTCGTCCGCCAGCTGGGTTCCGGTCGCAGACGCGCCGACGACCAGTACGCCACCCTCATCCAGCTGACTTGGATTGCGATATTCCATAGAGGTAACGGTTGCGATCCCCGACGGAACCGCCGCGGCGACCGCAGGAACCCGCGCCACATTGCAGGCGCCGGTCGCGAGCACGACGGTTCGACAGCGCCAAGTGCCTCTATCCGTGGCCACGACGAAGCCTTTGTCCGCGGCGGACAGCGATGTCACCCGCGTATTGGTCTCGACGGGTGCCGAGATCACGCTTGCGTAGCGAGCGAGGAAATCAATGATCTCGGGCATCGTGCGGTAACCGTCGGGATTATCGCCATCATAGCCGAAGCCCGGCAGGCGGCTTTGCCAGTTGGGTGTCAGCAGGCGAAGCGAGTCCCAGCGTTCGGTACGCCACGAATTGGCAACCTCACCGCGCTCTATCACGACATGGTCGATAGAGCGTTCGGTGAGGCAGCGGCTCATCGCCAGTCCAGCATGACCGGCGCCGATCACAACAGTTTCTATGTTGCGAAGGCTATTCAACTCTTTAGATCGTGAGATGCGCCGATCAGTTCACGGTGACGGTGACATTGGTCGGGTTGGTCACGATGTCATAGACAGCCGAGCGCTTTTGCGATTGCGCCACTAGCGCCTTGATGTCGTCTGCGCTCGCGTCGGCATCGATCTTGAAGTTTACCTTGATCCCATCGAAACCGTTACGGACGTCCTTGTCGATGCCGAGGATGCCATAAAGGTTCATGTCACCTTCGAGCGTCGCCGTGACCGAGCGCAGCTGAATGCCCCGGTTCTGGGCCACGGCGGCGACGCCGGCCGTCAGGCAGCTGGCGAGGCCGACGAGGACGATTTCGACCGGTGTCGCGCCATGGTCTTCCGAGGCAAAGACCTCGGGGTGATCGGCATCGAAAGTAAAGGTGGTCTTGTGCTTCTGCTCTCCACCAAGGCCATAAAAGCCCTCGACGGTCGAGTGGCTGTGCGTGCCGTTTTCCCAGTTGCAGGTTGCCCGCCATTTGAAGTTGGCGGCCTCGGGGGCACCCTTCAGCGCCTCGCGGGCCTCAAGCAGTGCATCAACGTTGACGCCATTGTCGGCTTTAGCTTCGGAAGCCATATGCATTCTCCGTGTCTTGCGCTGGGCATATAGGGGTCAAAATCCGGCGGGTATTCGCCGCTACCCTGAGCGGATTTCCCGACGGGATGGTATGGATGCCCGAGCCTTTCTGCAAGTTTATTTACGCAGAGGCATGGCGGTTCCTTCCATATTGGAGCCAGGTGAAAATTCATGCCGCCTGAGCGGAACTGAACTGCCGAAATCATCCAGATGAAGCCGAAAAAGGCTGGCACCCGCACCAGGGATTGGACCCGGATCCTCGGTTTGGACCCTCCTTCGCTAAAGCTTCGGAGGGCTTTTCAGATCCTGCGAAGCTCGAAGAGCGAAGCAGGATGCGCTCCTTCGCTGAAGCTCCGGAGGAGTGGCCCAGCCTCCACGATCTCCGGCCGTCCAGCACTGTGCGTACGAGCATTCATACGCACAGTGTCTTCGCTCAGCTCCTCGATGACAACGCGGCCCGGACCGTACGGATACGGGAGTATCATGCAATTCGAAAAATCAGATCGCCGAGATACCATAGCTAATATCTAGGCTGCCTAATTTATTACTGGAGGAGGGCCACCGTTGAAATCCCAGAACTGGTTGAGGTTGTTATGGCATCTCCATTGCTGAAGGATAGCACCCTGCTTCGGCCGATTTGCCAGGGACGGGCCAGGGTTATGTGCATCCAGGCATTTTCCGGAATGCCGGGCCCGGACTATGATTCTTGCATTGTCGCAGAACGTCATGGGTTGACACTGGACATAAGGGTCAGTGACAAATTCCGCGAACCAGAGTTGGCTGGGGCCGCCGTGGCAGTCGAATGTCTGGACGATGGCGCCGTCTGCCCCGCTTGCACCATTGACATCAAGGCATTTGGCCGCATGTCGCGCCTTGATCTGGAAATCAGAGTGCGGGTTGTTCGGATCGACGCGCACGATGTCGAACCGTTGGTTCGGCCCACCCCAATCTGGCCAGAGCACTGTATGCGTGTTGGCGATTTGTCCTTGCCATACGTCGACCACCATCCCGGTGTAGTGATTCACGATGGAATAGGGCTCTGCAGCGCCGGCAGTGTTTGACGCCAGCAGGCCGAGCGCCATCGGGAGTATGGTCCGCCAGGATAATCGAGACCTTTTTCTAATGTGCTGGACATCCTTAGGCAGGTTTGTGACTAGCGGTCTTGACATAGCAGCCTCCATTTTCTCGACGGCAATGGCGCCGTGAGATCACTGCCTGATCGGAAAGTCGATCAGGCGCGACGCGGAAACTAGCGAATGTGAGCATACGGATCGCTTACGCGGTCTTTCTCGAGCTCGATGCTCTAGAGCGCCGGACGCTCTCATGGAATCGTCCCGGCGCTCTATCTCTTTGTTTTTGCGCATCGGCTTATCCGAAAACCGCACGCACTTTTCGGGCTGATGCTCTAAAGGTCGAGAAACTCGTGCATCTGCTGCAGCGCTTCATCCAACGCCAGCTTGAAGGCGCGACTGCGGGGCCGTTGGCCGGCAAAGCCGAGCTCGTGCTGCAGCCGGCCATCGACCGCCTTCAAATTGGCCCAGCCCAGCATATGCTCGCCCCAGAGCATGGGCATCGCGTAGTGACCCATGCGGCGCTTGTGCGCGGGGACATAGGCCTCAAGCTTGTATTCCCAGCCCCAGAGCAACTGAAAGCGTCGCCGGTCCCAGACCACCGGATCGAAAGGCGCGAGGAAGCGCAGCCTGTCATCGACCCGGTGCCGCGCGGCGGCGGGCTTCTCGCCCTGCGGCCAGAACCACAGCAGGCCGTCGACCTCCGCATGGGCATAACGGGATTTGGCGCGCTCGTGGAGCTGCCTTATCTCGGCGGCGAGGTGCGACACGCCAGAGGACAGCAGTCTACACAGATAGCGCAAGCTGGTTGCGGGCAGCGGCGCGTAAAGCTGCACCACCATGTCCAGCAACCGGCCGGCGCGCATGAGCCGGGACGCGGGACTGTCGTCCTGCGGTGGATGCTCGATCGCCTGGTAGATCCGGGTGCCGGCCTCACGCCGCTCCACCCGGAGCAGCCCGCGATAATGCAGGCCGTCCAGCAGATGCGCGCCGACATTGAGATTGGAGCCCCAGCGTTTCATGCGGCCATGGTCGAAATGCGCCTGCACATGCTTGCCGTGGGTGCGTCTATGCCGGCGGGCAAAGGCCAGCACCTCCTCGGCGCGCGCCTGCATGCCGGTGTCCCAGGCGTCCCAGGCGGGCGGCTCCCCGCGCGGATGCAGCAAAGCCACGGTCTCGCGCTGCACGAAACCATAGTTGATGAAGAAGTCCTCTTCGATCGCCAGACGAGGGTAGCGGCGTTCCAACTCGCCGACACGGTAGTTCTTGACGCGCTGCGCGAGGATCAGATCCTGGGCGCGAGCCGGCGCTCGCATCGGGTCCGCCTGCACAAAGCCCAAACGCGCAATGGCCCGCGGCAGGCTGGTCGGTTTGAACAGGCTGCGCGCGATCGCATAGCGGCGAAGCTGCTCCAGACTAGGCGTTTCGCGGCGATCCACGTGTGGCGTCCGGATTCGATGGTCCGAGATCTTCGTCTGCCTCATATTCCCAATTATTGTCCATATGTGTCAGCAGCCGTTAGCGACGGGCCGCTTCGGCGCGCCGCTGATCGGGTGCCTTAAGGCCCAACCTCTATTTCAAATGCTCGGCAATGAGCGGGGCAACGACTTCCGCCTTGTCGGATGCGAGGCTGTGGTCGCCACCGGGTACGACATGCAGCTTAGCGTTCGGCATGCGGCGCTCGAGGTGGAGTCCGATGGAAACTGGGCTGATCGGATCGGAGTCTCCCCAAATCAAAAGCGTCGGCGCCGCGATGAGCTCAACCGGGAGCGCCGCAGCCGTGCTACGCTGCATGATCCAGTCGGCTGCCTGCGGAAATTGACTTCGGTACTCCGCTCTCCAATCGGAGGCGCCAAATCGTTCCATGTTCACACCACCCGAGGTGGCCGTCAGGACGAGCCGGTGGACCATGGTTGGCCGGGCGAGAGCTATTCGCGCCGCGATGACGCCGCCCATGGACTGGGCCACCACATCGACCGGACCATCAATCCTGTCCTCGACGAGCCGAACGAGATCGTCGATGCCGTTGATCCTGGGATCGTGCGGCTGACTGCCGAGGCCAGGCCAGCCAAAAAGCACCTTCTCGCGCTCGGTCGGCAAGAGCATCGCTACGGGCCGCCAAAATTCGGGTGAGCCGCCGGCGCCGGGCAGGAACAGGATTTTTCGCATTCTCTACCTGGAGTTTTGGGCCGAAAACATTCCGCATGCCAGCGCGCTGCCGCTCGTTTCGGGCGAGGATATTAGAGAAACCGCCGGCGATATTGCGCAACGACGGACGGGTTGACAAGATTGACCGGCAGATCTCCCTTGAGCACGCGCAAGGTTTCTTCGACCGCGCCAATGCCCATCCGCTCCATGCTCTCCTCGGTGATGCCGGCGAGATGCGGGGTCAGGATCACATTGCCGAGGCTGAAGAAGGGATGATCCGCCGGCAGCGGCTGCTCGGCAAAGACGTCGATCGCGGCACCGCCGAGATGCCCGCTCTCCAGGGCCGCGACGACATCGTCCTCATTGGTGACGGCGCCTCTCGCGACATTGATCAGAAAGCTGCCCTTGCGCATCAGGGCGAGCTCGCGGGCGGCAATCATGCCGCGGGTCTCAGGCGAGAGCGGGCAGGCGAGAACGACATAGTCGCTGCGCCGGAGGAGCTGGTCGCGGGCGACCGGCTCGACGCCTTCCGGAAAGCCGGCATTGCGCCGCGTCGAGCCCAGGATCCGCATGCCGAAGCCCGGTCCGGCGATATTGGCGATGGCGCGGCCGAGATGGCCCATGCCGATGATGCCCATCGTAGCGCCCTGGAGCTCGCGGGCGGCGAGCGAATGAGCGCGGCCGGCGAGCCAGCCCTTGTGGCGCAGATCGGAATCGATGGCGCGGAAACGCCGGGCCAGCGCCAGAGCGACGAAGATCACATGCTCGGCGACGGAACGGGCATTGACGCCCGGCACATTGGCGACGAGCACGCCCGCTTCCGTTGCCGCCTCGACCGGGATCATGTCGAGGCCGGCGCCGTGGCGGATGGCGGCCTTGAGCTTCTTGGCGCCGGCAAAGAGTGATTCCGGCAGATTGGCGCGCACGATGACGATGTCGGCGGCCGCGGCCTCGCGGGTGAGGGTGTCGGCTTTGAGATCGGATGCGACGACGAGCTCGGCCGCGCCGTCGAGCAGCCTCGCGGCATTGGGATGCAAGGGATGCGTCGAGTAGACGATGGGCCGGTCGCTGGTCATGACCGCCCTCCACGAAACTCGATTGCCTTCGCCCCGCAAGCGGAGCGCAGCGGGGAGAGGGAAGGGGCCCGACGCGAAGCGGCGGAAAGGGTGAGGGGCATGGGCATATCAATCGCTTCTCGGCCGTATCGCGGATGCTTCTCTCGTTTGACGCTCGGTTGCAAGTCCAGTGTGAATCCCGCGGCAGCCCCTCACCCTCCCATTGCTTTGCAATGGGGCCCTCCCTCTCCCCGCTAAAGCGGGGCGAGAGTAAGGCATCAGCTCGTGATATGGCGCAGCCAGGCGGCTTCGGGCTGCGGCTTCTCGGGTGAGGGCGGTTTGTCGAGAAGGCCGGTCCAGTAGCTCTCGACACCTTTGAGATGCGCATCCATGAGGCCCATCGCCTCCACCGGATCGCGTCTGGCGATCGCCTCGAAGATGCGGATATGCTCATTATGCGACTCGCGGCAGCGTTCGGGGCGCTGGAAATAGATGCGCCGGCGCTCGGCCGTCATCAGGTAGAAGATGCGCACGATGCGGTAGAAGACATTGTTCTGCGTGGCATTGACGATCTCGAGATGGAAATCGCGGTCCTCGATGTCGATCGGCTCTTGCGCTTCGATGCGCTTGAGGGACGAGGCGAGGACCGCGCGCATACGGTCGAAATTCTCCAGCGTCGCGCGCTCGCAAGCGAGCCTGACCGCGGTGATCTCGTGGATGCGGCGCATCTCGTTCGACTGGCGCACCTCTTCGGCCTGCAGCGGCACGCCGATCTGGGCGAAGAGGGCCAAGGCCTCGACGCTCGCCGAATCGCTCGACATATAGATGCCGGATTTGGCGCGCCGGTCGATGACCCTCAGCGCCTCGAGATAGGCCAAGGCCTCGCGCACCAGGCCGCGGCCAGCCTTGAACCTTTCGGCAAGCTCGCGTTCCGACGGCACGCGCTCGCCCGGCTCGTATTTCCTCTGCAGGAAGAAGAGCGCCAGTTCCGAAACCAGGTCGCGATGCTCGTTCATCCGAAATGCACCGCATGTTTGGCGATAATGTCCTCGCGCGGCGTGATTCCCAGGCCCGGCCGATCGGGGATCGTGATCATGCCGTCCTTCACCTCGACCTTCTCCTCGATGAGATCATGCAGCATCGGATTGGCGCCGAGCGAATATTCGAGAATATAGCTCGACGGGCTCGCGGCGGCGAGATGGAGCCCGGCAAAGAAGGCGGGGGCCCCGGCCCACAGATGCGGCGCCAGCCGCAGATTGAACGCGGCCGCCAGCGCATCGATGCGGCGCGCCTCGGTGATGCCGCCGCATATAGCGAGATCGGGCTGCAATATGTCGACGGCGCGCTGGGTGATGAGGTCGCGGAAATCGAAGCGGGTGAACTCGCTTTCGCCGGCGGCGATTGGGATCATGGCCGAGGCGCGCACTTCGGCGATGCCGGCCTTGTCATCGGCGGTCACCGGCTCCTCGAACCAGGCGAGATTGCAGTCGGCGACCAGATGGGCGAAGCGCTTGGCCTCGGCCACGGTGAAGGTGCCGTGCGAATCGACCATGATCTCGATGTCGGGCCCTAAGGCCGCGCGCGCCGCCTTGACGCGCTCGGCGCTGACCTGCGGCGCCCCATCCATGGCGCCGACGCGCATCTTCACCGCCTTGAAGCCGCCTTGCTTCACATAGCCCGAGAGCTGATCGCCAATGGTCTGGGCATCGGCCCAGCCGCCCGAGGCATAGGCCGGCATGGCTTCGGCCTTGCGTCCGCCGAGCAGGCGCCAGACCGGGGCGTTCATGGATTTTCCGGCGATGTCCCAGAGGGCGATGTCGATGGCGCTGATCGCGGCGATGGTCTGGCCGCGCCGCGCCATGTCGGGCATCGAATGTCCGCGCGCCGTCGCATGATGGGCGCGCACGCCGTTGTAAAGCGAATCCCAGATCACGGAAATGTCCCGCGCGTCCTTGCCGATCAGGCGCGGGGCGAATTCCTTGTTGATGAGGGTGACGAGCCCGGCATAGGTGCCGGCACTGCCGGCGGCGTTCTTGCCTTCGCCCCAGCCGGTGATGCCGGCATCGGTGTCGATGCGCAGGATCGCCGAATCAAACGTCCTGATCTGCCCGAAATCGCTTCTGTGCTGACGATCTTGAGCGATCGGTATGGACACCCAGGTGGCTTCGATCCGTTCGATCTTCATCATGTTCTCCCGGCCGTTACGAGCGGGCTCGCCCGATGCGGGCCCGCTCGGCCGGTCATTTGATCAACGGCAGAATCGTTTCGGCCGATTTCTTGACGAGCATGGTGTAGAATTCCTCGCTCAACAGGCTCGAGCCGTGATCCTGGATAAACTTCAACTGCTCGGGCGAGATATCGACCGGGTTCTTCTCGACGGCATCGGGATATTTGGTGGCCGGCGTCCGGTCGACCGGCGCCACGAACTCGACGGTCAGTGCTCCGTCATAGCCCGCCTCCTTCAAGGTTTTCACGATCTTCGGCCAGTCGAGCGCCCCCTGGCCCGGCGCCATGCGGTTGTTGTCGGCGATGTGGAAGTCATAGAGGCGTTTTCCCGCCTTCTTGATCGAGGCGAACATGTCGGCGTCCTCGATATTGAGATGGAAGGCGTCGATGCACACGCCGCAATCAGGCCCGACCGCTTCGGCCAGCGCCAAAGCCTGGTCGGCGCGGTTCAGGATATAGGTCTCGAAACGGTTGAGCGGCTCGATGGCGATGCGCACGCCTTTTTTCTTGCCGTGCTGATAGACCTCGGTCACGCCTTCGATGAGCCACTGCCACTCTTCTTCGGGCGTCCCATCGGGCGTGATCTTGCCGACGGTCGCCGGCACGAGGGTGATGATCTCGCCGTCAAGCTCGTTCACCATGGTGACGACGCTCTTCATGTAATCGACGGTCTTGGCGCGCTGGGCTTCGTCCCTGGCGGCGAGATTGCGGTCGGCGAGGGTGAGCGTCACCGAGCCCCAGCAGCGGATGCCATATTGCTTCAGCAGCTTGCGGGTGTCGTTCACATTGTATTGGGTGGGCTCGCCGGAGATTTCGATGCTCTCATAACCAAACTTCTTGATGCGAGCCAAAGTGGTCTCGAGCGGCTCGGCGCGCATCCAGTTATGTGTCGAAAGATGCATGAAAGGTTCCTCCCTGGACTGATCTGGGTCGACCATTTTGGTCCGACCAAATTTGTTACCCTAGCCATAGAACAGGTCAAAATCCGTCGCAAGGGGCGGATTTCGCAAGTGCAGCAGCATTTTTGCCGTGCAGGTCCAACACAAACGCTTGCGCCCGGATCAATTTGGTACTACCAGTTTGATCAATAACAAAGGCGCAGCGCAGCGCCGTAAATGGGAGGATTTCGCGTCGATGAAGCCAGTTTGCCCCAGCACGACTCATATCGGCTGAGGTGGCCATGTCCCCCAATAAAGCCTCCGCCGTCAGCCTCGAAGGCGTGTCGAAAGCCTATGGCCGCGTGAAAGCGCTCGACCGGCTGACCTTCGATGTCGCCGAAGGCCAGTTCTTCGCCCTGTTCGGGCCGAGCTCGGTCGGCAAGACGACGACTATGCGCACTATCTCCGGCCTCGTGATCCCGGATACGGGCAGGGTGGCGCTGCATGGCGTCGATGCGACCCATGCGCCGATCAAGTCGCGCGGCGTGTCGATGGTGTTCCAGTCCTTCGCGCTCTATCCGCATCTCACCGTCTACGAGAATTTCGCCTATCCCTTGCGCGAGGCGAATGTCGCGCGGCCGGAGATCGACAAGCGGGTCAAGGAGACGGCCGAGATGCTGAAGCTCGCGCACCGGCTCGAGCGCAAGCCCAATACGCTGTCGGGCGGCGAGCAGCAGCGCGTGGCGCTCGGACGATCCTTGATCCGACGCCCCAATATCCTCCTGCTCGACGAGCCCCTGACCAATCTCGACGCCAAGCTCCGCCACGACATGCGCGCCGAGCTCAAGCGCCTGCACCGCCAGTTCGGCATGACCATCATCTACGCGACGCCCGATGAGCTCGAGGCCCTGTCGATGGGCGAGGTCATCGCGGTGATGCGCGATGGTGCGGTGGTGCAGAAGGGATCGCCCGACGAGCTCTATGACCAGCCCAACGACGTCTATGTCGCGGCCAAGATCGGCGCGCCGCATATGAACCTGCTCGAGGCGACGGTGGGCGAAAGCGGCGAAGCGCTGAAGACCGGCTTCGGCAGCTTCGAGCTCGCCCGTAAGATCAAGGCGAAAGCGGGCGACAAGGTCGTCATGGGCGTGCGCCCGGCCGATCTCGAAATCGCGTCCGGCCAGGCGGTCCAACTTTCGGCGCCGGTGCAGCTGCTCGAGCCGTTGGGCGATGTCACCATCGTTTCGCTCGGCGAGAAGACCGACAATCTGCGGATCCTTCTGCCGGAATCGCGGGCGAGCGAGATCAAGCTCGGCGACCGCCTGCCGATCAAGGTCGATGCAAGGAAAATCCATGTCTTCCGCGTCGAGGACGGTATCGCCTTGAGGTGAGCCGTCCAAGCACGCGAAGAAAAGAGAAGTGCCTAGATCCACTAGGGAGGAGAACTGGACATGAGTTGGCAGTATAAGTTGACGTCCTTTGCCGGGGCCGCGCTTGCCGCGACCCTGATGAGCGGCACGTTCCTCGGGGCCGCCTCGGCCGAGGAAGTGGTGCTCAAGATGGCGGTGCCGGACTGGCCGCCGACCCGCATCATGAAGGACATGTTCGACAAGCAGTATAAAGCGCCGTCAGGCAACACGGTGAAGCTCGACATCGACTTCATCCCGTGGCCCGACTACTACACCCGCCTCAACGCCTCGCTCACCTCAGGCGAGCAGAAATACAACATGGCAGTGTCGGACTCGCAGTGGCTCGGCGCCTTCGTCGAAGGCGGCTATTACAAGAAGCTCAACGAGTTCATCGATGCCGATCCGGGCCTGAAGGCGGCGATGGACGACATGCATCCGGCCCCGCTCAATGCCTATTCGACTTATCCGCACAAGACGCCGAACTATTACGGCTTCCCGCAGTTCCCGGACGTGCTGGTGAGCTTCGCGCGCAAGGACATCCTGTGCAACGAGGAAGAGCAGAAGAACTTCCAGGCGAAGTTCAACAAGAAGCTGCCGTGCACGCCGGAAGAGCTCGACGACATGGACTGGGAGATGTTCGAGAATATCGGCCAGTTCTTCCAGCGCAAGAAGGGCGAGAACCTAGCCGGCAAGCCGGCGGATGACGATTTCTACGGCATCGCCTACCAGGCCGGCAAGGGCTACGACTTCTCCTCGATGCAGATCAACGGCTTCATCTGGCAGGAGGGTGGCAATGTCTGGGACGAAACCCAGGCGCCCAAGGGCCAAGCGGAAGGCGTGGTCAATTCGCCGGAAGCGGTCAAGGCGCTCGATCACTATCTGCGCCTCATCCAGTATATGCCGCCCGTCGCCAAGACCGGAACGATGGACATCTTCAAGTCCGACGAGTTGTTCCGCGAAGGCAAGGTCGCCATCAATATCGACTGGATCGGTCTCGGCGAAGCCTCGCTCGATCCCAAGACATCGAAAGTCTCCGACAAGATCGCTTTCGGCCTGATGCCGGGAACCCGCGGCGCCGACGGCAAGATCATCCGCTGGTCGAATATCGGCGGCCAGCCCTTCGTGCTGATGACCTGGAACACCGACACGCAGACCAAGGAAGCGCTCGACTTCGTGAAATGGTGGCTGTCGAAGCCGGTGCAGACGGAATATGCCTCGAAGGGCGGACAGTCGGCGATCAAGTCGGTCTATAGCGATCCGGCCTATGTGACCTTCCGGCCATGGAACCGCGCCTGGGCGGGGAGCCTCGACTGGCAGAAGGACGTGTGGCACGTGCCGCAGTTCTTCGAGCTGCTCACCCAGCAGCAGGACCAGTTCGATCTCGCCATCACCGGCAAGCAGGACGCCAAGACGACGCTCGACAACATAGCGAAGTTCCAGCAGAACCTGCTCTCGGAAGCGGGCCTGATCCAGTAACGAAACGCCTCAGGGGACGCGCGCAGGAAACTGCGGGCGTCCTCTTTGTCTCACGGATTCAGCAGGCATAATTTTAGATGACGACTGTTGCCATAGACCGGCCGCCGCCGCAGTTCACGACGATCGCTCCCGACAATTGGAAGCTCGCGATCGCGGTGGGCCTTGCCGTGTCCATCCTCGCCATACTGGCCCTGCCGGCCAATGCCGCCTTCTGGGTGACGGGCGCCATGGCGGCGATGGTCGCGGCCGCCTTCGTCGTCAATGCCTATCGCCGCCATTATTATGGTGGCCTCCTGGTTTCGCCGGCGATCGCGGTGCTGTTCGTCATGAACATCTTTCCGCTGCTGTGGTCGCTCGGCCTCTCCTTCTTCGCCTATCAGAGCAACCAGCAGACGATCCGCTTCGTGGGCCTCAGGAACTACGAGCAGCTCCTCACCAACGACCTCAAGGCGCCGGAACTGTGGGCCAATCTCACCAATACCGCGATGTTCGTGGTGCTCACCGTCTCGGCCCAGATGATCGTCGGCTTCCTGCTCGCCGTGCTCTTCGCCAAGCAGTTCCCGTTGCGCAAATACCTGCTCATCCTGGTGCTCACCCCGATGATGCTCTCGGTGGTCGCGGTCGGCGTGTTCTTCTCTTATTACTATGACCCGACCTTCGGCCTCCTCAGCCAGGCGATCAAGGCCTGGAACGGCGAGCAGTTCATCTTGATGTCGACCAAGGCAGGCGCCGTCGCCGGCATCGTCTTCGCCGATGCCTGGATGTGGTCGCCCTTCGTCATGCTGCTGGTGCTGGCCGGTCTCGTCTCGGTGCCCAAATATCTCTATGAGGCAGCGGCCATCGACCGGGTCTCGAGCTGGCGGCGCTTCTGGACGATCACCTTCCCCTATATACGCGGCCTCCTGATGCTGGCGCTGCTGTTCCGCACCATCGAGGCCTTCAAGCTCGCCGATCTCGTCATCCTGCTGACCAAGGGCGGCAATGACACGATGACGATTTCCTACCATGTCATCCGCATTGCCAATGAGCAGAACAAGACCAGCGAGGGTGCGGCACTTTCCTATCTGCTGCTCTTCGTGGTGATCGTGCTCACCAATCTCTATCTCTATATCGCCAACCGGCGCGCCCAGGGGAATTGAACGATGGCTGATGTGACTTCGATCTGGGAAAGGCTGGGCTTCCGCAAGGCATCGGGCGTGGGCGAGGCGGGCTGGGGCCACACGCTCCTCACCGCGATCATCAGCCTGATCTACTTCCTGCCCGTGCTCCTCATCATCATCACCTCCTTCAAGCTGCAGACGGAAGCGCTGGCGGTGCCGCCGCGGTTCTTCCCGACGAGCTTCTTCGGCCTCATCCCCGAGCAATATGTCTTCACGCCGACATTGGAGAATTTCACGTCGGTCTTTTCCCGCGCCTACACCACGGGCGGCGCCGTCGAGAGCACCGGCTTCGACCGGTTCTTCTTCAATTCGATCTTCATCGCCGGCACCTCGGTGCTGCTCGCCTTGGTGATCGGCACGCTCGCGGCCTATGGCTTCTCGCGCTATGCGCTGAAGGGCAACGACACCTATCTCTTCATCATCCTCACCACCCGCATGCTGCCGGCGATCGTGGTGATCATCCCGATCATCCTGATGTTCCGGGTCACCGGCCTTGCCGGCTCCTATATCGGCATCATCCTGCTCTATACGGCCTTCAACCTGCCGTTCACGATCTGGATGATGAAGAGCTTCTTCGATGAATTGTCGCCCGATGTCGAGGATGCGGCACGGATCGACGGGTCGAGCGAGGTCAAGGTGTTCTTCAAGATCTGCCTGCCGCAAGTGCTGGCGGGCCTCGCCGCGACCTTCGTCTTCGGCCTCATCCTCACCTGGAACGAGTTCCTGTTCGCGCTGCTCTTGACCGGCGTCGACACCCGCACCGTGCCGGTCGCCATGAACCAGGCGGTGGCGGGCGGCGGCATCGGCGTGCTGTGGGGGCTACTCGCGGCGATCGAAACGCTGTTCCTCATCCCCGTCTTCCTGGTGACCTTCTTCCTGCAGAACCACCTGCTGCGCGGCGTCACCTTCGGCACCGTGAAGAGATAGACGCATGTCGACCATCGAAGCCCGCAAGATCACCAAGCGGTTCGGCGATTTCACCGCCGTCAAGGATGCCGATCTCAGTGTCGCCGCCGGTGAGGTCGTTTGCCTCCTCGGCCCCTCGGGCTGCGGCAAGACGACGACCCTGCGCATGATCGCCGGTCTCGAAAGAGTGACCGCCGGCGACATCATCATCGCCGGCAAGCGCATGAACGAATTGCCGCCGGAAAAGCGCGACATCGCGATGGTTTTCCAGTTCTATGCGCTCTATCCGGCCCTCTCGGTCGGCGAGAACATCGCCATGCCGCTGCATTACGAGAAACTCGCCAAGCCCGATCGCGACCGGCGGGTCAAGAAGGTGGCGGAGATCCTGCATCTGACCGACGTTCTCGAGCGTATGCCGGGGCAGGTGTCGGAAGGCGAGAAGCAGCGCATCGCCGTGGCCCGCGCGATCGTGCGCGATCCGAACTGCTTCCTGTTCGACGAGCCCCTGTCGCGGCTCGATGTCGAATTGCGCCATTCGATGCGCGGCCAGATCAAGGAAGTGCTGTCGGGCCTCTCCAAGGCGACCGTCATCGTGACGCATGACCAACTCGAGGCCCTCACCATGGCCGATCGCATCGCCATCATGCGCGACGGGGTCATCGAGCAGATCGGCACGCCGCATCAGGTGTTCACCAAGCCCAACAATGTCTTCGTGGCGAGCTTCATCGGCACGCCGCAAATGAACCTGGTCAAGGGCAAGCTCGAAGGCGTCGCCGGCGCCAAGGCGACGATCCAGTTCGGCGGCGAGCGGGTCGAGCTCGAAGTCAATCCCGCGGTTTCCAAGCTCAAGCCGTCGCAAGTGACGCTGGGCATTAGGCCCCGGGCCTTCACGCCGGTGGGGCAGGGCGCCCGGGACACGATCATCGCCCATGCCGAGCTGATCGAGCCCATGGGGGCGGAGACGCTCGTCCATGCGCGCACGCCGGATGCCTCCGATATAAGGGTCGTGGTGCCGCGCGACGTCAAATTCAAGATCGGCGAGAAGCTCCATCTGCGCGCCGATCCGAGCCAGACGCATATTTTCGGCGAAGACGGAAAGGCGGTGAGGGGATGAGCGGGACGCCGGACAAGATCTTGAGCCCCGCGGGCGCCTTGCGGCTCGAAGCCTTCATCATCGGGCTCGGCATATTGGCGCTGATCCTGATCTTCCAGCCGCTGAGCCTAAAACTCTTCGCCATCGGATCGGGCCTCGTTGTCCTGGCCGGGCTCGTCAACAATCTGCTGCCGCTGGCGAAGCCCGGCACGAAGATCAAGACCATCATCACCGTGGCGCTGGTGGTGGCGATGATCTTCTGCATCGTCCTCCTCATCTCGATTGCGGCCGCGCATCTCTATGGCGTGTTCTTTCTGAAGCCGCCCG
Organism: Taklimakanibacter deserti; assembly: GCA_003574785.1. The sequence continues at coordinate 78,213 of QORU01000004.1, read as the reverse complement.
ATCCCGCCACCACCGCCGGCAAGGTCCAGCTCGCGACGCCGCCTTTCTACTTGCAGCCGCTCGTCTGGGCCCTGGCGGTCGCCGCTTTGTGCTTCGCCGCAGGCGTCACCTGGCTCGGCCGCCGCAAATAGATGCGCTACGACGTCTCCGTCATCGGGCTCTATATCCTCGATATATTGGGCCGCCCGGTCAGCCGCATCCCCGAGCGCGGCAATGTCGATTTCATCGAGGAGATCAGGCTGACCGTCGCCGGCACCGCGGGCGGCACGGTCATCGATACGGCGAAGCTCGGCCTCAAGAGCCTGGCGGTGGGCGCCGTCGGCGACGACGAGAAGGCCGACTGGGTGCTGCTGACACTCGAGAAGCATGGCGCCGATGTCTCGGCCATGCAGCGGCTGCCCGGCATTCCCACATCCGCGACCATCCTCAATGTGAGGCCGAATGGCGAGCGGCCGGCGCTCCATGTGAGGGGCGCTTCCGATCATTTCGACGTCCCGGCGTCAGCCTATGACCAGGTGTTCGACGCGCCGATCATCCATCTGGGCGGCACCGGGCTCCTCAAGAAGCTCGACGGGCCGGCGAGCCTCACCTTGCTCAAGGAAGCGAAAAGGCGCGGGCGGACCGTCACCTTCGATCTCATCGCGGCGTCGCCTGAGACGCTCGCCATCGTCGGACCGCTCTTGCCTTACATCGATTATTTCATGCCTTCGATCGAAGAGGCGCACGACATGTCGGGCCAGTCTACGGCTGAAGACTGCGCCCGCTTCTATCTCGATCGTGGGGCTGAGGCTTGCGTCTTCACGCTGGGCGGCGACGGCGCTTTCTATGCGCATAAGGACGGAACACGTCTCAAATCACCCGCCTATGAGGTCAAGGTAGTGGATACGACCGGCTGCGGCGATGCCTTCGATGCGGGCTTCATCACCGCCCTTCATCACAAGATGGACCTCGAGACGGCCTTGCGGTTCGCCCAGGCCGCCGCCGGGCTGGTGGCCACGGGCCTCGGCTCCGATGCCGGCATCCACTCTTTTGCGCATACGCTCGACGTGATGAAGACGTGGAAGGTGAAGGGATAGGTAGCAAATCCCGTCACCCCGACGAAAGTCGGGGCCGACTAAATTCCATCCACGCGATCGGCGCCGCCCGCTTGCGCTTATTCAATGGGTCCCGGCTTTCGCCGGGATGACGTTCGTTCGGAAACTACTTCACCAGCTGCTTCACCAGCGCATCGACCATGCGCGGCAGGTCATAGGGGAAGCGTGCGGTGATGAGATTGCCGTCGACGACCACGGGCTCGTCGATCACCGTGGCGCCGGCATTCTCGAGATCAATGTGGATGTTCCACACCGCTGTCGCCTTCTTGCCCTTGAGGAGCTTGGCGCTGATCAGCACCCAGGGGCCGTGGCAGATGCCGCAGACGGGCTTCGCCGCCGCGTGCATGGCCTGGACGAAGGCGATGGCGTCCTTGTCGGCGCGCAGGAAGTCCGGATTCCAGCAGCCGCCCGGCAGGATGACGGCATCATAGTCAGACGCCTTGGCCTCGCTGACATAGCGGTCGATCTTGAGCCAGCCGCCATTCTCCATGAGGCGGATGGCGAGCACATGAGTCTCGGCAATGGGCGGCATCTTCACGCCATAGCTCGGCGGCAAGGGACCGGCCTTGGGCGCCACGATATGGACGGTTGCGCCATGCTCGGAGAGCCACCTGTGGGCGCCCAGGATCTCGACCTCTTCCACCCCATTGGTGCAGCAAATGGCGATCCGCTTGCCTTTGAGGAGTGTCGAATCGGAAGGCGGGTCGAACAGGAAGCGGTTGAGCTCGCGATTGAGCTCGCCATCGGCGGTGGCGAGCATCTGCGTGGAAAGCAAAGGCACGCCGGCCGGGGATTCGAACTGTTGGACGCGGATGACGTTGGCATCGGCGGCGGGTGCCGGGTGAACGGGCTTGTTCATGTGATCCTCCCAATTGTCATACTTATCGCCAGCTTCTCATATTCCGGAATGCCGGTCACGCGTTTAATCACTTGCACTGCCGGCGGCCACGTGAAATTGTCCCGGCCACTTGCATAAGACGAGGGGTAGCATGCAGTTTGCCGATAGATTCAAGGGGCGCGTCGCCGTCATCACCGGGGGTGCTTCCGGCATCGGGTTCGCCGTGGCCGAACGCATCCTCGGAGAAGGTGGTGCGGCCGCGATCTGGGACGTGGATGCGAAAGCGGGGTCGGATGCCGCAGCTAAGCTCGGCAGGAACGCCCTTGCCGTCGCAGTCGATGTCAGCGACGAGACCAGCGTGAACCAGGCCGTGGCCCAGACCGTGAAGGCCTTCGGGCATATCGACGTGCTGGTGACGAGTGCCGCCATCACCGGACCCAATGCGACGACCTGGGATTATCCGCCGGAGAAATGGCGCCAGGTGATCGATATCAATGTGAACGGCGTCTACTATTGCTGCCGGGCCATCGTGCCGTATATGCAAGCACAGAAGTATGGCCGCATCGTCAACATCGCCTCCATCGCCGGCAAGGAGGGCAATCCCAATGCGCCGGCCTATTCGACATCGAAGGCGGCAGTGATCGGCTTGACCAAATCGCTCGGCAAGGAACTGGCGAAGACGAGGATCACGGCCAATTGCGTGACGCCGGCGGCGGTCAAGACGCCGATCTTCGACCAGATGACCCAAGCCCATATCGACTTCATGCTGTCGAAGATCCCGATGGGGCGCTTCGGCCTCGTCGATGAGGTGGCAAGCCTTGTCACCTGGCTCGCCAGCGAAGAATGTTCCTTCTCGACGGGTGCCGTATTCGACGTCTCGGGGGGAAGGGCGACGTACTGAGTGCAACTGAGCAGGGAGCGGCAATCCTTTGGCACATCATGAGATCGACGCGATCCGCACGTTGCTGAGCTCGAAGCCGCGCCCGGTGGGCTGGGCCGAAAGACGGCAAAGGCTCGATGAAGTCGGCTCGGTCTGGCCGATCGCCGATGACGCAAAGCTCGAGGCCGTCGACCTCGGCGGGTTGGCCTGCGAGTTTTCGACGGCGCCCGGCAGCGATCCTTCCCGCGTCCTCCTGTTCTTCCATGGCGGCGGCTATTGCTCAGGCTCGATCTCGAGCCATCGCCGCCTGGTGACCGAAGCGGGTCGGGCCGCGCGGATGCGCACATTGGCGGTCGGCTATCGGCTGGCGCCGGACCATCCGTTTCCCGCCGCCCATGAGGACGCCATGACGGCCTGGCGGTATCTCATCGCGCAGGGCGTTGCGCCCGGACAAATCGTCGTCGGCGGCGACAGTGCCGGCGGCAATCTCACGATCGCGCTGATCAACCGTCTGCGCGCCGCCGGTGAGGCCCAGCCTTCATGCGCCTGGCTCATCTCGCCCTGGACGGATCTGACCATGTCCGGTCCCTCGCTTGCGCTCAAGGATGCGGTCGATCCGATCATCCATAAGGGTTACCTCGAAGAATTGGCGGCGGCCTATGTTCCGGCCGGGACCAGCCGCAGCGATCCCAAAATCTCGCCCTTGTTTTCGGAGCTGCGCGGTTTTCCACCGACGCTGATCCAGGTGGGTTCGGCGGAGACGCTGCTCGATGATGCGACACGCCTCACGGCGGCGCTGGCCCTTGCCGACGTTGCGGTCACTTTGGAAGTCTGGCCGCAGATGATCCATGCATGGCCGCTCTGGAATGCCAAGCTCGCGGACGGACGCAAAGCGCTGGCGCAAGCGGGCGAGTTCATGAACCGCTGGTTGCCGTAGAGCGCCGGACGTTCACAAGGAATCGTCCCGGCGCTCTATCTCTTTGTTTTTGCGCATCGGCTTGCCCGAAAACCGCACGCACTTTTCGGGCCGATGCTCGAGATACTTACATCCCACCCGAAATGGTGTAACGTCGAGTAAGCCGGTCGACGACTGGCGAACCAACAAATATACAAACAGGGGAGGGGATTTATGATCGCGTCACTGCACAGGCGTCTCATGCTGATGGCATGTGCAACGCTTGCGGTTCAGTTCATGAGCGCGGCTTTCGCCCAGGCTGACGAGCTCGACGACATCACCAAGGCCGGCGTCATCAAGGTCGGCATATTCGAGGACTTTCCACCTTTCTCCTCGGCGGGCCCCGATCTCAAACCACAGGGCTATGACATCGATGTGATCAATGCCTTGGCGAAGGCTCTCGGCGTGACGCCTGAGCTCACCGGCATCACCGGGCAGAACCGCATCCCCTCGCTCACCGAGCACAAGCTCAACCTTTTGGTCAGCGTGGGGGTGAGCGACGAGCGCAAGAAGGTGGTGGCCTTCACCGCACCCTATGCGCCCTATTCGATCGATGTCATCGGCCCCAAGGCGCTGGCGGTGAAGGGGCCGCCTGATCTCGTGGGCAAGTCCGTCGCCGTCAACCGCGGCACGCTCGAGGACACTTCGTTGACCGAAGTGGCGCCCCAAGGCACCGATATCCAGCGCTTCAGCGACTACAATGGCGTCATCTCGGCGTTTCTTTCGGGCCAGGTGCAGCTGATGGTGGTCGGCAACGATGTCGGCGCCGCGGTCCTGGCCAAGCGGCCGGACAGCCAACCGGAATCGAAATTCCAGCTGCTGAACTCGCCCTCGGCCATGGCCATCAACAAGGGCGAGGACCGCTTGCTGGCCAAAATCGACGAAGCGCTGGCGCAGATGAAGAAGGACGGGACGCTCGACGGCATTTCCAAGAAATGGCTGTTCATTCCGCTGCCGCCCGAGCTTTAAGCTAGCGCATGGGCTATCAGCTCGATTTCGGAGCGCTGGTCCAGTATCTCGGTCTATTCCTGGAAGGCACGACGGTCACGCTGGGCTTGACGGCTCTTGCATCGGTTGCCGGCATTGCCTTGGGCATCGTCGGCGCCGCCGCCGCGCGCAGCAAGAACGACTGGGTGCGGCGGCTGATTGCCGGTTATGTCGAGCTGATCCGCAACACGCCGTTCATCGTGCAGATGTTCTTCATCTTCTTCGGCCTGCCGAGTCTGGGCCTGAGGCTCAGCGCTCTCACGGCCGCGGCCCTGGCGATGATCATCAATCTCACTGCCTATGCGATCGAAATCATCAGAGCGGGATTGGACGCGGTACCGCCCGGCCAGGCCGAGGCTGGCCGGGCCATGGGCCTGCATGGGCTCGGCGTGTTCGGGCTCATCGTGCTGCCGCAGGCCTTGGCGACTGTCTATCCCGCTCTCGTCGCGCAAATCACCATCACCATGCTCGAATCGGCCGTGGTCTCGCAGATCGCCGTCGTCGATCTGACCCATGTGGCCGATCTCATCCAGTCGCGCAATTTCCGCAGCTTCGAGACCTATCTCGTCGTCACGGTCATCTATCTGATCCTCGCCTTGCTGCTGCGGCGATTGCTGGCGCTCGCCGGACGCAGCCTGTTTGCCGGGCGGACGCAATGAACGACTTCACGCTCTGGGACATAGCGCGCAATCTCCTGCTGGCCGGGCGCTGGACCCTGCTGCTTTCGGCGATTGCCTTTGCCGGGGGCGGGATCCTGGCGCTGGTCCTGCTCGTGCTTCGCTTCGGCTTCGGCAAATGGGTCCAAAGGACCATCGCTCTCTATGTCGAGCTGTTCCAGAGCACGCCGCTGCTGATGCAGCTTTTCCTGGTCTATTTCGGCCTGCCGCGGCTCGGCATCGATGTTTCGGCCTGGCTTGCCGCCGCGGTCTGCCTGACCTTCTATTCGAGCGCGTTCCTCACCGACATCTGGCGCGGCGCCGTCGAGTCCATACCGCGCGGCCAATGGGACGGCAGCTCCAGCCTCGGGCTGCATTACCTGGCGCAGTTGCGCCTCGTCATCCTGCCGCAAGCCCTGCGCATCGCCATACCGCCCACCGTGGGTTTCCTCGTCCAACTGGTCAAGAGCACGGCCCTTGCCTCGATTGTCGGCTACCATGAGTTGACAAGGACCGCCCAGATCGTGACCAATGCGACTTTCCAGCCCTTCCTGGTCTACGGGATGGTGGCGCTGATCTATTTCGCCATATGCTATCCCTTGACCGATCTGTCGCGCCGCCTGGAGCGCCGGCTAGCGGCGAACCCGCGATGACTCGCAAATACTAGATGGCCGCTCGCAATTTCGCGGCAGTTTTTCCGAAGCCGCGGTCATTGGGATGTATCTCGTCATGCCAATCGTCAGCGGGCACCACGTTGCGCAGATTGATATTGGTGGCGCCGTATATCGCATATTCCGGCGACACTGCTGCCATGACAAGCCTTGGTCGCCAGCACGGAAGCGAAACGAACATGTCGGCCTGATCGCTCTCGAGGACGGCGCTGACAGGCCCACCTGTCTGCTCGGCAGTGTGTGGGCAAAGGGGCTGCCTACGAAGAGGTCGCAGTTGAACAGAAGGGGTAAACTCGGCCTCGTGACGGAGCACACCACCGAACCGGGTCGCCCGAGGCGTCCAGTTGAAAACCTTCCAAATTTAGGTTTCGGTACTTGACCTTAGCTAGAAAACTGAGCAACATGTTAGTAAGTTATGACTATGCAGTTACACATGAAAAAGCAAGACATCTTCGGTCTTTCCACCGCCCTCATCACACCCTTCAACGCGGAAGGATCGGTCGACCTGGCGCGCCTCTTGCGCCATGCACACCACGTCCTCGCCAAGGGCTCAGACAGCATCACCCTCTTTGGCACGACCGGCGAAGGCTTCTCGATCGGCATCGATGAACGCGCCCGCATGTTGGGCGGGATGATCGGCAGCGGTGTGACGGGCGAGCAGCTTTATGCCGGCGTGTCGGCGACGACGCTGGTCGATGCCGTCGCTCAGGCGCGGCTGGCTTTGGATTTCGGCGCGCGCGGCCTCCTGCTGGCACCACCTTATTACTTCAAAGGGCCGGACGAGGACGGGCTTTTTGCCTGGTTCTCGCGCGTGATCGAGGGCATCGGCGGCGACGCCCGCGGCATCATCCTCTATCACATTCCAGGACAAACGGCCGTCCCGCTGTCGGTCGATCTCGTTGGCCGCCTGAAACGAGCCTTTCCCGGCGTGGTTGCCGGGATCAAGGATTCTTCCGGCGACAAGGCCACGACTGAGACCTTCCTCGCCGCGCATGGCGAATTGGCGATCCTCGTCGGTGAGGAGCGATATCTCGCCGAAGCGATGCGCAAGGGAGCGCAAGGATCGATCTGCGGCCTGGCGAATCTCGCGCCCTGGCTCCTGCGCGACGTGATCCATGACCGCAATGACAACCCCCTGATCGTGCCGGTCGTCAATCTGATAACCTCCTATCCGGTTTTGCCGGCGGTGAAAGCGCTCGTCGCGCATATGCATGGCGATGACGCCTATGCCCGGATGCGGGCGCCGCTGGTCGATCTTTCGGCTCCTGAGCGAAGCACGCTCACGCGCTCCTATGAGGCGCTCCTTGCCCCGGATCAGGATCGAAGACGCGCATGAGCGAGGGCCATGAAGCATTGAAACTGCGCGAGCAGGCCTATGTCGGCTATACGCGGAGCCTGCTCGCCAACAAGATCAAGCCGGGACAGTTCATCACCCAGCGCCAACTCGTCGCCATCACCGGGTTGCCGCTCGGAGCCATTCGCGAATTGGTGCCGCGGCTCGAAGCGGAAGGGCTGATCCGCACCGCGCCGCATCGCGGCATGCAAGTGCCGCAGGTCGACATCCAGTTGGTCCGCAACGCCTTCCAGTTCAGATTGTTTCTTGAAGAATCAGCGGTGCGCATTTTCGCCCGCAGCGCTTCATCCGATCTCATCGCCGACATAAGGCTGAAGCACGAGGCGATCCTTGCCCGTCACAATGCGGGTGAAGACCAGGGCCTGATGGAGGAGGCGGAAGCGACCGACCTCATGCTGCACGAGGCGGTGATCGATCATCTCAACAATGAGATCATCTCCAATGCCTATCGGGTCAACTGGATCAAGATCAAGCTGATCCGGCTGGCGGAGACGCGCCTCTATGTGAGGATGATTCCACAGGTGATCGGCGAGCATATGAAGATCATCGACGCGATCGAACGCCATGACGAAGACGCAGCAGCGCACGCCATGGCGGAGCATATCGGCATCGCACGCCAGCGCGCCCTGAGTATTTGAAAAAAAGCGTGAAGTCTAATGGGAGGAGTCTCAACATGTACAAGCCGACAAGACGTGGATTGATGGCAGGTGCGGCCGTGTCAGCGGCGGCCTCGGTATTTGCGCCAACCCTATTGCGGGCGCAGCAGACGGTCATCCGCTGGGGGGACATGCTGGCCACCACGCATCCGCAGGTGCAGATGATCGACAAGATCGCCGCCATTGCCAAGGAAAAATCGTCCGGACGCATCGACATCCAATCCTTCCCCAATGGTCAGCTCGGCTCCGGCAAGGACATGATGGATGCGGTCGTCTCGGGCGCGCTGGCCTTCACGACGGACGGTGCCGCTGCCTTGGGCGCGCTGTTGCCCCAGCTCTCGGTCATCGAGGCGCCCTATCTGTGGAAAGATGCGGCGCAAATGGCCAAGGTCGGCGCATCGCCGCAATTCGCCGGCATGAATGACGACCTCGTCAAGAAGCGCGGCTTGCGGATGCTCGCCGTCACTTATTACGGCAAGCGGCATCTCACCACCGGCAAGAAGGACGTGAAGACGGCAGCCGACATGGCAGGCTTCAAGCTACGCGTGCCGCCGGTCGACACCTTCCGGGCCATGGCCGAAGCCTGGGGCGCCAAGGCGACGCCCATCAACTTCAACGAGCTCTATCTGGCGCTGAGCCAGGGCGCCGTCGACGGCCAGGAGAACCCGCTGCCGACCATCGCCACGGCCAAGCTCAACGAGGTGCAGAAATATCTGGTGCTGACCGGCCATATCATCACGCCGCGCCTCATCATTGCGAATGAAGCGGCGCTCACGGCGCTCGATCCGGCCGACCGCGCCATACTCGATGAGGCCATTGCCGAGGGCGTCAAATGGCAGGACGCGGAGCTCGCGAGCCAGGAAGGCACGCTCCTCGGCAAGCTCAAGGATGCCGGCATGACGGTGATCGAGCCGGATGTGGAAAGCTTCCGCAAGCCGGTACTCGAGCAGCTGCCGCCGAAATTCGAGGAGAAGTGGGGCAAGGGCACCTGGGACTCCCTCGCGGCCCTCTGATCGATCTTAACGAGAGGGCCGTCCCCATATTTCCCCTCTCCCGTTGCGAAGCAATGGGAGAGGGTGCCCGAAGGGCGGGTGAGGGCTCTTTGTCTCAGCTAGGAATACTCGTCGCGATCAGAGCACATTGCGCGAAAGAGCCCTCATCCGGCCTTCGGCCACCTTCTCCCACGCGTGCCGCGCGGGAGAAGGGGAATCTTGGAGAGAAAGGTGCTGAACACTTTGTCGAAATGGTCGGATCGTGTGATAGAAGCTGCAGCAGTGCTGCTGCTGCTGGCCATGCTCGCCGCGGTCTTTCTGGGGGTGGTCTTTCGTCTGGTCGGCGAGCCGCTCGCTTGGTCGGATGAGGCTGCCCAGTATCTACTGGTCTGGACGGCCTTCGTCGGCTGGATCATCGCCAGCCGCAGCCGCGCGCATATCCGCATCGGATTGATCATCGACCGTCTCAAGGGGCGCGCGCGGCAAGCGGCCGAGATCGCGGCCCAGGTGCTGGTGGCGCTGTTGGGCATGATCCTGCTCGTCAAGAGTTTTGGGCTCATCCAACGCAATATCGATGTCGAATGGGTGAGCCTGCCTCTGTCGGTCTCGCTCGTCTACATTCCCATGCCGATTGCGGGTCTTGCCGTCATCCTCCAGGCTCTCGTGCAGATCATCGAGGTGATCAAAGGCAAGCACAGATTCGTCGTCGCGACGGAGGTGCCGCTATGACGGAGCTCATGCTGACAATCCTCGTGGTGTGGCTCGCGGCACTGATGCTAGGCCTGCCGATGTTCGCCTCGATGGGGCTCGCGGCCTTCGCCTTCGTGGCACTCGCCGGCATGCCGGTCGACATCGTGCCCCAGAAGATCGCGCAATCGGTCAATTCCTTCCCGCTGCTGGCGGCACCGCTTTTCGTACTCATGGGCAATATCATGAATTCGGCCGGCATCACCGACCGGATCTTTGCTTTCGCCACGGCTTGCGTCGGCTGGGTGCGCGGCGGCCTGTGCCACGCCAATATCCTGGCGAGCGTCATTTTCGCCGGCATGTCGGGATCGGCGGTAGCGGATGCGGGAGGGGTGGGCTCGCTCGAGATCCGCGCGATGAAAAACGAGGGCTACGACGCCGAGACGGCGGCCGCCATTACCGCGGCTTCGGCGACGATCGGCCCGATCATTCCGCCGTCGCTGCCTATGGTCATCTATGGGGTCAGCGCCGATGTCTCCATTGGTGGCCTGTTCCTGGCCGGGGTCCTTCCGGGCCTGCTAATGGCCCTCACCCTGGCAGCAATGGTGAGTGTCGTGGCCATCAGGCGCGATATGCCCAAGCATGCCTTTCCCGGTTTCCGTGACTTCTGGATCGCTTACCGCCGTGCCCATTGGGCCCTGATGACGCCGGTCATCCTGTTCGGCGGCATGATGGCCGGCATCATGACGCCGACGGAAGCCGCCGCTGTCGCCACCGTCTACGCGCTCATCCTCGGTCTTTTCGTCTATCGCGAGTTCGACATCCGTGAATTGCCGAAGCTCGTCGTCGACACGGTCGAGACGACGGGGACGGTGCTGGCGCTGGTGATGACCGCGGCGGCCATGGCCTGGTGCCTGTCGATCGCCCGCATTCCGCAGCTGGTCACGCCATTGTTCGCGGACAATCTCGGCAATCCGCTGCTCTTCCTGCTGATCGTCAACCTGCTGCTGCTGTTCATTGGCTGCTTCATGGAAGCGCTGGCGGCGATGCTGATCCTCATTCCGATCCTGACGCCGGTCGCGGCGACGCTTGGCATCGATCCCATACAGTTCGGGCTGATTTTCGTCCTCAACCTGATGATCGGCACCATCACGCCGCCGGTCGGGGTCGTGCTCTTCATCACTTCGAAGATCGCCGGGATAAGCTTCGAGGCCATGTCGCGGGCGATCGTGCCCTGGCTCATCCCGCTGCTGGTCGTCCTTGCCGCGATTTCGCTCTGGCCGCCGCTGACGACGGCGCTTCCGAACTATTTCCTGGGGCAGTAACATCAATTGCGAAGATAGATGGAGGAAAAAATGACAATCAAAACATTCAGGCCGACACGGCGCGACTTTCTTGGCGGAGCAGCGGGCCTCGGCGCGGCCGGCGTCATCGGGGTTCGCCCGGTCTTTTCTGCGGAAGTCGACTGGAAGAGGTTCTCCGGCCAGACGCTCGAGGTCAATCTGGTCAAAAGTCCGCGCAGCGACACGCTGCTCAAATATCTGCCCGAGTTCGAGGAATTGACCGGCATCAAGGTCAATGCCGAGGCTACGCCCGAGCAACAGCAGCGGCAGAAGACGGTCATCGAGCTCTCCTCCGGGAAGCCCAGCTTCGACGTCGTCCATCTTTCCTACCACGTGCAGAAAAGGCAGTTCGAGAAGGGCGGGTGGCTCGCCGATATCGGTGGCTTCCTGAAGGATCCCTCGCTCACCGACGCGGCCACGACGGAGGGCGACTTTGCCGATGCCGGCCTCGCCTTCGCCAAGAACGCCGATGGGACACTGCATTCGCTGCCGTTCTCGGTCGACTACTGGATCATCTACTGGAACAAGGACCTCTTCCAGGCCAAGGGTCTCGCATATCCGGCAACTTTCGAAGACATGGCCAAGGCCGCCGAAGCCTTGACCGACAAGGATGCCGGCACCTTCGGATTTGTCGCGCGCGGCCTCAAGAATGCCAATGTGCCGGTGTGGACATCGCTTCTCCTGGGCTTCGACAAATATGCGGTCGACAAGGGTGAGTTGCAGACGACAACGCCCGAGGCAATCGAGGCGGCAGCACTCTACAAGCGGTTGATGACCACTTCGGCACCGCCCGGCGTCGCCGGCTTCAACTGGGCCGAATCGCAGTCGGCGTTTCTGCAGGGCAAGATCGGCATGTGGTTCGACGGTGTCGGCTTTGCGCCGCCGCTCGAGAATCCGGACAAGTCGCGTGTGGTCGGCAAGGTCGGCTATGGCGTCATGCCCAAGGGTCCGAAGGCCCATGCTTCCGGCACGTTTGGCGACGGCATCGCCGTCACTGCCGCCAGCGAGAAGAAGGAGGCCGCCTATCTGTTCTGCCAGTGGGCCGTCTCGCCGCTCATGGGCGCGAGGCTCCTGCAGGCGGGCGCCGGCGTTCCCTTCCGCAAGTCGGTCCTCGGCGATCAGAAGGTTCGCTCCGGCGTCACCATGCCGGGCGAGTGGGTCGATGCGGTCGCGGGCTCGGGTGACATCAGCCGCCTGGCCTTGCCGGTCATCGTGCCGGTCACCGAGTTCCGCGACACCTTCGGCGTGGCGCTGACCAACCTCATCGCCGGCGGAGACCCGGCGGAGGAGCTGAAGAAGGCGACCGAAGCGTTCAAGCCGGTGCTCGAGAAGAGCGAAAAGACCTGATGGCGGGGGCCATCCGGACGGCGGATATCGCCGCCTACGAGCAGGGGCGCCGGCCGACAAGGCTGGCTCCCAATTACTGGCCCTTCGTGATGCCGGCCTTGATCGTGGTGCTGGCGGTCATCGTCTTTCCGTGGGCCTTCACCATCTGGATGAGCGGCAATGAATGGACGCTCGGCCAGCCCAGAAGCTTCGTCGGGACGATCAACTATCTGCGCCTCTGGGGTGATGCGAGGTTCTGGGAGTCGCTTGGCCATACGCTATGGTACACGCTGCTCTCGGTGGTCATGCCCTTGCTTCTCGGCACGCTGGCCGCGCTCATCTTCGATGCGAAGTTTCCCTGGCGCGGCTTCCTGCGCGGCATCTTCGTCATGCCGATGATGGCAACGCCCGTCGCCATCGCGCTGGTCTGGACGATGATGTTCCATCCCCAGCTCGGCGTTCTCAACTACCTGCTGTCGCTCGTTGGCATCCCGGCGCAGGAGTGGATCTTCAATCCCGCGACCGTCATCCCCTCGCTCGTTGCGGTGGAGACATGGCAATGGACGCCGCTGGTCATGCTGATCGTGCTGGGTGGCCTTGCCTCTCTGCCGCGCGAGCCCTACGAGAGCGCCGAAATCGACGGCGCGAATGCCTGGCAGAAATTCTATCACCTGACACTGCCGATGATCGCGCCTTTCATCATGGTCGCGGCGATCATCCGCACCATCGATGCCCTGAAGAGCTTCGACATCATCTATGCGATGACCCAAGGCGGCCCCGGAACGGCGTCCGAGACGATCAACATCTACCTCTACAACACCGCCTTTGCCTACTACGACATCGGCTACTCATCGGCGATGGCGATCATCTTCTTCGTCATCATCGTGGCGCTTTCCTTGATCCTCCTGATGCTGCGCCAGCGCCTGCAATGGTCGGAGGCCGAAGGGAGATGACCAACCGCGTGTTCAACCGCATCGGACTGCTTTTCCTGGCGCTCGTCGTCGTGTCGCCGGCCGTCCTGTTCTTCCTCTGGATGCTCTCGCTGTCGCTGAAATTCGAGATCGACAATGGAGCTTATCCACCGATCCTGATCCCTGAACGTTTCGCCTGGTCGAATTATGCGCAAGTGTTCCGCGAGAACAATTTCCTCCTCTATCTGTGGAATTCCATCATCGTCACAGGGGCCGCGACCGCTCTGGCTCTGCTGATCGGCGTGCCTGCGGGCTATGGGATCGCCCGGCTGAAAGCCCAAAAGGCCGCGATCGTCGTGATGATCGCCCGCATGACGCCGGGCCTGTCCTACCTCATACCGCTCTATCTGTTGTTCCAGTGGATAGGGCTCGTCGGCACGATCTGGCCGCAGATCATCATCCATCTGGTGGTGACCGTCCCCATCGTCGTCTGGGTCATGATCGGCTATTTCGAGACGACGCCGATGGAACTGGAGGAAGCCGCAAGCATCGATGGCGCCAATAGCTGGCAGGTGTTCCGCCTGGTTGCGCTGCCAATCGCGAAGCCCGGGATCGTGGTGGCGCTGATCTTGGCCATCATCTTCTCCTGGAACAATTTCGTCTTCGGAGTGGTGCTCGCCAATCGCGAAACGCGGACCTTGCCAGTCGCGGTCTACAACATGCTCTCCTATGAGCAGGTGAGCTGGGGGCCGCTGGCTGCCGCCGCCCTGGTCGTGACGCTGCCGGTCCTGGTATTGACCATGTTCGCGCAGCGGCAGATCGTCGCCGGACTGACGGCTGGCGCCGTGAAGGGCGGGTGACATTACCCGGCCTTTCCCATAAAAAATCCGTAATGAAGCTTGCGCGGACCTCCCGCCGTCCCAATTTTCTCCACATCAGGGATTACCGTCCGGCATGTCATTGGAGACCATATGATTGATCGACTGCTTGATTTTCTCAGCGGCCGCGAAGCGCCTGCGGTGGCCCGGGGCACCGACGACATCGAACACGCGGTGGCGGCCCTTCTGATCGAAGCGGCACGCATGGATGAGAATTTCGGTGCCGCCGAGCGGGCGACCATCGAGCGCCTGCTGGCCAACAAGTTCAATCTGGCACCTCAGGCGGTCAATTCGCTGGTCGAGGCAGCGGAGCGGGCGGTCGAACAATCGACCCAGTATTATTCCTTCACCAGGCAGATCAATGACCGCCTGAGCGGCGACGAGCGCGTCGACATCATCGAGATGATGTGGAAGGTCGCTTATTCGGACGGAGTCATCGATCCCCATGAGGACATGCTGCTGCGCCGGATCGCGGGACTTATCCATGTCTCCGACCGCGACCGCGGACTGGCGCGGAAGCGCGCGCTGGGAGATATCGCCACGGACATCAAGCCTTCCGGAGAGACAAACTAGCGCGGTTACGGCAACTCAAGGTATCCGGCGGCCTTGGCGACGATCACCGTTGATCAGAGATTGTTGATGGCTGTCCGTATCTTCGCGGCGACTTTTGCGAAGCCGTTATCGTTCGGATGTATTTCATCATCCCATTCATTGGCCGGCACCACGTCTCTCAGATTGACGTAGGTGGCGTGGGAGAAGTTCGCTAGAGTGTTTTGCAGCGTGGTGTTGTACATATCCATCAGGATCTTGACCACGGCGCGCTGCAACTGGCCGGCGGGAATTCTGCGCCGCTGCATGGGTTGACCGATCCATAAGTCGTTCATCGGTCGCGGATAGTCATAGCCATGTGCGATGAGGCGCATCCTCGGGAAGTCCCGTTCGAGCTCAGACAGAACCGCAGAGAACAGGTTCATGATCGGCGGCAAAACCTTCGAAACCTCGGTTTTGTTGATCAAGTCCTCGGCCGTCATTCCCCGCCTGTAGTCATTCAGCAGGAAGTATAATTTGCCTCCGCCCAGAAGATCATTGCCGCCGGCACTGAGCAGCATGATCGTGGGGCGCGGAATGCTCCAGAAGATGTGGTTCCAATATTCGCCCCGGGTCTTGCGATCCTTCCACATGGTGCTCAGCGTGTCCCCGGCGCAGTCGGTGCTCCACACGGCCAGCGGATTCCTGCCCCGCAGCAGATGGTCGATGACATCGAGGAGGAGCGGGTGAAGGAACCACGAGTCGCCCTCACTGACGAGGCGCGGTCCATGATATCCGGAATTCCCTATGATCCGCCGAAAGCGGGTATGGCGACCATTTTTCTGGCTGTCGCAGATCCAGTCATATTTCGACATCGCTTCGATATCGGCCGCCGTCGATATCTCGACCATATCCTGCCTGACCTTCGCACGCTGCGTCGGCCAGGCGACCGTCATATCCTTCTTGTCATAGTAAAGGTATTTGTCGGCCGATCGGCCGGCCTCCTTGAGGCGCAGCCGGTTCAGCTTGATTTTCTTGGCCATTGCAACACCCTTGAGAATCAGTTGTCGAACGAAGCCGGCGCAAAAATCACAAGGAGCGGTCTGAGGCGAGCCTGCCGCCGATCAGGAGCGTCTTGCCGCAGACGAGATCGGAAGCGGCAGAGGCGAGATAGACTAGCCGGCATGACCGCCAATGGCAACGATGCCAGCCAGCTCCCGCGGCTTGCCAAAGCGGCCCGGCGGCGCGGTCTAAGCTCTATACGATCTGATCCATTGCAGGTGGCGAAGTCACCGCGGCAGCGAGAAGCTCCAGAGCCTGGGCGAGTTCGGCGCGGTTGCGCGCAGCACCCAGCGAGACGCGCACCGCCTGCGGGGCAGGTTGCTCCACCGCGAAGGCATCACTCGCGACGACGGCCAGGCCGGCCCGGAGAATGTGGGAGGCGAAGCTCGACGCATTCCAGTGGCGCGGCAATGACAGCCATAGATGATGCGCGCTTGGCCGGCTCGCGAACGATATCCCCTTAAGTATCTTCCTGGCGAGGTTCTGGCGACCGGCAGCTTCATTGCGGATCGCGGAGACAATTTCTTCGGCAATGCCCGTCTTCAACCAGTGTGCGACGAGCGCCACCATCAATCGCGGCGGCATTTGCGCCGTTGCCTGAAGGCTGCTCCGCATGGTCTGCTCGCCGGTCGCGTCGGGCGCCAGCAGAAACGATACGCGAAGCGCGGGTGCGATGCACTTCGACAGGCCAACGGCGAGATAGGTCCGCTCGGGAATCAGAGTAGCGATTGGCGCTACCGATGGCTCGAGGAGGCCATAGGCATCGTCCTCGATGAGGAACGTCCCGCTCCTGGATATGACATCAGCCACGGCGTGCCGGCGCTCGGCACCGAGCGTCGCCGTCGTCGGGTTATGCTGGGTCGGCGTGAGATAGACCGCCTTGGGCCGGTGTTGGCGGCAGGCGCTCATCAGCGCATCGGGCAGGACGCCTTCCTTATCCATCGCGACACCGATGAGACGGACCCCCAGTTTCGCGGCCGCCGCCTTGATCCCGGGATAGGTCAGCGCCTCGGTCAGGATGATGTCGCCGGGGGAGGTGAGCGACAGCAGCGCGTTGAACAGGATGGCCTGGTTTCCCGGATAGATGACGACACGCGCTGGGTTCGCCTCCGGTATGCGTCGGCGCAGCCAGCTGGCCGCGATGTCGCGTTCCTCATCGCTGCCGCCGGGTCGCTGATAGTTCAGGAAGGCCGAAAGGCTGGCTTTGCTCTGAAGCGACGCAAAACCCTTGGCAATGCGCATATCGAGATTGGCCTCGACCGGCTGCGGCGGCACATTCATCGAAAGATCGATCTTGACCGGAAACGGGATGTTCGCCGCCGCGCGCGCGGTGGTCTCCGACACAAAGGTGCCTTGCCCCACGCGCGCTTCGATCAAGCCGCGTCGCCGCGCTTCGCCATAGGCGCGCGTGACCGTCGTCAGATCAATGTCGAGCGCCTCAGCCAATGCGCGATGTGTCGGCAACTGCTGGCCGCGCACCAGCCGCCCGCTGGCGATGTCGGAGGTGAGGGCCTCCACGACGCGCAGATAGACCGGCCCTGACCATTCCGATATTGTAGGGATCCAATCCATGCAATTTCTAGAACTCTCCAGTAGCAGAGTATTCTATGGAACTCTCGGCACGGTCAATAGCATGCGAATTCTCAGGATTCCCGCGTCTCTGCCGCGCCTCATATTGCATGGAGATGATCCATACAATTTATCAGGTTACCTTTGATCACGAGCCAAAGGGCACCAATATTGTATGGATATTTCTTACCGATAAAGGAGCCTCCCATGACGCTCAATCATGGTCCGGTCTCGCCCTACAAACCGAGCCGGGATTTTCTGACGCAGCGGTCGATCCCTTCCACCGTGGTCGCGACTTTGCTCCTGTCCGTGCTGGTGCTTCTTGCGACGTACATCCTCGGAGGTTTCGACGGCCTCACTGGTAACGGCGCGGCAGCGTTGATCTTCGGCGTCATCGCCTCCTTCGCCCTCGGAATTGGTCTCATGGTCGCTGTTTTCTACAGCAGCCGGAAGTATGACGATGCAGCCCACTATGCCGCGATGGATCATTTCACGAAGGAGTCTCGCTCGTCCGATGAGCCGAACGGCCGTGAGTGAAGCGCCCGTCTAAAGCGACGTGAACCCGCCGTCGATGAGGATCGTCTCGCCGCAGACGAGATCGGCAGCGGGGGAGGCCAGATAGAGCACGCAATCGGCCACTTCCTGGGGCTTGCCGAAACGGCCGAGCGGCGTCTTGTCGAGCATCGGCTTGCCCTTGGCCGGATCGCCCCAGACCTGCTCGCCCATTGGGGTCAAGATGATCGTCGGGCAAATCGCGTTGGTCTGGATATTGTGCTTCGCCCATTCCGACGTCATGACCTTGGTCAGCATGTTGAGGCCGCCCTTGGAGGCGGAATAGGCGGCATGGCCATCAATGGCGACGACGCCGGCCTGAGACGAGATATTGATGATCTTGCCCGAGCGCTGGGCGATCATCCTCGGTGCCAGCTCCCTGGCGAGCAGGAAGGGGGCGCGCAGATTGACCGCCATGGTCTGGTCCCAGTCCTCGACCTTGGCCTCGAGCAGCGTGTCGATCAAGGCGATGCCGGCATTGTTCACCAATATGTCGATGGTGCCGAAAGACTTGAGCGCGGTCTTCGCGGCCTCGACCGGGCCTTCCGCAGTCGCGAGATCGGCGGCAATGGTCACGCATTTGCGCCCCTGGGCCTCGACCGCCGTCTTCACCTCGGCGAGACCTTTCTCATCGCGCGCAACGGCGGCGATGTCGGCGCCGGCATCGGCCAGGACCTTGCAGATGTCGAGACCGATGCCCTTGGTGGCGCCGGTGACGAGAGCAGCCTTGCCGCTGAGCGAGAAGCGTTTGATCCAGTCAGCCATGGGTCTTGTCGTGGTCCTTGTCGAAGGCGATGCCGGGCGGCGAGCGCTCGGGGATGAGGCCTGAGCGATATTTCTGCAGAACGAACTGCAAAAGTAAACCGATCAGCAGCATGCGGATATAGGACGATCGTGTGGCGAGCTCGGCCGGGAGCCGGTTGGTCAGGATCTCGGTCATCGACCAGATGCCCCAGACGGCGAGCGCGCCGATGATGGCGCCCTTGTTGTTGCCGCTGCCACCCGCCATGAGCATGACCCAGGTGAGGAAGGTGATGAGCAGGGGCTCGGTCGCCTCGGGCGACAGGAAGCGGAAATAATGGGCGCTGAGTGCGCCCGCGACCCCCATGAGCGCCGCGCCGATGACGAAGGTCTGCAGCCGGAAGGAATCGACGTCCTTGCCGACGGCGCGCGCCGCGTCCTCGTTGTCGCGCACGGCGCGCAAGGCGCGGCCCCAGGGACTGTCATAGAGACGGTTGCAGATCAGATAGACGAGGCCGACGATCAGCCAAACGACGACGAGATAGAGGATATCCGCGTCGCGGCCCTGGAGCAGGCCGTCGAAGGGGCGCGGGATATTGGTGATGCCGAGGCTGCCATTGGTGAGCCAGTCCTCGTTGACGATCACCATGCGCAGGATCTCGGCGATGCCGATCGAGGCCATGGCGAGATAATCGCTCTTGAGCCTGATGCAGATCTTGGCCACCGCCCAGCCGGTGATCCCGGCGATCAAAGCGGACGCAAGGATGCCAATGGGCACAGGCAGCTCATAGCCGCCGAGATGGGTTTGCGCCGGTGCGGCGGTTAGGAGTGCCGATGTATAGGCGCCGACCGCGAAGAAGCCCGCAATGCCGGCATTGAACAGGCCGCCATAGCCCCATTGCACATTGAGGGCGAGGCAGAGAATGGCATAGATGCCGCCGGCGATGAGGAAGGCGACCAGATAAAAGAGAAGGCCTATCGGGTCCATCAGAGGAGCCTCCCCTTGAGCAGGCCTTGCGGGCGGAAGATGAGCAGGATCACCATGATCAGAAAGGCGGTCGCCGTCTTGTAGCCCGGATTGATCAGGGGCTCATCCGTGATCCAGGGATAGGCGGAAAGCTCCTCGATCAGACCAATGACCATGCCGCCCAAGAGCGCGCCCATGGGTTTGCCGATGCCACCCAGGATCGTCGCCGCGAACATCGGCAGTATGAGGTTCCAGCCGAGATTGGGCTGGATGTTGGTGTCGAGACCTGCGAGCACGCCGGCAATGGCGGCTAGGCTGCCGCCGATGATCCAGGTCGAGCGCACCACCTTCTCGGTGTCGAGACCGGCGACGCGGGCGAGTTCGGGATTGTCCGAGACGGCGCGCATCGAGCGGCCGGTCTTCGTCCGTGTCAGGAAGTAGTGCAGCGCGACCGCGGCGATGACGATGATCGCGATCGATTCCAGGTGAAGCACCGAAACGCGAATCATATCAAAGAGTACGAGCGGCTTCTGCACGCCGCGGATGAAGACCTGGTTCTGGCTTCCCCAGATGAGCTGGATCAACGAACGGAAGATCAGCGCCACGCCGAAGGAGGCGATCACCGTGTAGATGGTCGGCAGGTCGCGCAGGGGTTTGTAGAAGATCTTGTCGGCCAGCAGCACCGCCGCGACGGCGAGAACGATGCCGACGGGTAGCGCCAGCAAGGGATGGAGGCCCGACAGCCACACGGCGGTGAGCGTGCCATAGGCGCCGAGCGTCATCACATCGCCATGGGCGAAATGGGCAAAGCGCAATATGCCGAAAATCATCGAGATGCCGATCGCGCCCAAGGCATAGATGGAGCCCAGAGCCAGGCCGGGGATCAGATAGAAATTGATGAGCTCCATCATGAGGAGGGGCCCCGTCGTTTCCCTTCTCCCGCGCGTAGCGTGGGAGAAGGTGGCCGAAGGCCGGATGAGGGCTCTTTCGCGCAGTGTGCGATAATCTCGATGAGCGTTCCTCGCTGAAGCAAAGAGCCCTCACCCGCCCTCTCGCCTTCGCGAAGCCGGGGCTTCGTTTCGGCGCAGCAAGGTTGCTTCGCTTCAGCGGAGCAAGGTCGGGCACCCTCTCCCATTGCTGCGCAACGGGAGAGGGGGAATACGAGAGATAGCTCGCTCATTTTCATGAGGGGCGAGTGCCTCCCAGGAAGGAGCGACGGATCTCGTCACTGGCAAGGAGGTTCAAGCCGGTGTCGGACGCGAAATTGCGGCCATTGACGAGAACATAGGCGCGGTCGGCGATGCTCAGCGCCTGCCTCGCATTCTGCTCGACCATGAGGATGGTGACGCCGCTTTTACGGATGTCGAGGATGAGATCGAAGATGCGCTCGAGATAGGCGGGCGACAGGCCCGCGGTCGGCTCGTCGAGCAAGAGCAGCAAGGGCTCGCTCATCAAAGCGCGGCCCAAAGTCACCATCTGGCGCTGGCCGCCCGAGAGCTCGCCCGCCGGCTGGTCGAGCTTGCGCTCGAGATCGGGAAAGAGGCTGAGCACGCGGTTTTCCACCTCGGCGCGATTGCGCGGCGGCGATGCATAGGTGCCGATGTCGAGATTCTCCCTGACGGTGAGCGAGGGAAAAATGTTGCGCGTCTGCGGCACGGCGGAGATGCCCAAAGGCACCAGCTTCTGGGTCTCGAGCCGTGAGATATCGTTCCCGGAGAAGCGGATCGATCCGGAAATGATGCTGGTGAGCGCGAAGACCGATTTGATCACGGTCGACTTGCCGGCGCCATTCGGGCCGATGATGAGGACGATCTCGCCGGGCGCGACATTGAGATTGATATTGTCGATGATCGGCAGGCCGCCATAGCCGGCGGTCAACCCGTCGATCGAGAGGAGGGCGCTCACGTGCCCACCTCGTATTTGCCGCCGCCGAAATAAGCCTCGATGACGCGCTCGTCATGACGCACTTGATCGATCGTGCCGCGCGTCAGGACCGACCCTTGCGCCATCACGATGACATCGCCGCACAGGCGCGAGACATAATCGAGGTCATGCTCGATGAGGCAAAACGTATAGCCGCGCTCGGCATTGAGCAGCTTGATCTTCTCGGCGATCTTGCCGAGCAGTGTCCTGTTGATGCCGGCCCCGATCTCGTCGAGCAGGATGAGACGCGGCTCGCGCATCAAGCTGCGGCCAAGCTCGAGCAGCTTCTTCTGGCCGCCCGACAGATTGCCGGCCTTCTCGGTCGTGACATGCTTGAGCTCGAGGAAATCGAGCGTGTCGCGGGCACGCTCGTAGACGGCGCGCTCTTCGCGGCGGAACAGGCGGCGACGCAGCACGGCGTTGAAAGCGCTCTCGCCCTGGCTTGTATCTCCCGCGACCATGAGGTTCTCGATCACGGTGAGCGCGCCGAATTCATGCGGGATCTGGAAGGTGCGGGCGAGGCCCTTGCGGCTCCTCTCATGTGGAGCGAGGCGCGTGATGTCCTCGCCTTCCAGGAGCACCCGGCCCGATGTCGGGAAGAGGCGGCCGGCAATGATGTTGAAAAGCGTCGTCTTGCCGGCGCCGTTGGGACCGATGAGACCGGTGATCACGCCCTTTTCGATGGCAAAGCTCACATCGTCGACGGCATGAAGGCCGCCGAAGCGCATGATGATGTTTTCGAGAGTGATCACGAACCGTCTTTATCCAAAATCCCCTCTCCCCCTGCGGGGGAGAGGGTTAGGGTGAGGGGGATCCGGTGAAAAGATTCGTTCAGATGCAGGAACACTTCACCGTCCGTTCCCCCTCACCCTCCCGATGCTTCGCATCGGGCCCCTCCCTCTGCCCCGTTGGGGGTGAGGGTGTGTCTACTGGAAGATGGCGATCTGCTTGTAAGTCTCGCCATCGACGATGAACTTGCCGATATAGCCCGTCACATCGCCATGGGCGTCGAACTCATAAGAGCCGCCGGCACCTTCATAATTGATGTCCTTGCCGGCCTTGATCAGCTCCTTGGCCTTGGCCCATTCGCCGGGGCCAATGACCTCGCCCGGGGCGCTCGCCACGTCGCGCAAAGCCTGGCTCATCTTGGCCCGATCGGTCGAACCCGCTTTCTCGACCGCAAGCGCTGCCAGGAAAGTCGCATCATAGGTCTGGTCGACGAAGGGCTTGTCGGCGCCTTCCTTATATTCGGCGTTGAAAGCCTCATGCAGCTTGGCCGAAGCATCGTTCTTGTCGGGCGAGGTCGGGGCCGAGAAGAAGGACGTCTTCAGCGCATCCGCGCCCACTTCCTTGATGAGTTGGTCGTCGCGCAAGCCGTCGGTGCCGATGAAGCGCGAGAAGAAACCGCCTTCGATCGCCTGCTTGACGATCTTCGAGCCGGAGCCCGAAGCGTAAGCAATGACGACAAGCGCTTCCGGCTCGCCCTTGGCGAGGGTCGCGATCTCGGAGCGATAGGAGTTCTTCTTGTCTTCATGCTTCTCGAAGGCCGTGACCGTGCCGCCCGCCTTCTCATAGGCAGCCTTGAAGGTGTTGGCGATACCGACACCATAATCGTTGTTCACATAGGTGATGGCCACTTTCTTGATGCCCTCGTCGAGCACGATCTTGGTGAGCACGTCGCCCTGATAGTTGTCGCTGGGCACGAGCCGGAAAAGATGATCGTCGTCCTTCATGTCGGTCATGGAGGGCGAGGTGGCGGTGGGCGAGATCTGCACGACGCCGGCGGGAATCGTCACCGCGGTCGCCGCGGCAATGGTCGAGCCGGAAGCGAGCGCCCCCATGACGATGGGAACGTTCTCGACATTGACGAGCTTGGTCGCGGCGTCCACGGCCGGCTGCGAGGCCGCCTGGCTGTCGCCGACCACGAGCACGGCCTTGCCGTCCAGGAGACCGCCGCCGTCATTCACATGCTTGATGGCGAAATTGGCGGAATTCATCAAAGGCGGAATGAAGCTCGCCAATGGACCGGTCACGTCCATCAGGGCGCCGATCTTGGTGTCGGCGGCCTCAGCCATCGACGTGCCCGCGAGCAAACCCGCAAGCAGCGCCGTCACAACCGATTTCCTCATGTAGTTCCTCCCTGGTTTTAGATTGCCCATAGTTAAGCTCATTTCAGGTACTCTTCCAACAGCCGCACCAGAAGGTCGTTCTCGGCCCGGCTGCCCAGGCCGATACGGCTCCAATTGGCAAAGCCCGGCTCGCCCACCGGACGCAGCCAGATGCCTTCCTCCCGCATGGCCAGATCGATGAATTTCGCCGCCGATTTCCTCTTCTCGTCCGGAAAGCGGGTCAGCAGGAAATTGCCGTAGCCCGGCACGAAATGGAGCCCGAGCCGCGTGAAATGGCGCGCCAGGAAGCTCCTCTCGGCGGTCGTCTCGGCAACGACCCGGTCGACGAAGACCTGGTCCTCGACGGCGGCCGCGGCCGCCGCCTGCGCGATGGCGTTGATATTGCCGACCCCGCGCAACAGATTGAGGCCGGGCGTCATCCAGTCAGGCGCCAGCGCCCAGCCGACGCGCAAGGCGGCAAGGCCATAGGCCTTCGAGAAGGTGCGGGTGATGACGACATTGGGTTTTGCGCCGCCATAGCGCATCAGGCGGTCGAGGTCGACCTTCTCCATATATTCGCCATAGGCCAGGTCGAGCACCAGCACGATCTCAGGCGGCAAATTCTCATGCAGCCGGATGACGTCATCGACCGGGAGAAGCGTGCCGGTCGGGTTATTGGGAACAGCAAGGAAGACGAGCTTGGTCTTGGGGCCGAGGAGTGCCAGAAGTCCGTCGACATCGGTGATGTAGTCGTTCTCGGGCGCCCGCTTCAGCTCGGCGCCGAGCCTTGCCGCAACCACGGCGAATTGGAAGAAGCCCGACTGCGACATGATGATCTCATCGCCCGCGCGCACGAACATGCGGGCCACGACATCGAGAAGCTCTTCCGAGCCGTTGCCGCAGACGATGCGCTCAGGGTCGAGCGCGAATTGCTTGCCTATCGCCCGGCGTAGATCGGCGCTCGAGGGGTCGGGATAGCGGTTGGGATTGCCGAAACGCGCCTCCGCCGCGACCCAGGCCTTGCGCGAGCAGCCATAGGGGCTTTCATTGATGGCAAGCGAAATGAGCTTCTTGCCCTGAGGCGGGGTCGGCAGCACGAAAGGCAGCCGGCGCGGCGGATTGAAATAGGCCTGAGGCAGGGCAGCCGTCATGCCGCCCTCAATCCCGCGTCGCGCATCAGCGGCAACACTTCCTTCACGAAATAGGGAAGCTCGTCGAGATAGTTGACGAAAGACACGGTGGTCCCGGCGAAGCCCGCCTGATGCATCTTCACCATGTCGTCGACGATCTTCCTCGGCGTGCCGATGAGGGGATAGGTGCCGGCGCCGCCGGCGAAGCGCTTGGCATGCAGGCGGAAGGTCGCCTCGTCATGCGAGCCGGCGAATTTCTGCTTCTGGGTCATGTGATAGTCGACAGCGCCCTTGTCGGCTTCGGTCACCGCATAGCGCTCATAGTAAGCCTCGGCCTCGGCCTGCGCGGGCCGGCAGACGACATGCGCCGTGGCGAAGACGCCGAGCGTGCGTCCGAATTTTTCGGCCCGCGCCTTGATATCCGCGATATGCGCCTTGCCGGCATCGATCTCGGAAAATGTGGTGAGCAGGAAGTCGCTGGCCTGGGCGGCGAAATCGCGGCCCGGCGGCCCGAAGGCGGCATTGAAGGTGACGGGCCGCGGGCGCTGCACCGGCTGCGGCTTACCGGAGACATTCTTGAGCTGATAGTATTTTCCGGCAAAATCGAAGGGCTTCGGCTCGCTATAGATGCGGGTGATCACTTCATACCATTCCAGCGCCTGGGCATAGCGCTCGGCCTCGGCATGGATGCCGAACATGGCGAACTCATCCGGATTCCAGCCCGCCACGATATTGAGGCCGGCGCGTCCGTTGCTCACGTGATCGACGGTGGCCAGCGCCTTCGCGGCATAGACGGGATGGATCATCGGCACATGGATGGTCGAGAAGATGCCGATCTTCTCGGTGACGGCGGCAAGGGCGGAGGCGAAAGTGAAGGTCTCGAAGGAATGCTCGCGCGAATTGGTGGTGCCGCCGAAACCCTTCCAGCGCGCGATCGGCAGGAAGAAGTCGATGCCCGCCGCATCGGCCATGCGGCACAGTTTCGCGATATCGCTCCAGCGCGCCTGCCAGCGTTCAGGCACCGTGGTCAGCGTCAGCCCGCCATCGGCATTGGCCGAGAATATGCCGAGCTTGAACGGATTGGGTCCATAGACCGGATGGCGCGCGCTCACACGGATACTTTCTTGTACTTCGGTTGCTTCCAGATGTCTTCGACGAGGATACGTTTGAGCCGCGCCACGGTTTCATGAATGTCCTGATGCGAGATGACGAGCGGGCTGACGCCGAAGCGGATGGCGTCGGGCTTGCGGAAGGAGGACACGACACCGTGATCGATCAGCGCCTCGACGACCGAGCCCGCACCCGGCGAACGGAAGCTGACATTGCCGCCGCGCCTGTCATGATCGCGCGGCGATGTGACCTCGATGCCCAAGGATCCGCATTCCTGATCGAGCAATTGGATCAGGAGATCGGTCAGCGATCTGTGCCTGGCCCAGAGCTTTTGCGGATCGATCTTCGGCCAGATATCGAGGAGGGCTTTCGCCAGCTCATTGGCGGCGACGGCCGGCGTCCCGGCAATGAAGCGCTTGACGCCCGGATGCGGTGCGAAATCGCGGGTGAAGCCGAAAACGTCGGCATGACCCATCCAGCCGGCGAGCGCCGGCCAGACGGCATCGGCGATCTCCTGACGCGCATATATATAAGCCGGACCGCCGGGGCCGGTGCAGAGATATTTGTAGCCGCAACCGATCGCCATGTCGGTCCGGCTCTCCCTGAGCGCCACTGGCACGGCGCCCGCCGAATGCGACGTGTCCCACACGGTGAGCACGCCCTTGGCGTGGGCTGCCTCCGTGACGCGCTTCATGTCCCAGCGCTCGCCGGAGCGGTAGTCGACATGGCTCAAGGCGGCGACCGCCACGGTTTCATCCATGGCGGCAATGGCTTCCTGTTCGGTATCGATGAAGCGCAGGCTCAGGCGCCCGCGCGAGGCTTCGATCATGCCCTGAATTACGTGTACGTCAGTGGGGAAATTCCCGTTCTGGCTCAAGACGACGGAGCGCGGGTGATTGATCGCCAGGCAGTGGGCGACGGCCTTGAACTGATTGATGGTGGTCGAATCGCAGACCACCACTTCGCCCGGACCGGCGCCGATCATGGGCGCAATCGCATCGCCGAGCCTGGAGGGCATGTCGAGCCATTGCCGGTTGCTCCAGCCGCGGCGGCGGAGCGCCACCCAGTCGTCGAGCAGGCCTTCGGCGGATTGCCGCACGGCCTTCGGCATCGGGCCGATGGAATTGGCGTCCATGAAGATGGTGCCGGGCTTGAGCTCGAACAGATCGCGCAAATGCGCGAGCGGATCGGCGGCATCGAGGGCAATGGCGTCCTTGAGGGTGAGCGGCTTGGCCAGCATCCCGATATTATTTCATAACTAAAATATCGCGGCAACGGGGCATTTGCTCTTGCGGAATTCCGCGGCTCCAAGCTAGGGAGAGGCCATGGCCGCACGACATGCTATCAAGCTTGCCGCCGACATCGGGGGCACGTTCACCGACATCGTTCTCGAAACCGCCAACCGCCGGCATAGCTGCAAGGTGCTGACGACGACGGCGGCACCCGAGCTCGGCGTTCTCGAAGGCATCGAGATCGTGCTTCTGGAGGCGAAAGTCGCCGCCCGAGACGTCGATGTCTTCATCCATGGCACGACACTCGCCACCAATGCGCTGATCGAGCGCAAGGGCGCCAGGACCGCCCTCATCACCACGGAAGGCTTCCGCGACGTGGTGGAGACGGGCTATGAGAAGCGCTTCGACCATTACGATCTGATGATCGACCGGCCGGCACCTCTGGTGCCGCGGACGAGGCGCTACACTGTGCGCGAAAGGCTCGCCGTCAATGGCGATGTCCTGGTGCCGCTCGACGAAGCCGCCATCCCGGAGCTTGCCCGGAAGCTCAATGAAGAGCGGGTCAACGCCGTTGCCATCGGCTTCCTGCATTCTTACGCACATGATGCACATGAGAAACGCGTGCGCGACATTCTCAAGCCTCTTCTGGACGATCATGTCACCCTTTGCCTGTCGAGCGAGGTCAGCCCAGAGATCCGCGAATATGAGCGCTTCTCGACCACTTGCGCCAATGCCTATGTGCGCCCGCTGATGTCGGGCTATCTCGCGCGCCTGCGCGATGAGCTCTCGCGACGCGGCTTCAAGGCGCCCTTGTTCCTGATGATGTCGGGCGGCGGGCTCACCACGCTCGAAACCGCGGCGCGCTTTCCCATCCGCCTCGTCGAATCGGGGCCGGCGGGCGGCGCCATCCTCGCCAGCACCATCGCGCGGCAATGCGGGCTCGATGAAGTTCTGTCCTTCGACATGGGCGGCACGACCGCCAAGATCTGCCTCCTGTCCGACGGTGAGCCCGAACGGGCGCGCAAATTCGAGATCGCGCGCGCCTATCGCGACATGAAGGGTTCGGGCCTGCCGGTGCGCATCCCGGTCATCGAGATGGTCGAGATCGGCGCCGGCGGCGGCTCGATCGCGCGCGTCGACAAGCTCGGGCGCATCACCGTCGGGCCCGACAGCGCCGGCTCCACGCCCGGACCCGTCTCCTATGGCCGCGGCGGCAGCGAGCCCGCGGTCACCGATGCCAATGTCGTCCTCGGCAAGATCGACCCCGCCTTCTTCGCCGGCGGCAAGATCGCGCTCGACGAAGCGGGTGCCAAGCAGGCGCTGCAGGACGCCATCGGAGTGCCCCTCAAGCTCGACGGCATCTGGCCTGCGGCCGGTGTCACCGAGATCGTCGAGGAGAACATGGCCAATGCGGCGCGCGTCCATGCCATCGAGCGCGGCAAAGACATCGGCCAATGCACCATGATCGCCTTTGGCGGCGCGGCGCCCTTGCATGCCTGCCATCTCGCCGAAAAGCTTGGGCTCAACCAGATCATCGTGCCGAGCGGCGCCGGTGTCGGATCGGCCATCGGCTTCCTTCAGGCGCCGATCGCCTATGAGATCACCCGCAGCGCGGCTATCGCGATCGATGATTTCGACGCGGCGGCGGCCAACCGGCTCCTCAGATCGATGGAGCGCGATGCGCGCCGCGTGGTGGAGCCCGCCGTGGCTGGTGAAAAGCTCAAGGTGCTCCGCATCGCCGACTTCCGCTATGTCGGGCAGGGGCATGAGATCCGGGTCCCCTTGCCAGTGGGCGAGCTCAAGGCTTCCGACGGCCCGAAGCTCAGGGCCGCCTTCGAGAAGCTCTACAAGGTGCTCTATGGCCTCATCATCCCCAAGATGGAGATCGAGGCCGTGACCTGGTCGGTGACGGTGTCCTCGGCACCGCCGCAGGTGAAGCGCGCCGGCAGGCCGAAGGCGGCCGCGGCGCCCAAGCCCCGCAAGTCGCGGCAGGTCTATGATCCCGATGTCGGCAAGCTCGTATCCATGCCGATCTATTGGCGCTTCGAGATGAAGCCGGGTGCACGCATCAAGGGGCCTGCGATCATCGCCGAGAACGAGACCTCGACGCTGGTCGGGTCCAATTTCAAGGCCCATATCGACAGCCTGGGCTATATCGTCCTTGAACGGGCGAAGGGAGGCCGCTGATGTCCAAGCACGCGCTCGCCGCGATCCGCACGCAAGTCATGTGGAACCGGCTCATCGCCGTCGTCGAGGAGCAGGCGCAGTCGCTCTTGCGCACCGCCTTCGGCACGATCACGCGCGAGGCCGGCGATCTCTCGGCCGGCGTCTATGACACCAAGGGTCGCATGCTGGCGCAGGCGATGACCGGCACGCCTGGCCATGTCAACACCATGGCGACGGCGGTCGAGCATTTCTTCCAGTGGTATCCGGTCAAGGACATGAAGCCGGGCGACGTCTATATCACCAACGATCCCTGGCTCGGCACCGGCCATCTCTTCGACTATGTGGTGATGACGCCGGTGTTCTTGGGGAAGAAGCCGGTCGCGATCTTCGCCTCGACCTGCCATGTCATCGATGTCGGCGGCGTCGGCATGTCGGCGCGAGCGTATTCATCGTTCGAAGAAGGAACCCTCATCCCGCATCTCATGCTGCGCAAGGCGGGCGAGATCAACGAGGAATTGCTTTCAGTCATCCTCGCCAATTCGCGCAACCCGATCGAGGTCCGAGGCGATCTCCTGTCGCTGGTCAGCGCCAATGACACGGGGGCACGGCGCCTCATCGACATGATGACGGAATTCGGCCTCAAGGACATCGACAAGCTGGCCGAGCATATCCTCACCCAATCGGTGAAGGCGACGCGCGAGGCGATCCGCGCGCTGCCGGAAGGCGAGTGGTCCTATGAGATGCCGCTCGACGGCTATGAAGCGCCGATCCTGATCAAATCCAAGCTCACCATCAAGGCGGGCAAGATCACCATCGATTTCACCGGCTCGTCGCCCGCCTCGGTGCGCGGCATCAACAGTCCGCGCACCTATACGCATGCCTATTCGGTCTTCGGCCTCAAGGCGGTAGTGGCACCCCATGTGCCGAACAATATCGGCTCGCTCTCCTGCTTCGATCTCGTGACCGAGGCCGGCACTTGCGTCGATCCGATCCGGCCGAGCCCGGTCACGGCGCGCCATGTCATCGGCCAGATGCTGGCGGATGCGACCTTCGGCTGCCTGGCGCAGGCGCTGCCGGGCAAGGTGCAGGCGGAAAGTGCCGGCAGCATCTGGATCCTATCGCTGTCGAGCGCGCATGAGCAGGTTTCCGCCAAGGAGACGGAAGGGGCGCAGCGCTTCCAGGTGACGAATGTGGGACTGGGCGGCATCGGCGGCAGGCCCGGCAAGGACGGGCTTTCGACCACCGCTTTTCCGTCCGGCATCGGCGCCATACCGGCCGAGATCACCGAGGCGCAATGCCCGCTCTATTTCAAGCGCAAGCAGTATCTGCCCGATTCCGGCGGCGCCGGCGAATTCCGCGGCGGGCTCGGCCAGGTGATCGAGATCGCCAATCGCGAGAAGACGCCGTTCATCATCTCGGCGGCGACCTTCGACCGCATCCACAATCCTGCCCGGGGACGCGAAGGCGGCAGCCCCGGGCGCAAGGGCAGCGCCCATCTCGGCAGCGGACCCAAGCTCAAGGACAAGGGCAATCACGTCGTGCCTGTTGGCGACAGCCTCGTCGTCGAATTGCCGGGCGGCGGCGGCTTCGGCCGGCCGCAGCAACGTGGCGCCGAGGCGATAAAGGCGGACATCGATGCGGGCCTGGTCAGCGAGGCGGCCGCCGAACAGGATTACGGGTACGCCACATGAATGCCGGGCAGTCGCATATCACATCGGTCACGGTGATGAGCTCGGCTGCAGGCGTCTTCGCCCGCATGAGCGATGTCCGCAATCTTCATCGCTGGTCCTTCGGCACCTGGAAGACCGAGATATTGCCGGACGACCTCGTGCTCGGCACCAGCCTGTTCGACGGCAGCCTCATCTATGTGCACATCGACAAGGATGAGGCGCGTCTCATCATCGACTATCATCTGGGAGCAGAAGCCTCGAAGCTCGTGCCGCGCATCCAGTTGCGTGTGGTACCCGGTGGGCATGTCGGACTTGGCGATGATCAATGCGTGCTGACCTTTATCGCCTGGCGTTCGGAGGCGATGGATGACGACCGCTGGCGCAGGCTGACGGCGTCGCATGAAATGGAAGCGGTACTGGTGAAGTCGCTGATCGAGAGCGGGCAGATGTGACGCGCTGCCGGCCTATTCCGGCAGGCCGGCCTTGATCATTCCTGCTCGGAAGTGCGCTATGTTATCGGACCCCCACTTGCCTTTTCTTTCTTGCAACAAGCGGAAGCCCGGCCGCATCTTCATAATTGTTTCCACGACGGCTCTTGCTTCGTCCATCCGATCCAGTTGCGCATAGCAGGCGGCGAGGCGGCACAGCACCCACACACGCGGATTGCGCCTGTGGTTGAAAGCTTCGATCGCTTCTTCATATTTTTCGCAGACATAGAGCGCGCTGCCGAAGTCGACCCAGTACCACTCAGGGTGATAGGGGTTGAGCCGGAACGCTTCTCTGTACATGGACAATCCGAGTTCTCGCTTTCCGCGCATCATCGTCAGGACGGCGAGACCGGTAAGCGCATTGGCATCGCTCGGATTGAGCTCCACTGACTTGCGATAGCATTGCTCTTCGCCATCGAGATCACCGCTATAGGTCAAAGCGATCCCCATCAGCCACCAGATCCGCGGCTCGTCGGGATCGAGAACGGAGGCCCGGCGAATGAGGGCAACAGCAGCCTCGAGGATATCAGGAGGGGTCGCTTCGTAACCGTGATAGACGATGTCGGCGAAGCCGCGATAGGCCATGGCGAGTGCGAAGCCCGGATCGGCGGCGAGCGCCTTGTCGAAATGCTCGATCGCCAGCTTATTGTCATCCGGCTCATAGCCCCTGAGATGCTTGATGCCGACGAGAAGATGTTCATAGGCTGCCAGCGTCGGCTTGCGTCGGCTTCGCTCCAACAATGTGCTCTCGACTTGCGCATTTATGCTTGGCAGCACCGCCGCCATGATCTTGTCCGGCGCGGACAAGATGTCGGCCGCCTTGAGGTTGAACTGGCCGCTCCATTTCTGCGTGCGGGTCGCGGTGTCGACCAGCTTGACCGTCATGCGCAAACAGTCCTGCGGCCGCTGCAAACTGCCTTGAACCACGAGATCGACACCGAGACGCTTCCCGATCTCCTGAGCGTCCGATGTGGTCTTGGCGATCTCGGCCGAGGAAAAGCGGTCGATGACGGAAAACAGCCTGAACCGGCCGAGACCCGACGTGATGTCTTCTGCGAGGCCTTCGCACAGGACATCGAGATCGGGCTCCCGACTGATGTTGTGGAAGGGCATGACCGCGATCGACGGCCGCCCTTCGGCCGGCATGGCGAGCGCTATCGGTTCAGCCGGTTTCGCAGCGCCGAGGATATCGCGATAGACTTTCTCCGTTTCCGGTGCCGCCTTGACGCCAAGCTCCTCTGTGAGAGCTGCTTCACATTGAGCGAACAGCTTGAGCGCTTCCGTGCGCTTGCCATCTCTCACCAGCAGCTGCATCAAGGCGCGGCAGACCGGTTCTCTGAGCCGGTCGCGATCGAGCAGCCGGCGCGCCAGACGGACGGCTGAAGCCAGATCCTGCTGGCTCATTTCGGTCGTAGCGAGACGCTCGACCACTGATGCCGCGAGGTCTTCCAGCCTTTGCCGCTCCGGTAACAGCCACTGGCCATATTCGGGGCTCGGCGCCTCGAAGCCATCGAGCAATGGACCGGAATAGAGCATGGGAGAGGCGGCAAGGGTCGAGATATCCGCTGCCCTCCGTTCAAACTCCTCGACATCGAGGTTGAAGGCTGAGGGCTTCACGCTCACGCTGTCGCGGCCGGCGAGAAGCACGGAGTCCGCATCATTGCCAAAGGCGCCCCGCAACGCGGCCAGGGACTGGCGTAGGCTGCCGCGAGCCTGTTCCTCGGCCCGATCCGCCCATAGGAGACCGGCAAGCCTGTCGCGCGACACTGGCCGGCCGGATTGCAGGCCAAGAAATCCCAGCAACAGCCGGTCCTTGCGATTGTGCAATTCGACCTGTTCACCCGCCCGCTCGACCGCGAAGCCTCCGAGGAGCCTCAACGACCACATCGCCATGGCTAAACCACCCGGCCCGGATAGGAATTCATGAAGAATTCACGGAAAGGCGACCATCCAGCAGGCCTTTGGCGGCAAGGTTTCACGCTCGGACTCCGGGGCAATTCACGAAACCTGTGCATTCTTCCCCTGCGAAACATTAGCCAAGCAGGAGAACCCCGACAATGGCGAACATCCAGACATTATTATCAACCCTTCTGGGACCCGGATTCGCGAAAGAGGCAGCGCGGGCTCCGATGCCGGCCGAAGGCCGGCTCGACCGGATCGAACATGATCTGATCGGCCTCTCGGACACCGACGCCATGTGGTACTACGAACTCAGAAAATGGCGGGGCAGGGACTGATCATGCTCGATGGCTCAGCGACAGCGCGGGTACGGCTTTCGCCCGAACTCGTTGCCTTTTGCGAGAGGCCTGAACCGAAGCAGGGTCCGGAGCCGGGGCTCGCTTATTTCTCGGAAGGCGATTACCAGGCCGCCGCCGATAGATTTCTCGCCGAAGCGAGCGATGGTCCCCTCTGGGTTTTCGCCTATGGGTCGCTGCTGTGGAGTCCGGCCTTCAATGCCGAGGCCAGGCACCTTGCCGAGGCCAAGGGCTGGCGGCGCGAGTTCTGCATGGAGATCAGACGTTGGCGAGGCAGTCCCGAGCAACCCGGACTCATGATGGGGTTGCGCAAAGGTGGCACTTGCTCAGGCGTCGTCCTGCAACTCGCCCATGATGATCGTCGCGGCCAACTGGTGCGGCTGCTCAGACGCGAAGTCGATACCGATGAGGATCTCCAGTCGGTGCGCTGGATCGAGGCCGACACGAGTTTGGGAAAGGTGCGCGCGCTCGCCTGTTGGGCGGAGCCCGTCAGGAGCCGGATGTTCGTCGAGAAGTCCATCGAAGAACAAGCCCACATGCTCGCGCGTGCTTGCGGCTTCGGGGGATCGGGCGCCGCCTATCTTCACCGGACAATGACGAGCCTAGCCGGTCTCGGGATCGCTGACGACTATCTGACCACGCTCGATGAGCTGGTTGCCCAGGAAATCATCGGACGGACCGGCTTTAGTGTATCATCCCTTTAGAGTGGATGAGGCATGGGCGCGTGAATTATGACCTGATCATTGTCGGAGGCGGCCTCGCCGGCTCAGCTCTCGCCATCGCATTGGCTCCGCTCGGGGCCCGGATACTCATCATCGAACACCAGGACCCGTTTCGCGACCGCATCCGAGGCGAAGTCCTCATGCCGTGGGGAAGCCTGGAGGCCAAGCGCCTCGGCATCTATAACCTTCTCCTCAAAAGCTGCGCCATCGAGGTCGCCTATTATTCGAGGTTCAGACCCGGTGCCGCTGCTTTGGTGCGCGATCTTGTGGCGACGACGCCCGGCAATACATGCTGCATGACCTTCCCGCATCCCGCCATGCAAGAGGTCCTGCTGGCCGAGGCAGCGGCTTTAGGGGCAGAGGTCAGGCGTGGGGAGGCGGTTGCCGCCGTCACACCCGGCGAGCCCGCCCGAGTCCACATCGGAAGCGATGCTGCCGGCCTTTCAGCACGTCTTGTCGTTCTCGCCGACGGACGTGACTCGCGGCTGCGAACGCCTGTCGGTTTCGAGGTCAAGCGTGATCCTGAGCAACTGATCATTGCCGGCATGATCCTGGAAGGCGAGACCGATTGTTCGGAGTTTCTGGCGGGCAGCGCTCCACCCCAAGCGAGCACAATCAACCTCTTTTATGATCCAGCCGGCGGACGAATGGTGATCGCGATGCGCATAGCGCCGGGGCGTAATCGCATCTATCTGATCTACCATAAAGATGCTCTGCCGAAGCGCCTGTCAGGCCGACATTCGGTCGAAGAGACGATCCGCCAGCTTCAGGGAGCGGGTGCGCCAGGCCATTGGTTCGAGCGCGCCCAGCAGGTTGGGCCCTTTGCAAGCTTCGATGGATCGCATCGCTGGGTCGGGCGGCCCTACCGCGATGGTGTGGTTCTGATCGGCGATGCCGCAGCGGCCACCGATCCGACCTGGGGACGCGGTCTGTCGCGAACCCTGCGCGATGTGAGGTTGCTACGCGATCGGTTGATCGCGGACACGAACTGGCGGACCGCGGCTCAAGCCTATGCGGATGACCATGATGATTTCTACGGACGCATGCGGCGGCTCGAAGCCATGGAAACAACCTTGTTGTTCGAACGTGGCGAGGAGGCCGACCAACGCCGCAGGCGGGCATTTGCACTCTTTGCGCAGGATCCAAGCCGCATCCCTGATGCCACCGGGTTAGGACCCGAGGCGCCATCCGACGATGTGGCCAGGGCGCGGTATTTCGGCGAGATTTAGAGCATTACCTCGGCACCGGCGCTCTCTGATCCATCAGGCCTTCAGCCTTGAGGTCGCGCCATAGCGCCTTGGGAATCTTGGCGCCCAAGGTCTTCACATTGAGCTTGACCTGCGCCGGCGTGATGCCGCCTGGAATGACCGAGACGACGCGAGGATGGGCGAGGGGGAAGCGCAGAGCGGCTTGCGGCAGTTTCACCTTGTGGCGCTTGCACACGGCCTCGATGCGGCGCACGCGTTCGAGGATGTGCTTCGGCGCCCTGGCATAATTATAGACGGCGCCGGGCCTGGCGCCCGTGGCGAGGATGCCCGAATTGTAGGGCCCGCCCAGCACGATGCCGATGCCGCGCTCCTCGCAGAGCGGCAGGAAGCTCGCGAGCGCTTTCTGCTCGAGCAGCGTGTAGCGCCCGGCGAGAAGGAAGATGTCGAAGTCGCCGCGCCGCGTCAGGATCTCGGCCACTTCCCATTCATTGATGCCGCCGCCAAAGGCCTTGATGACTTTCTCGTCGCGCAGTTTGACCAGCGCCTTGTAGCCCGACTTCATCAGCGTCTCGACATGGGCGTCGCGCGCTTGGGCCGTGCCGTGATTGAAGATGTCGATGTCATGCACGAAGAGGATCTCGACGGAATCGAGGCCCAGCCGCTCGAGCGAGAAGTCGAGCGAGCGCATGACGCCGTCATAGGTGTAGTCGTAGATCTCGCGGCGCGACGGGATATCGAAGAACTTGCCGATGCCCAGCCGTTCTTTCGGCGGTGAGACCTGCAGCAAGCGCCCGACCTTGGTCGAGACGATGTAGTCGCTGCGTTTCCTGCCGCGCAGGAACTGGTTGAGGCGCGTCTCGGAGAGGCCGGCTCCATAGAGAGGCGCCGTATCGAAATACCGCATGCCGGCAAGCCATGCCGTCTCGAGCGTGGCTTGCGCATCCTTGTCGGAAACCGTGCGCAACAGATTGCCGATCGGCGCCGTGCCAAAACCCATTTCGGTGAATTTGATCGCTGCCCCCGAAGGCGCCTTGAAGGTCTTTGTCCGCATCACATCCTGTCCGTTTCCAAGTCCTGCCAATCGGTGAAGAGCCCGGGCTCGCGGCGCGCGAAGGACATGAGCTCCGTCATCACCTGATCGAGATGATCGCCCATGGCGAGAGCGGCGAGGGCGCCGTCATGTCGCTCGAGGCCAGCGACGATGCGCTCATGCTCCTTCACGGTCTCGGTATTGCGCCGGGGCGAGGCGAGGAGGAGCCTGACGCGGTCGAGGGCGAGTCTTGCGGATTCGGCTGCCGCC
The DNA here is from genome assembly GCA_003574785.1 of Taklimakanibacter deserti. The sequence goes on along the minus strand of QORU01000004.1, from coordinate 41,254 downwards.
TTGACGCGCGGAAAGCCCAAGGCTGAGAGCAATGTGTCGTGGAAGGCGAGGTCGAGCGCGTGGAAATCCTGCTTGTCGCCCTCTGCCGCCACTTGCTTCTGGTCGGCGAGATTGGCGTGCAGCCGGTCAAGCGTATCCCCATCGATCATGCCGGCAAGGTGCCTCACCGCCTCGGCCTCGAGCGCCTTGCGCAGGAACATGTTCTCGCGCACGTCCGACAAGCGGATCAGGGAAACCGTGGTGCCGCGCTGCGGCTGGATCTCGACCAGGCCTTGCGCCTGGAGCCGGGCCAGCGCTTCCGATACGGGAAAACGCGAAACGCCGAGCTTTTCGCAGAGCTTGGCCTTGTCGAGGGCGGCGCCCGGCTCGAAAGCGTGCATGACGATGGCGTTGCGGAGCGCCTCGACCACCCGGGCGGTGGCGCCGCCGCGCTTCTCACCCCGGATATTCTCAAGAAAATCGTAGGATTTTCCTTTGGCAATCATGCTAACATGTTAGTATGGACATGCCGAGGGGAAGTCAAAGCTTTTCAACCCTTGTCCCTTGAGAAAACCGCCACCCATGAAGATCGTCGAGCCCGCCAGCAAAGAACCCCGCGTCATCCGACTCAACGCGGTCGACAATATCGTCGTTGCCGTCGACAATGTCGAGAAGGGAGCCAGCACTTCGGGCGCCGTCGCCCAGGCGCGCATCCCGCGCGGCCACAAGATGGCGACCCAGAAGATCGCGCAAGGGGAACCGATCCGCAAATTCGGCCAGGTCATAGGCTTCGCCAAGACCCCGATCACGCCCGGCGAATGGGTGCATGAGCACAATGTCGAGATGCATGACTTCGCCCGCGACTATGCTTATTGCACCGAGGCAAAGCCGGAAGACATCCTGCCCACAGCGCAGCAGGCGACCTTCCAGGGCTATCGCCGCGCCAATGGCAAGGTGGGCACGCGCAACTATGTCGGCATATTGACCAGCGTGAACTGCTCGGCCTCGGCGTCCAAATTCATGGCCGAGGAGATCAACCGCTCAGGCATCCTCAAGGACTATCCGAATATCGACGGCGTCGTGGCGCTGACCCAGGCCAATGGCTGCGTCATCGACTATCGCGGCGTCATCTTCGACACTCTGAAGCGCACCAGCTGGGGCTATGCGACCAATCCCAATATGGGTGGCGTCGTCATGGTGGGTCTCGGCTGCGAAGGCTTCCAGATCCCGCGCTTCAAGGAGGCTTATAAGGTCACCGAGAGCGAAACCTTCCGCACCATGACGATCCAGGAGACCGGCGGCACCAAGAAGACGGTCGATGCCGGGGTCGCCGCCATCAAAGAGATGCTGCCCACCGTCAATAGGGTGAGACGCGAGACCATCCCGGCCTCGGAGCTCCTGCTGGCGCTGCAATGCGGCGGCTCCGACGGCTATTCGGGGATCACCGCCAATCCGGCGCTGGGAGCAGCGGTCGACATCCTGGTGCGCCATGGCGGCACCGCCATCCTGTCGGAGACGCCCGAGATCTATGGCGCCGAGCATCTCCTCACGCGGCGTGCCATCAATCGCGAGGTGGGCGAAAAGCTGGTCGACATCATCCATTGGTGGGAGGACTACACCAAGCGCAACCAGATGGAGATGAACAACAATCCCTCGCCCGGCAACAAGCTCGGCGGACTCACGACCATCCTGGAGAAGTCCCTGGGCGCTGCCGCCAAGGGCGGCTCGACGACGATGACCGCCGTCTATCGCTATGCCGAGCCCGTCACCGCCAAGGGCTTCGTCTTCATGGACACGCCCGGCTACGATCCGGTCTCGGCCACGGGGCAAGTGGCGGGAGGCGCCAATATCCTGTGCTTCACCACTGGGCGGGGCTCCGCCTATGGCTGCAAGCCGACGCCCTCGATCAAGCTCGCCACCAACACGCCGATCTATGAGCGCATGATCGACGACATGGACATCAATTGTGGCGACATCCTCGACGGCGTGCCGATCGAGACGAAGGGCCGGGAGATCTTCGAGAAGATCCTGAAGGTGGCCTCGGGCGAGCGCTCCAAATCGGAGCTGCTCGGCTATGGCGACAATGAATATGTGCCCTGGCAGATCGGAGCGACAATGTGATGAGCGAACTCGGCATCATAGCGGCCATTCTCGGCGCCGTGCTGATCGGGGCGATCAGCCCCGGCCCCAGCTTCGTGATGGTGCTGCGGACATCGATCGCCCTGTCGCGGAGCGACGGCCTTGCCGCGGCCATCGGCATGGGGCTCGGCGGCGCCTTGTTCGGCACTATCGCGCTGCTCGGCCTGACGGCGCTGCTCGCCCAGGTCGAATGGCTCTATATGGTGCTCAAGCTCGCCGGTGGGGCCTATCTGATCTATCTCGCCATCCGGATCTGGCGCGGCGCGCGTGAACCCGTCACCATTCCGCAGACGGCCGCCTTCAAGTCCAACTCGCTGCGGCGATCCTTCTCGGTCGCCCTGATGACCCAGCTCAGCAATCCCAAGACCGCCGTCGCCTATGCCAGCGTCTTTGCGGCCTTGCTGCCGCCGCACGTGCCGGCCTGGATGATCCTCGCTTTGCCGCCGTTGATTTTCCTCATCGAAACGTCGTGGTATGCGGTCGTCAGCTTCGTCTTCTCATCGCACCGTCCACGCTCGGCCTATGTCAGAGCCAAAGCCTGGATCGACCGGGTGACCGCGCTGGTCATCGGCGGCCTGGGTCTCAGGCTCATCTATGAGACGGTCAAGACGCATCGGCCTTGATCGTCGGCTCACGGATAATCGAGTCAAATGAATCGCTTAAATCGATCCGTTGATCGGATTGATCAAGTTCTTCGGCTGTGCGTCATCCCATATGGTGACCAGCTCCATGAGCTCGGCCAGCGCTGAGGGATAGCAGAGATTGGGATTGGCGATATTCCGTCGCGGCCGATAGACGGCATGGCCGGAGACGGCTTTGAGCTCCGGCCAGCCCGGGCGCCTGGCCACGGGATGCGACATTGCATTGGGGCAGTCCTGACAGTCGAAAGCGAGGATCATGTCGGGCCTGGCATCCCGGACGGAATTGAAATCGACCCAGGCCACGGCATCGCCTCGCTGCGCGAGGAGCGGCTTGCCGCCGCAGAGCCGGATCAGCTCCGCCGCCAGATAACCGCCCACCATGATGAAGCGTCCGGGATTGGCGCGGCGCCGTGCGGGATCGGGATGGTATTTGATGCAGATGCAGTATTCGAAGAGGATCGCCGGGCTGCCAGCCGGCATTCGCCGTTGCGCCAGAACCCCATCGCGCCGCGCCGCCAGTTGCGAGACGAGTTCCCGGGCGGCTTCCGGCCTGCAGACGATCTCGCCTATGGTCAGGATCTGCCGATCGAGATCGGCCAATGTGCGGGTGTCGAAATTGATCAGGGCCTCCGGCCGAAGACCGAACATACTGGCCTCATGCGTATCGAACGGGCCGCTTCCTGAAGCGAGGACCATGTCCGGCCGAAGGGACGCCGCGCGCTCGTGATCCGCCCGGGGCCAGGCGCCCATATCCGGCAATGCCTCCCAGTGAGCGAGGCGCGCAATCGTCTCCTCACCGGAAACCCCCCATGTGTCGAGGTAGTCCCGAATGGAGGCCACGCAATATTGCGTGCGTCCGACGACGACATGATCGGCGCCGAGGGCGAAGAGGATCATCGAGACATTGGGCGCCAGGGAAACAAGGCGCCGAGGTCTATTGCTGCTACCAGCGGTCATCGCGCTGCCTCCACCGGTGCAATGTGAGCGCGCGCCGAGCCATATGGCCTTACAGCAGCGTCCCAAAAGCGGCAGTAAGCGACAGGCAAAGAGAATGCCTGAGGTTTTTGAATCGGTTAGGCGGGCTTTTTGAACCAGCCTGTGAGGCCGGTGCCATTGACAGGCGAGAGCAGGGTTGTTAGCGCCCAGCTTCCATTCATTGCCTGGCCTGTCTTCATGTCCTCAGAGTCTTATTTCATTGGTGTCGATACCGGCGGCACCTATACCGATGCCGCGGTCATCGCCGCCCGCGATCACAAGGTGATCGCCTCGGCCAAGGCCATCACCACCAAGGGCGATCTCGCCATCGGCGTCACCGAGGCGATCACCAAAGCGGTGGCGAGCCTGCCCAAGGGGCTGGCGCCGGAAGACATCTCGCTCGTTTCGGTCTCGACGACTTTGGCGACCAATGCCGTCGTCGAAGGCCATGGCAGCTCGGTCGGCGTCATCCTCGCCGGCTTCGATGCGCAAATGGCCGAGCGCACCGGCATCGCCAAGGCCTTTCCCGGCATGCCGATCGAGATCATCGCCGGCGGCCATGACCACAATGGCGACGAGCGGGTGGCGCTCGACAAAGCGGCGCTCGGCGCGGCCCTCGAACGGATCGGCGGCAAGTGCGACGCCTTCGCCGTCGCCGCGAGCTTCGCCGTGCGCAATCCCGCCCATGAGCACCTGATCCGCGAGGCGATCACCTCTTCGACCGGCAAGCCGGTGACGCTGTCGACCGAGCTTTCCTCGGCACTCGATGCGCCGCGCCGGGCGCTCACCGCCGCCCTCAATGCCAGGCTCATCTCGCGCATCTCGCTCCTCATCGAGGCGGTGGGACGCGCCATGGCCTCCCTCAAGATCGTCTGCCCGCTGATGATCGTGAAGGGCGACGGCACGCTGGCGCTGGCCGAGACGGTGGCGAAGCGGCCGATCGAGACGGTGCTGTCGGGGCCGGCGGCGAGCCTCGTCGGGGCGCGCTGGCTGTCGGGGCTCGGCGACTTCATCATGTCGGACATGGGGGGCACCACCACCGATCTCGGCGTCCTGCAGAACGGTCGCCCGCGCGTCACCGAGGAGGGGGCGGAAGTCGGCGGCTGGCGCACCATGGTCAAGGCCATCGATGTCCGCACCATCGGCCTCGGCGGCGATTCCGAGATCAGCTTCGGGCCGAATGGCACGCTCATCGTCGGCCCGGGGCGCATCGTGCCGGTCTCGCTCATCGCCGAGCGGTTCCCGGAAGTGCTCGCCATGCTCGACAGCGACATCGCCGACAGCGAAGGCGGATCGATGCATGGCCGCTTCGTGGTCCATCCCTTCGGCTTGAGCGGAGCCCCGGCGACATCGGAACTTTCGGCGCGCGAGAAGGAGATCCTCGATCTCGTCACCGATCGCCCGAAACCCATCCGCAAGGTCGCGGTGTCGTCGGGCGCGCAGCGGGCGCTCGCCGCGCTCAAGCGCAAGGGTCTCGTGCAGATTTGCGGCTTCACGCCCTCCGATGCCGCGCATGTGCTGGGCCTTCAGGCAAACTGGTCGGGACCCGCGGCAGAGAAGGCGGCGCAGCTCCTGATGCGCTTCCGCGAGATGAAGATGCCGGCGCCCGAACGGGTGAAGGAGTTTTGCGAGGAAGTGTGGTCGGACGTGGTGCGGCTCACGGGCCGCGTCATCCTCGACACGGCGCTCGGCCGCAAGACCGGCGGCGATGCCTTGCTCGATGCCGTCTGCTCGGGACAGGGCGGGCTCGGCTTGACTCGGATCGCGGTCAGTCCGCAAGTTCCGGTGGTGGCCGTCGGCGGGCCGGTCCGGATCTACTACGGCGAAGTAGGGCGAAGGCTCGCGGCGGAGGTCGTGTTCCCGGATTTCTGCGACGTCGCCAATGCGGTAGGGGCGGCGACCGGCGTCGTGGCGCGCAATGTTACGGTCACGGTCGAAGGCGACGGCAGCGGAGTCTTTCGCCTGCATGGCCCGGGTGGCACCACGAGCCTGGGCTCGGGGGCTCAGGCCTTGGCCGCCGCCGAGACGCTGGCGCGCCAGGAGGCGCTTGCCGCCGTCGCGCAAATGGGCGCGAGCCACGCCGAGGTCAAGGTCAGCATCGAGAAGAGCTATCTGCCCGACGCCGTGGACGACAATGGTCTGCTCAAGGCCGAGGTCACGGCGGAAGCGATCGGGCGGCCCGATACGCGGTAGTTCCTATAGGGAACTTTTGCAGATTGCCGGCGTTCACTTTCCGCAACATGCGGAGGACGGCATCTGAAAGTCGACGTGGTTCTCAACCAGGACAGCGGCACGCTCAGGGACGGCGATGCCAAAGCGATGGCCCGGACCATTGTCGATATCGTCAAATCTCATGGCCACAAGGTCGATGTGAGGTTGGTCCGAGGCGTTGAAATCAAGGAGGCCCTCACGCATGCCCGCGAGAGCAGCGATACGGTGCTCGCGGGCGGCGGCGATGGGACGGTCTCCACCGCAGCCGCCCTTTTCGCCGGCCATAAGACGGTCCTGGGCATCCTGCCACTCGGCACGATGAATCTTTTCGCGCGGGCGCTGGGCATTCCTCTCAACCTCGAAGAAGCGACGGAAATGCTGCTCACGGGTGAAAAGCGGCCTATCGATATCGGCGAGGTGAATGGCGAGATTTTCGTCCATCACGTCACGCTGGGACTGCATCCACGCATCGTCGCCGGCCGCGAGCGGCAACGCTACCATTCACGCTTGGGCAAGAAACTCGCCTGGCTCAAGACCTGGTGGAAGCTCTTGCGCCAGGCGCCGCGGATGAGGCTCAGGCTCACGGTCGATTCCGACCAGGTGAAGCTCAAGACGACATCGCTCATCATCGCCAACAATCCCTTTGTCGAAGGACTGGGTGGGCTACCGCACAGCGAAATGCCCGAGCGGGGCAAGCTCGCGATCTACGCGGCGCAGACGCGCGACTGGAAGGAACTTCTCGCCATGTCGGCGCAAGCGAGCCTCGGCAAATGGGAAAGCAACAGCCGGCTCGATTTCCTGGAGGGGCGCGAGATCGCCATCCATGCGGAACGCAAGCGCCTGCGAGTCTCGATCGACGGTGAGTTGGCCTATCTACAAACCCCGTTAAGGGCTAAAATACGTCCCAGTTCTCTTTGGGTCCTTTGTCCGGGTTCGGTACAAGTGAAACCAAAGAAGGCTTCCGTCGCGCCACCCAAGAAACGGAGATTGCGCCATGCCGGAAGATGAAATCGATACCGAAAGAGTGCGTTCAGGAATCATGCTGCATCGCATGCGCTTCGTGCTGGGCTTCGGCCTCGCCGGGGCAGGCGCAGCCCTTCTCGTCGCCTGGGCATTGATGGGTCCGTGATCGCCTCGCCGGGCTTCAGGGCTGCAGGGTTTCCACGAACCATTCGCGCGCCAAGGCGGCTGCCACCTCGACCTTCGACTTGTCCGAGTAAAGCGTCATGTGGGAGGTGTGGGGAAGTATCTCCAGGCGCTTGCGCGTCGACGGTATCTGGTTGAACGCACCGATTTCGAGATCCCACAGCGTGAGGTCATCGCCCTCCGCGACGATCATGAGCGTCGGCGTGTTGTAGATGCGCTTTACGAACGGGCCGACGTCGTAGTTCATGAGCAGGTCGACGGACTCCACTGTGCTGCGGTTTTCGTAGAGGGGCGCCTCGGACGCCTTGATCGCAAGGAAGGTGCGCACCGTCTCCGGGAAGGGCCAGGCCGAGACCTCTTCTGCCGAGCGCTCCGTCGCATGCGGCAAATAGAGTCTCTGGCCGGGCTTGTCGTAGCGCAGTGCCCGATCCTTCAGCACGAGATCCCAAAGCGCACGATATTCCATGGTGCCGTGAGCGCGGCGCATGTTCTCGTAGCCGTCGATCACGGGGATCTGGCTGACGATCGACCTAACGCGCGGGTCGATGGCGGCCAGAATCAGGGCGTGGCCGCCGGAGTAGGAGATACCCCACACGCCGATACGGTCGGGGTCGACCAGCTCATGGCGCTCCAGGAAGCTCATGGCATTCTGGTAATCCCGGATCTGCTGCCACGGATCGAGATGCTGCCGGTTGTCGCCGTCGCTGACCCCGAGATTGCGATAGTCGAAGATCAGAGCGTTGATGCCGGCTTCGGCGAAGGCCTTGGCGTAGGTCGGCATCACAATCTCGCGCACATAGCACCAGCCGCCGGCGAGCACGACGGTCGGCGAGCGCTTGCCTTCGCCGCCAAGATAAAGCCAGCCGCGAACGGTCGTGCCCTCCGACTTGAATTCGACATCTACTCTCTTGACCATGGTGTTTCCTTTCCACGCGATGCAAACGATCGCACTGACAGTCCGGCTCAAACCCGGGGCGCATCGTCGGAGGCTTCTCGTCGTGCCGGCGGGCGTGATGCCGCCGAGCCCTCTTACGAGAACAGGCAGCCGCCGTTCACGTCGATCGTCGCCCCGGTGATATAGGCGCCGTCCGGCCCGGCCAGGAACGCTGTCGCGGCAGCGAGCTCCGCCGGGTCGGCCGCACGGCCGAGCGGGATCTTGTCCCACTCGATTTTCTTCATCTCCTCGAAGGTGATGCTGCGCTTGGCGGCTTCCTCGCGCAGCGCATCGAAATGCATGCTCGTGGCGACATTGCCCGGAGCGACCGAATTCACGCGAATCCTGTCGCCTGCAAGCTCCGCGGCCGCCGTATGCGTCAGCGAGATCAGCGCCGCCTTCGACGCGCAATAGGCACCGAAGAATGCGTGACCGCTCTTGCCATACCAGCTCGAGATGGTGACGATGGATGCGCCACCCGCGGCGCGCAGCGCCGGGATGAAGTGCTTGATCAGCAGGAAGTTGGCGCGCGTGTTGATGCTGAACACGCGGTCCCATTCCGCCACCGCCAGCGTCTCGATCGAGCCCACCTCCTGCAGGACGCCGGCAATCAAGCCGAGAAACTTCAGCGGCGCGCCGATTGCCGCGATCTCGGCGTCGATCAGGCCATAGTCGGCGGGGTTGGCGACATCGGCGGCGACGCCGACGATCTTCGCGCCCGAGGCGGCGGACAGGTCCCTGGCCACTTCCTTGACCGCGTCTGTGCGGTCAACCAGCACCAACGACCAACCCTCCTTGGCGAAGCGTTCGGCGGTGGCGCGGCCGATGCCGCCGGCCGCGCCGGTGAGAACTCCCGTCTTGCCGCTCATTGGAGGATCATCCCGCCATCGATCAGGAGGACTTGGCCGGTCATATAGTCAGACTGGTCGGACCACAGGAAGCGAACCGTGCCGACGACGTCGGTCGGCTTGGCGACGCGGCCGAGCAGGATCTGGCTGGCGAGCGAGTTCATGGCCTCGCCTGGCTTGGAGCTCGCACCCATCGCCATCAGATCCTTGTCGAGCTTCTCCCAGAGCGGGGTGTCGACCACGCCCGGCGCGAAGGCGTTGACGGTGATGCCCTTGGCGGCGAGGGCGCGAGCGCCAGCCTGGGTCAGGCTGATGACCACCGCCTTGCTGGCCGAGTAGGGGGCGAAGTCGGCAAAGCCGGTGCGGCCGGCGATCGAGGCGGTGTTGATGATCTTGCCCTTGGTGCCGTCGGCGATCATCGCCCTGGCGGCTTCCTGGATGCCGATCAGCACGCCGAGACCGTTGACGTTCATGATTGCGTTCCAAGTGCTTTCCGTCGCCTCCAGAAACGGCTCCGGCTTGTTGAACCCGGCATTGTTGATCATCACGTCGAGGCCGCCGAACGTCTTGCGGCACGCCGCGATCGCGCCTTTGACCTCAGCGCGATCCGAAACGTCCACCTTGTGGAAGATCACGCGGCCGGCATGCGCCTTGGCGAGTTCGTCGACCGTCGCCTGTCCGACCATGGGGTCGAGGTCGGCAATGACGACGCCGAATCCGTCCTGCAGCAGACCTGTTGCGATCTGGCGACCTATGCCGCGTGCGGCGCCGGTGACAACCGCGCCTTTGTGTCTTTCCGCCATGGTTCAATCCTCCTTTTGCAAATCAACCTCGCCATCAGGTCGGAACCGGAGCGTTTTCGCGCACCAGGCCCTGTTTCCTGAGATCCACCCACAATTCGCCGGGGATCGGGTGCTCGATGAGGGCGATGTTCTCGTCGAGATGCTTCTTGGTTCGGGTGCCGGGAATGTTGGTCGTGATGGCGGGATGGGCCAGTACGAACTGCAGCGCGGCCGCCTTCAGCGGCACATCGTGCGCCTTGCAGACCGCCTCGATCTTCGCCACACGCGCGAGGATTTCCGGCCCGGCCTCGCTGTAGTTGTAGTGCGCGCCCTTGACCGGGCCGGTGGCCAGAATGCCGCTGTTGAAGCCGCCGCCCAGCACAATCGAGACGTCGCGCTCTTCGCAGAGCGGCAGGAAGGTGTCGAGTGCGTCCTGCTCCAGCAGCGTGTAGCGGCCGGCGAGCAGGAAGCAATCGAAGTCGCGCTCGCGCAGCGCCGCCTCGCAGACCTGCCACTCGTTGCAGCCGACGCCGATCGCTTTCACCAGCCCTTCCGAGCGCAGCTTCTCCAGCGCCTTCCAGCCGCTGTCCATGGCGGTGCGGAAATGCTGCTTCTGCAGTTCCGGGCCATGGCTGAAAACATCGATGTCGTGGATGAACAGGATGTCGATGCGGGCCCGTCCAAGGCGCTGCAGGCTGTCCTCGAAGGAGCGCATGCAGCCGTCGTAACTGTAGTCGTGCTCGATCTCGAAGGGCGGCATGTCGACCCAGAAAAACGAGGTCAGCCCGCCTGCCGGCACAGGTTTTAGTTTGCGGCCTACCTTGGTGGAGAGCACGTAGTCATTTCGCGGATAGGCACGCAGCGACTCGCCGAGACGATGTTCGGACAGGCCGTGTCCGTACATCGGGGCGGTGTCGAAATAGCGCAAGCCGGCGTCCCAGGCGCCACCGATCACCGCGCGCGCATCTTCTTCCGGCACCCGGCGGAACTGATTGCCGATCGGCGCGGTACCGAAACCCATGGCGGTCAGTTCGAGGCCCGACCGGCCAAATCTTCTTTTCGCAGACGCCTTCATGAGCTTTCTCCCCGTCACTTGATGAAAGCATATTTCGAGCGGTCGATGGTCAACGACACCGCCAGGATGATCACGAAGCCCTTGACGATGTCCTGGGTGAAGCTGTTCACCTCGGTCACGTCCATGCCGTTGGTCAGGATGGCGATGACGAGCACGCCCAGGAACGTCCGATGCGGACCGCCGATTCCTCCCGACAGGGCAGTTCCGCCCATGACGACCGCGGCGATAGAGTTCAGCAACAGGCTGCTGCCGGCGGTCGGCGTGCCGGCGCCGACCTGACCGGTGAGCATGACGCCCGCCAGGCCGCAGATCGCGCCGGCCAGAACGAAAGCGAGAATCTTGTAGAAGGTGACCGGCACGCCGGCATGGGCCGCGACGATCTCGCCGCCACCCAACGCATAGAGATAGCGCCCGAGCTTGGTGCGGAAGGCGACAACCGTGAGGATCCCGGTGGCGATGAGCGCGAACCAGATGATGTTCGGGATACCGAGCACATAGGAGCCGTTGACCAGATCCGGCAGCAGGCTGTCCGTGAACAGGATCGACTGGCCCTGGGAGATCTGGTTGGCCACGCCCGACAGGATTGACAGCATGCCGAGCGTGACCAGGAAGGAGGGAACCTTCAGCATGGTGACGAGACCGCCGTTGATCAGCCCAACCAGCGCTCCGATTCCAAGGCCAACGAAGGTTGCGCCGGCAATGCCGAAGCGGTCGATGGTCAGTGCGGCAAGAATTCCGGTAAGTGTCACGAGGGCGCCGACCGAAAGGTCGATCGAGCCGATCAGGATCACAACCGTTCCCGCCAACGCGACGATTAGAAGCACCGATGATTGGCGGCCGATGTTCAGCGCATTGGCTGAGGAGAAAAACAGCGGATTGACGTAGGAGAAGTAGGCGATCAGCACCACGATGGCGATGATCGGCAGGATTATCGTGCGAAGCTCGATGTCGCGGGTCACCTTGGCGGTGGTTGCCGGCTTCTGGACCATGATATTCTGTTCCATTTTCGTCAAAGCATGGCCGAAACGACATCGACCTCACGGGGCTTGGCCTCCTTGCGTGCCTCGACCATCGCCGAGACCATGCCGTTGCGCAGTACCATGATGCGGTTGGAGAGCCCGATCAGTTCGGGCAGGTTATCGGATACGAGGAGCACCGCCGCGCCGCCGTCGGCGATCTCGCGCATGAGCGAGTAGATGTCCTCCTTGGCTCCGACGTCGAGGCCGCGGCCCGGATCGTCGAGCACGAGGATATTGACGCCGCGCGCCAGCCATTTGGCGAACACGACCTTTTGCTGGTTGCCGCCGGACAGTGTCCGACAGGTGACCGATGGCCCCGGGGCGCGAATCTTCAGCCGCCGGATCCATTCCTGCGTCAGCGTCCGGCTGCGGCGCGGCGAGATCAATCCGAGCAGGCCGATGCCGATCCGCTTGAGATTGGGGAGCGTCAGGTTCCAGTCGATCGTATGGGTGCCGATGATGCCGGCGACGCTGCGCTCGGCGGGTACGAAGCCGATGCCGTGGCGGATGGCGTCGCGTCGCGAGCCGCGCTTCAAGGTCATGCCGCCGACCGTCACCTCGCCCGTGGTTTGCGCTTCTGAGCCTGCGACGATCTTGGCGAGCGTCGACTTTCCCGAGCCGAGCACGCCCGCGACGCCGAGAATCTCGCCCTCGTGCAATTCCAGGGATACGCCGCGCAGATGGCCGGGCTTGGTGATGGCGGTGGTCTTCAGCACCACCTTTGCCCCCGGTTCGCGCTGGATCGTCTCGCGGTAATATTCGGCATTGCGCTGGCGTCCGACGATCAATTCGTGCAGGCCGGTTTCGTCGATCGTGCCGATCGGCCTCTGGCCGACGACCTGACCGTCCTTGAGCGCAACAACCTCGTCGCAGGCGGCGAAGACATCGGCCAGCCGATGGGACACCAGCACGAAGGAGGCGCGGGCGCGCCAGCGCTTGATACCGTCAAACAGTTTCGCCGCCTCATTGTCCGAGAGCGCGCTGGTCGGTTCGTCGAGAAGAATGATCGGCTGGACCGGATAGACGCGCGCCAAGGCAAAGGCTTTCGCGATCTCGACAAGCTGGCGCTCGCCGAAAGAGAGCGTGCCGGTCAGTACGGTCGGGCTGATGTCGACCTCGAGTTCGTCGAGCACGGCACGTGTCTCGGCGATCATTGCCCTGCGCCGCAGCCCGCCGGCGATGGAGAATTTGGCTTCGCGACCAAGGAAGATATTCTCGAAGACGGGGATGGTCGGAATCAGCCCTTGTTCCTGGAAGACGGTTGCGACGCCCTTGCGGGCGGCTTCCGTTGGATAGCCGAATCCGACCGCCTCGCCGTTGATGGCGATGGTGCCGGTATCGGGGCGGACCGTTCCGTTGATGATCGAAAGCAATGTCGACTTGCCGGCACCGTTCTCGCCGACGAGGCCAAGCATCTGGTTGCGCTGCAACGTGAAGCTTACCCCCGCAAGCGCCCTGGTGCCCGGGTAGGTCTTTGAAATATCACGCAGCGCAAGCGCCGGCGCTCGGGTAGCAGGGCCGCCCGGGTGTCCCGGGCGGCCCATCTCCTGCACGTTCACTTGAACGGTCCGCTCTTGTAGCGATCGGCATAAAGTTTCGCTGTGGCGTCGAAATCCGTTTTCCACTTGGCCGCGTCGCCATAAGCGGCATTGAGCTTGTCCTTCCCGTCCTGCCCGGCCCAATGGGTTGCGGGATCGATCGGGAAGATGTTGTTCTGGGGATCCCAACTGTCGGGATTCAATGTGCGGCTCATCTTCGCCCAGTCGAAGGGCAGTTCGGCGCTCTGATAGATTTTGGTGTCGATCGAGGCCGCCGTCTCGGCGGTGGCGGTCAGGGAGCCGGTATAGAGTAGCCGCTCGGGCAGGCTTGGCTTCCACCCGCTCAGCGCGTCGAACAGCATGACCGTCGCGAAGCCTGCCTGGTACGGCGCCAGCGATGTGTTGGTGGCGACGAATTGCTCGCCCTTGGCGACTTCCTGAAGGCCTTCCGATAGCCCATCGATGCCCGCAACCTTTACATGCTTCAAGCCCCGTTCCTTGAGCACGCTGAGCACGCCGAGCGCCATGGAGTCGTTTTGGGCAAACACGCCCTTCATGTTCGGATAGGCGGTGACCATGGACAGCATGACGGTGCGGGCTTTTTCGCGCACCCAGTCACCACGCAGCCCGCCGACGATCTTGATGCCCGGGAATTCCGCCGCGGCCTTCATCATCCCGGCAGTTCTGGCGTCATCGGTGGGGGTAGCAAGACCCTTGATGTGGACAACCTCTCCTTCGCCACCGATCGACTCGAACAGCGCCTTGCCGACCTGATAGCCGGCTTCCGTCGAGTTGGCGGTCATATAGGCGACGAAGTAGTCGCCGATGTCCGAGGGAGTGAACCAGGCCGGTGTTTCCCAGATCGCCGAATAATAGATCTGGCTCTCCTGGCAGAGCTTGGCGATCATCGGCACCTCGCCAGCCGCCACGACGGTGTTGATCAGCATGTTCACGCCCTGGGTGGGCAGGCCTCGCACCTGGCTGATCTCGCGCGCAGCGTCGTTGTCGTGAAACAGCTCAACCTTCTCGAGGCCCAGCTTCGAGACCGTTGCTCCGAAGCCTTTCATGAAAGCAGCCCAATAGTCATTGGCCAGGGTTGCGACACAGGTCGCCGCCTTGCCTTTGCCCTGCGCGAACGCCGGCGAGCCGAGCCCGCCTATTGCAGAGGCCAGCGGCACGCTAATGCCGGCAGCCGATGCAAGTTGCATGAACACGCGCCGGCTTACAGGATTCCCGATGCGAGCGAAGGCACTTGCGATACGTTCCTCGTTAGACATGAATATCCTCCCTTCTTGCCATTCACGGCAAATGAATCAGGCGAAGATGAAGACGCAAAAGATCTCTCACGCCTCGCAGTACAAGGCATGCTTGGATCTTTTCGTACGTCGACATGATCCGCCGCTCTTAGAGCGGTATTTTCCCTTTCAGTTTTGAAATAGCACCGGCCAGCCAGATATCGAGGAACCTAAATTCCCATACTGATAATTGCGCTCGATGCCGGGCATGCTCGATTGCGACGGGAACAATTTCGAATCCGGGTTCCGTGGATAAGATTCTGTGTGGCGAATCGGTTTTCTGCTATGGCCTGTCGCGATCGGGGCACTCAAGGGACGAGGCATTTTTCATGACGGGCGCAGCGCGCAATTTCTTCATCCTTGCACTCATCTACGCCATTTGTGGCATGCTTCTGGGACTGGCCATGGCCATTCGCCAGGATCATACCCAGATGCCGGTCCATGCCCATGCGATGGTGGCCGGGTGGCTGATGTCAGGTTTCTTCGCCTTCTTCTACCATTTCTTTCCCGAGATCGGCCGGTCGCGGCTGGCGATGATCCATTTCTGGCTGACGGCAGCCAGCGGCGTCGTCATGCTCGTGTCACTTTTCTTCGTTCTGTCCGGAAATATCGCGATCGAACCGGTGACGGCGATTTCCTCGATCCTGTTCTTCCTCGCCATCCTGCTCTTCACCTGGATTGCGCTGCCGGTCCTGCGCCGCACCGCCTGATTTTCCGCTCTTGCGTCATCCCCGCTAGGCTGGCAACAAAGTGCCAGCCTAGCGGGGAGCTGACTCATGGCCGAATTCTTCACAGCCGAAAACCTGGTCACCTTTCTGGTGCTGACGGCGCTCGAAACTGTCCTCGGCTTCGACAACCTTCTCTATATATCGATCGAGGCCAAGCGGGTTGCCGCCGACAAGCAGAAATATGTGCGCCAGGTCGGCATCGTGCTCGCCATCGGCTTGCGCATCGCGTTGCTGTTCGTCGTGCTGCAATTGATCAGCGCCTTCCAAGATCCGCTGTTCAGCATCGATATTCCGCCGCTGGTCTCTGGCTCGGTCAACGGCCACAGCGTGATCGTGCTCGCGGGCGGCGTGTTCCTGCTCTATACCGCGCTCAAGGAGATCTACCACATGCTGGCCGCCCCCGAACTGGGGCATGGCGAGAGCAATGGCCGGGCCATGCGCAGCGTCGCCTCGGCGCTGGTCTGGATCCTCATCATGAACATCGTCTTCTCCTTCGACACGGTGCTCTCGGCGGTGGCGTTGACGAAGAATTTCGCCGTGATGACGCTCGCCATCATCGTCTCGGGCGTGCTCATGGTCGTGCTCTCCGAGCGGGTGGCGGCGTTCCTCGCCAAGAACCGGATGTATGAGGTCCTGGGGCTGTTCGTGCTCCTCCTGGTCGGCGTCATGCTGATGTCGGAGGGCGGCCACATCGCCCATCTCAGCTTTTTCGGCTATCCGATCGAGCCGATGGCCAAGAGCACCTTCTATTTCGTGGTGGTGGCTCTCGTCATCGTCGACATCATCCAGAGCCGCTATCAGAAGAAGCTTTTGGCCGAGAAGGGGGACCATTAGCTAAATCCTGGTAAACGTTGCATCAGGGGCCGGCATCGGTTAGAAGCCGGCCCAACTCCATTCATCGGTAAACGGAAATCTGATGGCGCGTCAGTTCATCTATCATATGCACGGCCTCTCCAAGGCCTATGCCGGCGGCAAGAAGGTCCTCGACAATATCAACCTGTCCTTCTACCCGGACGCCAAGATCGGCGTGCTCGGGCCCAATGGCTCAGGCAAGTCGACGCTGCTGCGCGTCATGGCGGGGCTCGACACCGAGTTTTCGGGCGAGGCCTGGGTGGCCGAAGGGGCCACCGTCGGCTATCTCGAGCAGGAGCCTGAGCTCGACCCGCAGCTCAACGTGCTGGGCAATGTCATGGAAGGGGTTGCGGCCAAGAAGGCCATTCTCGATGAATATAATGCCTTGATGGCGGATTATTCCGACGAGAATGCCGAAAAGGCGGCAGTGCTGCAGGACAAGATCGATGCCCAGAATCTGTGGGACCTCGACGCCCAAGTCGAGCAGGCGATGGACGCCATGCGCTGCCCGCCGGGCGAGGCTTCGATCGACAATCTCTCGGGCGGCGAGCGCCGCCGCGTCGCCCTCACCAAGTTGCTGCTGGCCAAGCCCGACCTTTTGCTCCTCGACGAGCCGACCAACCATCTCGATGCCGAAAGCGTCAACTGGCTCGAGCATCATTTGCGCGAATATCCGGGCGCCATCCTGATCGTCACCCATGACCGCTACTTCCTCGACAATGTGACGGGCTGGATTCTCGAGCTCGACCGCGGCCGCGGCATTCCCTATGAGGGCAACTACTCGGCCTATCTCGGCCAGAAAGCCAAGCGCTTCGCCCAGGAAGCGCGCGAGGATGCGGCGCGCCAGAAAGTGCTCGAGCGCGAGCAGGCCTGGATCGCCTCATCGCCCAAGGCGCGGCAGGCGAAATCCAAGGCCCGCTTCAAGGCCTATGATGAGCTGGTCAAGGCGAACGACGCCCGTCTCAAATCGACGACGGCGCAGATCATCATCCCGCCGGGCGAAAGGCTCGGCAACAATGTCATCGACATCGAGGGCCTGTCCAAGGCCTATGGCGAGCGGCTCCTCATCGACGATCTCTCCTTCAAGCTGCCGCCCGGCGGCATTGTCGGCGTGATCGGGCCGAACGGCGCCGGCAAGACCACCTTGTTTCGCATGCTGACCGGCCAGGAGACGCCGGACCAGGGCTCGGTCCAGATCGGCGAAAGCGTCAAGCTCGGCTATGTCGACCAGAGCCGCGACTCGCTCGATCCCAACAAGACGGTGTGGGAAGAGATCTCGGGCGGCAACGACATCATCTATCTCGGCAAGCGCGAGATCAATTCGCGCGCCTATACCGGCTCGTTCAACTTCAAGGGTGGCGACCAGCAGCAGAAGGTCGGCACGCTGTCGGGCGGCCAACGCAACCGGGTGCATCTTGCCAAGATGCTCAAATCGGGCGCCAATGTGCTGCTCCTCGACGAGCCGACGAACGATCTCGACACCGAGACGCTGGCGGCGCTCGAAGAGGCGCTGGAAGACTTTGCCGGCTGCGCCGTCATCATCAGCCACGACCGCATGTTCCTCGACCGGCTCGCGACCCACATGCTCTCCTTCGAGGGCGACAGCCATGTCGAATGGTTCGAGGGCAACTTCCAGGACTATGAGGAAGACAAGAAGCGCAGGCTGGGCGAGGATTCGGTCATGCCGAAGCGGATCAAGTACAAGCAGTTCGCGCGCTAAATCACCAATTCCTGGGTCATGCCGCGGCAGTCCATCTCGAATTCGAGATCGACGACCGGCGGGCGGGTGAAATGCCAGGTCAGTCCTGAGCGCGCGGCGCCGCGGCGGACGATCTCGTCCGCCAGGAAGGGATGGAGATCGTGGATGGTGTAGGCCTGGACGGCGCTGGTCGCTTCCCAGCCGACGCCGAGGCGCCTGAGCCTGCGCTCCATTTCACCCAGCACGAAGCGCGCCTTCTCGCGCAGGGCCTCCGGGCTGACATCGCCCAGGCGAATGATGTGATCGCGGTAGTTCGCTTTTCCCTCGACGGATTCGCCGCTGCCGGCGACGACGAAACCCGGCCTTTCGGTGGGACGCTGGATGGTAAAGGCGAAGGCATGGAATGACGGCTCGGAGGGCGGATCGATCGCCGGACAGACATTGGTGCGCGCCACGGGATTGGTCTCGCCATCGGAAATCCCCCAGCGCTGCAAGGTCTCGACATAGAGCCGGTTGAAGGCGCGGAAACCCGCTTCGTCAAAAGGTGCGGGCGAGCGCAATTCGCAGGCGCAGAAGGCGGCCAAGGGCCGGCCTTCCCGCTTGACGAACTGCTCGATAAGGCTGAAGCCTTGAGCTAATGGCGGATTGCCGCTCAATCTGACGCGCACCATGTCGAAGCCGGGCGCTGCGATGACGCCGGCGGAATATTGGAACACGCTCGGAATGTAGCGATAGCCGCCGGGCGCAAAGAGCGTGGTTTCCTGCCGTGCATCCGGCTTGTCCATGGAGTTCTCCCGAAGTGGTCGAGCTGCCAGCTTATCGTCCGGCGCCGGCGCCAGATAGCCGCCTTAAAGTGGCCTGTTCAAATTTTCAAATACTGGAGATTCATATCGGTCCACTTTCGCGCTAGCTTCGCGAAAACAAAGGACTCCGCCATGTATGTTCCGCCGGCCTTCCGCGAAGACGATCGCCAGATCCTGCATGAGGTGATGCGCGGCGCGCGCCTCAGCAATCTGGTGACCGCCACGGCCGAGGGCCTGATCGCGACGCCTTTGCCGCTGTTCCTCGTCGAGGCCGAAGGCGAGCAGGGCGTTCTCTACGGGCATGTCGCCCGGGCCAATCCGCAATGGACGATGCCGCCCATTGGCGAGGCGCTTGCCATCTTCATGGGCGCCGACGCCTATGTCACGCCCTCCTGGTATGCGTCCAAGATCGAGCATGGCAAGGTCGTGCCGACCTGGAACTACAGCGCGGTCCATGCCTATGGGCCGATCGAGTTCTTCGACGATGCGGCGCGGCTGCTCGATGTGGTGACGCGCCTCACCGAGCTTCACGAGAAGCCCCGCGCAGCACCCTGGGCGGTCAGCGACGCGCCCGAGCCCTTCATCAAAGCGCAGCTGCGCGGCATTGTCGGCTTGCGCCTGCCGATCACGAGGCTCGAGGGCAAGCGCAAGCTCAGCCAGAACAGAGCTGCGGCGGACCGGGCCGGCGTCGCCAAAGGGCTGGCGCAAAGCGAGCGGCCCGTGGAGCGCGTGGTCGCGACCCAGATCCCCGTTGAATCGTAGCTCAGAGGCCTTTCCGCAGGATAAGGATCACGCCGGCGACCAGGAACATCGCTCCGATCATGGGGACGATATTGGCCTTGAGACCACCAGCACCTGATCCCGCCGCGTCGGCGATCAGTCCGGCGACAAGCTGGCTCGAGACGAGGATGGCGATGGTCGATGCGGCGCCGATCTTCTGATAGCCGAGCAAACCGGCAAAGACGAAGAACGAGCCGAGCAATCCCGGGAGTAGGGCCCAAGCCTTCAGCGAGGCCGCCGCTTCGACGAAGCCGGACAGGCCGTTGCGGGCGAGAAGCAGGGCGGCGAGGCCCGTCAGGCCAACGGTCGAATTGATCACCAGGGTGATGAGAACCGTCGAGACGGACTGCGTGATGCGGACCATTAGGAGATTCTGCACGACCAGGGCGGCGCCGGCCATGATCAGAAGAAGGATGGTGGCGGGAGAGCTCACCTGTCGGGTCGGTCCCGCGTGTCGAGAGTGAGCTGCAGAAAGACCAGATCGAGCCAGGCGCCGAATTTGGCGCCCACTTCCTTGAGATGGCCGACTTGCTCGAAACCGAGCCTGCGATGAAGCCTGATCGACGTCTCGTTGCGGCCTTCGACGCCGGCGACCATCACATGCTTGCCGATGGAGCGGGCACGAAGGATGAGCTCATCCATCAGCGCCTTGCCTATCCCTGAGCCGCGCCGGTCCTTATGCACATAGACCGAATGCTCGACCGTGTGGCGATAGCCGTCCCAGGCGCGCCAGTCGCCGAAGGAGGCATAGCCCAGCACCGTCTGGCGATCATCGACGGCGACCAGGACCGGATAGAGCTGGCGCCGGCGCTCCGAAAGCCAGGCGGCGCGGTTGGCGGCATCGACCTTGATGTCGTTCCAGATGGCGGTCGTGTGGATGACGGCGTCATTGTAAATGGCGGTGATGCCGGCAATGTCGTCAGGTGTGGCGTCTCGGATAAGCATCTTGCTCTCCAGTAGAATTGTCTATTATAGTATAACATATGTCTACTAAATTGGATAGTCTGGATCGCCGCATCGGCGCCAGAATCCGCCTCGAACGTGAAAGCCGGGGCTGGTCGCTGACCGAGCTTGCGGAACGCTCCGGCGTGTCGCGCGCCATGGTCCACAAGATCGAGCGCGGCGAGAGCAGCCCGACCGCGACACTGCTGGCCAAGCTTTCAGGGGCCTTCAGTCTGACCATGTCGACGCTGATGGCACGGGCGGAAATGCAGGAAGGCCGGCTTCTGCGGAAGGAGGACCAGCCGGTGTGGATCGATCCGCAAAGCGGCTATGTGCGCCGGCATGTGTCGCCGCGCTCCGATATGCCGCTCGATCTCGTGCGCATCGAGCTTCCGCCCAGAACCGAAATTCCAATGCCGGCTTCGGCCTATGCCTTCCTGCGGCAATTGATCTGGGTCCTGAAGGGATCGCTGGTGTTCGTCGAGGGGGGCACGCGCCACGAGCTCGGCGAAGGCGACTGCCTGGAGCTCGGCCCGCCGGCCGATTGCATGTTCAAGAATGAGAGCGGCAAGCCTTGCGTCTATGCCGTCGTCGTTCTCGCGAATCGTTGAGTCGTTTTGCGCATCGGCTTATCCGAAAAGTCTGCAACTTTTCGGGCCGATGCTCTATGCCGCATCCGCGCCGACGCGGCTTTTCTCTTTGGCGAAAGGCGAGAGGCCCAGCCATTTCTGCATCGAGCGGGCGATCTTCGGATCGCCGACAAGGTCGAGCGCGCCAGCCTCCACTTCCTTCTGGACGGTGGAGACGCCCATCCAGATCGCGGTCATCGCCCTTAAGGATCCGGTGACGGTGAGATCGATCTCATGACCCGGATCGAGAAGGCACAGATCGACGACACCCTTGTCGATGACCAGCCACCAATGGCGGCGTGCATCGTCGAGCTCCGGATATTCGAAATGGATGGTGCAAGGCCTTTCTGGCAAGGGTGTTGGATCGAGAAACCGGCGCATGTCCCACATGAGGACGGTCGGATCGAGATTCTTGAGCGACAGCTTCGATTCCACCCAGCGCTGGCCCCAGATGCCGAGCGACATCACGAGCGGGCGCAAATCCTCGCCGGACTGGGTGAGCACATATTCGACGCTGCCTGAGGATTTGGCGCGGCGCGTGTGGATGATGCCCGCCTTCTGCAGCTCCTTGAGCCGCTTCGAGAGGAGGGTCGGCGACATGCGCGGCACCCCGCGCCGGATGTCGTTGAACCGCGTGCTGCCGCAGAGGATCTCGCGCATAACCAACGCCGTCCAGCGCGTGCAGAAGACCTCCGCCGCCATGGCGACCGGGCAGAACTGCCCGTAACTGCCTTGCTCCACCTGTGTCCTCCCGTCTCCGGGCCCTCGGTTGTGGACGCTACGATGGGCCCTGAGCCAGTGTCCAGTACAGTTTTGGGACCTCGCCGATGGCCGGTAGCGCCCACCATCGAGGAAGGAGTACAGTTTCGTGACTAGCCGCGCGAGGAGGCCAATGGAATGATCATGGGCGGAGAGGCGTTTCCCAGTTCGAGGTCATCATGGCTCAAGTTCAACCCATGCATTCCACCAGATCGCTCGACATTGTCGAGTTAGCAGAAAGGCTCGACCAGGGTTTTGCGGCCGATGCCGATGA
This sequence comes from Taklimakanibacter deserti, assembly GCA_003574785.1. The sequence continues at coordinate 19,206 of QORU01000004.1, read as the reverse complement.
AGACCGGTTCGTCGCCGACAATCTCAAGGCCCTCAAGGACGCAGGGCTTGTCGAAGCGGGCGTCCCCCAGGAATTGGGCGGGGGCGGCGCATCGATCGACGAGCTCGCCGAGATGCTGCGCGTGCTGGCGCATCATTGCGCCTCGACGGCTCTCGCCTTCTCCATGCACACGCATCAGGTCGCCATCCCCGCCTGGCGCTGGCGGCACCAGAAGGCAATGGCGGTCGAGCCGCTGCTCAAGCGGATCGCAGGCGAGCGCATCATGCTGCTGTCGAGCGGCGGATCCGACTGGATCTCAGGATCCGGCAAGGCCGAGAAGGTCGATGGCGGTTACCGCATCACCGCGCGCAAGGTCTTCACCTCGGCCGCACCCCTCGGCGATCTCCTGATGACCGGGGCCATTTGCGCGGAGACGGGCGAGGTCCTGCATTTCGGCATCCCGATGAATTCGCCGCATGTGAAGGTGCTCGACAATTGGCGCACCCTCGGCATGCGCGGCACCGGCTCGCATGACGTGATGATCGAAGGCCATGTCGTTCCCGATGCCGCGGTCGCGTTGCGGCGCAAGGCGGGCGAATGGCATCCGCTGTTCCAGATCATCGCCACCATCGCCTTTCCGCTCGTCTACTCCGTCTATCTGGGGGTCGCCGAGAGCGCGCGCGACATCGCCATAGGCCTCGCCAAGAAGCGGCGGCCCGACCGCCATGTGCTGGCGCTTGTCGGCGAGATGGAGACCGCATTGCGGGCAGCGCAAATGGCGCGGCAGTCGATGCTCGACGTGGTGCGGCGCAATGCGCCTTCGGCGGAGACGATCAATGACGTGATGATCGGCCGCCAGCTCGTCGGCCAGAATGTGCTGCGCGTCGCGGAGCTCGCCATCGAAGCGGCGGGCGGGGCCGGCTTCTATCGGGCGCAGAAGCTCGAGAAGCACTTCCGCGACATCCAGGGTGCCCGCTATCACCCGCTGCAATCGGGTCCGCAGGCCGAATATGCCGGCGCCATGGCGCTGGGACTCCCGATCGACAAGATATTCTGAGTCAAGAGAAGAGATCACAGTCAGGGCTTGTGGCTGGACTGCCCAAAGTCGACGTGATCCGAACCGTCAGCCATGCCATAGAAGGGCATGGCTGACTGGTCCTCCACCCAATATCTCAAATTCGCCGACGAGCGCACGCGCGCGGCGCGCGATCTCCTGGCGCAAGTGCCGCTGCAGGCGCCCCGCCTCGTCTATGATCTCGGCTGCGGGCCGGGCAACTCGACCGAGCTTTTGATCGCGCGCTATCCCGAGGCTCGCATCGTCGGCCTCGATTCATCGCCCGACATGCTGGCGAAGGCGCGCCAATCCTACCCGCATGCGCATTTCATCGAAGGCGACCTCGCCAGCTGGCGGCCGACGGAGGCGCCCGATCTCTTGTTCGCCAATGCGGTGTTCCAATGGGTGCCGGACCATCTCGAGGTGCTTGGCCGTCTCCTTGCGACACTCCCGGAGGGCGGTGTGCTCGCGGTGCAGATGCCCGACAATCTGGACGAGCCTTCGCACGTCGCCATGCGCGCAACGGCCGCCGAAGGGCCGTGGGCCGTGAAGCTCAGGAAGCTTGGACAGCCGCGCGATCGCCTGCCATCGCCTGCGACCTATTACGGCGCGCTGAAGCCGCAGGCGGCGCAGGTCGATATCTGGCACACGATCTACAACCACCCGCTCGCCGGGGCGGACGGCATCGTCGAATGGGTGAAGGGCACGGGCCTCAGGCCCTATATCGATCCGCTCGATCCGGATGAGCGCGAAGGCTATCTTGCCCGATATCGCACGCGCATCGCCGAAGCGTATCCGGCGGCGAGCGACGGCAAGGTGCTCTTGCGCTTTCCGCGACTGTTCATCGTCTGCGTGAAATAACTCAAGCTCCGTATTGCCCGTCGTTGACCTTTTCCAGCCAGTCGACGCTCTTTCCATCCAACGCCTCGGCGATGGCGATGTGGGTCATTGCCGTGGTGGCCGTCGCGCCATGCCAATGCTTCTCACCGGCAGGAATCCAGACGATATCGCCGGGACGGATCTCTTGCTTCGGACCTCCCTCGCTCTGCACCCAGCCGGAACCGGACGCGACGATGAGCGTCTGGCCAAGCGGATGCGTGTGCCATGCCGTGCGGGCACCCGGTTCGAAGGTGACGAAGGCGCCGCCGACACGACCCGGCTCGCTCGCCTTCCTGCTTCGCACCTTCCAGTGCTTCGCAGGACTGGAGACGGGAGCCCTCCGAAGCTTTAGCGAAGGAGGGTGAAACCGCATGTCGATCCGCACGGCGCCGGTGAAGTATTCCGTGGGACCGCCGGCGGAGGGTTGCGAGCCGCTTCTCTTGATCTCCATGGTTTCTATCCTTCGTTGCATTGCATGGGCAGCTCCGGACGCCGCCATCAGTCCGCCCGCGGCGGCAAGCATGGTCCTGCGAGTGATCATGACCTTCGCTGCGGATATGCTCATCCAATGCCCGGCAGGCGGTCGAGGAGCTTGTCGAGCGTGATCGGGTAGTCGCGCACGCGCACCCCCGTTGCGTTGTAGATGGCATTGGCGACGGCGGCACCGACGCCGCATATGCCGAGCTCGCCCACCCCCTTGGCCTTCATCGGCGAGGAAAGCGGATCGGTCTCGTCAAGGAAAACGACCTCCTGATGCGGGATGTCGGCATGGACCGGCACCTCGTAGCCGGCAAGATCATGATTGACGAAGAAGCCCAACCGCTTGTCGACGGCAAGTTCCTCCATGAGGGCGGCGCCCGCACCCATGGTCATGGCGCCGATCACCTGGCTTCGCGCCGCCTTGGGATTGAGGATGCGCCCGGCGGCGCAGACCGCAAGCATGCGCCTTATACGAATCTCCGCGGTGACAGCATCGACGCCGACTTCGACGAAATGCGCGCCGAAGGTCGACTGCTGGTACTTCTTGTCGAGATCGCCATATTCGATTGTATCCTCGGCGACGAGACCGTCTTTTCCCGCTGCCTCCGCGAGCGAGGCGCTGCGATTGCCGGAGCGGACCCGACCATCCTCGAATACGGCATCGGTGGAATTGAAACCGAGCTTCTGCGCCACCGCCTCGCGCAGCTTGACACAGGCGGCGAAGACGCCCGCGGTCGAGTTGTTGGCGCCCCATTGCCCGCCCGAGCCGGCCGATACCGGAAAGGTGGAGTCGCCGAGGCGCACGACCACCTTGTCAAGCGGCAGGCCCATCATCTCGGCTGCGGTTTGCGCAATGATCGTGTAGGTGCCCGTGCCGATGTCGGTCATGTCGGTCTCGACCGTCACAATGCCGCGCTCGTCGAGCCGGACACGCGCGGCCGATTTGGTGAGCAGGTTGTTGCGGAAGGCAGCCGCGACACCCATGCCCACCAGCCAGCGCCCGTCGCGGATGGCGCTGGGCGAGGGATCGCGCCCGTTCCAGCCGAAACGCTCGGCGCCGGTGCGCAGGCATTCGGCGAAATTTCGCTGCGAGAAGGGCCGCGCCGGATTTTCGGGATCGACCTCGGTGTCATTGCGGATGCGAAACTCGATTGGATCGAGCTTCAGCTTCTCGGCCATCTCGTCCATGGCGACCTCGAGCGCCATCATGCCCGGTGCCTCGCCGGGTGCCCGCATGGCATTGCCCTCGGGAAGATCGAGGACCGAAAGCCGCGTGGCAGTCATGCGGTTGGCGCCGGCATAGAGAAGGCGGGTCTGATAGGCCGCCGCCTCCGGTCCGCCATTCGGCAGGTCACCCGACCAGCTTTCATGACCTATGGCCGTGATCTTGCCGTCGGTTCCTGCACCGATGCGGACGCGCTGGATCGTCGCCGGCCGATGCGTGGTATTGTTGAACATGAACGGCCGCGGCAAGGCTACTTTCACCGGCTGCCGCACCGCGCGCGCACCGAGTGCCGCCAATATCGCATCGGCGCGCACGAAAAGCTTTCCGCCGAAGCCGCCGCCGATGAAGGGCGAGATCAGGCGGACATTCTCCTTAGGGATGCCGAGCGTTTTCGCCACATCTCCGGTGCTCCAGTCGATCATCTGGTTGGAGGTCCAGAGCGTGAGCTTGTCGCCATGCCAGGCGGCAATCGAGGCATGCGGCTCCATCATCGCATGCGCATGGTCGGGCGTGGTGTAGGTCTCATCGAGCGTGACGGGTGCCGAGGTGAAGGCGCCGGCGAAATCGCCGGTGGCGGTATCGGCCGGGCCGCCAAAGCCAGGCGCAGGCGCTGCAGAATCCTTCACCGCGGCGAGGTCGAAGGCGCCTTGTGCCGCGACATAGTCGACACGGACCAGTTGGGCCGCAGCCCGCGCGTCTTCGAAGGTCTCAGCGACCACGAGGGCGATCGCCTGGTGATAATGCTCGATATCCGGACCGCCGAGCAACCTCGCGGTGTTGAAGCTGCCCTTGTCGAGCCTGCCGGCGTTCTCCGCCGTGACGATGGCAAGCACTCCGGGCGCAGCCTTGGCTTCAGTCAGGTCGATCGCGGTTATCCGTCCCTTGGCGATGGCGGAGCCCACGACATAGCCATAGGCCGGATCGGACACGGCATCGTGGCGCTCATAGGCATAGGGCGCCGTGCCGGTGGCCTTGAGCGGCCCATCGATCCTGTCGGTGGGCTTGCCGATGACCTTGAGCCGGTCGATCGGATTGTTGATTGCGGGAGTGTCGAACTTCATGCTTCAGCCCCTTGCTTCGTTCAGGACCGCATCGAGGGTGCGCTCGACCAGCCGCAGCTTGAATGCGTTCTGCTGCGTGGGCCTGGCGCCGGCGAGCAGTTGCGCCGTGACGGCCTTGGCGCCGCGCGGCATGTCGGCCTCGGCCGCCTCGACGCGCCAGGGCTTGTGCGCCACGCCGCCCAAAGCCACACGTCCAGAGCCATCCTGCCGCACGATCGCGCCGACCGAGATCAGCGCAAAGGCGTAAGACGCGCGGTCGCGGACCTTGCGGTAGACATGCGTGCCGCCGAGAGGCTTGGGCAGCGTGACCGCGGTGATCAGCTCACCCGGTGCGAGTGCCGTCTCGATATGTGGCGTATCGCCGGGCAGCCGGTGGAACTCGGCAATGGGAATGGACCGCATCGTGCCGTCCGGCCGTACGGTCTCCACCGTCGCATCGAGCGCACGCAGCGCTACCGCCATGTCGCTCGGATGGGTCGCAATGCAAGCCTCGCTGGTGCCCATGACCGCGAGTTGGCGGCTGAAGCCGCCAATGGCGGCACAGCCGCTGCCGGGACGGCGTTTGTTGCACGGCTGGTTGGTGTCATAGAAATAGGGGCAGCGGGTGCGCTGAAGCAGGTTGCCGGCCGTCGTCGCCTTGTTGCGCAGCTGGCCTGATGCGCCGGCGAGCAGGGCCCGCGTGAGCAGGGCGTAGTCGCGCCGCACGCGTTCATCGGCGGCAAGATCGGTGTTGCGCACCAAGGCGCCGATGCGCAAGCCGCCATCAGGCGTCGGTTCGATCTTGTCGAGCGCCAGACCGTTCACATCGATCAGATGTGTCGGCGTCTCGATCTCGAGCTTCATCAAGTCGAGCAGATTGGTGCCGCCGGCAATGAACTTGGCGCCTTCCGTGCGCGACGCCAGCGCCGCCGCTTCGGCAGGCGAGTGGGCGCGCTCGTAGGTAAAGGGTCTCATGCCTTCCTCCCGGCGACCTCGGTGATCGCATCGATGATGTTGGAATAGGCGCCGCAACGGCAGATATTGCCGCTCATGCGCTCGCGGATCTCGGCGGCCGTCGCCTGCGGCCGCTCGATGAGGTCGGCGCTCGCATGGCTGGGGACGCCGGCCTCGATCTCGTGAAGCACGGCCACCGCCGAGCAGACTTGGCCTGGTGTGCAATAACCGCATTGAAATCCGTCATGCTTCACGAATGCGGCCTGCATCGGATGCATGTCGCGGGGCGTGCCCAGCCCTTCGATGGTGGTGATGCTGTCGCCTTCATGCATCACCGCCAGCGTCAGACAGGAATTGATCCGCTGGCCATTGACGATCACCGTGCAGGCGCCGCACTGGCCGTGATCGCAGCCTTTCTTCGTGCCGGCAAGATGCAAGTGCTCGCGCAATGCATCGAGCAGCGTGGTCCGCGTGTCGAGCGCCAGACTGCGGACCTCGCCGTTTATGGTGAACGAGACTTTCGGCATGGCGGGCGCTCCGACAGTAGTGGCTTGAGCGTTGGCCGTGGGCGCGGCGGCTGCTGTCACCGCGGCGGCAGCGGCTCCGATCATCAGGTCGCGCCGGGATATTTCGATTTCGGAAGACTCTTGCATGTCGTGATTTCCAATCTCTTCTTGGGCGGAGGCGGCGACGACGTGGACATTCGCCGTTGAACAGAATTTTCTCCCTGCCGATTGCATCATCTGCCAATCAGTCCTGTCGCGTTCACCGTCGAGTGTGCGTGCACATGTGAGGTTCATCTCCAGGTTTAATTAGTGGCCCGTTCGCGATAGCTCTTATGAGCAGGGCTCATGAAAACCGGACTGCACGTCATTACGGACACAGGAGTCACTTTGTCCGCGCCGCGAAGACTGATTTGGCCACCGGCAGTGCGGACATCGCTCGCGGCCAGCCGGCATAGAAAGCGATATGCGTGATGACTTCAGAGAGCTGGATTTGGGTCAGGCCGTTGTCCATGCCCCGGTTGAGGTGAAACGGCAGTTGTTCGCTCTGGCCTGCGGCGATCAACGCGGAGATCGTCACCAGGCTCCGGTCGCGGGGCGTGAGGTCGGCGCGCCGCCACAGATCGCCGAACAAGACACTGTTGGTGTAGCGGGCGAGCGCCGGCGCAATGGCGCCGACCTGGTCGTCGACGGCCACGGCGCGTTGCGCCTCGCCGGCTTCATCAAGAGAAAGAACCTCGCTCGATTCCGCTGCAAGCTGGTCGAGTTCGATCCCGCGCTTGGCAAAGACGTCCTTCGCAGCATCAACGGCCGATATCGCGCGCGGCCAGCCGGCGTAGAAGGCGAGATGGGTGATGGTCGCCGTGATCTCATCGGGCTTGACCCCATTATCGAGGCCACGATTGAAATGCCCGGTCATCTGGGCGGTATGGCCGCCGGCAATGAGAGCGGCAATGGTCACCATGCTGCGGTCCCGGGGCGCGAGCTCAGGGCGTCGCCACACATCGCCAAAGAGAATCTCATCGGTAAAGGCTGCGAGCGCCGGTGTGATTTCCTGCACAATGGCCGGCGCCACTTTTTGCGCGGCAGTTTTGCGTTCCTGCGCCTGTGCGGATGCGACGAGCGAGACGGCGGCGAGAATGGCAGTGAAAACTTTCATCGGGTCTCCGACACTCGAGTGATCGTTCAAGGGCGAAATCTAGGAATTGGGCCGGCCTGCGATTAGCTGGTATAATTCGCATGGACTTATGAGAGAGGCTCATGAATGCCGCGCGGAACCGTCAACGACCTTCTCGCCTTCCTCGCCGTTGCGCGGGAGCGAAGTTTTACCAGGGCTGCGGCGAAGCTCGGGGTTTCGCAATCGGCGCTAAGCCACACCATCAGGGAGCTTGAAGCCCGTCTCGGCGTTCGATTGCTGACCCGCACGACGCGCAGCGTTTCTCCGACGGAGGCGGGTGCCCGCCTGCTTCATGGCGTCGGGCCGCGGTTCGATGAGATCGAGGCCGAGCTTGAAGCCTTGAGCGAGTTGCGAGAGAAACCCGCCGGGACCATCCGGATCACGTCCGGCGATCATGCCGTTCAATCAGTCCTGTGGCGAAAGCTGGCAGATTTCCTGCCGAAGTATCCTGACATCAAGGTCGAGATCACTGTCGACTATGGCCTGATCGATATCGTTGCGCAGGGTTATGACGCCGGCGTGCGTTTCGGTGAGCAGGTCGCCAAGGACATGATAGCCGTGCGTATCGGACCCGACGTCCGCTTCGCGGCGGTCGCGGCGAAATCGTACTTCGCCCGGCACCCGCCACCAAAGACGCCGCAGGACTTGATCGGACATTCCTGCATCAATTTACGCCTGCCCACCTATGGCGGGCTCTATGCATGGGAGTTCGAAAAAGATGGCCGCGAGCTGAAAGTGCGCGTGGAAGGCCAACTCGTCCTCAACAGCATCTTCCAGATCCTCAATGCGGCGGTGGCGGGCCTCGGGATCGCTTATGTGCCGGAGGAAATGGTGCAGCCCTATCTGGCGAAGGGCGAGCTCAAACGGGTGCTGGAAGACTGGTGCCCCTATTGGTCGGGATATCACCTCTATTATCCGAGCCGCCGGCAATCTTCGCCGGCCTTTGCCCTCCTGGTGAACGCGCTGCGCTATCGGGCCTAGTCGTCTTCCTTCGGCACCCATTTGCGGATCTCGCGCAAATGGTGGTCGGGCTTGGCACCCTTGATATCACCGGGCTGTGCCAAGGCGAAAGTGCGCCGGCGCAACTCTTTCACCAGCTCGCCGCGGTCCTCGATATGGGCGATCTCGCTGAACGGGATGGGCGGACCCACCCGCATAGTGAGGCGTGTGCCCATGCGCCGCGCCGTCTCGCGGAAGACGAGCGACAGGCGCAACGTGTCGCTGATGTGACTCGCGAGCTGGAACAGCCGGCTGTTCTGGCCGACGAAGAAGACAGGGACGACGACGGCGCGTGACGCGCGGATGAGCTTCGCCGTGAACGGCGCCCAAGGCAATTCGACAGCCGGTCCCTTATGCGGCCGCTCGCTGGTCGACACGCCGCCACCCGGAAAGATGCCGATGGCGTGGCCGGCCCGCAGCCAGGATTGCGCCGTCAGGCGTGAACGCACATTGGTCTCGCGCGCGGTGCGCGTGCCGGCGAAATCGACGGGCAGCAGATTGTCGCGCGCCTCGGGAATCTGGCAGAGCACCGAATTGGCCAAAACCTTGGTGTCGGGCCGGACCAGCGTCGACAGCCAGGCGAGGCTGATGCCGTCCAGCACGCCATAGGGATGATTGGCGATGAAGACGACGGGACCATTCACCGGGCAGAGATCGAGCGAGGTGCGGTCGGTATCGATCGAGATGCGGAGCAGCCGCAAGGCGGTGGCGAAGAAGCTTTCGCCCGGCAGACGCTCCTTGTTGCGGTTGTCATAGAGCTTCTTGAGCTTGGCTTGGCCGCCGATCTTCTCGATGGCCTGGATGACGGTGCGCTGCAGCAAGGATTGATCGGCCGTCGAATAGGAAAACCGCACCGGTGCGTCGCCCGCTGTCCGATTCTTTTCCCCACGTCCGCTCTTGCGCGTCATTTTGCCATTCCCCGCATTACTCTCAGACGCCCATGCAGCACATGCAAGTGACATTTCCCGCAGAACTGTGGAAAATCACCATAAGCGGGGGTTTGGGAGGAGCTTGCATGTACAGACTTTATGGGCGCCCCGGATCGGGCTCAGTTGCGATCGAAGCCATACTCGAGGCAGCAGCGGTGCCTTATGAAGTCGAGCTCATCGAACGGTCATCCGACGGCCAGGCACCGTCGGAGAAGCTCACCCGTCTCAATCCCCTGGGTCAGGTGCCGGTGCTCATCCTGCCCGATGGCACGATCATGACCGAGTCGGCGGCCATCGCGCTCTATCTCGCCGACACGCACCGCGAAGCCGACCTGGCTCCGCCGCCCACATCGGCCGAGCGCGCCGCTTATCTGCGCTGGATGATCTATCTCGCCACCAATGTCTATATGACTGGCCTCGCCGCTTATTATCCGGACCGCTATACGAGCGACCAGAGCGGCGGCAAATGCGTCAAATCGGCAGCGCTCAACCGCATGGCCAGGGAATGGGACATCTATGCGCAAGCGCTTGGCGACAAGCCTTATATCCTTGGAGACAAGATGAGTGCGGCGGATATCTATGCCGCCATGCAGGCGACCTGGAATTTCGACGTCCCCGCCTTCTTCAAGAAGCATCCCAATCTGCGCGCCATGTACAATCGCGTGACGGCGCATCCGGCCATCGCCAAGGTGTGGGGCCGCAATGAGATGGAAGACTGGAAATACTGCCTGAAGAGCTGATCTGGATGGCCGCCTCGATGGGCGGCCATGGACTCACGCCGCTTCGGCCTCTTCGCCCAGGCCCACGACGCGGCAGATCGCATAGACGAGATCGGCGCGGTTCAGCGTATAGAAGTGGAAGCTTTCCACGCCCTCGCGGCGCAGGAAATCGATCTGCTCGGCGGCCACCATGGCCGCCACGAGATTGCGCGTTTCGGGATCGGCATCGAGGCCATGGAAGCGCTGGGCGAGGGCCGGCGGCAGGAAGGCACCGCATTTCGTCGCGAACTCCTTCACCTTGGCGAAATTGGTGATCGGCAGGATGCCCGGCACCAGCTCGATCTTGATGCCACGGGCAAAGACGCGGTCGCGGAAGCGCAGGAAGGCGGCATTGTTGAAGAAGAACTGGGAGAGGGCGCGCGTCGCGCCTTGCTCGGCCTTGTCGGCGAGAAAGGCCAGATCCTCCTCGATCGAAACCGCCTCCGGATGCTTTTCCGGATAGGCCGAGACCGAGACCTCGAAGGGAGCGATCGCGCGAATGCCGCGCACCAGATCGGCGGCATTGCGATAGCCCTCAGGATGCGGCACGAAGCGGCCGCCGACACCGCCCGGCGGATCGCCGCGCAAGGCCACGATGTGGCGGATGCCCGCCTGCCAATAGCCGCGCACAACCTCATCCACCTCATCGCGCGTGGCGCCGACGCAGGTGAGATGTGCTGCGGGCTGGAGCGAGGTGCGCTCGACGATGCCGTTGACCGTGCCCAAGGTGCGGTCCTGCGTGGTGCCGCCGGCGCCATAGGTGACCGAGACGAAAAGCGGCTTCATCTCCTCCAGCCGCTTGATGACCTTCCAGAATTGCTCGGAAGGCTCACCGGGCTTGGGCGGAAAGAACTCGAAAGACACTCGCGGCTTGCTGTTCACGCCAGATTTCCTTCCACTCGGTTTCTGGCGCTGCGGCCGGTTTTGGTGATGTCCTCGGCCGGGCGTTTCGCCAGCCACAGGGAAACGGTGAGCCCGGACGAGCCGTTGCTCCTGGGCGGCGGCAAGATCTTCTCCTGCATCACCTTGAGATCGGCGCGTTTCAGCCATGAGGCCATGATGTCGGGCGCTATGCCCAAGCGGCGATGCGCATGCTGGTCGCGCAGATGCTCGAGGTCATGCGGCGCGAAATCGACGATGAGCAGGCGACCGCCGGGCTTGAGAATGCGCGAGGCCTCGATCAAGGCGCGGCCAGGATCGTCGAGATAATGCAGCACCTGATGGATGGTCACGAAGTCGGCGCTGGCGCTTGGAAAGGGCAGGGCATAGATGTCGCTTTGACGCACCTGGGCGTGGCGCAGCCCCGAAGCCTCGAGATTGGCGCGCGCGATGATCAGCATCTCGCGGCTCTGATCGATGCCCGTGGCCTGCGCCGCCTGCGGCGCGAAGAGCGACAGGATGCGCCCGGTGCCGGTGCCGAGATCGAGGAAATTGCCCAGCGTATCGTCGCCCGCCATCTCGGCCATGGCGGCTTCGACGGCCGCCTCGCTCACATGCAGCGAGCGCAGCTTTTCCCAGTTCGCGGCATTGGCGCTGAAATAGGCCGAGGCGTTCTCGGCGCGCTGGCGGCGAATCTCCTCCATGCGGGCGATGTCGCTGACGAGCACCGAATCGGAGCCCGGAAGCAAGTCGACGATGGCCCGCGCCAAGGCGGCGCCGCGCGTCCCATCGCTCAGGCGGAAGAGCACCCAGCTTCCCTCCTTGTACCGCGAGAGGAGTCCGGCCTCGGACATCAACTTAAGGTGGCGGCTCACCCGCGGTTGGCTCTGCCCCAGGATCTGGGTCAGCTCGCTCACATTGAACTCACCGTGGGAAAGGACGAATAACAGCCTGAGCCGCGTCGTCTCGGCAATCGCGCGCATCCCGGCAAGAAGTTCATCCATGGGTCGATCCATTCAATATGCTCACATAAACATATCTTTATGTCAAAATCAACGTTAGGATGGTATTAACCTAAAAAAGGCCTAACTCACGTCCCATCGAAGTCATGAACAGTCACATAAATTGTCGTCGCGCTCTGGGAAAAATGCGCTAAGGTGAGGGGAAGCGGGAGTCGTGATGTTTCGGACGGTAAGCCACCGGAAGAATGTGCATTTGCGGCGCATGGCGACATGCGCCTGCTGCGCTGCGCTTTTGGCGCTGCTGCCGGCTGCAGCCTCGGCGGAGCGCAAGTCCGAGCGCGCTGGGATAACCCAGACCGTCCTCTCCCTCGCGTCGAATGAACAGAGCAGCAAGAAGAAGAAAAAGCAGCTCGCGGCGAAGAAGCTCGAGAGCAAGCAGGCATTGAAGATCGATCCCAAGGAGCAGGTTGCCAAGACCGATCGTCAGCCGGGTTTGAAGATCGATCCCCAGGAGCAGGTTTTCAAGACCGATCCCGGGGACGCCTTCACGTTCGATCCCGATCAGCAAGTTCTCAAGATTAATCTCAAGCCCAAGCAGTATGTTTATGAGATCGATCCCAAGCAGCGCGTGATCGTCGAGCCGGCCGCCACGGTGTCCGGCGTCGATGTCGTCGATGGCGTGCAGGTGCCGGGGGACCTGAATGAAACCGGCGGCGCAACCGGCGATCCCGAGAGTGTTCCCGGCGATCTCGTCGCGACGCAGAGTGATCCGCTCGAAGGCTTCAACCGCGTGATGTTCGGCTTCAACGATGTGGTCGATCGCGTGGTGCTTGAGCCCGCCGCGCGGGTCTACCGCGCCATTGTTCCGCCGCCGATACGCCGTGGCGTGACCAACGTCGTCAACAATCTGGCGACACCCGTCACGCTGACCAACGACATATTGCAGGGCAATCCGGAAGCGGCAGCCAACACGATCAAGCGCTTCATGGTCAACAGCACGCTGGGCATCGGCGGCATCTTCGATCATGCGACAGGCCTTGGTGAACCTTTCCATCGCGAAGATTTCGGCCAGACGCTCGGCACCTGGGGCATCAATGGCAATCCCTATATCGTGCTGCCGCTCCTCGGCCCCAGCAATCCGCGCGACATGGTCGGCAGGGTCGCCGACACGGCGGTCAATCCCATGACCTGGATTCTCTATGACGCGCCCTTCTGGGAGCGCTCGATCCCGATCGGCGTCGAGGTGGTGTCGGGGCGCGAGGCCATTCTCGACGATTATGACAGCCTGCGCAAAAATTCGCCCGATTTATACGCCAGCGTCCGCGACCTCTATGCGCAGAAACGGCAAGCCGAGATCGCCAACGAAGCCGCCGGATACAATCCGGGTACCGGCGCCTCCAGCCTGCCGCCATCAACCATCCCGCAATCCCTCAACCCCTATTGAGGATCGATACCATGACTGACATCGTCCGGCCCCTCAGCCGTCGTCTTTTCATGTCTCTGGCTCTGCCCTTGGCGTTGACCCCGTCGCTGGTGTTCGCGGCAACGTCGGCGGAAAGCTATGTCTCCAAGGTCGGCAACGGCGTCATCGCCGCCGCCCGGGCCAATTCGGTCAGCCAGTTCCGCTCGCTTCTCAGGTCCAATGCCGACATCGCGGCCATCGCGATCTACTCGCTCGGCCCCTATCGCAAAAGCCTCACCAATGACGTCAAGGCCGAATATTACAGCCTGGTCGAGAACTATATCGCCAGGGTCTTCCAGCAGTATGCCAAGAAGCTTGCCGGCCAGGGCCTTGAAGTGCAAGGCACCAAGGATGCGGGCGACAGCGTCCTGGTGAAGAGTGTTCTCAATATGGGCGGTGGCGGCGGCTCAGTGCCGGTCACCTGGCGGCTGGTCAAGCGCGGCGGCGGCTTCCGCATCTTCGATGTGAATGTCGACGGCATCTGGCTGGCATCGACCCAGAAGACGAATTTCGTCTCCGTTCTCAAGAAGAACAACGGCCAGATCTCCGCGCTCCTCGACTATCTGCGGAAGTAACCCCGTCATCGGAACTTCATCACGTCCCGGCTTGCCTGGCGACCGTCCTTTCTGGCAGAAATCTCGGCGCGAGAGAGGCATCAACTCGACGGATCAGGAATGAGCGATAAGGTTTTCCACGGGCGGTTGAGCCGCCGCGGCTTCATGGGCTTTGCATTGCTGCTGGCGACGACCACGCTTGCCGGACGCAAGGCTGAGGCGCTGTCACCCGCTGAGCAGTATGTCACCAGTGTCGGCAACAACGTCATCCGGCTCGCCAATAGCGGGGCGGGCAAGGCGGCGATGCGGCAGCGCTTCTCGAGCCTCATCAACCAGAATACCAATGTGCGCTCGGTGGGCCTCGTGGCGCTCGGGCCCTACCGCAAGGACCTGCCGCCCAGCATGGCGGGGGAATTCGTCAAGTTGGTGTCGTTCTACATGGCGGCCTTCTTCGTCTATTATGTCGACGAGTTCCAAGGCTCGAGCATCGAGATCAATTCCTCCAGCAAGCAGGGCAACACGACGATCGTCAACTCCTCGGTGCGCTTCAAGAACGGGTCGACGAGCCAGGTGCGCTGGCGCATTCTGGGCGGGGGCCAGGTGAGCGACATCAATGTCCGCGGCGTGTGGTTGTCGCTGCAGCTCAAGAAGCGCTTCACCGACGTGCTGAAGCGTTCCCAGGGCGATTTCAAGCAGCTGTTCGCGGAATTGCGCAGCGCGGAAAGCTGGTGAGGACCGCAGTTGACGAAATACAGTCGATTCCGTTACGTCTTTTCACTTGAGAAGGCTATCAAGGCGAATCATGGCTGAGTTTCCGAAGGGCAGGGTGGAGAGCCTCTCGCGGCGCGCCTTTATCAAGGCGGGCGCCGGATTGGCATGCGCCGGTCTCGCCGGAACGACGGCCCTTGCCGGCGACAAGAACCATCCTTCCGTCGCCTTCATGAGGAAGGTCGGCAGGGATCTGCTCGAGGCGCACCGTCAGGGAACCGTCTCCGCCTTCCTCAGCGTCATCCAGCGCTATGCCGATGTTCCCGAAATCGCGCTCTATTCGCTCGGCCAGTACAAGGCCAATCTCGTTTCCGCCCAGCGGCCACGCTATTTCCGCGGTGTGGCGGTGTTCATGTCGCGCTATTTCGCCGACCAGTCGCGGCAATATCCGATCGCCAAATATGAGGTGGGCGAGGCCGAGACCGACGGCAAGGATATCATGGTCTCGAGCCGGATCTATCTGATGTCGGGCCAGACCTACACGGTCAACTGGCGGCTGGTCTGGCGCAACAAGACCTACAAGGTCGCCGATGCGAAAGTGCTCGGCTTCTCGATGATCTATATGCAGCGGAGCATCTTTACCTCCTATCTGTCCAAGCGCAGAGGTGACCTGCTGCAGCTCATGAATGCCTTGGAAGGCTGATCCGGCCCCCCTAAACTTATTTTGACGGGATGACCGGCTCGAGGGCGGCCATGAAATCTCTATTAATCTTAAAATTCTAACCTCCGGGCGGGTCGGTTGCGTTCCGGAGTTGGTTCATGCGTATCGAGAGGCTCGTTGGGCTTTCCGTCGGCACGGCCGTCCTCGCCATGCTCTCCGCCTGCGGCGATGGATCAAAACAGTTCACGACCGAAGGCCTCATCGCACCTCCCATCTACTGCCTCACCGATCCGCGCATCCTGGGCGATGCCGAGAAGCTCGATCCGATCGACGAAGGCAATGGCTGCCAGGTGCCCAATCCCTGGCGCATGTATTCGGTGGCGGGCGTCACGCTCAGCCAGCCCGCCATCCTCAATTGCAGCGTCACCCAGCCCTTGCACGACTGGATGGGCGCCGTTGTCCAGCCGGCGGCGCAGGCGGCGTTCGGCGAGAATGTGACCGCGCTCGACATCGCCGGGTCCTATTCCTGCCGGGCCCGCAACAACAAGCGCGGTGCCCGCATGAGCGAGCACGGATTCGGCAACGCCATCGACATATCGAGCTTCACGCTCGCCGACGGCCGCAAGATCACGATCAAGCAGGGCTGGCGCGGCGAAGACGATGAAAGAACCTTCCTGCGCGAGATCCGCAAGGACGCCTGCGCCGAGTTCATGACCGTCCTCGGGCCGGGCTACAACCGGCAACACAACGATCACTTCCATCTCGATCTCGCCAACCGGCGCAGCGGCAAGGCTTATTGCGGTTGACTGGATGGATGGCCAGGCCGATGCGGGCTACTCCACCACGCCCGGCTTCTCGGTATTCACATATTTGAAGCTGGCCGGATCGAAGAACGGCGTGTCCTGGCCGAGCCACATATAGGCCAGCAGCACTTTGTCGATGACGACGAAATACTGGATCGCGTCATTCGTCGTGCCGTAGTCGCCGCAAGAGGCAAAGGGCTCGTCGGTGGCGAGCAGCTCTTCCATATAGGCCGCATTGGGCTCGTAATTATAGGTGTTGGACGCAAAGTCGAGATGAACGACGCAGCGTCCGATCTCCTTGGGATCGATCGAGGGGGCCGCGATATTGTGGATCAAGACGGAGGGTTTCTCGCCCTTCAAGGGCCAGAAGCGCGCGACCGGGCCGCCATGATCGCCGCCCCAGGACTGGATCAGCTCCTCGCGCTCATTGAGCGCATAGACGACCTTGGGCAGGTCCTTGGCTGTGCATTCCTGGTAGCGGAAGCTCAGCTGCTGACTGGGCTTGCCGTGGATGAGAATCGTCTGGTCCTTCCATTGGCAGCCGGGCAGCAAGGTGGCGTCGCCTTCCGTCCCGGTGGTCTCGGCATGGGCGCCGAGGGACAGCAACAGGATCCCGGCGCCCCATCCAAGCCATCTGGTCAACTGCATCGCTGCCAATTCCCACCTCGTCCAGAACTTGAGTCAAATCAGAGACTTGATGCCAATGCCTAAGATTTCGATTCAATGAAGCTAGCGCGCTTCCCGACGAGGTGGAATCACCTCGTCGAAAGGAATCGCGCCAGATTAATATGTTGGAGCAGATCCTTATCGCCAAAGTCTGCAACTTTGGCGGGATTTGCTCTACGCCTGATCGGGAAAAGTGGATACCGGTTTCCCACCCGTCAGACATTAAACTTAAGATTTTCGGCCGGCTCTACTGGAGCGCCTTGCTGTAGGCTTCCAGGAACTCATCGGCGTCGCGCGGGCAGCCGCCGCCTTCGTCGGGCGGATCGATATAACGGTCGAGGCTGAGCCCGATCCAATGTACCTGGCCCGGCACCGTGCCGAGATCGCCCTCTTTCGAGAAGAGACAGAGGGCGATGAGCCGGCCCGCGACCGAGATCGCCAGTGCGGCATTGTTGTTGCCGCAATTATGCGCCTCGCAGACCGTAGCGATGAGCCCGTCTTCCTGTAGAGCTATCGGCGTCCCGACATCGAGATTGTCGACCCAGTCCGCCGTGCCGGGTCCCGCCGTGTTGTCGAGCGCCGCCACGACCTTTGGATTCTCGAAGAAAGAATAACCGTCCACCACGTCAAAAGGATATTTCCCCGCATAAACGGACAAGTCCTCGGGGAGGTCGGCCGCATGGGCAAGGCCCGTACTGCAGGACACGCAAAGCAGGCCTATAAGCTTTGAAAGCTTCATGAAGAGAGCCGGTGGTTTGGGTATGGCGTCAGTCTAACCCACCGAATGTGGCAGCGCCGCGGCTATCGCGGTTTTTCGCACAACTCATTGTCATCACGCCATAGTTTGCTTGTTCCGCCGGGGCACGCGCGGCCATAATCCAACTTTGTCCCGCAAGCAAGAGGGGAGACCACTCGTCCCGCATGCCGCATGAAACGCCGCTTATCGCCACGATCGTCATCGGCCTCGGCCTCGCTTTCATCCTCGGCGCCATCGCCAACCGGTTCAAGATACCGCCGCTCGTCGGCTACCTGGTCGCCGGCATCCTGGTCGGGCCGTTCACCCCGGGCTTCGTGGCCGATCAGGCGCTGGCGCCGCAACTGGCCGAGATCGGCGTCATCCTGCTCATGTTCGGCGTGGGCTTGCATTTCTCCCTGAAGGATCTCCTGTCGGTCAGGGCGATAGCGGTCCCGGGCGCCATCGTTCAGATCGCCATCGCCACCGCCATGGGCACAGCCATAGCCTGGTGGCTCGGCTGGGCGCCGGCGGCAGGCCTCGTCTTCGGGCTTGCCTTGTCGGTGGCGAGCACCGTCGTGCTGCTCAGGGCCCTGCAGGAACGGCGCATCCTCGAGACCGAGCGCGGCCGCATCGCCGTCGGCTGGCTCATCGTCGAAGACCTGGCGATGGTGCTGGCGCTGGTCCTGCTGCCGGCGCTCGCCCAGGTCATTCAATCGGGCGGCGAGGCGTCGCATGCCGATCCCATCGCCGAGTATCTGGGGCTCGGTCTCGCGGGCGTGCTCATCCTCACCTTCGTCAAGGTGGCGCTGTTCGTGGCGCTGATGCTGATCGTCGGCCGCAAGCTCATCCCCTGGCTTCTGCATTATGTCGCCCATACCGGCTCACGCGAGCTGTTCCGGCTCGCGGTCCTCGCCATAGCGCTCGGCGTCGCTTTCGGCGCCGCCAAGCTCTTCGGCGTGTCGCTGGCACTCGGCGCCTTCTTCGCCGGCATGATCCTGAGCGAATCGCAGCTCAGTCAGCGCGCGGCGGAGGAATCACTGCCGTTGCGCGATGCCTTCGCGGTGCTGTTCTTCGTCTCGGCCGGCATGCTGTTCGATCCGATGAGCCTCTTGCGCGATCCCTTGCCAATGGTGGCGACCCTCTTCGTCATCGTGATCGGCAAATCGCTTGCCGCCTTCCTGATCGTGCTCGCATTCCGTCATCCGCTAATGACGGCGCTCACCATCTCGGCGAGCCTCGCCCAGATCGGCGAATTCTCCTTCATCCTCGCGGATGTGGGCCGCGATCTGGGGCTCATCCCGGCCGAGGCACGCGACCTCATCCTCGCCGGCGCGATCCTGTCGATCGTGCTCAATCCGCTGGCCTTCACCGCGCTCGATCTCTGGAAGGCGCGTTTCGACCGGAAGGCGCCGGCCGGGGCTGCGAGCGCGCCCGCCGATCCGGACGATGATCTCACCGCCACGTCTCTCAACGACCATATCGTGCTTATCGGGCATGGCCGCGTCGGCAGCATCGTGAGCGCGGCGCTCAAGCAAAAGGAGGCGGCCTTCCTTGTCATCGAGGATGCAAGCCCGCGGGCGGCGGGGCTCCGGGAAAAGGGCATCGAAGTCATCCCCGCCCATGCGGCCAAGGCCGAAACGCTCGCCGCCGCCAATATCGCGGGCGCGCGCCTCGTCATCCTCGCCATTCCCAACGGCTTCGAGGCGGGGAGCGACTATCTGGGGTGTCAAGTTGCATTTGCATATTGCGCTCGCGCATCGCGTGCTTTGGCATTGAGGCGGACGAGAAGCTTGTGAGC
>QORU01000039.1 GCA_003574785.1 Taklimakanibacter deserti | reverse complement strand
ACGTCGTCGATAAGGAGGTGATCCAGCCGCAGGTTCCCCTACGGCTACCTTGTTACGACTTCACCCCAGTCATGAACCACACCGTGGTGATCGCCCTCCGAAGTTAGGCTAACCACTTCTGGTGCAGTCCACTCCCATGGTGTGACGGGCGGTGTGTACAAGGCCCGGGAACGTATTCACCGTGGCATTCTGATCCACGATTACTAGCGATTCCGACTTCATGGAGTCGAGTTGCAGACTCCAATCCGGACTACGACGCACTTTATGAGGTCCGCTTGCTCTCGCGAGGTCGCTTCTCTTTGTATGCGCCATTGTAGCACGTGTGTAGCCCTGGTCGTAAGGGCCATGATGACTTGACGTCATCCCCACCTTCCTCCAGTTTATCACTGGCAGTCTCCTTTGAGTTCCCGGCCGGACCGCTGGCAACAAAGGATAAGGGTTGCGCTCGTTGCGGGACTTAACCCAACATTTCACAACACGAGCTGACGACAGCCATGCAGCACCTGTCTCAGCGTTCCCGAAGGCACCAAGTCATCTCTGAAAAGTTCGCAGGATGTCAAGAGTAGGTAAGGTTCTTCGCGTTGCATCGAATTAAACCACATGCTCCACCGCTTGTGCGGGCCCCCGTCAATTCATTTGAGTTTTAACCTTGCGGCCGTACTCCCCAGGCGGTCGACTTATCGCGTTAACTTCGCCACAAAGTGCGCTAGGCACCCAACGGCTGGTCGACATCGTTTACGGCGTGGACTACCAGGGTATCTAATCCTGTTTGCTACCCACGCTTTCGCACCTCAGCGTCAGTGTCAGTCCAGAAGGCCGCCTTCGCCACTGGTATTCCTCCCGATCTCTACGCATTTCACCGCTACACCGGGAATTCTACCTTCCTCTCCTGCACTCTAGCTTGACAGTTCCGGATGCCGTTCCCAGGTTGAGCCCGGGGCTTTCACAACCGGCTTATCAGACCGCCTACGCGCGCTTTACGCCCAGTAATTCCGATTAACGCTCGCACCCTCCGTATTACCGCGGCTGCTGGCACGGAGTTAGCCGGTGCTTCTTCTGCGAGTGATGTCTTTCCTAATGGGTATTAAC
>QORU01000038.1 GCA_003574785.1 Taklimakanibacter deserti | reverse complement strand
GGGGTAGCGGCGAAGCGGGTCTGGAGCTCAGGCAGCGTTGGGCTCTTCCCGCGCGCCAGGGCGCCCAGCCAGTAGCTGGCGATCGCCTCGGCCTGGTCCTGCTCGGCGGCCAGCGCCAGGGCGCCGACGATGCGCTTGCAGGCCTCGGCAACTGGCAAGGCGGCGGTCAGCCGGGCATACAGCTTGCGCCACTCCGCGCTCGGCAACAGCTCGTCGCGGAACGTCAGACCCGCCAGCGCCCGGGGCTTGCGGACCAGCCAGCCGATGACATGACGGTAGTCGATGACCCGCAGCCGACCGCTTTGCGGCGTGGCATGCAGTCGCCGCAGCGTCAGCAACTCCTGCTGTGCGTGGTGCAGCACCAAGCGATTGTCGTAGAGATGCACGCGCAGCCGCTCGCCGATCAGCCGGGAGGGCACTGAGTAGAGCACCTTGCGCACCTGAATGGTGCTGGAGGTGGTGACGCGCACCGTCAGCTCGGTGTAGTTGGTCCCTGGCCGGCTGGGCAACGGCTGCAAGGCGCCACGCTCGACAGTGATACGGGTCGCGTTGCGGCGGTTGATCGCGGTGGTCACCTCATCGAGGAAGGCCTGGTAGTCATCGAGGCTAGCGAAGTCCTGGGAGCCGCGCAGCGTCAGGCGCTGTTGCAGGCGCCGCTTGAAGTGGCCATGTGGCGACTCGATGCTGGCGTTTTCATGGCCGCGCCCTGGGTTATTACGGGTGGCCGTCATGCCGTAGTGAGCGCACAGGGCAGCATAACGCTCGGTGAGGTCGGCTTCCGCCTCCCGGCCGAGGTTGCGGAAGGCCGCCGACAAGCTGTCGGTGCGGTGCTCCGCGGGGACACCGCCAAGCCGCTCCAGCGCACGGGTCAGGCCTTCAGCCAGCGCGGGGTAGCTCTCGCCACCGAGCACCACCCGGACATAACACCAGCCGCTGTAGGCCAGGCGGAAGTGGTAGAGCCGGTGATCAAGCAGCTCCCCTGCCACGGTAATGACAATCCCCTTGAGCTCGGTGAAGTCGGAGAGGCCGCGCAGCCCGGGGCCATGGGTTTGCGGGAACATTACCTCTTTCTCCGGGCCATGCGCGGCCCGCCAGCCCTTGACCCGGCGCTGCAGGGTGCGCAGCAGGCTGTCCGGATACTGGCCGGGGTGCTGCTCCTGCAGCCACTCCAGCAGGGTCAGTGCCTGCAAGCCCGGGGCGGCGGCCAAGCGAGCGCGCTCGCCCTGGTCGCGTCCCGCCCG
>QORU01000037.1 GCA_003574785.1 Taklimakanibacter deserti | reverse complement strand
GACTCGTAGCGATGGGCGATCAGCTCGAACAGCACTGACGTCTCGGCCTCGCTGCGTTGGACGTAGCCGATATCGTCGATCACCAGCACGGCGTACTTGTCGAGCTTGATCAGGGAGTCGCTCAGGCGCAGTGCCTGCTTGGCAGCCTGGAGCTCCTGGACCAGGCTTGAGGCGGTGGCGTAGCGCACCCGGTAACCCTGGTCGACCAGCGTATGCCCGAGCCCGGCCGCCACGTGGCTCTTGCCGACGCCGGAGGGCCCAAACAGCAGCAGGTTGTGCGCCTGGTCGACCCACTGCGTGTCGCCGGCCAAGGCGCTCAGTTGCCGGCGCTGCTCGGCCGCGATGGCGTCGAACTCGAAGGACTCCAGCGTCTTGCCCACCGGCAGCCGGGCCTCCTTGAGGTGCCGGGCCAGCCGGCGTCGCTCACGCTCGGCCAGCTCGTGCTCGCATAGGGCGGCCAGTGTTTGTGGCAGGCTCCAGTTTTCGGCTCGGGCGCGGGTTTCCAGCTGGGGCCAGCAGGCGGCCATGGTGGGCAGGCGGAGCTGTCGCAGTAGCAGCGGCAACGTCTGGGCATCAGGCATGGCAGCCCACCTCTGTGGTCGGCACGCTGGGCACCAGATGGTTGTAGCTGGCGATGTCATGCTGAGTCACCTGGGGGAAAACCAGCGTGGCGCTCGGCGTGGCGGCGAAGCGGGCCTGGAGCTCGGCCAGCGTCGGGCTCTTCCCGCGCGCCAGGGCGCTCAGCCAGTAACTGGCGATCGCCCCGGCCTGGTCCTGCTCGGCGGCCAACGCCAGAGCGCCAACGATGCGCTTGCAGGCCTCGGCGACCGGCAAGGCGGCGGTCAGCCGGGCGTACAGCTCGCGCCACTCCGCACTCGGCAGCAGGTCGTCGCGGAACGTCAGCCCCGCCAGCGCCCGGGGCTTGCGGACCAGCCAGCCGATCACATGGCGGTAATCGATGACCCGCAACCGGCCGCTTTCCGGCGTGGCATGCAGCCGCCTCAGCGTCAGCAATGCTTGCTGTGCGTGATGCAGCACCAAGCGATCATCGTAAAGGTGCACCCGCAGGTTCTCGCCGATCAGCCGGGACGGCACCGAGTAGAGCACCTTGCGCACCTGGATGGTGCTGGAGGTAGTGACGCGCACCGTCACCTCGCTGTAGTCGGTACCGGGCCGGCTGGGCAGTGGCTGCAGCGCGCCACGCTCGACGGTGATCCGGGCCGCGTTGCGGCGGTTGATCGCGGTGGTCACCTCATCGAGGAAGGCCTG
>QORU01000036.1 GCA_003574785.1 Taklimakanibacter deserti | reverse complement strand
ACCCCATAGGCGCTAAGATAAGGGTTGCGGTGCGGAATCGTCTGTGATTCCAACGTTGGATGACTCACGAATCACTGACGAACGCCGACTGGGATTGGACAGTCGAGCGGTTGGGTGGCGTGTCGCTGATTACGGCACTCGCCCTGGAAACCAAGGCCTTTGTGCGGGCTCGCAGGATTGGCAGCGCGGTCGATCTGCTGCGGCTGATCCTGTCCTATTGTTTGGGCCATGTCGGCCTGCGTGGAACTGCGGCATGGGCCGAGGCCATGGGCTTGGCATCGGTGTCCGACGTCGCCTTGCTTGGCCGCTTTCGTAACACCACGCCGTGGCTATCGCGACTGATTGGCCACGTTCTTGCGCGGGACTGCCCTACGGCGGCTGAGGGCCGTCTGATCCGCATTGTCGACGGCAGCTCGGTCGCCAAGGCTGGTCGCAACGCGAAGGGAACAAACGGGCTTTGGCGCATCCACGCCTCCTTCGCATTGCCTGCGGAACAATTCGACTTTCTGGAATTGACCGACGAGACGGGCGGCGAGCGCATCGATCGCGTCCCGGTTATTGCTGGCGAATTGCGCATGGCCGATGCCGCTTTCCTGCAGGTCGATCAGATCGGTGAAGTGATCCAGCAGGGCGCTGATGTCCTGGTTCGCGGAAGCTGGCGCCATGCCCGCTGGCTGGATGAGAACGGCAAGTCTGTCGATCTCCTGAGCGAGCTGAAGAAGGTTGAGGATAAAGGCGATCTCGATTGCACCATGTGGCTAGGCCGCCAAGAAGGAAAGCCGATCAAGATGCGCGTGGTGGCCCTGCGCAAGCCGCCAGTTGCAGTCGCCGAAGCCCGGCGCAAGGCGAGATTGGCCGCTAAGAAGCAAGGCCGGCAAGTCTCCGAGAAGACGCTTTACGCCTGTGAGTGGATCATTTTGGTCACCTCGTTGACGGAGCAAGCTTTCTCAACGGAGGAAGTCTTCAAGCTGTACCGCATGCGCTGGCGCATCGAACTCGCCTTCAAGCGGCTGAAAAGCCTGATCGGCTTGCGCTCGCCCCCAGCCAAGGATCCGGCTCTCGCAAGATCGTGGATCTTGGCCCATCTCCTAATGATTTTGCTGGTCGAACCGCTCACAGACGAGTTCGGCGTCTCTCCCTCTTAAGCAAAGGCCGAACCCTGCTTTGGCGCGCCTTCCGTCAACTCGTGACGGCGCTGCTCTGCGCAATCACCCCTCAACCCAGCCTCGCAATCCTGCCAACCAATGCGCAGCGCGTCCGATACCGCTTGCGCGAGCCGCCACGACGGCGGATGCCCCAGACTTGGACATTATTACCCGGACTGGCCTTATCTTAGCGCCTATGGGG
>QORU01000035.1 GCA_003574785.1 Taklimakanibacter deserti | reverse complement strand
TAGTCTCCCGTGAACTATTCCCAACTCGTTGATTGAATTGATTGATCTTTGCCGTTCTGGGTTTCTATTTTGCCGGGAAGTGTTGAACCGAGACCGATTTCCTTGCAGATTCGTTTTTCGGTTCACGATCGCTTGCAAGCGTGATTCACTGTGGTTGAGAGATCGACCAGGAGATTCGCAGTGAAGCCACGGGAGCGCCGCGAGACAGGAGAACAGGATCTGTTCCGCTCGCGTCTCGATCAGATCATCAACATGAAGCATGAGCTGGTGAAGCTGGCGCAGACGATCTCCTGGCCGGCGATCGATGAAAGGTGCGGTGAGGCTTATACGGAAGGCCCCGGCATGCCGCCCTTGCCGACCCGGCTGATGGCCGGATTGGCGATCCTCAAGCACACTTTCGATCTGTCCGACGAGGAGCTGTGCGCACGCTGGGTAGAGAACCCGTACTTCCAGTACTTGTGCGGTGAAGAGTTCTTCCTGCACGAGCTGCCTTTCGATCGGTCTTCGATGACAAGGTGGCGCCAGCGGATG
The DNA here is from genome assembly GCA_003574785.1 of Taklimakanibacter deserti. The sequence goes on along the minus strand of QORU01000035.1, from coordinate 1,025 downwards.
GGCGAGGAGCGGATTGTCGCGCTGCTGCAGGAGAGCCTGTCGGTTGCGGTGAGGAGCGGGGCGATGGCGCCCCAGGATACGCGCCGGGTGATCGTCGACACCACGGTGCAGCCGAAGGCGGTGATGTTCCCCACCGATGCCAAGCTCGTGCACCGGGCGCGACAGAGACTGGTGGGCCTGGCCAGGAAGGTCGGCCTCGATCTGCGCCAGAGCTACACGAGGGTGGGCAAGCTGGCGCTGATCCAGCATCAGCGCTACGCCCATGCCAAGCAGTTCAAGCGGGCCGGCAAGGCGTTACGCAAGCTCAAGACCTATCTCGGCCGCACCATCCGCGACATCGCCCGGCAGATTGCCGGCGAGGATGAGCTTCAGGACATCTTCCGGCGGCCTCTGCACCTGGCCGGCCGTGTTCTCGAGCAGAGGCAGAACCAGCGCGGCAAGAAGATCTACAGCCTGCATGCGCCGGAAGTGGAATGCATCGGCAAGGGCAAGGCGCATGCGCCCTACGAGTTCGGCGTCAAGGTGTCGATCGCCACCACGCTCAAGCGCTCGAAGGGTGGGCAGTTCGCGCTGCATGCCAGGGCGTTGCCGGGCAATCCCTATGACGGCCATACCTTGGCGGAGATCATACCCGTCATGGAGAAGACCATCGGCAATGGCATCGAGCGCCTTCTCGCCGATGCCGGATACCGGGGCCACAACGCACCGCTCTCCCACAGGTTCAAGGTCTACACCTCAGGTCAGAAGCGACGAGTGACGCCCGCGATCAAGCGCGAGATGAAGCGCCGCGCCGCCATAGAGCCGGTCATCGGCCACATCAAGAACGAGCATCGTATGGCTCGCAATCATCTCGCCGGGACACAGGGCGATGCCATCAACGCGGTCCTTGCTGCGGCGGGCTATAACTTCCGCCTTCTCCTCACCTGGCTGAGGCTCTTGCTGCGTCTGATGCTGGAAGTCTGGGTTGCTCAGGCGCGAGTTCTCAATCCCGCCGCCGCGTGAAATCCGGATTGTTCACGGTCGAC
>QORU01000034.1 GCA_003574785.1 Taklimakanibacter deserti | reverse complement strand
CCCTCATCCGGCCTTCGGCCACCTTGTATGGGGCTTTTTGTCAAGGTCACTTTTTCCCACATTTTACTCCTTCTGTTTGGTGGAGGTGCACAGAGCGATGGATCGAGGTGAGCGATCTGAGGGGAACTTGCATGGTGCGACGAAAACTTCCGCCACAGCCTTGTATACGGCGGTCCTGAGGACCAAACCATGATGCAGTCATGCGCATCGTCGGCAAGTTCCGTGATGCTGGCTCCAATCTTCTCCGCGGCATTAACGCCATGGTGGCACAACGGTCAGCCATCACCCCGGATCGTGAACGGCACCAGGTGCCGAAACCTTTCTCCAGATAAGCCCTGTTCAACCTCCTCCTCTGCCAACTTCCTGTTAGGCTGCCTCGCGCAGCCTGATGCCCTCGGGGATCACGCCCTGAGTGGCCATCCGCCACAGGGCGATGAGCAGCTTGTGGGCGAGTGCCACGATCATCACCTTGCGCACGTCCTTGCGCCCGCTTTGGGTTCTCTGCCGGTACCACTGCGCCAACGGGCTGTCCGCCTGATGGATCAGAAACAGCCAGGAGAACTGGAGCATGCCGGTTCTCACCCGCAGATTGCCGGCGCGCGCCAGACCTTGCTCGCGGCACCGCTTGCCGCTCTCATCGGGCGAGCCGGTGAGCCCGGCATAACGGGCAACCGCCCAGCGGTCGGGCAAGGGCCGGCAGAACACTTCGCTGGTCAGCACATCGGCGACCTCGAGCCCCAAACCCACCACCCGGTTCAGCTGGCGCATCATGATCGTGTGCTTGTCCTTGGCGGCGGTGGCCAGCCTTCTTTTGCGTTCGCTCTCGATCGCCTTGAGCTGCTCCTCGACCAGCCGCAACCTGGCCAGGTCGTGGTGAAGCTCGGCAAGGGTGTTGGCAGGCAGCGATACGCCTTCCGGCGTGACCAGCCTGTCGAGCTGTTGCACTGCCTTTTTGAGAGTGGGATCGAAATCGCGGATGCCGAAGCGGATCAGACAGGCCTTCAGCCGGTTGGTCAGGGCGGTGGATTCCTTGGTGAGCCGCTTGTGCTCGCGATTGGGGCGCTTCAGGTCCTCCTCCTCCATAGAGGGGATCTGCACCATCATGCAGTGCTTCGGCTCACCGCGCAGCCAGCCCAGGAAAGCACGCTGCAGAAGCTCGCTATCGAGCCGGTCGGTCTTGCGGCGACGATGCTCGCGCGGCACCGGAATGCTGTTCGAGTGGATCACATAGGCTTCGATGTCACGCGCTTGAAGCCAGCGGGCCAGCCAGAAGCCGTCGCGGCCGGCTTCATAAGCCACCGTGATGCGTTCTATCGTCCGCCCAGCCTTTACCGCCTCATCGCGCCAGCGCTGGAGCAGGACGAGCAACGCCTTGGGATCAGGGGGGTCGAGCCTCTTCTTCGGTTGCCGCGTCAGCCCGGGAACAAGGCCGGCAACCAGCCAACTCGACAGGCCCATATCGATCACCGCGATCAGCGTGCTATCCTGATTGAGGACGACGAGGGATTTGCTCATATCACTTTGCATGGGGGTCACGCTCCATCAGATGTGTGGACAACGATGGGCATCTTACCCTCGTCGTCCGCCCCATTGAATCTTCT
>QORU01000033.1 GCA_003574785.1 Taklimakanibacter deserti | reverse complement strand
CCCTCCCTGTACCCTTCTGGTGTCCTGTGCCGGGGATTAGACTGGCAGGACGGGTCGCTCTGCCGGGAGCCACCAAGCCCTCCGCGTTGCTGCGAGCACCAGGAGAGGACATGTGCCTCGGCGGAGTGGCCGCGACGAAGGTCCAGTGGGAGGTTGCGCCTCGAGCGCCAGTACAGGGATCGACATTGGTCGCGGCCGGCCCGCAAGCCAATGGAGGAAGGCCATGATCGAGGACTTCGATGGTTATGCCGGGATCGACTGGGCGAGCGAGACGCATCACGCCTGTGTTGTCGATGGTGCGGGCCGGATGGTTGGCGAACGGGATGTTAGCCATGGCGGCAGCGGTCTGGCGGAGCTGTGCGATTGGCTGGTCGCGACGACAGGAGCCTCGCCGGATCGGCTGGCGGTGGCGATCGAGACATCGCATGGACCGGTGGTCGAGATGCTTCTGGAACGCGGCTTTGCGGTTCATGCCATCAATCCCAAGCAGCTTGACCGCTTTCGCGACCGCTTCACGATGGCGGGAGCGAAGGACGACAGCCGCGATGCCTATGTGCTGGCGCATGCACTCGTCACCGACAGGCAAGCCTATCGCCGGCTCATGCTCGACGATCCCCTGATCATCGAACTGCGCGAGTGGTCGCGTCTGGTCGACGACCTCAGAGACGAGCGCACTCGGCTGGCCAACCGGATGCGCGAGCAGCTATGGCGATACTATCCACAGATGCTCGAGCTTGTTGATGACGATATTGCAGCCAATTGGCTGCTCGAGCTCTGGGAGGAGGCGCCGACCCCGACTAAGGCGGCGCAGACACAGGTTGGAGCCATTGCCCGGATCCTCAAGGTGCATCGCATCCAGCGCTTCGATGCGGCCGAGGTTTTGCGCATCCTGCGCCAGAAGCCGCTTGTTGTCGCCCCGGGCACAGTCAAGGCGGCGAGCGGCCATATCCGCATCCTCATCCAGCGCATCCGCCTGATGAGCCAGCAGAGAAAGCAAGCTCATCGCAGGCTCGATGAGCTGTGCCGGACCCTGGAGCAACAGCCGGACGGGGAGGAAGAAGCCGACAATAGACCCGAGCAGCGTGACGTCACGATCCTGCGCTCCTTGCCGGGAATCGGCAGGATCATTCTCGCCACGCTGCTCGCTGAGGCCTGCGAGGCTCTCAAACGCAGAGATTACCATGTCCTGCGCGCTCTGTCCGGCCAGGCTCCCGTCACCCGCCGCAGCGGCAAAAAATGCATCGTGCTCAGACGCTACGCCTGCAATCGCCGGCTGGCGAACGCCCTCTATCATTGGAGCCGGGTCGCCGTTCAGCACGATCCGGTCAGCCGCGCGCGCTATGCCGCCTTGCGCCAGCGTGGCCATAGCCATGGCCGTGCTTTGCGCACCGTCGGTGATCGCTTGCTGGCGCTTGCCTGCACCCTGCTCGAGCGTCAGGTTCTCTTCGATCCGCATCATCATGACAAAGACCGGGCTGCCGCTGCATGACCACATCCCTTTGTTCGACCGCAATGACCATCCCTTCGTCCCGACCTACTTCAAGGCAGAGCGCCGCGCGCAAGTGCTGTCCAGGATGCCGCCAAAGGCGGCACCGGCGAAGCTGGCGCGAAGCGTCCTGGACAGTGCGAGCACGGCGCTACAATCGACAATCACGGAACCTTCTCGTCC
>QORU01000032.1 GCA_003574785.1 Taklimakanibacter deserti | reverse complement strand
TGCCACGCGCTACGAAAAGACCGACAGATGCTTTGCTGGCTTCATCAATATCGTCGCAGCCTTCCTCGCATCCAGTGATTGTAAACAAGCCTTAGTGCACCTTCGTCCATTCGAGGACCCTGAATGATTTTCTAAGGCCGGTCGGCCAGAACGGATCGGCCTTCACCAGCGCGATAACCTCCTCCGGGCTCGCGGCGCTGACCAGCCACAGGCCGCCCGCCGGCGATCCGGTTTTCGTATCCTTCACCGGTCCGGCCGCCGAAATCCGCTCGGCGTTCGAGCGCAGGAAGACCAGATGGTCCTTCATGAACTCGGCGCGCTTTCCGGCGTTTTCTTCATTGTCCTCGAACATGACGGCGTAATCCAAAGCGACACCTCCTAGTAGTGCGTATCGAACCGTTCACGGCGCGCATTCCGTTGCAGCTTCGCCGTCTCCCGCTCGCCAAGCCCGATATCGCGCAGCATCCGCTCGTTCAGATGATCGATCCTGGCGGACGGCCGCCTGATTTTGGCCAGCAGCCGCGCGAGCCAACGGCCGCGCCCAGCGGTTTCGCCGTGCCGTGATGTCATCTTCAGAGATCGGGCCATGTAAAACCTCGCGGGATTTCGTGCTAGGATGCCGAGAAAGACCGGCCGCGACTGTGACCTGGCTCACAGTCGGCGCCCCTGAAAGTTGCCAGAAAGCGTTGAGTTCATGCTGCAGTCCGATCCCGTCTTCGCCATCATCGCGCGCACCGAGCCCTTCTCCGAGCTCTCAGGGCCGCACACGCATTCGCTTGCCGGCCTTTGCCGCATGCGCCGCTATGGCAAGGGCGAGGTGATCTTCCATATGGGTGAGGCGGGCGATGCGCTCTACGGCATCAAGAGCGGCCGGGTGCGCACGACGATCGTCTCCTCCGAAGGCAGGGAGATGACGCTCAATCTCTTCGGACCGAAGAGCACCTTCGGCGTGGTCGGCTTCCTCGATGGTGGTCCGCGCATGGCGACCGCGCTCGTCGTCGAGCCCTCCGAGATCTTCCGCCTGCCGCGCAGCGCTTCATCGCCTTCATCGAGGCGCATCCCGAAGTCGCGGTGCATGTGATCGGCTATCTGTGCGGCAAGCTGCGCCAGATCAAGGAGCGCGTCGGCGAGGCGGCTTTGCTGCCGCTGGCTGCCGCCCTCGCCCGCCGTTTGTTGACGCTGTCGGAAGAATTCGGCGACGAAATCCCTTCCTCGCAGGAGCAACTGGCGGGGCTCGTCAGCGCCAGCCGCGAAAGCGTGAACCGGCAATTGCAGGCCTGGAAGCGAGAGAAGATCGTGGGCCTGCACAGGGGCGGCCTCACCATTCTCGACCGCGCAAGGCTCGAGCAGGAAACGACGGCGCTCGGCGCTTAACCGAGCACCTTCTCCAGCGCCTTGCGGATATTGGGACCGGTCGGCTTCGTTGCGCTGGAGAACCATCCCGCCAGCGCGCCGTCGCGGGCGATGAGATATTTGTGAAAATTCCATTTGGGCTGGCCGGAAGGTCCCGCTTCCTTGCCGGCCCATTGATAGAAGGGATGCGCCGCCTTGCCCTTGACGTCGTTCTTGGCCGTCAGCGGGAAGGTCACGCCGTAGTTCTTCTTGCAGAAGGCGCCGATCTCGGCTTCCGTTCCCGGCTCCTGGCCGCCGAACTGGTTGCAGGGCACGCCCAGCACCACGAGCCCCTTGTCCTTGTTCGCCTGCCAGAGCTTTTCGAGCTCCTCATATTGCGGCGTATATCCGCATTCTGATGCCGTGTTGACGACAAGGATCGCTTTCCCTGCGAATTCGCTGAGCGGCAGCTTCTCGCCGGAAAGCCGGGTGAAGGCGAAATCATGTGCGTTAGCCATTGAACTGCCTTATCGATTGAATGTGGCGCGCGCCGTACAGGATGAGACCGGCCACGAGGCCCCAGAAGGGAGCACCCACGCCATAGAATGTAATGCCGGACGCCGAGACCAGGAAGGTCGCGAGCGCCGCTTCGATCTGCTCCTTCTCCTTGAACATCGCCGTGGCGCTGCCGAGCAAGGGAGCAAAGAGCGCCAGACCGGCAATGGCGGTGATGAGCGGCTTGGGCAGGCTTCCCAATATGGTGACGAAGCTTGCCGCGGCGAGCCCGACCAGGATGTAGAGAATGAGATAGGGCCAGGCGACGAGCCAGCGTTTCTGCGGATCGGGATGGGCTTCCGGTCCCGTCACGATCGACGCGGTGATCGCCGCAAGGTTGAGCTGATGCGCGCCGAAGGGAGCGCAGAAGATCGAGCCCAGGCCCGTGACCCAAAGAGAGCCCACGACCGGCGGCTGATAGCCCGAGGCCTTGAGCACCGCGAAGCCGGGAAGATTCTGCGACGCCATGGTGACGAGATAGAGCGGCAGGCCGAGGCCGACGATGACCGGCCAGTTGAAGCTGGGCGTCGTCCAGACCGGCTGGGTGATGGCGAACGAGCAGCAGCCGGCATCGAAGGCGCCCGCCATGGCCGCAAGCACGAGGCCGGCAACGACGACGACCGGCACGGCGAAGAACGGCTGCCACACGCGCAAGCCGAAGAAGATGATGATGAGCGGCAGGACCTGCCAGGGCAATTCGATGGCCGCACCCGGCACACCCATCGAATAGCGCAGCAATATGCCCGCCAGCATGCCGGCGGCGATCGAGGCCGGGATCTTCTCGATGGCGCGCGCCACTGGTTTGAACAGGGCGGTCACGCACATGAGGACACCCGCCGCGAGGAAGGCGCCGATGGCGCTGCGATAATCGATGCCGGCGCCGGCGCTGGTGGCGATGAGGGCAGCCCCCGGCGTCGACCAGGCGGTGATGATCGGCATCTTGTAGCGCCAGCTCAGGATGAGGGTGGTGATCGCCTGGCCGATGCACAAAGCGGCGGCCCAGGAGGCTTTCTCCGCCGGACTGGCGCCGACCGCGTCGGCCGCTTCCATGATGAGCAGGATCGTCGAGGCAAAGCCCACCACGACTGCGGTGAGCGCCGCGGAGGTCAGGCTGAACCAGCCCTTGGCGGAGGTGCCGCTCATGGTGCTCGTGGCATCGCTCATGAAATCGGGATTCCGGGTTCGTATTTTTCCTGGCGCAGGATCAGCGTCGTCTTGACGCTGTCGACATTGGCCGCGGCGGTCAGGTCCTTGATGATGAAGTCCTGCATCGCATGCAGGTTGGGGCCGACGCATTTCAGCATGAAGTCGGCCTCGCCCGAGACCGCATAGCATTCGCGCACCAGGGGCCAGCGCTTGACCCGCTCGATGAACTGGGTGAGTTCGCTCTCCGCCTGGCTCTTGAGCCCCACCATGGCGAAGACCATGATCTCGAAACCGAGCTTCTCGGCATTGAGCATGGCCCGGTAGCCGGCAATATAGCCCGCCTCTTCCAGCGCCCGGACCCGGCGCAGGCAAGGTGGCGGCGAAAGCCCCACTTTTTCGGCGAGTTCCACATTGGTGATGCGGCCATTGTCCTGGAGGGTCCTGAGAATCCTCCAGTCGATGGCGTCAAGCTGCCCCGTGACGGTCATGGGGGCGCACTATAGCAATAAAATTTCAAGAATGCGCAAGAGACATTGCACTTACGCCAAGCTATGCACAACTGATAGTCAAAGGGTTGAGAATGCCCCTAAATAAGCTATGCTGTACCGTCATATCACCAGAGCGCTTTCTGCTGAAACTGCCCGACTTTGGCGGTAGGGAAGCGCTCCAGACTATATATAACCCGTGTCTCTGTCCGAGGCGGATCATGGTGGTCTGCGAAGGGCGAGTTCTGAGGAGTGAGCCATGACTGACCGTCATGCCCGTGTCGTGATCCTGGGGTCAGGCCCGGCTGGATATACGGCCGCCATCTATGCGGCCCGCGCCATGCTGAAACCCCTGATGATCCAGGGCATCCAGCCCGGTGGGCAGATGACGATCACCACGGATGTCGAGAATTATCCGGGCTTCGCCGATGTCATCCAGGGCCCCTGGCTGATGCAGCAGATGGAGGCCCAGGCGCGCCATGTCGGCACCGAGATCATCTCCGACCACATTGTCGAGGTCAGGCTCAAGCAGCGCCCCTTCTGGCTCAAGGGTGATTCGGGTCAGGTCTATACCGCCGACGCGCTGATCATCGCGACCGGCGCCCAGGCGAAATGGCTGGGCCTTCCCTCCGAGCACCGCTTCCAGGGTTTCGGCGTCTCGGCCTGCGCCACCTGCGACGGCTTCTTTTATCGCGACAAGAAGGTGGTCGTGGTGGGCGGCGGCAATACCGCCGTCGAGGAAGCTCTGTTCCTCACCAATTTCGCGAGCGAGGTCACCGTGGTGCACCGCCGCGACCATTTTCGCGCCGAGAAGATCCTGCAGAACCGGCTCTTCGCCCATCCGAAGATCAAGGTTGTCTGGGATTCGATCCTCGAAGAAGTCGAAGGAGCCGACGATCCCAAGGGCGTCACCGGTGCCAAGATCCGAAATCTGAAAACCGGAGCGGTGCAGACGCTCGCCGTCGACGGCGTGTTCATCGCCATTGGCCACAAGCCCTCGACCGAGCTCTTCGTCAATCAGCTGCCGCTCAATGCGTCGGGCTACATCATCACTGACGGCCGCTCGACCGCGACCGCCATTCCGGGCGTCTATGCGGCGGGCGATGTGACCGACGACATTTACCGACAAGCCGTAACTGCCGCCGGCATGGGCTGCATGGCGGCACTCGAGGTGGAAAAATGGCTCGCCGCGCAAGAACACATAAGGGAAGCGGCCGAGTAGGGACAACAGCATTGCGGGGATAGGCAATGCAAACAGAAGAAACAGCATTGCTATGGATTGGGATAAACTCAGGATTTTTCACGCCGTCGCGGAGGCGGGGTCCTTCACTCATGCGGGCCACGATCTAGGCCTTTCGCAGTCGGCGGTGAGCCGGCAGATCAGCTCGCTGGAGCAGGATCTGAACGTGGCGCTGTTCCACCGTCATGCCAGGGGCCTCATCCTCACCGAGCAGGGCGAGGTTCTCTATCGCACCGCCCATGACGTTTTCGCCAAGCTCGCCGCGGCGCAGACGCGTCTCATGGATTCGAAGGACAAGCCGACCGGCGAGTTGCGCATCACCACGACGGTGGGCCTGGGCTCGGTATGGCTCACACCGCATCTCACCGAATTCACTGATCTCTATCCGCAGATCCAGGTGACCTTGATGCTCGATGATCGCGAGCTCGATCTGGCGATGCGCGAGGCCGACGTAGCGATCAGGCTCAGGCGCCCGGTGCAGCCCGATCTCATTCAGCGCAAGCTCTTCACCGTGCATCACCACATCTATGCCGCGCCCGAATACATCAAGAAGTTCGGCTTGCCGAAGTCGGTCGATGATCTCGACAGCCACCGCATCGTGACCTTCGGCCAGGCGCCGAGCTATCTCACCTCGATCAACTGGCTGGAGACGGCGGGCCGCGCCGACGGCGACATCAGGCGGCCGTTCCTGCGCGTCAACAACGCCTATGGCTTGCGACGCGTCGTCGAAGCCGGCGTCGGCATCGCGTCCCTCGCCGATTACATCGTCGGCAACAAATCGAGCCTGGTGCAGGTCAACCTACCGGTCGAGACGCCGCAATTCGACACCTATTTCGTCTATCCGGAAGAGCTCAAGGATTCGAAGCGCGTCACCGTCTTCCGCGACTTCCTGGTGGCGAAGGCGAAGGAGTGGAGCTTCTAGCTTTCAATGGAGCTTCCGATCCCCCTGCGCCAGGCCGTCGACCAAGCGCTCGAGGGTGTGGCGCTCGCCGAACTGACGCAAGCGGCCACGATCTTGTCGGAACGCTATCGCGGCGAGACGCGCGACGGTGCGCTCCATCTTTCCGGCGATCTCGCCGCCAAGGCTTATCTGGCAACGCGGCTTCCCGCCACTTACGCGGCTGTCCGCGATGCGATGGCGAAGCTCGCCGATCTCAGGCCGGACTTTCAGCCGAAAAGTCTGCTCGATGCGGGCTCGGGACCGGGCACGGTCCTCTGGGCGGCAGCCGATTGCTGGCCTGACCTTGCAGACGCAATACTGCTCGAAAGCTCGGGCGCCATTCGCAAATGGGGAGAAACTCTCGCGGCTTCGGCTTCCGTCAAACAGGTCAAATGGCAATCCGCCGACATCCTGCGCGAGCTCCCGATCGAAGGCTCACGCGATCTCGTCTGCCTCGCCTATGTCTTGAGCGAATTGCCGGCCGACCGGCGGGACAAGCTGGTCGACGATCTCTGGTCGCTGACCGCCGATACGCTGCTCATCGTCGAGCCCGGCACGCCGAAAGGATGGGAGCGCATCCTCGCCGCCCGCAAGCGGCTGATCGGGCATGGCGCCCACATCATCGCCCCCTGCCCGCATCGCCAAGCTTGTCCGGTCGAGCCGCCCGACTGGTGCCATTTCGCGCGCCGCGTGGCCCGCTCGCGCCTGCATCGTCTGGCGAAAGGCGGCGATGTGCCCTGGGAAGACGAGAAATTCATCTATCTCGCCGCTTCCCGCCATGAGGGCCAGGCGGCCAAGGCGCGCATCCTGGCGCCACCCCGGACCGGTAAGGGCCATCTCGATCTCAAGCTCTGTTGCGCCGACGGCACGCTCAGCGAGCGCACCGTCAGCAAGCGCGACGGCGCCCTGTTCAAGCAGGCGCGCCGTTGCGATTGGGGCGATACGATCTAGCCATCACCCGGCCCTGCCCTTGAACAGGCGCCGCACGCTGACGAAGAGCAGCGGCACGAAGAAAATGCCGAGCACGGTCGCGGCGATCATGCCGCCCATCACGCCGATGCCGATCGAGTTCTGCGCCCCTGAGCCCGCACCACTGGCGATGGCGAGCGGTGTCACGCCGAGGATGAAGGCGAAGGAGGTCATGAGGATGGGTCTGAGGCGCTGGCGCGCCGCCTCGAGTGTCGCCTCGATGAGCCCCATGCCCGAGGCCTGCTTCTCGATGGCGAATTCCACGATCAGGATGGCGTTCTTGGCGGCAAGGCCGATGGTGGTCAGAAGCCCGACCTTGAAATAGACATCGTTGGTCTGGCCGAAAGTGGTCGCCGCCACCAGCGCGCCGAATATGCCGATCGGCACCGACAGCATGACCGCGAGCGGTATGGACCAGCTTTCATAGAGGGCCGCGAGGCACAGGAAGACGACGAGCGCCGAGATGGCATAGAGGGCGGGCGCCTGGTTGCCGGAAAGCCGCTCCTGATGCGAAAGCCCGGTCCATTCATGGACATATCCCGCCGGCAGCTGGCTGACCAGCCGGTCGATCTCGTCCATCGCCACGCCGGAACTGACGCCCGGCGCCGCCTGGCCCAGGATCTCGACCGCCGCCGAGCCATTGTAACGCTCGAGCCGCGGCGACCCGTAGGACCAGTGGCTCGCGGCGAAGGACGAGAACGGCACCATCGTCCCCTCGCTGTTGCGCACCTGCCAGCGATCGAGATCGTCCGGCTGCATGCGGAAATCGGCCGCGCCCTGCACATAGACGGGCTTCACCCGGCCCCGGTCGATGAAGTCGTTCACATAGTCGCTGCCCCAGGCGATGCTCAGCGTGGCGTTGATCTCGGCCAGGCTGACGCCTAGGGCGCTCGCTTTCTCCTGGTCGATATCGACGGAGAATTGCGGCTCGTCCTCCTGGCCGTTGGGCCGCGTATTGGCGAGAAGCGGCGAGGCACTGGCCTTCGCCAGCAATTGATTGCGCGTCTGCATCAGGGCAGCGTGGCCGGCGCCGCTCACATCCTGCAGAAAGAAGTCGAAACCGCTCGATGTGCCGAAACCCTGGATGGCGGGCGGCGCGAATGTGAATATGCGGGCATCCCTGACGGCGGCGAGTGCCTGCATGGCGCGCCCGGCGACGGCGCGCGCCGACAAGGCAGGGGCGGTGCGGGCAGCGAAATCCTTGAGCCTGACGAAGGCCAAGCCGACATTCTGGCCGGAGCCGCCGAAGCCGAATCCGGCCACACTGAGGACGCCGTCGACCGCGTCCTTCTCGCCATTGAGGAAATGGTTCGTCACCTCATCGAGCGCGCGCAATGTCCGGTCCTGGGTCGCGCCCACCGGCAACTGCACGCTCGCCAGCAAGATGCCCTGGTCCTCCTCCGGCAGAAACGAGCTCGGCAGCCGCGAGAACAGCCAGCCCATGGCGATGGCTATGGCGATGAAGACGATGAGGAAACGCTTGGCGCGGGTGATGATGCCGCCGACGGCGCCACTATAGGCGGCGGTGCTGCGGTCGAAGCCGCGATTGAACCAGCCGAACGGTCCCTTTTGCGTCGCATGGTCCTTGGGTTTGCGCAAAATGGTGGCGCAAAGCGCCGGTGTCAGGATGAGAGCGACGGCGACCGAAAGCGCCATGGCCGAAACGATGGTGACCGAGAACTGGCGGTAGATGATGCCGGTCGAGCCGCCGAAGAACGCCATCGGCACGAACACCGCCGACAGCACCGTGGCGATGCCGATGAGGGCGCCGGTGATCTCCTGCATCGATTTGAGTGTCGCCTCCCTGGGCGACAGGTTCTCTTCCTGCATCACGCGCTCGACATTCTCGACCACGACGATGGCGTCATCGACGAGGAGACCGATCGCCAGCACCATGGCGAACATGGTCAGCGTGTTGATGGAATAGCCGAAGGCGGCCAGGATCCCGAAGGTGCCGAGCAACACGGCCGGCACCGCCAGCGTCGGGATCAGCGTGGCACGGAAGTTCTGCAGGAAGACGAACATCACGATGAAGACGAGCGCGATCGCTTCCGCCAGCGTCTTGACCACCTCTTCGATCGACAGCCGCACGAAAGGCGTCGTGTCGTAAGGATAGACGACCTCGATGCCGGGCGGGAAAGTCGAGGCGAGGCGCGTGATGGTCGCCTGCACGGCTTCCGACGTGGTGATCGCATTGGCACCCGTCGCCAGGTTGACGGCAAGGCCGGCGGCCGGCTTGCCGTTGTAGCTGGACGAGGTCGTGTAGCTTGTGGCGCCGAGCTCGACGGTCGCGACATCGATGAGGCGCACGAGCGATCCTTCGGGCGAGCTCTTGAGGATGATGTCGCGGAACTGCTCGGGCGTCTGCAGCCGGCTTCGCGCCGTCACCGTGGCGGTGAGCTGCTGGCCCTTGCGGGCCGGCAGGCCGCCGAGCTGGCCGGCCGACACTTGCGTGTTCTGCGCAGCGATCGCCACCGAGACGTCGCTTGGCGTCAGCGCGTATTTGGCGAGCTTGTCGGGGTCGAGCCAGATGCGCATGGCATAGCCCGAGCCGAAAAGCTGCGTCGTGCCGACCCCTTCCACGCGCCTGAGCACGTCATTGAGGGTGCTGTCGACATAGTCCGCGATATCGGTCGACGACATCCTGCCATCGGTCGAGACGAAGGCCGCGACCAGGAGGAAGCCGGTCGATGATTTGGCGACGCTGATGCCGGTGCTTTGCACGATGGCCGGCAATTGCCTTGTGACGAGCTGCAGCTTGTTCTGCACCTGCATCTGGGCGATGTCGGGATCAGCGGCGCTGGTGAAGGTGAGCGTGACGCTGGCCTGGCCGGTCGATGTCGACGTGGCGGTCATATAGTCGAGATTGTCGATGCCGGTCATGCCTTGCTCGATCACCTTGGTGACCGAGTTCTCGACCGTCTGCGCATCGGCTCCGGGATAGCTGGCGCTGACGCTGACGGTGGTCGGCGCGATCTGGGGATATTGCGAGACCGGCAAGGTCATGAGCGCCAGAAGCCCGGCCAGCATCGTCACGATGGCGATGACCCAGGCGAAGATGGGGCGGGCAACGAAGAAGGCCGACATCGCGATGCCGCCTCAGTCCTTGGTCGGGCTGCCGGGTACCGGCGCCTCGTCATTGCCGGCGAATTTCGATGGCGTGGGCAGGGCTCCTTGCTTGCGTTCCTGGATCTCGCCGGTGGCCTCGTCGATCACGACCTCGACCGCGGTCGCGTCCTGGCCGATTCGGACCAGGTGGTTCCCCTCGACGATGACCTGAACGCCGTCGTCGAGACCCTGGTCGACGATCCAGTTGTTGCCGACGCTGCCGCGCACCACAAGGATGCGTTCCTCCACCTTGCCCTCCTGATTGACGATGAGCGCCGTCGCATCGCCTTTCGAATTGTGGGTGACGGCGCGCTGCGGCACCAGGTAGCTGTTCTCCCTGATGGCCGCCTCGATGACGGCGCGCACATACATGCCGGGAAGCAGGAGCCGGTCGGGATTGGGAAACTGGGCCCTCAGGATGAAAGTCCCGGTAGCTTGCTCGACATTGTATTCGTGAAACTCCATCCTGCCGGTCTCGGCATAGGTGGTGCCGTTCTCGAGCTTGAGCCTTACCTTTATGTCGGGCCCTGTGATTTTCACCCGGCCTTCCGCTATCTCCTGGCGAATGTCGAGCAGCCTGGTGCTCGATTCGGTGACATCGACATTGATCGGGTCGAGCGCGCGAATGACCGTGAGCGCGGTCTCCTGATCGGCCGTCACGAGCGCACCCTGGGTGAGCGAGGACTGACCGATCCGCCCGGAGATCGGCGCGGTGATTCTGGTAAAATTGAGATTGATCCGCGCGCTCTCGACGGCCGCGACGGCCGCGGCGACATCGGCCTGCACTTGCTTCAGCGAGGCGAGCGCATCGTCGAGCTCCTGCTGGCTGACGACCCGTTGCTTGAACAACGTCTGTATGCGGTCGACCTTGGCCTGGGCGGCCGGCAGAGCCGCTTCCGCCCTTTGCTGGCTGGCGACCGCGGCATCGAGGGCCGCCTGATAGCTCGCCGGTTCGATCTGATAGAGGGCATCGCCGGCCTTGATCTCGGTGCCTTCCCGGAACAGCCTTTCCCTGATGATGCCGGCGACTTGCGGGCGCACTTCGGCGATGAGCGAGGCGCCGGTACGGCCAGGCAGTTCGGCGGTGACGGCGACCGATTGCGGATGCAGGGTCACGACGCCGACCTCGGGGCGGCTCGGCGCGGGCGGCGTCTTGCCGGCCTGCTCCTCCTCGCCGCAGCCGGCGAGCAGGAAGAGCGCCAGAAGCATGCCGGCTCGGGCATATGCAGGATCTCCAGCCCGTGCTGTCACGAGACTCGGCATGATGGACATTACTCGACAACCCCTTGCAAGGACGGGAAAGCGCATTCTTCGATCCAAGGTACTATCGTCGTTCCATTTGCAAAAGGCTTTTCAGCTACGCGGGTCCTTGCACCCAGGGCAGGTTTTACCGGGGAGGGCCTCGCCACGGCGCCGCACCCTTGCCGGTTGAGAGGGCATTGATTGCGCCGCGAAAAAGGGGAAGTCTGGCGTTCATTCAGGACACAAGGAGAATCCCATGTCGGGGCTTACACTGCCTGTCGCGCAAGCCATCGTCGCCGAAGCCGTCTCTCTTGCCCGGAAACTCGATCTGAAACCGCTGGCCATTGTCGTGCTCGATGATCGTGGTGCGGTAAAAGCTGCTGCGACTGAAGATGGAACGTCGTTGCGGCGTTACGACGTTGCTCACGGCAAGGCCCACGGCGCTCTGGCTCTCGGATTGGGCTCGCGTTCGATCGGCAAGAGAGCCAGGGAGCAACCCTCCTTCGTCGCCGCGGTGAGCCATGTCGTCGGCGGAGCGCTGGTGCCTGTGCCAGGCGGTGTCCTCTTGAAGAATCGGGAAGGACGCTTGCTCGGCTCGGTGGGCGCATCGGGTGACACGTCCGACAATGACGAACGCGTCGTCCTCGGCGGAATTGAAGCCGTGGGCCTTGTCGGCGATCCCGGCGCGGACTGAGGACAATCCGCCCACGGCGCTCTACTCCGCACCCCTGTATCCGGCAAGCCAGCGGGCAGTGCGCAGCAATCGCGCGTCATCGCCTCTGGCGGCGACCAGTTGCACACCGAGAGGCAGGCCGCTTGCGCCCTTGAGCAGCGGCAGGGATATTGCCGGCACACCGGTCAGCGTCCAGAGGGTGCAGAATATCGGACTTCCCGTGGCCTCGAGCCCGCGCGGCGCGGTGCCTGTGGTCGCCGGCGTAAAAATGGCGTCGTAGTCGGCGAAGATCTGCTGGAGGCTTTGATAGAAACGGCGTGCCTGCTCGAGCGCCAGGTTATAATCGACGGCAAGGCGTTTCTGGCCATCCTCGATCATATTACGCAACGTCGGGCTGAGCTGGTCGCGGCCGCGCTCATATTCGCGAGCGAAGCTCTTGGCGAGATCGGACAGCATGATCACGCTGTGGCAATCGATGGCCTTGTCGAACGAATCCGGCAGCGCGACCTCCGTTACATGGCTGCCGAGTGTTTGAGCAAATTGGCTGAATGCCTCTTGGGTTTCCGCGGCCGCTTTCGGCCATGCCGGCGTTTTGACGAAAGCGATGCGTGGCGGCGTCGGCGGCTTCTGGGCAAGGATATCGCTCAGAGCCGCGCGCGCATAGGGGATCTGGCTCGGATCGCGTCCGTCGAAGACCATCAGTTGATCGGCGATGAGAGCGAGGTCCTCGATGGTGCGGGCGAACATGCCGATCGAATCGAGCGGCGCGGACTGCGCCAGCGCACCATATAGCGAAATCAGCCCGCGCGTCGGCTTGTAGCCATAGACGCCGCAATAGGCGGCAGGCCTGATGACCGAGCCGTTGGTTTGGGAGCCGATCGCAAGCGGAACCATTTCTCCGGCGACGGCGGCGGCGGAGCCACTCGAAGAGCCGCCGGGCGTATGATCAGGATCGTGGGGATTGCGTGTCTTGCCTGGGGAATAGACCGCGAGCTCGGTCGTTACGGTTTTGCCCATGATCACGGCCCCTGCCCCGCGCAGCAACGCGACCGCGGTCGCGTCTTCCGTCGGCCTGCGCCCGGCGTGAAGAACGGTACCGTTCTCGGTCGGCATGTCTCTTGTGTCAAAAATGTCTTTGATGCCCACCGGTATGCCGTGAAGCGCGCCGAGGGGCACCTTGGCCTGGCGCCGGCGATCGGCGTCGCGCGCCTGCTCGAGCGCATAGGCGGGATCGAAAAAGGACCAGGCGCGAACCTTGTCCTCGAGCTTCACGATCCTGTCGATACACTGCTGAACCAGATCGACGGACGTCAGTTTGCCCGCGCGGATCGCGGTTGCCGCCTCGCTGGCGCTGAGAGTTGCAGGCATTGTTATCGTTCTCCTCGCGGCAGCAGCTAAGCGCCGCCCTTCTCCATCCCCTCGCCCAAGAGGCTCTCCCGCACGACCTCCAGCTTGTTCGCCAGGTGCTGCTTGAGAATCGCGCTCAATCGAGCCCCGTCGCGAGCGGTGAGCGCGGCAAGGATTTGCTCATGCTCCTCGACCGCTTTCGCCCAGCGCACCTGCGACAGGTTGGCGAGGTAGCGGGCATGGCGAACACGCCCGGCGAGCGCGCGATGAACATTGCACAGGGTTTGGTTGCGGGCAGCCCTCAGGATCTTGCCGTGTATTTCCTGATTGACCTTGAAATAGGCGGACCGGTTCGAGCGCGTGTAATCGAGGACCATTTGCGAGTGCAGAAGCCGAATTTCGGCGATTTCCTCGTCGGTGGCATGTTGACAGGCGAGCTCGCCGGCCAAAGCCTCGAGCTGTCCCATCACCGGGAACATTTCTTCGATGTCGTCCAGAGTCAATCTTGCGACGGTGGCGCCCCGGTTCGGCAGAAGATCGACAAGGCCTTCGGAGCCCAGCACCTTCAGCGCTTCCCGGAGCGGTGTACGCGAGACGCCGAAACGCAGGCACAGCACCTTCTCAGGTACCCGCGTCCCAGGCGGCAATTCGCCCTCGCTGATCATGTCCCGCAGCTTTTCGATGATCTCATCGTGCAAGGCGCGCCGCTGGATGGCACCTGAGGAAGGCAAAGACGGTTTAGGCAAATTCATTCGCGATCCTCTCTCCACAGCTTCCATCGCTTGTTTCGTCTCCTCGCCAGCTTTCAGGGATCATCGCCGATTCGGGCCGCGACTTCAATTTTGAATGCATAATTCATTTGCAATGATGACTACAGAGGGACTACGAATAAATGCCAGTAAAATCAATAAGTAATGAGTTTAACTTGTTGAAATGACAAGTGCATGTATTATTCAAATTGAAAAGGATAGCGTGGATGTCTTACCGCGCCGGTCGGCACTTCCTCCAAATTCCAGGTCCGACCAATGTTCCGGACCGGGTCCTGCGCGCCGTCGATCGGGCCGTCATCGATCATCGTGGACCTGAATTCGCCAAGCTCGGGGCCGCCGTCCTCGAGGGGCTGAAGGCGATTTTCAAGACGTCGGGCCCGGTCGTGATCTACCCGGCGTCCGGCACGGGCGCGTGGGAGGCTGCCCTGGTCAACACGCTTTCGCCCGGCGACAAGGTGCTGATGTTCGAAACCGGCCATTTCGCGGCACTCTGGCGGCAATTGGCCGAGCGGCTGTCGCTCACCGTCGACTTCATTCCGGGTGACTGGCGGCATGGTGTGCCCGCCGTGCAGCTGGAAGCGCGGCTCGCGGAAGACAAACGCCACGAGATCAAAGCCGTTTGTTGCGTTCACAACGAAACATCGACCGGTGTCACATCCGATATCCCGGCGGTTCGCCAGGCGATGGACGCCGCCCACCATCCCGCCCTCCTCCTGGTCGACACTGTCTCGTCACTCGCCTCGATGGATTATCGGCATGACGAATGGGGCGTCGACGTGACGGTGGCCGGGTCCCAGAAGGGCCTGATGCTTCCACCAGGCCTCAGCTTCAATGCGATCAGCGGCAAGGCGCTGACGGCTTCGCAATCCGCGGCATTGCCGCGATCTTATTGGCGCTGGGATGAGATGCTCAGCCCCAACCAGTCGGGTTTCTTTCCCTATACACCGGCAACCAACCTCCTCTATGGGCTCAGGGAAGCGCTCGCAATTCTTCAGGAAGAGGGTCTGGAGAACATTTTCGCCCGCCACACCGCCCATGCGCGCGCCACCCGCTCGGCCGTGCGGGCCTGGGGCCTGGACATCCTCTGCGTCAACCCTGCGGAATATTCGAGCTCGCTTACCGCAGTCGTCATGCCTGGCGGTCACGATGCCGATGCGTTTCGCCGGATCGTCCTCGATCGTTTTGACATGTCGCTCGGCGCCGGACTTGGCAAGCTGAAAGGTTCGGTATTTCGGATCGGCCATCTCGGAAGCTTCAACGATCTGATGCTGGCCGGCACGTTGAGCGGCGTTGAAATGGGACTGGCGCTGGCGGGAGTGCCTTATTGCCGCGGCGGTGTTCAGGCCGCTCTCGACAGCCTGTGCAATTTGAAAACAGCCGACGAGGTGAAAGTGGCCTGAATATCGGCCGTTCTTGAAAACAAGCAGAATCCAAGACCTGCCTTCGCGGAGTCCTGGACATGAAGTACAACAACAGGAGGAGACAATGGCTTATCTGAACTGGTTTGGCACAGCTGTCTTCGGGGCATTGGCTCTGGGGACGGTCACCGCAGGCGCCGCGGACGTAAAAGAAATCAATTTCGTCGAGGCGGTGCACAACCTCGGTTACATCAATCTCTATGTCGGCCAGCATGCTGGCATTTTTGAGAAGAACGGCCTGAAGCTCAATCTGTCGGCAGCGGGGGGCGACACGCAGGCCTTCGCTGCCGTGCTCGGCAAGAGCTCGCCCTTCGCCATCGGCGACGCCACGATGGTTCAGATGTCGCGCGAGGCCGGGGGACCTGGCATTGTCGTCGGCACTGTCGTGCAGCGGGCCCACTATTTCGGCGTTTCGAAGAACCTGCCCGTCTTGACGGACCCGAAGCAATTCAAGGGACTGACGGTCGTGACGTCGCCCGAGCCCAACACCAACTTCAGCGTCACCAAGAAGCTTCTGCTCGATAATGGCCTGAAGCCGAAAGAAGACACCAAGATCCTCGAAGTCAACCCGGGTACGGAAATCGGGGCCATGCTGGCGGGCCAGGCCGACATTGCGGTCGCCTATCAGCCGAGTGTTGCGGCGGCGGAATCGCAGGGCGCGAAAGTGGTGTTCGACTTCGCCAACTATGTCGGCCCGTTCTGCAATACCGGCATCATGGTCCTGCCTGAATATGCCAAGGAAAATCCCGACATTGTAGCGGCTTTGGTAAAGTCGTTCGAGGAGGCCGGGCGCCTCGTCTATTCCGATCCGGCCTATGCGAAGAAAGTGGCGCGCCTGGAATTTCCCGATCTGCCGGGGGACGTCGTCGACAAGGCGATCGACGCGGAGATCAAGTATCAGATTCCGGCCGCGACCGTGGTGACGCAGGCCGACGCCTGGAACAAGCTCATGGAGATGCAGAAGTTTCTCGGCAACGTGAAATACTCGATTCCGATGGAGCAGGTCATCGACAATTCCTTCGCCGAGAAGGCCGTGAAAGAGGCCGAAGACGTGAAGGCGCCGCAATAGCCGCCGCGCAACACCTAGAGCCAGGGTGTCGGCATGAATCGGATAACAGCAAACCGGCCGGCAGCGGATTTTCCCGATCCGCCGCTGGTCGTGTCCAATCTTCGAAAGATCTTCGGCGAGGAGACGGATGCTCCGATCGAGGTGATCGCCGATCTGTCCTTGACCCTCGGGCAAGGCGAGATCGTCAGCATCGTGGGACCATCCGGTTGCGGCAAAAGCACACTGCTCAATCTTCTTTGCGGGCTGTTGCCATGCACCGCCGGTGAGGTTCTATGGTATGGCGGCGCCAGCATCGGAATGCCCGAGCGTGTCGGATACATGTTGCAGAAGGATCTGCTGCTGCCCTGGAGGACGGCGCTGAGAAACGTGACGCTCGGCCTCGAGATCCACAAAATGCCGATCAAGGAAAGGACCGAGAAGGCGCGCAAGCTGCTCGACATGATCGGTCTCACCGGCTTCCACGACTACTATCCTTCCGCACTTTCCGGCGGCATGCGGCAGCGCGCGGCGCTGGCACGCACGCTCGCCAACGAGCCTGAGGTCCTGCTGCTCGACGAGCCCTTCGCCGCGCTCGATTTCCAGACCAAGCTCATCCTCGAAAACGACATGGCGCACCTGGTGCGCAGCCAGCGCCGGTCGCTCCTTCTCATCACCCATGATGTCGAGGAGGCGGTCTCCTTGTCCGATCGTGTCATCGTGCTGACGCACAGGCCGGCGCGCATCCGAGCCATCCACGAGATCGACATCGATGTCGACCGCACCGACATGATGGCGGCGCGCGAGTCGCCGAAGTTCAACCAGTATGTGCGCTCGATCTGGAGCGAGCTGGAGGTTCGGCACAACGCATGAGCACCAGCCAACAGCACCTTGCCCGGAAGCCCAAGGCCGATCCGCCCACCGTCGCGGCGGCCGCTTCCGTCACGCACCGCGGCGGCATTAGGTTCCGCGCCCTGCGGCGCAATGCGCTGGTGTTCGCCTGCCAGATTTCGGTGCTTGCCGTCTTGCTCTTCGCTTGGGAGTTGGCTACCCGGCAATCGGCGCTCAACGCGTTCCTGTTCGGCTCACCGAGCGCCGTCTGGGGCTTTCTTGTTCAAATGTGGAAGGACGGCAGCCTCCTGACAGACACCAGGGTGACCGCCATGGAGACATTGCTCGGCTTCGTCATCGGCAATGTCCTGGGCACGCTGATCGGGCTCGCTCTATGGTACTCGCGCTTCGTGTCCCAGGTCGTGCAGCCTTTCATCGTGGCGCTCGGATCGATCCCGATCATCGCACTTGCTCCCATTTGCATCATCTGGTTCGGCACCGGCCTCGCCTCGAAAGTCGCGATGGCGACTCTCTCGGTAGTCGTCGTCGCGCTGATCACCGCCTACAAGGGAGCCCTGAGTGTCGATATCGACCAGATCAATCTGATGCGGACATTGGGCGCATCGAAGCGGCACATATTTCGCAAGCTGATCGTACCGGCCTCCCTTGGCGACATATTCGCCGGCCTGAAGCTCACTGTCGGTTTCGCCTTGATCGGCGCGATCATCGGGGAATTCATGTCGTCGTCGGAAGGCTTGGGTCATGCGATCTTCAAAGCGGGCAGCCTCTACATCATTCCCAAGGTGTTCGCGGCACTCGTCGTCACGATCGCGTTGGCGCTCTGTCTCACCTATGTCGTCGGCAAGATCGAAAAGATTCTCACCCCTTGGCGTCCTCACTGATTGCCGGCACGTCCCGACGGTTCCTCAATAAAGGAGAAGATCGATGGCAGGACAGGTTATCCGGAAAGGCGATCTCAAATATGCGCTGGCGGCGACCGATTCCTTCGTCGCCGAAGTCGGTACCGACGAGATTTTCGAGGTCGAGACCGAGCTCAATATCGGCGGCCACCTGATTCACTCGCTCGATGAAAAGCTCAAGCCTTCCGACGTGACGCTGCCCTTCTGCAACCCGGCGACCGGGCCGATCCGTGTGCGCGGCGCCAAGCCCGGCGACATGCTGACGGTCGAGGTCATCGAGGTCGGTGTCCATGGGCTGGGCTTCACTGCTCTATGGCCGGGCATCGGCATCTTCCCCGACTGGGTCCGGCGCGAGGAATTCGGGATACAGAACCGCAACGTTCGGGTCGAAAAGGGGATCGTCCACTGGAGCGATACACTGAAGCTCGAAGCCAAGCCGATGATCGGCGTCATCGGCGTCGCCCCCGTCGCCGGCGGGGTGCTCACCATCGACAACGGAACCCATGGCGGCAATCTCGATATTCAAGAAGTGACGAACGGCAACAAGGTGATGTTCCCCATCTTCCAGGAAGGGGCCTATCTCTATTGCGGCGATGTCCACGCGCTGCAGGGCGATGCCGAGTGCAACGGCATGGGTGCCATTGAGATCCGCGGGCATCTGCGCCTCAGCCTCGGCTTGAGCCCCGCGCCCAAGCGCTTGATCTGGCCGCGCCTTGAAACCCCGACGCATATCTGCACGGTCGGCTGCGCCCGCCCGCTCGATGATGCCTTGAGGATTGCTTTCGAAGAGATGGTGTACTGGCTTGAAGAGAGTTACCGGATCCCGGCGCCCGAAGCTTATATGCTGCTCGGCCAGATCGCCGAGGCGCGCTGCACCCAGATGGTCAATCCGAAATACACATATGTCTGCAAGGTGGACAAACGCTATTTGCCCAAACGATAACCGTTCAACCGTGCCAGAAGGCGGGGACGAGCGAGAGCACCAAGAGGATCGCCATCGTCACGTTGAAGATGCGCAGGCGAGTCGGATTGCCGAGCCAGCGCCTGAGGCCCGAGCCGAACAGGATCCATGCCGAGCAGCCCGGCACCGCCATCGCCATGAAGAGGCCGGTGAGCAGCAGCACCGAGAAAGTGTAGGCGCTCGGTATCGAATAGGTGGTGATCGCGGTGACCGCCATGACCCAGGCTTTCGGGTTTACCCACTGAAAGGCGGCGGCCTGCAGGAAGGTCATCGGCCGGCTGCCCGCCTTGCCTTCACCGACCGTTTCCGTGGTCGCGATCTTCCAGGCGAGAAACAGCATGTAGGCGGCACCCGCATAGGCGAGCGCCATATAGAGCAGCGGATAGAGCTTGAAGATCTCGCCCAGCCCCATGCCCACGATGAGCGTCATGATGCCGAAGCCGAGCGTAATGCCGGCCATGTGGGGCACGGTGGCGCGAAAGCCGAAATTCACGCCCGAGGCGAGCAGCATCATCGTGTTGGGGCCTGGCGTGAAGGTCATCACGAAAGTGAAGATCATCAGCGCCCAGAAAAGTTCAAAGCTCATGCCGCAACACTGGCCATATTTTGCCTGGCCTGTCGAGCGGGCCCCTTGTGGTGCATGGCGATGTCGAGGAGAGCGATGCAAAATCAGAAGAGCGGCATGAAAGGCGAGAATCCGCCGCAATTTCCGACAAATGCGGCTAGCGCGAGCTAGATTGGACGCTTATCCAAGTTCGTCAGGACGCAACGCCATGCGAGTCCAGCATGACACCCATGAGATGTGTCAGCTTGTCTGACATAAGCGAATGGCGCATCCTCTCAGTCGTCGCATTCATTGGGAATGCACAAGCAGCGGAAGTTACTCCCTCCCCTTGTATCGCTCCGCTGATGTTTCCGGACCACCCTCACCCGGACCGGAAGCGTCCCTTCACCGGGACAAGCCCATATCTTGGCCGGACAGATTTCGTCCGGCCTTTCTTTTTCGGCAACGCTCTCACGCTCACATATAGAGCTTCTCGCTCTCGAGCCCCGTATAGAGGGAAGCGACGAACTCGCCATAGCCGTTGTAGATCTGCGTAGGAATACGCTCGCCGGTGCCCAACACTTGCTCGGAGGCCTGGCTCCAGCGCGGATGCGGCACCGCCGGATTCACATTGGCCCAGAAGCCATATTCGGAGGCTTGCAGCTGTTCCCACATGCCGATGGGCCGCTCCTTAACGAAGCTCACCTTGACGATCGACTTGATGGATTTGAAGCCGTATTTCCAGGGCAGGTGGATGCGGATCGGGGCACCCATGGATTTCGCCACCGGCTTGCCATAGGCGCCGGTGACCACGAAAGCGAGGTCGTGCATCGCTTCCGCCATCGTGAGGCCTTCGATATAGGGCCACGGCATGGTGCCGAAGAGGCCCGGCTGCTGGCCGGACGCCATCTCCGGATCGTTGAAGGTCTCGAAGCGCACATATTTGGCGTCCGTCTTCGGTTTCGCCAGCTCGACCAGCGACTTCAAAGGAAAGCCCGACCAGGGCACCACCATCGACCAGGCTTCGACACAGCGGTGGCGATAGATGCGCTCTTCGAGGACTACCTTCTTCAATAGATCGTCGATGCCGATGGTGAACGGCTTGTCGACCTCGCCGTCGACGGCGATCTCCCACGGCCGGATGCGCAGCTTCTCGGCCTCCGCGGCTATGCCCTTCGACGTGCCGAACTCGTAGAAATTAT
The DNA here is from genome assembly GCA_003574785.1 of Taklimakanibacter deserti. Next base: position 5,619 of record QORU01000032.1, on the reverse strand, counting down.
TGTAGTTGACGTTGTATTGCTCGTCCGTGATCGCCCGGCCGGCATCCTTATAGGCGGGATTGAGCTTGGCCGGATAAAGCCCCTGGGAAGGGTCCACGTCGGCCAGCGCGGGCATGCCGGCGCCGGCTAGCGCCGCACCGGCAAGGCCGGCAATGAGCGACCTGCGGTTCAGGAACACCGCTTGCGGCGTCACCTGGCTTTCCGGAATTTCCCAGCCGAGCTTGCGTTTGATCAACATCTTGCCAGTCCTTGGGTTGTGGCCGGAGGCTAGACCGCTCAACCGACCCGTGCAATTCACGCCCGATCACGCTCGCGAGAGGCGTTCACCAGGCGGCCGTCTACCCACTGATACGACATCGAGGCGCTTGGCGTTACACAGGAATTTCCGAAAATGCCGGGCGGGCCGCCAGCCGGGCGGCCTTTGCCGCCGCCGGCATCCTGCTCGTCCCGCCCGGTTTGATGCTCCGCGGTCATTACCCTGATTCCGAACCGGCCTGGGCCATTCATCGCCTCCGCGGCGCGCTCGGCGCTATCCTGCTGGACCAAGTTCCCGCTCGACCGTCCGTCGAGTCGGCAGTGTTGGAGGTCTGACACGCAGTCGGTGTTAGGAGCGACGATAAAGCGCGATAGCGACTGGATATGGAGTCATCGCGCTTTAGCGGCGCTCCTGGGAGATCATCTTCAAGGCGATGTCGAGACGCTGGATGGCACGCAACAGATAGGCCCGATCGATAAGATAGGCTTTGCGGCACTCCGTGCAGCGTGTGGTGAAATGGGTCATCGCCCAAGGGAAACTCTTGGCGGATGTCGCTCCGCAATGCGGACATGTGATCGTGATGGTCTCGGTATCTGCCATCGGGACAGCCCCTCTCCCGTTCTTCGTTACACCACCGCTGTTAATTGAACTTCGGTGGATCGTCAATTCGACTCGGCCTGTCCCGGTCCTTACTTGCTCTACTTTTTTCACGAAGCAAAGAGCAAGTTTCCGCTAGCATGTCGCACTTGTTTCAGTTTGTTTCAGCCTACAGATAATTAAGATGACGCAACGCACAATTGCGCAACTGCGTGCCCACGCAATCGAATGCTTGTTCAATCAATAAGATTACTTAGCGTCGCGAGGTGGCGCGATCGTTATTCCGACGAAGTCGGCCTTGCGGCTAGGAATGGTGGCGTAGAAAGAGGCCAGGCGCGGCTCGACTTGCTCGGACAAATTCGAACATTTCTGGACATCCTCCGTCAACCGATCATCGCGTTGCTGGGCGAGATTCTCGACCAGGACCTCATGCGCCGCGCGCAATTCCGCAAAGCCTGCGGACTGCGCCACCGCCTCGTCCCCGACAACAGCCCATATCTGCATTTGCGTCGAGCGGCCCGCCATGGCGACGCGACCAGCCGGAAGCACGGCGAGCTGCTGCGTTGCATCGCCGAGCTCACCGGCGATGACGACATCGAACTTGGCCCGCTTGCTCGCGGTCTCGGTGCGCGCCGCGATGTTGACGGTCTCCCCGACGGCGGAATAGTCGAAGCGCGTCTGCGAACCCATATTGCCGACGCAGGCCGGGCCTGAGCACATGCCGACACCGCATTCCAGCGGCCATCGCCCGCGCTCCTTCAAGATATCGGCGAAGGCCTCCTCGACATTAAGATCGGCGGTCGCCTTACGGATGCCGAGGCCGGCGAGTGCTGCGTGATACTGATGGTCGGTCTTGGTCAGAGGCGCATTCCAGAAGGCCATGATCGAATCGCCGATGAATTTGTCGATCGTGCCGCCTGTGGCGATGATGGCGCTGCTCCAGCGGTCGAGCAGCGTGTTGATGAGCGACACGAGATTGTCCGGCGGCAGGGTTTCGCTCAAGGATGTGAAACCGCGGATGTCGACGAACAGCACTGTGATGTCCTTCACCTCGCCGCCGAGCTCGAGCGAATCGGCGTTCTGCTCGATCTCGTGCAGGACATCGGGGGACACGAAATGCCCGAAGGCGTTGCGCAGCATGCGCCGGTCGCTGTCGATGACGAGGAGGCGGAAGGCGATCGTCGCCAAGAACGTCAGGGTCATGGCGAGGACCGGAAAGGTGGCATCGATCAGTATGCCGAGCGATCTGAAGGCGTAAGCCGAGGCGAAAGCGAGAAGCAGGACCATCACGCCGCCTGCGGCGGTGCCGAAGAGCGGAGAGCGGAACATGACGATGAGGATGAGCAGGACGCCAAGAAGGGCATAGGCCAGGAGCTCGGCGCCGCCCACCCATTGCGGGCGGATGAGGTAGCTGTTGCTCAATATCTGTTCCAGCACCTGGGCGTGGATGAGGACGCCGGGCACGGTTTCCCCGAGGCTCGTCGTGCGCACATCGAGAAGGCCTGCCGCCGAGGTGCCGACGAAGACGATGTGCCCGTTGATCAGCGGCGCCAGCGCCTCGCGCTCCTCTCCCGAGATCACCCGGTAGGCGGAGACATAGGTATCGGGCGAATTGCGCCGGTAGCGCACGGTGAAATTGGAGTCCTCCGCGACCGGCAATTCAAAGTCGCCGACCCTGATGGATTCTATCGCATCGTCCGTCGTTTCCGACGCGTTGACGATGATCGTGCTCGCCCCTTGCGCCACGCGCAGCGCCTCGAGCGCCAGTCCCGGATAGAAGTTCGTCCCATCGGTCCACAGCATGGGCACCTGCCGCGCGATGCCTTGTTCGCGGGCAAGGTCGAGATTGATCCCGCCGAAGCCCGCCGCCGCCGCTTCGAGCTTCTCGATATTGGCGGCAACACTTTGGATGAAGGGCGGTGCCTTGCTGGCATCTTCGCCCGTCTGGGCGAAGCCCGCGGTCCTGGACGGCGTCTTGCGGGCATTGCCGGGAGCATTGGAGAAGGCGAGCACCACTGGCCGGCCCTTGATCGCCGCGGCGAAGATTTCGTCATTGTCGGGAAATGTGGCGCTGATCTCCTCGCGCGCCGCAGGGCTCAGGCCGGCGACCAAGTCCGGATCCCCGGCGACGCGGCTCGGCGACAAGCGATCGGGCTCGGGGAAGACGATATCGAAGGCGATCGCCGCCGCCCCCAAGGTGCTCAATTCATCAACCAGCTTGCCCAGCTGTTTGCGCGACCACGGCCACTGCCCGAGCTTGCCGAGCGAGGCCTCATCGATGTCGATGATGCGGACCGGCAGCTCCTGGCGCTCGCGCGGCCATATGCGCTGCAGCTGATCGAAGCCTGCATTGCGCAGATATTGCAGGAGCGGCGGGTCATAGCCGCGCAAAAGCAAGAGACCGACAAGAACGGCAAGGCCAGTCGCCACCCCCGCCCAGGTCTTGCGCGCGCCTGCCCCTGTCACGGTCCGGGCCTACCGGTTTCGGGCCAACGGATGGAAATCACGTGATATCTAACTGCCCTCGTCGCCACCTGTCCGCTGGCCGCCGCGGCCCTGGCCACCACTGTTCTGTCCGCCCCCGAAGAAGTTCTGGAAAAGGGTCGCGACCGATCGGCAGGACGAGGTATCGACACGGAAGGGCCGTGCCAGCGCACCCTGGTTGGCGATATAGGGCAGGCTTCTGACCGCCCGGCCCTTGGCACGGCCGCCGAGTTCATCCACCGCTCCGCCGCCCGCCCGGCCGACGCCGCAATGGTCATCCACACTTTCGCACTGGCCATAGGCGCACAGATTGACCCGACCGGTATGCACCGCGACGAGCGTCGCCCGGCCGACGGAGAAGTCGAAGGCGGTACCGCGTATGCCGATGGTGGCGTTGGCCGTCTGGATGTCATAGGCATTCTTGGCGCTGTGCCCGCTGATGAAACGGAAGGTACCCCTGAGCGCGTCGACCGAGAATTTGCGGGCCCTTTTGCCACCACGCATGAGGAAACGGTCGATGACCAGCGTCGAATTCGGCCCGACGACGAGCTTGGTATCATCGATGAAGATGATCTGCACATTGCCGCCGCCAGTGACGACCCTGTCGTCTTCATAGATGGGGCTGCCCGCGGCGAGGGCACGGTTGCCGCCCGGGCCCGAAGCGGATGGCGATCCTGACTTGGCGAAAACTTTCCCAATTGGAGATGCCGCGTGAATAGGTGTCGTCAGGGCATAAAGACAAATAATACCAGCCCCCGCAAGTCGCCCAACATATGCCATCAAGTGATTCCCAGCTTGAACCCAGCGTAATTATCCTGCTTATACGTGTGAATTACGCAATACAATCCGCTTGTTAGTAGAAATGTGCGTAAACTCACATTGCCGTAAATTTGATCAACGTATCGTGCGTGGAACTCGGGGAGCATTCGATGAACAAGCCAGACGACATTGCCAGCTTGGTTCGCGCGGTCCGTGCGCGCGTGCCTATGGACGCAGCCCAAATGCTGACGAAGGAGAGCCCTGAGCGCATCGGGGCGGTTCTGGCCGAGCTGCCGCAGGCATTCGTCGACCGCATCAAGGCCTATCTGCCTCCGGAACTACAGTTGCAGGCCTCGGCCGCCCTGACGGAGGTCACCGAGAACACGGTCGGCGAGATGATGGACCCGGCGCTCGCCGTGCTTCCCGAAACCACGACCGTCGAAGAAGCGATCGCCTTTCTGCGACATCACGACACGCCTCAGCAGATCACCTACATCTACGTGACGGATGCGGAGGACAGGCTCATCGGCCTGACCGTGATCCGCGATTTGATCCTGGCGGCGCCCGGTCAGACGCTCAAAGAGGTGATGCTGCCCGAGCCCTTTGCGCTGACGACGGATATGGAGCTCACCGACGCCGTCAAGGCGGCGATCCATCGGCACTATCCCGTATACCCGGTGGTGGATCCCGACCGGCATGTGATCGGGGTGGTGCGCGGGTGGCGCCTGTTCGAGCGCCAGGCGATCGAGATCAGCGCGCAGTCAGGCCAGATGGTCGGTGTGGACAAGGAAGAGCGCCTCTATACGGGAATCTGGCGGGCCTTCAAGATGCGTCATCACTGGCTGCAGGTGAACCTGTTGACGGCGTTCCTGGCGGGCTTCGTGGTCAGCCTGTTCGAAGGCACCATTACCCAGATTGTCGTGTTGGCGGCCTTCCTGCCCATCCTCGCCGGTCAAAGCGGCAACACCGGATGCCAGGCGCTGGCCATCACGCTGCGCGGAATGACGCTCGGCGACATGGACGGCTACCCTGTGCGCAAGCTGATCACCAAGGAATTGATCCTGGGGGCGATGAATGGCTTGCTGACGGGCATCGTCGCCGGCGTCGCGATGTACTGGATGTCCGGCGGCGACAGCACCCATAACGCGCTCGTCCTCGGCCTCGTGATCCTGCTCGCCATGACCGGCGCCTGCATGGCCTCGGGACTTTTCGGGGTGCTGGTGCCGCTGATCCTGAAACGATTCGGCGCCGACCCTGCCACTGCCTCGAGCATCTTTCTCACCACCGGCACCGATATCGCCGGCATGGGACTTATGCTCTTCTTGGCGACGGTGCTCGTGCTTTAGAAAAGCGGCTCTCTCCCATTGCATCGCAACGGGAGAGAGGAAAATCCGGAGCATCGGCCCGAAAAGCTTGTGGCCGGGTTTAACCCCATAGGCGCTAAGATAAGGGTTGCGGTGCGGAATCGTCTGTGATTCCAACGTTGGATGACTCACGAATCACTGACGAACGCCGACTGGGAT
>QORU01000031.1 GCA_003574785.1 Taklimakanibacter deserti | reverse complement strand
CAGCGACTGTTCGGTTGTGCGTGAGAACAGCGAAGATCCCAAGCTCCCCGACGGTTGTAGCCGGAGGGTGGACGGGCGACATCGCCGAGCGAGGGGCCTGGCGGCCGCCAGGCCCCTCGCTACGTCGATCCTTGAACAGGATTCGACGACAGCTTCCAGATACAAGGGTGGCGCGCGGAATGCGCGACGGGTGGGGTGTCTCCGCAAGGGAGGTCTCGCAAGCAAGGCATTTGCAAGCTCTTCAGTCCAATCGCTGAACACGTGCCGGCTGAGAGACCCCACCCGGCCGCCCTGCGGGCGCCCACCATGCCGCGACGACGAATGAATTGGCGAGCGCGCATTCTACTGTTCCCATTCATCACGAAGGCCGCGCACATAAGCATCGACCTCAGCCTGTGAACGATAGCTCCCTACCGTTCCGATGAATGACGTTAGAGATCTGCGCTCACCTAGCCCCTGCCTCACGGCAACAGCTGCGCTCAGAATGGCGCGCACTTCAGCCGCAAATGCATTGCCATTGGCTTTCGCCCGAGCTTTGATCAATGCGATGACCTTATCATCCACGTTCCGTACAACGATCTGTGCCATTGTCGGCTCCTTTAATCGGAAGGCTAATACATCTTCCGCTTCCCGTCGGCCGCGAACTCCTTGATCGTGTCGGCATAGGTCTCGAAGCGGTCGCGCAACTTGAGGCGGCGCGCCTGCGCAGCGGTGATGAGCTGCACATGCGGCGCGCGGTCGAGCTCGCCCGCCATGTTCCAGCAGTCCTCTTCGGCGGTGATCCAGTCTTCCGGGCGGTAGGCGCCGATGTCGAAAGGCCGCGACACGCGCCGCAGGCTCTTCTTCGGTCCCAATATGTATTCGTGGAAATAGGACATGGCGAGCTCGCGCGGGGTGCGATAGACGGGGTCGCGCCATCTGAGCCAGATGGAATTGCTCTTGGAGATGGCGCCCCAGAAGCGCCCGCGCCGGAACAGCGCCAGGACATGATCGTCATCGCCCCGCGCCTGGAAATCCATGAGGAGTGCCGGCGCCCCATGCAGCATCAGCGCGCAGGCCGCGATGAAGGCGCCTTCGATGCAATGGCAGCAATTCTTGCGCAGCGCCATGCGCACCGAATAGCAGGTATCGCCATCGGGCTCGGCATTGCTCGGCATGTTGGTGATGAAGTCCTGGATCTTCTCCGGGCTCGAGAGCCTGGCGAAGACCGCTCTTTCCTCTGGCGTCAGGCCGATCTCTTTGGCGAGCCCCCGGTCGAACGCCATTTCACATCCTGTCGCCGCCGACCGAGAAATCACGCCTGGCCGAGAAGATCGACACCGTATAGCCCGCCACCACATCGACCAGCGCCATGACGGTGAGCATCAGGAAGGCGGGCGTACCGAAGGCCTGGACCAGCAGGAAGACGATGAGGGCGATGATGAAGGTCGCGGTCGACAGCATATGGTCGATGACCGTGCCGGCGCCGAGCCGCGCCGATTTGATGACCTCGAAGAACAGCGCCACGAGCCCGGCGATGACGATGACATCGCCGAAGGTCAGGAACAGTTCGGCGCCCGAGGGCAGCACCCAGTCCATGAAGGCGGAACCTGCGGAAAAATTCGGATTGATGGCGAGTGCCGTGTAGATGACCATGACGACGGCGATGAGCGGAAGGGCCAGGATGAAGCGCATGAAATATCCTTTTCTGCAGTGCAAATTGAACTGATTTGCAGAATGGGGAAACCCATCATATTTTAGCAATACGGGGCTCCTATATTGTTCTTTATTCCGAACGATCGTTCGGCTATAAAGACGAAAATTACGCACATGGAGGTTTGAATGGCACTACAACTTGGCGATGTCGCGCCCGATTTCGAGGCTGATACCACGGAAGGGCACATCAAATTCCATGACTACATCGGCGATTCCTGGGTGGTGTTCTTCTCGCACCCCAAGGATTTCACGCCCGTTTGCACCACCGAGCTTGGCGCCATGGCGCGCATGAAGCACGAATTCGACAAGCGCAAGACCAAGCTCATCGGCATATCGGTCGATTCGGTCGAGGACCATAAGCGCTGGAAACAGGACATCAAGGATGCGACCGGCGGCGAGGTGAACTACCCGATGATCGGCGATCCCGATCTTTCGGTGGCCAAGCTCTATGGCATGATCCATCCCAATGCCACCGGCAATGCCAAGGGCCGCACCGCCGCCGACAATGCCACGGTGCGCAACGTCTTCGTCATCGGTCCCGACAAGAAGATCAAGCTCATCATCACCTATCCGATGTCCACGGGCCGCAATTTCGACGAGGTGCTGCGCGTCATCGATTCGCTGCAGCTTACCGCGACGAAGTCGGTGGCGACGCCGGCGAACTGGAAACAGGGCGAGGACGTCATCATCCTTGCTTCCGTCTCCGACGAAGCCGCCAAGGAGAAATTCCCCGGCGGCTGGAAAACCATCAAGCCCTATCTGAGGCTCGTTCCGCAACCAGGTGCGAAATAGATCTCCCTGGACGGCCACCTTCAAAAGCCCGGCCTCGCGCCGGGCTTTCTTTTTTTGTGGCCAGTCAGACGAGATCGCCCAAGGCCTTGATCAGCGGCTGAAGCTCCTTCTCATAGCGCCGCCAGCGCCCGACCGAGGTCTGATAGATCGGGTTGCGGACCTGGTTGCGGCTGAAGGTCCGGACCGCCGCCGTCGCTTCATGGAAGCTCAGGCAAGCCGGATCCCAGGGAAGATCCAGGAAGGCGATAAGCCGGCGGACCTCGTTATCGAAATCCCCCGTCAGCTTCTCATAGTCGAGATCGAGGAATTTGAGCGGCAGCACCTTGCGCCAATGCGCCATGAGGCGCGCATATTCCCGGTAATAGAGGCCGAGCGTCTCGAGATCCCTCGAATAGCCGTGTTTCTCGTTGAGCCTGGTCTGATAGCAGGAAAGGCACGTGTCGATGGGGTTGCGCCGCAAATGCACGATGCGCGCCTCGGGCAGGATGAGCGCGATCAGCCCGAGCAGCTCGAAATTATGCGGCAGCTTGTCGACGATGCGGCGGGCATTCGGTGCGAAGAACTGCAGGAGCTCGACATATTTTTCGCCGAGCATCGTCATCTCGACCTCATGCTTGGCATCGATGGTGGTGAGGAACCGGTCGCTCGCCTCGTAATAGTGGAACCCCTGGCCCACCTTCCACAGCCGGTCGAGCTCGCCGGCGCCGCCCGCTTGCGGATGGCGCGCGATGATCTGCTCGACCAGGGTGGTCCCTGAGCGCGGCATGCCGATGACGAAGACCGGGATATTGCTGCGCGTGGCCATGGCCTGGCGCGCGGCAAAGGTCTCCGGCGTGAAACGGGCGATGACCGCGTCGACCCAGGTCCTGTAGCGCTGGAGATCGAAGGGCGCCTTGTCGGCTTCATTGGCCGCCCTGAAATGGGCGAACGCTTTCGGATGATCGCCATTCTGCTCATAGATCTTGGCGGCGCCATTATGCAGCGCATTGAGGGGGCGGCCGGCGAAGGCGCCCGAGGCGATCTTGGCTTCGACCGCGGCGAGCAATGGCGAGGCGAGATCGTGCTTGTCATTCGCCGCCAGGCGATGGAGCGCGAAAACGCCGATCCTCGGGTGATCGCGCAGCGCCTCGAAGCAGCCGCGCGCTTCCTCTTTCTGGCCCAGCATGTCGAGCGTCTTGCCGAGCGCCCATTTGTAGTCGGCATTCTGCGGATCGGCGCGGCAGGCCTTCTCGTGATAGGGCAGAGCGAGCTCGGGCTTGCCGGCCATGCGATAGAACTCGCCCAGGAGCCACGAAGTCTTGATCAGCTTGGGATCGATCGAGAGCGCCCGGGTGAGCGGCGCCTGCGCCAGCTCGATCAGGCCGAGATCGAGATAGGCGCAGCCGAGATTATTGAGATAGACGGCGTTGCGCGGCTCCTTGCGGGCCGCGAGCTCCAGATACTTGACCGCGGCCCCCGGACTCTTCCGGTTGATCAGGACGGCGCCCAGGATATTGTTGGCATCGGCATGATCGGGATGGTTGCGCTGCACATGGCGCGCCGCCGCTTCCGCCGCCACGAAATCGCGCCGGCCGAGAAGCGCCAGCACCTGCTTGAGCTGGGCGACGACCGGATCGGGACGCTTCAAGGGCTGGGGCGGCGCCATTTTCTCTCCACTCGACAAAAACCGCGCGCCCTCTTAACACGGGCGACAGGCCCACTGTAAGATGCTGATCATGAAACTCCATGGCGATCTCGTTTCCCCGTTTTTCCGCATGTGTCTCGTCACCGCCCACGAAGTGGGCCTGGCCGGCAAGGTCCAGCCGGTCGAGACCAAGGTGACGCCCGTCACCATCAATGCCGATCTCACGCAGCTGTCGCCGGTCGGCAAGATCCCGGTCCTCGTCACCGACCACAATCATCCGATCTATGACTCCCGCGTCATCATCGAATATCTCTGCCATGTGTCCGGCAACAAGACGCTGATTCCCGATGACGGCGTGAAGCGCTTCCGCGTGCTCACCCTCGCCGCCTTGGGCCAGGCCATTGCCGAAGCCGGCGTCGGCCAGCGCTATGAGACGGCGGTGCGCCCGCAAGGGCTGCAGTGGCGCGAATGGATGGATCGCCAGCATTTGCGGGTCAAGGCCGAGTTCGACGATCTCGAGAAGGCTTGGGAAAAGGACCTGCACGAGGTCACGGCGGGCTCGATCGCGGTCGCCGTCGCCCTGGCCTATCTCGATTTCCGCCTCCCCGACTGGCCGTGGCGCGACAACCGCCCGAAGCTCAGGGCCTTCCACAAGGCCTTCTCGGCCCGCCCCTCGATGCAGGCGACCGCTTTGAAGCCGGCTTAGGCGCGTGATCAGGAAAAGTGGGCACCGGTTTTCCGTCCGATCACGCGCCAAATTAAGAAGTCAGGGTCCCTTCCAGTCCAGCGCGCAAATCTCGGCCGAACGGCCTTTAAAATCCCAGTTGCGGCCATGGCCGCGGAAGCGGCTCTTGATCGCCTGCGCCACGATGATCTGCGGCCCGATCCAATATTGGCTGTTCTCGATCGTCGTGTGCTGCCCCGCTTCCTTGCCGGCGATGGGCGCGATCTCGCCGTCGATGATCTTGGGGATGGTGAAGCGCCGCGTCGCACCTTCGGTCTCGTAGCGCACGTCTTCCTGCCACACGCCGAGGAAGCGGCCGACCAGGATGGAGAGGAGATGCGTGGTGCCGCCCGCCTGCCCGGTCATGATCCGGGTCAGCGCCTTCACCTGGTAGATGTCCGCCGCATTGTCGATATAGACACCGGCACTCCAGTTGCCGCGGCTCATCTGGCCCGGTATCTCGATGATGAGGCCGAGATTGATGCCGGAAAGGCCGACCTCGCCGAATTTCCCGTCATCGATGCGGATGCCGCCCCAGGTCTGGCAATAACCTTCCGTAGGCGGATGTTTTCCGAGCGAGAGCACGCAGGGACAGAAGACGGTGCAATTGCACGACAGGATCAATTCGCCTTTGATATGCCAGGGCTCACGAGCCATTAAGTTCTCCTAGATGAAAAGCATGAGAAGGCCGGCGCCGATGAGACCGAAGCCTAGGCCATAGGACAAGGGTTTGGGCTCGGCGAGGGTCTTCTCCAGCACCATGACAAGGCCGATGAAGGCCATCCACAGGATATTCATGAGGCCCGCCACGAAGCTCAGCGTCATCAGTGCCCAGCAGCAGCCGAAGCAGTTGAGTCCCTGATCGAGGCCCATGCGCAGGACGCCCAGGGGCCGGTCGCTCCATTGCGCCAGGAAATAGGACATGGGGGCGCGGCATTTGCTGAGGCAGGCATGCTTGAGCCCGGTGAACTGATAGGCGCCGGCGCCGATGAGGATGAGCCCGGCGAAACGGCCCTGGAACTCGCCCGCATAGCCCGAGGCGAGCGCCGTCCATTGCGCGATCGAAGCGGCCAACGCGAAGCCGATCCACACCGCGCCATAGCCCGCGGCGAGCCACAAGGGCGATGCGATCTTGATCTGCTTCGCCTCCGCCGCCTCGGCGATGTCGAGATAGGTCGAGAGCATCGGCGCCGCCGAGGGGATCATCATGGCCAATGTCATGGCAAGCCACAGTGCCGCGACTTGCGCGAAACCGGCGCCGGGCTGAGGCGCGCACAGGAGGCTCAGCCACCCCGCAAAGGAAGCGCCGGTCGACATCCAGAGCGTGAGGCCCGACACCGACAGGATGGTGGCCAGGCACAGGGCCATGAACAAGCGCGGCCAGCTGGTCGAATGTCTGAGGATCAGGTCCATGGGGCGAAGCTACCGCGACATTGCTCGCTCTTGAAGCCCCTTGCGCGGGGTCGCATTGTGACCTGATGTCAGAGCATGCCGATGTCGATGTGATCGTTGCGGGTGCCGGCCCCGCCGGCCTCGTCGCGGCCTGCCTTGCGGCGGCCGGAGGCTTCACCACCGCCATGGTCACCGGCCCCGAAAGCACGCGGCCCGACCCCCGCACCGTGGCGCTCATGATGCCCTCGCTCGCGGTGCTCGAAGCGGCGGGTCTGTGGCCGGGAACGCTAATCGAGATCGCCGCGCCTTTGCGCAAGCTGCGCCTCGTCGATGACACGGGCGCCCTCTTCTCCGCACCGGAACTGGTTTTCTCGGCGCGCGAAGCGGGCCTCGAGGCTTTCGGCTGGAACATCCCGCTCGCGGTGCTGAAGCCCGCGCTCGAGGAGCGCGCACGTGAGCTCGGCGCAGAGTTCCGTCGCGCCAGTGTTTCCGGCTGCTCGGTCAAGGGCGGGATCGCCACCCTCGCTTTGGACGATGGCACGACGCTTGCAGGCCGGCTCGTGCTCGCCGCCGACGGCCGCCATTCGCCTTTGCGCCAGGCGGCGGGGATCGGCACCGTCACCTGGTCCTATGAGCAGACGGCGATCGCCGTGAGCTTCGCCCATTCGCGACCGCATCACGGCATATCGAGCGAATATCACAAGCCGGCCGGTCCGTTCACGACCGTGCCCTTGCCGGGACACCGCTCGTCGCTGGTCTGGATGGAGAGGCCAGAGCGCGCCGATGCGCTCATGGCCCTCGACGGCAAGGCGCTGGCGGCCGAGATCCAGGCTATGAGCCATGGCGAGCTCGGCCTCGTCAGCGACATCGGCCCGCGCCAGTCCTTCCCCATGTCGGGTGCCCGCGCCGAAACTTTTGCCCGGCATCGCGTGATGCTGATCGGCGAGGCCGCCCATATCGTGCCGCCGATCGGCGCCCAGGGCCTCAACATGTCCTTCCGCGACGCCCATGACGCCGTCGCTCTGATGACCGCGGCGCGCGACAAGGGCGACGATTTCGGCGGCGACGCGGTCCTGTCTGACTATGATGGGCGGCGCCAGCGCGACGTGCGGCCGAGGCAAGCGGTCATCGATCTGATGAACCGCTCGCTGCTCTCGGGCTATTTGCCGATGGATGCGGGCCGCGCCGCGGGGCTTGCGGCGCTCGCCTCTTTCGGCCCGCTGCGCCGCTTCGCCATGACGATCGGCCTCGGCGGATCCTCTATCCCGCCTGCAGCAGATAGATCAGCAACGGGATCGTGATCCCTGAGATGATGGTGGTGATGAGCACCGCGGTCGATGCGCCTTCGATATAGGCCTTGTACTGGCTGGCGAGGATGAAGGCGTTGGAGGCGGTCGGCAAGGCCGCCATCATCAAGGCGACGTCGCGCCACAAGGGATCGAGGCCGGGCACGATGAGGCTCAGAGCGGCAAAGGCGATGAGCGGCTGCACGATCGTCTTCATCCCGGCGACCAGCGGCATCTCGCGCCCGATGCCGCCGAACTTGCGGGCGCCGACCGTGACGCCGAGCGCAAAGAGCGCCACCGGCCCCGCCGAATTCATCAGCATGGTGAGGATCGTGCCCAAGGCGCCCGGCGCCGTGAAGGAGAAGGCCGATGCGATGCCGCCCAGGATCGTGGCGACGATGAACGGATGGCCGAGCACCCGCTTCACGATGCTGAGGCCGATCTCGCCCCAATGCGCATCCTCGTTGCGCTCATGCGCGAGCGTCGCGAGAAACGCGGTGAGGGTGAACTGCAAGGCGCAGTCGAAACAGAAGACGAGCGCTGCCGGCACCGCGGCCTCGGGCCCGAAGAAGGCGACCGCCAGCGGCAGCCCCATATAGCCGACATTGCCGTAGCTGCCGGCCGTGCCCTGCAGGACCGCGACCTTGAAGGTCGTGCCGAGAAGCCGCCAGGAGACGAGGAACACGGTCATGAAGGCGACAGCCGTCGCGGATGCGGTGGCCGCGACATAAGGCCAATCGATCAGCTTCTCGAAGGGCGCTGCCGCTACGACAAGGAAGATCAAGGCCGGCAGCGCGAACCAGATGAGAAAGATGTTGAGCCATTCGAGGCCCTGATCGCCGACCGCCCAGATACGGGCGGCCGCGACACCAAGCACGACAAGGCCGAAAAACGGCAGAGCGAGATCGAGAATTTCGGCCAATAGTTACCTCTGGCCCCTCCTTAATGGGAGGCAATTCCCTTTTCAACAAGCGACTCACTGCCCTCTTGCCTTTACGGTCAAGGCTTGTCATCAAAGGGGCTATGACGGGCGAAATTCCCCAGGCAAAGTTCCGCATCGGGCAAGTGGTCAAGCATCGGCTGTTCCCGTTTCGCGGCGTGATCTTCGATGTCGATCCGGTCTTCAACAACACCGAGGAATGGTGGCTGTCGATCCCGGAGGACATCCGCCCGCGCAAGGACCAGCCCTTCTATCATCTCTTCGCCGAGAACGAAGAAACCGAGTATGTCGCCTATGTTTCCGAGCAGAATCTGCTCGACGACGAGACCGGCGAGCCGATCCGTCATCCGCAGATCCGGGAATTCTTCGAAGGCTTCGATTCGAAGAACAGCCGCTATCGGCTGCGCGGCGCCCGCAGACATTAAATCTGCCGAGCCGGTCATCATTTTGGACGGTTTCCCGTTGCAATCGTCCTGACCCGGTCCTTGCAACCGAATCGGCGAGTTCCTTTCATGGCCAAGATCTGGATCTCCCGCCTCTTTGTCGCGGCACTCGCCTGCCTCGCGGCCGCGGGCCCCGTCACGGCCGAACCGCGCCACGGCATCGCCATGCATGGCGAGCCGGCCTTGCCGCCGGGCTTCGCGCACCTGCCCTATGCCGATCCCTCGGCGCCGCAAGGCGGCCTGTTGCGCCTGGCCACCACCGGCAGCTTCGACAGCGTCAATCCCTTCATCGTCAAGGGCGAGAAGGCGCTCAGCGTCTCTCCGCATGTCTTCGAAAGCCTGATGAGCCGCAACTATGACGAGCCCTTCACCGTCTATGGCCTTCTCGCCGAAAGCATCGATGTGAGCCCTGACCGCAGCCGGATGACCTTCGTGCTGAGGCCCCAGGCGCGTTTCTCCGACGGCAAGCCGGTGACCGCCGCCGATGTCGTCTTCTCGCTCGAGACCTTGCGCGATCACGGTCTGCCCCGATTCAAGACCTATTATTCCAAGGTCAAGAGTATAGAGACGCCGGATTCCCGCACCATCATCATGACGCAGGACGAGGGCGACCGCGAATTGCCGCTGATCATGGGGCTGATGCCGATCCTGCCGAAGCACCATTGGGAGACCCGCAATTTCGAGGCGAGCACGCTCGATGCGATCATGGGCTCAGGGCCCTATGTCCTGGCTGAGGTCAGGCCGGGCGAGCGCATCACCTACAAGAAAAATCCCGACTATTGGGGCAAGGCGATTCCCTACAATCGCGGCCTGTGGAATTTCGATGAGCTGCGCGTCGATTATTTCCGTGACAGCAATTCGGCTCTCGAGGCCTTCAAGAAGGGCCTCGTCGACGTCAGGGTCGAGACCGATCCCGGCCGCTGGTCGCAAGCCTATGACTTTCCGGCGGCGAAGGCGGGCAAGGTCGTGCGTGAGCGGATCGAACAGAAGACGCCCGCCGCCGCGAATGGCTTCGCCTTCAACACCAGGCGGCCCTTGTTCGCCGATCCCCTGGTGCGCCGGGCCCTCGTCGAAGCCTTCGACTTCGAATGGTTGAACGCCAACATCTTTTCCGGCCTCTATCGCCGCACACAAGGCTATTATTCGGGCTCGGAATTGTCCTATCTCGGCCATCCGGCCGATGCCCGCGAAGTGGCGCTTCTCGGTGCCGATGCCTGGCGCATCGATCCGCAAATCCTCGACGGCAGCTATGAATTGCCCAGGACCGACGGCTCGGGCCGCGACCGCAAGATGCTGCGCCGCGCCGTGGCGCTGCTCAGCGAGGCCGGCTGGGAGATCCGCGGCGAGACGCTCGTCAACCGCAAGACCGGCGAGGCTTTCGCCTTCACCATTTCCTGCCTGAGCCGCGAGCAGGAAAGGGTTGCGCTGCATTATCAGCGCACGCTGCGTCAGATCGGCATCAGGGTCACCATCCGCACGGTCGATTCCGCCCAGTTCCAGCGCATGCTCGACACCTACGACTTCGATATGCTGCCGGTGATGTGGTACAATTCGCTCTCGCCCGGCAATGAGCAGGATTTCTATTACGGCAGCGCCGGCCGCGACACCAAGGGAACGCGCAACTATCCGGGCATCGCCGATCCGGCTGTCGATCGCATGATCGAGGCTCTGCTCAAAGCCACGACGCGCGAGGATTTCGTTGCCGCCGTCCGGGCGCTCGACCGGCTCCTGGTCAACGGCTTCTACATCGTGCCCTTCTACAATTCCGGCGGCCAATGGGTGGCGCGCTGGACGCGCGTCGGCCGGCCCGACCGGCAGCCGCTTCCGGGTTTCGAGGACGCCACACTATGGTATGCTAGACCATGACCAAGCCCGCGAACGATCCCATCACCATCGACGTCGTCTCCGATGTCGTCTGTCCCTGGTGCTATGTCGGCAAGCATCGTCTGGAACAGGCGCTCGCCATGCTGCCCGGGCGGAAATTCGCCGTGTTCTGGCGGCCCTTCCAGCTCGATCCCACCATCCCCAAGGAAGGCATGCCGCGCCAGACCTATCTCGAGCGGAAATTCGGCCGCGAGCGTCTGGCCAATCTCCACAAGCCCCTGATCGAGATCGGCAAGGCCGAGGGCATTCCTTTCGCCTTCGACAAGATTACCCGCTCGCCCAACACGCTCGACGCCCATCGCCTGCTGCGCTGGGCGCATGAGGCGGGCAAGCAGAACGAGATGGCGGACCGCCTCTTCGCGCTCTATTTCGTCGAAGGCGCCGACATCGGCAGTAGCGATGTGCTGACCAAGGCGGCGGCTGACGTCGGCCTCGACGCCGCACTCGTGGCCCAGCTCCTCGGCACCGAGGCCGATCTCGATCCGGTCATCGCCGAGATCAATGGCGCCCAGAAGATGGGCATCGGCGGCGTTCCCACCTTCATCCTGGCCGGGCGCTTCGCGCTTTCCGGCGCGCAGCCGGCGGAAACGATCAAGCGAGCCATCGAGCAAACGGCATTAACCGCCCGTTAACCATCGAGGCGCAGCGTGATCATTGGGAAAAGGGGAGATTCTACCCATGTCACTCGCCTTCTTGATCGGCGCTGTGGTTGTGACCGTCATCGGCAATGTGGTCGCCTTGCGCTTCTTTCTGACGCGCCCGCTCGATCTGACCTTCGAGGAGTAGCAACCGACGGGACGGGACTACATGGCCGCCCCTGAGGCGGCCATCCAGCCTATTCGTGGGAGTGTCGTCACGCCGCCAGCTTGACGAGCTGCGTCATGATCTGGCGCGAGCCTTTCAGGCGCTCTTCGGGCGAGTCCCATGAGCGCATGATCACCAGCTTCATATCCGCCGCACGCAATTTGGCGAGCGTGCCCTGCCCGGTGATCCATTCGACCAGCGCCTTCGGATTGGCGAACTGATCGCCCCTGAAGCCGATCACCGCGCCCTTCGGTCCCGCATCGACGCTCGCCACATTGGCCTTGCGGCACAGGAGCTTGATCGACACGACGTCGAGCAGGTGCTTCACCTCTTCCGGCACGCGCCCGAAGCGGTCGTGCAATTCGGCGCCGAAGCCGTCGAGATCGCTTTCTTCCTGGAGGTCGGCGAGCCGCCGATAGAGGCCCAAGCGCAATTGCAGATCGGGCACATAGGTCTCGGGGATGAGCACCGAGGTGCCGATATTGATCTGCGGCGACCAGGTGCCCTCGCTTTCGAGCGTCTCCTCGCCGGTGCGCAACTTGGCCACCGCCTCTTCGAGCATGGTCTGATAGAGCTCGTAGCCCACTTCCTTGACATGGCCCGACTGCTCTTCGCCCAAGAGATTGCCGGCGCCGCGGATGTCGAGGTCGTGGCTCGCCAGCGTGAAGCCGGCGCCCAGTGAATCGAGCGACTGCAGCACTTTCAGGCGCTTCTCGGCCGCCGGTGTGAGCGTGCGGTTGGCGGGCGTCGTCAGCAGCGCATAGGCGCGCTGCTTGGCGCGTCCGACGCGGCCGCGCAGCTGATAGAGCTGCGCCAGGCCGAACATGTCGGAGCGATGGATGATCAGCGTGTTCGCGGTCGGGATGTCGAGGCCGGATTCGACGATGGTGGTCGACAGCAGCACGTCGAACTTGCGGTCGTAGAAGCCGCTCATGATGTCTTCGAGCTCGGTCGGCGCCATGCGGCCATGCGCCATGCGGAACTTGATCTCGGGGATATGGCTGCGCAGGAAATCCGCCTGCTCCTCGAGATCGGTGATGCGCGGACACACATAGAAGCTCTGGCCGCCGCGATAATGCTCGCGCAGCAGCGACTCGCGGACCACCACGGGATCGAAGGGCGAGATATAGGTTCTGACCGCGAGGCGATCGAGCGGCGGCGTGGTGATGAGCGAGAGCTCGCGCACGCCCGACAGAGCGAGCTGCAAGGTGCGCGGAATGGGCGTCGCCGTCAAAGTGAGCACATGTACATTGGCGCGCAGCTCCTTGAGCCGCTCCTTATGCTTCACGCCGAAATGCTGCTCCTCATCGATGATGAGGAGGCCCAGGTCGCGGAATTTCACGCTCTCGGCGAGGAGCGCATGGGTCCCGACGACGATGTCGATCTCGCCCTTGGCAAGCCCTTGCTTCACCGCCTCGACCTCCTTGCGCCCGACGAGGCGCGAGGCCTGCGCCAGCCGCAAAGGCAGGCCCTGGAAGCGCTGGGTGAAGGTCGCATAATGCTGGCGCGACAGCAGCGTCGTCGGCACGACAACCGCCACCTGCTTGCCGTTCATGGCCGCGACGAAGGCCGTGCGCAAAGCCACTTCCGTCTTGCCGAAGCCGACATCGCCGCAAATCAGCCGGTCCATCGGCCGGCCCTTTTGCAGGTCTTCCAGCGTCGCCTCGATGGCGGCGAGCTGGTCTTCCGTCTCCTCATAAGGGAAGCGGGCGCAGAATTCATCATAGAGCCCGTCGGGCGGCGGCATGACCTCGCCCGCTTTCAGCTCGCGCGCCGCCGCCGTCTTGATCAGGTTCTCGGCGATCTCGCGGATGCGCTCCTTGAGCTTCGCCTTCTTCGCCTGCCAGGCGCCGCCGCCCAGCCGGTCGAGCTGCGCGCCTTCCTCATCGGCGCCGTAGCGCGACAGGAGCTCGATATTCTCGACGGGCAAGAACAGCCGGTCATTGCCGGCATACATGATGAACAGGCAGTCATGCGGGGCGCCCTGCACCTCGATGGTCTTGAGTCCCTCGAAACGACCGAGCCCATGATCGACATGGACGACGAGGTCGCCGGGAGCGAGTGCGGACAGCTCGGAAATGAAATCAGCTGCCTTGCGCGCCTTGCGGCCGCGCCGGACCAGGCGGTCGCCGAGAATGTCCTGCTCGGAGAGGATCGCTAAGTCCGCGACCTCGAAGCCCGCTTCGAGCCCCAGCACCATGATCGAGACGATGTCCTGCGGCCGCTTCAGCACCTCGGCCCAGTCCTTGGCGGCGGCGAGCGGTGCGAGCTCGTGATCGCGCAGGATGGTCTCTAGCCGCTCGGCCGAGCCTTCCGTCCAGGTGGCGATCACAACTCTCTTGCCGGCGGAGCGCAGCGCATTGGCGTGACCGCGCACTGCCTCATAGACATTGGCGCCGGCCTCGGCGCGCTCGGCGGCGAAATTACGCCCCTGCCGGCCGCCCATCGAGAGGACGGGCTGGCCTCCCGTCTCCGGCGTCTCGAAGGGCGTGAAGGCGAGCACCGGCCGGTCGGCCAGGCGCTCGGTCCACTCGTTCAGCGTGAGGTAAAGCGCAT
Source organism: Taklimakanibacter deserti (assembly GCA_003574785.1). Next base: position 13,015 of record QORU01000031.1, on the reverse strand, counting down.
CGGGCTTGAGCGGCTTGTAGGGTGCGGCGCCAAAAGTCTCCTGGGTCAGCGCCTCGCGCCGCGCGTCGTAGAATTCGGCTATCTGCTCGAGCCTGGCGCTTATCGCCTCGTCCGCTGAGTGATCGAGCGAGACGGCGCCGTTCGGCACATGATCGAAGATCGTCGCCAGCTTCTCATGAAAGAGCGGCAGCCAATGCTCCATGCCTTGATAGCGCCGGCCATTGGTCACCGATTCATAGAGCGGGTCGTTGATGTCGAGGCCGCCGAAGGCCGCCGCATAGGAGGTGCGGAAGCGCCCGATCGTGACGGGCGTCAGCAGCACCTCGCTCGCCGGATGCAGCACCAGCGACCGGAGCGTTCCGGTCGAGCGCTGCGACTGCGGATCGAAGCGCCGGACCGATTCGAGCGCATCGCCGAAGAAATCGAGGCGCACCGGACCTTCCGCTCCCGGCGGATAGATGTCGATGATGCCGCCGCGTATGGCGAAGTCGCCGGCATCGACCACGGTGCCGGTGCGCGAATAGCCGTTATGCTGCAGGAAGAGCTGCAGCTTCTCAGTATCGACATATTGCCCGGGCGCGGCGCTGAAGGTGGTCTCGGCGATGAGTTGGGCTTGCGGCAGCCGCTGCAGCGCCGCATTGACGCTGGTAAGGATGATGCGCGGCTTCGCTGAGCCCTCCGCGATAGAAGCGAGCGCCGCCAGGCGCCGCGCCACGATGCTCGCCGCCGGCGATACCCGGTCATAGGGCAGGCAGTCCCAGGCCGGGAAAGAGATCACCTCGACATCGGGCGCGAAGAAGGCGAGCGCCTCGGCGAGGCTCGCCATGCGCTGGTCGTCGAGCGCCACATGGATGAGGGGCTCGCCCTTGAGAAGGCGCGCCGCCTCGGCCGCCGCCATGGCGTCGAGCCCTTCGAGGCAACCCGACACGATGCTGCGCCCGGACAGGCCCAGGCGTTCGGTGAGACGTTTTCTGTCGATCATGGTCGGTAATCGAGAAGCGCCTTGAGCGTCGCCGTCACTTGCCGCTGCGGCACCGGAACGCCGCCCAGGATCCAGCCCATCAGCTCGTGGTCCGGCAGGCCGATAATGGTCTCGAGTTCGTCGAGTTCCGTTGCGCTGAAGCGCTCGACGTGGCTCCTGGCAAAACCGCCCAGAAGCAAATCCATCTCGCGCGTGCCGCGATGGCTGGCGCGCCAGAGGAGCCGCTTGCGGCGGGCTTCGACGGTTTCCTTTAGGGTGGTCATGGACCGCCCTGCTTAGCGGCTGAGAGGGCTTCGCGCAATCACTTGCGCGATGACTGCTGACACAGGAAATTGGGCCATGCGCCCTAATCGCCTCAATCCCCTCTTTGCCGCCGCCACGAGCCTCAAGGGCATCGGTCCCAAGCTCGACAAGGTCTTGGCGAAGCTGCTGCGCCCGGGGGCGCCGGCCAATGCCGAGGCGCGCATCCTCGATCTCCTGTTCCATCTGCCCTCCGGGCTCATCGACCGGCGCGAGCGCCCGCGCCTCGATCAACTGCCCGAGAAGGGCATCGTTACCGTCGAGGTGACCGTCGGCAAGCACCGCCCGCCGCCGCCGCATCTGAAGCGCCTGCCCTATCGCGTCGAGTGCTTCGACGACACCGGCACCTTGACCCTGGTATTCTTCCACGCCTTTGCCGATCATCTGCAGCGCATGCTGCCGCCGGGCGAGACGCGCTTCATCTCGGGCGCCGTCGACTGGTTCCAGGGTTCACCGCAGATCGCTCATCCCGATCACATCGTCAGCCACGAGGAATTCGCCAGGCTGCCCTTGATCGAGCCGGTTTATCCTTTGACCGCCGGCCTCTCGCCCCGCATCCTCGGCCGCGCCATAAGGGCGAGCCTCGAGAAGATTCCGTCTCTGCCCGAATGGCAGGACGAAAGCTGGCTCAAGCGCAAGGGCTGGGGTGATTTCTCCACCTCTTTGCGCAAGCTGCATCAGCCCGCGACGCATGACGATCTGAACCTCCTGACGCCGGAGCGGCTGAGGCTCGCCTTTGACGAGCTTCTCGCCAATCAGCTCGCTCTGTCGCTGGTGCGCAAGCACATGAAGCGCAAGGCGGGGCGTAAGCTCGCCGGCACCGGCGATGTCAGGACCCGCATCGTTTCGGCGCTGCCCTATTCGCTGACCTCCTCGCAGCAGACTTCGCTCGCGGAAATCCTGCGCGACATGGCGGCGCCCGAGCGCATGCTCAGGCTTCTGCAAGGCGATGTCGGCTCGGGCAAGACGGTGGTGGCGCTTCTGGCGCTCGCCACCGCGATCGAAACGGGCACGCAAGGGGCGCTGATGGTGCCGACCGAGATCCTCGCCCGCCAGCATTTCGCGACGCTCACGCCGCTGTGCGACAAGGCCGGGCTTCGCCTCGCTCTGCTCACTGGCCGCGAGAAAGGCCGCGCCCGCGACGAGCTGCTCGCCGCTTTGGCCGCAAGCGAGATCGACATCCTGGTCGGCACCCATGCGCTGTTCCAGGAGGGCGTCGAATTTCGCGATCTCGGCCTCGTGGTCATCGACGAGCAGCATCGCTTCGGCGTCCATCAGCGCCTGGCGCTGCAGGCCAAGGCGCAGAATGCCGATCTCCTGGTCATGACGGCGACGCCGATCCCGCGCACCCTGGCGCTGACCGTCTATGGCGACATGGATGTCTCGAAGCTCACCGAGAAGCCCGCCGGCCGTCAGCCGGTCGATACGCGTGTTCTGCCTTCCGAGCGCATGGACGAGGTCATCGAGGGCTTGCACCGCCTGCTCGCTTCCGGCGGGCGGGCTTATTGGATCTGCCCCTTGGTCGAGGAGAGCGAGCTCGTCGACCTCGCCGCCGCCGAGGATCGCGCCAAGGCCTTGGCCGCGGCCTTTCCGGGACGGACCGGATTGATCCATGGCCGCATGAAGGGCTCCGAGAAGGACGCCGCCATGGCGCGCTTCAAATCGGGCGACATCACCCTCCTCGTCTCGACCACTGTGGTCGAGGTCGGCGTCGACGTGCCGGAGGCGACGGTGATGGTGATCGAGAATGCCGAGCGCTTCGGCCTGGCCCAGCTCCATCAGTTGCGCGGCCGCGTCGGGCGGGGTTCGGGCAAATCGACCTGCCTCCTCCTCTATCAGGGCAAGCTCGGCGAGACCGCCAAGGCGAGGCTCACCATCATGCGCGAGACCGAGGACGGCTTCCGCATCGCCGAGGAGGATCTCCGCCTCAGGGGTGCGGGCGAGATGCTGGGCACGCGCCAGGCGGGCCTGCCGGTCTTCCGCGTCGCCGACATCGTCGAGCATGCCGATCTTCTCGCCGCCGCGCGCGACGATGCCGGCCTCATCCTCGCCCGCGATCCGAAACTCGAGACGCCGCGGGGCGAGGCCTTGCGTTCTTTGCTCTATCTCTTCGAGCGCGACGACGCCGTGCGTCTGATCTCGGCGGGGTAAGACGCCCTCCCTCCCATTTCCCCTTCTCCCGCGCGGAGCGTGGGAGAAGGTGGCCGAAGGCCGGATGAGGGCTCTTTCGCGCAAGCACTCAGATCTCGACGAGTATTCTTTGCTGAGACAAAGAGCCCTCACCCGCCCTGTCGGGCACCCTCTCCCATTGCTGCGCAACGGGAGAGGGGAAAATCTGGGTCGGAGCTTCGGGATATTAATCAGCCTACAGACTATTTCGCCGTCGCCTCGGTCCGTGCCGCCTTCTTGCGCGCCGGTTTTTTCTTCGCCGGCTTGGCCGCAAGCTTCTGCGCGGCTTCCTGATCGCTGTCGGCTTGCGCCGGCTTTGTCTCTACCGGCTTCTCCAGAAGCTTCTGCGCGACGTCCTGATCGATATTGGCGCTCGCCGGGATCACCTTCACCGGCCCCTCCCCTTCCGGGAAAACGAGGCCCATCGAGATCACCAGCTTCGCCGCGTCCTCGACCGGCATGTCGATGAGCCTGACATCGGCCACATCGAGGAAATAGACATAGCCCGAGGTCGGGTTGGGCGTCGTCGAAATATAGACCGCATACATGGGCCGGCCGGGCTCGAGGCCGATCTGTCCGCCATCCACCTCGCGCGAAACGAAGACCAGCGAATAGATGCCCTTCCTCGGCCATTCGATGAGGCCGACATTGCGGAAACTCGCCCCCGACTGCGAGAACAGCGTCTCGAAGATCTGCTTGGTGCCCTTGTAGACCGAGCGCACCACCGGCGTGCGGTTGAGCAGCCGGTCCCAGAAGTTGAGGATGGTGCGTCCGACCAGGTTGGCGGCGAGCGCGCCGATGACCGTGATGCCGACCAGCGCGAAGATCAGTCCGATACCGGGGACTTTGAAGGGCAGATAGCGGTTCGGATCGAGCAACGGCGGGATGATTGGCCGCAGCCAGGCGTCGAACAGGGTCACGAACCAGTAGGTCGCCCACAGCGTGATGGCGATTGGCGCGGTGACGACGATACCGGCCAGGAAATAGGTTCTGAGCCTGCCGGCAAAGGAGGTTGACGTTACCGGCGCCAGCGGTTTGGGCTTATCCGAGGTGTTCTGCGACAGGGTCATGCCCTTTTGTGCATGACCGGCGGGCTCGGTGCAAGCCTGTCACGGCGTCGCTCGCCGGTCCCCTTGTGCAGCCGAGCCCCGCCTGTAACCATGGCCCGGCTTAACCGTATCTCTGCCCATCGAAAATCAGGAGAAGCCCATGAGCGCGGCCAATATTGCCTTCGTCAAGAGCCTCTATGCCGCCTTCGGGCGAGGCGACATCAAGACCGTGATTGCAGGCTTGGCCCCGGACGTGGATTGGTTCGTGAATGGGCGCCACAAGGACTATCCGATCTTGGGCAGTTGGAAGGGTCAGGCGAGCGTGCAGCAGCTCTTCGCGAGTGTCGCAGAACAGCAAGAGACGATCGAATTCTCGCCCATGGAGTTTTTCGCTGCCGACGACCGCGTCTGTGTGCTTGGCCATTATGCGTGGAAGATCCGCAAGACCGGTCGATCGGTGGCAGCCGACTGGGCGCATATTTTCACCATCGGCAGTGGCAAGGTCGTCAAGTTCCGCGAGTTCACTGACACCGCGCAGTTCGCGGAGGCTTATCGCTGAGTGAACTCAGGAATCGGCCTTGCTGACGAAGCACGACACGCCGCGCGATTTAAGCTTGCCGCAGGCGGACTTGGCATCGTTCTGGGAGTCGAAGCCGCCGACCCTCAGGCGGTAATAGATGCCCTTCTTGCCGAGATCGGCCTTGATGACGATGGGCTTCATGTCATTGAGCGCCTTGTGGCGGGCCTTGAGCTTCTCCCAGGTACCCCAGGCGACCTTCTCGTCCCGGGCGGAGGACAGTTGGACCGACCAGCCGGTGAGCGGCGTGTCGCTCGACTGGGTGGTCAAGTCGTCGTCTTGGGTCGGATCGTCCGCTTTCGCCTCGGCCTGTTCGGCGGGCTCGGCCTTCGCCTGCGTCTTGGGCTCGGGCAGCGCTTCCACCGCCACGATCTGCTCGGTCTGCGGCTTGGCCTCGACCGGCTTCGCTTTGGCCTCATTGGGCTGCGGAATGGCGTCGGCCTCGAGCGTGTAGTCGGCATTGGCCTCGGCCTGCGGCGCTTCCTGCTGAGCGGCCGCGGGCTCCACCACCGCGACCTGCGGGCCTTCCTCGGGCGGGATGCGATCGTCGATGAGCTTGGCCGGCTTCACCGGCACCGCCTTGACCATTTGCACCGGCAGGTCGCCGACGAGCTGCATCGGCGGCTTCACCGCTTCGGGCAGCGTCTCCTTGCGCACGACCTGTTCGGGCGAGGTGATGGAGGCAGTGATGAGCTCCGCCTCGGGCTGGACCGCGGCATCGGCGACGGCCGGCAGCGCGCCCATTTGGGCAAGCTTGATGCGGGCGGGCTCGAAGGACGGATTGGCGGCGATCGCCTTGTTGAGCGAGGCCTGCGCGTCGCCCGGGCGACGCAGCGCCTCATAGGTGAGCGCCTCGCCGTAATAGGCGAGATGCGCTTGCGGATGCTTGAAGCGGATGGCCTTTTCGAAATCGCTGAGCGCGAAGAGATATTGGCCGTTGTCGCGCAGGATGGTGCCGCGCAGATAATAGGCATGGGCGAATTCCGGCTCGAGGAACAGCGCGCTGGTGAAATCCTCGATGGCGAGCACCGGATGCTTGAGCTTCTGCTGCGACAGCCCGCGATTATAGAGGGCGGTGGCGCGCAGCTTGCCGCTCATCGCATCGACCCTGAGCGCTGCCGTGTAATCGTCGACGGCGCGATCATGCTCCTGCGCCTGCTGATAGGCGAAGCCGCGGTTGATGAGCGCATTCGCCAGTTGCTCAGGGCTCAGCTGCCGCGACTCGATCGCCTCCGAATAACCGGCGATGGCGGTTGCGGTATCCCCCGCCTGCAACGCTTCGCGCGCCGCGATGGAAAGATCGAGGGGTGAACTCTGGTTCGCGGCGATCGCACCGTTCACCGCCGCAGGCGCGGCAAGAAAAGCGGTACACACACACGCAAGCAATACTGACCGGACTCTCATGAGGCATGAGAGTGGATCATTAAGGTTAAAGCTTAGCTAAGGGCAGTACGAGGCCACTTTTCAAGCCACCCCTCACGCTGAGGTGCCCGGCGAAGCCGGGCCTCGAAGCGTCCCTCAAGATAGACCGAGACTGCTGAAACACACCCTTCGAGGCTCGCTTCGCTCGCACCTCAAGGTGAGCGCAGCGCGACCGCTCCCTATTCCACCGTGACCGACTTGGCCAGGTTGCGCGGCTGGTCGACGTCGGTGCCCATGAAGACGGCGGCATGGTAGGCCAGAAGCTGCACCGGAAGGGCATAGAGCAAGGGGCTGAGGAACGCATGGGCCTTGGGCACCCTGATGCGCCGGAAGGTCCGCTGGCCATGGGCCTCGATGCCGCCATCATCGGTCAGGAGCACGATCTTGCCGCCGCGCGCCGCCACCTCTTCCATGTTGGAGACGGTCTTGTCGAAGAGATCGTCCTGGGGCGCGATGACGATGACCGGCACATTCTCGTCGATGAGCGCGATCGGCCCGTGCTTGAGCTCGCCCGCCGCATAGCCCTCGGCATGGATATAGGAGATCTCCTTGAGCTTGAGCGCGCCCTCGAGCGCGATCGGATAGTTCACCCCGCGCCCCAGATAGAGCACGTCCTGGGCGTGGGCGATCTCGCGCGCCACTTCGGCGATATGCTTCTCGTCCTTGAGGATCTCGGCCATGTGGCGCGGCGCCTCGGTCAGTGCACCGATCAATTCGCGCTCCTGGTCGCGGCTGATGGCGCCCCGCGCCTTGCCGGCGGCGACGGCAAGGGCCGCGAGCACGGTCAGCTGGCAAGTGAAGGCCTTGGTCGAGGCGACGCCGATCTCAGGTCCCGCATAGGTGCGGATGGCGGCATGGGCTTCGCGCGCGATGGTCGAGCCCGGCACGTTGACGAGCGCCAGCGTGTCCTGGTCTTGCGCCTTGCAATAGCGCAAGGCCGCCAGCGTGTCGGCGGTCTCGCCCGACTGCGAGATGACGATGGCCGCCCCCTTCTTCGGCATCGGCGCCTCGCGGTAGCGGAATTCGGAGGCGATATCGACTTCCGTCGGCAGCCTGGCATAGCGCTCGAACCAGTATTTGGCGGTGAGGCCGGCGAGATAGGCCGTGCCGCAGGCGGTGATGGTGAGCCGGTCGAGATTTGCGAAATCGATCTTCACTTCACTCGGCAACCGCGCCGCCTTCTCGGCGAAATCGGCATATTCGGCGAGCGTATGGCCGATAACCTCAGGCTGCTCGGCGATCTCCTTGGCCATGAAATGGCGGTGCTTGCCCTTGTCCGCCATGAAGGCCGAGGCTTGCGTAAAATTCATCGGCCGCACGATCTGCCGGCCTTCGCCGTCGCGGATCTCGATCGAGTTGCGGGTCAGCGCCACCCAGTCGCCGTCTTCGAGATAGGTCACCCGGTTGGTGAAGGGGGCGAGCGCGATCGCGTCCGATCCCAGATACATCTGGCCGTCGCCGTGACCGACGGCGAGCGGCGCTCCCATGCGGGCGCCCACCATGAGATCGTGCTCGCTGGCGAAGATGACGGCGAGGGCGAAAGCGCCTTCGAGCCGCTTCAGCACCTTGGCCACCGCTTCCTTGGGCGGGACTCCCTTGGCCCTTTCGCGCGCGATCAGATGCGCCACCACTTCGGTGTCGGTCTGCGAAGAAAAGACGACGCCCTCCTTCAGGAGCTCGTCCTTGAGCGGCTTGAAATTCTCGATGATGCCGTTGTGGACGATGACCACATCGCCCGAGACATGGGGATGCGCATTGGGCTCGTTGGGAACGCCATGCGTGGCCCAGCGCGTATGGCCGATGCCGGTCGTGCCCTTGAGCGCGCTCGCCTTGAGCTTATCTTCGAGATTGTGGAGCTTGCCCGGCGCCCTGACCCGCTCGACGTGGCCCTCGCTTTCGATGGTGGCGACGCCGGCCGAGTCATAGCCTCGATATTCGAGCCGCTTCAGCGCCTCGACGATGCCCCGTGCGACGGGCTCGGTGCCGAGGATGCCGACAATGCCACACATGCTTAAGCCCCCTTGTCCTTGCGCTTCTTCGCCGCCTTCAGCTCGCGATATTTCCTGGCCCAGCCGTCCTTCACCGCCTGCTGGCCGCGGGCGATGGCGAGCGCATCCTTGGGCACGTCCTTGGTGATGACGCTGCCCGCCGCGATATTGGCGGCATCGCCCACCTTGACCGGTGCCACCAGCGCCGTGTTCGACCCGACGAAGACGTCCGCACCGATCTCGGTGAAATGCTTCTCATAGCCGTCGTAATTGCAGGTGATGGTCCCTGCCCCGATATTGCTGCGTGGGCCGACGCTCGCATCGCCGATATAAGTGAGATGATTGGCTTTCGCCCCTTCGCCGATCTTCGCCTTCTTCACTTCGACGAAATTGCCGATATGGACGTTGCGGCCGATCTCGGCGCCGGGCCTCAACCTCGCGAACGGGCCGATGCGCACGCCATCCGCGATCTTCGCTCCTTCGATATGCGAGAAAGCGAGTATGTCGACATTGTCGCCGATGACGACGTCGGGACCGATGACCACATGGGGCTCGATCGTGACATCCTTGCCGATTTCGGTATCGGCCGAAAGGAACACCGATGACGGATCGATCAGCGTCGCGCCATTGTTCATGGCATTGTGGCGGTAGCGTATCTGCAGCAGGCTTTCGATCTGGGCGAGCTGGGCGCGGGTATTGACGCCGTGCACCTCGGCCTCAGGACATTCGGCGAGCGCCACCTTGAGCCCCGCCGCGACGGTGAGGCCGACGAGATCCGTCAGATAATATTCGCCCTTGGCATTGTCGTTGCGGATCTTGGGCAGGAGCTCCCACAGGAGTTTCGCCCTGACCGCGATGAAGCCCGAATTGCACAGATCGATGCGCCGCTCATCGACCGTGGTGTCGAGCTCCTCGCGGATGGCGATGAGCTTGCCTTGGCGGTCCTGGATGAGCCTTCCATAGCCCGTGGGATTGACGGCCCTGAACCCTAAGACGGCGAGCGGGCTCTCCTCGCTGACCGCATCCGCCAGCGCCCGGATCGTCTCGCTGCGGATCAGCGGCACATCGCCATAGAGCACCAGCACGGTGCCCTCGAAGCCTTCGAGGCCGTCCTTCGCGATGCTCACCGCATGGCCGGTGCCCTGGCGCTTCTCCTGGATGGCGATGACGGCTTCCGGCACGACCCGCTTCGCTTCCGTGCCGACCTCTTGCATGTCGGGCCCCGAGATGACCACGGTGCGCTCGGGCCCGGCCGCCTTGGTCGCATGGAGCACATGGCCGAGCAGGCTTCGCCCGGCGGCCCTGTGCAGCACCTTGGCGAAATCGGAACGCATTCGCGTACCTTTCCCAGCGGCAAGGACGATGACGGCGATCGGCGACGGATTTGGCATGGCGCGAGGCACTCTCCGAAACGGGCGGCACGATAGATATCAAGGCTGAACAGTCTCTTACAGCAAAAGTCGTGCCCTTATCCAAAGGCGGCATTGAGGCGTTGACGGCTTTCAGAGTGCTTCCCGCCAAAAGCCTGCCCCGGACCCGATCCGGGGTTGCCCGACTTTGGCGGCAAGGAAGCGCTCCCAAACATGCAATAGAGCCTTATCCCGTTTGGATGTTTGATCGACCGGGAAAGGCTCTATTGACCCTGGGGGCCACGGCAACTATGGTCCGCCCGCCTTATCGGTTGGGCCCGTAGCTCAGTGGCAGAGCATCTGACTTTTAATCAGAGGGTCGATGGTTCGAACCCATCCGGGCTCACCAAGGAAAACAATAAGTTAGCTGGAACTCACCTCAATAGAAGACTCCAACAGGCCAACGGGGTAACGAACCGGGTAACGAGCCCCATGGATCGCAAGGACATCACTTTCGCACAGGCCGAGGGCGCTGAGCCACTTCCTTCACCGTTGAAGCCGAAGGAGATATCGCAAGAACTACGTGCCAAACTCTGGCTGGCTAGGCCCCGCCCTCAAGGCTCTGGAAAAGCATGGCTACATTAGCGGCGTCCTTAAGAGTAGTTTTGGAAAGATCTACGGATATTCAAACGCTGAAGAGGGCATCCGGCATCCCTTGTTGGATGAGGGCTCGGCGAAAGTTGACGAGATCGACGCCCAATTTATGTTCGGCGCCTGCGCCTCGTTCATCTCGTATCTGGTCGCGAAGGGCCGAAAGACAAAGATCGAGATCAAGTAACGGTCGCGAAGCGAATGTCCACCTTCAAAGACACCATCATGATCCGCGACCGCCCGCACGATCGAGCCGTCGAACGTGCGGGAGCTAACCGAAAAGGCCTGGCGCTCGGTGAACAAGCAGATCACGATCGGGGGGCGTTACGGTAAAGGTCAGAGCATTCAGGCGATAGCGTCCCGATGAACTTCCATCATCATCAAATTGACTGATCGTCGAAACCCGGCAAAATTCGACATGGAACGTGGGCTAAAAGTTCCTAATGCAGGAATCCCTGATTTAGATCCAAAATAATCGGGTGAAGTGAGACATGCGTAGCTCGGCTCCCCACACCGTGGATCATGCCTCTGACGGAATGTCAGAAAAAACCGAGTCCAAGCTTTCGAGGAAATATCACGAAAGCGGCGTCAGAGACCGTGCACCACTGTCGGTCGCCCTCCTCTCGGTCGCCATACAGGAACTTCCGTCCCCGATGGGGTCAGGTATCAAATTGGCTTTTCAGGAGTCATTGATCTTCGTTCTGATGGTCGGAGGCATCCTGCTGTGCGCCTTGCTCGCTGCGTCGGCCCGGACCAGCAGATTGGCCGTCGCACTTTTTACCGCGATCGCGGTCATTGCGATAATGCCGGATTGGACCAGCAATGCCAATCATACCTGGCTTGCCCTTTGGACCATCCCCGTAGCTGTCCTGTTCAGGGAGTGGTGGAATTCGGACCTCTACTCATTCTATCTGAGGGCGACCCTTGGGATAGTAATGATCGCTGCGTTCTCCCAGAAGGTCATGGCCGGCACCTATCTCGACGGTTTTTATATTGAGTTTCTCAACGCGACTGGCTCGACGACGGAGAGAATGTTTTCAATTCTTTGCAGCGGCGATCCGACCGGTCCCTGTGTCTTCAATCAAATGATCGGCATCTTCATACTTGCCTGGCAGCTGATCGTCGGCGTCCTTCTGCTGCTTGGACTTAACTCGCTTATCTTTCTCGCCATAGAGATTGCCTTCCTTCTGGGGGCTGGAGTCTTCGCCGACGAGATGAATTTTCAGGTCCTGAACATCGCCCTGTTGTGCATCGTATTCCGGTTCGGCATGCCTCTCTGGCTGGGGGCTCTCAGCATTGCGCTTCTTGTGATCGACCTCTTCACAATCAGCACCCTTGTCGACCTTGTGGTCAGCCATGTTGGATAACATTGACATCAGGAAATGGATCATCGCCGGTCTGCTGATCCTTCATATCGCCTGGATCGGAAACCATATGCGCTGGGTTGCCAGCGGCCAAATAAATCCGTGGAAACTGGGGGGATACGCCATGTATACGATACCCAATTCCGAACTGAGGTTGGGCGTATATTTAGGGAATCGTCCGGACGCTCCTATCATCGTGAACACGACCGGGTATAATTTGGCGACTCGCTTTACCAATAAGGCAAGAGCATTTCGATGCGCCGACGTACCTGCCGCCGCCCTGCTCGCCTTCTTCGAAGAGAACAGGGCCCTCATAGGAAGTAATCTGGTATTTGTTTACAGTGAGCGACAGTTTTTCCGAAGCCCACCACCAACCAAGATAGTGAGCAAGAGAGTGTTGACGGGGACGATTAGAGTGGCCTGGCAGGACACCCAAACCTTCACCTACACCAACAGCTTCTGCGGCAACAAACATACCGCGTCCGCCACTTTGCCAGAGGCTCTCTTCGCCACGTTGCCATAATCGAAAGCCACAGATCATCCTGGTCTGTGAAAGGCGATGACATACGCGAAAAACGGCGGGTCGCAACCGCGCGCATGAGCGGTTAATCCGCGAGAAATAAACTATGCCAAAGAGGCTCATACGCGGAACCTCTCAACCTGATGGTTGTCCCCACGGGAATACGGCCGTACGGCTGGCTTGCCTGTAGCTTGACAGCAACAAATCCCTTGAAAGGCATCTGAGAGGCTTTCGATTTCCATGGGAAAACGTCGGCGGCCTCACATACGGCCGGATTTTCGCATGCAGACCTAAAGCTAACGGAAGCCCCAACTCTGAGTGAGAGAGGAGCAATCTTCTCTAGGTGGTGAGAAACCTTTTTGTCGCTGACACTGACTACACACACAAACTCCAGAGGGCTGTAGTTGCCGCATATGCAATCACACCAGACAAAGTTCGCAGGCACTTCCTCAGCTTGAGCAAGAGGAGTGAGCCAAATGCCGAACAAAAGAATGTGCGCAAATATTTTCATCCGTTTCACCCCCCAAGCTTATCATAGCGACGGTCATTTAGGGCCTGTTTACAATCAGGGGATTCCCAAATCAGCAGAAAATTGATTCAAGGCTGAAAAATGGAGATCAGCCTTGAATCGATTAATGTTGAGC
>QORU01000030.1 GCA_003574785.1 Taklimakanibacter deserti | reverse complement strand
TCGCAGCAACGCGGAGGGCTTGGTGGCTCCCGGCAGAGCGACCCGTCCTGCCAGTCTAATCCCCGGCACAGGACACCAGAAGGGTACAGGGAGGGGCCCAATGCGAAGCAATGGGAGGGTGAGGAGCATCTGCGCCATTATGCTCCGCTGAATGGAAATTGCATCGCTACATGTGAGGGAGCGAGATGTTAGCGCCATGCCCCTCACCCTTCCCGCCGCTCCGCGGCGGGCCCCTTCCCTCTCCCCGCTTCGCGGGGCGAGGGTGTGAGCGTGCAGAAACGCAACAGGAGTTTGACCATGTCGCCCACCGCCTTCTGGCCCTCGCTCTTCGTCTCGTCATGGCTGGGGGATGCTCCCTCGATCCCGGCGCCGAGATTGGTGATGACCGAAAGGCCCGCCACGGCGAGGCCGAAGCGGCGCGCCAATATGACCTCGGGCACCGTCGACATGCCGACGGCATGGGCGCCCCAGGACTGCGCCATGCGGATCTCCGCCGGCGTCTCGAAGCTGGGCCCCGAGAACCAGACATAGACGCCTTCATGAAGCTTGACCTTCTCGGCCTTGGCCGCCTGCCGAAAGTCCTCGGCCAGTGCCGCATCATAGGCCCTGGTCATGGGCACGAAGCCCTTATCGCCCTCTTCGCCGATCAACGGATTCATGCCGGAGAAATTGATGTGATCGGTGATGAGCATGATGCTGCCGGGGCGCATATCGGGTTTGAGCGAGCCGGCGGCATTGGTGAGGATGAGTCGCGTGACGCCGAAAACCTTGAGCGCCTCGATCACCGGCCGCATCACCGCGGCATCGCCCTTTTCGTAAGGATGGCCACGCCCGCGCAGCACCAGGATCGGCTTTTCGCTCAGATGGCCGGCAAAGACCTCGCCCGAATGGCCGGAGATTTTCGGCACCGGAAAGCCCGGCAGATCCCGATAGGGGATGCGCACCGGTGCTGCGACGGCTTCCGCCACCGGCCCCAGGCTCGAACCCAGGATGATCGCGGTCTCGGGACGCAGCGTGCCGAGCCGCTCGCGCAATATGTCGACCGCCCTGATCATGCGAGATTGTCCGGGCCGAAGGAGGACGGCAGCAGCTCGCCCAGCGTGAAGCTGCGCTTGATCAAGCCCCGCTCGTCGCAGACATGGATGACGAGATCGTTTCCACCGAATTCGCGCAATTTCTGCCGGCAGCCGCCGCACGGCGTCACCAGCGCATCGCCGGCACCCACCACGGCCGCCTCGGTGATCCTTTTGCCGCCGCCCATGATCATCGCGGCAATGGCGCCGGCTTCGGCACAGGTGCCTTCCGGATAAGCGGCGTTCTCGACATTGCAGCCGGCATGCACCTGGCCATGCTCGTCCTTGACCGCGGCCCCCACCAGGAAGCGCGAATAGGGCGCGTAGGCATGGGAGCGCGCCTTAACGGCCGCAGCGATGAGCGATGTGTCCGCCACTATTTTTCCTTCACATAAGGCACGCCGCCCGCTTTCGGCGCCACGGCATGGCCGATGAAGCCCGCGAGCAGGATGACGGTCAATATATAGGGCACCGCCTGCATGAGCTGCACCGGCACGACGCCGATGCCGGCGATGGGAACGCCCTGCAGGCGGATGGAGACGGCATCGAGGACGCCGAACAGGAGGCAGGCCCACATGGCGGGGATCGGCCGCCATTTGGCGAAGATGAGTGCTGCGAGAGCGATGAAGCCTTTGCCCGCCGTCATATATTCGATGAAGCCGGCGCTCTGAGCGATCGACAGATAGGCGCCGGCGAAGCCGCACAAGATCCCACAGCAGATCACCGCGGCATAGCGCATCGCCTCGACCGAAATGCCGGCCGTGTCGACGGCGGCAGGGTTCTCGCCGACCGCGCGGAGCCGCAAGCCGAAGCGCGTGCGATAGAGGAGCCACCAGGTCAAGGGCACGGCGAGGAAGGCGGCATAGACCAGGATATTCTGGCCGGAGAGAATCTGTGAGTAGACCTGGCCGATGATAGGCACGCCGCGCAATGCCTCGGCAAAGGGCCATGCCGAGCCCAAGAAACGCTCGTCGGCGGTGAGCTGCGGCGTCTGGCCGCCAATCTTGAACCAGGTTTCGCCCAATTGCGCGGTGAGGCCGGCGGCGATGAAATTGATCGCCACACCGGAAACGATCTGGTTGCCGCGATGGGTGATCGAGGCGAAACCGTGGATCAGGGCGAAGAGCACCGAGGCCAGCACCGCGGCAAGGAGACCGAGCCAGGCGGAGCCGGTGAGCGCGGCGACGGCGCCTGCGGTGAAGGCGCCGATCAGCATCTTGCCTTCGAGGCCGATATCGAAGACGCCGGCGCGCTCGGAATAAAGACCGGCAAGGCAGGCGAAGAGCAGCGGCACCGAGAAGCGGATCGCCGAGCCCGAAACCTGCGCGATGAGATCGAGCCATGCCATCTCAGGCTTCCTTCGCTTTGAGCCGCGAGCCCTGGAAAAATCTCGCGATATGCGGGCGGAACATGTGCTCGAGCGCACCCGCGAACAGGATGACGAGGCCCTGGATGACGACGATCATGTCGCGGGTGATGGTCGGCTTCTCGAAGGAGAGATCGGCGCCGCCCTGGTAGAGCGCGCCGAACAGGATCGCGGCGAGCACGATGCCGAAGGGATGCGAGCGCCCCATCAGCGCCACCGCGATGCCGACGAAGCCGTAGCCCGAGGTGAATTCGAGCAGCAGGCGGTTCTGCGCGCCCATGATCTCATTGAGGGCGAGGAAGCCCGACAAGGCGCCCGAGATCAGCATGGCGATGATGATCAGCCGCTGCGGCTTCATGCCGGCATAGGCGGCGGCGGCCGGATTGGCGCCGAGGACGCGCAATTGATAGCCGAGCGTCGTGTGCCACATGAGCAGCCACACCGCGACGGCGCAAATGAGCGCCCAGAGGAAGGCAAGATTGAGCGGCGAGCGCGCGACAGTGATGCCGAGGCCCGCCAGCACATCATGGATGAGCGGCAGATGGGCGTTGGGATCGAAGGTGCGCGTCTCGGGATTCATCGAGCCCGGCGGGGAGAGCACATTGACGAGCAGATAAATCATCAGCGCCGAGGCGATGAAATTGAACATGATCGTCGTGATGACGACATGGCTGCCGCGCTTGGCCTGGAGATAGGCGGGGATGAAGGCCCAGCCGGCGCCGAAGAGGGCAGCACCCGCTATGGCGAGCGGGATGATGATCACCATGGGAAGCGCGCCGAGCCCCAGGCAGACGAGGGCTACGCCGAGGCCCCCCAGATAGGCCTGGCCCTCGGCCCCGATATTGAACAGGCCGGCATGGAGGGCGACGGCGAAGGCAAGCCCCGTGAAGATGAAGTTGGTCGTGTAGAACAGCGTATAGCCGAGGCCTGAGCCATAGCCGAAGGCGCCGTTCAGCATGATCCCTAGGCTTTCCAGAGGTGATTCGCCGATCGCCAGGAAGACGAGGCCGGTGATGATAAGGGCGGCCAGGAGATTGATCAGCGGGATGAGGCCGATATCGACCCAGCGCGGCAGCTCTCGCTGAGGGCCGCTCACGCCGCCGCCCCCGCCATCATCAGGCCGATCTGCTTCTCGGGCGTCTCCGGCGCGCATTCGCCGGTGATGCGGCCGCCGCACATGACCAGCACGCGGTCGGCAAGCCCCCTGATCTCGTCGAGCTCGACCGAGACGAGGAGCACCGCCTTGCCGCGGTCGCGCATGGCGATCAGCCGCTTATGGATGAATTCGATGGCGCCGATATCGACGCCGCGCGTCGGCTGGCCGACGATCAGGAGATCGGGATCCTGCTCGATCTCGCGCGCCAGCACGATCTTCTGCTGGTTGCCGCCGGAAAACAGGCCGAGCCGCAAATAGGGATCCTGCGGCCTGACGTCGAAATCCTCCATCTTCTTGGCGGTGTCGGCGAGGATGGCGCGGCGATCCTGGAAGAGGCCCTTCTGATAGACCTCATCGCCGTGATAGCCAAGGATGACATTCTCGCAGGCATCGAAGGAAGTGACGATGCCGAGACGATGACGGTCCTCCGGCACATGGGCGAGCTTCTGGGCCCGGGCTTCCGCCGCATCGCAGGGCAAGAGCTTGCCATTGAGCAGGATCTCGCCCGAAGCCCTCGGCCTGATGCCGGTGATCGCTTCCAGAAGCTCGCTCTGGCCATTGCCGGCGACACCGGCAATGCCGACGATCTCGCCGGCGCGCACGATGAAGGAGACGTCGTCGACCTTCACCGTGCCGGCCGAATCCGTCACCACGAGGTTCTTCACCTCGAGCACGGTGCGCTCGGGGACGCGCTCGGATTTGACGACGCGCAGCAGCACGCGGCGGCCGACCATGAGCTCGGCCAATTCTTCGGGCGACGTCGCCTTCGTCTCGACCGTCGCCACCATCTCGCCACGGCGCATGACCGAGACGCGGTCGGTCACCGCCATGATCTCCTTGAGCTTGTGGGTGATGAGGACGATGGTCTTGCCCTGGGCTTTCAGCTGCTTGAGGATGCGGAACAGATGCTCGGCCTCGCTGGGGGTGAGCACGCCTGTCGGCTCATCGAGAATGAGCACCTCGGCGCCGCGATAGAGAGCTTTCAGGATCTCGACGCGCTGCTGCAGGCCAACCGGCAGATCGTCGATTTGGGCGTCGGGATCGACCTGGAGCCCATAATCCTTCTCCAGGCGCTCGAGCTCGCGCCGCGCCTTGCCAAGCCCCTGATTGAGGATGAAGCCGCCTTCGGCGCCGAGCACGACATTCTCGAGCACGGTGAATTTGCCGACCAGCATGAAATGCTGATGCACCATGCCGATGCCGGCCTTGATTGCATCGGTCGGGCGCGTAATCGGCGTCGGCTTGCCGTCGACGCTGATCTCACCCGAATCGGCCTGATAGAAGCCGAAGAGGATCGACATCAGGGTCGATTTGCCGGCGCCGTTCTCGCCCACGATGCCGTGGATCGTGCCCTTCTCGATCTCGAGCGATATGTCCTTGTTGGCGTGGACCGGGCCGAAGCGCTTGTCGATATGGGCAAGGGCGATGGCGGGAGGTGCCGCCATCGCTCGTCCGTCAGTCATGATCAAGGCCCGGTCAGTAGGGGCAAGCGGAATCCGCCATATAGTCGTGGACCTGAACGGTGCCGGCCTTGATGTCGGCTTCCGCCTTGTCCACCGCCGTCTTCATCTCGGGCGTGATGAGTGACTTGTTGTTGTCGTCGAGCGCCCAGCCGACGCCGCCTTCGGCAAGACCCAGAACGGTGACGCCCGGCTTGAAGCTGCCGTCCTGCCCGGCCTTGAAGACATTGTAGGTCGCGACATCGACGCGCTTCAGCATCGACGTCAGCACATGTCCCGGATGCAGCATGTTCTGATTCGAATCGACACCGATGCCGAGCTTGCCGGCATCCGCCGCCGCCTGCAGCACGCCGATGCCGGTGCCGCCGGCGGCGTGATAGACGACATCGGCGCCACGGTCGAATTGCGACTTGGCGAGCTCGCCGCCCTTCACCGGGTCGGTCCAGGCGGCACCCGTGGTGCCGGTCATGTTCTGGAACACCTCGGCGTCCTTCTTGGCCGCCTTGACGCCGCCGACATAGCCGCAGGCGAAACGACGGATCAGCGGGATGTCCATGCCGCCGACAAAGCCGACCTTGTCGGTCTTGGAAGCAAGTGCGGCGAGCACGCCGACGAGATAGCTGCCCTCCTGCTCCTTGAACACGATCGAGGCGACATTCGGCGCTTCGACGACCATGTCGATGATGGCGAATTGCGTGTTGGGGAATTCGGCCGCGACCTTCTTCACCGCCTCGGCATGGCTGAAGCCGATGGCGACAACGGGCGAGAAGCCGCGCTCGGCGAATTTGCGCAAGGCCTGCTCGCGCTGGCTGTCATTCTGGATCTCGAAATCCTGATAGGCGACGCCGGTGTCGGCCTTGAACTTCTCGGCACCCATGAAGGCGCTTTCGTTGAAGGACTTGTCGTTGCGTCCGCCGAGATCGTAGACGACCGCGGGCTTGACATCCGCCGCTAAGCTTGCGCCCGCCATCAATGCCGTCATGGCAACGGCCGCAAACAGCTTCCTGATCATGAAAACCTCCCTGTCGGTTTTTTCGTTGTCCAACCCTAGCGCGAAACCGGACAAAGGGGAATTATCCCCTCCGGTCACGTGCCAAATTTCATCTCTGAGCCAAAAGCCCCGGCCAGCGATGGGTCCAGTTGACGCCAGTCGGCTGTCATTTGCAAGGCACCGAAAGGATGAGCCTTAAATCCCGCCCGCCTTGAAATAAGGGCTTGCGCGCAACATATTAGGGAGGCCTCCGGTGCCCTTGGGGCCGGACGGATGAGCTGCTTTCAAAAGGGCCCGTCATGACTCGCGTTTCGCTGTTTTCCAGCCCCTATCTGCTCGGATTCGACGATTTCGAGCGCATTATCGACAGGGCCGCGAAATCGGCCAATGACGGCTATCCGCCTTACAACATAGAAAGGGTGGCGCGCGGCGAAAACGCTCCCGAAAAATTCCGCATCACCCTCGCGGTCGCGGGATTCTCGCGCGACGAGCTTGAAATTACGCTCGAGGAAAACCAACTCATGATTAGGGGCCGTCAGGTTGACGACGGGTCCCGCGCCTACCTCCACCGCGGCATCGCCGCCCGCCAGTTCCAGCGTGCTTTCGTCCTGGCGGAGGGTGTCGAGGTGAAGAGCGCGCAACTCGAAAGCGGCCTGCTCGCCATCGATCTCGAGCGGCCCGAACCACAAAGGATCGTGCGTAAGATCGACATAAAAGGAGTCTGAGCCATGACCGGACCCGAAACCGAAAAGAAACTCGAAGTCGCCACCGAAGAGCTGGCCGTGCTGGGCAATGGTGCCCTGGGCTATATCCGTGAAATCGAGCCCGACCACGCCGCCAAGCTTCTCGGGCCCCAGATCAACGTGCCCGGAGACATCAGGCTCTACTGCCTCTATGGCGCCGACGGCACCCCGATGTCGATTTCGGCCAGCGTCGAGGCCGCCTTCGCGGCTGCGCGTGAGCACGAGCTGACGCCCGTCACCGTCCACTGACAATTTCAAATTCCGGAGAGCAAAACGCCCTTGCGAGAGATCGGAAGGGCGTTTTCCTTTGTCCTCGTCCGGCATCGCTCGGTTGACAATACTTCGCAGCAAATGCGACCTTCCCGAGGCTAGTCCGAGGGGCACGGGTCAACTCGATCGCATGGGAGAGCATATTGAGTCCGGTGACGCTTGTGACTGGAGCCTCGCGCGGGATTGGCCGGGCCATAGCCGAACGACTGGCCCGAGAGGGGCATGAACTCATCAACCTGTCTCGCTCATATCCGGGGAAGGACTTTCCCGGGGTGAGCTATTCCGTCGACCTCAGCGACGCCAAGGCGCTCGGGAAGGTGCTGGAAAAGCTCTGCGCCGAACATTCAGTCGACAACCTCGTGAACAACGCCGCACCGGGAGAACGCGCCGTCCTGGAAAAAATTGCAATGGCCGAGCTCGACCGGATGGTCGATACCAATCTGCGCGCCGCAATTCTCCTCGCTCAAGCCATCGTTCCCGGAATGCGAACCAAGGGACGCGGCAGGATCGTGAACATCGGCAGCCGGGCGGCGCTGGGATTGGCGGGCCTGTCAGTGTATGGCGCGATCAAGGGCGCGCTCGTCTCGGCGACCCGAAGCTGGGCTCTTGAACTGGCGCGCGACGGAATAACGGTGAATGCGGTCGCGCCGGGACCGATTGCCACGGCGATGTTCGATAAAAATTTTCCACCCGACAGCCCGCGCAGGAACACTATCCTTGCTTCGATTCCCGTCGGCCGCATCGGAGCGCCGGCCGACGTCGCAGCGGCGGTGGCTTTCCTGCTTTCCGATGATGCATCCTTCATCACCGGCCAGACTCTCAATGTCTGCGGCGGCCTCAGTATTTCGTCCACGCCCTTCTGACGGTGAGGCTGGCCGAACCGGGACGGCCCTTGATTCTGGCAACAGCCGAACCCAGGTCCTAGAACGCGAAGCGCACTTCGCCGAAACCCGACCAGCTATCGTAATCCTCGCGATCCTCCCAATCGACGCTGAGCGCCGCCGAGAGCGCATCCGACGAGAAGAAGCTCAATCCACCGCCGAGATTGAGCACGTCGCGGCCGGGCCGCACACCTTTGGTCACGAAGCTCGCCTGCGGCGCGCCCAGATCGCCGCCGAAGGTCGAGGTCGTCACCTGGCGATCGCCGATGACATCATACTGGTAGCTCGCCCTGAGCCACGGCACCACCGCATGGCCATCGCCGATGATGGGTGCCGCGAGCCTGACGCCGATGCCGGGCAGGAGCTGCTCATAATCCTGATCGTCCACCTCGAGGCTCAAGCCCTCGTCGCTGTCGCCGTCTTCGTCATAGGCGCCGATGTCGATATAGCTGTAGCGCAGACTGACGAAGGGCGCGATGTTCGGGCCCGCCACATCGCCGATCACCGTGCCCACCATGGCTCTCGCCGTCACCTGCCAGCCGTCATAGTCCGACGTCTTGGTGTCGCTGAAATCGCCGCCGGGCGTCGAAACGTCGATCGAGCGCCTGCCGTCATAGTCGTTCCATCCGCCGCCGACGACGCCCGTTGCCCACCAGCCATCGCTCTCCCAGGCGCCGTAGAGCGAGCCCTGGTAGCTCTGGATCTCGAGCCTGGAGTCGTTGACATCGTCGCCATCGAAGGTGCTGTCGACATAGGCCAGCGTGGCGCCGAGGCGCAGGCCTTGGCTCACTTCGGCATCGGCGCCGACCACGCCATACCAGCTGTCGCCATCCCAGCCCGCGACCGGACCGCCGGGCCCGTCCTGCTCATCCTGCTCGCCCGTACCACCGCCGATGCGGACCCACAGCGCGCTTTGCGGCGCATAGGGCTCGACGACATCCGCAGCGGGACTGACCCGCGTGCCGCGGGCGAGCTCCGCCGCCATGGCCATCTCGTTGCCGCTGCTGCCGGGATTGAGACCGGCAAGCCGCGAGTCGATCGACTGCAGCACCGAATCGAAGGCGATCACCGAGCCCATGAGAGCCGCGCCATTGGCGATCGGCAGCGTCTGCTCCAGCGCATTGGCGAGCTCGTCCTCCTCGGTGATGCTGTCGAGCAGGCCCAGGAACGCGTTGAGCTGGCCCGAGGCGTTGCCGTTCTGGCCGATGCTTTCGAGCGCGCTCGCCGCATTGCGCTGGTTCGGCGTCAGGCCGAATGAAGCAGCGTCGAGCGGCGTGCGAATCACGTCGAGCAGCAGGTCGTTATCGTCGGGGCCGCCGACATAGGCGATGAACCGCAGCGTCAGCGTGTCGTTATAGGCCGTGTCCATGTCCGCCAGCGTGCCGGCGACATTCGTCGCGCCATCGATGGTGAGATCGTCCTCCACATCGGCCAGCACGATCCCTGTCGCCGCCGGTGTGAAGCCCAGGAAGTCGTTATAGATGCGGATGCTGGTATCGGTGTCGGTGACGAGGTCGCCTTGGGTGATGCCGAGGAAGCTGTTGACGTTGAGCTTGCCATAAGTCGCGGCGCCCGCCGTCGGATGCGCGATGCCGAAGCCCAGCATGTTCCCGGCTCCCGCCGATGAGACCGGGGCGGAGATCGTCGCCGTGTCGCCGCCCGCCACGAACAGCAGGCCGTTATTGTCGAACCCCGAGCCCGGGATAAGCCCCACCTGGACTGTCACATTGTCATCGAGCCGCATCACCGCGCCCGCGGCGATCAGAAAATCCGCCGCCTGCATGTTCTGATGCACGAACAGCGCGCCGCTATTGACGTTGATCGACGATGGGCCGGAGTTGGGATTGAGTGAATGGATGCCGTTGGTCTCGAAGCCGAATGGGCCGGTCAGCGGGTTGAAGCCGCCATCGCCCGGCGTCGTCTCCAGCGTCACCGCGGCGAGGTCGTAATCGACCTTCGAGCCGGACAGACCAATGATATTGCCGTTGATGATGCCGCCCTCGATGGTGAACGTGCCGTGGCCGATGGAGACGCTGCCGGAAATGATCCCCGTGTCCCGGTTGATGATGGTGGTGGCCGTGCCGATATCGGCGAAAATGGCCCGGCCGTTGTCGGCGGTGCCCAGAAACTCGAGATTGCCGCCAGTGCCGCCGCGGATGATGCCCGCATTGTCGAGCACGCCATCACCGGCAAGCGTGCCGTTCAAAAACACGGCTGTTCCGTTCGATGCGGTGTGCTGGATCGTTCCGAAAAACTGGTTGACGATCGATCCTTCCATGGACTCGATGAAGATCGTGCCCCCGCCGGCCGCACTGGTGATGACCGAATTGTTGGTGATGTCGCCGGTGCCGCTGGTGATGAGTACAGCCCGACCGCTGCCGCCAACGATGGCGCCGAGGCCGTCGCCCAAACCGTTATTGATGGTGAAAGCAGCGCCCCCCAAGATCTCGATGGCGGCGGTGCCCGAGCCGGTGTTGCTGATCGTGCCGTTCTGGTTGTCGATCGTCACCATGCCCGTGCCGAATGACCCGTCGACATTGATTGCGCGCGAGTTTCCATTGCTCGACGCGTTGGTGATGAAGCCGTTATTCGTGATGTTGACGGCGACGTCAGGACTGAGCACGGCGATGGCGCCGCCGGTCGTGCCGGCGCCCCGGATCAGGCCGCCGGTGGTGTTCGCGATGCTGAGCGCCGCGCCGTCAATGCTGTCCGCCTTGATGGCGAAGCCGTCGGCAGGGCCCGTCGCGTCGGTCACCTCGATCGTGCCGGCATTGGAGATGGCGCCCGAGAGCGAGGCGCCGGCCTCGAAGCTGATGGCGCTGGCGCCCTGGCCGGTGGCGCGGATGACGCCGTCCGCCTGGTTGTCGACGGCGCCGGTCACGTTGGCGAGCGAGTCGAAAACGATCGCACCCGAATCGGAGCCGGTGGCGCTGGCCTGGATCAGGCCGCTGTTCGTCACCGTGCTCGTCGCATCCAGGAAATAGAAAATCCCCTGGCCGTCGGTGCCGCCATTCACCTGGGTGATGGTGCCGGCATTGCTGATATCGGCGCTGCTGCCGGTGCCCGCGAACTCGATGCCCCTGCCGCCGGCATCGCCCTGGATGACGCCCGTCACGTTGTTGGTGACGCCGCCGGTCAAGGTGGAGTTCAAGAAGCGAATGGCGCCGCCCCCATAGAAATTCTGATTGCCGGTCACGATGAGCCCGTCATTGGTGATGGCGCCGGTCACGGTTCCGGAGCCGACGAGATGGATGGCCGCGGCCGCCGCGGCGCTGATCGTGGGCGTCGGATCGCCGGGATCGAGCTTCGTGTTGTCGATCGATACCGTGGCGCTGCCGGCGATATGGATGGCATTGGCGCCGGTGGTCGCGCCCAGATTCGCGATGGTGCCGTGGTTGTCGATGTCGAGGCCGGCGCCCGGCAGCACCTCGATAGTGGCCGACGTGGCATCCGCGTCGGCGCGGATCGTGCCGTTGCTGTTGACCAGGATGTTCATCCCGGTGAAGGCGTTGGCCAGCACCGCGCTTTGTCCTATGCCGGTCACCGTGCCCGCCCCGACATTCGGGGGTGTGCCTGTGGTCAGGCCGACCGTAAGCGACGTGTTGTTATTGCTCATGGTAACGGCCGTAGCCGTGGACACCTCGAGTTCGGCGCCGCCGGTCACCGTCAGAGTGTCGCCATTTCCGGCGATCGTTTGCGGCGTGGAGGTGTCCGTGATGATGAATGTGTCGATGGCCCATGCAGTCCGGTCGACGGTGGCAGTGCCCGCGAGCACGGCAAACGCCGCCAGAGAGGTCGTCGACAACAGCGACGTCAGCGAATTGCGGCGCATGAGTAACCCCCGTCGTCTGAGACGCCGGAAAACAGCCACACCCAGGGATGCGCGCTGGCGGCGTTCTCCCCCCAAGAAATACCGCCCTGGATATTACC
The DNA here is from genome assembly GCA_003574785.1 of Taklimakanibacter deserti. The sequence goes on along the minus strand of QORU01000030.1, from coordinate 33,767 downwards.
TTAAATAAATTCAATCAGCAGTGGAAAATTTGGCTCCAGGCGGATTTGTCCGCGCTGTTGCCGAAACATCACATGGGGCAAGCCACAATGCACGGCATTTGCACGAAACAGACGGGAAACGCGCTCATCCAGGATGACCGGGCTGGAGGGGCTCTAGGCGGCGTGCGGGGTCGCGGCGGGCTCGGTGAGGATGGCGTAGAGGCCCTCGGCCGTGTCGGTGCCGCGCAGCTTCGCCACCACGTCGTGGTCGCGCAGCAACCGCGAGATGCGGGCGAGCGCCTTCAGGTGATCGGCGCCGGCATGCTCGGGCGCCAAAAGCAGGAAGACGAGATCGACCGGCTCATTGTCGACGGCATCGAATTCGACCGGCGCCGCGAGGCGCGCGAACAACCCATAGACGCGCGTCAGCGTCGGTATCTTGCCATGCGGGATGGCGATGCCGTGACCCAAGCCGGTGGAGCCGAGCTTCTCGCGCTGCAACAGCGTCTCGAAGATCACCCGATGATCGATCGCGGTCAGCTTGCCGGCCGCATGGGCGATCTCCTGCAGGAGCTGTTTTTTGCTCTGCACCTTGAGCGACGGCAGGATGGATTGAGAATCGATGATCTCGGCGAGGTTCATGATGTTCGTATTTCCTTGTTGCGCGCGCGTGAGGCTCAGGGAGCCGCGCCGAGATGAGGATCGATCCACCCGATATTGCCGTCGGGCCGGCGATAGACGACATTGAGGCCGCCATCACGCGCGTTGCGGAACAGCAGGAACTGGCCGGTCGAGATGTCGAGTTGCATCACGGCCTCGCCCACCGAAAGTTCCGGCACGTCGGCGGAACTTTCCGCAATGATGACAGGATTGAGATCCTTCGGCTCCTCGGCATCGTGCTCTCCTGCGCTCGCAATGACGTAGTCGGCGGCAGCGCGCCGACGTACCGGCTCGACGCGGCTGTCATTGTGATCCTTGAGCCGGCGCTTGTAGCGCCTGAGCTGCTTCTCGAGATGGGAAGCCGCCTTGTCATAGGACGGCATGGCTTCAGAACCGTGACCATGGGCTTGAAGAACGAGACCGGTCGCGAGATGCAGCGTGCAATCGGCGGTGAACTGCGAACGCTGCTTCTCGAGCGTGACATGCCCCGAGACGGTGCCGTTGAAATACTTCTCGGCGATATCGAAAAGGCGATTCTCGATATGCGCCCGCAAAGCTGCGCCAATGTCCAGATTTTTGCCAGTGATCTTGACCTGCATTTTACCTGACAGTGTTTATCGACTTGGCCCATCCAATGTGGGCGGTGCGGCGTCCGGCGTCAACTGCCGAAAAGCTTCTATGACCGTCTTTCGGCTGCCGCTATGTCAGAGAGGACCAGCCCCCTCTAAAACGGCGCGGAAACTAGTCGCGGGCGGAAGTGAAGTCAACCTTATTCGGCGGCTCAAAGGGAGGCTTACGAACCGAAGGCGTTCTTTTCCCGCCGGTGCTGCACCGATGATGGAATGCCTAAGGATTCCCGATATTTAGCGACCGTTCGGCGGGCGATGTCGATGCCCTCGGCCTTGAGCATCTCGACCAGCGTGTCGTCCGAGAGGATGTTCGCCTTGGTCTCGCGCTCGATCATCTCGCGCAGGCGATGGCGCACGGATTCGGCCGAATGGGCCTCGCCGCCCATGGCCCCGCCGATCGCGGTGGTGAAGAAATATTTGAGCTCGAAGATGCCGCGCGGTGTGGCCATGTATTTGTTCGAGGTGACGCGGCTCACCGTCGATTCGTGCATCTCGATCGCATCCGCCACCGTCTTCAGATTGAGCGGCCGCAGTTGCTGGACGCCATGGACCAGGAACCCATCCTGCTGGCGCACGATCTCGCGCGCCACTTTCAGGATCGTCTTGGCGCGCTGGTCGAGGCTGCGCACCAGCCAGGTGGCATTGGCGTGGCATTCGGACAGATAGGTCTTGTCCTGATCGCGCATGGGCCCGCGCGAGACCTGCACCATGTAGCGGTTGTTGACGAGAACGCGCGGCAGCGTGTCGTTGTTGAGCTCGATCAGCCAGGTGCCGTCGGGTGCGGGCCGCACCGACACATCCGGCACCACCGGCTGCACCGGATCCGCGCCGAAGACGTGGCCGGGCTTGGGATTGAGGCGGCGCAATTCGGCGATCATGTCACGGATGTCGTCGGCATCGACCTTGCACAGCGACTTGAGTCCGGCGAAATCGCGCTTGGCGACCAGATCGAGATGCTCGACGAGGGTCCGCATCGCCGGATCGAGCCGGTCCAGCTCCTTGAGCTGCAGCATCAGGCATTCCTTCAGGTCGCGGGCAAAAACGCCGGCGGGATCGAAACCCTGAAGAACGCCGAGCACGCGCTCGACATGGGCGATGTCGGTGCCCAGCATCTCGGCCACTTGCGCCGGGTCGCTGGTGAGGTAGCCCGCTTCGTTCACCATGCCGATCAGATTCTGCCCGATCAGCCGGTCGGCCGGATCGGCAATGGTCAGCATCAATTGCTCGGTCAGATGCTCGGCCAGCGTCTTCTCGCGGCTGAGCGTGGCGCCGATATCGAGCTCATCCTGATCGAGCGATACGGCGCGTGAAGGTTTGAGCGACGCCCAGCCGGAATCGGCCGGCGCCGCGCCGGCGCGATTGGCGGCATCGGCGCGGCTCTCGCCCTGATAGACGTTGTCGAGATCGGTATCGAGGGTGGCGAGCCGTTCCTCGGCACTGGCGCCGTCCTTCATGGCGCTGGCGACATCGCGTTCCTGCGCTTCGGCGCCAGGCCCTTGCGCCTCGCGCTTCTCGTCACGCTCGAGCAAAGGATTCTTCTCGAGCTCGCTTTCGACAAAAGCCTGCAGCTCGAGATTGGACATTTGCAGAAGCTTGATCGCCTGCTGCAATTGCGGCGTCATGACCAGGGACTGGCCCTGTTTCAGCTCTAGTCGCGGTGACAGCGCCACGTAGCGCTCCTTCCCTGCCTCTCAAATTTGGGGGAACATTCCCATTGCGGATCGGGATGCGCCCTCATAGGCCCGGGCGTAGCATACACGGTCTTAAAATGCACTAAAACCGCAGCTTTACAGGCTGAAACCTTCGCCGAGATAGAAGCGCCGCACATCGGGATTGTTGACGATTTCCGAAGGCGTGCCCTCGGTCAGGACCTCGCCCTCATGGATGATGAGGGCGCGGTCGATGAGCTCGAGCGTTTCGCGGACGTTGTGATCCGTAATAAGCACCCCGATTCCCCGAGCGGTAAGCTGTCGCACCAGCTGGCGAATATCACCGATCGCAATCGGATCAATTCCGGCGAAGGGCTCGTCGAGGAGCATGAATTGCGGGTGGGTGGCAAGGGCGCGGGCGATTTCCACGCGGCGACGCTCACCGCCAGATAGCGCCACAGCTGGCGAATGCCGTAGATGCGAGACGGAAAACTCATCGAGTAACTCACGCAACTCACTTTCGCGCCGCTTGCGGTTGGGCTCGTGGAGCTCCAACACGGCTCGAATATTGTCCTCAACCGTGAGACCGCGAAAGATCGAGCTTTCCTGGGGCAGATATCCGATGCCGAGCCTCGCCCGCTGATACATGGGCAGGGTGGTGATATCCGTCCCGTCGAGGCTGATCGTGCCCTGGTCGGCGGCGATGAGGCCGGTGATCATGTAGAACACCGTCGTCTTGCCGGCGCCATTGGGTCCAAGCAGCCCCACGGCCTCGCCACGCCTGACGGAGAGGTTGACCCCCCTGACCACCGGCCGGCGCCCGAAGCTCTTGCGGAGCCCTATGGCAACCAGCCCGTCATCCGGCGGCAGATCGCGCGAGCGGGGCTGAGGCGCCCGCTCCACCATCCGATGGCCGCGCCCTGAAGCCAAATCCTGCTTGCGGGGCCGCACGGCCGTCATTGCCTCACCGTTCTGCGTCACCTGATTACCGCCCATTTAGATTAATATTGGGTGAAACATGATCTGTCACTGCCCGGGCACGAAGCTGCCCTTGACCCGCCCGCCGGTCAACTCGCTGCGGTTGGTGTTGAGATCGACGAAGAGCTGCTCGCCATTCATCACCGTCTTGCCCTGCACCACCTTGGCGCCGCCCTTCACGGTGAGCTTGTTGGCCTTGACGTCCATATGGGCCGTCCGGCCCGTGACCGTCTGGGTGCCGCTGACGATCACCACATTGCCGGCGGCATCGAGGAAGGTGACCTCGGTCTTCTTCTCGCCCTGAGCGTTCGGCTCTTCGGTATAGGTCACATCGAGCGTGTCGCAGGTGAGCGTCACCTTGCCGCGCACCGCCTTCACCTTGCCCTTGAAAACCGCCTTCTTCTGCTGATCGAGAATCTCCATCTGATCGGCTTCGATATCGACATTCTTCGGCGTCTTGGCTTCCGCAGGCTTGGTGTCGACGGCTTGGGCTGTGGCCGGGAGCTGAGCCAGGGCCAGACCGGCAAGCACGGAAAGTACAGCTAGGCTGGCACGAAGGATCATTGGTCGTCTCCTTGCGACTTGGTGTTCGTCTTGGTGTTCGTGAAGTGTGCCTTAACACCGTTCAGGAACAATATATTGTTGCCATCATTGGTTATTTCCACCCCATTGGCATTGATCGTGCCCGTGGTGAGCTCGACGGCCACCGGAACATTGCTGGTCAGCCGCTTCTCGCCGACGACCACATGGGCCTTGTCCATGCGCGCGGTGAAGCGGCCGGCCGACTTGACCACCACGTCGGTGTCGAGATCGAGCGTCTTGACGTCGGAATCGTAGAGCCCTTTCTTCGACTCGAACGTGATCGCTTCGCCGTTGGTGCGGTTGGTGGCGCCCGAGACCTCGTCGAGCGCGATGAAGTTGGGCTTGTCCTTGTCCTGGACCGCGTTCCTGGCGGAGATCGAATAGGGCCGGTTCTGGCTGTCGAGACCGGTGATGGTGGAATCGACGACCGTCACCTGATCGTGCGAAACGGCGGTCTGGTCCACGGGCTTGGGCGCGGACGTGAATGCGCCGGTCTGATAGAGGAAGATCAGGAGCAGGAGCACGACCACGCCAGCGAAGGCGCCCGACACATAAGGCGCCAAGCGGGCGCGCGCGGCAGCCTTGGCGGTGCGGCCGCGCGGCACGCGATGTACGGCGTCAATGCGCAAAGACATCGTCTTCCGTCCAACCCATGAGGTCGAGCTCGGCCCGCACCGGCACGAAATCGAAACAGGCCCGGGCGAGGCCTTTGCGCCCTTCGCGCTCGAGCATCTGATCGAGCCTGGATTTCAGCTCGTGCAGGTAGAGAACGTCCTGCGCGGCATATTGCTTCTGCGAATCGCTCAACACATGGGCGCCCCAGTCGGAGCTTTGCTGCTGCTTGTTGATCTCGATGCCGAGCAGCTCCTTGACGAGATCCTTGAGGCCATGCCGATCGGTGTAGGTGCGGGTGAGCTTGGATGCGATCTTGGTGCAGTAGAGAGGCCCCGTCTCGACGCCCAGATAATGCTTGAGCGTGGCGACGTCGAAACGCGCGAAATGGAAGATCTTGAGCGCCTGGCGATTCTCAAGCAGCGCCTTGAGGCGGGGCGCTTCGTAGGTCGAGCGATCGAGCTGGACCAGATGGGCATTGCCGTCGCCCGAGGATAGTTGCACGACGCACAATTTGTCGCGCAGCGGATTGAGACCGAGCGTTTCGGTATCGATCGCGATCTCGGACCCGAGGTCGAGCCCCGCCGGCAAATCACCCTTGTAGATTTTTATCGCCATCCGTCAATCGATCGCCGCGCATCACCCGTCACGCGGCTGCCCAATGTCTCAATGTCGTTTCGGTCAGATAACGGGCTCGCCGGGCCGAAGCTCGGGGAGTGCAAATTGGTGCCCAGAAGAGGACTCGAACCTCCACGCCTCTCAGCGCTAGTACCTGAAACTAGTGCGTCTACCAATTCCGCCATCTGGGCATTGCGGGGGTTCATAAATGACCCTATGCGTCAGTGTCAACTGATCGGCTTGTGCCGGGTGATTTGGGCTTTGCAAAGGCGGGACCCCCCGGTAAAAAGCCCAAATCCCGCCAACATGATGGATTTGACGGCCTTGACCCTCGCCCCTTCCGAGACCCTGATCACCCTCATTGGCGGCTCCGGCTTCCTCGGCCGGCACATCGTGCGCAGCCTGGCGAAGCGGGGGTATCGCATCCGGGTCGCCTGCCGCAGGCCCGATCTCGCCGGCTATGTGCAGCCTTTGGGTGTACCGGGCCAGATCATGCCGGTCCAGGCCAATGTGCGCTATCCGGATTCCCTCGCCGCCGTCTCGGAAGGCGCCCATGCGGTCGTCAACCTGACCGGCGTCCTCACTAGCGCCGGGGCGCAAAGCTTTGATGCCATTCATGTCTTTGGCGCCGAGGCGTCCGCCAGGGCGGCCAAGGCGGCACGCGCCAAGATGTTCATCCAGATGTCGGCGATCGGTGCCGACGCCCATTCCCCGAGCGCCTATGCGAAGACAAAGGCCGCGGGTGAGCAGCGCGCCCGTGCCAATTTCCCCGGCGCCATCGTGCTCAGGCCCTCGATCGTCTTTGGGCCTGAGGACAATTTCTTCAACCGTTTCGCCGCCATGGCCCGCTTTTCGCCGGCGCTTCCCCTCATTGGCGGCGGCACCACCAAATTCCAGCCGGTCTTCGTCGGCGACGTTGCCGAGGCAGTGACCCGCCTCATCGATGCGGGCCTAGCTTCCGGACGCACCTACGAGCTGGGCGGGCCTGAGGTGATGAGCTTCCGCGAGCTCATGGAATTCACCCTCCAGACCGTCGGGCGTAAGCGCCTCCTCGTTCCCCTGCCCTGGCCGGTGGCCAGGGTCCAGGCCATGATCCTCGAGCTCCTGCCCAAGCCGCTCCTCACCACCGATCAGGTCGAGCTGCTCAAGACCGACAATGTGGTCAGCGCGGAAGCCACGGCCGAGCACCGCACCTTCGAGGGCCTCGGCATCACGCCGCGCGGCATCGAAGCGATCGTACCGGCCTATCTCTATCGCTATCGCAAGGCGGGCGAGTTCTCGGCGCCGGCTTTCTGAATCCAGCTCAGGTGCTCGCCACGCTCAGCGGAAAGCCCCAATAGATCAAAGCGAGCAGGATCACGCCGAGCGCGATCCGGTAGATCACGAAGGGCAGGAAGCTCATGCGGCGCAGAAGCTGCATGAGAAAGGCTATGGTCGCGAAGGCGACCACGAAAGTGAGCGCGCCGCAAATGATTGAATCCCAGGTGATCGCCACACCGCGCTCGAGCGCATCGCCGATGATGAGAAGGCCCGCCGCCGCCGTCGCCGGTATCGAAAGCAGGAAGGAGAAGCGCGCCGCTTCCGGACGCTCGAAGCCCAGGCCGCGCGCCGCCGTCATGGTGATGCCGGACCGGCTGGTGCCGGGATTGAGCGACAGCGCCTGAGCGCAACCGACGATGACAGCCGGGACCCATGTCATGTCCGAGACCTTCCGGCGCATGAGCCCATAGGCATCGGCGATATACATGAGGATGCCGAAGACGATGGCGTTCACGGCGACGAGGGTCACGCTGCGCAGCTGGTCGCTGAGGCCGGTGAATTTGAGAAAGGCGCCGACCAAAATGATCGGAATGGTTCCGATCACCACATAGAAGGCAAGCCTCCCTTCGGCGGTAATCCGTCCCCTGAGCGCATCGAGTGACCCGCGGAGCATGGCCACCACGTCGCGCCAGAAATAGACGAGGACGGCGAGGAGCGAGCCCATATGGGTCATGATGTCGGTGAGAACGCCCTGATCGGCCCAATGGAAAAGCGCCGGCGCCAGGATGAGATGGCCGGAGGACGAAATCGGCAGGAATTCAGTGATGCCCTGGATCAGGGCGAGAAGGATGATTTGTTCAATAGGCATAACCAGACCTGTCGGATGAGCTTCCCCGAGAATCGCTTGCCGCCTGAGCCCGAGGGTTCTATATGCCGACTGACGGCACGGCAATGGCGGCGCGGTATTTGGCCGCTGTCTTTACGTAGTCTTTCCAAGGGTCCTGATGCCTCGTCTGCACCATTTCACGCTCGATCCCTATTCCCGCCGCATACGCCTTGCCTTGAATGAATATGGTACCGCGGTCGAATTGCGCGACGAGCAGCCCTGGGCGCCGTCTCCCGAGCTCTACAAGCTCAACCCGGCGGCGACGCTGCCGGTCTTCGTCGAGGACGACGGCAGCGCCATCAATGGCGTCGAGGCGCTCGGCGAATATCTCGAGGAGACGCGCAACGGCGCCATCGCCCTGATCCAGGGCGATGCCAAGGGGCGGGCCGAGGTGCGAAGGCTGGTCGGCTGGTTCGACACCAAATTCTATGCCGAGGTCGCCGAGCCGGTGCTGACCGAGAAGGTCATCCGCCGCTTCATGCCGCGCGAGCATGGCGGCGGATCGCCCGAGATGCCGCGGGTGCGCAAAGGGCTCGACCTGCTCAAGGCCCATCTCGATTATATCGGCCGGCTCGCCGACGGCCGCAACTGGCTCGCCGGCGACAATCTTTCGCTCGCCGATCTCGCCGCCGCCGCGCATCTCTCGGCGATCGACTATATCGGCGATGTTCCGTGGGCTGATTTTCCTTCCGCAAAGGCATGGTTCCAACGGCTGAAATCCAGGCCCTCCTTCCGCCCGCTGCTCGCCGACGTCGTGCGCGGCATCCCGCCCTCCCAGTCCTACACCGATCTCGACTTCTGACATCTCTTCGGCGTCTTTGGTATAATCGGGCGTCATGACAGCGCTCGAAGACAGACTGCGCCTGAAGGCCCGTGCAGAAGGCTTCGCCCAATTGCGCATCGCCGATCCGTCGGCCGCCGCAAAGGCCGGTCAGCGGCTTCAGGAGTTTCTGTCCTTCGGGTACCAAGGCGACATGGGATGGCTCAAGGAAACGGCCGAACGGCGCGCCGATCCGCTGGCGCTCTGGCCCGCGGCGCGCTCGGCCATCATGCTCGCCATGAGCTATGCGCCCGACATCGATCCGCTGCAGAGGCTCGAGGCCAAGGACTCAGGCGTCATCTCCGTCTATGCGCTGGGGCGCGACTATCACGACGTCGTCAAGGGCAAGCTCAAGCATCTGGCGCAATGGCTGGCGCGCGAGACGGGGCAAGGCGTCAAGGTCTTCGTCGACACGGCACCCTTGATGGAGAAGCCCTTGGCCGAGGCCGCGGGCCTCGGCTGGCAGGGCCGGCACACCAATCTCGTCTCGCGCGAGCTCGGCTCCTGGTTCTTTTTGGGCGCCATATTGAGCGCGGCGGAGCTCGCCCGCGACGCGCCTGAAAGCGATCACTGCGGCTCATGCCGCGCCTGCCTCGATATCTGCCCGACCAGGGCTTTCCCCAAGCCCTATCAGCTCGATGCGCGCCGCTGCATCTCCTATCTCACCATCGAGCATAAGGGCCATATCGACCGCGAATTCCGCGAAAGCATCGGCAACCGCATCTATGGCTGTGACGACTGTCTGGCGGTGTGCCCATGGAACAAATTCGCCCAAACTGCCCGCGAGTCAAAGCTTCAGGCGCGTGACGACCTGGTGGCGCCCAAGCTCGCCGATCTCGCCCGCCTCGATGACCAGGCCTTCCGCAAGCTGTTTTCGGGCTCACCCGTGAAGCGCACCGGTCGCGATCGCTTCATCCGCAATGTGCTGATCGCCATCGGAAATTCGGGTGACCGGTCGCTGGCCAAGGAAGCAGAGCGGCGGCTCGACGATCCTTCCGCTCTGGTACGCGCCATGGCGGTATGGGCGCTCGCCCGCCTGCTGCCCGCTGCCGACTTCGCGGTCTTGCGCGCCAGGCATGCTGTCCAGGAAACAGATGACGCCGTCAGCGCCGAATGGCAGAAGGCCTGAATGTCCCATCTCTTCTGCTTCGGTCTCGGTTACTCGGCGCTAGCCCTGTCGCTGCGCCTCGCGCCGCAAGGCTGGACCATCACCGGCACCAGCCGCTCCGGCGATGACGGCGCCATCGCCTTCGACGGCACGAGGCCGCTTCCCAATGCCGTCTTCGACGGCGTCACCCATCTCCTGATCTCGGTGCCGCCAGGCGAGAGCGGAGATCCCGTTCTCACCTGCCACCGCGACGACCTGGCGCGGCGCGCTCCGTCATTGCGCTGGGTGGGCTATCTTTCGACCACCGGCGTCTATGGCGATCGCCACGGCGAATGGGTGGATGAGACATCGCCGCTGGCGCCCTCGACGGCGCGCGGCGAGCGCCGGCTTGCCGCCGAGACGGCGTGGCGGAAGCTCGGCCTGCCGCTTCACATCTTCCGCCTGGCCGGCATCTATGGTCCGGGACGCAACCAGCTCGTGGCGCTTCGCGACGGCACGGCGAAGCGCATCGTGAAGCGGGGCCAGATCTTCAGCCGCATCCATGTCGCGGATATTGCCGGCGTCCTCGCGGCCTCGATCGAAAAGCCGCATCCGGGCCGGGCCTACAATGTGTGCGACGACGAGCCCTGCCCGCCGCAGGACGTCGTCACTTTCGCGGCCGAGCTTCTGAACGTGCCGGCACCGCCCGAGATCGCGTTCGATGACGCCGATCTCTCGCCCATGGCCCGAAGCTTCTATGCCGAATCGAAACGCGTCTCGAACCGGCGCATCAAGGACGAGCTCGGCTACAGGCTGATCTACCCGAGCTACCGCGAGGGGCTCAAGGCGTTGCTCGCGACGTTGTCCAGATAGTCCGCTGCCGGATGTCAGCTGATAACCCTTCGACTACGAAGCCGATTCCACGTGCCCGTATCAATTCACATAGGAATGTCAGGCGTGCTCGAGATTGTTCGTCTTGGATTTACCGCGCTTCGGAAAGGTAAGTTCGACCGGCTGGCCGAGCTTCTCGAGGAAATCGATCAGCATTTCCATTGAAAACAGGTGGATTTTTCCCTGCTGAATATCGGAGACTCGCGATTGTCCAACGCCCAAGTGGCGAGCGGCCTCTACCTGGGTCCACTTCTTGGCTTTCAGTCGCTCTTGCACCTTCATCAGGAGCACGGATTTCCTTTCCATTCTCCGCGCTTCGACTGGATCTTTGATCAGAGCGTTCCAAACACTCCCGGTCGTTATGCGACCCACATCAAACCTCATTCTTTCTTTCGACGACCCTTCGTCGTCTTCTTCATCTTACGGGCAGCTGCCATAGCCGCCTCAACCTCACGATACGCCGCCCGCCCCTTTTCAATGTCCCGCTGCGACGTCTGTTCCGTCTTCTTATGGAAGCAGTGAAGAACATGGACCAAGCCCGCGATCTTCACGACATACATGACCCGGTAAGCACCGGCTTCGGCGAAGATTCTTATCTCTCGCACACCTGGTCCGACATTCGGCATCGGCTTCCAGTCATCCGGCTCCTCGTCCTGTTGAACCTTCCTTAGTTGAAACCCGGCGGCGTTTATCGCGTCGTCGGGGAATTCCAATAGATCCTCATACGAGGACCGAACCCAGTTGATATCTCGGTCGGCCATTTTTCTTTCCTGTCGCTAAGTCCTGTCTCATGTTCTTTCTCCGTTTCCATTGATTCGCGCTTTTAATTCGCGCACGAATGCATTTATCAAAGTTTTTAGATATTTCAAGAGGCCTTTTTTGCGGCTGTTCAAGGCACTGATGGGACAGCACGAAGGGCCCGATTTTCAGCCGCATCCATGTCGCGGATATCGCCGGCGTCCTCGCGGCCTCGATCGCAAAGCCGCATCCGGGCCGGGCCTACAATGTCTGTGACGACGAGCCCTGCCCACCGCAGGACGTCGTCACTTTCGCGGCCGAGCTTCTGAAAGTCCCAGCACCGCCTGAGATCGCGTTCGATGACGCCGATCTCACGCCCATGGCCCGAAGCTTCTATGCCGAATCGAAACGCGTCTCGAACCGGCGCATCAAGGACGAGCTCGGCTACGAGCTGATCTATCCTACTTATCGCGAAGGACTCACCGCGTTGCTCGTGGATTTGTCAGCCTAGCTCTGCGCCAATTACGTATATACGTTTATTTCGTTGACATTTATACGTCAAGAGCGTACATAACAGCAGATTTGGAGTTTGGATGAATGAACGATTACCCAAAAGACCTATCAGATCTGCTGCCACCCGACCTCGCCGCGCGCGCCGATTTTCCAATCAGCAAGAAATCTCCGATTGGGACGGGACTGTGGCGAAGCCGTGTACCGACAGCCCGCGAGCGCTTGGCCGATGCGATATACCGGAATCTCTATGGTGAAGACCCTGGAAGGAAGAAATACAGTGATCGGTTGACAGAAGCACTCGAGTTCACGCCCGTGGGAGCGTTGCTTCAAGCCTACGACACGGGACGAGCGCTTGGTGAAGGCCGTATTAATGATGGGTTGACAGCAGGCGCGATGGCCGGTCTGCCGCCTGCGAGGAAATTGCCCGTCAATCGTCTCTTTAATCCGAAGCCAAAACCTCAGCGCTCTCTCTTCGAAGATTATCCCAATCGTCCAAAGTTGTATCGGAACGGGGATATCAAGAGAGATATTGAAGGCAGACCATTGAAGGCTATTTATGTCGCGGGAAGAGCACGAGCCGACGAGCCCGACCATGCCCTGACTCCTATCGATATCCAGCGCGTTGGAGAATATGGCATCCAAGGACCAGTGGAAAAGGTTCCGAGCAGCCAGCTCGGACCGGGAAACCTGGGAGAAACCCATCTGATGCTGGGCCGGCCAATGAGAATGAAGGTTCTGGACACACTGCCCAAAGACCAGATGGAGATAGCCACGGCTCATGAGGTTAGCCACGTCGTAGATGCCCTCGCTGGACAAATTCCAACAAAAGGCCTGGGGAAGGAGTTGGATTTTAACTACAGCGCTTTGAGGACGGGTGAAGAGCGCACAGCCAATTTAGTGAGGCCGCAGGATTATGGCTACCGAGGGCGGCACCTCGTTGACCGAGAAAGGATGGCGGAAGCGATCCGCGCCTATATGGTAGATCCGAATTACTTTAAGACGATAGCGCCGAAGACTGCCGCCCGCATAAGGGAGTATGTCTACAGGTATCCGGAGCTTAGAAAAATCATCCAATTCAATAGCCTCGCAGCTGCAGGGGCCGGACTGGCGTTGATGGGTCAAAGCGATGAATCCCAGGCGGCCTCGCAAGGAAATGCCGTCGATGGTGGACACTCCAGTATTGGACCAACAATCCCGTTCGAAGTGGGAGACGGCGCGATAAAAGCCACCGCCAATAGTATCACAGGACTCAGGGGAGCTTTTGCCGGGCGAGACCTCTCAAAGCCCACAGAGCGGAATAATCTCGTACGCGCGCTCCGTGACCTTGAGATCCGGAAAATGCCATACTCCTATGGCGGGCCACGATGAACCCTGGATGGTTGATTCAATTTCCGCAGAGGGGAGGCACATCGCAGCCGATAATGATCGTTCCGCGACCTTCCCACTCCTCAGGAGGTGGACATTGAACTCGCCAAGGACTCCTGCTGATCAAGAGCCAGTTAATGCCAATAATTGGTTTGAAAAGATGCATGCGGCCGTAAGAGCTCAGTCCGGCTGGTGGCGCGACAAGTTCACGCCCGAGGAACTAGAAATAATAGAACGGGAAATGAAGCCCGAAATCGAGTGTGCCCGGAGAGCTGCGATACACGATCTGCCTGGCCCGAGGAGATTTGATGTATTCGTCGATTGAGCAAGGATGCGAAACCTCGGGCAAGCGGTGTAAATCCTGAACACGAATAAGGTAGCGCACAATGCAACAAGATCCCACTGGAGCGCGCAAGGCCGAAGCCTGACGCCAGTATGACTGTTACGCCTCATCATCCAAGCCGGGAACGAGATCGCGTCCGGCCTTGAATTCGATCGTCGATCCCTCGAAGTCGTCGCCGACAGGCTGACAGCGCCCGCCGAGATGAGTTGCGAGAAAGGCTTCCGCCACGGCGGCGAAGGAGCGCCGATTTTCCGGCCTGCCGAAGCCATGGCCCTCATCGGGATAGAAGACATAGGTCACCGGGATGCCCTGCCGCTGCATCGCCGCGACGATCTGCTCGGATTCCGCGGCCTTCACCCGGACGTCATTGGCGCCCTGACCGATCAGCAATGGCCGCACGATGCGATGCACATGATTCAATGGCGAGCGCTCCTCGAGGAAACGGCGGCCGGCCTCGGTAGTGTAGTCGGCCAGCCGCACCTTCCACTCGGATTTCCATGTCACCCAATAGTCCGGAATCGTGTCGAGAAACGTCACGAGATTCGAGATGCCGACGATGTCCACGGCGCAGGCGAATTTCTCCGGCGTGAATGTGAGCCCCACCAGCGTGGCGTAGCCGCCATAGCTCGCGCCCATGATCGCGATCCGGCCGGCATCGGCGATGCCTTCGGCAATCGCCCAGTCGACGGCATCGATCAGATCGTCGTGCATCTTGCCGGCCCATTCGAAATTGCCGGCATTGACGAACGCCTTGCCGAAACCGGTAGATCCCCGGTAGTTCACGCTCAGCACGGCATATCCCCGACTGGCGAGCCATTGGTGATCGGGAATGAGACCCCAATGGTCCCGCGCCCAGGGACCGCCATGCACCAGGAGCACCATCGGCAGGCGCTCACCGCTTGGCGCGTTTCGCGGGCGAGACAGATAGCAGACAAGCTCGAGTCCGTCGCGCGCGCGGACGACGACGGACTCCATCTTCGTAAAGCCCACGTTCTCCCACGCCGGGGCTGAAGAAAACAGCCTTCGAACCTGCCGCTTGTCGCGATCATAATGGAAATATTCCAGCGGCGCGTCGTCAAAGGCATAGGCGGCAATCCAGCTCCGCCGGTCCTGCGATATGCCGGTGACAAAGAGGTCGCCCGGCAATAGCCGGGTGAGATAATCGAAATCCGCCTTGTACTCCGGGTCCAGCACATGCCACCGGGCGCGCTCGACCACATTCCTTGCCGCGATCGGCCGCTGGGCGACGGGATCCAGCAGGAGATCGGTGAAATCGGCGCGGGGATCTTCGGCCAGCACCCGGAGCGCGCCGCTTTCCATATTCTGGACAACGACTGCCGCGGTATCTCGACCGCGGCTGTCCAGCCAGTAAAGCTCGCTTCCGTCGTCACTGAACTCGACGGGACGAACCCCGGACGTATCCTCGGCCGCGATATGGGTGACCGGGTTCCAATCTCCATTCGGGCCGCGTTGCAGATAGTCGAGATCGCCATTGTCGGCCTGCCGGGCGGCAAAACGCACATTGAGTTGCCGGTCGCTGAAATATCCCACGAAGCCGTCATTGACGTGCAGCAACGCGCTGTCCCCGGTCGCGACATTCACGCGCCAGATGTCGAAATACCGCTTGTCCCGCTCATTGTGCCCGATCAGCAATTCGCTGGGGAAATGAGGTGAATCCTGCTGAATGTAGCAGGTCACGCCGGGACCCTGCGTCAGCGACCGGATATCGCCGGTCCGAAGATCGATCCGCCACGCGCGCCAGTTCTCGTCACCGCCCTGCTCGCGGAAAAACACGATATGGCGGTTGTCGTGCATCCAGAGAATCCATGGGCCGAGATTGCGGTCGGCCACATCGGTCACGGGCTGTGCTTTGGTCACATCTCCAAGCGGCGCAACCCAGAGATTGAGGACACCGTTGACGGGCGCGCGGAAAGCGATCCGCGTGCCATCCGGGCTCAGGCGGACGACGCTGCGTTCGGGGTTTGCAAAAATCAGGTGACGCGGAAGCAGCTCGGATTCATGCGCTTCAGTCATGGCGAACTCCTTGCAAAGGTTCACGGGTTGGAAATGTCAGCCCGCAAGCCTGGCGGATGGCGATCTGAACCGGCGCGGGCGGCAGCGCCGGATCAAATTCGCCTTTCGGCAGCAATGGCGGCTGCGCCATGAAGCGGGGACGTGTCCCTTGGTGGGGTTGCGCGGCATGGACAAGGAATGGATGGCACAGATAGACCGTGCCTGCCGGGCCCGTCGCCCGTTCAACCTCACACTCTTCCGTGGAAACGTAGCCCGTGGCAGAGAGCTGCCTGAGCGTCGCGCCCGCTTGGCCATAGGGCAGCAACTGCCGCGCAATGGCGGCATGCGAACCCTTGCGTATCCGCGTGGGCGCATCATCGGACCCGACATCGGAGAACAGGAAGAGCATCAGCAATGCCCGTCCGCTGCTCTTCACATTGACCCGCCATTCCATGAAATCTGCGGGATTGTCGCCGAAACTCATGTCCACATGCCAGCCATCGTCACCCGGAGATTCTGCTGACGGAAAGCGGATCGGAAAGGTTCCGAGGCCCTTGGGCGCAAGCCAACGGTCCACGCCGACGAGTTGATCATAGGCCTTGTGCAAGTCCGGCGTGTTGGCAGCTGCAATGAAGGGAGGCGAAGACTTGGACGCCACACGGACAACGGGTCGAATCCAGTTTTCGGGCGCGTCCGGCGACAGGTCAATATCCGCCCACAGCTCGTCCCTGCATTGCTGCGCAAGCTCGGTGCTGAAGGCACTTTCGATTTTGACGAAACCATCGTCGATGAAGGCCCGGACCTGACTGGAGGTCAGGCCGATAGAATCGGTTTTGGGCATTGCACATTCTCCGTTTCAGCCGCCGCATAAGCGGAGCCGTTTTTTGATCTGATCGGCGCGGATGCGCCGGAACGGCTTGGGCCGTTCAGATCGGCGGGAGGAATGTGGGCATGAACATCATGTTGCGAATTTACACAAGGGCGGCGGACGGAATCAAGACAAGCAGGACAGTGACTCTAATCCGCCGCCAGTTCCTCGGCGGCGCGCCGGATCGCCAGGATATCCTGATCACGTGACAGGCGGTGATCGCCATCCTTGATCAAGATGAATTGCGCATCGGGCGAGCGGATCGCATCGAAGGTCTTGCGACCATGCTGCCAGGGCACATCGGGATCGCGATCGCCATGAAGGATGCGCAAGGGGCAAGCGAGATCGAGACCTTGCGGCAACAAGAGATGCTGTCGCCCGTCCTCGATGAGGGTGCGGGTGATCGGATAGGGCTCGCCATAGAGGCTGGGCCTCAGCCACACGCCGTCCCGCGCGATGGCGCCCAGGGCTTCCGCATTGGCGGCGATCTCGGGTTCCATCAAGGCCTCTGTCATGTCCGCCGCAGGGGCCACCAGGACGAGCCCCTTGATGGAACCGGGGCTCTCCCTCGCCAGCAGCAGGGCCAGATAGCCGCCCATGCTCGATCCGACGAGAATCATCGGGCGATCCCTGGCCAGCGCCAGGACCATCCTCGCTTCCGTGAGCCACAGCGACAGCGTGCCCTCCTCGAACCGCCCTTCCGACGCGCCATGGCCCGAATAATCGAAACGGATGAAGAAGCGGTCGGCGGCTTGGGCCCAGTCCATCAATCTTGTCGCCTTGGTGCCGGTCATGTCGGAATTGAAACCGCCCAGCCACAGGAATCCGGGCTTCCTGTCATCGGGGTGACGGGGCTCATGCCGCTCAAGAGCAATCCGAATGCCGGGACGAGCCTCCATCATTTCGAATTGTAGCATTCTTTTCTCTCTCCTTGACTTGCCCCCCATCTTCACGGTCTATACAGGGCTCGCAACAGCGCCCCGGGGGATTTTGGGATACCCCAGCGCCATCAAGGAGACGACCACCACTTGAGCATACCACCCCGCCGGCCAGCCACTAGCCGCTCGGCTCAGCCCCAGCCGAACAAGGAAGAGGGCCACAAGATCAACAACCGCATCGAGGCGCGCGAAGTCCGCCTCATCGACGCCCAGGGCGAGAATCGCGGCGTCGTCCCCACCCGTCAGGCGCTTATGATGGCCGAAGAAGCCGGCCTCGATCTGGTCGAGGTGTCGCCCGATGCCAAGCCGCCCGTCGCCAAGATCCTCGATTACGGCAAGTTCAAATATCAGGAACAGAAAAAGGCCAACGAAGCCCGCAAGAAGCAGAAGGTCATCGAGATCAAGGAGATCAAGATGCGCCCGATGATCGACGATCACGATTACGACGTGAAGATGAAAGCGGTCAGGCGCTTCTTCGAGGAAGGCGACAAGGTCAAGGTCACGCTACGCTTCCGCGGCCGCGAGATGGCGCATCAGGAGCTCGGCCGGCAATTGCTCGACCGGGTGAAGGGCGACACGGTCGAGATCGCCAAGGTCGAATCGGAACCGCGTTTCGAGGGTCGCCAGATCGTCATGGTGCTGGCGCCGAAATAGCCCGTCTGTTATTGCAAGGGGAGACGTGGACCGCTCCATCGTCACGATGGGGCGGTCTTCATTTGGGGCAACCACCAAGATGAACGATGACAGAGATGCGCACCGCCGCCAGTTGTGGGGTGTTGCGTTCATGTGCGTCGGGGTGTTCGCCTTCACCTTCCAGGATCTCATCATCAAGGGCATTTCCTCGACCTATCCGGCGCATGAGATCGTCTTCATCCGCAGCTTCCTGGCTCTGCCCTTCACCTTGCTGATCGCCTGGTTCGAGACCGGACTTCATCGCCTCAACACGCCGCGCCTTCCCGCTCACATGCTGCGCGGCGCTCTCTTCTTCCTCGCCTACACGCTCTATTACCTCGGCATCGCCGCCCTTCCCCTCGCCATGGCGGTGGCCATCTCCTTTGCCGCCCCCTTGTTCATCACGGCCCTCGCCGGGCCGCTGCTCGGCGAGAAGGTCGGGAAGATCCGCTGGCTCGCCGTCATCTTAGGCTTCATCGGCGTCGTCATCGTCATGAAGGACGGTCTCGGCCAGCTCGAATGGGCGGTGGTGCTGCCGGCGGCTTCGGCCTTCTGCTATGCGCTCGGCCAATTGCACGGCCGCCATATCGGCGCCACCGAATCGGCATCGACCATGTCGGTCTATGTGAATGTCGTGTTCTTCCTGCTGTCGGGGCTTGCCGGCCTCATCATCGGCTCGGGCGAGTTCGCGCAATGGAGCCATCCGAGCCTCGCTTTCCTGCTCCGCGCCTGGATCTGGCCCTCGACCCACGACCTCCTGCTCATGCTGGGCTGCGGGGTCGCCGCGACCATCGGCATCTATTGCCTGGGCCAGGGCTATCGCATGGCGGAAGCCAATCTCGCCGCGATCTTCGAATATACCGCTCTGCCCTGGGCGATCCTCTGGGGCTTCCTGTTCTTCAGCCAGCTGCCGGGCTTTTCGACGCTGGCGGGCGTCGGGCTCGTCGTCTTCGCCGGTATCGTCATCGCCATTCGCGAAAGGCCGCGGCGCACCGCCTTGCGCGGCAACGAGACATAAACCCGATAGAACGTCACCAGCCGCTCATATGGGCCATGGTCCAACTATCGGTTCCCTCATCCTCCCGCATAGTCTAACCTGACGTCAAACAGGCGGGAGGCGGGAACTCCATTTGGAATTGCCGCCGCATCCCTAGAGGGCCAGTGCCATGCGTCGCAGGATAGAACCCGAAGACCGCGAGGCGCATGCTCCAATCGCCACCTCACGGGCCGCGCCGAAGAACCCCATCCGGCGCCTGACCGGCATCGTGTTGCTGTTATGCGCCGCCTTGTTCGTCTACGGCCTGTTCGCCGACCGCTTCACCCCCTATACCGCGCAAGCCACGGTTCAGGCCTATGTCGTACGCGTCGCCGCCGATGTGGCGGGCCGGATCAGCGCCGTCAATGTAATCGACAATCAAATCGTCAGAACCGGCGAGGTCCTGTTCGAGATCGACCGCGAGCGCTATGCGATCGCCGTCGAGACCGCCGAGGCGCAGCTTGCGGCCGCCGGGCAGGCGGTCGGCGCCTCGACGGCAGCACTCGCCTCCGCCGAGGCCAAGCTCGCCGAGGCCGAGGCGAAGCTCACCAATATCCAGGAGCAGACGGCGCGCATATTCGAGATGGTCAAGAAGGGCATCTATGCCAAGGCAAGGAGCGACCAGGCCACCGCCAGCCTGGATGCGGCGATCGCCGATGTCGATCGCGCCAAGGCCGATGTGGAAGAGGCCCGGCAGAATATGGGGCCGCAGGGCGCCGACAATCCGCAGATCCGTCAGGCGCAGGCAGCCTTGCGCAAGGCACGGCGCGACCTCACCGACACGATCGTGCTGGCGCCGTCCGACGGTGTCATCACCAACCTGCAATTGGCCACCGGTCAGTATGTCGCCGTCGGCCAGGCCGTCCTCACCTTCATCGATGCCGAAGTGATCTGGATCGACGCGCAGTTCCGCGAGAACAGCCTCGAACATGTCGCGGCCGGAAACGCTGCCGACGTCGTCCTCGATATCCGCCCCGGTCGCGTCTATCCGGCGACGGTCGAAAGCGTCGGCTGGGGCGTCGACAGCAAGGACATCGATCCCACCACCGGCCTGCCGGTGATCAGGAACGATACCGGATGGATACGCGACGCGCAGCGCTTCGCCGTGCGCGTCCAGTTCGCTCCGGACGAGCAGCCCAAGGGAATCAGGCTCGGATCGCAGGCGAATGTCGTCATCTATACCGGCCGGGCACCGGTGACCGACGCCATCGGGCGGCTGTGGATCGTGCTCGTGTCCTATCTCAGCTATCTCAGCTGACATGGCGGGCGCCAAGGCAGCGGCAAGCGACAAGGGGGCCACCCGCCATATCCTGCGGATCGCCATTGCCGCCACTCTCGCCTTCACCATAGCCGAGCTGGCCAATTGGGACTTCAGCTTCCTCGCCCCGATGCTCGCGGTTCAGCTCCTGGCCTCGGCGCCCAGCGCGCCGTCCTTGCGGCAAGGCCTCGCCATGCCGCTCGTCATCCTGATCGCGACTGCGCTTGCCTTCGGCGTCTCCAGGCTGTTCTCGCTCAGCCCCTTGGTCCTGCTTGCTCTGGTCGGGCTCGTGATCTGCTGGAGCTTCTACGGCCAGCGGCGCGGCGCGCCGGCCGCTATCATGCTGCTGGTCCAGATCGCCTTCTGCTGCATTCCGGTGATCTCGACCATCTCGTTCGATCTCGCCTGGCTGTTCATGATCGAGCTGCTGCGCGGCAGCATTGCCGCCGTCGTCACCGTCTGG
Source organism: Taklimakanibacter deserti (assembly GCA_003574785.1). The sequence continues at coordinate 12,909 of QORU01000030.1, read as the reverse complement.
ATCGTTCATCTGCTCATCCCGTCGCCATCCGCTCCTGAGGCAAGCGCAACACCCGCGCCAAGCCCGGCGGGCCATGAGCCCGCTTTGGCGGCGCGCATCGCCATTTCCGATACCCTCATCCTCTATCCCGTGCTCATCGCCTTCATCGCGCGCGGCGACATCAACAACATCGTCATCCTGATGATCGCGCTCAATCTCCTGCGCGCGGTGGAACCGGAACGCAGCAGCCGCGTCGCGATGGCGATCATCGTCGGCAATCTCCTCGGCGGCGTCGTTGCGATATTCGCTTATCAATTCGTCGTTCTCTCCGGCAGCATTCTCTTCTTCATCCTCATCGTGCTGGCGATGGGCTTGTGGTTCGGCGAGCGGATGGTGCGGGGCGGAGAGCGGGCACCCGTCTACGCCATTGCCTTCACGACCTTCCTCCTGATCCTTGGCCTCGGCATCGCGCCGCTGCCCGGCGGCTCGGAGGAGCTGCTCGCGACCCGCATCATCAAGATTCTCGTGGCGAGCGCCTATACGATCGGCGCGCTCAGCCTCTTCGGGTGGCTGCGCCGGCAGCCTAAATCCCCTGCCAGCCGCGCCATAGGGTGAAGAGAGCGGCGGCGACGAGCAGGAGGCCGGCAATGCGCCCGGACCAGATGGTGAGCGTCGGATTGCCGACCATCGCGTCACGGCCTTTCGCCGCCATTAGGCCGAGCCCGCCATAGACGGTGAGCTGCATCGCCGCCACCATCACGCCGATCACCAGCGCCTGCGTCCATAGGGGTCCGAAACTGGGCTTGATGAATTGCGGATAGACGGCAAGGACGAAGAGCCAGGCCTTCGGATTGAGGATGCAGGTGACGATCGCCTGGGCGAATATCGCGGGCAGCGGCCGTGACGCCAGACCCCTGACCGGATCGACGGTGATCGAGCTCCGGATGAGGGTCCAGCCGATCCAGATCATATAGAGCGAGCCCACGATCAGCATCGGACCATAGAGCTGAGGCACCAGCCGGCTGAAGCCCACGACGGCGAAGGCGCCGAAGGCGGTGTGGAAGGCGCCGCCCAGCATGATGCCGAAAGTGGCGGCGATGCCGGCGGGCCGGCCGCCGGTCAGCGCATTGGCCAGGACGAAGATCATGTCCATGCCCGGCACGATGATGATGCCTGAGAGCAGGATGAAGAATATCCATAGGGCTTCCGGATAGCTCATGTCAGTATGTTCCTCGGCAAGGTCGTTTTACTGCGGTATAAGAGGCCGCAACTGACAAGGCTGTGTCAGTTGCGAGGTGCACCATGCGCAAGGCGTCCAGGCTGTTCGAGATCATCCAGATCCTGAGGGCTCAGCGCCGCCCGATCACGGCGGCCGCCATCGCCGAGCGGCTCGAGGTCACGGTGCGCTCGATCTATCGCGATATCTCTGCCCTCCAGGCGATGCGGGTGCCGATCGATGGCGAGCGCGGCATCGGCTACATATTGCGCCCCGGTTTCGACCTGCCGCCCTTGATGTTCACCATCGAGGAGACCGAGGCCGTCGTCCTCGGCCTGGCACTGATCGAGCGCACCGGCGACAAGGAATTGACGGAGGCCGCCAAGAAAGTGTCCGCCAAGATCGCCGCTGCGGTGCCGCCGCCGCTCAGGCAGACGATCCAAGCGCGCTCGCTCCATGCCTGGGGTCCCATCGCGCCCGAGCCGCAGAATGTCGATTTCACTTTGATCCGGCGGGCGATCCGCGATGAGGAAAAGCTCGACATCAGGTACAGCGACGAGCAGGGCCGGATCACCCGACGCATTATCAGGCCTCTGGCGCTCATCTATTACCTCGATGCCCAGGTCATCGTCGGCTGGTGCGAATTGCGCACCGCCATCCGCAATTTCCGCCTCGACCGGACGCAGAGCTGCCGGGCGACGGGCGCGCATTTCCGCAACGAAGGCGATGCGCTGAGAGACTTGTGGATCTCGGGCTGGAAGACGAAGCCCGCGGCGTGATTACCCCTCGCCTCTATCGGGGGAGAGGGAGGGGCCCAATGCGATTGATCAGAACTTCTCCACCCAGGGCCTGAGCTCGACTTCCCAGGTCCAGGTGCTTCTCGGCTGCATCAGGATGTTGAAATAAGTCTCGGCGATCGCATCGGGATCGAGCATGCTGTCGGGCCGGTCGGCCGGCTCCTCGCGGCCGGGATTGCGGATGCCGCCGTCGATGACGAAATGGGCGACATGGATGCCCTTCGGCCCCAATTCGCGCGCCATGCTCTGGGCGAGGCCGCGCAGCGCGAATTTGCCCATGGCGAAGGGGGCGGAGAGCGCATAGCCCTTGACGCTCGCGGTCGCGCCGGTGAACAGGATCGCGCCACGTCCGTGCTTCAGCATGCGCCGCGCCGCCTCCTGGCCGGCGAGGAAGCCGCCAAAGGCCGTCACCGCGATGGCCTGCTCCACTGCCTTCGGATCGAGCTCGGCGATCGCCCCCCTGAGGCGGCCCGAGGCATTGTAGATGACGACATCGGGCTCACCGATGGCCTTGTCCGCATCCTCGAACAGCTTCGCCATCTGCTCAGGATCGGCGGCATCGCAGGCAAAGGTCCGGGCGCGGGTGTCGGCGGCAAGACTCGCCAGTTTCTGCGGGTTGCGGGCGGCAAGCCCGATCTTGAGGCCCTGGCCCGCCAGGAGCCTCGCCAGCGAGGCGCTGAGGCCCGCGCCCGATCCGATGATGAGAGCGCTGGTATAACGGAGCTTGGACATGGGGGCCTCATGGAGAATGGGGAGTTTAAGGAATGTGGGGCCGGGGCACCCCTCCGATCAAGCCATGCCGTTGCGTAATGGCAGGGGCGCCGGACCGGCGGACTTGCAATTTATCCCGCCTTCCGCCATAACCCGGCCCGTTCAAGCCGCCTGGCCTGTAAAGGGCATGCCAGGGCGGTCTTTTATTGTGCACCGAAAGGATAGCGAAATGCCCAAAATGAAGACGAAATCGTCGGCCAAGAAGCGATTCAAGGTCACGGCGACGGGCCGCATCAAGGCCGGCCAGGCCGGCAAGCGCCACGGCATGATCAAGCGCAGCAACAAGAATATCCGCAACCAGCGGGGCACCATGATTTTGGCCGAGGGCGATGAGCGCCTGGTCAAGATCCATATGCCTTATGCCCGCTAAGTCGCTGCAAGGAGTTCAGACATGTCCCGTGTCAAGCGTGGTGTGACGGCGAGGGCCGCCCACAAGAAAGTCATCAAGAGTGCGTCGGGCTATTTCAACCGCCGCAAGAACATCTTCCGCGTCGCCGTCCAGGCGGTCGAGAAGGCCCAGCAATATCAATATCGCGACCGGCGCACCAAGAAGCGCAATTTCCGCGCTTTGTGGATCCAGCGCATCAATGCGGCGAGCCGCGAACTCGGCCTCACCTATGGCCGATTTATCAACGGGCTCGGCAAGGCCGGTATCGAGATCGACCGCAAGGTTCTGGCCGATCTCGCCGTGCGCGAGCCTCAGGCTTTTGCTGCTCTCGTCGAAAAGGCGAAAGCGGCTCTCTGAGCCTCGCACGTATCCATCGGTTCAGGCCGGGCCTCGCTTGGCGCTCCTCATGAGCGCCATCGGCCCGGCCTTTTCGTTGAAAGATTCGGAAAATGAGTCTGCAAACCCTAGAACAATCGCTGATCGACGGCATTCAGGCCGCGGCCGACGAGACCGAGCTCGAATCCATGCGCGTTTCGGCGCTGGGCAAGAAGGGCGCCCTCTCCGAGCGCATGAAGACGCTCGCCGACATGACGCCCGACGAGCGTAAAGTCGCGGGCGCCGAGCTCAACGCGCTCAAGGAAAAGCTCACCCAGGCGATCGCGGCGAAAAAGGCCGGACTCCAGGCCAAGTCGCTCGAGGCCAGGCTCGCGACCGAGAAGGTCGACGTGACGCTCCCGGCCCGGCCCGAAACGCAAGGCAGCATCCATCCGGTGAGCCAGGTATGGGAAGAGATCGTCCAGATCTGGGGCGATCTCGGCTTCTCGGTGGCCGAAGGCCCCCATATCGAGAACGACTTCTACAATTTCACCGCGCTCAACATGCCGGCTGAGCATCCGGCCCGCCAGGAGCACGACACCTTCTACTTCCATCCCAAGGGCGACGGCACGCGCATGCTGTTGCGCACCCATACCTCGCCGGTGCAGATCCGCACCATGCTCGAGCAGAAGCCGCCGATCCGCATCATCGCGCCGGGGCGCACCTTCCGCTCCGATTCGGACCAGACGCATACGCCGATGTTCCACCAGATCGAGGGCCTCGTCATCGACGAGGAGACGCATTTGGGCCATCTCAAATGGGCGCTCGCCGAATTCTGCAAGGCGTTCTTCGAGATCGATGATGTGAAGATGCGCTTCCGCGCCTCGCACTTCCCCTTCACCGAGCCCTCGATGGAAGTCGACATCAACTGCTCATGGGAAGGCGGCCAGGTGAAGATCGGCCAGGGCACGTCCTGGCTCGAGATCCTCGGCAGCGGCATGGTGCATCCCAATGTGATCAAGGCCGGCGGGCTCGATCCCGACCGCTATCAGGGCTTCGCCTTCGGCATGGGCCTCGACCGCATCGCCATGCTCAAATACGGCATCCCGGATCTCCGCGCCTTCTTCGAAGCCGACCTGCGCTGGCTCAGGCACTATGGTTTCCGCGCCTTGCACATCCCGACACTCGCCGGAGGGCTCTCGTCATGAAATTCACCCTCGGCTGGCTCAAGGATTATCTCGACACTCAGGCCAGTCTCGATCAGATCGTCGAAGGCCTCTACGGCATCGGCCTCGAGGTCGAAGCGGTCGAGGACAAGCGCAAGCCGCTGCAGCCCTTCACCGTCGCTTTTGTGAAGGAAGCGCGCAAGCATCCCGACGCCGACCGCTTGCAGGTCTGCGACGTCGTCACCCGTTCCGGCCTCGTCCAGGTCGTGTGTGGCGCGCCCAATGCCAAGACCGGCATGAAGGCGATCTTCGCGCCGCCCGGCTCCCATATTCCAGGCACCAACATGACGCTCGAAAAGGGCGTCATCCGCGGCGTCGAATCGAACGGCATGCTGGTCTCCGAGCGCGAGCTCATGATCTCCGACGAGCATGACGGCATCATCGAAATCGACAAGACGGTGCCGATCGGAACATTGGCGGCCGAGGCGCTCGGCCTCGCCGATCCGATGATCTACATCAAGGTGACGCCGAACCGGCCCGACGCGCTCGGCATCTATGGCATCGCCCGCGATCTCGCCGCCAAGGGTCTCGGCAAGCTCAAGCCGCTCAAGGTGCCCACCATCCAAGGCAAGTTCCGCTCGCCGATCGGCGTCTCGCTGCTCTTCGACAGTGGCGATGACGCGCCCTGCCCGTTGTTCATCGGGCGCTATGTGAGAGGTGTGAAGAACGGCCCTTCGCCCAAATGGCTGCAGGCGCGGCTCAAGGCGATCGGGCTTCGGCCGATCTCGGCGCTCGTCGATATCACCAACTACATCACCTATGCCTATAACCGGCCGCTGCATGTGTTCGACGCCGACAAGCTCAAGGGCTCGATCCATGCGCGCCTCGCACGGCGCGGCGAATATCTGAAGGCCCTCGACGGCAAGACCTATTGGCTCGATGCGGCCATGACCGTCATCGCCGACGAACGGTCGCCCGAAGCGCTCGGCGGCATCATCGGCGGGTCGGACAGCGGCTGCTCGAACACGACCGTCAATGTCTTCCTCGAAGCCGCTTATTTCGATCCCGTCCGCACCGCGGCGACGGGCCGCAAGCTCGGCATCCAGTCGGATGCGCGCTATCGCTTCGAGCGCGGCGCCGATCCGGCCTTCACCCAGAACGGCATCGAGCTCGGCACCCAGATGATCCTCGATCTCTGCGGCGGCGAGCCGTCGGAGCTGGTGATCGCGGGGCGCGTGCCCGACACGTCGCGCAGCTATCTTTTGCGCCGCGGCCGGGTCGCGAGCCTCGGCGGCGTCGAGGTCTCGGAAGCCCAGCAGAGGGAGATCCTGACCCATCTCGGCTTCGACGTGATCGAGAAATCGGACGGCCTCATGTGCTTCGTGCCGTCCTGGCGGCCGGACGTCCAGGGCGACGCCGATCTCGTCGAAGAGGTCTGCCGCGTCTATGGGCTCGACAATGTGCCCTTCGCCGAGATGCCGCGGCTGTCGGCGGTGGCGAAGCCGGTGCTCAATCCGCTGCAGCGGCGCATGATAGGAGCCCGGCGCACGCTCGCCGCGCGCGGCCTCAACGAGGCGGTGACCTGGTCGTTCGTGCCCGAAGCGCAGGCGCGGCTGTTCAACAACGGCCAGCGCAATCGCGCTTTGGTGCTCGCCAATCCGATCTCGTCGGAACTCTCCGACATGCGGCCTTCGCTGCTGCCCAATCTGATCGCCGCAGCGTCGCGCAACATGGCGCGCGGCTTCCTCGACGTGGCGCTGTTCGAAGTGGGCCAGGCCTATGCCGGCGACAAGCCGGAGGACGAGACGCTCAGGGCCTCAGGCATCCGGCGCGGCGATGACGTGCCGCGCAACTGGCAAGGCGGTCAGCGTCCCGTCGATGTGTTCACCGCCAAGGCCGATGCGCTCGCCGTGCTCGACGCCGCCGGCGCCTCCGTCGCCACGATGCAGGTCGTGGGCGAGGCGCCCTCCTGGTATCATCCCGGCCGTTCCGGCACGATCCAGATGGGGCCGCAGAACAAGATCGCCACCTTCGGCGAGATCCATCCGCGCGTGCTGGCCGAGCTCGATGTGAAGGGCCCGCTCGTCGCCTTCGAGGTGATCCTCAGCGCCATCCCGCAACCCAAGGGCAAGGGCAATACGCGGCCGGCACTCAACGCCTCCGATCTCATGGCGGTGAAGCGCGATTTCGCCTTCGTGCTCGATGCGGGCATCGAGGCCGACAAGGTGGTGAAGGCCGCCAAGGGCGCCGACAGAGAGCTCATCACGGAGGTGATGGTCTTCGACCGCTTCGCCGGCGGCTCGCTCGACCAGGGCAAGATGTCGCTCGCCGTCGAGGTGACGATCCAGCCGCGCGAGAAGACGCTGACCGAAGAGGAGATCGAGGAGCTCTCCCAGAAGGTCGTGGCGCAAGTCCATAAGGCGACCGGCGGCGTGCTGCGGAGTTAGCCAAACCCCTCACCCCGCGAAGCGGGGAGAGGGAGGGGCCCGGGGCCCATTGCGAAGCAATGGGAAGGTGAGGGGCCTCTTGATCGTGAATCCCAGTTTGCCAATGCATTTGTGCAAACTGAAGTGACCATCGTTTCCTTGGTGCAAGTGCCCCTCACCCTCCCGGCGCTGCGCGCCGGGTCCCTCCCTCTCCCCGCTTCGCGGGGCGAGGGTATTTCACAAATACCGCGACACCCGCGCTTCGAGGATGCGCACGAGCATCGGGTCCATGAACGCGAAATCGTCCGGTATGCCGAGGCAAACGACGCGGGTGTTCTTGAGCTGCAGCCGAAAGCGCTGCTGCAGCTTTCTGCGATGCGCCTTCTCCATAACGAAGATGATGTCCGCCCATTCGACCAGCTCGGCGGTCAGTGGTTGATCGGCATCATTGTTGGTGCCGGCCGAGTCGACCTCGATATCGCGCCGCTTGGAGAATATCTGCTCGGCGGTCGGGCTGCGCAGACGGTTCTGGCTGCACACGAAGAGTATCTTCTTCATGCGCTTCCGATGAATATCCCTGTCAGGAACACCAGCGCCCCGCCCACCGCCACCTGGAAGGCGGCGCGCAGGAAAGGCGTATCCATGTATTTCCAGCGGATCCAGGAGATCGCCCAAAGCTCGATGAAGACCACGATCGTGGCGATGATGGTCGCGGTCCAGAAATCCGGGATGAGATAGGGCAGCGCGTGGCCGAGGCCCCCGATCATGGTCATGATGCCGGAAGCAAGGCCTCTGATCAGCGGCCGGCCGCGGCCGGAGAGCTTGCCGTCATCCGACAGGCCCTCGGCGAGGCCCATCGAGATGCCGGCGCCGAGCGAAGCGGCAAGGCCGACGAGGAAGGTCTGCCAGGTGTCATGGGTGGCGAAGGCCGCGGCGAAAAGCGGCGCCAGGGTCGAGACCGAGCCGTCCATCAGCCCGACGAGGCCCGGCTGGATCACCTGCAGGAGGAAGAGCTTCTTTCTCGCCTCTGCCTCTTCGAGCCTGGCATCGGGCGTCAGATGCTTGAGGCCCAGGCGGTCGGCCAACGAGGTGTGGTTCTTCTCGGCTTCCGCCAGATCGCGCAAGAGCTGGGCGACCTTGGGATCGCTCGCCTGCTCCGCCGCCTGCTTGTAGAAGCGCATGTTCTCGAGCTCCAGCACCTCGGCGCGCTGGCGCATGGCATCGAGCGTCATCTGCTTCGACAGCCAAACCGGCGTGTGCTGGACGAAGCCCCTGACATCGGTCCTGCGGATCAAGGGGATGAAATCGCCGAATTTCTTCTGATAGGCGTCGGTCAGGCTGCGCTTATGCGCCTGCTCCTCCTCCGCCATCTCTATAAAGACCTTGGCAGAAGCCGGGAACTTGTCCATGAGCTCATGGGCAAAGGCCAGATAGGTGCGGGAATCGTCCTCCTCGCTCGATATGGCGAGAGCGAGGATCTCTTGTTCGGTCAGATCGGAAAAGGCTTTCATAGATACCGTTTAGAATAATTCTAAACTATAATCCAGCCCTTGAATTATATGAGATTTTTCCAGCGCTTGACGGGGCAAGGGGGCCCTGTCACAAGCCCCCTTTCAAAGCCATCGTGATTGAATGACCGACCTTCGCCATATCCGCAACTTCTCCATCATCGCCCATATCGACCATGGCAAATCGACCTTGGCCGACCGGCTGATCCAGCTGTGCGGCGCCGTCTCGGACCGCGAGATGGTCGACCAGATCCTCGATTCGATGGAACTCGAGCGCGAGCGCGGCATCACCATCAAGGCCAACACCGTGCGCCTCGATTACACCGCGAAATCGGGCGAGAAATACGTGCTGAACCTCATCGACACGCCGGGCCATGTCGACTTCGCCTATGAGGTGTCGCGTTCGCTCGCCGCCTGCGAGGGATCGCTCCTCGTCGTCGATGCGAGCCAGGGCGTCGAGGCCCAGACGCTCGCCAATGTCTATCAGGCGATCAACAACAATCACGAGATCATCCCCGTCCTCAATAAGGTTGACCTGCCGGCGGCGGAGCCCGAGCGCATCCGCCAGCAGATCGAGGATGTGATCGGGCTCGACGCCTCCGACGCGGTCGAGATTTCCGCCAAGACCGGCCTCGGCGTGCCGGATGTGCTGGAAGCCATCGTCAATCGCCTGCCGGCGCCCAAGGGCAACCGCGACGCGCCCTTGAAGGCGCTCCTCATCGACAGCTGGTACGATCCCTATCTCGGCGTCGTCGTGCTGTTGCGCGTCGTCGATGGCGAGATCCGCAAGGGCCAGAAGATCAAGCTGATGTCGACGGGCGCCTCCTACCAGGTCGAGCGCCTCGGCATTTCGCGGCCCAAGCGCGAGATGATCGACAAGCTCGGGCCGGGCGAGATCGGCTTCTTCACCGCCGCCATCAAGCAAGTGGCCGACACCCGCGTCGGCGACACGGTGACGGACGAGAAGAACCCCGCCACCGCAGCCCTCCCCGGCTTCAAGCCGGCACAGCCCGTCGTCTTCGCCGGCTTCTTCCCCGTCGATGCGGCGCGCTTCGAGGATCTGCGCGACGCCATGGGCAAACTGCGCCTCAATGATGCGAGCTTCTCCTATGAGATGGAAACCTCGGCAGCGCTCGGCTTCGGCTTCCGCTGCGGCTTCCTGGGGCTCCTCCATCTCGAGATCATCCGCGAGCGCATCGAGCGCGAATTCAATGTCGATGTCATCACCACCGCGCCGTCGGTCATCTACAAGGTCAATCTCAATGACGGCACCCAGATCGAATTGCACAATCCGGTCGACCTGCCGGAGCCCAATCATATCTCATCCATCGAGGAGCCGTGGATCGAGGCGACGATCCTGGTGCCCGACGAATATCTGGGCTCGATCCTGAAACTGTGCGAGGACCGGCGCGGGCGGCAGAAGCAGCTCACCTATGCCGGCACGCGCGCCATGCTCGTCTATGACCTGCCGCTCAACGAGGTGGTGTTCGACTTCTATGACCGGCTGAAGTCGGTGAGCCGCGGCTATGCGAGCTTCGACTACAAGATGATCGGCTATGAGGAAGGCGACCTGGTGCGCATGGGCATCCTGGTCAATGCCGAGCCGGTCGATGCGCTTTCGATGATCGTGCACCGGGGCCGGGCCGAGCAGCGCGGCCGGGTGATGTGCGAGAAGCTCAAGGAGCTCATCCCGCGCCATATGTTCCAGATCCCGATCCAGGCGGCGATCGGCGGCAAGATCGTCGCCCGCGAGACCTTGTCGGCGCTGCGCAAGGACGTCACCGCCAAATGCTATGGCGGCGACATCACCCGCAAGCGCAAGCTTCTCGACAAGCAGAAGGAAGGCAAGAAGAAGATGCGCCAGTTCGGCAAGGTCGAGATCCCGCAGGAGGCCTTCATCGCGGCGCTCAAGATGGATGAGAATTAACGCGACCAGCCGCGCAACGGGCGGAATATTCAACAAAATGCCATGAGCTGGGGCATATCAGGCGGATCGGACGCAAATTCGGAACAATCCGTTGCGATCTTGATTTTGACGGTAGGACAGACGCACATTATCCGTATGACAGGGCCCTGGGTCTTCGGGATCATTATGCTCATTGCCGGCGCGCTCAGCGCGGGGACCGCCTTGGCGCGTCCGCCGCTCGATGAGCTCGACAGCGGCAAGGCGCTCTATCAGCGCATCGGCAAGGCGGAAGCTTCGCGCAACAAGATCCCCTTCGCCATCGTCGACGCGGTGATGCGGGTCGAGAGCGGCTACAGGCCGGGGGCCCGCGGCGATGTCGGCGAAGTGGGCCTGATGCAGATCCTGCCATCGACCGCCGACATGATGGGCTTCAAGGGCTCGCTTTCGGCCCTGGCAGAGCCCGAAACCAACATCGCCTATGGCACGCAATATCTGGCCGAGGCCTGGCGCCTCGCCAACCAGGATATCTGCACCACGGTGATGAAATACCGCGCCGGCCACGGCGAGACGCGCTTCTCGGTCAAATCCGTCGACTATTGCAAGCGCGTGCGCAGCCACCTCGTCAGCGTCGGCTTTCCAGTGACCGGCGAGGTGCCGAAGCCCACTTTCGGCTTCAATGAGGGCGGCGGCGGGTCGATCCGCGTCAAAGGCCGCATCCGGGTCAGGCTCGGCGGCAGCAAATGCTTCGCCAGGGTCGTCCAGCCGGGCCGCAATTTCGGCGGCTGCGTGTCGCGGGCGCTCCTGAAACAGAAGGGCCTCTTGAAATAGAAGCTCCGGCCGGGGTTTCCCGGCTATACGAGGGGGACATGGGCGAGAAGGCGAACGGTTCAGAGACCTTCAATGTAGCGGACTATCTGGCCGATCGCGATGGCAAGCCGGTGATGCAGGTTGCCAGCATGCCCGACCTCGTCAACGCGGACCCCGTGGCGGTCTTCGAATGCAACCCCTATCGCCTGCTCCTTCTGGAGAATCCCAGGACAATCAAGCATAGCCGAACCGGCAGGCCAGGCTTTATCAGTTATCAGTTTTCCTTGGCCATTCTCAATATGGCAACAAGGCGGCTCGATTGGTTTATCGGCATTGAAGAGTCATCTCTGTCGGGCACCAGAATGCTAGGGGTTTTTGATACGTCCAAGTTCACCCATTCAGTCATGGACGAGATCGGACCGGCAACTCGTGAAGAGTTTCTCGAGATCGCGATCAAACTATTTCGGAAATGGACCGGATGTTCCACGGACCTGGTGCAAATCGCATGAACCCGCTGAGATGGCGATGCTTACTTCCGCGCAAGGCCGAGGCTCAAGACGGCGATCAGCACGCAGGCGATGCCGATCATCTGGCTGGCACTCACCGCCTCGCCCAGCAGGATAACCGCCAGGAGCACCGCTGAAACCGGCGCCACGGAGGTGAACAGGGACGCCTCCGCGCCCGAGACCCGCGCCAGGCCGCCATACCACAGAAGATAGCCGCCGACCGTCGGCACCAGTGCATAATAGACCACCGCCAAGAGGGCGCTTGTGGTCACATTCGCCAAGGACGGGATTTCGAGCAGGGCGGGCAGCAGCGCAACGACGAGGCCGATGCCGGTCATCAGCGTCGATTGGGCCAAAGGCGGAATCGGCACCTTGAGCCGCTTGTTGAGAAGAATGAACAAGCCCTCGCACAAGACGGCGGCGAAGATCAGGCTGTTGCCGAGGAGCGACGAGGCGGCGCCGTCGCGCGATTGAACGGCGATGGCGAAGACGCCTGCGGCAGCGAGGCCGATGGCGAACAGAACCATGGGCCGCGGCCGCTCGCCCAGGATCAGGACGGAGATCGTGGCGGAGACGACCGGCAAGGTGCCGACGATCACACCGGCATCGGCCGCCGAAGTGAGGCGCAGGCCCGAGATCAGCAAGGCGGTGTAGCCGACACTGCCGGCCGTCGACTGGACGAGGAGCAGCAGCCCGTCATGCAGGCTGGGGCGCGGCCAGGCGGTCCCGCTGATATGCATGATAGCTACGAGGAACGGCAAAGCGATGGCGAAGCGCAGCGCCGCGGCGGCGAAAGGCGGTAAGCCGCCGCCGATGATCTTGCTCGCGATCACCGTGCTGCCGACCAGGATCATGGCCGACGTCAGACAGGCACAGCCCGCGAGCTTCTGCGACATCGCCGCAGATGAGCCGATATCGGGCAGGCCCGTCTTGAACGGAATTGCGGGCTAATACACTCGCCCCAACGGGGGAGAGGACCTCCCACCAACAAGTCAAGGTCTTGCGGGGCGGTAACCCCGCGAGAAGAGAGGACGAGAAGGTTCCGTGATTGTCGATTGTAGCGCCGTGCTCGCACTGTCCAGGACGCTTCGCGCCAGCTTCGCCGGTGCCGCCTTTGGCGGCAT
>QORU01000003.1 GCA_003574785.1 Taklimakanibacter deserti | reverse complement strand
CGCGTCCGATACCGCTTGCGCGAGCCGCCACGACGGCGGATGCCCCAGACTTGGACATTATTACCCGGACTGGCCTTATCTTAGCGCCTATGGGGTTAAACCCGGCCATCCCGGTTTTCGGGCAAGCCGATGCGCAAAGACGAGATAGTGCGCCGGGCCAATTCTACGAGAAAAGCCCGGCGCTCTATGCTAGGCCGCGAGCGTGGCCTTGCGGTGGGTCACCACCTGGTCGGCGAGCCGGCCAGTCAGCTCCGACATATGATCGTGCTTGAACACGAAGGTGCCGACGCCCGCCGTCGCCGATCGGAGCTCGATGATGAGCGAGCCGATCTCGCTTTCCGGCATATGCGCCTTGACCGTATCCCAGCCCGACCAGCCCTCGCGGTTGTCGAAGCCGAGAAGCTGGCCTCTGTGGCCCGAGACGATCTGGTTGACCTTCGAGGTCGCATCGCTCGGCACATGCAGTTCGACCGCAACGATCGGCTCGAGCAGCACCGGCGAGCATTGCGGCATGCCGTCGGTCATGGCGATGCGGGCCGCCGTCTTGAACGCCATTTCCGAGGAATCGACATCATGATAGGAGCCGTCGGAGAGGTTGACGGTGAAGTCGACGACCGGGAAACCGAGAGGACCCTGCCCCATCCAGTCGCGGACGCCGGTTTCGACGGCGGGGATATATTGCTTCGGCACCACGCCGCCGCTGATCGTGTCGGTGAAGGTGAAGCCTGAGCCCCGCGCCAGTGGCTTGATTTCGACGACGATATCGCCGAACTGCCCATGCCCGCCCGACTGCTTCTTGTGGCGGCCGCGGATCTGCACCGGCTTGCGGATGGTTTCGCGATAGTCGATGCGTCGAGGCCTGGCATGCGCCTGGACGCCGAACTTGCCCATGAGCCGTTCCAGCGCCACCCGCAGATGCATCTCGCCTTGCCCCCACATCACCATCTCATGCGTGCTCTGGTTCTGCTCGAGCGACAACGAGGGATCTTCCTCCATGAGCTTGGCGATGGCGCTCGTCAGCTTCACCTCGTCCTTGCGGTCGGCGACCGAGATGGCAAGGCCATAGACGCCGGGTGCTACGTCGAGCTTGGTGAGCTGCTTCGTCGTGCCCTTGGCGGTGGAGATCGTTTCCCCCGTCGCCATGTTGTCGAGCTTGCCGAGCGCCACCGTGTCGCCGGTCTCGGCCTTGCCGATCTTCTGCGGCGTCGAGCCCAGCAGCGTGAACATGCCGGCGATGCGCGCATCCTGCCCCTTGCCGCCATAGACCGTGGCGCTGTCGGCGATCGTTCCCGAAAGGACGCGCGACAGCGACAGCTTGCCGCCATGGGCGGTATGGAAGGTCTTGAGGACCTGCAGGACGGCGGTGCCGTTCGCATCCGCGAGCCCCAGCCGCTTGGCCGTCGCGCCGACGGCCGGCGCCTCATGCCTGAGCGCCTTCATGAGCCGGAAGATGCCGTTGCCGTTCTCCGCCGAGCCGAACAAGACCGGGGTGACCAGCCCTTCCGAAAGATCGCGGGTCAAGTCGACGAAGACGCGGTCGCGCGGCGGCTCGATGTCGGAGAGCAACTGCTCCATCAGCTCGTCGTCATAGTCGGCGAGCTTTTCGAGCATGGCGAAGCGCGCTTCCTTTTCCAGGTCGAGCATGTCTGCCGGCATGTCGACGACTTCGCTCGGCGCATGCTCGCGATAGACGAAGGCGCGCTCGAGGGCGAGATCGACGAAGCCGCGCACGATTTCGTCCTTCCAGATCGGGATCTGGCGCAAGAGCAGCGGTGTCGAGCTCGCCGGCTGCAGATAGCTCAATACATCGCGCAGTCTTCCCTCGCTGCGGTCGATCTTGTTGATGAAGATAAAACGGGGGATCTTGAGGTCATCGAGCTGCTTCAGGATCAGCTGCAGCGCCGGCACTTTCTTATCGTCGGGCTCGCAGACGACGACGGCCGCATCGCAGCCGGCTAGCGCTGCACGCGCCTCCTGGCCGAATTCGATGGAGCCGGGGCAATCGATGAAAGTGAAGCTCTCGTCCATGAACTGGACTGTGGCCGCGTTGAGCTCGACGCTCATGCCATGCGCCCGCGCCTCGGGGGCGGCATCGCCGACGGTGGTTTTGTCGGCAACCTTCCCCTGGCGCGGTATGGCGCCGAGGCGGAACAGAATGGCTTCGAGAAGCGTGGTCTTGCCGCTCAGATAGGGGCCCACAAGTGCGATACACCTGGGACCCTGACGTTCTCTGCCATTTGTACTCATTCGGGACCTCCCTTTTGACTGCGCCAATGCCGTCCGGGACCGCCCGTCTCGTGCCGAGGAAACCCCGTCGGGGGCGGCTCCTCAGGTCCTATGCTTGCGCCGAATTGCGGTGATGACAAGTGGCAATCGCAGGCACCGTGCAATTCTGGGACATGGGCAAGCGGGACCGGCCCTTGCGGCGTCCGTTCTGATCATCACGTGCGGTATGTCGGCGGCTATGCCGGCCATCGCCATGCCGGCGCTCCCCTGATGCACGATGACGCCGCAACTCAACAGCTCGTAGGCGAGATAGGCAAGACCGTCCGGCGCGCTGATCCCGGCCGCCTCCAGCTTCTTGATCGTCTGCCGCAAAGGCAGCGAAAAGATCGCTTTGCCTTGCAAGCGCGTGCGCGCATCAGCCCTTCGATCAGCCGCATGTCGGTTTGCCGCCACCCGCCGGCGCGATGTTCGCGATAGGGGTCGATACAGGGCAGCGCCAGCAAAAGGTTCGATCGGCGCGGCTGATCTGCGGAAAATGCGATATCGGCCGTTTCTTGTATAGGGACGCATAGCCACATTGAGCCGGTACACCCCGGCCATCCGATCATTTTCCGAAGATCGCGTGCAAACAATGTGATGAGCGCGAAGACCGAAGGCTATCGCGCTTTATGGATTCGCTATCTGCGCACGAAATCCAGATAGAGGCCGGCGACACCCGCCGCGATATTGAGGCCGGTTTGGACCTGGACGCTAAGCGGTTGTAACGAAATGGTTTTTTTAAAACCCCCGATGAGGACATTGGCGCCGAGACCGGCCACGATCGTGGCTTCGGCGCTCGCCCCGACATAGGTCCCCTCGAGCGCGCCCCGCTTGGTCTTACCCGGGGCGAAAACCGCCCAGGCGAGGATGGTCTGGTTCGTGACTCCGATATCCACCCCCAATTTACGGATGCGCCCCTCGTAGCGCTCCACCCGTCCCCCGCCCGAGGGCTGATAGACGCAATTGACCTTCTTCGACGATACCAGAATCAGGCCGACACCGCCCTCCACCGAGCATGTCAGCACCCCGATCTTGACCCCCGATTTCGCATCTGCCGCCGAAGCGGAGAGGCCGAGCGCTGCCACGACAGCGGCGGCCAAAGCGAGCTTACGCATTATGTTTCCCTTTTCTTTGAAAGCTGGCCGAATCCTAGCGCCGATTGTGTCTCTAATGCGACCCGCCATTGACGCAGCGCGAAGCCGCGAGCCGGACAGATGAAATGGACATGCATGGAGAGACGAGCGGTATTCTTATTGTCGGCGCGGACCACGACGGCCTTGCTTGCGCAGTCTACCTCGCCGCTCGAGGGCTGAAAGTCAAGATCGTGAAGAAGCGTGCCGTCGCGCACGATACCTGCCGCCGGAAGACATCCACCCAGGCTTTGGGGATTCCGCCGGCTGCACCCGCAAATCCGCTCAACCCGAACGTGACCACCGGCACGAATCCGTCCGCGCACGGATTGACGGCCGTGAACGCCGCATTGCGGGGGGCATGAAGGATTGTCGCCCGCGATTCGCTTGCGCCACCTGGCCGGAAGAGCGGCATCTGCCTTCCGAAAAGACCATACGCAACAAAAGGATAAAGCACAGAGGCGACCCGATCTGAAGGTCTCGCGCTTTAGCTCTTGGATTTTGGGCAAATCTCCCTCATATCGGCGTTGTCATGGACTATTTGCTGGCCAGCTCCTTCGCCATCCTTCAGATCATCTGGATCGATCTCCTGCTCTCGGGCGACAATGCCGTCGTCATCGCGCTGGCCTGCCGCTCGCTGCCGCCGAATGTGC
This sequence comes from Taklimakanibacter deserti, assembly GCA_003574785.1. The sequence continues at coordinate 525,426 of QORU01000003.1, read as the reverse complement.
GGACCTGGGGCATCGTGCTGGGTGCCGGCGTCGCTATCCTGCTGCGCATCATTTTCGCCGCGGTCATCGCCCATCTCCTGGTCATTCCGTTCCTCAAGGTCGTGGGCGGACTTCTCCTCCTGTGGATCGCCGTGAAGCTCGCCAAGGGCGAGGAGGCTGAAGAGAAGAACATCGCCGCCTCCGACAAGCTTTATAAGGCGGTGTGGACGATCGCCATCGCTGATGCGGTGATGAGCCTCGACAACGTCGTCGCCATTGCCGCGGTATCGAAGGGCGATCCCTGGCTGTTCGGCTTCGGTCTCGCTCTGTCCATCCCGCTCATCATGGTCGGTTCGCAGATCATCATGAAGATGATCGAGAAGTTCCCGATCATCGTCTGGGCGGGTGCTGCCCTTCTCGGCTGGATCGCCGGCGAGATGATCGCCACCGATCATATCGTCGCCGACCGCTTCGCCATCGAGCCGCATTCCAATATCGTCTATGTGATAGCCGCCGTCGGCGCCGCCCTGGTGGTGGCCGTCGGCTACTGGCTCAAGTCCCGCGCTGGAGAAGCCGAAGCGCATGGCCGCGGGCCCATGTGAGGGGCGGCGCCGGCGCTACTTCGTTTCGCCGGCCGCAGCTTTCAGATGCGCGAACAGGTCTATGGGTATGGGAAAGACCACGGTCGATGACCGTTCGCCGGCGATGTCGTGGAGTGCCGCGAAATAGCGCAGTTGCATCGCCTGCGATTCCTGGGCGAGCATGCGGCCTGCCTCCACGAGCTTCTCTGCCGCCTGCTGCTCGCCCTCGGCATTGATCACCTTGGCGCGGCGCAACCGCTCGGCCTCCGCCTGCTTGGCGATGGCGCGAATCATGCTTTCATTGAGATCGACATGCTTGATCTCGACATTGGTGACCTTGATGCCCCAGGCGTCGGTCTGCTGATCGAGGATCTCCTGGATGTCGCTGTTGAGTCGGTCGCGTTCCGCCAGCATTTCGTCGAGCTCATGCTTGCCGAGGACCGAGCGCAAGGTGGTCTGTGCGAGCTGGCTCGTCGCCGCCATGAAGTCTTCGACCTTGATGATCGCGCGCTCCGGATCGACGATGCGGAAATAGAGGACGGCGTTCACCTTGACCGAAACGTTGTCGCGCGAGATCACGTCCTGCGGCGGCACGTCCTGCACCACGACGCGCAGGTCTACCCGTACCATCTGCTGCACGAAGGGAATGAGGACGATGAGGCCCGGCCCCTTCACGCCGGTGAAGCGTCCGAGGGTGAAGATGACGCCGCGCTGATACTCGCGCAGGATCCGTATGGCCGAGGTGAAGAACAGGATGACGATGACGGCGAGCACCAGATAAGCGAGATAGTCGAGCATCATGGAGGTTCTCCCAAGCTGGTCCGGCGACGGCGCACGGTGAGAGTCAAGTCTTTCACGTCGGCAATTTCCACCTCATCGCCGGCCCTGAGCATTTCATCGCTTTGCGCCCGCCAGCGCTCGCCTTGCGCCAGCACGTGGCCCGAATGCTCCGACCAGTCGAGGATCTCGGCGGAGCTTCCACGCATGGCCTGAGCCCCGACCCGCACCGGGTTCTTGCGTGCGCTCCACAGATACCGGCCGGTGAGGACGAACAGCCCGGCCATCAGCGCCGCCGCGACGGCCATGATGGTCCAGGACAGCTGATAGCCCGGAGCCTGTACCCTGAACAGCATCGCCGCGCCGAGGAGGAAGGCCGCAAGACCGCCGACGCCGAGAACGACCGTCGGGTTGAAGGCCTCGACGATGAGGAAGCCGATGCCGAGCAGCATCAGAGCAAGGCCGGTATAGTCGATGGGCAGGAGGTTGAGCGCGTAGAGGCCGAGCAGCAGGCTGATCGTGCCGATGACGCCGGGCGCGACCGCGCCGGGGCTCATGAATTCGAAAATGATGCCATAGACGCCGACGATCATGAGCAGGATGGCGATATTGGGATCGGTGATCACCGCCAGGAGACGGATAAGCCAGCCGGGTTCGAATGTTTCGACCGGCAACCCTTTCGTCTGGAGGCTCCGTGGGCTGCCGGCAATCTCGACCTTGCGTCCATCGATCGACTGGAGCAGGCCGTTGATGTCGGGGACCACCAGATCGATGACGCGTTGATCGAGGGCTGCGTTGGCCGAGAGGCTTGCCGCTTCGCGCACCGCCTTTTCGCCCCAGTCGGCGTTGCGTCCATGCAGCTCCGCCAAGCTGCGGATGAGGGCGACGGCATCGTTGGTGGCTTTCGCCGACATCGCATCCTTGGGCGGAGCGGACGGTGCCGGATTCTTTTCATCCTTGCCGGTGGTGTCCTTGTTGCCGTCCTCCCCGCTCGGAAGCCCCGGGAAAGGTGCTCCGATCTCGACCGGCGTCGCAGCGCCGAGATTGGTGCCCGGCGCCATGGCCGCCACATGCGTCGCATAGAGGATATAGGTGCCGGCGCTTGCCGCATGGCCGCCGGAGGGTGCTACATAGCCGACGACGGGGACAGGAGAGGCGAGCACATCGGCGATGATTTCGCGCATGCTGGTGGCAAGTCCGCCCGGCGTGTTGAGGCGCAGGATGACCACTTCGGCGCGTCTTTCGGTCGCCGAGGCCAAGCCGTCCTTCACCAGCCGGGCCGTCGCGGGGCCAATGGCGCCGTCGATCTCGATCAATAGGGCGACCTTGGGCGCGCCCGTCTCCGCCGTCGCCGGAGAGAGAAGAGCACCTGCCGCCACAGCCAGAACAGCCGCCAAAAGGGCCAAGCGTACCAATTTCATGGCCAGCGCTCCTGATATGAATATATGGCGCCGCGGCCGCGTTATTTCCAGATGCCGTCAAGAAGGGGCGAAATTCGCTACCGATCGCCGCTAGTCCCGCTCCATGGACGCCTTCCATTCGGAGAGGAACCGCCGGCGGTTCTGCCGGTCGAGGGTCGAGAGCAAGGCCGGACCGATGACGATCGGCCGATAGACGCCCGAGCCCGTGCCCGGATCGACCGCATCTACCCCCGGCGGCACCGGCCGGTCGAAGGAGAAGAAGAAGGACTTCTCCGCCGCCACCGCCTGTCCGCGGCTCGACACGGCATAATCGAGGAATTTCCGGCCGAGATCCGGATGCCCTGCCGTCTTGGGGATCATCGCGGTGCGGCTCAGAACCAGCGTGTAGTCGCGCGGCATGACGATGCCGATCGGCGCGCCGGCCTTGTAGCGGCCATAGGCATAGGAGCTCAGGAGATTGTAGCCAATCAGCAATTCGCCCGATTCGATCCGCGCCAGCAACTCACCGGTGCAGCAGCGCAACGCCGCGCGCGAGCGCCCGAAGCTTTCGAGCAGCCGGCCGAAGATATTCGACTGCTGCGTGTCGAAGAAGGCAAAGAGATAGCCGATGCCCGACTGCTCGATATCGTAGGTGCCGATCTTGCCGTCATAGAGCTGAGGCTTGGTCCTGAGCAGCTCGGCGAGATCATGATGCGTGCGCGGGACGTCGGCCGCGGGAACCAGATTGCGGTTATAGACGATGACCGCCGGCTCGAAGGTGAAGCCGAAGACCTCGTCGCGCCATTTCGCCCAATCCGGGGTGCGGCTGGTGTTGAGCGAGGAATAGGTTTGGGCGCAGCCGTCATTGGCGAGCTTGGCGATGTGGTCGACCGAGGACGAGATGACGATGTCGGCCATCGTTTCGCCTTTGGCGCATTGCGCCACGAGAAGATCATAGAGCTCGTTGGTCAGATAATCCGTGTAGTCGACCGTGATGCCGGGCTGGCTCTCTTGGAAATCCCGGATCATCGGCTCGATGGCGCTGAGATCGGCGACCGCATGGATGGTGAGCACGCCGGTTTCCTGTCCGACCGCCGGAAAGCGGTAATTCTCCTTGGCCGCGGCGAGGCTTGCCATTGTCGCGAGAAAGATCACAGCCAGGAGAGAATGGCAGCGCCTGGTCATGAAGCCTTGATCCCATCGAACCGGAAAAGCACCGAGAATATCCCCTCCGCCGCCGCGAACCGGATTTCGCCGCCATGATTTTGGATCACCTCTTTGGCGATGGCGAGGCCGAGACCGGAACCCGGACCTGAAGATTTGCCGCGGAAGAACCGTTCGGTCGCCTGTGGCCACTGCTCGGCTGGAATCCCCGGCCCGTCATCGGCGATTTCGATTTCGATTCCGGTCCCTGTCTTGCGCACGACGACGCGCAGGAGCGAACGCGCGCCATGCTGGATGGCGTTCTCTATGACGTTCTTGAACGCCTCTCTGAGGCTCACCGCATCGCCGTGCATTACCGCGGGTTCCGCCGGCGCGTCGAAGGCGACCGTGATGTCGCGGTCGAGCGAGATCGGCACGGCGCTGGCCAACGCCTCGCGCGCCAGCATCGCCACATCCACCTCCGACTGCCCCATGGTTTCGGCGCGATGGCTGACCATCGCGTCGCTGAGCAGCTGGTTGGTGAGGCGTGCGAGCTCGGCGGTGCGCGCCTTGACCCGCTCCATATGATGCTTGCGTCTCGCCTGGTCCTTTTCCGCGGCAAGCAGCTCGACCTGTCCGGTGAGCGCCGTCAAGGGCGTGCGGATCTGGTGGGCCGAATCGGCGATGAAGCGCTGCATGGCGGCGAGCCGTCCCGCCAGGCGCTCCATGAAATTGTTGATGGCGGAAATGAGGGTGGCGATCTCGGCCGGGGCTTCGACATCGAGAGGGGTCAGCACATTGGGCGGCCGCTTGAGCAGTGCCGCCTCGATATCCGCAAGCGGCCGCAAGGCGAGCCTGATCGCCACGATCATGCCGGCGAGCGCCAGGAAGCTCATGACGCCGACCAGCACCATGGCCTTGAAGGTAAGATCACGGGCAAGCGCATCGCGGGCCTCAAGCGTCTGCCCGACCACGGTCATGACCCAGCCATTGGCTTCGGCGAAGTAGCGCCCGACGGCGGCGATCCGGATCGGGTGGCCCCTGAATGTCGTATCGCCGACGAATGGCCCGGCGCCGCCGGCTTCGGCGCCCGGCGGAAAGGGAAGATCGTCGTAGCCCGTGACATTCGCCGCACCGGCGGTCGCGATGCGGTAATAGATCCTGGCACTGCGCGAGATCGACAGCGTCTCGAGCGCCGACACCGGGACTTGCGCCTCGACCACGCCGTTCTCGGCCGAGAGCGTCTCGCTGATCTGGCGCACGGCGCCATAGAGCACGCGGTCATAGGCATCATCGGCGGCGGTCTCGGCATAGTTGGATGCGGCAAAGGCGAGCACCGCGGCGCCGCCGAGAAGTATGGCCGAGATCAGGCCGGCGAGCCGCCAGAACAGCGACGACCTACTTCTCATCGATCGTCCCTGCCTGATAGCCGAGGCCACGCAAGGTCCTGATTTCCATACTGGCGGCGCCGAGCTTGCGGCGGAGCCGCGCGACATAGAGCTCGATGGCGTTTTCGTTCGCCTCCTCGCCGAAGCCGAAGAGCTGGTTCAGGAGCTCGGCCTTGCTGAACACCCTCTGCGGCCGCGCCATCAGCACTTCGAGCAGCGCCACTTCGCGCCGCGTGAGGTCCACTCTTTCGCCGGCGACCATCACCAGCCGCGCCGCCTGGTCGAGAACCACATCGCCGACCTCGAGCCGGCTCACCGTCGCGCCATGCCGCCGCCGGCCGAGCGCCCGGGCTCTCGCTTCGAGCTCGCGGAAGTCGAAAGGCTTGACCAGATAATCATCGGCGCCGAGATCGAGCGCGCTCACCCGGTCGTCGACCTGTGAGCGCGCCGTCAGGACCAGCACCGCCGTGTCGATCTTGCGGGCCCGGATCTCGCCCAGAAGCGTGAAGCCGTCGATATCGGGCAGCATCACATCGAGAATGATGAGGTCATAGGACTGCACATTGAGCGCATCACGCGCACCCTCTCCCGTCATCTGCCAGTCGACCGCATATCCCGCCCGCGACATGGCAGCGACGATGGCTTCGCCGACATCCGGCGTGTCCTCGACGATCAGGATCCGCATCTGGCGCCAAGGACCGAGTATAAAACCGCTTGTGGCAATGACAGCTTCATGACAGGATTCGAGCTTAAACGCGGCTCCATGAGTTAGGCCACAACAAGATGGCCGTCTGTCGATATCGATACAAGTGGAGGAACCCGATGACCCGTAGAACCCTTCTTGCCTCGGCTATGGCGCTTTTGCTGGCCGGCGGCCTTTATCCGAATCTCGCATCCACTCCGGCTCTGGCGCTCGACGAATTGCGCATCATCGCGCCTGCTGCGCCAGGCGGCGGCTGGGACCAGACGGCCCGCGCCATGCAGGAAGCGGTGCAGGGAGGTGGCGCCGTCAAGGCGGTCACCGTCGAGAACGTGCCGGGGGCCGGCGGCACCGTGGGTCTGGCGCAGCTCGCCGGGCAGGAATCCGGTAAGGACAATGTGCTGATGGTCAACGGCCTGGTGATGGTGGGCGCCATCCTCACCAACAAATCCGCCGTGACGCTCAAAGACACGACGCCGATCGCCAGGCTCACCGGCGAGTATGAGGTCATCGTCGTTCCGGGCTCGTCCGAGATCAAGACGCTCGCCGACCTCGTGGCCAAGCTCAAGGCCGATCCGGGTGCGGTCGCCTGGGGCGGCGGCTCGGCCGGCGGCACCGATCACATTCTGGCGGGCCTCATCGCCAAGGCGGCGGGCGCCGATGTGTCGAAGCTCAATTACGTGCCCTTCTCGGGCGGCGGCGAGGCGCTGGCCGCGGTGATGGGCGGCCATGTGGTGGCCGGCATCTCGGGCTACAGCGAATGGGAGGGCCAGATCAAATCGGGCGAGTTGCGGGCGCTCGCCATTTCGGCGCCCGAGCGCGTCGCAGGGATAGATATCCCGACTCTCAAGGAACAGGGCGTCGATGTCGATCTCGCCAACTGGCGCGCCATCGTCGCCCCGCCCGGCATCAACGACGAGCAGAAGAAGGCCCTGCTCGACACCGTCGATGCCGCGGTCAAGAGCGATGCCTGGAAGAAGGTGCTCGCCGCCAAGAACTGGACCGATCTCTATCTGCCGGGCGATGAGTTCGGCAAACTCCTCGCCGCGGAAGATGCCCGCGTCACGGAGATCCTGAAAGGCATTGGCCTCGTTCAGTAGGGCGGCCCCCGTGGAGAACAACACACCAAGATCCGGAGCCGGTCTCGCGATCGGCTTCGGCCTTGCCGTGCTGGGCCTCATCGTTTTCGTCGACTCCCTGGGAATGCAAGTGCCACCGACCTATGCGCGCGTCGGCCCGCAGGCCTTTCCCTATTTCATCGCCGCGGCGCTCGCCGCCGTCGGCGCCTATTTCGTCTGGAACGCCTGGGCGCCGGGCGCCAAGCGCGAGATCGTGGCCGAGGGTTTTGACACCGACTGGCGCGCTTTGCTCATCATCGGCGCTGGTCTTCTCATCCATCTCAATATCCTGAAACCTCTGGGCTTCGTGATTTCGGGAATATTCCTCTTCCTGTGCGTGGCTTTCGCTTTCGGCAGCCGCAATTTCCTGCGTGACGGCATCGTCGCGGTCATCTTGGTGCTGGCGAGCTATCTGGGCTTCACGCACGGGCTCGGGTTGCAATTGCCGCCCGGCATCCTCGCAGGGGTCTTGTAGCCATGGACGTGCTCCATTCGCTCCTGCAGGGTTTCGCGACGGCGATCACGCCGATGAACCTCATGTGGTGCCTGCTCGGCACGACGCTTGGCACCGCCATCGGCATCCTGCCCGGCATCGGCCCTGCCCTCACCATCGCTCTGCTGCTGCCGATCACCGCCAAGCTCGACCCGACCGGCGCCTTCATCATGTTCGCCGGACTCTATTACGGCGCGATGTATGGCTCATCGACGACGTCGATCCTGCTCAACACGCCGGGCGAGTCCGGCTCCATCATCACCGCGGTCGAGGGCAATGTGATGGCAAAGAAGGGCCGTGGCGCGGCAGCGCTTGCCACGGCCGCCATCGGCTCCTTCGTCGCCGGCACCTTGGGCACCATCGCCATCACCTTCCTGGCCCCGCTCTTCGTCAAGCTCGCTCTGCTCTTTGGCCCGGCGGAATATTTCGCGCTCATGGTGCTGGCCTTCACCACGGTCTCGGCACTCCTCGGCCTGTCGCTGTCGCGCGGCATCACCAGCCTGCTGCTCGGCCTCGCCATCGGCCTTGTCGGCACCGATGTCCTGACCGGCCAGCCGCGCCTGACTTTCGGCATCTTGAGCCTGTTGCGCGGCATCGATATCGTGGTGGTCGCGGTCGGCCTCTTCGCGGTGGGCGAGGCGCTCTATATGGCGTCCAGGCCCGACATGCGGGCGGGCGAGGTCATGCCCATTCGCGGCTCCCTGTTCATGACCCGCGAGGAATGGCGACGCTCCTGGAAGCCTTGGCTGCGCGGCACCGCTCTGGGCTTCCCCTTCGGCGCCCTGCCGGCCGGCGGCACCGAGATCCCGACCTTTCTGTCTTATTTCCTCGAAAAGCGCCTGTCGAAGAAGCCTGAGGAATTCGGCAAGGGCGCCATCGAGGGCGTGGCCGGGCCCGAGGCCGCCAACAATGCGGCCGTCGCCGGCGTGCTCGTTCCGCTTCTGACCTTGGGCCTGCCCACCTCGGCGACCGCCGCCATCCTTCTCGCCGCTTTCGAGCAATACAATCTGAAGCCGGGTCCCTTGCTGTTCTCGTCCTCCTCGACGCTCGTCTGGGGGCTCATCGCCAGCCTCTATATCGGCAATATGATGCTGCTCATCCTGAACCTGCCGCTCGCCGGGCTCTGGGTGCGCCTCCTCGCCATTCCTCAGCCCCTTCTCTATGGCGGCATCCTGCTGTTCTCGACCTTGGGCGTCTACAGCCTCAACAATTCGACCTTCGATCTCATCCTGCTCTTTCTGGTCGGCCTCCTCGGCTTCCTGATGCGGCGCTATGATTTCCCGGTGGCGCCTTGCGTGATCGGCCTCATTCTGGGGCGCCTCGCCGAAGCACAGTTCCGCCGGGCGCTTACCATCAGCCAGGGCGATGCCTCGGTATTCTTCACCCATCCTTTGTCGCTGGCGCTGCTCGTCATCGCGGCGCTCGTCTTCTTCGGGCCGCTCATCTATCGCTGGCGGGCGGCGCGGCTTCAGAGCGCGAAGGCTTCCGGGTAACGGCACGTTCCCTGTTTGCCGGCGAGCGCGCCGGGCTTGAGCTCGAGTCCCATATAGGCGTCGTGCCCCTGGAACGGGCTTGCGATATGGCGCACCCGTTCCGCCGCGAAGCCGAAGCGCTGATAGAAGCCCGTATGTCCGACCACGATAACGGCCTCGACATCCCGCGCCGCCAGCAGCGCGAGGCCGCGCCGGATGAGGGCCGAGCCGATGCCTTTGCCCTGATAGGCCGGCAGCACCGCCATCGGCGCAAGCGCCACAGTCTTGATCTGGCGGCCATCCACTTCGACTGCGAGACGGCTGAACAGGATATGGCCGGTGATCGTCGCGCCATCAACCGCGACGAGCGAGAGCACGCAAAGGCCACCACGACTCAAGGCTTCGATGATCCGCGCCTCGTCTTCGCCTTCGAACGCCAGCCGGTTGAGCGCCAGCACTTGTTGACGCTGCTCCGGTTCTTCAGGTGCGATCGCGGTCATCACCTATCCGTTTAGGACTTGCGCCTAACGGATTCAATTGACTCGTTATTTTGCCTTATGCCTGCACCTTGCCTTTGACGTATTTCCGCACGATCGTCTGATCCGGCGGATAGTTGTCCCGGGACACCGGCACCAGTTGGGCCTGGATGCATTTCCAGTCTCCGCCATCGCGAAGATAGGTGTCGGTATAGCCGGTCATCCCGGCGACTTCCTCACCGCCCGAGACCATCACATGCTTGTTGACCGACCAGATAAGGGCGACATCGCCGAACAGCGTGATGCGCTCATCGCGGTAGTCCCAATAGACGATGACGTCCGGATTGAAGCCGGTCGCCCAGCGCTTCAGATATTCGTCCCGGCCCCGCCGCAGACCCTCGGTGGATACATAGACGAAATCCCGGTGCGTGATGGCATCGTGCGATGCGACGTCGTTGGTCACGAAATTATGGATGAATCGAGCGTTCAACGCCTTGAGCTGGCGCATCGCCTCCGTCTCGCTCATCACTTCAGCCTTTCGCCGGCTTGCCGCAATAGGCTTCGAGCCGGTAGCCTTCCGGATCGATCACGAAGGCCGCGTAGTAATCCGCCCCGTAATCGGCGCGCAATCCGGGCTTGCCATTGTCGCGTCCCCCCTTGGCCAGTGCCGCCTTGTGGAAGGCCTGGACGCTTTCCCGGTTCGGCGCCGCAAAGCAGAAATGCAGGCCCGATTTCTCATCCGCCGGAACCGGACGGTCGCTTTCGCTGATCCACAGGGTGACACTGCCGCTGCCATAGCCGAGCGAGCCCGGGCTGTCGCTGAGGCAGGCATAGCCCAAGGGCTTCAAGGCCGCATCGTAAAAGCGCTTGGCGGCCGCGACATCGCGCACCCCTATCGAGACATGATCGAGCATAGGAAAATCTCCTTCAGAAAATGTCAGCAGTGTGGGGCATCTAAGCCTGTCGGCGATTGGCCGGCTTGGGGAAAATTGCTATTTTTGCGCATGGCCAGCGCAGCCCTTCCCGACACCCCACCACGCCCGCCTGCGGCCCGCATCCTGGCCAAGGGCGAAGGCTGGTGTGTCAGCGACGTGATCTGCACATTGGGGCCCGAGCATCGCGCTTTCGAGGAGCAGCATGAGGATGTGGCGATCGCCGTCGTCCTTGCCGGCTCCTTCGTCTATCGCAGCGACGGCGAACGGGCGCTGATGTATCCGGGATCGCTGCTGCTCGGCAATGCCGGCGCCTGTTTCGAATGCGGCCATGAGCATGGGACGGGCGATCATTGCCTGTCCTTCAATTTCTCGCGCCCGTTCTTCGAAGAGATCGCGACGACGGCCGCAGGCTCGCACCGCTTCCGCTTCCCGACCACCATGCTTCCGGCTTGGCGCAAGCTGGCGGGGCTCGTCGTAAAGGCGGAGGCAGGGCGCCACGACGAAGGTCCGCTACGGCTGGAGGAACTGTCGATCGGCCTCGCCGAAGGGGTGCTCGAGACTCTCACCGACGGCACGCCCCACAGGGCCGATGCACCTGCGCGCGACCGGCAACGCGTGAGCGACGCGGTGCGTTATATCGAGGAGCGTGCCGACATGCCTCTGGGTCTCGGCGACCTGGCGCAAGTGGCGCGTATGAGCCGCTATCACTTCCTGCGCACCTTCAGAGAGGTCCTCGGCGTGACCCCTTATCAGCTCCTGCTCAACCTGCGTATGCGGCGCGCGGCGATGGCGCTGAAGACATCAACGGCACCGGTTGCCGCGGTCGCCTTCGCCGCGGGCTTCGGCGATCTGTCGACCTTCAACGCCCGTTTCCGCGAAATCATCGGCATGACCCCGCAGGCCTTCCGGAGGAGCTGATTCAGCTCAGGCTGCGGGCCAGGAAATCGCCTTTGCCGATCTCGACGCCATTGTGGCGCAAAAGCCCATAGGCGGTCGTCACATGGAAATAGAAATTCGGCAGGCCGACATTGGAGAGGTACTGCGCACCCTTGACGGTCAGATCCTTGCCCGCCGCCTTGAAGGTGACCGCCCTGTCGGCGGCCTCGGCGAACTGTTCCTTATTCAGGCCGCGCAGGAAATCGATCGTCTTGCGGATGCGCTCATGGAGTTCATCGAAGCTCTTCTCGTCGTCCGGATGGCTGGGGGCGGTGACGCCGGCGATCCGGGCGCTCGTGCCCTTGGCGAAATCGCAGGCGAGCTGCACCTGCTTGGTGAAGGTGAACATGTCCGGAAACAGGCGGGCGAGAAGGAAGGCATTGGGATCAAGCTTCTTGGCCTGCACATGCACTTCGGCCTTGCGCAGCAGCGCCGCGAGGCCATTGAGGAAGTGGATGAAGACCGGAACCGACGCATCATACATCATGGGTGCTCACCTCAAATTGCCGCAGAAACGCTGGACGCGCCGGCAGGCGTCTTCCAGTACATCGGTCGCCGTCGCATAGGAGATGCGGAAGAACGGCGATGTGCCGAAGGCCGCGCCATGGACGGCGGCAACACCTTCCGCCGCCAGCAGCTCGGTCACGAAATCCTCGTCCGTCTTGATGACATTGCCGGAGGGCGCCGTCTTGCCAATGGCGGCTTTGCAGGAGGGATAGACATAGAAGGCGCCTTCCGGCGTCGGGCAAGAGAGGCCCTTCGCCTGGTTGAGCATCGAGACGACGAGATCGCGCCGCTCCTTGAACACCTTGTTGTTGGCCGGGATGAAATCCTGCGGCCCGTTGAGCGCCTCGACCGCCGCCCATTGCGCGATCGAGGATGGATTCGAGGTCGACTGCGACTGGAGCTTCGACATCGCCTTGATCAGGGGCTCCGGTCCCGCGCCATAGCCGATGCGCCAGCCGGTCATGCAATAGGCCTTCGACACGCCATTCATGGTCAAGGTCCGCTCATAGAGCGTCGGCTCGACCTGGGCCGGTGTGGCGAAGACGAAGTCGTCATAGACGAGATGCTCGTACATGTCGTCGGTCAGCACCCAGACATGCGGATGCTTTGCCAGCACGTCGGTGACCTTCTTGAGCTCAGGCTTCGAATAGGCGGCTCCGCTCGGGTTGGAGGGCGAGTTGAAGATAAACCACTTGGTCTTCGGCGTGATGGCGCGCTCGAGCTGCTCCGGCTGTAGCTTGAAGCCGTGCTCGATCGTCGTCTCGACGAAGACCGGCTTGCCGCCCGCCAGCATCACGATATCGGGATAGCTCACCCAGTAAGGGGCCGGGATGATGACTTCATCTCCTGGATTCACCGTCGCCAGCAAGGCGTTGAAAAGAATCTGCTTTCCCCCGGTGCCGACCGAGACCTGGGAGACCTTGTAGTCGAGTCCGTTCTCGCGCTTGAATTTGGCGACGATCGCCTTCTTGAGCTCAGGGATGCCGTCGACATTGGTGTATTTCGTGTAACCCTTGCGGATGGCCGTGATCGCCGCTTCCTTGATATTGTCCGGCGTGTCGAAATCGGGCTCGCCCGCCGACAGGCCGATGATGTCGCGGCCCTCGGCCTTGAGCGCCATCGCCTTGTTGGAGATGGAAATGGTGGCCGACGGTTGGATGCGGTTCAGCGAGTCTGAGATAAAGCCCATTCCAATGATCCCTGGTTTTGGCGCGGGCATCTGGTAGCGCCGCCACCGCCCGACCGCAAGGGTCCCATTGTCATGGCGACATTCCCTTAGCGCGGGATGCGAAAAAGTGGGTACCGGTTTTTCGCGAGAATCCCGCGCTAAAATATAAGAATCGATCACGTTAATGAGTTTGGATTGACTCAATCCAAACTCATCGTGATCTAGGCGGATCACCCCCAATGGGCGTTTACCGCGACGGGCGGCGGGTTGCGCAGCGTCTGGTAGACCACGCAATAGCGCTCCGTGAGCTTGATCAGGCTCGATTTCTGCTCCTCGTCGAGCTTCCCCTGGATGTCGAAGGTGAGGCGGATGTCGCGGAAGCCGACCGGCGCCTCCTTGGCGACGCCCAAGGTCCCGCGAAAGTCGAGATCGCCTTCCGCCTTGACGCTGGCTTCGCCTATATCGAGGCCGAGGGCGGTCGCCACCGCATTGAGGGTGACGCCGGCACAGGCGACCAGCGCCTGGAGAAGCATATCCCCCGAGCAGGCATGGACGCCCGAGCCGCCGGTCGCCGGATGAAGCCCCGCCTCGACCAGCGCTTTTGCCGTGTCGACCGAGCAGGTAACGCCTTCGCCGATACGGCCCTCGGCCTTGAGCGTGATGAGCGCCGCCTTGCCGTCCTGGCGATAGAGCTCCTTGAGGGGGGCCTGGAGAGCCTTGAGTTCCGTTGCTTGCATTCTGCACCTTTCGAATTCTGTCCCGGTGAATTGTACGAGATCAGCCGATCGGAGATAAGTGCGTTAATGCCCAGTCATCCGATTCTCATCGCCGGCGGCGGCATCGCTGGACTTGCCAGCGCTCTTGCCCTCACTCGCAGCGGCCGTGCAGCCCGCCTGCTCGAGAAGGCGGGCGCCTTCGAGACTGTCGGCGCCGGGCTGCAGATCGGCCCCAATGCCGTCAGGGCGCTCAAATATCTCGATGTCTGGGAGTGCGTCGCGCCGGCGAGCTTCGCACCGCCCAGGATTCTCATTCGCGACGGCCATAGCGGCAGAATCCTCCAGGAGATTGCGCTGGGTGCCGAATTCGAACGGCGTTTCGGCGAGCCCTACCGGGTCATCCACCGGGCCGACCTCCTGGCCGGGCTGGCGGAGCGGGCCAAGCAGCATGCCGGTATAGAACTGGCGATGAATGCGGAAGTGACGAGTGTCGCCGACAAGGGTGGTTATGTCGAGATCACGACCCCGGCCGGGTCGGAGCGCGGCGAAGCCCTGCTGGGCGCCGATGGCATAAGGTCGGCCGTCCGCCGAAGCCTCGGCCAGGAGGGTGCGCTCCGCAAGCACGATCAGATCCTGCACCGGGCGCTGACATCTTTCGACCGGCCCATGCCGGAGCACCTGGCGGCCATAACGCTCTGGCTCTGCCGGCGCGGCCATGTCGTGCACTATCCGGTGAGAGGCGGCAAGGCGCTCAATATCGTTGCCGCCATGGACGGGCGCTGGGAAAGCGAGGACTGGTCGGCGCCGGCGGCCCGCCAGGAAATCATGGCGCATTTCGCCAAGATCCATCCGGATCTGTTTCAGGTCCTGGCGATCTCCTCGCCCTGGCACAAATGGGCGGCCGCCGATCTGGCGCCTGTCACAAGCTGGTCGCGCAACCGGACGACCCTCATCGGCGATGCCGCACATGCGGCTTTGCCCTATCTTGCGCAAGGGGCCGCCATGGCGCTCGAAGATGCGGTCACGCTCGCCCGCGCAGCCGAACGCGCCGACAGCATCGCCCACGCCTTCAGTGCCTATGAGGCTTTACGCAAGCCACGAACCCGGCGCATCGCCCAGTCTTCGCTACGCCTCGCTCGTGCCTATCATGCGGGCGGCCCACTGCGCATCGCCCGGAACGCGGTGTTGCGGATGACCGACCCGGCCCGCTTCCTCGATCGCATGGCGTGGATCTACGACTTCGATCCACGCGCGTGATCGGGCCGCTTAATCCTCCGTTAACGGAATAACATCATTTCGCCACAGGCTCGGCCTTAAGCGCGCACAAAGCTTTCTCATATGAACTTCATTGGATCGTTGGATTTCGGGATTGGACGGCAAGCATGCGGGCAAGACAGGTCATAGAGCGCTATCGCGACTTCGCGGCGCGCACCCATCTGGTCATGGGCGTCTTTGCCTTGGGCCTCATTGCCGCGATCATCGTGCTGATGATCGTCAGCGCCGTCCCCTCGCAAGCCGGCTTCCTTGCGGCCGAGGCCAAGAATCTCGTCACCATGGCGCCGACGGGAGATATTCTGCTGATTGCAACCGTCGCCGCGGTCTTCCTGGCCGTCCTGGTGGTCAAGATCCTGGATTACCGGAATCCTGCCAAATAGAACGGGTCCGGATCAGCGACATGATCGTGATCCGGACCTGCTTCATTCCCGATCAGTTCGGGCCACCGGCAGAGGAACTGCCCCTACCGTTGCTATTGCCGTTGCTATTGCCGTCGCCACGCCCGCCGCCGGCAGTTTGACCGCCCTGGCCACCACCGCCGTTGCCGCTTCCATCCCGCGCAAACAAGGGGGGCGGAGGCGGAGGCGGAGGAGGCGGGCTCCGGAACTTCGCCGTACACTTGCCGCCATAACAGCCGACCTTGTTGCCGCAGCCATAGGTGCGTTCGGTACGCCAGAAATCTTCGTCGAGACGCTCGCAGTAGCGGCGAATCTCGTCGACCGAAGCGCGGAACTTCACGCGGCCGGTCGCTGCATCCGCCGGGACGGCCAGCATAAGCACGCTCACACCGCCAAAGACGGCGAGCGAGAACTTAGAAAGCTTATTCATAGGAACCTCCAGCAATTGGCGATCGTGTCCGATCGATGGCGGGAGGATGGCAAAGTCGCTGTTAGCCTGGCCTGAATGGCGGGTTCATCACGGGTTCATGACATCCGCATGTCGGATATCTGTGGTAAGGATCCTGAAACAGACGGCCTTTTGGGGCGTGGAATGTAAATGCGTCCGGAAACGTAATAGTCTCGTATTTCCCCTGGAGGACAGGTTATGAAGATTCATCTCGTTTTGGTCACGATACTTGCTTTGACCTTCGGCGCGGCATCGGTCGCTCCCTCTTTCGCCATGGATAGCGGCGGCACCAGCGACACCAATCCGAAGCCGAAATGCAAGAAGAACGAAGTGGTCAAGAATGGAAAATGCAAGCCGAAGAATCCTGGCGTATTGCCCGACGAGGACCTGTATCAGCAGGGCCGCAATTTGGCGCTTTCCGGCGAATATGACTGGGCGATCGGGGTGCTGGAACTGGTCAGCAACAAGCAGGATCCACGCGTCCTGAATTACATCGGCTATAGCCACCGCAAAGCCGGCCGCTTCGACGAAGCTTTCCGCTACTATCATAAGGCCCTCGAAATCGATCCGAATTTCGTCCTGGCCCGCGAATATCTGGGCGAAGGCTATGTGGCCGCCGGCCGGGTCGACCTCGCCAAAGTGCAGCTGAATGAAATTGCCAGCCGTTGCGGGACGACCTGCGAGGAATATCAGGAGCTGGCCGAGCACATCGAAACCGGCGTGAATTGAATTTCTAACGTTAGGGAAGAACGCCGACGGACAGGCGCTCTTCCCTTTGCACCTCCCAAATCTTCGTTGGCCTCCCCAAAATGGGGATTGTGACCTTCCTGTGATCGCGTCAGTCTGGCTATCTGACGACCCGTCAAACGCTGAGATTTCGGACTAAATACATGAATAAGCTCGGAAAAACGATCCGGGCTGGCGCCTTTATTGGCGCCTCATGGCTTTGGCCCGGTTGGGAGCTTGCGCATGCAAATCCGCTTATCGCAGCATAGAGGCTCTCTGCGCCTCCGGGTCAGCCGCGGGCGCTCCCTCCTCGCGCTCGGCGCGCTCGCGACCTTGTTGGCCGCCGCCTGCACACTCTTTCTCTTGCAGCCCGATAGCCTCTTGGCTGCCGTTCTCCTTTTCCTGCCCCTGGCGCTCTTCGGAGCCCTGGGTGCGGGACGCGAGCTCTTATCGCCCTCTCTCACGGAGCTCGCGTTCTATTGCTTCGCCATCGTCGCGGTCATGGCGATCTGGCCCAGCGCCCGCCTTGCGGCGACAACCTATGAAGCTACCGGTTTCGTGACGCTCTTCGTCTTCATGAGTTTCGTCTTCGCGCTCGCGATCGCCTTGGGCGTGCTGGCGGTGAAGCTCTTGGCCGGTGACGACGGCGAGGCCTGATTCTCCCCTGCCCTCCGGTCTTCCTCCGGGGGTAGCCTGGCCCTTCATTCCGGTCCGACGCCCGGGATGAGGGGCTTTTGGCAAATCAGCCGCGGCGCAGATAATGCGGCCTGAGTTCCTGCGCATTGTCGCGGACATAGGCGACGATGCGCCGCCGCTTTTCCTGGCCGCGCGATCCTTCGCCGCTGACCATCTGGCCGCGATCGACGAGATCCGGCATCACCTGGATGACGTGATCATAGATCGAGCGCCAGGTCTGCTTGACCGCATCGCGCGATACGTCGAGCGTGCCGGCGATCTCCTCATCGGTCAGTCCGTCGATGGCGCGCAGCAGCGTACGCTGCTCGCCGGCGGTGAAGCGGAATCGCGGCGGCAGATAAGTGAAGACGGCCGAGACCGGTGTCGATGGCGGCGTGTCGGCGATCATGTCGCGCTGGAAGAAGTAGACCGCCCGTTTCGTCGAGGCGCCGGTGGGCACGGGCTCAGCGGGCGGATCAGTATCGAGATCGAGCGGCTTGTACAGCCTGAAGCCGGCGCTCAGCGCCATCTGCTCATAGATGGCGCCGGCTTCGACGATCATCGAATTGAGATTGTAGCCGCGATGGATCGACAGGAAGAACGGAAAGAACACCGTCATGATGCGGCGTCCTTCCGGTGATGTGAAATCCATGGGCGTCTGGATATAATCCAGCATCACGAGATCGAGCCCGCTGGCGAGATTGCCTTGCGCCTGCTCCGCCCGATCGAGGAAGAGTCCCGAATCGCCTTTGAGGCAGCGCAGCAGCAGCCAGTTGGTGAGGCAAGGCCAGGGCCTGTCGAGATAGGCCTCACGGAATTCGGGCGGTACGAAAGCGGAAAGAGTTGCCGCAACGACAGTCCTGGCACCCGCCGCGTCATAATCCTCGATCAGGCCCCCGATCAGCCGTTCTTCCTCGAGAAGATCGTCGAGGACCTTGGCCAGGTTGCGGTCGAGCTTGTCGTCGAGGGGCGTAATCTTGCGCATCAGACGCGCGATGGACTTGCCGTCTCCGGGCAAGAGCGTGCGTGGCCTGAGCGCGCTGGCGGGCTGTGGACTCAAATTGTACCCTCTCTCCCCTCGATTGTCGCGCCGTCAGCTCTCCTGTCAAGTCGCTCGCATCAAGCGCCGGTATAATGTCCGCAAGGTTCCCACGCACTGAGACAGGTCTCATTACGGTTGTGTGGTGAGCCATATTCCCGAAAGGTCACGTCTGGTGGATCAGTCCACAACCAGGCGGTGTCAGCCGGGCGCCGTCAGCCAGTCGAGCGACCAGCTGGCGCCGTCATTCTGCTTCAGGCGATCGCGCAGCGCCGGTCCCAGAACCGCGAGCTCGTCCGCCAAAGGCCAGGGCGGATTGACCAGGATGAGTCCCGAACCCGCAAGACCACCTTCGCGCACGGCCTCGCGCACGCAAAGCTCGATCTTGAGCATCTTGGCAAGATCGAGCGCCTTCGCCTCAGCCACAATATGCTCGGATAGCCGGTCTCCCGTCACCGGATACCACAGAGCGAAAGCGCCGGTGGCGAAGCGGCGGTATCCGTCGCGCAGCATCTGCACGGCGCGACGCGCTTCATCCTCCAGCTCATAGGGCGGATCGATCAGGACAAAGCCGCGCCGCTCGGGCGGCGGCAGATGCGCCTTGATCGCGCTTGCCGCCTCGCCTTCGGTGATCTTCACCCGCCCATCGCGCGCCGCGAAATCGCTGAGACGGCCATGATCCTCAGGATGCAGCTCGTTGAGCAGGATGCGGTCCGCCGGGCGGAGATTCGCCAAGGCGAAGCCGGGTGATCCCGGATAGTGCGACAAGGGCTGCCCGCTCGCATTCACGGCGGCGATCGCCATCCGCCACGATGCGAGCAGCTGCTCGCAGTCGGAGGATAGGGGCACCGGCATGCCCGACGGGTCGTAGAAGCGCCCCACCCCGTCCTGCCATTCGAGCGTCTTCAGCGCCTCATCGCCCCACAGCGCATAAAGTCCGATGCCCGCATGCGCATCGAGGAACAGGAACGGCTTGTCCTTCTTCTTCAGCTGCGCAAAAGCGCGCATCATGACGATGTGCTTGAGGACATCGGCATGATTGCCGGCGTGATAGGCGTGGCGATAGTTCATAAGGGCGCCTTCTATTCCCCCAAGAGGTATTAGGCTAGTGTCCGGCCACTCGAGGGGGATGACTCATGGCGAAAGGGTTCACGCGCCGGAAGGCCATCGGTGCGATCGGGCTCGGAGCGGCTTCGGTCTGGGCCGGAGCCGAGGCCTATTACCTGGGAGCCGCGCCGATCGCGCCCAAGGATTGCGGGCCCGTCCTGCCGCCAGGCGAAGCCCCGAGCTCACCGCCTGAGGCGAGCCTGCCCTGGTCGCTGCGCGCCGGCACCGTGAACGATGTGAGCTGCCTCTCGCGCACGCCGGTCAAGGGAGTCATCGCGATCAAAAGCGAGAAAGACATCGCCGATGCGCTGAGCTATGCGCGCGCCAACGGCCTCAAGGTTTCCATGGCCGGAGCGCTTCATTCCATGGGCGGGCACGCTTTCGCACGCAACGGCATCGTGCTCGACATGACCGGCTTCAACGCGGTCAAGGTCGATGAGGCCGCGTGCGCAATGACGGTCGAGAGCGGCGCTCGCTGGCACGACATCCAGAATGTGCTGCATCCGCGCTTTGCCGTCAAAGCCATGCAGTCTTCCGACGTCTTCACCGTCGGCGGGTCGATCTCGGTCAATGCCCATGGCATGGATCACCAGGTCGGCGCCATCGAGCGCACGCTCAAGCGCCTCCGGGTCATGCTGGCGGACGGCACGGTCGTCACGGCGAGCCGGACGGAGAATGCCGATCTCTACCGCCATGTGGTCGGCGGTTACGGCCTGTTCGGCGTCATCCTCGATGCCGAGATCGAGATCGCCGACAATGTGATCTATCGTTCCGAGCGCCGGCTGATCACGCTTGCCGAGTTCCCGAAGCTTTTCGCCGAGGAGATCGCCGCCGATCCGGCGATCGGCCTGTTTTATGGCCATCTCTCGACTGCGCCGGGAAGCTTCCTCGATGAGATGCTGATTTATACCTATCACCGCGAGGACATTGCCGATCCATCGCTTCCGCCGCTGGCCGATGTGAGCTCGGCCGGCTTGCGCCGCTTCATCTTCAACCTCGCCAAGCAGGGCGGTCTGTTCAGCGCGGCCAAATGGTATGCCGAGAAGAAGCTCGAGCACCGTTTCGAACCCTGCACGGTCAGCGACATCGTCAAGACGACGGGCGAAGCCTGCCTCGTCTCGCGCAACGAGCCGATGCACGACTCGGTGCCTTATCTGTTCAACAAAATGAACCGCGAGACCGACATACTGCATGAATATTTCGTGCCGCGCGCCAATCTCATCGCCTTCGTCGATGACATGCGCGATCTCATGACGCGCCAGGACACTTTGCTGCTCAACGCCTCGGTGCGCGTCGTCCATCAGGAAGATGTCGCTCTCAACTACGCGCCGGCGGATGCGTTCTCGGTCGTACTTTACGTCAATCAGTCGGTGGACGATACGGGCATCGCCAAGATGCGGACGCTCACTCGCGATTTGATCGACTTGGCGGACAAGCATGGCGGCCGGTTCTTCCTGCCCTATCAGCGCCATTATGATGCGGCCCAGCTCCGCCGCGCCTATCCGATGATCGCGGAGGTCTTCGCCGCCAAGAAGCGCTTCGATCCGCAAGGTCTGTTCAGCAACAACTTCTACGAAGCCTATGCGGCGGACCTGTCCACATCTTGAGCCAGCAACAGCTTGCGGGTGATGAGCCAGCACAGCCAGGCGGCGACGAAGGAGGGCAGAAGGAAGGCATGCCCGACCCCGAGGAGGACCGCCGGATAGTCGGCTTGCGAGAAATCCATGCCCGCCGTCAGCACGAAGAACAGCGCATTGACGATGAGCGTCGCGACCGCAGGGACGAGCCATGACGTCATGTTCAACCACAGGCCGGCGCCGGCGACGATCATGCCGGTCCCGAGCGCCAGCCATATGCCTTCGCTATAGGAGCCCAAGATGAAGGGCAGAGGCGATCTGAGGGATGAGGCCCCCATGCCGAGCCAGGCGACGAGGCCGCCGATCGGTGGCCCAAGGACGACGAAGACCGCCGTCACCAGCATGAAGCGCCAAAGCTTGGACTCGTGGATCTTGCCGGGCATGGCTGCGATACGCCCGTCCTTGACAGGCCGGGCACGAGCTTAGGAGCGGTGGATGCCGGGGCGAAAATCAAGTTTTGGAGAGCAAGGCGCGGCAGGACATCACTACCCTCGCATCGATGACCAGCAGCGCGCCCGCTTGATAGAGCCTTTGCGTGAGCCCCGGTTCCGGCGAGCGCGTGACAGCGATGCTGTGCCCAAGCCCTTCGAACGAGCCGCGAGCCGCGGCGACCGTTTCCAGGGCGTGTCCGGGCGCGAAGACCGCCAGCGGCGCGCCGGGCGGCAAGGTGAAAGCGAGCCCTGCCAGGATCGCCGTCCACGCAGCGAGCACGACTGAAGCACCGCCTGCGAAACGCAAAAGCCGGCGGAGCGGACCCTCAATAGTCATAGACGTGCTCCAGTTGCGCCCCGCTCGGCGCGATATTGCGGACGACATCGAGCAGCAATGTGACCGGCACGGAAAGCCCGACCCGTTTTCCACCCGCGCCAGAGAGGATCTTCGTCTCGAACAGGATCGGCGGCATGCCCTCGGGCGGTGCCCAGTTGTCGGGCACCGTCAGCGAGATCAGGATGTTGCTGTTGCCGCCGATCTCGAGAAAGGTTGCATTGGTCTGGCCGAGCTTCTGCACGATCTCGGTGAAAGGCTGATAGCGCGGCAGCTTGACGAGCTGCGTTCCATCGCGAAACGTCTCGACGAGGACGATGCGCCGGTCGATGGGCGCGGTGTCAAGCGGGAGCCCGCGCATCAGCGCGTGGATCTCGAGCTGCGCCGGCTCATAGACGGTTTCGGAGCCGCCCTTGATGAGCCAGCCATAGGCCGCCTTGACGGCGAGCTCGGCCGAGACCGCGAAGCGCCGCTCGGCTTTGCGCACCGGGCCCGGCCCCGCAAAAGGCACGGTTTCCCAGAATTGCGTCAGGCGCTCGCCGAAGGCGAAATCATACCAGGGCACGGTGTTGAGCCATTGCCCATAGTCAAAAGCATATTTGCGCTGGAACAGGTCCTCGGGCGTCGGCGGCACCGGCGCGAACAGCTCGCTCAGGCGTCCGATCGTGTTCTCGTAAATGCCCTTGATCACATATTCGACCGTATGGCTGATGCCGATCACATAGATCATCAGATGCGTGCCGAAATTGAACTCGTAGCGCGGCGTGACCCACTGATTGACCGCGCAATAGCTGGTCCAGAATTCGCCGGCCGAACGGAAATAGCTGAAGCCGTTCGGGTAGTTCTTGTCGATATAGCTGGCGAAATCCTGTGAGGTGTAGACGATGTACCATTCCGG
Organism: Taklimakanibacter deserti; assembly: GCA_003574785.1. The sequence continues at coordinate 502,669 of QORU01000003.1, read as the reverse complement.
AAAGGTGAGATAGGACTTCTCCTCCGGGAAGCGGTAATTCGGTACGCCGTCGACCTTGGTGCGGGTTTCGGGATCGATCACCGGCACGGTCACCGAGCTGCCGATGTCGGACGAGCCCCGGCAGCCGACGCCGATATAGAGCGCCGGCACGGCCAGGAAGATCGCGAGCGCCAGGAGCGTCCGCTTGGTCTTACGCAGCTTCGCCATGGTGCTTCGACAATACAAAGCCGACATAGGCGGCGAAACCGCCAATGGCGAGATGCGGCAGATTGGCCAGTATGCGCGTCGTGAGATCGAGATCGAGGACGCCGTTGATGAAGATGCCGAAATCGAGATAGCCGCTGCCGGTGAAGAGGCCGAGCACGCCGTCGAGGAAATAGAGCGTGCCGAACAGCTTGAAGTAGGTGACCGTGGCGCGGGTCGAGTTCAAGGCGGCGATGCCGGCCCAGATGCCGGAAAACAGGTGCAGCGCGTCATCATAGAGATCGAGGCGGAACAGCCCGAACATCATGCCATTGGCATCCTTGAACTGCGGCACGTAGCTCATCGCCGCCACGATGACGAACAGCGCGAAATAGGCAAAGCCGAGTTTGCGGATGAGTGTCAAGGCTAGTCCCCCTTCCCCAGAATCGACATGAGCTTAGCCTGTCGGGTTCCCCTTGTCGTTAGGGCGCCGCATCCTGCCATTATGATGTCAGCAGTGACGGCCTCCGACCCTTCCGGCCGGTGCCAAGCCGCACTATATTACGGCCATCATGGGACATTCACGACAGGAAGGCGGTTTCTCGGAAGCCCCGCAGAAGCCGCTGGAAGGCTTCCCCGAAATACCGACCGCCGACGCGTTGCGCCAGCGGCCGGATCCGCGCGCCGATATGTCGGGGCCCCGGGCCGGTCTCGAAAGCTTGCGGCCTGATTTCTCGCCCCTCGAAACCTTCGTCCCCTACCGCCCGCCGCGGCCGGAGAAATCCGAAGGCGGCAGGCCGCTTCGGATCGTCTCCGATTTCGAGCCCCGGGGCGACCAGCCGCAAGCCATCGGTGACCTCGTTACCGGCGTCAGGTCGGCCGAGCGCGATCAGGTGCTGCTCGGCGTCACCGGCTCCGGCAAGACCTTCACCATGGCCAAGGTCATAGAGGCGACGCAGCGCCCGGCGCTCGTGCTGGCGCCCAACAAGACGCTCGCCGCGCAGCTCTATGGCGAGTTCAAGAACTTCTTCCCCGACAACTCGGTCGAATATTTCGTCTCCTATTACGATTACTACCAGCCGGAAGCCTATGTTCCGCGCACCGACACCTATATCGAGAAGGAATCGTCGATCAACGAGCAGATCGACCGCATGCGCCATTCGGCGACGCGCGCCTTGCTCGAGCGCGACGACGTCGTGGTGGTCGCTTCCGTTTCCTGCATCTACGGCATCGGCGATGTCGAGACCTACTCCGCCATGACCTTCACGGTGAAGCGGAACGAGCGTATCGCCCAGCGCCGGCTCCTCGCCGATCTCGTTGCCCTCCACTACAAGCGCAATGACGGCAATTTCGTGCGCGGCACCTTCCGGGTGCGCGGCGACACCGTCGAAATCTTCCCCTCGCATCTCGAGGACCGCGCCTGGCGCGTCTCGCTGTTCGGCGACGAGGTCGAGGCGATCGTCGAGTTCGATCCCTTGACCGGCCACAAGACGGCGGAGCTGGGCGAGATCAAGCTCTATGCCAATTCGCACTATGTGACGCCGAAGCCGACGCTCGAGCAGGCCGCCTCCCGCATCAAGGAGGATCTGCGCCTGAGGCTTGCCGAGTTCAATGCCGCGGGACGGCTGCTGGAAGCCCAGCGCCTCGAGCAGCGCGTGCTGTTCGATCTCGAGATGATGATGGCGACCGGCTCCTGCGCCGGCATCGAGAACTATTCGCGCTATCTCACCGGCCGCAAGCCGGGCGAGCCGCCGCCGACCTTGTTCGAATATCTGCCCGACAATGCGCTGGTCTTCGTCGACGAAAGTCACGTGACCGTCCCGCAATTGGGCGGCATGTTCCGCGGCGACTATAACCGCAAGGCGACGCTGGCCGAATTCGGTTTCCGCCTGCCTTCTTGCATCGACAACCGGCCCTTGCGTTTCGAGGAATGGGACGCCATGCGCCCGCAGTCGGTCTATGTCTCGGCGACGCCAGGCTCCTGGGAGATGAACCGCACCGGCGGCGTCTTCACCGAACAGGTCATCCGCCCGACCGGCCTCATCGATCCGCCGGTCGAGATCCGGCCGGTGAAGAACCAGGTCGACGATCTCATCGCCGAATGTCGCGAGGTGGCGAAGAAGGGCTATCGCGCACTGGTGACGGTGCTGACCAAGCGCATGGCCGAGGACCTGACCGAATATATGCATGAGCAAGGGGTGCGCGTGCGCTACATGCATTCCGACATCGACACGCTGGAGCGCATCGAGATCATCCGCGACTTGCGGCTCGGCGCCTTCGACATATTGATCGGCATCAACCTGCTGCGCGAAGGCCTCGACATTCCCGAATGCGCCCTCGTTGCCATTCTCGATGCCGACAAGGAAGGCTTCCTCAGGTCCGAGACCTCGCTCGTCCAGACGATCGGCCGCGCCGCGCGCAATGTCGACGGCAAGGTCGTCCTCTATGCCGACCATGTGACGGGCTCGATGGAGCGCGCCATGGCCGAGACCAGCCGGCGGCGCGAGAAGCAGCAGGCCTTCAACGAGGCGAACGGCATCACGCCGGCGAGCATCAAGAAGAACATCGCCGACATCATGTCGTCGGTCTATGAGCAGGACCATGTGACCGTCGATTCAGGATTGGCCGAGGACGGCGCACCGCTCGTCGGCCACAATCTCGAGCGCGTCATTGCCGACATGGAGAAGCGCATGCGCGAGGCCGCCGCCAATCTCGAATTCGAGGAGGCGGCAAGGCTGCGCGACGAGGTCAAGCGCCTGCGCGACGTCGAGCTGGCGGTGATGGACGATCCTCTGGCGCGCGATCCGATGGACGAGCCGCGCCGCGGCGCGTCCAATATCAAGCCCGCCACCGCCTCCTGGCCCTCTCCCAAGCCGATGCGCCGCGCCGCCTCCAAGGGGGGAAGGCCGGGGACACGAACCTTCAAGAAGGGCGGACGCTGAAACGATTTGTCTCTACTCGCTCACAATCCGACCGCTGGCAGTCTCGAGCCACACCGCTGAATTATCCCGCGCGATCCGTCCGCGCACAACATATGTCTCGCCTGCCACAGGATTGAATTTGACCTTCCGGCTAGCCATCGTCTGGGGTTCGCGGCTACCCCCATACTGACCGCCCGCGGCATAGCTGATGATCGCAGCGAGCCCGATCGTCATTGGCCTTATGGGCACCCGTCTTTCATAGGCCTGAGGCTTCAATGCAATGCCGAGGCTCGATTTAAAACTGGCACGGGCAGTCGCCAACTGTCCATTGTCGATCAGCTTCCCATCCATGGTTTGCATGACGAACAGATCCACCTTTTCATCCCGGAAGAACCCGCCTTCGACGTAGTTTGCATAGGTGTCCTTAACAACGGCCGTTGGTCCTGAATAATTGTCCGGCAGTGTCTTTGTGCACCCCGCCAGCAGTAGCAGCATGCAAACAAGCAGAATCCGCCGTCTCATCTTCGCCCCCAAAGATCCGTCCTTTCCTCATAAACCATTAATACCGGCAGGCAAGCCCGGGCATGTTGAATCCGCTTGCCGCCTGGGCCTATGCTGCGCAGCTTCGACAACCGAGCGAGCCCCCGGATGCCCCCTGCCGCCACCCGACTATCGGCCATCGGTTTCGATGCCGACGATACGCTGTGGCAGAACGAGCAGTTCTACCGGCTGACCGAGAAGCGCTTCACCGCCTTGCTCGCCGACTATGCCGAGCCCGGCCATCTGTCCGACCGGCTGCTCGAAGCCGAGCGGCGGAACATCAAGGCCTATGGTTTCGGCATCAAGGGCTTCACCCTGTCGATGATCGAGACCGCCATCGAGGTGACGGAGGGCCGGGTGCCGGCGAGCGTCATCCGCGAGCTCGTCGATGCCGGGCGCGACCTCCTCAGCCATCCGATCGAGCCCTTGCCGCATGCCCGCACCGCGCTCGAAGCGCTGAGCGGCGACTACCGCCTCATCCTGATCACCAAGGGCGACCTGTTCGACCAGGAGCGCAAGCTCGCGCAATCGGGCCTTGGCGAGCTGTTCACGGCGGTCGAGATCGTCAGCGACAAATCGGCCGAGGTCTATGACCGGGTCTTTGCCCGCCATGGCGACGGCCCTGAGTGCAGCATGATGGTGGGCAATTCGCTCAAATCCGACATCGTCCCCGCCCTCAAGGCGGGCTGCTGGGGTGTCCATGTGCCGCACAGCCTGACCTGGGCGCTCGAGGAGGATGAGGCGCCGACCGCAAACCGGCGGTACCGGCATATCGCGCATCTGGGCGAGCTCCTGGACATCGTGCGCCAGGTCGGCTGACAGGCATGCAGTCGAGGCAGGGCTTTGCCCTGTTTTTGCCCTATCCGAACGTCAGTCTCCCCCCGTCTTGCCCTCCGGGCGTAACTGTGACACATGGCGCCCGGCATGGGGGTAAAGGATTAAGGAATGACCGATTTTGCGCGATGCGTCCTGGCCGTCGGGGTCGCCTTGATGATTGCAGGCTGCAGCAACTCGCCGGATAAGAGCGGCATCAAGTTTCTGAGCGGCGGCCAGACCTCGTCGTCCAATGCGGCCCAGCCCCAAGCCCAGCCGATCCGCATGCTGTCCGCCGAGGAAATCCGTACCACCCTCGCTGGCAAGGGCTGGCAATATACCCGCTCCGATTCGAGCGGCTTCGTCACCTATAATGCCGATGGCTCGCTGACCTACCAGGACGATGTGAAGGGCGAAGGCCGCGGCACCTGGTCGGCGGTCGAGGGCCAGCTGTGCCAGAGCCTGGCCGGCCAGCCTACCGAATGTAGCGAGTTCAAGAGCACCGGCGATGCCTATCACGCCGGCAAGATGCGCCTGGTCGGCATTTAGGAGCATGATCCGGAAAAGCTTGTGGCCGGGCTTGACCCGGCCATCCACCATCATGCTCAAACAAGAAGAGTAAGCCATCATGAAAATCGGTATGAATCGGCGCCGCCTCCTGGCGGCCGGCGGAGCGGCGCTTTTGGGCCTTGGCATGGGCCGGGCGCAGGCCCTGAACGAGATGGAGCAGTTCCGTCCGGGCCGGGACTACAACGACCTCATCACCTTCCCGCCGACCGACCTGACCAAGATTCCGAAGAAGTTCCGTCGCCAGATCGTGCCTTATGAGGGCCGCCATTGGCCGGGGACGATCATCGTCGACACGGCGGAGCGGCATCTCTATCTCATCCTCGAGGGGCGCGAAGCCATCCGCTACGGCGTCGGTGTCGGCCGCGAAGGCTTCCGCTGGGCCGGTCTCGCCGATATCGAGCGCAAGGTCATGTGGCCACGCTGGACCCCGCCGCCCGAGATGGTAGAGCGCGACCCCAATGCCGCCAAATGGAAGGACGGCATGCCGGGCGGTCCGGACAACCCTCTCGGCGCCCGTGCGCTTTACCTCTTCCAGAACGGCCGCGATACGCTCTATCGCCTGCATGGCACCAATACGCCGACCAGCATCGGCAAGGCGATGTCCTCGGGCTGCATCCGCATGATCAACGAGGACGTGATCGAGCTTTACCGGCGCAGCCCGGTCGGGACGCGCGTGGTGGTTCTGGCACAGGGCATCTGAGCGCTATCGCAATTCCGCCAGGAACGGGTTGCTGCGCCGTTCCTCACCGATCGTGCTGGCGGGGCCGTGGCCCGGCAGGAAGGCAACGTCATCGCCGAGCGGCAAAAGCTTGTCGCGGATCGAGGCGATCAATGTCGCATGATCGCCATAAGGAAAGTCGGTGCGCCCGACCGATCCCTGGAACAACACATCGCCCATGAAGCAGAAGCGGTTGGCATCATTGAACAGCACGACCGAGCCCGGCGTGTGGCCGGGACATTCGAGAACCGCGAAATCGAGGGCCCCGACCGTCACCTTGTCGCCTTCCTTGAGCCACCGGTCGGGGACCACGGCGCGCGCCTCATAGCCGTATTGCGCGCCGGATTCGGCGAGCTTGGCGAGGAGAAACGCATCCTCCGTATGCGGACCTTCGATCGGAACCTCGAGCTTGTCGCGCAGTTCAGCGGCACCACCTGCATGATCGATATGGCCATGGGTCAGGAGTATCTTCTCGACCGTGACTTGCGATTGATCGATCGCCTTGCGGATCACCTCGACGTCGCCGCCGGGATCGACAACAGCGCCAATCTGCGTGTCGTCGTTCCAGATGAGCGAGCAATTCTGCTGGAACGGTGTCACGGGAATGATCATGATTTTTGGACGTGTCATGGCCGCAGTGCATAGCGGTGACGGGCGCTATGCGCAAGGCACAGGGCTGCACTTGCGGAAGCCGCAGCGGAACCGCTAGAGGGAGGCTTGTGGAGCAACCAGACCTCCTGAGGATGAGCAATGTCGGCGTCACTGCCATTTGCGCAGCGCTACGGGACCATTGTCGCCGCCCTAGCGACCGTGGGCAGTTGCGATATTGCCATGGGCCTGACGCTGCAGCTCTTGCCGCTGCTGATGGAGCAGAGGGGCGTTCCCGCCTGGATCATGGGACTGAACGCCGCCATGGCGCCGCTCGGCATCATGCTCGGCGGACCGTTCCTGCCGCGCATCGTTTCGCGCTTCGGCTCGAAGCCGGTCGTCTATGTCAGCATCGTCATGATCATCGCGACGCTGGCGGCGTTCAAGCTGTTTCCCAGCATCTGGTCCTGGTTCGCCATACGCTTCGTTTTCGGCATGTCGGCCGGCACGCTGTTTACGGTCAGCGAGGCCTGGATCCTGAGCGGCGCCGATGACCGCAATCGTGGCCGCGTCAGCGGACTGTATACGAGCCTTCTCGCGATCACCTTTTCGGTGGGCCCGCTCATACTCCCCTTGACCGGTCTCGACGGCTGGATGCCCTGGCTGATCGGCATGGCCTGCGTGGCGATAAGCGCCGTCCCGCTCACTTTCCTCAAAGTATCGGAAGGTGCTTTCCAGCATGAGGAAGGGGCGGGCTTCCTCGCCTTCGTGCGGCGCGCGCCCATGCTGCTCTTCGCCGTCGGTACGCTGACCTTCTTCGATGCGGTGATGTTGTCCTTCTTCCCGATATTCGGTCTGCGCTCGGGGCTCCTCGTCGAGCAGGTGACACTCATCCTCGGCGTCGCCATCATCGGCAATGCGCTGCTGCAGTTACCCATCGGGCTTCTCGCCGACAAATGGTCGAGGCTCGGCGTGATCAGGCTCTCCGCGGTGATCACGGCGCTCCTTGCCCTGGCGATGATCTGGACCATCAACTCCTGGCTGATCTGGCCGGTCATGCTCGTCCTCGGCACCAGCGCTTTCGCGATCTATACGATCGGCCTCACCATCCTCGGCGACAATTTCACTGGGCCTGACCTTATCGCCGGCAGCGCCGCCTTCGCCGCGATGTGGGGCATTGGCGGCTTGTTGGGACCGCCCATCGCGGGTGCCGCGACCGATGCCTTCGGCATCGACGCGATCCCGCTCACTGTCTGCCTGGTCTATGTCCTTTTGCTCATTTGCCTTGCCTTCACCGGCGGCAGATTCATACGGAGCGCCGCTCATGGATAGGCGCTGGATCAACCTCTTCGCCGCCCTCGCCGCGATCACCGTCTTCGGCTTCGCGCTCGGCCTCATGTTCCCGCTGCTGTCGCTGGTGATGGAGAAGAACGGCGTGTCGCCGAAGGTCATCGGCTACAACACCGCGATGCACCCGTTCGGCATTCTGCTGGCGGGCTTCGTCGTTCCACAAATGACGCGGCGCTTCGGCACCAAGCCGGTGGCGATCACCGCCGCCCTCCTCACCGCGGCAATGATCGTCACCTATCCCTTCATCCCGATCTACTGGGGATGGTTCGCGATGCGCCTAGTCCAGGGCTTCGCGGTCGCGATCCTGTTCACGGTCAGCGAGGCCTGGCTGGTCGAGGCGGCGGCAGGACCGGCACGCTCGCGCATCATGGCTGTCTATACCGGCGTTCTCTCCCTGAGCTTCGGCCTTGGGCCGGCACTCATCAGCCTGACCGGCGTCGACAGCTTCCTGCCTTTCGCCATCGGCGCTCTCTTCCTTGTCGCCGGCACCGTGCCGATGTTCTTCTATCGTCCGACCGAGGCCTTTGCGCCCGATCGGGAGTCGAGCGCTCTCACTATCTTCGGCTTCGCCCGACTGGCCCCGATCCTCCTCGTGGCCGTCGGCATGTTCGCCATCATCGATGTCGCCAATCTCGGTCTCTTGCCGGTCTATGGCGTCAAGAAGGGCGTGAGCCAGGCCACCGCATCGCTGATGCTTACCGCTTTCATCGTCGGCAATGTCGTCCTGCAATTCCCCATTGGCTGGATCGCCGATCGTTGGAGCAAGCGCGGCATGATGTCGGTCTGCGCCATCGTCACCGCCTTGAGCAGCGCGCTGATCCCTTGGGCTTTCGGGACCTGGCTCATCTGGCCGGCCCTCGTCGTCACCGGCGCCGCCTCGGCCGGCATCTATACGCTGGCGCTCGCCGAATTGGGCGAACGTTTCTCCGGCCACCAGCTGGTCGCCGGCACGGCCGCCTTTTCCACCATGTGGGGCGGTGCGGCGCTTTTCGGCGCGCTGCTCGGCGGCTGGGCCATCGAGCGTTTCGGGCCTGACGGCCTCCCCTATGCCACTGCCGCGGTCTTCGCCGCCTTCATCGTGATGATCGCGGCGCGCACCTTCTTCAGCGCACGAGCCCCGAAGCGGATTTGAGATTGTCGTAGATGCGCCGCGCCATGGCGCCCATTTGCGGCATCAGCGGATAGGCTTCGGCGCTCACTTTGGCATAGGCGCCGGCACCGAGTTCGCGCTCGAGGGCGGCCATGAAGCTCGGCAGCGATTCCCAGCTTGCCACGGTCTGGGCCGAGAACTCGGCATGAAACTGCAGGCCGAGCGCATGATCGTCGATGGCGATCGCCTGCACCGCCGCCCGCGGCGATGCAGCGAGCACCGTGGCCTCCTTCGGTGGCGTCTTCACTTCCGCATGATGCCACTGCATGACCTTGTAGCTGCCGCGCAAGCCCTCGAACAGGCGATGACCTCGCGCTGCGCCATTCACTGTGACCTCGTGCACGCCGACTTCGCTCTCTTGTGCGAGTCCGACCTCGCCACCCAGCGCCTTGGCCAGGAGCTGATGGCCGAGACAAAGGCCGATATAGGGTTTGCCGCGTTCCGCCACCCATTCGCGAATGGCCTGCATCTCGCCCTTGAGCCAGGGATTTTCCTCGAGCTCCCACACATCCATCGCCCCGCCCAGGACGAACATCAGATCGAAGTCCTTGAGCGGCGGGATCTCCTGGCCCTCCCAAAGCCTGACCGATCTGGGCCGAATGCCGTCCTCGATGAAATAATCGAGGAAGCGGCCCGGCGTGTCGTGGTCCATATGCTGCAGGACAAGCGCTTGCTTCACCGGATGCCTCCCCTCACCGGCGGCAGCACCAGGCTCTTCGCCCGGCATTGCCGCTTCTCATTGACGCCACAGGATTGCAGATTGCCGTCCTTGCCGAAGCATACGCGCAATTCGGCAAGGCGCGCGGCGCCCCGCGAATTGCCGCACTGGACCGACAGCATGTCCTCCCTGAGGCCGCGATTGGTCTTGACGAAGTCGCTGACCAGCTCCTCCGGCGTCGTCATGATCACCGCCCGGGGCGAGAGATAGCGTGCCGGTATGCGCAGCTTGGTGAAAAGATCGCGCGTCAGCCGGAAATAACCCTTCATCCTGAGGCCGGAGCAGCCGCCATGCTTCCTCCATTCATGGATGATGAGCTTCTTGGACGGCATGATATCGAGCATCGCACCGATGATTTCGTTGGGGACCCACTTCTCGCGCAAGGTGCAGTCCTCGGGCCACCCGCGCTCATATTGCGGCCACAAGCCATGGACGACGAAGGCATAGGCGCGGCCGGTGCCGCATTGCTGTGGGTCTCCCTGGCCGGCCTCGGACCCGCAATAGGTCGGCGACCAGGACAGTGACAGAGCGTAGTAATCGAATTGGCCGGGAACCGGCCCACGGGCCGAGGCGACGGAGGCTAGCGCGAGACTGGCGACAGCGAGGAGACAGGCAGCGAGACAAGGGCGGCGAGGGGCGGCCGGGCGTTGAGCTGTGCTTCTGGGCAGGTGTCGGCGACTGTTTGCCATGTCGGCACGTTCTGGTTCATCTGGCATTGGGAAAGCTTGCCGCGAATGCAGGCGATCTGTCCGAGGACAAAAACCTGGCCGTTGGCCCGGCATGTGCAATTATGCGCTGCGGCCTCTCCGGCGGAGACGGCCACCCCGGCGATCGCCAGAGTGACCGCAAGGAGATAAGAGCGACCTACCCCATGCCGCCAGCATAGCACAGGCGGGCGGCTTGCGGAAATCGCCTCTCAGAGAAGCTGCAACTCGACGGCCTGAGGTCCACGGCCGCGCTTGTCCGGCTGGACCTCGAAGCTGATTCTCATGCCCTCGTTCAATTCGGGGATGCCCGAGCGCTGAACGGCGGTGATGTGCACGAACACGTCCTTGCCTCCCCCTTCGGGCGACACGAAACCGTAGCCCTTGGCTTGGTTGAAAAACTTAATGGTGCCATTCTGGCGCATGCGGTGAAAACTCCTTGACCCGTTTCCTCAACTGACCTGTGACGGAATGTGGACTTCCGAATACAGGAGGCTCAGCTCGTCAAAACGGCGGGAAGGGCAGGTGCGGACGCATATCCCATGCGCCGTAGACAGTCTTCACCGGGTTCGAATGCTTTGCCCGACCGGCTTTGCACTTCTGCAAACCGGCGCGCGACTATGCCGCAAGGCCGGTTTTTCGGCAAGGCTCATTTAGCTCGGCCGGCCGGCAACCAAATCGTGTCTTAGCGCTTGCCCGATTGGCGGCCCTGCCCTAACTTTCTGTTACAACTTCGAGAGGCGTCGATGCGGTCGATCATGAGGCTGGCGGTTGGGGCGGCTGTTCTATTGTCAGCCTTGGGATCGCAGCAGGCGCTGGCGGCGCCGGCTTTCAGCACCAGATATGTCTATTACAAAGTCTCGGGCGACAGTGCTGCGGGCGTCTATATCTCGATGCTCAAGCGCGGTCCGCATGTGAAGGGCGCCAAGGCCTATGCCGCGACCTTGATGGAATCATCCCAGCGCGGCAAGCTCGAGCTCAAGAACAGTTGCCGGATCATCGACTATCAATACTCCGCCGATTTCACCATCCGCCTGCCGAAACTCGCCAATGCAGCGGCGCTGTCCGCCAGTGCCCGCGCGCGCTGGCAGCAGTTCTCCTCCTTCCTGCGCAAGCACGAAGAGACGCACCGTTCGATCTGGATGGGATGCGCCAACGAGATCCAGACGCGGGTGAGCGCCTTGCGCGGGCGCAGCTGCGAAGAGGTCGACAGGAAGGCCCAGGCGATACGCGAGGAGGTGACGAAGGCGTGCAACCGCAAGCACATGGCCTTCGATGCAGCCGAGCAGAAGCGGCTTGCCAAGCATCCCTTCGTGAAGATGGTGATGGCGCCGATCTACAAGCCGAGCAAGGTCACGACGACCAATCTTGCCTCCAAGAAGCGCAAGAAGTCGGCGGCGCTGTTCAACTAGCTAGATGCTTTGCTCACTGCTGGTAAATGTCGGGCGTTCCGGCGCCGGCGATCTCGTCTTCCTCGAAGATCTCCTGCGGATCGGCGGGCAGCACGGTGACGCGCGTGCCGATCGGCGTCATGCGATAGACCTCCACCACATCCTGGTTGAGCATGCGGATACAGCCGGAAGACATCGCCTTGCCGATCGATTTCGGCGCATTGGTGCCGTGGATACGGAACAGTGTATCCTTGCCGTTCTGGTAAAGATAAAGCGCTCGGGCACCCAATGGATTGTCCGGACCGCCGGGCTGGCCGTTCGCCCATTTCGCCGCATTGGGATCGCGCGCCACCATTTCCTTGGGTGGATTCCAGGTCGGCCACATCTGCTTGGCGCCGACCACGGCCTCGCCCGACCAGGTGAAGCCTTCACGTCCCACTCCGATGCCATAACGGATCGCCTGCTGGCCCGGCAGGATCTTGAACAGGAACCGGTTCTTGGTGTCGACAACGACGGTGCCCGGCCATTCATGGCCCAGATATTCGACTGTCTGGCGGCGGAATTCCGGCGGGATCTTCTTCAGATTGACTTGCGGTATCGGAAAGGAATCGACCGTACCGTCGGTCGTGCCCATATTCTCTTCCTGGGCAGAGCCTGCAGTGCTGGCGAAAGCCACGCCGGCGCCGGCCATGAGAGTCCGTCCAAGAAACGAACGCCGCGTAATAAATCTGGCCAATTGATCCTCCTCCGCAACCACTTGTCCCGCCCTTAACGCGCAAAGGTGCTCAATGGTTCAATAGCCTGAGACATCGCGCGGATTTTGACTCTCTGATGGCTTTATTTTGGCGAGTCCGAGCGCCTGTTCCGGTGGAATCGGAGCAGATGCTCGGGCTCTTTCATTCACACATCGGCTTGCCCGAAGACCGCTCACACTTTTCGGACCGATGCTCCGAGCACACGCCCCGCCACAGCATCGAGCTTGCGCAGAAGTTCCGGATCGCGCTTTTCCGGTGCCGTTATGACCGCATATTCCAGTGCCCGGTCCGAACCGACTCGGCAGGACGGATGCTCGCGGGGAAAGTCGCGCGCCAGCCTGGTCACGAAGCGGCGCGCATTCTCGCTGTTGCCCTTGAGCACCTTGAGGATCGACATGATATCGACCTCGCCGTGATGCGGATGCCATGAATCGTAATCCGTCACCATCGCCACGGTGCAATAGGTGAGCTCGGCTTCACGCGCGAGCTTGGCTTCGGGCATGTTGGTCATGCCGATGACGCTCAAGCCCCAGGACCGGTAGAGCTGAGATTCCGCCAGTGTCGAGAATTGCGGCCCCTCCATCACCAGATAGGTGCCGCCGCGCGCATAGGGTATGGCCTCCGCCTTGAGCGCCGCTTCGGCCAGGTCCTGCAGCGTCGGCGACACCGGATAGGCGAGCGAGACATGCGCGACGCACCCCGTTCCGAAGAAGCTCTTCTCACGCGCAAAAGTGCGATCGATGAACTGGTCGATCAGCACGAAACATCCAGGCTCCAGTTCCTCGCGCAGCGAACCGCAGGCCGACAGCGACACCACATCGGTGACTTGGGCGCGCTTCAATATGTCGATATTGGCCCGGTAGTTGATCGTAGTGGGCGAGAAGCGGTGACCGCGGCCATGGCGCGGCAGGAAGACCACCGGCAGCCCGTCGATCTCGCCGCGCCGCAGCTGATCGGAGGGTTCGCCCCAGGGCGATGTGATTGTCTCCCAGCGCGCCTCTGTCATCTCGATGTCATAGATGCCTGATCCGCCGATGATGCCGAGTACGGATTTCGTCATGAAAAGTCAGCTCCCGCCCGCAATGAGACGAAGGAGCATAGGAGATTCGCCGCCTTCCCGCTATTCGGCCGCAGCCGGCGCCTTGTGTTCGACGGGCTGGTGCGCATGACGGCCGAACCTCGCCTTCATCCTCTCGAGAGCGAGGAAGACGACAGGCGTGATATAGAGCGTGAGAAGCTGCGACAGCACGAGGCCGCCGGCGATCGCCACCCCCAAGGGCCGGCGCAATTCCGATCCCGCCCCGAAGCCGATGGCGATCGGAAGGGCGCCGAGGATGGCCGCGAAACTCGTCATCATGATCGGCCGGAAGCGTCTGAGGCACGCCTCGCGGATCGCGTCGTGCGCCGCAGCGCCCGCCGTCTGCCGCGCCAGCGCGAAGTCGATCATCATGATCCCGTTCTTCTTGACGATGCCGATCAGCATGACGATGCCGATGACCGCGATGACGGAGAGATCCATGCCCGCCAGCATGAGCGAGATGAGTGTGCCGATGCCTGCCGAAGGCAAACCCGACAGAATGGTCAGGGGATGGATGTAGCTCTCATAGAGAATGCCGAGAATGATATAGATCACGAGCGCCGCTACCAGGAGGAGGAAGCCCTGCCCTTTCAGCCCGTCGACGAAGACCTGCGCCGTGCCGGCGAAGCTCGCCGACACCGAATCCGGCAGATGCGCCGCCGCCGCTTCCTGATTGACCACGTCGACGGCCTGGCCGAGCGAGACGCCGGGCGCCGCGTTGAAGGCGATGGTGACTGAGGGCTGCTGGGCCTGGTGATTGATCGACAAGGGACCGGCCTGGCGCCGGCTCACCGTCACCTGATCGAGAGGGATTGCCGTACCGTTCGCCGATGTGACCGAGATCAATGACAGCGCATTGGGGTCGTTCTGCAGTTCGGCCGAGGCTTCGAGGATCACCGGATAGTCGTTGGCCGGGAGATAGAGTGTCGCTACCTGGGCCGTACCGAAAGCGTTGTTGAGCGTCTGGCGGACATCATCGACATTGACGCCGAGAGCCGCCGCGCGGTCGCGGTCGATATCGATGATGAGCTCGGGGTTGCTGAGCTCGAGATCGCTCGTCACGTCGCGCAGCTCTGGGCGCCGCTTCAGGCGGTCCACGAGATCGGGAGCCGTGGCGACGAGTGTCGCGAGATCGGCGCTTTGCAGCGTGTATTGGACATCGGCATTGGCCCGGCGTCCGCCGATCTGGATATTCTGCACCGCTTGGTAGAAGCCGTCGATGCCGGGAATGGCGGCCGTCGCGCGCTTGAGGCGCCGCGCCACCTGGTCTGCCGGCGCATCGCGCCGATCCATGGGCTTGAGGGCGATGAAGAGCCGTGAGGTATTCGCCGAGGCGCCGTTGCCGCCGGCGGTCGCGATCACATAGGCCACGGCCGGATATTTGCGGATGATTGCGCTGGCCTGGCGGGTCTTGTCTTCCATGGCGGCAAAGCCGGTATTGGGCAGCATTCTCAGCGTTGCGGTCAGATAGCCCGTGTCTTCGGTCGGGAAGAAGCCTTTGGGCACCACGATATAGAGCCACACCGAGACCGCGAGCGTCGCCAGCGTGACGAGCAGCATGAAGCCCTGGAAGCGCAAGGCCAGATCGAGGGTGCGGCGATAGCCGCTCTCCATCCAGCCGAATACCCCGTCGGAGGCGCGCGCGAGCAGGCTCTTGCCGGCCTCATGACCTTCCGCCCGCAGCAATCTTGCGCCGAGCATCGGCGTGAGCGTCAGCGACACGAAGCCCGATACCAATATGGCGACCGATATGGTGACCGCGAATTCGCGGAAGATGCGTCCGACGACTCCCCCCATGAACAAGACGGGAATGAAGACCGCCACCAGCGATACGGTCATCGACAGGATGGTGAAGCCGATCTCGCGCGCGCCTTCGATCGCCGCCATGAATGGCCGCGCTCCCGCCTCGATATGGCGCACGATGTTCTCCAGCATCACGATGGCATCGTCGACGACGAAGCCGGTCGCCAGCGTGATGGCAAGCAGCGACATGTTGTCGATCGAATAGCCGAGCACCGCCATGACGGCGCAGGTCGCGATCAGCGATACCGGGAGCGCCAGCACCGGGATGAGCGTGGCGCGCACCGACTTGAGGAAAGCAAAGATGACCAGCACAACCAATGCGGCCGCGAGCAGCAAGGTGAATTCGACATCGGCGACCGCATTGCGGATCGACACCGAGCGGTCATTGGCGACATGGACCGAGATCGCCGCCGGCATCTGGCTGCGATAGGTGGCGAGACGCGCGTTGACCTGATCGACCACGTCGATCGTATTGGCGTCAGGTTGACGGAACACGGCGAGGATGATGGCGCGCTCGTCATCGATCCAGCTTGCGGTCTGCTCATCCTGGGCACCCGTGCGGATGGTCGCCACATCGCCGAGCCGTACCGGCTTGCCGTCCCGCCAGGCGATCACCAGTGGCCGGTAGTCGTCGGGCTTGGTGAGCTGCGAGGGCGCATTGAGGGTGAGGTTCCGGTTCTGGCCGCTCAAGGCGCCGATGGGTGCGTTGGAATCGGCGGCGGCCACGGCGGTTCGTATGTCGGTCAGGCTCAAGCCCCGGCTTGCCGCCAGCCGGGGATCGGCCTCGATCCGCACCGCGCGCTTCTGCTGGCCGAAGACCGAGACCTGGGCAACGCCTAATATTTGCGAGATCTGCGGCGCCAGCACATTCTCGGCATAATCATCGACATCGGTCAAAGGCAGGCTCGACGATGCCAAGGCCAGGAGCAGCACCGGCTGATCGGCGGGATTGACCTTCCTGAAGCTCGGCGGATCGGTCATTTCGGGCGGCAGGCGGCGTGCGGCGACGCTCAACGCCGACTGGACATCGAGGGCGGCGGCGTCGATATCGCGGTCGAGATCGAACTGCAGGATGACCGAGGTCGACCCTTGCGTGGAGGTCGAGGTCATCGAGTCGACGCCGGGAATGGTCGAGAACTGCCGCTCCAGCGGTTCGGCCACCGACGAGGCCATGCTCTCCGGGCTGGCGCCGGGCAAGGTGGCGGTTACCTGGATGGTGGGAAAGTCGATGCGCGGCAGAGCCGCGATCGGCAACTGGCGAAACCCTGCAATGCCGAGCACCACGAGCGACAGCATCACCAGCACCGTCATGACCGGCCGCCGGATGCACAGCTCGGAGAGCGACATCTTATTCTCCCGCCATCGCCTGCTTGACGGAAACGAGCGCGCCGTCGGTGAGGAGCAATTGCCCGTCGGTCACGACACTGTCGCCTTCATTGAGGCCTTGGGCGATGACCGTCATGCCTTTCATGCTGCGCGCCACGGTCACGGGCTTGGCATGGGCGCGCCGCTCGCCGTCCACGGTGTAGACATAAGGGCCCTGCTGATTGGTCTGGATCGCTTCATTGGGAACCGCGAGAGCATCGGCCTCGTCGCGGAAGACGACATCGGCATTGACGACCTCGCCCGGCCACAGCACCGGCGGCTTGTTCGCAATCGTAGCCAGCGCCGTCACCAGACCGGTCGCGGCGCTCGCCGCATTGTCGATGACCGTGACGGCGCCCTCGAGCTTGTCGGATCGTCCCGGCACCGTCAGGCTGATCTTCGCCCGGCCTTGCGCCTTGTCCTCGGCCAGATCGGCGATCATCCCTTGGGGGATTCCGACAGCCACGTAGATCGGGTCGAAGACATTGACGGTGGCGATCGGGCTGGCCTGGGCGCCCGCCACGATGGTCGAGCCGGGCTTCGCCGGCACGGTGCCGATGCGCCCCGTTACCGGCGCACGGATCGTGTAGTATTCGCGCTGGACCTCGAGATTGCGCAGCGACGCCTGATCGGAAGCGAGCGTCGCTTGCGCGAGATCGAGCGTCGTCTGGGCATCGGCGGCATTTTCCGGGGTCTCGAACTTGTTCTTGAGCAGGCGGTCGATGCGACCGAGATCGCGTTGCGCCTTCTCGATATTGGCCTTGTCCTTGGCGATCGTGGCCTGCGCCTGTTCGATTTGAGTGTCGATCAGCCGGGCATCGAGCGCGATCAGGATGTCGCCCTGCCGGACATCGGCGCCATCGGCAATGGCGACATCCGACACGATCCCCGAGACCTGCGATGTGACGGTGATCGACGCCACCGGTTGGATCGTGCCGATGGTCGAGAAGATCACCGGCAAGGTCATCCGCCGGGCCTGGCCGAGCACGACCGGTATCGCCGCATCCCTCACTTGCCGCGACCGGGCCGCATCCTGCGCCTCCGCACCCCGCATGAGCGGACCGCTCTGCCAATAGACGAGAACGCCGGCGGCGACCGCCAGGAAGAAGCCGAGCAAGAGCGTCATGCGCTTCATGGGACGTGCCATCTCATTCCGCCGCGATCGTCAGTCCGTCGGGCTCGGCCTTGACCTGGCGTTTAAGGACGTGGAGCACGCCAAGTGCCGCAGCGAGCGCGGCCTGATCGACGTCCCGCAGCACGTCATGCGCCACCTCCTCGCGGAAGCTGTCGATCTTCAGGGCCAGGTTCCTGCCCGCCGGTGTCAGATGGAGACGGTTGAGGCGGCGGTCACTCTTATCGGCGCGCCGTTCCACAAAGCCTTGCTGTGCCAGCTTGTCGACGAGGGCGGAAAGGGAGATCGGCCGCATCTCCATCTCATTTGCGAGCTCCGCCTGGGTCGCGCCCTCATTGCGCCTGAGCTTGGACAAGAGGCGCAGTTGCGCGCCGGTAAGGCCGAGCCGCCGGGCTCTGCGGTCGACGAAATGACGCAGATGCCGCGACGTCTCGATGAGCGTGCTGAGGAATTCGCGTCTCAGAGAACGGTTCGTCGCCATCGCTCGTAAGCCTCCTGGTCATCAGGTGGCTTACGAATCGGGCTGCGCCGTGGCGGTTCGCTTAAAGTTTGGCAATGTGAGGTGCAAAGAAAATGGCCGGAGAATCTCCGGCCATTTCATCCGCCCTCACATTGAATTCAGTGATCGACCCTGGCCCACACCCGCTGCTTCACGAGATAGAGCAGCACCGCCAGGACGGCGAGATAGATGACCGTCGCGAAGCCCGTGGACTTGCGCTCCTCCATCTTGGGCTCGGCCGCCCAGGCGAGGAAGGCCGAGACGTCGCGCGCCATGTCGTCGATCTTGTTCGGCGCCCCGTCATCGAAGGTCACCTGGCCGTCAACGAGCGGCGGCGCCATCCCGATCCAATGGCCGCTGGCAAAATACGGGTTGAAGTGCTTGCCCTCGGGGGCTTCCTTGGCGAGCTCGGGCGGCGCCTGCTCGAAGCCGGTCAGTACCGAATAGACATATTCCGGTCCGCCGATGCCGTTGACCAGCTGGTTGAAGGTGCCGTACCAGCCGGCCCGCGACTTGGTGATGAGCGACAGATCGGGCGGCAGGGCCCCGCCATTGGCGTTGCGCGCCGCCTGCTCATTCGGGAAGGGCGAGGGGAACCGATCGGAAGGAAGGCCTGGACGGTCGAACATTTCGCCGTCCTCGCCCGGCCCGTCCTTGACCGTGAAGGTCGCGGCCAGCGCCTTGACCTGTTCCTCGGTGAAGCCCGGGCCGCCCGGCTCGTCAAGGTTGCGGAAGTGCAAGAGCCGCATGGAATGGCAGGCCGCGCAGACTTCCTTATAGACCTTGTAGCCGCGCTGCAGCTGGCCCTTGTCGAAGGTCCCGAACGGCCCCTCGAAGGAATAGGAGATGTCCTTGGCGTCCTTCTGGCCTTCGGCGGCGAAGGCCGGCACGGCGATGAGAGCGAAGGCCGCGGCAGCGAGTGTCGTGAAGAGCTTCATGGGTCGTTTCTCCAGATCACTCGGCGGGCACGGCCTTGCCTTCCGGCAAGGCGGGTTTCTTCTTGGCGAGCACGTCATCGGAGATCGACGACGGCAGCGGCTTCGGCGTCTCGAGCAGGCCGAGCAGCGGCAGGATCACCAGGAAGTGGAAGAAGTAGTAGAAGGTGAGCAGCCGCGAGAAGGTGACATACCATCCCTCGGGCGGCTTCGAGCCCAGATAACCAAGGCCGATGCAGGCGGCGACGAAGAGCCAGAAGAACACCTTATAGAGCGGCCGGTAGGTTCCCGAGCGCACCTTGGACGTATCGAGCCAGGGCAGCACGAACAGGATCAGGATCGAGCCGAACATGGCGATGACGCCGCCGAGCTTGTCGGGGATGGCGCGCAGGATCGCGTAGAACGGCAGATAATACCATTCGGGCACGATATGGGCCGGCGTCGACAACGGGTTGGCCGGCTCGTAGTTGATGGCGTGGCCGAGATAGTTGGGCGAGAAGAACAGGAACAGCGCGAAGAGGATGAGGAACACCACGATCGCGAACGAGTCCTTCATCGTGTAATAGGGGTGGAACGGCACCGTGTCCTGTCCCGATTTCACGCTGACGCCGGTCGGGTTGTTGTTGCCCGGCACGTGCAGCGCCCAGATGTGCAAGCCGACCAGGCCGGCCAGCACGAAGGGCAAGAGATAGTGCAGTGAGAAGAAGCGGTTGAGGGTCGGGTTGTCGACCGCATAGCCGCCCCACAGCCAGGTGGTGATCGCCTCGCCGACGAAGGGGATGGCCGAGAACAGGTTGGTGATCACCTTGGCGCCCCAGAAGCTCATCTGGCCCCAGGGCAGCACATAGCCCATGAAGGCGGTCGCCATCATGACGAGATAGATGAGGACGCCGATGATCCACAGGACTTCGCGCGGCGCCTTGTAGGAGCCGTAATACATGCCGCGGAAGATGTGGATATAGACGGCGATGAAGAACATCGACGCGCCGTTGGCGTGCATATAGCGCAGGAGCCAGCCGTAATTCACGTCGCGCATGATGTGCTCGACCGAATCGAAGGCGAGCTCGGCCTGCGGCGTGTAATGCATGACGAGCACGATGCCGGTAAGGATCTGCACCACCAGCATGAGGGCGAGGATGCCGCCGAAAGTCCACCAGTAGTTCAGGTTCTTGGGTGTCGGAAAGTCGAATACCTGGGCTTTCACCAGCTCGACGATCGGCAGGCGCTCATGCAGCCATTTCTCTGCGGCGCTCTTGGGTTGGTAGTTCGAATGTCCGCCCATCGCGTGCCCTCTGTTAGCCGATACTGATCTTGGTATCGGAGATATATGCGTAGATCGGCACCGGCAGGTTCTGCGGCGCCGGACCTTTGCGGATGCGTCCGGCCGTATCGTAATGCGAGCCGTGGCACGGGCAGAACCATCCGCCGTAGTCGCCCTGCTGGCCGAGCGGCACGCAGCCCAGATGCGTGCACACGCCCATCATCACCAGGAACTGCTCCTTGCCGCCGACCACGCGGTTGATGTCGGTGGCGGGGTCGCCCTCTTTCACATTGGCGTTGCGGGCGTCGGGATCGGGCAGGTCGGAGATCGGCACCGCCTTGGCCTCCTCGATCTCCTTGGGCGTACGGTGGCGCACGAAAACCGGATTGCCGCGCCATTTGATGGTGATGCTCTGGCCCTCGGCGATCGGGGCCAGATCGACCTCGATCGAGGCCAAGGCCAACACCGAGGCGTCGGGATTCATCTGGTCGATGAAGGGCCATGCCACCAGGGCCGCACCCACAGCACCGGCCGCACCGGTGGCTATATAGAGAAAGTCGCGCCGGTTGGGATCGGCATGTTCGGCTGTGGACACGTGGCGGTTTCCTCTCGCAAAAGGACATGGAGCAGCGCCCGCTGGGGACGGGCTGGCACATGAATTGGTGTGTTTTTGGCATCGGGTTTCCGGAATGTCTAGCCATCAAGTGTCGCAGTGAGACGATCCTTCGCGCGTTCCCTGCTCAGAGGCTAAGGAGCTGATATCCATGATCGAAATCGCCCTCTATCAACCCGACATCCCGCCCAACGCGGCGACCATCATGCGCATGGCGGCCTGCTTCGGCCTCAAGGTCCGGGTGATCGAGCCCGCGGGCTTCACCTGGTCCGATTCTTCCCTGAAGCGGGCCGGCATGGACTATCTCGACCAGGCGCTGGTGGCGCGCGATGCCTCTTGGGAAGCCTTTCGCCAGGCGACGGAAGGCCGGCGCCTGGTCCTTGCCTCGACCAGGGCCGCTGTCCCCTACACCGATTTCGCGTTCCGCGCGGGCGATATCCTGCTCATGGGCCGCGAAAGCGCCGGCGTGCCTCCCGAGGTGCATGAGGCGGCCGACGCCCGCCTCCTCATTCCCATGCGGGAGGGCCTCAGATCCCTCAATGTGGCGCTCGCTTGCGCCATGATCACCGGCGAGGCTCTGCGTCAGATCGGCGGCTTTCCGGGTGGGTGATGGTGTGTCGAGAAAACGCTTTGTCATTCCTGCCGGCTTTCGCCAGACTCGCGCCATGACCTCTTCCCTGGAACAACGCAAAGCCGCGGCGCGCGCCTGGTTCGAGCAGCTGCGCGACGATCTCTGCGCCGGATTCGAAAGACTCGAGGACGAACTGGGCGGCAAGGATCCGCCGGGCCGCTTCGCCCGCAAGGATTGGGCCCGCAAGGATCACTCGGGCGCCGAAGGCGGCGGCGGGGTCATGTCCCTGCTGAAGGGCCGCCTGTTCGAGAAGGCCGGCATTCACTGCTCGACCGTCCACGGCGAGTTCTCGCCCGAATTCCGCGGCCAGATCCCGGGTGCCGACACGGATCCGCGCTTCTGGGCATCCGGCATCTCGCTCATCGCCCATCCGCGCAATCCCCATGTGCCCGCCGTCCATATGAACACCCGCATGGTGGTGACGTCGAAGGCCTGGTTCGGCGGCGGCGCCGATCTGACGCCGGTGCTGGAGCGAAGGCGAACCCAGGATCACCGCGACACCCGAACTTTCCACGCCGCCATGAAACAGGCTTGCGATGCGCATGGCGTGGCCGATTACGAGAAGTACAAGAAATGGTGCGACGATTATTTCTTCCTGCCGCATCGCGGCGAAGCGCGCGGCATTGGCGGCATCTTTTTCGATTACCTCGATTCAGGTGACTGGGATAGCGATTTCGCTTTCGTCCGGGAGGTCGGCAGCGCCTTCCTGGCCGCCTATCCGCCGATCGTGCGCGCCAATATGACGGAGGCCTGGACCGAGGTCGATCGCGAGGAGCAGCTCATCCGCCGTGGCCGCTATGTCGAATTCAATCTGCTCTATGATCGTGGCACGATCTTCGGTCTCAAGACGGGCGGCAATGTCGAGTCGATTCTGTCCTCGCTGCCGCCCGAGGTGAAATGGCCCTGAACCCGAGATGAGGGGATGAACATGGATCTGCGGAACGGTTTCGACATCAAGCGCTATATCCGGACGATTCCCGACTATCCGAAGAAGGGCATCCTGTTCCGCGACATCACTACCCTGCTTGCCAATCTTCATGCCTTCCGCGCCGCGGTCGACGAGCTGGCCTGGCCCTTTCTCAAGGGCGATATCGACTATGTCGCCGGCATCGAAGCACGTGGCTTCATCTTGGGCGGAGCCGTGGCGCATGTCCTGGGCCGCGGCTTCGTACCCATTCGCAAGAAGGGCAAGCTGCCGCACAAGGTTATCGGCCAGGATTACGCGCTCGAATATGGCGTCGACACGATCGAGATCCATGCCGATGCGATCAGCAAGGGCGACCGCATCCTTCTCATCGACGACCTGGTCGCGACCGGCGGCACCGCCAATGCCGCGATCGACCTCATCCGCAAATCGGGCGGCGACATCGTCGCGGCCGCCTTCGTCATCGACCTCCCCGATATTGGCGGCAGCCGGCTGCTGCGCGACAAGGGCGTCAAGATCCACACGCTGGTGTCCTTCGAGGGGCATTGAGTTCCCGAAAGCCTTGCGGGAATGGCGCGGCTGGCATGCCGATCCCCTTGAGGCTAGGAACCTTATTTCCGTGTAAGCGGGCATCATGAGCGAAACCACCGCCGGAGCAAGCGAGGCCGCAGCCCAACCGCTGCCGTGGCTGGGCTATGCCTTCACGGCTTTAGGTGCCGCCCTCTTTTCCTCCAAGGCCATCTTCATCAAGCTCGCTTATCTTGAGAAATCCGACGCCGCTCTCATGCTGGCGCTGCGCATGATGATGTCGCTGCCCTTCTTCCTCGCCGTCGGCCTCTATGCGCTCTATCTGCATCGCCGCGCCGGCCGTCCCTATCCCGGCTGGCGCACCGTCGCCTTCACGGCGCTCAACGGCTTCATCGGCTATTATGTCGCCGCCTATCTCGATTTCGCCGGCCTCACCTTCATCACCGCCCAGCTCGAAAGGCTGGTGCTGTTCACCTATCCGGTCTTCGTGATGTTCCTCGGCTGGCTGTTCTTCAATGGCCGGATCACCCTGCAGGGGGTCCTGGGTGCCGCCATCACTTATGCCGGGCTCGCGCTCATCTTCACCAATGGCGTTTCCCTCGGGGGCGGAAATACCGCCATCGGCTCGCTCCTGGTCCTGGCCGCGGCACTGGCCTTCGCGCTTTACCAGCTCCTCGCCAAGGACCTGATCCGCACGCTGGGCAGCACCCTCTTCACCGCCATCGCCATGTCGGCGGCGGGCTTTGCGAGCCTGGTCCACTATGCCATCACCTCGCATGGCGTGGGCCCGGCCGTGTCGTGGAACTATATGGGCCTGGTCGCCGGCTGCGCCTTCTTCGCAACCGTGCTGCCCTCCTTCCTCATCAATGCGGGCCTCGGGCGCACCAGCCCGCAGGCCGCCTCGATGATCTCGACCATCTCGCCGCTCTTCACCATCATCCTGGCGGTGATCTTCCTGGGCGAGGCCTTCACCTTCATCGACGCCATCGGCACGGCCCTCATCATCCTGGGCGTCGGCTTCTATGCCTGGTCGGATGCAAGGGCGGCCAGGACGCCGGCGACAGAAACCTGAATTCCCGGGCCAACTGAACGGTCCCGCCGATCGCAATCGGGACATACGCTTTTCTATTGACATTTTATACGTTAAAAGCGTATGATTTGTCTGAGAAACGGAGGGGAAAAAGTGACGGATGAAGAATTCGCCAAGCAGTTTCCTACCATGAAGTGGCTGCTCCCCCATCGCGAACCGTCGACGCCAAAACACTCCTGGTCCGAGTTGCCGGGGAATATTGGGCCCTCTGCCGTCAACGCAGTGACGGGGCTGTATGAAATGGTCAGGCACCCCGTACGGACACTCCAATCTCTGGAGACCGTAGCTGGTGGCGCAATGAACCTTATGGGCGCAGATGAGCTGAATGCCTACCTTGCCGATCGCGGCCTGGCGGCGCGCCGAAACCCGGAAGACGTCGCGAGAGAAGAGGCGGCGGCCACAACGGTTGGGCAGGAGCTGAAAGATCGATACTGGGGACTCGACAACATCAAGAAGACAATGATCACCGACCCGGTCGGCAGCGCGCTGGACATACTCGGAATCGTTGGCGGCGGATATGGACTGGTCCGCGAAGGCCTCTCCTTGGGCTCAAAAGCAAGGCTCGCTGAAATTCCTGGCCCAGCTCTCGATGCGGAGCGCCTTGCGGCCAACGAACCTGGCCCGGCGGCTGCCAGGAACAATATCGACTGGACCAGCGGTAACAAATCAAAAAACACAATCCGAGAGGCTCCAAGCGGCGCCAGTCCATCGGACGAGATTCAGACGGCCCAAAGTGCTCAGGACAAGTCTGCGAATGCTTTCAATCCGCCAGGCAAGCCGCGGGGTTCCCTTGAACCTGATTACGCCAGAGCCATCAAGGGAAATGAGATTGCTGGAACCGGAAATCTATCTGTCAGTACGGTTCCGCCAACCGGTCAATTTGCTGGAAGAATACCTAAGCAAAATTTTCTGACCAAAGACTTGGAAAAGAAGAGACACAACTATCCTCCCGACCAAATGATCGCCGACGACGTCAGCGCTCCACAGCGCCCTTCTACAGGCGCCGTCTCATCGGATGATATTTGGGACACTCACAATGCGCCGCCCAAATTCAGAGACATTTTCAATCCGCCCCACAAGCCCCAGCGCCCCTTTGAAGCGGATTACTCCAAGACTCCGGCTCATGATGAAAGCGGAAAGCTCTTGGAAGATATCGACGGAGACCCGATCGTTGCGCCATACGTGGCCGGAAGACAAACCTTGGGAGGAAATGACGTAGGATTTTCGCCCAAGCAGTTCCAGGAAATCGCCAAGAAGCTGGTCAAAGTTGAAACAGTTCCCAGAGCGGATATCAACGACGCCTCGGGCAGGCTCTTTACTGATCCAGATACGATGGAACCCACCGTTATTCGCATTGCCGACGATCTCAACGAGACTCGGCGAGAACGCGTTATCGCCCATGAACTCGCTCATGCGATACATGCAAAAACTGGTTTTAAGCCGATAATCGATCCAGCGATGAGAAATGAGTTGGAGCGCAATTATAGCATGCTTGCGAGTGGCCCCGATTCAAAAACGCTTACACGCCCTTCTGATATTGATAGCGGCTATCGCGATCCGATAAAATCCGACAGGGAATTGGTTGCAGATGCCATTTATGCCGCTTTAAGAAAGCCGAACTATGGGAAAACTGAGTTACCCGTATTCTACAAAACTCTGAGACAATGGATTAAATCGAATCCCGACCTCGCCAAGCTGCTCATCAACAACAGCATTGCCGCAGCGACCGTCGCCGCAGCGCTTGGAGCGGCAGGGGAAAGCAACGAAGCCACTGCAGCAGAGACCTTTTCGCCGCACGCCCCGCAGGGGAACGGTCCAAAAAACCGAGGCTCGCTTCCCGGCACATTCACTCCCTCGAGGTCGGGAGATGAGGCAACGAAAGCAAGCGCTGATGGCTTGATCGAGCTCAAGAAAGCGCTCTTCCGACGCGGCCTCTACCCTCCAGCCCCTGGGAACGGAAAATTCCGAGACCTTGTCCGGGCACTCGCCAACTTGGAGGCCAGGCAGGAGCCTCAACCCTAAGATAGCCCAAGGTGAGGAGCTATCGTTGTAAAATTGCAGCGCTATGTGCTATAATGACATCAACTCCACACTCGAGAGTTGTGCTATGAGATCCAAGAAGAAGCCAGCCGGGCCAGAAGCCGATGAGCACGCAAACTGGTACCCGAAACTAGTGGCTGCCAGGGGCAAGGATTTCCATTGGATTGATACACTGACACCAGCGGAGCGGCGACAATTCGACGCCGAGGCGCGCTGGGCTGGTCGGGCTTTCCGAGAGGACTTACCGGGTCCACGGCGAGTGGATGTAGCAGATGAATATTTCTAACCTCACCGACCTGCAACTGGCCCCTAAGAATTGCGACGATGTACCTACGAGTTGCGGCATGAAACCCAAGAAGTCCAGGGGGAAGCCCGCTGAACCTGAAGAACACGCAGACTGGTACCCGAAAGTAGCGGCTGCCAGGGGCAAGGATGTCCATTGGATTGATACCCTGACACCAGCGGAGCGGCGACAATACGACGCCGAGGGGCGCTGGGCTGGCCGGGCTTTCCGAGAGGACTTACCGGGCCCACGGCGAGTGAATGTAATAGATGAATATTTCTGATCTCACCGAGACGCAAAGCAGATTCGGGGAATCATCAACGAGGTAAGTGGAAGTCGGCGGTCTGTGGCGGCTAAAAATTCGCGCCCTTGCCTGTGGCATCTCATCCTCTCCTTCTTTGCCGTCACCTCCGCTTTCGCGGACGAGAGTGACGATAGGGTAGATCGGGAATTAGACGCCAAAGCTAAGTGGGCTCTGAAAGCTGTAAAGGAAGCCCGCCCTGGTCCGCCGAGATTCCCGATGACCATCTTCACGCCACGCTGTCCGGCAGTTTCTCCTTGCGCTTGGCCATGAAGGCCTGGAGCGCCTCGTCGAGGCCTGGATCGAGCGCCGGCGCCTCATAGTCGCGCAGCATCCTTTTCCAGGTCTCGTTCGCCCGCTGGCTCGCATCCTTGCCGCCGTCATCGCGCCATTGCTCGAAGGAATTGTTGTCGGCGATAGATGAGCGCCAGAAGGCGGTCTCGAAATTAGCTTGCGTATGAGCACAGCCGAGGAAATGCGAGCCCGGCCCTACTTCGCGGATGGCCGAGAGCCCCTGCCCGTTCTCGGAGAAATCGACGCCCTCGGCGAAGCGCTGGAACATGGTAAGCTGGTCGGCGTCGATCACGAATTTTTCGTATGAGCTGACGAGCCCGCCTTCGAGCCAGCCCGCCGCATGCAGCATGAAATTGACCCCGCCGAGCAGCGCAGGCCACAGCGTATTGGCAGTCTCGTGCGCCGCCTGGGCATCGGTGACCTTCGAGGCGCATAGGCCTCCGCCCGAGCGGAAAGGCACGCCCAGGCGGCGCGCGAGCTGGGCCGCGCCAAAGAGCACATGCGCGGGCTCGGGCGTGCCGAAAGTCGGCGCGCCCGACTGCATCGAGATCGAGCTGGCGAAAGTGCCGAACACAACGGGTGCGCCGGGGCGGCAGAGCTGCGCGAAGGCCATGCCGACCGAGGCCTCGGCCAGGATCTGGGTCAGCGTGCCGACGACGGTGACCGCCGACATGGCGCCTGACAATATGAAGGGCGACACGACGGTCGCCTGGTTGGCGCGGGCATAGACCTTGAGCGCGCCCACCATCGTGCCGTCGAAGACCAGCGGCGAATTGGCGTTGATGAGATTGATCAGCACGCAATTCTGGTCGACGAATTCATCGCCGAACACCATTTTCGCCATGGTGACCGAATCCTCGGCGCGCTCGGGCGCGGTGACCGAGCCCATGAAAGGTTTATCGGAATAGCGGATGTGGCTGTAGACCATGTCGAGATGGCGCTTCGCCACCGGGATGTCGACCGGCTCGCACACCGTGCCGCCCGAATGATGCAGCGACGGCGACATATAGGCGAGCTTCACGAAATTGCGGAAATCCTCGATCGTGGCATAGCGCCGGCCCTCGTCGAGATTGCGGATGAAGGGCGGGCCATAAACCGGCACGAAGATCGTGTTGTTGCCGCCGACCGTGACCGAGCGCTCGGGGTTCCTGGCATATTGCACGAATTCGCGCGGCGCCGTCTTGAGGAGCGAGCGCACGAGGCCCTTGGGAAAGCGCACCCGGTCGCCCTTCACATCGGCGCCCGCCTGCTTCCACATCGAAAGCGCCTCGGCATCGTCGCGGAAATCGATGCCGATCTCCTGCAGCACGGTCTCGGCATTGGCCTCGATGAGCTCGAGCTGCTCCGTGGTAAAGGGCTCATAGAGCGGGGTGGCGCGGCGGATGAAGCCCTGCTGCTTGGCCGTGCCGGAGGTGCGTGCCGCGCGCCGCGCTTCGGCGCCGCCACGGGCCCGCCGGCCGCCGGTTGAAGGAAGGGTCTGGGCTTCGGACATCGTCACACCGTTGAATTTACCTCACCTCACCGGGTGATACGCTCAACAGGGGTCGGGAGACGGCGCATTTCCGCCCTGGCATGGCGCGGAAACGACTTGTCACCAGATGGTGTTCAGGCTTTCCAAGCCATGGAAGTGGTAGGCGTCGCGGTAGCGGGGAGGCCCCGCGAGTTTCAGCCCCGGCAGGCGCTCGAACAGGATCGGCAAAGCGACATTGAGTTCCAGCCGCGCCAGGGGCGCCCCGACGCAGAAATGGATGCCGGCGCCGAAGCTCACATGCGGATTGGGCGTGCGCTCAGGATCGAATATGTCGGGCTCCGCGAAGCGCTCGGGGTCGCGATTGGCGGCGCCGAGCAGCAGCCCCACCGTCTCGCCCTTCCGTAGCTTGAGCCCACCATAATTGACGTCCTCCAGCGCATAGCGGGTAAAGAGATGCAAGGGAGCGTCGTAGCGCAGCAGTTCCTCGAAATGGCCCTCGCCCAGCCGAGCGCCGGCCTGCCCCGTTTCGATGAGCGCCTTGACGCCATTACCAATGGCATGGACGGTCGCTTCATGGCCGGCATTGAGGAGCAGGATCGCCGTGGTGATGAGCTCATCTTCGCTGAGCGAATTGCCCTGCATCTCGGTGGCGATAAGCTGCGACAGGAGATCATCGCCGGGGCTTGCGCGCCTCTCCCGCACAAGCCCGCGCATGAAATCGCTGAAGGCGACGGTAGCCGCAACCGCCTTGCGCTCGATCTCGGTATCGCGTCGCGCCTGATACATCGCCACCATGTCATGCGACCATTGGAGGAGTCGGGATCCCTCCCCGGTCGGCACCCCCAGGAGCTCGGCGATGATGAAGATCGGGATCGGCGTCGCGAAGCTTTCCAGGAGATCCGTTTCGCGCTTGTCCGCAAATCCGTCGATCAACTCATGCGCCAATTGCGCGATGCGCGGGCGCAACCTCTCGACGGTACGCGACAGGAAGGCGCGATTGACGAGCCCGCGCAGCCTGGTGTGGACCGGCGGCTCGGTCTCGAGCAGCGAATGTTGTTCGAAATCGTAGAAGGGCTTGAGATTAGGCGGCGTCTCGGCCCAGCCCAGCTCCTCGCGCGACATCACATGCAGGATCTGGCGGCCGAAACGGCGATCGCGCAGAAGCGCTGCCACGTCCTCATGGCGCGCGAAGCACCAATAGCCATATTGTTCCCATTTGAATACCGGCACCGTCTTGCGCAATTCATGATAGGCGGGATAGGGATCGTTGACGAAACCCGGATCGCGCGGATCGAGGCTGACGCTTCGGCTGGTCCTGTCGATCTTCATATGTCTGCAATCCTGCCAGGGGCTTAGCATGAAAGTCTACATCAGTGTCGATATCGAGGGCGTGGCCGGCATCACCCATTGGGACGAGGCCGAGAAGACGCATCGCGATTATCCAGAATTCCGCGAGCAGATGACGCGCGAGGCGATCGCCGCCATCGAGGGGGCGCAGGCCGCGGGGGCGAAGGAGATCTGGGTCAAGGATGCGCATGATTCGGGCCGCAACCTCATCACGTCGATGCTGCCTTCGGAGATCCGGCTGATCCGCTCCTGGGCCGGCCATCCGCTCTGCATGGTGCAGGAGCTCGACAAGAGCTTCGATGCGGTGATGATGATCGGCTATCACGCGGCGGCGGGTTCGGAAGCCAATGCGCTTGCCCACACGCTCTCCCTCAAGCCGCATCTCATCCGCCTCAATGACCGGATCGCATCGGAATTCTACATCCATGCGCTGGCCGGCAGCATGCTCGGCGTGCCGACGGTTTTCGTCACCGGCGACGAGGGCCTGATGGCGGAAGTGGAATCGACCAATGCCCATATCGGGCGCTGCGGCGTCAAGCGCGGCGTCGGCCAGTCGACCGTCACCATGACGGCCAAGGCCGCCATCGCCGCCATCCGCCAGGGCGCCGAAGCGGCTCTCAAGGCCGATCCCGGCAAGAGCCTCATCGCCTTGCCGGAGCGCTTCGTCCTCGAAGTCACCTATGCCAATCCGGTCCTGGCCTACCGCATGTCGTGGTATCCGGGTGCCGGCCATGCGGGCGATCGCACCATCCGCTATGAAACGGCGAACTATCTCGACATCCTGCGGATGCTGAATTTCGTCACCTGAGGTTGCGCCAGACGCATGGATGCCAGGGGTGACAGGCGGTCGGCTGCCCGCTATTGTCCGCGCCAGTCGCGAAAGTCCCCCATGTCAGCCTCCGGAACCACCCGCTCCAGCGCGGAATTCATCGCGCTTGTCGCACTCACATTCTCGCTGATTGCAATGTCGATCGATTCGATGTTGCCGGCGCTGGCCGACATTGCGGCCGATCTCGGCGCCCGCGGCCCGAACGACCGTCAGCTCGTGCTCACCGCCTTCTTCGCCGGCCTGACGCTGGGCCAGCTCATCTATGGCCCGATCTCCGACAGCACCGGGCGCAAGCCCGCGATGTATGCCGGCATCGGCTGCTTCCTCCTGGGCGGGCTGATCTGCGCCCTCACCCAAGATTTCACCACCATGGTGCTCGGCCGGGTGTTGCAGGGTTTTGGCGCGGCCGGTCCGCGCATCGTCGCCATGGCCATGGTGCGCGACCTCTATGCCGGCCGCGCCATGGCCAGGATCATGTCCTTCGTGATGGCGGTGTTCATCCTGGTGCCCATCCTGGCGCCCTCGATCGGGCAGCTCATGCTGCTCGTCGCCGACTGGCGCTCCATCTTCTATGGACTGGTCGTCATCGGGGCCATCGACTTCCTGTGGCTGTGGACCCGCCAGCCCGAGACGCTCCTGCCCAAGGACCGGGTTCCCCTGTCGATCGGGCACATCATGCGGTCCGCCCGCGAGGCGGTCACCAACCGGGTCACGCTCGGCTATACTTTGGCCACCGGCTGCGTCTTCGGCTCCTTCATCAGCTATCTCGGCACCTCGCAGCAGATCTTCCAGGAGCAATATGGCACCGGCAAGCTCTTCGCCCTCTATTTCGGCTTGCTCGCCGCCGGCATCGGCCTCGCTTCCATCGTCAATGCCAAGCTGGTGATGCGCTATGGCATGCGCAACCTGTCCAAATGGGCGTTGCGGTCCGCCTGCATACTGTCGCTCGCCTTTCTTCTCGTCGCGTGGCTGCTCGGCGGCCACCCGCCGCTCTGGGCTTTTGTCGCCTTCATGATGATGCTGTTCTTCTTCAACGGCCTCCTGTTCGGCAACTACAACGCGCTGGCCATGGAGCCGATGGGCCATATAGCGGGCGTCGCCGCGGCGGTAATAGGATCGCTGTCGAGCCTCGTCGCGGTCGGGAGCGGCACGCCGATCGGACAGCTCTACGACGGCACCGTCATCCCGCTCGTCGCCGGCTTCGCCGTCATGGAAACGCTCGCCCTCCTCGTCACCGAATGGGCGGAACGCGGGCGCGCCGCGCGGATCATCACGCCGAGCTGACAGAATCTCATCATGTCGACATCGAGCCCCGCCCGCACCAGCGCCGAGTTCATCGCGCTCATGGCGCTCACCTTCTCGCTGATCGCCATGTCGATCGACGGGATGCTGCCGGCGCTGGGCGACATCGCCGCCGATCTCAGCGTGCGCGACCCCAATGACCGCCAACTGGTCCTCGCCGCCTTCTTTGCCGGCCTCTCGGTCGGACAGTTCATCTACGGCCCGATCTCCGACAGCACCGGGCGCAAGCCCGCAATGTATGCCGGCATCGGCTGCTTCATCGTCGGCGGGCTCATCTGCGCTTTCGCGACCGACTTTCCCATGATGCTCGCCGGCCGCGCGCTCCAGGGTTTCGGCGCCGCCGGCCCCCGCATCGTCGGCACCGCCATGGTGCGCGATCTCTATGCCGGCTCCCCCATGGCGCGGATCATGTCCTTCGTGATGGCGGTGCTGATCCTGGTGCCGGTGCTCGCGCCTTCGATCGGTCAGCTCATCCTGCTCATCGCCGACTGGCGCGCCATCTTCTATGGACTGGCGGTCGCCGGCATGATCGATTTCCTCTGGCTGGCAAGGCGCCGGCCGGAAACGCTGGCGCCATCCGATCGCGTGCCCTTGTCCATCGGCCGCATCCTGCGTTCCGCCAGGGAGGCGATCACCAACCGTGTCACGCTCGGCTATTCGGTGGCGACGGGTTTCGTCTTCGGCGCGGTGATCAGCTATCTCGGCACCGCGCAGCAGATCTTCCAGGAACAATATGGCACCGGCAAAATGTTCTCTGTCTATTTCGGCCTGCTGGCCGCCGGCATCGGCGTCGCATCGGTCATCAACGGGCGGCTTGTCGTACGCTTCGGCATGCGCAATCTGTCCAAATGGGCGTTGCGGTCAGTCTGCATCTTGGCCGCAGCATTTCTGCTGACCACCATCCTGCTCCACGGCCATCCGCCCCTGTGGCTGTTCATGGGCTTCATGACGGCGCTGTTCTTCTTCAACGGCATGCTGTTCAGCAACTACAACGCGCTCGCCATGGAGCCCATGGGCCATATCGCGGGCGTCGCCGCGGCGATCATCGCATCGGCTTCGACCCTCGTCGCCGTCTCTACCGGCACATCGATCGGGCGGCTCTATGACGGCTCAGTGACCCCGCTTTTCGCAGGCTTTGCCGGCCTGGCCCTGGCCGCGTTTCTGGTGACCGAGTGGGCCGAGAGCGGCCGTGGCAAACGGCTAACAAATCCGAATTGATTTCGCAGTTTTCCGCATAATCCAACGAGCTTTGCTCTGCGGACCGCATATCTCCGGTGGTGCCGCAGCGAAGTGCCGTGCTATAGGCCGCCATCGCCAGGGAGAGATGAAGACATGGACAGGAATGCCGAAATTCGCGCCGCGCAGGAGCGCGTCATCACCGTCTTTCAGCAGAAACCACAGGCGGCCTTGAGCACGATCAAGGGCAGCGCGAGAATTGAGGATGGTCTGACCTGCGCCTTTCGCCAAGGGAAGCATGAGGCCGTCATGGACATGGGCAAGGTCCTCGGCGGCGATGAGAAAGGTCCGACACCTGGTTTCTTCATCCGCGCCGGATTGGCCGGCTGCGTGGCCATCGGCATCAAGCTTGCCGCGACCCGTGAGGCGGTGGCAATCGATGCGATCGATGTCGACGTCGAAATGGATTTCGACGACGGCGCCATGCTCGGTGTCGGCAGCAACACGGCCGCACCGCTCGCGACACGCTTCATCATCTCGGTCCGCAGTTCGGGGCCGTGGGAGACCGTAACCGCCATGATCGATCGCGCCTTGGGGGCTGACCCCTATTTTCTTGCCTTGCGGGACGCCCAGAACGTCACCGCCCGCGTTGTGGCGGCAGGCGGATAAGACCTTGGATCCGAAGCTCCAGAACCGGGTTCAGCGTTATGGCTGGGACGCCGCGTCGGCGTTCTATGAGGACGGCTGGCGAGTTCCGCTCCTCCCCGCCCAGCGGGCGCTTCTTGAATTTGCATCGCTCAAGCCGGGCGAACGCGTGGTGGAGGCGGCTTGCGGAAGCGGGCTTGTCACCAGCATGATCGCCGGCGCCGTCGGTCCCTACGGTGAGGTCGTCGCCACCGATCTGTCGCAGAACATGGTGGACCTGACGCGGCGCCGATGCGACGCCGAAGGCCTTGCCTGGGTAACGACGGCGCGCATGAGCGCCGATGATCTCGCCGTCGAAGCGGAGCATTTCGATGCGGCCCTCTGCGCGCTCGGCATCATGTATGTCCCCGATCCGCCGGCGGCGGTGGCATCGATGCGGCGCGCCGTCAGGCCAGGCGGCCGCGTGGTCGCAACCGTCTGGGGCGAGCGCCGGAATTGCGGCTGGGCCGAGATCTTCCCCATTGTCGATGCCCGCGTCGCCTCGGAAGTCTGCCCGATGTTCTTCGGACCCGGCACCGCCGGCAACCTCGCCCGCGATTTCGCCGCGGCGGGGCTGAACGGCGTACGCGCGCACTGCCAGCAGGAGGAGCTCGAATTCCGCGACGAGAAAGCGCTGCTGACCGCGATGCTCATCGGCGGACCGGTGGCGCTGGCGGTCAAGCGCTTCACGCCTCAAGTGCTGGCGGAAGTGGAGAACGAGTTCCTCGCCTCGGTACAGGACCATCGTGCCGCCGATGGCCGCTACCTCATCCCTGGTGAATTCGTCACTGTTGCCGGCATGCGCTAGCGACGCGGCCGTAAAGACGGTGGAGAACCGGGAGCAGCGAGGCGAGCCCCTTGGGCAGGAACAAGAGGACGGCCACCATGGCGACCGCCACCAGGATGAAGCGTCCTTCCGCCAGCCCTTCCACATTGGCGAGCCCTTCGGACACGAAGGTCAGGCCGAGGGCGGCGAAGATCGGGCCATAGATGCTGGCGGTCCCGCCGATCAAGACCATGCTGAGGACCAGCGAGACAACCGAGAAGTCGAAGACCTCGGGTGACGCGACACGCAGATAGATGACATAGAAGCCGCCGGCGAGGCCGGCGAAAAAGGCGCTGGCGACGAGAACCTTTAATCGCTGCAGGCCGACCGAGATCCCGCGCGATACGCCATAGTCCTCGTTGTCCCTAAGCGCCTGGATCGACAGACCGAAATCGGAATGCGCCAGTCGGCGCAGGCATGCGGCGCTCGCGATCAGCAAGGCGAAGGCGACATAGTAGTAGCCGAATTTATAGTCGCGCAGGAAATTGTGGCCGAAGAGCTCGATCGTCGGCACCCGCACCATGCCCTGCGTTCCGCCGGTCACCGCCGACTGGCTGATGACGAGTTGCAGCACGAGCTGGCTGAAAGCGAAGGTGACCAGCACCACATAGACGCCCTGCAGCCGCACGACGGGCAGCGCGACGAGCACCGCCGCGGCCGAGGCCGCAAGACCGCCGATCAGCATGGCGAGCCAGGGGTCTATGCCGATGAGCTTCGCCGCGAGCCCCGTGACATAGACGCCGATGCCGAAGAAGGCGATATGGCCGAAATTGAATATGCCGGCATAGCCGAGGCTCAGGTCCCAGCTCGCCGCGACGATGCCGTAGATGAAAGCGACGATGAACAAATGGCGGATATAGGTGTCCGCGACGAAGAACGGCACCAGGAGCCCGGCGACGATGAGGGCTCCCAGCATGAAGGTCCGTGCATGGCCGGCCATCAGCGCACCACCTTGCCGAGCAATCCCTGCGGCCTGAGCAGCAGGACGATGATGAGCAGGAGGAAGATCATCGAGGGCGCCCAATAGATGCCGATGAAGAAGGTCAAAGCCGCCTCGACGAGCCCCATCAGATAGGCCGCAAGGATGGTGCCGGTGAGCGAGCCGAGCCCGCCGAAGATCACGATGATCAGGGCCTTGACCAGGGGCTCCGCGCCGAATTCCGGCGTCACCAGGCGGACGGAGCCGAGCAGGATCCCGGTCAATCCGGCGAGGACGGCCGACATCGCGAAGGTGATGGTGAACAGGCGCGACACATCGATGCCGATCAGCCTTGCGGCGTCCGGATTCTGGCCGACGGCCCTGATGCCGCGGCCGATCCTTGTGGTGCGCAGGAAGAACGCCAGCGCGCCGAGGAGTACGGGCGCCACGATGATGATCAGCATCTCTTGCCCTGAGATCGCGGTGCGGAAGAGCTCGACCTTGCCGGGCCAGATCGGGGCGAGCTGCTTGAGCCTCGCCCCCCACAGGAGCTGGATGCCCTTCTCCAGGAAGATCGTCGCGGCGAGCGTGGTCATCACGGTGATGAGCAGGATGTCGCGATGATCGTAGAAGGGTCGCACCACGAGCCGCTCCATCAGGATGCCGGCGCCGACGAGCGCCGCGATCGAAACGGCGATGCCGGCGGACAGGCCCCAGCCGAGACCCGCCCCGTCCGATACAGTCCAGGCGACATAGGCGGCGAGCGTCATCAGCGCCCCATGGGCGAAATTGAAGATGCCGAGCGTGGTCCACACCAGCGAGAGCCCGCTCGCCATCAGCGCGTAGATGGAGCCGAGCACGATGCCGCTCACCAGGATAGCGCTGATCGTGTCGGCGGTCATCGGGCACCGTCCGCGCCAAAATACATGTTCATGATCTCCTGATGGTCGACCTCGCCGCCGCGGCGGATCTCGCGGCTGATCTCGCCGTGATCGACGAGATACATGCGCTCGACCAGCGACAGGATGAAGGCGATGTCCTGCTCGACCAGCAGCAGCGGGATGCCGCGCCCGGAGATTTCCGCGATGGCTTCGGCAAGCTCGTCCTTGAGCTTGGGCGACAGGCCGAGCGTCGGCTCGTCGAGCATCAGCATGCGCGGCGCGCACATCAGGCCGACGCCGATCGACAGCATCTGCCGCTCGCCGCCGGACAGCGTCTTGCATTGCTGACGCCGCCGCTCGGCGAGCCGCGGAAAAAGGCCCAGCACATAATCGAGATTGGCCTTGCGGTCGGCCTGCGCGCGGGGCGTGAAGGCGGCGAGCTCCAGGATCTCCATGATCTGCATGTCGGGGAACAAGCGGTTCGCCTGTGCGACGTGAATCAGTCCGCGCGCGACGATCTGCTGCGGCGGCAGGCCGTCGATGGCTTCCCCCATGAAGACCACGCGGCCGGCATGCGGCGCGATCACCTTGGAGATCGTGTTGAGGAGCGTGGTCTTGCCATGGCCGTTCGGTCCGAACAGGCCCACGCGTTCCTGGGGTCCGACATGCAAGCTCATGCCGAGAAGCACGTCGGACATGTCATAGCCGGCGCGCAGGCCGTCGACCTCGAGGGCATTCGCCGGATCGCTCACAGCTCCGCCCCCCGCTTGCCGAGATAGGCTTCGACGACCTGCGGGCTGCGCACCACGTCCTGAGGCGCCCCGGCGGCGATCACCGCGCCCTGATTGAGTACCATCAGGTGATGCGAGACCTTGAGGAGCAGCGGCAGCACATGCTCGATCAGCAGGATCGTGACACCGCGTCCATGCACCGTATGGATGAGGTTCGACAGGCCTGATATCTCGGGCTTGGTCAGGCCGGCCGCCGGCTCGTCGAGCAGGAGCACCTTGGGCCGGCCCGCTATGGCCGAGGCGATCATCAATTGCTTGCGCTCGAACACCGAGAGGTTCGACGCGGCCTGGCCGTGGCGCTCCTGCGGCAAGGCAACATCCGCGAGCGCCTGTCTTGCCGCCGCCTGCGCCGCATCGCGGCTCATCTGCCCGCAATAGACGGCGCTCGCATAGACATTCTCGAAGGCGCTCAGCGTGGCGAATTCGGCGTCCTTCTGGAAAGTACGCAGCACGCCGGCGCGGCTGATCTGGTGCGGCCGCATCTGGTGGATCGGCTGGCCGGCCAGCAGGACTTCGCCGGCGCTGGGCGGGAACGGAATGCCGGTTATCACATTGAAGAGCGTGCTCTTGCCGCTGCCATTCGGCCCGGCGATGCCCAAAACCTCGCCCTGACGCACCGTGAACGAGACATCGTTGACGGCGAGCAAGGCGCCGAAGCGCCGGGTGACGTTCCGCACTTCGAGCAAGGGTATGTCGTGGGACGCTTGGGTCATCGATCTTTCGATACCGCCGGAGGCGCGCATCCACCGTGGACGCGCGGCTCCTATCGGGTGACCACTATTTTTTCATCCAGGGCGGTACCTGGAATTCGCCGGTTGAATAGGCGCCGGGATAGAACAGGACGCGCTCGCCATTCCAGATCTGGAAGAACTGGATCGGTATGGCGTCATTGCCCTGCATGGCGAGATGCGTCTTCGGATCGAATTTGAGCATGCCGCTGGCGACCTGCTTCTGTGTCTCACCGATCGCCTTGCCGATCTCGAGCCGCTTGCTCGGATCGCCGACCTTCTTCAAGGCCTCGGCATAGATATAGATCTGCTCATAGAGTGCCGGCCCATAGGTGCCGGGCTCGCTGCCATATTTGTCTTTGTACTTTCCGAGGACTTCCGCCGCCCGCGGGTTCTTCGGCGTGTTGAGGACCCCGCCGAGCAGATTGTAGACGACACCCGTCGCATGTTCCTTGGTGAGGTTCAGGAACTCGGGCACCGAGGGCGCATATTGGATGAAGATGAGGCTGTCGGTCGGCTGCTCGAGGAACTGGGTCAGGAACTTGGCGGCATTGCCCGGCTGGTAGTCGGTGTTGACGACGAGCGCCGGATTGTCCTGCCGCACCCGGGCGAGGAAGGCTCGCCAGTCGTTGATCTCGCCGAAGGGCAACAGGTCGGCAGAGGTGACGGTCCAGCCGGCCGCCTCGAAGTTCTTCTTCAGCCCCTCCATGATCGTCTTGGAATAGGGATTGTCGGAGGAGATCAGCGCGACCTTGTTGTTCTGGAGCTTGAGCTTCCCGCCGTCCTGCAGTTCCTTGAGCACCGGCACCATCTCGCTCTCATAGGCGTCGTAGGAGGGTGTCAGCGACCAGACCGTGGGGAACTTGTCGGGCTCGGGCGCGATGATGTCGCGCGTCTGGGCCGAGTTCGCGGAGATGAGATAGGGCATCTCCTGCTCCGCCATCATCTCGATCTCGAAATTGCTGCCGCTGGCATAGCCGGTGACCATGGCATTGAGATCGCGGTCGCCCGTCAGCCGCTCGAAGGCGCTGGTGACGGCATCGGCCGTCTGGTCCTGGGTGTCGCCGACGACCACTTCGAGCTTG
Source organism: Taklimakanibacter deserti (assembly GCA_003574785.1). The sequence continues at coordinate 463,451 of QORU01000003.1, read as the reverse complement.
TAGCCGGCGACGCCGCCGGCGGCATTGATCTCATCGACCGCGAGCTTGGCGCCATTGACCATCTCGTTGCCATCCGCGGCGGCACCTCCGGTCAGCGGCGCCAGCACGCCGATCTTCGCCACCTTCTCCTGAGCCAAGGCGGGTAGCGTCACGAGCATCGCGGCGGCCAGAAACAGACTCTTGATAGCGATCGACGATTTCATGTTCCTTCCCCTGTTCTTCGTTGCGATTGTTCAGCGCGCGCCGCACCAGTCGATGATGGTCGCCGCAAGCGTCTTGGTGGTCTCGTGGATCGAGGCGACGTCGACATATTCATCCGTGCCGTGGAAGCCGTCTCCGGTGGCGCCGCAGATCACCGCATCGACGCCCGCGCCGGCATAATGGGCGCAGTCGGCGACCGCGATGAAGCCGGTGATCTTCGGTTTGCCGCCGAGTTCGCTGCGGTACTTGAACAAGGACTGGACGACCGGATGATCGGGCCGCGTGTCCATGGGCGGGAAATGCAGGCCGCCCAGCTCCCACTGGATCCTTATCGGATGCTCCTGGAGCCAAAGATCCTGCTGGCAGAAGTGATGGACGAAGGCTTCGAACTCGGCCCGGATCTCTTCCTTGGTCTGGTTGGGCAGGAACTTGTAATCGAGGTCGATGACCGCGATATCGGGAATGATGGCCGGATTGGTCATGATCAGCGGCAGGCCGTCCGGCCCCAGTCCGGCGCCGGCGCGGATGACGCCGACATTGATCGTGTTCATGCCGGGTGGCAGCAGCGGATGCTGCCGGAGCCGGCAGCGCGAGCTTTCGAACTGCCGCAGCGCCTCGATAAAGCGCGCCGCGATGTCGATGGCGTTGACTGCCGGGCGCAGGCGCGAGGGTTCGTCGCGTTGCGGCCAGATCTCGTTGTAGCGCCAGGCCGAGTGGCCTTGCCGGCCGCTAATGGTGATGCGGATCCATTCGAGGCCGCCTTCGCAGACCTGGATCTCGCCCCAGCTCGGCTCGGTGATGATCGCCGCCTTCGCCAGCTTGCCGCGCTTGACCGCATCGATCGCGCCGAAGCCGCCGGTCTCCTCGTCCACGACGGAATGGATCGCCAGCCGCCCCTCTAGATCGATCCCCGCTTTGCGGATGGCGCGCACGGCCGCGATGGCAGCGGCGACGCCGCTTTTCATGTCGACGGCGCCGCGTCCATAGAGCTTGCCGTTCTTGATCTCCCCGCCGAACGGATCGACGGTCCAGGCGCCACGCTCGCCGACCGGCACCACGTCGATATGTCCGCACAGAAGCAGGCTCTTCGCTTCCGACCCGGTGAGCTCGCCGACCACATTGGGACGCTCCGGAAAGACGTCCCAGCGGTCGATCGACATGCCAAAAGACGTGAGCTCCTTCCCGACCAGGTCCTGGACGGCGCTCTCGCGGTTCTGCTCAGGGTCCTTGACGAACTTCGGATTGACGGACGGGATGCGGACGAGATTCTGGGTAAGGACCGTCACATAATCCCGATCCGCGTCGAGCGCTTTCCACACTGCGTTGATCGCGTCCTGGGTTTTGCCCATCGGTGCCCCTCTCGTCCTGCCGTTCCTCGCCAAGGCATCGCTGGTTCGCCGACATGATCGCTCGGCCGGTCAGAAATCTGCCCGTCGGGTCATTCCGCAATGCTCTTCTTAAAATCATTGGAACGAAAATATTTGATCAAAGTCAACATCGATTTTCGAATTGAAGATTTTTTTTCAAAATGGGATGGTGCGTCGAGATGGGGGGAGCTGCCGCGGCATGCGCGAGACCGAGACCAAGAAGGGCCTGAAAGCAAGAATAGCGGAGCTTGCGGATGAGCTGACCGCCAGCGAGCGCAAGATCGCGGGCGTTATCCTCGCCGACTATCCTTATGGCGGCCTCGTCCCCATACAGGAGCTCGCCAGGCGAACGCGCGTCAGCGCGCCGTCGATCACGCGCTTCGTCGCCAAGATCGGCTGCAACGGCTATCAGGAATTCCAGCGCCAGCTGATCGGCGAGCTGAAGCAGCGCGAGCTTTCGCCGATCGAGCTGAAGGTGACCGAGGCGCCGGCGCGCGGCGCCCATTTCCTGATCGACTACACCCATCGGCTCATGCGGCAGATGAAGTTCATGGCCGAGAACATGCCGCTGCAGCAGTTCGACAAGGTGTGCTCGCTGCTGACCGACACGTCGCGCAACATCTTCATTCTCGGCGGGCGCGTGACCGACGGCATCGCCTTCCTCCTGTCGATCCATCTCCACCAGATCCGCAGCCGCATCTACCACTTGCCGTCGAACGCGGAGCTCTGGCCGGAATATGTCCTGCGCATGCGCAAGCAGGACGTCGTCATCCTGTTCGACGTCCGCCGCTACCAGCCCAATCTGGCCGAGCTCGCGCGCGTCATATCCGAGCAAAGACAGTCGATCGTCATTGCGGTCACCGACAAGTGGCTGTCGCCGGTTGCGGCCCACAGCACGCATATCTTCGCCGTGCCGATCGAGCTCAAGACGGCCTGGGACACCCAGGTCTGCCTGCTCACTCTGGTCGAAGCCATGATCATGCGCGTGTCGGAGGCCGACTGGCCAGCCACCCGCAAGCGCATCGAATCCTGGGATCAGATTCGCTTTTCACTGTCCAACCGGAAGGTCGCAAAGAAAAAGAAAGTTGCAAGCGAGAAATGAGGAGTGGTATCTGATCTCCCTCAGCACGTACGTTGAGTAGGCGTGCCGTCAGCTCATACGAAATATTCGTCGTTGCTAACCAGCTCACCTTCCAGCGCTTCGCTAGGGTGTGCTGCCGGATTGCGTGGCATGAGGATGGCTTTTTAAATGCTGACCTGCCGGATCTTGGGCGCCCAATCACATTGGTTGTTCACTCGCACTTCGCATGCACGCACTCAGAGCCCAAGGATTTTCGTGCACCGATATTCGCACCAGGCTTGGCAGTCTTCTCCGACCGCCCATATCACTTCGGCTACTGCCGCCATTCCGCGGGAGTCAGTTTGTCAAGCCATCGAGGTCGTCGACAATTGGCGTGAGCGAGCACCTCAGTCGACAATCACGTGAATCCGCACCGGGCCTGGCAAGTCCTCCACATAAGCGCGGGCCGCCCAGCGCTCCTCGGCTTCACACTGCAGCTTTTCCGCAGGCGTCAGTTGATCAAGCCAGTGAGGACGTGGACCCGTCGCCGTCGGCCAAGTCGTCGCCCAAGCCGTCATTTTTGCGTACCAGCCACTACCGTTGTCATGGACTTCCTGATCAATAGACTGTTCATCCGTCATCTTGGGCCGCCATAGAATTGACGATTCTGCCTGGCGTTAAGCTCGATGAGCGCTCGAACGAGATCTTTGGATTCTTTTCGGCCAGGCCGGACAGACCCGTCTCGTGCGCTCGATAAGACACGTGTGATAGACTGAAGTGAATCGGGGATTGGCCTGACGCCGGCTGCGAGAAGTGCAGACGCAAGCTTTCTTGTATTGCCGGAACCGCTCCACGGATATGCGCTGATGGAGGTATACGCGCCACGAGGGTCCCTCGCAGGTACCTGCGCCTTCGAAGGATTGTCCCCTCCTGTAATCGCTGTGACCGCGGTAACTGCAGGGATACCGAGCGGAACGCCGTTGACCTGCAGTATTTTTGAGACAATCGGGTGCTTGTTTATGATTTCTCTCAGGAACTTGGCAGTTTTTGGTGCAATAGTTTTTATTGTATTGGGATTGACGATGGCTGTTCGAATGGCTTCAGCCATTCTTTCTCGTCCGTACGCATCCCTTTGGTAGCCAACCGATTTTGGAGTGATTAGAGGCATTCGGTTCGGCTGGCCGCTTATGTTTTCACTGAAAATCCCATCCAGTTCTTGAGTAAGGCCTCTCGTTGTCTGCCGTCCTGTAGCGTAATCGATAATGTGACCAAGTTCATGCGCTAGCACAACATTGGTCTGATCCTGGGGTAGGCGATCCCAAACTTTTATCCAAATGGGAACACCGTCACGGGTCGCAACTGCGCCCAAGGAACGGCCAGGCAACTCGCTTTTATGAACCCTTAGAATAGGTACCCTGAAATCATCTTCAATGATGGAACGGATTGTATCTGGCGTTAGGCCTTGGTCCTTTTCGCCCTTCTTTCGTCTTCCCGCGATCTTCTTTGATACAAGATCATTGCCACTGATATCCTTTAAGAGGTTTCCCGCTTCGTCGGCAACACCCCCATCTGGATAGTCAAGTGCGAATTCGCGCGGTGGCTTGCGTAGTGGCCCATATTGTACCATCCACGGGCTTGAACGGGCCCAAAATTCGCCCGGCCTGGGCTCTTCGAAGACAATATTATCCCAGCCCCCTGGTTTGCTTCCTGGCATTTGAGGCAGTGCGTCCTCCACTGCCTCAATCGTTCTTATTTGAGGAATTTGTTCGCCGAACGGACCCGCCGTGAATTGAGCCTGTCGTGTTGCCGGCGTTACGTTGATTCCGTTTCCTGTGGCGGCAGTTGCATTGGGAGTCCTGGAAGAACTCGCAAAATTCTCGACAACGTCGTCATAGTGGCCCTTGCGATTCATTGCTCCGGTCAGCATTTTCACAGGCTTGCCGGCGAAGGGCGCAAAGGTCATCACGCCAGGCAAAACAGCATCCTTGTACCGGCCTTCGCCGAGGGCTCGCGGCGTGTCGTATGCACCAAATAACGTGCCGCCGAAGAAGTCCGCATAATTCATCAAGTTGTCGACGCGGTGCTTCCCTTCGGGATCGCTGCCATAAATTCCATATAGGACGTCGGCCAGCCTATCGCGCGGAGTTGGCATGTAGTTGCGGAGCGACCCTACGCTGTCCGGAGGTATTTTATCTTCAGTTATCGGAGAGGCGAGAAACCTTTCGATATGCTTTGCGGGATCCGTTGGAATCACGTGGGTAGCGCTCTTGCTCTCAAAGGTCTTCGGCCAAGTCGCGTTCGGGAATAGTCTGGCAAACTCTTCATCGGTCATAGCCCATCACTCCATTTTCAGGGCCTTATACGTTTTTAACGTAAAAATGTCAATGGTAAAGCGTATGACCGGGCCACTACGCTAGTTAATGTCATAATGAACGAGGCTCTCCACACCCGCCGTCGTCAGCTCTTCATCCGCTCCCCCTTGGGGTCGAACAAGGGTTCGCGCTGCGGCCGGGCGTTGTAGCGCCTGCCGATGATCTCGATCTCGAAGCCGTCATCCACCTCAGCGATCTCCTTCGGCACATAGCCCAGCGCCACCGAGCGGCCGACATGATGGGCATAGCCGCCGGATGTGATCCAGCCCACGACGTTGTTCCTGTGCCAGACCGGCTCGTCGCCGATCACATCGACATCCTTGGTGTCGACAGTGAAGGTAAGGAGCCTGAGCTTGCCGCCGGTCTCCTTCTCCTTGAGCGCCCCATCGCGGCCGATGAAATCGTTCTTCTTGAAGGACACGAAGCGGCCTAAGCCCGCTTCGAGAGGACCATAGATCGGGCGATATTCGCGCGCCCAGGTGCCCCAGGATTTTTCGAGCCTGAGCGACATCAGCGCCCTGCCGCCGAAATGGGCAAGCCCCAGATCGCGCCCCGCTTCGACAATCATGTCATGCAAGGTCGTGAGGTAATCGGACCTGACCCAGATCTCATAGCCCAGATCGCCGGTGAAGGAGACACGCCCGACCTTCGCCGGCACGAGGCCTAGATCCATCTCGCGGAAGGCCATGAAGGGCAGTGCCGCATTTGACACATCCTGATCGGTGAGCTTCGCCAGGAGCTCGCGCGATTTGGGACCAGCGATTGATAGCCCGGTGAGTTCGGTGGTCAGTGGACGCACCGCGACACTGCCATCCTTCGGCAGATGCGCCTCGAACCAGCGCATGTGGTAATTCTCGGCCGGACCGGATCCGAAGATGTAGAAGCGCTCGTCCTCCGCCTTGGCGACGGTAAAATCGCCGATGAGCTTGCCGGCCTCGTTGAGCATCGGTGTCAGCACCAGATGGCCCTTGGCCGGCATGCGGTTGGCGAGAAGCTGCGACAGCCAGGGCTCGGCGCCGGCGCCGGTGATCTCGTATTTGGCATAGCCCGTGATCTCGATCACGCCGACGCCATTGCGCACCGCGCGGCACTCATCGCCGATGATCGGAAAGGCGTTGGAGCGGCGGAAGGTGATCTTCTCCGTGGGCTTCTTGCCTTTGGGCGCGAACCACAGCGCCTGCTCGAGGCCGTAGCTCACGCCGAAGAAGGCGCCCATCGCCTTGAACCGGTCATGGAGCGGGCTCGTCCGCAGCGGCCGCGCCGCGGGCAGCTCCTCGTTCGGGAAGGTGATGCGGAAGCGGCGTCCGTAATTTTCGATCACCTTCTTCGAGGTGTAGGACATGTTGGCCCATGAGCCGTAGCGCGCCACATCCATCGCCCAGATGTCGAAGCCTGGATCGCCATCGACGATCCAGTTTGACAAAGCGAGGCCGACGCCGCCGCCCTGGCTGAAGCCTGCCATCACGCCGCAAGCGACCCAATAGTTGCGCAGGCCCCGGATCGGGCCGACCAGTGGATTGCCGTCGGGCGCGAAAGTGAAGGGCCCGTGGATGACATTTTTGATTCCGGCCTTGGCCAAAGCGGGATGATGCTGGAAGGCGCGTTCGAGATTGGCGGAGATGTGATCGAGATCGGGCGGCAGAAGCTCGGTCGAGAAATCCCAGGGGGCGGCCTTCGGCGACCATGGCCTTCCATTGGGCTCATAGGTGCCGACCAGCGCGCCGGTGCGTTCCTGGCGCATATAGAGCTCGCCGTCGAAATCGATGCAATGCAGCATCTCGCGCCCGTTTTCCTTGTTGAAGGCGACGACTTCCGGAATCTCTTCGGTGATGAGGTACTGATGCGCCATGGCAAGGATCGGCAGCTCGAGGCCGACGAAACGCCCGACCTCGCGCGCCCAGAGGCCCCCCGCATTGACCACATGCTCGGCATGGATCGTGCCCTCTTCGGTGACGACGTCCCAGCTGCCGTCCTGGCGCTGTACCGTGTCGGTGACCCTGTTCTTGCGGATGACCTCAGCCCCCTGGATGCGCGCCGCCTTGGCATAGGCATGGGTCGTGCCGGCGGGATCGAGATGGCCTTCGAGCGGATGGAACATCGCGCCGATGAACTGCTTCTCGTCGAGCAAGGGCCAGTATTTCTTCGCCTCCTTCACCGGGATCAGCTCGGTCGGGACGCCCAGATAGCGGTTGCGCGCATGCGCCATCTTGAGCCAGTCCCAGCGGTCGCGATTGGAAACGAGCATCACGCCGCCGGTCAGATGGATGCCGGTCGCCTGGCCTGAGATCTCTTCGATCTCCTTGTAGAGGTTGATCGTATATTCCTGCAGCTTGGCGACATTGGGATCGCCGTTGAGCGTGTGAAATCCACCCGCCGCATGCCAGGTCGAGCCCGAGGTCAGCTCATCGCGCTCGATGAGCACCACGTCCTTCCAGCCGCGCTTGGTGAGGTGATAGAGCACAGATGCACCGACGACACCGCCGCCGATGACCACAACACGAGCCTGACTGCGCATGGGATTCCTTGAAAAGACGGGGATAATCCGGCTGGTTCTAGCGAATGCCCGGAAGCCTCGCAACGGCGGTACGGCGTCTCACCGGTGAGAAGTTTTCAACCCTGCCCCGAGCGCGGCGCAGCCTGTAGGCTTAGGCAAGCGATGCGCTATCTGCTGGCCGTCCTCTTCCTTGGGCTGAGCCTGGTTCTGGAAAGTCGGGCCGGCGATGCTGTTGTCGATCTCGAGCTCGTGCTCGCGGTCGATGCCTCGGGCAGCGTCAATGACGCGGAATATGCGCTCCAGCTTTCGGGCATTGCCTCAGGGTTCCGCGATCCCGATGTCCGCAAGGCGATTCGCTCGGGTCCGGCCAAGGCGATCGCCGTCAATCTCCTGGTCTGGGCCGAGCCGCAGGTTCCCAAGGACATGACTGGTTGGTTCATCATCGCCTCAGAGGCTGATGCCGAAAATTTCGCCCGGATGGCCGAAGCCTTTCCACGCCGACAGACGGGTGCGACCGCGATTGGCGAAGGCATCGCCAGCGCCCTGCGCAGCCTCGAGGCGAACGGCATCGAAGCGCCGCGCCAAACCGTCGACGTCTCGGGCGACGGCCGCGAGTCGGTCGCGCGGGAATTCACCGTGCTCGTCGACCAGGCGCGCGCCATGGCTCTGAGCCGCGGGGTGGTGGTCAACGGGCTTGCCATCCAGAACGAGGTCGGCGATCTCGCCGACTATTATCGCAAGAATGTCCAGGCGGGGCCTGAGAGCTTCGTGATGGCGGCGAAGAGCTACGAGGATTTCGCATCGGCTATGCGCCTGAAGCTCCTGCGCGAGATCGAATACCGTCCGCACATTACGTCCCTCGATTAGTCTGCCGGATGAAGTCGATGAAGGCGCGCAGAGCGGGACGCATCTGGCGCTGGCGCGGATAATAGACGAAGAAGCCGGGATAGGCCGGACAACAATCCTCGAGCACACGGACCAGGCGGCCAGCCGCAAGATCCTCTCTTACCCGGTCTTCAAAGACATAAGCGAGCCCCAGCCCGGACTTCGCGGCTTCCACGACGAGGTTGCCGTCATTCAGGATGAGCGAGCCCTCGACGGCAACTTCGATCTCTTTTCCGTCCTGGGCGAGTTCCCATTGATAGAGGCCACGTGGAAATCTGAGACCGATGCAATTGTGATGCTGCAGGTCGGCGGGTGATTGCGGAATGCCTTTGGACGCAAGGTAACCAGGCGTCGCCACAATGACACTCCGCAGATCGCCGCCGATGCGCACCGCGATCATGTCCTGCTCGAGGCTTTCGCCGAGACGGATACCGGCGTCGAAATTGTGAGCGACGATGTCGGTAAAGCTGTTGTCGACATGAAGGTCGAGAGTGATGCCAGGAAAGCGCTCATGGAAACTGGTGAGATGCGGGATGAGCAGGAAGTCCGCGGCGGATTGTGGCAGCGTCAGCCGCAGGACGCCGGCCGGCTCGTCGCCGACGTCGGAGAGGCCGGCCAGTGCTGCATCAATGTCCCTGAGCGCTGGACCGAGACGCGCCAGGAGGCCGATGCCGGCGTCGGTCGGCGCAATGCTGCGCGTCGTGCGGTTGAGGAGCCGCACGCCCAGACGCTTCTCGAGATTGGCGATGCCATGGCTCACCGCCGAGGGCGATATGCCGATGGCCTTGGCGGCACCGCGAAATCCGCCATGCACCACGACTTCGGCAAAGAGCGTAAGGCCTGCGAGATCGCTTCGCTTCATTGATGAACAGAATAGAACAACCTGTTCATCATTGCACGACTTATCGAACAAATGCCTTGGCACCAAATAGGGATGACTTTCCAAAGAGGAGAATATCAATGAAACATCGCAAGCTCGGCGCCGACCTCACCGTTTCCTCAATCGGCCTCGGCTGCATGGGCATGACCTATGCCTATGGCGGCCAGGAAGAGGCGAAATCGCTCGAGACGCTGCGTCGCGCCGTCGATCTCGGCGTCACTTTCTTCGACACCGCCGAAGTCTATGGCCCCTTCGACAACGAGATCCTGCTCGGCAAGGCGCTCACGGGCCTGCGCGACAAGGTGGTGATCGCGACGAAATTCGGCTTCACCTTCGACAGGAACCGTGGAGGTCCCTCCCCCATCACCGGCGTCGACAGCCGACCTCAGCACGTGAAGGACGTCGCCGATGCCTCGCTGAAGCGTTTGGGGATCGACGTGATCGATCTCTATTATCAGCATCGCGTCGATCCCAACGTGCCGATCGAGGACACGGTGGGCGCCATGGCCGAGTTGGTGAAAGCCGGCAAGGTGAAGGCGCTCGGCCTTTCGGAAGCCAGTGCCGCGACCATCCGCCGGGCGCACAAGGTTCATCCCATAGCGGCCGTGCAGAGCGAATATTCGCTGTGGACGCGCGATCCGGAAGCGGAGGTGCTCGCCGCTTGCCGCGAGCTCGGCATCGGCTTCGTCCCCTATAGCCCGTTGGGCCGCGGCTTCCTGGCCGGCGCCATCCGCAGCACCGACGCCTTGGGCGACAATGACTGGCGCCGCACGCAGCCGCGCTTCCAGGCCGACACCATCAAGGCAAACCTGTCATTGGTGGAGACGCTCGAGAACCTCGCGCGCGACAAGGGTGTGACCACGGCCCAACTGGCCCTCGCCTGGGTTCTGCATCAGGGCGATTTCATCGTGCCGATTCCGGGCGTGCGCAAGGTAAAGCACCTCGAGGAGAATATCGGCGCGGTCGATGTGACGCTGACACCCAAGGAGCTCGCCGCCATCGCCGCGGCCGTTCCCAAGGAAGCCGTCGCCGGCAAGCGCTACACCGAAGAAGGCCTCAAGCTCGTCAACGCTTAACGCCTACGCAGCGACAAACGGATTGATGATTCTGAGCTGGTGCTCGATCATCAATCCGTGGTGCATATCTTCCGACCATAGCGTTTCACATCCGGCTTCGAGAGCAGCGGCCACGATCATGGCATCATAGACCGAGAGCTTGTGATGTTCCGCCAGCGCAAGACCTCTATCATGGAGTTCCTTGGTCAGCGGACAGACCTCAAGAAGGGAGCAGACCGTCGACAGGAACTGACGAAGCTCACTCCATGGCAGCGTTCTCTTCCGACGCGCTACATTGGCGAGTTCATTCAGCACTTGCACGCTGACCGTCCCGCCTTCTTCAATGAGCACCCCAGCGCGATCGGCTTTTGCCTGATCATCTGACAACAGATACACCAACACATTGGTGTCAAAGAAACTACCGGGCATTCGCATCTTCGCGATCGAATTTGAAGTCCGCAGGGAGTCGACCACGAAATTCGCGAAGCCGCTTCAGCAAATCCTTACGACTGGGCTTGCGCTCTATGCCGAAGCTGCGCACATCGTTGACATGGATTTCGATCTCATCACCCTCTTTCAGTTCAAGAGCTTCGACCACAGTGGCGGGCAGCCGAACCGCAAGACTATTGCCCCATTTGGCGACTTGCATGGTCATTCTCCATGATATACATGAAATAAATGTATATCATGGAATGCCCTTTTTCAAGGCATTCGTCGGCTAATATAGCCTTCCGCCATTGGGCACTTTGCGCTCGATGGCGGCCAGCACCACTTCGCCCTCGCTGTCGGGAAAGCCGAGGGTCAGCACTTCCGACATGAACTTGCCGATCTGGCGCGGCGGGAAGTTGACCACCGCGGCGACCTGCCGCCCGACCAGCTCCTCGAGCCGGTAGTGTTTGGTGATCTGAGCGGAGGATTTCTTCACGCCGATCTCGGGACCGAAATCGATCTGCAGCTTGAAGGCGGGCTTGCGCGCTTCCGGAAAAGGCTCCGCCGCGATGATGGTCCCGGCTCTGACGTCGACTTTGAGAAAATCGTCGAAGGTGATCGGCGCTGGCTTGTCAGTCGGCTGTGTCATGGGCCTGTGCTTTTGAGGATGTCCGCTCTTCCCTGAGGCTGCGGAAGACGCGGGCAAAGCCAGAGCACAAGGCGATCGGCGTTTCAAGCCGGTTCATCAGCGCCTCGCCGTCGCGGAGCTTGCGGTCGAGAGCGGCCATGGTGCGCGCCAGGCCGGCATCGTCGTCCTTGAGCCAGATGCGCAAGGTGTCGGTCGCAATCTTGGCCAGGCCCAATTTGGCAACGTCGCCGGTGAAGCCGGAGAGCTTGATATCGGCGGCGGCCAGCATCCAGCCCTGCGTCGTGAGCGAGGACGCCAGGAGGTGGAGCCATTCGGCCGGCCCGTCGGCCGGGGCCTTGGCGATATTGGCGATCGCCGCCTTGTAAGGCGCCAGCAACTCGAACCGGCGCAGCATGATGTCGAACAGGCGGTCATGCGCATCGCCTTCGACGGGATCGCTGGTGAGCGAGGCCAGAAGCTCAACGTCCATCCGCCGGGCAAAGGCCTCGAGGATCTGGGGCTTGCCGGAGACGTGCCGGGCAAGCTCGGCGAGGCTGACGCCGGCGGCCTGGGCTATGTCGGTGAGCGTTATCTCCGGCCACGGCTTGTCGGCCGCCAGACGCAAAGCAGCATCGACGATGAGGTCGCGCGTTTCATTGCTCATGGAAAAGAGTTTAGCGGACTAAGAATGCGGCGTCAGCTTGCCAATTCGCGCGAGCGGCGGGTTGCCGCAGCGATGGCCTCTTTCATCAAGGGCTCGAGCCCGTTTTCGGCCATCAGCACCTGGAGCGCTGCATAGGTCGTGCCCTTGGGGGAGGTCACATTCTGCCGGAGCGTCGCGGCCTCTTCGCCGGTCACCCGCATCAGCTCCCCTGCCCCCGCCACCGTCGCCCGCGCGAGCTTGACGGCGACGTCCTGCGGCAGGCCGGCGGACACGCCGGCGGCGGCGAGGCATTCGGTGAGATAGAAGACATAAGCGGGGCCAGAGCCCGAAACGGCGGTAGCGGCGTCGATCAGCCCCTCGTCGGCGACCGTCACGACTTCGCCTATGGCCGAAAGCAGGCTGGTGGCCAAAGCGAGCTGGGCCGGCGAAACATTCCCGTTCGCCGCCATCGCTGTGATGCCGCGGCCGACCGCGGCCGGCGTATTCGGAATGGTACGGATGATGGCGGCATCTTCGCCGAAATGCCGGACGAAGGAGGCGATCGTCTTGCCGGCGGCGACCGAGACCACCAGCGGCTGCGACGCCTTGAGGCTCGCGACCCCGGGCAGCACGTCCTCCATCACTTGCGGCTTGACCGCGACGAGCACGACCTCGGCATCCTTCACCGTCGCCACCGCCGGATTGTGCCTGATGCGATGCATTTGCAGAAGCGCCAGGATCTCGGGCGGCGGCGAGGGATCGAGCGCCACCACCTGCTGCGGCGCGACACCGCTCTTGAGCCAGCCTTCCAGCATGGCGCCGCCCATCTTGCCGGCGCCGACCAGAACCAAGGTACCCTTCAATGCAATTGTCATGCCTCGCCTACGGTGTCGAGAAGGCTAGCCTCCAGAGCCTCCTCGGCGCTCTTTCCGGCCCAGATGACGAATTGTAGAGACGGGAAATAGCGCTCGCAAGTTTCTATGGCGATCCGTATCAGCGCCTCGCATTGCGCATCGGTGGCGCGGGCTCCGCCGCAAAGGATGAGATTGTTGCGCAAGAGGACCGACCCGTCCTGGCGCCAGATGTCGAAATGGCCGAAATAGAGCTGCTCATTGATCAGCGTCAGAAGCCGTCCGATCTCCTCGCGCCGGTTCATCGGCACTTTGAGATCGTAGCTGCAGGCAAGATGCAGGCTCTCGAAATCTTCCCGCCAATGGATGCTAATGCTCATATCGCCCCAGGCGGCGGCGACGATCATGTTCACTTCGTCTTCCGCCGAACGGTCGATGAACCAGTCATGGCCGTGCGCGATATGCTCCACCCGGTCGAGCGGGTTGGAAGTGTCCTTATAGAGCGATTGCAGGCCCGCCATTCACCAATTCCCAGCGACGAATCAATTCGTCAGTCCTGGGACGGACCGTGCCCAAGCGTTTGAGTCGCTTCAAGCCGCGCGTTAACCATGGAGGTGATTCCTCCACAATGGATTTCATGGCCGTCCTTGAGGCGGCCATCCAGATAAAGGATTTAAGCCGCCCTCGAGGCGGCCATCCAGGCAAGGGAATCGAAGCGTCAGTGAGTCGCAGTCTCGCCGGGCGATTCGCCCTGCTGGCTGCCGGCGGCCGGCGGTGTCACACCGAGCCGCGCCTCGAGCACCGCGATACGTTGATGGAGGCGATCATTTTCCTCGCGTGCCTTCTGCGCCATCTCGCGCACGACATCGAAATCTTCGCGCTTCACGACGCCCACATCATTGAGGACGCGTTCGACTTGCGCCTTCACGAGCGTATCGATCTCGCGCCTGACCCCTTGCGCCGCACCGGCGGCATTGGTGGCGAGCTTGGCGAGTTCGTCAAAGAACCGGGATGATGTCGTGGTCATCGAGGATCCTCCAAAAGCAAGGGAGCGAAATACATAGGACGCCGACGCTGTGCAGCTGAGCGGCCCTGTGCTCCGGTGCCCTGACAATTAGGTATGGGAGCGATGCAATTCAAGGTGAATCGCTTGACCCCGGATGGCCCGACCTTAAGGTCGAGCCCCCATGATCGACTTTCCCAATATCGATCCCGTCGCCTTCTCCATCGGCCCCTTCGCCGTGCGCTGGTATGCGCTGGCCTATATTGCCGGTCTCGTTTTCGCGATCTGGTACGCCAAGCGCCTAGTCGCCACCAAGGCCTTATGGGCCGACCGGACGCCCACCATCACGCCCCAGCAGGTCGATGATCTCTTCATCTGGATCGCGCTCGGCGTCATCCTGGGCGGCCGGATCGGCTATGTGCTGTTCTACAATCCGCTGCATTTCGCGGCGAACCCGCTCGACATCTTCAAGATGTGGGAAGGCGGCATGTCCTTCCATGGCGGATTCCTGGGCGTGGTGGTGGCGCTGCTCATCTATGGCAAGCGGCACGGTGCCACGCTCGATCGGCTTCTGGATCTCGGTGCCGCCGCGACCCCTGTCGGCCTTGGCCTCGGACGGCTCGCCAATTTCATCAATGGCGAGCTTTACGGGCGCCCGGGCGACGTCCCCTGGGCGATGATCTTCCCCAACGACCCGCTGCAGGTGCCGCGCCATCCGAGCCAGCTCTACGAAGCCATCCTCGAAGGCCTGGTGCTCTTCCTCATCGTGCGCATCGCCACTCATCGCTTCCAGGCGCTGGCTCATCCCGGCCGCGCTTCCGGGCTCTTCGCTCTCGGCTACGGCCTGTCGCGCATCATCGTCGAATTCTTCCGCGAGCCTGACGCCCAGCTCGGCTACTTCGCGGGCTTCATCACCATGGGCATGATCCTCTCGCTGCCCCTGGTCGCCATCGGCATCTGGCTGCTCTTGCGGTCGCGCCATACATGAAGAAGCCGACGCCGCTCGAGAGCCTGATCGTCGCGATGATCCGCGAGGACGGGCCGATGCCGCTCGATCGCTATATGGCGCTCTGCCTCGGCCACCCGCTCCATGGCTACTACATGTCGCGCGATCCTTTCGGGCCGGACGGCGATTTCATCACCGCGCCCGAGATCTCGCAGATCTTCGGCGAGCTTGTCGGCATCTGGTGTGCTGCCGCCTTCCAGGCCTTGGGCACGCCAAGTCGATTCAGCCTGATCGAGCTCGGGCCGGGACGCGGCACGCTGATGAGCGACGTGCTCAGGGCGACCCGCGTGATGCCCGGTTTCAACGACGGCGCGCAGATCCACCTGGTCGAGACGAGCCCGACCTTGCGCAAGCTGCAAAGCGAGAAGCTCGGCGCTCAAGTCACTTGGCATGAGACCGTCGACAGCCTGCCCGACGGCCCTTCGATCATCATCGCCAATGAGTTCTTCGATGCCCTGCCCATCCGTCAATATGAGTTCCACCAGGGGCAATGGATGGAGCGGCGCATCGGCTTAAGCGCGGATGATCGTCTGGTGCTCGGACGCACGGCCTTTCCGCTCGCTGGACCGCCCGCGAGCGAGGGCGCCATATTCGAGACGGGGCCCACGCGAGACGACATCGCGCGCCGCATCGGCGCTCACCTGGCGCGGTTCCCCGGCGCCCTCATCGTCTTCGACTACGGCCATGCGGCTTCCGCGCTCGGCGACACGCTGCAGGCTGTGCGCCGCCATAAATTCTGCAGTATCCTCGACCGGCCGGGCGAGGCCGATCTCACCTCGCATGTCGACTTCGAAAGCTTGAGGCGCGCTTTGACGCAAGGCGGCGCTGTCATTTTTGGGCCGATCACCCAGCGGCAGTTCCTGCTCGCCATGGGTATCGAGACACGTGCCGCCTTGCTCAGTCGCAAGGCCAAGCTCGCGGAACGCAAGATTATTGCCCATGCGACGGAACGGCTTGCCGGAGAAAATCAAATGGGTAACCTGTTCAAGGTTATGGCGGCCACATCGCCTGGACTAGCAACGCCTTATCCTTTTGGTTCGCCATGATCGAAGCTTCACAACTCACATCGGCAAAATCCCTTCGGCATGGATTCTTCACCCGCCAGGGCGGCCATTCCTCGGGCCTCTTCGCTTCGCTGAACTGCGGCTTCGGATCGGGCGACGACAAGCAGGCGGTGGCCAGGAACCGCGCCGCCGCCGGCGAAAGGCTCGGGGTCGCGAACGATAAGCTGCTCACCGTATGGCAGTGGCACAGCCCCGACGTCATCGTCGCCGAAACGCCCTGGAACGTGCTCAAACCGCCCAAGGGCGATGCCATCGTCACCACGAGCCCCGGCCTTGCCATTGCCGTCCTCACCGCCGATTGCGCGCCCATTCTCTTCGCCGATGCTGAAGCGGGCGTCATCGGCGCGGCGCATGCCGGCTGGAAAGGCGCCCTTGCCGGTGTCAGCGATGCAACCATTGCCGTCATGGAAGAGAAAGGAGCGCGGCGCGAGCGCATCACCGCCGTCATCGGCCCGACGATCTCGCGAGATGCCTATGAGGTCGGCCCCGATTTCGCCACTCAGTTCATCGCCGAGGCCCGGGACAATGCGGATTTCTTCACGCCCTCGCCGCGCGCCCGCCACCACATGTTCGACCTGCCGGCCTATCTCAAGCGCCGCCTGACGCGGCAAGGTGTCGGCGAGGTCGTCGACATGGGCCTGTGCACCTATGTCGACGAAGATCGTTTCTACAGCTTCCGCCGCGCCACGCATCGCAACGAAAAAGACTATGGCCGCCAGATTTCCGCCATCGTGCTGTCGCGCTGACAATCAAGACATCGAGTGAGGGGTTATGGCACTGCATTTTGATCGCAAAGAATACCGGACGCGCATCGCCAAGGTGCGCCGTGCTCTGGAGGCAGAAGGGCTCGACGGCCTGCTGATGTTCCAGCAGGAGAGCATGTATTATCTCACGGGCTACGACACTTTCGGCTTCTGCTTCTTCCAGTGCCTCTATCTCGGCACCGACGGCAAGCTGGCGCTCCTGACCCGGGCACCCGATTTGCGCCAGGCGCAGCACACCTCCATCATCGAGGACATCCGGATCTGGACCGACGCCGCCGGCGCCAAGCCCGCCGAGCAACTGCGCGACATGCTGGCGAGCCTGGGCGCCAAGGGCAAGCGCCTCGGCATCGAGACCAATTCCTACGGCCTCACGCATTTCAACGGCAAGGCCGTCGATCAGGCGCTTTCAGGTTTCTGCACGCTTACCGAGGCGACCAACCTCGTCGATCGCATCCGGGTGGTGAAATCGGACGCCGAGCTCAGCTATGTGCGCAAGGCCGGCAAGCTTGCCGACCTCGCGCTCGAGGCCGGCATCGAGGAGACCCGCGCCGGCGCCGATGAGGGCCGTATCCTGGCGGCCCAGCAAGCGGCGATTTTCGCCGGCGGCGGCGATTACCCGGGCAATGAATTCATCATCGGTTCCGGCCGCGATGCGCTCTTGAGCCGCTACAAGGCCGGCCGCCGCAAGCTCGCGAAACGCGACCAGCTCACCCTCGAATTCGCTGGCGTCTACCGCCATTACCATGCGGCGCTGATGCGCACGATCGTCATCGGCAAGCCCGGCAAGGCGCATGAGAAGATGGATGAGGCCTGCCGCGCCGCGCTCAAGGCCTGCGAGGCGGTCCTGCGCCCCGGCAGGACCGCGGGCGAGGTGTTCGACGCTCATGCCCGCGTCATGGACGAGCATGGCCTGAAGGCGCACCGCTACAATGCTTGCGGCTATTCGCTGGGCGCCAAATTCACCCCGAGCTGGATGGACTTTCCGATGTTCTTCACCGGCAATCCGGTCAAGCTCGCGAAGAACCAGGTCTTCTTCCTGCACATGATCCTGATGGACAGCGTCACGGGCCACGCTTTCAGCCTGGGCAGGACTTACATCGTGGGCCGTGATAAAGCTGAGCCCTTGTCAAAGTATCCGTTGCGGATGATCCTGCGCTGAGGTCATGGGAGACGTTCTCACCATAGGTCCAGCCCGGTTGCGGCAAGGCACCGTCCTTGTACTAATGGTCCTGTGCCTGGTTTTGCTTGCCGCCTGCGGCGGCGGCGGGTCGAAGCCTTTCGCCAAGGGCGAAGGGACGCCAGGTCCAAGCGGCAAGACCGTGCCGCCGATCGCGCTCGTTCAAGTGACGGGATTGCCTGCGGCGAAGCTTGCCCAGTTGAAGGACGCGCTCGCCATTGCCGCCGGCAAGCGTGACATGGCGATCATCGACAGCAAGCTCGACAGCTCCACTCTCTCGCTGACCGGCAGCTTCACCATGGTTCCCGATCCCTCGGCGGTAAAGCTCGGCTACAATTGGACGCTGACCGATCCCAAGGGCACCGTGCTGCACACGATTTCGACCGAGGAAGTGGCGCCGGGGGCACCCGCGGGCGATCCGTGGCTGCAGGTCACGCCGACGGTGATCCAACGCATTGCCGCCTATACCGCCGAGAGCCTGTCGAGCCGGCTGTCACAGCTTGGCTATGCGACGGAAGTGGGCGGCATCCCGCCGCCGCTCGAGACCTATGCCAAAGCCGGCCCCGATGCCGACAAGGATATCGATTACGAGACGCTCTATGGACCAGGGAAGGGACCGACGGCCGTAGCCGAGGCCCAGCCGCCCGCGGAGGGCAAGACTGCGGCCCTGGCCGCCGCCGAAGCCGAGCCTGCAGATGACAAGGTGGTCGCGACGGCGGCCAAGCCCGTCAAGGGAGATGGCAGTGGCCGTAAGCAGATCGGCGCCGTCGTCGTCCTGCCGGTGAGCGGCGCGCCCGGCACCGGCAATGCCGATTTGACCAAAGCCATGCGCCAGACCCTGGCCGATGCCGGATGGCCGGTGCTGACGAGCCCCCGCGAGGATGCGCTCACGATTCTGGGCCATGTGAAGCTTGGACCGAAGGCGGCGAAGAGCCAGGAGGTGGCGCTGGCTTGGACGGTCAAGACGCCGGACGGCAAGACGCTTGGCACGGTGAAACAGGCCAATAAGGTGCCCGTGGGGTCGCTGGAAGGCGGTTTCGGCGACAATGCGCTCTTTGCCGCACAGGCAGCTGCCTCCGGCATCTACGACCTGGTCAAGAAATACCGCTGATTTCCTTGAGGGTTAGAGTTTTCTCGCAGCTGTGGAATGTTAAGGAAAATACACCACCTGCCCTTTGCGCCAGGCCCGACCTGTTGATATAGAGCCGCCAGAGATTTCCTGCCAAAGAGGGCCGGCCCTTCATGAAAATCATCAGCGGAAACAGCAATCGGCCGCTCGCCGAAGCCATTTCCTCTTACCTGAACCTGCCGCAGGCGAAGGCGGTGGTGAAGCGCTTCGCCGACATGGAGATCTTCGTCGAAATCCAGGAGAATGTGCGCGGCCAGGACGTGTTCATCGTCCAGTCGACGTCCTTCCCGGCCAACGACCATCTTATGGAGCTTTTGATTATCGTGGATGCGCTGCGCCGTTCTTCCGCGCGCCGCATCACCGCCGTCGTCCCCTATTTCGGCTATGCCCGCCAGGACCGCAAATCCAGTCCGCGCACGCCGATCTCCGCCAAGCTCGTCGCCAATCTGATCACCCGGGCCGGCGTCGACCGGGTGCTCACCCTCGACCTGCATGCCGGCCAGATCCAGGGCTTCTTCGACATCCCGACCGACAATCTCTTTGCCGGCCCGGTTCTGGTGCGCGATATCAAGGACCACTATGACCTGCGCAACACCGTCGTGGTGTCGCCCGATGTCGGCGGCGTGGTGCGCGCCAGGGCGCTCGCCAAGCGCATCGGCACGCCGCTCGCCATCGTCGACAAGCGTCGCGACCGTCCGGGCGAGTCGGAAGTGATGAACATCATCGGCGACGTCAAGGACCACTCCTGCATCCTGATCGACGACATCGTCGATTCAGGCGGCACCTTATGCAACGCCGCCGATGCCCTGCTGGCGCAGGGAGCGAAGGATGTCGCGGCCTATATCACCCACGGCGTCCTGTCGGGAGGCGCCGTCGCGCGCATCACCTCATCGAAGCTCAAATCGCTCGTCATCACCGACTCGATCCAGCCGACGGAAGCGGTGAAGGTCGCCCGCAATATAAGGGTGATCTCGATCGCCCCCTTGATCGGCGAGGCAATCGGGCGCACCGCGCGCGAGGAGTCGGTGTCGAGCCTGTTCGACTGAGCTGCTTCGGCCCCCATGACGATCGACATTGCCGTTGAACGCTTCCACAGCGCGCATCAGCTTCTCGGCCGGCATTTGCGGCCCTCGCCGCTGATCGAGCTGGACCGGGTCGCATCGGTGGCAGGCCATGCCATCATGGTCAAGGCCGAATGCCTACAGCCGACCGGCTCATTCAAGGTGCGGGGCGCCCTGCATGTGCTGGGAGGCCTCTCGCAGGATGAACGCCGCCGCGGCGTCATAGCCTATTCGACCGGTAATCACGCCCAGGCCGTCGCCATGGCTGCTCGCCGTTTCGGCACCTCGGCGGTCATCGTCATGTCGCCTGACGCGCCGAAGCCCAAGATCAAGACCACACGAGACCTGGGCGCCGAGATCCTGATGGCCGAGCCTTCATCGGCCGCGCGGCGCACGCTCGCCGAGCAGATCGCGCATGAACGTGGTTTGAAGCTCGTGCCGCCTTTCGATGATGCCGATGTGATCACTGGCCAAGGCACGATCGCGGTCGAGCTCACCCAGCAGATCGCGGATGCGGCAGCGGTGCTCGTGCCCATTGGCGGTGGCGGTCTGATTTCGGGCATCGCCGCGGCCCTGAAGCAGCTCAAGCCGGCGATACGGATCCTTGGCGTCGAGCCCGAGCTTGAGAATGATGCGGCACAATCTTTCCGCGCGGGGCAGCTCGTGGCGCTCCCTGGTCCGAGCGCCAGTAGCGCCGATGCGATCAAGGTCCAGAAATTGGGTGACCTGACCTTCCCTCTGATCCAGCGCCATGTCGACGACGTCGTCACGGTCACGGAAGAGCAGATCGCCCACGCCATGCGGGTGGCGCTGGCCAGCGGACGCTTATGGCTCGAACCCGCGGGCGCGGTCGCCCTTGCCGCCGCCTTGGCTTTCGGCGGGCTGGCCGACCGACGGGCGCCGCTGGTGGCGATCGGCAGCGGCGGCAATGTCGACCTGGCACGGGCCCATGCGCTCATCCAGGCCGCGTCGCAAGGAGATTGATATGGCTATGCGCTTTGCATGGCCGTGATCAAGGACCGTCTATTCGGTTCCTCACTATTCAGCAGCAACCCGGGGCCGTGCTGATTTTTTTATTGTGACCGGCTTCAGCCCCAACCCCAATGCCTTCAACACCTTGAGTACAGCTGCGAAGCTTGGATTGCCGTTCTCCGAGAACGATTTATAGAGGCCTTCTCTGGTAAGCCCGGTTTCCCTGGCCGTCTTCATCATGCCATGTGCGCGGGTGGCGGCACCGATGGCATTGGCAATGACGACATGGTCATCCAGGTTCTCTTCGAACACGATTTCGAGGAATTGGCGGATCTCTTCCGGGGTACGGAGAAATTCAGCCGCATCGTACTTTGAGAATTTCTCGGCCATAGGGTTCATCCCTTCCAGTCTTGAGCGATCTGCTTCGCCCGCTTGATATCGGCGGCCTGCGTCGATTTATCTCCACCGCACAGCAGGAAAACCGAACCGCGGCGCACGAAATAGACCGGTATCCAGGGCCATAGTGAATTCTCAGTTCGCTGACACCTTCACCAACCGGGGCGACATCACCCATATTGCCTGCTTGCAGGCGGAGAATACGGGCTGATGCGAAGCCGGGCTTGGTGATCCCGGAGGTTGTTCAACCAGTCCGCAAAGGCTTGCGATCTGAGGATTTCAACCATGAAGAATGTAAATCACAGTTCACGGCGTGTGTAAACCATATTTTACAGTATCTTCCGAGACAACCTTCTGCCAACTCGGGCATTGGCCCCCGGATAGTCCCGGGTTGCTTCTCCGGGGCTAAATCTGTATATCCGCCCGCGCGTGGACGCCGGTCACCCCTGGAGGAAGGTCCGCGCAATCCATATCCAATCGGAGTTGAGAATGTCCAAGATCATCAAGCTTAAGGCCACGGCGCGTGGCGGGGCTGGCAAGGGGGCCGCCCGGGCAGTTCGCCGTCAAGGTCTCGTCCCCGGCGTCGTTTATGGCGACAAGAAGGAGCCCCAGAATATCTCCTTCGTCTATAACGAGTTGCAGCCGCATGTGAATACCGGCCGCTTCATGTCGACCCTCGTCGACCTCGAAGTCGACGGAACGGTCGTCCGTGCCATCCCGCGCGACATCCAGTTCGAGCCGGTGCGCGACTTCATCAGCCATGTGGACTTCCTGCGTCTCGGCAAGAACGCCCGCATCCATGTCGAAGTCCCGGTCCACTTCAAGAACCACGTCGACTCGCCCGGCCTCAAGAAGGGTGGCGTGCTCAACATCGTGCGCCATGAGATCGACCTCTATTGCCCGGCCGACTTCATCCCGGACGAGATCCTGATCGATCTCACCGGCCTCGAGATCGGCCAGTCGGTCCACATGACCGCGGTGAAGCTGCCGGAGAATGTGACCTCGGCAGTTCGCGAGAAGGATTTCACGATCGCGACGATCGCCGCTCCTGCCGGGCTCAAGGAGGAAGAGGAAGAAGCCGCTGCCGCTGCTGCCGCGGGCGAAACGCCCTCCGCAGAAGTCCCGGCGACCGCCCAGAAGGCGCCTCCCGCGGCTCCGGGTGCGGCTCCTGCCGCCGGCAAGGATGCCAAGGCTGCCGCCGCGGCTCCCGCCGCCAAGGCCGGCGCTCCGGCGCCTGCCGCCAAGGGTGGCGACAAGAAGAAGTAACCCTGCGCCTCCCGTTCCCGAGGGGACGGAAAGGTTTGGGAGGGCTCAATGCTTCTTCTGGTCGGGCTCGGCAATCCCGGGTCCAAATATGCGGCCAACCGGCACAATATCGGCTTCATGGCGGTGGACGAGATCGTCCGCCGCCATGGCTTCGCAGCGTGGCGCAAGCGCTTCCAGGCCGAGACGGCGGAAGGCACGCTCGGCGGCGAGCGCGTCTTGGCGCTGAAGCCGCAGACCTACATGAATGAATCGGGCCGCGCCGTCGGCGAGGCGATGCGCTTCTACGATCTGGCGCCCGATGACGTCGTCGTTCTCCATGACGAGATCGACCTGCCGCCGGCCAAGGTCAGGCTCAAGACCGGTGGCGGCAGTGCCGGCAACAACGGCATCCGCTCGATCGATGCTCATATCGGCAATGACTATCACCGCGTGCGGCTCGGTGTCGGCAAGCTCGAGGTGAAGGGCACGGCTCATATGCATGTGCTGGGCGATTTCAGCAAAGCCGACAAGGCCTGGCTCGAACCGCTTATCACGACGATCGCCGAAAATGCCCCCCTGCTCGCGGCGCATGATTTTGCGACCTTCCAGAACCGGGTGCATCTGGCGCTCAACCCTGAGCCGGAAAAACCGAAGCCCGTCAAAAAGGAGAAAGAATAATGGGTTTCAAATGCGGCATCGTCGGCCTGCCCAATGTCGGCAAATCGACCCTGTTCAACGCCCTGACGCAGACCGCGGCGGCGCAGGCCGCGAACTATCCCTTCTGCACCATCGAGCCCAATGTCGGCGACGTCGGCGTTCCCGATGAGCGGCTCGACAAGCTCGCGGCGATCGCCAAGAGCGTGCAGATCATTCCGACGCGCCTGACCTTCGTCGACATCGCCGGGCTGGTGCGCGGCGCCTCCAAGGGCGAAGGCCTCGGCAACCAGTTCCTCGCCAATATCCGCGAGGTCGATGCCATCGCCCATGTGGTGCGCTGCTTCGAGGATGGCGATGTCACTCATGTCGAAGGCGGCGTCGACCCTATCCGCGATATCGAGACGATCGAGACCGAATTGATGCTGGCCGATCTCGACAGCCTGGAGAAGCGGACGAGCACTCTCGAAAAGCGCCTGCGCGGCGGCGACAAGGAAGCCAAGGAGCAGTTCGACCTCGTCAAGCGCGCCCTCGTGCTGCTGCAGGAGGGCAAGCCCGCGCGGCTCGTCGACAGGAAGCCCGAGGAGGAGAGAAACTTCCGCATGCTGGGCCTGTTGAGCTCGAAGCCCGTGCTCTATGTCTGCAATGTCGAGGAGGCGTCGGCCGACAAGGGTAATGAATATTCCGCGCGGGTCATCGAGCGTGCCAGGGAGGAAGGCGCCGAAGCGGTCGTCGTTTCGGCCAAGATCGAAAGCGAGATCGCAGTCCTGCCGGCGGCCGAGCAGAGGGATTATCTCGACACCATGGGCCTTACCGAACCCGGCCTCAATCGCGTGATCCGCGCCGGCTACGAGCTTCTTCATCTCGTGACCTACTTCACCGTCGGGCCGAAGGAGGCCCGCGCCTGGACCGTCACAAGGGGCACCAGGGCGCCGCAGGCAGCGGGCGTCATCCATACCGATTTCGAGAAGGGCTTCATCCGCTCCGAGACCATCGCCTATGACGACTATGTCGGTCTCAATGGCGAAGCGGGTGCGCGCGACGCCGGCAAGCTCCGGCTTGAAGGCAAGGACTATGTCGTGCAGGACGGCGACGTCCTGCATTTCCGCTTCGCCAACTAGAGGACGCGATGGCCGATCTTCTCCATTATGAGGATTTCACTGTCGGAAAGAGCACCGATCTCGGCGCCTATCGGGTGACGGCGGAAGAGATCAAGAGCTTCGCGCGCGAATTCGATCCGCAGTTCTTTCATCTTGACGAGGATCGCGCCAAATCTTCCGTCCTCGGCGGACTTTCGGCGTCGGGCTGGCACACTTGCGGCATCCTCATGCGCCTGATGGTCGACGGCTATCTCGGCCGCACCGCCGGCATGGGCTCGCCCGGCCTCGATGAGGTGAAGTGGCTGAAGCCCGTCTATGCCGGCGAGACGTTGCACGGCCGCATGACGGTTCTCGCCAAGCGCCAGTCCAAGAGCCGGCCGGAAATGGGCCTCGTCACCATGCGCTGGGAGGCGCAGTCGGCCGAGGGCGAGACCAAGATCGACATGACGGGCATCAATCTCATCAAGGTGCGCCAGCCATGATGGGTCTTTATTACGACGAGACGCATGTCGGGCAGAAATGGCAGCTCGGCTCCTATCATTTCACCCGCGAGGCGGTATTGCGTTTCGCCCGCGCCTATGATCCGCAGAGCTTCCATGTCGACGATGCTGCCGCTGCCGACAGCCATTTCGGCCGGCTTGCGGCGTCGGGCTGGCACACCGCATCGGCCTGGATGCGCTGCTATGTCGAGGCGGACGAGGCGTCGCGCAAGCAAAGGATCGCCCGCGGCGAGGTCCTGCCCGAGCACGGCCCCTCCCCCGGCATCACCAACCTCAAATGGATCAAGCCGGTCTATCCGGGCGACACCGTCACCTATTGGATGGAGATCATCGCCAAGCGCGAGATGGCGTCACGGCCGCGCTGGGGCCTCGCCACCAAGCATAGCGAAGGCTTCAACCAGGATGGCGAGCTGGTCTTCGCTTTCGACGGCAAGGTGATGATCCAGCGCAAAGGTGCTTGATCTCCGGGCTTGCCCAAATTCGGGCATCATGCTGACATGACGCTATGTCAGGCTTCGGCAGAAGTCGGAGTGTCGGATGCGCGCAGGACGGCAGGCGGTGCGGAAGGCCTTGGCGGGACTTATCCTGCTGCTCGCCTGCCTGTTCGCCCCCCTCGCCTCGGCGCAAGACGCAAAGCCCCTGAGGGGCGTGGCCCTTGCCATCGGGCAGAGCGACTATTCGAAGAGCGACGTGTCGCCTCTCGAGAATCCCAAGAACGACGCGCGTGAGATCACCAAGCTCCTGATCGACCTGGGTTTCGAGGCGAGAGCCGCCCTCGATCTCGACGCTGAGCAGCTCGAGCGCCAGATCGGCCGGTTTGCGGAAGATGCGAAGGGCGCCGATGTGGCGGTGCTCTATTATTCCGGCCACGGCGTCCAGGCCTCGGGCGAGAACTATCTCATCCCCATCGATGCGGGCTATTCCGGCCTGGCGGATCCCGAAGCGGATTTCATCTCGCTCACCCAGATCCTCAATCAGCTGCGGGCTTCCGTCCCGGTCGTCATCCTCCTGCTCGATGCCTGCCGCAACAACCCCTATGGCGCGGTCGGCCTTGCCGACACGAATGTGAAGGAGACGGACGACAATCTGGCCATGGTGCTGGGCTTCGCGTCGGCGCCGGGCACGGTCGCCTATGATGATCCAAAAAGCTCGAACAGCCCCTATGCCGCGGCCATTCTCCGGCATCTGGGCGCGCTGAAGGGCGCGTCGCTCGGCGACGTCATGACCATGATCACCGAAGAGGTCTATCTCAAGACCCGAGGCAAGCAGAGGCCCTGGGTGAATATGAGCTTGCGGCGACTGCTCTATTTCGGCGAGGCCGCGCCCACCGCCGCCACTGATGATGATGCCTTGCGCGACCAGGCGCGCCGCGAGCTGGCGCTCTCGATCGCGGCGACCCCGCAATATGTCAGGGCGGAGGTCGAGAACCTCGCACGGAGCGAATCCCTGCCGCTCGATCAGCTCTATGGCATGCTGAAGGAGCTGAAGGTCGATACGTCGGCGGGGCGCGATGAGCTGGACGAGCAATTGCGCAGGGGTGCGGAGAATCTCGGAAAGCTCTTGGCCGAGAAGGCACTGCCCTTGCGCAACGATCCGAAGCTGATCGAGCTCGCCGGGCTGGCGGACCGGGCCCAGGCGGAAGGCGCCATCGCTCTTGCAAGGGACTACCGCGGCAAGGCAGCCATGCGCGCCGATGAGCTCGACAAGACGCTCGACCGGCGCGAAGCGGAAGTGATCGCCGACCGGATCGAGCTCGCCTCGACCTATGCCGATTATGCCGCGACCGCGACCCTGGCCTTCGACTTCCGACTGGCGGGCGAGCAATACCGCAAAGCCTATGAACAGGTCGAAGGCAAGGACAATGCGCTGGCCTTCAAATACAAGCTGGCCGAAGCCGATGCCTTTGCCGACCATGGCGACTATAAGGCCGACGATGAAGCGCTCAGGCAATCTTTGGCCCTCTATGCGACGGCTCTCCTCGCCGCCGAACGCGGCAACAACCGTGACAATTGGGCTCTTGTGCAAAACAATCTCGGCAACGCCCTTACCAGACTGGGCGAACGAGAGGTCGGCACGGACTCTCTACTCAAGGCGGTAACAGTCTATGAGGCGGCGCTGACCGAATGGACCATCGACCGCAAGCCGCTCGCTTGGGCCGCAACTCAGAACAATCTCGGCACCGCATTTCAGAATCTGGGCGAGCGCGAAGCCGGCACGACCTTTCTGTCCAAGGCGGTGGCAGCTTACCAGGCAGCGCTCACCCAGCGCAGGCGAGAAAGCACGCCGTTCGATTGGGCCATGACCCAGAACAATCTTGGCAATGCCTTTGCCAGCCTGAGTGAGCATGAAACCGGTGTTGCCTCCATCAACAAGGCGGTAGCCGCCTATGAGGCGGCTCTTGCCGAATTGTCGCGCGAGCGAACGCCGCTGCCATGGGCCTTGGTCCAGTACAGTCTCGGCACGGCTTTCACTAGACGAGGTGAACGTGAAACCGGCACGGACTCTCTGCGCAAGGCGGTGACGGCCTTTGAGGCGGCCCTCACCGTGCGGACGCTTGAACGCTTGCCGTTCGATTGGGCCTTGACCCAAAGCAATCTCGGCTATGCCTTTACGAGATTGAATGAAAGGGAAAGCGGCACGACGTCCATTCGCGATGCAGTAAAAGCCTATGAGGCGGCTCTGACTGTCCTGACGCCCAAGACGGCACCTCTGAATTGGGCCACCGCGCAGAACAATCTCGGCTCGGCCTTGCGAATGATCGGCGAACAGGAAAACGACACGCGCTCTCTGCGCAAAGCGGTCGCGGCCTATGACGCGGTGCTTACCGTATGGCGACGCACTGACGTACCGCTGAAATGGGCCGCAACGCAGACCAATCTCGGCAATGTCTTGTCGATATTGGCCGAGCGTCAAGGCGACACAGCCCTTTTCTCCGAGGCGGTAGCGGCCTATCGGGCCGCTCTTACCGTTCAGACACGCAAGGATGCGCCGCTGCATTGGGCCACGACCCAGAGCAGACTGGGCTCGGCATTGCTTACGCTCGGCCTCATGAACGGTGACCGGCGAATGATTCTGGATGGACGGCAAGCGACCGAAGCCGCCTGGGATGTCTACAGATCGGCGGGGCATACGGCCTATGACGATTATTTCCGCGAGCAGCTGCGGGCCTTCGATGCTGCACTTGCGGCGCCTCCACAATGAATGACCGACGGCGAGGTTGGAGATGAGCACAGATCCCGGCATACCCGACAGAGACCAGCTGCGTCTGGCGCGCGCCCACGCCAAGCAAGTCATGGCGAGCGGCGTGCGGCGCAATGAGCTTGCCGACGACTTTCGCCACAATGGCCTCGATCCCGGATTGGCGCCGCTCGCTTTGCGCTATCTCGATTTCGAGAACTCCCTGCGTCACCGCAGAGCCGGCCGGGAGCATGTCACTTTCGGGCTGTTTCCGCTCGTCGCCGGGGCGATCTTCTTCTTGATCGTCATTGGCACCATTCCGGCGCTCGGCATCGTCAGCGTCTTGCTGGTGTTCTGGGGCATCTACCAGATCATCCTCGGGCTCGTTCATCATATGCGGGTCGACCGCGAGCTCGTCGCCGCGACCGATTTCCCCTATTCCCTGGGCGAGGTGTGGACGCCCGAGGAGCAGCTTGCCGAAGCCGCCAGGGCCAACGAAGCCAAACGCACGGTCGGCAATTTTGTGAAGTATTTCGGCTGGGGCGCAGGGGCGCTGGCGCTGGTGCCGGCCCTTCTCCTCTCCATGACGGACGCGCTCGGCGACTGGACACCCCTCTTCGCATTTGGCCTGCTTCTGCCAGGCGCTGCGGCAGCCGCGAGCTATATCGCGCTGCGCGTGCTGCCTGGCGCTTTTGCTCTCGACATGGAGGCTCCGGCGCCGCAGCCCGTGATGGCGGCGGCTGCCGACGGGCCGGTCGAAGTCTACGAGGTGCCCAAGCTTGCCGACCCTCCGGACATGACCGAGCGCGCCATCGCCACGGCCGATCTGGACGAGGCCTGGACGGTAAGCCCCCTCATGGCCGGTCCGGAAGGAACCTCTCCTGTCGACGGTGTTCTCTATGCCACCGAAGCCGGCTTCGTCTTCCTGCCGCAACTGCCTGACGAGCCGCTGTTCTCCACCGCGACGCTGCGCAAAGTCGCCCAGTCCGGAGCCGTCGACATTATCGCCAAGGCCGCCGGACCGCTGGAGCCGCTCATCGGCCTTGCCAAGGACGCCTCGAGCACCGTCGAGCGCGATTTGCCGCCGGCACAATATGCATTGCTCGCACGCACCCTGCAGCATCCCTCGCACTTCACGCTGCCATGGCTCCAGCTCGTCAAGACCACTTACGATCCATCCAAACGCCTCATGACGCTGGAACGCGAGGATGCCAAGGGAGCCCGCACTGTGTTCAACGTGCACAGGGTATCGGGCGAAGTCGCGCATGGCGCCATGATCACGCGCTTCCGGCGTGAGTATGCAAGAGCCATAACCCAGTCCGCTGAGCCGTCGCTCGCCAGGATTCGTGAGGCGCTGCTGCCCGACTATCAGCGCATTTATGGCGAGAGGGTGACGGAGCATCTTGCCGCCATCGAAACCGAGGCTCAGCACCGCGTCAGCGCCGACTTCGCGAATAATCCAAAGCCATACTTCGACGCCGTGCGCGCCGCGATGGCGCCGGTGCTCGACGCCTTTGCGCGCGTGCCGGGATTGAAGGCTCTCTATCCCGGAATTTACAGTCCCCAACAGGTCGCGGCCTAAACCGGGATCTCCACCACCGCGCGCAGGCCGCCGAGCGGGCTTTCCTCGAGCTTGATGTCGCCGCCATGCGAACGGGCGATGTCGCGGGCGATCGCAAGCCCGAGCCCGGTCCCACCCTCGTCCTGGTTGCGCGCCTCATCGAGCCGGAAGAACGGCCGGAACACGTCCTCGCGCATATTGGCCGGAATCCCCGGACCATTGTCGTCGACCGTGATGCGCAAGCGGTTGCGCCGGGTCTTCGCCACCACGGCGATCATTTCGCCGTAGCGTGCGGCATTGGCGATCAGGTTGACGATCAACCGCCGGAACGCATTGGGCCTGACCTTGGCGATGAGATCCTGCGCCACGTCGATCTTCAGCTTCGAATGCGGGCGGGCGCCGGTCTTCGCCGCGCCTTCGATGATTTCCGCGATGTTGCGCGCTTCGGCCTTCTCGCCGCCGGCGCCGCGCGCGAAGTTCATATAGGCTTCGAGCATCGTCTGCATTTCCTCGACGTCGCCCTTGAGCGCCGTCACTTTCGCATTGTCGCCGAGGAAAGCGAGCTCGAGCTTGAAGCGGGTGAGAATGGTGCGCAGGTCGTGACTGACGCCGGCCAGCATGGCGGTGCGCTGCTCGACATGGCGTTCGATGCGCTCCTTCATGTTGAGGAAGGCTTGTGCCGCCTGGCGTACTTCCGCCGCCCCGCGCGGCGCGAAGTGGCTGACATCATGGCCGAGGCCGAAGCCGCGCGCCGCATGGGCGAGCTCGAGGATCGGCTTGATCTGCTTGCGCAGGAAGATGATGGCGATGACCAGGAGGATGAGCGAGGAAATGAACATCCAGATCAGGAGCTGATTGGTGTTCGCCGCATAGGCTCGATCGTCATCGGCCAGAAAGCGGAAGATCGTGCCTTTCTCGGCTTCGACGCGGATCTCGACAAAACCCGGATTGCTGCTGCTGTCGATCCAGAAGGGTCGGCCGGTCTCGTGATCGAGATAGCGGTTGAGGCGGGTGTCGACCAATGACAGCCACGGCGCCGGCACCGGCAGCGGCAGCACCGAATCGCGCTCGACGCTGAGGCGCAGGCGCAAGCGGTCATTCGTCATCGTCTTGAGGTCTTCGATCGCCCTGGGCGTCTTGTCGGTGCGGTCATAGAGCTCGATGATCAGCGAGATTTCGCGCGCCAGGGAGCGGGCAAGGACCTTGGTCACGCTGTCCCAATGCCGGTCGAGGACGATGCCGACCATGATGCTTTGCAAAAGCACGATGGGGATCACCACGATGAGCAGCGAACGCTGATAAAGTCCGGCTGGCAGGTAACGCTCGAGCAGGCGGTTGAACCGCCAATAGAGCGTGTGCGGCTCGATCTTCTTGTCGGTCTCGGTGATGGCGCTCATGTTCCTGCACTCTCAATCGACATGGAGAGTATAGCCTGCCCCGCGCACCGTTTGCAGATAAACCGGATTGGACGGATCCTCCTCGATCTTCTGGCGCAGCCGGTTGATCTGGACGTCGACGGTACGCGCATTCTCCTCCGCGCCATCGGGGGCGAGCTCGGTGCGCGTGATCGGCCGGCCGGCGTTCTGGATGAACAGCCGCAGCAGATCGCGCTCCCGCGTCGTCAGCTTGACCACCTCACCATTGCGCCGGAGTTCGCCGCGCGCCACGTTGAACAGGCATTCGCCGAAGCGTACATCGATCCGCTGGTCGACCGGCGGCGCCGCCCGGCGCAAGAGGTTCTGTACCCTGAGCAGCAATTCCCGGGGCTCGAACGGTTTCGGCAGATAGTCGTCGCTGCCGGCCATCAGGCCGTTGATCCGGTCCTCGATTTCCGAGAGCGCCGACAGCATGAGGATGGGAACGCTCTCTTGCGAGCCGCGCAGCGCCTGCGCCAGCGCCGTCCCGCTCTCGCCCGGCATCATGACATCGAGAATGAGAAGGTCGAAAGCGAGCCCGCGCATCTTCTCGCGTGCCACCGCGGCGGTCGGCGCCACGCTGACCCTGAAGCCGTTATCCGCGAGATAGGACTGCAGCAGTTCGCGTATGCGGCGGTCGTCGTCGATCACCAATATATGCGGCTTGTTCTCGGTCATTCCCTCGCCTGCGATTTGCGGGTCCTGAGCCATTCACTGACACCTTTGCGGTTTTCCGGACTGATCAGATGATAAAGCACCTTGCGGTAGCCGGGTTCCGTCTCACCGCCCGCCTCGCTCAGCGCGCGGATGATGCGCTCCGCCTGCGGCGCCATCAAGGTGAGGCGCAGGCTTTCGCCTTCCTTGGTAAGGAACAGGAGACGCTGCCTCCGGTCGAGGTCGCCGGGACGCTGATAGACCAGGTCCTTCTCGATCAGGTCGCGCAACACCCGGCCAAGGCTCTGCTTGGTGATGCCGAGAATGCTCAAGAGCTGGGCCACCGTCATGCCCGGACTGCGGCCGACGAAATGCACCACCCGGTGATGCGCGCGCCCGAAGCCCCATTCTGAGAGGATGGCGTCGGGATCGGAGGTGAAATCGCGATAGGCAAAGAATAACAGCTCGATCAGGCTGACGATCTCCTCGTCGCTGGCATCACGGTCAGAAATTATGTCAGCCATATTGACGTATTTTCCGAAGTTTGTTACAAGTCGTCACAGTCGCAAGAAACCTTGTTGCGTCATTGTGGCCGAAAATTTGGACAGCCGTGATGACATATAGGCCGAACCGTTGCTGCGTGCAAAAATGCCCGTGGCAGCCTGAAAATTGGGAGACCAGCCATGTCGATCGTTCCTTTTGACCAGCGCGAAGGCGTTATTTGGATGAACGGCGAGTTCGTGCCGTGGAAGGATGCGAAGGTCCATGTGCTGTCGCACGGTCTCCACTATGGCAGCGGCGTCTTCGAGGGCGAGCGCGCTTATGGCGGCGAGATCTTCAAGCTGACCGAGCATACTCAGCGCCTGTTCGACTCGGCCGAGATCCTCGACATGAAAATCCCCTATACCGTGGCCGAGATCGACGCCGCCTGCCGCGAGACCTTGAAGCGGCAGGGCTTTTCCGACGCCTATGTCCGCCCGATCGCCTGGCGGGGCTCGGAGATGATGGGCGTCGCCGCCCAGAATACGAAGATCAACGTCGCCATCGCCATCTGGCAGTGGCCGGCCTATTTCGATCCGGCCCAGCTCGAAAAGGGTATCCGGCTCGACATCGCCGAATATCGCCGCCCTGATCCCATGACGGCGCCGTCGAAGGCCAAGGCCGTCGGGCTCTACATGATCTGCACGATCTCCAAGCACAAGGCAGAGCGCAAGGGTTATGCCGATGCCCTGATGCTCGACTGGCGCGGCCAGGTGGCCGAATGCACCGGCGCCAATATCTTCTTCGTCAAGAACGGTGAAATCCACACGCCGACGCCGGATTGCTTCCTTGACGGCATCACCAGGCGGACCGTCATGGGTCTCGCCCAGAAGCGCCAGATCAAGGTGGTCGAGCGCGCCATCATGCCGGACGAGCTCAAGACCTTCGACCAGTGCTTCATCGTCGGCACCGCGGCCGAGGTGACGCCGGTCGGCGAGATCGGCCCCTACAAGTTCAAGGTGGGCGATCTCACCCGCACTTTGCGCTCGGACTATCTCGACGAAGTGCAGCCGAAGAAGAAGGCAGCCTGATCATTCAATCCTTGCGGGCGCGGCCGAATTGCGCCCGCAACTCATCCTTGGCGCGCTCCAGTAACGCCTTCCGTGCCTTTGGCAGATCCTTGCCGCCGCGATTGACGTAAAAGGTCAGCATCGACATGGCCGAGCGGAAGGCGCTCGCCTTCCGCCGCTTGCTGTGCTCCGCCGAACGCTTCAATGAGGCAGCGATGCGTTTCGGATTCTTCCAGGTGAACACGCCCTTGTCGAGATCGAGCGCGTCGCTCTTCTCGGTCACCTGCTGCGACCAGCGTTTCTTGGAAGCTGTGGTCATCATCAACCTCCTCTCTCTTATGCCGTCAACCGAGGCAGGTGAGAGAGGTTCCGATTGGCGCCAAAACGTAGCTGACGCTACTTGGAAAAGCCGATCACGCTGTTGCGACCTTGTCGATGCCAGCACGCTTGGCGCGCTTGATGAAATCCTGGTCAAAGGTCACGAAAGTATCGCAGTTATTTGCCGCGGCAAGGTGAAGTGCGTCGGCAAAACCCACGCCGTTTTCTGCGTGGTCGAGAGCTTGAACAACCATTCCAAGGTCTTCGACGGATACTCTTGGCAAGCCGGCAAAGGCCCGAAGAGCCTCGCATACTTCAAGTGCCGAATATCCGTAGACACTGCGAAGCACCCATTCGCATTCGAGCACCACCGTACGACTCAAGAAGATGTCATTCTCCTCAATCAAGGCGCGCGCCTTGTCCGATTGTTTGGGATGATCCCCCGTCAGGTAACGGATGACTATATTGGTATCAACCGCGATCATGCTGGCGTTTTGCTTCCGCCAGGACTCCGGCGTTCATTTCCTCAATGGTCTTGGGCCGACCTCGGTAGGCCAGCATTCCGAATACCTTTTTCGGGTCGGTTCGCGGAACGAGGCTGGCGGCCTTGAGAAGCACACCTTCGGGGGTCTCTTCGACGACGAGCTCCGTGCCGGCATTCCATCGCCGCTTCTCACGAATAGCCTTGGGCAGAATGACCTGCCCCTTGGTGGAAACCCTTGTTTTGCGTTGTTCGGCCACCGACATCCGCCTCACTCCTGTAAGACAAAGGTAAGATAGGCCATCTGGAAGGCAACTTCAAGGGAGTTAACGATTCCCACAGGTCAGCAGCCAGAGGAGCCACAAGCCCCAAGCCATGAGCCCCACAAACACAAGCCCGAAATAGGATCCGTTGTCGTAATAGTTGCTCTCCAGCACGTAGAAATCGAAGGCTGGAAAAAAGACAATGAACAGCAGCGAGCCCCATAGGAACGGATCGCGCAACAGTCGCCGCATGTGGTGAAGCCGTTAGCCCCCCGTTACCGGCGGGAAGAAAGCGATCTCGCGCGCGCCCGCGATCGAGGCGTCGAGCGGCGCATGCGCCTGGTCGATGGCGGCGCGGATGATGCGCGGGTCGGCGAAGGCCGAGGCATAGGCGTCGTCGCGGCCTTTCAGGAAATCGATCAGTCCACTGACGGTCGTGACGTCGGCCGGGATGGCGATGTTTTCCTCCGCTTTGCCGATGATCTGGCGCATGCGGGCGAAATAAAGGAGTTTTGTCACTTGTCGTCCATCACATGGCCGATGCCGGCACGGAAATAGTCATAACCCGTATAGAGTGTCAGGGCCGCGGCGATCCACAGGCAGAACAGGCCGAATTCGCTGACATAGGGAACGATCTTGTCGCCGGCGGGTCCGGCGATGAGGAAGCCGATGGCGACCAATTGCACGGTGGTCTTCCATTTGGCGACCTTGGTCACCGGCACCGAGACGCGCAATTCCGCCAGGAACTCGCGCAGGCCCGACACCAGCACCTCGCGCGACAGGATGATGATGCCCGCCCACAGATGCGCGCCATCGATGGTGCGGTCGGCGGCGAGCACCAGCAGCACCACGGCCACCAGGACCTTGTCGGCGATCGGATCGAGCATGCGGCCCAAGGCCGATTGCTGGGCCCAGCGCCTGGCGAGATAGCCGTCGAAGAAATCGGTGATCGCCGCGGCGATGAAGAGGGCGAGCGCTGCCCAGCGCGCCACATCGCCGCCCCACAGGATGAGGCCCGCCACGACCGGCACCGCGACCAGCCGGCCGTAGGTCAGCAGATTGGGCAAGCTCAGCGCATGGCGCTGGCTTTCCTGCTGGGCCAGTTTGGTCACCGTATCGCTCATGGACCGCCCTCGTGGAAGTGATCATAGATAGCCTGGGCCAGAGCGTAATTCACCCCTTCGACCTTTGCCAGATCGGCAAGGCTGGCCCGCGCCACCGCTTTGGCCGATCCAAAAGCCTGCAATAAGGCTTTTTTGCGAGTCGGGCCAATGCCTGCGATCTCGTCAAGCGGATTGAGCGCGATCGCCTTGGCCCTTTTGGCCCTGTGGCTGCCGATGGCAAAGCGATGCGCCTCGTCCCTGAGCCGCTGGATATAGTAAAGCACCGGGTCGCGGGCCTCGATCATGAAGGAGGGCTTCTCCGGCACATAGAAATGCTCCCGGCCGGCATCCCGGTCTGGTCCCTTTGCGACACCCGCGATACAGAGATCGGCAATACCGAGATCGGCCAATACGGCGCGCGCGGCATTGAGTTGGCCCTGGCCGCCGTCGATCAGCACGAGATCGGGCCAGGCCTGCGGCTGGTCGGGATTGGTCTCATTGGCGGGCTCCCGTTCACCATGTTCCTTGAGGAGCCTCGCGAATCTGCGGGTCAGAACCTCGCGCATCATGCCGAAATCATCTCCTGGGGTCAGGTCTTCGGCCCTGATATTAAACTTGCGATATTGCGATTTGAGGAAGCCTTCCGGACCTGCCACGATCATGCCGCCGACCGCCTGGGCGCCCTGGATATGGGAGTTGTCATAGACCTCGATGCGCCGCGGCGGCTCGGCTAGGCCAAAGACCCGGGCGACGCCGGCCAAAAGCTTTGCCTGCGAGGAGGATTCGGCCAGCTTGCGGCCCATGGCCTCGCGCGCATTGGTGACGGCGTGGTCGACGAGCGCCCTCTTCTCGCCACGCTGCGGCACCGCGATCTCGACCTTGTGGCCGGCATGGGTCGCGAGCGCCTCCTCCAGCAGCTCTTTTTCTTCGATCTCCTGCGAGAGCAGGATCAAGGGCGGGATGGGCTTGTCGTCATAGAACTGCGCCAGGAACGAGCCCAGCACCTCGGCCGCCGGCAATGACTTGTCGGCGCGCGGGAAATAGGGGCGGTTGCCCCAATTCTGCCCGGCGCGGAAGAAGAACACCTGGATGCAGGTCTGCCCGCCCTCTTGCGCGAGGCCGAAAACATCGGCCTCGTCCACCACTTGCGGGTTGATGCCCTGCTCGGAGGTGACGAAGCTCATCGCCTGGATGCGGTCGCGATAGCGTGCCGCGCTCTCGAAATCGAGCTTCTCGGACGCCTCTTCCATCAGCTTGGCGAGATCGGCCTTCACCGTCTTGCTCTTGCCGTTGAGGAAGGCTTCGGCCTCTTTCACCAGCTCGCTATAGGCTTCGAGCTCGATCTCGCCCGTGCAGGGCCCCGAGCAGCGCTTGATCTGATAGAGGAGGCAAGGCCTCGTGCGGTTCTCATAGACGCTGTCGCTGCAGGATCTGAGGAGGAAGGCCTTCTGCAGCGCGTTGATGGTGCGGTTGACGGCGCCGGCCGAGGCGAAGGGCCCGAAATAGCTGCCCTTGTGCGAGCGGGCGCCGCGATGCTTGACGATCTGGACGACCGGGTGGTCCTTGCGGATCAGGATATAGGGAAAGGATTTGTCGTCGCGCAAAGAGACATTGAAGCGCGGCCGCAATTTCTTGATCAGATTGGCCTCGAGGAGCAGCGCCTCGGCTTCCGTCTCGGTGGTCACGAATTCCATATTGGCGGTGAGCGAGATCATCGCGGCGATCCGGCTGGTATGGCCGCCGAGCCTGATATAGCTCGCCACCCGGTTCTTCAGGCTGCGCGCCTTGCCGACATAGAGGACGTCGCCCTTGCCGTCGAACATCCGGTAGACGCCCGGCCGGTTCGGCAGCGTCTTCAGATGCGCACGGATGACATGGGGGCCCGGGCCCTCGCCCATGCCCTCCTCGGCCTCATCCGCGATGATGTCCTTGGGTTCGTCCATAGGGCCCAATATCGTGATTCCAGCGGGTTTCCGCAAATATCACGATAGGCCACCCGGAATTGGCAGGACGCCAACGTCAAGTTCAGGCGGCGGCCTGGCCTATCCTCACCGCATAGACATGGTCGACGAGGCCCCAATCCTTGGCCTCTTCCGCCGTCATGAAGAAGTCCCGGTCGAGGGTGCGCTCGACCTCTTCGGGACTGCGCTTGCAGTGCTTGGCATAGAGCCCGATCATGCGCTTCTTCATCTTGATGATATCCTCGGCATGGCGCTCGATGTCGGAGGCCTGGCCCTGGAAGCCGCCCGAGGGCTGATGCACCAGGATGCGGGCATTGGGCAGCGAGATGCGCCGGCCGGGTTCGCCCGCCATCAGCAGGAAGGACCCCATCGAGGCGGCGAAGCCCATGCAGACGGTCGAGACCGGACATTTGATATATTGCATCGTGTCGTAGATGGCGAAGCCGCTCGTCACCACGCCGCCCGGCGAGTTGATGTACATCGCGATTTCCTTGCCTGGGCCCTCGGCCTCGAGGAACAGCAATTGCGCGCAGATGAGTGCTGACACATTGTCGTCGATCGGGCCGTTGAGGAACACGATGCGCTCGCGCAGGAGCCTGGAGAAGATGTCGAAGGAGCGCTCGCCGCGGCTCGACTGCTCGACGACGATCGGAACGAAATTGGTCATGCCGCCCTCATCATCATGGTGGTGTTGTTGTTGTCATTGGCGGCCCGCGCCATCGCAAAACCTTCATGCACGATACGCAGATGCGTGCCGCCTCCCTCCATCGGACTGAGTTCGAAGGTGACGACCGTATCGAGCCTGTTACCCAGGTCGTCGCGTTCATCGCTGCGCCAGGAGCAGCGCAACAGCCTTTCGGGCTCGGCCTCGATGACTTTGCAGTCGACATCCTCCGGCACCAGCCAGGCGGCAGTGAGTTCAGGCTCGGTCAGCGCCCGCCACACCTTGCCCGGCTCATCATCGAGATCGCATTCGGTGACGATTGCATCATCGACCTTGGTTTCGCTGCTCATGGATTCATTCCCTTCAGAACGTCTTTCAGTTTCTCGACCCGCTCCGGCC
Source organism: Taklimakanibacter deserti (assembly GCA_003574785.1). The sequence continues at coordinate 424,969 of QORU01000003.1, read as the reverse complement.
AGAAGGCGCGGTAGCGCTCGATCCAGCTCAGAAGCGGCGCCATGCCTTTCGGCTCGGCGCGATAATAGGCAAAACGGCCTTCCCGCCTTTCGCTGACAAGCCCTGCCACCTTGAGCGCCGCCAGGTGCTGCGAGATGGCGGGCTGCGATACGGCGAAATGACCTTTGAGCTCGCTGACGCTCATCTCGCGCGCCGCGACGCGCTCGAAGACGGCGCGGCGGGTGGGGTCGGCCAGGGCCCGGAATATCTCGGTTTCGATCATGGCCATCATATAAGCGGATACTTATGCAAAAAGCAAGGCCATCACAATCCGGCGAGGTCCGTCCTTCCGCGTTGCCGCAAAGGCGTCAGGCATTAAGTTGGGAAGGACGGCCCATGGAGGATCGCATGCTGAGACAATGGACAGCCGCTTCCCTGTTTCTCATCGCCGCGACGATCGCCGCCTCGGCCCATCACGGCTGGGGCAGCTACGATTCGACCAAGAAATTCACCATCGAGGCGGCGGTCGAGATGGTGGCCTGGCAGAACCCGCATGCCCATGTGATGCTCAAATACGAGAATGCGACCTGGGAAGTGACCCTGGCGCCGATCTCGCGCATGCAGCGCCGCGGCTTGAGCGAGGAGATGCTGAAGACCGGTGCGGTCATCAAGGCGGAAGGCTATCCTTCGACCCGCCGTGAGCACGAGATGCGGGCCGAGCGCATCACCGTCGACGGCAAGGTCTATGAGATGCGCTAGAGCAAATCCCGCCAAAGTTGAAGACTTTGGCGATAAGGATTTGCTCCGACATATTGATTTGGCGCGAATCCTTTTCGGCGAAGTGATTCCACTTCGCCGGGATGCGCGCTGATGTGGGACGCATTCCTTCAGAGTGTCGAATTCTCTGCTTTGGGATTCGCCGCGCGCGGGTCCATCTGGCTCTATCCGCTCGCCAACCTGACCCATGTGGTCGGCGCGTCGATGCTGGTCGGGGCCATCCTGGTCTTCGACATCCTCCTGTTGCGCAACCGTTTCGAGATGGCGAGCAACATCTCGCGCGTGGCGCTCGGCGTCGCTGCGACCGGCCTTGCGCTTCTTCTGATCAGCGGACCGGTCATGTTCAGCGCCGAAGCGACGGCCTTCGGGCGCAATCCCATCTTCCTCGTCAAGATGGTCCTGATCATCATTGGGCTGACAAATCTGTCGCTCTATCACCGCGCCAGGCAACGCGTCCTGATGCATCCGCCGGTCCCGCCACAGGCCCGCTGGCATGCGGGAATTTCGGCGAGCGTATGGATCCTGGCCGTCATTGCCGGGCGTTCCATCGCCTATGTCTGAGGGATCGATGGCCTCCGTATTTACGTGACGGAAGAGAAAGCCGCACCAATGGCGAAAGCTTTCTCAGTGTCCTCATCCTCCGGCCTGACCTTTCAACGGGCGGACCTTCCAGAAACACGCCGCCCTGCAATTGCGACCGCTTCCTTCTGCGAGCGGCGACGATCGTCCTGAAGGCGCAAGCGGCGGGTCGTCCCCGACCTGCGGGCTCGCATGCCGATGACTTGTTCAGCCAGGAACGTCGGCATAGACCGATTCAGGCTCCCGAGTCGACGGGCATTCATGAGGTACCGTAGTGCGTGGTGAGTTGCAAACGAGCGGCATGGCCATGTCGATGCCGGCGAGACTGCGCCGCGCCTTGCGGTCTGAGCACAAGCTTGGCTTCAGAATCGAAACGCCCACGGGTTTGAGCCGTGGGCGCAACAACTGCGATCCTGGTATTTCCCAAATCTCATCGTTTGGCCCACAAGGTCAAGCGGAATTTTCGTCCCGACGGGCAAGCCTGCGAGTGACTCTTTTTCAAGTCATCACGGTCTAGGAATCCACGCTTTGCTTGAGTACCGTGGTGTCGCTGAGACAACAGTAGCCTGAGGACCAGGTTATGACCTTGCGCCGCTTCCAGTCGCTGATGACCCGGCTCACATTTTCCCGCGCTACCCCAGCCATCGCCGCAAGGTCGCCCTGATCTATCCGGTGACGGATCACGACTTGCCCGGTACCATCTTTTTCACCGAGCAGTTCCCCAAGCTCGAGCAAGGTACGCGCCAGGCGCGCTTTGACGGTCATGAAGCTGATGGCGGCCAGTGCGCCGTCGGCCTCGCGCAGGCGCGCTGCCAGCACGCTCACGAGGTAGCGGTAGATTTCGGGATGCTGCCGGGTGCATTCCTCAAAAAGGGCGTGGCTGACGAAGCTCAGCCCGCAAGCCCTGACGGCGACGACCGATGCCGACCTGGGTCGCCCGTCAATGACGGCGAGCTCGCCGGCGATCGAGCCTGGCCTGAGAATGGCCAATATCCGCTCGTCGCCCTGTGGCGAGCTTATGACGACCTTGAGCAGGCCGCGCTCGAGCCGGTAACAGCCATCGCCGGTATCTCCCGCGGCAAAGAGGACCTCCCCGGCCTCGAGGTGGCGTGGTTCCGCGCTCGCAAAAAGCAGTCTCGACAGATGTTCCGGCAGACGCGGCAATATGGCCGATCTGGCCGGCGGGGATCCTGTCACTATTGGGGCTCCTGCATCGATCCGACCGATACCCGGTCCCTGTCGCTGTTTATCGCAAGCCTGAAAGATACTCCAAATTTGTGATCCATATCATAGCGATCACCTTGGTATTCGGATAGCGTTTGAAGACAACGCGGGCGGCGGGCGTTGAAAATCTACGGACGGCGACTGGGGCGCACATGACGAATGTGCGCTCCTGTTTTTTCCATATTGGCTTTGGACACGCGCCCGGCGCAAATCGCTCAAGGGCGACTATCGCTTTATCGGGCACGGATTTCCCCTCTCGCGAGGACAGCAGCGGTCGCGATCTCGCCGCCTGTTTATGGTTATGCGATACGGGGCCGTTTAGGTGATCCACCGGGCAAGCCTTGAAGAGGTAGGAAAACCCTGCCGGTGGAGGTTGGCACTCTTGCCGGCAGGGTTCTCAGGGCGCGCGGTGGCCAACGGGGCATCCCGCGCAACACACGCTCAAAACGACACAGATCGGTTCGAGCGTTCGCCGTCAGCAGAATGCCGAGCAAGAATCGGGCCTCGAAAAGTCCCGGCGCGAAAACAGCCACCGGCTTTCCGCTGTTGCGGCCGCAAGAATTGCTACGGGAGAGCCGGAAAAGGTTCGGCGCGGCCAAAGCCGGGAACCGATCACATGACGGCGCTGGGCAACGATCACCGCTAGTACTGCTCTGATTGCTGCCTCATAGACAGTAATATAATACAGGTTTCCTCGTTGGCTTGGTGATGGGCGAAGCAGCATGTGCTCACAATTGACCGCGACTCGATTGTCCCTGTTCGACGGGGTTGACCATTTCGTCTCAGACTTTCTCGGAATCACAAGCTGTCGCCACTGGTCTGCAGTTCTGGAACTGGACAGGCGCGGTGTTTCCGATTTCGACGGCCCCGCGCTTGTGACGGGATTGTTCTCGCAAATATCAGCAAACTGGCACGCGTGCCTTGCTGAGCTTGAGCGATTTCCCTCCGTAGAGAATTGGCGTTGGTTCGATCCCAAGGTGAACATCTCTCCCCACAACGCCAGCCCTGAGGTTACGCTAGAGCGCGCTGTCACAGCCGCTGCCGTCGCTCAACGCAGACGCGACTGGTCCAATCAGATTCCTATCGCATCGGGGCTCATTGTCGGGCCAGGAGATCGAAGACGCGCGGTCGACCTGGTGCATCAGCGCGGGTCGGGCGCATTTGACTTCGTGGAACTGAAGGTCAGAAGCAACAATCCACTCTACGCCGCCATCGAAATTCTGCAGTACGGATTGGTGTGGCTCCTCAGTCGGCAGAATCGAGATATCCTGGGATATGGCGGTAAAACACTCATCATGGCCTCTGATGTGCGACTTTCGGTCCTTGCGCCATCTACCTACTATCGAGACCTCAATCTGTCCTGGCTAGCCAATGGCTTGACAGAAGGCGTGCAAGCCTTGGGCGAGGCAAATGGGGTGCTGTTGTCCTTTGGCTTTGACGCATTCCCGCAATGGTTCTCATGGCCCGGTGCCGAACCAGCTACCGTATTGTCTGCCTTGGACGCCAGGCGGCAGCGATAGGAGCGATGCGATTCCGTATTCACCGGGGCGCCACAGAGATCGGCGGCAACTGCGTTGAGGTGCAGTCTGCCGGAAAATCGCTATTCCTCGATCTGGGCTTGCCGTTGGATGCTGATGGGCCTGACAGGGAGTTGCTGCCACCTGTCGCTGGACTGGCGAATGGAAGCAACCCGGACCTTGTCGGCATCGTCCTGAGCCACCCGCACGGTGATCACTACGGATTGTTGGCAAGCTGCCACCCGTCAATTCCGGTATTCATGGGCGATGGAGCGCGCAAGCTGCTGAACGCGGCTGCGCCATTCACCACACAGGCTTTTCCTCAAAAGGTCACGATTTACCGCAACCGGGAAACGCTTGGAATTGGGCCCTTCCTCGTCACGCCCTACCTGATGGATCATTCGGGGTTCGATGCTTACTGCGTATTGGTCGAAGCCGACGGCCGACGGCTGCTCTACAGTGGCGACTTCCGCGCGCACGGTAGGAAGACTTGGGCCTTCGATTCCTTTTTGTCACAGCCACCAGATAAGGTTGATGCGTTGTTGATGGAAGGAACGGTAATTGGGCGGCAATGGGACCCCGAACCGGTAACTGAGGCCCAGCTTGAAACAAGCATCGCAGCTTCAATTTCGAGCACAAAGGGTTTAGTACTAGCCTGCTTCTCGGCGCAAAATATCGATCGCTTCGTGACTTGCTACAAGGCGACATTGCGCTCTGGCAGACAGCTTATCGTCGATGTTTACATGGCCGGTATCCTCGATGGACTAGCGCTACAGTCTTTGCCAATGCCGTCCTCAGGCACATCTGGGATCCGAGTGTTCTTGCCGAAGCGACAAAAATTGCAAATAGTCAGGGGAGGAAGGTTCGACCTTGTCGACCCGTACCGTAGTTGCCGAATCTACTCTTCCGAAATTGGAGCTTCACCAGAGCGGTGGGTAATGATGTTTCGAGGGTCGATGGTTGATGACGTTGAAAAAATCGGAGCTTTAGGCGGTGGGCGGCTCATTTGGTCGCTTTGGCCCGGCTACCTTGATCGAGGGGAGCCCGACTTGCGCAAGTGGTGCGAAAAGCATGGAATGGGTTTTGAGATTCAGCATACCTCCGGGCATGCGCATGTTTCTGATTTGGTGGAATTTGCAAATCGTATTGCTGCACGCATGGTTGTTCCCATTCATACCCTGCATCCGAACCGCTTTTCTGCCCTGTTTTCCAACGTGATAATGTGCGTCGATGGCCAGTGGTGCGATCTGAATTGAAACCTTCCGAGCTAAATCAGAGATTCGGATTTCGGTGACAGTGCATTTCCGATTTCGGCGGAGGGCTTGTCCTGGACGATCTCGAGGAATGAAACGCCATGTCAGTACTCTGGCCGAGGGTCTGGGCGTTCAATCTCGATTTGTGGGACGCCTAAGACCATAAGGCACCCAGCTAAGTATGGCCCACTTGATCTGGCGTATGGCCGTGCGGGGTATTCGCTGTCGATAGCCCCTGAGCTTCGATCGCTAGCCAGACCACGATCGCCAATGGCTGAGTTTGTATCAGTTTGTGAGCTTGCGCTCGTAAGTTTCTGTTCCGACTCAAGAAACTTTGCGTCCGTTAGCGGCGAAGAGATGCATGTGCTCGCGCGCCGCAGCGACGGGAATCCGCTCGCCCGGCTTGAGCGCGGTCTTGCCGGTCGTCTTGATGATGAGAAGATCGCCGCCGCTGTTGGGCTTCACATAGATGAGCGTTTCGCCGCCCAGCCTTTCGACGAGCGCCACCTCTGCCGTGAACAGAATCTCCCCTTCGCCCCGGCCGGCGGAGAGATGCTCGGGCCTCAAGCCAATTGTGATCCTGTCGCCGGGCCGAGCGTCCATGCCCTTCACCTCGAGAACCGTCTCGCCGAGCTCGAGCCGCGTCCCCTGCCCTGTCGACGACTTGACGACCGCCTCCAGGAAATTGATCTTCGGCGAGCCGATGAAGCTCGCGACGAAGCTGTTGGCCGGATGATCGTAGAGCTCCATCGGCGAGCCGATCTGCTCGACCCTTCCGCGATTGAGCACCACGATCCGGTCGGCGAGCGTCATCGCTTCGACCTGGTCATGGGTGACATAGATCATGCTGCGCCTGGTCATCTGATGCAGCCTCGCGATCTCGAGCCGCGTCTGGCTGCGCAGCGCGGCATCGAGATTGGAGAGCGGTTCATCGAACATATAGACCTGCGGGTCGCGCAGCATGGCGCGCCCGATGGCGACGCGCTGGCGCTGGCCGCCCGAAAGCTGCGCCGGCCTGCGCTCGAGCAGCCCGTCGAGCTGCAGCGCTTTCGCGACCTCGGCGATCTTGCCTCTCCGCGCCGGCGCCGGAACGCCTCTGACCTTGAGGCCGAAGCCCATATTCTCGGCGACCGTCATATGCGGAAAGAGCGCATAGGTCTGGAACACCAAGGCGACATTGCGCTGAGAAGGCGCCAGCTCGTTGGCACGCGCGCCATTGAGCCTGATCTCGCCGGCCGAGACGGTCTCGAGTCCGGCCACCAGGCGCAAAAGTGTGGACTTGCCGCAGCCCGAAGGACCGACAAAGACGCAGAGCTCGCCCGCCTCGATCCCGAGCGTTACATCTTCGAGAACCGGCGTGCCGCCAAAATCCTTGTAGACATGATCGAACTCAATATGCGCCATCATCGTCCTCGAACCGATACGCCATGAACAGCGTATCGTTCGGAAGATCGGCCGACGAGAGGGGGATGAAGCCGAGATTGCGGTAGAAGGACTGGGCGGCGGCGTTCTTCGGGTTCACCTGGAGATGTACGCCGGGCGAGCCGAGCCGCGCCAGCTCTTCCAGGATCGTCTGCATCAGATGGCGCCCGATGCCCTGGCCGCGCGCTTCCGTCAGGAGATCGATATGGACATGCGACGGGTAAGGATGGAGCACCGGCGGGAACTCGAGGAATGGGTGATGCAGCGCATGGCGCACCCAGTCGCTGCCCCGCCAAAGGCCTGAATCCTCGCCCGGATCGGCGTGCAGCTTCTGCAATCTCGGCAGCCAGTGGGTTTTGAGCCGCTTGTTGAAGTCCCTCGTATCGAGGGCGCCCAGGACATAGCCCGCGGGACCGCGCGGTCCCTGGAGCGTGAAGGCAAGATCGGGCTCGAGCATCACATAAGGCCCGACAAAGACCTCGCCCAGGAGGTCCGGGTCGTCCTGGAGATGGGTCGCGTCCTTGCCGGCATCGCCGGTCCTCAAGCACACGCGGTAAAGTGCCGGAAGATCGTCGGCCGTCGCGGCACGCAGGCTATAGGACTCGAGATTCATGGGTGTAATGTCCATTGGGATCACGCTGCAGGAGTTGTTGGAGGGCTTGGGCGAAACCTTGCCTATAAGTGTTCGGCAGACGATCGTGGTGCGGGAAATGCGCGTCCTTGGCGGGCTTCGTCGCCAGCCAGTCGAGATAGTGGGTGAGCGTCAGAAGCTCCTCGCGGCATTCCCACAGATAGGGCTGGAATGTGTAGAAGAGATCACGATTTCCGATCTCGGTGAGGTCGTCGAAGAGTTTTGAGACGCGCTTGAGGAAATCGTGGATCGTCGCGAGCCCCCTCTTCCAGTTCAAGGTCTCGGATGCATGAGCTTCGGCGAGAAGGCGGCGCGCGGTCGCCACGATGTCGCGCGATCGCGGCCCCGGCTGGAACGGCTGGTAGAGGAGATCGGCCAGCAGTTCGATCTGATCCTGATCGAGAAGCCGTGCCTTATCCGACGAGGCATAGCGAAACCTTGGCCGCCAGGCCCGGCATGTCGCGCTGAGCGCCGTTGTCTCGTCATAGGACACCCCGTTCAGGAACTGTCCCAGTGTATGGACGGCCGGGAAATCGGCTTCGAATTCATTGTTCGGGTTGGTGATGAAACCTGAGATCTCGGTCACGATGTCGTTTCTGCGCCCGCCCAAGGGCCCCAGATGCACACGCCGGATGTCATAGTCATTGGCATGGAAATTCTCCCAGATCACCGGCTTGCGCCGGAGCACCTGGGCTACCTCATGCAAGGATTGGGCCGTGATTTCCGCCGACACGATCTCAGGCCCCGTCCAGAAGATCTCGATGCCGGGCGCGAGCCTGGCGCCGATCTCATTGAGATAGGCCGACCGGCGCACATCGCCGCCGGCCATCCGCCCGCAATATTCGGTCGGGCAGAAGAACAGCTTGCGGTCAGGGCCGAGCCCCTTCACGAAATCATGCGCCGCGTTGGCGACATGTGTCTGTGCCGCGGCAAAGGACGGGAAAAGCCTTTGGTCTTCGGCACCCAGAACGCTCGGGACATCATCGAAGAGGAGCACGAAAAGGCGCATGCCCAAGGCGTCGAGCTGGCCGAGCTTGCGCTTGAGTGCCTCGACTTCACCCGGATCGCCGTGACGGATGTCGAGACAGGGCGAGACGGCGCCCATGAGCGCAACGCCCCGCGCCTTGGCGGCCTGGGCGAGATCGGCGAGGCTCTTCGCCTCCCTTTCGTCATAGAGCTCGCGCCACCGCGCCCTGATCTTGATGTCGTCCTTGGGCGCATAGGCGAACACATTCAAGCCTGAGGCCTTGATCCAGTCGAGCATCTCGACGCGCTGCGCCCCTGACCATGGCCGGCCGTAGAACCCCTCGATGACGCCGCTATAGAACATGCTCGCTTTCACTCCGCGACCTGGGCGACGAGACCGCGCATGACATGCCGCTGGCAGGCGAAATAGAAGATCATGATCGGTATGGTGGTGATGGTGAGGGCCGCGAAGATGAGGCTGTAATCGGTCGAGTGATAGCCCGAGAAGCGCACGATGCCGGCAGGCAGCGTGCGCTTGTCGTCGTCGCTGATGAACAGCAGCGCGAACAGGAGCTCGTTCCAGATATTGATGGCATTGAGAATGGCGACGGTGATCATCGCCGGCTTCACCATCGGCATGACCACGTACCAGAAGATCTGGAACCGGTTGGCGCCCTCGAGCAGGGCGGCCTCCTCCATCTCGCGCTTCAGCGTCTTGAAATAGCCGCCGAGCAGATAGGTGGTGAGCGCCAGCACCCAGGCGCCATTGGTGAGAATGAGGGCCCACAAGGTGTTGATGAGGCCGAGGGCGCTCAATTGCGTGAACAGAGCGATGGCGACGGCGGGCGGCGGCAGCAGGAGCCCCACCAGGAAGAGCCGCGACAGGAGGCGGCGTCCGGGAAATTCCAGCCGTGCGAAGGCATAGGCCGCCATGCTGGCAAAGAGCACGGAAAAGGTCACGGCAACCCCGCTGACGATGATGGTGTTGAGGAAAAGCGCGCCGAGCCCGCCTTCGTTCCACGCGTTCAGGAAATTTTCCCAGCGCCATTCCGCCGGCAGCCCGAAAGGCGAGCGGAAAATCTCGCGATTGGACTTGAAGGCCGAATAGACCATCCAGACCGCCGGGAAGCACATCACCGCGACGATGCCGCTGCCGAGACCGAATTGCAGCCATTCGCCGGACGATCTTGGCCTAGCGTCAATATTCGACGACATGGCCCCGCTCCGCATAACGCAGATAGACGAGCGAGATCAGGCAGACGACGATGGTGAGGATCACGGTGAGCGCGATGCCGTAGCCCAGCTGATCATTGTCGAAGGCCTGCTTCATGATCCAGGTCGCCGGCACTTCCGTCGAATTGTAGGGCTGGCCGTCGGTCATGGTGAAGAACAGGTCGAAGCCGGCGAAGCCGCCGGTGACGGCGAGCAGCACGGCGACGAGGACATTCTGCTTGAGGAGCGGCAGCGTGATCTTGAAGAAGCACCAGATGGCGCCGGCCCCTTCGAGCCGTGCTGCTTCATAGAGATGGCGCGGAATGCGCCTCAACGCTGCGAAGAACAGGATCATGTAGAGGCCGGCGAACTTCCAGCCCGAGACCAGCATGACGCAGAGGAGCGCGGTTGCGGGCTGCGACAGCCAGGGCTGCGCCCAACTGGCGAGGCCGAGATTGGTGAGCGCGGCATTGACGATGCCGGTGCGGTAGTCGAAGACGAAGGTCCACAGGACGCCCGCCGCCGACATGGAGAGGACCACGGGTGAGAAGAACAGCGCCCTCAGTGTCGCGAAGCCGGGCCGGTCGCTGTTGAGCAGCACCGCCATGAAGAGGCCGAAGCTCACCTCGAAGACGAGCGTGCCCAATATGTAGAGGCTGACATGGAGATAGGAGGCGAGGTGGATCTTGTCGCTGAAGGCGCGCTCGAAATTGGCAAAGCCGATCCAGCGCGCCTGGCCGATGCCGTCCCAGTCGGTCATCGAATAATAGATCGAAGATGCGAGCGGCCACAGGACGAAGGCCGCATATAAGACAAGTGCCGGCACGACGAAGAGTATTCCCGTCGTACCGGCCCTTATCGCTCCTGTCGCACTTTCGGAGTTCGTGGAATGGTTCCCAGAGCCGCTCCCGGTCACTGCTTGCGCATGCCTTTCACGCGGTCGTCGAGCCAGATCAGCGCGTCTTTAGGCGTCTTTTCGCCGCCCGCCACATAGGCCGCGGCCTGGTAATAGGCTTCCGCCACTTCGACCGGATAGGTCGTGTCGGGCGGCGGCACGAGCGACTGGGCGGTGTTGAGAAGATCGGCCATGGCCTTCGTCTTCGGGTCGAGCTTGGCCTTTTCCATCACGCCCTTGACCGGGCTGAAGCTGCCGGCCTCGGCCCATTTGACCTGGTTTTCGGGGGTGGTGAAGAAACGCAGGAACGTCAGCGCCTCTTGCGGATTTGCGCTCTTGGCGCCGACGGCGAAACCGGTGAGCGTGCCGATCACGCTGTCCTTCAACGGATGTGCGGGATCGATCAGCGGGGTGTTGAACTCGTCATAGTCGAAATCCTTGTCGGCGAGCTCCGCCGCCGAGGAGACGAGCCAGGAGCCGATCGGATGCATGACGGCGGCCCCCTGGAAGAAGGTGTTCATCGCCGGGTCGGCGCCCAATCCGGCGATGTCCTTGTTGAAGCCCTGGGCCTTGCGCAATTCATCGACGAGGGTCAGGGCCTTTTCGAAGTCGGGCGTGTTGAAGGGCTTATCGAGGCGGAAGGCCGCTTCGTAATCGGCGGGCGGCACGACGCGGGACGCGATATGCGATGCCCAGTTTCCGAGCGGCCATAATTCCTGATTGCCGATGACGAACGGCGTTTTGCCGGAGCCCGAGAGCTTCGTGGTCAGATCGACGAGCGCCGCCCAATCCTTGGGCGCCTCTATGCCCGCTTCCTTGAAGAGCTGCTTGTTGTACCAGATGACATTGGTGACATCGAGCGTGATGGGCACGAGATAGGGCTTGCCGTCATTGACGGCGCCCATCTGGCTTGAGAAGGCCGGCGCGATGAAGCTGTCCTTCCAGCCCGCTTCGCCCATGGCGGCGGTGAGATCCATCGCGAAGCCTTCGCGGGCATCGCGCCCGATGGGCGCACCCGCCCACTGGAAATAGATCTCGGGCGGCGATGAGCTCTTGAGCTGGGTGATGAGGCCGGTGTCGGAATAGAGATCGTCGTCATAGACGATCTGCTTGATCTTGATGCCGGGATTGGCCTTCTCGAAATCGGCGATGATCGAGTCGAGCGCCTCCTTCTGGGCGCCGCCGGTGATCGAATGGGTGATGCGGACTTCGCCGGCTTCGGCGCCATGGGTGGCGATGGCGATGCTGCCGAAGAGGAGCGAGCCCAGGGCCAAGAGTGGAAAAGCCCTGTATGCGCGCTCTTTCCTGGCCATCATCACATCCTCCGTACTGGTATGTTTTTGGCATGCTATCGGACTGCTCTGTATTAGTCCAGGGTTTTATAATGATCTTCCGGAAATATTCTGCCCTTACGATAAGTAAACTCATCATGTTGTTATACTTCACATATTCTGAATTTATCATGCAATATCACAACCTTACCGGGCCGAAATGGAGCGCTCCAAAACCATACCGGTATTGTCATCGGCATCGGATCACCTTATGGTGAGCAAGTTCCACAAACCGGTGCCAATGACTGAGACTCAGGAAATCCGCCGCCGCATGGATAATTTGACAGGCCCGCTCGGCATCCGGCTGGTCATGGCGATGACGTCCGCGATCGAGGATCGCACTTTGGGAGCCGGGCGGCCCTTGCCGCCCGAACGCGAATTCGCGCATGAGCTCGGTGTCTCGCGCTCGACCTTGCGCCAGAGCCTCGAGCAGCTGGCCAAGGACGGCTATGTGGCGACGCGTCCCGGCGCCGGCACCTTCATCGCCAACCGCATCTTCAAGCCGATCACCCGGCTCACCGGCTTCACCGATGACATGCTGAGCCGCGGCCTCAAGCCCACCTCGCGCATTCTCGAGCTCAAGGTGATGCCGGTGCCCCCCGACATCTCTTTTCGCACCGGCCTGCCCTTCGGCACGCAGATGATGATGCTCACCCGCCTGCGCCAGGTGGATGACGATGTGATGGGCCTCGACCGTTCGATCTTCCCGCTGCAGGCGGTCGGCGCCGACTATGACGGAACGGGTTCGCTCTACGCCCGCATGGATGCGATGGGCGGGCGGCCGCGGCGCATCATGCAAAGCCTCAAGGCGACCGAGGTGCCGGCGGACATTGCCGAGCATCTGGGCGTCAAGCCCGGTGCCGCCGTGCTCGCCATCCACCGCATCGGCTATGGCGCCGCCGGCAATGTGCTCGAAGATGCCATGAGCTGGTATCGCGGCGACCGCTACGAATATATCGCCGAGATCACGGAATGAGTGTCGATGAATGATGTGAGGGGTGGCACGACCGGCATGACGACGCTGACCGACGAATATTACGACAGCATCACCGCGATGCTGAAGGAGTTGGTTTCGTCACAGCGTGACAAGCTGGCCAAGGCGCAGGAATGGATAGCCGACGTGCTGGCGCAAGGCGGCCTCGTCTATGTCACCGGCAGCGGTCATTCCCACATGATCGCCGAGGAGGTGTTCTATCGCGCCGGCGGGGCCGCTCCGGTCCAGGCGATCCTCGATCCGGCACTCATGCTGCATCAGGGCGCTCATCGCTCCACCGTGCTCGAACGGCTCGAAGGCTATGCCCGGGTCGTGCTGCAGGACTATCCGATCGGCCCCAAGGACGTCGTCCTCATCGCCTCCAATTCGGGCCGCAACGCCTTTCCGATCGAGGCCGCCCTCTTCGCCCGCGAGAAAGGCGCCAGGACGATCGCCATAACCTCGAGCGATCATGCCGCCCGTGTCACCTCGCGCCACAAGAGCGGGCGCATGCTGCATGAGGTCGCCGATCTCGTCATCGACAATCACGCGCCCTATGGCGATGCCTGTTTGACCATTCCCAATTCCGACAAGCGCATGGGCTCGACCTCGACCATATCCGGCGCCTTCATCGTCAATGCGATCATGGCGGAAGCGGTGGCCAACCTGGCGCGGCGCGGCATCGATGTCGACATCTATCGCAGCGCCAATGTCGGCGGCGGCAGCGCCGATGCCGAGGAAATCGTGAAGCGCTGGCGCGCCCGTATTCGCGGGTTGTAGATAAGAGGGACGCCCTCGCGTCCCCCTGCATCGTATCGCAAATCCTACATGTCCATCGCCTGGGCGATCTCGATGGTGCCGCCTGCCTTGAGCAGCGGACAACCCTTGGCCTTCTTGTGCGCGTCATCGAGGCTCGACGCCTCGATCAGACTGTAGCCGCTTGCCGGATTGGCGCCGCCACCGTCGGCGAGCGAGCCATCCGACCTGACGGTGCTCGACTTGCCGACAGGATTGCCGCCGTCGATCACCGCGGCGCCGAGCGAACCGAACCAGGCGCCCCAGGCATTCATGACCTCCTGGATCTGGGCAGGATCCGTCGGCGGCTTTCCTCCATGATAGACAAACAGATACTTCGCCATGTGCTGCTCCTCCGCTGCTTTGGCTTGCGTCCCTCACTGTGAATTATCACCAGCATAAACCCTTGAACATGGCAGGTATTCTGATAAATTTGCGCCTTCGATTGTGAAGACTTCACAATGCCAGGCGATCGACCTTCCGAATATGCGGTGTTTCGGCGGACCCTGGAGCGGCTCGCCGAGACCGGCGTCCTTCCCGCCGCTCGAGAGCCCCTCGAGCGCAGCCTGCAAAAGATGAGCGGCATGCTCAGCGACGCCGTGCTGGCGGAAGTTCCGGCGTTCTCCAATTCAGGCAATCCCGACGTGGTGCCGGAGCTCGCGCGTCATACGTGCGAGCATATCGATGAAATCCGGCGGCTGTTTGCGGGCGGCGAAGCCCAAGGCTTCGATTTCGTCAAGGACCATGCGCATCGTCGCGCCGCACAGCGATTTCCGCTCGAGGCGATCCTGCACGCCTATCGCTGCGGCCATCGAATCCTGTCGCACTGGATGCGCGATGCCGCCCTTGCCTCAGGCTGCAGTAACCTCGAAGACGCGGTCTCCGCGGTCGCCGACTTTGCCATCGAATACACCGACACCGTCAGCTCCATCGTCACGGCCGAATATGTCGATCACACGCGCGCGCTCGCGGAAGCCGAGGGGGATCGCCGCAGCGAGCTCTTCAACATCCTCCTCAACGGCTATGATGAATCAGACGGCCGTGTCGCCCGGCTCTTGAAACGCGCTGGCTATCTCGAGCAGCGCCAGGCCTATTGCATCGCCGTCGTTCAGCCCGTCAACGCCGCCGAGATGGAGAACCCGGCACGCGCCGAGCGCATCGCCGATGCATTGTCCCAAGCGCTGGCTGCCCTGCCGGTCCGGATGCTCGTCGGGATGCGCAACAACGCTGTGGTCGCCGTGGTCTCGGCCAGACGGCGGCAATCGGGCTGGACGGCGCCGCAGGCCGACCTCGCCCTGCGCATCCACCCGATGCTTCTGGTCCTGGGCCCGGCTGTTCTTGTCGGCGTCAGCGCCGATCATCCCTCGACGTCCTTTCTCCCAAAAGCCCTGCATGAAGCGACGATCGCTCTCGATTTCGCCGACGTGGAGAACCGCGTCGTGCAATTCGCAGGCCTGC
Source organism: Taklimakanibacter deserti (assembly GCA_003574785.1). The sequence goes on along the minus strand of QORU01000003.1, from coordinate 409,957 downwards.
CTATACGCGGCCTGCTGGTTCATCGTGGCACCGAATATGTGAAATCCTCAGCCCCGAACTGGGTGGCGCTCCTCGTCAACGCGGATAGGGCGGCGGGCGGCGCTCTCATCCGGACTTTACGTGCCCTCGCCGACGCCGACATGAATATGCAGAAGGCCGCCCGCATCCTCGGCAAACACCCGAATACGGTCTACACCCGGATCGAGCGCATCCGGGAGCTGACCGGACTCGACGGTCAACGCTATCACGACCTGACGGAGCTGCTGCTCGGCGCCGATTGCGCGGCAGCGGATGCACGTAGCGCGTGATCAGGAAAAGTGGGCACCGGTTTTCCGTCCGATCACGCGCCAATTATAAGATTCCGAACACGTTTATCACTTCAGGTCGACCGACCTGAAGTGATCGTGATCTGTATCAATCATCTGTACAGCAGTATCATGAGCAGACGATGCGGGACGTTGCAGTCGAGCGCTAGCGCTTGCGCTTGCGCTTAGGCGCCGACGGACGCACCATCGGCATAGCCTCCAGGCTTTCCTGCACCACGCGCCACTGCATCTCGAAGCGTGATCGCCCGGCTGCGGCTTCTTGGCCGAATGAACGTTTGGCTTGGTCGAGGATCGCGTGCAGATCCTTGCCGGTGGCACCCCCATTCGCCAGATCGTACAGCGTCTTTTCTGCCCGATCGCGCAGCTTTTCCGGCAGCGCATCGGGTATCTGGGGGGCCGGTACGGGATGAACGGCGCGGGCCTTCTTCCCGAACAATTCGGGGTGCAAATATCGGCCGCGTTCCGCCTTCGGCTTGGTCTCCTCAACGGGCAAGCGGTTTGCTTCGGCCCAGGCGTCCTTGCGGACCCCGGTGACTTGCCAGCAGACTTTCACTCGGCCGGGGTCGGTCCGGATTTCGAATTCGTTGTCTTTGATCTCTTTGGAAACCATGGCGCGGGCGAACGCGCCGATCACGGTGAGCTGATAACGGAAGTCGCGGTTGAGTGCTTCGAAATACGCCGGCAGCCGCACCCGGGCCACGCCTGCGCGGTTAGTGGTCACTGTGCCGCTATAGACGTTGAGCATCTCTGGAGATTCGACAAACGAGTGCGATAAGTATTTGTTCGCTGGATCCGTCGGGTGGTCCACGGTGAAACCGCCGCCGGCCTTCTGCAGATGCCCGGTGACGCGGACCCTGCCGACAAAGAGGCCAGCGAAGCCATTGGCACTCTGGCCACGCACGGCCGCCACGTCGGGCTTGTCGCGACTGGAGCTGAAAGTGAATCCTTCGACGCCATTACCTAGCACGCTGACACCCAGCACCCCGCCGCCCGACTTGGCGGAGAAATGAAGAGAAGAGTGGCCGTAGCCTTCGCCGAAGGTGAGACCTTTGGTGGCGTCGGTGGACCCGCTGAAGCCGCTGACGCCCACGCCGACATCGCTCCTGCCGAGCACTGCCGGACCCGGACTGCCGCTGCTACCACCAAAGGTTTGGCCGAGGACACCGGCCGCTCCGGTGCCGGTCGTGCCGCGCACACCGATACCGCGAACGCTGCTTCCGATAGTGCCCGTTGCGCCGCCGACGAAACCGGTCACGCCGTTGCCGCCGGTCGTGGAAGAACCGAAGACTCCCTGCGAGCCATCGTCGGGACTGAATGTCACGCCGAGCAGTCCGGACGCGGTAATGCTGCGGGCGAGCACTCCCGGCGCACCGGGGCTTTCGCCGACTACGCCACTGTCGTTAAGACTGCGGCCGACCACGCCTGGGCCGTCTACTCCGTGTCCCTCGACGCCGGCCGGTGGATCGATCGGAATGCTGGTGCCTTGCGGCAGCACTCCGCTCGTGCCGAACACACCGCCGCCTATGTTGGAATCACCCCAAACCCCGACCGGGACCGGATTTCCGTTGATATCTTCGGGCTGCTGCCCACTGATTGCCGGATCGAATCCTTTTACTTGAGCCACGACGCCTCTCCCTTCGCTTGAAACGCATCGCCGCCCACACTCCGCCTGCGACTTAGCCGGTGGTAAAGATTCGCCGAAAGTGGCCATCGTCGAGGGGTTGCATCAATACACCTTTTTCACAGGGCGGGCTAACTCCGATAAACGTTCCGGTAAACGTCCGCTCTTGGCCCCTACGCGACATGGCAACTGTCTCCGACAATAGCCGCTTTCGCCTCGGTAGCAGACAAACGTGCGTGATCTAGGCGATCAGTCCCTGAGTCTTTCGATCTCGACGCCGACGCTGCGTGCATTGGGAATGACGTCCGGCTTCTCGATGCGCACCCGCGCCGCCATCACCCTCTTGTCGCGCAGGCACGCCGCTGCGATGAGCTCGGCCAGCGTCTCGGCGAGACCGACATGACCCGCCGCCACGATCTCCTCGACCTTCTTCACCACGATCTCATAGCTGACGACGTTCTTGATGTCGTCGCTCAACGGGTTATCGCCTTCCTTCACCGAGAGGTCGATATTGACGATGATCTTCTGGCGCGTCGTCTTTTCTTCCGGATAGATGCCGATGAGCGCGTCGACGATCAGGTCCTTGACGAAGACATGGCGCAGGCGGGCTTTGCCGCTCGCCACATGGTGCGTGATCTTGGCCTCGCCCTTCCCGCTCATCGCCTATTCCTTCACATCCATGACATCACGCGTCTGCCATAACAGATGCTGGCCGCCGTCGAGAACGATCATCTGGCCGGTCATCGCCGGCGATGACAATATGTATTTGACCGCCGCCGAGATTTCTTCCGGCGACGTCCCGCGCTTCAGAAGCGTCAGGCGGGCCTGGCGGGCGAAATCCTCCTCGTCCATGCGCACATTGGGCAGCGCCGGCCCCGGTCCGATGGCATTGACCCTGATCCTGGGCGCCAGCGCCTGGGCCAGCGTCCGGGTCACCGTCCACAGCGCCGATTTGCTGGCGGTGTAGGAGAAGAATTTGGGTGTAAGCTTCCACACCCGCTGATCGATGATGTTGATGATATTGCCTTGCGCTTCCGCCGGCACTTGCGCGGCGAAGCTCTGCGACAGGAAGACCGGGGCTCGCAGATTGGTGTCGAGATGGGCGGTCCAGCTGTCGAGCGTCACCGAGCTTGCCTCATCCGGCTCGAAGCGCGAGGCGTTGTTCACGAGGCAGGAGAGCGGCCCCAGCGCGTTCTTGGCCTCGGCGATCAGGCGCTCCGGCACATCGGCGCGGGCAAGGTCGCCCTGAACGATCACGCTCTGTCCGCCGCCCGCCTCGATCTCCGTCTTGAGCGTCTCGGCATCGGCACGCGAGGAATGGCAATGGATGGCGACCGCCCAGCCGTCGCGGGCGAGGTCGAGAGCGATGCGCCGGCCGATGCGCCGTGCCGCTCCGGTGATGAGGACGGATCGGGTCATCCGGCCGCTTGTATCAATTCCTCGAGCCGGTTCAAGGCTGTTCGCTGAGCGGCGTGCATTCGGTCTTGAGCAGGTCGGGATAGATATCGAGGCCGCGCATCAAAAGCTTGATGCGCAGGCCATAGGAGGTGATCTTGCAGTGGCTGATCGCGACCGGCACTGACGCCGCGACATAGTCGGGATAGAACAGGCCACGGCCGCTCAGGATCGACCAGGCCTCGTTGAAATTGCTGGCGCGAATGCGGAAATAGATGCTGTTCTGGTCTGTGCAGGGAAGCGCATGGCAGCCCTGGACCGAATGCTCGTTCTCATGCGGTATGATCTCCTGGGAATTCGTCAGATAGACGATCTCGTCGCGCTTGACCGTGCTGAAATAGAGGAGCGCATGGCAGATGAAGACGACCAGCGGGACGAAGACATACCAGGCGAAAACCGCCGACAGGAGCAGGAACATACCGGCGCGCGTCTTGGAGAACTGCCGGTTCTGATAGGCGTCCTCATAATAAACCGCCTTGTCCCACAGGAAGCGGTAGAGCCGCCACAGCCAGGTGACCGGCTTGAACAGGATGCGGGCGACGGGGCGGATCACATGCGCATAGATCCAGCTCAGCGCCAGCACGACCTGGAAGACGAATTTATGCAGCGCGGTCAGATTATACTGGGTGCGCCCCGTCCACGACCGCGCATGGACCTTGTCTTTCTCGTGGGACTCGTCCGCGATCTTCTTCTTGAGCGCTTCGACCTCGTCGCGCAGCGTGCTCATGTTTGCCTGATCTCGAAGACGGCCCGCTTGGGATTGTAGGCGAGCTCGAGCTTGCCGCGCTTGTCGCTGTCGAGGATCATATTGACGATGATCGGCTCGATATTCGCCTGGATGAAGCCGGGCAGGCCGCGGGCGCCGATCGCCGGGTCGTAATGCGCCTTGCAGAAGGCCTTGAGATCCGCCTCGGCGACCTCGACCTTGATGCCTTCCTGGGCATAGGTGCGGTCGATGCTGTCGAACTCGCGCCGCACGATCTTCTCGATCGAGGGAAGATCGAGCTTGTTGAAGCAGATGATGTTCTGCCGGCCGGAGAACCGGTTGAGGAATTCCGAGCGGTAGGTCTTCTCGACCTCCCTCATCGCTTCGGCATTCGCCTCTTCGACGCTGAGCTTCGGATCGAGGAAATGCGGTTGCCCGAGGTTCGTCGTCATGATGATGATCGACTCGGAGAAGGAAACCGTGCGCCCGACATTGTCGGTGAGCCGCCCGTCCGACAGGATCTGCAGGAAGACGTTGAAGACGTCGGGATGGGCCTTCTCGATCTCGTCGAACAACAGGACGCGCAGCGGGTTCTTGCGCATCGCATTGGTCAGGATGCCGCCGGCCTCGAAGCCTTCATAACCGGGGGGCGCCCCGATCAATCGCGCGACGGCGTGCTTCTCCATATATTCCGACATGTCGAAGCGGGTCAGCGCCTTCTCGTCATCGAGCAGGCTCGCCGCCAGCGCCTTGGCGATCTCGGTCTTGCCGACGCCCGAGGGCCCGAGGAACATGAAGGAAGCCTGCGGCCGGTCCTGGTTGCGGCGCCCCACGCGCGCCGTCTTGACCGCGTTCGACAGCACGCGCACGACATGGTCCTGGCCGAAGATCCGGACCTTGAGCTCCGCTTCCAGATTGCGCAGCTTCTCGCGCTCGTTCTCGTTGAGCTTGCTCACCGAGATGCCGGAGATCTGGCTGAACTCCCTGAGCACGATATCGCGCGTGAGCTCGAGATGGTCGTTGAGCTCCTTGGTCAAGGCGTCGAAGGCCGTCCGATTGGTCGCGATCTCGCTTTGGAACTTGCCGATGCGCTCACGCAGGTCGCGGACCGCGTCGGATTCGAGGCCCGCGCCCGTGGCCAGGCGCGCGAATTTGGCGATCCGGCCGGTGATCTCGCTGACCTGGCTGTCGGGCGATTGCCGCGCCTCAGCTTCCGTCTCGATCTGCTTGTCGAGTTGCTCCTCGAGCTCGATGACCGCGATCTCGCCGTCGCGCTGGCGCTTGTAGAGCGCCTTGATCTTCTCCTGGCTTTGGGTCCAGCGCGTGCCTATCTGCGCCAGCTGGGCGTCCGCCTCGGCGGCCTGCTTTTCGGTCTTCGCCGCCCGCTTCGCCGCCTCGGCTTCGGCGAGACCGGGCGGCTGGCGGTGGGCGCCGAGCCTGTAGGTGGCGAGCGCTCGGTCGAGCAGCGACACGGCGCGCTCGGGCTGGGCGCGGTTCATGCCGCCGTCGCGCGAGCGGTATTTGGAGGTGAGCTCGATCGCCGTGCGCAAGGCGCTTTCGGCGATCCTGATGCGGTGGAACTGATGCAGATGCTCTGCCCGCTCGGCGACGATCTTGAACAGCGCTTCGCCCTCGGGCTCCGCCAGGTCGACGAGCGTGAACAATTCGCGCAAATCCGAATGGCTCTTGAGGATGATGTCGAGGTCTTCGTCGCGGGCCTCGAGGATGACCTGCGCCTTCTTCGACTTGATGGCGAGGCACAGCGCGTTGATGAAATGCAGCGTGCCGATGTTGCGCGCCGCTTCGATGAAGTCGCGGGTATCCTCGACGATCAGGACCGAATCGGGTGTGCGATCGAGCGTGCCCATCATCCGCTGGAACGAATCGCGGATGCTGACGGGATCGCCGGAGGAGAACAGCGCGTCGGTGTCGAGCCAGAAGAACCGCTTGTTGACGATGTCGAAGGGCGCATCGGGGTCGCGCTTGATCGCCTGCAGTCCCATGCACAAAGCGGTGCAGCCGACGCCGCCCGGCCCCACCAGGAGGACGGAATTCGCCATGTTCCTGACCAGGATCGACGACAGCTTCTTGAGCTCGGCCTCGCGTCCGACCAGGCGGAAATTCGGCGCCTTGGCCAGATAGTCCTCGCCCCGGGTGAGGAAGCTCATGGCGGTTCGACTAATGCCGCCCGAGCTTGAATGGCGAAGGTATCGGCTCGCCGGCGGCCGGCGCGGTCGCCTTCGCTCTTTCCGGGCGTCCGACGTCGGCATTGACGGCGATCGCATCCTGCACGTCGCCCTGCACGTCCTCGGCCAGCCGTTTCAGCTCATCCAGCTTGTTGCGCATGTCGGAGAGGCCTTCGCGCGTGATATTGGTCGCCGCCCGCACCACCTCGCCATAGGCGCCCAGATCGTCGATCGCCTTGGCGAGGTCGGTATTCTGCTCCTCGATGCCCATGGCGATGCGGATGCTCTCCTTCTGCGCCACCTTGTTGGTGTTCTGCGCCATTTGATTGAGCGTGTCCTTGGCCATGGCCGAGGCCTCGCCCAAGGCGGCGGAGGACACGGCCTGGAGCACCACGCTCAAGCGGTCGGCGACGCCCGAAATGCCCTGGCTGTGCATGGTGCGCGCCCGGATCGCCTGCTGGTCGACGGCATCCTTCATCGTCTTGATGCGGATGGCGCCCGAGGTCAGGTCGGCATAGGTCGCCATCGTGTCGGCGGCGGAGGCGTCGAGCATGGTGATATGCTGCTCGATGGCCATCTTCTTCTGCTCGCGTGCCATCTTGGCGATCAGGTCTTCGCTGCCCTCGGCCGGCGGCTGCAGCGCATCCCTGCTCTTCTGGTTGCTCCCGGAAGCTTCCTTGATGCCCTCATTCATGATGGCATAGACGGTGCCCATCATATTGTTGGCATCGAACAGGTTCTCCACCTGGTCGTTCATCTGGCCGAGATGCTCGCGCACCGAGCCGACCCGCGTCTTGGCCGTGTTGACGAAATTCACGGCCGCGTCGACCAGGTCCTTCTGGCGCTGCTTGTGGTCGTCGGCGCTGATGTCGAGAAGCTCGCGCAGCTTCTTCTTCTGCTCGGCATATTCGCCGAGCTCGCTTTCGGTCGGCGTCTGCTTGTCGAGCTGGGCAAGCTCGTCCGAAAGGCCGTCCAGCGTGTCGACGACCCATTTCAGCTCCGAATTCTTGCGCGCGATCTCTATGCGGGCCTCTTCCTTGACGCCACCGAGGCCGAAGAAGCTGCGATTCTCGCCGAGGGCCGCGATATCGGAATGGATCTGCTCGACCGACGATTTGAGCTTGTCGAATTCCTGCCGCTTGGTCTCTTTGATGCGCAGGAGCTCCTCTTCGCGCTTCCTGTCGCGCAGGATCTCCTGGAACGCCTCGAGGGTCAGCCCATTCGTCCGCAAGGTATAGACCGCATCGATGATGTCGGTCAGCGGCTGCATCTTCTCGTCGAACTGGACCAGCGAGGTATTGAGGTCGTCATAGACCTGTTTCAGCTCGGCAAAGGTGCCGGTGTCAGTCAGCCGGATGATCTCCTGGGCCATTTCCTCGCGCTGGCTCTGGAGATATTCCTTGAACAGCTCGAATTCCTTGATCCGCTCGCGGTTCTCTTCCTTCGTTCCTTCGAAGGTGAGCAGTTTTGCAACTTCTGCCCGCTTCGCCTCGGGCCTGGTGTTCTCGGCGAACATCACCTTGAAGAAGGCATTGGCGGCGATATTGGCGAAGCGCGGATCGGCGCTGACTTCCCGGCGCACCGCCTTGCTTTCCGCCTGACGCTGGCGGACGGCTTCGGTGAGCACGTCTGAAACATCGGTTTTCTGCTGGAGTTTCGGCTTGGGAGCATCGGCCATGTGGTGGTGTCTCCTAGGCGGAAGGTGTCGCAGGGGCAGATATAGGGGGGAAGCCGCATGCCGTCCAGCACCACGGGCACAGAAATTTGTTTGGCGCCGGGTCTTGCGGAACCCGGCGCCGCATCACAGATATTGTTGTTTCCTGCCTTCGGTCGCTTAAGCTTTAGGCATGAGGATCACATAGTGCTTCCTCACCTTCTCGACCGTCTCCCAGGTTCCCTTGAAGCCCGGCGGGATGAGGAAGCCGTCCCCCTTCTTGAGCGTCCACTTCTTGCCCTTGTCGTTGGTGAGGACGGCCTTGCCTTCGATGAAGTGGCAGAATTCCCATTCCTTGTAGTCGATCTTCACCTTGCCGGGGCTCGATTCCCAGATGCCGGAATAGAGCCTTCCGTCCTCGCCGGTGAAATGGTTCCAGGTCTTGGTCTTATAGGGCCCCTTGATGAGCTTCTCGCCCTCTCCTTGCCCCTTCTCGACCTCGGGCGCCGATTTTCCCGCCGTCTTCATCACGATGATGTCCGCCATGATTTGCTCCTGTCATTTGGCTTGACGCTTGTAGACGATGGGCCAGTCGTCGCTGCCCTTGCCGTTGTCGCAATCCGGCCAGGCGCTGAACTCGACGAGCTTGAAGGACGTGTCGGACCACACCCACTGCCCGATCGAGCCGCAATCGCCGACGCCGCGACCCTTGTAGAAGGCGCCGAGCCTTCCCGTCTTGGGATCGAAGTCGGAATTGAACAGCTGATTGGTGCCGCTCCAGCCGTCATAATAATCGGCGAAATAGATGAGCTGCAGATCATCGCGCCGCTGGAAGAAATAGAGCTGGGTGAAGTTGTAGGCGCCGGCGAAGCAGGGCGCGACATGGAGCGCGTAGCCCCCGGGCAAACGATAGCTCTCGATGTCCGGCCGGTTGGGGACGGGCGGCTCGCAATCGAACTTTATCCGCGCCTCGATCTTGCCCCGGATCTCTTTCGGTGCTGTGAAGCTCGCCTCGCCTTCGACGCCGGGCGGGGAGGAAATCTCCGATGATTTGCCCACCCGGTCCTGCTGCTCGTCGATCCACAGCAGGATCGCCGCGAGGCCGGACAGAGAGAAGCTCTCCTTCTGCGCCTTGCCGTCGGGCGTCTCATAGGAAAGCTCGAGCTTCCGGCCTTTCTTGACCGCGGCGAAGAGCTTGTCGAGGTCCTTGCCGCCGCCAAGGCCGAAGGTGATTCCATCGGCATCGCGCAGATAGCCGTATTCCTCATGGAAGCTGAACGCCGCGCCGCCGTCGACGGAAATGGCCATTTCGCCATCGGCCTTCGGCTGCGGCACATGCTTGAGGAAGAATCGCATCGACCATTGGGACATGTCGCCTTGGGCCCGGCTGAACCTCAACTGGTAGCCGGTGCCGCCCATGACCATGCCGCCCGCCCCCGAAGCGGTCGCCGTGCAGGCGAGATCGTCATCGCAGTCGCCCGTCCAGTCGCGTACGGTTTTGACCTCGGCCACGGCCAACGCCGGAAGGAGGCCGAAAGCCATGATCAGTGTGAGCCCGCGCAGGAGCGGCTGCATCATGTGGACTCCCCCAATTCCAGCTTGCGCAGGAGGCTTTCCTTGTCGGCGACAAAATCCGAGGCGATCCACCAGTCCTCGAGACGGTCGAGCTCACGGCCGAGCGCCGGACCTGGCTTGAGGCCATGCGCCAGGAGGTCCTTGCCGGTAAGCGGGAAGCGCGGGATCGGCCACTGATCGGCAAAAGCCAGAAGGTCCTTCCATTTCTGGCTCGCGGCCGGATCTTTCGATCTGGCCCAGGCGAGCCTCACGGTATCACGCCAGGCCTCCCGCCCCAGATGGTAGAGCACCACCCGGCGCTCACGCTCGCGCAAGCGGGGCGTTGCACCGGTGTGATGGGCGATCGCTTCGAGCCTGCGCATTTCCGTATTGGTGAGGCGCAGGCGCTCGCGCAAGGCAAGCGCATCTTTCGCCATCAGGACCAGGCGCAGCAGGGCGTCGGGCTCGAGCCCGAGCGCCTGATCGATCTTCGCCATGCGCGCCAGAGGATTGAGATCGGATGCCGGCGTAAACAGCACCTTCAGCACATTGCGCGATGCCATCAGCTTGATGGTCGGGGCGGCCCGCTTCGCCTCAAGCAGCTTGAACAGCTCTTGGCGAATACGCTCAGCTGACAGGCCTTTGACCTTGGCCTTGTGCCGCACGCAGGCGGCGAGCCCGTCACGGTCGGGTGCGCCCGCGCCATAGCGGGCATGGAAGCGGAAGAAGCGCAGGATGCGCAGCGCATCTTCCTCGATGCGCTCGGCTGGCCTTCCGACAAACTTGACTCTTTTTCGCAGGATGTCCGCGTAACCCTTTGTAGGATCGTATATTTCCCCGTTCCGCGAGCAGTAGAGCGCGTTCATGGTGAAGTCGCGCCTGAGCGCATCGGCCTGCCAGTCGTCGGTGAAGGCGACGCGGGCCTTGCGGCCGAATGTTTCGACATCGACACGCAGCGTCGTCACCTCGAAGGGCTTGCCGCCGACAACCAGAGTGATGGTGCCGTGATCGATGCCGGTCGGATGGACGCCGAGGCGCGCTTTGTCTCCGGCCTGCATGATCCGCAGCGGAGCGAGCGTGGTCGCGATGTCGATATCGTTGACGGGCTCGCCCAGGAGGGCATTGCGGACGGCGCCGCCCGCGACCCGCGCCTCGCCGCCCTCAGCCTCGAGCGCGTCGAACACGCGCCGCAAGGCGCCGTCAGTGAGCCAGGCTTCGTGCTTGAGCGATGGCGCTGTCTTCATGGCGCGCGATAGAGGCGGTCGTAGAGATTCATGATCATGCCGGCCGTAGCGCCCCATATATAGCGCTCGCCATAGGGCATGGCGTAGAAATATCTCTCCTTGCCCTGCCATTGGCGGCTGTGCCGCAAATGGTTTTCACCGCTCATCAGGAAACGGAGCGGCACCTCGAATATGGCGGCGACCTCCTGTTCATGCGGTGAAAGAACGAAACCCGGCCTGACCAAAGCCACCACCGGAACGATCTCGAAGGACGTCCGCGTCCGATAGGCATCGAGGAAGCCCAAGGGCTCGATATAATTTTCATCGAGACCGGTCTCTTCCCTGGCCTCGCGCAAGGCGGCGGCGAGCGCATCCTTGTCGCCCTCATCGATCTTGCCACCCGGAAAGGCAACTTGCCCGGCATGGCTCGCGAGGCTGTCGGTGCGCTGGGTGAGGAGGACGGTGAGCTCGGGCTCATGCAGCACGATCGGAACGAGCACGGCCGCGGCGCGTATCGGAAGCTCGGGGTCGATCAGCCGGAGATCGGGATTGAGGTCGTCGTCGCTGCGCCCCACTTTGTCGGGCGCGCTGGCGAGGAGCCGTGTCGCGGCGCGCTGGCGGAACTCCGCCTCGTCGAACTTGAAATCGTTCATTGCTGGACGGCGCCGATCTCGGCTGCCCGCTGCATCGGCCAGAAGCGGCCGGAAGACCACACCCCGAACCACTCGCCCTCGACGACGCCGAGCGCCACGAGGTCATAGAAGAGTGCCCTGACGACGAGGGCCTCGAGCCGGCCGCGCACCAGGACATAGGGCTTGAGCCCCCCCGTTCCATCTTCGACCGCCACCCGCATCGGGTGCGCCGCGTCAATTGTGACAATGTCGTCCGTATTGGTCTCGAACGAAATGACCTGGTCGCGGCCCCGGCCTTCGACGCTCATCCGGATCGCCACGAAGGGGGCGTCATCGACGTGAATGCCGCATTTTTCCACCGGCGTGACGAGATAGTATTTGCCGTCCTCGTCATGGCGCAGCACGGAAGCGAAGAGCTTCATCAGTGGCTTACGGCCGATCGGCGAGTTCAGATAGTACCACAGGCCGTCCTGGGCGATGCGCATGTCGATATCGCCGCAAAACGGCGGATTCCATAAATGGACGGGCGGCAAGCCCTTCTTGCCAGAGGCCTTTTCCGCCTCCTTGAGGCCAGAAAGCGGATTGCCCGGATCGCGTGCCGGCTTGGTCATGATAAGGCCATGCTTGTTCACAAGGATTTCATTAACGGAATCGGCATTTGGCCTACCAGATTAAGTTTCGCAACTGGCTTGGCCCAAACTATAGTGAGCCCCATGGCAAGCATCAACGAAGCTGACAAGCACATTGTTTCCGAACTCGACCAGATGGCCGGCCGCCTGGAGAAGGTGCGCGAGGCCATAGGCCGGGTGATCTTCGGACAGTCCGAGGTCATCGATCTTTCCCTCACCGCCATCCTGGCCGGCGGCCACGGCCTCCTGGTGGGTGCACCGGGTCTCGCCAAGACCAAGCTCGCGACCACGCTCGGCCGCGTTCTCGGCCTCGAGGAAAAGCGCATCCAGTTCACCCCCGATCTCATGCCGGCCGACATATTGGGATCGGAAGTGCTGGATGAGAGCGAGCATGGGCGCCGGCAATTCCGTTTCGTCCCGGGCCCGGTCTTCTGCCAGTTGCTGATGGCGGACGAGATCAACCGCGCGAGCCCGCGCACCCAGTCCGCTCTGCTGCAGGCCATGCAGGAGCATCACATCACTGTTGCCGGCGTGCGTCACGACCTGCCGCGGCCCTTCCATGTGCTCGCCACCCAGAATCCGATCGAGCAGGAAGGCACCTATCCCTTGCCGGAAGCCCAGCTCGACCGCTTCCTGGTCGAGATCGACATTCCCTATCCCGCGCTCGATGCCGAACGGCGCATGCTCTTCGCCACCACCGGCACCGAGGAAGACGAAGCGCCGACGGTGCTCACCTCGGGCGAGTTGATGAAGATCCAGCATCTCGTCCGCCTGATGCCGGTCGGCGAGCAGGTCGCCGATGCCATCCTGTCGGTGGTGCGCGCCGCGCGTCCCGGCAAGGAGGCCGATGATTTCGTCAACAAGACGATCGGCTGGGGCCCGTCGCCCCGCGCCAGCCAGGCTTTGATGCTGGGCTCCCGCGCCCGCGCCTTGCTCGGCGGCCGGCTGTCGCCCTCCATCGATGACGTTCTCGCCCTTGTCGGCCCGGTGTTCCGGCATCGCATGGCGCTGACCTTCAGCGCGCGCGCCGACGGTGAGACGATCGACAGCGTTATCGACCGCCTGAAGACGCGGTTGAGCTGAAAGAGCTGGATGCAGGATAAGGCCGCACTCGCGCTCAATGACCGCGCCGAGACTTTGTCGAGCGCGCTGCCGGCGTTGCTCGTCGAGGCGCATCGCATCGCCGCGACCGTGATCATCGGTGTGCATGGTCGCAAGCGTTCGGGCCCGGGCGAGACCTTCTGGCAATATCGCCCCTACTCATTCGGCGACAACGTGCAGCAGATCGACTGGCACCGCTCGGCCCGCTCCGATCGCGTCTTCATCCGCGAGAACGAATGGGAGGCCGCCAATACCTTGTGGCTGTGGGTGTCGCCGTCCATTTCCATGACCTTCCAGTCCCATCTCGCTAATGTCGGCAAGGCCGAGCGGGCCAAGCTGCTGGCGCTCGCAGTCGCGAGCCTCGCCATTCGCGCCAATGAGCGCGTCTCGCTTTTAGGAACGAATCTCGTTCCGGCGCATTCCCGTCCTGCCTTGTTGCGGCTAGCGCAAACATTGATCGCGGCACCGGCGTCCGACGCGCTGCCGGGCGCCGTCAGGCTGCCGAAATTCTCGACGGTGCTGATGTTCGGAGATTTCCTCGAGAAGCCCGATCGTATCGCCCGCTCCTTGGGTGCGATCGCCGCCAATGGCGTCGCGGGCCATGTCGTGCAGGTCTGCGATCCGGCCGAGGAGACCTTGCCTTATTCGGGCCGCGTCCGGTTCGAGGAAATGGCGGGGCCTCTCACCTATATCGCCGGAAAGACGGAGAGCCTGCGCGAGGCCTATCAGGCGAAGTTCCAGGAACAGCGCGCACAGGTGCGCGACATTGCGCGGCGCGTCGGCTGGAGCTTTGCGGTCCATCGCACCGATGAGCCGCCGCTCAGGATCCTGCACGCCTTGCATGGGCTGATCGGCGGAGAGAAGAGCCGAGCCAACCAGGCGAGAGCTTTCTGATGCTGCAGGGCCTCACCTTCCTGACACCATGGGCCCTTGCCGGGCTCCTGGCGCTGCCGGTCATCTGGTGGCTGTTGCGCTTCACGCCACCCAAGCCGCAGCATGTCCGTTTCCCGCCCTTGCGGCTCCTGCTCGAGCTCATTCCGCGCGAGGAGCAGCCGGACAAGACGCCCTGGTGGCTGATGCTGCTGCGCCTTGCTCTTGCGAGCCTCCTGATTTTCGCGGTCGCTCATCCGTTCCTCGCGCCGAGCGATGCGCCGCGCCTCGCCGGCAACCCGCTGCTGATCGTCGTCGATGACAGCTGGGCGGCGGCGAAGGACTGGGACACGCGCCTGGCGGTCCTGCAGGACCTGGCGGCGTCGGCTCAGCAGGCGGGCGTGCCGGTCGCCGTTGCGGCCACCTCACCCACGACTCGCGGGACGGATCTGGTGCCGCAGGCGGCTCAGGATGCCTTGAGCCGGATCACCGCGCTCGAGCCCAAGGCCTTGCAACCCGATCGCCTGGGCCTCCTCGCGCGCCTGAAGCAGACTTATCGCGACGGCGGCCTCAGCGTCACCTGGCTGTCGGATGGTCTCGATCACGGCTCGGCCGGCGCATTCGCCGAAGGCCTGCTGAGCCTCGCCGGCGGCAAGGCGAGCCTCGATGTGATCGCCGCCCCAGCCGGCAACTTGCCCCTTGCCCTTGCCGCGCCGCAGGTCGAAAGCGGCCGCCTGAAGATCGCTGCTCTCCGTCCGCCCGCCGCGCCGGAAGCGAAGGTCGTCGCCCGGGCTTTGGCCGGCAATGGCCGCAGCCTTGCCGAGACCACGCTCACGCTCGGCTCCAATGCCCAGCGCGCCGAAGGGTTCATCGATCTGCCGCTAGAATTGCGCAACGAGGTCGAGCGGGTCGAATTGTCGGGCGAGCGCAGCGCCGCCGCCGTCTATCTCCTCGATGATCGCTGGCGTCGCAAGACGGTGAGCCTGATGGCGGGGAGCACGCTTGAATCGGCGCAGCCGCTGCTGTCGCCGCTCTATTATGTCTCGCGCGCGCTCGAGCCCTATACCGAGATCTCCGAGCCCAAGCAGTCGGCCGATCTCAAGAACCAGCTCGATGCCGGACTTTCCGTCCTGGCCTTGGCCGATATCGGCGTGCTGCCGCAGGACGAGCAGGATATGATCTCTGCCTGGATCGAGCGCGGCGGCCTGCTCCTGCGCTTCGCGGGCCCCCGCATGGCCGCGGCCCAGGACCCGCTCATTCCCGTCACCTTGCGCGAAGGCGGACGCGCTTTGGGGTCGGCGCTTTCTTGGGAGACACCGCAGGCACTGCAATCCTTCCCCGAATCCAGCCCCTTTGCCGGCATCACCCTCGACAGCTCCGTCCTGGTCAACCGCCAGGTGCTGGCCGAGCCCGCCGCCGATCTGACCCCCAAGGTCTGGGCGAGTCTCGCCGACGGCACGCCCCTCGTCACCGCCGAGCGCCGCGGCAAAGGCATGATCGTCCTCTTCCATGTCACCGCCAATGCCGATTGGTCGAATCTGCCGTTATCTGGCATGTTCGTAGAGATGTTGCGGCGCATACTCGATCTCGCCCCGAGCGCCGGCAGCGGCGCGAACAAGGGCACCCAGGAGGTCGCCAGCCAGGCGGCCTTCACGCCGCGTCGCGTCCTGACCGGCACCGGCGACTTCGCCGATCCTTCCCCCGATGCCCAACCGATCGCGGCGGCCCAGATCGATTCCGCGCAACCGAGCCCGGAGCATCCGGCCGGCCTCTATAATCGCGGCGGGCTTCAGCGCGCCATCAACCTCACTTTGCGCGAAAGCGATCTCAAGCCCATGGGCGCCCTTCCCTCGGCGGCAAAGCTGCGCGGCATCGAGCGCGCGCCGTCGGTGGCGCTGGCGCCTTATCTCTTCGGCCTGGCGGCGCTGCTCTTCCTGATCGACTGCATCGCCGCTTTGTGGCTTGCCGGCAGCTGGCAGAGGCTCCGGAGCCGCAGCGCCGGTGCTGCCGTCATCATTCTCCTGGCGCTTGCCGCCGTCCTGCCGCCCGACAGCGTGCGCGCCCAGGACACGGCCGCCGATCAGTTTGCCTTGCGCAACACGCTGCAAACCAGGCTCGCTTATGTGGAAACGGGCGATGCGCAGGTCGACGAGACCAGCCGGCAGGGCCTGGCCGGCCTTGGCAGCATGCTGGTCGAGCGGACCTCCGTCGAGCCCGGCGAGCCCGTCGGCGTCAATCTCGACCGCGACGAGATCGTGTTCTTTCCGCTGATCTATTGGCCGATCCTGCCCGATGCGCAGGCGCCGTCGCCGGCCGCGCTCGCCAAGCTCAACACCTACATCAAGAATGGTGGCACCATTTTCTTCGACACGCGCGAGGACGGCGCCGATCTCTCGAGCCTCATGGGCGAAGTGTCGGGCGCGACGCTCGCCTTGCGCCGCGTCGTCGAGAAGCTCGACATCCCGCCGCTCGAGCCGGTGCCGCCCGATCACGTGCTGACCAAGGCCTTCTATCTCCTGCAATCCTTCCCCGGCCGCTATGAGCGCGGCCAGCTCTGGGTCGAGACGGGGGAAGGCGGCCCATCGAGCTCCGGCAATGCCGACGGCGTCACCTCGATCATCATCGGCGCCAATGACTATGCCGCGGCCTGGGCCCTGGACGGCCGCGGACAGCCGCTCTATGCGGTATCGCCCGGCGGCGACCGCCAGCGCGAATTCGCCTATCGCACCGGCATCAATATCGTGATGTATGCCCTGACCGGCAATTACAAGGCCGACCAGGTGCATGTCCCGGCACTGCTCGAAAGGCTGGGGCAATAGCATGAACTGGGATTTCACCATCGCCCCCCTGTTGCCCTGGCCATTTCTGGCAGCGCTTTTGGCGGCAGGCCTCGTCTTCATCGTCATCACGGTGATGACGCGCGGGCGCGGCTGGCTCTTGCGCAGCCTGGCTTTGGCTTTGCTGCTGCTGGCCCTCGTCAATCCGAGCCTGCGCAACGAGGATCGCGAGAACCTTTCCGATATCGCGATCGCCGTCGTCGACCACAGCCGCAGCCAGAGCTTTGGCGATCGCACCGAGCGCACCGAGCGCGCGCTCACCGACCTCAAGCAGGCCGTGGCCCGGCTCGGCAATACCGAACTGCGCGTCGTCTCCGTCACCTCCAACGTCTCGGCCGAGAATGACGGCACCAGGTTGTTCAGCGCCTTGAACGAAGCCTTGTCGGAAGTGCCGCCGGAGCGTTTCGCCGGCGCCGTTTTCATCACCGACGGCCAGGTCCATGACGTGCCTACCGACATGACGCGGCTCGGCGTCAATGCCCCGCTGCACGGCCTCATCACCGGCAGCCGCAAGGAGATCGACCGGCGCATTGTCATCGAGCAGTCGCCGCGCTTCGGCATCGTCGGCAAGGAGCAGACCGTCCGCTTCCGGGTCGATGAGACCGGCAACACGCCGGGTCCGATCGGCGTCACCATACGGGCGAACAACGGCGAAGAGCAGAATATCGAAGTGCAGGCGGGCCAGAGCGTGTCGCTTCCGGTGCTCGTCGATCATGGCGGCCAGAACATCACCGAGATCATCGCCGATCCCCTGCCGGGCGAGATCACCGAGCAGAACAACCGCGCCATCTCCATCATCGAAGGCATTCGCGACCGCTTGCGGGTGCTCTTGGTTTCAGGCGAGCCGCATCCGGGCGAGCGCACTTGGCGAAATCTCCTCAAGGCGGATGCTTCGGTCGATCTCGTGCATTTCACCATTCTGCGCCCGCCCGAGAAGCAGGACGGCACGCCGATCAAGGAACTGTCCCTGATCGCCTTCCCGACGCGTGAGCTCTTCGTCGAGAAGCTCGACGAGTTCGATCTCATCATCTTCGACCGCTATCAGCGGCGCGGCATCCTGCCGATGATGTATCTCGCCAATATCGCCGACTACGTGAAGCGCGGCGGCGCCGTGCTGATTGCCGCAGGGCCTGATTTCGCCGCCGAGGACGGACTCTACAACACGCCGCTCAACGCCGTGCTGCAGGTCGTGCCGTCGGGCCAGGTCCTGGAAGGTGGGTTCAAGCCGCATGTCACCGAGCGCGGCCAGCGCCATCCGGTGACGCGCGGGCTTCCGGGCGCCGAGGGTGCTACGCCCAATTGGGGCCGCTGGTTCAGGCTGGTCGATGCCGATGCGGAAGCGGGCGAGGTTGTCATGTCGGGCCTCGACGACAAGCCGCTGCTTGTTCTCTCGCGCGAGGAACAGGGCCGCCTGGCGCTGCTTCTCTCCGATCACGGCTGGCTGTGGGCACGCGGCTTCGAAGGCGGCGGACCGCAGACCGAGCTGCTGCGCCGCCTTGCCCATTGGCTGATGAAGGAGCCCGATCTCGAAGAGGAATATCTGAGCGGCAAGCAGGACAATGACAGTATCCAGATCGAGCGCCGCACCATGGCCGATACGACCGATCCGGTGACGGTGACCTTGCCATCAGGGACGACGAAACAAGTCGAACTCCACCAGGTGACGCCGGGCGTGTGGCGCGCCAACCTGCCGGTGACCGAGCCCGGCATTCACCGCCTGACCGACGGCAAGCTCACGGCAGCGGTCGCGATCGGCAGCGCCGATCCCAAGGAGACCGCCGATCCCGTGGCGACCGATGCCAAGCTGGCGCCGGCGGCGCGGGCCTCAGGCGGCGGCCTTTATTGGCTCGAGGATTATTCGTCCCTGCCGCGCATCGTCAAAGCCGACGCCGGACGCCAGATGGCGGGCTCCGGCTGGCTCGCCTTCAAGGCCAACGACGCCCATCGCGTCCGCGCCGTGCACGAGCTGCCGCTGTTCTCAACCTTGGGCGCTCTGGCCCTGCTGCTGATGGCCTTCGCCGCCATGTGGTATCGCGAAGGCCGCTGACAGTTCTTCGAAACGGTGCGGCGGGAGCACGAGTCCTTTCGCCAGCGTCAGCGCTCCCTCGGTCAGTTCGAGATAGAGCAGCCGATCCGGATCGACGGGTCCCGGCATCTCGATCTGGTCATGGGGCACGCGCTTGAAGCCGACCCGCGCATAATAGGGCTCATCGCCCACCAGGATGACGAGCCGCTGCCCAAGCGCCTTCGCCTTGTCGAGGCCGGTCCGCATCAGCGCCCGCCCGATGCCGATATTCTGCCGCTCCGGATGGACGGCGAGCGGGCCGAGCAGCAGGGCATCGCTGCCCGCTTCGCCGATCTTGAGCGGCCAGAAGCTGATGGCGCCGGTAAGCCCGAAGCCCGGCTCACGCGTGACCAGGGACAGGCCGTCAATGGCGGTGTTGCCTTCCCTGAGCCGATAGGAAGTCTTGGCATAGCGGGCGAGGCCAAAGGCCAGATCGAGCAGGTGTTCTATGTGCGATTGATCGGCGGCGAGAGCCGCTTCGACGAGGATGGTGGACATTTTGGATTCCGACGGTCTGAGACTTGACTGGCCCCAGCAAGCGGATGATCCGCGAAACCGGAGCGATTTAAACGCGCGAAAGCGCCGACCGGTCTCGTCGTCGCAGGCCAAAGGGCATATGCAGCATCCGCTTCATGGCGGCGCCCTTACCACAGACGATGCGCCTCGTAAACAGGCAACCCGGCACGCCCTCACCAAAGAGCGGACGGCGCCGTGCCGGTGACGATCTCCTCGATCCGGCGGCGGGTGCCGCCGGTCGTGCCGTCCGGCAGGCCGGTCACCGGAAAGAAGCCGGTCTCCTTGATCTCGACGCCGGGCTTCCACTCCCGTCGGGTAAAGCGGCGGATGACGAAGCAGGCGACATGATCGCCGCGGAAATTTGCCTCGTTCGAGAACAGGCCGTGAAATACGGGCGCCCCATCGACGATGATGCCACCCTCTTCCTCGACTTCGCGGGTGAGCGCATCATAGATCGTTTCTCCCCGCTCGACGCCACCGCCCGGAAAAAGCCAGCCTGGGGCGTAACTATGCCGCACCAGGAAGATACGGTCCTGGTCGTCGAATATGGCGGCACGGACGCCCAGCGTCATGCCGCGCCGTAATCTGAACCAGGGCTGCATCATCAGGAGAAGAAGGCGGCTCATATGGGCTGTCCTTGAAGAGGGCGGGCAATCACAGTAAAGCCAACCGCAAATGAAACAGGTCTTCCGTATCTTTCTGTCGGCCGAGGGAACCAGACCCTGGGCCGTGTTGCTCTGCTTGCTTCTTTCCGGCTTCGCCGAGGCGATCAGTATTACCGCACTTCTGCCGACGATCCAGTCGATTGCCAGCGGTGGGATGACAACCGGTGCAGGCTCGCCCGCCATGGCGTTCATCCACAATTTCCTGGCGGGCCTCGGCATCACCCCCAATTTGCCCAATCTCATCCTGGTGGTCGTGATCTTCTTCTCCCTGAAGACTCTGCTGTCCTTCGTTGCTCTATCTTACGCCGGCGTTGCGATCGCGCGCGTTTCGACGGCTCTGCGACGCAGGCTCATCCAGGCCTTGTTCGGCGCGCGCTGGCGTTTCTATACGCAGATGCCGCCCGGGCGTGTCGCCAATATCATGAGCGGTGACGCCGCCAATGCCGGCATGGCCTATCTCGTCGCCGCCCAGATCATGGCGTTTTCCATCCAGGGCGTCATTTACGGCATCGTCGCCTTCCTGGTCGATTGGCGGCTCGCTTTGCTCGGCATCGGCGTCGGCCTGGCGATTGCCGCATGCCTCAACTCGCTGGTGACGGTCGCCCAGCGCGCCGGCTACAAGCGCGCCGACCGCACCGCCGATCTCACGATCTTCATCACCGACATGATGAGCAACATCAAGCCGCTGAAGACGATGGATCGTTACAACCGGCTGGTCGCCCAGATGGGCCTGATCCTCAAACGCCTGCGCCGAGCCCTGGTCACGCGCGAGGTCGCCCGTCAAGGCCTCACCCAGGGAAGCGAGCTCCTGATCACCTTGACGCTCGGTCTCGGCGTCTATCTGGCGGTCACTGTTGCCAATGTATCCTTGGCCGCGCTCGTTGTGCTCGGAATCGTCTTCTTTCAGGTGGTTTCGATCATCAGCAAGCTGCAGAAGCTCCTGCAGCAGGCGGCGGAATACGAGGGCGCCTATGTCCGCACCGAACAGCTCATCGAACAAGCGAATGCGCAGCGCGAAATCAACACCGGCACGCGTGCTCCGGTGCTGGACAAGGAATGCCGTTTCGCGAACGTCACCTTCGCGCATGAGAAGACCCCGATCGTCAGGAATGTGAGCTTTGCGATCGAGAAGGGTTCGATCACGGTGCTGCAGGGCCAATCGGGGGCGGGCAAGACGACATTGATCGATCTGCTCACCGGCCTGCATACGCCCGACAAGGGGGTCATCACGCTGGATGGCGTTCCGCTTGCCGATATCGACATCAAGCAGTGGCGGCAGGCGATCGGCTATGTGCCGCAGGAGCTCAACCTGCTGCATATGACGATCAGGGACAATCTCGTCCTGGGTGATGAGCAGGTGAGCGATAAGGACATAGAGGAAGCGCTCGACCAGGCCGGAGCGCGTGAATTCATCATGGCCATGCCCAACGGCCTCGATACCGAGGTCGGCGCCATGGGATCGAAATTGTCCGGCGGCCAGCGCCAGCGCATCGCCCTGGCGCGCGCTTTGGTGACCAAGCCCAAGCTCCTCGTCCTCGACGAAGTGACGAGCGCGCTCGACCCCGAGACCGAGGCCGCCATTTGCGAGAAAATAATCGAGCTGCAAGGTCGATACACCATCATCGCCATCACCCATCGGCCGATCTGGGCGGAGATCGCGACCGATCTCTACAAGGTCGAGCGCGGCCATCTCATCAAGGTCGACAGGAAGGTCGGAGCCGCATGAGCCTGAGGGTGGTCGAGGCGGCTGGCAAGGCGGACAGGAGCGCCTTTCTGCGCGTGCCCCACCTGGTTTTCGCTCACGATCCGAACTGGGTGGCGCCGCTCGACCTCGAGCGCAAGGAGCATATCGATCCTGCCAAGAATCCCTACTTCCGGCATTCCGAGGTCCAGCTCTTCGTTGCCTATGACAATGACAAGCCGGTCGGCCGGATCTCGGCGCAAAGGGACCGGCTGCGCCTCGAGCATCATCCCGATGGCCACGGCCAGTTCGGTTTCCTCGATGCGGTGGATGATCCGAAAGTCTTCGCGAGCCTCCTCGCCGCCGCCGAAGCGTGGCTGCGCCGGAAGGACCTCGGGGCGGTGCGCGGCCCGTTCAACTTCTCGATCAATGACGAGATGGGCCTCCTCGTTTCCGGCTTCGAAACACCGCCGTCGATGATGATGGGGCACGCCTTGCCCTATTATGCCCGGCATCTCGAAGACCTCGGCTATACCAAGGCGAAAGACGTCTTCGCCTATGACTATGACGGTCTCAAGCCGTTGCCGCGCGCCATGCAGGCCATGGTCGACAAGATCAAGACCTCGGGCGATGTCGCGATCAGGCCGTTGAGCAAGAAGAACCTCGACCGCGACATCAACATCATCATCGACATCTTCAATGACGCCTGGTCCGAGAATTGGGACTTCGTACCGATGACCCATGAGGAGATCGCGGCGCTGGGAAAAAACTTGAAGCTGCTGGTGAGCGACGAATACATCGCCATTGCGAGCTACAAGGGCGAGCCCGCCGCAATGGCGGTCAGCCTTCCCAATCTGAATGACTGGATCAGGGACCTCGACGGCAAGCTCCTGCCTTTCGGATGGGCCAGGCTCGCCTGGCGGCTCCTGGCGCGGCCGCCACGCTCGGTGCGCATGCCGCTGATGGGCGTGCGCCGGAAGCATCATGGCACGCCCTTGGGCTCGGCGCTCGCCCTCGCCGTCATCGATGCGGTCAGGTCCTATCATCTCGGCCGCGGCACGAAGCATGCCGAATTGTCGTGGATCCTGGAAGACAACATGCCGATGCGCCGCATGATCCAGGCGCTGGGCGGGACCGAATACAAGACCTATCGCATCTACGAGAAAAGACTCACGTGACGGCGCCCGGCTGGAATGTGCTCGTTCTCGCCGCCGGTCGCGGGCCGGACGATCCCATGGCGAAGGCCTATGGCGTCACGCATAAATGCCTGGTCGAGGTCGGCGGCGAGCCGATGCTCAAACGGGTCATCAGCACCCTGCTTTCGTCTTCCGGAATCGCCTCGATCACCGTTTCGATCGAAAACCGGAAGCTCCTCGACGAAGCGCTGGGGCCCCTGTCGGCGAAGGTCGCATTCCTCGCTTCGGGCGAGAGCGCGGCGCGCTCGGCCCTCTCGGCGCTGCCGGAAAACGCCGCGTTTCCTTGGGCCATCACCACCGGCGATCATCCCCTCCTGACCGCGGAGATGCTGCAGTATTTCCTGGCCGAAGCGGCAACGTCGGGCGCCGATCTCGCAGCCGGTCTCGCCCGCGCCGAGACGATATTGGCGCGCTTCCCCGACGCCAAGCGGACCTATCTCAAATTCGGGCCCGATCGCGTCTCGGGCTGCAATCTCTTCGCGTTGACATCGCCCCGCGCCCGCAAGGCGCTCGCCTTCTGGCACGATCTGGAAAAGCTGCGCAAACAGCCCTGGCGGCTGGTCGGCGCTTTCGGCCCCGTGGCGCTGCTGCGCTTCCTCACCGGTGCCCTGACGCTCGACAGCGCTTTTGCGCTCGCCTCGCGCCGCCTCGATCTCACCGCCCGCCCGGTGCTCATGCCCTTCGCGGAAGCGGCCGTCGATGTCGACAAGCCTGAAGACAAAGAACTCGCGGAAAGAGTTTTGCGCGCGAGAAGCGCATGATCCGGAAAAGTGGATACCGGTTTTCCGAAAAGATCATGCGCAGAACAAAGACTCTACCAGCTTGAGACGAGCTGGCGCGCCTGCTGCAGATCGACGGGAAAATCGACCTCGCACCATTGGATGCCGTCGAGCGCCACCGTGTGGACCGGGATGCGTTTCGCCAGCATGCCGACCGCGGCGGGGAACCATTGTTTGAGGCCCGAGGGCTCGCGCATGGCGCGGTCCAGCGTTTCGACATAGGCCTTGGCCCCTTCCGCGCGGAACACATAGAAGCCGATGGCCTCGGCATTGACGGTCTCCGACGGCAGGGTCTTGCCGATCTCGGTCAGCCTCTCGCCATCCATCATCACTTTCATGTCGTCGGCGTCATAATTGGGCTTGTGATTGATGGCGACGGTGACGGGTGCCGGTGGTGCTTCGAGCAGGACCTTCACCAGATCCGCCTTGAACAGGTTGTCGCCATTGACCTGGATGAACTCGCCCTTCATCTCCTGGCGCGCCATCCAGCAACTGGCGAGGTTGTCGGCAACGCCGTAGAACGGATTGAAGATGGTCTTGATGCTGATGCGCTTTTCGCGCGCGATCTGGGACAAGGCCTCTTCCATGCGTCCCGCCCCATAGCCCGTCACGACGACGAATTCGCCGACGCCGCAGCTCGCGAAGGCATCGATCTGACGCCCGATGAGCGAACGCCCGCCGATATCCAGGAGCGCCTTGGGGACTTCGGCAGTGAGCGGCAAGAGGCGCTTGCCCTGCCCTGCTCCAAGAATGACGACTTTCACGATGCTTGAACTCGCTGATCACCCCGCCCCCGCTTTGTTCGAATCAAAAGGATTCGACCAAAACCCGAAAGGCTCTAAAACGGCGGACCTCAATTCGCACCCGATTCTCCGGAAGTCAACGAGACTGTCTTAATCCCTTATGTTCACCCTGGCTCACCTTTCCGACGTCCATATCGGCCCTTTGCCCAGGGCCGAATCATGGCGCGACTATCTGGGGAAACGGGCGCTGGGGAAGATCAGCTGGCATCGCCGGCGGCGTTTCCTGCATGATCCCGTGATCGCCATGGCGATGATCTCCGACATCAAGGCCCAATCGCCTGATCACGTGGCGCTGACCGGGGACCTCATCAACATCGCGCTCCGTCAGGAATTCGTGGCGGCAGCCCAGTGGCTCAAGGCTTTCGGCCCGGCCGATTGGATAACGCTGGTGCCCGGCAATCATGACGCCTATCGCCCCTTTCCCTGGGCCGAGGGCGCCGGCCTCTGGTCCGACTACATGACCGGGGACATCAAGCTCGCATCGGCGCGCGATCCCGTGGATCCGGACGCGCTCTTCCCCTTCGTCCGCCAGCGCCGCAACATCGCCCTGATCGGCCTCTCGAGCGCCGTGCCGCAATCGCTTTTCCGCGCCGGCGGCCGTGTGGGGCAGGATCAGCTCGACCGTCTGGGCCCGATCCTTCAGGATTTGCGCCAGCGCGGCTTCTATCGCGTGATCCTGATTCACCATCCGCCGGTCCCGGGCCTGACGCCGAGACGCCGGGCGCTCGACGACGACAAGGACCTGAAGCGGATCATCGAGGAGCACGGCGCCGATCTGGTCCTTTATGGCCACAATCACCGGCATGGGCGCTCGGCCCTCAAGACGCCTTTCGGCACCGCCCATCTCATGGGGGCGCCCTCGGCGACCTCCCCCGGCTTTGCCACCTACGATGCCGCCGCCTGGTACCTATATAAGATCCGCCGGCAGGACGGCGCCTGGACGACGAGCGTCACGGTGCGCCGGTGGGACGGCAAGCAGGGTTCTTTTGTAGCCGATCCTGCCTATACGCTGTAGAAAACGGGAAATCGCTATATCATTACGTAAGGGAATGTTACAAATTATGTCGAATGCCACGCTCGTCAAATTTGGCCTTCCCGAGACCCTGATCGCAGACTACAAGCACTGGGTTGTTCTGCTGCGACCGGCGCAGGTCACCCTTGGATCCTTGATCCTGGGAGCCAAGGGAGACTGGACGGCCTTCTCCCAAATTCCGCCGCAAGCCTTTGCGGAATTGGCCCATGTAACGCATTGCATCGAGACCGGTCTGAGGAACTTCAGTGCCTATGACAAGATCAATTATCTGATGCTCATGATGGTCGACCCGCACGTGCATTTCCACATCATCCCGCGCTATGCGCAACCGCCGCGTTTCGAGGCGGCGGAGTTCCCCGATGCCGGCTGGCCCGGGCAGCCCAGTCTCGCTCAGGCCACGACCTTGCCCGCCGAGGCCCAAGTGAGGCTGCGCGATGCCATTCGTCATCACTGGCCGAAAGGCTGAAGCACCGTGTTTCGTATCGTAGACCGCTATGTGCTGAGCCAGCTCGCCAAGCCGCTGATGATATCGATCACCATCGGCCTCCTCGTGCTGCTGGCGGAGCGGATGGTGCGCCTTCTCGACACGACGCTGGGCAAGAAGAACTCCTTCGGCGTCGTCTTCGAGATGCTGGCCTATCTTGTGCCGCATTATCTGGGCCTCGCCATCCCGGCCGCGCTCTTTCTCGGTCTCTTGTACAGTTTCAACAAGATGTCGCGCGACAGCGAGATCGACGCCTTCCTCGCCTCGGGGATCGGACTCCATCGCCTGGCCCAGCCGGTGGCGATCCTGTCGCTCATCCTCGCCGCTTTGTCCATCCTCATCGTCGGCTGGCTGCAACCGCATGGCCGCTACGCATATCGCGCCGTGGTCTTCAATGTGGAGAATGTCGATGTCTTCTATCTCGCCGAGGAAGGCATCTTCATGCAGGCGCGCTCCCGCACCTTCATCCTTGACAAGCTCAACCGCTCCGCCGGGTCTTTCGAGCGTATTTTCCTCTTCGACAACCGCGGCGACGGCGGCCTCGAGACGGTGACCGCGGCGACGGGCCGGCTGATCCAGAACACCAATACGCCGTTGCCGGTATTGCGCCTCGAGAACGGCCACCGCCTGCAGATCGATCGCGCGCCGGACCCAGGTTCCAGCCAGCCGCCGCCCGCATCGACGGTCAGCACTTTCGACATAGCCGACACCCCTCTCGGGCAGGTCGCCGACAAGACCTTCAGGCCGCGCGGCGACGATGAACGGGAGCTGACGCTGCCCGAGCTCATCCTCCAGCAGGATCATCCGCCGCAAGGGGCGACACCCGACGAGATGCGCGCCGAACTGCACAAGCGGCTGGTCACCATACTCACCTTGCCGATGCTGCCATTCCTGGCGGTGCCTTTCGCTCTCGGCCGGCGCCGCAACCAGCGCAACTATCGCTTCGGCATCGCCCTCGTGCTGCTCGTCGCCTTGAACGAGATCATCGAGCAGGGTGCGATCACCACCCAGGCGCATGGCACATCGCCCTGGCTCACCATGTGGCTGCCCTTCCTGATCTTTACCGCCTATGCCGCCTGGCGGTTCTGGACGACCGCCTTCACGCTCAAGGCCGACGGGCTCGACGGTTTCATCGACCGCATCGCCAACGTCCTGCGGCAGTTCTTCCGCCGCATCGCGGTGCGCATCCTGCACGGAGATCCGGCATGAAGATCCTCGGCTGGATGCTGACGCGTATGCTGTTCATACGCTTCATCTTCATCCTCGTCGGCATTTCCATTTTCGTGATCACGCTCGAGATCGTCACCTATGCGCCGGAAATCCTGGCGCTGCGCAACGGCGATCCCAATGTCGTTTTCTCCTATTTCCTGATGCGGGCACCCGCCACGCTCGCGACCTTCCTGCCGATCAGCGTGCTGATCGCGCTGCTTCTCGTCCTGATGGAGCTCAGCTATCGCAACGAGATGCCGGCCATCTGGTCGGCCGGCCTCTCGCCCTTCCGCATCGTGCTCATGCTTCTGCCTTTCGCCATTTTCGCCGGCGGCCTGCACTTCCTGCTCAACGACCAGGCCGTGCCGCGGGCGGCACCGGTCTTGCGTGAATGGGGCATCGGCGATTACGGCGAGAAGAAGCTTAAGGTGGGAGGCAAGCGCGATCCCATATGGATGCGCGCCGGCCGCGACATCCTGCGCGCCGGGGGCGCCAATGCGCAAGCCACCAAGCTCGATGACGTCATCATCTTCCGGCGCGACGAGAACGGCCTGTTGCGCGAGCAGATCATGGCCAAGACCGCCGTGCTCAGCCAGGACCGCTGGCACTTGTCGAATGTGCTGGTCTATTACCGCGACAATCTTCCCCCGAACCGGCTCGACCAGATGATCTACTCGGGCTCCTTCCGCCCGGCCGCGGCCGGCGCCCGCTCGGGCGATCCGGAAGAGATGAGCATGAACGACCTCGGCTATTTCATCGAGAATTCCGGCTTCGGCATCAGGCCCACCTGGGTCTATCAGACCTGGTGGCACAAACGGCTGACCTTGTTCGTCACTGCTCTCGCTATGATCGCGCTCTGCATCCCGCTCGCCGTGCGCTTCCGTCGCGGCGGCGGCATCGGCGTGATGTTTGCCGTCGGCATCGGCTTCGGCTTCCTGTTCTTCATCGTCGACGGCATATCGGTCACCATGGGCGAGCTTGGCTTCGTTACACCATGGTTCGCCGCCTGGGCGCCGGTATTGGGCCTCGCCGCCGTCGCCGGCATTGTTTCCTTCCGCACCGAACACGTATGACGGCCGAGCAAGAGACGCAAGCAACCGCTTCCCAAGACGCGGCTTCCGAACCGGTGCCGGAGCGGACGCAAAGGCCCGTGCTCTGCTTCATTGGCGAAAGCGGCATCCGCCTGTGGGCGCTGACCCCGGTCGAGCGCCTGCGCCGGCAGTTCGCGCGCGAGAAGGTGACGGACGAGATCGCGCTCGATGCGGCGAGGCAGCACAATGGCCCGGTGATCTTCATCCGGGCGGACGCGGTGCTGGACCAGCCTTTGATCCCGATACTCGCGAAACCGTCCGGCCTTCTCCTCACCGGCGATGGCGCTGAAGGCTCCATGGCGCTCGCCGTCCAGGCTGAAGGCCGGCATGCCGAGGCGGTCGCCGACATCCTGGCGAATGGCCGCGAGCCATCGCCCGACCTGCACCTGTCAGCGCGCACCCCCGATGAGCTCGACGCCAGGTTCTGGAAGGCGCTGCGCAAGCGCGAGACGCCCTATGCCTTCAGGCTCAACCCCGCCAACCGGCATGAAGTCGAATGGCGCATGTTCATGGGAACCTACAAGGGCGCCACCGATCTCATCACCAAGCATCTATGGCCGAGGCCCGCTTTCATGGCGACCCGGTGGCTGGCGCCGCGCGGCATCACGCCCAACATGGTGACGCTCGTGGGCGCGGTGCTGGTGTTCCTCGCCTTCTGGCTCTTCCTCGAAGGCCATTTTGGCCTGGGTCTTGCAGCGGCGTGGCTCATGACCTTCCTCGATACCGTCGACGGCAAGCTGGCCCGCACCACGCTGACCTCCAGCAAGTGGGGGGATGTTTTCGATCACGGGCTCGATCTCGTGCACCCGCCCTTCTGGTATGTCGCCTGGGCCCTGGGCCTCGCCCAGGCAGGCCTCGCGCTCGACACCCGAACCTTCTGGATCGTGATCACGGCGATCCTCGGCGGCTATGTCCTGCAGCGGCTGATGGAGGGCATCGCCATCAAATGGCTCGGCCTTGAAATCCATATCTGGCGGAAGGTCGATACGCTGTTTCGCCAGATCACCGCCAGGCGCAATCCCAATCTCCTGATCCTGACCGTTTTCACCCTGGCGGGCCGTCCCGACTGGGGCCTCCTGGCGGTGGCCTGGTGGACCGTCATCTGCCTCGTGCTGCACGGCCTGCAACTCGGCCAGGCGCTGCTCGCCAGGCGCCAGGGCCCGCTCGAATCCTGGATGGCGAAGAGCTGATGACGCGCGGCCTCATCGTCAATCCCCAGTCCGGCAAGGCGAGCGGCAAAGGGCTCGAGCTCGCTTCCCTGCTCAAGAATGATACGCATGTCGTCGTCCGCATTCTCGACGATTTTTCCAGGCTCGGCGCGTTCCTGGAAGAGATGGCGGCGGCCCGGGTGAGCGAGCTCTTCATCAGCTCCGGTGACGGCACGGTCCAGGCCATCCAGACCGAGATCGCCGAGCGCTATGCGCCGGGTTTTGTCCCGCATCTCGCCTTGCTGCCGCATGGCACCACCAATATGACCGCCGCCGATCTCGGCTTCCGCAACCGCAATGTCAAAGTCCAGGCGGACTTCATCGCCAACCGGCAGCCGCGGATTCTGGCGAAGAGGCCGACCTTGCGGGTGGCCAATCCGAAGGACGGCAAGATCCGGCATGGCATGTTCCTCGGCACTGGCGCCATCTGGCAGGCGACCGTGTTCTGCCAGGATGCGGTTCACCGTGTCGGCCTCAAGGGCGACTTCGCGACTTTCGCGACGCTCGCCGCGGCAATCGCCAAATCCCTGTTCTCCCCCGCCAATCCCGCCGATCCGACGCGTATCGATCGCCCCTATGACATCACCCTTTTGCAGGGCGGTAAAACCGTGCTGGCCGACCAGCATCTGATGCTCTTGGCGACGACGCTCGACAAGCTCATTCTCGGCACGCGGCCCTTCTGGGGCGGCAAGGACGGGCCGATAAGGGTCTCCACCATCCCCTACCCGGTTCCCTCGATCGCCCGCTGGCTCCTGCCCCTGATGTATGGCGGCGAGGACCGGACCGTGCCGCAAGGCGCCAGGAGCCTCTCCGGCAGCAGCTTCGAGATCAAGACCAGGATACCCTTCGTCATCGACGGCGAATTCTTCGAAGCGCCGGACGACGCCCCCTTGCGGCTCGAAACCGGCCTCGAATTCACCTATGTTTGCGGCTGATGGTGAGCCAGACCGCTGAAATCGCAGCCCTTGTCGCCCGAAATCTTGATCGTCCGCTGTCGTCCGACATCCGGGCCATGGCTGCCCACATCCTGACGCGCCACAGTGGGGTTGCCGCGGTCCTCGCTTATGGCTCCTGCCTCAGGGACGTCAGCCCTGAGGAATCGCTGATCGATCTCTATGTCCTGACGGAACGCTCGAAAGATATTAGCGCCAACCGCCTGAGCCGCTTTCTCGCCGGCCTCGTGCCGCCCAATGTGTATTATGGGGAAACGCTCCATGATGGGCGGCTGTTGCGCGCCAAATACGCCGTCATGACGCTCGCCCAGTTTGCCGAGCGCATGAAACCTGAGACGTCCAACCCCTATTTCTGGGCCCGCTTCGCGCAGCCCGCGGCTCTCGTCCAGGTTGCGGGCGATAGCAACCGCGAACATGTGGTGAGTGCCATCGTCGATGCGGTCATCACCATGTATCGCGCAGCGCTCGCCTCGGCGCCGCAGGGGAGCGCTCCCGCCGACATCTGGGCGCGGGGCTTTGCCGAGACCTACCGCACCGAATTGCGCCCCGAGGCACCTGAGCGCGCCCGCGCGATTGTCGCCGCCAATGCGGACTTCTATGACGGCGTCGCCGGTCTCCTGGGCCGGTCGGACGTGCCGCCCGTGTCATGGCCGCAACGCCGCTGGAAGGGCAAGGCGCTCTCCATGGCCAGGCTCCTCAAGGCGGCGTTCACCTTCGAAGGCGGCGCCTCCTATGCGGCATGGAAGATCGAGCGGCACTCAGGCAGGAAAATCACGCTCTCGCCCTGGCAGCAGCGCCATCCCGTTTTCGCCGGCCTTTTGCTGCTGCCTCAGCTCTTGCGGCGCGGCGCCATTAAATAGCACTCAGCGTAATGAGTTGCGCTTTGGTGAAAAACCGACCTTCGATTGTTCGAGTTGCTTCAGGAACATTTCAGGGTTCTCGACAAACTTGAAAGCGGGTGATTTTTGTATTGCACGCAGAATGCCGTTCACTGACGGACGGATCAGATATCCATTCTCCATCAGGATCAACAGGCTGTTTTCCTCCGCAATTTTTACAATTGTCTGGATAAATCGCACCGCATTCATCCGCACATTCAATCCGGACGAGAATATCGACGATCCGGTCTTTTTCTCTCGTCACATCAACTCTATCCGACTCCGCGTGTCCGCATTGCTCGATATCCGGGCTCCACGATATCGCCCTGGGCAATATGCGATCGAATGACGAGCTGGCAATTCCCGGCAAAGGCAAGTCCAGCCACATGCTTTCGTGATCGATCGAGCCATTAGGAACCGTCAACGGAATACGCCCGTGGCGCCGCAAGACCCCCGCCTCGGGCACGAGATGGAATCGAACTGCCAGACAGCCATGGCTTCAGCGCTTCAAGGCGTGGATTCCCGCGAAGCTAAACCGCCTGCTTATAATGCCCTTGCGCCACCACTTCGCCGAAGAGCGTGATGATCCGGTCGATCTCCTCGAATGTATGCGCGGCCGAGACTGAGCAGCGGAGCAGGCACTGCTTGGCGGGCGTGCCCGGCGGCAGCGCGATATTGACATAGACGCCGGCCTTGAGGAGCGCGTTCCACATCGCGATCGTCGACACCTCGTCCGGGCAGTTCACCGCCACGACCGGGCTTACCGTGTCGCAGCCCAGCGTCAGGCCTAGCGCCTTGAAGCCGTTATGAAGGCGCGCCGAATTTTGCGCGAGGCGCTTGCGCCGCTCGGGCTCCGCCTTCAGCTTGCGCACCGCGGCGAGCGAGGTCGCGACCGTCGCCGGCGACGGCGAGGCGGTGAACATATAGGGCCTCGAGGCGTAGCGGATCATCTCGAACAGCGGATGGTTGCCGGCGCCGAAGCCGCCAATGGCGCCGATGCTCTTAGAGAAGGTGCCGACGATGAAATCGACATCGTCCTCTAGCCCCGCCTCATCCGCGAGGCCGCGGCCGTTCTCACCCAGCACGCCGAAGGAATGCGCTTCGTCGACCAGGAGCTGGAAGCCGTGCTTCTTCTTCACCTCGACGAAATCGGCCAGGGGGGCGCGGTCGCCGAGCATGGAATAGATGCCCTCGAGCACCACGAGCCTGCCGCCGTCGTCTTCGGCGCGCGCCAGGCGCTTGTCGAGATCGCTCGCGTCATTGTGGCGGAAGCGCACCAGCCTCGCCCCCGACAGCGTGCAGCCGTCATAGATCGATGAATGGGAATCGGCGTCGAGATAGATCGTATCCTTGGGCCCCGCAAGGCCCGCCAGCATGCCGAGATTGGCCTGGTAGCCGGTGGTGAACATGATGCAATGCTTGCGCTGGAGGAAGCTTGCGAGCTCGCGCTCGAGCTCGCGATGCATGGCATAGGAGCCGTTGGCGATGCGCGAGCCCGTCGTGCCGGTGCCGTAGAGCTCGAGCGCCTTTTGGCCCGCGGCGATGCAGTCGGGCTCGAAAGTGATGCCCATATAGTTGTTGGTGCCGGCGAGGATGGTTTCGCGCCCGGCAATGATGGCGCGGGTCGGCGACAATATGCGGTCGTTGGTGAGGCCCACGGCATTGACGCCCAAGGACAGCATGCGCTCGTGGCGCTCGGCGAGCGCCTTGTATTTCTCAAGCAGGTCGGTCATTGGGTTCCCCCCTTTGCCAGACGGTCCTCGACCACTTTCACGAGATCGGCGATCGATCGCGTCTCGGAAAGAACGTTGAGCGGAATGTCGATGTTGAAGTGATCTTCCACTTCCATGACGAAATCCATCACCGAGACGGAATCGATATTGAGGTCGCCCGAGATGTCGGTCTCGGGTTTGAGCGTGATCTTGGCCGTATTGAACGGCTCAAGCAGCTGACACAAGGTCATGAATGTGTCGGCGCTGGCGGTCATTTCGTCGTCTCTCCATAGGCCTTGGGTTGCCCGTTTCTATCGGCGCCGGCCTTGCCGGGCAACCACCCTTGCTCGCGATACCAGGCGATCGTGCGGCGAAAGCCTTCGGTGAAGTCGATGCAGTCCGGGGCCAGCGGCGGCGTCGGACGGGCCACCCAATCGGGATGATAGAGCTCGCGCACCTTTCCGGGCGTCAACGGCACGCGAAGCTTGAGCGCCGATCCGATCAGCGCCACCGGCCAGGCCAGGCTTTCGAGCAACCATTTGGGCACATAGACCGCTCTCGCCTCACGGCCCTCGCTTTGCGCGGCCATCTTGAGGAGATCGGGCCAGCCATAGGCTTGCGGCCTGCCGTCATCGATCTCGATAAGGCCTTGCGCGTCGTCGGCGAGCCGCGCCATCAGATATTTCGTGAGGTCGTCGACATAGAGCAGCGAGAAGCGAAGCCGCGCCGTGCCGGGAATGAAGGCGGTGCGGCGGGTGAACTGGGCGAGAAGCGGCAGCGTGGCGCGATCGCCCGGCCCATAGACGACGGGCGGCCTGATGACCAGTAGGCCCTTGGGCTTGAGCGCCAGGAGCGCCTCCTCGGCGGCACGCTTGCTGGCGCCATAGTCCGAGATTTCGGGCTCGCGCGCGGCGAGGCTCGACACATGGATGAAGCGCTGAACGCCGGCAACCATCGCTGCTTTGGCGATCTTCTCGGTGCCGCGCGTGTTGACGGCGAAGAAGGCTTCGCGGTCGGGGCCTGAGATGGCGCCGGCCAGATGGATGACGGCCGATGCGCCGCCGACCAGCTGCTTGAGCGCCCCTTCATCGTCGAGCGTGCCGATGACCGTCTCGGCCGAGCCGAAGCCGCAATCATAAGGTCCCTGGCGGACCAGCAGGCGCAGTGTGAAGCCCGCTTCGGCCAGGGCCTTGGTGAGATGCCGGCCGACAAATCCGGTGCTTCCCGTGAGTGCTATTGGCCCCTTCATCGGCCCGTAGCCAAATGAAGTTTGGAGCATCGGACCGAAAAGTGCGAAGCGGTTTTCGGATAATCCGATGCGCAAAAGAAAGACATGGAGCGCCGAGGCGGTTCCATGAGACCGCTCGGCGCTCTATTGGGCGGCTTCGAGCCGCACCTCGGACTGCTGCGGCAGGTGAGCCAGCGGCGAGATTTCGGTGATCGCGCCCGCGAGATAGCCGTCCTTGGCTTGGGCGCGGGAAAGCTTGCCCGACGATGTGAAGGGCAGGCTCTTGGGCGGCACCAGCACGATGGTGCAATCGACCCCCGCCGTCTGATGCACGATGGCGGCGATCTTGCGCCGGAGCTCTTCCATTTCCGCGGGGTCCGTCGGGCGGCAATGCACCAGCACGACGACGTGGTCATCGCTATCCGGGCCTTCGACCGCGAAAGCGGCGGCATCGCCGCTGCGCAAGGGCTCGACCTGCTCGGCCGCCCATTCGATGTCCTGCGGCCAGATATTGCGGCCGTTATGCAGGATGAGATCCTTGGCACGGCCGGTGATGACAAGCTCGTCTTCGAGCCAGTAACCCATATCGCCCGTGTCCATGAAGCCGTCGGCGGTCATGATCGCCTGCGTGGCGTCGGTATTCTCGAAATAGCCGGCCATCAGGCTCGGGCCCTTGAACAGGATATGACCGATCTCGCGCTCGCCCAGCGTCTCGCCGGCATCGCTGCGGATGACGACCTCATGGCCGGCGATCGGCTTGCCGCACACGACGAAGCTGCGCACCAGCTCCGGGCTCGCTTTGAGCTCGTCGCTCGCCGGCACCGCGCGCTGCGCGAGCTTGTAGTGCAGGCGATCGACGGTATCGATCTTCACCGGCTTGGTCAGGTCGGCGAAGGTGATGGCGAGCGTCGATTCGGCCATGCCGTAGCTCGGCGTGAAGGCGCGTGCGTCGAAGCCCGCGACGGAAAGCTTCTCGGAAAAGAGATTGAGCACATCGGCGCGCACCATGTCGCCGCCGATGCCGGCGACCCGCCAGGCCGACAGATCCAATGTCTTCGCTTCGCCATTGATGCGGCGCGCGGCGAGGTCGAAGCCGAAGGACGGCGAATAGGCGATGGTGCAGCGGTTCTCCGACATGAGCTTGAGCCACAGCGCCGGGCGGCGGGCGAAGGACGGCGTCGAGAGATAATCGACCGTGACCTGCCCCATCATCGGCGACAGGCAGAAGCCGACGAGCCCCATGTCGTGATAGAGCGGCAGCCAGGAGAAGGCGCGATCGTCATTGGTGACGCCGAGGCCGTCGCGCAGGATGCCGCGGGTATTGGCGACGACCGCCTTCTGGGTGATCAGCACGCCTTTCGGGCTCGAGGTCGAGCCCGAGGAATATTGGATATAGGCGACGTCGTCGACCTCGAAGGGCCTGAGCTTCTCGATGCTTTCCGGCTGCGCCTGGAGCTCGTCGAAGGTCATGACGATCGCCGTGCCGGCAATTTCCGCCGCCTCGCCAATATGGGAAGCGAGATCGAAAGGTCCGATGACCGAGCTGGCCTTGGCCGTCTTCAGCATGCCGGCGATACGCGCGACATAGGCATCGCGACCACCGATATACATCGAATAGGGCATCGGGCACGGCACGAGGCCGGCATACTGGCAGCCGAAGAACACCGCCATGAAGTCCGGGCTGGTTTCCGCGACGACCGCCACGCGCTCACCGCGCTTGAGGCCGGTGGCCAGAAGCTTGCGCGCCGTCTGGAGCGCCCTGAGGCGCAGCTCGCGATAGGTCAGCACATGCTCGAGCTGGCCGCGCGGTGAATAGAAATTGAAGCCGGTGACGCCCCTTGCCGCATAGTCGAGACCCGCGGTCAGAGTGGCAAACCCACCGAGCACTTTTGCCAGCACTGGATTGCGATGTGGGGTAGGCTTCGGGCCAAAATCGCTTTCACCCGGCCTCAAACCGCCCTTGACTACCGTTCCGTGCAAATCCCAACCTCTTGATTTTACTAAAGTTTCGGAAACCATATCCCTGGATGGACAAGATTCGCCGAACTCCCCTGTTGCCTAGCTAACAGCGTTGGCCGGGAAGCATAAAATCAAAAGGTATTTCAGAATATAACGAGGCCTGTTGGCCGTTAACCACTCAGCCGGGAAATCAGGATTCCCACGACGAAAAGGGCGAGCACGCCGATGGTGAATCCGGACAGCCAGGCGAGGACGAGGGCGCCGGTCGAATAGCCGATGAGCTTGGGTCGTGCGGCCGCAACCGCGGTCTTCTCGCGCTCGCGGGCGATCAGGCGATGGGCGATATGCTGCTTCACCCTGTCGATCATCTCCCCCCGATCGGCGGTCTCGAGCAGCGTCTGGCGCCCTCCCGGGCCGTCCTGGACGAGCCGATAGGTGCGCGGATCGGGCGCCATGACGATCGAGGTGATGAGGTCGATCCACAGGCGCGGCGGATCGCCCGGCACCAGCGCCAGATCGACGAAGGCCGCGGCCTCGGTGTTGGCCAGGATGGCCGGCGCGAGTTCGTCCTTCAGGACCTGGAGTCGCAGCGTCTGGGCGTCCCTGATATCGAGAACGGCCTCGAAATGGGCAGCTTCGGCCAAGCGGGCTTGACGAAGCGCTCCGCTTAAGCCCTGATCTCCCGGCACTCTTGTCGACAAGGGGGAAACCACTAAAAAAAACTCCCGGACTATGAACAAACTGTGCCAAAACGGGCCGCCAACGACTCGTAACTTGGCGCCTTCCGCTCATCTTGCAACTCCCGCACCAGCAACGCCATGACCGATTCGAAAAATCCACTGCCTTCGAGCGCCCAGCGCGTCGCGGACGCCGCGAAACAGCTGGGCCTCGACCCTCACATCATGACCATGGCCGACAGCACCCGTACCGCAGAGGAAGCCGCTCAGGCTTGCGGCTGCGAGGTCGGCCAGATCGTCAAATCGCTCGTCTTCCGGGGCGCCAATTCCGGCACGCCCTATTTGCTGCTGGTTTCGGGCAAGAATCGGGTCGATGAGCGTAAAGCGGCAAAAGTGATCGGCGAGGGCCTGGCGCGTCCCGATGCCGCCTATGTGCGCGGCACGACCGGCTTTGCCATCGGCGGCATACCGCCTTTCGGCCATGCCCAGCCGCTCAAGACCTATATGGACGAAGATCTTCTCACCTATGCCGATGTCTGGACCGCGGCCGGGACGCCCCATTGCGTGATGCGGCTCAAGCCGCAGGAGCTTCAAGCCAAGACCCAGGCGGTGACGATCAACGTTTACTGAGTCTTCGCCGGCTGCGCGGTGCCGCCGCACACGATCGGCAGCGGCGCATTGCCGAACCACAATTCGAAGGTGTTCGGCCGGACCTTCTTCGCGCCGTCCCAGATATTGGTCAGGTTGATGATCTTCAAATCGAGCCCGAGGCTCGCGAACATGTTGGCGATCGCCTTGCCGCGCTCCATGTCGCTGTCTTTCAGCACCCGCAATTCATGTTGCTTGCCGTCCCAATTGACCTGCGCGATCAGCGGCACCGAGATCTGGGCGCGATCGCCGTCCTTCAGCGACAAGAGCATGGTCGTGATGCAGGCACGCTGCTGATCGGTCATGGCATGGACGAAGAGCCGGCTCGGCAGGCGCTCGAGCGCCTTGCGGAAAGTCTCGGCGACCGTCGGATTCTCGTCCGCCGCTTTCATCAGCGCCGCTTCCATCAAGGGCAGCATCTGCTTGTCGGAAGATGAATTGGCGTAATCGAGCTGGGCCGCCACGAACTCCACCGGCACCTTGTTGTTCTTCAGCAGATATTCGAGCATGGCGATGCCGAACTTGCGCTTCTCGCTGTTCTCGTCGCTGACCAGGTCGATCATGGTCTTGAGG
This sequence comes from Taklimakanibacter deserti, assembly GCA_003574785.1. The sequence continues at coordinate 371,805 of QORU01000003.1, read as the reverse complement.
TCGCTCAGATTCTGCTGCCAGCGGGTGTAATAGAGGCCGGTGCCCGCGATGGTGAGCGGGATCATGACGGTCGCCAGAACCTGAACCATAAGATCGCGCATGGGCCGCGACGTCGACATTGGAAGCTCCGTGGATGGGATGCTTGCAGCACCGCATTAAGGCGGAAAGGTGGCTTAAGCCCTAATCCTTGTCAGGGGTGCCGCCCGGCGGCGGCAGCCTGCGGCGCAGGAGATAGGCGGTGAGCGGCGGGATGACGAGGCTCATGGCGAGATAGCGCGCCAGCTGGTGGGCGCCGACATAGGCCGGATCGAGATGGAGGGCCAGGGCGATGACCGTCATCACATCGAGGCCGCCGGGCGAGAAGGCGAGCAGCGTCTGGGCGAAGGGCAGACCGGCAATGACGCTCGCCAGGATGGCGCCCAAGACCGAGAGCACCAGCGCGATGGCAAAGCCGGCGATGCCGTCGCCCAGCGCATGCAGGAGCTCGCCCATGGTAAAATCCTGGAAGCGGCTGGCGAGCGATGTGCCGAGGATGATGTTCGCCAGGATGAGGACCGGCGCATGCAGGGCGCCATGCGCGACGCCGCCGAGATAGAACAAGGCGCTGGTCACGATCGCCCCCACGAAGAGCCCGGCGGGGATCCTGAGCCTCTCGAGCAGGAGCGCCACAGTGGCGCTCGCCGCGACGACGAGCGCGATCTCCCACCATACGCTCGCCCCCGGAGGTGCCTGTGATGCCGGCCGCGTCGACAGGCTATTGATGACCAGCGGCAGTGCCGCCACCAGGAAGAACAGCCTGATGCTCTGCGCGATGATCACCCGGCGCATGTCGGCCTTGGCATCGTCGGCCAGCGCCACGACGAGGCTGAGCGCCCCGGGCAGGCTCGAGAACAGCGCATCGGCCACGGGCCAGCCGCGTATCCGCCGGTAGAACATGTAGCAGGCCGCCGTCACCATCGTGACCGTCACGGCCAGCATCACGAGGCTGAGCGGCCAGCGCGCCGCGGTGGTGAGCGTCTCCATGGTGACGCTCGAGCCGATCTGGACGCCGAGGATGATGAAGGCGGCGTTTCTCACCGCATTCGGAACCCACAGCTTCAGGCCGAAAAGCACGGCGAGGATGGCCGCGATCATGCTGCCCGCGAGCCAGGGGGCAGGAAAATGAATGAAGGCGAAGACGGCGCCGCCTAAGGCACCGAGGGCAAGCGTGAGAAGAAGACGGATCAGAACAAGGGCCTCAGGGATGAAAACAGCTGGCGGTATCGCCGATAGGCATTCTCGTAAGACTCGGCGTTTTGGGCAAGCGGCAAAGCCACACGGGCGACCGGATTGAGCGCGACCACCGTGCTGCCGATATCATCGATCGCGCCTGAGGCCTTGGCCGCCAGCACGGCAGCACCGATCGCCGATGTATCGAGATGGCGCGGCGTCTCGGCGGGAAGGCCCAAGAGATCGGCGCGCATCTGCGTCCACAGCGCGCTGCGCGCCCCGCCGCCGACGATGCGCAAGGCGTGGGCTTCGACGCCGAGCGCCTTCACCCGGTCGAACACATCGCGCATGGCGAAGCTCATGCCTTCGAGCAGTGCCCGCGCCAGATGCCGGACCCCATGCGCCGGCGTCAGGCCATAGAAGGCGCCGCGCGCCGAGGCGATCCATTCCGGCGCCATGGCGCCGGAGAGGGCGGGAAGGAAGGTCACGCCGTCGGCGCCGGGCGGCGCTTCGCCGGCGAGCCTTGTCAGCTCTTCGAAGCTTGCAAGCCCGAACGTGTCGCGGAACCACACCAGCGCGCCGCCCGAGAGCCAGCCCGGATTCTCGATATAATAATGGCCGCCGAGGAAGGCATGGGTTTCGACGAGCCTCTGCGGATCGATGACGGCTTCGCGATGCAGCGCCCCCGTCACTTCCGCCGTGCCCAGCACATTGATGAAGCGGCCGGGCGCCACCAGGCCTGCGCCGATGGCGGAAGAGAAATCATCGCCGGTGCCGACGGCGACCGGAATCCCGGACCTGAGACCGGTGAGCGCAGCGCCCTCGCCCGAAAGATGTCCCGCAAGCGCTGCGGAGTCCATTGCCTCCGGCAGCTCTTCAGCCCTTATGCCGAAGGCCGCGAGCAAAGCCTCATCATAGCTCCGCGACTTCAGCCCATAGACCATGCTGGTCGAAGCCGTCGCATGGTCGATCACCTGCGCGCCCGTCACGCGCGCCACCATATAGGACACCGGCACGTGGAATTTCGCCGCCCGTGTGACGTCAGGCGCGTTGCGCTTGAGCCACCTGATCTTGGCGGCGAGATGCGTCGCGTCGAGGACGACGCCGCAGGTCTTGAGGACCTGATCGGCATCGACGCCGGCGATATCGGCGCGCCGATCCATCCAGATGAGGCAGGGATGAAGCGGCGAGCCGCTCGCATCGATGGCGATGCAGCCGTCGAGCTGCCCGGCAAAGCCCAGCGCCTTCACCTCATCGGCCTTGCGGCCGGCTTTCTGCAAGGCGCCATGGATGGCGGGGCCCAGCGCCTTTTCCCAGAGTCCGGGATCCTGCTCCGCCCATCCGGCCTGCGGAAAATCCGGCTGGTACGCAATTGCATCCTCGCCGATGATCTTCATCTCCGGCGACAGCACGACGGCCTTCAGGCTCTGCGTGCCGATGTCGATGCCGACGATCATGCGGCGATGCCGGTTTTCCCCTGCTCCGCCACGCGCAATTCGACCTGCGCCTCGGCCAAGGCGCGCACCAGGCTGTCATCGGGCTTCTGGTCGGTGATGAGGCCGTCGAGCGCATCCCACGGACAGATGGTGGCGAATTGCGTGATGCCGGCCTTGGTGTGATCGGCCACGAGATAGACGCGCTCGGCGCGGCTGATGATCTTGCGCTTGACCGCCACGCCTGCCGCATCCGCGTCGCTTATTTCGCTCACCGTGAAGCCGCCGGCGCCGATGAAGGCGATATTGGCGTGATAGCGGTCGAGGAAGTCGAGCGTCTCGGTGCCGAAGACGCCCTCCTCGGTGAGCCTGAGATCGCCCGGACACAACAGCACCGAGGCTGTCTCGGACTGGCCCAGTATGCGCGCCACGCCGATCGAATTGGTGATCGCCCGGAACGCGATCGGGAGCTGCGCCAGGGCCTTCGCCAGCTGCGCGGTGGTCGAGCCCGCATCGATGATGAGCACGTCGCCCGACTTCACCAGCTGCGCGGCGTTGAGCGCGATGCGCTCGCGCTCGGCGACATAGGTCTGGGCGCGCGTGGCGATGCCCGGCTCATCGGTCAGCGCCCGCATCGCCGCGCCGCCATAGGTCCTGGCCAGGAGGCCGCGCTCGGCCAGCGCATCGAGATCGCGCCTTATCGTCTCGGTGGTGACGTCGAACTCCTCGGCGAGATCGGAGATGCGGACCGCGACCGTCGTGTTCAGGCGGGTCACGATGCGATCCTGTCTTTCGCGCTTGGACAGCCTATCCATGGCGTGCCTCCAAAAGGGCCTGTGCGAGCTCGGCGAAACCATCGCCCCCTTCGGCGCGCGTCACATAGCGCGGCAGATGCGGCATGATGGCCGTGTAGGGCATGACATTGGCGACACCGACCGCATTCGGGAAGAAGGCGAACATCGGCGCATCATTGGGGGAATCCCCGGCATAGACGATATGCCGGCGCTCGCTGTCGGTATCGATTCCGAAACAGTCCTTGAGCATGCGCCTCGTCATGGTGAGCTTGTCGTGCTGGCCGAACCAGGCATTGACATGGATGGAGCTGACCTTGGCGGTCGCACCTTCGGCCTCCAAAGCTTGCCGGATCCTTTCCGCGGTGGCGAGCGGCAAAGGCGGCACGTCCTCGCAGAAATCGATTGCGATATCGATCTCGCGATAGGCCTGGTCGGAGGCGATGGCGGTCCCGGGAAACTCATCGAGGATGCGCCGGCCGAGCGTCTTCAGTTTCTCGTTGTTGGCCTGGCGCATGTCCGCCGGTTGGCCATAGACGCGCAGCATTTTCTTCAGCCCATCGTCATAGCGGAAATAGAAGGCGCCGTTCTCGCCGACGATGCCGTCGACGGGCCACATGCGCGCGATGTGGTCGCACCAGCCGGCGGGCCGGCCGGTGATCGGAACGACAATGAGGCCCGCTTCATGCAGGTCTTCCATCGCTCTATAGGCGCTGGCGGGCAGCCTTCCATGGAGCGTCAGCGTATCGTCGATATCGGTGAGGATCGCCTTCACCGCCTTGAGATCGGGACGGGCGAAGGCGGCGAGCGGCGAAAGCATTTGCGTCAATCGATAAGTCTTTCCGGTTCGAGCAGGCCGGAATCGGCCGCGAGGTCGAGGAAGGTATAGCGGTTCCTGATTTCGCGCGCATGCAGGATCGCATCCCGGAAGGTCGTGCGCGGCAGGCCGATCGCCGTATAGCAGCGCGGCGCCTCGACCTTGGCGAGCGCCGCCTCGACCTCTGCGGCGGGCCTGCGTACAGCTGAGATCTCGCTTTTGAGGCGCGGCCAGATCGCCTGCAGCCGCTCATTCAGGCGCGAGGCCCGCTCCGTGTCCCAAAGCTTGGGCTGGATATCCTTCCAACAGGCGAGGCCCACTTCGTCGCCGAAATGCGATCGGAGCGAGCCGGCGCTCACTTTGCTGGCGCCGAGCTGGGGCGGGGTGTCGCGGGTCAGGATCCGGTCCTGGAGCTTGGCCATGACGAGCGTGGTCACCGCGATCTGCTCGCCATGCAGCGCCGGCTCCCAGCCCTGCGGCGGCATCATCTCGATGTGATGGCTGATCAGATGCTCGCCCTGGCTCGCCGGATAGGACCCGCCGCAGATCGTCATGCCGAAGCCCGACAGAAGCAGGATCTGGATGAGCCGGCTCAAGGCTGGGCGATCACCCTTGAGGAGCCCTGAGGGATCGGCGACCAGCTCGTTTTCGAGATCGGCGATGAAAGCGAAGGGGGTGGTGCGGTAGGGCTGGCCCAGGAGGCGGCCGGCCATGAGCCAGTCGGCCTGCGCCGTCGAGCGGCAGATCGCATCGCCGAAACCGGCCTGGATGAGGCGCTTCGGGGCCCTGGCGAGGATACCGAGATCGACGAACACGCCCTCGGGCGAGACGGCCGCCAGCGATTTCTTGTGGCCATGGACCGTGATCGCGGCATTGACCGACGTATAGCCGTTCATCGAGGGCGCGGTGGCGAAGACGGCGCAGCGCTTGCCCTGCCGGGCAGCCGCATATTTGCCGAGATCGCAGATCGTGCCCGAGCCCACCGCGATATAGGAGCCGGCCTTCTCGCCTTCCTGCATCACCCGCTCAGCCGTCTTGTCGTCGGGATGCGGGCGGTTGCCCAATCGGATCGGGATGAGCTTGCCCAAGGAGGCGAGCGCGGTTTCTACCCTGAGGCCCAGGGCTCTATGCGTGTGGTCGTCCGAGACGACCGCATAGGGTTTCGGCAGATCGAGCGCCTTGACGAGATCGGCCTCGTTCCCGGCGAGGCTCTCCTGGATGACCAGCGATTTCACCGGGACATGGAGACGCTCACCCGTTTCGGGATCGCGGTAATCGCCGGCGAGCAGTTTCTTGAGCACGTCCATCGCTCATGTCCCGACCGCTCGCAGCACGGCCTTGCACTGATCGCGCACACCCTTGACGCCTTGCGCGAAGGCATTCTCGAACACCGCCGATCCGATGGTGAAGGCATTGGCGCCGGCGGCCGCCACGGCCTTGATCCGCTCCGGCGAATCGATGCTGCCGGCGACGATGAGATAGCCCTTGTCGCCGAGGCCGCGGCGCGCCGCGCGAATCAGATCGAGGGGATCGGCTTCGGTCGCGCGATAAGCGAGGAGATCGACGCCCGGACAGCCGGAGCCGATCGCATCGCGGCAGTCGTTCTCGACCTCCGCCGCCGTTCCCCCGAGCTTGGTCGGATGTCCGGTGGGGCGGCCGGGAAAGGGATAATAGGTGGGACCGCCGTCCTTGAAGGTCGCCATGGCGAGCTTGATATCCTGCCCGCCCAGAACCCGGTCGACGCCGAGCTCGGCCGAGGCCGTGATCGACTGGCGGATGGTTTCCGGCGTCTGGCTCACCACTTCGACATAGGCGATCGAGCCGTCGGCCTTGATCCGCCGCGTGAGCTCCTTGAGCGTCGCCTTGTCGACGCCGACATCCTTGAAGCCGACATGCCGCAAGCCGATCCCGGCGAGGGAATCATAGACGTCAAGACAGTTCTGGACGGTCTTGTCGTGATGCGTCAGCATGAAGATGAAGTCCATCTCGCCCTCAATGTTGGAACTACAACAATTATGTTGCATATCTCACATGGATGGCGCAAGCTGAATCCGGAGCAAATTCGGTCAAAAACCAGCCCCGGCCCTGATCCGGGGCTGGAGGCTTTGGCGACGAGGGTTTGCTCCGACATGCCGATTAGGCGCGCCCTTGCTCCCGCGAGGGGTGTCAAATCGGGAAGTCCGAAAGTCAAGCAACGACAATGAAGCTCGACTAAGCTGAAGATGGGAAACGCCGGATAAGCCTGCCTATACAAGAAGTGGTGGGCACATAAGCCATGGAGGAAGTCGCATGCTGAAAACACCCCTGTCTCGCCGGAACTTCATGCAGCAATCGGCTGCTTTTGCCGCGGCCTTCGCCGTCGGCACGAAGTTCACCACCGATCGGGCCTTCGCCGCCCGCGACAAGGAGCTCAATATCCTGTGCTGGGAAGGCTACAACTCGGCTCAGGTTCTCGATCCCTTCCGCCAGTCGAAGGGCGCCACCGTCAAGGCGGAGTCGCTCACCAACGATCCCACCATGATCAACCGGCTGCGCGCCGGCGAAACCAAGGTGTGGGACCTCATCAATGTCAACAATCCCTGGGCACGCAAGATCATGCTGCCGGAAGGCCTGATCAAGCCGCTCGACCGCGCCGCGTTCGAACCCTATTTCGACAAGATGCTGCCGGCCTTCAAGGCGCCCTATAAATGGGCGATGGACGAGAAGGGCGAGCAGCTCATCGGCATGGCGCAGCGCTTCGGACCTTATTCCTTCGTCGTCAACACCGACAAGGTCAGCCGCCAGGCGGCCGAGGACCAGGGCTGGAATCTGTGGAACGATCCGGCCAATGACAAGAAATACGGCATTCTCGAATCCGACGACTGGAACGTCTTCAACGTATGCTGCATCGCCGGCTTCGATCCGTTCAAGGTCCATTCCGACGATGAGGTCGAGAAGTTCACCGAGACGGCGAAGCGCGTGTTCAAGGGCGCCAAGGCGGTCGGCGACATCGCGACGATGAACCAGGCGCTGGTCTCGGGCGAGATCGACTTCCATCTGACCGGCGGCACCTATTCGGCTTCGCCCGCCCGCGCCGACGGCGCCAAGAACATCCGCGGCATCACGCCCAAATCGGGCCCCATGGCAGGCGGCAAGGGCGGCATCGCCTGGATCGAGATCACCTCGACGGTGAACAATCCCGAGCTCTCGCCGCTTGCCACCGAATTCCTGCAATATGTCCAGGATCCCAAGAACGCCCATGTCGTCGCTTTCGCCGAGGGCACTTTCAATCCCGTCACTCAGATGGGCAACAAGGAGTGCTTCGACCTGTTCACCAAGGACGAGCTCGACGCGATACAGTGGGATTCGCTCGACGAGGAAATGGCGCGCTCGGTCGAATACGACATCGTTCCCGACTACGACAAGCTCCTCGACATCATGACCTCCGCCAAGAAGGAAGCTTCGGCCGGATGACATTCCCCTCTCCCCCTCCGGGGGAGAGGGTTAGGGTGAGGGGGAACCGGCGGACAAATTTCTTCATCAATATGGAAGTGAATTTGCTGTCGGTTCCCCCTCACCCTCCCATTGCTCCGCAATGGGCCCCTCCCTCTCCCCCGTTTGGGGGCGAGGGTAGCTTAATCATAAGGACTGCATGTCAAAGCGCGCGCCTATCCTCGAGCTGAAGTCTCTCACCAAATCCTTCGGCACCCTCAATGCCGTGGATGGCATCGACCTCGACATCGCCGAAGGCGAGTTCTTCACCATTGTCGGCCCTTCGGGCTCGGGCAAGACGACGCTGATCCGCATGCTCGCCGGCATGGAGCAGGCGACGAGCGGCGACATCATCCTGAGCGGCAAGCGCATCAACGACCTGCCGGCCAACAAGCGTCCGACCTGCATGGTGTTCCAGTCGCTCGCCTTGTTTCCGCACCGCACCGTCGGCGAGAACATCGAGTTCCCGCTCAAGATCAAGGGTGTCGATCCGGAAGCCCGCAAGAAGCGCGCGCTCGCGCTCCTCGACCAGCTCCGCTTGCCGCAGAACTACTATGCCAAGTCGGTGCTGCGCTGCTCGGGCGGCGAGCGCCAGCGCGTCGCCCTCGCCCGTGCGCTTGCCTTCGATCCCAAGATCCTGTTCTTCGATGAGCCCCTGTCGGCCATCGACTATAAATTGCGCAAGACGCTCGAGAAGGAGCTCAAGGATATCCATCGCGAGACGGGCAAGACCTTCGTCTACATCACCCATTCCCTCGAAGAGGCGATGGTGATGTCGGACCGCATCGGCGTGATGCGCTCAGGGCAACTGGTCCAGGTCGGGACGCCCAACGAGATCTATTCGGCGCCCAAGGACAAGTTCGTCTCGGAATTCATGGGCGACGTCAATGTCATCCCGGTGACCATGAATGGCAGCCGCACCATCAGGGCCGACACCTTCGACAAAGCCTTCGCCGTCGCCTCCGTTCCCGACGCCTTCACCAAGGGCCATCTCGTCATCCGCCCGGAATTCGTCCGCTTTGTTGCCACGTCCAAGGATGCCGACAATGTGCTGGAGGGCAAGCTCTACAATGAATATGCGCTGGGCTCGCGCATCCAGTATCAGGTCCGCATCGGCGAGAATGTGTTCATCGTCGAGAAGCTGCGCCAGCAATCCTCCAATCTCGAGCGCGATCAGACCGTGCTCATCGGCTGGGACGCCAAGGATTCCATATTGGTGACCGGCTGATGGCGGCGCTTCACGACAGCGGCAAAGGCATGTCGCAAGGCGCCCGCAACGCCCTGCCCCTGATGCTGTTCTTAGGGGTAGGCTTTGCCGCCCCTCTTCTCGCCGTCATCGCCTACAGCTTCATGCCGGAGCGCTCCTTCGGCCTGATCCATCCGCCGACCCTTGCCAATTATGTCGAGGTCTTCACCGGCAACAGCTACATCTCCTTTTTCTGGTCGCTGCTCTTCGCCGCCCTGACCGTCTGCATCCTGGCGGTCATCTGCTATCCGATCGCCTATGGCCTGTCGCGCGTCTTCGGACGCTGGGCGCCGATCCTCACTCTCCTCTTCACCATACCGCTCTTCGTCTCCGAGAACGTCCGGCTCTATGGCTGGATCCTGTTCTTCATCAAGAATGGCGTGCTGCTCGGCACGCTCAAATCCTGGCTCGGGATCGAGTTCGACAGCTGGCTGTTCACGCGCGGCATCGTGCTTCTCGGCATGGTCTATGTCTATCTGCCCTTCATGCTCTTTCCGATGACCTTGGGCGTCTCGATGGTGCCCAACGAGACGCGCGAGGCGGCACGCGATCTCGGCGCCTCGCGCTGGCAGATCTTCCGCGAGGTCGAGCTGCCGCTCTCCATGCCCGGCATCATGATCGGCCTGCTCTTGACTTTCGTGCTCGCCGTCGGCGCCATCGCCGAAGCCAAGGTTCTCGGCGGGCAGACGATCATCCCGATCACCCATGATATCGAGATCGCCTTCACCTATGCGCAGAACTGGCCGCTCGGCGCCGCGCTCGCCGTGCTCCTGATGCTCGTCGTCGGCATGCTCGTCCTCCTGGTGCTGAAGCGCTTCGATCTCGACGCCATATTGGGGAAGAGGTGATGCCGTGAGCGAGCGCTCCCGCCATGCGCTGATCTGGGCCTGGACGCTCGCCGTCCTCGTCTTCGTCTATTTGCCGGCGCTCTGCATCCTGCTCGCTTCACTGACCGCGAGCCGTTATTTCCTCTTTCCCATCCCGAAATGGGGCCTCGACTGGTGGCGCAAGACCTTCTCATCGATCGAGATCCATCAGCTCTTCGAGACCTCGATCTCGATCGCATTCTGCGTCACCGTCATCGCCGTGGTGATCGCCTTCTTCGGGGCGCTGGCATTCGCGCGCTACAATTGGAAAGGCCGGACGCTGTTCCAGAAGATCGTCCTCTTGCCGATCTTCTTCCCGCAGTCGGTGCTGGGCCTCGCTCTGCTGCTCTGGTTCAATGCCATCGGCTTGCAGATGTCGTGGATGACGGCGGTCTTCGCCCATCTGGTCTGGATCATTCCGGTCGTGACGCTCGTCATCTCGATCCAGGTCTACAGTTTCGACCCGGCGCTCGAGGAGGCGGCCTTCGATCTTGGCGCCTCGCGCCTCCAGGTGTTCCGCGAAGTGACGCTGCCGGTGCTCTTGCCGGGCATCGTCTCGGGCGCGCTCTTCGCCTTCCTTCTGTCCTGGGGCAATTTCCCCTTGTCGCTTTTCACCACCGGCGCCGACACGACCATCCCGGAATATCTCTATGCCAAGATGGTGGCGGGCTACACGCCGGGTGTTCCGGTCTTGGGCACCGTGTCGACCTTCGGCGCCGCCTTCATTCTGCTGGGCGGTTACTGGCTGATCACCCTGCGCCGGCGCGCGCAATCATGAGAGAGGGCACATCATGTTTTCATCAATGGAAGGCAAATCGGTCCTGGTCACCGGCGGCAGCAAAGGCATTGGCAAGGGCATTGCCAGTGTTTTCGCCAAATCGGGTTGCAAGGTGCTGATCGTCGCTCGCCACGAAGATAAGGCAAAAGCCTGTGCCGACGAGTTGATCAAGGCCGGCGGCATGGCTGCCGCTTTTGGCGCGGACGTCACCGATCTCAAGAGCATGGAGAAGGCGGCCGATTTCGCTGTCAGGACGCATGGCGGCCTCGACATACTCTGCGCCAATGCCGGCATCTTCCCGCAAGTGAAGATCGAGGAGATGTCGCCCGAGATCTGGGACGAGACAGTCGACACCAATCTGAAGGGCGCCTTCCTGTCGGTGAAGGCCTGCCTGCCGGCGCTGAAGAAGAGCGGCGAGGGCCGCGTCATCCTGACCTCCTCGATCACGGGTCCCGTGACGGGCTTCCCGGGCTGGACGCATTATGGCGCGACCAAGGCCGGCCAGCTCGGCTTCATGCGCACCGCCTGCATCGAGCTCGCCAAATACGGCATCACGGTCAATGCCGTGCTCCCCGGCAATGTCGCGACCGAAGGCCTCGCCGATCTCGGCCCCGATTATGAGAAGACCATGGCCGCTTCGATCCCGCTGAAGCGTCTCGGGACGGTCGAGGATATCGGCTATGCCGCCCTCTATCTCGCCAGCAAGGAAGCGGGCTTCGTCACCGGCCAGACGATCATCGTCGATGGCGGCCAGATCGCGCCCGAATCTCTGGAAGCCCTCGCCCAAGCCTGACCGCGAGGCCGATGACGGCGGCTGCCGCCGCCAATAGGGGGACCCAGCTCTGTGCTTCACCCATGGTGTTGAGCGTCAGGCCGCTGAGCAGCAGCCAGGCGAGCGGGATCGGGACAAGCAGCAGCGCAACCCGGCCGCTCGCGGTCAGCACGATGCCGAGCGTCGCCACCGCCGTCGGATCGGGCGCGATGCCGAAAACCTCGGCAGTGGTCCACGGCCGTCCGAAGAGGAGTGGAAGCAACGGATAGAGAATGAGGCCGACGGCCGCGACCGCCAATCCGGACCGCGCCGCCACATCCCGCCTATCGAAAACAAGGCCGCCGCGCGCCGCTGCGATCGCCAGCAGCAGCGCCTCGAGCCCGAAGGCTGGCGCCACATAGACGATCGCCCAGTTGATCGCTGCATAGCGGTCCCATAGGAAGGACCAGCCGACGAAGATCCAGAGCGCCGCAAGAACGAGCGCGGCCAAGGAACCGGCGCCGCGCATCTGTCGAAGCGCCAACCAGGCAATGGCGAGACCCGTAGCCAGCGTCAGGAGATGCAGCGGCCAGAATTGGGCGTTGTGCAGCTCGAACATGCGCCAATAGACGCGGGGCGAGAAGAGCAGGAAATCTCCCAGCCGATAGGTCCACCATTCGGACATTATCTAGAGTGCCTGGAGATGGGCAGCCATCTTTTCGCGCAAGCCCTTGTCCGGAAGCGGCCCGCTCGCGGCTGCCACGTTCTCGCGCACATGATCGACCCGCGTCGTGGCGGGGATGATGACCGTGACCGCCGGATGCGCCAGGATGAATTTCAGGATGAATTGCGCCCAGCTCGTGACGGCAAGCTCGCCCGCCCAATCCGGCAGGGTCTCGCCGTCGAGCCGCTGCGTCAGCTCGCCTTGCTGGAAGGGCCGGTTGACGATCACCGCCATGCCGCGCTCCGCTGCCAGCGGCAGGAGCCGCTCCTCCGCCTCGCGGTCGATGGGATTATAAGTGAGCTGCACGAAATCCAATGGTTGCGTGCGCATGATTTCTTCGAAGAGATCATGCCGGCGCCCTTCGGAGGTGGTGATGCCGACATAGCGCACCTGCCCTTGCGCCTTCATCGCGAACAGGGTCTCGAGATGCGCTTCCCAGGCGACCAGATTATGGACCTGCAGCAGGTCGAAGCGCGGCACGCCCCAGAGATTTCGCGTTTGCTCGATCTGCGCTCGTCCGCCATCGACGGAAGAGGTCCAGACTTTCTCCGCCGAGAACAGCGCTGGCGGCTGGCCGAGCTTCTCGAGTCCATAGCCGATCACCGGCTGCGAAGAACCATACATGGGCGAGGAATCGATCATGCGCCCGCCGGAAGCGAAGAAGGCGGCGATGACATCGGCACATTCGTCGCGCAGCGCCGGATCATCGCCGACATTGAACGTGATCCAGCTGCCGAGGCCGATGGCGGGAAGCTTCTCGCCCGAAGACGGGATGGCGCGCATGACGGGCGTTGGCGCGGCGCTTTGTGCACCTCCGGCCAAGGCGAAGGCGGCGCCCGACGTCAGGGCCCTCACAAATGTCCTGCGGCTTGTGTTCATAGCGGCGAAGCTTCGCAAGCGGCCTGGGAAAAGGGCAATGCACAAAGTTGTTATGTGTTCCCGGGATCGATCCGAGTCACTCGGTGCGTGACACACGCTTGGTGCGGCGCTCCCTGGCGGCGCTGACGAAAGCGCGCAGCGTTTTTTGATGAAACGCGCCGCTGAAGCGCCCGATGCGTCCGGCGGGCTCGAAGTAAAACGACGTTTCCAACCGATCGTAATTGTATTCGTCCAACATTATCCATAGCGGCTTGTCACCAAGTCCAGCACGGCGGCGTTCGATCTGCGGCACCTCCACCGCCAGTCGTTCAGGGCCGGGCGGCGCGGAGGTGATCGGCAAGATGAATAGATCTGTTGTTCCCGCCGTATCGGTTACGACCGCGATGAATGTGATAGGTCGCGATTTTCGCCCTTCTGTCTCGCCTCTGTCCCGTTGCCAGCGCCACAGATAGTCATAATGCCATACATCCCCTGAGGATGGCTTACTCATTGTCGCTGTCGGTTATGGCGCTTTCGAGCATGTTCAAATGCTCCTCTGGCATTTCGTCGAGCGCATAGCTGCGCCGTTCGTCCTTGGTAAAGCGTGCGTTATAGGCTTCGACGCTCATCAACACATAGCGTGCCTTGCGATGTCTTGTGATGGACACAGGCTCATGGTTCGCAGCTGCGAGTACATCCCCCAGATTCTGTTTCAGGTCAGATGACGGATAAGACTTCATAGTACGCTCCTATTTTGTCTATTATAGACAAAATAGACAAAATAGCAAGCGTGTGCATGCATGATTCAGCGCACTCATTGCTGGCCTGCCACGTCCACTATGCCGCCCGGGCATTCCGTCTTGGTCGGTTGCGCCGCGGCGATGAGATCGGCCAGGGACGATTGCGGCGTGATGGTGCCGGTAAGGCCGATGGTGAGCTCGGAGATGATGAGCCGGCCATTGTCGCGGGTGCATTGCATGCGTACACGCTGCCCCGCGCCTGGGCCAAAACTCTGATCGAAGGCCTTGGCTATGTCGTCGAAGGACAGGAACTTGCCGGTGTGGCTGGCGAACAGCTCCTGGACGGCCGAGCCGTTGAGCGCCCGCATCAATGCCAGCGAATCGGCGAAATAGTCTTCCGCCGACGTCCCGTAACAAGTCCCGTGCCTGGTCCATTCATGACGATCGAGATGCGATTGCGTGCCCGGCATCACCTTGTTGAGTTCCTCGGCCGTCGCCGGCTCGAGCGTGACCGCGGGCAATTCATCCCAGCGCCCGGCCTTGTCGTCATCGATCTGCGGACGCTCGACCCGGCAGTAGCTGACGCTGCGCGGCTGCGGCCACAGCCCATGCAGTGCGAAATGGCTGGCATCGAACCGTTCGGGCGTCTGCGTGCGGCATTCGACCTTGCCGGGCTTGGTCTCGCAGAAGGCCGGCTGCCAGCTCGCCGCCAGCACATATTGCGTGCGCTGCTTGCTTTGCTGCTGGCCCTGTTGCGTCCCCGGCGTCGTCCCCTCATTAGGCTGGGGTGCCTTGGCCGTCCCCTCATCCAGCGGCTGGCCGCCTTCGCGCTTGCCGCAGCCCATGGGCGCCCAGCGCCGCTCCGGCGTGGCGCCCGGCACGATGATCAGGAAATGGCTGGCGGCTTGCTTGTTGGCCGCGACGATCTGATAGGTCTGACCGGCCTCGAGCTTGACCGGATTGGATTGCTTGCGGATCGACTGGAAGGCTGAGCAATTTGCACCCGCCACGAAGGAGCCGTCGAGCGGCACTTCGGCGCGGGCTTCCCTGAACGGTGTCAGCAAGGCGAAAGCAAGGACAAGGAAACCGACACTCTTGAGGATCGAATTTGGCCGCATTCCGTCTCGCTCCACGAACTGCTCGACCGGATCATGACGGCCCGGCGATGAACCGGCTTGATAGCATATGTTCGGGAGCTCCTACACTACCAGCGTGGATCCCTGCCCTCGAGATCGTCGTCAGGATGGCATTCATTCCGTTGGTCGAAGGAGAGGGCCGTGACATAGGCAGCCGATAGCGCTCTCCGATAGAATTCGAGCGCGTCGCCGAACGGCCGGGCGAGGCCCACGACATTAACTTTCGGGCATTTCCACCTGCGCACCAGCGGGAAGTAGATTCGCGCTATCGTTTCCATTGCCACCTCCTCGATCGGGATTGCCCTGGAGAGTGATGCGTCGCGGGCTGAAAGTCCCAATGATGAACCTGAAAAGTCCTGAAAAATGCTGGCGGTGCATTCCCCGGCGGCCTGCGCTACACTTTACCTGGGGCGGGGAGGCCTTGTGGACGTACGGTTCGGACCATATCGGCTGAGACGGCGCGAAAGGTGTCTGGACGGCCCCGACGGCCGCCTCGATATCAGCGGACGCTCGTTCGAGCTGTTGGACGCTCTATTGCGGCATCCGGATGAGCCGGTTTCAAAAGCTGAACTGTTCGACGCCGTGTGGCCGGGATTGGCGGTCGAAGAGAACACTTTGCAGGCCCATATCTCGAACTTGCGAAAGACATTGGGCTCTTCGATGATCGTTACCGTGCATGGTCGTGGCTACAAATATACCGGTCCGCAACCCACGGCAGTTGAAGATGACGGCGCCGCACCACGCACTCCCTTACCTTCTCCCGCGCGCTCGGCTGCCGACCGCCCCCCGGCCATCGCCGTGCTGCCATTCGCGAATTTGAGCGGCGACCCGGGTCAGCAATATTTCAGCGACGGAGTCACTGAGGACATCATCGATCGCCTGTCGAGATACCGCATCCTGTCGGTCATCGGTCGCCACTCGTCATTCGCCTTGCGCGGCAGCGACGACAACTACCGCGACCTCCGCGACAAGCTTGCGGCCGACTTTGTGGTGACGGGCAATGTCCGAAAGGCGGAAAACCGCATCCGTGTCGCCGCACGCCTGACTGATGTAGCAACCGAGCGGGTGATCTGGGCCGATCACTATGACCGTCCCCTCGCCGATGTCTTCGCTCTGCAGGACGAGGTGGCCAGCATCATCGCAAGCACTTTGCTCGGCCGGGTCGAGCTCGAAGTCGCGCAAAAATCAACTCCGGCAGAGCCGCGCAGGCTGACGAGCTATGAGCATGTGCTGAAAGGAATATGGCACTTCAAAAAGCTTACGCCTCAGTCGAACGCGACCGCCGCCGAGCACTTCACCAAGGCGGTTGCCGAATTCCCGGAAAATGCTGAGGCTTACCGGGGGCTTGCAATCTGCGAAAACAACAGATGGTTTTTCGATTTTGACCACGATGGCCTGGTAAATGGCCTGAAGTTCGCCGAACGCGGCATCGAGCTGGATGCCACGAACGCGATGTGTCAGTGTGTCCGCGGTTTCTGTCAGATGTATCTGGGCGATCTTGCGGCTGCAGTCGAATCCTACCACAAGGCCGCGTCCCTCAATCCAGGCGACCCGCACATTCACGTGGAAGGGGCTCTTTTGCATGTCTATCTGGGGCGATTGACCGTCGGCAGGGACTACTTCGCCCAAGCCTTCAAGCTCAATCCGCTGCCGCCGCTCTGGTACGGGGAATTCGTGGGGGTCCTTCATTTTGTCGAGAGATCATATGAGAAGGCCTTGCCGTCTTTCTTGGCCGTTCCCGAGGGCGCATGGGACTGCATGTATGCGCTCGCCTGCCTGGTCCAGCTCGGCGACCTTGCACAGGCGCGCGCGCTCATTCAGCGTTATAGCCACCGCCAGTGGGATTTCCTGAAGGGCGCTGCCGCCGAGCCGTTTGTAAATCCTGAACCCCGCCAGCGCTTGATTGCGGGATTGCAGAAGGCGCTCGACGCCTAGGCCGCAGCACAACCCATGCCTTAAATGCCGGCTGGGCATTCCCGACCGGGCTGCGCTACATTCTTGCGGGGCGCGGGATAGCTGCATGGATGTACGGTTCGGATCATATCGGCTGAGGCGTCGCGAAAGATATGTGGACGGTCCCGACGGCCGGCTCGATATCAGCGGGCGTTCGTTCGAGATACTGGAGGTCCTCCTGCGGCATCCGAATGAGCCTGTTTCAAAAGCCGCATTGTTCGACGCCGTGTGGCCTGGGCTTGTGGTCGAAGAGAACACGTTGCAGGCCCATATCTCGAACTTGCGCAAGATATTGGGCTCTTCAATCATAGTTACCGTCCATGGTCGCGGGTACAAATACGCCGGCCCGCAACCCATGGCCGCCGGGGACGACGAGGCGGCACCAGATGCTTCAACTTCCGCACATTTGGCCGCCGATCGCCCTCCGATCATCGCGGTACTGCCATTCGCAAATTTGAGCGGCGATCCTGGCGAGCAATATTTCAGTGACGGCGTTACCGAGGACATCATCGATCGCCTGTCGAAATACCGCACCCTGTCGGTGATTGGTCATCATTCGTCATTCGCGTTCCGCGGCGGGGAGGAGCAATATCGAGACCTTCGCGACAAGCTCGCAGCGGACTATGTGCTGTCGGGCAATGTTCGAAAGTCGGATGGCCGCATCCGCATCGCCGCCCGTCTCTCTGATGTTGGAACCAAGCGCGTAATCTGGGCCGATCGTTACGATCGGCCTCTCTTGGATGTTTTTGCCCTCCAGGACGAAGTCGCCAGCATCATCACAAGCACTTTGCGTGGCCGCGTGGAACTCGAAGTCGCCCGGAAATCAGCACCGGCGGAGCCGAGCAGGCTGACAACCTATGAGCATGTGCTGAAAGGAATTTGGCATTTCAAAAAGCTTAACCCTCAGGAGAGTTCAGTTGCCGCCGAGCACTTCGCGAAGGCAGCAGCCGCGTTTCCCGAGAACGCTGAAGCTTACCGCGGGCTTTCATCCTGTGAGATGGTCAAATGGTTCTTCGATTTTGACCGGGATGGCTTGTCGAAGGGCTTGAAGCTCGCCCAACGCGCCATCGAACTTGATGCCACGAGTGCGGGCTGTCACCGCGCGCGGGGCCTGTGCCAGTTGTATTTGGGCGACATTGCCGCTGCAGCCGCATCCTATCACAAGGCGCTGTCCTTCAATCCCGGCGATCCGCACATACTCGTAGACCTGGGTAATTTGCACGCGTATTTGGGACGATTGCCGGTCGCCAGAGATTACTTCGCCCAAGGCTTCCGCCTTAATCCGCTGCCTCCGCTCTGGTACGGGGAATTCGTTGGCGTAGCTGATTTTGCCGACGGGTCATATGAGGAGGCCCTGCCGGCGTTTCTCGCCGTTCCCGATGGCGCGTGGGACTGCATGTACGCGCTCGCTTGCCTGGGACATCTCGGCGACCTTGAGCAGGCGCGCGCGCTCATTGAGCGCTACAGCCCTCGTCGATGGGACTTCTTCAGGGGCGCTGCCGCCGAGCCATTCGTCGACGCCGAGCCGCGCCAGCGTCTGATTGCGGGGTTGAAGAAAGCGCTCGATACTTAGGAGAATGAGGCGGGGTCCAACGGCAACCCCTTGATTTATTCCTCAAAAGGAATATTATTCATTCGATGGAATGGCCCGTCGAATACACGGACGAGTTTGGAGAATGGTGGGGACACGCTCACCGAGGCAGAACAGATCAAGGTAGCGGCTCACGTCCAAAAATTGGAGCAAAGAGGTCCGAACCTGCCGTTTCCATATTCGAGCGGTGTGAGCGGTTCGCGCCACAGCCATATGCGCGAGTTGCGAATACAGAGCGGTGGCAAGCCTTTGCGGGTCTTTTACGCCTTCGATCCACAGCGCATGGCGATTTTGCTCATTGGCGGTGACAAGACCGGTGATGACCGCTTCCACGATCGGATGATCCCGGTGGCCGATGCTCTCTATGACGAGCATCTGGCAGAATTGGAAAAGGAGAAAAGAGATGGCAGGTAGACGCTCCTTCGCGGAATTGCGCGCACGAATGTCGCCCAATGCCAGGGCCAAGGCTGATGCCGAAGCACGGCGCCTTGATGAGGAAATGGATCTGGCGGAGGTGCGCCGCGCACTCAAGCTGTCGCAGGAAGAAATCGGGCAAACGCTTCAGATCGGGCAGGGATCAGTCGCCAAAATCGAGAAGCGCACCGATATGTATGTCAGCACACTTCGTCGTTTCATCCAGGCCATGGGCGGCGATCTCGAGATCGTCGCGCGGTTTCCCAACCGCACCATCAAGATCACGAACTTTGCCGAGCTCTCGCAAAAGATGCGCGCGACGGACACATCACAACATCTCAATACAGGTCTGAACGAGGACTGAAATCTAGGATTTCCGGCCGCTAATCCCCTTCAGCATCGCGACGATCTGATCGCGGGCCTTCTCGAGCTCACTCTTCTCGCCCGACATGAACAATCGTCCGGAGGCACCGATCATCTGGCAATCGACCAGTGTCGCGCCTGGCGCGATCTTCTCCGCCTCGTTCGCCGCATGCGCCGCGAACAGCGCCGGCACCACCTCGATCAGGAGCAGCGACTCGCCCGGCATGATCATCGAGGCCTCGCGGTTGCGGTTGAGGATCACGGCATGGCTGTCGGTCACCTCGCTCACGATCTCGGCGAACAGCAATTGCGGCTTGAGCTGGTCTTCGGCCTTCTGGCCGATCGCCCTGAGCACCGCCGCCCCGGCCCGGTCGACATGGTCCATGTCGAAGGAATGCAGCTCGAGGATGCCGAACTGCCTTTCCGTATAGAGGATGCCGGGCTCGGCCTCGGGCACCGTCTTCAGCGCCACATCGCTTACATGATGGATGGCGAGCGCCGGCGCGATCTCGATGATGAGCGAATGCATGCCTTCGAGCGGCACATAGCCCCTGGCACGGGTCGGCGATCCCATATAGGCGGCGAACTGCCGCCTCAAGGATGAGAGCTTGAGATAGACGCGGAGCTCCGCCACGGCGGGCTGTTACTTCGAATTGCCGAAATGCTTGACCACGTCGGGATGGGGACGCGGGATTACATGCACCGAGACGACCTCGCCGACATTGCGCGCCGCTTCCGCGCCCGCTTCCGTCGCCGCCTTGACCGCGCCGACATCGCCCTGGACCTGCACCGAGACGAGCCCGGCGCCGACCTGCTCGCGCCCGACGATCGTCACATTGGCGGCCTTCACCATCGCGTCACCCGCGGCGAATGCCGCCACGAAGCCGCGCGTTTCGACAAATCCGATTGCGTTAGACATGCTGTCCTCCTTTTCGCAAACTTGACCAGATCAACTTTTCTTCGTCTTCCGCTGGGCCTGCTCGTCGAGAATGCCGATGACCAGCGCATCGACGACATTGTTGCTCTCTTTGAACCAGGCCTTGGCGACCGAGCCTTGCGTGACCAGCACGCGCTCGCCCACACCGGCGCCCAAGGGATCGAAGGCGATCATGCGCTCATCCATCTCGTCTTCTTCCTCGACGGCGATTTCGAGCAAGGCGCCGCCCGGCAATTCGCTGAGCCGCTTCGTTGCCCATACTTTGCCGACCACAATTCCGGTTTTCATGTGCGGTCCCTCACGATTTCAAGCTTCACCTCGCGCGCCTTGTCGCGCGCCAGCGGCGTCACCACGACGCCCTTGCCGATGATGAGGCGGTCGCTGGTCTTGCCGATCTCGGCGACCATGGTCTCCGTCACCACGCCTTTCGATATCTGATGCGCCGTGCGCTGTCGAACCGGCACCGCCGATGCCGCACTCGCCCCACGTTGCGCGAGTCCGAGTCCGATCTTTCCCGAAAGGATGCCGACCCTGACGTCCTCCGGCGCCTGCAGGAGGTCGCGGGCGAAAGCGGTGAGGTCGCTGGCATTGTCGATCCTGACGTCGACGCTCGGCCGCTTGGGATCGAGGAGGGCCGCCCGCAACCGCGTGAGAAGGGTGCCGCTCCCCGTTTCGGGCCGCGCCTTGCCGGCGGGCAATAGCTCGCGCAAGGCGTCGCGCACCAACTGCCGGATCTCGTCCGAGGATATGCCGCTCATGCCGCCATCCTCGTCTCGAGCGCCTGCTCGGCCGCGCGCGCCGCCGCCCTGATATTGCTCTCCTCGCCCGAGAGATAAACCCGGCCGGTGGCGCCCATCATGCGGTAGTCGACCACTTTGATATTGGCGGCCTTCTCCGCCTCATTGGCGGCGAGGATCGCATAGGCGGCAGGCTGCATCTCGAGCACGAACAGCGATTCACTTGGCAGGATCATCGAGCCGGACTTGTTCCGGTTGATCAGCAGCGCATGATAATTGTCGACGCGCTTCACGATCTGGGAGGCGAGGATCTCCGGCTTGAGCGCATCCCTTGCGCTGGCGCCGAGCTCCTCCAATATGGCATCACCCGCCGCTTTGACCGCGGCGGTCGAATGCGAGTGGAATTCGAGATAGCCGAACTGCCGCTCCACCACCAATATGCCGGGCTTCACATCGACGGTCTTCACCGCGATGTCGGTCAGGGGCTCGATGTCGAGCCCCGGCGCCACTTCGATGACGATCGCCGCCATATTGGCCCGCGGCAGGAAACCGCGGCAGAACGAGCCCAGATAGCACATGGTGCCCGGCTGCAGCTGATCGATGAAGATATAGGAGCGCAGCTTCGCCATCAGCGTGCGAGCTCCTTCAGCTCTTCGAGGATGATGCGCCGGATCTCGGCGCGGATATCGTCGGCGCCGCTTGAGGACTTCGCGGCAGCCGGCGATGATGCCACGCCCGGCGGATGATTGCCGAAATCATAGTCGATCTCGCCCTTGGGTGGCGTGCCGATGCGCGGCTTCTCCAGGCGATCGGTCGCGCTGAAGGACGGCATCTCGATGGCACTGTCGCTGTTCCAGGCCATGTTCACCCACTGCACCAGATGCTGGGGGCCGACATTCTCGGAGACCGAGCTTCTGCCGAAATAGCCCGTGCCGATGGTCATGGTCGGCGCCAGATGGGTCTCGAAGCCCGAGGCGCCGAGGCTGTTGCCGACATTCACGGCTATGCGCAGCACATTCATCTCTTCGCCGTAGCGCAGGATGATATCGGGATCGCGCGCATGGATGGCGGCGGAATGCCCGCCGCCCGAGCGCCGCGTCATGGCGCGGCAGGCGATCATCGCCGCATCGCGGTTCGCCGCCACATAGAGGCCCAGCACCGGGCACAGTTTCTCGCGGCTCAACGGATAGTCGTCGCCGATCCGCTCGAGCGGCGCCACCAGCACCTTGCTGCGCGGCGGCACGCGGAAGCCCGCCTTTTCCGCGATGGCCTCGGCCGATTTGCCGATCAGCGCGATATTGAACTTGCCGTCCGGAAACAGCGTCTTTTCGAGCTGATCGCGCTCGGCATCGCTGCACATGTGACAGCCATTGCGCTTGAGTTCCTGCGCGAGCGCCGCTGCGACCGCGCCATGGGCGATGACGGCGCTCTCATTGGTGCACAATATGCCGTTGTCGAAGGCCTTCGACTCGGCGATCGCCTTGGCGGCATGCGCCACATCGGCGGTCTCATCGACATAGGCAGGCACATTGCCCGGCCCCACCCCGATCGCCGGATTGCCGGAGCTGTAGGCGGCGCGCACCACCGGCGTGCCGCCGGTCGCGAGGATCACGTCGATGCGGTCGGATTTCATCACCGTCTCGACGATCGGCAGCGACGGCTCCGCGATGACCTGGATGACGCCGTCGGGAGCGCCTGCCTCTTCCGCCGCCTTGGCCATCAGCTTTGCCGCATCGGCGCAGCAGGCCTTGGCCATGGGATGGGGCGAGATGATGATGGCGTTGCGCGTCAGGAGGCACAGCATGATCTTGTAGAAGACGGTCGCCACCGGATTGGTCGAGGGGGTGAGCGCGAAGACGACGCCGGCGGGGCGCGCGATCTCCAGGATCTTGCGCTCGGCGTCGCTCCTGATGCCGGTGAAATCCTGGTCCTGATAGAGCTCAAAGAGCCCACGCGAGCAGGCCTGGTTCTTGATCACCTTGTGCTCGACGACGCCGAAACCCGTCTCTTCCACCGCCCATTGGGCATAGCGCTGGGCCGCGGCATGGCCCGCCTCGCCGGCAGCCTTGGCGATCCGCAGCACCTCGGACCGGCGATAGCCGGAGAAGGCTTCCGCCGCCCAGCGCGCTTTCTCCACCATTTGCTTGGCATGGAAGCTGGTGAAGCCACGGTCTTCGAGAAGGGGATGGATGGCCATGGACCGAGATTAGGCCGGCACGCCAGCGGGCCGCTTGACACCACATTTGGCCGGCTTGACATCAGTCGTTTCTAATCAAATCAGGGACAATTTAAATTGTGTCACGGCATCATCTAGGATGATATTATCTCGTCCCCTTTTTAAGGAATTAATTTTCGGCAAAGTTGCTTCCTCCGCCGATCCATGCGAGGCTCGCCGCCATAACAAAAGGCTTCCAGATGCAGCCTGGGGAAGACAGCGCCCATCCCGGCATCCTCGCTTCGGCCGCAACCGGTCTTGCCGACCATGTTGCGCGGCTGGGCGGCGATATCGACTGCGTCTGCGGCGAGGCCGGCGTCGATCCGGCTTGTGTGGGCCAGCCAACCTTGAGCCTCGAGCTTCAGGCCTTCTGCGCGCTGTTCGAGGAAGCCGCCCGCAACACCCGCAATCCCAATTTCGGCCTGTGGTTCGGCAACAGCTTCAAGCCGCGCGATCTGGGCCTCATCGGCTATACCGCCGTCTCTTCCCCCACGTTGGGCTCCGCGCTCGAGAATTTCGTCGGCCTCTTCGCCCTGCACCAGCAGTCGACCCATATGGCGATCGCCGATGCGGGTCAGGGCCTCGTCCGTCTCGAATATCAGATCCGCATGCCCGACATCCTGGCGCGCCGCCAGGACGCCGAGCTCTCGCTCGGCATGTTCCTCAATATCATCCGCGAATGCTTGGGGGCCTCCTGGGCGCCGGAAGAGGTTCATTTCGAGCATCCCAAGCCCGAGGCTTGGCGCGAGCATGAGAGCGCCTTCGACGCGCCGGTCTATTTCTCGCAAGCCACCAACGCGCTCGTCTTCCGGCGCGAGCTCTTCGTCCGTCCGATGCCGGCGCCCGATCTGAAGCTTCTGTCGATCACCCGCATGTGCCTGATGAGTGTGGGCACGAAGCCCCTCCCCCGCCAGACGCGCAAGGACCAGATCAGGTCGGCGATCCGCTGCCGGCTGGCGGACGGCTATCCGGCGCTCGAAGCGGTGGCCGCAGCCGTCAAGGCGACGCCCGCCGCCATCCAGCGCGAGCTCGCCCGCGACAATCTCAATTACAAGGATCTGGTCGAGGAGACGCGCCGCGACCTGGCGCTTGTCTATGTGCGCCAGCGCGAATTGCCCTTCTCCGAGATCGCCTTCCTGCTCGGCTATTCGGAATTGTCGGCCTTTTCCCGCGCCTTCCACCGCTGGACCGGCACGTCGCCGCGCAATTATCGGGCCCAGCAGACAGCCTGAGTGATTTTCCCGCTTGACTTTGACACTATGTCAAGCCCGCAGAAGCTTTCCGAGTTGGTTGGACCGCGGAGAAAGCCTCGATGTTCAGGATTGGTGAGTTCGCCCAGATTGCCCAGGTGTCGGCAAGACAGTTGCGGCATTACGACCAGTTGGGATTGCTGCGTCCCGACCATGCCGACCCCCGCAGCGGCTACCGCTATTACAGCATTCGCCAGCTGCCGCGCCTGAACCGCATCCTGGCGCTGAAGGAGCTCGGCCTCTCGCTCGAGCAGATCGGCCCGCTGCTCGAAGAGCAGATATCGCCCACGGAACTGCGCGGCATGCTCACCATGAAGCGGGCGCAAGTCGAGCAGTCGCTGCGCGCGGAAGAGGCGCGCTTGCGCCACATCGAATCGCGTATTGCGCAAATCGATCACCAGGGCGGGATCGAAGGCTATGACGTCGTCGTCAAATCCGTGGCGGCGACGCCGTTTCTCTCCTTGCGGCGCTCCTTCGAGGGCATGGAGGAGGTCGTGCCCATGGTCCGCACCATTGCCGAGGAAGGATTGCGGCAGATTCGCCCCGCGCTCCGCGACAAGCTCATCGTCGTGGCGCGCAATGATGGCGAGGACGAGAAGCTCGATCTCGAGATCGGCTACGCGCTCACGCGGCTCTCGAACGCCACCATCCGCCTGCCCGGCAATGCCCTGCTGACCGCGAGCGAGCTTCCGGCGGTTGAGAGCATGGCGACCATCGTCAGGGCCGGAACCAATGCGGTGAGCCATTCCTCTTTCGCTGCCATCGGCACCTGGATCGAGGCCAACCGCTACGAGATCGCAGGCCCCTGCCGCGAAGTCTTTCTCGAGCCGGTCGTCGGACAGCCCGGATTTGAGAAAGCGCTGGTCGAAATCCAGTTCCCGGTCCAGCGCGCGGCTTAAGCATCGGACCGAAAAGTGCGAAGCGGTTTTCGGATAATCCGATGCGCAACAAAAAGACAGCGCTCATCGCTGTTCGATATTCACAACCCATGAGGAGTGGAAAATGAAGATCTATGGTGTGCCCCTGTCGGTTCATACGCGCAAAGTGATCGTCGCCGCGCGGCTCAAGGGTATTCCCTTCGAGCTTGAGACCGTCATTCCTGTCATCCCCGGCAATCCGCCGTCAAACTGGCGCGAGATCAGCCCGACCGGCCTCATCCCGGCGATCGAGGACCAGGGCTTCCGCCTTGCGGATTCGACCGCGATCGTCGCCTATCTCGAACGCAAGCATCCGACGCCGGCGCTGCTTCCCGCCGATGACCGGGAATATGGCGCCGCTCTGTCGCTCGATGCCTGGGCAGGCTCCGAGCTGTTTCGGGGCGTGATACATCCCCTCTTCCATAATCAGATCGTGGCCCCGAAGATCCGCAATGTTCAGGGAAACCAGGTCATGATCGATGCCGCGAAGAACAAGGCCGCGCCCGAGGCCTTCGCCTATCTCGAAAGCCTCGACCCTGAGGGTTATCTGGTCGGCGGCAAGCTGACGATCGCCGACATTGCCGTCGTCTCGAACCTGATCCTGTTCAACTATCTGGGCTATCGGATCGAGCCGCGCTTTCCCAAGCTCAATGCCTATTTCCGGCGCCATCTCGAAGAGCCGGCACTCAGCGGCGCCCTCGGCGATGAGAAGCCCTTTGTCGACCAAATGGGCCTCGATCGCAGCTTTCTTCAGTGAAATCCCGAGGCCTGCGACGGGCCTGTGAAGATCCGTGGCAATTAAGGCTTCCGCGTCAGGCCCAGGAGGGCTGCTGAAAGTATGACGATCATGGCGAAATAAAGGGTGCCCAGCAGCGTTTCGTGGAGAAATATGGCGCTCTCCTCATAGACACGCCGCGGATCGCTGGCGAAATGGAGCAACAGGTCGGTGCAGGAGAAGCTCGGTGTTTTGGCGAGAATTGCCGCGGCATCCGGTTTGAGTACTGACCCGATGACCACCCGGCCTGTTCCGACCTCGCAAGACCAGAGCTGCGACCAGTGGAAATAGGCGATCACCAGTCCGATGCCGATAAGGAACAGGGCGACGGTCACGACCGGCCGGCTTTTCTGCGCGAACCATTTTCCCGCGAACAGGATGATGAAGGCGATGACGGTCGTCGCCAGGAGCTTCCAGTTGAGCGCGCTGCCTTGCAGGGCGTGTCCAGGAGGCTGAAAGATGAGGCCGGTGAAGATCGCCGCGAGCGCCACGGCATAGCGGCCCGCCTGCTGCCAGAGGGCGAGAAGCCTTTTCATCCAATACCGATCTCGATCTTTTCTTCGGGCTGCCGGCCCCAGATCGTCCGCGTCATCTCGCGCCGCACCTCCGGCTTGTAGTTGCGCATTTGAATCACGCGGATGATGTAATGTCCGGGCGGCACGGAATCTTTCGTCGGCGTCGTGAGATCCCTGAAGACCCTGAACGGCGGACCGGACGTTCCGGCGCCAAGCATGTGAAAACTGATCTCAAGCCCATTGACGGGTTTTCTGCTGTAGGTCGTGATCGTGTCGACCTCGACGGAAATGTCGCTGCTCTCGGCACCCCATTGTATCTGGAATTCGATGCTCCAGAGCTTGACCTTGATGTCTTCATGGGTGATGCGGACATAGTTCGTCACCTTGCCCGGGTCGTCCTCCTTGACCGCCTCCGCGAGCAAAGTGACATCATAATCGAGCATCGCGGCATAGAATTTCGAGACCTGCAGCCTGGGCAGGAATTCAAAGAGCCGCCCAATATCGCCATCGAGCTCCTTGATCCATTCGCCCTCGGCGCGCTCCGCGAAACGCGATGCGAGCTCTTTCGTCATGCCCCGCAGACGATCGCCAATGCCGGAGAGCGTTGCCGTGTCTATGAACTCCGGCTTTTCTTGCGAGCGGGCACCCTCAGCCGCAAGAACTATCCCTGTTGCAAGGAAGACAACCGATCTCCGATTGATCAGACCCCTCATGCGCCGCCCCTGATCATTCACCAGACGGCGAGTATTTCATATGACGCAAGGGAAATCCAGCTAGCCGAACCGTGCGAGATAGTTCTCGCACAAGGCGACAGTGTCCTTCGTGTAGGGAACGCCCATCGACTTGGCGAGGTCGGTCTCGGCATGCGAGCCGATCCAGGCGACGAGCAGGAGCCTGCGATAGAGGACGAAGGTCGGGATCTCGTGCTCGTCTTCGGCCGAAAGCGGGGCGACGGAGCGATAGCCTTTGACCCAGGCCTCGATGAGCTCCGGCACGTCGGGCCGGTGCTCGATGAAGGACAGCGCCGTCGCGCAATCATAGAGATACCAGCTGAAACCGCAGTCGTCGAAATCGATGACCTTGGTCTCATCGCCGTCGATCAGCAGATTGGCGAGGCGCATGTCGCAGTGGATGAGCCCGAAGCGCTCATGACCCTTGCCGAAACTTTCAAGTCTCTTCTCGATGAGATCGACGGCGCGCTGGAAGAGCCCCATCTTTTCCGCATCGAGCCCCATGCCGTCGCGCCATGAGCCCCAATGCTTGACCTTCCCGAAGGCGCCGTCGAAATCCCAGGTCAGGCGCTCGAAGTTTTGCGGCCGCGTCCACTTGCGCGAATGCAGATGCATCCGCGCCGTCGCCGCTCCCAGCACCTCGAAGGGGCCGAGCAGCTCGCTCTCATCGGGCTCAGTACCCGTCTCCCAGTCGAAGAGCACGACATGGCGCGCCTTGAGGCCCGGAAGCGCCACGATCTGGATCAGCTCGCCATTCCGACCCTTGAGCGGGACCGGCGTGGTGACGGCACCATCCTGGCGCAGGGCCTGAAGCCAGGCGAGTTCCGAGCCGATGGCCGTCTTCGAATGATAGCCCTCGCGGTGGACGCGCAGCGCCCATTTCCGTCCTCCGGCATCGATGCGATAGGTGGCGTTCTCCGACAGATTGATCATCGTCGCCGTGGCTTCGGGCGGCAGGTCATAGAAAGGCAGGGCTGCTTCGGCGATCCGCTGCAGCTCCTTGAGCTTCTCTTGGTGCGACGCGTCAGGCGAAGTCATGCATCAGGCGGCCGACTGCCGTGAGTAAGAGGGTTTCGCGCTCGTCATGGTGCTCCGGGCCCTGCCGCCGAAGACTTCCGCCTGCGCCAGGGCCACGGCGGTGTCGAGGCGGTTCAGCATCTCGTCGCACATTTCGCGGTCGATGAGGAGGCCCGGCTTGTATTGCAGGACGCGCTTGTCGAGGGTGGAGAAGATCGCCCATACGCCGTTCTGATAAAGGTGCTTCATCACATGGACGGCACCCTGATCGTGATTGAATTCCAGCCCCATGACGATACCGCGCTGCCTGATGCCGGTGAAGAAGTCCGGATAGTTCTGCTGCACCTGGCGCAGCCCGCCGGCAAGATAGGCGGAAATATAGTGGACTTGCGAGCGCGTTTCGGGCCGCGAGCAGATTTCCAGGACCTTGGCGGCGGCGAGGCATCCGAGTTCGGCGCCGCCGAAGCTCGACATGTGACCGAAGCCGTCCTCGCTCAGCCACTGGCCGGCCTTCTCGTTCACCACGACGGCGGCGATCGGATAGATGCCGCCCGACAGGCCCTTGCCGGTCACCAGCATGTCGGGATTGACGCCATAGGTCTCGATCCCCCACATCTCGCCGGTGCGCATGAGCCCGGTCTGCACCTCGTCCGCGATATAGAGCGTGCCGACCTTCTCGCAGGCCTGCTTGATGGCCTGGAGATAGCCGGGCTTGGGCATCGGGAAGCCATAGGTCGCGGGGATCGTCTCCATGATCACGCAGGCCGCATCGCCGACGGCGATGGCGGCGAGCATCCGGTCGAGATCGTTGAACGGCACCTTGACCACTTCGCTCGACGGCGCGTCCGACAGGAACAGCTTGGAGAAGCGGTCGTCGCCCACTTGCACCGCAAGGCCGGTATGGCCGTGATAGCAGCGCTCGATGCAGATGATCTTGCGCCGCTTGGTGGCGTTGCGGGCACTCTTGAGCGCGATGTCGATCGCCTCGGCACCGCCCGAGGCGAAGATGGTGCGCTTGAGGCCGGCGGGTGTCAGCCGTTCCAGCATCTCGGCCACATGGGTGCGCATGATCGAGGGGAAATGGTGGTTGCCGATGTCGAAATAGGCCATGCCCTCGCGCACCGCTTCCACCACTTCGGGATTGCGGTGGCCGAGCGAATAGGTGCCGCCATTGAGATGGACATCGATGAGCCGGCGCCCATCCATGTCCCAGAGATAATAGCCTTCGCGCCGGTCGATCACGAGATCGACGCCCATGCGCTGCCAGTCCGATGTCTTGCCGGGATTCCAGAATTGCTTCGAGCGGGCGAGGAAATCGTCTTTGGCCTGGCTCATCGGGCGAGCTCCCATGGGATTCTGTCTCTTCGGACCTTAGGCCCGGCGGGCGCGAAGGGCTTGACAGAAGAGCCGTTCGACTTGACACACTTGGACCTGCCCGCGCTTGAATCGATCTCTCAAGCATCGCTTGCAAAATATTGATTTGATTCAGGCTTTTGAAGGTGCAAGTTCGCCTGCCAGGCGCTTGATCACTTGCGCCTGGCGCGCCAGTTCCTCATCCGGCATGGTGTCGTAGCACGGGATGACGACGAGGTCGCGCATGACGCCGGCCGCGGTTTTGGGCTCGAGTTCGGGCCGGTCCTTGGGTGCTGCGATATGCTGCGAGCGCGGCAGGTCGGCGGCATCGAAGCCCTCGGCGCGCAGCCCGTCGATGAACTTGCGCGGCTCATCGACGATCAGCGGAAACACCCAGTAGTCGTGATGCGTATTGGCCTGGGCCGGCATGGCGACGGCGGAGCCGATCATGTCGCGCAGTTTCTCGCCCTTGTTCGTCCTGACCCTGATCGCCTGGATGTCGAATTCCTCGAGCCTGCGGTTGAGCAGCGCCAGCATCGCGGTCGAGGGCTGGAAGCGCAGGTTCTTCGCCGTCTTGAGCGGCGCCACGTCGCGCACCCGGTCGGCGAGCGAGTCCTCATAATCCTGCCCGCGCGAATGGTAGTATCTGTAGATGGCCCCGAGGACGGCCCGCGAGGTGATGAGCTTCAATCCCATGAACTGGAAGACGCGCTTCAGTTGCTTGCTGTCGGGCTGTATCGGATAGGCCGCCTGGATGGCGCGCATGCGGCCGCGCACTTTGTCGTCGCGCACCCGGATGAGGGCGCCCCCCAACGCGGTCGAGGTCTTGATCGGCCCGAAGGAGAACATGTTGAGGTCGGCGGCGCGGCTGCCGGGATAGGCCCGGCCGTTGAAGGCCTGGGCGCAATCCTCGACCGCGACGATACCTTTGGAGCGCACCAGCGCGAAGACGGGATCGAGATCGAGCCTGGTCCCGAAGAGATGGGCGGCGACGAACACGCGCGACCTGGGCGTGATGGCCTTTTCGAGCTTTTCGAGGCTCGGGCCCATGGAGCTGAAATCGAGATCGACCGGCACCGGAACCAGCCCGGCGTCCCGCACCACCCGCACCATGCCCTTCACATTGAGGGCGGAGAATATCACCTCATCCCCGGGCTTGAGGTCGAGGGCCTGGATCAGGAGGTCGAAGCCCGAGCGCACCGAATAGGTGACGATCGTGTCGTCACTGTCGGAAAAGAAGCTCTCAACCGAGCGCTGGAGCGCCGCGCGGTCGTTGGATTTAAAACAATTCCAAGCTCCGGCAAGGAGATCGAGCCATCCGATCTTGAGTTGCGTCCTGACCCACATTTGCCTAAATACCCTCGTCAAACGGATATTCCATAGCGCCAGAGCCAGCCCTAAGCCAGCCCGCGCAACATCCGTTACACAAGTTAAAGGTGAGATTCCGGGCGGGAATGCTATATGGGGGCACCTGGAGCATCGGACCGAAAAGTGCTTGTGGCCGGGTTAAACCTGGCTATCCCGGTTTTCGGATAATCCGATGCGTATACAAAGGGGTGCTTTCGCTGGTTGAGAGGACGAAATGGCCAATACTGAAGTGACGCTAGGCCAGAAGCGCAAGAAGAAGCGGCAGAAGAAAGTCAAGAAATTCGGCCAGCGGCTGATCCGCGGCCTCGGCGATTTCATCGGCCGCCAGTCGCTGGTCGGCGACATGCCGATCCACGACAACAAGGATTTTCCGGCCCTGAAGCCCTTTCTCGACAATTGGGAGGGCATGCGCGCCGAAGTGGTCGAGATCCTCAAGCACCGCGAGGCCGTGCCGCTGTTCCAGGAAGTCTCACCCGACCAGATGCGCATCGCCAAGGGCAACAATTGGCGTACCTTCATTCTCTATGGCTTCGGCACCAAGCTCGAGAAGAACTGCAAGCAGGCGCCGCTCACCACCCGGATTCTCGAAAGCGTGCCCAACCTGCAGACCGCCTGGTTCTCGATCCTGGGGCCCGGCTATCACATTCCCGCTCATCGCGGCGTGTCGAAGGGCATATTGCGTTCGCATCTCGGCCTCATCATTCCCAAAGACGCCGAGAAGTGCCGCATAAGGGTCGGCGACAAGATCCAGGTCTGGCGCCCGGGCGAGATCTTCGTCTTCGACGACACTTACGAGCATGAGGTGTGGAACGACACCGAGGATGAGCGCGTCATCCTGCTGTTCGATTTCGACCGGCCGATGAAATTCTGGGGCCGCGCGATCAACAAGACCTTCATCTCGCTTCTCAAGCTCACCGCCTATTACCAGGAGCCGAAGAAGAACATGCAGACGATGGAAGAGCGCTTCGAGGCCGCGACCCGCCGCGCCGACCAGAATCTGGAAAAGCTGTCGCACAACGACTGAAGACCCTCCTTCCCCCTTGCGGGGAAGGAGGCGCGACCTTGCTCCGCCGAAGCGAAGCCTCGGCTTCGCGAAGGCGAGAGCGCCGGATGGGGGCTACCCGTAGCTTAGCTTCACCGTCTTTCCCGTTCGGAGCGATTCGAAAGCCGCATCGGCGATGATGAGGGCGCGCCGTCCATCCTCGAAATCGACCGTCGGCGGCAGGCCCTTGCCGATGCGATCGATGAACTCGTTGAGCTCGTCGAGATAGGCCTGGCGGTAG
This sequence comes from Taklimakanibacter deserti, assembly GCA_003574785.1. Next base: position 339,566 of record QORU01000003.1, on the reverse strand, counting down.
CGTTCGATGAAGAAGTGATGGAGCACACCCAGGCTCTGCGTTGCGCCTGCGTCCGAGCGCTTAAGCATGTTGGGCAGCGGATTGTCGGACTGAACCATGCCTTTCGACCCGAAGGCTTCCACCCTCTGGTCATAGCCATAGACGCAGCGCCTCGAATTGTTGATGCTGACCAGCGCTCCCGACGCGGCCTTCATCGTCACCATCACGGTGTCATAGTCATCGAGACTGGCGACCCCGGGATCGATCTTGACGCTGGCAGCAGCCGAAATCTCGGTCAGCTCCTCGCCGAGGATGAAGCGCGCCAGGTCGAAATCATGGATGGTCATGTCGCGGAAGATGCCGCCCGAGCTTTTGAGATACGGGAGCGGCGCGAGCTCCGGATCGCGGCTGGTGATGATGAGGACTTCGAGCGTGCCGATCTCGCCTTGCGCCACCGCCTGGCGGAGAGCCCGATGGGTCGCGTCATAGCGCCGGTTGAAGCCGATCTGCACCGGGACGCTGGTCTTGGCGATGTCCTTGCGGCACTGTTCGACCTTTTTGATGTCGAGATCGATGGGCTTCTCGCACAGGATGGCCTTGCCGGCCCTGGCCGAGGCCGTGATCAAAGGAACATGCGTGTCGGTCGAGGACGCGATGAGCACGGCGTCGACCGTTTTGTCGGCCAGGGCCTCATCGGCGCTGCGCGCCGGCTTGGCGTCGTGCTTGGCCGCTACGGTCTCCGCCGCATTTTTGTTCACATCGAACACCCAGGCGAGCGAGGCCATGGGATTGGCGGCGATATTGGCGGCATGCATCGCCCCGATACGGCCTGCCCCGAATAGCGCAAATCTCAGCATTTCCGAACCTCGTTGGCTGATGGATGGAATGACGGAAAAATCGCAAACTCGTCTTTAGTATGACAAATATGGCTCACCGCCGCAAAGGCGCTCGACAAGCGCGGCGAAGCTATGCAAAAATTCCGGACGGCTGGTTTCGCAAGCAGGCCGAGAGAGCCTGCACGATGGGAGGAGCCTTCAATGGCCTTGCTCAGGCTCAAGAGCGTCACCAAATCCTTCGGCGCCATCCATGCCTTGAACGGCGTGGACGCCGAAATCCACCCGGGCGAGATCGTCGGCCTCATGGGCGACAATGGCGCCGGCAAGTCGACGCTGGTCAAGATCATCGCCGGCAACTTCCCGCCGACCTCGGGCGAGATCGTGCTCTCGGACGAGACGGTCCATTTCACCCAGCCGCTCGATGCGCGCGCCAAGGGCATCGAGATCGTCTACCAGGACCTGGCTTTGTGCGACAATCTCACCGCCGCCGAGAACCTGTTTCTCGGCCGCGAGATCCGGAAAGGCATCTGGCCGTTCCGGGTCATGAACTATGACGCGATGTTCAAGAAGGCCGGCGAGCTGTTCGAGGAGTTGCAGTCGGAAACCCGACCGCGCGACCTGGTGCGCCGGATGTCGGGCGGCCAGCGCCAGGCCGTCGCCATCGCCCGAACCAGGCTCTCCAGGGCCAAGCTCGTGCTGATGGACGAGCCGACGGCGGCGATCAGCGTGCGCCAGGTCGAGCAGGTCCTGGCGCTCATCCGCCGGCTCAAGCAGCAGGGCATATCGGTCGTCCTCATCAGCCACCGCATGCCCGACGTCTTCGCCGTGTCCGACCGGGTCATCGTCATGCGCCGCGGCGCCAAGGTCGCCGACAAGGCGATCAAGGACACCTCACCCGAAGAAGTGACCGGTCTCATCACGGGAGCGATCCGTGCCGCCTGAAAAAGCCGAAACCGCCAGCGTCTCGATCCAGGATGTGGTCGGCATCCAGCAGTCCACATTTCTGCAGCGGCTGACCGCGAGCCAGCCTTTCTGGATCACGGTGGCGCTTTTCGTCATCGTCGTCTTCATGAGCTTCTATGAGCCGGCCTATGCGACGGAGCGCAATTTCTACAACATAACCCGTAATTTCGCCTTCATCGGCATCATGGCGATGGGCATGCTCGCCGTCATCATCACCGGCGGCATCGACCTTTCGGTCGGCTCCATCATGGGCTTTGTCACCATCGTCGCCGGCGTCGTCCTCGAAGCGCATTATCCCTGGTGGGTCGCCCTGCCCGCGGGCCTCCTTGCCGGCGCCGCTCTGGGTGCGATCAATGGTTATATCATCGCCTATGTCGGCCTGCCGCCTTTCGTCGTGACACTTGGCATGCTTGCGGCCGCGCGCTCTTTCGCTCAGATTCTCTCCGGCAACCGCATGATCACCGATTTCGGCCCCGACAAGCAGGTCGTTCTCGAGATCGGCGGCGGACAGATTTTAGGGATTGCCAATCCGGTCTGGGTCCTGGTCATCCTGACGCTCATCTTCGGCTTCGTCTTCAACTACACCTCCTGGGGCCGGCGCCTCTTCGCCATTGGCGGCAATGAGCAGGCGGCCCAGCTCACCGGCGTTCCGGTCCGGCGCATGAAGTTCCAGGTCTATGTGCTTTCCGCCTGCATGGCCGCCCTCTCCTCCATCCTCATCCTGGGCTGGCAGGGCTCGGCCATCAATGCGCTGGGCATCGGCTATGAATTGCGCGTCATCGCCTCGACCGTCATTGGCGGCGCCGACCTGATGGGCGGCGCCGGCACCGCCTATGGCGCCTTCATCGGCGCGGCCCTCATCGAAGTCATCCGCAACGGCCTGCTGATGGCGGGGGTCGACGCCAACTGGCAAGGCGCCTTTGTCGGTCTTTTCATCGTCCTCGCGGTCTATCTCGAGCGGCTGCGCGGGCGCTCACGTGCGTGACGAACCAGGCGCATGATCCGGAGAAGCTTGTGGCCGGGCTTGACCCGGCCATCCAGCGGTTCTCCGATAAGATCATGCGAAAGCAAAGAAGCAAGACAGAAGGAGGAACGTGCATGATGAAATATCTGATGGGAACGGCGATCGTCGCGGGGCTGATGGCCCTGGGCAGCGCCGGCGCAAGCGCCCAGGACAAGCTCACCCTGGCGTTGGTGCCGAAGAACATGAACAACCCGTTCTTCGACCAGGCCCGCGATGGCTGCAAGAAGGCCGAGTCGGAATCGAACGGCGCCTTCGAATGCATGTATATCGGCCCCGGCGAGCATGGCGGCGGCGAAGAGCAGGTGCAGATCGTGCAGGACCTCGTCGCCAAGGGCGTCGCCGGCATCGCCGTGTCGCCGTCCAACGCGGCGGCCATGGCGGGCCCCCTGCAACAGGCCAAGGCAGCGGGAATCCCGGTGCTCACCTGGGACTCCGATCTCCTGCCCGAGAACAAGGACCTGCGTGTCGCCTATGTCGGCACCAAGAATTACGACATCGGAGTCAACCTCGCCAAGATCGTGCAGCAGATCAAGCCCAAGGGCGGCACGATCTGCATCCAGTCGGGCGGTGCGGCTGCCGCCAACCACAATGAGCGCATGCAGGGCATTCGCGACACGCTCTCCGGCAAGCAGAGTGCCGCTTCGCCTGGCGACCGGCTCAATGGCGAGAACGGCTGGAAGGAAGCGGATGGCTGCCCGCTCTATACCGATGACGACTTCCCGCGCTCCGTCGCCCAGTTGGAAGACACGCTGGCGAAATACCCCGATCTCGACGCCTTCGTGCCGACCGGCGGCTTCCCGCAATTCGTGCCCGAGGCCTATCGCAAGGCGGTCGAGCCCTATAAGGACAAGATCGCCTCAGGCGCGCTTGCCCTCGTCGTCGCCGACACATTGCCCGTGCAGATGGAGCTGATGAAGGACGGCCTGTCCAAGGGCCAGGTCGGTCAGCGGCCCTTCGAGATGGGCTACAAGTCGATGTTCTTCCTGAAGGACCTCAAGGACGGCAAGACGGTCACCGATCCGACCTATACCGGGCTCGATGTCTGCACGCCGGAAACCGCCGACACTTGCATCGGCAAATAAGTCTCTTAACGCCTCATGAGCAGGCGGGGATCATCCCCGCCTGCTCTCTTTTGTCGAAAGCAATCCCCAAATGACCGATCGTTTCTCTTTGGCTGGACGGGTGGCGCTGGTGACCGGCGCATCGCGCGGGCTTGGCTTCGCCATGGCGGAAGCCTTGGCCGAGCATGGCGCGACCGTCATCCTCAATGCCCGCGACGAGGCATCGCTCGCGGAAGCCGCGCGCAAGCTCAAAGCCGATCATCTCGCTTTCGACGTGGCTGATCCGAAACAATGCAGCGCGGCGCTCGCCAGGATCGCTTCGAAGCACGGCAAGCTCGACATCCTCGTGAACAATGCCGGCATCCAGCACCGGCGCCCGCTCACCGAATGGGAGGATCAGGATTTCGACCGCGTCGTCGCCGTCAATCTCTCGGCCTGCTTCCGGCTGGCGCGCGATTCGGCCAGGCTGATGCTGCCCAACAAATATGGCCGCATCATCAATACCGGATCAGTGGCGGCGATCCTCGGGCGTCCGACCATTCATGCCTATGCCGCGGCGAAAGCGGGCCTCCACGGGCTGACCCGCTCCATGGCCGCCGAGATCGGCCGCCACGGCGTCACCGTCAATGCCATCGCGCCCGGCTATTTCGCGACCGAGCTCAACACCGCCCTTCTCGAGGACAAGGCCTTCACCGCCTGGGTCGAGAGCCGAACGCCTGCCGGACGCTGGGCCAAGCCCCATGAGCTCGGCGGCGCCGTCGTCTTCCTCGCGTCCGAGGCGGCATCCTATGTGAACGGCCATGTGCTGGCCGTCGATGGCGGCCTGTCGGTCAGCCTTTAACGCAGCCACTTGACAACCGATCGGGCAGCGGGTGGTTACGCGCCATGTCACACGCCCCATCACCCGCGCCCAAAGGCTACTCCATCGTTCCCCCGCGCCATGTCGCCAATGTCGCGACATTCCTGGAGATGCGGGCGAAGCCTCCCGTCTCGTCACCGATTCCGAGCCAAAGTCTGGTGGCGGAACGCTGGCGCGACGCCGATCTCGCCACCTATCGCTCTTTGTTCAAGGCCATTGGCGAGAACTGGCTGTGGTATTCGCGCCTCGTGATGCCGGACCATGAGCTTTTGCGGATATTGCGCGAGCCCAGGATCGAGATCTATCGGCTTCTCGACAAAGACACGGTGTTGGGCCTGCTCGAGCTCGACTTTTCGACGAAGGACGAATGCGAACTGTCCTTCTTCGGCCTGCTGCCCGAAGCGATCGGCAAGGGCGCCGGCCGCTTCCTGATGAGCGAAGCCATCCGCCTCGCCTGGATAAAGCCGATCACGCGCTTCTGGGTGCATACCTGCACTTTCGATCACCCGGCGGCGCTTCCCTTCTACCGGCGCTCGGGCTTCACGCCTTACCAGGTCGCCGTCGAGATCCATCCCGATCCGCGGCTCACCGGCCACATGCCGCGCCATGCCGCACCGCATGTGCCGATCATCGAGAATTAGCTCCCCAAATCCTTATGGTTGGAAATAGGGAATGCTGGCCGGGTCTTTGCCCCAGGCCGCGGCGAGATATTTGGCTGACAGCTTTTTCATCGTTCCGTCATCGATGATGGCCTGAATGATCTTGTCCAGTGCCGCGTTGTTCGTATTGGCCTTGGGAAGCAGGGCCGCGTAGATCTCGCCGGTCTTGTACTGGCCCACGACCTTGGTCTTTCCGGCATCGGTTGCTTCCGCCGAAAGGGTTATCGAGGTGTCGGTCAGGGCCGCATCGATATCCCCATCGCGCAACGCCTTGAGAAGATCGGCGCGCTCGGCATAGACGCTGTAGTTCGTCACCTTGAGCACATCGAGCGCGAATGCGGCGCCGGTCGTCCCTTGCTGGATGCCGACAGTGACCGACTTGACCGCCTTCTCGTCGACCGGATTATCGGCGCGCGTCAGCACCCCGATATCCGAGTTGAAGTAAGGGACAGAGAAGTCGACGAGCTTCTTGCGCTCTTCGGTGATGGAGATCTCGGAGAGCGCCAGGTCGTGGCCGCTGGTCTGCCCGCCGACGAGAGGTACAAACTCCACGGCCACGACCTTGAGCTTGTCATAGCCGGCACGCCAGGCAATCTCGGCCGCCAGGCAGTATTCCATGCCGTCCTTGATCGCCTCCGGCGTATCGCCGTTCCACCAGACCGGTGCCGGCAGCGAGACCGCGACGGTGAGCTGACCCGGCACCGCCGGCGCGGTGATGGGGATCGAGCCTTTGGCGCCGGTCAGCTCGCAGTTGCCGATCTTGTCGGCAGCAGAGGCGGTTGCCGCCATTGCGCAGAGAGCAAACCCGGCCAGCAGAAGACGTGTCGCCAGTATCATGTTTGATGCGCTCCTCATTGGACTACCGGTCGGTACGGGCCAGAACGACCCGGCGATTGAGGGCGCGTCCTTGCAAGGTCTTGTTTGTCGCGACAGGTTCACCGGCGCCTGCTCCCGCCGTGCTCAGCCGGACGGGATCGACGCCGAGCTTGACAAGCCTTGCCTTCACGGAATCGGCGCGAGCTCTGGAGAGCTTCATATTGTAGGATTTTTCGCCGATCGAATCGGTGTACCCGGTGATCGACAGCGTCCACAGCGGGTTGTTGCGCAGAGCAATGGCGATCTGCTTGAGCAAGGGAACGGAGTCGTTCCGGATGGATGCCTTGTCGAAATCGAAGTGAATGCCATAGGTGGTATAGGCCTTTCGCGCCGCGAGAGCCTGCTCCATCCTTGCCCGCTCATCGGCCGCGGGCGTGATCAGGACATAGCGTTCGCTGCGCGGTGTCTTTTCTCCGCGAAACTGGATGTTGTATTGCACCATCATGGGGTTGTTCTTGTTGTCGAGGAAATAGAAGTCCCCGACCGCGCTTTGCCGCCCGTCCTTGAAGCTTCCGGTGGCGTGGATCACCGGCACATTCACCGGATTCCCGTCGATATTGACGGACATCTGGGCCTTCTCGACCAGCGTGAACATGCCGGTCATGGTCGCCATGCCCTCAGTGTAGACGAGATTGGACGCGGCCTGTCCGGTCGAGCGCAGCTCTTGGAGCACGGCAGCGGACGTGCCGAGGGTCGTGGTGTTGGGTATGACGAGAGGCATTTTCGCGCTGTATCCCAGGATCAGGGTTCGCGCTGTCATGCGGTCGGAGACGAAGATCCGGCGGACCGCGACGGTCCCGCGCGAACTCGAATAGTTGATGTCGAAAGAGTCGGGCCGGACATTGGCGAAGCGGATCCAGGATTCCGCGTCGGGCCCGTAGGCATTGGCCCAGGCGGTGGTAATCGAGCCGCCCTCATGCGGCATAAAGGCGCCAAGGCCTTCCTGAGCATTCGCCATTGCGCATGCGCAAATAAAGGCGATGAAACCGAGCACCGCATGCCCGGCATTGCGTAATTGCCTCATCAATTGCGTTCTCTCATAAAGCTACGGACGGAAGGGCCCCCTGCAGGAAACTCTAGCGCGCGACCAGGGAAAATCCTTGTCATCTCGCGCCAAAATCAAAATTTCCGATCACGTTCCCTTCAGGCGGAAGCCCTGAAAGGATCGCGATCCGGGAGATTAGGCATACCGGCCGGCGGACTTCTATTGGACCATGGCCCCACATCCACGCAGGATCTGATCCGATGCACGGATTGCGCCTGTTTCTGCGTGACCTTCACCTATGTGATACACGCAGCTTCCTTGCCAGATGAAGCGCTGCTTCAGAACTTCACGTTCTGCGGACCCTTGAGATCCAGCATCTGTCGTGCTTCGTCGGCCGTCGCGACATCGATCGACAGCTCCTCGAGGATGTGGCGCATCTTGGCGACGAGCTCGGCATTGGACTTGGCGAGCTTGCCCTTGCCGATGAAGAGATTGTCCTCGAGCCCGACGCGCACATTGGCGCCCATGGTGGCGGCCATGGTGCAGAACGGCAATTGGAAGCGCCCCGCCGCCAGGACCGACCAGTGATATTGATCGCCGAACAGGCGCTCGGCCGTGTCGCGCATGACCAGCACATTCTGCGGATCGGGGCCGATGCCGCCCAATATGCCGAAGATCGTCTGCACGAAGAGCGGCGGCTTGACCAGCTTGCGGTCGAGGAAATGGGCGAGCGTGTAGAGATGGCCGACATCGTAGCATTCGAACTCGAACTTGACGCCATGGCCGTCGCCCAGGCGCTTCAGCACCTGCTCGATGTCGTTGAAGGTGTTGCGGAAGATGAAATCGCGCGAGCGCTCGAGATGCTGGCGCTCCCAGTCATGGGCAAAATCCTTGTAGCGGTTGAGCATCGGGAAGAGGCCGAAATTCATCGAGCCCATATTGAGCGAGGTCATTTCCGGCGACGCGCGTTCCGCCGCGGCAAGCCGCTCGTCGAGCGACATGCCCTGCCCGCCGCCGGTCGTGATGTTGATGATCGCCTCGGTCCCCTGCTTGATGCGCGGCAGGAAGTCGAGGAAGAGCTCAGGGCTTGGCGAGGGCCTCCCATCCTTGGGATCGCGGGCATGGAGATGGAGGATCGCGGCCCCGGCTTTCCCGGCCTCGACCGCCTGGTCGGCGATGTCGCTCGGCGTCACCGGCAGGTGGGGCGACATGGACGGCGTGTGGATCGATCCCGTGATGGCGCAAGTGATGATGGCTTTGGATTTCGCCCGCATTTTTCCCTCTTTCTGATAGCGGCGCCAAACTTCTCTAATTTCAGGGATTTGTCAAAGCGGGAGCCCAAACGGAAAGGCTCGCTCCTGAGATATTGCTATCTCTGGAGCGAGCCCTGCCTCAGCTTACGGGACGGCTCCTGCCGCTGAGACTTTTATTAGAACTCAGAGCCAGCCGGATGGTTCCGGAGAAAATGAATTATTCTGCCGGAACTTCAGAAGCTTGCCGCTGCCGCAAGGTCACCTGTGCCAGGATGAAAGTGATGAGCGCGCAAGCACCGATGCCGGTGACCATCGGCAGCACCGTGCCGTCGGCAATGAGACCGATGGCGGCGACGGCGAGCGCACCGGTGACGAAGTGCAAGGTTCCCATGAGCGCTGAAGCCGTGCCGGCGATCTCGCCGTGATCCTCCATGGCGAGCACCGCGGTCGTCGGGATGACGAGACCCAGGAAGCCATAGGCGACGAAGAGGCAGAGCGCGAGCACATCGAGACGGTCCACGCCCGATGCCGTCAAGGCGAACAGCACCGCGATCGCCGCGAAAAAGCCGACCACCGCGATGCGCACCACGCGCCTGAGGCCGAAGCGGTCGGCGAGCTTGCCGGTGAACTGCGCGACAGTGAAGAACGATACGGCATTGATCGAGAAGAAGACGCTGAACAGCGTCGGCGACAGGCCGAAATGCTCGATGAGCACGAAGGGCGAATTGGCGAGATAGACGAAGAAGCTCGCGATCCCGAAGCCACCGATCAAGGAGAGCGCCAGGAAGTTGACATCGCCGAGCAGCAGCCGGTAGCCCGCGAGCGCGCTGGCGATGCCGCTTTCGCGCCGCAGCGCCTGGGGCCGCGTCTCGGGCAGCAAGGCGGCGATCATGACGAGGCCCAGCACCGCGGCGACCGTCACCACCCAGAAGACCGCGCGCCAGTCGGCCAGGCTGATGACCAAACTGCCGGTGAGCGGCGCCAGGATCGGCGAGATGCTGAACACCAGCATGAGCAGCGACATCATGCGCGCCGCATCGATCCCGGTATGGAGATCGCGCACCACGGCGCGCGGAATGACCATGCCGGCGCAGGCGCCGATGCCCTGGATGAAGCGGAAGACATTGAGCGTCGTGATGTCGGGCGCGAAAGCGCAGCCGATGCCGCCGAGGGCGAAGAGCACGAGCCCGACATAGAGCGGCAATTTGCGCCCGAACATGTCCGAGACCGGCCCGAAAATGAGCTGGAAGGTGCCGAAGGACACGAAGAACAGCATCAGGCTCAATTGCACCGCGCCGATATCGGCATTGAGGCTCTTCCCGATGGTCGGCAGGGCCGGCAGATACATGTCGATGGCGAAGGGACCGATCGCCGAAACCAGCCCCAGAATCACGGCATTGCGGATGAATCTTGTCTGCATGGCGAACAATCCCCCGTCCGAAGAGCGCGGCCAGTGCCGGGCGCAGCTTCGAAGTTGTTGAAATCAATCAGAAATTGGCGTCCCGCGAGCTCATGGTCTGCGGCGGCGCAGCCTCGCTAGACGAGCAGGTCCAAATTATTGGACAGAGTTGTCAAAACAGTCAAGCGCTTTTATTATCAAGCGCACATGACGGAAATTGGCAGTATCAGCCCGGTCCCCGCCCCGCAGCGGAGCCATCTCGCCAAGCGGCTTTCGGTTCTCGAAGCGGCGGCCATCGTCTTCTGCCGGGACGGCTTTGCCAGCGCCAGCATCGAGCTCATCGCCGCCGAGGCGCAAGTCTCGCGCCAGACCATCTACAATCACTATGGCGACAAGGAGAAGCTCTTCGTCGCGGTCGTGAAGGACATGACCGAGCGGGCCAATGCCGGCATCTACACCACCCTTGCGAGCTTCCCCGACAATCCGACCGACATCGAGGCCGAGCTCGTCGAATTCGCCGTGCGGCTCGCGCGCAACTGCATGTGCAACCGCGACTGCATCGCCTTGCGCAAGCTGATCCATGCCGAGGGCGAACGCTACCCCGAGCTCTTCGCGCCCTGGCGGCAATATGGGCCGGAGCGTGCCTGGGCCGCGATCGCCGCGCGCTTCGCCAAGCTTCATCATGCCGGCCATTTGAACGTCGACGACCCCGACATCGCCGCGCGCCAGTTCCAGGCGCTGATCAATGCCGATCTCTATGTCGGCGTGATCCTGGGCGAGAAGCCTTCGGAAGCCGATTTGCGCGCCGCCGCCGCGGCCGCCGTAAAGACTTTTCTCAAGGCCTATGGGCCTGCTGCTGCCACAAATTGACAGGAGCGCGCAGGTAGTCTGGCACCCTGCAAGCCTGTATCTTCCCCTCCAACACTAGCGAACCTCACCGGAGACACTCCATGGCCAAGAACGGAAGCATCCGTGTCGGCATCGGCGGCTGGACCTTCGAACCCTGGCGCGGCACGTTCTATCCCAAGGGCCTGGCGCAAAAGCGCGAGCTCGAATATGCGGGCCAGCATCTGACCTCGATCGAGATCAACGGCACCTATTACGGCAGCCAGAAGCCGGAGAGCTTCGCGCGCTGGCGCGAGGAGACGCCGGAGGGCTTCGTCTTTTCCGTGAAAGGCACACGCTTCTCCACCAACCGCCGTGTCCTCGCCGAAGCCGGCCAGTCGGTCGAGCGCTTTCTCACGAGCGGCGTCCTCGAGCTCAAGGAGAAGCTCGGGCCCATCAACTGGCAGTTCCTGCCGACCAAGCAATTCGATCCTGAGGATTTCGAGGCCTTCCTCAAGCTGCTCCCGGCGACGCTCGAAGGCCGGAGCCTTCGCCATGTGGTGGAAGTGCGCCATCCGAGCTTCCGCACGCCCGACTTCATCGCGCTCTTGCGCGACTACAAGGTGGCGACGGTGCTGACCGACAAGGACACCTTCCCCGAGATCCCCGATGTGACCGCTCCCTTCGTCTATGCAAGGCTGCAGCGCGCCTCGGAGAAGGTCGAGACCGGCTATGCGCCGAAGGCCTTGGATGAATGGGCGAAGCGCGCCAGGCTCTGGTCGGAAGGCGGGGCGCCCAGCGATCTCGAGGCCATCGGGCCTAAGGAAAAGAGCCCACCCAAATCGCGCGACGTCTTCATCTACATGATCAACGGCTTCAAGCCCAAGGCGCCGGCCGCCGCTATGGCGCTGATCGCGAAACTGAAATAAAGCCCCTCAGCGCCAGCCGCGTGCCCGCGACACCGCGTCGGCGAAACGCTTGGCCCAGTGGCGGCCATCGAAGCGCGGCGCGACGATGCTGCCGAGCTGATCAGGCGGCGCCGTCTCGCGCCCGAGCGCCCGCATCGCGAGCATCGCCGCGCCGAAGGCGGTCAGATCCTGGAAGCGCGCGATCCTGACCGGATGGTCGAGGGCGGAAGCCAGCACGTCGATGAAATAAGCATTCTGGGTGAGGCCGCCATCGACGGAGATCGGCCCCGCGAGCGGCGTCACTTTCGCAAGCTCCGTGACGGCGGCGGCAGTGTGGAGTGCTATCCCCTCGAGCAGCGCCTGGCCCATATCGGCGCCGTCGCTGTCGAGCGACAGGCCGATCCACAATCCGGCGGCGCTCCTGTCCCAATAGGGACAGGAAAGCCCGGTCAGAGCGGGCACGAAGACGAGCCCGCGATCGATCGCGGGTGGCCGGTCGAAATCCTGCACAGGCTTGTCGCCGGCAAGCCCCAATCGTCTGAACCAGTTGATGGCCGAGGCCGCATCATGGATGCCGGCTTCGACCGCATAGGTCGGCGACTTGCCCACTTGCCAGGCGACGGTCGGCAGGATGCCTTGCGGCACATCGGTCGGCACCTCATCGCCGGCGACGGCGAGCGCGAAGGCGCCGGTGCCGAAAGTGATCTTGAGATCGCCGGCCCGCCGGCAGCCATGGCCCCAGAGCGCCGCCTGCTGATCGACGAGGCTCGCGACCACAGGCATGCCGTCGATGCTGCCGAAATCGGCGATGGTCGGACGGATTTCCGGCAAGGCGTCGAGCGGAACGCCGAACAGCGCGCAGAGATCGCGATCCCAGGCACAGCTTTTGAGATTCATCAGCGAGGTGCGGCTCGCCGTCGTCACATCGGTGGCGAACTGGCCGGTGAGCCGGTCGAGGAAGAAGGCATCGCTGGTGCCGAGCCTGAGCTTGCCGCGACCGCTGAGATCGCGGGCCTCCGGCACATGCTTGAGGATCCAGGCGAGCTTGCTGGCGGAGAAATAGGCATCGAGCGGCAGGCCGGCCTTGGCCAGGGTGATCTTCTCCGCCCCCTCTTGCTTGAGCCGCTCGATCGCATCGCCGGTGCGCTGATCCTGCCAGACGATGATCGGCGATACGGGCTCGCCGGTCTCGCCGTTCCAGGCGAGGCAGCTTTCGCCTTGATTGGCGATGGCGATGGCATCGAGGCGGCCGGCGGCGGCAAGACAGCTCTTGATATGGCCCAGGATCTCTTCCGGATCATGCTCGACCCAGCCGGCTTGCGGATAATGCTGGCGCTGCTCGAAGCGGCTGACGATATGGGGTTCTTCGTCGTTCTTCACGACCAGCAGGCGGGTCGATGTCGTTCCCTGATCGATCGCGCCGACACGCATGCTCATGCCTCCTCGATGTCTATCCGGATGCCGCTCATCGGAAGAGCAATATCGCCGAGCGGCAAGAGGATGCGGCGTTCCGGCCGTGTCGCGATCCGCCGCGCGATCGGCGTCATGCCCTCGCCGCTGAGCTTGAGATAGCCTCTGACAGGACGCGTGACGCGCAATTGCAAGGCGCCGGCTTCCGAGCCGCCGGCGACCAGGCGTTGCGGCACGACGAACTTGACGGGCGCGACTGCTGAAATGGAAATGCCGTGCTCTGCCTGGGGCAATGAGCCCGCAAGATCGCGAACCACGTCGCGCCCAACGCGCGCACCCTCGGCCCAGCACCAGCCGGCGGTCTCGACCGGCCTGAGCAGATTGCCGGCCGCGAAGAAGGCAGGATCGGAGCAGCGGCCGAACTGGTCGATGACGGGGCCGCCGCTCCTTTCATCGAGCTTGAGATGGCTTTGCCGCACGAGCTCGGCCGCGGGCGTGAATTCACCGGTGAACAGGACACCGTCGCAAGCGAGGAGCCGCTCGCCTCGGGGCGTTGCGACCAGGACGGCCTCGACCCGCTCAGGACCGATGATCTCGATGAGACGCGTGTCGAGAAGAAGATCGACGCCCAGGAGCCTGGGCAGCAGCGCCGACGGCCAGCGCGCGACCGCGCGGCTTCCCGGCTCGATCATGGCGACAGGGCGAATGCCGGCGGTGCGCGCGGTCAGAAGGGCGGAGAAAGCGACGAGCTCGCTGCCGACGATCACTGGCCTGCGGAAAGGCTGCAGCCCTTCGACATGTGTGAAGCACTGCAGCGCGCCGGTCGTGAGTATGCCGAGAGGACGATCGCCCGAGACGAGACGCGGCGCGCGCGGCGTCTCGCGAATGCCGGTCGCCAGGATCACGCGCCGTGCGGCGATTTCTCGGAGGCCTTCCTGTGTCGCGATAACGAGGCCGCCCTCCGGCTTGAGCTTGACGACGGTGACATTGGTCCTGATCCCGACGCCATCGGCAAGCGCCTGGCTGACGAGGCGGCGCGCATAGGCAGGTCCCCAAAGGACGCGGTTGAATTCGCGCATGCCGAAGGGCGAGTGGCTGCAATGGCGCGGTATCCCGCCGGCGACCGATTCGCGTTCGAGCACGGTCACCCGTTTGGCGCCGTAGCGCTTCGCCGACATGGCGGCGGCGAGACCGGCCGGTCCGCCGCCGACCACCGCGACGTCGAGCGTTTCATTCATGCGCCACCCACGCCGGTGACGGGCGAAGGATCGAGCCGGCCCTGCGTCAGATGGGCGATGCGGGCGGCGCAATAGAAGCCCTGGCAGCGTCCCATGCCGGCGCGCGTGCGGCGCTTGAGACCACCCATGTCGCGCGCCGGCAGCGACCCCTCCAGGGCGTCGAGGATCTCGCGGCGCGTCACCATCTCGCAATGACAGACGATCTCATCACGCCCGCTCTCCTGCCAGGCGCGCGGCAGATGCTCGGCGAGATTGGGCATCGGCGGGCTCAGCGGCGGGGATACGAGCTCGCGCGACTGCGTCACGCCGAGCGCCCGCATCACATATTGCGCGATGCCGAGCGCCGCGGTGAGGCCGGTGGAGCGGATGCCGCCGACGGTGACCAGCTTCCGCTCAGGGTCGTTGAAGAGGCGGTATTCGCTTCGCTCGCTCGCCGGGCGCAATCCCGCATAGACGGCGGTCACCGGCATATGCGCGAGCGCCGGCAGCATTCGTCCCGCCGTCGCGACGAGGGCTTTAAGCGTCGCCTGATCCACCGCGGCCCGCCTTCGGTCTTCCTGCTCCTCGGCCGTCGGACCGATCAGGACATTGCCGAAGACGGTCGGGCAGAGCACGACGCCTTTCGTGCGTTCCGTCGGCACCGGCAGGATGATCGTCTTCACCAGTGCTTGCGCGGCCTTGTCGAAGACGGCGAACTGTCCCTTGCGCGGATGGATGGAGAACCGCCTCTGGCCGGTGAGGAGGAAATCAACCTCATCGCCGAAAAGGCCGGCGCAGTTGACGACGTGCCGCGCCGTGACGGGCGCTGCCGCCGTGTCGAGATGCCAGTTCTCTCCATCGAATGAGGCTGCGCGCAAGGTCGCGCGGGGAAGGAACTGCGCGCCATGGGCCAAGGCCTGGCGCAGATAGGCAAGCGGGCTCGACCACGGATCGATCACATGCTCGCCGGGCACCAGCACACCGCCTTGCGCCGGCGCCAGATGCGGCTCGCGCCGGGCGATGTCGTTGGGGCTCAGCATCACGAGATCGTCGATGCCATTGGCCCTGCCCTTCTGGGCGATCTTCTCGAGACGGTGCAGCTCGTCCGCCGTCCAGGCGACGACGATGGCGCCGGTTTCGAGGAGCGGCAGGTTGAGCTCGTGGCGGAGGCTCAGATATTCCGCGCGCCCGGCGCGCATGAGCTTGAGCTCGTCGCTGCCTTCGGGCGCATCGAACCCCGTATGCAGGATGGCGCTGTTGCCCTTGCTGGCACCGGCCAGGATGTCGGCAGCGGCTTCGATGAGAATGACGCTCAAGCCCGAAAGCGCCGCGCGCCGGGTAACGGCGCAGCCCACCACCCCGCCGCCAATGACGGCGATATCGAAGAGGCGGCCGGGAGCAAAGGTGGGCAAGGTCGTCATATGGACCGGGGGGATCGACTTTTGTACCGAATAATGATCATATGACGACCGTTCGGTCAACATGGAAGCATATTCGGGCATGGATACGCAGGAAAGGCACGACCGGATCGTCGCTTTCGTCCAGGAGCATCGCAGCGCCACCGTCGATACCCTGGCCCAATCCTTGAGCGCCAGCCGCGAGACGATCCGCCGGGATCTGTCGCGCCTCGCCGAGCGCGGCCTGCTGCGCAAGGTGCATGGCGGCGCCGTCCTGCATGAGATGCGCGGCGAGGGGACCTTCAAGACGCGCCTCACCGAATATCGCGCCGCCAAGCGGCAGATCGCCCGCCGGGCGGCCGCCCTTTTCGGCCCCGGCGATTCGCTCTTCATCGACAATGGCAGCACCACCCTCGCTTTCGCCGAGGAGCTCGCCAAGGTCGGCGGCATGACCGTCGTCACCAATGGCACGCTCATCGCCACGGCCATCGCGCAAGCCGCAGCGACGCAGGAGCGCAACGGCAAGGCGCGGTCGCATGTCTATCTGATCGGCGGCTCCTTCGCCGAGGATGGCGTCGAGACGGTGGGCCCGCTCGCCATGGAGCAATTGCGCCGCTTCCACGCCCAGCATGCGGTCCTCACCATAGGCGCTCTCGATGCCAGGCGCGGCGTGCTCGATCACAATATCGATGAAGCCCAGATCGCGCGCAGCATGATCGAGCAGGCGGAGACGGTGACCGTCATCGCCGATGCATCGAAGCTCGGCCGCACGGCGATGTTCGAGGTCTGCTCTCTGAGCGAGGTCGACCGGATCGTCACCGAAATTCAACCGGCACCCGATGTCGCGCAGGCCCTCGCCGAGGCCGGCACAGAGGTCATCATCGCCGCGTCATAGGTCCTCACCGGTCCTTGACGAGGACACCCGCTTCCGGCGACCAGATAACGGCGACATTGGCGCCGGGCTGCAGCAACGGCCCCGCCTCGAAAGCCGGCATCTGGCTTTCGAGTATGCCAAGTGGCGTATCGACGACATAGACATATTGGCTGCCGACGAAGGCCGAGGTCTGCACATGGCCCTCGATGCAGTTGAGATCGGCCCTGGCTCGATCAGGCGAGATCACGGCCATCCTTTCGGGCCTGAGAGCCAGGAGCGTCTTCTCGCCCGTGGCCGCGGCGTCGTTGTCCTTGGCATGGCGCACCTCGATCCCGTTCACCGTGATCTTGAGCTCCACGCCATTGACCTTGGCCACCGTGCCCTCGAGGAAATTGGCGCGCCCGAGGAAATCGGCGACGAAGCGCGTCTCGGGACGGTTATAGAGCTGATCCGGCGCGCCGATCTGCTGGATGGCGCCGTCACGCAGGATGACGATGCGGTCCGACATCGTCATCGCCTCTTCCTGGTCATGCGTGACATTGACGAAGGTCGTGCCGAGCCGCTGATGCAGGCTGCGCAATTCGAACTGCAATTCGGCCCTGAGCTTCTTGTCGAGGGCGGAGAGCGGCTCGTCCAGCAACACGACGGAAGGATCGAAGACGAGTGCCCGCGCCAGCGCCACGCGCTGCTGCTGGCCGCCCGAGAGCTGGCGCGGCATGCGGTCGGCGAAAGCGGAGAGATGCACGAGGTCGATGGTCCGCTCGACTTGGCGATCGAGCTCCTCGCCCTTGAAGCCGCGCAGCTTCAAGGGATAGGCGATATTGCCGCGCACCGTCATATGCGGAAAAAGCGCATAGCCCTGGAACACGACGCCGAACTGGCGCTTCTCCGGCGGCAGCGCGTCGATCTTCTCGCCGTTGAGCAGGATCTCACCCTGATCCGGCGTGACGAAGCCCGCGATCGCCATCAGGATCGTCGACTTGCCGGAGCCCGAAGGTCCGAGAAGGCTCAGGAACTCGCCTTGCGCGATGTCGAGCGTCACATCGTCGATCGCGGCCACCTTGCCGTATCTCTTGGTGAGGTTGCGGATCGAGAGGGCGATCGGCGGCTTCTGCGGCGCTTGCGACATGTCATCCTCGGCTTTGGGTCACGAGATGATCGACGGGTCTGGTCCAGAACGGTACCTGATCGATGCGCGGCGCCCAAGCGCCATTGTCGATGAGGCCTTGCACATGGGCGGCGATCTCGTTCATCGGCGCGAACCACACATCGCCCTTGGCGATCATATGCTCGATGAGGGTGATGAGTGCATCGGCGCGCGCCAGGCGGCCGGAAACGAAAGGATGCCAGACCGAGATCCACAAGGCCCCATGTTTCCAAGCGGCGTCGAACTCGGCCCGGAACACCTCCATCGCCCGCTCCGGCGACTGGATCGGCATCATGAAGCCGAACTCCTTCATGTTCACATACTGCACCCAGTCGTCGAGCGCGAAATCGGACGGCAGTTCGACCAGCGATCCCTTGTCGGCCCTGAGCAGATAAGGCACTTCGTCGCCGACCAGCGATGCGTCATAGGCAAAGCCGCGCTCGATCAGGAGATTGGGCGTATGCTCGGACATGGCATAGGCCGGGGCCCGGTAGCCCTGCGGCCGGTAGCCGACGATCTTGTCGAAGGCCTCGAGCCCGCGGTCGAGCACGCGCGCCTCATCCGCAGCCGACAGCGTGTTGGGCCGCTCATGCAGCCAGCCATGATGGCCGATCTCATGGCCTTCTTTGAGCAACGCTTCGATCGCCTGCGGGTAGGTCTCGATGCACCAGCCCGGCACGAAGAAGGTCTGCTTCAGCCCGTAATGCTTGAAGATGTCGATGATGCGCGGGATCGCGACGAAGGGCCCGTAGCGCAGCGCCGACGACGTCGCGAGCCGCGAGGGTGCTGCCTCCCGGTGATAGAGATGGAGCAGGCTTTCGACATCCATGTCAAAGGAGAAGCACACGGCACAGCGCGCGCCATTCGGCCAAAGGGGCGGGTTCTTGATCAGAGGCAGCATGGGATCCTTATGGTTCTCGATGTCTTCATGCGGATTTGGCGCCGCGCCGCCAGGTGCTTGCCACCGCGATGAGAACGCCCAGGGCGGTCAGCGCGATGAGAACGGCGGCGACCGCGGCGACCGTCGGATCGACATTCTCGCGGATGCCGTCCCACATGCGCCGCGGCAAGGTGTAGACCGCCCGGCTCGAGACGAACATCGTCACCACGATCTCATCCCATGACACGATGAAGGCGAAGACGGCCGCGGTGGCGATACCGGTGCGGATATTGGGCAGGATGATGTCGACCATGGTCCGCAAGGGACCGGCGCCGAGGCTTCGTGCCGCCTGCTCCAGCCTGCCATCGAGCAGGCTCAAGGACGTCGTCACCGTGATGATCACATAGGGAATGGCGAGGATGGCATGCGCCAGCACGACGCCGATCCAGGTGTCGTAGATCGAGAGCGCCACCCAGGCGCGGTAGAGCGCCAGCGCGCTGACGATCGGCGGGAAGATCATCGGCGCCAGCAGCAGCGCCGCGACGACGGCCGCGAGCCACGGCGTCACCCGCCACAAGCCCACGGCGCAGAGCGTGCCGAGGGCCACCGCGATGACGGTCGAGGCGACCGCGACGCCGAGGCTGTCGCCCATGCTGGAAAGCCAGTCCGCCGAGGAGAACAGCGTCTCGAAATGCCGGAGCGACAGCCCGTCGCGTGGCAGCGCGATGAAGCGGCTGTCATTGAAGGCGACCGGGATGGCGACGAGGCCGGGCAGCAAGAGGAACAGCGCCACCGCCCACGCCGAGGCGAAGACCGCGATGCGGGGCCAGCCCTTGAGCTCCATCACGCATTCCCCATCAGGCGGCGCACCCCGATGACCTTGCTGACGATCCACAGCAAGGCGAGCGTGGCGATCAGAAGTACGACCGAAAGCGCCGCGGCCAGGCCCCAGCGCAAGGTCTGCAGCACCGAGATGCTGACATATTCGCTGAGCATCACCACGCGCCCACCGCCCAGGATCGCCGGCGTCACGAAGAAGCCGAGGCCGAAGACGAAGACGAGGAGCCCTGCCCCGAACACGGCCGGCAATGTCACCGGCAGATAGACATCGATGAAGGTTCGCAGCGGCGAGGCGCCGACGCTCCGCGCCGCCATCATCAGGCGGTTGTCCATGTTCTGCATGGTGGCGAAGATCGGAAACACCGCATAGGGGATGAGGTAATGCACCATGCCGATCACGACACCGAATTCGTTGCGCACCAGGGCCAGCGGCGCGCCGATGAGACCGGCGCCGATCAGCGTCTCGTTGATGAGGCCGTTGTTGCGCAGGAGGATGAGCCAGGCGAGTGCGCGCACCAGCACCGACAGCCAGAAGGGCACCAGCACGCAGAGCAGGAGGAAAAGCCGCTGCCGCGGGCCCATATGGGCCATGGCGAAGGCCACCAGATAGCCGAGCACCACCGCGATCAGCGTGGTGATGCTCACAATGCGGAAGGTGGTCCAGAAGATGCGCTTGATGCTGTCGGTGGCGAGGATCTGCTCATACCAGCGCAGCGACGGCTCGGTGAAGGTGTCGAAGGACAGGAGGATGAGCTGGCCCACCGGCACGAGGAACAGGCCGCAGACCAGGAGGGCGGCGGGCAAGAGGAAGCCGATATATGGCTGCCTCCCAAAAATCTGTGCGGCCATGGCTGGCTCCTGGCGAAATCCCGTTCGGACCGAAAACGGTCCGAACGGGCAGCTTTCGATATCAGCCGGTTATGCCGTCGAGCCACTTCTCGACGGCGGCGTCGTAATTCTTTTCATACCAGTCCTCGCTGCGGATCGCCTGCTCAGCGACATTATCGGGATAACCCGGATCGATGCGGCGTAATTCGGGCGGCAGCTTCGCCGACGCCGCCGGATTGGTCGGGCCGTTGCCGAGGAGCGACAGGAGCTTGATCTGCCGGTCGGGATCGAGGATCGAGGCCAGGAACTTCTGCACCGCCTCATTGGCCGCCGGGTGTCCTTTCGGGATCACGAAGGACGACGGGCAATAGAGGCCGTCATTCCACGTCCAGGTGACCTTGCCCTGGGTGTCGCGCTCGAGCAGGCTCGCGCGCGTGTTCCAGATATTACCCATGACGACTTCACCGTCGAGGAACATCTGCTGGCTCTCGGCACCCGATTCCCAATAGATGACGTCGTCGCCGAGCGTCTTCGCCTTGGCGATGGCGCGGTCGAGATCGGCCGGATAGAGCTTGTCGCGGGCGACGCCGTCGCCGAGCAGGCAAGCCTCCATGGCGCCCATCTGGTATTTCCACATGGTGCGCTTGCCCGGATATTTCTTCGTGTCGAAGAAATCGGCATAGGTCGGCGGTTTGTCGGGGAACAGCTCCTTCTTATAGGCAAGGATGAAGCTGTAGGTGTAGTTGGCGATGCCGTGCTGCCAGGCCCAGCCTTCGCGGACCTTCGACTTGTCGACGATCGTGTAGTCCACCTCGTCGAGCAGGCCTTGCTTGCCGAGCTGGTTGCACAGGAAGCCGTCGCCGTCGCAGACGTCCCACACCACGGCTTTCGATTCGACCATCGCCTTGATCTTGCCGGCGAGCGGGACGCCGCCCTCGACCTTGACCGGGATGCCGGTATCGGCGGTGAAGGGCTTGCCCCAGGCTTCGCTCATGCCATTGACGGCATCGCCGCCGAAATTGGAAAGCACGATCTCATTGGCTTGGGCCGACGCAGGCTTGACACCGGTGAGCACGCCCAAGGCCGGCAGCGATCCTGCGGCCGCCGTCAGTCTCAGGAAATCGCGGCGGTCGAGGCGCCCGGCCTTCACTTCGCCGGCGGCGATCGCCATCAGGTCTTCTTGGAAACTCTGTCTCTTCATCTGTCCTCTCCCTTGTAGGTTTTAGCCGCCTTCGATTGCGGCGAGCTTCTCCCATCGTCTTGCACGCGGCATGACCCTTTATAGGCCTTGTCGACTGTCCCTAGCGTCCACTCTGTCAAATTTGAAGTCAAGTATAAAAAAGAAGTCGACTTCAATCTCAGCCGCGTTATCATCCGGCCGATGATCTTTCGGTAAGGACTCGACCATGGCCGGGCTGCGCGCTCTGCACAGGCAAACCCGCTTCAATCAGGTGCTGAATGTGGCGGCCGAGCTTTTCGCCTCGCGGGGCTATGAGGCGACCCGCATCGAGGAGATCGCCGAGAGCGCGCAAGTGGCGCCGGGCACCGTCTATAATTATTTCGCCAGCAAGCCGAATATCCTGATGGCGCTGGCGGTGCGCCATGTGCGCGCCGCCTTTCCCAAGCGCCGCGATTTGGTGCGCAACCCGCCGCCCGATCCCGCGGAAGCGATTCATGCCTTCGAGAAGCTTCTGGCGATCCAGGCGCTGCAAACGCTGAACCGCGAATGCTGGCGCGTCATCCTCTCCTCGCCCTATCGTGAGCCGGGCGGCCCGGCCCATCGCCTGTCCGAGCGCTTCCAGCGCATGATCAAGCGGCATTATGTGCAGATGCTGACGGGCTTCCAGAAGCGTGGGCGGATCAAGAAGGATGTCGATGTCGACGTGCTGGCCGATCTCATCACCGACATCGGCACTTGGCATTTCGGCCGCCTCGTCTCCTCCGATACGATGACGATCGAGGACATGCTGAAGGCCGAAGAAGGCTATCTGAGCCTCGTCTTTCCCGGCGTCATCACCGGGCCCCGGTCAGACAGGAAAGGCGCCAGGCGATGACGGAATTCTCCGGCCTCACGGCCATGGTGACGGGCGCCGGCAGCGGCATCGGCCGCGCCACCGCGTTGAGGCTCGCTTCAGGCGGCGCGCGCGTCATCGTGCAGGATGTCGATGTGGACCGCGTGAGCGAGGTCGTCGCGCTCATCCACAAGGCGAGTGGCAATGCCGATCCTGCCGTCTACAGCGTCGCCGATGAAGCCCGCTTGCGCGAAAGCGTGCTCGCCGCGCGAGGCGTCGACATCCTCATCAACAATGCCGGCGTTCCGGGCTTCAACGCCGTCATCGAGGACATCGACCGGGCGGCCTATGAGCGGCTCTTCGACATCCATGTCTGGGGCACGCTCGCCGCGACCAGGGCCGTGCTACCCGAGATGAAAGCGAAGAAATACGGCCGCATCGTCAATATCTCGTCCAACCGCGCCCAGGTCGGCTTCGAGCGCTCGAGCCATTATGCCGCCGCCAAGGCGGCGGTGCTGGGCTTCGCCAAGGCCTGGGCGCGCGAATTCGCGCCGTTCGGCATTCTCGTCAATGCAGTGGCGCCGGGCGTCGTGCGCACCGGCATGACACTGCGCTACGGCCAGGAGGCGCTCGATGAAGAGGCCGCCCTCAATCTGGTGAAGCGCTGGGCCGAGCCCGAAGAGATCGCCGACTGGATCGCGTTCATCGTGGGGCCAAAGGGCGGCTACATGACCGGCCAGCTCATCTGCCCCAATGGCGGCGACCCGATCGTCGGCATTTGAAGACCAATTCGAAAAATATCAGGGAGACATATCCATGAGCGTGATGACGGAAAATGAATGGCGCTACAACCAGCTGATCAAGATCTTCCCGTCGGAAGCCGAGCCCGCCTTCGAAGATGCCGATCTGCTGAAACGCTGGTGGGGCAGGCCGTGGGGCTGCACCAATGATGTCGGGCGCCTGCGCGTCGTGCTCATGCACCGCCCGGGTCCGGAAGTGAACGTCGTCGATACGTCGAAGCGCCTGGAGATGGGCGCCTTTGGCGATATCCAGGAAGGCTGGTACTGGCGCGGCAATCAGGGCCCCGATCTCGCCGGCATGCAGCGCCAGCACGATGCCTATGTGAAGCTGCTCAAGGCCGAGGGCGTCGAGATCGTGATGCTCGATCAGGCCGGCCCCGGCCGCATGAAATCCTGCTACACCCGCGATGTGGTGATCGGCGTCGGCGGCGGCGCCATCATCACCCGCTTAGGATCGCGCATCCGGCGCGGCG
The DNA here is from genome assembly GCA_003574785.1 of Taklimakanibacter deserti. Next base: position 316,061 of record QORU01000003.1, on the reverse strand, counting down.
AGGAAGTGCAGGCGACGCGCACCCTCGCCCGCATCGGCTGCCCGATCCTCAGAACCCTCTCCGGCACCGCCATCGGCGAAGGCGGCAGCTTTGCCTGGATCAATGACAAGACCGCCGTCTTCTCGCTCTCCTCGCGCGGCAATGAGGAAGGTGCCCGCCAGATCGAGGAAGTGCTGCGCTCGCAGGGCGTCGAGCTCATCCGGGTCGAGCTCACCGGCTATCGCCTCCATATTGACGGCCAGTTCCTGATGATCGCTCCGGATCTCGCTCTGGTGAATCCGGCACAGCTTCCCTTTCATTTCCTGCAGCGGCTGAAGGCGCTCGGCATCGAGACGGTCGAGGTGCATCACGAGGACAATCCCTGGATCATCAACGGCCTCGCGGTGGCGCCGCGCCGCGTGATCATCACCGAGGGCGCCTCCAACTACACGCTCGATCGCCTGAGCGCCAAGGGCGTCGAAGTGATCACGATCCCTTACGATCTCGTCTGCTCGGGTGGCGGCGGCCCGCATTGTTCGACGTCGCCCTTGATCCGCGACGCGGTGTAGAGGCACGATCATGACCATTTCACAGCACGATTCCGTCGTCTTGCACATCGCCAGGACCCGCTTTCCCTTCCACGACCAGAAGGACTGGCCGGCCGATTATGTGACCTTGACCAATGTGGAGCGCCCGACCCGCTCGATCCCCTTCGAAGGAGCCGAGCATTTCCCCGACATCGTCATCGTCAACACCAAGGGCGAGGTGCGCGAGATCGGCGAGATCGAGGAAGCGCTCGATGAGGCCAAGGTCGCGATCTGGCGGACGTGCTCGCTTGCCGCCGACAACCTGACCGAGACCGGCAACCGGCACTTCTTCCTCTATGTGCCGCAAGGGCTCGAGGACAAGGCCGTCGCTTTGCTCGACCGGCACGCCATCTCCTTTGCCGGCGTGCGCGGCTATGTCCGCGATCCCTCGGGGGCGGTCCGCATCACGCCCCATGTAACGCGTGGCGATTCCAAGGATCACAGGTAATCAGAGCAAGGCTTTAAGTGCCGATGAAATAGCGCTGGAACTCGAAATCGGTGATCTGGCTCGCCATCCAACTGTCGAAAGCCTCCTGCTCGGTTTCCCGGCTCATCAGATAGTGCGAGCAGAAATCCGCACCCAGGATGCGTCGGCAGAAATCCGAATGGCGAAAGGCCTCGATCGACTCCCGCAGCGTGCGCGCCAGAGGCGGGCGCTCGAGTGCCGACGGATTGCCCGGGGCGGGCGGCTCGAGCATCATCTTCTTCTCGATCCCGTCCAAGCCCGCGGCCAGCATCGCGGCGACGCTGAGATAGGGATTGATGTCCGCCCCGGACACGCGATGCTCGAGCCTGACCACATCCTCGGTCGGCGTCGTGATGGCGCGGATCGCCGCGGTACGGTTCTCGAACCCCCAGGAGGCATCCTCGGGCGACCAGGCGCCGCGGTCGAAGCGGCGGTAGGAATTGATCGTCGGGCGGAACAGGAGATGCGTTTCCGGCAGATGCTTGAGCAGCCCTGCGGTGTAGTGCTGTCCCACCTCCGACAGCTTGCCGGGTCCGGCCGCGAAAGCGTTGCGGCCGTCCCGCCACAGGCTCTGATGGTGATGGCCGCCGCAGGCGCTCTCGCGGCCCGGCGGTTGGAAGCGCGTCATGAAGGTGGCGACGAGCCCGTGCTCGGCGCAGAATTCGCGCAAGTGCAGCTTGGCGCGCATGGCGTCGTCGGCCGCTTCGAGTGCCGGCTTCGGCGTCAGCGCGAATTCATACATGCCATAGCCATATTCGGTGACCATCGAGGCGACGCCGATGCCGATGCTCGCCATGCGTTCGATGAAGTCGGCGATGAAATTCTGATAATTGCCGCCGCGCACCAGGTCGTAATTGATGTAGGAATGGCCCCAGGGCTTGAGCTCGCGATAGCGCCCGGCGCGCATCAGCTCGTGATCGGCATGGAAAATGCCGAACTCGTATTCCAGCGCGAAGCGCGGCTCATAGCCCAGCGCCAGCGAGCGCTCCTCCAGGTCCTTCAATATGGCGCGCGGATCGAGCGCGCAGCGGCTGCCGTCGAGATTGAAGGAATTGAGGATAACCGAGGCGAAGCGCGGGTCCCAGCCATGCTGGCGCACGCTTGCGGGATCGGGCAGCGCCATGATGTTGGGATAGCCATTGTCGTCATTGCTGATCGGCCCCGGAAATACCGGCACGCCGGTGGGCGCGCCGTCGCTATGGGCGACGCAATAGAGAATGGCATTGAGCGCATCGCCATTATAGGAGAGCTTGAAGGGCGCGGTCTTCGAGCGGAAGACGCCATTCACTTCCGGCATATGTACATTGATGAAACGCACCCCCTTGGCGGTGAGCTCCTTGTGGAGCTGCTGCAGCCTGTCCTTGCGTTCGGCCACAAGGCTTGCGAAATCCGTGGTCATGCACGCTGTCCTTCTTTGCTAGAGGCCGGTTTGGCGCGACCGGGCAGTCGCCTAAGAAGCTCGTCGAGCTCCAGCCTGACAAAAATCCCGCGCGGCCGGAAGGTCATGCCGAGGACGATGATGGCGCCCATGGCGAGGCCCGACAGGCCGAGGAGCTGCGGAAGCTCGACGCCGGCGATGCTGACGCCGCTCTCGATGCTGCGGATCGCCTCGAGGAGGAGAGCCAGCACCGCGCAGCCGAAGACGGCGCCCGATACCGTGCGCATGCCGCCCAGGATCAGCATGGCGAGCGTCGTCATCACCAGCTCGAAATGGAAGGCGCGGGCATTGATCGTGCCCATGAAGAAGGCATAGAGCATGCCGCCCGCGGCGCACATCAAGGCGCCGACGATCCAGGCGATGAGGCGCAGCCTGAAGACATTGACGCCGAAAGCGCGCGCCGCAAGCAGGCTTTCGGCACTGGCGCGCAATTGCAGGCCCGCCGCACTGTCCTTGAACAGCCGCGCGATGACGATGGCGAAGGCCGCCGCGGCGATGGCGCTCGGCAGCCCCACCACTTGCGGTATGCCGAAGAAGGCCTGCGCGCCCTTGAACAGGTCGGTCCAGTGGATGAAGATCGAATGCACGACCATCATCAGGCTGAAGGTGACGATGGTTGCGGCCTCGCCCGACAACCTCGCGATGACGAGGCCGGTGAGGGCGGCGATCACCCCGGCGATGCCGAGGCCTGCGCCCGCGGCAAGCGCTGGATGGAGAGCGATATCGGCAAGGCCGAAAGGCGCATCCGGGATGGACATCTTCTTCATCGCGATGGGCGTGGCGAGGATCGCCACCGAATAAGCGCCGATGCCGGCAAAGGCGCCCTGCCCCAGATTGGCGACCAGCGAATTGCCCATGAAGATCTGCAAGCCCAGCACGATGAGCAGATTGACATAGGCCGCGAAGGCGATGCGCATCAGATAGAGGGGCGCGTAGAGCCAGATGATGAGCCCGATGAGGATGACGGGCAGCGCCGTCACCAATCCGCCGATGAGAGAACGCGACCAGGTCGTCTGCATCATCAGATCTCCTTGTCGCCGAGCTCGACCTTGCGGCCGAGGAGGCCATCCGGCCTTAAGGCCAGCAAGGCGGCGATGATGCTGTAGGCGATGGCGTCGCGCAGGCCGCCATAGTCGGATGGCAGGAGAGCGATGATCGCCACATCGAGGAAGCCCAGCAGCATGCCGCCGAGGACGGCACCGCCGAGCGATCCGAAGCCGCCGATCACGCAGGCGATGAATGCCTTGATCACCGGCTGGAATCCGAAGGTCGGATCGATGCTGCCGCGCCGCGCCACGATGAAGATCGCGGCAATGCCGGCGAGCAGCCCCGAAAGCGCGAAGGCCGTGGCGATCACGCGGTTGGCGCGGATGCCCATCAGCCGCACGGTCGAGAATTCCCGCGTCGCCGCCCGGATGGCGAGGCCGAGCGTCGAGTGCTTGAGGAACAATACGAGACCGCCGATCGCGATCGCCACCACGGCGAGCTCCAAGATCTGCAGCAGCGACACCGCGTAGGGCCCGATGAAGATCGTGCGCGAGAGCTCGCTGAACACCGGGACCGCGCGGGGCCGCGGCGAGATCATCAGGGTGAGCAGGTTTTGCACCACGATGCTGACCCCGAGCGCGGTGAGGAGGCCGGTGGTGGTGGGCGAATGGCGCACCGGGCGGAAGGCGATCCGCTCGAACAACATGGCGACGAGAGCGCCGGAAGCGATGGCGATGGGGGCGATGAGCCAGGGCGATCCGATCCCGATGAGGAGGGCCAGATACATCGAATAAGCCGCACAGGCGATGATCTCGCCATGGGCGAAATTCATGAGGTTCATGATCGAATAGACGAGCGCCAGGCCGAGCGCGATCAGCGCATATTCCGAGCCGAAGGCGAGCGCGTTGAGGATCTGCTGGATCGCATAGTCCATCGCCCGTCAGCTCCCCAGATAGCTTTCGATGAGCTTGGGATCCCCGCGCAATTCCTCCGCTCTACCCTCATGCCGGATGATCCCTGAGCTGATCACATAGGCGCGGTCGGCATGCTTCAGCGCCTGCATGACATTCTGCTCGACCACGAGCAGCGTCACCCCCTCCTCCTTGAGACGGCTGACATAGTCGAACATCTGGGCCACGATGCGCGGCGCGAGGCCGAGCGAGGGTTCATCGAGCATCAAAAGGCTCGGCCGCGACATCATCGCGCGCGCGATCGCCAGCATCTGCTGCTCGCCGCCCGACAAGGTCCCGGCGAGCTGCCGGTTGCGCTCGCGCAGGATCGGAAAAAGCCCGAGATATTTCTCGATGTCCTGCCCGACCCCGTCGCGGTCGCGCCTGGTCGCTGCACCGAGGCGGAGATTTTCCGCGACCGTCAGATTGGCGAAGACATGCCGGCCCTCCGGCGTCACCGAAAGACCGCGACGCACGCGGTCTTCGGTGGCCAGGCGCTGGATTTCCTTGCCTTCGAACACGACCTCTCCCGCCGCCCGCACCAGTCCCGCTATGCCGGAAATGAGCGAGGTCTTGCCCGCGCCATTCGGGCCCAGCAGGGCGACGAGCTCGCCACGCGCCACCGAGATCGACGCCTCGCGGAGGGCGCGAATGGCGCCATAGTGGACGGAAAGGCCTTTCACCGAAAGCATGACAGGCGTATGCGGCTCCGCGGCCCCGATCACTTCAGATAGGGGATGTTGGGCGGCATGGCATCGGTGATGAGCGTGCGCTTGCCCTCGCTGAAGCCGATCACCGGCACGGTCTTGACCGGATAGCTCTTCTTCTCGGCGAAGGAGATGGTCTCGGCGGTGATGCCGGGATAGCCGCCGGGGGCACGGATCGCCTCGCGCAGCTTCACCGGGTCGACGCTGCCGGCCTTCTTCGCCGCCGCCGCGATCACCGCCACCATGTCGCCGCCCAGCGCATCGAAGATGCCATTGACCTTGAAGCCACCCGCCTTGCAGTCCTTGAGGAACTGATCGATGGCGCCGCCATTGCCGATCACGCCATGGGTGGCGAAGACCACCTTGTCGAGATCTTGCGGCTTGCCGACGGTTGCTTCGAGCGAAGGATCATCGAAGCCGTCGGAGCCCGCGATCCAGCCGTCATAGCCATTGGCGCGCAACTGGCGAATGAGGATGCCGACATCGGGCAATATGCCGCTCACATGGATGACATCGGGCTTGTCGGGCAGCGCCTTGATGCTGGCGATCTGCGGCGACCAGTCGGAGATGCCGAAATTGTAGCTGAGCTTGCCCACCACCTCACCGCCGGCCTTGGTAAAGGCCTCGCCGAACCAGATCGGCAGCTTGGCCGACCAGGAGCCCGAATCTTCCGAAGTAAGGAGCACTGCCTTGCGCGCACCCTTGCCGTAGACCACCGCAGCGGTGGCGGCGGCATTGATCGGATCGGGAACGGCGCCGGCGATGAAATTGTCGGTGCCGAGCTCCTGCATCTCGACCTGCGTATTGGGTGCCGAATAGACGGTGACGCCATAGGTCTGGGCCATGGTCGTCATCGGGATGAGCGCGTCCGGGAAAGGCAGGCCGGTGATGACTTGGGCGCCGGCATCGAGGAATTTCTGCCCGAGCGAGACCGACAATTGCGCATCGGAGCGATTGTCCTCGACCATGATCTCCACTTTCGGATCGTCGGAGCCAGCCGCCTTGTTCACGCGTTCGGCCATGCAGCGCATGCCTTCGGATTCGGCGTAAGGCGTCAGCGGTCCGGTCAGCGACACCGCGATGCCGATCTTGACGGTGTCGGCGGCCGATGCCCAGGGCGCTCCCAAGGTGGCGAGCGCCAGCGCCGCAAGCGGCGCAACTCTCTTCAGTGCCATGTCTTATCCTCCCGTTTCGTTTGTTGTTCGCTCATGTCGGCGGCGCCGAGATAGATCTCGACCACCTTGGGATCGCGGCGGATGGCCTCGGGCGGGCCGACCGCCACCACCTCGCCCATGTCGAGGACGCAGATGCGGTCGCATACCGTCATGATGAAATGCAGATCGTGATCGATGACGAGAAGTGCGGCACCGCTTCTGTCACGGATGGCGCGGAGCGTTGCGGCAAGCGTCGCGGTCTCATAGTCGTTCATGCCGGCGGCGGGCTCATCGAGCAGAAGCAGCTTCGCGCCGAGCGCTTGCGCGCGGGCGAGTTCCAGCCGGCGTTGCTGCCCGTAAGGCAAGGTTCCCGCCGGGCGCTCGGCGTCGGCGGCAAGACCGAACTGGTCCATCAGCACATTGACGTCGATCGATCGCGCCACATCCGGCCGGTGGCGGCGGCAGGTGATGAGGCCGACCTCGATATTCTGGCGCGTGGTCAGCGTGGGGAAGAGCCGCAGATTTTGGAAGGTGCGGCCGACGCCGAGCCGTGCGGCGAATTCCGGCCCGCGGCCGGCAAGCTCCATGTTATCGAACCGGATCGATCCGGTGTCCGGCTTGAGGACGCCGCTGATGGCATTGACCAGCGTCGATTTCCCGGCGCCATTGGGGCCGATGAGGCCGAGGATCTCATTCTTGGCGCAAGTGAAGCTGACGCCGCGCAGCGCGCGCACGCCCGTGAAACTTTTGCTGACGTCGGCGATCGACAGCACGGCCCTCTTCCTGATTTTCCTCGCGACGCTCTTCGTGGCGTCCACAAGCAATGTTAGGAGCAGGCTTTCCAAAATGCAATAAATTTTCTAATTTGGAAAAATTTAACGCCTCGACCCCGGCGTCTTGGGCAGGCCGGCTTCGCTGGGCACCGTGTTCGACATCAGCACGACGACATCGGTTTCCCCTTCCGCCACATAGGCATGAGGCATGCCGGCATCGAACAGGATGCTGTCGCCTGGTGTAAGCAGCACCGGCTCATAATGCTCGGTATGGAGATTGAGCCTGCCTTCGAGCACATGCAGGAATTCCTCGCCCGGATGGCTGCGCCAGCCGCCGCCCTCCTTGAGGCTGCGGGCGGTGATCACCACGCGCCAGAAGACATTTCGCTTTTCCTTGAAGTCACTGCACAGCACCTCGAAACGCAGGCCCGGCGTGTCATGGACGATGCCTCCGCCGGCACGGGTGATCGACCGGCGCGCGATGGGGGCTTCGGCCGGGCTCGACAGGAAAGCGGTGACCGGCACCCTCAGCACGCCCGAAAGCGTCAAAGCGATATCGAAAGTCAGCCGAGCCTTGCCGTTCTCGATCTTGGACAGCTGCGAGACCGAGAGCCCGCAGGCCTGGCTCAGCTCTTCGAGGGTGAGGCCCTTGGATTTTCTGATCTCGCGGATCTTGGCTAGGACGGTCTGCGCGCGCACCTCAGGCAATGCTCCCTTTCGTCGCCGGCAAAGGCTCTTCTATCGCTCCTGGCGATCTCAAGTCCATGAACCGGATCTCAGCTTCGAGTGCCGGAACCAATGCGTCCGCCACTTTCCGGCGTTCCTCATCGCTCGTCAGGAGATCGTTGCGGATCTCGAGATAGAGGCAGGCGAGGCCAAGGTCGAGCCCGTGCCGGTTGAGCGTATGGCCCTCCGAACTATGCCAGTCATAGGGATCGTTGCTGCCGATGACGAAGCCGCCATGCCGGCGCAGGCTTTCAAGTGCTACGGCGCCCATCCGGCATTCTTCGCGCCACAGCACGCCGATCTCGGTCCCACGCTCCTTGCCGCCCATCACCGGTGTGAAGCTGTGCACCGACACCACCGCCGGCCGCGCCGCCAGCAATCCACTCACCGCCCTGTCGAACGGCACTCGCGCGATCGCCTCGCGCAAGGCCTTGTCGGCGGCCGCGATGTCGCGATTGCCGGGGATCGGTATGCCGCCCATATCGGGCCTGTGGCAGTCCCAGTCCGAAGGATGCCGGTTGAGGTCGAGAAACAGCCGCGAATAATTCCCCAGCACGAAAGGCGCGCCGAGCCGGGCCGCCATGAGCCTGGTCAAGGCGCCGGCGCCGATGTCGCCGGCAAAATGCGTGGCGAGGAAAGGGGCGGCAAGACCGAGATCGCGCCAGGGGGCCGGCACTTCGTTGCCGGCATGCTCACAGAGGAGAAGCAAAGGCGCAAGGGCGCCGCTGCCGCCGCCAAGCGTGACCGCCGCTTCCGCCAGCGCCGACCTTTCGCTCTCAGACAAATTCGGTGCGGACATGATAGGCCTTGATATCGCTTGCTTGCCTCAAGCCCTCGCGGCCGTTCATCCGGCCGAGGCCCGAATTCTTGACGCCGCCCCAGGGCAGATAGAGATCGGCATGATCGCAGCGGTTGAGATAGACCGTGCCTGCCTCGACCTCATCGAGGAGCCGCAATCCCGTCTCATGGTCTCCCGTCCAGATGCTGGCGCTGAGCCCATATTCGCTGTCATTCATCAGGGCAACGGCCTCGGCATCGTCACGGACGATCTGGATCGCCGCCACCGGACCGAAGGTCTCTTCGCGCATCACGCGCATGCGATGATCGACGCCGATGAGGACCTCAGGCTCGACATAGGCCTCGCCCAAATCCCCGGCGCGTGACCGTCCGGGCGGCATCATGCGTTTCGCTCCCTTGGCCAGCGCGTCCTCGATATGGCCGCGGATCGTGCCGGCGGCGCCGCTGCTCACGACCGGACCAATATAAGACTTGCCGGTGATCGGATGATCGATCGTGACCTGCGCCGCTTGCGCGGTGAAGGCGTCGATGAAGCGCTTGGCGATCGCCTCGTGCACATAGAGCCGCTCGACCGAGCAGCAGGATTGCCCGGCATTGGAATAGGCGCCTTCGATCAGGAGCGGGATCGCCTTGTCGAGATCGGCATCGGGACGGACATAAGCGGGATCCTTGCCGCCGAGCTCGAGATGGACATGGGTGAAGGTGCCGGCGGCCGCGGCATGGACCTGCCGGCCGCCCGCGACCGATCCGATGAAATGGACCGCGCGCAGGCGGCCCGAGCCGATCAGGCCCTCGGCGTCGGGATGGGTCATGTCGAGCGCCTGGAAGACGCCGTCGGGACCGCCCGCCGCCGCGAAGGCTTCGGCCGCGATGTCGGCGATGATCGGCGTTTGCGGCGAATGCTTGAGGAGCACGACATTGCCGGCGACGAGCGGGGCCGACACCAGATAGCCCAGCATCGCCACCGGATAGTTCCAGGCACAGATCGACAGGGTAACGCCGTGCGCCACGCGGCGGGTGAAGCGGCGGATGCCGGGATCGGCTTCATATTCCTCATCAGCAAGCGCCCCCGCCGCTTGCCCAATGAGCTCGCCGACCAGCCTGAGGCGCGGCGTCTCGTCGGCCTGCCACAAGGGCCTTCCCATTTGCCAGGCGAGGGCTTCGGCGAGCCGGGTGCTGCGCTTGGCCATCTCTTCGCCGAAGAGATCGACGAGGGCGAGGCGTTCGGCGATGGGCGTCCTGGCCCAGTCTTTGGCGGCCGCCTCGGCGCGCCGGAGCGCCGCCTCGATCTGGCGCGCGCCGGCATAGCGGCGTTTCATGTAGACTTTGCCGTCCACGGGGGACACGACGTCGAAAGCCTGCCCCTCATCCGCCGTGACCGCGATATTCATTGCTGCCCTTTCCGAAAGCCATTGACGGCGGCAGCTTACATGAATTATCGAAAATGGAAAATTTTTTCGTATTAAGCGATCGACGCCATAAAACCGGAAGGAAACCCCTGATGCCAGCACCAAGCTATGACTTCTCGAAGCGAGCCGCCATCGTGACGGGTGCTGGGGGCGGCATGGGCGAAGCCATCGCGCTCGCTTTGGCCAAAGCCGGGGCGGCGGTCACCGCCATCGACGTGAAGCCCTGCCCCGACAGCCTCAAGGCGGCGGGATCGCTCATCGCCTACGCGCAGGGCGATCTGCGCGACGCTGCCTTTGTCGAGCAGACGGTCGCCGCCGCCTATGAGCGCAGTGGGCGGCTCGACTATCTCGCCAATGTCGCGGGCGTCCTGTGGTTCGGGCGCGACAAGTCGCTGCTCGATATGAACCTCGAGGTCTGGGACGAGGTGATGGACATCAATCTCAAGAGCATGGTGCTGACGAGCCGCGCCGCGGCGCCCTTCATGCGCAAGAGCAAGGGCAGCGCCATGGTCCATTTCTCCACCATCCAATGGATGCGCGGCGACCTCAAGCCGCAGGACGCCTATCAGGCATCGAAGGCCGCCGTCTCCGCCATGTCGCGCTCGCTCGCGATGCAGCTCGCCGCCGATGGCATCCGCTCCAACTGCGTCTGTCCGGGCCCGACGCTGACGCCGCTGCAGGCGCGCTGGGACACTGACGAGATCCGCCGCCAGGTCGCCGATTTCGTGCCGTTGAAGCGCATCGGCACCGCCGATGACATGGCCAATGCCGCGCTCTTTCTGCTCTCCGACGGGGCAGGCTTCATCACCGGCGTCGATCTCGTCGTCGACGGCGGCGTGCTCTTGCACTGAGGCCCGGCGCCAGGAGACACAAGTGTCGACTGGAAACTGTTCCAAAAAGCTTCATTTTTTCATCAATTGCGTTGGCAGGTAGCAACGTCTCGCATTCGGCATGAGACGCGGGTGCACACCTCTTGGACAACACGGCAACGATCGTGCTCTTGTGGCGCAGTGAAACGCGCGGCGACGCGCGGCGTCCCTTTTTAAGGGATGTGTAACACCGCAAGTTCGGGCATAATTCTGTTTTGTCATGAGAATGTGCCGGCGCCAGCCTGGCCGGGCGTGATGTGGTCTGTCGTGCCATCGGCGTTGTGACGAATCTCACATTACCTGATGGCGATATGTGCCAACGATATTCTTTCTTCGGGAGGATTCGCGGTGCCTCACCTGATCATGTCGAGAAGTCTGCGCGCTCTTTCGACCATCGCCTTGCGAGCATCCATCATGACCCTGGCATTGGCGGGCATCCTCGCTGCGTCTTCTGTGGCAGCGGCGGAGGAAAACGCCTATCCCGCCGCATCGCTGCCGCCGGCCACGCAGCCGGGCTGGGACAGCGCCCCCGATCAGCTCGACGTGTCCGCGCCGCCGGATGAAGCGCAAGGCGGCATGACCGAGGCCGGAACACCCATCAGCAAACGCAACGAGCAGTGTTTTCCGTCCGAGCAGCGCGATCTCTTCAGCCAGGTCGACCGGGTGTCCGACGGCACGCCCGGCGGATTGAGGCCGTTCAACTATCGTGACGCGGACAACAAGGTCTCACCTGAAGCGCGCAATGCCATTCGCGGCAAGAACACCTGGCTCCTGTGGGGCGAAGGCAATGAGGTCTTCTGGGGGTGGGTGCAGCAGCATGGCTATGGCCTCGCCGATTTCCTCATTCTCATGGATTCGCGCCAGCGCGGCAGCCGCTTCAAGGACTCAGGCCTCATCAACCAGCCGGGAATGAAAGCGCGGACCGACAAGAAGGTGCTAGGCCTCTATCTCGACCAGGCCGACGGCGACAAGATCCGGCTGCAGCAGGCTGACAATGATATCGACGCCGGCAAGACCGAGCCGGTCGTCCGCCCGGCGCTGCCGCCAAATCACGCCGGCCGCGAGCTGTTCACGCCAGGCGAGCCCGAAAAATACAAGCAGGTCCTGGCGCAGCTCGCCGATGACGGCCTCGACACCACGATCTACGGCTATCCTTCGGGCATCGTCGGATTGCGGCTGTTCCCCAATCCGGATTTCTTCGGAAACACGCCCGCTGCCCGGGACGCGCGCGACTATTGGAACCAGCGCGTCGAGCAGGCGGCGGGAGATGCCTATTACACCGAATCCTCGATCAATGCCGATCCCAAGCTCGTGCGCCCGTTCCGGGTCAGCATGTCATGCGGCTTCTGCCATGTCGGGCCGCATCCTCTCAGCCCTCCGGCCAATGTCGAGGCCCCGGAATGGTCCGACCTGTCGAGCGTCATCGGCGATCAATATTGGACGCCGGTCAAGACCTTCACGAATTTGAAAAAGCCGCACAGTTTTCTGTATCAGTTCCTGGCCAGCCAGCAACCGGGGACCATCGACACATCGCTCGTCAGCACCGACCACATCAACAACTCCAACACCATCACGGCGATCTTCGATGTGCCGGCGCGCCTGGATCGGGCGCTGGCGAATCCGCCCGAAGAGCAGAGCGCATCCAACCTCATGGTGCCGCATGTCGAGGATCCGCAGCCCAAGGCAAATCCGCGGCATACGCCGCGCGTCCTCGTCGACGGCTCCGACAGCATCGGCGTCTTCGGGGCGCTGTCGCGCGTCTATGTCAATATCGGCACCTATTCCGAGGAATGGAAGCGCCTCCACAACACGGTGATCGGCTTCAAGCCGCAACGGCCGTTCACGGTCTCGACGCTGCTCAAGAACTCCGTCTACTGGCGGACGGCGGAGCGCTATCGCATTCCGTATCTCGCCGCATTCTTCACCCATAAGGACAAGAATACCGGGGGCAACGTGGCTTCGCCCATGTATCTTGCCGACACCGTGATCGGCAGGCCCATGATCGATGCCGAGCGCGATCTGTCGAGCAAAGGGCGGGCTGTCTTCGTCCAGAATTGCGCCGTCTGTCATTCGAGCAAGCAGCCGTCCGGATTCGAGCTCCGCTTCTCGCGCGATTGGCGCCAGCACGCTTCAGCCGCGACGGGACAGGCGAGCCTGACCTTGCCCATGGATTACGCCGACTGGACGGAGTTCACCAAGAGTACCGCCTATGGCGGCTATGTGAAACAGATCGCCGCCCTCGCCGGCGCAGCGAGCGTTCCCGACCCTTTCATCAAGGATAACTTCCTCTCCACCGACATTCGGGTGCCGGTAACCCTGGTCGGGACCAACTCCGCGCGCGCCGTCGCCACCAACGCCATGCGCGGGCAGATGTGGGACAATTTCTCGTCCGAAACCTACAAGAACCTGCCGGCGGTGGGACCGGTGCGTTTCTTCAACCCCTATTCCGGCAAGCCTGTCGATGCCTGGGGCAATAACGATGTCTATTATCCACCCGCGGGGGGACCTGGCTATTATCGTCCGGCATCGCTCATCAGCCTGTGGGCGACGGCGCCTTTCCTCCACAACAACGCGCTCGGCGAGTATACGCATGATCCTTCGATCGCCGGCCGCTTGCGGGCCTTCGAGGACGGCATCGACAAGATCCTGTGGAAAGCCAGGCGCATCCCGAGCGCCAACGATCGGCCCGGCGATCTGCGCTGGGACCACAAGGACCTGGCCGGAGGCGACCAAGGCTTCATCTACCGCACGACCGAGGCGACCGGGTTCGATTTTCCCGCCAACTTCATCCGCCCGCTCGCCGAAAGCATGCTCGGCCCGTTCCTGACAAACGTCCTCACCACCTATCTTTGGATCGGATTGGGCCTCGCGGCACTTGTTCTTGCCCTCGTCGCCCGTCAGCGCCATGCCGGCTTCGCCTTAGCCCTCATCGCCGTCCTCATTGCGGTCCTCTTGCGCTATAGCCGCGTCGATTCGGTCTATCCCTGGCTCTGGCTGGTGCCGGGGATCGCGGCGGTGGCGGCGCTGTTGCTTTGGCTGCTGCCGCAGAGGCGCTGGACCGCTCCTGTGCTGTTTGTCGTGCTGGCAGGCCTCGCCGCTTTCGCCGGCATGCAGGCCAACGCCTTCGTGAACGGGAGGCTCGGCGACCTCAATATCGGGCCGCTGCCCAAGGGCACGCCGGTCAATCTGCTCATGAATCTCAATCCGGAAGCGGCGCGCGGCGATCTGCTCGAGGCCGCCTTCGGCGTGACCCGCGGCATCCTGCGCATTCGCAAGGAGCAGCTTTCGGACGGGGAAGCACTCAAGGCCTTCGAAACGGAAGCCGCCGTCCCCCTGCTCAGGGCGAGCAAATGTCCCGACTTCGTATTGGATCGCGGTCATTGGTTTGCCGAAGCGCTGACGGATGAAGAAAAGAAGCAGCTCAAGGCATTCCTGAAAACCCTTTGATCCCTCAACGCTGGAGATGAACCTGGGCGATGGCATTGGACTCTCAGCAGGTTGAACCGAATCCGGCCGCCGACCCGGCTACTTCTCCCGGCACGACGCCATTCGATTACATTGTGGTGGGCTCAGGAGCCGGCGGCGGGCCGTTGGCGGCGCGCCTCGCCTTGAGCGGCCGGCGCGTTCTCGTCATCGAGGCCGGTCTCGATCCGGAAAAGAGCGATGTGCCCGAGGTCTACCAGGTGCCCGCCTATAATGGCGCCGCCACCGAGGATCCGGCAACCAGCTGGGAATTCTCCGTCCGGCACTATGACGACGATCAGCGCCAGGAGCGGGACAGCAAGTATCAGGCGGCAAGGGATCCTTCGGCCAATGGCGGCGAGGGAAAGGGCGGCATCTTCTATCCGCGCGCCGCCGCCCTTGGCGGATGCACATCGCACCATGCGATGATCATGATACGACCCAATGATTCCGATTGGGACGAGATCGCCCAGCTGACCGGTGACGAATCGTGGCGCTCGGAGAATATGCAAGGCTATTTTCCGAAGCTGGAGAATTGTCTCTATTATGCCGTCTACAAGGGCTTTCTCGGCCGCATCCTCGGCGGCATCCTGCGCCTGGTGCAAGCCGTCGCCGCCTACATCAATCCGAGGATCGAGCTCGATCCGAACGGTCATGGCTTCAAGGGGTGGCAGCCGACGAGCTTCATCGATCCCCTGGTGATCGCGGGGATCGCGCGTGGGGACCGCACCTTCCTCGGCCTGTTGCGCGATATCATCTGGTCGGCGCTCGCCGGCAAGGGCGAGCGATCGCTTCTGAAACGGGCCGTCGCCCGCCTCCAGATCATACAATTTCTCGATCCGAATGTGCGCACCAGCAGGACGGGAGCGCAAACCGATGGCGAGGCGGATCCCCGCCCCCACCTCTCGCTGATCTCGATCGGAACCAGCGGCAAGCAGCGCTCCGGCTTGCGCGAATGGCTGCTCAAGGTCGCCGCGGAGCATCCCGGCCGTCTGGTGATCGTGACGGGCGCCCATGCCACTCGCATTCTCTTCGAAAAGGACAGGAAGGATTCGGTGCCGCGGGCGGTCGGCGTGGAAGTCGCGCATGAGCCCTTCCTGTACCGCGCGAGCCCGAAGTCCAAGCAGGCCGGCCCGCCGCGAATGGTGCAATATTTTGCCCGCCGCGAGGTCATCGTTTCCGGCGGATCGTTCAACACTCCTCAGCTGCTGATGCTGAGCGGCATTGGCGATGCCCGAAAGCTGCGAGAACTCGGCATTGCACCGCTGGTCGACCTGCCGGGTGTGGGCGCCAATCTTCAGGACCGCTATGAGGTCAGCGTGGTCTCCGAGATGAAGACGGAGTTCGTCACCCTGAAGGACGCGAGCTTCACGCCCGGTGATGCCGCGGATCCGGTCCGCAAGCAGTGGCTCGCGGACAAGACCGGGCTTTATGCCACGAATGGCGGGGCCTTGGCGATGATGCTGGCGTCACCCTTCGCCAGCAGCAAGAGCAAGCCGGACCTCTTCGTGTTCGGCGTCCCTGCCGCCTTTCGCGGCTATTATTGGAACTGGTCGAAAGAGTTGCTCAGGCGAACGATGGGCGCCGATACCGAGCAGCGCAATCTGTGGACCTGGGTCATCCTCAAGGCCTACACCGACAACAATCGCGGCAGCGTAAGCCTGCGCACCGGCGATCCTTTCGACACGCCTGAGATCAACTTCAACTCCTTCAGCAAGGATTCAGCGCGCCAGGAGGCCGATACCCAGGCCCTGTGCGACGCGATCGGACGGATGCGTGCAATCAACGCCAAGATCAAGGCGATGAAGGCGGAAGTACAGCCGGGTCCTAAACTCGCGGATGGTTCGGCGGATCTCGAGAAGTGGGTGCAGGACGAGGCATGGGGCCATCATGCCTGCGGCACATGCCGGATCGGGCCCGATCCCTGGCAAGCCGATGCGGCGCTCTTGAACGACAGAGGTGCCGTGCTGGACAGCCGCTTCCGGGTCCACGGCGTCAACAACCTGCGCGTCGTCGACGCCTCGGTCTTCCCGAGAATACCCGGCTATTTCATCGTGACGCCGGTGTTCATGATCGCCGAGAAGGCGGCGGATACGATCATTGCCGACTCCGCCATCTATCCGAGCGAGCTCGAGCAGCGCGAGGCGACCGCAGTTCAGCAGCGGCGTGCCATGCTCGCGGAAAACCTGGTTTCCGACCGCTATCAGCCAACGAGCTTGCCGGAGGACAGCGTCGGTCTGGCGCTCTCCGGCGGTGGCATCCGCAGCGCCACCTACTGTCTCGGCATGCTGCAAGCGCTTGCCGCGACAAAAATCCTCCGCCGGGTGGATTTTCTCTCGACCGTCTCGGGCGGCGGCTATGCCGGTGGATTTCTCGGCCGTCTCTATACCCAGATTGCCCCGCTGGTCTTCGACAAGGTCGGGCGCATCGAGGCGATCCTCGCCAACCCGCGTTCGGCCGAGATCTGGTGGCTGCGGCGGAATGCGAACTATCTCGGCGGGGCCGGACGATCCGATCTCGAAGCGAATCTCGCGGTGCTCGCCCGGAATTTCGTCGCCGTCTACTTCTGTATCGGCACGCTCCTCCTCGGCCTGTTGGGCGGCCTCAGATTTCTATCCGATTGGATATTCACCTCAGGTCCCGCCGATTGGACGATCGGCGGGTTTACCGTCTCGCCATGGTGGTGGGTGGCGGCGCTCGTGCTCGTATTGGCCGTGCTGCCGCTTGCCGTCGCCTATTGGCTGACGCCCAGACCTCGCGCGCAGCGACCCTATTCCGCTTTTGCGGTGCTGGTGTGGTTCGTGCTTCTCGCCTGCGCGGTGGCCGCCATCGGCATTGCCCGGGTCGAAATTCTGGGGCTGCTGGCGATAGCCGTGCTGTTGGTAGGCTGGCTCTGGCAGGACGTCGTTCGCTGGGGCGACCCACCCGGCGATCCCGATCTCGCTTCGGCAACCCTCCACCGCAACCGCCTGACCCGCACGCTCGGCACGTTCCTGCTGATATTCGCAGGCATGGTGGCTTTCGTCATCGTCGATTCGCTCGCACGCAAGGCGTCGATCCTGTCGGTCGGGCCCGCCATGGGAGCAGCCGCCCTGGTGGGCGCGCCGTTCCTGCCCTTTGTCCGCAAGCTCGCCATCACCATGATCCCTGACCTCGTCAATCCGACGACCGGACGGCTGGCAAGCAAGATCACCGTCAACGTGCTTGCCTTCACGCTTGCCACTCTCCTGTTCTTCGCCGTCGATGTGGTCGCGCATGCCGTATTCACCGACCGCCAGGTCGGCATCTGGGTCGTCGTGGCGGCGCTTGCCACCTCGCTGGCGCTTGGCCGGGCCCTGAACTTCCTCAATCTGTCTTCGTTGCAACAGCATCTCACGCAAAAGCTGGTGCGCACCTTCCTGGGCGCCTCCAATGATCTGCGCGTGCACCCGACGGGGACCACGCCGCCGGTGCCGGTCCATGTTTCGAGCCAGGACGACGATGTGGTGTTCGGCAAATACCACCCCGAGGAAAATGGCGGACCGCTGCATCTGATCAATGTCTGCATCAACCAGACCGTCGATCATGTCTCCGGACGCCAGCTTCGGCAGAACAAGGGCTTGCCGATGTGTGTCGGGCCTGAGGGCGTGAGCGTCGGTCGTCAGTACCACGCGCTCTGGCAGCCGCCCGTTGCCGATCAGCAAGACAATGTGATCGACGTCCGGGCGCTGCCGGCGGCGCCCGATCCCCACATGTTCCATGTCCTCGCCCGCTCCGACGGCGACAAGGCGACTGTCGAGCAATTGAGCCTGGGACGCTGGCTGGCCATATCCGCGGCGGCCTTCACCACCGGTGCCGGACGCGTCAGCAGCCTGCCGCTGTCGCTCTTGCTGGGCCTGCTCAATGTTCGCCTGGGTTATTGGTGGGACAGCGGCATACCTCCGGGCAAGCGGCCCGGCCGCTACCCGCCCCATATCTGGCGGCGCATAAAGTCGTTTCCTTCCGCTCTCTTTGCGGTCCAGTCGAGGCTTCTCAACGAATGGCGCGACTCCTTTGAAGGACCTTCGGCGAAACACTGGTATTTGAGCGACGGCGGACATTTCGAGAATTCCGGCGTTTACGAGCTTATCCGGCGCCGCCTGCCGTTCATGATCGCCGTCGATGCGTCTCGCGACGAGCGCTATGCGTTGGACGACCTCGCCATCCTGATGCGCCAGGTGCGTCTCGACTTCAATGCCGACCTCCTCTGGCTCGATCCGAGCACGAAAATACAAGAGGCGGGAAGATGGGCCGCTCTGGACGCCGCTGCGCCGGACGCCATACCGGATTGGATCAAGGATCTGATCAGCAACCCCGAGACGATTGGCGGCCTGCAGCAGATCAAGCGCGACAGTCAGACCTTTGCCGCCCTGGCGCGCATTTCCTACGCCGATCAGCCGGAGAAGGTCAGTTGGCTTCTCTTTATCAAGGCCAGCCTCGTCCCAAGGATCGCGGTGGATGTTCGCAACTACGCCCTCTCACACCCCAGTTTTCCTAATCAATCGACATTCGATCAGTTCTTCGACGACGACCAGTGGGAAAGCTACAGATCGCTCGGCGAAAGTGCCGGACGGGCCATCTTCGACAGGAACTATTCGCCCGCCGCGGCAAGTGCCATGGCCGACACGATGGGTGCCTGAGAAGAAGATCAGCCGCCCTCCAGATAGCGCTGGACTTCGGCGGCGCTGACCGCCTTGCGCAGCGCTGCGTCCTCCGCTTCGCAGATCGCGGCATAGTGGTCGACGAAGGCATCGCCATGAAGGGCGCGCGCCTTGGCGCTGGCGCAGAATTTCTTGGTCGCCGCGAGGAGATCGATCGGCAGGCGCTCGACGCCTTCCGGAATCTCGTTGGGCCCGCCGGAGGCGATGGGTGCCGCGGCGAGCGCCAGCTTTCGCTCGAGCCCGTCGAGACCCGCCCCCAGCATCGCCGCCAAAGCGAGATGGGGATTGAGATCGCTGCCCGGCAGGCGCAATTCGAGACGCGTCATCTCTTCAGTCTCGGCCGCGATCCTGACCGCCGCGGCATAGTTGTAAGGCGCCCAGCTCACCGTTTTCGGCGCCCAGCTTCCCGGCGCCAGGCGGCGATAGGCGTTCACCGTATTGCCGATCATCGGAAACACTTCCGGCACGCCATCGATGATGCCGGCGAGGAAGGATCTCGCCAGAGGCGAAAGCCCCTGCGCGTCGCTCCGGTCGCCGAAGACATTGCGGCCCGATTTGCGCTCGCGGAGCGACAAAGCGATATGCCCGCCGATGCCCGGAAAGCCCGCACCAGTGAGCGCCATGAAGGAGGCGGTGAGGCCGCGCTGGCGGCAGAAGGCCTTGGTGAACAGGCGGAAGAAGGCGGCATCGTCGGCCGCGCGCATCGCATCGCGGTGCCTGAGCGTCGCTTCGAAGCAACCAGGCCCCAATTCGACGCTGAGCGAATAGAGATCGATACCGCCGCGGGTGAGGAGATCTTCGAGATCGCTCACGAAGCTCGCTTGCGCCGCCGCCGTCTGTCCCGACCAGCAGCGATTATCGGGAGCATAAGGATCGAGATTGGCGAAGCCCTTGGCTCTGAGCGTCTCAGCCGTCTCGTTGAGCACGATGAACTCGAATTCATAGGCCGCGTGCACGTCGAAGCCGAGGCTTCTCGCCTTCGCCACCTGCTCGCCCAGGACCCGGCGCGGCGTGATCGCCGCTTGCGGTCCCGTATAATCGGCAACCAGCGCCGCGGCGTTCTTTTCGAAGGGATAGGCCCGCAGCGATGCCGCATCATAGGAGACGGTTTCGCTGCGATAGGGGCCGGGGAAAAGAATGGTCTCGCCCTGATCCCATTTGAGCGGCACATTGGCGAAGACGGCCGTATCGGCGCCCGTGAGCAGGTCCTCGCGATGCAGCCGGCGCTCGCGGAACATGCTGGCATAGTCGAACACGCCGACATGGACGATGTCGGCGCCGATCGCCTCCAGCGCTTCGGCGAGCGTGCCTTGCCGCCCCAATTGATCGGCCATCCAGCGTCTCCTGTGGTCATTGTCCCCGGCGATTATTGCAACAGTCGCGCCGCCGGTTCATCATCTTTCTGGCATGGAGGGTACCGGCACAGATAGGGCGTCTCGGATGATCAAGGCATCGCCAAGCCGGATCTATGAGGCCTTGCTCGATCCCGCCGCCATCGTGCGGTGGCGGCCGCCTAAAGGCATGACGGCTGAGGTCCACGCTTTCGATGCCCGCCCGGGCGGACGCTTCCGCATGTCGTTCATCTACGCCGAGAGACGGTCCGGCACGCGCGGCAAGACGTCCGAAGATGCCGATATGTTCGAAGGGCGATTTCTCGAGCTCGTCCCTGACCGGCGCGTCGTCGAGCTGATCGAGTTTCAGAGCGACGATCCGGCCTTTGCCGGCCAGATGACGGTGACGACATCGCTTGCGCCCGTCGCCGGCGGCACCGAAGTCACCATCACTTGCGCGAATGTGCCCCCAGGCATCAGCGCCGAGGATCACGCGGTCGGCATGGCATCGACGCTCGCAAATCTCGCGACCTATACCGAGTGAGGTTGCCTACGCTGCGGCATTAGCCTTCGGCACGAAGATCGGCAGTCGAACGGTGATGCGCGTGCCGCCCGAGGTGGCGTCGCCGATCGTGATCGATCCGTCATGCGCCTCGATCAGCCTGGTTGCGACGGCGAGGCCAAGACCGGCACCGCCGGTGCGGCGGCTACGCGACGTCTCCAGCCGCACGAAAGGCTCGAGCAGCATATCGCGCAAGTTCGGCGGGATGCCCGGCCCATCGTCATCGACCTTGAGCACCAGGCTTTCGCCTTCGCGCGCGAGCTTGAGATGGGCGGCAAATCCATATTTCAGCGCATTGTCGGTCAGATTGGAGATGATGCGCCTGAGCGCCAGGCGATCGCCAAGGACCGGCGCCTCCGCGGCCTCAAACTCCACATTGAGATCGATCGCCGATCCTTGCGCCTGGCGGTCCGCCACTTCGGCCTGCAGGATCTCGCCGAGCTCTACCAGTTCTTGGGCGAGTTCGCCTGCACCCGCACGGCTCGCCAGCAGGGCATCGTCGAGAAGCCGGATCATGTCGGAAATGTCGGCAATGGCGCGTTCGCGCTCCCTCTCGTCGGGAATGAGATCGGCCCGCAGGCGCAAGCGCGTTGCAAAGCTGCGCACATCATGTGAGATGCCGCCGAGCAGCGCCATGCGGGCGTGGAGAAGCTGGGACAATCGTGCCTGCAGGCGGTTGAAGGCGGCGATGAGCCCGCGGATCTCGGGCGCGCCGCCTTTGGGCTCGGCGAGCGCCAGGGGCGTGCCGGAAGGCTCCATGCGGTCGACGGCCGCCGCGAGCTTGCGCAGCGGCCGCAATGCACGATGCATGGTAATGAGAGCGATAAGCGCGATGAAAGTCCCGAGCATTCCGGCGCCGAAGCCGACCGGCACGCCGAAACGCGAGAGCGCCAGCGGGCTTCTGGTGCTGATGATCAGGGTCTCGCCGGTCTTGAGCGCGATGCGGAATTCGAGCGCATTGGCGACCCTGCCGAAGAGCCGCGGATAGCGCCGTTCGGCGGGCGATGCGGGCATGACCATGATGCGGAAGGCACGGCCGCCGAGAGCGGCTTCATAGATCTTGAGGATGTCCGCATCGGCGGGCCGGCCTTCGCCGCTGTCGCTTGCCAGCCTCTCACCCGCGGCCAATCGTGCCGCGAAGAGATTCGAGCTCGATGCCGCAAGAACCAGTGGCCTCTGCTCAGGCGCCGCGCGCTCGATGAGATCGAGCAGTGCCGCGATCTGGCGTGGCTGCGGCCGCGCATCTTCGCCAAGGAAATCATGCGAGCGGTAGGACGATCCGAGTGCCGCGATCCAGACGGCCATGATTGCCATGATCACGATGAGCGTGATGCGTGCGGCAAGGCTGATGCGCCTCATCACGGTTGAACCTTGACCGGAGCGGTGAACAGATAGCCGCCATTGCGCACCGTGCTGATGAGCGACGAGCCTGGGCTTGCCGCATCGAGTTTCTTGCGCAAGCGCGACACCAGCATGTCGACGGTACGGTCGAACGGATCGGTGCTGCGCCCGCGGATCCAGTCGAGGATCTGGTCGCGCGAGAGGACCCGGCGCGGCCGCTGCACGAAGCAGGCGAGGAGATCGAACTCGGCGCTGGTCAGCGTCAGCGTGCCGCCGCTGGCATCGCTGACCTGGCGCGCGTCGAGATCGATGACAAAGCGGTCGAAGGCGAGACGCCGCAATGGGGCGGGACGCGGCTCGGCCTGGGCGCGGCGCAGCAGTGCGCGCACCCGCGCCAGCAATTCGCGCGGGCCGAAGGGCTTGACGAGGTAGTCGTCGGCGCCCATTTCGAGGCCGATCACCCGGTCGATCTCGTCGCTCTTGGCCGTCAGCATCAGGATGGGGAGCAGATCTTTCTGGCGGATGCGCCGGCAGATCGACAATCCGTCTTCGCCGGGCAGCATCAGGTCCAGGATGACGAGATCGGGCCTGAGGCGCGAGAACACCGCATCCATGCCGGAAGCGTCTTCCGCCGTTTCGACACCGAATCCTTCCTTGCGCAACAGCTCGCTCACGAGCCGGCGGATATCGGAATCATCCTCGACGATGAGGATCGTGGCAGGCCTGGTCATTCTGGCGCTTTTCCGGCATCGCGGCCTTTCGCGCAAGGATCCACGCGCCATTTTTACAAACTGTTACCTGCGATTGACAGGCCGATACAAAATGCGACTTGCCGGTCAAATCCGGCTGACATGGCCGCCGCAACCTCCTGCGCATGGCCGCTTTCTGAAGGGCCCAGCCAACATCAGGAGACGAGAACGATGCTCAAGCTATTCGCCGTGACCGCCGCGGTTGTCACCCTCTCTATGGCCGCCGCCGATGCCAATGCCTGGACGCGCGAGGGAAGCGCCACCGGTCCACGTGGCACCTATACCGTGCAGGGCTCGGGAAGCTGCTACGCCGGCGTCTGCACCCGCCAGGTCACGCGCACCGGTCCCAATGGCCAGAGCTGGACCACTCAGGGTGCGATGCGCTGCGCCCATGGCGTGTGCAGAGGCAGAAGTGTCACCACGGGCCCCTATGGCCGCAGCTTCCGCCGCTGGGGATGGGTCGCGCGCTGATCCATTTCCCGTCCGGGCGGGTCTACCCCGCCCGCCCGGATTTCTGTGAAACTCCAATCCATGAGCGCGTGACGATGGACGCTATCCTGCCCAATCCGGCGATGCGCCTGACGATTCTCGCCATCGCCTTAGGCTTCATGATCCTCGAATACATGCTGAGCCGGCTCGTGCATCACGACACGGACACCCATGATCTCGCCGAAACCGCAGCTTCCTTCGCCGTGGCGACCGGCCAGAAGATCGTGCGCGCTCTCGAAGCCGGCTTCATCGCCCTACCCTTCGCCTATATCTATGATCACCGCCTCTTCGACTTCGATCCGTTCGCGCTTGCAACGCTCGCTGCCCTCTTCCTGGCGACCGAATTCGTCTATTACTGGCATCATCGCGCCGCCCACCGCATCCGCTTCCTCTGGGCCACGCATTCGGTCCATCATTCCGCAACCAGGCTCAACCTCACGGCCGCGATCCGGCTTGGCTGGACGGGCAACGTCACCGGCAACTTCCTGTTCTTCCTGCCCCTCGCCTGGATCGGTTTTCATCCCTTTGCCATCGTCGCGATGCTGGGCGTCAATCTGTTCTACCAGTTCTTCCTCCATACCGAGCTCGTGCCGACGCTCGGCCCCCTCGAATGGGTTCTCAACACACCGGCGCATCACCGCGTGCACCACGCCTCGAACCCTGCCTGCCTGGACAAGAATTATGGCGGCATGCTGATTGTCTTCGACCGCTTGTTCGGCACCCTCGCCGAAGCGCCGCGCGGCGACAGGCTGCGCTATGGCCTGGCGGGTGGCACGGCGACGCTCAATCCGCTACGCATCGCCTTCGGCGAATGGATAAGCCTGTTCCGCGATGTGAGAAGTGCCTCGACGCTGTCGGCAAAGCTCAGCGCGATATTCGCGGCGCCGGGATCGGTGCAGCCTTCGACACCCAATCGAATCCAAACCAGGGAGAAATGAAAGATGAGAACGAACGCCTCTCGCCGCAGCGCTGGCATCACCATCCTGTGCGCGCTCCTCACCCTGGGCGCGCTCGAAGCTTCGGCGCAAAGCCAGGCCTCGCCCGAGATGAAGGCTCAGGTCAAAGCCATGGCGCGCGCCTGTCGTTCGGATTTCCGCAAGTTCTGCAGTGGCGTCGAGAGAGGTGGCGGGCGTGTCATTGCCTGTCTTCAAAACCATGCCGGCGAATTATCGACCACCTGCCGCGATGCCTTGCTCACGGCCAAGGACAAGGCGGACGCTCCGCTGCAATGAGGTCCGCTATACCGGCAGGAGCGCATCCGGCTTCACATCGCCGATCGATGTGTAAGTGTGGGTCTCGCGCACGCCTGGCAGAGGCAGGATGACGCGCTTGAGAAAATCCTGGAACACCGACATGTCGGCGATGCGCGCTTTCACCAGATAATCGAAGCCGCCGACCACCATATGGCATTCGAGGACCTCGGGCGCCTTGGCGACGGCTTTGGCGAAGCGGTCGAAGACATGGGGCGCCGTCTGGTCGAGACGGACCTCGATGAAGACCAGCGTGCCGCGGCCGATCTTCTGCGGATCGAGGATCGCGCGAACCCCGGTGATGAAGCCGTCGCGGAACAGGCGCTTGACCCGTTGGCTGGTGCCGGTCGGCGAGAGGCCGACGCGGCCTGCGAGATCGAGCGTGGTTCGTCGCCCGTCTTCCTGGAGGAGACGCAACAGCATGCGGTCGATCCGGTCCAATTCCGCCATTTTCATTTCCACGCATTTCTTGCTTCAAAAAAGTGATTATCACGCAAAAGGAGCGAAAACAGTATATTCAATCGCGCTCAAATCGCCAATAGCGTGCGCCTCTCGAAGACAATGCCCCGAGGAGACCCGCCATGCTCGATGCCGCCCTCACGCCCGTCACGAAAGGCAGCACGCCTTTCGCCAAAGGCCTGATCGACGTTCTCACTCTCAGCGAGGAGGACGTTAAGGAAAGCCTCGATTTGCGCGAGCTTCTCGATGCGCTGGCCTTGGGCTTCAAGGCGCTGTCGCGCGGCGATGTCGTCAATCCGGCAAGGCCGCAGCTCGATATACCCGGGGCCGGCTATTCGCTCGCCATGTCGGCCTGGATGCCGGGCATGCATCTGACGGTGAAGATCGTGAACATCTTCGAAGGCAATGTCGCGAAAAGCGTGCCGAGCCATCTGGCGACGATCAATCTTTATGATCCCGCGACCGGCCTTCCCGTCTGCATCATGGACGGCACGTACATCACCGCGGTCCGGACCTCGGGCTCCGCCGTCGTCTCGGTGCGGGCCCTCGCCCGCCCCGATGCGAAAGTGGCGGCCGTCATCGGCGCGGGCGTCCAGGGCCATCAGCATCTCACCCTTTTGCCGCTGGTGCGCGACTTCACCGAATTGCGCATCGTGTCGAAGCATTTCGCCGATGCCGAGGAGCTTGCCCGCCGCCATCCGCGGGCCCGCGCCTATGCCGATGCCGAGGAAGCGGTGCGCAGCTCGGATGTCGTATGCCTCGCCACCCATTCGTACGAGCCGGTGATCGATGCCGGCTGGGTCAGGCCCGGCACGCATGTGTCCTCGGTAGGTGTCGCGCCGCCCAAAGGCGAGTTCCCGACCGAGCTTGCTCATAAAGGGCGCCTCTTTGTCGAGAGCAAGGATGCCTTCGAGCCCTTTCCGGTCGGCTGTGCCGAGCTCGCCGGACTTGCTGCGGACGCCGGCACCGAGCTCGGCGACATGCTGCTCGGCCGCGCGCCGGGCCGCACCCATGACGATGCGATCACGATCTACAAAGGCATGGGGATTGCGATGGAGGATATGGTCGCGGCCGATCTCGCTTTTCGCTCCGCCAGGCATCTGGGCAAGGGAACGAAGATCGTTCTCTAGCCCTAAGCCTGAACTCCACGCCGCGCCGCGAGAAGCCCCAGGAGCGGCGCCAGGGCGAAGACCGCAAACAGCCAGCGCGCCGCCTGGCTCGCGCCCTCGATGCCGCCCGGATTAGTGATGCCGGCGAAGTTGGCCGTCATGCCGGCGGCTGCGGCGCCGAGCGACCAGGCGAAGAGCTGCACCGTGACGATGGCGCCGACCGCAAGGTCCTGCTCCTTCGCCGGCGCGGCTTCGAGAATATGGGTATAGAGATGCGGCCAGCCGAGGCCGATGCCGAGACCGACAACGCCGAAGGCGAGACAGGCGGGCGCGAGCACACTCCAGTCGCCCTGCCCGTGAACCGGCATGAACAGCGCCGCCGCCGCGAGGCCAAGGGCCATGAGCATGGGCGCCATGACGATCGACCGTCGCGCCGCGGGATTACTCCAGCCGGCACTGATCAGCGAGCCCGTCGTCCAGCCGATCGACATCAGGGCCGCGAGATAGCCGGCGATGAAGGGCGATTGGCCGTGCAGCATCTGGATGAAATAGGGCACATAGATTTCCGGCTGCACGCCGATCGAGAGCAGTGCGGCGGCGGCATAGAGCGCGCCGAGCTTGGTCGTGAGGCTGAGCGCGCCCGAAGGCAAGAGCCGGTTCCGGGCGCGGGCTTCTACCAGGAAGAGCATGATCGTCAGCACCAGGGCGGCCGCAATTCCAGCGGCGATCGAACCCACATCCTCGAGGATGCTGGCCCAGGACAGGACAAGCGTCGCGGCGGTCAGGAGGATGAGCTGCAGCCAGGCGATCCCGGTGTTGTCCGCCTCGCTTTCATGCCGCGTCGGCAGGATCACGAGCGCGATCACGGCAAAGACGACCGTGACGACGAGCAGGAGCCAGAAGGCGGCGCGCCAGGCATCGAATTCCGCGAACATCCCGCCAATCGCGGGGCCGGCCAGCGTCGCGATACCCCACATGGCGGCCTCGAGGCCGATGGCGCGCGCCCATAGGCGTTCCGCGAAGACGATGCGGATCAGCGCGTAGGTCAGCGTATAGAGGAAGCCGCCGCCCAGACCTTGCACGAACCGGCCGGTAAGCAGGATCATCATCGACGGCGCCACGGCGCAGACGAGCGTGCCCAAGCCAAAGACGAAGGCCGCGGCGAGATAAGCCCTCTGGGGACGTGCCCAATGCAAGAGCTTTGTCGCCAGCGCCGCGCCCAGGATCGAGGCGACCACGAACAGCGTGGTGTTCCACGCATAATAATCGAGCCCGCCAATATCCCGCACCACCGAGGGAAGGATGGTGATGGTGATATAGACATTGACCGCATGCAGGATCGTGGCCCCGAACAGGACGAGGGAATAAGCGGCATTCCGGCCCCTGATCAGCTCACGCCAGCTGGCTGCTTTCGACGACATGTGTTCCGCTTTATCCATAGTGTGCCCTTCGCGCAGCCTCGGGAACCCGTATGGCGCCCATTCGGTTGTGCATAGGAGACGATCCGCCCGTCCCCTCCGTGACATACGCTGGCGCATAGGGGGCATGCGGATGTACCGGCTGTCATCGGCGGGCGATCCCACCCAGATGGAAGTGGTGTACGCGCCCGGGGGCGTTTGCAGGCGAGATGTAATGGAAGCTTTGTTCGACAATCTCCATGGCGTTGCGGCCGAGCGGCTGAGCTTCGCGCCCGCTTTCGAAGGCCGGGCCTTCCTGCTTGCCCGTCCCGCGGGCAATATCCTCGTCTACAGCTCAGGACGCGTCGCGGATGATTTCGCTGATCTCTCCGCCGCCGGCGGCATTGCGCGGCAATATCTCAACCATGAGCACCAGGCGAACCGCTCATGCGACAGTGTCGCCGCGGAGTTCGGCGCGCCGCTTTACTGCCATGCGGCGGATGCGAAGGCCGCCGCAAAAACCTGCAACGTCGATCAGACCTTTGACGGTCGCGCGCATCATTTCGATGATTTCGAGGCCATCCCCATTCCCGGCCATACGCCGGGCTCGGCCGCTTTCCTGTGGACGAATGGCGCGCATCGCTATCTGTTCACCGGCGACACGATCTATCTGCGCGACGGCGAATGGCGGATCGCCGTGCTCGACGGCATCAGCGACCGCGTCACCTATCGTGAATCACTCGAGCTCATCCGCGGGCTCGACTTCGACGTGCTGGTGCCGAGCATGGCAAAGGGCGAGCCGTTCCAGGTGGTACCGGCCGATGAGCGATACCAGCGTATCGACAAGCTCATCGCCCGCATCGATGCCGGCGAGTTCTAAACCTCTTTCAAGCCATGGAGCGCGCGGATCTCCTGCGCCACGAGCTTCTGCAATCGCCACAGATTGCGGTCATAGATGCCGGCTTCGGCGAGGTGCAGCACGGTATTGTGCAGATAGGCGGCGTTGGAGCCGAGATGGCCGCAGGCCCGGGCGATGGCCGCCGCGACCTTCTCGGGCGGCAGCTTGCGGAAGATGCGCTGGCCCTTGGGGCCGGCCCAGAAAGTGAGCGCCGTGACCGGACCGTCCTCGCTCTCGACGGTGAGCCAGCGCACCGTGCCGAGATCGTGCCTGAAGCTGATCTCGCGCCAGACCAGGCCATAGACCGTTTCATCGAGCCCCTCTTCCGGCAGCTCATAGAGAAGTCCGGCGCAGCTGCCGCCATGATCGAGCGCCATCATCAGGCCGCGCTGTTCCGGCGTCCCGCGCCAGCGGTCGAGCTCGAGGCAGAAGGAGCGATGCCAGCCTTTGGCGATGCCGTGCTTGCGCCGCACGCTGGGAAAGGTGGGACTCCAGATCAGCGACCCATAGGCGAAGATCCAGAACGGGCCCTTTGGCCGCTGTGCCACGAGGTTCTGGGAAAAAACCCTGAGCTCGTCATTCTCGATCCAGCGTGGGTCGGGTCCCGGCTCCTCGATCTTGCGCTCGCAGAGCGCCACGAGCTCGGGCGTGAGCTCCATGAGAGGCGCGGTCATGCGAGGGGCGGGCTTCATGCGGGACTAGGCTCGAAGGTGCCTTTGCATCGCGCGTTCGTCAATCGGCAGGCGCATGATCCGGAAAAGTGGATACCGGTTTTCCGGAAAGATCATGCGCAACAAAAGAACAAAGCGCGATGGCGACGCCAGCGCGCTTTGGCATGGCTGTTGCAATGCAGATAAGCACCTGCACCGTTTCTGCACGGAGCAGCGGCCGGCAGGGTGATGTGTGGCGACAAGCATCACCCGTGGCTTGGCCAAAGTAAGCCGCTTCTCCCCCTCGAAGCGGAAACAGGAGACGCTTCCGCCGTGCCCCCGCATTCCCGAAACGGAGGCGTCTCCACCTTCACGATTTCTGTGCCAGGAATGATTGCGCCAAGCTCTCCCATTCCTCATCGAGGCTGACTTTCGCCGGCGTCTTGCGGCAGCGGCGATACCAGTAATCGGCATTCGACAGGTCGCCTTCCTTGCGGTGGAGATAGGCATGCACCCACATCCCGGCCTCGTCGTCACGCTCCTGGGCGCAGTGATGCGCCTTCTTCCAATCGCCCTTGGCGTCCCACCACAGCGCTTGCAGCGCCAGGCTCAGGCCTTGGGGCGGCTCGGGCTTTTCCACCAAGTCCCTGAATGACTTGAGATCCAATCCGAAATCCTCCGTGTCGCGCCGGATCATACCCCCGTCGGCTTGTGGCTTGACAATCAACTTCCATTGTTCTCTTTTTGTTCCATGCAGACCGAAGCCACCATCCTCCATGCGGATCTCGACGCCTTCTATGCCTCGGTCGAGCAGCTTCTGGATCCGAACTTGCGCGGCAAGCCGATTGCCGTCGGCGGCGGCGTGGTGCTCGCCGCCTCTTACGAGGCCAAGGCGTTCGGCGTCCATGGCGGCATGTCGGGCCGCAAGGCGCGCGAGCTGTGCCCCGATCTCATTTTCGTCGGCGGCCACTTCAAGGACTATCAAAGATTGGGCGATGCCGCGATCGCGGTGCTCAATGAGTTCACCCCGCTGGTCGAGCGCATCTCGATCGACGAGGCCTTTGCCGATGTGAAAGGCTGCACCCATCTCTTTGGTTCGCCCGCCGAGATCGCAGCGGAGATCCGGCGGCGCGTCCGCGCCGAGCTCGGCCTTGCGATCTCGATCGGCGTCGCCTCGACCAAGCATCTGGCGAAGATCGCCTCGCAAGTCGCCAAGCCCGACGGGCTCGTGGTTGTGGCGCCCGGCAGCGAGCTCGCCTTTCTCGAGCATCTGCCGGTCGATCTGCTCTGGGGCGTGGGTCCGGCGACCAAGGCGAGACTCAACGCCACCGGCATCATCACCATTGGCCAATTGGCGAAGACGCCCGGATGGTCACTGGCGCGGCTGCTCGGTCCCGCTGCCGGCGAGAAGCTCACGGCGCTCGCCGCCAACCGCGACCCGCGCAAGATCAGGACCGCGCATCGCGCGCAGTCGGCCGGCGCCCAGTCGGCGCTTGGGAAGAAGCCTGCCGAGGAACGGATCTTTAGGCCTGCCTTGCGCCATTTGGCGGATCGGGTCGCGACCCGCTTGCGCGCCAAATCGCGTCCTGGCCGGACGGTGACGGTGCGTGTCCGTTTCGCCGACATGCGCGCCATCACCCGATCGGTGACACTCGACGCGCCGATCGCGGCGACCGCGATCCTGGCCGAAGTCGCCGAGGAATTGGTGCGCGTGGCGCTCGCCGATCACCCGGATGAGCGGACCATCACGCTCCTCGCCATCTCGGTCTCGCATCTGGAGAAGGAGCGCCCGCTGCAACTGGAATTCCCGCTCGGCCTCGCCGATGAGAAGCGTAAGCCCGGCAGCCGCATCGGCATAGCGCGCTTCACCGCCGACCGCGCCGTCGACAGGGTGCGTAACCGCTTCGGCTGGGAGGCTGCCGGCTATGCCTCGGTGGCGCTCGGCGACGCCCGCTCGGTCCCCGATGAATTCCGCGAGCTTGCTGAAAAGGAGCTGTGAGTCGGATCAGATGGCCGATGCGATCACATCTTGTCAGGCCCGGGATCGCCACCGTTCGCGGCGACGACCAGCCTTTTGAGATAATGTGTCCAGCCCTTCTCGTGGCTGTCGCGTTGTTCCACATCGGGCAGGCCGCTATGGGTGAATCGGACCAGCGTTCCGCCCGGCTGGTCGATGAGATCGATCTCGACCAGGCTCGAGCCGGGCGGCACTTTCTCGCCGCCGTCCCAGCCGAAGCTGTAAGCCAGGCGATGGACCGGGACGACTTCGGTGAACTGTCCGCGCGCCATGTTCTTGCCGCCGACATTGACGAGATAGATGCCGCCTGGATGCGGCTCCGTCGTCGCCGTGCCGAGCCAGCGCAGGATCTTGTCCGGATCGGTCAGGAAGGCGAAGACCGTCGCGGCCGGCGCCGCGATCTCGACCTCACGCCGGATCACCAGCGAGTCTGCCATGGGATTCTCCTTGAGTGGGGCGGGAACGGTGGCATCATGATCAGGCATTGGCAAGATGCCGCCATGTCCTGACAAAGTACCCCATGGGCAAGAAATGATCGCCGCCGCATGATTGTCATATGCACCTGCCCTCCACGCTGAGCTGGCTCCTCGACGAGGCGAGCGCTTTGCCCGGCGCCGACCAATTCCTGACGGCGCTCGGTGCCCGTCTGATCGCCGACGGCCTGCCGCTGGCCGGCGGCGCGCTGACGCTCTCAGCACCCCATCCGATCATCGCGCGCCGCACCTGGCTGTGGCGGGCCGATAACGGCGCGGTGATAGAAGCCTTGGGCTTCGCGCTGGGCGGAGTTCTGCCGCAGCCGGACAATGTCGGGCGCGATTGGCTGCTGGGACTCGACACCGGGATCGTGCACGAGATGGCCGCCGGCGCGCCGGCGCAACAAGATGCGCCGGCGGACAGGCCGGTTATCGCCTGGGCTTTGACGCGGCCTCTCACCGAAAACGAGACTTTGCTGCTGCGCGAGGCCGCGCGCTTCGCAGCGGCTCCGCTTGCCGCCTTCGTCATGCGCTCGACGCTTTCCGCCTTGCTCGAGACCTATCTCGGCCGGCGCAGCGCGGCCCAGGTCTTGAACGGGCAGTTGCGGCGCGCGGCGGGCGAGACCATCCAGGCGGTCCTGCTTTATGGCGACTTGCGCGGCTTCACCGAATTGTCGGAAGCGATGCCGCCGGCCATGGTCGTGGCGGCGCTCGATGCCTGGTTCGAGCGCATCGCCGGCGCCGTTCACGCCTTTGGCGGCGAGGTGCTGAAATTCATCGGCGATGGGGTTCTCGCGATCTTTCCCTTGGGCGGCAAGCCGCCCGCGGCTGCCTGCGATGCGGCGTTGCGCGCCGTCGCTGCGGCACAGGCCGGCATGGCGCGCCTCGACGCGGAGCGCGAACGGCAAGGCCTGCCGCCTTTGCCCTTCGGCATGGCCGTGCATATGGGCGAGATGTTGTGGGGCAATATCGGCACCGCCGACCGTCTGGACTTCACCGCCATCGGGCCCGCCGTCAATCTGGTCGGCAGGCTCGAAGGCCTGTGCAAGCCATTGGGGCACAGCGTGCTCGTCTCGGGCGCAGTTGCGGCGGAGACGACGACGGCGCTCGTCCCTCTGGGTGAGCACATTTTGCGCGGCATAGCGGCACCCTGCACCGTCTTTGCTCTGCCGGAGAAGTGAAGCATCGAGTGCGAGCACCCGGCGTCTATCGCAACAAGCGATTCTCGTCATCGATCAGCGTGAGGCGAGAGGGCATGGCGGGCCCCCAGCGCCAGAGCACCAGATTAAGGTCGTCTCGTGCCGCGCCGGGCACGAAGCTTCTCACCATGAGGCCATGATAGCCTTGATCAATCAACCGCCGGGCGAAGGCCTGCGTCCGGGCTTCTCCATTCGCTTTCATCTGGTCACGCCATGTCGCATCCGCGAGCGCGTCATCGTCCACGCCTTCGGCCGCGAGCGCAGCTCCATCTCCGCTATCGAAAACTCGCCCGATATCGGCGTCATAGGAGACGAGCATTGTCGGCTGCAGGTTTCCCACTTGGTTGGCTTCGCGCAGCGCGATCACGACCGATGTCGAGGTATAGAGTGCCGGCACGCCCTTGGGATTGAACCGGCCGCCATAGAGCTCGGCCCCGCGGCCGGACAAAGGTTCCCGAGCATAGACCGGGTTGAGAGCCCGATAGAGCTTGCCCTGATACCGGATCGGCACGCTAGAGCATGATCCGGAAAAGCTTGTGGCCGGGTTAAACCCGGCCATCCCGGTTTTCCGGAAAAATCATGCGCAAAACAAAAAGATAAAGCGCGATGGCGACTCGATCCAAAGCCATCGCGCTTTAGGCGTGGACGCCGGCGTCGACGGCATCGATATAGTCGAGCACCTCCTCCGCCCGACCGTTGCGCACGAGCTGCATTGCCGTCTGGCCGGAAAATCCCGGCAGCGGTTCGGAACGATACCAGGCATAAGCCATCAGGGCCGAGCCTAAGCGAGGCTCCACCTTGTTGACGATCTCGACCATTTCGCGCAGCCGCCGCTGGGTCTTGTCCGAGCGCACGCGATCCCTGCGCTGGACGGCATCCTTGCCGAGTCCCGCAGTGCGGGCGACCTCCTCGCGGGTTGTGCGAAAAGCCTCGGCTATCTTGCCAGGGGCGAAAATCCCATCTTCGGCATATTGAGCGAGGCCCATATTAGTCCATCTCGATCAGTTGCCACTCGTTCTGACGGAATATAGCGTCAAAATTCGCGTCAATCAAGATGGGGACTTAATTGCTGGACCCAGCGCGCGCCAGTTGGCCTTGCCCGATAACGCTTTATAGGAGCAATTTTAATTTAATTTGACCTAAGGTTAGATTATCTGCATTTTGAGCGTCCCACAGACGGCGCACGTATGCTTACCCAATTGGACGTTCAGAGATCGCTCCGGTCAATGCTGGCCTATGCGGCCACGCACTCGCCCTACTATCGCGAACAGCAATGGGCGAAGATGACCCGGCGCGGCGGCACCGTGGATATCCGAAACATCCCGACCACCGCGAAGTCGCTCGTCCGGTCCAACACCAGTCAATTCTACGTCGCCGAAGTGCCCGCGTCGGAAGGGCGCGTTATGGTCGCGATGACCTCCGGGTCGACCGGCGCTCCGATGGAGGTGAGACACACGAAAAGGTTTCAAGATATCAGCTTCGCTGAACGTCAGCGGCTTGCTGCAGGATGGGGACTCGATCGCCACGCGCGCGTCGTTAAGATGCATGACCCAAGACCAGACAGGCCGCGCGGAGCGGTGGTAAATAGGACGGCCGCAAAAACCATCTACGATTTCTACTCGGCCGATGCCTCCGAAGCTTTCGACTTCATCGCCAGGACAAAAGCGACCCTTCTGCATGCCCCCCCGCGAACCGTCACTGCCATCCTGCAGCATGGTGAAGACATCGGCGTTCGATTGCCCCTAAAGCTCATCGCCACCATATCGGAGGTCATCCCGGAGCAGTTCAGGAGCTTGGTCAATGCGCTCCCCGGTTGCCGGTGGGTCGACAGATACGCGACGATCGAGACAAAGTTGATCGCCGTCACGTGCGCCGACTGCGGCGCCTATCACCTTGCCGATCGTCATGCCGTGATCGAGATCCTCGATGACAGGAACCGGCCAGTCAAGCCCGGAAAGATGGGGCGGGTCGTGGTCACGCCCCTGTTCAATCTCGCCATGCCGCTCGTCCGCTACGAGACGGGCGACCATGCGCTCGTCACGGCCACCAACACGTGCCGTCGGTCGCCATTCGCCCTTGAGAGGATCGTCGGCCGGGAAGGAAACCTCTTCAAGCTGCCGAACGGTCACCGAGTGATACCGTGGATCGACCCACGGGCCGCCTTCGATGCTGGGCTGCGGCAATTCAAGCTGGTGCAGGTCTCACCCGTCGACATCGACTTCCTCTACATTCCCCGCGACGGCGCCGCCGACCTTACCGGCGACCGGGCGCAGGAGCTAATCGACAAATCTATGGTGACCGGCTTCAAGGTGACCCCCCGAAAGGTGGCGGAAATGCCCTTGTCCGCAAGCCGCAAATTTCTCATGCATGAATGCCTGATATAACTACCGAACGCCGCGACCGCGCCGATATTCGTTGTCGAGAGCCGTTGCTGTTTCAACCGATTGACAGCGGAGTAGCTACATCAACTGTCGAGGTGAAATCACCCGTCGAGTAGCTGCTTTGGGCGCCCATCGGGGAATCGAGCTCGCCCGCAAGCTCCGGACATGGTCACCCGCGCCGGGAAAGACGGCCGTGGGAGCCCCGCTTGGGCTTCTCCTGAACAATAGCAAAAAGGATCGGATGGTGATTGTTCCGCAACATCGCCACCTTGTAGACATTCGAATAAGCCTCAAATATCCAATTCATAGCCGCTTTGCTCCTGCTGCGCCCCACCCTCACAGTGCCGGCTTGGGTATCGGGTCAGGGTCCGCGCCGCAACGGCGGCGGTTCCCTATTTTCCAACGTCGATTCCCTATGTTTTGAGAGCCAGGGCGGCCGGATGCCTTGCCGCCTCCTTGCGGGTGGATACGCCGAGCTTCGTCAGCACGGCGACGACATGGTGATCGACGGTCTTGGGCGAGATCTTGAGCCTCTGCGCGATCGCCTTGTTGGAGAGATCCTCAGCCAGAAGCTTGAGTATCTCGATTTGCCGGCCGGTCAGGCCGAGCGGATTGCCCTTTGTCGCGGCACTGGGCCCGCGCGGGATGCCCTGCGCGCTCTCGGCTCTGAGCTTGCGCCGCACCAAGGCAGCGGCCGGACCGGCGCCGAGCTGGGTCAGGAGATCGAGCGCCTTGAGCTGCGCCGGCCGGTCGCCATGCGCCAGAGCGAGGGCCTGCTCATAGGGACAGCCGAGCCGTTCCCAGGCTGCCGCGGCCCCCTGCCAATCGCCGCTGATCTCCAGCCGGTAAGGCGGCGCGACATTCTCGAGGGGCTGGTCGAGCGCGCCGGCGCGCCACAGCCACAGACCGAGCTCGCCCAACCGCCATGGTTCGGGCCGCTGGCGCGCAAGCTCGTAGATGGGTTCGATTTCGGCGCGCACCCCTTCCATGTCGTCCCTGAGCCAGGCTGCTTCGGCGCGCGCCGCCACTATCGGGCCGATCCGCATGAGATCGCCGACGGCCTGTGCCAGCTCGCGTGCTTCATCGAGCAGAGCCTCAGCGCCGGGGTCGCCTTGCCGCAAGCGCACCGCGCCGAGCACGGAGCTCGCCACCGCCCGCGACACCATTTGTCCAGCTTGCAGGACTGTGCTTGCGTCGTCGCCTGCCTCTTTCCAGCGGCCCTGCTCCAGATGAGCGCGGGCGCGCATGGCGAGCTGATAGATCATGCCGGCATCGAGGTCGCGCTCCTTCGCATAGGCAAGACCGGTGGCGAGGCGCGCCTCGGCGCGCGCGTAGTCGCGCGTGATGAGCGCCTGATAGATGAGATTCGTATGGGCGCGCGCCACATGGTCATGCATCTCATGGGCGAGCGCGAGCTCGAGGCTGCGCTCGAGCTTGGCGGTGCCTTCGGCTTTGCCCATGAGGAATTCGGCTTGGCCGACATTGTTCAGGGCGTGGACCAGGATTTCGGTCAGGCCGGACCGCTCCGCCAGCTTGAGCGCGCGCTCGCCCCATTCGACCGCTTCCCGGCAATCTTCCGACAGCATGCACAATTGCGCCATGCTGCTGTAAGCCATGGCGAGTTCACCGCCCGTCGGCGTCGGACAACACTTCGATGAGGAGTCGGCCACAGAATTTTCACCGGGCGGAAGCCGCTCCAGCACGGCGACCGCTTCCATCGCGAACGACCGGGCCTTGGCGCTGCCGCTGTGGAACCAGAAGATGCGGGAGAGCCATCTCAGATCATCGCCCGCCCGGAGCAGGTTGCCTTGCCGGCGGCGCAAGGCGAGCGCCGCTTCGAATGACGCAATGGCATCCTCCATGCGGTCGGTCAGGTAGCATTCATAGGCGTGCCCTTCGAGGAGCGCGGCTCGGGCTTCGATGTCGTCGTCTGCCGTGTGCTTGAGGGCGGTCAGATAATGGGCGGCGGCTTCCCGATGCGCGCCCAGCATCGATGCCTGGCGGGCGGCTTGCGGCGCGAAGCGTCGCACCGCCGCGTCATCGCGGGCCTCGATTGCATGATGGACGAGCCGCGCGCTCGCCACCGGCACCACACTGCGCTCCAGCAGCCGGCTGAGCACGCTCGCATGGAGCGCGCGCCGGCGATGCTGCGGCAGCATGCCCTCGATCGCCTGACGGGCCAGCTCATGGCGGAACATCACCACGTCGTCCTCATGAAGCATGAGCCCGCTCCCCACACATTCATCGAGGATGGCCGCGGCAGACGATGTCGCCGCCTCCAGCAGGCACCGCTCGACGCGGTTCGGCACCACCGCGCAAAAATCGAGCATGGCGCGCGCTTCCGGCGACAGTCGCATGGCGCGCGCCACGGTCGCCTCGCGAACCGTGGCCGGGACGCTGCCGGGCGGACTGGCCAGGAGCTCGCCCACATAGAAGGGATTGCCGCCGGTCTGGGTATGGATGCCCTCGGCTGGCCTGCCGGCGCGACCGGCAAGACTCGCCACCGCCGCCTGGGTGAGAGGACGAAGCCCGACGCGCCTCGTCAGCTCGACCGGCAGATTGCCGAGCAATGACCACAGAGCATGACGCCCGTCGAGCTCGTCGTCGCGGTAGCTGAGCACGATCAGCGTTGGCGTCGAGCGAATCCGCCGGCTGAGATATTTCAACAGATCGAGCGTCGCCGCATCGGCCCAGTGCACGTCTTCGAAGACCAAGATCGTCGGCTTCCCGCTGCGCAGTTCATCCAGCAAGGCGCCGAAGATCGCCAGCCGCCCTTCCGGCGATCGCATGAGCTTGAGCAGCGCGCCATTGGTCTGCAGCGCGATGTCATGCAGCGGGCTCAAGGGCTGCGGCGTGAACAGGGCATCGCAATGCCCGATGAGGATCCGCATCCGCGCCTGATGCGCGGCGAGGAATTGCTCGATCAGGGCCGTCTTGCCGATGCCGGCTTCGCCGTAAATGAGGGCGATACGCCCCGTCCCCGCCACTGCATCATCGAGGCAGCCGGCGAGATCCGTCAGCGGCGAGTCGCGCTCCAGGAGCTCCATGGGGATGAAATCCGCATGCGCAAACTAGCCCCTTGTCGAACATTCTTCCTCTAAGTCAAGGGCGGAACGGACGGCAGCTATTAGCGAATTATCTTTCCAATTATATTCGCTATATGCTATTTACTTGCGATGAAGTCGATCGCATATAGCAAGTCGGCCATAAAGACACTGCGCCGTATCCCGGCAAACGAGGCCAGACGGATCGTCGAAAAGATCGAGCAATATGCGAGCGACCCCAAAAGCCAGGCGAACAATGTCAAGGCGCTCGCGGGATCACCTTATGTACGACTGAGAGTCGGAGACTGGCGGGTGATCATGGATGATCGGGGCCAAGTCCTCGACATTCTCAAAATCGGCCCGCGCGGCGGGATTTATGATTAGGAGGTCTTGATGCAGAAGATCGTCACCCCAGGAGGAGAGACTCTCGTTCTTTTGCCGCTTGAGGAATATGAGCGCCTGATCGATGCCGCAGACATCGCGGCAGCGGAGCGGGTGAAGGCCGATATTGCCGCCGGCCGTGACGAGATGATCCCTTCCGAGATCGTCAAACGCCTCCTGGCCGGCGAGAATCCTGTCAGGGTCTGGCGCCAGCATCGCGGCCTCTCGGCGCGCGACGTCGCGGAGAAGACGGGGTTGAGCGCCGCCTACATCTCGGAGATCGAGACCGGCAAGAAGGATGGCAGCGTATCGGCGATGAAGAGGATCGCCGAAACCCTCGGCGTGGAAATCGACGACCTGGTTTATGGCAGCGGGAGTTGAACCCTCCCCGACCTGTCGCAAGCACGCGTCCGCGCCTATTTCTGCCGCTTGAGCAGGCCGCAGGCGACCACGCTGTGTTTCCCGGTGATATGTCGGTAGCAGAAGTCGATGGTGTCGTTGTCGACCAATTCGCCGTCCGCGTAGCCGTCGTCTGTGATCATGGCGACACGTTTGCCGCCGGTCGAGAGCGAGCCCAGCAGCCGCTCGCTGTCGCGTTCCGAAGAAGAGGTGCCCCAGAAACGGAGACCGTCCTGTCCGTCCACCTGATAGGTGAACTTCAGCTCGAACAAGTTGAACTTGCCGGACGTCGCCGGACCGGGGCTGGCATCGCCGCTGTGATTGGTCGGGCCGTCGCTGATGGCCGTCAAGCCCTCCACAACCCATGTGCCCTTCAGATCGGGGATGGCCTGGGCATGTGCGCCAGTCGCCACGGCAATCTGGAACAAGAGGACTGTCAAAATCAGACTAGCAAGATTTTTCATCGCGGCTTCTCCTCAGAGCGGACATTCCCCAGCGTCAGCGTCACGCCATCAACTTTGGCATCGATACGACGTGGATGATCACCCGGCTTGCCGTTTTACCATCGACCGTTGCTATTTTAAAACGCCGGATACGCCCACCTCCAGCACCGGTTCTGGCTTTGGTTAACCCTCGGACGCGGCGCCGGTTCCCTGGTGGATTGTCAAGATGTCGGATGGCAACCTCAACTGAAATTCGAGCTCGTTGGCATCACGACGATGTCGCGCACGCAGATACGCTGCGGCTGCTTCCAGCAGAAGAAAATGATGTCAGCCAATTCCGCGGCACTGATGAAGTCGGGGTTTCCCAACCGCTTGCAATACTCATCAAAGCTGACGCCCATGTCGGCGTGGATGTTGGTTTTGACGAGGCCCGGCGCCACGTTGATGACGCGGACGTTGTTCGCCGCTTCTCCCTTTTGCAACGACGCGCCGAGTGAGCGCACGGCGGCCTTGCTGGCATGATAAACTTCGCCCTCGGGTCCGGGCGCCCGATCGCCGATCGAGCTGACATTGATGATCGTACCGCTCCTGCGCGTCTTCATGCCGGCCAGCACGGCATGGATTCCATTGAGAACGCCCTTGAAGAGCACATCGACCTCATAGGAGATGTCGGCGACGTTGCGGCTTTCCAGCGTCCCGATCCTGAGGAAGCCGGCATTGTTGATGAGGCATTCGGTCGGACCATGGATTGCCTCAGCCGCGCGGATCGCGCCTTCGAGAGCTTCATAGTCGGCGACATCGACGGAAGCCTGGCGGATCCGCTCTATGGGCAAGTCATCGAGCGGTTCGGGATGTCGTGCGATGAGAAGAAGCGGATGATCGTCGGCGGCGAACTTTTCAGCAACCGCGCGGCCAATGCCGTGACTGGCACCGGTAATCACCACAAGCGGCTTGGACATGCGAATATCCTCCGAACGATTGGGGAAAGACCTTGAGGCGTCAGGGTGTGGCAATTCTCCTCCGCAGAGTCAGTTTTCTTTGGTTGATGTCGATTGATGCCCCCGGGGCTCGAACCGCCGACATGCTGCGACAAATTCCGCATGCCCGCAAACTGTTAACTGTTCTCTTCGAAGGACCTGGATGACCATTTCGGAACCGGCGGATTAGGTCAGAAGCAGCGAGTTGAGGGCGTTTTGAGAAAGAGAGCCAAGATCGAGCCTATGGCCCGCGCCAAGTATTTCTTCTTGCCGATCGAAGAACCCGGCGCGGTTCTGATCAGGACCATGGACGTCCCCGAATTGCTGAAGGAAGTCTCCACCAAGACATCACCGACACCTCTCCCGGCCGAGTGGAAATGCCCGCACGAAGCGTTGAGGCCAACCGGACATCAAATCGAGAACCCGCCTCGCGGCGGCGGCGGCAACAAGCTGCAATCCCGGGCAATTGTCAGGCGGAGCGATTTGTGCAACGCTTCCAGTCCTGCGTCAGACTGAGCGAATTTGCTCGGGCGCCGGGAATCTCTAACCAAAGCAACCGCCCGCAGCGTTGCATCCGATTATTCCCAGATCTCGCCAGCGGGCCACGTGGGAGGACATCATGATCAAGAAACTTGCTTTCTTTTTGTCATGCGCCGCCACCTTTTGCATGACCTCCGCCTTTGCGCAGGACACCAATCTTGAGAAACTTGGCGGCTTCAAGACTACCGGCACACCGATGATGGAGCCTATCCCGCAGACTGGGGAGAACGCCGAGGCCCTCAAAGCCATCGCGGCTAAAATCAAGGTCCCGGCCGGCTTCAAGATCGATCTCTATGCCATCGTTCCGGACGCGCGCCATATGGCTGTCGGACCGCAGGGCGTGGTGACGTTCGTCGGCACCCGCAAGGAACTGGTCTATTCGATGACCGACCGCAACAAGGACCGCGTCGCCGATGATGTGAAGGTCTTCGCCCCTTCGATCAAGATGGCGGTCCCGAACGGCGTCTGTTTCTCCAGGGACGGCCACCTCTATCTTGCCGAACAGAACCGCGTGCTCTGGTTCCCGGCGGCCGAGTTTTTCTATGAAGGGCCGGATGTCGCGGCCTTCGCCATCGTCAAGGAGGGCGAACTGATACCCGCATCCAATGAGAGCTTCAATCACACCGCCCGCACCTGCCGCATCGGCCCTGATGGACGCCTCTATATTACCATTGGCCAGCCCTTCAACGTGCCGGCCCCCGAAGTACTGCCGGAATTCGACAAGCTGGGGATCGGCGGCATCATCAGCATGAAGCAGGACGGCACCGAGCGCAAAATCTATTCGCGCGGAATGCGCAATCCCCTCGGCCTCGACTTCAATCCAAAGGACAAGACACTTTGGGTGAACGACAACCAGGTCGATGGCATGGGCGACACCATCCCGCCGGGCGAAATGAACCGCGTTACCAAGCCGGACCAGAATTTTGGCTTCCCCTGGTATGGCGGGGGCAAGGTCCGCACCGTTGAGTACAAGAGCGCCACGGTGCCCG
This sequence comes from Taklimakanibacter deserti, assembly GCA_003574785.1. The sequence continues at coordinate 273,999 of QORU01000003.1, read as the reverse complement.
AAGGCGTGATCTTCCCGGAGGTCGAGCAGGACGCTCATGCGGCCGATCTCGGTCTGTCCTTCTATACCGGCAAGCAGTTTCCCGAAAAATACCGGGGCGGCATCTTCTCGACCCAGCACGGTTCCTGGAACCGCGTGGACCCGGTGGGCGCCCGTGTGCTGTTCACCACTCTGAAGGCGGACGGCACGGCGGACAAGACGGAGGTGTTCGCCGAAGGCTGGCTGAACGAGAATGGCGAATATCTCGGCCGTCCGGTCGATGTTCAGATGCTCAATGACGGCTCGCTCTTGGTATCAGACGATCTGGCCGGAGCGGTCTGGCGGATTTCCCACGGCGGTTAATGGACTTCGCCATGCGGCGGACCTCCCGCCGCATGGCCCATTCCCATATGAATCAGGAGTTTGATGTGCGCGGTTTGATCATGGGCCTGGCTGCTCTCATAGCCTGTCCGACTGTCGGGGAGGCGGCTGGCGATGCCGTTCTGGGCAAAAAGGTGATGGTGAAGTGCCAGGTTTGCCATGGCAAAGACGGCCTCGCCAAGCTGCCCGACGCGCCGAACATCGCCGGGCAGAAGGAAGCTTATCTCGTGAAAGCGTTGAAGGCCTTCAAGGCCGGCGAACGCAAGAACGAGCAGATGACCATCGTGATCAAGGGCTTGAGCGATGAGGATATAGCGAATGTCGCCGCCTATTATTCATCGATCAAGATCACCGTTCAAGTTCCGCCATAAGCGACGCGTCACCGTCATCCCGACGACAATCTTGAGATCGAAGCCAAACTTTCGGAGCTTGTTGATATGCCCGTCTTTGCGAGGACACCCCGAAGGCATGGGGTGTCGATGGTAGCGGAGGAGGGAGTTGAACCCCCGACCCCAGGATTATGATTCCCGTGCTCTAACCAACTGAGCTACTCCGCCCCAGGATCGTGGGGCGATATAGGGTTGCGGCATGGGGCAAGTCAAGTCATGTGGATGACTTTACGCATTTACTCCCATTTCTATCTCGCGACCCGCCAAGGGAGCCGTTATCATGCCGAAAGCCCCTCCCCCCGGAACCCGTCTCAAGCGCCCGGTGCAGCCGATGCCGGCCTTCGTGAAGGAGGCCCTCGCCCGGGCCGGACTCGCGGCACGCTATCGGGAAAGGCCGCCCTATCAGCGCAACGATTATCTGATGTGGATCAACCAGGCGAAGCTCTCTTCGACGAAGCAGAAACGCCTGGACCAGATGCTGGCCGAGCTCAGATCGGGCGACGCCTATATGGGCATGGCCTGGCGGGCGCGGCGAAAACCCTGATCGAATTCAATCCTCGGAAAGATTCCTCTTGCAATCGCGGGCCAAGCCGTGGGACTTGGAAAATATCAAGATGGGAGTGGCGCATCTCAAAGGAACGCGAGTCACTCACGCAAGCTCATGGCCGGGCGCCTTGTCGTCTCCAAATCCCTGCTCGGGTGTCGCAGATTCCCTGCTCTTTTTTCTAAGCCTTTGATATCGTTAGGGGTGAGGTATTTTTTCAAAAATTCCCTGATAATCCCTGATAATCCCTGATATTGCCTGTTGCTTCTCAGCTCCGCGATAGCGCCAGCTCACGCGGCGTCGGCCCGGCGAAAGTCGTGCGATACATCAGCCGGCGATGGCCCTGGTAATCGTTCACCGCGTAATGCTGCGTGAACAGGTTGTCCCAGACGGCGAGCGCGCCGGGACTCCAGCGAAACCGGCAGCAGAATTCCGGCCGCGTCGCATGGCGCTGGATCTGATCGAGGATGGGGCGGCTCTCCGCTTCGCTCAAGTCCTCGAGACGCGTGACATAGAGCGGGTTGAGGAACGCGGCAGCTCGCCCGGTCAGGGGATTTCGGATCACCGCGGGATGGGCCCGCTCGATATCGGCCTCGGGATCGCCCCGGGTCATCTTGATGGAGGCGCCGGCACGTTCCTTTTGCGGCGGCGCCCATTTCACCCCATAGGGCTTTCCGACATGAATGGCATCGCGCCCCGCGAGCAGCTGCTGAAGCGGCTCGGGCAGGGTCTCCCAGGCCAGCGCCTGGCTCACCCAAACAGTGTCGCCGCCATGCGGAGGAACGACCTCCGCCGCGAGGAGCGAGCCAGCCGGCGGCCGCTCCAGGAAACTGAAATCCGTATGCCAGTCGCCGCCGAACACACCGCCCTTTTCATCCGCCTCCTTGAGAACCCGAATGACCTCGGGCTCGCCTTCGAGCGGTTGCACATAGGGCAGCCGCATTGCCGGCCCGAATGCCCGCGTCACGGCCTTGAGCTGATCGAGCGAGAGACGCTGGTCGCGGAAGAACAGCACCTGATGGCGCGCCAGCGCATCCTGGAGCGATCCCGCCAGATCGTCGGAAATAGGCTGGCGCAAGTCGATGCCGGTGATCTCGGCGCCAATGGTGCCTGTCAGCGGATACTCTTCCATGGCACTCGTCCTCTCCGTATCTAGCGATCGCTGCGCCGGTAGAGCCAGAGCGTCACCGGCGCCAGCAGCACGGTGAGCGCCGCGGGTGCGGCGAGCGCCAGCAGCACATCGCTCAGGCTCGCATTGCCCGCCATCAGGCCGCGTATGGCGCTCGTCATCAGCGAGACCGGGTTCACATCGACAAAAGCGCGCAACCATCCCGGCATGGTGTCGGGCTGCACCATGATGTTGGAGGCGAAGACCAGCGGAAACAGGAAGGTGAAGCCCGCGGTCATCACCGTCGTCGGCGACCGGATCAGGAGGCCGAGCACGATGAAGATCCAGCCCATGCCGAAGCCGATGGCGATCAAGAGCGCGAAGGCGGCGATGATGCCGAAGACGCCGCCTTCCGGCCGGTAGCCGAGGATGAGGCCGATCGTCAGGATGATGGCGCCGGCGATCACATGGCGCAGCACGTCGCCCACCATCAGCCCGGCGAACGGAGCGAGCGACCAGATCGGCAGCGAGCGGAAGCGGTCGAACAGGCCCTTGCCGAGATCGGTCGAAAGCCCCATGCCGGAATAGACCGCGTTGAACACGACGGTCTGCACGAGAATGCCGGGCAGGAAGAACTGCAGATAGGCGGAGGGCGAGCCCGCCAGCGCGCCGCCGAACACGAAAGTGAACAGCAGCGTGAACATGATCGGCGTCATCACCAGATCGAAGAGCTGCTCCGGCACATGCTTGAATTTGAGGATCGCGCGCCAGCCGAAGACGAGGGCATTGGAGAACGCCGAGGGCGGGCGGGGCGGCGCCACCATGTCGAGCCGGGATTGGAGCGGCGTCATGCCGATATCGCTCATTGGCCGTTCTCCTTCTTTCGGGCGAGCCTGCCGCTGCCGCCGGTCAGCGCGAAGAAGACCTCCTCGAGGCTGGGCGAGCCCATCGAGAAATCGGCAAGCTCGATGCCTTGCGCGATCAAGGCGCTGATCGCCTGATTGGCGGCGTGGGCACTCCCCGTCATCACCGACAGTTGCGCGCCTTCCGGACTGCGCTGCACCTCGGCGCTGAGATGCTTCTCGAGCAGCCCCTGCGCCTCGTCGAGCCGTTGCGGATCGACCAGCGCCACATGCAGGAAGCCCGAGCCCGTCGCCGCCTTGAGCTCGCGGCTCGTGCCCTCGGCGATCTTCTTGCCCTTGTCGATGACGGCGATGCGCGCCGCGAGCTGGTCGGCCTCGTCGAGATATTGCGTGGTGAGCAGGATGGTGACGCCGGAACCGGCCAGCGCCCGGATCATCCGCCACACATCCTGGCGCGCATTGGGATCGAGGCCGGTCGTCGGCTCGTCGAGGAACAGCACGCCCGGCGTCACGATGAGCGAGGCCGCGATATCGAGCCTCCGCCGCATGCCGCCGGAATAGGCCTTCACCTGCTTCTGCGCCGCTTCCGTGAGGTCGAAGGTGGCCAGGAGGTCGTCGGCGCGCGCCTTGGCGGCACGGCCGCGAAAGCCCCACAGGCGCGCGAGCAGCAGCAGGTTCTCGCGTCCGGTCAGGTCCTCGTCGAGCGAAGCGAACTGGCCGGTCATGGCGATGCCGGCCCGCACCTGGTGCGGCGAGCGCACGAGATCATGGCCCATGACGCTGGCCGAGCCTTGATCGGGCGCCGACAGCGTCGCCAGCATCCGCATCAACGTGGTCTTGCCGGCGCCATTGGGACCGAGGATGGCGAAGATCATGCCGCGCGGCACGTCGAGATCGATTCCATCGACCGCGCGCACCTCGCCGAAGCATTTCACGAGCCCGCGCGCCGCGACGGCGAGCGCGGTACGCTCTTCGACAGGCGGCGAATAATTCATACGCGTTGCATCGTTCATGACGGTCTCGAAATGTGAAAAACACCGGCGTCCGGCGCCCGGCCTTCGCGCAAGCCGAAGATCGTTGGTTCAAAAGAACAAGAGGGCTCGGCTTGCGCGGGCGCAACCTCGCATGGCTTGCCGGCTCTTGTCCAGATCAATGCTGGACATCACGAAGCGTCATGCTGACAGGCGGACGCCCCTCAGGCGGCGTTCTTGCGGTAATGCCACACGAAGGCCGGAGGGATATTGGCCATCACCGCTTTCGCCCGCCGACCGGTGAGGCCGCAGGCCTTCACTTCCGCCTCGGCAAGCGGCGGCGCGACGAAGTAGCTGAATTGCACGAGCGAGCCCTGGGTGGTGAGCGACGTCGCCATGGCGCGCGTGATTCCCGCGCGTACGGCCTTCGGCATGCTTCTGAGCGGCAGGCCGGAAAGGATCTTAGGCACCTTGTCGTACCCGTGCTCCTTCAACAGTCGCGGCAATTGCGAGGCATCCCCGTGCAGGACGGTGACGCCCGGAAATCTCTGCCGGAGATGGCGCACGAATTCCGGATCGAACTCGATGAGGATGAGCTGCGCGGGCTCGACGCCCGACTCCAGCAAAGCGCGCGTGAACGGGCCGGTGCCCGGACCGATCTCGACGATCACGTCCTCGTCGTGGGGTGCCAGCGTCTCGACCATGGCCCGAGCCAGGCTCGGCCCGCTCGGCGCCACAGCGCCGACGCCGAGTGGGCGATGCAGATAGCGCTGCCAGAAGAGCAGTTTTGATTTTTTCATCTTGGAGCTTCGTTACACGATCAGGTCAGCCGTTGGAAGCGCAGCAAGGTAAAGAAACCGAAAGGTTTCAAGGGCCGCTGCTCTTCCAGCTTGAGCTTGCCGCTCACCATCAGCGTCTCGACCGGGAAATCCGGCCGCCAGCCGAGGATATCGGAGAAGCGCGCCAGGCGCTTCTCGACCACCGCGCGCAAGCCTTTGTCGATGCTGAAATGGTTGACGATGACGATATGGCCGCCGGGCTTGGTGACGCGGATGAGCTCGTTCATCACCTTGACCGGATCGGGCACCACCGTCATCACGAACATCGCCGTGGTGACGTCGAAGCTGTTGTCGGCGAATTTGAGCGCCGTCGCGTCCATCTCGATGAGCGCATCGACATGGCGCAGACCGCGCTTCTGTGCCCGCTCGCGCGCGCGCATCAGCATGTCCGGCGAAAGATCGATGCCTGTGACCTTCAGGCTGTGCTTGTAGTGGGGCAGCGACAGACCGGTGCCGACGCCGACTTCGAGGACGCGGCCGTGATATCTGTTGACGATGGAAGTGGCTTGCTTGACGCCGGCTTCGACCACCTTGCCGAAAGTCGCATCATAGACGGGCGCCCAACGCCGGTAGGCACGCATGACATCGTGATTGTCAATCTCAGCGAGCGCGCGGCGGGCATGGCCCTGCATGGCTCTCTCCTGCTCCCATTTCCCCGATTATGTGACCATGGACAGTGCTTCTGGCAAGCTCCGATTTTCCTTGGGGGGAAAACTGCGGGCAATGAAGCCGCCGCCCAGGACCCGGGCCCCCGGCCCGGTATTTTCGTAGAGAACACAAGCCTGTCCGGGCGATACGCCATATTCGCCCTCGGCGATGCTGACAATGGCGCCCTCCGGCCCCTGGCGGATTTCGGCCGCGACCGGCGCTCTGGTGGAGCGGATTTTGGCGAAAACCGGCTGCGGCCGCGAATCAAGCGGCACCTCCCCGAGCCAGTTCACCTGGGCAAGGGCGATGTCATGCCGCAGCAGCGACGCGCGGGATCCCACAATGACCTGGCGCTTTTTCGAATCGATCTTGACCACATAGAGCGGGTCGCCCTCGGCGATGCCGAGCCCGCGCCGCTGCCCGACGGTGAAATGGACCGTGCCCTTGTGCCGGCCGAGACGGCGGCCGTCCTCATGCAGGATGTCGCCGGGCTCGGCCGCATCGGGCCTGAGCCTGGTGATGAGATCGGCATAGCGGCCTTCCGGCACGAAGCAGATGTCCTGGCTGTCGGGCTTGTCCGCCACCGCGAGCCCGATCTCGGCCGCGATGCGGCGCGTCTCGCTCTTGGGCAGCGCGCCTAAGGGAAAGCGCAGATAGTCGATCTGCTCCTGCGTGGTGGCGAAGAGGAAATAGCTCTGGTCGCGCGCCATGTCGGCCGGCGTGAAGAGGTCGCGGTGCCCTGAGCCGTCGGGGCGCGGCCGGCTCTCGATATAATGGCCGGTGACCAGCGCCTCGGCCTCGAGTTCCTGGGCGCGCGCCAGGAGATCGGCGAATTTGACCGTCTGGTTGCAGCGGATGCAGGGCACCGGGGTGAAACCCGCGACATAGCTGTTGACGAAGTCATCGATCACCGCTTCCCGGAAACGGCTTTCGAAATCGAGCACATAATGGGGGATGCCGAGCTGGGCCGCCACGCGCCGCGCATCATGGATGTCCTGGCCGGCGCAGCAGGCGCCCTTGCGCCTGACCGCCTCGCCATGGTCATAGAGCTGGAGGGTGATGCCGACCACGTCATAGCCCGCCCGCTTGAGTAAGGCGGCCGCCACGGAAGAGTCGACGCCCCCCGACATGGCGCAGACGATCCGCGTCCGGGCGGGGTCGCCGGCGAGGCCGATCGAGCGGCGCACATTGAGGGTCAAGGGGTCGATCTGGCTCATGGGCGGATAGATGGCGGCTTCGCTTCCCATTGTAAACGTCGAATTTGGCCGGATTTGTCCCGATTTGTCCTGATTTGACGCAGTCGCCCGCGAAGATTTGCAAATTGTTCGGAACTGCTTAGCCCAATTTTAAGTGAACCCACCTAGTCTTGGACGGGTCGTTAGTGTGTGTACCCAGTCGAGTAAGGTGATGAACAACGGTCAGTTGCGTCCCCGCGTGAACTACGTCATTGGGCCCGATGGCAGTCCGTTGACCATTGCGGACTTGCCACCCCCCGGAAATCAGCGCTGGGTCATCCGCCGCAAAGCGGAGGTCGTGGCCGCTGTCCGGGGCGGGCTCTTGAGCCTGGAAGAGGCCTGTGAGCGCTATACGCTCACTGTCGAGGAATATCTGAGCTGGCAGCGCTCGATCGACAGGCACGGCCTGGCAGGATTGCGGACCACCCGCATCCAGCAATACAGGCAATAAATCCTATAAGAGAATGTTATCGGGATCGGCCTGGCGGCTTGCGCACCTTGGGCGGCAGCGTCTCCACATAAGCGCGCGCCAAGGCGAGCCAGCCGAGCAAGGCGGCATCGGTCAGGCCACCGGGATCGATCCGGACATAGCCTTCGACCGGCCGGCCTCGCATCTCCATCGGACGGGCACCTGAGCGGGCCAGAGCTTCGCTGTAGCGTTCTTTGCCGACACGCAGGAGTAGCCCGCGCTTCGAAGCGCCGGCGATCATGTTGCCATTGAGCATGAAGCCGACGCCGCCGAACATCTTCCGCTCGCTCAAGCCCTTGGCGGGAAGGGCGGCGCGGAGCCTCACCGCCAGCGCGTCTCCGTCCGCCATACTTTGAGGCATAAGAACACCTCGATAAGCTCACTTCACCTTGGTCACTTTCATCGAGCCTGCGGAATCGTCCAGCGAAAACCGGCCGGTGATCTCTCTCAGATATTCATCGGTCGCTTTCCGGCAGCCGCCCCAATCATGGTAGTCGTCGAGAATGATGCTGCCGCCCTCGACAAGCTTGGGGAAGATGCGCCGCAGGCAGGTCGACACCGGCTCATACCAGTCGACATCGACATGAGCGAAGGCCACCGGCTGGTCGATATGCATCGTATCCTGCACCAGACCTTTGATGAGCGCCACGGACTGTTCTTCGGGCTCTATTCCAAAGCGCCGCAGATTGCCTTGCACGACGTCGTACAGATTATCCTGGTAGCCATAATATTTGTCGCCGTCGATTCCGACCGATTTTCCTTCCACGATGGTTTGATAGCGATCGTGGACATCGCGTGTGTCTTCCGCCGTCGGCGGCGGGATCATCCCGAACACGTCATAGATGAAAAACGGACGCTCGGAATCTTTGACCGTCGCAATCAAAATTGCCGAACCGCCGAGCGCGCAACCGGCCTCGATGAAGGCGCCGGGCAATCTGGCCTCTTCGATGGCGCTGCAGGTATTGGCCAGGCTGGCAAGCTTGCGGTCCGACAGATAGGTGAGCTTGCTCGAGCGGATGCGCGCCAGCAAGTCGCGCGTCTCGACCTTCGCCACGGATGACAGCGCATTTGGGCCCGCAATCCGGTTCAGGTAACGCTTGATACGTTGTACGTGCAGCATTTTTCCTCCGTGACTCTCTCGCCGTCCCGGGGGATCCCCTTCACCAGGAAACTCTAGAACCGAATATTGTCTAGATCGTGGGCGATGGCGCTGCGTCGCGCGGACTGCGTTTCTTATTCATGATTTGCCCCATTTTCGTCAGTCTTCCGCCCGACTATACTGGAAATGCTTCGTGATCAGGAAAGGAGGTCTTTGTGATTGTCGCGGTGTCCCATAGGCTGGAGAAATCCGGATAGCGCCCTAGCCGCGCTTCTTCCGCTTTCAGTCCAGCCCGAACCCGGCTCCTGCTCGAGCAGCGGCCGTTCGTTTGTTCGTGCCCACAAGGCACAGATGCTGGCAGACACAATGACATCGCAAATCCTCGACCTCGCCGATCTCGGCTGGAGCAACCATTTCGCCCAAGAGCTCGATCCTGAAGAAACCCGCCCGCCTGTCCGGGTGATGGCCGTCCATCGCGACCGCCTCCTCGTCACGGGCGTCGGTCTCGACCTCGCCATACCGCCTTTCACCGCCGATCCTGAGGAGGATGAAGCCACCGCCACGGTGGGCGACTGGCTCCTCCTCGATGCGGCACGAATCCGCGCCGCGCGTCTCCTCGCGCGCAAGAGCCTGTTCAAGCGCCGCGCCGCCGGCACGGCACGGCGGCTGCAGCTCATCGCCGCCAATGTCGACACGCTGTTCATCGTCTCGTCCTGCAACCAGGATTTCAACCTCGCGCGGCTCGAGCGCTATCTCGTCCTCGCCGAGGAAGCGCAAGTGACGCCGGTCGTCGTCCTGACCAAGGCCGACCTGACCGATCGGCCGGAGGACTTCGTGCGCGACGCGGGAAAACTTCTGGCCGGTCTCCTGGTCGAGGCGGTGAATGCTCTCGACCAGGAGAGTGCTGCCTGCCTCAAGCCCTGGTGCAAGCGCGGCCAAACGGTGGCTTTCGTCGGCTCTTCCGGCGTCGGCAAATCGACACTCGTCAATACGCTCACGGGTGCCACCCATATCGAGACGCAAGCCATCCGCGCCGATGACGACAGGGGCCGCCACACCACCACCGGCCGCAGCCTGCATCGATTGAGCGCGGGCGGCTGGCTCCTCGACACGCCGGGCATGCGCGAATTGCAGCTCACCGATGTGAGCTCAGGGCTCGACGGCGTCTTCGCCGACATCGTCGCTCTGGCGCAAACCTGCCGCTTCAGCAATTGCCGGCATGAAAGCGAGCCCGGTTGCGCGATTGTGGCCGCCTTGGCCCAAGGCCATATCGAGGCCGAGCGCTTGCGGCGCTGGCGGAAGCTCCTCGCCGAGGACGCCTATAATAGCGAGAGCCTCGCCGAACGGCGCGCCCGCGACCGCTCCTTCGGCAAAATGGTGAAAAGCGTGATGAAGGAGAAGAACCGGCGGCGCGAGCCGTGAAATCCAGTCACCTGGCTCCGATCCTGGCCCCCGCCGCCGACCGGTCCTGTCAGCACCATCGGCTCTTTGATTCCCGCCGCCCTTGGCACTATCTTAGTGAGCTTCATGAAAATCCTCATCCTTTTCGCCCATCCCCGCCCTTCCAGCTCACATGTGCAGCGCGTTCTCGCCGATGCGGTGCGCGATCTCGCCGGCATCACCTTCCACGATCTCTATGCCGCCTATCCCGACTTCACCATCGACGTCGCCTATGAGCAGGCGCTTCTTCTCGAGCACGACCTCATCGTGCTGCAGCATCCCTTCTACTGGTATTCGGCGCCCGCCATCATCAAGGAGTGGCTCGACCTCGTTCTGGCGCTAGGCTGGGCCTATGGGCCGGGCGGCGACAAGCTCAGCGGCAAGTTCCTGATGAACGCCTTGTCGACGGGGGGTGTCGAGGCCGCTTATCGCCGCCACGGCCGCAACCGGTTCGAGATCGCCGAGCTGCTCAATCCCTACAACCAGTCGGCGCATCTATGCGGCATGGCCTATCTCGAACCCTTTACCGTCTTCGCCGGCCGCTGGTTGACGGCCGAGGATCTTGCCCTCAGGGCCAGCGACTATCAGGGCCTCATCGAAGGCCTGCGCGACGGCCATATCGACCCGCTGGCGCGGCTGGCCAAGGGTTATTCCCTGCCGCTTGCCTTCACGAACCAACGGCCGCAGAAGAAACGCCATGCAACTTGACGCTTTCCTGCTCGGGGCCTTCATCTATCTCGCCGCCGCCGTCATCTCGGTGCCGATCGCCACCCGCCTCGGCCTCGGCTCGGTGCTGGGCTATCTCATCGCCGGCATACTGATCGGCCCGGCGGCCCTGGGGCTGGTCGGCAGCGAAGGCCAGGACGTGCTGCATTTCGCCGAATTCGGCGTCATCGTCATGCTGTTCCTGATCGGCCTCGAGGTGCAGCCATCGAAGCTGTGGACCTTGCGCAAGCCCATTCTGGGCCTCGGCGGCCTGCAGGTGGTGGGGACCGCCGCCGCCCTCGCTCTCGCCGCGATGGCCTTCGGCACCGGATGGAAGACGGCGCTCACCATCGGCCTCATCCTCGCCATGTCGTCGACCGCCATCGTGCTGCAGAGCCTCGCCGAGCGCCGGCAGCTCAAGACCTCGGGCGGCCAGGCGGTGTTTTCCGTTCTCCTGTTCCAGGATATCGCCGTCATCCCGATCCTGGCGCTGTTGCCGGTGCTCGCCATGAATGGAGCCGCATCCGCTCACGGCGAGAGCATGCTGTCGAGCCTGCCGGCCTGGCAGCAGGCGCTCATCGTCTTCGCCGCCGTGGCGCTCATCGTGCTGGCCGGGCGCTATCTGATGCGCCCGTTCTTCCGCCTCATCGCCATGACCGGCTTGCGCGAGATCTTCGTGGCGCTGGCGCTCGCGCTCGTGGTCGGCATCACCCTCCTCATGGAGACTGTCGGCCTCTCGCCGGCGCTCGGCACATTCCTCGCCGGCGTGCTCCTCGCCGAGAGCGAATACCGCCACGAGCTCGAGATGGATCTCGAGCCCTTCAAGGGCCTGCTTCTGGCGGTGTTCTTCATCGCCGTCGGCGCCGGCATCGATTTCAAGCTCGTCGCCTCGGCCCCGGCTTTGATCATCGGCGCCGTGCTCGCCTTCGTCCTGATCAAGCTCGGGGTCCTTTATGCGATCGCGCGCCTCGCGCGCATGAAGCCGCCGCGCGCTTCGCTGTTTTCCTTCTCGCTCGCGCAAGGCGGTGAATTCGCCTTCGTGCTGATCTCCTTTGCCGCAGGTCTGGGCCTCCTCGCCGTGGCCGAAGCGAATTTGCTCGTCGCCATCGTGGCGCTGTCCATGGCGCTGGCGCCGCTCTTGATGATGATCGACAGCCGGATCATCCAGCCGCGTTTCGAGAGCTTGGGTCCCAAGCGCGAGGCCGATCGCATCGATCAGACCGGATTGCAGGCGATCATCCTTGGCCATGGCCGTTTCGGCATGACGGTCGGCCGGGTGCTGGCGGCGAACGGCTCGAAAGCGACCGTGCTCGATCACGATGCCGAGCAGATCGACGCGCTGCGCCGCTTTGGCTTCAAGGTCTTTTATGGCGACGCCTCGCGCGAGGACCTTCTCGAAGCGGCAGGTGCGGCCGATGCGAAAATCCTGGTCATTGCCATCGACGACCGCGAGAAGACGATGCAGATCGTGGAGACGGCGCAGCGCAACTTCCCGCATCTCGAGATCTTTGCACGGGCCTTCGACCGCCCCCATGCCTATGCCCTCCTCAATGCCGGTGTCGCGCATGTCTACCGCGAGGTGTTCGATTCATCGCTCGCCATGGCCGAGGATGCGCTGGTGGCGCTGGGCCAGCATCCTTATGAGGCGGCGCATGCGCTGCGGCTGTTCCGCAAGCATGACGAGGCGCTCATGCGCCGCGCCGCCCGGCATGCCGGCGACATCGACACGATCATCGACATCTCGCGCGCCGCCCAGACGGAGATCGAGCGCGTGTTGTCGGGCGATCAGTCTCCGCCGCCGGAATTTTTGCTCGACCGGCCCTGGGGGACCGTGCCTGAAGCGCAACAGGATCCGCGCAGCATGACCGAACAAGAGGAGAAAGCCGCATCGTGACGCAAGAGTTCAAGGTCGATCCGCGCAACGAGAACATCCTGATCTCGATCAATGGCGAGCTCTATCCGCGCGCCAAGGCCATGGTCTCGGTCTTCGATTCGGGCTTCGTCCTGGGCGATGGCGTATGGGAGGGCCTGCGCGTCCATGATGGCGGCATCGCCTTCCTTAGAGAGCATATCGAGCGGCTCTATGAAGGGGCCAAGGCCATCTTCATGGATATCGGCCTTGAGCCCCAGGCGCTCGTGGAGCGGATCTTCGCCTGCCTCGACGCCAACAAGATGACCGACGGTGTCCATATCCGCCTGATGGTGACGCGCGGCGTGAAGGCGACCCCCTATCAGGATCCGCGCGCCACCATTTCACCTCCGACCGTCGTGATCATTCCGGAATGGAAGGCGCCCAAGCCCGAAGTGGTGGCCAAGGGCCTGAAGCTCCACACCGTCAATGTGCGTCGCGGCGCGCCCGATGTGCAGGACCAGAAGCTCAACTCGCATTCGAAGCTCAATTGCATCACCGCCTGCGTGCAGGCGATGAATGCCGGCGCCAACGAGGCGCTGATGCTCGATCCCCTGGGCTTCGTCGCCACCTGCAATTCGACCCATTTCTTCATCGTCCGGCGCGGGGAAGTGTGGACCTCGAGCGGACAATACTGCATTCCGGGCATCACCCGCGGGGCCGTCATCCGCGTCTGCAAGGAGAACAGCATCCCCGTCTTCGAGAAGCAGTTCTCGCTCTATGACGTCTATGGCGCCGATGAGGCTTTCGTCACCGGCACCTTCGCCGGCCTCGTCCCGGTGCGCGAGATCGATGGCCGCAGCGTCGCCCATCCGCTTGAGCCCAAGGGCGACTGGCCGGGCATCGGGCCGATGACGGCAAAGTTGACCGATCTCTACAAGACACTGGCCAAGCGCGAGGCGAAACGCGCGCTGTGACCAGGCCTGTCACCATCGCCATGTGGTCGGGGCCGCGCAACATCTCGACCGCCATGATGTATTCCTTCGGCAATCGCCCCGATTGCTTCGTCTGGGACGAGCCCTTTTACGCCTTCTCGCTTCTGACCCATGGCAATAACCATCCGATGCGCGAGGAGATCATCGCCGCCTATGACAGCAATTGGGAAAGCCTCGTCGCTTCATGTCTTGCAGCCGCGCCTCAAGGCAAGACCGTCTTCTATCAGAAGCACATGACGCATCACATGCTGAAGGGCTTCGACCGCGCCTGGGTCTTGCGGCTGACAAATGCCTTCCTCATCCGCAGGCCCGAGCGCGTGCTCGCGAGCTACACGAAGAAATGGTCGGACGTCACCTTGCGCGATATCGGCTTCGTCGAGCAGGCGGAGATCTTCGATGTCGTCGCCGACCATCTCGGCCGCGCCCCGGCAGTGGTCGATGCCGATGACGTGCTGGCGGATCCGCGCGGTACTCTCACGCGGCTTTGCGAATCTTGCGGCATTGCCTTTGTCGAGCACATGCTGTCCTGGCCCAAGGGGCCCAAGAGCTTCGACGGCGTCTGGGCGCCGCATTGGTACAATGCGGTGTGGGAGTCGACCGGCTTCGCAAAGCCGCAGACGCGCGCCGTCGAGCTCAACACCGCGCTGGCGCGGATAGCCGATGAGGCCCGCCCCTTCTACGAGCACTTGCGCAAACACAAGCTCTAGCGTCTATATCGGACTCTTTGGCGAAACCGGTGGTATGGCGTGCCGGGGCGGTCACACGCGCGGTTTGCGGATCAGCTCACTGCCTGGCGCGGCGCGAAGCCGGTCGGCACGCCCCGTGAAGCGGGGCGGTGGTCGAGTTCCTTCTCGGCCAGGAGTTCGAGCTTGCGCAATTCCGTCTCTTCTTCCTGCAAGAGCGCCTGGGCTGCCGCCTGCTGGTCCTTGAGGTCGCCCACGGTCTTGAGGATATTGTCGCGCCGGCCCCGGGTCGACTTGGCCGCCATCGAATAGTTGAAATGGGCGGGGTCGCTGACGCCGGTGCGCTGTTCCTCGATCTTCATCTGGGCGTCGAGATCGTCATATTTGCGCATGAGATCGACGATCATCGTCTCTATATCGGCGACCTGCCGCCGTTTTTCCTCGGTCCGGAAGCGGTGCAGCCTGAGAAGCGTTTCTCGTGACGAACGCATAGATCCCTCTTTTACTCAACACACGGCGCCCGGCAAAACCTTCAGGATTCCCGGGGCTTTCCCTAGGCATGAAGGCACGAATCAACTAGTTTGAAGATTCGCCCCTCGGATGCCTATCTTGGGCGCGTAACCTTAAGACCGGGTAAATCCGGGCTTTCGGGTGTGAGAGACGGTGGGTCTTGAATCAGCTGTATTAGGTTTTGTTAACCTTTCCGGGCGTATGTTAACGATCAACGTTAACTGACCGTTTCACGGCCAGGGGCGCTCGGTCCCGCGAGCCGAAACGTCGCAGTCCGGGGCGGATGAAGGGGATACGCATGAGAGTTCTGCTGATCGAGGACGATACAGCGACGGCCCAAAGCATCGAGCTGATGCTGAAGTCGGAAGGTTTCAATGTCTATACCACCGATCTCGGTGAAGAGGGCGTCGATCTCGGCAAGCTCTATGACTACGACATCATCCTTCTCGACCTCAATTTGCCCGACATGTCGGGCTATGAGGTCTTGAAGACGCTGCGCGTCAGCAAGGTGAATACGCCCATCCTCATCCTGTCGGGTCTCGCCGGCATCGAGGACAAGGTGCGCGGCCTGGGCTTCGGCGCCGACGATTATATGACAAAGCCCTTTCACAAGGACGAGCTCGTGGCGCGCATCCACGCCGTGGTGCGCCGCTCCAAGGGCCATGCCCAGTCGGTCATCACCACCGGCGACCTGCTCGTCAATCTCGATACCAAGACCGTCGAAGTCGGCGGCCAGCGCGTGCATCTGACCGGCAAGGAGTACCAGATGCTGGAGTTGCTCTCGCTGCGCAAGGGCACCACTCTCACCAAGGAGATGTTCCTGAACCATCTCTATGGCGGCATGGACGAGCCTGAGCTCAAGATCATCGACGTCTTCATCTGCAAGTTGCGCAAGAAGCTTGCCACCGCCGCGGGCGGCAAGAACTTCATCGAGACGGTGTGGGGCCGCGGCTATGTGCTGCGCGAAGGCGCGCCGCAGGAAGACGACGACATGCGCGAGAGCGCATGAGCCGCATGATCCGGAAAAGTGGATACCGATTTTCCGAAAAGATCATGCGCAAGTCATAGAGTTTCGCTGGGGAGCAGAAGGGGTTGGTAGATCCCGGTGCCGCAAGGTGCCGGGATTTTTCTTGCGTTCACTTGTCCCGTGGATTGGTGATCATCCCGTCGCGGCGATCGGCTTGGCGATATCGGCGATGGCGCTCACCACCACATCGGCGCCGTCGAGCGTGAGGGAGAGCGGCATGCCGGCAGCTTCGGCGAGGCGCTTGGTGTAATAGGGCTGGATGAGCCTGGCATCGATCTCTTCGAGCGCCGCCGCACCTTTCAGCACCTGGTCGGTCTTCTCGAAGATCTTCGCCCCTTCGCCGCTTGCCCTCACCGCGAAGCCGCCATCGATCGCTTCCGCCTTCACCACTCCGCCGCGCGGGATCGAGCCCATGGCGATCAGCATCATGTTGAGCAGGAGCTTGACCTGCTGCTTGGGCCGGTTCTCGCGCGGCACCTGCCAGTCGAGCTTGATCTTCTCCTCGCCGACGAAGGCCTTGGCGACGTCGCCTGCTTCGCCCATGTCGATGATGGCGCCGGCCGAGCCAGCGGCACCGAAGGCGATGCGGCAGAATTTCAGTTTCGCCGAAGCCTGCTTCGCGGATTTGCGCACCAGGTCCATCGCCATGGTCCGCATCGCCTCGTCGTCCTCGACCTCGAGCAGTTCGAGCCCGTTGGTGATGGCGCCTACCGGCGAGATGACGTCGTGACAGACGCGGCTGCACAGAAGGGCGGCAAGATCGAGATCGCTCAAATGGCTCTGATGCATCGGCTGACTTTTTCCCGGGAATGATTCGCAGCCCTTCTTGTACCAGATCGGGCCTAATAATTCCGCATTGACCATCGCCCTTGGGGCGGGCATAGCGGCGCCATCATGCAGTCGAAAACCTCCCCCTCGCCGCGCCTCCTGGCGCTCGCCGACCTCGCTCTGGCCGCCGGCCGCGAGATCATGACGATCTATGCAAGCCCCGTCATCGCGCGCCAGAAGAACGACCTGACCCCCGTCACCGAGGCCGATGAGGCGGCGGAAAAGATCATCCTTTCAGGCCTCAAGCTGCTCGATCCGACGATACCCGTCATTTCCGAGGAAGCCGCGGCCGCAGGCGTGATCCCCGAGGTGGCCGGCCGCTTCTATCTGGTCGATCCACTCGATGGAACCAAGGAGTTCCTGAGCCGTAACGGTGAGTTCACCGTCAATATCGCGCTGATCGACAAGGCGATGCCCGTAGCCGGCATCGTTCTGGCGCCGGCCTTGGGGCGCATCTTCTGCGGCGAGACCGGATCGGGCGCCTTCGAGGCTCGCATCGAGGCGGAGACGGATGTTGCGGCCCTCGGCTGGCAGGCGCTTGAGGCCCGCAAGGCCTCTGCCGCGGGTCCGATCGTCGTCGCCAGCCGCTCGCATCGTGACGAGCGCACCGAGGCCTATCTCAAATGCCTCAAGGTGCAGAAGATCGTTTCCGCCGGGTCTTCGCTCAAATTCTGCCTCCTGGCGTCGGGTGAGGCCGACCTCTACCCCCGTTTCGGCCGCACCATGGAGTGGGACACGGCGGCGGGCCATGCCGTCCTGAGCGCGGCCGGCGGCCATGTCGAGGTCGAAACCGGCGAGCCCTTGACCTATGGCAAGGCCGGGCGCGGCTATGACAATCCGGCCTTCATCGCCCGCGGCGCCTGACCAAGATGACGCCGGCGATTTTAGCGGCCTGTTAACCAAAAAAACGCCACTTTGGGCGGCCCGAATCCGCGACTCAAAGCTGCCACAAGCTGTCCCTAGAGTCGCCGTCAACAGGTGGGATTCAGGCAGTTCGGATAGAGAGGTAGCCGCTCGCGGGAACTACCGGTTTCAGGACGTGCTGAGGAGTTTTGTCATGAGCAAATTTATCGACCGGCGCCAGGCTTTAGGGCTTCTGGGGTTCGGTCTTGCGGCGAGCGTGGCAGGTGTCACCGCCGTCGCTGCCGCCACCAGGCGCAAAGAGACCTATTCATCCGATGAAATCGTCCTGGCCGGACAGAAGTTCTTCGGCAAGACCACGCGCGGCGTTGCCGAAGCGGTCGAATATGTGTTCTCGAGCCAGGGCGAGCCTACGGCCTATATTGTCGGCGAGGAAGGATCGGGCGCGATCGTCGGCGGCCTGCGCTATGGCGAAGGGGTGATCTACTACAAGAACGGCCCGCGCTATAAGATCTACTGGCAAGGCCCCTCCATCGGCTTCGATTTCGGCGGCAATGGCTCGCGCGCCTTGGTGCTGGTCTATAATTCCTCGACGCCGGGCGACATCTATGATGAGCGCTTCGGCGGCGTAGAGGGGTCGGCCTATTTCGTCGGCGGGCTCGGTGTGAATTTCCAGAAGAATAGGGACATTATTCTGGCCCCGATTCGTACCGGCGTGGGGGCGCGGCTCGGCGCCAATGTGGGCTATCTCAAATATTCGAAAGAGCCCACCTGGAACCCGTTCTGATCCCCCTGCTCTGTCGATTTAACCGTCGCACCGCCACATTCGACACGCTATGCTAGGCGGGAAGAGCGGCAGCGTGCAGAGGATTCATGTCTCAGCTTGAGACGATCTTGTGGTTCGGCCTGGGCTTCGCGGTAGCGAGCCTGATCGCATTGTTCCTGGGGCGCGCCGCCTGGCGTTCCGGCGTCAGGCTGGGGGCCAGGCGCATGCAGCGCAAGGTGCCGGGCACCGTCTCCGAACTCCAGACCGAGCGCGACAGCATGCGGGCGGAAAATGCCATGATGGCGCGCAAGCTCGAAGTGCGGATGGGCGAGGTGAAAGCCAAGCTCGCCGAGCAGGCCGCGGAGGTCTCACGTCATCGCAACCGCATCGAGATGCTCGCCGCGGACCTCGCCCAGCGCGACAAGGTGGATGCAGGCCTGCGCGGCGAGATCGCCCGCCTCGAGGAGCAGGTCGCGACCTATGAGGGCCTGATCAGCCAGCGCACCGACTCGGTATCGGCGACGCTCGAGCGGCTGCAGGCGCAGGACCGCGAAATCAATCAGCAGGCTGACGAAATCGCCGCCCTCAAGAGCAGGATCTGGAAGCTTCAGGCCAAGACTCAGCCGATCGAGGACAGGCTCGCCGAAGCCGGCGAGGAGAGCCAGAAGCTCGCCGCCGAAATGCGCGCCCTCGATCAGGCCTGGCCGGCGAAGCTCGCCGAGCTCGGCTTCGACGAGCGCCCTCAGGCTGCCGCGGCGACGGCGGAAACGGTTGTCGAACCCGAAGCAGGCATCGCCGCCGAACCGGCGATGATGAGGGACGAGCCCGCCCCCGAGGCGGTCAATGGCGCCGCCGCGCCCGCCGCCGAGATCCGCCCGGAACCCAAGCCGGCGCGCTCGGTACAATCGCGCTCTTTTGCCGGCAATGTCATTTCCCTCGCCCAGCGAATCAAGGCGCTGCAGAAAACGATCACACGCTGACCGGGCTTAATCCTCGATGACGTTACGTCATATGAGGTTGCCGCAGGGCCTTTCCGTCGGTGACAAAATTTGTGGCGCCAGCAGATGGCCGGCGCAACCTTTCCAGCTCTGAGGCGTTCCCTTGACGCTGGCCATCCCCAAGGCCAGTTCCCCCTGCCCAAACATTGGGCACCCCTGTCGATGGCCCGCAGCGCGCTCCCTCCGCTGCGGGCCTTATTTAAAATTGAAAACCGACCTGATGATGGTTATTAATTTCTATCGAAGATAGTGGATCGGGGCAGTGTTCCCTTCATGGCGGGATAGATGGCTGGAACCGACGAGCGGCTCCTCAGAAGTCTTTTCGACAACACGCTGATCGGCATTGTCCTGCTGACGGTCGAAGGCCGCATCTCCTATGCCAATTCCGCCTATGCGAGGCTGCTTGGCCGCAGCGTCGAGGAAATGCTCGAGCTTCGCCTGGAAGATTTCATCGTGGCGGAGGATGTGAGCGAGATCCGCCGGAACTTCGCCGAGATCGCGAAAGGCACGCTCGATGGCTATCGTTTCGAGCGCCGCTACATCCATAAGGATGGCACGATCATCCACGT
The DNA here is from genome assembly GCA_003574785.1 of Taklimakanibacter deserti. The sequence continues at coordinate 254,244 of QORU01000003.1, read as the reverse complement.
CCAGGGCGCCACTTCGACCTTGCGCAACAAAGGCAAGCCGCCGCTCATCGTCACGCAAATCGTCGACATCACCGCGAAGAAGGAGGCGGAGCGCAAGCTCGCCCAGAGCGAGGAACGCTGGGCTTTCGCGCTGGAGAGCGCGCATCAAGGCGTGTGGGACCACAATCTGGTGAGCGGCGAAACCTATTTCTCGCCGACCTGGAAATCCATGCTGGGCTATGGCGATGATGAGGTCGCCAATACGCGCCAGGCCTGGATCGATCTGCTCCATCCCGACGACCGCGAGAAGATCCTCGCCGTCACCGCCCACGTTCTCTGCGGCGAAACCGATCGCATCGAGCGTGAATTCCGCATGCGCCACAAGAACGGAAGCTGGGTGTGGATCCTGAGCCGCGGCCGGACGATCGCGCGGATGCCGGACGGCAAGGCGGCGCGGATCATCGGCACTCATACCGACATCACGTCGATTAAGAGTTACGAAACGCAGATTTCACGCCTGCATGAACGGCTGGATCTCGCCATCAGCGCCGGGCGCATAGGTGTCTGGGATTATGATCTGATCTCGGGCACGCCGCATTGGGACGACCGCCTGCATGAGATCTATGGAACCGACACTCATCATGTCTCGACACTCGAGTCCTGGATTCAAATCGTTCATCCGCAGGATCGCCCGCGCGTTGCGGCCATCTGGGCGGATGCGCAGGCGAACCGCGACCACTATGAAGACGAGTTTCGCATCGTCCGGCCGGATGGCGAGGTCCGTCATATTCACAGCATCGCCCGCATCTTCAAGGACGCGGAAGGCCGTGCCACGCGTGTTGTCGGCGCCAATTGGGACATCACCGAACAGAAGCGGCTGAACGAGAAAGTCTTCGAGGAGAAGGAGCGTCTCGGTATCACCCTCGCCTCGATCGCCGATGCGGTGATCTGCACGGACGGCGAAGCGCGCATCACTTTCATGAACCCGGTTGCCGAGAAGCTCACCGGCTGGTCGTCGGCGGAGGCCGCCGGCCAGGCGCTCCCTGCCGTCTTCCACATCATCGACGAAACCACCGGCGATCGCGCCGCCGATCCCGTGATGCAGTGCCTCAAGAGCGCGGAATGCTGCCAGAAGGACGGCGGCGTGTTCCTGGTCAGCCGCACCGGCGGCGTTTCCGACATCCAGATGTCGGCGGCACCGGTGCGCATTTCGGCCCAGGCCTCGATCGGCTCCGTGCTGGTCTTCCGAGACATCACCGAAGCCCATGCGCGACAGAAGAAGATCGCGCATTCGGCGCTTCATGACGCCTTGACGGGCCTGCCCAACCGGTCCGCCTTTCTCGCCCAGCTGAACGACGCCATCGGCCAGGCTCGCCAGGAGCAGCGCAGCCACGCTCTCTGCTTCGTCGATCTCGACCATTTCAAGCAGGTGAATGACCGCGCCGGCCATGCGGCGGGCGACGCCCTACTCCAGGAAACGGCGAAGATCATCGCCTTGAGCTGCAGCAAGAAGGACGTGCCGGCCCGCCTCGGCGGCGATGAGTTTGCGCTCCTCATCCGCGACTGCAAGCCCGGCGAAGCGGAAGCGACCGCGGAGCGGATCATCGCCGCCATATCGCGCATGGAATTCCGCTGGGAGATGGAGGTCTTCCGCATCGGCGCCAGCATCGGCGCCACGATGGTGACGGCAGCGTCGCCTGAACTCAGCGAGATCCTGCATCAGGCCGACAAGGCCTGCTATGCCGCCAAGGCCTCCGGCCGCAACCGTGTCTGCATCTACGGCCAGTTGAGCCAGCCACAGATCGACCGGCTGGTTGACGACCGGCCTAGCCAAAGTTGGCTGCGGTTACATTAGCGATTATGCGTCCTTGTCGTCCGGTGGGGATGAGGCCGGCTTGCCGGGATGATCGTTGCGTCCGACCGCTACGGGATCGCTGGCCGGAAAAGTTTCGTCCAGCGCCTCGTCCAGCTTGCTGTCGACATCCTTCGGGGGTTTTCGTTCGCGCGCCATGTCTTCATATATCGGCAAAGGCGCCACAAATAACAAGAAGGCGCGGAACACCGAGGTGCCCACGCCTCCCTGTTCAAAGCTGGCTCCTGCCTGTCTTAGATCACCGCGAAGATGACCAATTCCGGCGGTCCACTTTGAAGCGACCCGACAGCTCCGCGTTTTTCAACCAAAGCCGCCTGATCGGCGAACTGCGCGCATCTTGCGATCCACACGTCCGGTCATCGAACGGATGAGCCGCCGTTCATGACATCATCGGCCCCATGTCGCGTTCCGCTCTCAACCTTGCGGCAAGCTCGGCCATGAGACGGCGCCTATGTCTTGGGAGGGTCTGGTAGCGAGCCGGACCACAACATCGGCGTCGTGAGAAGGAGTGTCACGCCGATCGCGTTGAAAGTCGATATGCCGAATTCCTCCGTCCACAGACGGCGCGGCTTCTGTGGATAACTCGCCGCCGATGGTGCAGAAACCGCCGTTCGAACAAAGAGATGGATCGCGCTTGTCCTCCAGGAACGCAAAAAGGCCGAAGCTTTCGCTTCGGCCTTCGGACAATCGCAATTCTGTTTGCGAGCTCAGACCATCTTGAGGTGGCCGGCGCTCGTCTTGCCGCGCTCGGTGACGAGCTCATAGCTGACCTTCTGCGCCTCATTGAGGGTCGACAGACCAGCGCGCTCGACGGCGCTGATATGGACGAACACGTCCTTCGAGCCGTCATCCGGTTGGATGAAGCCGAAGCCCTTCTGAGGATTGAACCATTTAACTTTGCCTGTCGGCATATGGGTAACCTTTCGAGTTGTGAACAAACCGGTGGACTGTCTCCTGTCCCCGTATTCGAACCGCAATGTCTTGAGAAGAGCCCGAAAGGGTCAAACGCCAAGCAAGGCCGTAGATCGAACGCGGACTAGATGGGGTTTTGGCCCCGATTTGTCAACAATCAGACCGTGTCGCGGTTGTCGGCCAAGAAGCGGCCGACTGCAAGCCTTTTGCGTATCTCCTTGGGGATAAAGCGAATTTTAGCAATTCTGTTTGCTTTTGATTAATCCGGTCGCCGGTACAGCCGGATCATGGCAATAAAACCGACTCCCGAAAACCAGAACCAGGATCAGCCGGCAGAGGAGTCGCGGGACGATTCAACCGTCGAGAAAACCCTCCTCAAGAACCATTTCGTCCGGGCGCTCGGGCAACTGGAGCGCCTGCATCGCTGCCTCCTCGAGCTCATCAAGCTTGAACTGGACCGCCAGATCAGCGAGCAGGAGGTGACGAGCGCCCAGGCCCTCTTCCTCTACAACATCGGCGACGGCAAGCTGTCGGCGACGGAGCTCAGGATCAGGGGATATTATACCGGCTCCAACCTGAGCTACACCATCGCCAAGCTCGTCGAGGGCGGGTTTCTCCATTACGAGCGCACGGTGCAGGATAAGCGGGTCGTCCGGCTGAGCCTCACCGAGAAGGGCCATGAGATCAAATCCATGGTCGCCGCCATCTATGAAGGCCATGTGCCCGTTCTCGAGGAGAAAGGCGTTACGGCGGAGGATCTCGAGCGCCTCGTTTCCGCTCTCAAGCGCCTCGAGCATTATTGGGCCGAGCATATACGCTACGGCTTTTGATCCATCTTGAAAGGATGAGCCCGCCCATACGGGCGAGCTCATCTGAGCACGTCATCCGCGCCAGACGGCGCCGCTGCGGGCATTCACATAGACGATGGCGATCCGGTTGTTCCGCACGGCGCGGAACACATAGGTCCCGCCGCTGCAATTGCGCGCCTCGATGTTGTGATAGCCGCGATTACGCACGATCCGGCGCGCCTCGCCGCAGCTCAGCCGGTTGAAACGCTTGCCGGGACGATACCAGCCATAGCCTTTGCGGTACATGTAGTCGGGCCCGACCTGGTAGCCGTAATGCGGCATGCCGAGATAGAATTTCAAATTCGTCTTGGCTTCAGCCGCATTCACTCCGCCGAGGCCAAAGGCCACTGGCGCCGCCACGACAAGAGCCATCAAAAGCTTCTTCATTTCTCTCTCCGCAATTGCCCTTCCTCGGGAAGGCTTAATTAGCCACTCTCGGAAAGAATGACGGATCGCCGGCGGATTTCCGTCGCAACTCTTGATGACCGATTTTTCATTTAAGATGACGTAAGGGCGCCTCGTTTGGAGGCGCCCTTGATGAGGCTCAGCTGCGGTGAACCGTCTTTCGCCTATTCATGCCCCCATTGCGAGAAGACTTCGCTGCTGCTCTTGCCGAGACGCACGGTGTCGCCGACGTCGCTCACCCAATCGACCGGAATGAAATGGTGATGCCCGTCGCCCGAATCCTCGCGGGTGAGCTTGATCATGTCTTCGCCTTCCATGTGATCGACGGTACCGACATGCTTGCCGTCCGAGGATACGACTTCCATATGCTCGACGATATTCGCGACATTGGCCATGAGAACCTCCATAGTTGTGCCCGTCAACGGTAGGAAAGCCGGGGCGGTTCCAGCGCCTCAGTACTTTCTCGAAAGCGTCGTCTTGGATCGCTCGACCCGCAGTTCCTCTGTCTCGCGCTTATCGGCCTCGGTTTCCCAGCGCCGCGCCATGCCCCTGAAGCTTCGCTTCAGTTCCGGCGATCCGACGCTGTCGGCAAAAGCCCTGGCAGCTGCGGCCGCCTTTCTGAGTTCGCTGGCTGTCTGGTTCATGCCGCACCAGCGCTCAGGGGGCCAGGAAGGTTCCGTGCATTTGATACAAATGCGCAATGCGGTTAGCGAAAGGTTTAGGGACTCAATCCCCGCGCAAAAAACCGCGCTGATCGGCGGAACCATCGGCGCATTTGCGACTTGTCCCTTCAGACGAAGTTGTCGCGAAAGCGATGAAATCGTCGAGAGAAAGCCCGACTACTCAACTGGTCGGGCTTTCTTGCGTCTGGCCGGAGCCGGGTTTGCCTGAGTTTCGCTGAGGACCTATGCTGCCCTCATTGTCGAGGGGAGAGGGGCTAGTGAACGATATCTACCAACGGGGATTGGAGCGAAACGCCGCCAATTACACGCCTTTGTCGCCGGTCTCCTTCCTCGACCGGACGGCGCTCGCCTTTCCCGACAAGATCGCGGTGATCGATCGTTCACGGCGATACAGCTATGGAGAACTCCACCAGCGCGCCCGCCGACTGGCCTCGGCCCTGACAAGGCGGGGCATCGGCAAGGGCGACACGGTTGCCATCCTGGCACCCAACGTGCCGGCCATGATCGAAGCTCATTTCGGTGTCCCGATGGCGGGCGCCGTCCTCAATTGCCTCAATATCAGGCTCGATGCACCGAGCATCGCCTTCTGTCTTTCGCATGGCGAGGCGAAGCTCGTCCTGGTCGACCGTCAATATTTGAGCGTCATGGTCAACGCCCTGTCGCAAGTCTCTCATCGGCTTGCCGTCGTCGTCATGAGCGAGCCGGACGCCGAGGCGACGGAGTTCCAGGATTACGAGGCCTTCCTGGCCGGCGGCGATCCCCAACACCTTCCTTCACCGCCCACCGACGAATGGTCCCCGATCAGCCTCGGCTACACCTCGGGCACGACCGGCGATCCCAAGGGCGTCGTCTGCCATCACCGCGGCGCCTATTTGAACGCGCTCGGCAATGCGCTCGAAGCCGGGCTCGCTTCGACGAGCGTCTATTTGTGGACCTTGCCGATGTTCCACTGCAACGGCTGGTGCTACATCTGGGCGGTGACGGCGGTGGGCGGTACCCATGTCTGCTTGCGGCAGGTCGAAGTGGGTGCGATCTTCACCGCCATCAAGGAACACGGCGTCACCCATTTTTGCGGAGCGCCGGTCATCCTCAACATGATCGCCAAGGGCGAGCGGCCGCCGGAATGGCGGCTCGAGCGGCCGGTGGACGTCCTGACCGGCGGTGCAGCACCGCCCAGCGCGGTCATCGCGGGGATGGAGGAGCTCGGTTTCCGCATCAAGCATCTCTACGGCCTCACCGAGAGTTTCGGTCCCGCACTTGTCTGCGCTTGGCATGAGGAATGGACCCCGCTTCCGCTCGCCGAGCGGGCCCGGCTCACGGCGCGCCAGGGCGTCAATTTCATCACCCTGGAAGCGGTCAGGGTCGTCGATCCCGAGACCGGCGAGGACCGCCCTGCCGACGGCATCGCGATGGGCGAGATCATGCTGCGCGGCAACACCGTCATGATGGGCTATCTCAAGAATCCCGAGGCCAGCGCCAAGGCTTTCGCCGACGGCTGGTTCCATACCGGCGATCTCGGCGTGCGCCATCCCGACGGCTATGTCGAGGTCAAGGATCGTTCCAAGGACATCATCATATCGGGGGGCGAGAACATCTCATCGCTCGAGATCGAAGAGGTGCTCTACCGCCATCCCGCCATCCTCGAAGCAGCCGTGGTCGCGGCCCCGGACGAGAAATGGGGCGAGCATCCTTGCGCCTTCATCGACCTCAAATCCGGCATGTCGCTCGCTCCCGAAGCGGTCATCCAGTTCTGCCGGGACAACATGGCCCACTACAAGGTCCCGCGCACCGTGATCTTCGGCCCCTTGCCCAAGACCGCTACCGGCAAGATCCAGAAATATGCCCTGCGCGAGCGCGCCGCGGCGCTTCGCTGAGCCGTCATCCACCTGTCATTTGCCGGACTGTAGTTTGCCAGAAACATTGGATGGCCGATGACCCGCTCATGAGAAGCCCAAATCGGACCGGATACCGGCCAGGTAGCGTAGTTTTGAATGGAACTGTCCCAGGACGATCTACTTTACCAAAAGAAAGATGAGGCGGCGACGCGGATTATATGCCAAGATATAAGGCTTGGGAGCCGTGCATATTCCTTAGCTTCGGACTTTATGTAAGGCAAATGCGGCAAATGCGGGATTCGTTAGTTAAAATCCTGATGGGGGCGGTACTTGTTACCGGCTTCTTTTTCATTACCCCGTCCGATGCGGCGCAGCGGGATCGCGATGCGGGTGCCCGGTCATGCGAATTCTTCTGCAAGCTTTTTGGGGGGAATCGAGCGAAAAAGCGCTCCGACTTCGGTGATTCTTCGCCGAGGAAGCAGCGATACAGGGTCTATGAAGACGACACCTATGGACGCTCTGTCAGGAAGAAACGAGTCAAGCGCAAGCGCGATTCGGGGCCGGTCAGGGTGGTCGAGGAGCGGCCCGAGCAGCCGCTGGTTTACCAGCCTGAGAAATTTGAGATCCTGCGGGTCGGCGCATTGCCGGAAAGCGCGCCCGACGAACCATTGGCGGCCGCCATCTATGGCGAACTGAAAGGCAAGAAATCGGCGATCCGCGTGACGGCGGGCGAAAGGGAAGCGATTGTCGACTTCTACCGGCAAAATGGCTTCCGGCCGCTCTGGGTCTCGAAGCAGGGGCTGGGCGAGCGCGGCCGGTCGGTGCTGCGGCTCTTCCGGACCGCCACCGAGGACGGCATGTCGCCGGAAGACTATCTTCCGCAGACTCTTGCGCTGTTCGACGACGACCTGGCGCTCATCAACGAGGATATGGGGCTCTTGGCGCGCCTCGACCTCGATCTTTCGGCGCGTGCCCTACGCTACGCGCGGCATGCCTCTGGCGGCCGTATTATCCCCAACAAGCTCACCAAATATTACGACATCACGCCGGAGCCTGTTGATCTCGCCGCCGCGATGCGGGCCTTCTTGCGCAGCCCCGATCCCAACGCTTATCTGAGGGCGCTGCAACCCAGCCATCCCGCCTATGCCGTCTTCAAGAAAACCCTCGCCAGTCTGCGCGAGCTCGAGTCCGATGTGAAATCGGAGCTGATCCGCCCCGGCAAGCCGATCGAGCTTGGAGAAGACGATCCGCGCGTCCCCTTGCTGCGCCAGCAGCTGGCCGTGCTCGGTTATGACAAAACCGATGTCCTGCCTGGCGAGGAGACGATCCTCGATGATGCGCTGTCGGAGAGGCTCACGGCCTTCCAGACCGACGCCGGGGTCAATCCGACCGGCGTGCTCGATGCCGCGACGATGGTGGCGCTGAACAGCCGCACCGGCAGTCCCGGCATTGCGCGGCTCGTCTACAATATGGAGCGTCTGAGGTGGCTGCCCAAGACGCTCGGCGAACGGCACGTCTTCGTGAATCAGGCCGCCTATTCGCTGAAGGTTGTGGAAGACGGCCGCGAGATCTGGCGCACCAAGGTCATCGTCGGCAAGCCGAACAGTCAGACGGTCGCCTTCAGCGACAGTTTGGAAAGGATCGTCTTCAATCCGTCTTGGGGCGTGCCTCCCTCCATCATGAAGAACGAGATGATACCGAAGCTGAGGCGCGATCCGGGCTATCTCGACCGCCTTGGCTATCGCGTATTGACGCCGGGCAGCAAGAGGATCGTCCGGTCGCGGTCGGTCAGCTGGGGGAAGTACGCGAACGGGAAAGTGCCGTATCTGATTCTGCAGCCGCCCGGCGACGACAATGCCTTGGGCGAGCTGAAGTTCTTGTTCCCCAATGCCCACGACATCTACATGCATGACACGCCCACGCGCGATCTGTTCGCGAAGCCGGTTCGGGCGTTCAGCCATGGCTGCGTCAGGGTGGAGAATCCGCGCCAATTCGCGGAGCTGCTGCTCGGTGTCGACGCTACGGATATTGCCGCGCGGATCGACAGCGGGGTCAGTAAGGAGACCCCGGTCACCCGCGAGACTTCGGTCCATCTGACCTACTTCACCGCTTGGCCGGCGGATGACGGCCGTCTCCTCGTCTATGACGACATATATGGCCGCGACGAGCGCATGGCGCGGGCATTTACGACCGTCGCCGTCGCCGCCCGCTGAGCCCGCTTGGAGCGACGAATTTCCCCTGAGTAATTCGATGATCACCTGCTGTTGCTGAACTGTCACACGGGCGATCCAGGCTAGCGGCGCGCACTTCCCGCGATCGGCATAAAGGTACAATTTTTAGAGGTTAATGCTATCAACAGGAATTGATTTGCCGTCGCAGGTTTGTTGCTTATAAGAAACAACCTGTACGATGGTGAAAAGCGATGTTTGTGCGCGACATAATAGGCGTGTGCATCGTCAGCGGCTCAATTGGCGGTAGTGTGTTCGTCTTCAACGGTCACAGCGAAGAGGCTCGCATGAGGTACATGTCCGGCTGTGTGCCGCTCGTTGCGACCTTCGCCGCCCATGAAGCAGGTTATCGCAAGGTAAATCCGTCCTATCGCAAGACAGATGAAACGGCGGCGCGCCGGATATGTCAGGACAGGTGGTCGAAACGGCGCGCCCACTCCTTCGCTTCCGGTCCGCTGTGAGCGCGAGGTACTACCGTACGATTTCGTACCATCCCTAGGCTTCAGGTTCCGCTGATGGTCTATTGGTTCCGACGGGAGCCGCGATGCCTATCTATCGTCTTGAACCGATTGAAGATTTTCTAGGGGAGCAATCCTGGCGGTACACTCTTCTGAAGACCGTCTGCTGGGTGAAGGCCTCTGGTGAAGACCAGGCCCGTCTGGCCATCGCCAGGGCTACGGCCAATTCCGCCGACATCAGGGAATCGCCCTGGCTGAGCCCGGTCTTGACCATGTGCATCGAAGAAGGCCCCACCTTCCAGATGGAACCCGACATCGCCGTCAACGTTGATGGTGTAGCGCAAGCTTGGACGGCCCCGCCAGAACGCTGATATCCAATAAATGGTGAATGATGATACGTTCCGCATCATATCGGAAGGCGCTTGATTTTGGATTGCAGCTCGCTTCCCACACGACCGCGGGAGTGCAAGCGGCACTGATCACGTTGCCGGGTTAGCAGCGCAACCGCGATGGTCAAATCCCTCGAGACAATCAACCGGTCCTTCCGCAATCAGCTTCTGACGACAATCTCGGCGGACGACTATTCCTTTATCGCGCCACATCTCGAGCTTGCCGATTTGCCGGTTGGGCATGACGTCGAAACGCGGGGAGAGCGTGTCGAGCACATGTACTTCCTCGAGAGCGGCATCGTCTCGCTCGTCGCCGCAAATGGCAGCGGCAAGCAGATCGAGATCGGCCTTATCGGGAGGGAAGGCATTACCGGGCTTGCCGTCATCCTGGGCGATGATGTGGCCAACCACTTGGCCTACATGCAGGTCGAGGGCCATGGCTACAAGGTGCCGGCGGTCGTCATCCTGGATGCGCTTCGCCGCAGCAACGGCCTGCGCAACCAGCTTGCACGCTTTGCCCATACGCTCATGATCCAGACGGCTCACACGGCGCTTGCCAATGGCCGGGCCAGTCTGGTCGAGCGCCTGTCGCGCTGGATATTGATGGCGCATGACCGGGTGGACGGAAATGTGGTCCCCATCACCCATGAGTTCCTGGCGCTCATGCTCGGCGTCAGGAGGGCCGGCGTAACCGTGGCGCTCCACGAGCTCGAGGGCCGCCGGGTGATCAAGGCGGTCCGCGGTCAGATCACGGTGATCGATCGCAGTGGAATCGAGAAGCTTTCCAACGGATTCTACGGCCAGCCGGAGAGCGAGTATTTCCGCCTGGTCGCCACGCAGCTGACGCGGCGCGTGCCGGCCTGAGCTCACCCATGAGGACTTGGCCGGATGTGCAGGCTTCCCTGCAGGGACTCGCCGGGCTCGAGCACATGCACGCCGTGGCCGGGAACGCCCGCCGCCTGCCGGTTGAAGCCGTCATTGGCGTTGCTCACCGGCTCGATGCAGATATAGGGATAATCCCAGGCATCATAGATCTGAAGCTTGCGCAAGGCGCCGTCGCCCATGATCGCGATGCGCCGGCCATCGGCATGAGCGAGCTCCACCTTCCCTCCCCAGCCCTCGTAGCATCGGTCGAGCACGATCGCTGAAACATCCCGAGGCTGCGTGAAATCAAGTCCGGGAAGAAGCGGACCGCAAGGAAGCGTGACCGCGTCTTCTGAATCGGGCGGCCACAGGCCAAGCGCGTCGAAGCGCATCACCGTGCCCGGCGATTTGGGGAAATAGGGGTGGAAACCGATGCCGGCCGGCATCGGCCGGTGATCGCGGCAGCTCAGCGCGATGCCGATCGAGAGGCCATCGTCGTCGACATGGAAATCGACCTCGCCCCGCCATGCAAAGGGGAATTCACCCTCCGCCGGCCGGTGATCAAGGTGCAGGACGAGGCGATCGGCCTCTTGCGCGACGATCGTCCAGGGCCTGATCCAGCCTTCGCCATGCGTCGCCGTCGGCTCTTCGGGAACGGTCCGCTTCAGGGGAAAGAACTCGTCCTTGAAACGGAATCCGCCGCCGAAGATCGGACCTGAATAAGGCAATAAGGGGAAGCCCGCGAACTCATAGCATTTGCCTGTCGCGAGCCCCGCCGCCGATGCCGGCCGCAATATGTCCCGGCCTCGCGCCGTGAAGGCTACGATGCGGGCGCCGCAGGCGGGCGCGATGGTGACCGTCTTGTCGCCGCGCGACAGGCTGACGAGCGGTCCGGCCGTACCCGGCACCGAGAAGCGCGTCATGGATCGGGCAATTCGATCGCGCCCGAGAGGAAGCGCAGCGAATGGCCGCTGATCTCCACATGATCGGCGAACAAAGTGCACCAGAGATCGCCGCCGCGCGGCGAAAGCTGCTCGCTGTGAAGCGCCTGGCGCCCGAGCCTTTCGGCCCAATAGGGCACCAGGATGCGATGCGCGGTGCCGCAGACCGGGTCCTCCGGCAGACCGAGCTTGGGGGCGAAGACGCGCAGCACGAAATCCGATCTCTTGCCTTGCGCGGTGGCGATGACGGCGCCGCGCTCGAGCCGTGCGACCGCCTCCTGGTCGGGCATGAGCCCCGCCACCTCATCGGCATCATCATAGACCGCGACATAGCCGAAGGCCGCCTCGAAGGTCTTGAGCGGCATGGCGCCCAAGGCCGCGCCGAGCTCATGGCGCTTCTCGATCGCGTAGCCCGGCATCAGCGGCCAGGGCACCGAGATGCGCCTGCCCTCCCGCGTGATCGTGCGCCGCGACCCGTCCGCCATGACGAAGGTGAGCGACGTCCGCTGCGGCAGCGCCTCGAAGCCGACATGGGCCGCCGCCATCATGGCATGGCCGGCGCCGCCGTGGCGGCCGTCAGGGCTGTGGAAATGGAGCGCCGTCAGACCGTCGTCGCTTGGACGCAATGAGGCGAGGACGGGCTCGCCGAGCTGGCCCGCCAGCGCCTGCATCGTCTCGTCGGGCGTCCCGCGCGGCAATGATACGACGAAGGCCGGGTTGCCCTTGAAGACTTCATCCGCGAAGGTCACGATCTGATGGATCTCGGCCCGCATGGTCAGTCCTTCGGCAACGGCTTATAGGCGATGACCTTGATCTCGATCTTGACGTCGAACATGAAGCCGATCGGAAAGACCGAGCGCACCGGCGGATCCTTGGTGAAATAGCTGCGGTAGATTTCGTTGAAGCGGACGAAATCGCGCGCATCGGCGAGCCACACCTGGCAATCGACGACATCATCGAGCGTGCAGCGGGCGGCGGCGAGCGCCTCCTTGACGAAACCGAAGGTCCGATGCACCTGCTCGTCGAATGAGACATTCTTGTTGTCGGTGCCGTCGGAGAGGATGCGGCCGTCCTTGTCGAAGGTGACCTTGCGCGGATCGAAGGTCCATGGGCCATAGGCCGAGGTGAAGACGAAATCGCCGGCGCGGATCGCCTTGGAGATCGGGACTTCAGGGTGGGCGGGATGGGCTTCCTTCGTCATGAGCTCTCCTCAATAGCCGCGGGCCAGGATCGGCCATTCATCGACGACCTCATCGCCGCGCACCACGACATAGCGCGCATGGAGATTGACGGTCGGGTCGCAATGCGAGGTCACGAGCTCGATCACGGCGCCGAGCTCCGGCCGGGGCGCCCCTGGATCGAAGTCGATCACGCCATGTTCATCGCCCATGAAGCGGTAGCTCGCACCTTGCGCGATGCCGCGCACGGGTTGCGGCGTGCCTGAATCGGTCGCGAGCGCCTTGAAGCCGGCATTGACAGTGACGCTATCGGGCCGGTTCGCCGTCACCACGCCCGCCGCCACGAACAGCGATGTGGTGAAGGGATTGCCGTCGGGGCTCAATGGCAGCGGCCCGTAGCAGGAATCGAGGAACACGAAGGACCCGGCCTGGAGCTCGGTGAATACCTCGTGCTGGGCATCGAGCCAGTGGGTGCCGGTGCCGCTGCCGGTGATGATCCGTGGCGGAAGCCCCGCTCCCTCCAAGGCGGCGATGAGCTTGCGCATCCTTTCCATGTTGAGCGCGACGCGCGCTTTTCGTTCATCGAACGGCATGAGCTGCTGCAGATGACCCCAATAGGCCTGCACGCCGGCAAAGGCGAGCGCCTTGTTCTGGGCGATGCTCTTCGCCAGCGCCACGGCGTCGCCGATCTCGACGCAGCCGGTGCGCTTCGTTCCGACATCGATCTCGACGATGACGGGAAGCTTGCGGCCCGCTTCCAAAGCAATCTTGCCCAGCGCATCTACATTGCGCGGATCATCCGCCACCACCATGATGTCGGCGCCGCGCGCGAGAAGCCGGTGGAGCCGCGCGAGCATGTCGGTTGTCGTCATCGGCGACGTGATGTGGAGACCGGTGATGCCGGCCGCGGCGAGCGCCTCCGCCTCGGCGATCGTGGCGCAGCAGGCGCCGAGAGCTCCGGCCTTGAGCAGCCGCCGCGCGATATCGGGAGATTTATGCGACTTCGCATGCGGCCTTAGAGCTACACCGGCGCTCTTCGCCCATGCCGTCATGATCTCGATATTCCGGTCGAGATGATCGAGATCGAGGATCAGCGCCGGGGTCTTGATCTCGTCACGTCGCATCGAGGCACCTCATCGCAGTGTCGTTCCAGCTCAGGCCCACTCTTTCGCCGGCCGCCGGCAATTGCAGCACCTGCCCTTCCGGTATGTGGACGGCGATCTCCTTGCCGTTGTCGAGCTCGATGATGATCTTGGTGAAGGCGCCCAGGAACACGCTGTCGACGACCGTGCCGTGGATGCGGCCCGTGCCGTTGAGGCGCAAGGCTTCCGGCCGGATGACCACATTGACCGCGCCGTCGGCGCCGGGAGAGGGGAAGCTGCCGCCGCAGCCCAGGCTGATGACGCCGTGTTCGCGTTGGCCTTCCAGCAGGTTGGCATCGCCGATGAAGGTCGAGACGAAGCGCGAGGCGGGCCGGCGGTAGATCGCTTGCGGATCGCCTTGCTGCACGATCCGCCCCGCTTCCATGACGGCGATGCGGCTGGCAAGGCCCAATGCCTCTTCCTGGTCATGGGTGACGAAGACGAAAGTGCCGCCGAGCGAGCGATGGATGCGCCGGAGCTCGGCCTGCATCTGCTTGCGCAATTTGAGATCGAGAGCGCCGAGGGGCTCGTCGAGCAGAAGCACCGCCGGCCGCATCACCAAGGCGCGCGCCAATGCCACGCGCTGCTGCTGGCCGCCCGACAATTCATTGACCGATCTCTCGGCAAACTCTTCCAGATGAACGAGCCCCAGCATCTCGGTGACGCGGGCGCGGATCTCCTCCGGCGCGACCGCTCTGAGCTTGAGCCCGTAGCTCACATTCTGCCGGACATTCATATGGGGAAAGAGGCCATAGCCCTGGAAGACCATGTTGGTGGGCCGCTTTTCCGGACCTGTCTGCGTGACATCCTTGCCGGCAATTTCGATCGTGCCCGTGGTCGGCTCCGCGAAGCCGCCCATCATGCGCAAGAGCGTGGTCTTGCCGCAGCCCGAGGGTCCGAGGATGGCGAGGAAATCTCCTTGCGCGATGTCGAGATCGAGGGGATGCACGGCGATGCTCGCGCCATAGGCCTTGCTCAGGTTCCTGAGCCTGACGAGCGCTTGGGTCAAAGTCGCGCCTCGGGCAGGATCTGGCCGCCGTCGAGCACCAGTGTCGTGCCGGTGATATAGCTCGCGGCATCGGAAGCCAGGAACGCCATCGCCTCGCCGATCTCTTCCGGCAGCGCCAGCCTTCCGAGCGGAACGGCGCGCGCCATGGCCGCCATGTGGTCGGGCCCGCGCTCACGCCTCAGATTCGCCGTTTCGACATTGCCGGGCTCGACCACGTTGCAGGTGATGCCGAAGGGAGCTCCTTCGAGCGCGGTCGCACGGGCGAGACCGACGAGCCCGGCTTTGCTTGCCGAATAATGCGCATGCTCGGGCCAGGTGACATGGGGGCCCGTAATCGATCCGGTGAGCACGATGCGACCACTCTTGTTCTTCTTCATCGACGGGAAGCAGGCCTGGATGGCGAGGAACGGCCCCTTGAGATTGACCGCGAGGACGCGGTCCCATTCCTCTTCCGGCAGGTCTTCGATCAAGTGGTTGGGATAGATGCCGGCAACCTGGCAGAGGATGTCGATGCGTCCGCGCTGCTTGAGCACATGGGCGGCCAGCGCCTGCATGTCGGCGCGCCGCGCGACGTCGCCGCGATAGAATTCGCAAGCGCCGGCATGGCGTTTCGCCACCGCTTCGCCGAGCTCCTGATTGAGATCGCAATTCACCACATGGGCGCCCTCGCGCACCAGCACCGCCACGACACCTTCTCCGATGCCGCGCGATCCGCCGAGAACGATGGCCGTCTTGCCTTCGAGCCTGCCTGACATGCGCTTCCCCGTTTTGGCGCACCATGGCAGCAACAAGGTCAAAGGGTCAACAGTTATTTACCTATTGACAGTTGAACACTCATGCCGTGAATTAGCGCCGGACTAAAAACCAAAAAAGACATGGAGGATCGTCATGAGGGTGTTTCAGGGCTCGAGCCTGCCCGTGCTTTCACGCCGTGAATTGCTGAAAATGACCGTGGCCGGTGCCACGGTTTCCGCCTTTGGTGGCGGCGCTCTGGCCAAGACGCAGGTCAACTGGCTGGGCTGGCAAGGCTATGACAGCCCGCTCAAGACCGAGGATTTCCTCGCCAAGAACGACATCGAGCTCGCCGCGACCTATCTCGCCAACAATGACGAGATAGTCACCAAGCTCGCCGCCCAGGCGCCGATCGACATCGTGACGCCTTACATGGGCTATGTGCCGGGCCTGCGCGAAGCGGGCCTGATCCAGCCCATCGATGCAAGCAAGGTGCCGAACCTTCCCAAGGTGCTCCCCGTTTTCCGCGATGACAGCAATCTCTTCGTCGACGGCGTGCATTGGTCGGTGCCGTTCACCTGGGGCGGCGGACCCATGGTCTATGATCCGAGCGCGGTCCAGCCGACCTCGTGGTTCGATCTCGAGAAGCCCGAATACAAGGGCAAGATCGCCATGTTCGACGATGCCGTCGGCATGATGCTGACGGCTTCCATTATGGTCTCGGGCGCCGAGGTCGCCTCGCTGGTGACACCGGCGCAGCTCGAGGAAATCAAGAAATACTGCATCAAGCTCAAGAAGGAGCATGCCCGCGCCCTCTTCCCCTCTTATGGCGAGGGTGCCGATGCCATGGTGCGCGGTGAAGTGGTCATGACGCTGGGCGGTGCCGAATGGCTGCCTGCCATCGTCGCCGAGAAGAAGAAGCTCGCCTATACCTATCCCAAGGAAGGCTGCTTCGGCTTCATCGATTCCTATGTGATCCCGAAATCGGCGCCCAATCCCGATCTCGCGCATAAGATGGCCAATCACATGCTGACGGTTCCGGCCCAGCTCGATCTGACCAAGAACAATTATGCCGTCTCGACGCAGGAGGCGATGGACGCGCTCACCGGGCCCGCGGCGACCATGTATCCCTATAAGGACATGGCGAGCTTCGAGAAGCAGTGCAAGTTCTTCCCCATGGCGCCTTCCGAAAGCGACGGCAAGGTCGCATCCTGGCCGGAATGGCTCGCTGCCTGGCAGGAAGTGCTCGCCGCCTGATCTCTACATGCTCTCCCGGCGCACCAGCTATCTTCTGCTCCTCCCTGCGGCGGCGATCTATGGCGGTCTGTTCGTCGCCGCCGCAGTCTATTTCTTCATGCTGAGCTTCTGGAGCGTGCGCAGCTTTCGCGTGGTGCCGGACTTCACGCTCGGTAACTATGTCAAGACCTTCACCACTCATCTGGGCTCGGGCGAGCAGACCTTGCTGATCGCCTTCGTGATCGCGACGGCTGCCACCGTCCTCGGCTTCTACTATGCCTGGATCATCCGCTTCCGTGCCGGGCGCTGGGCGCCGGCTTTGCTCTTCATCGCGCTCATCACGCTGTTCGGCGGCTATCTCATGAAGATCTATGCCTGGAAGACGATGCTGGGCAGCGACGGCGCCGTCAATTCGGCATTGATCGCGGCGGGGCTCATCACGCAGCCCTTCGAGGCCCTGATCTACAGCCCGACCGCCGTGATCATCACCTTGACCCATTTCCTCTTGCCTTTCGCCATTCTGCCCATGGTCGCTTCACTGCGCGGCATCGGCGATGCCGAGATCGAATCGGCACGCGATCTGGGGGCGGGCTCATGGCCCGTGCTGCGCGATGTCATCATCCCTCGCGCCCGCACCGGCATCACGGCGAGCTTCGCGCTGTGCTTCCTGATCTCGGTCGGCGATTATTTCACGCCGCTTCTCGTCGGCGGCAAGATGGCCATGGTCGGCCAGCTCATCGCGCCGCAATTCGGCACCTATTTCAACTGGCCCCTGGGCTCGGCCATGTCCTTCGGCATTCTTGCGGTGTCGCTCATCATCTTAGCGCTCGTGAATGCCGGGCTTTCGCTGGTGGGGCGGCAATGAAGGCACGCACCTTGCTCGAGCGCACCGCGGCGATCCTCTTCGTCGCCGTCCTGCTGTCGCCGCTTCTGCTCGTCGTGCTCTTCGCCTTCTCGTCCAAGGCGATCTCGAACTTCCCCATTCCCGGCTGGACCTTGCGCTGGTTTCGCGAAATGCTGGCTTTCGAGCCATTTCCCACGGCCCTCTCCAACAGCCTGCTGGTGGGCGTCTCGGTCGGCATCCTCTCGGCCATCATCGGCACCATGACGGCCCTGGGGCTCGCCTGCCTGCCGCGCCGCGAGGCACAGATCGCCATGCTGGCACTGGCCCTGCCGCTGATGCTGCCGCCTCTGTTCCTGGCGGTGATGCTGCTCGTCTGGTTCCTCTTCCTCGGCCTGACACTCGGTCTCAAGACCGTGATCCTGGCGCATCTCCTCTTCACTTTGCCCTTCGTGGTCGTCGTCCTCTATTCGCGTCTCTCCTCCTTCGATTTCCGCATCATCGAGGCCGCCCGCGATCTCGGGGCTTCGCCCTGGCGCGCTTTCGCCGATGCCATGCTGCCGGTGATCATGCCGGTGGTGATCGGCGCTGCCCTCATGGCCGTGGCGCTGTCGATCGACGACTTCATCCTGACGAGCTTCGTCATTGGCGGCGGCAACACCTTGCCGATGCTGGTGATGAGCACGTTGCGCACCAGCGTGACACCCATGACCAATGCGATCGGCACCATGTTGATCAGCCTGAGTATCGTCTCCACCCTCATCGCGCTATATCTCACGCGGTACAGAGGATAAACGATGCAGAATGTTCCACGCCTACCGGTCGGCCGCCGCAAGAGAGCGCATGAAGTCGCCGAGCATCTCGAAAAGGCCATAACCTCGGGCGAGTTCACCGAAGGCAGCCAGCTTCCTTCCGAGAAGGATCTGATGGTGCGCTTCGGCGTCGGAAGACCCGCGGTGCGCGAGGCGCTGTTCATCCTGCAGCAGCAGGGCCTGGTCGAGATCGCGAGCGGCGCCCGGGCGCGCGTCACCTCGCCCTCGCCCAAATTCCTGGTCGGCCAGGTGAACGGCCTGATCAAGCGGCTCTCGGCGACGGGCCAGGGCCAGACCCATATGGAGCAGACCCGCCTCCTCTTCGAGGCGGGCGTCGCCTGGCAGGCCGCCAAGCAGGCGACACCTGAGGACATCCTGCGCCTCAAGAGCGCGCTCGATGCCAATGCCGCGGCCATGGGTAATACCGCCGAATTCATCCGCACCGACGTCGCCTTCCATTACGAGCTCACTGTCATCACCCGCAACCCGGTCTTCGCCGCCATTCACGACGCGCTCGTCGAATGGCTGATCGACCAGCGCACCACCACGATCCATATGCCGGATGCCGACCGTTTCTCGGTGCGCGATCATACTGCCATCTATGAGGCGGTGGCGGCGCATGATCCGATGCGCGCCTTCCACGAGATGGCGAGCCACTTGCACCTGATCAGCCAGCTCTACACCGAATCGAAGCGCCTCTCGGAAGAGATCCTGCGCAATGTCACCCGCGATGTCGCGGCGCGCATCGACCGCGAGATGGATGAAATGTGGTCGGGCCCGCAGCGGTCCAAAAGGAAGCCTCGGACATGACGAAGAAAGCCGTGACGATTTACGGAACGAACGAGCCGGCGCCGGAAGAGGTCGCCCTCGCGGCGGGCCCGCTCACCGCTCTCTTCGTCGGCGGCGCCTTGCGCAATATCCGCCTCCAGGATATCGAGGTCTTGAGGGGCATCTATTTCCTCATCCGCGACCGCAATTGGAGCACCGTCGTCCCTGAGATCCGCGACCTCAAGGTCGATCAGGCCAACGACACCTTCAAGATCACCTTCACCGCGCATGGCACGACGCCGAGCGACGGGCAGGATCTCGACTGGTTCGGCGCCATCGAAGGCTCGGCAGGCAAGGGCATCTCCTTCACGGCGCGGGCCACGCCGCAGAGCGATTTCATCACCTGCCGCACCGGCTTCATCGTGCTGCATCCCTTGGAGAAGGCGGTCGGCTGCCCCTTGACCATCGAGCATTCCGACGGCTCGAGCGAGGCGACGGCTTTCCCCGATCACATCGACCCGCTGCAGTCCTTCTTCGATATAAGGGCCATGACGCATGAGCCCGTTCCCGGCATCAAGGCGACCTGCCGGATGGAGGGCGGCGTGTGGGAGACCGAGGATCACCGCAACTGGCTCGATGCCTCATTCAAGACCTATTTCCGCCCGCTGATGCTGCCTTGGCCCTACAAGGTGCCGGCGGGCGAGAAGATCGAGCAGCGCATCTCCCTCACTTTCACGCCGTCGATCGCGAAGCGGGCACCCGTCGCCGCGGCCGAGACCGTCGCCATCACGCTCGGCGACCGTTCGGGCGGCGTCATGCCCGCCATCGGCCTTGCCGTCGATGCAGACGATATCGAGACGGCCGCCGCTTCCGCGGCTCATATCGCCAAGGCGCAGGTCCAGTCGCTGAGCATCAGGCTCAGATCGGATGCCAAGGACATCCCCGGCAAATTGCGCCGGGCGGCACAATTCGCGCAAGCCATCGGCGCCAGGACACAGCTCGAGATCATTCTCGACAAAGCGAACGATCCCGCGATCGGCCTCGATCTCGTCGCCGTCGCGGCGAAAGCTTCGGGCTTCGCGCCGGATTCGGTCATGGTCTCGCCCGAGATCGATCTTCAATCCTATCCGCCCTCCGTCGATCGGCCGGCAGGCCCCGCCCTCGAACATATCTATGAGTCCGCGCGCCGCGCCTTTCCCGGCATCACGCTGGGCGGCGGCATGTACAGCTATTTCACCGAGCTCAACCGCCGCCGCGTCCCGCATCATCTGCTCGATTTCGTCCAGCACGCGACGGCCTCCATCGTGCATGCCGCCGACGACCGTTCGGTCATGGAGACGCTCGAAAGCCTGCCCCATGTCTTCCGCTCGGCACGCGCTTTCATCGGCGCGACACCCTATCGCCTGGGCCCCGCCAATATCGGCATGGCCTTCAACCCTTATGGCAAGTCGACGACGCCCAATCCCGACAACCGGCGCATCACCATGGTGACCAGCGACCCGCGCCAGACCGCTCTGTTCGCCGCCGCCTGGGCAACGGGCTATCTCACCCGCGCCGCATCTGCCGGCATCGACCAGGTCACGATGATGTCGCCCACAGGGCCTTTCGGCATTCTGGACCGGCCGGTCTTCTTCGCGATCCAGGGCTTTGCCGCACTGAGCGGCGCTGCCGGCGTGACGGCAGTCTCTTCCGACCCGCAGCGCGTGCTCGCCGCGAGCGCCGACAAGGCAGGACGGCGCATCGCCTGGATCGCCAATCTGACGCCGAGACCGTGCAAGCTCGCCGTGCATGGGCTGCGGCCCGCCGCCTTGGCGGTGCTGGATGAGACCTCGGGCGGCAAGCTCACCGAGCGTCCCTTGCCCAAGACGAACGCGCTCGAATTGAGCGCCTATGCCGTTGCCCGGATGGAGGCCTGAACGATGACCATCCTTGTCCTGGGCGCGGGTGCTGTCGGCATTGCCACGGCGTGGTATCTCAAGAAGCATGGCCATGATGTGACCGTCATCGAGCGCCAGCCCGAGGCCGCGCTCGAGACGAGCTGGGGCAATGGCGGGGTCATCCATGCGAGCGAGGTCGAGCCCTGGTCGCAGCCCGGCATGCCGATGAAGATCGTGAAATGGCTCGGCAAGGAGAACGCGCCCTTGCTGCTGCGCTATGGCTCCATTCCCCATATGTGGCGCTGGGGGCTCGATTTCGCCCGCAACTGCACGCCGGAGCGTTTCGCCTTCAATGCCCGCGCCAATCTCGAGCTCGCGCTTTATTCCTTGCGCTCGCTGCAGGAGATCGCGGCCGAGACGCAAATCGCCTATGACCGCGCCACCAATGGGGTGATGAAGATCTATCGCTCCAAGGAGGCGCTGGACGGCGCCGAACGCTCCTGTGTGGCGCTCGCCAGGCACGGGCTGCTCTATGAGCGCGTCGATGTCGCGCGCGCGCTCGATCTGGAGCCCGCGTTAAAGGACACATCACCCACTTTGGCCGGGGGCTTGTTCTTCAAGCGCGACGAGGTGGGTGACTGCAACAAATTCACCCAGGGCCTCGCCGCCCAATGCGCGAAGCTCGGCGTGCGCTTTCACTATTCCACCGAAATCCAGCGCATCGAAACGGCCGGAGACAAGATCACCGGCGTCATCACCAGCGTCGGGCGCATCGCCGCCGACCAGGCGGTCGTGGCGCTCGCAAGCTACACAACCCCCCTTCTCAAGCCTCTGGGCATCCGCATTCCCATCTATCCGGTGAAAGGTCTCTCGATCACCTTCGCGCGCGGCAATTGGGGATCGGCGCCGCGCATGCCGGTCATCGACGACAGCCGCTTGTTCGGCCTCGTGCCGATTGGCGATCGCATGCGCATCTCAGGCTCGGCCGAGATCACCGGCTTCGACACGCAACCTGCGATGCCCCGCGCCGAAGCGGTCATCGCCAATGCCAGCTACACTTTCCCCGAGCTTCCGCGCCATCTCGATCTCGCCACGGCGCGCATCTGGGCGGGACTTCGCCCGGTGAGTCCGGCCGGAACGCCCATCATCGGAGCGACATCGCTCAAGGGTCTGTGGGTCAATGCCGGTCACGGCCATCTCGGTTGGACCTTGGCCTGCGGCTCGGGACGGGCGCTCGCCGATATCATTTCCGGGAAGAGGCCCGAGATCACTTTGCCGCCGCCGCAAGGCGCGGTCGCCGCATGATCCGGAAAAGTGGATACCGGTTTTCCGATAAGATCATGCGCAGAAAAGCAATGCGGCTTAAGATCGTAGGTGAATGATAAAAGGAGGAAACCATGTTGAGACATTTGGCGTTGGCGGCCGCCTTTGCCGCTTTGACGGCAGCAGGACCGGCTCTGGCCGACGAAGATGCGGCAGCCAAGGCGGTCGAGGCGGCCAAGCAATATTCCGGGACGACGATCACCGTCGTCGCCGAGGCCGGGCTTCAGGCCCTGCTCGACACGCAATATTCCGGGCCTGAATGGGAGAAGCTCACCGGCATCAAGGTGAAGGTGGTGGAGCTGCCTTTCGAGGAGATCTACACCAAGACGATCCTCGAGCATCAGGCGGGCACCGGCGGCTATGACACGCTTTTGGTGTCGCCCGCCTGGCTTGCCGATGTCGTCTCGAACGGCGCCGTCGAGCCGCTCGACCCTTATATCGAGAAATATGGCGTGAAGGCGGAATTCGACGACGTCAACCCCGCCTTCAAGGACTGGATGATCTATAACGGCAAGACCTATGGCCTCGTGGTCGACGGCGACGTGCTCGTCACCTACTACCGCAAGGACCTCTTCGACGACGCCGAGAACAAGACGGCCTTCAAGGCCAAATACGGCTACGACCTGGCGCCGCCCAAGAGCTACAAGGAATTCGGCGACATCGCCTGCTTCCTGACCGAGAAATACCAGCCCAAGCTCTATGGGGCCGGCGTCATCAATACCGGCTACACGCATTTCTTCTTCAGCGAGCGCTTCCGCAACCATGGCGGCAAGTTCTTCGATGAAGCGACCATGAAGGCGACCGTCAACAGCGAGGCCGGCCTGAAGGCGCTCACCGAAATGGTCGAGCAGAACAAATGCATGTCACCCGGCATCGAGACCTGGGGCTTCGCCGAGAATCTGTCGGCGCTCAATTCGGGCGAAATCGCCATGACCATCTCATGGCCGCCGCTGGGGCGCTGGACGCAAGGCGTGAATATCGACGACAAGGCGCTGTCCTGGGTGCCGGCGACCAAGGTCAAGGACAAGATCGGCTATGCCGTCAATCCCGGCGGCCATCCGCAGCTTGCCTCGGGCTTCCTTTCCGCCGTGTCGCCCGACAGCAAGAACAAGGACGCCGCTTACCTCTATGCCCAATGGATGCATTCCAAATCGCAGAGCCTGAAGAATGTCATGCGTCCGGTGGGCCTTCGCGATCCCTACCGCCTCTCCCACTATGACTCGCCCGAATATCAGGCACTGTGGCCGACGGCGAAGGACTATCTGGTGGTCCTGAAGGAAGGCGCCTCGCAAGGTCTCGCCGACATCTCCTTCATCGAGACCTTCAAATACCAGGATGCCATGGCGCGCGCCGTCAACGCCGCGATCGGCGGTGAGGATCCGAAGACGGCGCTCGACAACATGGCCGCCGAATGGGACCAGATTACCGAGCAAGTGGGCGTGGACAAGCAGCGCGAAGCCTATAAGGTCTGGGCAGCAAAGCCCTCGGCCTATCGCCAGTGACGGACGCAGTACTTACACCGACGAAACTCTCCGGCCGGTCCCTCAAGACCGGCCGGCGGGCTATCGGCTGGCGTTTCGCCACGCCCGCCATCGCCTTGATCCTGCTCATTGGACTCTTTCCCTTCTTCTGGTCGCTGGCAGTGAGCTTCCAGAACATCACCGGCTCCAACCGGGCCGGGATCTGGGTGGGCTTTGCCAATTATGAGCGGCTCCTGTCCGACCTGCGCTTCTGGGCCGCTTTCGGCCGCACCTTGCTCATCCTCGCCGTGGCGCTGCCGCTCGAATTGATCTTCGGCCTGCTGCTGGCCTTGCATTTCCAGGCCGACCGGCCGTTCAAGCGCCTCTTCGTGGCGCTCCTCGTCCTTCCCGCCGTCGTCTCGCCCATGGTCGCAGGCTCCATGTGGCGCCTGATGTTCGATCACAAATTCGGCCCCATCAACCAGATCATCGCCTGGGTCGCCGGCGAGCCCGTCGTCCTCTTGTGGGTGATCAAGCCCTATCTCGCTTTCTGGGCCATCATCATCACCGAGGTCTGGCAATGGACGCCCTTCATGTTCGTCCTCATTCTCGCAGCCCTCGCCAATGTCGACCGCGAGCAGCTCGAGGCCGCCGAGATCGACGGCGCCGGGCGTTTCCGCGTCTTCTTCAAGATCGTATTGCCGGCGATCATGCCGGTGCTCGCCATCGCCCTCCTCATCCGCGGCCTCGACGTGTTCCGCATCTTCGATGCGGTCTGGCAGCTCACCCGCGGCGGTCCTGGCAACAAGACCGAGACCTTGTCGATCTTCATGTATATTCGCGGCTTCCAGAGCTTTGACACGAGCTATACGGCAGCGGCCGTCGTCCTCGTGCTTCTCGTGCTCTCGATTGCCGTGACCTTGATCTTAAAGCGCCTGAGGATCGCCCGATGAGGAAGGCATCACCCTGGCACGGCATCGTCTGGTACGGCGTTTCCATCGCCATCCTCCTGGTGATGCTGTTCCCGATCTATTGGATGTTCATGGTCTCGCTCAAGCTGCCGGAGGAGATCTTCGCCTCACCGCCAGTCTGGTTCCCAAGCCAGCCGCAATTCGGCAATTTCGCGGCTCTGTTCAACGACGGCGATGTGTGGTCCTTGTGGAACAGCCTGGTCATCGCCGGCGCCAGCACGGTTGTGGCCATGGTTCTGGGCACGCTCTGCGCCTACGCCATCGTGCGCTTCAATACCGGCGGCGAGAACCTGGCGATCTGGATCCTCTCCCAGCGCATGCTGCCGCCCATCGCCATCGTCTTTCCGATCTTCCTCGCCTATGCGAATCTGGGCCTCGCCGACAGCTATTTCGGCCTCATCCTGCTCTATACCGCTTTCGCTCTGCCCTATGTCATCTGGATGATGCGCGGCTATCTGCAGGACGTGCCGCGCGATCTGGAGGAATCGGCCGAGGTCGACGGCCTGAGCGCGCTTGGCGTCCTGCGGAAGGTTGCCGTGCCCATGGCGCGCAACGGCCTCATCGCCACCGCCATCTTCGCCTTCATCTTCTCCTGGAACGAGTTCCTCTTCGCCCTCATCCTGACCCGCACCGAGGTCATCACCTTCACGGTGCAGATCAGCCAGTATTTCGGCTCGCAATCGACCTTCTGGGCCAAGATCGGCGCCATGTCGGTCTTAGGCACCCTTCCGGTCTTCATCGCCGTGACGATGCTGCAGCGCTATCTGGTGCGCGGCATCTCGATGGGCGCAGTCAAGGGATAGATCATGGCGGCAGTCACCATCGCAGGCGCGCAGAAATATTATGGCGAGGTCCATGCGGTGCGCGGCATCGACCTCGAGATCGCATCGGGCGAGTTCGCCGTCCTGGTCGGACCGTCGGGCTGCGGCAAGACCACGCTCCTGCGCATGATCGCTGGCCTCGAAGATATCGATGGCGGCACCATCAGGATCGGCGATCGTATCGTCAATGACATGCGGCCGCGCGAGCGCGACATCGCCATGGTGTTCCAGTCCTATGCGCTCTATCCCTATATGACGGTCTTCGACAACATCGCCTTTGGTCTGCGCGCCCGCAAGACGCCCGAGGCGGAAGTGGAGACGCGGGTGAAGCGGGCCGCAGCGATGCTGGGCGTCGACAGACTGCTCGAGCGCTATCCGCGCCAGCTCTCGGGCGGCCAGCGGCAGCGCGTCGCGATCGGCCGCGCCATCGTCCGCAACGCCCAGGTCTTCCTGTTCGACGAGCCCTTGAGCAATCTCGATGCGCAATTGCGCGACGAGATGCGGGGCGAGATCAAGCGTCTGCATCAGGACATCGGCAAGACGGTCATTTATGTCACCCACGATCAGATCGAGGCCATGACGCTCGCCGACCGCATGGTCCTCCTCAATGGCGGCGTGATCGAGCAAGTGGGCAAGCCGCTCAATCTCTTCGAGCGGCCGGCCTCGCGTTTCGTCGCGGGCTTCCTCGGCTCGCCGCGCATCAATTTCCTGGAGGGCGCGGTCAAGTCCGGCAAGGGCACGACGGTCATCGTCATGAGCGACGGCACCGAATTGCCTCTGCCGACGAATATACGCGTGACGCCGGGCAAGCCCGTCATCATCGGCATAAGGCCTGAGCACATCAGCGTGGCGTCGCCTGCGCCGCCCGTCAAAGGCAAGGTCCGTTTCCTCGCGAAAATCGAGCTGGTGCAGCCCACGGGCTCGCGCAGCCTCGTCACGTGCCGCATCGGCGCGCAGAGCCTTGTCGCCGAGCTTCCGTCGCATGACATCAACGGCGCCACCGGCAACATTTCGATCGATATCGACATGGGCCGCGCCGTCCTCATTGACGGCGAGACCGATCGCGCCATTGCCCGGGCCTGACGGTTTTGATAACCGGTGGCCGTTCCGGCACTCACCTCTTTCCCTGATTGGCACCATGGCGAGCCGTTCCACCGTCACCTTCGCCGTCCTGATCTTTCCCGGCTTCCCCATGATGGCCTTCAGCGCGGTCATCGAGCCGCTCCGGGCCGCCAATGTGATCGCCTCCGCCAAGCTCTATGACTGGACGATCGTCGGACCCGATGAGAATCGGGTGACGGCGTCGAACGGGATTGCCGTCACGCCGCATTATGCCGCCGCTAAGGCACCCTCGGCCGATTACATCGTCGTCTGCTCGGGAGGCGATGCCGACCGGCTCGACGCCAAGAAGCCGCTGTCCTGGATCAGGAAGAATCTGCGCCTCGGGGCTCATATCGGCAGCGTCGCCGACGGCGCCTTCTATCTCGCCCGCGCCGGTTTGCTCGACGGCTATACCTGCACTTTGCATTGGCAGAGCCAGCCCGCCT
Organism: Taklimakanibacter deserti; assembly: GCA_003574785.1. The sequence goes on along the minus strand of QORU01000003.1, from coordinate 227,112 downwards.
TTCTCGAGGCCTTTCCCCATATCCGCCTGGCGCGGCGCATCTTCGTCATCGACCGCACCCGCTTCACCTGCGCCGGCGGCGTCGGCGCCATGGACATGATGCTGGAGCTGATCGCGGGCCATCACGGCACCGAGCTGTCGCGGCAAGTCGCGGAATGGTTCGTGCATGATCGCATCAAGGCGAGCGCCGATCGCGAACGCCTGCAACTGCGTCTGCGCACCGGCATTCGCGACGATGTCGTCCTCAAGGCGGTCGCGCTCATGGAGAAGGCGAGCGAGAAGAGCGAGGAAGTTTCCGCCATCGCCGTCAGGCTCGGCCTGTCGATGGGCCAGCTCGAAAGGCTGTTCAAGGCCGAATTCGGCCTGGGTCCCGCCGAATATTACCGCCGCTTCCGCATGGAGCGCGCCCGCGACCTTCTCGCTCATTCCAAGATGTCGGTGCGCGAGGTGGGGCTCGCTTGCGGCTATTCGAGCTTCTCCTCCTTTGTGCGCGCTTATAAAGCCGTCTTTGGCGCGACGCCGGGAAAGGCGCGCAAGAGTTAACATCCCGCAAAGCTGCATCGATTCTTTACGTGGGGGCATGGGGCATTGGTGCCCTCGCTTTCAATACCCTTTCAATTCCCTTTCGATAACCTTTCATACCTTTCAATATCCTTCGCCTCCGGCACCGATCGCGGCGACAAGGCTTGCCGGGATTCGCGCAACCCGCGTGGACAGAGGGACGAGAACCGCTCGAATGCGGGCGAGCGCCTTGCGCGCAAGAGCACGGAGCGGGCTCGCCAAAGGCGCACCGTCGGGTGACACAGAGCCAGGAGTCGCCGCCCGGGCCTCCGGTAACAGGCGCGCAGCTCCTGCACGGTGTCATGGATGCTTTCCGCAATAGCCACTAGGATTTCGACAATGATGGCGAAGAACACGGCAATCTTCGCCGCCCATGGCGCAACGACGCGGTCGAGCGCCGCGCTTAGGCAGAGCATGCTGGTCATCTGATGGTCCTTGTCGGAAGAGAGAGCAACGGAATTTACAGAAGCAATGCGCCCGGCAGCAGGCACGCAGTTTCCGACTCTGATATTTTCCAACACCACGGCTTGGCCCGCAATGTCAAGAGATAAAAAACTGGAATAGTCACAGGCGGTTCATAGCGTCAGCTTGTAGCCGACATGGCTGCCGGTGAAGCCGAGCCTCTCATAGAAGCGATGTGCATCGGAACGTCTCTTGTCCGTCGTCAGCTGGACGAGATCGCAGCCCTTCGCCCGGCATTGATCGATCGCCCATTCGAACATCCGCTGCCCGAGCCCAGATCCGCGGTGCTTCGCCGCAACCCTGACGCTCTCGATCTGGCCGCGCCACGCCCCTTTGCGCGACAGTCCCGGGATGAAGGTGAGCTGCAAGCTGCCGACCACCTCATCGCCGAGGACAGCGACCGCTTGCAGTTGTCGGGGATCGGCGTCGATGGCCTGGAAGGCCTCCAGATATTTGGGGTTCAGCGGAGAGCCGGTATCCTCGCGCTGTCGACCCAGGCCATCATCGGCCAGAAGGGCGATGATCGCCGGGATATCTGCGGCCCGGGCGCGGCGAAACGTGACTCCTGTCATTGCGGCTGACTCCATGAGGGTATGAATAAGATCGCATCAGGCGATGATCAAAGCACATTTTTCTCTCAAAACTGCACATTCGTCACCGGCGAAGTCGGCCATTTTCGAGCTTTCCCGGCATTCGAAAGGATTTGCGGCATATGAGCATCGTCGTCTTCAACCCCGACAAGGTCGATGATGTCGACTTCGGCGATCATATGCGCCATCCGGCGGCCGATGAGCCCGCCAACAACATGTGGCTGTCGGACACCGAGCCCCCGGCCGTAGACGCCGTGGCGCTGCGGCGCGAGCGGCTCACGAAGCTGCGCCAATGGATGAAAAAGGCCGATTACGGCGCCGTGCTGCTGTTCGATCCCTACAACCAGCGCTATGCGACCGGCTCGCGCAACATGTTCGGCTATTTCCTGCGCAATTCGACGCGCTATTTCTTCGTGCCCGTCGAGGGCCCCATCATATTGTTCGAATATCCCCAGAGCTACCACGTCTCGACGAAGCTCGACACGGTCGATGAGGCACGCCCGAGCAAGCTCGTCTGGTCGTCGGTCTCCGGCAAGGACAATGAGACGGCGGGGCCCTTCGCGGCCGAGATCGCCGACCTGATGCGCGAGCATGCCCCCGGCAACCGCAAGATCGGTCTCGACCGCTGCAGCCACCTCCAGGCGCTGGCGCTCGAAAAACAGGGCCTCGATGTCAGGGATTGCCAGGGCGAGATCCTCGCCGTTCGCGCGGTGAAGACGCCGGAGGAGATCAAATGCCTCCAGATCAGCATGACGGGTGCTGAAGCCGCGGTCGCGGCGGTGCGCGATGCGATCAAGCCGGGCATCACCGAGAACGAGCTTTTTGCCGTCATGTATCACGAGGTCATCCGCCAGGGCGGCGAGTTCATCGAGACCAGGCTTCTGACCTCGGGCCAGCGCACCAATCCCTGGTTCAGCGAGGCGAGCGGGAGGCGCGTGCGGCCCGGCGAACTGGTGGCGCTCGACACCGACACCATAGGCTGCTTCGGCTATTATTCCGACTTCTCCCGCACCTTCCGCTGCGGTCCGGGCAAGCCTTCACCCTATCAGAAGGCGCTCTACCGCATGTCCCATGATCAGGTGCAGCACAATATCGGCATCATCAAGCCCGGCATGAGCTTCCGCGAGATCGCCGAGAAGGCCTGGAAGATCCCCGAGCGCTTCATCGATCAGCGCTATACCTCGGTCATGCACGGGGTCGGCATGCATGGCGAGACACCCTTCATCGCCCATGCTATGGACTTCGCGACTTATGGACGGGAAGGCACGATCGAGCCCGGCATGGTGGTGAGCGTCGAAAGCTATATTGGCGAGAAAGGCGGCCGGGAAGGCGTCAAGCTCGAAGACGAGCTCCTCGTGACCGAGAACGGACCCCAGCTGATTTCCCGCTTCCCTTACGAGGACGAGTTGCTGGGCACGGAAGTGTGAGAGTGTGAAATGAAGACGGCGATTTCCTTTGCAGACAAGAAGGTTGCCTTGCTGCTGGTCGACCTGCAGGAGGAGCAGCGCCGCGACCCGCTTTACTCCGTCTTCGGCTTCGACAATGTCCTGGCCAACGCCGCCAAATTGCTGGCGGGGGCGCGCGCGACCGGCCGCCTCGTCGTCCACGCGGCCTATCGGCGCGACTTCGCGCAGCACCCTCCCCGGCCTTTCGAGCCCGTGACATCGGACGGCAAGCCTACCTTCAGCGACGCGGTCAATCCGCTGACCGCGATCTGCACGGAAGTGGCGCCGCAAGGGTCGGAGCCCGTCATCTACAAGAACGATGCCAGCGCCTTCTGCGAGGGAAATCTGCAGCCCCTGCTGAGCGAAGCACAGATCGAATGGCTGGTGATCGCGGGGGTGTGGACGGAGGCTTGCGTCGCGGCAACGGTGCGCGACAGCGTCGCGCAAGGATACCGCGTTCTCCTGGTCAAGGACGCTTGCGGCAGTGCCACCTCGGCGATGCACAAGACCGCCGTGATCAATCTCGCCAACCGTCTTTATGGCGGCGCGGTCACCGATACGGCGGGCGCCATGGAGCTGCTCGACGGAAAGACGATCCAGGCCTGGGTCGCCGAGCGCCCCGTGCCGATCCTCTTCAATTTCACCGATGCGGCCGACCGCTATGCCGAACTCTGATCCCTGCACATAAATCGACGAGAGTTGAACATTTGAGCCTATGACTGCGGTCTAGTCTTTCTCCAAGCACAACAGAGTTTCGGAGGAGACTGTCATGGGAAAGCTCGACCGCCGCGCCTTCATGCAATCGGCACTCGCCGCGGGCTTAAGCCTCACCGCTGCAAATGTCCTCTGGTCGAAGGCCGCGCGCAGCGCGCCGGCCAAAGGCGGCTTGTTCCGCGCCGGCCTCGATGACGGCAACACCACCGACAGCATGGATCCCGCGACCACCAATTCGCGCTTCATGATCACCATGGCGCATACGCAGCGCAATTTCCTGACCGAGATCGCGCCCGACAACGGCGTCAAGGGCGAACTCGCCGAATCCTGGGAAACCTCCGGCGACGCCAAGACCTGGATGCTGAAGCTGCGCAAGGGTGTCGAATTCCACAATGGCAAGACCTTCGACGCCAATGACGCGGTGGCGTCCCTCAACCATCATCGCGGCGAGAAATCGACCTCGGGCGCCAAATCGCTGCTCACGTCGGTCGAGAGCATCAAGGCCGATGACAAGAACACCGTCGTCGTGAAACTGTCGAGCGGCAATGCCGACCTGCCTTATCTCCTCACCGACTATCACCTGGTGATGCTGCCGGCCGATGGCGAGGGCAAGGTGAGCTTCGCCAATGACGCAGGCTGCGGCGGCTATGTGGTGAAAAGCTTCGATCCGGGCGTCAAGGCGACGCTCGAGCGCTTCAAGAATTACTGGAAGGCCGACAGCGCCTATTTCGACGGGGTGGAATATACGGCGATCCCCGACGTCAATGCACGCCAGACGGCGCTGCTCAACAATTCGCTCGACGCCATGATCGAATGCGACTTCAAGACTGTGCATATGCTGGAGCGGGACAGCAATCTCAAAGTGGACGAGGTGCCGACCGGCACGCATGTCTCGATGCCGATGTTTCAGGATGTCGCTCCCTTCGACAATCCCGATGTCAGGCTCGCCTTGAAATATGCGGTCGATCGCGAGGCGACGGTCAAGATGGTGGTGAACGGCCACGGATCGATCGGCAACGACCATCCGATCAGCCCGATCATGCCCTATTATGACGGCTCGATCGAACAGCGCGCCTATGACCCGGAGAAGGCCAAATTCCATCTCAAGAAAGCCGGCCTCGAGAACCTCAAAGTGGACCTCTCGGCCGCCGATGTCGTCATCACCTCGGGCGTCGACATGGCGCTCCTTTTCCAGGAGACGGCGCGCGCCGCCGGCATCGAGGTCAATGTGATCCGCGAGGCCAATGACAGCTACTGGTCCAATATCTGGCTCAAGAAGCCCTTCTGCCTGGCCGGCTGGGGCCAGCGTCCGACGCCCGACATCATCTTCACGCTGGGCTATGCGGCGGGCGCCGACTGGAACGACTCGCATTTCAAGGACGATCGCTTCAACCAACTGATGCTGGAAGCGCGCGCCGAGCTCGACCAGAAGAAGCGGGCCGAGAAATATGGCGAGATGCAGCGCATCCTGCACGACAAGGGCTCGGTCATCATCCCCTTCTTTCGTAACTGGATCTATGCCCGGCGCGCCAATGTCGAGCATGGCGACAAGCTCACCTCGAGCTGGCCGCTCGATGGCGCGCGCGGCGCCGAGCGCTGGTGGTTCGCCTCATAGGCGGGGTATGCTGCCCGCCGCATGAGCAGACGCGATTCTCTTCGTCTCGACTGGCGGCGGGACAATATCAGGTTTCTGAGAGCCCATTATGAGCAGGCCTGCCGGGCCCCGCCCAAGGGCGCTCATGAATGGCTGAGCCTCGATGTCGGCGGGCGGCTGATCCGCCTTCTGATCCACGACGCTGCGGCGCCGAGCGACCGCGCGATCATCTACTTCCATGGCGGCGGGTGGATCGTCGGCTCGCCTTCGACCCATGCCGACATAACGAGCGCCCTCGCCGCAACGACCGGCCTGCCGGTGATCTCGGTCGACTATCGTCTGGCGCCCGAATTCGTGGCCGAGGACATGATCTCGGACGGTCTTGCCGTGCTGCGGCATTTTCTGGGCCGATATGAATCGGCCATTCTCTGCGGCGATTCGGCCGGTGGAGCTTTGGCGCTTGCGGTCGAGTGCAATGCCGGCGAGCTGAAGGAGGACATCATCGGCGTGGCGAGCTTCTATGGCTGTTTCGGGCTTTGGGCCAATGCCGCGCTGCATCAGGCTTCCGCCGTGAGCGACGGCCTCGATACCCTGAGCGTCAGACGCTATTGGCAGGCGGCCAATCGCAGCCAGGGCTTGAGCCCCTACTCCATCCCGGCGCTTGCTCATGCGCAAGGCTGCCCGGTCCATCTTCTGATCGCCGGCCGTGATCCGCTGTGCCGCGATTCATTGGCCTTGGCCAACGCCCTCAAAGAGAAGGGTCGCCCCGTCACCATCGACATGCAGGCCTTCGCGGATCACAGCTTCCTGCAGGATCCGCGTCTGCACCGCGCCAGGGAGAACGCCTATCGCGGGATCGCCGACTGGATCTGTGCTCTCAATAGCGCCCGACCTGAAGCCCGCCATCGACGACGATCGTCTGGCCGGTGATGTAGCGCGCGGCCTTGGACGCCAGGAAGGTGACGACATCGGCCACATCCTCGGGCTCGCCGAGCCGGCCCATGGGAATGATGGGTGCCGCGGCCTCCGCCCCATCCGGCCCCAGCGAATGCTCCTTCGACAGGAGCTGCGCCGTCCTTATATAGCCTGGTGCCACCGCATTGACCCGGATCCCCGACCGCGCCAGCTCGACCGCAAGCCCGCGCACCAGGCCGATGACGCCCGCCTTGGCGGAGGAATAATGCGCATGCTCGTTCCAGCCATAGGTGCTGCCCATGATGGAGGAGAGGGCGACGATGGCGCCCGACTGGCGCTGGCGCATGCCGGCGAGCGCCGGCCTGATGATGCGGAACACGCCCTTGAGGTCGATGTCGAAAGTGTAGTCCCAGCGTTCGTCGCTCAATTCGGCGAGCGGCACCTTATGCGCGATGCCGGCATTGGCGATGACGACGTCGATGCGGCCACGGCGCTTCTCGACCTCGCCGATGAGCGCATCGGCCGCCATGCTCGAGCGCACATCGAGCTTGCGGAATTCGGCCGAGCCGCCCGACTGGGTAATTTCACCGGCGACGGCGGTGCCTTCCTTCTCCAATATGTCGGTGACGACGACATGATCGCCGAGCGCGCCGAAAGCGCGGGCGGTGGCGCGGCCGATGCCGATGCCGCCGCCGGTGATGATGACGATGCGCCGGCTCATAGCATCACATCCCCTGAATTGGCGCCCAAAGTCTGGCCGACGAACAGGCTTGCCGCGGGCGAGGCCAGGAACGACACGACGGCAGCGATTTCCTCGGGCTCGCCGAAGCGGCCGAGCGGCAATTGCGCCGCCTTCCGGTCCTGCCAGTCCTGCGACAAGGCCCTGACCAGTGGCGTATTGATGGGCCCCGGCGCCACCGCATTGACCCTGACACCCTGGCTTGAAACCTCGCGCGCCAGCGACTTGGTCATGCCGATGATGGCCGCCTTGGCGCCGGAATAATGCACGAGCTCGACGCCGCCGATCTGGCCGAGCTGCGAGGCGATATTGATAATGACGCCGTCCCGGGCCTTGAGCATCTCCGGCAGGACGGCCCGCATCATGAGGAAGGTGCCCCGCACATGCACCGCGAACATGCGGTCGAACTCGGCGGGCGTGATCTCGGCGAATGTGGCCTGATGGACATGGCCGGCATTGTTGACGAGGAGGCCGATTTCACCCAATGCCGCGCGCGCCCGCGCCACCAGGGCCGCGACATCGTCTTCGCGCGAGACATCGCCTGCTTTCGCCGCGGCCTTTCCGCCCTTCGCCTTGATGCTGGCGGCGGTCTCTTCGGCGCGCTCGCCATGGAGGTCATTGACCAGCACGCCATAGCCGTCCTGCGCCAATCTCTCGGCGATGGCGCGGCCTATGCCCGATCCCGCACCCGTAACAATCGCTGACTTCGTCATCTATCACCATCCCGCAAATTGAGCGACGGCCGCATCATCGACGCGTCCCGCCTTGGCATCCTTGATCGCCTGATCGAGGATACCGACCGCAATGTCGACCTCATCGCGGCTGATGGTCAAGGGCGGCGTGATTTCGAGCACATTGCCGCCGACATAATGGACGACCGCACCGAGTTCAAAGGCGCGATAGACGGTACGCTGCGTCAGCTTGCGGTCGCGCCCATTGCTCTTGCGGTCGGTGACGAGCTCGAGTCCGATGGCAAGGCCATGGCCGCGTACATCGCCGATGACATCGCTCGCTGCCTGGCATTTGCGCAAGCTCGCCATGAAATAGCTCCCCGTCTCCTTAGCCCGCGCCGGCAGATCTTCCTCGATGAGCGTGCGCATCACCTGCCGGCCGACCGCGGTGCAGATCGGATTGCCGGCCGTGGTGAGAAGTGCCGAGGCCGCGGGACCATCGAGGATTTCCGCCGGTCCGACCGCGGCGCTGAGCGGCAGGCCGCCGCCGATGACTTTCCCGAAAGTGACGATCTCGGGCACGATGCCGTCGAGCTGGAAGGCATGCAGCACGCCCGGCCGGCCGAGGCCCATTTTCACCTCATCGACGGCGAGCGGCACCTTGTGCTTACGGCAGAGCGCATGGAGGGCGCGGAGATACCCCTTCGGCGGCACGACCAGGCCGCCATCCGACAGGATGGGCTCGACCATCAGGCAGGCGACATCGCCCTTGGCAAGCTCGCGGCCGATCTCATCGAGGCTCGCCTCGACGCTCGCTTTGACCGGATCGGGACCATCGACATGCGGGCGGAAGGGATTGGGATAGGTCGCGAGATAGAGATCGGGGTCGGCGGCGACGCCGGCGTCGATATGGACGCCGGACACCCGCATGGCGACGCCCATGCCGCCATGATAGCCATGATGGAAGGCGATGATGCGCCGGCGTCCCGTCGCCTTGCGGCAGGCGCGCAGCACGACGTCATTGGCATCGGTGCCGGCATGGCCGAAATAGACGCGGCGGTCGCCGCTGCCTGGTGTCAGCGCCAGAAGCTCCTCGGCGAAACCGACCGAGTCGGGATGCACCGCGGAAAGCCCGCCGGCGCCGGCGGGCCTTCGCGCCGCCCGCATCATCGCTTCGAGGATCTTCGGATGCCCATGGCCGAGGCCGGACGCGGTCCAGGTCGCCGAGAGATCGATCAGCCGGCGCCCGCCATCCTCGATGAGCCAGCAGCCCTCGCCCTCGACCACCGCCAAGGGGAAGAAGCGCAGCTTCTCTATGCCGGCGACGGCGAGGCGGTCGCGCTCGATCAGACTCAGATGGTTCGACATGTCGGTTCCTTTATGGAGATTCATTTGTCGCGGCGGCCGAACAGCAGCCAGAAGGCGATCCCCACGATCACGGTGCTGACGATGAGGATGATGACATTGAGCGAATAGATCAGCGGCACATTCGAGGTCTTGGTGGAGGCTTGCTGCCACAGATAGATCGGCAGGGTCTCGATCCGCCCCCTCAGATAGATCGAGCGGGCGATCTCGTTGAAGGAGAGAAGGAAGGCAAAGAGCCCGCCCGAAATGATCCCGTCCTTGAGCAGCGGGAATTCGATGTCGCGGAAGCGCTGCCAGGCATTGGCGCCGAGATCGGCGCCGGATTCGAGGAGCCGCGTGTCGAAGCGCAGCGCCACCACCAGCACCGCGAGGAGCGCGAAGGGAAACGACCAGACGAGATGGCCGGCGAAGAGCGACCACATGCCCATCTTGAGGCCGAGCAGCACTCTCAGATAGAGGAACAAGGCGGTGCCCACGACGACGCCCGGGATCATCAGGGGCAGCAGCGTCACCGCGAGGATCGCGCTTTTGCCGTGCCGGATGCGCGGAATGGCGCGCCCGACGAGCGTGGCGCAGACCATTGAGGTGAGCGCCACCGCGATGCCGAGCAGCACGCTCAGCCACAGAGGCCAGAGCCAATTCGTGTTGGTGGCGAGCGCATTGTACCATTGGCCGGTGAAGTCGCCCGGAATCCCGCTCAAGGGCTCGCCCGAGACCGACATGACCATGAGCCAGAAGATCGGCGCATAGATGCCGGCCAGCGCCAGAATGCCGGTGAGCGCGCCGAGCTTTTTCCAGATCGGCCATTCCGAGATGGAGGGCGTGTAGTTGAGCGGCAGGGCTTTGCTCATTTGGGCGCCTTCCGCGCCTGCCGTCTCTGTTTCAGGCGTCCACCGAGCATAAGCGCCAGCAGGGCGGCAAGCCCCGCCATGATCGCCAGCATGAAGACCGAGAGGGCGGCCGCCACAGTGTAGTTGAGTACCTGCAGCAGGCTTTTCACCGAGGAGGCCAGCACCACGACTTGGCCGCCGCCCAGGAGCTCCGGCACGACCGGATCGCCGATCATGGGGATGAAGGTGAAGATGAAGCCGGCGCCGAGACCGGGCAGCGCGAGCGGCAGGATGACATGCCAGAAGGTGAAGGCGGGCGAGGCGCCGAGATCCTTGCTGGCCGCCAGCAATTCATCATCGATGAGGCTGACCGCCAGATAGAGCGGGAAGACCATGGGCGGGAAGTAAGGCCCGATCAGCCCGACGATGACGGCGAATTCCGAGAACAGGAGCCAGTCCAGCGGCCGGTCGGTGAACCCGATAGTCATGAGAAACGCGTTCACCGGGCCGTTGAGCCCGAGGACGGCGCGCCAGACGATGGTCCGCGCCGATATGCTGAGGAAGAAGGGAATGGTGAGGGCGGCGAGCGTCACCACCTTGACCGGCGTCGAGCGCGTGCCTTTCGCGAGCCACACGGCGAAAGGCACGGCAAGTGCGAGCTCGATCGCCGTCACGACCGCCGCGATCCGCAGGGTCCGGATCGTCACCTCCCAGCGCCCGGAGGACAGAAGGTCGCGATAGGCTTGCAGGTTGGGCTCCCAGACGAGCTGGAAATTCTCGAGCTTGAGGAACGACCACAGGACGAGGCCTAAAAGCGGCAGGATGACGATGAGTGTCCAGGCCGCGATCACGCCGGAAAAGCCGAACGGGCTGACGCCGCTCGGGCTCACGAAGCGCGTTATGGAATTGGACGGCAAAGGCATCGATGGGGGCTCGAAAAGATGCCGGGGCTAGTTGCCTGCCCCCGGCCGTTTCAGGAGGTGATCAAGCCTGCTTGAAGCGCTGCCATTCGGCTTCGATCGCCTCGACATGCTTGGGCGCCGCATTCTGCCAGTAATGCGGCAGCGCCATCTTCTGCTCGACCTTGTCGATATTGAGCTTGATGGCGGCGAGGTCCGCCTCGCTCAAGCTCTTGGACTTGGCGAATTCGAGAGCGGCCTGCGGATTGGCCGTCGCATAGCCCTGCTGGATGGCCATTTGCGCGCCATAGTTGCCGCCGAGGAACCAGTCGAGCGCCTTGTAGGCGCGCGCCAATCGCTCGCCTTCCGCCTGCGACGGCAGATAGGCGCCGATCATCCACTTCGAATAACCTTCCTTCATCGAGGCGTAGCGCACATTCTTGCCGTCGCGCAGCAATTGCTTGATCACCGGCTCCCAGCATTCGGCGATGACGACCTCGCGGTTGCCGAGCAGATCGACCGACTCTTCATAGGAATGCCACAGCGCCCGGAACTGGCCGGCTTTCTTGCGCTCGATCAAGAAATCGGCGGTCATCTTGGCTTCTTCCGGCGTCATGTTGGAAGGATCGGTGATCGCCTTGCCTTTGCTCATCAGATAGAGCGCCGCATTGGGCAGAGTGGTGAGCCAGGTGTCTTCGAGCGCGATCTTGCCGAGGAGCTTCTCGTTCTCGAACACCATGCCCCAGGAGAAGGGCTCGCTCTCCTTGATGTCCTCGACGTGATAGCCGAAGGAATCGGCATTGAACACGATCGGCACGCCATATTGCGTGCCGTCGGGCCCTTGCAGCAGGGCGCTCGACTTCACCGAATCCGCAACCGCCCCCCAGAGCTTCATCGCATTGGGATCGATTTTCTGGAACTGGCCGCCGGTGCCGAGCCGGTCCTCGATGCCGCCATCGAAGATGAAGATGTCATAGGTGTCGCCGGCTTCATTGGCGACGACTTCCTGGACATACAGTCCGGGATCGCTGTTGACGCCGACGAAATCCATCTTGAGGCCGGTGTCGGCCTCGAAGGAGCTCCAGTCCGGGAGCGCCACCGTCGACACGCCCATGATCTTGACCGTGCCGCCATCGGCCAGCGCCGGCCGCGTGATCACATAAGGCATCGCCAGGGCTGCCGCACTTGCCTTGAGCAGCGTGCGGCGCGACAGCTTCGCATTATTGTTGGACTTCATCTGAGCATCTCCTCCTGTTTTCTGGTTGATCCGGCAGCCGTCCGTCAGGCCAAGGGAATGACGACGGTGTTGGCGTGTCGCCATTCGATCTTGAACTGATCGGGAAGCACGACATGGTCGTCCCACAATCTCAGGCGCACATCGCCCAACGGGCATGCAGCGACCACGTCGAGATATTTGCCCTTGTAGACTCGGGCTTTGAGCTTGGCCTCGAGCACATTTGTGTCGGATGCGCGCGGCGCGCGTTCCTTGGCGAGCTTCACCTTTTCCGACCGGAAAGCGATGGCGACCTGATCGCCTGCGCTGGGCGGCGTGGCGCCGGTCCACATGCCGCGCAGAGCCACGCCATTGGCCGTGGCCGATATGAGATTGCCGTCGACGCCCGTGACCGTGCCGGCAAGGATGTTCTCCATGCCCATGAATTCGGCGGCGAAGCGGTTGACCGGACGGTCGAACAGATCCTCGGGCCGGCCTTCCTGGACGATCTCGCCATGGCTCATCAGGAGGATGCGGTGGCTCATGGTCAGCGCCTCCTCCTGGCTGTGGGTCACATAGATGAAGGTCATGCCGAGCGCCTGATGCAGCGCCAGGAGCTCGATCTGCATCTCGAGGCGCAGCTTCTCGTCGAGCGCGCCCAAGGGCTCGTCGAGCAGCAGGATGGCGGGCTTCAGCACCAGGCTGCGGGCCAGCGCCACGCGCTGCTTCTGGCCGCCGCTCAACTCGCCGATGCGGCGGCCATACATGTCTTCGAGCTTGACGAGCTTCAGCATGTCTTCGGCCTGGCGGCGGCGCTCGTCGGGCGGCACCTTGCGGACATGCAAGCCATATTCGACATTCTGGCCGACGGTCAGATGCGGAAACAGGCCGTAATGCTGGAACACCGTCGATACATTGCGGTGATTGGCGGGCACATGCGCCATCTCCTGGCCTGAGAGCGTGAAGGCTGAGACCGAGGTCGGCATTTCGAGCCCGGCGATCATGCGCAGGAGCGTCGACTTTCCCGAGCCGCTCGAGCCGAGAAGAGTCAGGAACTCCCCGCGCCTGACCCTGAGCGACACGTCTTTCAGCGCGACCACCTGGCCATAGCGGTGATGCAGATTGTCGATCTCGAGGATGAGATCGGCGGGCGCCGGGGCTTTGCCGGCAACCCCTGCTGTGGCGCTTTCGCTCATGATGTGACTGTCGGGGGAAATATGCGCTCTCTCCATTGGCCCCTTGCGATCCTGTCGATCCCCTGCTCATCCCCGAAGGGCTTGCGAAGCTCTTCTACGGCTTCCTCATAAAACAAATACCTGTTTCATTTTCTCTCCGCAATATATAAAATGGATCAAATAGTCCAAATCGGGCATTGCCCGTCATTTCCAGCCGAAAGCCGGCACGGGTATAGTTGCGCGAGTAGCCAGAGGAGCACCGGTGAGCACCACGACAGCCCAGACCATCGCTGCGCGGATCCAGCTTCATGAGGAGACCTTCACGCGCAAGGAGAAGCGGATCGCCCGGGTGCTGACCACGGGCTATCCGACGGCCGGCCTCGAAACCGTCGCCGAGCTTGGCCGCAAGGCCGAGGCGAGCGGCGCCACCATCCTGCGCTTCATCGGCAAGCTCGGCTTCGCGAGCTATCCGGAATTCCAGGAAGCTTTGCGCGACGAGCTGACGGCGACGCTCGAATCTCCCCTCGCCCGCTATCAGACGGCCGATGCGCGCATGCATGAAGGCGACACGCTGGCGCAATATGCCGGCTGGGCCGGGATGTTGCTGCGCCAGGCGGCGGAAATGATTCCCGTCGCCGAATTCGACGAGGTGACGAAGCTGCTCGCCAACGAGAAGGTTTCGGTGCATTTGATCGGCGGGCGCTTCAGCCGCTCGATTGCCGAGATATTCGCTTTTGGCCTGATGGGCGTCCGCCGGCATGTCCATCTGGTGCATGTCGAGGCTCGCCGGATGGTCACCGACCTCCTGGAGATCGAGAAGAAGGACATCGTCGTCGTCTTCGATTTCCGCCGTTATCAGGACAATGTGATCGAATTCGCAAGACTCGCCCATGAAGCGGGCGCGACCTTGGTCGTCTTCACCGACAAATGGCAGTCGCCCGCGGCCAAGCTCGCCCATCATGTCTTCGCGCTGCCGGTCGCAGGTCCCTCGGTCTATGATTCGGCCCTTGCCACCGTCATGTGCGTCGAGGCCCTGATTTCGCGCCTGGCTGAACGGCTCGGCGCCAGCGCCGAGCGCCGCGTCGCGCGCATCGAGGAGCTGCACGGACGCCTGGCGGAATGACGCTCACTCCCGAAGGGCTTGAGCACACACCGACGCTCGACACGATCATCGAAGGGATCACCTGCCGCATCGCCGAGCGATCGGATCGCGGACGCCCCGCCGATTATATCCCTGAGCTCGCTCGCGCCGATCTCTCCCGCTTCGGCATCGCGGTCGCGACAGCCGACGGCCGGCTGGTCACGGGCGGCGATCGCGACATGGGCTTCTCTCTGCAAAGCATTTCCAAGGTCTTCACCTTGACTCTCGCTCTGGGCCAGGTGGGCGATGCGCTGTGGCGGCGGGTCGGGCGCGAGCCCTCCGGCAATCCCTTCAATTCCATCGTGCAGCTCGAATATGAGCAGGGCCGGCCGCGTAATCCCTTCATCAATGCCGGAGCGATCGCCGTCACCGATGCGATACTCTCCGGTCACCAGCCGCGCGAGGCGCTCGGCGCCATCTTGCGCTTCATCCGCTTCGTCAGCGACGACGACGGCATCACCATCAATGAGGACGTCGCCCGCTCGGAGAAGGAAAACGGCTTCCGCAACATCGCGCTCGCCAATTACATGCGCTCCTTCGGCATTCTCGAGAATCCGGTGGATTATGTCCTCGGCGTCTATTTTCACCATTGCGCCATCGAGATGAATTGCCGGCAACTTGCGATGGCGGGGCGCTATCTCGCTTTCGGTGGGCGGCACACGCCGGGTGGCGCGCGCGTCGTCTCGGCCGAGCGGGCGCGGCGCATCAACGCCCTGATGCTGACTTGCGGCCATTATGATGGCTCCGGCGATTTCGCCTTCCATGTCGGCCTCCCGGGCAAGAGCGGCGTGGGCGGTGGAATCCTCGCCATCGTTCCCGGCAAGGCATCGATCGCCGTATGGTCGCCCGGTCTCGATGCCAATGGCAATTCCTGGCTGGGCGCTGCGGCGCTCGAGCAATTGGCGAAGGAAATGCGCTGGTCGGTCTTTGGCGATTAACCGATCTCCGTAAGAAGTTCTTCCGTCGTCCGGATGCGGCAGTAGCCCTTGAAGGCGGCAAGCGCATTCTGGTGCCGCTCGGCGGTTTCCGTGGCGCAGGCATCGGCGATGCAGGTCATGTAGAAGCCGCGATCGGCCCCGTCCCTGACGGTGTGATCGACGCATTGATCGGTCAGGAAACCCGTCACCAGCACCGTGTCGATGCCGATATTGCGCAGCACATAGTCGAAGACCGTCGAATTGAACAGGCTCGAGGAGGTCTTCGGCAGGACAATCTCGTTCGGCTCGGGCGCGATCGCGGCCGGGATCTGCGCTTCCCACGATCCTTTGGGGAAATTGAAGCCGGAGAGCTTGTAGTCGAGGCTGCGATCGCGCCCATCGAGCGTCAGGCTTTCGATCACCGTGAAGATGACATCGATGCCGGCCTTGCGGCTCGCCCGGATGAGCTTACGGATATTGGGCAGCGTCTCGCGCGTCACGAGATCGTAAAAATAAGGACGCTTCTCGCGTTCCTTGTCGCTATAGGTGGCGTTCTGGACGTCGATCACCAGAAGAGCGGTCGATTTGGCAGAGATGGGCCTCGTCCGCGTGAGCGTGTGGGCGTCCATGGCATCAGCCGTTGAGCGTGGTTTCGGCATCGCGGAAGGCTGCTTCGAGCATCGCGGCCAGTTTGCGCTGGCCAGAGCAGCTCGCGATCAGGTCCTGGCAGATTTCGATCTCGATATAGGGTACCTGCCCCGCCGCGCCATGCACCGGCACCGTGTAGTCGCCCTGGAAATCGATCACATAAGGAACATTCCGCCCGACCCGGAATTCGCCAAAGCTTTGCAATCGCTGCAGCATGCGGTCGGCGATGGCGCTCGTTCCGCCATGGATCACGCCGATATCGCAATCGCGCGTCTGTCCGCCGAAGACGCGGGTGAAGCTGTGCATCGCGCAGAGGATCGGCGGGCGCCCGAGAGCTATGGTCCTTTGCTGGATCATCCGCGCCACCGCCTCGTGATAGGGCGTGAAGATCTCGGCGATACGCTGCTTGCGCTCAGCCTCGTTGATATCGACATTGCCGGGAACCTTGCGGCCGTCGCTCTCGATGGGCATCGATGTCGCGATGCCGGGCTTGCGGTTGCAGTCGATCACCAGGCGCGAGTAGCTCTGGCCCAGCAAGGGCGCATCGAGCCGGTGCGCCAGCCAATGGCAGGTGCTGAAGATGCCGATATCGACGGCGATGTGGTCCTCGAGATCGGCGGGCCCGACGCCCAGCGTTCCGAGCTTGGCCGGAATCGCATTGCCGGCATGATCGCACAGGAGCAGGAACGGTGATTGCCCGTTTTCGTGGGCGATCATCACCGGTTCTGGGTCGCCCTCTTGCAGGAGCTCAGTAGACTTCAACATAACGCTTGATCTGCTCGTTGAGATCGAGGTCCTTCACAAGCTTCAACTCGCTGCGCTTGTGGGTGAGATAGGCATTGACGAAATCGGCACCCATCCAGTCCGCGATGCGCTTGTCGGCGGCGAATTCATCGAGCGCCGCGCCGAGGCTTGCGGGCAAGCGGCTGAGACCGCGCTTGCGGCGCTCCTCTTCCGGCAATTGGCCTGGATCGCCTTCCGTTGCCGCGGGCAATGGCAGTCGGTCGCGAATGCCCTGCAGTCCGGCCCATACCAGGGCGCCGAGCGTCAGATAGGGATTGGCGGCGGCATCGGCGGCGCGATATTCGAGATTGAAGCTCTTCCTGGCATCGGTGCCCGGCAGCTTGGACAAGGGACAGATGCGCACGCCCGCTTCGCGGTCCTTGTCGGCAAGATTGTTGTAGCTGGCGCTCCAGCGGTTCGGCTGCAAGCGCTCATAGGAGACGGCCGAAGGCGCCGTCAGCGCCACCAGCGCCGGCATGGCCGAGAGGATCCCGGCGGTGAAATGCGCCGCCGCCTCGCCGATCCGATGGGGCCGTTCGGGGTCGAAGGTTTGCGGCTTGCCGTTCTTGTCCTCGAGACTGAAATGCACATGCACGCCATTGCCGACGGCGCCCGCTCCCATCACCGGCGAGAAGGTCGCCTTCTGGCCCAATGCGCGGGCGACGCTGCGCGTGATCTCGCGCAAGCGCACGGCATCGTCGGCGGATTTGAGTCCAAGCGCCGGCCGGCACGTGACTTCGAATTGCTGCGGCCCATATTCCGGCAGCACCATCTCGGGATCGATGCCGTTCTCATCCAGCGCCTGCATCAGACGCTGGGCGAAAGCGCCCTGCAGGCGCATCGCATCGAGCGAATAGGCATCGCCGAGGCGCGGTGTGGCACCGGTATAGTGGAATTCATGCTCGAAAGCGGAGTTGAGCCTGAGGCCCGTTTCCGCTTCGAGCGCATCGAGCCCCTTCTTGAGCCAGCTGCGCGGGCAGCAGGACCAGGGCTCGCCATCGAGATCAAGGAGGCTCGCCAACAGGAAACGTTCGCGCGGCCGGTCGGGACCGTGCTCGACGGTCACCTCGGTCTCCGGCGCCGGCATCATGATGAGCTCGCCGCGCGGTCCCCAGGGCGTGTCGACGATCTGCCCGAAAGTGGTGATCATCAGATTGCTCGGCGCGAGGCCCACCCCGCTGCGCAAGCGGCTCTTGAGATCCTTGCCGCGAAAGCCCTTGCCCTTCACCTGCCCGGCATAGTCGCAGATGCAGACCATCACGATATCGTCTGGTTTCTTCATCGCTATCGCGTTTCCCCTTTCGATGACGAGCCCTTATCAGAATGGAATGATAATTCCAATACACAAAAAACATATATCATATGGAATAAAAAATTCATTCCTGATCCGAGCCTCAGGATTTTTCCTCAGCGCGAGAGAAAATCTAAGTTGTCATAGGCAGGAGCCAATATCGATATCCAGGAAACCAGCCCCGTCCCGCCCCAAGAGGTCCCTCGTGTCCCCATCCCGCCAGCTCCGTCTCGGCGCCTTCATGCGCCCAGTCAGCATCCATACCAGCGCCTGGCGCTATCCCGGCGCCTTTCCCGATGCCAATTTCAATTTCGCGCATCTGAAACGCTTCATCCAGACGCTCGAGCGCGGCAAGTTCGATGCCTTCTTCATGGCCGATCATTTAGCGGTCATGAACATGCCGATGCCGGCCTTGAAGCGCAGCGCCACGGTGACTTCCTTCGATCCCTTGACCCTGCTGCCGGCGCTGGCGGCGGTGACCGAGCATATCGGCCTCATCGCCACCGCCTCGACCACCTATAACGAGCCCTATCATGTGGCGCGCAAATTCGCGTCCCTCGATCATCTGAGCGGCGGGCGCGCCGGCTGGAACCTGGTGACCTCCGCCAATCCGGACGAGGCGCTGAACTTCAGCCGCGATGAGCATGTCGAGCACGGCGCCCGCTACAAGAGAGCGCGCGAATTCTACGACGTGGTCACCGGCCTCTGGGACAGCTGGGCCGATGACGCCTTCACCCGCGATGTCGAAAGCGGCATCTATTTCACCCCTGAGAAGCTGCATGTGCTCGACCACAGGGGCGAGCATTTCAAGGTGCGAGGTCCGCTCAATATCGCGCGGCCCGTTCAGGGCTGGCCGGTCATCGTCCAGGCCGGCGCCTCGGAAGCGGGCCGGCAGATCGCCGCCGAAACCGCCGAGGCGGTCTTCACCGCGGTCAACACTCTTGCCGACGGGCAGCGCTTCTATGCCGATGTGAAGGGCCGCATGCGCGCTTTGGGCCGCGACCCCGATCACCTGAAAATCCTGCCCGGCGCCTTTGTCATTGTCGCCGACACGGTTGCCGA
Organism: Taklimakanibacter deserti; assembly: GCA_003574785.1. Next base: position 208,098 of record QORU01000003.1, on the reverse strand, counting down.
GGCCAGGGCGAAGAAGAAGCATCTCGACAGCCTGGTCCATCCCGACAGCGGCATCGCCTCGCTCTCGGTCAGGCTCGGCACCGATGTTTCAGGGCTGGATCTCGATGGCCCCTTGCCCGAGATCCCGGAATCGAATGCCAGCAAGAGCGGCCGCGACCGGCTCGTAGCGCTCGCCAAGGCGGAGAACATGACGGTCCGCCAGCTCGCCCAATATGTCGGCGGCGCCTTCGGCACGCTCGAGATGATCGGCACGCCTCAGACGATCGCCGATCAGATGGAGGAATGGCTTCTGACCGAGGCTTCCGACGGCTTCAACGTCATGTTCCCTTATCTGCCGGAAGGCCTCGATGATTTCGTGACCCGCGTCGTGCCGGAGCTGCAGCGGCGCCAAATCTTCCGGACGGAATATGAGGGCCGGACCTTGCGCGAGAATCTGGGCCTGCCCCGGCCGAAGAACCGATATTTCGAGAAGGATTAATCCTCACTTTGGAAGGACGACTGATCTGTCGCAATTGCCGACGTTCCGGCTGACGCAAATCTGATCGACCAGAATATCGGCGCTCGTCCTCACCTTGTCTCTGTAATGTCCGAACTTGAACTTGATCCGGTTGGGAAATTCGACCTTTTCCTGATAAGCGTGCTCGGCCCTGACGATGAAACGGCCATTCGCGTAGATCTCGAAGACGGACTCCCGCACCCCGCCGGCCTTCACCAGATAAGTCATGCGGACCCATTGCTTTGAAGGATCGGGCAGGCTGCTCAAATCATCTTGGGCGTAGGCGGTGAGCTTTAGATTTTGCGGTACGCACGGATCCGCCGGTTCATTCATCTTGTTGTTCAGGCACTCGAGCGGTGCGATGGGGATGAGCGTGGCGTTTCGCTTGCCCGCGATCTTGCTCGGATCGCCGGGGCTTTTGGCGATCATGCACCGGCAGAAGCCGTCCTCGACGGTGACGTGCAGCACGCCATTGTCGAAGCGCTGGGCGAGGAACGGACTGTCATTCGGACCGAGCTTCTCATATTTCCACTGGGCGTTGACCCACCGTTTCGAGCCGACAGTGGGCAACGCGTTCCCTTCCGCGCCGACGATCTTGAAGTTGATGCTGTACCAGTTGCTCTCATTGTCCTTGTGCCAGTCATTGCGGTCCTTGAAGCGCAACTCGTTTCGCTGAATGCTGCCACCATTGGCATCGACCGCCCTGCCCACGGCGAAGGGGTCGATGAGGCTAGGTCCGAGCCTCTCCATCGCGAAGGCTGGATCGCCGCAGCTGAGATCGGTCGAGCTTGGATTGATGCGATTGCGCAGGAAGCTATCGGGAGCCTCTGGAGCATGATCGAATTCCAGCTTCTTTGGGTCTGCCTGGCAAAAGTCCCAAATGGCCCTCGAAGCGGCTTCGCTGTCGAAATCGTCTTTCCGTTCAGTGCCCGCGGCCGGCAAGGACGCAGCCACAATGAGGAGGCTGAAGCCGAGGAGACGAAAGAGAGCGCCCATGACCGTCCACCAGAAGTCCGCAAAGGTGCCTTCGCGGCCAGGCAACTTTGCGTAGCTTTTCTGGTTTTAGCAACTGCGTCCCCTTCAGGCGCCTTCAGCGGGCGACATAGAGCTCATCGAGGATGCCGCCCGAGCCGAAATGTTCCTTCGTCAATTTGGGCCAGCCGCCGAACACGTCCTCTACGGTGTAGAGCTTCACCTCCGGGAATTCGGCCTTGTGACGCTCGACCACGCTCGGCTCATGCACGCGGTTGCCGAACTGGACGATGATCTCCTGGGCTTCCGGCGTGTAGAGGAAATTGAGATAGGCCTCGGCAATGGCACGCGAGCCACGCTCATCGGCAATCTTGTCGACGACGCTCACCGGGAATTCGGCGATGACGCTGGTGGGCGGCGTCACGGCCTCGAACTTGCCCTGGCCATATTCTTTGGCAATGACCCGCGTTTCGGCCTCGAAAGTGATCAGCACATCACCGATCTCGCGCTCGATGAAGGTGGTGGTTGAGCCGCGCCCGCCGGTATCGAAGACCGGCACATTGGCGAAGAGCTTCTTGATGAAGTCGCGAATCTTCGCCTCATCGCCGTTGAAGGCTTCCCGCGCATAGGCCCAGGCGGCGAGATAGGTGTAGCGGCCGTTCCCTGAGGTCTTGGGGTTGGGAAAGACCACTTTCACGTCTTCACGCACGAGATCGCCCCAGTCCTTGATGCCCTTGGGATTGCCTTCGCGCACCAGGAAGGACGCGAAGGAATAATAGGGGGAGGCGTTGTTGGGCAGCCGCTTCTGCCAGTCGGCCGCGACGAGGCCGCCCTTGTCATGCAGGATCTGGACATCAGTCACCTGGTTGAAGGTCACGACATCGGCTTCGAGTCCTTCGAGGACGGCGCGCGCCTGCTTGGAGGAGCCGGCATGCGACTGGTTGATTTCGAGATCCTTAGCCGTATCGGCCTTGTATTTGGCGATGAACGCCTTGTTGATCTCGACGAAAAGCTCGCGCGCAATGTCATAAGAGGCATTGAGGATGGAGCTCGGCTCTTCGGCCTTGGCCGGCGCGGCGAAGGTCATGGCGGCAATGGCCAGCGCCAGGAACAGCTTTTTCATAAATCCTCCAAGGGGATAGAGAAGGCGGGCAGGAGTTCTATTTAAAATCCCGATTGTTCTATAAAAAGAACGACATGGCTGTCAAGGCGAAGCGACAGATATTTCCTTAGGGCAAGTCTGAAAAAATGTATCTCGTGGGGGACTTTGTGTGTCCCGCCAAACACGATTCCGCCAATGACCGATCGCAGTTTTGTTTCTTGCCTGGTGACTGGTCGCGCGCGAATACTATGAGCGGCAATAGCTTGGGGGCAGGCAAAATGAGCGTTTCGGAAAATCCGACACTGGCAAGTCTCGGGGCAAAGCTTGTCGATGCGAAGCAGGCTCTGGCGGCGATAAAACCGGGAAACCGCATCTATCTCGGTACCGGCTGTGCGGCGCCGCGCGGGCTGATCGCGGCACTCGAAACGATGGAGGGCGCCCCGGCAGATCTCGAATATGTGAGTTTCCTGACGACACTCGCCTCATCCGACAAGCCGGCCGAGCCCATAAGCCGATATCGTCATCGTTCCTTCTTTGTCGGCAGCGACATCCGCGATCTCGCAAGTACGGGCCGCCTCGAATATGTCCCGATCGCCCTCGAGGACGTGCCGGTTCTCCTCGCCAATGGCAGGCTCCCCATCGATGTCGCTTTGCTGCAGGTCTCAGTCCCCGATGGGCGTGGCTTCGTCAGTCTCGGCGTGTCGGTCGACCTGGCGCCGGCGGTCCTGAAGGTCGCCCGCCATGTCATCGCCGAGATCAACCCGGCGATGCCGCGCACTCATGGCGCGAGCTTCGTCCATATCGACCGGTTCGACGCCTTTGTGAATGTCGAGACACCGATCACTGAATATCGTCATCCGCCGGCGGGCGACACGGCGGACCGGATCGCGCGCTATATCGCCGCCATCATCGAAGACGGATCGACATTGCAGATCGGCCTCGGCCGCGTTCCCAACGACGCCCTGCAATACATCAAGGATCGCCGCGATCTCGGCATCCACAGCGATGTCATTACCGACGGCGTCATGAGCCTCGTCGAATCAGGCGTCGTGACCGGACGCCGCAAGACACCGCACCGCGACCGGATCGTCGCCAGCTACTGCCTGGGGACACGGCAGCTCTATGATTTCGTGCATGACAATCCGCTCTTCGATTTCCGGCCCATCGAGGAAGTGTGCGATGCCCGCGCCGTGGCGGCCAACTATCGCATGGTCTCGATCACCCAGGCCTTTGCCATGGATTTGACCGGCCAGGTTTGCATCGATCAATTCGAGGGCCAGTTCTATGGTGGGCTCTCGACTCAGCATGCCTTCATGCGCGGGGCCGCCCAATCGGAAGGCGGCAAGCCCATCGTCTGCCTCGCCTCGAGGACCGAGGCCGGCGCCTCGCGGATCAAGCCCTTGCTCGAGGCCGGAGACGGCGTCGGCATCGGGCGCTTCAACGTGCATTATGTCGTCACCGAATATGGCATCGCCTACTTGTTCGGGAAATCCATTCGCGAACGGGCGCTGGCCATGATCGAGATAGCGCATCCCGATCATCGCGATGCTCTGATCGAAGCCGCCAGGAAGCTGGGCTATGTGCCGCGCGAGCAGTATCTCGGCTCTCAAGGCGCTTATCCCGTCCAGGAGGAACGGCGCCTGACGCTCCTCAATGGCGCCGAGGTCCTGATCCGTCCGGCGCATGCCGCCGATGCCGATGCGCTCCGAGCCCTCTTCCATCGCCTGTCACCCGACGATGTCTATACGCGTTTCTTCCGCAAGGTGCGCTCGCTCGCCTATCAGGACCTGCAGACGCTGTGCAATGTGAACCACGAGACGCAAGTGGCCTTCCTCGCGGTGACTGGCCCCCGCGAGCACGAGGTGGTGGTGGCGAGCGGCTGCTATTTCCTCAACCCGACCACCAACCTGGCCGAGGTCGCCTATATGGTGGCGCCCGAATGGCAAGGCCAGGGGCTTGGCAGCGCGCTGCAGGCGCGGTTGCAGGAATACGCCATGGCGCGCGGCGTCAAGGGCTTCATCGCCGAGATTCTGGCGAGCAACGAGCGCATGGTGCGCCTTGCCGCGAGTGCGACTGGTGTCGCCACTACAACGCGCGAGGACGACACGCTGCAGGTGACGACCCTCTTCTCGGATCGTCCGGCCGCAAAGCCCGCCGGCGAAGCAAAGCCCGCAAAGTCCGGCAATGGCGCCAAGGAGAAGCCGGCAAAAACGGCGCCCAAGCGCAAAAGCCGGCGATCCTCAGCAAAGTGAAAATCCTGCACCGGGGCTGGCGCTTCACTTGCCGCCGGGTTAGATGACCGCATGACCATCAGCCTGACGATCCGCAAGAAGATCATGGCCATCGCCGTGGGACTGATCGTCCTTATGGTGATTACCGCGATCCTGTCGCTGGTCTGGGTCATGCAGGTGGAGCATCGGATCCAGGATCTCGCCAACAGCTATATCCCAACCTATGGGCATCTGGCCCGGACGAATATCCGCTCGCTCGAGCGGGCATTGGCGCTGCGCCGCATGGTGATCGAGAAGATGCAATCGCCGGCGGGGAGCGAGAAGTTCGCGGAGATCCGCCAGCTGTTCGAAAGCAAGGACCGCGAGGTCGAGAAAGAGGCGCAAGCGGCGCGTGACCTGATCAACGGCCTGATCGAGAGACGCAAGGCCTCTGCCGAAGATGCCATCGCGCTGGTCCGGCTCGAGGACCGCATCGGCACCGCGATGGCGGACACGCGACGCCTGTTGAACAGCGAGATCGAGCATCTGTTCTCGGCACTCGATACCGGCAACGCCCCGGCGATATCCGACAGTCTCGGCCGGGTCGATGCCCTGCGCGACGACCTCATCCAGAAGCTCGATTCGATCCGCGCCGACATGCTGGCCCTGCTTCAGGCGGATGCGGCGGCGACCGTTGCGAAACAGCGCCAGGCCTTGGTGATCGCCGCGATCCTGACCGCCCTTGCCGCCCTGCTCGGTCTGGTGTTCGCGCTACTGGTCAGCGGCGGCATAACGCGCCCCGTTCTTCGCCTGCTCGAAGGAACACGCGCGGTCGAGGCCGGCAATCTCGACCAGACGCTCGCCGTCACGTCGCACGATGAGATCGGCCATTTGACCACGGCCTTCAACCGGATGGTCGAGCAATTGCGTCTCAAGGAACATATCCGCCGCACCTTCGGCAAATATGTCGATCCCCGCGTGGTCGAGGGACTGATCGATCACCCGGATCTCGCCGCCGAGGGAAAGCACCGGGTCATGACCGTGATGTTCTGCGATGTCAAAGGTTTCACCGGCATCAGCAAGGAGACGACGCCCGAGGGGCTGATCAAGGTCATGAACCTCTACTTCTCGGCGATGTCCGCGCCGGTCCGCGCGCAGGGCGGCATCATCGACAAATATATCGGCGATGCGATCATGGCCTATTGGGGTCCACCCTTCACCGAGCCTGGCGACCAGGCGCGCCAAGCGAGCCTTGCCGCCCTCGCCATGCTGGAGCGCGTGGCTTCCCTGCGGCTCGAGATCGCCGAGCTCCTCGGCATGCGCTCGCTCCCGATACAATTCGACATCCGCATCGGCATCGCCACGGGCGAGGCGCTGGTCGGCAGCATCGGTTCGGAGCTGATGATGAGCTATACCGTCCTCGGCGAGACGGTGAACCTGGCATCGCGGCTCGAAGGCGCCGGCAAGCTCTATGGCAGCCACATCCTCGTATCCGCCGACACGGTGGCGGGTGCCGCGGGGACCATCGAGACGCGCGAGATCGATCGTGTGGTCGTGCTGGGCGAGACCCGGCCGCAAGCCATGTTCGAAATCATGGGGCGCCCAGGCGAGCTCACAGGCCCCCAGATCGAGCTCAGGGCCCGGTTCGCCGAAGGCCTCGCGGCCTATCGGGCACGGCGCTGGGACGAGGCCCGCAGCGCCTTTGCCGCTGGCCTCGAAGCCGTTCCCAATGACGGGCCGTCACTGGCCTTCATCAAGCGCATCGACGGCTTCAGGACGGCACCGCCTCCTGAGAGCTGGGACCGGACCTGGCATCTGGATCATAAATAGGTTTCGACCAACGTTCCGGCGCGGTGCTCCCGCCGGCCCGGAAGGCGCAAAATCATTGATTTCAGAAGGCAGTTTTCCTAATCTTTCCAGTGAGAAGGGATAGGGTCGAACCATGCGAGCGAGAGGCCTGAGGCCGTTTCGGGGACCGAGAATGTGTGGCGCCACCCGTCCCTGCCGGGCCGTTTCGTGCTAGCGAAGACCTCTTCCTTTCCTGTCTCGACCGAACCCGCTCTGGACTTGCCGCGGCTCATGGCCGAATTGGCCGGCATGGCGGAAGCCATCGGCGCGCGCGACTTCTACGGCGTGGTCCTCTCCGCACTCGGCCGGCTTCTCGACTGCGAGCGCCAGATCGCCGTGCGCTATGCGCAATTCGCCAAACCGCAGTTTCTGGCCAACAATTCTCTGAGCGCCGAGGCCGAAGAGGTCTATATGCGCGAGCTCTATCGCATCGACCCGCTGCTGCGCCTGGTGCGCACCCAGGTTCGCGACCGCGTAATGACGGCGCTCGAGATGCATGGCGAGGAGACCGACAACCTTTATTTCAAGAACCTGTACCAGTCCGCCCGCATCTATGACGAGATCGTCGTCCTCTTGCCGGCGGTCGGCGGCGTCTGGGTGGCGCTCTGCCTCGATTTGCATGACCGGCCGTTCAAGCCGGCCGAGGTCGATTTCATCCGCCACATCTATCCGCTCATCGAGAACCTGCATGGGCTGCATATATCGAGCTGCCTGTCAGGCCATCGCGGCGGCTATCTCAATGACAGCCAGCTCGCCGTCATGGTCGTCGACGCCCAGGGCCTTCCCTGCTTTCGCAATGGAATATGGAGCGGCAAGGTGAGTGCCGGCGAGGAGGACATCATCTGCAGCGTGTCGCAAGGCTCGCGCGAGGGCGTCCATTCGCTCGATGAGCTCGATGTTGTGCATTGGGAGACGCTGGAAGCCGGCAACGCCGTGGCGCCCGGCGGCCGGATATTCATCATCGAGCGCCGCTCGCCCGGCTATCTTGCCGTCGACAGCCTGTTCAACCAGGTGACGACCGACTACCGGCTGACGCCGCGCGAATGCCAGATCCTCAGGCACGGCTTGCGTGGGCTTTCGACGGCCGCCATTGCCAAGCACCTCGATATCGGTGCCGGCACGGTGCGGAACCACAAGCATCGGCTCTACAGCAAGCTCGACGTCACCTCGGAACGCGAGGTCGCATCGCTGATCTTCGACCGGATTTTCACGGATTCGGCCCGCCGCAACTGATACTTGCGGGTGATTCAAGCGCTGAACATCAAGCCGCCCGCCAATGGTGTCTGTTGTTACCATTGTCAGTATTTGAGGCCGGTGATTAACTGCCTTCCCAAGCTGGTAACCGGCCGTCAGAGCCGGGAATCCAAGCGCCATAAGGGAAGGAATGCCTCAATGAGCCTCACATCAGTGCTGCGCACCGCAGCTCGCGGATTGGCCGTTTTTGCGCTCGCGGCCATCGTCGGTTCAACGTCCCTGGCCGCCCGTGCCGACACCATCAAGATCGGCGCGCCCATACCGCAAACCGGCCCCTTCGCCAGCGACGGCGGCGTCATGGAGAAAGCCATCAAGCTCGCCGTGGAGGACCTGAACAAGGCGGGCGGCGTCCTCGGCCAGCAGGTCGAGGTCACCTTCTTCGATATCGGCGACCTGTCGCCCGACAAGCTGCAGGCCGCCGCCGCCAACCTGATCGACCGCGGCAAGGCGGATTTCATCGTCACCGGCTATGGCGGCTTCGGCCCGGACATCCCGGCCTTCTGCCCGCAAGGCGTGCCCTTCATGCACAATGACGCCTTCACCAGCGTCGTCGACATGATGAACAGCATGGGCTGCACCGCTATCTTCAATGCCTCGGATGTCGAGTCCGCCTATGGCAAGGTGATGTTCGACCAGATCATGGCGCTCGGCCATCAATTCCCGAACAAGAAGCTCGCCATCGTCCACGGCCCCTATGAATGGGAGTCGGGCCTCACCAAGGCCATGGCCGATGCCGCCGTCGCGCAAGGCTGGGAAGTCGTCGTGAACGAAGAGGTGCCTTATGAGAGTGTGCAATGGCAGGGCATCCTGAGCAAGATCCGCGATGCTAGTCCCTCGCTCGTCCATATCGAGGTGCTCGACGCCGGGCTGACCTATACGTTCCTCCAGCAATATTTCGACAGCCCGGTCAAGGGCGCCCTGGTGAATGCGGGCTACGCCGCGAGCGTTCCGGCCTTCGGCGACGTCATCGTCCAGGGCAAGGTCGAAGGCGTGCTGGGCATGACGCTGTCGGCGCAATTGCCGGGGCCTGAGGGCGATGCCTTCGTCAAGAGATGGCAGGCCGCCTATAATGAGACGCCGCCCTGGAGCCTCGCCGCCCAGCTCTATGATGAAGTCAATATGTGGGCGGCGGCGGTCGCCAAGGCCGGCAGCGCCTCGGACCATCCCGCCGTCGTCAAGGCGCTCAAGGAGATGAGCTACAAGGGACTGACCGGCACGCTCAAATTCGACGATCGCTTCAAGATCCCGACCAGCGATGCCAGTCAGCCGGCCTTCCTCTTCCAGGTGCATGACAAGGGCCTGAAGACACTGATGATCGGGACCAAGAAGACCAGCGACTTCGCCTTGCCGGACTGGACGAAATAGGCCGGAGACGGCAACGGAGGAAATGGCGGCGAGACCAGGAACGCCATGCAGGCACATGCAATGCACTCAGGGGGCGCTGTCGCTCAACCGGCGGCGCCCATCATGTCGCTTCACCAGGTGAGCCGGCGCTTCGGCGCGCTGAAGGCGCTCGACGATCTGAGCTTCGACATCATGAGCGGCGAGATTTTGGGGATCGCCGGTCCTAACGGCGCGGGCAAGACCACGCTTCTCAATGTCTGTACCGGCGCGCTGACGCCATCGGCGGGCTCCATCACTTTCGAAGGCCGCGCCGTGGCGGGCCTGCCGGCGCACCGCTATTGCGGCCTCGGCATTGCGCGCACTTTCCAGATCCCGCAGATCTTCTCGTCCATGTCGGTTGCCGACAATGTCGCGACCGGCGCGCTGTTCGGCCCGGCACGCCATTCAGGCGCCGCCGCGGTCAAGGCCAAGGTGAGCGAAGTCCTGGCGATCACCGGCCTCGCGGGTGAGCGCGACCTGCCCGCGAGCCGCGCCGATCTCCTCACCCGCAAGCGCATCATGCTTGCCGCGGCACTCGCCACCGAGCCCAAGCTCATCTTCCTCGATGAGCCCCTGAGCGGCCTCAATGCCGAGGAAGTCGACATCTTCGTCGGCCTGTTCCACCGCCTCCATGCCTTGCTCGGCCTCACCCTGGTCGTGGTCGAGCACAAGGTGCGCGCGCTCGCCTCTCTCTCCGATCGCATCCTCATCCTCAATGCCGGATCCAGCCTATGCCTCGACCGGCCGGAGGCGGTGCTCCGCGATCAACGGGTGATCGACATCTATCTGGGAGCCCGGAATTTTGCTTAGCGTGCGGCACATCGACGTCTTCTATGACGATCTCCACATCCTGCACGGAGTCTCCCTCGAGGTCGGCAAGGGCGAGCTCGTCGGCGTCGTCGGCGCCAACGGCCATGGCAAGAGCACGCTGCTCAAGGCGGTCTGCGGCCTGGTGCCGGTCACGGCCGGCGACATCGTCTATGCGGGCGAAAGCATCAGGGGCAAGCCCGTATCCGATCTCGTCGCCCGCGGCCTCGTCTATGTGGCCGAGGACCGCCGGCTGTTCCCGGACATGACGGTCAGGGAAAACCTGCTGCTCGGCGCCTATCTCGACCGCGGCCGCCAATTGGAGCAGGACTCACTCAAGCGCGTCTTCGACCTCTATCCGAGGCTGGCGGAGCGGGAAGCACAGCTTGCCCGCACCTTGAGCGGCGGCGAGGCGCAGATGCTGGCCTTGGGCCGCGGCCTCATGTCGGCGCCTCTTCTGCTCGCCATCGATGAGCCGTCTCTCGGCCTCGCCCCCAAGCTCGTCGACACCATGCTGGAAACGATCGCCGCGCTGAAGCGCGCCGGCACCACGATCCTGCTCGTCGAGCAGAGCCTGGGCCTCATCGACGGCATCGTCGACCGGGTCTACCGGTTGGAGGAAGGGATCATCGTGGACGAAACGGTGTTCGCCTCGGCGGCAAAACCAGCCGCACATGTGAAAGGCTAGGCGCCGTGGAGCAGTTTTTCGCCGTGCTCTTCGGAGGGATCGCCCAGGCGGCGGTCTACAGCATCATCGCCGTCGGCCTGTCCTTGGTCTATGGCACCGCCCGCACGCTCAACTTCGCCTATGGCGGTCTCTACACGACCGGGGCTTATATTTCCTGGGTCCTGACCGTCGGCTATCTCGGTCTGCCTTTGTGGCTCGCGGTTCTCCTCTTGATCCCGATCCTCTTCTTCATCGGCGTCGCGATCGAGCGCTTCATGCTGAGGCCGCTCAGGCGCGGTAGGAACTGGAAGGTGACCGCCATGATGGTCACCTTGGGCCTCGCTTTCGTGCTCGACAACGCCAATCTCATCCTCTTCGGCGCGGTGGCGAAGCCGATGCCGGCCTTCATCGACGGCACCGTCTCGATCTTCGGTGTCGCGGTCTCGGCCTATAGGCTCGCCGTGCTCATCATCGCGCTCCTGATCGTCGCGGCCCTCGAGCTCTTCCTCAACCGCACCCGCTTCGGCTGGGCGGTGCGCGCCGTGGCCCAGGATATCCAGGGCGCGCGCCAGGTCGGCATCGATGTCAACCGCATCTTCAGTTTCACCTTCGGGCTCTCGGTCGTGCTGACCGGCTGCGCCGGCCTCCTGCTCTCGCCCATCTTTCTCATCTCGCCGCAAGGCGGCTGGGAGCCGTTCCTGAAAGCCTTCGTGATCGTCGTCCTGGGCGGGCTCGGCAGCACCAGGGGTGCCGTTGTCGCCGCCTTCTTCTTAGGGCTGGTCGAGGCGGCCGTCGTCTACAAACTGGGCGCCAGCTGGACCATGCCGGTCTGGCTGGTGACATTGCTCCTTGTACTGATGATCCGCCCGCAGGGCCTTCTGGGCCGGGGCCAGACCGAGGCCGCCGGATGACGGAGACCCATGCCACCATGACATCGCCGAGTGGTGCGACCAGGTCTCCGGCCCGCGGCGGCGACCTTCTCTACTGGGCGGTGGCGGCGGCTCTTGCCGTCGCCGGCATGCTGATCACCGACAGCTATGTCCAGCATGTCCTGATCCTGTGCTTCCTGTGGTGCATGGTCGCCGCCGCCTGGGACCTGACACTGGGCTATGCCGGCATATTCAACTATGCGCAGATCGCGCTCTTCGCCGCCGGCGCCTATGCGACCGCGATGCTCACCTTGAAGCTCGGCGTGCCGCCGCTCGCCGCCATCACGGCCGCGACCGCCATCACGGCCTTGCTGGGTCTGGCGATCGCCCTTCCTTGCCTCAGGCTCCAGGGCGAATATGTGGCGCTCTTCACCTTCTCGGTGCATCTCGCCATGCCGCCTTTGATCCAGCTCGCCAAGGGCTGGGGCACGGGCGGCACCATGGGTCTCCTGGGCGTGCCGCCGATCAAGATTTTCGGCGTCACGCTTGGACCGATGAACAAGATCGGCTGGTACTATCTCGCCCTCGCCACCGCCGCGGTCAGCGTTTATGTCATCTATTTCATCGTGCTGCGCAGCCGCACCGGGCGCGCTTTCGTCGCTTTGCGCGACTCCGCCAATTTCGCGCGCTCGCTCGGGATCAACGAGTTCAAATACCGGCTGCTCGCCTTCACTCTGTCGGCGCTGATCACCGGCTTCGCCGGCGCCCTCTATGCCCATTACACCTCGGTCGTGACGCCGAAGATCTTAGGGAACGAGTTCATCCTGCTCGCCATCGTGATGCTGGCCATAGGCGGCATCGGGCGTTTCCCGGGCGCCGTCCTCGGCGCCTTCGTGGTGACCATCCTCAATGAGCTTCTGCGCGATGCCGGGACCTACCGGCTGCTGATCCTCGGCATGCTTGTCGTGCTGACGCTGCTGTTGCTGCCGCAGGGGCTCGCCTCGCTGAAGGACCGGCTGCTCGGCCCAGGCGGCAAGCGCAAGACCAGAAACACAGGCGAATGAATGGAGGCGTGATGAAGCCGCAAGCGAATGAGAATATCCCCACACTGCGCGGCGCCAGGCAGCGCGAATATACCGATGCCCTGACCTTCGAGCAGGAGCTGGCCCAGGTCTTCGACAAGGACTGGGTGATGGTCGGCCGCCAGAACAGCATCCCCGAGCCCGGCAATTATCTGACCGCCGCCCTCGGCCAGCGTCCCATCGTCTGCATCCGCCAGAAGGACGGGTCGATCCGGGCCTTCGCCAATTACTGCCTGCACCGCTATGCCAGATTGCTCGACGGGCGCGGCAAGGCGCGCCGCATCGTCTGCCCCTACCACGCCTGGACCTACGAGATCACCGGGCAATTGATCGGCATCACCGATCCGAAGGGCTTCGGCAATGCCTGCAAATCCGAGATGGGCCTCGAAGAGCTCGCCTGCGAGGTCTGGCTCGGCTTCATCTTCGTTTCCTTGCGCCGCGACCTTCCCTCCATCGCGAGCAAGCTCGCGCCACTGGCCCAGCATCTGGCGCGTTACGATCTCTCTTCCTATGACGACCGCTACGTCTTCGACGAAGAGATCTGGGCCGGCAACTGGAAGCTGGTCTATGAGAATTTCATCGAGTGCTACCACGTGACCTATTCGCACAAGCAATCGATCGGGCCGACCAATCCGACCCGCCTGGCGGAGCTCGGGCCCCGCAGCCACCAACAATTCTCGGTCCACTACAATCCCTACCGGCCCGAGGACCTGCCCGAAGTGCATAATGACGCGCTCGATGAGGACGAGCGCCGGCGGCTCCTCGTCATCGGCATCTATCCTAACGCCCTTATCGCCATCGACGCCAATTTCGTGTGGTGGATGATGCTCGAGCCGCAGGCCGTCGACCGCACCAACGGCCGCTGGGGCCTCTCCTTCACGCCGCATGCCATGACCAAGATGAAGGACCCTGCCGCTTTTGCCGAGAAGATCCGCGAGGTGATCCATACCGCGACCATCGAGGACAAGCAGGTGGTGGCGGCGGTTCAGCAGGGCGTGCGCTTCGGCGCGGCCGAGCCCGGCTTCCTGCATGGCACGCTCGAGATCTATGTCGACGAGTTCCGCCAGTATCTCGACCGCATGCTGGGCCGGAACGAGCCGACGCTTGCCGGCAAAGCCAAAGCCAGACGCTAGAGGAGTGATGATGAAAGGTTTTTCGAAGGAGAAACGCGAACGCTTGCAGGCCTTGGCCAAGGGCGAGTTCCTGCAGAGCAGCGATCCCCGGATCGATGCCTTCCTCAAGCGCATGGAGACGGAGAAGGCGCCGGTCTTCGCCGATGTCTTTGCCGGCGAGATGAGCTTCTTCAATGCGCCGCGGCGCTCCGACCTTGCCGAAGTGGACTTGGCCTGCATCGGCATTCCTTTCGAGGCGAGCGCGCCGGTGCGTGGCGGCACGCGGCTCGGGCCGCGTTCGTTCCGCGAATGGTCGAAGGTCAGGGGGCCGGTGCATGACGTGTGGCGGACCATTCCCTTCGAGCTCCTGAGCATGGCCGATGTCGGCGATATCGGCTTCGACAGCCCGCATGATGTCGATGCCTGCGTCGCGACGATCCGTAAGACTTTCGCGGAATTCCGCCGCCGCGGCATCACGCCTTATGCCGTGGGCGGCGTGCATACGATGACCCATCCGATCCTTTCCGGCCTCGCCGCCGGCGAGCCGATCGGCCTGGTGCAGATCGACGCCCATGCCGACACCGCCCGCGGCAGCTTCCAGGGCAATCGGCTCAACGACTGCAGCGTCTTCCTCAATGCGGTGCTGGACGAGGCCATCGATCCCGAGCGGACGATCCAGATCGGCATGCGGGGCTCCCTCAGCCCCTATTGGGATTTTTCGCGCGAGGCGGGCATGCGCCTCATCCCCATGCACGAGGTCTATGAGCTGGGGGTCAAGGGCGTGATCCAGGAGATCCGCCGCGTCATTGGCGATGGGCCTTTCTATTTCACCCTCGACACGGACGGCATCGATGCGACCTACTTGCCTGGCACCGAGCTCCCCGAGCCCTTCGGCTTCACGACGCGCGAGATCGTCCAGATCATCCGCGGCATGCACGGCATGGACATCGTCGGCGCCGACCTGGTCGAGCTCTGCCCGCCCTATGATCCGAACGGCATTTCCGCCAATATCGGCGCGGCGCTCGGCTTCGAAACGGTCTGCCTATTGGCCGAGGCGCATGTCCGCCGTTACGGCCGGCGGCGGAAGACGCACTGGGACAAACCGCGCTGACCGCCATTTGATCCAGCTGAACGATACGTGTACAGAGCAAGCATGAGCGTGCTACTGTCGAGGGCCCCGCAGAAAGCTGGGTGCTCTGAGTGGAGTGCTAGCAATGTTCAAGCGTCTGAGTGCCGGTGGTATGGCCCTGCTTGCCGCTCTCGTCATTAACCCTAACATCGGCCAGGCCGGAGCCGATCTCGATGTCACCGGCGGAGCGGCCGCTTACCCGGTGCACTATTATCCCGACTATCGCGTCTATCCGGGTTATCCCTACTACTATGACTACGAGTATATTTCCTGCGCCGAGGCAAGACAGGTCGTTCGCGCCCATGGTTTCAATCGCGTCAAGGTGCTGCGCTGCGGCGGCGAGGTTTACAAGTATCAGGCCCTCAGGCGCTACCGTCCCTGGATCATCCGGGTGAGCGCGCGTTCAGGAAGAGTCATCAGCGCGAGACCGCTACCGGGCTATTATTGAGCGTGGACGGCGCTGGCGCATCTGCGGCGGCGTCGATGCTTTGAGCCATGAGGCCGCGAGGCTCACGCCACCTTGGGCAGCGACAGCACCACCCGCATGCCGCTCTCTTCGCGCCGATACATGCTGATGTCGCCGAGATGCGCCCGGGCGATGCCGCGGGCGATGGCGAGGCCGAGACCGATGCCGCCCGTCTCGCGGTTGCGCGAGCCTTCGAGGCGCTTGAACGGCTTGAACACCTGCTCGATGTCGCTTTGGGCGAGCCCCTGCCCTTCGTCCTCGATGACCACATTGATGTTCTGCGCCGCCTCCTCGATCGAGACGCTCGCTCTCTTTCCATATTTCACCGCATTGTCGATGAGATTGGTGAGACATCTTTTGAGCGCGATCGGCCGCCCGCTGCACAAGATGCGCGGCGGCGTCGCCTTTTGGTCGAGGCGGACGTCGGGATAATCATCGCACACCGCCTCCACCAGCGAGACAAGGTCGATCTTGGCATCGGGCTCTTTCTTCACCTCGTGGCTGGCGAAGTCGACGACCGACTGGATGATCTTCTCGATCTCCTGCAGGTCGGCGAGGAGCGCCGGCGTCCCGCTCTTCTTCTTTAGAAGCTCGAAGCGCAGGCGCAGCCGCGTGATCGGCGTGCGCAGGTCATGCGCCAGTGCTGCGGCCAGATGCTCGCGCTCGGCCACATAGTCCTGGAGCTTGGCCTGCATCGCATTGACCGCCTTGACCGCGGCCTTCACCTCGCCGCTGCCGGTCTCGGGCAGCGGCGGCCGGTTGAGGTCGTCGCCGAGCGCGCTCACCGCCCGCTCGAAGGCGCCATAGGGCGCCGTGAGCTGCCGGATCGTCCACAGCGACAGGAGGATGATGGCGATCGCCGCACCGCCATAGAGCGGCATGCTTTCCTGCGTCAGGACCGGCGGATCGGGCGTCACCGGCGTTGCGAAATTGAGCCACTGCCCGTCGCTGAACTGGATGGCGACGGTGAAGCGGCCGCTCTTGCCGAGGGTCGAGGCGGCCTGCAGCAGAAGCTCCTCGACATCGCCCGGCTGGTCGATGGGTGCCGCCGCATGGTTCGAGGGCGGGCGGTTCGCGCGCGAGGGCCCGTCCTCGCGCACCCTGATGTCGGTGACCCCGTTCTTGGCGAGCTTGGCGACCAGTATGTCCTCAAGCTCGGCCAGCTCGTCATCGCTCGGCAGCGCGGTCGCGACCGCGGGCTGGCCCGACATCGCCAGAGTGAGCGAGGGATTGGCCATCTCGGTGAGCAGCGTCTGGCGCAGATCGGGCGATGCCGCGTGGAAGGCCTTCGCCAGAGCGACGGTGCGCTCGCCGAGCCGGAAGAGCTCGAAGGAGCGGCCGGCATTGGAGACGCCGTGTGCGGCGATCACGAGGGTCAAAGCTTGCGTGGCGATGAGGCCCGCCACCAGGATCAGAAGGATCCAGGCGGGCAGCGATTGCGGGAAGAGCCGCTTCATTGCGGCCGGACCTCCGAGGAGAGCATGTAGCCGCCGCCCCGCACCGTGACGATCGGGTTCACCGCCTTGGCGCCGCCGGCGAGCTTCCGCCGCAGCCGGCTGACCAATATGTCGATGCTGCGGTCGAAGGACTGCGCCGCATGGCCTTGGGTGAAGTCGAGAAGCTGGTCGCGGCTCAAGGTGCGGCGCGGATGGGTGACGAACACGCCGAGCAGGTCGAACTCCGCCATCGTCAGCGTGATGACGACATTGTCGGCGCTCCACAGGCGGCGCTGCGCCAGGTCGATGGTCCAGTCGTCGAAGCGCAGCACCTGGCTCGGCCGGCCGTCGGGCTCGGCGGCCGCCGTCGCTGTGAAGCGGCGGATGACCGCGCGCACCCGGGCCAGGAGCTCGCGCGGCTCGAAGGGCTTGGCGATATAGTCGTCGGCACCCATTTCGAGCCCGACGATGCGGTCCGCCGTCTCGTTGATGGCGGTCACCATGATGATCGGCACTTGCGAACGGCCGCGGATGTCGCGGCAGAGATCGAGGCCGTTGCGGCCTGGCAACATCACGTCGAGGACCACGAGATCGAAATCGTGCCGGCGCAATTCGCTCTGCATCTGGGCTTCGTCATGCGCTACACCCACGCGATAGCCGTGGCGTTCGAAGAAATGCCGGATGAGATCGCAGATTTCGCGATCGTCATCGACGACGAGAAGATGGCCGGCCTGCTTCACCGTCAAGGATGCTCCATTACAGATCCGTAATGCGCCGAAGCGCTCATGCGTCGGGCCATATCACAGGGAGAGATCGCGTTCCAGTTAACGCTCGGCAAGCTTATGGAGATGCCGGCGGGGCGATTGTTTCCGTAGCCGGGAGACGGGAAACATGCCGTTACAAAGACAGGGTCCGGCGGAAAAATTGCGGAAACGCAGGGGCATTACTGATGGGCTCGACAATGACACGCAAGCGCCGACACCTTCAATGTCCCAAGTGATCCATATATCGAGGCGACGGAGCTTGCGTTTCATCTGTCTCGCGGTGCTGGCAGGCGGCCTCCTCATGCCGCCCGGCCTCGGCGATGCGGCGACGAGTGAGACGACCAGGTCTCAACGCTGCAGCATCCTGCAGGACCAGCTCAACGCCGAGATCAAGGCGCATGCCGGATCCGGCCGTTCTGCCAACGCCGCGACCATCGGAGCGAAAGCCAGGAAGCTCTGTGCCGGCGGTAAGCCGGCGCAAGGTCTCAGGGCCTATGTGAAGGCGCTCCAGCTGCTCGGGGTCCAGCCCATCGACCCTGAATGACGAAGGCCGCGGCGCTGCCTCGGTCTTTCCCAACGACTGGAAAGGATAATGCGATGAATAGACTCTCTCTTGCCGCTCTTGGCCTCGCCTCGGCTCTCATGATCTCGGGCGCAGCGCTCCAGGTGGCGCCCGCCCATGCGGCGACCACCGCCGCGACGGCCACGAAAACCAACGTCGTCCAGCAGGACACCACGAAGAAAAAGAAGAAGATCGTCCAGCATCACAGCAAGAAGCCGGTGAAGCACGCTTCGAAGAAGAAGAAAATGCCGGCGACGCCGGCGACCTGAAGCGGCGGACCGGGGTGAGCCCGGCAACGGGCTCACCCCGCATTTTTTCTTGCCGAATTTTTTACTGTTGCGAGGCCGCCATGACAGCCGCTGCCGCATTGCTCTGGTATATCGTCGTTGCTGGCCCGCAAGGCGGGCTCGCCGTCCTGCCGAGCCCGTTCGATGGCCGCGAGCAATGCCTCGCGGCCGTCAAGGAATAAGAAGCAACGAAGCCTCCGGCGAACTGGACGCTGCAATGCGTGCCGGGTGGTGCGACCGTCGGCGAGGACGATGTGCCGGATGAAGGCGCGCCGGCGGAGCCGGCGCAGTAGGCAAGACGGCTCAATATCGCCGTCACGCCGTCTCCGGCTACTTCAGCTGTTCCAGACAGTTCCCCGCCGCGTGGCCGGCAGCCTCACCCTCGGCCATCGTCAGCTTGCCTTCGGCGATCATCTTTTCGACTATGGAGACAACGATGCTGCGGCCCGTGGAGGGCGTCGGGTTGCTCGCAAGAGTGGATGCGTAGATCTGCTTGGCGGCAGGCGGAAGTGAAGCGGCGCACGCATCGGCGGCTTTCTGGTCCGCATAGGCCGCGGTCGTCAGGCAGGCAAGGCACAAAAAACACAAGATGGTCTTCATGTCGTCGCTCCTTCGCAAGCAGTTCAATGGACTTCCCAATCACGCAATCGACCCGATCCCCTCTCGCGAGAGGTCAAGCGAGAGATGGGCAGGCTGATGCCCAAATTCGCTCATTATTTAAGTCTGGATATTTTTGGTTCTCCCAAGGGAAACTCTAGCCCGCGCTGTGTTCTTCCACAAACAGAATAAAAAGATGACGGAATTCCAATGACTTGTGCGTCCAGGTTTGCGACAACCCAGCATGTCTTAATTCGTTGCTTTCGCTTGGCCCGGGCCAGGGTCCAAACTATGCCCATCTATCCGTGAATACGTCCCAAGGCAGCCCCGACATGAAGTCCCGCGCCATGACGGACATGTCACGCAGCGCCTGTGATCCTCCGGGCCGCTCCGGGCCGCCACGAAGATGCTCCCTCGCAGATCTTCATGAAGCGCATCGACGGCCTGATGGCGATACCCCTGGGCGACAGTTGGGATGGATCCTGGCGGCAGGACCAGACATAGCCGGGCTGCCGAAAATTTGAGCACGAATGGCCGCAGAACGCCCGGTTTTCGGCCTCGCTCGCCGTCTGCCTTCTCGATAGGATTGCAAGGCGACAGGCGGGAGACGTTCATTCGTGAAAAGAGGGCTTCCTCCCTACGAAGAGAGCAAGAAAATCGCGGTTGCGGCCGGCACGGTATTGCTGAGCGAGGGGACGAAATCGGGCCGCATCTATATTCTCGATGAAGGGACGCTCGAGGTCGCGCGCGGGGAGACGCAGGTCGCCGTCGTCAGCGAGCGGGGATCGATCTTCGGTGAAATGTCGCTGCTGCTCGATTCGGCGCACACCGCGACGGTGCGGGCCGTCACGCCGGCGGTCCTCTATGAGTTCATCGATGGCGCGGAATTCCTGAGGTCGGATCCCGAGACAGCATTGCTCGTCGCGCGCTTGCTGGCCCAGCGACTTTATTCGGCCACGACTTACCTTGTCGATCTGAAGCGCCAATATGCCGGCCACGGCACGCATCTCGCAATGGTCAGCGAAGTGCTGGCGAGCCTCGTCCACCAGCAGCCCGGCGAGTTCCTCCCCGGATCGGAACGGCAAGACTCTAAATCATGACCCAGGCTGGCGGCCGCGTGAGGCGCGGCAGGGGCAGCGCCAGCGGCTCGTCGAGGCGGAAGGATTGAATGCCGGCGGACGACATCCAGACCGCCTCCTGAAGCTCGGTGTCGAACATGATATGCGCCGGCGGCGCGCCCGAATGGCAACCGGTATTGAACACCCATGTCGGACCGATACGGTCGACCCATGAGCCGCCTTTGACGAAAGGCGATTGATGGACATGGCCCGACAGCACGATATCCGGCTGATAGCGGGCGATCCACCCGCTCAAGACCGAGTCGCCCGAATCGCGGCTGCCGGTCCAACTGATCGGCGAACGGTCGGGCGGCGCATGATGCACCCAGATCCACCGTCCGGTGCGCTTGCGCGCGTCGGCTGCGAGTTGGGCTTCGACGCGCTCACGCACCATGGGGCCGTCCCACCAGGGGCATACGGAGATAAGGGTATCCTCGATCTCGATTGTGTCGCCGTCGGACGAAACTCTACTGTGCCGGCAATCCGCGACCCATTTGGCGATCTTTTCGCCCGATGTATCGCGCGAATCGAGATCATGATTGCCGGAGCAGATGAGGATATGCGTCTTTTGGCACAGCAGCTCCATGTATTTCCGAATGACGACGGTTTGCGCCCAGCCTTGCACCAGCGAGCTGAGGTCGAGATGATCGCCCGCCAGGATCACCAGATCGAAGCGATCGGCCTCGTTCACCACCCAGTCGAATTGCGGCAGCGAATAGTGCAGATCGGCGACGACGAGACATCTCATGTGGAGTCCACCGCAGTGCTGGATGGACCCTAGACGAAAACGGGATCATGTCCAGCGCGGCAAATTGCTTGTCCGTCAAACGGTTCGACGTAGCAGGCTCAATCTGATATCATCTGTTCAGAAATGACCCGCGGCTGAAGCTCGAAAGCTTTCAAAAGGCATTGAACGAAATTATTCCAAAGGAAGCCTTTAAGCGCCATGACCTCTCGTAAGACCCGGAAGGACAGCAAAACCAAGGGCGGCCAGATCGGCGCTGAGCACGTCCGTTCCGTCGTCGAGCAGGCGCGCAAGAGCAGCCACGATCTCGTAGCCGCCGGCGTCAATCGTGAGCGCCTCGAGGGCCGCCTCAGCCAGATCGAAAAGCACCTGGACCAGGAGGATCATGATCCAGTGAAGCTTCGTTCGGTGCTCACCGAGCTGCAGGCGGACCTGATCGCAGTCGAGAACAGGCTGATCGACTCCGGTGTGCTGCAGGTGCTGCATCAGATCCTGGGTACTGGCGTCCCCCCGCCGCGCTGATCCGATCGAAAGCTTGCGAAGAATCGGCTCAGGCGTAGCTTGCCAGCGCCGCACCCTCGTCCGGGAAAATCTTGATGATCGCGTCAAATCCGCTGACCTTGAAGACCGTGGCGACGTTCTCCTTGAGGCCACAGATGGCGAACTGGCCGTTGTCTCCCTGCAGGCGCTTGGCCGCGACGAGCAGGCTGCGAAGCCCCGCGCTGCTTATGTTCGTGAGATCGGAAAAGTCGAGCAGGACGCTGGTTTCGCCGCCGTCGATCGAGGCGGATAACCGGCCCTGAAATTCGCCTGCGGTCCGGGCATCGAGACGCCCTTGCGCCGCCACCACCAGGACAGTGCCTTTCTTTGACTTCTGCATGTGCATGCCGGGCGTCCTCAGCGTGACTTCGCCGCTCCCCGTGCTGCGTGCAACGGTTCTCCCAAGAGGGGCCGCCGACAAGAGAATGGTGATTTCGGCGAGGGCGGAGACGTCGGCGCGGCTGATCTCCTCGGCGAGCGTCGTCTTCAGGGCCTCGACGCGGCGGTCCGCATCGCCGAGCGCCAGCTTGCCGTCGACTCCGAGCGCGACCTCGATGAACACCTTGTCGCCGGCGCGGCGCGAGCGCACATGCTCGAGATGGTCGTAGTCGCTGAAATGCCGGGCGAGCGCCCGGTTGACGGCGATCTGGATCTCTTCCTCGACCGTGCGGTCGAGCAGATCCGGCAGGCCGGACCGCATCATCTCGACCGCGTTGATGACCATGATTGCGGCGACGAAAGCCGAACCGATGGCGTCGGCCCAGGCGACGATCACCTCATTCAGCGAGACCGCGGCAACCGTCATGGTCGCCTGGACGAACAGCGAGGAGAAGAGCTTGACGACCCGCGCGCGCAATTGCGCGCGCATGATGATGGAACCGCCCGATCGTGCGGCGCGGCGCATCGCGTCCCAGGTGATGATGTTGGCCAAGGTGTTGACGGCGCCCAGCATCGCCGCAAGCGCAAGCCCGAACGGCGCGCCCAGCGACTTTTCTCCGGCGAGGATCTCCAGGACGCCGATCGCGATCCAGACGGCGCCGCCGAACATGCCGGCCGCGATCGACAGGCTCGCCACCTGCTCCAGCTTGCCGTGCCCGAACTCGAAACCGCTCAGGACGCCGCGATGGATCCGTCTCATGACGACCAGAGAGAAAATCTCGATGGCCAGCATCAGCGACGCGCGCAGCGCCTCGGCCAGCATGGTGAAGGAGCCGCCGAAGAGCGAGACCTGCACCATGGCGGCGACGATCGCGCAATCGGCCAGGATGGCCCAGAAGATGGAGCGCTCCCTGGCGTGCTGCTCGGCCGTGATCATCGAGTGCCGGGGCATCGCGCTCGTCACAGCCGCAGACGGGCCAGAACGACCTGGATCAGGCCGATATCAGGGAAGTCGACATGGGCGGCGTGACCGATCGCGCAAGCTCCGATCTCCGCCGGATCCGGCGGAAGCCTGACAATCGCCTGGCCGATGCCCGGATGCCGGCCCTTGGCAATGGCGGCCAGATCATCGGCACCCAGTGTTGCCGCCGACCCCCGCAACAGCAGGACGGTGCCATGATGCGTCGTGCTCTCGCCTTCGAGCACGACATCCGCCTCGGCTCCAACATTGAGCAGCGCCACTTCTATATCCGACACCGGGACATCGACGAGCAGAATGCCGCAGTCGATCCAGCTCGCCACCGGCGTGCCGGCGCGGACATCGCCGCCAGGCGCCTCGATCAGGCTCCATACTCTGGAGTCGGGCGGCGCCGAAACGACCGCGGTGCGCTGCTTGCTGTAGATATCCTTGGTTGCGTCGGCCACGGCCTGCGCCGCGGCCGCCTCGGCCTCGGCGACGGCAAGGTCCGCCTTGGCACGCTCGAGTTCGAGAAGCGCCGTTTCGAGACTGCGCTGCGCGGTGGCCCCGTCCGTGCCGTCATCGAGGAGGAAAACACCTCGCGCTGCCGCATCGAGTTGAACCGCCTCCTGCGCGAATAGGGTCTCGGTCTCGGTCAGAAGCCGCTGATGCTCGATGACAAGGCCCATCGCGGTTTCAAAGGCCGATTGCGAGGTCGCTCCGGTTTTTGCGAGCTTCGCCATCCGCTCGGCCTGGGCGCGTTCGAGCTCCAGCCGGTTGGATAGAAAGGCAATGATCTTGCGCGATCCGTCGATCTTGGCCTCGAGTTGCCGCCGGAATGTGGCGGCATAGTCGGACGCCAGCCGTCGGCGATCCTCGACCACACGCTCGAGCCGCGTGACCAGGTCCTTGTGGCCTTCCAGGCGGGCGATGGCGGCGTCGCGCTGGGCGAGCGCCTCGGCCAGCCGCGTGCTGTCCGCCAGCGGGTTGTCCAAGCCGACGATTCGCCCGTCACTCCCCACCCGGTCACCGGGGCGAAGCGGATTGGCGTCCAGATAGCCGTCGATCGGCGCGCGGACGATATTGATCCAGGTGGTGACGGCGGCGTCGCGGACGATGATCGAGCGCAGATACGGGCCACCGATCCAGATGATGTAAGCCAGCAGCGCGGCAAGTCCGAGGCCGACAACCAGCCGCGGCGACTCCATGAGCCGTTTCACGTGTTTCTTCCCCAGCACCCTAAGAAGGCGTTCTTTATATTACCAGCACCCTAAGAAGGCGTTCTTTGCATTACATGTATTTGAACATGTATTTGAATTTCAATGAGTCCCGGTTCGGCCGGCGCCGACGCTGGAAGCCGCAGAAGCGGTGCTCTCAGGGCTTTGATGTTTCGGCATTTCAGCCTGCAGGGCTCAAGAGCTTCTCCAGCTTTTCTATCGCCTTGTTGATTACCCCCGGGCGTTTGTCGGATTCCAGATCCCGTTTGATTTCAACAATGACTTCATTGGCGGCGTCGAGACGCCGCGCAAGTATCGCAGAAACGTAAAGCAAGGCCGCCACGTCCCCGGTCAGCAGCGAGGACGCCTTGGCAACGTGGAATTCGGACCGCTCTAGGGTGCGCACGTCGGCGGTGTGAGGCTTGTCCAACAGGAGGGCGAGCTCGCCAAATACCGCGCCGGGCTCGGAGACCGTGGCGATCTGCACGCCGTCTCTGACGATCTCGACCAGACCTTTCCGAAGAATGAACAGTTGCCCGGTCGTCGACCCGGCCGCCAATACGGTTTGTCCGGGATTGAAAGTCGATGCCGCGAGGGACGTGAGACTCTTACTGAAGGTGGCAAGGTCCGGAATTAACGCCATGTCCATGGTCCTTTCTCAGGTCTCCAAGGCGTCTCAGCAGGGTTTGTTGTGCAAGAGTTGGGCACCGGACCACTAAGGCGTCGAGGCGCTATGGCTAAGTCTTTGATTTGATTGGCGCCCCCTAGGGGAGCAGCGGGATCTAAGTAAATCAATGGGTTAACGAGAAGTGGGACACCGAAATCTCCCACACAATTATTAGCAATCTTGCCTCTAATGTCCCACCAAATTTACCCCCCCGCGGCCTCATGCCATCCTTGCCGTAGCTGAAGCAGGGCATCACAATTGCCTCCTATATTTTTTGCCTCTGGCGGGTTTTCCGGCGCACAGAATACTGCCACCGATGGTGACGGACTTCAACGATGGAAGCCACTAAGAAACACTGAGACGCGGGCAGACGTTTCCAGTTTGAGGCGGTCGCCCGCCCTAATCCCGCAGAGCCGTCCTATAGCCTCGAAGACGGCCGCCAGACTTTTTTGCCGCTGCGGTCCTGGTCTTGAGGACCGTCTTCTCATGCTCGATTCTGGCGTTGTCGGCAGAGGAATACGATCAGCATCAGGGCCTTGTAGCGCTTTGGTTGAATGCCATTCGGTCAGTTCCCGACCGGCCGCCGCTACGAGGGGAATTGGACACACTGCCGCAGCCGACGATACGGACTGGGAAATGAGAGGAGCACGCGTTCGGTCGAGGACACCGCGCTTAGTCTTGGCTAGCGAATACTTGAATTTCTGCGTGTTCGCGCCTCTCAGTACGCGCCGGAATTGTCGGATCCTAAACAAGGAGCACACAATTCTCTTCGAATAGCGCGAACTTAGGTCAGCCTATGACGCCACATGCAATCCTGGGAAAATCGAGAAAACAAGAGCCATTCAGGCGAAAAAGGCTGCGCATCTTCCCTTCCGGCTTAAGAGCCAAAAAGCCCGACTAGTGGCAGGATGAGCATTTAGCCATCAGGATTTTCATCAGTTCTCAAAGAAAGATGACCGAGCGAGAGGAGCTCCAATTTCTCTCTGGCTTGACACACTGCGCACACGGTCGCTCTAAAGCTCATTGATATCTCTAGACTGTCGACCCAATCCACAATTGGATTGCGGCGCTCATGCGAGAGGGCTCAAGATCCGAGCGGCCAATGGAACGACCAAATGAATGCCAGCATGCCGGCGACCGGCACCCGATTCATGCGGCCCCCGCCATTTCCGCACGCATCGGCCAGAGGTCTGACGTCAGATATTGCACCGCGGCGAGCCGATCAGAGTAGAGCCCGGGCAGTTCGATCTCACGCGCAAATCCTGCCGAGAAATCGCGAAACGCCGAGAGATTGATCAATGGAACACCGATCAGGACAGAAACGGATAGCTCGATCGCCTTGGCCATCAGCCCCCTGAAACCACCGCCTTCGACCTCGGTCTTGCCGAATTTGCAGAGGACTAACAAATCGGTTTGGTCAGACAGCCCAGCGGCGGCCGCTTCACAGGCGCGGAGCAGTTGATCGGTATTTAGGACACAACCACGAGCCTGCGGACCGCGATCGTCCGATATCCCCCGAAGTTCGCCAGTCGCGAGATCCTGCAGATGAATGTCGCATTTCAGGCGGCCAGGTTTCCGCTGACTACGCTGAATGAGGCCCGCCAATCGCATGCCGCGATCGGCCATGAGCGCGGTAACTTCCTGCAGAAAGGCCTCGAACTGCACGCTGTCGGAGTAAGCGATTGCAGTGATGGGATAGGTTCGATCAGCGAACTGCATGGTGGACTTCCTGCGTGCCTGGACTCTGTGGTAAAGCCTTCTCGAGAATGGCGCGCATGGCCGTCAGGCCCGGATCTTCCGCACGATTCATGATGCCGATGAGCTGGGTCCAGAGATCGTCAGAGGCGGTTTCCATAAAATTGCGCACGGCCGAGCCAACGATATCGGCCGGCAAGCGACCGGACTCCTCGGCAGCAGCGGCCAGGCGCGTGAGCAAAGCAGGCTCGTCGACAGCGGCGAGAAGGCCCATGGCGACCTCCGGATCATCAAGCGAAGCAATGAGGTTTCCGAGCATCGCGCGGCACTCACTGCACCAGCGGCGACGCGGAGCCGTCGATCGCAACTCCGCTGATATCCGCCCGGCCGACAAGCAGAGACAGATACTGCGCCGTCGCTTGCCGCTGGACATGCTCGAGCAGATAGGAAGCGATGCGCTCCCGCACGACCTCGAAAGGCAGCTGGCGGCCATCAATCCGCCGGGTCAGGCGAATGAGATGGACGCCATAGCGCGTCTCCACCGGAGCTGAGATTTCGCCGGGGGCGAGATCGACGAGCGCGGCTTCGAACTCCGCTGTCGTGTCGCCCGGCCCGATCTGGCCCAGGCTGCCGCCAAGGGACGCGGATGGGCAATCCGACCAATCCCGTGCCAATGCCGCGAAACACTCCGGCGCCGTTGCCAGGATAGCTCCGAGCGCTGACGCCCGTTCGCGCGCCGCTGCGAAAGCATCCTCATCATCGCGACGTGCGCCGATCAGAATGTGATCGGCTTCATAAAGCAACGGCGTCACGAAGCGATGGAGATTGTTCCCATAATAGCGGCGGAGCGTCTCTTCATCCGCCTCGGGAATGCGGACTTCGCGTTCGATGAGGCCACGCAACTGGGCGTCTTCTGCCGTCTCGCGGCGCCCATCCGCGTCGGTTTTCTGTTCCACACAAATGTCAAGACGGAGCGCTTCCTGTCGGAGCAGCTCCCGAATGACCAGCGCACGGGTCGCTGCCCGCCAGCCTTCGCCAGGATTGCGGGCCGGAAAATTCTGTACCTCGGCGGCGATCGCCTTGCGCGATATCGCCACGCCATTGACGGTCACCGGCGGCATCGCCACGCGTTCACGCGAAGGCTTCGTGTCAGGTGTCGCGGGTCGATGCTCGTGCGGATGCTCAGAGGATGGTTTGCGGCCGGCGGCGTGGTTGATGATGATCGCGGTCATGATTTACTCCGCAGGCTGACGGGCGGGGGCGCCAGCGGCAGATTGCACCGGCGCCTCGGACCGGACCGCCGGTACGGGCGCGGGCGATCGGCGCTCCGCAAAGCGCGTGCGCACGACCTGATAGCCGGGACGGCCGAGGTACCAAATCGGCGCACTCCAGACATGCACAAGCCTTGTGAAGGGGAAGACCAGGAAGATGGTCATCCCCAGAAGGAGGTGTGCCTTGAAGATCGGATGTACGTCGGAAACGTAGCTCGCCGCTGAGGGCTGCAAGGTGAGAATGCCCTGTGCCCAGGTCATGAATTTAACCATCTCGTGGCCGTCCATGTGACCGAGCGAGACAAAGATGGTGGAAAGGCCAAGAGCAAGTTGCAGCCAAAGCAACAACAAAATGGCGATGTCGCCAAAACTGGACGTGCTTCGGATCCGGGCGTCAAACAGCCTGCGGTGGGCAAGAAGGGCTATGCCAATAAAGCAGGCAATACCGGCGATGCCGCCGACAACGATCGCCAGCCCTTGCTTGAAGCTGTGCGAAATGCCGAGCGCGTCAAATATCCAGATCGGCGTCAGCAGGCCTACGAAATGACCGGCGAAGATCGCGAGGATGCCCACATGGAAGAGATTGGAGCCCCAGCGGAGCTGGCGCCGGCGCAGCAGCTGCGACGAGCCCGTCTTCCACGTGTACTGCTCACGGTCGAAGCGGATGAGGCTGCCGAGGAGAAAAACCGTCAGGCAGAGATAGGGATACCAGCCAAAGAGCACGTAGTTGATCGCGTTGGACATTGCTCCTCCTCCGCTAGGTCGCGTTGTGCCGCACGTCGCGATTGGCGGCGCGCATCTGGATTCTCAACCGGTCGATTGAGCATCCGTCGGTCGCATTTCCTGGGCCGAAGGTGACGGCGGTTTCCTCCCAGGCGGCATCGATGGCGGCCAGGTCAGCCGGCTCGTCGCCGGCTTCGATCGTGGCATCGACCCGGGCGACCTCGCCGGCAATCGAAAGTATGGCCGTGAAGACGGCGGCATAGGCTTCGTTCCGCTTGGCCAGCTGCTCCTCGAGCAGCGCGAAGATATGCGCGGTCTCCCTGAGAAGACCTCGCGCCTCTTCAATCGGGCTGGCGGAAAGGTATTCCAGGAATAGCGGAATAAAATCCGGCAGCTCCCTGGTGGACAAAAGTAACCCGCTCTTCTGATAGTGTTCGACCAGGTCGACCATCGCCTGACCGCGAACGCGGCTCTCGCCGTGAATGTGCTCGAAAAGATGCAGCGAGTGCCGCCGCGTCTTGTCGAACAACTCGACATAGCGTTCCTGCAGATCATACAGGTCCACTGTGCTCAGATCGGCAAGCAGAGGCCTCAACTGTTTCGCTGCTGCTTGCGATACCAGCCCCTCGCTCGCAATCGCCGCCTCGATTTCCGGGACAGCCGTCGCGAGCTCCCTGGTCGGATAGGTAAGGAGCACCGACAATGCCTTGAAGGTTCTGTTCGAGAGCTGTTCGGTCATCATGCGATCTCCATCGGGTTCGCCGGCCGCTTGGTCGGCTTGGTTCCGAAGAGATTCGTCTCCGTGGAGCCGCCCGAGCAGCCGTTTCCGAAGGAGAAGCCGCAGGAGCCGCGCATGTCCTGCGCATCCTCGCTCCATTCGCGGTGTGCGGTCGGGATGACGAAGCGATCTTCATAATTCGCGATCGCCATCACCTTGTACATCTCGTCGATGGCCGCACCCGTCAGGCCAACCCGCACGGCAATCGCCTCATCGAGGCGGCCGTCGATCGTCTTGGCCCGCATGTAGCTGCGCATCGCGAGCATGCGTTCGAGCGCCAGCGCCACCGGCTCTTCCTTCCCGGCTGTCAGAAGATTGGCGAGATACTGGAGCGGGATGCGCAGGCTGCGCACGTCCGGCATGTCGCCATCGACACCCATCTTGCCCGCGGCCGCTGCCGACTGGATCGGGGAGAGCGGCGGCACGTACCAGACCATCGGCAGCGTCCGGTATTCCGGATGCAAGGGGAAAGCGATCTTCCATTCCATCGCCATCTTCCAGACCGGCGAGAGCTTGGCGGCCTCGAGCCAGCTGTCGGGAATGCCATCGGCGCGCGCCCGGGCGATGACGGCCGGATCGTTCGGGTCGAGGAAGACGTCGAGCTGGGCCTGATACAGATCCTTCTCGTCCGGCGTGCTCGCCGCTGCCTCGATGCGATCGGCGTCATACAGAATGACGCCGAGATAGCGGATGCGCCCGACGCAAGTTTCGGAGCAGACCGTGGGCTGCCCAGCCTCGATGCGGGGGTAGCAGAAGATGCATTTCTCGGATTTGCCCGACGACCAGTTGTAGTAGATTTTCTTGTAGGGACAGCCGGAAACGCACATGCGCCAGCCACGACACTTGTCCTGGTCGATGAGGACGATGCCGTCCTCCTCCCGCTTGTAGATCGCGCCCGAAGGACAGACGGCGGCACAGGCCGGGTTGAGGCAATGCTCGCACAGCCGCGGCAGATACATCATGAAGGTGTTTTCGAACTGTCCGTAAATGTCCTTCTGCACACCGTCGAAATTCACGTCCTTGGAGCGCTTCTCGAATTCGCCGCCGAGAATCTCCTCCCAGTTCGGGCCCCACTCGATTTTTTCCATGCGCTCGCCGGTTATCGCCGAGCGCGGACGGGCGGTCGGGAAAGCCTTCGATTTCTTGGCCGTATGAAGGTGCTGGTAGTCGAAGGTAAACGGCTCGTAATAGTCGTCGATTTCAGGCAGATCGGGATTGGCGAAGATATTGGCGAGGATGCGCCATTTCGCCCCCATCCGCGGTTCGATCTTGCCATTGGCCTTGCGCCGCCAGCCACCGTTCCACTTCTTCTGATTTTCCCACTCCCTGGGATATCCGACGCCGGGCTTGGTTTCGACATTGTTGAACCAGGCATATTCGACGCCCTCGCGATTGGTCCAGACGTTCTTGCAGGTAACGGAGCAGGTGTGGCATCCGATGCATTTATCGAGATTCAGCACCATCGCGATTTGAGCACGGATTTTCATTCTGCGGCCTCCTTCGGCGCAAGCGGCCCCTCCAGCCAATCGACATTGACCATCTTGCGGACAACTATGAATTCATCGCGGTTGGCACCCACGGTTCCATAGTAGTTGAAGCCGTAGGACTGCTGGGCGTACCCGCCGATCATGTGCGTCGGCTTGAGAACCGTGCGCGTCACCGAGTTGTGGATGCCGCCCCGATTACCGGTCATCTCCGATCCCGGCGTGTTCACGATCTTCTCCTGGGCATGGTACATGAGCATCATGCCGTCCTTGACGCGCTGGGAGACGACGGCGCGCGCGGTCAGCGCGCCGTTCGCGTTGAAGACCTCGACCCAGTCATTGTCGACGATCCCCGCCTCGCCTGCGTCATTCTCCGATATCCACACCACCGGGCCGCCCCGATTGAGCGTCAGCATCAGGAGGTTGTCCGAATAGGTGGAATGGATGCCCCATTTCTGGTGCGGCGTGATGAAATTGAGGACAATTTCCTTGTGCCCGTTCGGCCGCATGTCCTTGACGGCCGCGATCGTCTTGAGATCGACGGGCGGTTTCCAGGTGACGAAGCCCTCGCCGAAGGCCCGCATCCAGAGATGATCCTGATAGAGCTGCTGGCGGCCGGTGAGTGTGCGCCAGGGGATCAGCTCATGGACGTTGGTGTAGCCGGCGTTGTAGCAGACTTTCTCGCTTTCGATACCGGACCAGGTTGGCGAGGAGATGATCTTGCGTGGCTGGGCCTGCACGTCGCGGAAGCGGATCTTCTCATCTTCCTTCGGGGTCGCGAGGTGAGCATGCTCACGGCCGGTGGTCTTGGACAGCGCCTCCCAAGCCTTCACCGCCACCTCACCATTGGTTTCGGGCGCCAGCATGAGAATGACCTCGGTCGCGTCGATGTCGCTCTCGATCTTCGGAAGGCCCTTGGCGGCGCCAGCCGCGTGCACGCCATTCAAGGCCGCAAGAGCATCGACCTCGTGTGCGGTGTTCCAGGCGATGCCTTTGCCGCCGTTACCGACGGATTTCATGAGCGGCCCGAGGGCGGTGAAGCGCGCATAGAGGTTCGGGTAATCGCGTTTCACCACGGAGACCGCCGGCATGGTCACGCCGGGAATGGGCGCGATCTCGTCACGCTTCCAATCCTTCACGTCGAGCGGCTGCGCCAGCTCTCCTGCTGTGTCGTGCTGAATGGGCGTCAGGACGACATCGTCCTCGACGCCTAAGACTTCCGGGGCGACGTCGGAGAATGCCTTGGCCAGGTTCCTGTAGATTTCCCAGTCCGAGCGCGCTTCCCAGATCGGATCCACCGCAGCCGAAAGCGGATGAATAAATGGATGCATATCGGAGGTATTGAGATCGTTTTTCTCGTACCAGGTCGCAGTCGGCAGCACGATGTCCGAGTAGATGCAGGTCGTCGACATGCGAAAATCGAGCGTCACAAGCAGGTCGAGCTTTCCTTCCGGCGCCTTGTCGTGCCAGACGACTTCCTGATTGCGGACCCGACCCTCGGCGCCAAGATCCTTGCCCATGACGCCGTGTGTCGTGCCGAGCAGGTGCTTGAGGAAATATTCGTGGCCCTTGCCGGAGGAGCCCAGAATGTTCGAGCGCCAGACGAACATGTTGCGCGGCCAGTTCGCAGGATCGTCCGGATCGTGGCAAGAAAGCTCAAGCTCCCCGCTCTTCAGCGCCTTGGCGACATACTCCTTCGTTTCGAGGCCGGCAGCCTTTGCCCTGGCTGCGATTTCGAGCGGATTCTGCTTCAACTGGGGAGCGGAGGGCAACCAGCCCATGCGTTCGGAACGAACATTGTAGTCGATGAAGCTTTGACCCCATTCGCCTTCCGGCGCGGTCGGCGAAAGAATCTCGGCCGCCGTGAGAGTCTCGTAGCGCCATTGGTCGGTATGGGCATAGAAAAACGACGTCGAGTTCATTTGCCGGGGCGGGCGATTCCAGTCGAGCGCGAAAGCGAGCGGTGTCCAGCCGGTCTGCGGCCGCAGCTTTTCCTGTCCCACATAATGCGACCAACCACCGCCGGACTGGCCTATGGCGCCGCAGAACACCAGAAGATTGATGACCCCCCGATAGTTCATGTCCATGTGATACCAATGGTTCATGCCTGCGCCGATGATGATCATCGAGCGGCCGTTGGTCTTCTCGGCGTTGGTGGCAAACTCGCGCGCCACCGTTATGATCGCCTCGCGTTTGACGCCGGTGATGCGCTCTGCCCATGCCGGGGTGAACGGGGTGTCATCGTCATAAGACGTCGCGACATCCTTGCCGTCGAAGCCGCGATCCAGGCCGTAATTGGCCATCATCAGATCATAGACGGTGGCAACCTTGACGCTCGTGCCATCGGCGCAGGTAATGGCCCGGACGGGAACGTTGCGCGTCAGGATCTCGCCTTCGCCATGGTTGGTCACGACAAAGTGCTCGGTTGCTCGGCCGCCGAAATAGGGAAAATCCACTGCGGCGATTTCAGCGCCAGCGCCTGCAAGCGTCAGTTTGAGGCGCGTGCCGGAGCCTTTGCCATCCTTTTCCTCAAGGTTCCACTTCGCCTTTTCACCCCAGCGGTAACCGACCGATCCGACCGGCGCCACCAGCGCGTCCGTGGTTTCGTCGATCGCGACGGTTTTCCAGTCCGGGTTGTTCCTCTCTTCCAGGCCACCCGGCAGTTCCGAGGCTCGCAGCAACCGATCCGGGACAAACTTGCCGTTCCTTTCCGTCAGTCGCACGAGGAACGGCATGTCCGTGTATTTGCGTGTGTAGTCTTCGAAATAGGGAATGTTCCGATCGAGATGGTACTCCCGCAGGATGACGTGACCCATGGCGAGCGCCAGCGCTGCGTCCGTGCCCTGCTTTGGGTTGAGCCAGATGTCTGCAAACTTGGTCGCCTCGGCATAGTCCGGGCTGACGACAGCGCTCTTCGTGCCTTTGTAGCGAACCTCGGTAAAAAAATGCGCGTCGGGCGTCCGCGTCTGCGGCACATTGGAGCCCCAGACGATGATGAAGCCGGCATTGTACCAGTCGGCGCTTTCGGGGACGTCGGTCTGCTCGCCCCAGGTCTGAGGACTGGCCGGCGGCAGATCGCAATACCAATCATAGAACGACATGCAAACGCCGCCCATCAGCGACAGGTAGCGCGAGCCCGCCGCATAAGAGACCATCGACATGGCCGGGATTGGCGAGAAACCGATGACGCGGTCGGGACCATGGGCTTTCACCGTATAAGCGTTGGCCGCCGCGATAAGTTCGTTCGCCTCGTCCCAGGTGGCACGCACGAAGCCGCCATGTCCCCGGATCGCGGTGTAGGACTTGCGCTTGTTCTCGTCGTTGACGATCGAGAACCAGGCCGCGACAGGCGGCATCGTGGTCCGCGCGGCGCGCCACAGTTTCAGCAGCCGCCCCCGGATCATCGGGTATTTCACCCGCGCGCCGGAATAGAGATACCAGCTATAGGAGGCGCCGCGCGCGCAGCCGCGGGGCTCGTGGTTGGGAAGATCGGGGCGTGTGCGCGGATAGTCGGTCTGCTGCGTCTCCCAGGTGACGATGCCGCCCTTGACGTAGATTTTCCATGAGCAGGAGCCGGTGCAGTTCACGCCATGCGTGGAGCGCACGATCTTATCGTGCTGCCAGCGCTTGCGATACGCGTCCTCCCAGGAACGGTCCTCGTTGGTGACGATGCCGTGCCCATCGGAGAACTCGTCTACGGTCTTGCGGAAGAAGGTAAGCCGATCGAGAAAATGCGACATTGCTGTGTCCCTGATTATTCGGCCGCGGCCGGATGAACGGACCCGCCGTGCTTGGCGCGCTCGATGTCGTGGAGAAGCGCGCCCTTGCGGGCGTAGACGGCCCAGGTGATCGCCAGGCAGCTTACGTAGAAGAGAAGGAAGCCCCAGAGCGCGGCCTCCGGCCCGCCCGTGAGGGCGATCGAGGTGCCGTAGCTCTTCGGGATGAAGAAGGCGCCGAAAGCGGCGATCGCCGAGGTGAAGCCGGTGATGGCGGCGGCTTCCTTTTCCGCCTGCCGGCGGCGCGTCTCTGTATCGGCCGTGGGCATCAGGCGGCCGATTTCCTTCGCCATGATCACCGGGATCATCTGGAAGGTGGAGGCGTTACCGACGCCGGTGGCGAAAAACAGCACGAGGAACGCCGCGAAGAAACCAAAGAAGGCGCCGGGCTGATCCTTGATGCCGATGAACCATAGGACTCCCGCGACGCCCGCCATCATCAGGGCGAAGACCCAGAAGGTGACGCGCGCCCCGCCATATTTGTCCGCCAGCCACCCGGTACCCGAGCGTGACAAGGCACCGACGAGCGGGCCGAGGAAGGCGAATTGAAGGACATTCACCTCAGGGAAGAGCATCTTCGAAAGGAGTGGAAAGCCCGCCGAATAGCCGATGAAAGAGCCGAAGGTGCCGGTATAGAGCCAGCACATGATCCAGTTGTGCTTGCGCTGGAAGATGACGGCCTGCTCGGCGAACGAAGCCCTGGCCGAGGCGATATCGTTCATGCCGAACCACGCCGCGAAAGCGGAGATGGCAATGAACGGCACGAAGACGAAGCCGGCATTCTGCAGCCAAAGGGGAGCATCACCCGCCGACCCCTTGACCATGGCCGGATCGCCGCCGAGCCAGCCGAAGATGCCGGCGGTGATCGCGAGCGGCACGACGAACTGGACGACGCTGACGCCGAGATTGCCGAGCCCCGCGTTGAGTGCCAGGGCATTGCCCTTTTCCGCCTTCGGGAAGAAGAAGGAGATATTGGCCATGGAGGAAGCAAAGTTGCCGCCGCCAAAGCCGCAAAGCAGAGCCAATATCAACAGGACAATGTAGGGCGTGTCCGGGTTCTGCACCGCATAGCCGATGCCGACGGCCGGAATGATGAGCGACCACGTTGTGAGGGTCGTCCAAAGCCTGCCGCCGAAGATCGGCACCATGAATGAATAGAAAATCCGTAGCGTCGCGCCTGAAAGGCCTGGAAGCGCCGCGAGCCAGAAGAGCTCATCGGTCGTGAAGGTGAAACCAACGAGCGGAAGCTGGGCGACGACGACGGACCATACCTGCCAGACGGCGAAGGAGAGCAGCAGCGCCGGGATCGAGAGCCAGAGGTTGCGCCGGGCGATCCGACGTCCCTTCTCCGCCCAGAAAGTCTGATCCTCTGGCCGCCAGTCGATCAGTGCGCTGCCCGACCGGGCTGCTGACACAGGTCTGGGCATGCCCTGCATTTCCGGGAAGGGCGGGAGCTTGGTCAGGGCTTCACCGGCGATTCCACGCTCCATCTGACGGATGGCGAGGTGCATCCACACAAGGGCGCCGGAGACAAGGACAAACAGCGCCATGAAGCAGCTCGTCCACAGGCCGGTCAGATCGAGCAGGACGCCGAACAGGATCGGCAGCAGGAAGCCACCCAGGCCGCCGATCATGCCGACAAGGCCGCCAACGGAGCCGACATGGTTGGGATAATAGGCCGGGATATGTTTGTAGACGGCGGCCTTGCCGAGCGCCATGAAGAAGCCAAGCACGAAGATCGTGATGATGAAGCCGACGAGGCCCATCTCGAGATGGAAGGACGTCGGGCCCTTGATGCTGTGGACGACATAGTCGGTCGGCGGATAGGACAGGATGAACGTCGCCGCGACCGAGACGAGGAAGGTCCAGTAGAGAACTCGCCGTGCTCCAAAGCTGTCGGAGAGATGCCCCCCATAGGCGCGGAAGATGCTGGCCGGCACCGAAAAGAA
Organism: Taklimakanibacter deserti; assembly: GCA_003574785.1. The sequence continues at coordinate 171,756 of QORU01000003.1, read as the reverse complement.
GGCAGCGATCATGCCGGCCGTCTTGATGTCGAGGCCATAGACGTTGATGAGATATTGCGGCAGCCACAGTGCCACTGCGACAAAGGCGCCGAAGACGAAGAAATAATAGAGCGCGAAGCGCCAGATCTGCACGTTCTTGAGAGGCTCAAGTTCGAGCCAGGCGCTTTTCGGCTTACTGCCGGATCGCCTGCGTTCCATGATGACCGGGTCATCGGCCGTCGTGAACCAGAAAATGGCGGCCATGAGGACGAGGCCCACCGCCCAGACCTGCGCCACGGTTTGCCATCCGAAAGCGACGAGCACGAATGGAGCTAGGAACTTGGTGACGGCTGCACCGACATTGCCCGCGCCGAATATGCCGAGCGCCGTGCCCTGTTTGTCGGCCGGATACCAGCGTGACACATAGGCGACGCCGACGGCGAAGGAACCGCCGGCAATACCGACGCCAAGCGCGGCTGCCAGCATTTGCGGATAGGTATGGGCATAGGACAGAAGGAACGTCGCCACTGCCGCAGCCAGCATGTTCGCCGTGAAGACGGCACGCCCGCCATAGCGGTCCGTCCAGATCCCCAACGCGACCCTTATCAGGGAGCCGGTAAGTATCGGCGTTCCAACGAGCAGGCCGAACTGCGTTTCGTTGAGACCGAGCTCCTGGCGGATGCTGATGCCGATGATGGAGAAGATGGTCCAGACTGCGAAGCAAACCGTGAACGCTGCCGTGCTCGCAGTTAAGATCTGTCCAGACTTGGGGTGAGCGATCGTTTGCATTGGTCGACAGCCTCTTCGACTGCAGGTCTCTGGGAGCGAGCTGATGCCCGCCCGAAGCCAAACTGGCGAAGCCGGCGTCTCCTGGCTTTGATCCAAGTCAAAGGCCGGCGTGATATTTGTCCTGTATGGATTGGGGTGCGGTTCGAAGGAGGCATGTTATTGGACGCACTGACGAATGCGGAATTGGCGCCGGAGGATCTATCTTTCTTTCAAGCGCTCTCCAGCTCGACACGAACGGATCTGCTACGAAACGCCGTGGTGCACGGCGTTGACTCCGGTACTGTTTTGTTCGAGCAGGGCGACGTGCCTACCTTCCAGCACGTGACGCTATCAGGGTCGGCCCAATTGTTCGGACGATCCACCGGAGGCCGAGAGGTATTGATCGAAACCGTTCGCGCCCCGGATCTCATTATTCCAGCCGCTGTCGTAACCGGCGCGCCCTATCTCATGCGGGCGCGAGTGCCGGAGCCCTCGCGCTTTGTGCTGATACATGCGACGGTGTTTCGCGCCGCGGTCGACAGGGACCCTGTCTTGGCGCATGCGGTAATCGGAAGTCTCGCGCAGCAATTTCGACGTATGGTACGGCAGATCAAGAACCTGAAGCTCAGATCCTCAACTCTGCGTGTCGGGTGTTATGTCTTGGCCTTGTCGAAGCGTCAGGGAACGCTCGATCGTGCGCTTCTTCCGTATGAGAAGACCCTCATCGCATCCGAACTCGGCATCACCCGGGAATCATTTTCGCGCGCGCTTTCGAAGCTAGAGAGTTGTGGCATCAAGGTCGAAGGGCAGACCATCGCAATCCGCGATCGCGAGCGGCTCGCTCTTCAGTGCGCGGCCGATCCGCTTATCGATGGGCCGGATGCTGATGGCCTTGCAGAGACTTCAGCGGGGCTGAGCTGACAGCCGCATCCTGCTCATGAGTTGGCTCCAATCGGAGCCCCGCTTTAGTCCGATGACCGAGCAGAGGCGGCGTGAGCGAAAACTTGCAGACAGATGGGAAGGCTCAATGAGCGGCCGACCTTCCTCGTCACCGACCTATGCAACGAAAGTCGCAGGTGTCACTTGATCTATCGCAATTCCATTCTCCTCGATCTCCCTTATGCGTCGGGCGAGCGGAAGGTCCATATCCGGTTCCTCGGAGCATCTTCCCGCAGGAGGAATTTCAAGATGAGCGAGAAGGACATCCCGCGCACTGGTCAGGAACCCCCGCCTTCCACTTCGAACCACCCCGGCAGCCTGACAACCAATGGCTCGGGAAAAGCTGCCGCAATCCCGGAAGCGCATGTTCACAAGGTCCAGCCGGCGTGGAAGAAGCGAGCGCTGATCGACAATGCAACATACCTCGCATGGTATGCCGAGAGCATCAAGAATCCTGAAAGGTTCTGGGGCAAGCACGGCAAGCGGATTGACTGGTCCAAGCCCTATAGGAAGGTCAAGAACACCAGCTTCAATCACGAGGTATCAATCAGGTGGTTCGAGGACGGCGAGCTCAACGTTTCTTACAATTGCATCGACCGGCACCTGAAGACACGCGGCAGCCAGACCGCGATCATCTGGGAAGGCGACAATCCCTATGATGACAAAAGGGTCACCTACAGCGAGCTCTATGCGCAGGTCTGCCGCCTCGCCAACGTGCTGAAGAAGCACGGCGTCAAAAAGGGCGATCGCGTCACTATCTATTTGCCGATGATCGTCGAAGCCGCTTATGCGATGCTTGCCTGCACACGAATTGGAGCGATCCATTCAGTGGTTTTCGGCGGCTTCTCGCCGGACTCGCTCGCGGGCCGCATCGTCGATTGTGGGTCGACCTTCGTGATCACCGCCGATGAGGGTTTGCGTGGTGGCAGGACTATTCCGCTCAAAGCCAACGCCGATGCGGCGATCGCGATTGCCAGGGGCGCCGGCGTCGACGTCAAGAACGTGCTGGTGGTACGTCGCACCGCCGGCAAGATCGGCTGGGTGGAGGGGCGTGACCTCTGGCACCACGAGGAGATAACAGCCGTGAAAGCCGAGTGCGAGCCCGAGAAGATGAAGGCCGAGGACCCCCTCTTCATCCTCTATACCTCAGGTTCGACCGGCAAGCCGAAGGGCGCTCTGCACACGACGGGTGGTTATCTCGTCTATGTGTCGATGACCCATCAATACGTGTTCGACTATCACGACGGTGATATTTTCTGGTGCACGGCCGACGTGGGTTGGGTCACCGGCCACAGCTATATCGTTTACGGGCCTCTCGCCAATGGCGCGACCACGCTGATGTTCGAAGGCGTGCCCAACTATCCTTCGCCCTCGCGTTTTTGGGAGGTGGTCGACAAGCACCAGGTCAACATCTTCTACACCGCTCCGACGGCGATCCGCGCGCTGATCGGTATGGGCGATCACCACGTAAAGAAGGCCTCGCGCAAAAGTCTACGCGTGCTGGGCTCGGTCGGCGAACCGATCAATCCAGAAGCCTGGGAATGGTATTTCAATGTTGTCGGCGAAAAGAAAGTGCCGATCGTCGACACTTGGTGGCAGACGGAGACCGGCGGCATCCTGATCACGCCGCTGCCGGGCGCCACCGACCTCAAGGCAGGCTCAGCGACTCGGCCTTTCTTCGGCATTCAGCCGCAACTGGTCGACAGCGACGGCAAAGTGCTGGAGGGTGCTTCCAACGGCAACCTCTGCATCATCGACTCGTGGCCGGGACAGATGCGGACGGTCTATGGCGACCACGATCGCTTTGTCCAAACCTACTTCTCGACCTACAAGGGCAAGTATTTTACTGGCGACGGCTGCCGCCGCGACAAGGATGGCTATTACTGGATCACCGGCCGCGTCGACGACGTCATCAACGTCTCGGGTCACCGTATGGGGACCGCGGAAGTCGAGTCGGCACTGGTCAGTCACGACAAGGTGTCGGAGGCTGCTGTTGTCGGTTATCCGCACGAGATCAAAGGTCAGGGAATCTATTGTTACGTGACGCTAATGGCCGGTGCGGCACCGTCGGAAGATCTGCGCAAGGAGTTGATTGCGCATGTACGCAAGGAGATCGGCGCCATAGCCTCACCCGACAAAGTCCAGTTCGCGACAGGCCTGCCGAAGACTCGCTCCGGCAAAATCATGCGTCGGATCCTGCGCAAGATCGCCGAGGACGATTTCGATGTGCTAGGCGATACGTCGACGCTTGCCGACCCGACAGTCATCCACCATCTGATCGATCACCGCCAGAACCGCAAGAGCCTTTGATGAGGCCCGGTGCTTCCAACCACTCGGCGGGCTGTCCGCTCGACTCAGTCGAGACTACTGACTGAGCACCATAGATAAGTTCGCAAGGGAAGACTGGTGTCATTGGGCTCACCGCCCTATTCAACGAAAGTCGCAGGGATCAATTGATCCATCGCAATTCGATACTCGTTGATCCCTCTTATGTGTCGGAAGAACGGAGGGGTCTGCGTTCGTTGCCTCGGACGCACCATCCTGCAGCAAGGAGTTTCAACATGGGTGAGAAAGACATTGCGCGCATTCGGCAGGAACGGTTGTTTCAAGAGCTCGTAGCGCAGCGAATGCGGTTCGCTCTGACCCTGTCAGCCGCGATCCTGGCGATCTATTTCGGATTTATCGCTGTCATCGCCTTCACACCGGCGGTGCTGGGCACGCCGCTGGGCGGTAGCGTGATCACGCTCGGCATCCCCGTCGGCCTCGCGGTCATCGTCTCCGCCTTTGCGCTGACCGGCATCTATGTCCAGCGCGCGAATAAACACTTCGACATCCTCACCCAGGAAATCAAGGAGAGGCTCAGATGATCCGCGCAGTTTTCATAGCCCTAACCGGGCTGGTGGCGGCGACGAGTGGGCTTTCGCAGGCTCTTGCCGCCGGTGCCATCGAGGGTGGCGGAAAGCAAGCGCTCAACCTGTCGGCCATCACCATGTTTTTCGTGTTCGTCGCGGCAACGCTCTTCATAACCAAATGGGCGTCGGCCCGGTCTCGGTCGGCGGCTGATTTCTATACCGCCGGCGGTGGCATTACCGGATTCCAGAACGGGCTGGCGATTGCCGGCGACTACATGTCGGCAGCTTCCTTCCTCGGCATTTCGGGGCTCGTCTTTGCCTCCGGCTTCGACGGGCTCATCTATTCGGTGGGATGGCTGGTTGGCTGGCCGATCGTCCTCTTCCTCATCGCTGAACGCCTGCGCAACCTCGGCAAATATACCTTCGCCGACGTGGCGGCGTTCCGGCTGGAGGCGACGCCGATCCGCTCGTTGGCAGCGATCGGGACACTCACCGTGGTGGCCTTCTACCTGATCGCGCAGATGGTGGGCGCGGGCAAGCTGATCGAACTCCTCTTCGGGCTGCCATACCTCTACGCCATCATCCTCGTCGGCGCGCTGATGATCGTCTACGTGGCTTTCGGCGGCATGGTGGCAACCACCTGGGTGCAGATCATTAAGGCTTGCATGCTTCTGGGCGGCGCAACCTTCATGGCCTTCATGGTGCTCGCCACCTTCAGCTTCTCGCCGGAGAAGATGTTCCAGGCCGCCGTCGACGTCCACCCGAAGGCGCTTGCCATCATGAAGCCGGGTGGCCTTGTTAGCGACCCCATCTCGGCGATCTCGCTCGGGCTTGCGCTTATGTTCGGCACCGCCGGCCTGCCGCACATCCTGATGCGGTTCTTCACCGTCGCCGACGCCAAGGCGGCGCGGAAGTCCGTGTTCTATGCGACAGGCTTCATCGGATACTTCTATGTGCTCACCTTCATCATCGGCTTTGGCGCCATCACGCTTCTGATGAGCGACCCCGTTTACTTCACGGTCGCGGCGGACGGCGCTTACGACAAGGTGAAGGATCTACTCGGTGGGACCAACATGGCGGCCATTCACCTCGCCAACGCGGTTGGCGGCTCGCTGTTCCTTGGCTTCATCTCAGCGGTCGCCTTTGCCACTATTCTGGCGGTTGTCGCCGGGCTGACTCTCGCCGGCGCATCGGCGGTCAGCCACGACCTCTATGCCTCGGTGATCGCAAAGGGAAAAGTGGCGGAAGACAAGGAGGTCCGCATCTCCAAGATCGCCGCCGTGGGGATCGGAGTCGTAGCCATCCTGCTCGGCTACATCTTCGAGAAGCAGAACGTGGCCTTCATGGTCGGGCTTGCCTTCGCAGTGGCGGCAAGCTGCAACTTCCCTGTCCTCTTGATGTCGGTGTTCTGGAAAGGGACGACCAGCCGCGGCGCGTTGATCGGCGGCCTGCTGGGCCTCGCAAGTGCCGTCGCGATGGTGGTGCTGAGCCCGGCGGTCTGGGTAAATACCTTCGGCTTCGCCTCGGCGATCTTCCCCTATGATAACCCGGCGCTCTTTTCGATGACGATCGCATTCGCGGGTATTTGGCTGTTCTCCAAGGTCGACGCGACGGCCCGCGCGCGCGGCGAGCGCGACGCCTTCGAGGCGCAATTCATCCGCGCCGAAACGGGAATCGGTGCCGTAGGAGCGGTGGTGCATTAGCCATCGCAGGAGTGACACGACGCGAGGGCCGGGCGCCAAGGCGCCCCACCCTCTCTGCATGATGGAGCCGGCCAGCGATGCCGCAATCCTTCGACAGCCGCAACCCTCCCTTTGACAGGCTGACGCACGACGAAATCATGCGGCTCAGAGCGGCGCTGGACATCGGCTATTTCCGCCCGGGCGAGGTCATCGTGGAGAACGGCACTGCTGCGGAGCTGCTCCATGTCATTATCAAGGGATCGGTGGAGGAGCGCGACGGCGAAACAGTCGAAGCACGCCTGGGTCCCAAGGATACTTTCGACGCGCGAGCGGTCGTGCACGGAACGACCGGCAGCTTCTTCGTCGCCGCCGAGGAGACACTTTGCTATCTGGTGCCGCGGTCCCTCGTCCTCGACCTAGTGAGGAGCAATCCCGGTTTCGCCGCCTTTTTCTATTCGGAGATTTCGCACAAGCTGGAAAGCTATTCGCGGCGCCGCGAGCCGGAGAACGTGGAATCGGTTCTGCGCGCACGGGTGCATGACGCGCGGCGCTTGCCTGCCGTATTCGTCGATGGGACTGTCAGTATCGAGGCGGCGGGACTCACCATGCGCGAACGCGACAACAACGCGCTGTTCGTGCGAGACGGCGAGCGCGTCGGGATCGTCACCGGCATGAATCTCTCCAAGGCAGCCGTACTTGACCGACGCCCACTCGACACGCCGGTGCGCGATGTCTGCCACTTTGATGTGGTCTCGGTCGGCAATGATGATTTCATCTTCGAGGCACTCATCCTCATGACGAGGCACAACAAGCGCCGCCTCGCGGTAAAGGAGAACGGCTACTATGTCGGCGTACTCGAGGATATCGACATACTCGGACTGGTGGCCGGAAACTCGCAACTCGTGGCGGGGCGGATCGACCGGGCGCGAAACGTGGATCACCTGGCCGATGCCGCATGTGACATCCAGGCACAGGTCGAACGGCTGGCCGGCCAGGGCGTGCGCGTTGGCGCCATCGCCGAGATCACCTCGGACCTCAACCGCCGTCTCTTCGCCAAGCTGTTCGAAATGATTGCTCCGCCGACGGTGCGCGAGACTGGCTGCATGATGATCATGGGCTCGGAGGGGCGCGGCGAGCAGACCGTGCGCACCGACCAGGACAACGGTCTGCTGCTCGCGACGCCCGTTCCCGCCGATGAACTCGCCTCATTCCGCGCCGCCTTCAGCAAGGCGCTGGAGCGCTTCGGCTTCGCGCCCTGCCCGGGCGGCGTCATGGTGAACAACCCGCAATGGTCGCAGCCGATCGACGAGTTCATCCGGCAGATCAGGTCGTGGGTGCTCACTCCTGACGAATTCAGTGCGATGAAGCTCGGCATCTTCTTCGATGCCGTTGGGATCGCCGGTCGTACCGAGCTTGTCAACCGAGCCAAAATGTCGATGGTGGAGCTCATGCGAGGCGAATCCGCCTACCTTGCCCGCTTCGCCCGCTACATCGACCAGTTCGCTGGCGCCAGCGCCGGCGTGCTCACCTCGCTGATGGCGACGATCGGTGTCGGCAGCGATGTAATCGATATCAAGAAGTCCGGCACCTTCCCGATCGTCCACGGCATCCGCACGCTGTCGATCGAGCACGGCATCCTGGCGACGCCGACGGTCGAACGCATCAGGGTTCTGACGCAATCGGGTGTGCTTGGCGAGGAGCTCGGCCGGGATCTGGCGGGCGCGCTGTACATACTGATGGAGATACGGCTGCACTCACAACTCCACGCCACGAAGATGGGCAAGCCCGAGCTTGAATCACTTGTCCGCGTCGGCGAGCTTTCCACTGCCGACCGCGACCTCTTGCGCGATGCGCTGCGCGTCGTGAAGCGCTTTCGCGAGCTCATCCGAAACCGCTATCATCTGGGACTCTTTTGATGGGCGCGTTGAACCAGCTGCGACGTGCAATCAACCGCGTCGCCCTTGCCGATCGCAATTACGCCTTCCTGTTCGAACCCGAGCCGGGGGACGAAGTGGTTTCGCTCGATTGCGAGACGACCGGATTCGACCCTTGGGTCGACGAGATTGTCAGCATCGCGGCGATCCGTGTCACCCACGAACGCATCCATGCAAGCTCGGCATTCCGTGCGCTTGTAAGACCGGAATCCGCCATCCGGCCGGCCTCGATCAAGGTCCATCGGTTGCGTGAGCAGGACGTCGCGGACGCTCGGCCGATGCAGGACGTGCTGCCCGCTCTTCTCCACTTCATCGGTTCACGCCCGCTCGTCGGCTACTGGGTCGATTTCGACGTGCGCATGCTCGACAAATACTTGCTGTCGATGCTGAACATCCGCCTGCCCAATCGCAGAATCGACGTCTCGCGGCTCTATTATGACCGCAAGTATGGGAGGGCGCCACCGGGGACACAGATCGACTTGCGCTATACCTCCATCCTGACCGATCTCGGCCTCCAGCACCACCCGCAGCACGACGCCTTCGAGGACGCGCTCGGTGCGGCCGAGATGTACCTGCTGCTCGACGACATGCGTCAGCGTGGGGTAACGCTTAGCCGGGAACCGATGAGGACACAGGACCAATTCGCTTTGGCTTGATGCCGGCGGATCGCGGCGGTCATTCGACATCGCCGGAGCAGGTTGCCATGAGATCGGCGTTTGCTTCGGAAATTCAGACTATGGAAGAACCGGCAATGCTGATTGATCTGGTCTGCAATTTAATTGCCTAATCGGTCTATTCCGACAGCATCCTGGTTTCGTCAGCTTTTTGATCTCGCTCAAAAGCTGGCACTAACTGTGGCGTTATCTTTCCCGACGAAAGGATGGGCCACCAATGAGCAATTGCTCCGAACGAAAAGGGCTGTCTGCGTCGGGCCTTGAGCTGTTTGCCGGGGTTCCGGCCGGGATCGTTGCCCATATCGAGGAGCAGTGCACATGGCACCGATTTGATGCGCACGAATTCGTCATTGAGAATCAATCAAAGCGATCGTATGGGGTTTTTTTCCTTGTCGAAGGAGAAGTGGAGATATTTAAGCCCATCTCCAACCGCGAATGCATGTCGCTCGTGAAGCTGAGCGCTCCGGATTGCTTTGGAGAGTTCGGCGCTGTCAGCCGCGAAATGGGCTCGGCAAGTGTTCGGACACTCACGCCCTGTGTCATAGCGGAGATTTCGAGCGAGCGATTTTTGAGCCTTCTGAATGCATGCCCGGCCGCATCTCTCTATCTTTTCAAGAAGGTTGTCTCACTCATAAAAAATCTGGGTGAAGAATCGATCCACCACCATTCGGCTCACCACGCTCTGGAGACGGCACATAGAAACGCTGTCTTGAGGTCACCGTAAATCTTACCAACCCAAGTCTTCACAAGAGCCGGATCGTCTTCCAGCCGAGAGGCGGGAAGGGTCGAATCCGGCGCACAAACATTCGATTTGTAAAGACTCGTCTTCTAGGGAGCACCCCTACAGGTCGAGGGCCCCGCAAACTGGAATCGGTCATTTCCCAACTGGGTCCAAGAGCGATTTTCCTGTAATTGAAGGACCAGCTCAGGACCATGCGCATCGCAACTTTCAACGTCCAGAACCTTCGCCTTCGTCACCCCAGTGGACGTCCGCGGTTCGATGGCGCCCGGGACGGCGACGTACCCCAGGACGGAGGGTTGGAAGCCACTGCACTCGACCTAGCCGACCGACGCCTGACGGCAGCCGTTCTCGCGCATGCCGGTGCGGACGTGGTGTGCCTACAAGAAGTATTCGACATCGAGGCGCTCGACTTCTTTCACGACCACCTTCTGCGCCACGCGGGCGGGCAGGTCTATCCGCATCGCTTCTGCTTTCCAGGCAATGACGGCGCCGGGCGGGATGTTGCGTTGATGAGCACACGCCCAGTCGACGAAGTCGTCAGCCATGCGAAACTCACCGCTGCCGACCTTGGTCTTGAGGAATTTGCGGCCCGAAAGGCCAATACGCCGGTGTTTTGCCGCGATTGCCTCACGGCAAAGATTGGCGGGCTAACGCTCTTTTTGTGCCACTTCAAGGCACCCTGGCCAGACGCCCATGCCGCCTGGTCGGTGCGGCGGCTTGAGGCCCTAGCGGTAAGACGGCTAATCGAGCGCCGGTTCGCGGGCGAGGAAAACGCACTCTGGCTGGTCCTTGGCGACCTTAACGAGTCTCGCGACATAGAGGATACGGAGCAGGCAATCGCCCCACTCACTCAGGGTTTTGCGGCCGATCTTCTGAAACGGTTGCCGGAATCCGAACGGTGGTCCTCCTACGAACCAAATTCGGGGTCCTATGCGCGCCCCGATTATCTGCTTGCCGCCCCCGCCTTGGCCGAAAGATGGCCGGATGCCAAACCGAGCATACTGCGTGAGGGATTATCCCGAGAGGCCAGACGGTACCAGGGTCCGCGATTACCCGGAGTGGGATCGCATCGTCCCCGAGCGAGCGATCACGCTGCCTTGGTCGTAGAGTTTATCGGGTTGTGATCAAGGGCTGTGCGAAAGGCTTAGTCTAGGAGATTTCCCCCTGGGTCCCTACAAGCCTTGCGCGGATCATGTCGAACATTACGCCGGTATTCGAAACCGTCCGATAGAAGGTAATCATCTGATCCCAGGGATCGGCAACCTTCTGCAAACCGGAGATGAACACGAACAGCGTGCTGACTTCCGTCTCCCCAGCAATGACAAGATAGCCTCCGACAGAGAGCACCATGACGGGCCCAAGCGAGTCGAGGAAATTGCCAAGTTCGGTAATAAAAAACTTGCGCAGATAGATCCGGATGCGAATGCGATAGAGCCTGTCGATGAAGACCTGCCCAACCGTTTGTCCGCGCCCGCGTCCTTTCGAGGATCCATGGATCGCGAGATGGCTGAGATTGCGCAACTGCACAATGCGTAACCGCGCCAGACGATTGATGGTGAATTGGATTGCCGGCACGATGACTATTTGTGGAAAATACAGGATGAGAGCTATCGCGGTGATCAAAGGCTCGATCCACATGAGGTAGCCCAAGACCCACATCATTGTCCCGCCGGTCAAGAGAGGCAAGGAGAGCGCATCTCCTGCGAAGCCGCTCATGTCTTCGGTCTCGGCGCCGAGCATCGAGATAGCCGTGCCGATTTTCTCATCATCGGAATCATCGTAACTTCGCGGCCATATTGCCTGCCTCCCCCTCATGATTCTAAGTCTCATGTCGCGGGCGATCGTCTCGGCAGTTCTGCCTTTGACAATATCGGCCGCATATTTGAGCAAGAGCCTGAGACTGATCAGGGCGACATATCCGGTGCCAAGCGCAATCAGCAACCGAACATTTCGTGCGCCAAGCGCATCATCGATAATACGACGCTGAAACTCTAGGCTGACCATGGGCAGCGGAGTTATGATCGCAACGAGCAAGCAAATTCCGATCTGTTTGGAGCGGCTCGTGCGCCAGATGTAGCGATAGAGCGGGCGCACGGAATACCACCCCCCGCTGTGGTCTGGCTGGTCCGTGCTTACCAAGGATGTTGTCAAGGCAGGCTCTTGATTTAATGTTTCCTCCCTAGTTTGCTCCAAACCGCTGGCCGATTGATTGATCAGGGTCAAGTGCGCCACCATCAATTGGATCAAGATCAAAAAGAAGGTTAGGGGCGAATTGCCTGGTGTTTATTCCTGTGACCCGATGGACGACAATGAAGTTACAGGACGTCGAGTCTGGATTAGGCACACTTGTATGATGGGTTAAATTGAGCATTCGCGGCACAAATCACGTCCATGGCAATCTGGCCAAGTGGTCAGACGCGTTGCGCATGCATGCGCTGCTCATCGCTTCGACAGTGCTGGCGATGGCGGCGGCGGTCGCGACGGCGGCGGCAGGAGGGTTCGCCATTCGCGCGCAGTCTGCTTACGGAGAAGGCTCAAGCTTTGCCGGGATGGCCGCCCCCGGAGATTCGATAAGCTCTATGTTTTGGAACCCGGCAGCTGTAACTGCCGTGACCGGCACAACGGTCGAGGGCAGCGCAGCGCTTGTCTTGCCGCGGTCGGAGCTTGATGTCGATCCTACTCTTTCGACGCTGACGACGCTCGGCATCACGGGTACTGGCGGTGATGTCGGCAAGACCGGCATTGTGCCCGCGACCTATTTCGCAACGCCGGTCACCGACAAGATCTATCTTGGGGTGAGCGTCACCGCGCCTTTTGGCCTCGCTTCCCGTTCGAATGAGCCATGGGTCGGGATGTTCAGTCATCTCGAGGCAGACGCGTGGTCGCTCAACGTCAGTCCGATTTTCGGCATCAAGATCAACGACGTATTGAGCGTCGCGGTCGGTGCTCAGATCCAGTATTTCGAAGTCGACATCAAAACGGCCTTGGCACCGATCGCTTCACCACCCTTGCAAGAGTTCGAGGCCGATGACGTCGGCGTGGGTTTCGTTGCCGGCATAACGTTTAAACCTCTGGACGGCACTACTGTCGGCATCGGCTATCGTTCGGCACTGAAGCATTCACTGGCCGGCAGTCAGAGTTTCGATATCCCCCTGGCAACAAGCGTCGGCATAGTTGCCGCAGGGACATTTCCTGTGTCGGCGGATGTCACACTGCCTGAAACCGTCTCGGTCGGCGTACGTCAGCAGGTCAATGAGGCATTCACGGTCATGGCTGGCCTAGAATGGACAAATTGGAGTCGTTTACAGATCGTCCCGCTCGAGGGCTCGCCCGCCGGTTCGAGCCTGACCTTCAACTACGAGGATGGTTGGGTCTTCTCTCTCGGAGCCGATTACAACTTAAGCACTGACCTGACGCTCCGTGCCGGTCTCAGCTATGAGATCTCGCCGACCAGCGACGAGGCAAGGTCCATGAGACTGCCGGATGCCGACCGTATTTGGGCAAGTGTTGGGACAAGCTACAAATGGGACGAATGGCTTTCCATCGACATTGGTTATGCGCATCTTTTCGTAGAGGATGCGCCAGTCGACGAGACGATTTTCGGCATCCGCTACGCCGGTTCGGCCCAGGGCAGCGTCGACACTATCTCGGTTGGTCTGCGTTACCGCTTTGCCCCGAGGCCTTGGCGACAGAGCCCTGACTGATCGCCCTTATATTTGGCGAACTTCTCCATCTGGAGCGCTGAATGTTCCACTGGAACCGTCGCGGTGCACTATCTTCCTCGGTCCGATCCTCTAGTGTGAGAATAAGACCGGTACCGTCATTGCTTTGAGCACTGATCTTGTTGCCCCTCCGAGAATAAACTCACGAAACCGGGCGTGGCCGTAGGCGCCCATGACGAGCAACCCGGCGCCCCGGCTTTCGACCTCCTCCAGGAGCGCCTGCCCCGCCTCCAGAGAACTGTGAACGTCAAATGGCCGAACTTTGATGCCATGCCGCGCAAACGCCTTGGTAAGATCGATGCCTGACGATGCGGGGTGACCGGGATTCCCGCTCTCGGGCTCAACCAGGATGATGAGGACTTCATCGGCAAGCTTTAGCAGCGGAATGCTGTCAAACGCTGCTCGCGCCGCCTCGTGTGAACCGTTCCAGCCGACGATTACGCGATCGGTCCGCACAGCAGCCTGCCGGTCAAGTGGCATGAGCAAAGTAGGCCGCGCGGAGGAAATGATAATCTCCTCCGAAAAACCCGAACCAATGGCGCGATTGCTGCAAGAGTTCGAATGGCCAATTATCACAAAGTCGGCCTGACGGGAGTGCTCAATTACGGTCGACGCGACCTTGTGTTCCAATGCATCCACTACCCGAAACTCTCCCTCGATCCCCGCCGAGAGAATGGCTTTCTCAAACGCCTGGCGGGCCGCGGCCTCCTGCCCTTGAAAGTACCTCCTGTCACCGTCCAGTTCCACCATGACAGCCTCAACCGCGTTTGAAAAACGATGCTCAGGTGCCGGGATCACATATAGCCCAATGACATATGAAGCGCACTTTTCCGCGATCGCAGCAGCAGCGCCGAGCAGAGAATGAAGCTGATAAACCTCATTGAGGCTGACTAGAATGGTTTGGTAGCCCATCGGCAATTCCCGTGAGAAATGATTATCATGAGCTTACAAGGCCCCTTTCCAGGGAAGACCGCCTTGACCTCGGTCAAAAGGTCGATGGCTCCGTGCGGATAGGCTTGAATCGTCACCCTAATGCGACTGCGGGGGTTTCGGGCCTAGCCCAGTTCGACACACCAGGGATTCGGAAAAAGTCTCGGGACCGCCTTTACCCTCCCTGAAATTTGATCCAGCGCAATGAAACTCAGCGCGTGGCGCCGTATGAACACCCCATGACACAGATCGCTTGCGCAAAGCCAACGGCTTCACTTGACGATGTCGAGCTCTTTTCTACCCTCCCCGCCGAGGAGCGGCAGAGACTCGCCGACCGATGCCTCTGGCATCGGCTTGAGCCAAAACACCTGTTGATTGACGGCGACCACTCCTCGCCGCATGGCGTATTCGTGCTGACCGAAGGGATCGTCGAGCTGTCGCAACGCGATAGCAAGTGGGATATCGTTCCGGTCGGTTGGTTGAGCGCACCAGCCTGTTTTGGTGAATTTGCCGCGATCATGAGCTGTCCTGGCGCCATATCGGTGCGCACGGTTACAAGTTGCGAGGTGGGGGAGCTTTCAGAAGAAACGTTCAATCGCCTTCTGAGCGAATATCCTTCGTTTTCCCTGAAGCTCCTTAAAAAAACCATCTCGATCGTCCGCGCGCTCGATGACGATATTGTTCGCCTGCATCTCGCAGACAGCATTCTCGCGGCGGCACACAGGAAGACTTTGTTGTGCACCTTATGATCGCCGCTTCTCGTGGGCCGATGCTCAGGTTGTGAACTTGATCGAGAGATCAAAGAAGGCTGCCATTGGCCAGGATAGGAAAACTTGCGTTTTCAAGGAGGACATCATGACACAAAGCGTCACGAAGGTTCCCGTGACCAAAGAGGAAAGGGCTGGCCGGCAGGATCTTGCACTTGCGCCCTTGCAGAACCTGCAGCGTGAAGTCAACCAGCTCTTCGACCAGTTCGATCGCGGCTGGCGTCCGTTCTTCCGCAGCCCGATCTTCGACTATGTGCCAATGGCCCGGCTCGAATCTTATTGGGCCGCACCTGCGGTCGACATCCGTGACACGGAGAGGTCCTATGAGATTGCCGCAGAAGTGCCGGGCATTGGCCCCGACAATCTCGATGTGAGAATCGTAGACGGCCGGCTCCTCATCAAGGGTGACAAGAAGGACAGCTGGGAAAAGAACGGGGGTGGCTGCCATTTGTCGGAAAGACACTATGGCGCCTTCGAGAGATCCTTCCCTCTTCCCGAGGGCATCGATCCCGACAAGATCGAAGCGTCGCTGAGCAGCGGTGTCCTGACGGTGGTCGTGCCCAAGGGTACTGCTACACAGAAGGACTCCAGGAAGATCGAAGTGAAGGCGGCCTGATAGGGCAGGCCGCCCACAGCCTGGAGCGCGGATGAATCCCCCGGTTGTCTCGCGCTCCAGGCAAGTTTGTTTGAGTAAGCCCAATTGCCAGAAATTGATCGGCGAATACCCATTTGCGAACGGTCTACGGTGCTGCGATCATAGGAGGATTGCGGACATGGCCAAGACAAGCGTCAGGCATAGCGATCACGTCCTGAATGAAGTGCAATCAAGCCAGGCAGCCGCCTTGTCGGCCGTGGCGGCGTCGTGGCGCCGCTCGGCGCTGCATCATGGCCTGGATCCCGCTCAAACTGCGCGCACCGAACGCCTGGGTGGAAGCGAAACGAGGAGGCTGTGCGAAGCCAATGGCGAGTTGCTGGCAGTCGCCGCCCCTGTGCTCGGTTCGTTGTTCAGCACTCTTGCTCGCACCGGATGTGGCATTTTCCTGGCGGACCTGAATGGCGTCGTGCTCGAAGGCCGTTCCATGGCCGGCGATGCTTCCCTATTCGATTCGCTCAACCTCGTCCCTGGTGCGCACTGGAGCGAGGCGGCAGAAGGGACAAACGGGATAGGCACGTGCCTCATCGAGGCCAGGCAGGTCGCGATCCTGCGCCATGAGCATTTCGCCAGCCGGAATATCGGGGTGAGCTGCCTGGACTCCCCCATCCATGATCATGAGGGCCGCCTCGTCGCGGCGCTCGACGTATCGACCTGTCGTCCCGACCATGGCGAAGCCATGGCCGGCGTGATTGCGGCGCTGGTGCACAGTGCGGCACACCAGATCGAACGCGATTATTTCTGCCGGCGCTACGCCCATGCGAGGATTTTCTACGCCGGCGGCGAAGGTTCGCCCGCAGGGCCATCGCTCCTGGCAGTCGATCAGGATGATCTCGTGATCGGCGCAACGCTTGTGGCACGCCAGCGGTTTCGTCTCGGACTGCAACCGCTGGCCTCTCCCCGCCCGCTTGGGGACCTCATCGGCGTGGGTGACAGGACCAGCTTCCGGGACGGCGAAAGGGCGGTCCTGCATCAGGCGCTGGCTCGCTCCGGCGGCAATGTCACTGCCGCGGCGCGCCGGCTCGGTATCGGCCGGGCGACGTTCTATCGGCGCATGGAACGCGCCGAACCGGCTTGTGCGCATTGATGAGCCTTGTGTCTCGCCAATGAGACAGATGGCGCTTCTGAGTGTGGTCCCCTCCTTCTCCTGCCAAGCCTGACATGAGAGTCTGATTGGCAGAGGCGAACATTGGGTTCGCCAAGTGTATAAAGGAGGATATGCACATGAACATACATGTCGCCGAGCGCGCCCTTTGGACGGCGCCATTTGCCAAGAGCTACGACAACTTCATCGGTGGACGATGGGTGGCACCCCAGGCCGGCCGTTACTTCGACAATATCTCGCCGATCACCGGCAAGCCTGTGTGCCAGGTCGCCCGCTCCGATGCTGCCGATATGGAGCTCGCGCTCGACGCCGCCCATGCGGCCAAGGAGGCCTGGGGCCGCACTTCGCCGGCCGAGCGGTCGGTCATTCTCAACAGGATCGCCGATGTGATGGAGGCCAACCTTGACCTCCTCGCCACCGCCGAGACCTGGGACAACGGCAAGCCGATCCGGGAGACAAAAGCCGCCGACATTCCCCTCGCGATCGATCATTTCCGCTATTTCGCCGGCTGCATCCGCGCGCAGGAAGGATCGATCGCCGAGATCGATCACGATACCATGGCCTATCATTTCCACGAACCTCTGGGCGTGGTCGGCCAGATCATTCCCTGGAACTTTCCGATCCTGATGGCTGTTTGGAAACTCGCTCCCGCGCTTGCGGCGGGCAATTGCGTGGTGCTGAAGCCGGCCGAGCAGACACCCGCCTCGATCATGGTGCTCATCGAGCTCATCGCCGATCTGCTGCCCGCGGGCGTGGTCAATGTCGTCAACGGTTATGGAATTGAAGCTGGAAAGCCGCTTGCCTCGTCCAAGCGCATCGCCAAGATCGCCTTCACCGGCGAGACCTCGACCGGTCGGCTCATCATGCAATATGCCAGCGAGAACCTCATCCCGGTGACGCTGGAGCTGGGCGGCAAGTCGCCCAACATATTCTTTGCCGATGTCGCCGCTCATGACGATGACTTCTTCGACAAGGCGATCGAGGGATTTGTCATGTTCGCGCTTAATCAGGGCGAGGTCTGCACGTGCCCGTCGCGTGCCCTAATCCATGAAAGCATCTATGACTGCTTCATGGACCGGGCCCTCGCCCGGGTCGCGCAGATCGTCCAGGGCAACCCGCTCGATGCTGCCACGATGATCGGTGCCCAGGCGAGCGCCGGGCAGCAGGAAAAGATCCTGCGCTATCTCCAAATCGGCCGCGACGAGGGTGCTGAGGTCCTCGCCGGCGGCGGTGCCGCGCAGCTCGAGGGCGAGCTTGCCGGGGGATACTACATCCAGCCGACCGTATTCCGGGGACACAACAAGATGCGGATCTTCCAGGAGGAGATTTTTGGTCCGGTCGTTTCCACCACCACCTTCAGCACGGCGGAAGAGGCGCTTTCCATCGCCAATGAGACATCCTACGGCCTTGGCGCCGGGGTTTGGAGCCGCGATGCCAATACCTGCTACCGTTTCGGCCGGGCGATCCAGGCCGGTCGCGTGTGGACGAACTGCTATCACGCCTACCCGGCTCACGCCGCTTTCGGCGGCTATAAGCAATCCGGCATCGGACGCGAGACACACAAGATGATGCTGGACCACTATCAGCAGACCAAGAATCTCCTGGTCAGCTACAGCCCGAAGAAACTGGGCTTCTTTTAGCAAGCACGGCGCGGTCGGCCTTCCCTGGCGGACCGCGTCGATTCGGCTGTCCGCTTCCCTGGATTGATTCAGGTCAATGCAGGGTCGGGATCATCCTTGCAGTCTTATTGCCTATTTGGGAGCGAGGATGACCATGACGACATATGATGAAATCTACTTGGTGATGGTAGTTGCGGCGTTTCTGTTGTTTGGTACGACACTATACATCGTGACCTGGTTGAATCGCCGATGATTCAGGGTCTTTGCTGCAAAAGTCGATGAGGAATCGGTGAATGCGATACGGCAGAGAGGTCCGCATGTCGTATTTGGCTCGGATCCCGGTCGCCGGGATTTTCTTGGTTCTGATCCTTTCAAATGCTTCCGGCGCCGGCAATGCTGAGCCATCGCCCGAGGCGGATTTCCGCATGTCGTGCTCGAGCTGCCATGGCGAAGATGGGCGAGGCGGAGGAGGAAAGGCCTTTGGCCTGAGCGCAGAGCCGCCAGATCTGACCACGCTGAGCCGTCGCAATGGCGGCGTCTTTCCGCGGGAAAGACTGCGCCGCATTATCGATGGCCGCGAAGACATCAAGGTTCATGGCGACCGTGAGATGCCGGTATGGGGGCAGTTGTTCAAGCTGGATGCCGAAGAGGGTTTGGGCGGAGCCGAGGGCGATGAAGCCGCTATCGAACAGCGAATAGAGGCTCTGATAGATTTCATCGAGTCACTGCAAAATTGAAGAGCAGCCATCCGTCAGAAATGCTCACCTGAACGGAATGGCCCTACTCGGGTCGATGCTGCGACCAGATAGGCCGTCGACCAGCCAATGACCAAGAAACCATTGACCGCTTCCAACGCCGAGAAGAGACGCCACCTTTCAGACGGCAGCACATCGCCAAGTCCAAGAGTCGAGAAAGTCACGGTGGAGAAATAGAGTGCCGTCTCGATGTCACTGAAGGCACCCACCAAGAGATAACAGATAGCCCAAAGCCATACCTCGAGTGTCAGAATGCCGAACAGACCCAGCACCACCGTCACGATCGCCACCACACGGCTCCTGCGACCATGCATCCGGAAATGACCCACAAGCCACGCCATGGCGTGGGTGACGCCGATGAGGCCCGCAGTGTGGATGAAAACGGTGGTCAGGATGACAGCCGTTCCGGCGGCAAGGTTTGACAACATCCTAAGCGATGTCCTCTACAGTTCCCGGCCTTGCCAGAGCCGGCCATTCTTTTCGTCGCGTATCATCCGCCTGGCGCAGCAGACCGAGGATTCCTGAGGTTCTCCTGCGCCCATTCGACTATCCGGCGCGTATCCATGACGCCTGTGTGACGGGCGAGGATCTTGCTTTTCCAAATGAGCAGCAGCGTCGGTATCGAGCGGATTTCGAGCTTGGCCGATAGAGATCGGGCATCATCGAAGTTGACCTTGAGCAGGCGCAGCTCAGGCTCGAGGAGCCGCGCTGCCTGGCCGAACATGGGAGCCATGGCTCGACACGGGCCGCACCAGGGCGCCCAGACATCGACCAGCAACGGTATCTCGTTACGCGCGGCATGGCGCTCGAAAGTTGCTTCGTCGACCTCGAACGGAACGCCGGCAAACAGGGCCTGGTGACATTTGGCGCATTGCGCCTGGTGCGCGGGCCTGTTCGCGGCAAGGCGGTTCACCTGACCACAATGGCCGCAGACAATGTGGCGGCTGCCTTCCATTGAACCTTTAAGCCCCCTGCCCTCTCGATTCAGCGGGCAATTGTCACCGTGCAATGGGCGCGCCGCGCCACATCGGCCGCTACAGACCCAAGCACAAGCCTCGATATGCTGCCCTTGTCGCCCGTCCCGACGACGATGTGATCGATCTTCTGCTCGTCGGCATATTGCACGATGCCGGAATCCGCTTCGCGGCTGAGGATCGCGACTTCATGGACATCCTTGACACCCGCCAAACGCGCCTTTTCAACCGCACTGCTGGTAATCTTTTTGGCGTCCGCCTCGCTATAGGAATAAAGCACCGGCCCGCGCATTCCGCCCATTGCGACGTTCACCATGGCAATCGTCAATTCCGCCTTGCTCATGATCGCGAGGTGAATGGCGTAGGCCACCGCAAGCTTCGAATGTTCCGTATCGTCGGTTGCCACAAGTATGTGTCTATCCATGTTCAGCTCCCATCCTTCAGTTAAGCGCGGCCTGAGAATTGCTCTTTTACCGGCGTGAAGCTTTGATCCGGGTCAAATTGGGGTACGTCTCACGGTATCCGAAAGTTTTCCCGCAAGTGGGAGTGCCGGGTCCAGGTTGGTTTGATCCGCGTCAAAGGTTCGCAGCGCTGATGGAGGTAATGGTTAGCCAGCCAAGACGGAGAGAGGCATGTGCGGCATTCGCGCGATACTGGTGCTGTGCTGGTTTGTCCAACTCAGCATTGTCGGACATGCTCAGGCAGTTGTGCCTGACGTGCCGAGCTTGGCGCCCATGCTGGAGCGTGTCCTGCCGGGCATCGTCAGCATTGCATCCCACGGGCGTGCGCCAAATGAACAGGATCAGCTTCTGTCCGATCCTTATGTCCGAAAGTTCTTCGGGTTACCCGAGAATGCCGATCCAGGTCAGCATGAGTTCTGGAGCGCCGGCTCAGGCGTGATCGTCGATGTCCAGGAAGGCTATGTGCTGACCAGCCGGCATGTCGTCGAGAGCGCCGACGACATAACCGTAGTCCTGATGGATGGCCACCGCCTTGCCGCCACTATCCTCGGTGTTGACGATCCGACGGATCTTGCAGTCATCCAGGTTGGACCGAACGGTCTTGTCGCCCCTACCCTTGGCGATTCCGACCGCATCAGGGTTGGAGACTATGTAGTCGCCGTCGGCAATCCCTTCGCGCTGGGACAGACCGTTACGCTCGGCATCGTCAGCGGCCTGCGCCGGCATGGTCCGGGGATGAGAGAGTACGAAGACTACATTCAGACCGACGCCTTGATAAATCCCGGGAATTCGGGTGGCGCATTGGTCAATCTCAGCGGTCAAGTCATCGGGATCAACAACATGGTGTTTGCCCCTTCAGGCAGCAGCAGCGGCATCGGCTTTGCCATTCCGATCAACGTCGCACGTGACGTCATGCGCGAGCTCATCAGGCGTAAGAAGGCGACTAGCACATCCGGCAAAGTCGAAAATTAGCCCGCGAGACTGCAACTCTTGATCAGGATCAATACGGCCAGCTCCGTCATAGTATTCTGTATGTGACACGGCCTATATGCAGAATTGGAGGTGCGATCATGAATGACAAAGAGCTGAGACAAAGTTCTCCGCTGTCATTCGCGTCGTAATATCGTATATGGACAATGATCTCCTCATTCATCATTTATCCATTGCCCGTCGTCATGTTGAGCAAGGGCGCCGCCATATTGCCAAGCAGGAGGAGATCATTGCCAAGCTGGAGGCGCACGGCTTGGACTCATCCAACGCGAGAAACCTGCTTGCGTTGTTTGAAGATACTCTGAAGCTTCATATCGCCCATTGCGCCAGACTAGAAGACGCACTGAAGGCCATGGAGGCGCCGCAGCAATGGCATCAAAGTGAGGCAGCCCGACCAGAAGCTTCAATTCCACTGGCTTCTAAGAGATTGCCACGCGCCGTCATCGCGGGCTAGCTTTACCTTTGAAGACGGCCAGGATCTCATCAAGCGTTCCTCGACATCCACTCTTCAATCCTTCCGCTCATTATCGCCCGCCTTACTACTCAAATGGTCAACCACTCTCTTTACGCCGGGGACCCCCTCGGCGGCAGCCACAACCGCTTGCCGTTGGGTCTCCGCCTCGACATCGCCCAAGATTTCCACGACGCCGTCTCTTACACATAAGTCGATGTGAGCGAGAGGTGCCCAGGGCTCCCGCGTATATATTGCAAGAATTGCCCGTTTGATATCCTCATCGCTATGCTCTTCCTGTGATATGCGCCTCGCATTCCTGACGAAGGATTCGAGGATATTCCTGCGCGTGATGATGCCGCTGAATTTTTTCCCGCTGGTGACTGGCAGCTGCTTGAAGCCATGGCGCTCAAAGAGCCGAATCGCGTCTTCGATCAGAGTCTCCTCGTCGACCGATACACAGTTCTTGGTCATGAGCTCGCGGACATATCCGCCATGCGAGCGGACAAAGTCGGCGGCCATCTTTTCGACGCCGACTTTTACGGTGGCAAATCCCGGGTACTTGCGATCCGTTCCCGCCTCCCAGCGGCGCATCAGGTCGCCTTCCGTAATAATGCCGACCAGTTGGTCGCCGCTTACCACCGGCAGAGCCGAGACATTTGCTGAAAGCATGGCTTCGGCCGCATCCAGCAGCCGGGCGGCCGGTGAAGTCGCCACCGGCAACCTCGTCATTATCTCGAGCACTTTCATGGCAAGCTCTCCTGCCGCGTTGGTTCAATGGGAGAACAGCACTGGACACTTCATGTCTTTGAGCACGGACCGGGTGGCACCCCCCAGGATGAACTCGCGCAACCGGGCGTGACCATAGGCGCCCATGACGATGAGATCGATTTCACGCGTCTCTGCCCTTTCGAGGAGAACCTTACCGGCTTCGCGCGAGCTATCGAGATCAATGGCACGGGCACGGACGCCATGGCGGAGAAGGGTTCTTACCAGGCCTTCCCGACGTGTCTCGGTTCGCGATCGATGTTCTGAATCGGTACCCGCGAAAGCGACCAGGACCTCATCGGCATGGTGAAGCAACGGGATGCTGTCAAAGATAGCGCGGGCCGCCTCTCGCGAGCCATTCCAACCAACAAGGATCCGGTCAAGCGCCAATCCGCCATGGCTGTTGGCCGGCACTACAAGCGTTGGCCGCCCGGACCCGATCAACAGCCGCTCGGAAAAATCGGCGCCAAGCGCGCGATTGCTGGCAGGACTCGAATAGCCGACGATCACCAGGTCAGCTTCCCTGGATTCCTCAACAACCGTGGCTGCAATATGAGGCTCCAGCGCCTCGACGACGCGAAACTCTCCTTGAATTCCGTCTTTCAAGATCGTGTTCTCGAAGGCTGTCTTTATCGCCTCTTCCTGCTGTTTGAAGTATACCCGAAGTTCATCGTTCTCGACGGGGAGAACCTGGATTTCAGAGCCTACCAGCAGCTCGACCGCTGGAATAACATAGAGGCCGATGACATGGGCCTCGTCCTTGCGGGCGATAGAGGCCGCGACGCTCAGGACAGAGCGCAACTGGGAGACCTCGTTCAGACTGACAAGGATGGTTTTGTAGGTCATGTGTCTCATTCCTCAAGGTGGCATGCCGCAACATAGCCTTTGAGGGTCGAACGAAGGTTGACCTGGGTCAAAGATGGCGATCAGGGTCGTCGTTGGTTGAAAAATGCCTGGATTGGCCGAGCTCTTACGGGGCCCGACCTCGATCCGCTCTACCCACCCATTTGCCAGCCAGCTTCAGGTATGATCGCTTGACAGCGGCCCAGGCAATGCGGTGCGCTGCTTCTTCCTGACGCGGGTCCCCCGCATGGGCGACGAAAGCGTGATTGAAAGCCTCGCGATAGATGTCCTGCGCATGCTCAGGAAGATTCCACTGCACAGATTGGGGAAGATCGGCATTGATCACATAGGGCATCGCGGATCCTCCTACCGATCGAGCACGAGCCTGATCTCAACGAGATTTGAACGGGCGCGTAAGATGTAGAACCCGAGCGCGGTCAGATGGGAAGGCATTAGCCAACCGGATTCCGCGCCATTTGAGACGATGAAGGGCTGAAGATCGAGCGCGCCGCGCATCTGGCGCTCCGCCGTTCGCCACAGTTCGGAAAGGCGGCGCTGGGCTATCACATCCTGGAAGTCAAGATGGGCGGCTCGCAGAATCCCATAATAGGCATAGAGCTGGCCGTAGGCAAACCAGAAGCGGTCATCGGCGCGTGTGTCGAACCACCCGCTATTATAGCGCTCCGCGCGCTCTCGCAGGACGGCCGAGGTCCCCCCAATATCATTGGCAATGCGATCGATGAATTGGATGAGATTGTCGGCGCGCGGGTCGAACACCGCCAGGCATCTTTCCAGCCTGTCATTGAAAGCACGCAGGTCCCTCATCGCGGAACGGTAAAAGCTCGGCGTCGGCGTCTTGGGACCGAACGGGTGAACGCCGAAATACCACGTATACTCATCGAACTGCAGATTCCCACGGGCATCCTGCAAATTCGGATCTGCCTGGGAAGTGCCACGCACACGGGCCAGAGTATCGACGAGCTCGACCGTGGTTCGTCTCAGGGCTTGGTTCACGCCCCTTTGGAACGCCGCCTTGTTGTCGAAGAAGGGCGTCGCGTCCCAATCAAGCCCGAAAAGCCCAATCTTATAGAGGACCATCGATGAAGCCCAATCGTTCTGATTGACGTTGAAGTCGATGAGATCGGCTGTCACGTCGACGATGGCGGAGCGTCGGCAAACCTCCTTTTCCTTGATCGTGCCGCCTTGCGTCACTCCCCCGCCTCCCCCCGATGCCGGAGCACCGCTGCTGAGCTGATAGTCAGGATTAAAGTCTGTCCAGCGCTGCGTGCTCCAGAAGAAATGAGCGTAAAGCGCAACGAGGCCCAAAACCGCTACTGCGAGAAGCCCGGCGGCCAGGAACCCCTTTCTCCGTACGGGCGCGCCAATCGCCATGGTCTGCCCGCCGGCGGGCCTGAACCAACGCCTGGCGCCGTCAAGAAGTCCCTCAGCAATGGCCAGCGGATTCATCATGATACCCTTCCCGGCTACAGCCGAGCCGACGCGCGTGCCGTCCTTGAGCGACGGAATGACCATGAAACTATCGACTTGGAAGGCCTATGAGTTGATCTGCGTCAAAAGCCACGCACCGTGTCTTCAAGGCGCTAGCGAGTCAGACTGTCGATATATGCTGTAATCGCCGCGGCTTGGTCTGCGGTCATTTGAAATTCGGGCATCGCCGGATGCCCGACAACGATGCCTTCCACAAGGGCTTCCTCGAGATCAGATGCCTTATAGATGCGCGCAACGACGCGAAATGCCGGTGCTTCAACGAAGGGGCTATCGCCCGTACGTCCTATACTGTGGCACCGCTGGCAATTCGCTTCCGCGATCAAGCGCCCTGTCTCGAGCAAAGTTGCGTCCGCCAGCGCGTGACGAGCAGCGATTGCCACGAACAGAAAGAGAAGAAATCCAGACTTCAGCAGCATATCTCGGCCCTCGGACAGGATCTACATGGACATTTCAGGCTCGGCCACACGCTCCTTGGCCTGCTCCGGAACATCAGTCATGGTCGCTTCCGTGAGCAGCAATACGCTTGCGACTGACACTGCGTTCTCCAACGCAATGCGGACGACCTTTGTCGGATCGATGATGCCGGCCGCGATCAAGTCGACATATTCCTTGCGGCCCGCGTCGAATCCGAAATTGCCCTTGCCCTCGATCATCTTCGCGACCACCACGCCGCCATCGACGGCGGAATTCTCGGCAATCTGACGCACCGGCGCCTCCAGCGCCCGCCTCAGGATCTGAGCGCCAGTGCGTTCATCGCCTTCGCAAGTCTTCTCTTCTTCAGCGACCGGAGCGATGCATTTCAGCAAGGCAAGCCCCCCGCCGGGAACTATACCTTCAGCAACCGCGGCCTTTGTCGCGCTTATGGCGTCATCCAAGGCTTCTTTCTTGGACTTCATTTCCGCTTCCGTCGGCGCCCCGGCCCGGATCACAGCCACACCTCCCGCGAGCTTCGCCAGCCGTTCCTTCAACTTGTCACGATCATAGTCGCTTGTCGTATCCTCGATTTCCCGGCGCAGCTGGTCTGAGCGGTTCTTGATGGCACCCGTATCGCCAGCGCCGCCGATGATCGTCGTCTGATCCTTGTCGATAACCACGCGCTTCGCCCGGCCGAGCTGCTCCATCGTCACATTCTCTAGCTTCACACCAAGATCCTCGGAGATCACCTGCGCGCCTGTCAGGATCGCAATATCCTGCAGTATGGCCTTGCGCCTGTCGCCGAATGCGGGCGCCTTGACCGCGCAATTACGGAAAGTGCCGCGCACGTGATTGAGCACCAGGGTCGCCAATGCTTCCCCTTCCACTTCCTCCGCGATTACCAGGAGCGTCCCCCCAGCCTTCGCCACTGCCTCCAAGAGCTTGATCAGATCGTGAAGCGTCGAAATCTTCTTATCGACAAGAAGAACCATCGGATCGTCCAGGACCGCCTCCATCTTCTCCGGATCGGTGACGAAGTACGGGGAGAGAAAGCCGCGATCGAACTGCATGCCTTCGACGACCTCCATCGTCGTTTCCGTGGTCTTTGACTCCTCGACGGTGATCACGCCTTCTCCGCCCACCTTCTCCATGGCCTCGCCAATAAGCTTGCCGATCGCCGGATCATTGTGAGCCGAGATCGTGGCCACCTGCTCCTTCTCAAGCCTGGTCTTGACCGGACGGGAGATCTCCCGCAGCGTCCTGGTCGCGCGCAGCAAAGCCCTGTCCAGGCCACGCTTTATATCGATGGCGCTGGCGCCCGCGACCACGTTCCGCACCCCGTCGGCAAATATCGCATGTGCGAGAATCGTCGATGTGCTCGTCCCGTCGCCGACCATGTCACCGGTCTTTTCGGCCGCCTGGCGCAGCATGCGGGCGCCGAGATTCTCCTCAGGGTCCTTGAGATCGAATTCCTTTGCTATGGTCACGCCGTCATTGCAGACCACGGGTGCCCCCCACTTCTTCTCGATCAATACTGACTTCGAACGGGGGCCAAGCGTAACGCGGACAGCATCCGCCAGCTGCGTCGCGCCACGAAGAATTTTTTCCCGCGCCGCCGAGCGGAAGAGCACTTGCTTGTGGGCCATGGCTTTACCTTCCCGATGGATTCTGCATGGTGATGTGTACCTAACTCCATTTCAGAGCAGGTTGACCCAGATCAAATCCCTCGTTTTCTCCAGAGACGGGCGGCACAGCTTGATCGAGATCAAGGAAAATTGGCCCAAGAGCCATCATTCTATCTTTTATTGATGAAAGGAGGACATTATGACCGTCACCAAATTGCCCGTAACAAAGGAAGCCAAGCTAAGCAGGCCGGAGCCTGCAACGTGGCACCCGCTGCTGAGCTTGCAACGCGAAATCAACCAGATCTTCGATCAGTTTGATCGCGGTTGGCGCCCGTTCTCTCAACGCTTCCTTTATGACACCGAGCCGTCCAGCAGAGTCTACGCCATGTGGTCTTCGCCGGCCGTCGACATCGTTGACACCGAGAAGGCTTACGAAATCACGGTCGAGGTTCCTGGCATGACTCCCGAAAACCTCGAAGTGAAGGCCGTAAACGGCAGGCTTGTCATCAAAGGCGAGAAGAAGGAATCGAAGCAGGAGAAGCGCGGCGACACTGAACTGTCCGAGCGGTGCTACGGCGCTTTCGAACGCAGTTTCCAGCTCCCGGAGGGCGTTGACAGCGGCAAGATCGAAGCCACTCTTGAGGCCGGTGTCCTGACTGTTCTTCTGCCCAAGAGCATCGAGGTGCAGAAATCCGCCAAGAAGATCGAAGTGAAGGCGGCCTGATTCAGCGGCGACGATCCGGCCGCTCACTGCCTGGAGCGCGAGCATACGCCCCCGTTGCTTCGCGCTCCAGGAACCGTTTCCAAGGCGGTCTGGTTGGTGGATCCATCAGCTTCCGGGAACAGGAGTTGGCCCTGGTGCCTTCATCAGCAGATAGGAACCGCAACGGAATTCGAATATGTGCGAAGCGAAGCTTTCCTCACCCTGAGTTTCGTCTATCCTTCGAACCGGCCGGCCTGCCAGCTTCACACCTGAAAAGTTATAATTCAGGGGATCTTCCATCAGGCGCAACCTGCTCGCCAGCTCGGCTATGGCTTGCCGCGGCCATAGGGTGACGTCGAAGGCCAGGATATCAGGGTTAAGGATGCTCGCGCTTGAGCGGCGGCACATGGCGCTGTCCGACTTGTCAAACTTCTCGCTGCTGGACAGCTGTCTGGCAGGATCCACACCGTTGAAGTCTATACTGCTGCACATCATTCCGGCGGCAACGCGGCCGTGATCGAATGATATGGCCAGGAGCGCCGTATTGTCGTCTTCGGCGCGGAGGTTGCCTGCCTGGAGAAGTAGGAGTCCTGCTGAGGTCCAGGTCATCAAGATGCCGCGAAGGAACGCCTTAAGCATGGCAAAAGTCTAGGCCATATGCGATAGATCACTTTGATCTGCGTCAAGACTTGGATTCCTCAATCATCATATTGATATCCCAGAATTGGTTTCCGGACTCTCTTGGAGCTTCAATGTCTGTTCGTTCCGTGTCAGGCTACACTGGCTTCCAGATAGGCCTGCACTGGCTTATCGCGGCGCTGGTCGTTCTCCAACTGATCTTTGGAGAGTCCATCGCTGAGCAAATTGAAGCCGCTGAGAACGGCACCACCGCATCGGCCTTTGATCAATTCTTTGGCGGAGTGCACTATTGGGCCGGAATTGCGATCCTTGCTTTTGTCGCTGCGAGAGTGTGGTTGCGAGTGATCGCCGGCGCGCCACCCGCGCCGCAAGCAGGATGGATGGCCACGGCTGCGAAGCTCAGCCATGCCGTATTCTACGTGCTTCTGATCCTGATGCCGATTACCGGATTTCTTGCATTCTATGTCGGCGATCCTTTCGGCGAGCTTCACGAGCTCGGGAAACCGATCCTGATCATACTCATCGCGGTTCACGTCGGCGCCTCCCTCTATCATCAGTTCTGGCTCAAGGACGGCACGTTGCGGAGAATGTTCGTGCCCCGCAGCCAGTAAAGCATCCTGTCCTCTGCGAACGGAGCTTCAAATGACCGTGCAAACAACGAAATCAGCCTTTGGCAACCACCTGCCGGCAGAGTTCGAAGCCATCGATGCCTACTGGCGCGCGGCAAACTATCTGACCGTCGGGCAAATCTACCTGCTCGACAATCCGCTGTTGCGCGAGCCCTTGCGCCTCGAGCATGTCAAGCCCCGGCTGCTCGGACACTGGGGCACCTCGCCTGGTCTCAATTTCATCTATGCCCATCTGAACAGGATCATTCGCCAACGGGACGCCAATCTGATCTATGTCTGCGGCCCGGGCCATGGCGGCCCGGCGATGGTTGCCAATACGTATCTCGAAGGGACCTATAGCGAGCTCTATCCGGACGTACCCCTTAACGAAGATGGGATGCGCAAGCTCTTCCGCCAGTTTTCCTTTCCCGGAGGAATTCCGAGCCACGCGGCGCCTGACGTCCCAGGCTCCATCCATGAAGGGGGTGAGCTCGGCTACGCCCTGTCTCATGCCTTTGGCGCGGCATTCGACAATCCGGAACTCGTCGTTGCCTGCGTGGTTGGCGACGGAGAAGCAGAGACCGGCCCGCTGGCAACGGCGTGGCATTCCAACAAGTTCCTCAATCCGAAGCGCGATGGCGCGGTGCTGCCCATCCTGCATCTCAATGGCTACAAGATTGCCAATCCGACGATACTGGCGCGCATCCCGCCTGATGAACTGAGCGCGCTCTTCATTGGCTATGGCTATGAACCTCTTTTCGTCGAGGGCGACGACCCGGCCGTGATGCATGGGCAAATGGCAGTTGCGCTCGATGAAGCCTTCGATCGGATACGAGCCGTCCAAAGCGTTGCGCGCCGGAGAACGGACGAAACTCACTCGCGACCGAAGTGGCCAATGATCATCCTGCGGAGCCCCAAGGGTTGGACCGGCCCGAAGCTGGTCGATGGGCTCAAGACCGAGGGCTTCTGGCGATCGCACCAGGTGCCGTTGTCCGGGCTTGCGGACAATCCGGAGCATCTTGAGCTTCTCGAAGACTGGCTCAGCAGTTATCGGCCGGAGGAACTGTTCGACGACAGCGGCGCCCCGCGGGCTTTCATTCGCGCGACGGCTCCCCAAGACTCGCGGCGAATGAGCGCCAACCCGCATGCCAATGGCGGCCTGCTGCGCAAACCCCTCCTTCTCCCTGACCTGCATGAACATGCTGTGGTCGTGAATGGGGCAGGCACGCGAAAGGCCGAATCCACCAGGGCCATGGGCCGATATTTGCGTGACGTACTGAAGTTGAATGCGCCCACGAATAATTTTCGCATCGTCGGCCCGGATGAGACGGCTTCAAACCGCCTCCAGGATGTCTTCGAGGTGACCGACAGAGCCTGGATGGAGACGGTCCGCGCCGAAGACATCGCTCTCGGGCGAGAAGGCAGAGTGCTCGAAATCCTGTCCGAACATACCTGTCAGGGCTGGCTCGAAGGCTACATCCTGACAGGCCGGCATGGGTTCTTCTCCTGCTACGAAGCGTTCATCCACATCGTCGATTCGATGTTCAACCAGCACGCAAAGTGGCTGGACGCTTGCCGCGAAATTACGTGGCGGCAGCCAATCTCGTCACTGAACTACTTGTTGTCGAGCCATGTCTGGCATCAGGAGCACAATGGGTTCAGTCACCAGGATCCAGGCTTCATCGACGTCGCGCTCAACAAGAAAGCCGATATTGTCCGTGTCTATCTGCCGCCCGACGCCAACACGCTGCTTTGGGTCACCAATCACGTCCTGCGCACCTGGAACAGGATCAATATCATCGTAGCCGGAAAGCCGCCTTCGTGGCAGTGGCTGGCGATGGACGATGCGATCAGTCATTGTCAATCGGGGATCGGCATATGGGAGTGGGCCTCGACCGCCAATGGCAAAGAGCCGGACGTGGTCCTGGCCTGCGCCGGCGATGCGCCAACGCTTGAAACGCTTGCCGCCGTCCAGATTCTTAAGGAACACGCACCGCAATTGAAGATTAGGGTCGTCAATGTCATCGACCTGATGACGCTGCTGCCGAAACAGGTCCATCCCCATGGACTCTCGGACGGCGAATTCGACAGCCTGTTCACGACGAGCAAGCCCGTCATTTTCGCCTATCATGGCTACCCCGCGACGATACACAGGCTGACCTACCGCCGCACAAATCATCCCAACATCCATGTGCGCGGCTACAACGAGGAAGGGACAACGACCACGCCTTTCGATATGACCGTGCTCAATGGCCTGGACAGGTTTCACCTCGTCCAAAGCGTGCTCAACTGGATTCCGGAACTCCAAACTGCACGAGCCGACCTGAAGCGACTGATGGACCACAAGCTCGAGCAGCATCAAGCCTATATCCGCGAGCACGGCCAAGATATGCCTGAAATCCGCGAGTGGCGTTGGCGAGGTTAGCGCCGCCATTCCGGACCAATTGGACGTTTTGTCACTTTGATCCTGGTCAAGATTCGGATCGCGAATGACGACTATGAAGGGAGCGTAATTCCAAGATTGACTGCCTTGGGAGCATGAGGTCAGGCGCATGGGTCAGCTTGCTTTCCTGGACGAGGACAGATTGTTTGACGGACAGTGCATCCGGTTCACGGGCTTCGACAGCACGGACGAGGTTACCTGCGGAGTGACGGTTGCGGCGCTCAAGGCGTGCGATCCTGGCTTGCAGCGTCATGGTCTCGTGCCCGCGGAGGTCTTCCTGGCTTCATTCGACGGGCTGTTGGTCGCGATCCACGATGCCGCGCGCCGGAAATACGACCGCGGCGAATTCGAATCCGAAGGCGACCTGCGGATCATGGTTCATCGCCGCGATCTGTCGCCCTGAAGCCCTATGCCGGCCAGAGTCGAGTGTCATTGTCACTGTTTGAGGCACGATGTCGAGCGAGTTCCAGCTTGAGTTCGGGGATCATAGAGGCGGAGAGCACGCCAGCCTTTCGCCGCATGCCGTCGGCCAATACATGGTTCGCGCGGTGCCTGTGGCCCGTAGCCACGAGACGGCTGGTACCGTTCGAGCCCGCCTGGCAGGGCAGAAGTTCGATGACGCCGCGCATGTCTTCGTGACCACTGATGACGGCGTGCTGTCGGGAATAGCCAGTCTCACCAGTCTCATCGGTGCCCACGCGGAACTACCGATGGGCCAGCTCATGATTCCTGCATCCGGCCATGTCGTCACCGCCGACACGGACCGGGAGGATGCGGCAAGTCTGGCTATCCGCCGGGAGGCCGGCGCGCTCGCGGTCACGACCCGCGACGGGCGGCTTATCGGCGCGATCCCGGCCACGGCGCTCATGTCGATCCTGCGGGACGAGCATCTCGAGGACCTGCATCACATGGCCGGCATCCTGGGCAAGTCGGAGGCGGCACAGAAAGCGCTTTCCGCGTCTCCGTTGCGGCGCGCGATCTTCCGGTTGCCCTGGATCCTGATCGGCCTCGCTGGCAGTGCGCTGTTCACCACCATCATGACGCGCTTTGAGGCTCCGCTTTCGGCCCATATCGCCGTCGCCTTCTTCGTACCTGCGCTCGTCTATCTGACCGACTCGATCGGAACCCAAGCAGAAACTGTCGTCATCAGAACATTGTCGCTGACAGGCGCGCCCCTGACGCCTCTATTCGCAGCGGAGTTTGCAACCAGCCTGATCTTGGGGTTTGTCCTATCCAGCCTTGCCTTGCCGCTCGTGTGGCTATCCTTCGGCAACTCCATGCTTGCATTGGCAGTAGCCATCTCTCTCTTTTTTGCCACCGCCGTCGCAACCGGCCTTGGCGTCCTTCTTCCATGGACTTTTGACCGCTTGGGCTTTGATCCGGCGCTGAGCAGCGGCCCGATTGCCACCGTGTTTCAGGATGCCTCGACATTGATCATCTATCTGGCAACGGCCGCGACACTGTTGGCCAGCTGATGCAGCCGGAGAGCGCGCGGACATACATTCTCCGACCTTGACAATTCCCAAATCTCACGCTCATGCACACAATCTCAATAGGGCGAGCAAATTTTTCTCTTCGCCAACGACTTCGCCGTGCCGATTACAAAGAGCCGTGTTTTGCCCGCCAGTTTCCTGCAGTTACCTACCGGTGGTGCTGCCGAGGGGCCCGCCGCATTACGGACCTTTCGTCTGGAGCCCTTCCAGATACTTGACGATGGCCATGATCCGCTGCTCGACCTCCCGCTCCGCAGCTTTCGCCGTATCGAGCGACGTACTGTCTTCGACGGCCTCATCCATGAGCCAATCTCCCCAGATCGGCATTTCGCGTGAGCCGTGCGACTCGGTCATCTTGAGACCGAGGATCCAGTCGTAGACCGCCTTCTCGTCGAATACACCATGCGCCCGCTCTCGAATGCGCGTGAGGTCCGGCGGAATCTTCGTGAGATTCTTCGCCAAGGGGCCGTTGCCCTTGGCATCGGCATTATGGCAGTCGGCGCAGAGCTCCAGGAAGTCACGATGGGCGCTGTCGGAACCCGCATTTGCGGTATCAACCTGGTAGATCAGGGCTATGAGTGCAGCGGCGAAAGGAAGGGGATGGAAGTGCATCGGAGCTATCCAGGCCTGGCTAGTCGGGAGCGGAAGCTGCAGAGACGCTGGCGATAATCGCCATGATGCAGAGGACGAAGTAGGCGATCGAGGCGATCGTCAATCCGTGCCAGAAAACCCCCGTCTGCGACCAGATAACGACAATCCAATAGAGCTCGGCAAAGAACGGGGCGATAAAGGTAATGAGCGCTGCGACATAGCCTGAGGCCAGGAAAGCCAGGATCGTCGCATAAAGGTGGATTATGCCACCCGCCACCGAACATATCATGATGGACGTCCCTGCCATGGCCAGAGACAGCTTCAGCAATAGCTCGCGGAACCTACTCGATCCCAGCGTCAGGGGCTGCGCGCCATCTTTTCTTGCTGCACACATTTGAACCAGTCGACCTTGCGAAATACCAACCTGCAATAGATAGCCCGCAGAGAAAGGAAGCCGATTGATTTCGATCAAACCCGCCCGGGCTGATGCCGGTCAGGCTTTCGGACGATCCTGGTCATCGTCGATGCCCCGCCACGCGGCGCCGTCGAGATCGTCATACTGACCTGCCTTGAGGCTCCACAGAAATGCGACAAGCCAGATAGCGCTGATCAGCAAAGCGAGTGGTATCAGAAATATCAGGCCGCTCATGCGGGCCTCCGCTGCCGCCCTGCCAAGCCCGGCATTCCAAGGGGGTCCGGAGCCGGCACATTTACCGCCTTCCAGCCCGGCAGGCTTACACCCAAGCGCAGTGCGTTGGCGATCACGATCAGGCTCGAGGATGACATGGCAACTGCCGCGACGAGCGGCGTCGCCAATCCGGCCATCGCGATCGGCACCGCCAGCAGATTATATCCGATCGCAAGCGCGAAATTCTGCCGGGCTATGGCTTGCGCCTTGAGGGCGACGCGCCTCGCGAAGCTGACCGCGGCGAGCGACTCGCTCATGAAGACAATGCCGGCGGCAGTGCGGCCGATATCGCTCGCTGTCGAGGGCGCCATCGAAACATGGCCCGCCGCCAGCGCCGGAGCGTCATTGATCCCGTCACCAACCATCAGCACCTTGCGACCCATGCGGCGAAGCTGCTCGATACGGTCGAGCTTCGCTTGCGGCGACAGGCTTGCGAAACAGCTTTCGATCCCGGTTTCCGCCGCAACCCGCTCTACCGCGGCGCTGCGGTCGCCCGACAGGAGCTCGACCGACAAGCCCTCGGATCTCAATGCAGACACGGTCTGGCGGGCCTCCGGACGCAGCCTATCCTCAAAATGGAAGAAGATGGGTTGATCCGACTGGCGGCGAAACGCGATCTCGAGACGGCCGTCGTCATGATCCCTGGCCGGGACGCCGCACCACGCCCGGCTCCCCAGGCGCAGGGCCTCGCCCTTCGAGGCGCCTTCCAGTCCCTGGCCCGGATGTTCGGTCACGCGATCGAGCGGCGTTGCCGCAATACCAAGCTTGCGAAGTCCCGCTGCAAGAGCCACCGAGAGCGGATGGCGGCTTTCCCGCGCCAGTCCATGGGCAAGCGCCAGCATACCGGCCGGTGCTGCCGTCAGTCCTTTCATCTCGGGACTTCCCAAAGTCAGGGTTCCCGTCTTGTCGAACACGACCGTGTCGACATCCGCCAGCTTCTCGAGCGCGGCACCGTCCTTGATCATGATCCCGCGCCTGAACAACATGCCGGAGGCCACGATCTGGACAGCCGGGACGGCAAGTCCCAAGGCGCATGGACAAGTGATGATCAGAACAGCGATCGCCGCCATCAGCGAGTCATGCCAACCGTAGCCCAATGCCAGCCAGCCCGCCAAGGTGGTTGCAGCAAGGATATGAACCGCCGGGGAATAGAAACGGGCAAGACGATCGGCGATCCGCACATAGGCGGATTGGTTCTGCTCGGCCGCGGCCATGAGCCGGATGAGGTCGGCCAGAAACGTATCGTTGCCGGTCGCCGTAACCTTCACAAGGAGGGCGCCTGTGAGATTGAGCATCCCGGCCTGGACCGGGTTTCCGCGTTTCACGGCTTCAGGCGCGCTCTCACCGGTCATGATCGACCGGTCCACGTCGCTCGACCCTTCAGCAATCTCGCCATCGGCGGCAAATCTCTCGCCCGCCGCCACGGCCATCATCATGCCGGGCTTGAGCCCCTTGGCCGGAATTTGCCGGTGACTGCCATCGGCTTCGACCGCCGTCGCAACCGCCGGCGTCAGTGTCATCAGCTGGGAAATGGCGCTCCGGGCCCGCGCCCGCATGAGGTGATCGAGATAGCGTCCGACCAGCAGGAAGAAAAGCAAGGATACCGCTGCGTCGTAGTAAGCATGTGCCCCGCTGTTGATCGTCTCGAAAAGGCTCATCAGGGTGGCAAGGCTTACTCCCAGTGAGATCGGCACATCCATATTCACCCGGCCATGGCGCAAGGCGGCAAGTGCCGATGCGAAAAAAGGCCGGCCGGAATAGATGACAGTCGGCAATGCGATCAGGGCCGAAAGCCAGTGAAAGAGATCGCGGCTTGCCGCATCCGCGCCTGTCCACACGAAGCCTGAAAACAGCATGATATTTGACGCAGCGAAGCCGGCAACGACAAACGCGCGCAGGAGAGCGCTGCCTTCCCGATCGTCCTGTAGGAATCCGCTTTCGCGCGGGTCGAACGGCCGGGCAAGATAACCGAGACCTCCAAGCCGCTCGATGAAGGCTTGTGGCTCGACCTCGCCATCGCGCCAGGTGATGGTGACCCTGCGCGCCGTGAGGTTGACGCGCGCGCTGACCACACTCTTGATCTCTTGCAGCGCCGCTTCAATGTTTCTTATGCAGGCGGCGCAGTGAATGCCGGGAACGATCAGCTCGATCCGACTGAGCCCGGGCCCGGCGAAACTCACCCATCGTTTCGCCTCTTCGGCTTCGAGACGCGGCAGCTCGCAGTCGCCTGCAACCGGGCTGGGACAGCATGTCATTTATCGGCACCTCTCGGAGCAAGGAAGCGATAGACGCGACGCAAGGTCTCCCCGGTCGCGGTGCGCGCTGTCGCTTCAGCATCCCAAAGGCCGGGCGAGAGTGCCACAGCCAACTCATATCTCCCCGACGCCGTCTCGTTCAGCAGGAGCTGCCGGTCCTCGCGGTCAGTCGAGGGACGCTTCAGGGTGACGCTCACTTTTGCCCGCTCAACCGGACGCCGCTCAGCATCGCCCAGCGTCAAGGTCAGTCTGCCCCTCGCATAGCCGAGACTTTCCTGCCAGCCGAGCAGCGCCTGGCGGCGCGCTTCCGCCAGCTCTTCGTTGAAGCCCTGGCTTGCAACATAACCGTTCTGGACCACGAGGCCCGTCCAGCTTCTCATGGCAAAGACGGCGAGCGTGGTGTTGACGGCAATGATGACCACAAAAAACGCGGCCATGACTGCGAAGACCTGGCGACCGGTTATGCCTGCGGCACGGGCGCTCATGGTTCGTCTCCTGTCCTGGATGGGCCATGGAAGATCGCCGGATATTCGCTGCGCTCGGCGGCTTCCGTCTGACTGCTGTCGGTTATCACGAAGGAGAAGCCGGTCGTTTCGCCAGTCATGGCCTCCCGCGGCATGGCGACATAGGTTTTGATGCTGCGCAGCTTGTCGGCTTCGACCTCGACCTCGAAGGCACGCGACGGCGGCTGCTCAGACCCGGCCAGCGTCATCACCGCCGCCGGAGCTCCCTCGATCGACAGGCGGAAATTGCGTGGCCGCTGCTCCATGTTCAGGATCTTGATCGTGTAGCCGTTGCGGATGGACCCGTCCGAGAGCGTCACGAACAAGGGATTGCGGTCGGCCACCACATTGATGTCGAGACGCTCGCGCATCGCGAGCGAGACCAGCATGACGAGGCCGGCCACGACCCACAGTGCCGAATAGACGATCGTGCGCGGCCGGATTAGTGCGCCGCGAAGCAGGGTCTTGGGTGAGACGGACTTTGCCGCCTCGAAGACCTTGAGGCTGGAATAGGAAATGAGGCCCCTGGGCTTGCCGATCTTATCCATGACGGAATCGCAGGCATCGATACACAGCGCGCAGGTGATGCAGGCCAGCTGCTGACCGTCGCGAATATCGATGCCCATCGGGCAGACCGCGACACAGGCATTGCAATCGACGCAATCACCCGCCGACTTACCCTCGGCCAGGAGCTTCTTGCGGTGGGCCGATCGCGGCTCGCCGCGCCAGGCATTGTAGGTTACGACAAGCGAATCCTCATCGACCATCGCCGCCTGGATGCGCGGCCAGGGACACATATAGATGCACACCTGCTCGCGCATGAAGCCCGCGAGCACATAGGTCGTCGCGGTGAGGAGCCCGATCGTCGAATAGGCGACGGGCGCTGCCTCCCCTGTCACCAGGTCGCGGGCAAGCGAAGGCGCATCGGCAAAGTAGAAAATCCAAGCCCCACCGGTCGCCACGCTGATCACCACCCAGATCGCATGCTTCATCACCCGCTTGCGCAGCTTGTCGAGGGACCAGGGCGCCGAATCGAGCTTTATGCGGGCATTGCGGTCACCTTCCACCCAACGCTCGACCACGAGGAAC
Organism: Taklimakanibacter deserti; assembly: GCA_003574785.1. The sequence continues at coordinate 133,589 of QORU01000003.1, read as the reverse complement.
AGGTCGGTCCAGACGGTCTGCGGACATGTATAGCCGCACCAGGCCCGCCCCACGACGGAGGTGACGAGAAACAGCCCTACCCCGGCCATGATGAGAAGGCCGGCGACATAGTAGAATTCCTGCGGCCAGATCTCGATGAAGAAGAAGTAGAAGCGCCGATGCGCAAGATCGACCAGGATCGCCTGGTCCGGCGCGTAAGGTCCACGATCCCATCTGAGCCATGGCGCGATGTAGTAGATGCCGAGCGTCACCGCCATGATCAGCCATTTGAGCCGGCGGAAGTCGCCGGAAGCGCGCTTGGGATGTATCTTCGTGCGCGGCGCATAGAGCTTCAGTCGCTGGGGTGCGTTGACCGCCTCGACATTGTGGCGCTCTATATCGGCTGGCCTGCCGCCGGTGTCCTGCTCTGCCAATGGATATGAATCGGCCATTGCAATCTCATTGTGGCTGGAGCGTTTCGCCGCCGCCGAGCGAGTAGACATAGATCGCCAGTTCCTTGAGCGTGACGTCGTCGAGGCGGTGGCCCCAGGCCGGCATGACGCCCTGGCGCGGCCTCGTGATCTGCGCGACGATGGCCGCTTTGTCGCCGCCATAGAGCCAGATGGCATCGTTCAGACGGGCGCCCCCCGCCTCCCGCAGCCCTTGGCCCCGCTCGCCATGGCAGGCGACGCAGTTTGCAGCGTATAGTGGCTCGCCCTTGGCCGCCGCCTCGGCATCGTGTGGCTGTCCTGACAATGCCAGCACGAACTCCGCGGTCGAATTGATCTCATCCGGGTTGAGCATGCCGTCGCCGAAGGCCGGCATCTGAGAAATGCGTGTCTCGGCATCGGCCGCATAGCGGATACCACTCTTGAGCGTCTTGTGGATCTCCTCGTAGGTTCCGCCCCACAGCCAGTCGTCGTCATTCAGGTTGGGATAGCCCTTGCCGCCCGCGGCCCCCGATCCATGGCACTGCACGCAATTGACCTTGAAGGCGGCGGCACCGCCAGCGCGGGCGAAGTCAAAGAGCTTGGGATCCTGCGAGATCTGGCCCAGATCATTGGCCTTGATCCTGTCGCGCCATTCGCTCTGAGCCGCAGCCGCATCGGCGATCTCCTTCACCACATCCTGGCGGCTGGAATAGCCGAGCACTCCGCTCGTGGCGGAATTGATCAGCGGCCAGGCCGGATAGGCGATCGAATAAACCAGCGCCCAGACAATCGTTGCATAGAAGGTCCATAGCCACCAGCGCGGCAATGGCGTGTTGAGCTCCTTGATGCCGTCCCATTCATGTCCGGTCGTCGAGGTTCCGCTGATTTCGTCCCGTTCGATCTCGGACATGTCAGATCTCCTTGTCGTCATCGAGCGGCAGCCGGGAAATGCGCGAATAGACCTTGCCGGCCCCGGGGCGCATTGCGAAGGCGACGATGCCAATAAAAATCACGAACAGAGCCAGAAGACCCCAGCTGTCGGCAAAATGTCTGAGCGCGTCATAGGTCATTTTTCATCACCGCAGATTGGCTTCGGCCTTGTAGGCATTGAAGTCGACGAGCGTCCCCAGCATTTGCAGATAGGCGATGAGAGCATCCATTTCGGTGATCTGCCCGCGCTGCCCGTCGAAATCCCGTGCCTCCGCCTTCGGATAGCGCTTTTGGAAGGCATCAACGTCGCCGGCGTCAGGATTTGCCTGGGCAGCGAAATCCGCAGGCGCGTTGGCGATCATTTCATCGCTATAGGGAACGCCGACGCCGGCATTGGCGCGCAAATGGTTGGCAATGTCCTTCCCCGAGATCGGCGTCTCGAGCAGGAACGGGTAGCCGGGCATGATCGATTCCGGCACGACCCCGCGCGGATCGACCAGATGGTCACGATGCCATTCGTCGGAATAACGCCCGCCGACGCGCGCCAGGTCGGGACCCGTGCGCTTTGATCCCCATTGGAACGGATGGTCATACATGCTCTCGGCAGCGAGACTGTAGTGGCCGTAGCGTTCGACCTCATCGCGGAAAGGCCGGATCATCTGGCTGTGGCAGAGATAGCAACCCTCGCGGATATAGATATTGCGACCGGCAAGCTCGAGAGGCGTATAGGGACGCATCCCCTCCACCTTTTCGATCGTGTTCTGCAGATAGAAGAGAGGCGCTATCTCGACGATGCCGCCAATGGTGACGACCAGGAGACTCAGGATGAGCAGCAGGGTGGCGTTGCGCTCGATGAATGCGTGGCGGAACATGAGGTCCTCCTAAGCCACTGCCGCGGCGGGGGCCGGGACCTGCTGACGGATGCCGCCTCTCACGGTGCGGATCAGGTTGTAGGTCATGACCAGCGCCCCTGCGAGGTAGAGGATGCCTCCCAGCGCGCGGATGAAGTAATAGGGATGCATGGCGGCAACGCTCTCGGCGAAGGAATAGACGAGGAAGCCCTGGTCGTCGTATTCGCGCCACATAAGCCCCTGCATGATGCCGGCGACCCACATGGACGCGGCATAAAGGACGATGCCGAGCGTCGCGAGCCAGAAGTGCCAGTTGACCAGCCTCAGGCTGTAGAGTTCCTGCCTGCCCCAAAGCCTGGGCACCAGATGATAGACGCAGGCGATGCTGATCATGCCGACCCATCCCAAGGCGCCCGAATGGACATGGCCGATAGTCCAGTCAGTGTAGTGGGATAGTGAATTGACGGCCTTGATCGACATCATCGGCCCCTCGAAGGTCGACATGCCGTAGAAGGCGATGGCGAGGACCATGATGCGCAGGACGGGATCAGTTCGCAGCTTGTCCCAAGCTCCGGAAAGCGTCATCAGGCCGTTGATCATGCCGCCCCAGGACGGCATCCACAGCATGATCGAGAAGATCATGCCGAGCGATTGCGCCCAGTCCGGCAGCGCGGTGTAGTGGAGGTGGTGCGGTCCGGCCCAGATATAGAGGAAGATCAGCGACCAGAAATGTACGATCGAGAGCCGGTACGAATAGATCGGCCGCTGCGCCCGCTTGGGAACGAAATAATACATCATGCCAAGGAAGCCGGCGGTCAGGAAGAAGCCGACGGCATTGTGCCCGTACCACCATTGGGTGAGCGCATCCTGCACGCCCGAGAACAGCGAATAGCTCTTCGTACCCAGAAGCGAAACCGGCAAGGCCAGGTTGTTGACCACATGCAGCATCGCGATCGTGACAATGAACGACAGGTAGAACCAGTTGGCGACGTAGATATGCGGTTCCTTGCGCCGGATGAGGGTGCCGAGGAACACCGCCAGATAGGCGACCCAGACGACCGTCAGCCACAGGTCGACATACCACTCAGGTTCCGCATATTCGCGCGACTGCGTGATGCCGAGCAGATAGCCGGTCGCTGCGAGGACGATGAAGAGCTGGTAGCCCCAGAACACGAACCAGGCGAGGTTGCCGAAGGCGAGCCTTGTGCGACAGGTGCGCTGGACGACATAGAAGCTCGTCGCGATCAGGGCATTGCCGCCAAAGGCAAAGACGACCGCCGAGGTATGAAGTGGCCGCAAGCGGCCGAAATTGGTCCATGGCAGGTCGAAATTGAGCGCCGGGAAGGTGAGCTGCAGGGCGATGACGACGCCCACCAGGAAGCCCGCAAGCCCCCAAAAGACCGTGGCGATCATCCCGGCCCTGACGACGCCGTCGAGATAGACGGATTCGCTGACCGCAACCGAATGGCCATTGGGAAATCGGCGGGCATAGTAGACGATGAGGCCGGCTACGGCGATGAAGCCGATCCAGGCGTGGACGGCAAAACCATCATCCTTCGTCATTGCCGCGAGCACGACCAGGAAAAGGGCGACGCAGCCCAAGACGGCTGTCCGCGCCAGTTGTTCCGACTCCGACATGTGCCTCAGCCCTCCTTGTCTTACCGAATTCGCTCTTACGGGAGGCACGGCGAGGCGGCTTTGATCTGTGTCAATGCGCCAAAGGCGCGGGGCGCCCAAAAATCAATCCAAGGAGCTATTTGTCCTATGATGTCCACCCAACAGATCCAATCCGACGGCTGGCTGCGTCGAAGCCCTCTCGACCTTATCGAGCATGAGCACTTGGCTCAGGCCCAGCTTTGCGACTCGCTTGAGAGGATCGCCGACGACCTGCCGGACAATGTCGATCGCCGGTTGTGCATGCAGGTCATCGATGCACTCCAGTTCCAGATGCCCGTGCATCATCGCGACGAGGAGCTCGGCCTGTTTCCGCTGATCGAGAAGCGGGCTTTGCCCGACGACAATATCCATGACATCCTCGCCCGCCTGGCGCTCGAACATGCGACCGACGAAAGCTTTGCAAGCGAGCTGCTGGAAAGCCTGGAGGGCTTGCGGGAAGGCAAGAAGCTCAAGAACCCCGATATGGTCGGCTATATGCTGCGCAGCTTCTTCGAGAGCTACCGCAGGCATATTCACTGGGAGAATGCGATCGTCCTGCCCCTGGCGCGCGCCCGCTTGACGAGTGAGGATCTGGAAGAGCTCAATCGCGCCATGGTGAGCCACCGCCAATAGAGCGCGCGACCGGTGCTCAGATCATGGCAGCCGCTGTGATCTTGCGAAAGCGCATCAGCGAGAGAGCGAAAAAAAGAGCTCCCATGACCGTTACTTGCAGAAACTGTGGCCAGACGACTTCGATTCCGGCGCCGCGGTAGAGGATAGCTTGGGCGAAGCTCACGAAGTGTGTTGACGGCGACAGCCGCATAACCGACTCGAGCAGCGGCGGCATGCTGTCAAGCGGCGTGTTGCCGCCGGAAAGAATGTTCATCGGCAGGGCGACCAGAAGGAAGAGGAGCCCGAGCTGCGGCATCGAGCGGGCCACCGTACCGAGAAATATGCCGATCGCGGTTCCGAAGAACAAATAGAGCATGACGCCGGCCATGAAGAGGGGGATCGATCCGACGATCTCAATTCCGAACAGTGTCCGCACAACAAGCCATAGCGACAGGCCGACCGCGACCGTGATCACGAGATTGTTCGCCCAGACTTTTGCGGCCATGATCTCGAAGGGCGTGAGCGGCATGGTGAGCAGGTGATCCATCGTCCCATGCTCGCGCTCGCGGACGATTGCTGCGCCAGCGAGAATGATCGCCAGCATGTTCACGTTGCCGATGATCGCCATGGCTGCGTTGAACAACTGGGTCGTGACATTGGGATTGAAGGCGACACGCGCCACGAGTTTGACCGGCATGGACTCGACGACATCGACGCGAGCAACGTGGCGGGCGACCTCGGTGTCGATGATCTGCTCGAGGTAGCCGGAGCCGATTCCCGCCTGCATCGAGGCGGTGGCATCGATGTCGAGCTGCAGGGCTGGACGGCGACCTGCCCGCACGTCCCGCTCGAAGTTCGGAGGGATGTCGATGACGAATGTCTGAAGCGCCGTATCCATCGCGCGATCGATCTCATCTACTCGGATTTCGGCCGGAGACTTGAAGTAGGGCGGCAGGAGAACCTGCTTGATGGCGCGCGAGAGGCTCGAATGGTCCTCGTCGACCACGGCGACCGCCGCGTCACGGATTTCCTGGGCCGGGTTTTGCGCCTGCGTGTACACCGCCAGCGTGAAGGAGTAGATGACGAACCCGAACATCACGAAATCACGCGCGAAACTCCGCAATTCTTTCGTGCCGAGCCAAAAGATGTTCTTAAGCCGCCGGCGCATGTCAGCGCTCCTGCTTTCGCAACAGCGCGAGGCTGAGGAGCGTCAGGACGGGGATGAAGAGGGCGAGCACGAGCAGGCTGCCAGCAAGCTCCTGGAACCCGAGGGCTTTCGTAAAAGCGCCGACAGAGATCGTGAGAAAATACATCGTCGGAAAACTGTGCGCCATGAAAGCGGGGAAACCCGACAGGGACGAGACCGGCGTCAGCAGGCCGGAGAACTGGACGGCCGGCATCGCCGTCAAGATTCCTGTTCCGAAGAGCGCAGCCATTTGGCTGCGAGTGAAGCTCGATACGACGAGGCCATAGCCGGTCATCGCTATTACGTAGAGGAGCCCACCCAGCAGCAGGACCGGGAGGCTGCCCTTCAGCGGTACATCGAACAGGAAGATCGCCATGGCGAGCAGGCCGAGCAGGCTCACAAATGCCACGACGACATAAGGAAGCTGCTTGCCGAGAAGAAACTCCAGGCGGGTAACCGGAGTCACATAGAGATTGGTTATTGAGCCGAGCTCCTTCTCCCTCACTACCCCGACGGCCATGAGGATGGATGGGATGAAGGCGAGGAGCATGGCGATCGTCCCTGGTACCATCGCGAACACGCTCTTGAAATCCTGGTTGTAGCGGAAGCGGGTCTCGATCGTGGCAGCAGGCGTCAGCGTCGCATGGCCGGTTCGGCTGGCGAGGTTCGCCAGGTAGGATCGGTGCACGCCGGCAAGATAGCCGCGCGCTGTCTCGGCGCGAAATGGCATCGCGCCGTCGATCCAGGCGCCAACCTCGGTCGCAGCGCCGCGGGCGAGATTGCGACCGAAGCCGGGTGGAATCTCGATCGCGACCAGGATCTCTCCGGCTTGCAGCCGCCGCTCAAGACCTCCGTAAGCATCGAGCGGTGGCTTTTCCTCGAAATAGGGAGACCCGCGAAGCTCCTGCAAATAGGCGCGGCTTTCCGGCGTGTTGTCACGGTCGAGCACGGCAAAGGACAAGCCATTCACGTCCGTGTTGATGCCGAGCCCGAAGGCCACCATCAGGAAGGCCGTGCCGAGAAACGCGAAACCGAGCCGGATCGGATCGCGCCACAATTCGAGACCCTCGCGCCAGGCATAAGTGAGAAGCCGGCTGAGGCTGAAGATCTTGGGACGGGCCGCCCGCCGCATTGGCGCGACATTGCGACGCGCTGGAGCCGGGAGGTCCGCCGATACGTCCCGGCCCCCGTCCGCTTCTTCCAGGTAGGAGATGAAGGCGTCCTCGAGGTCTGTTGCCCCGCGCGCCGCAATGAGCTCGGCGGGGCTGCCGCTCGCCAGGACCTTGCTCGCATGCATCAGCGCAATACGATCACAACGCGCCGCCTCGTTCATGAAATGCGTCGATACAAAGATCGTGACGTCCTGGTTGCGCGAGAGATCGACGAGCAGCTCCCAGAAGCTGTCGCGGGCGAGCGGATCGACGCCCGATGTCGGTTCATCCAGGATGAGGAGCTCGGGTTCGTGAACCACCGCCACGGCGAGCGCCAGTCGCTGACGGATTCCGAGCGGCAGCTCGGCGGCTCGTTGATCGACATGCCGGTCGAGGCCGAATCGCTGAATGAGCTCGGCGATCCGCGTTTTCGCCCTGTCGGGCGGAAGGTGGAAAAGCCGGCCGTGCAGATCGAGATTCTGCCGGACCGTCAGCTCGGTATAGAGGGAGAAGGACTGCGACATATAGCCGACGCGGTTGCGGAGATCGTCCTTGGTCTCCGTGATCGGCCGGCCGAAGAGCCACGCGCTGCCGCTGCTGGCGGGCAGGAGTCCCGTGAGCATCTTCATCGTCGTCGTCTTGCCGGAGCCGTTCGATCCGAGAAACCCAAAGATCTCGCCGCGCTCGATTGCAAAGCTTGCGCCGTCCACAGCAACGAAATCGCCGAAGCGCCGCGTCAAGCCCTCAGCCTTGATGGCAATGGACCGCTCGCATGCCGGGCGCGGTGGGATGTGGAGTGCCCTGTGAGCGCGGCGAATTGTTTCGGGGAGTAGGGCCATGAATGCCCCTTCCAGGTCCGCACTTCCCGCGGCTGACTTGAACTCGGAAGGCGAGCCCCTGGCCAATATCCGGCCTGCGTTCATCGCAAACAAAAAGTCGAAACGTTCCGCCTCCTCCATGTAGGCGGTAGCCACGATCACGCTCATCTCTGCGCGCTCTTGGTGCATCCGCCCGATCAGGTCCCAGAACTGGCGGCGTGACAGCGGATCGACGCCGGTCGTCGGCTCATCGAGGATGAGCAAGTCGGGATCGTGCACGAGAGCGCAACAGAGGCCGAGCTTTTGCCGCATGCCGCCGGACAGCTTGCGAGCCTGGCGATCACGGAAAGGCGCGAGGCCGGTTGCTTCGAGAAGCTCCTCCAGCCGCTGCCGCCGCTCCGCCGGCGGCTGACCGAACAGGCGGGCGAAGAAGTCGATATTCTCCTCGACGCTCAGGTCGGGATAGAGGTTCCTGCCCAGCCCCTGCGGCATATACGCAATGCTCGGGCAGATGCTCGCCCGATGTCGGGGATCAACCATGTTCCCACCGAGCACCAGCACATGGCCCGACTGCAGCCGCTTGGTGCCCGCGATCAAGCCGAGAAGCGTCGATTTGCCGACGCCGTCCGGGCCGATAAGGCCGACGAATGCGCCAGCGCCGATCTCAAGGGAGATATCCTCGAGTGCCGCCGTCGCCCTGTAGTGATGGCGAAGCCCCAGGATCTCGACGACCGGCTCGATGCTATTCGGCATCCGAGTGCACCGGTTTGAGCGCGGCAGGCCAGTCGGCGGTCGCGTCCAGAAGGACGAAGCCGATGCCCGGCGAGCCTGCGCGGATCTGGTTCGGATGTGCGCGGAGAAACTCGTTGTCAGTCCGGATTCGAACGCGGAACATCAGCTTGTCGCGCTCGCTCTTCGTCTCCACCGCCTTTGGAGTGAACTGCGCCTGGTCCGAGACGAACACGACCTTCGCCGGGATCGGGCTTTCCGGAAAGGCGTCGAGCACGATACGCGCGTCGGCTCCGACGGCAGCGCGCCCAGCTTGCGCGGTCGGCAGGAAAAGGTCCATGTAGACATATCCCAGATCGAGCATGGTGAAGACCTTTCCGCCGGCCGCGAGTACCTCTCCGGTGTTCGCCAGGCGATACTGAATGCGACCGTCGCGCGGGGCCACCAGCGTGGCGTCGGCGATGTCGACCTCGGTAGCGTGGGCATCATGGCGGGCACCCTCGAGCGCCTGCTCAGCCGCTTGCAGCAGCGCTTTCATCCCGGCGAGGTCCGCCGTTGCGGCGTCGAGTTGCTGCTGCCGCTGATCGAGCAGTTCCGTCGTCGCGTAGCCTTTCTGGAACAGAAAGCCGGTTCGCTTGAAGTTCTGCACGGCGAGAGTGACTTCTGTGTTGCGCCGATCGACATCCGTTTTCGCTCCTTCGCGCACGCTCTCCAGCCGTCTGATTTCGGCTTTCTTCTTTGCCAGCGATGCTTCGAGGTCGGCGGTATCCATCCGTCCTACGACCTGGCCGGCAGTCACGGTATCGCCCTCATCCGCCAAAAGCTCCGCGACACGGCCGCCGAGCTTGGTCGCAATGTCAATCTGGTCTGCCTCCACACGCCCGTTGCCGGATGCGATGCCGGCCGGCAATCCCGGTGTAACATACTGCCACCAATAGCTCGCCCCGACGGCGCCTCCGGCCAGGACCACGAGGGCGAGGCCGATCCATAAATGCAGGCGGGGTTTTCTGGTCGCGGGCGGAAGCAGGACGGTGGCAGGCACGCCCGCCTTCGGCGGCGAAAGCGGTGCCAACGCCGTTCCAGCCTTGTCAGCGACGTCGGTCTGGGTCATTACGCAGTCTCCCGGGCGAACCGAGCCATTTGTCCAATAAGGCATAGTTTCAAGCGCGACGGTTGGTGAACGGCATTGATGTATGTCAAGGCGGTCAGGAGCGCTCCTGAATTGCCGGGCGACAAGTGGCTTGAAGATCAGTGGACGCGCATCGATCGATCTCAAATGAGACCGATATTGCTGTCATTTCCCTCTTTTTCAGTGTGAGAGGAGGACGGAACATTTCATGTCCCGCAATACCGTGCGCGTGACGCCACCGAGGATGAACTCGCTCAAGCGCGAATGTCCATAGGCACCTATAACCAGCAGGCCGGCGCCCGCATCGGCTGCCTTCTGCAAGAGGATCTCCCCTGCAGTCTTATCGCTGCCCGCGACCGGAGTGACCACGACCTTGATCCCATGCAGGTTCAGGGCGTCGGCGATCCCCTCGCCCGGACTTGTCTCGGACCGCGAGCGCTCGGCCGGTGGATCGACCCAGATCACATGAATCGTCTTGGCACGCTGGAGGATGGGCAGGCTGTCGAACAGGGCGCGAGCGGCCTCACGCGAGCCGTTCCAGCCGATGACGACCGTTTCGGGAACGGAAGTCATCGGCTTCTTGAATGGGACGACCATGACCGGCCGGCCGGCCGCCACGGCTATGCGTGGCACAAAATCCAGCTCGACACCGAGTTCGGATTTCGTGTCGGTCTTGCTCAGCAAGATGAGATCGTAGCAACGGCCCGATTCTATCACACTGTCGGCGATCAGAGGGCTGGCTGACTTGTCGATTCGCAGCCGATGGCGGGCCGAGCCTTCCGGAAAGCCGGCTCTGAACGCTGCCTCGACCGAGGCGGACTGGCGGCGGAAGAACTCGCGGTGGGTTTCAAACATCTCCGGAATCGGCTCATAGCGGGCAGCCGGATAAACCGGCGCCGCCGGCACGACATAGAGTCCTGTCACACGTGCTTCGAATTCGCGCGCCAGGGTGGCCGCAGTGGCAATGACGGCTTCGTTATTGGCTGTTTCGTTGAGGTTGGTGAGAATGGTTCGGAATGACATGGTGCGGCCCAGAGAATGAGCCGGCATTCTGGCACCGCCTCACCCGTCCTCCATTGACTTGCGTCAAAGCCCCGTATCCTGCCCGGCAGCTTCCGCCAAGGCCTCGATATCAGGCACTTCCAATGTACGCGTGTCGATCATGTCGACGATTCCAGCCGCCTTCAGCCTTGTCAGTTGACGGCTGATCGTCTCGATCGTGAGCCCGAGATAGTCGGCGATATCCGCACGCCTGAGAGGAAGGTCGAACCGTCTCACGACGGGCTCGCTCTCGCCTGGGCAATCGGCCATCACGCTTCGACGGGCGAGCAACAGCAGGAAGCTTGCGACCTTCTCTTCGGCGGTCTTGCGTCCGAGCAGGAGCATCCACTCGCGCGCCGCGTCAAGCTCGTCCAAAGTGCGTTCGAACAGGCGGTGCTTGAGCTCGGGATAGATATCGATCAGGCGCTCAAAGCCCTCGTTCGGGAACATGCACACTTCGACATCGCTTGCCGCCTCGGCAAAATAGGGATTGCTGCGGCTGAATGTCCGCCCGAGGAAGTCCGGCGGAAACAAGAGGCCCACGATCTGTTGCCGGCCGTCGGCAATCGTCTTGGTGAGCTTGATGGTGCCCGAGATGACATTGGCAAAGAAGGTGACCGGCTCCTGGTCCGACATGATCATCTGTCCGGCCGCGTATTTCTTGCGGTGCGATATTTCGCTCAACCGGGCGATCTGCTCATCGCTCATTGCCCCACAGACAGCGCGGTTGCGCACGGCGCAGTGCTGACAGCGAAAAATCGGGGCAATACGTTCTGAGCTTTGCAGTGTCTTGGTCATGGGCCGCGGGTTCAGTTTGCCGAAACTTACCCCAGACTAGGGAGCAAGGGTCGGGCCGCTTTGATCCAGATCAAATTCCGAAGGCCACCTTGATCGAGATCAAGGCATTCGCCAGAGACGCGGTGAAATATCGCATCCCATGGACCAGCGCCCTCCCCTCAAATGCAACCTGAAACACGATTGCGATCCGGCCGGTGATCCGCCGTCATCCTGTCTCGTCGACAAATATGACGGTCGCGTGCCGCGCTATACAAGCTATCCCACTGCGGTGAACTTCCGCACGGATATCGGGCCGGATCAGTATCGCAGCTGGCTCGCCGCTCTCCCCAGGGATCAGCCGCTATCGCTTTATCTCCATATCCCCTTCTGTGAACGCCTGTGCTGGTACTGTGCCTGCCATACCGGCGTCACCCACAGGCGGCAGCCCATCGTCGATTATCTCAAATCCCTGATGGCGGAGATCGACCTCGTGACCGCTTCCATCCCGCATCGGCCTGTGGTTTCCGCAGTACATTTGGGCGGCGGCTCGCCGAATATGCTCTCGACATCCGACCTGGCCCGGCTTTTCACCCGCCTGCGCGAGAGATTTGCATTTGCCGACCAGGCGGTGATCGCGGCCGAGCTGGACCCGCGCTCGCTCACTCACGAATGGATCACGGTCGCGGCAGATCTCGGCCTGAACCGCGCAAGCCTCGGGGTCCAGGATCTCGATCCTGCCGTCCAGGCGGCAATCAACCGCATCCAGCCCTTCGAGATGCTCGAATGGTCGATCGCGACATTGCGCTTTGAAGGCGTCGACTCGGTCAATCTCGATATCGTCTATGGCCTGCCCCGCCAGACGACTCACGGATTGGCCAAGACCATCGACCAGCTCGTCAAGCTCGAGCCCGACAGGGTGGCACTCTTCGGCTATGCCCATGTTCCCTGGATGATGCCTCGGCAGAAGCTCATCAGGGAAGACGAGCTTCCGGATGCGCGGCAGCGCTATCAGCAGCAGCTCGTGGCCGCCAACAAGCTTCAGGAAGCCGGCTACATCCCCATCGGCCTCGATCATTTCTCGCTGCCTGCCGACGATCTCGCCATCGCGGCCGAGAACGGACTCCTGAGGCGGAATTTTCAAGGCTATACCAGTGATGACGCAACGACCGTGATCGGCTTTGGCGCTTCCTCGATCAGCACCCTTCGACAAGGCTTTGCGCAGAACCACCCGGACATCCGGAAGTGGCGGGAGGCGATCGTTGATGGTCGGTTCGCAACCTATCGCGGTACCGCTTTAACCCATGACGACCGCTTCTGGTCCGATATCATTCAAGCCCTCATGTGCGACCTTGAAGTCGATTTCGCGCCCATCCTGCGCCAGTGGAATATGTCGGCGTCTGCTCTTGCCCCGGCCCTGACCCGGCTCCATGAAATGGAGAGGGACGGGCTGGTGCGGCTATGCGGCTCCGTCCTCGCGGTGACCAGGCTGGGACGGCCGTTTTTGCGGACGATCTGCGCGAGCTTTGACCAGTATATTGTCGACCACAGTCCCACCGCCCATCATGCGCGGGCGATCTGACCGACCTTCGACAGCACCTTCTCGTCTCCGCCTTTGACAGAAGTCAAAACTGAACGCCCGCTCAAGATTATTGTGCGTCGTTGGGTCAAACGAAGGCCGTGCGGATGCATAATCAGAGAATACTCTATGTACTGGCGGGCACTGGAGGTGTTCGATGGGTAGAGCGTGTCGGCGGACGATCCTTCAGGACATATCGGAGACTGAAATTTCCCGCAGGCGCATCGGCTCATGACCACCAGAATGAGCCAATGGCCATGCGCAATCTTCTACGTTTGATGCTGACGGATGTGCGCGGAAACAACACACAGTGCTTCGACAGCTTGATCCTGGTTGCGCCTTGCACCATTCTCGATACGCTTCGCGCTTCTCTCTCCCTCGATGCTCCGACAAAAATCGTTGCTTGCGTAGACCGGGACCTGAGCAGGATCCGCGACCAGGAGCTGTGCCGCTATCTGCCTCTGCATCTTGTCTACCGGTCTAATGTGCCGATGCTAACAGCCAAGACAGTCAATGAACTCTGAAAGCGGTCTTTGCGCTGGCATAACGAGTTCCAGTGAACTCAACGGATCAGCCCCTTGATCCAAATCAAAGCCTTGCCCGCAAAAGCCTGACACCCAGCGGCAAAGGTCAGTGAACACCGATGAAGAGCAGAGCCAAGCGATAAGCGCTGCCCCCGGCCGAGCAGATCTGTTCCTCGATTGTCGGGCATGATGGCTGTCTATGGACTTGGCCAGGATCGACCCGATCAAACCACCTACCCCACCTGCCAAGGAATTTCGGAGGTCCTTTTTGATCGATGTCAAGAGAGTCTTCTCTGATCAGTTGTAGTGAGACAAGGCACTTCTCCCCCGCCGTCGCCAACCCCGAACGACGGCAAATCAGGGGTCGGCGTCTTTTCCCCTCGATGCCGACCCCAACTCTTTCTTCCTGGCGCTCCCAGCGATCTGACGTGAATTCGCCGCTTTGAAAGAACAGGGGCGCGCCATTGAGATTGGTCCGGCTGCATTGATCCTGGTCAATGCTGTATCCAAGCAACCGGGCAAAACTTCAAATTGCAAATATGTTCCACATCATTTCCAAAGGGTGTGGCTATGCAGATCCTTGGGAAAATGCTCGTTCTGATGGTCGCGCTTTCCGCGCCTGTCATGAGTCAACAAATCGGCGATCCAGAGAAAGGGCTTCGCTTCGCCTTGGAGGTTTGCTCGGGGTGTCATGCCGTGCATCCCAAGGAGCTCGTATCGCCCCTGCCGCAAGCTCCGCGCTTTGAGGATGTTGCCAATACCCGCGGAATGACCGCTATCGCCCTCACTGTCTGGTTTCAAACATCGCATCCAACGATGCCAAACATTACCATGGGGGACCAGGAAATGAGAGATGTCATTCAATACATCCTGAGCCTGAAAGAGCATTGAATTAACAAATCAACTTTGCTCCCGCATCATATCATCGACTATCTGTTCCGATCGCGCGGTAGTATCGTCACTCGGGTTTGCATGGTCTGGATCCGATTACTGCTTGCCGTGCGCGCTGTCTTTGCGCTGGCACAACGAGTTCCGGCGACCCAAGCGGACCAGCATCCTTGATCCAAATCAAAGCCACGCCCGTTTGAGGCTTCTAGGGATGGTCTTGAAAAGGAGCCTCTCATGCGAATGCCAAGAACACTTTACCTGATCGCCGACGGCGGCCGAGTTCGCTATGTCGAGCGTACCGGCCCTGGACATTTCACTACATTCCGCAAATTCGTATCCGCCCATATGCATGAGAAGGCTTCCGCGCTCGGTCGCGACAGGCCAGCACGGGTTCAGGAAAGTATGACGGCTACCCGTCACGGCATAGAACCAAGGATCAAGCCACGGGACAAGATCGAGCTGGAATTCATTGAGGCGATAGCAGCGGATCTCCGGGAAGACGAGACGGTTGGCGACTTTGACAATCTGGTGATCGCTGCGCCAGCAAAGCTCCTCAAAGCCTTGCGCAAGTCATTGCCTGCCGCGTTCACGGCCAAGCTTGTCGACTCGATCGACAAGGATTTGACCAAGATTCCTGACAGTGACCTGTATCGACATCTGCCTGTTTTCCTCGCTTCAAAAGCAGCAAGCTAGTTCATTCTCATCGATGAGGGATCTGTGATGGCCCTGTCAAAAACACACCAACCTGCCAGCAGACGGTTTCCGGAGGGCTTTGCCAAGGTCAGGCTGCGCCTGGCGCGCGAGCACGGCCATCCGCAAGGAAGCCCCGAGCATGGCTACGATCTGGTCATGCCGCTGGACAACGCCGGCTGCATCGATGGCAAATTGTGGAAATCCCACCGTGACCTTTGCCGCGTCGTGCATTACCGGTCGGGCGAAGAACATGACCTCGGGCATTTGGTCCGTCAGCCTGGCGGTCAGTGGAAATTCCATTACGACATCAAGGGCGATGAGGGCGATCCTCAGGGTTATCACTTTACGGATGAGCGGTTTGTTGTAGGCGAGTATATATCCGTCATAGAGGACGACGGTCCGCACACCTATCGCGTGGTCACGGTCGAGAGGCTGTGACGACATCGCGCGCCATGATGCTGGTCGAATATGGCCAGCCACTGGTGATGCGCGAGCGCGCTTTGCCCGTTCCACGGTCCGGCGAGATTCGTGTCAGGATTGGCGCTTGCGGGGTCTGCCGGACCGATTTGCACGTCGTCGACGGCGAATTGCCCAAGGTCCCGCTGCCTCTCGTTCCCGGCCATGAAATCGTCGGCTATGTGGAAGAGATCGGCGCAGGCGTCGCTGGCTTTGAACTCGGCCAGCGGGTCGGAATTCCCTGGCTTGGCCATACATGCGGTCAATGCGCCTATTGCCTGTCCGGACACGAAAACCTCTGCAATCAGCCACTTTTTACGGGCTACACGCGGGATGGCGGCTATGCCACTCACGCGATAGCCGATGCCCATTATGCCTTTGCCTTGGCGGACGGAAAATCCGATGAGTGCCTGGCGCCGCTCCTCTGCGCCGGTCTGATCGGTTGGCGGTCACTGAGGATAGCGGGCGATGCAAAGCGTCTCGGCTTGTACGGCTTTGGCGCCGCCGCCCATATCGTGGCCCAGGTCGCCAAGTGGGAAGGCCGGCGGATCTTTGCCTTCACCCGAAGGGCGGATACGGAAAGCCAGGCCTTCGCACGGCAACTCGGCGCCGAATGGGCCGGGGCGTCCGATCAGCCCCCGCCCGAGCAACTGGATGCCGCCATCATCTATGCGCCAATCGGGACGCTTGTCCCGCAGGCGCTGAAGGCCGTACGCAAGGGCGGTCGCGTCGTCTGTGCCGGGATACATATGAGCGACATACCAAGCTTCCCTTACAGCTTGCTCTGGGAGGAGCGCCAGGTCGTTTCCGTCGCCAATCTTACACGCGACGACGGGGACAGCTTCTTACGCCTGGTTCCAAAGATAGGAATCGAGACGACAGTTTCTGCCTATCCGCTCGCCGAGGCCAATCAAGCGCTGTCCGACCTGCGCCAGGGCCGATTACGGGGCGCAGCGGTGCTTAAGATATGAGGAAAAATGATATGCTCGAGCCTTCGCAATTGCGCCAAATCAAAATACCCGGTCCGAGCTCGAGTAAAGGATCGCGCAAACGGGAGAAGATCATGCGGCAGATCCGCGATATCGAGAACATACTCATCGGCCTGACCGTCGAGGCGAAGGAAGAGCCGACCGCTGCCATCAGCTACGGGCTCTCATTGGCAAAGCGCGCCAACGCGCAGGTGACCGTCTACGCGCCATCGGCGAAGCTCGTTCTGCCGCACGCTTTTGTCAGCGGAACTGCCGCGGGGATAGTGGCAGCGGAAAACCGGTATCTTGAGGAGTTGGCACGGACCGCCGTCGGCCGCATCCAGGACCAGGCAAAGGAGGCCGGTGTCGAGGCCACCGTGGCATCTCCCCAGCTCAAGCGCCTGAAACTGGTCGAAGGCTTCACCAAGGAGACCCGCCTGCACGACTTGTGCATTCTCGACAGCGAATCCCAGGCGCTCGACATCGACCGTGATCTCATCGAAGCCGCCCTGCTCGACAGCGGCCGGCCGCTCATCGTCGTGCCGCCGGAAAGCAAAACCTTCAGCGCCCGGCATGTTGTCGTCGCCTGGGATGGAAGCGGAAAGGCGGCCCGTGCACTTTTCGATGCATTGCCCATCCTGCACGCCGCAGAGACTGTCGAAGTCGTGCAAGTAGAAGGTGAAAAGGACCTCGCAAACATACTTCCGGGTTCAGCCCTCGCCGCGCACCTGCTGGCCCACAGGATCGAGATCGTGGCCAAGACCATCGGCGCACGCGACGGCGACGTTGCCGAAGCGTTGCGCCAGCATGCCGATCGCTCGAGCGCCGACCTGATCGTGATGGGCGGCTTCGCCCATGCCCGTATCAGGCAGCTCATACTGGGCGGCGTAACGCAATCCATGCTACGGCATTGCCCTGTTCCGCTGTTCCTTTCTCACTAAAGACAGGCGGCCAGTTTCGCCATGCAAGGCTCTACCGGCTTGAGCCGGTCTGATGCTACAATGCCGTCCGAGCGAGCAGGAGCGGCTTGAGAAACATGCGAAAGAGAAATCCGGGCACGCCAACCGGGGCGTCGAAGCTCGAGGCCATTCTGAATTCGGCGGTTGCCGCGATCATCACCATAGACACCAAAGGCATCATCGACTCGGTGAATCCGGCAACTGAGCGGATTTTCGGCTATGCGGCGAGCGAGCTGGTCGGACAGAATGTCCACATACTGATGCCCGAGCCTTTCCACAGTGAGCATGACGGATATCTTTCCAACTATCTCACCACGGGAAAGCGAAAGATCATCGGCATTGGCCGCGAAGTAGTGGGAAAGCGCAAGGACGGCACCACTTTTCCCCTCGATTTGGCGGTCAGCGAGTTTTTCGCCGATGGAACGCGCTACTTTGCAGGCATCATAACCAATCTCAGCGAGCGCAAGCGCGTGGAGGAAGCCCTGCTGGACAGCGAGCGCAAGCTTGCACAGGCCCAGCGATTGGAGGCGGTGGGCCAGCTTACCGGTGGTATCGCCCACGACTTCAACAATCTTTTAACCGTGATCACCGGCAATCTCGAGCTGATCGAGATGCATATCCAGGATGACAAGCTCCGCAAGATGCTGCGCGACAGCCAGGAGGCCGCTGAGCTTGGTGCAAAGCTCACGTCCCGGCTTCTCGCTTTCGCCAGAAGAAGCCACCTTGAGCCGGAGGTGCTCGAGATCAACAATCTGGTTCTCAATGTCACGAGCATGCTGCGGCGCACATTGGGCGAGCAAATATCCCTATCCACGATCCTGGCGCCGGATCTGTGGCTGGTGAAGACAGATCCCACGCAAGCCGAGAGCTCGCTGGTGAATTTGGCCATCAATGCGCGTGATGCCATGCCCAAGGGCGGAAAGCTGATTGTCGAGACAGGAAACGCCCATGTGGATGAGATTCGAACCGGCAGCAACATCGAATTGCCGCGTGGCGACTATGTGCGGATATCCGTATCCGATACCGGCATGGGCATGCCGGACGAAGTCAGGGATCGTGCCTTCGAGCCGTTCTTCACCACCAAGACGAGAGGCCACGGGACAGGCCTCGGGCTCAGCATGGTCTATGGTTTTGCCAAGCAGTCAGGCGGTCACGTCACGATCTACAGTGAAGTCGGTCACGGTACGATCATCAACATCTATCTACCGCGTGCGGACGGAGCTGCGGCACCCAGCGAAGCCGGGTTTGAGCCAGACGCGGCTAGCCACAACAGGGTTGTCCTCGCGGTCGAGGATGATGAAGCCGTCAGAAACTTGACGGTCACACGGCTGAAGACATTGGGGTACGAGACCTACGAAGCGCCCGATGGCGCCACCGCCATCAACATGCTCGAAAAGGGACTCAAGGTCGACCTGCTGTTCAGCGACCTGGTGATGCCGGGCGGTCTGTCAGGCTACGACGTGGCCAAGAAGGCCAAGGAAATCGATCCGTCGGTCCGGGTCCTGCTGACATCAGGATATGCGGAAGACCTTGTTCGAGCTGAGAACCTCGGCAATCTGAAACTGCTGCGAAAGCCCTATCGCCTCACGGACTTGCGCAAGGCGCTCGACATGGCGTTCGGTGATGACGCATGAACTTTCATTGATTTGCGTCAAAGTCGGGCGATGCCGAACGTCATAGATTTGCGCCGTTCTGTTGAATGGTGCAGTCATGAAGTCAATTCTCGTCGCCGTCAGCGGCACCAGTTCCGATCTCTCCGTTCTCGATGCTGCGTATGCCGTAGCAGCGCCCCTGAAGGCGCATATCGAGTTCATTCATATTCCGCTCGCCGCGATCGATGTCGCGGATTTCAATCATCACATCGAGTTTGCGCGCGGGAGCGGGCTTGACGTCGCCCTGAGGGATACGCTGGCAAGAAGCAAGGATGCCGAAGCAAAAGCGCGCGCCCATGCAACGGACTTCTGCGCCTCCAGGAACATTCTTCGGATATCTCAGCCGATGTCGAGCGAGCAGGTGACTGCAAGTTGGATGGCAAATCCTGTCACTCCCGATGCCGACGGCTTCGTGCGGGCAACCCGCGCACATGATCTGACGGTGATTGGAAGGTCGGCCAGCAAACGCAGCTGGTCGCAAATGCTGTTGGAGGACCTTGCCATGGACTCCGGCCGCCCTATCCTGATCGTTCCACCCGGTGCGGCCAAGCTCAAGCTCGACAGGATCGCAGTCTGGTGGAAGGACCATAGCGCCGCGGCCCGGGCCCTGACCGCGGCTCTGCCGGTTCTTGGCGTAGCCCGCAAGGTCGCCATAGTCAGCGTTCTGGAGAACGGCAGCCAGACAAAGGAGTCGACCGAGAATGTCGCCCTTCAGCTCGGATGGCATGGCATCGAAGCCACGACCGAAGTCCATGCCCCTGATCATCGGCCGACGGTTGACGTTCTCTGGTCGGCAACCCTCGCCAGGCAAGCGGACCTCGTCGTCATGGGCGGCTTCAGCCGACCCAGAATTCGGGAGCTGATCTTCGGCGGCTGCACCCAGTCAGTGCTCGAGACCGGTGCGCGGTCTGTATTCTTGCTGCACTAAAGCGCGACGGCTTTACATCGAGTCGCCATCGCGCGTTATTCTTTTGTTTGCGCATGATCTTTTCGGAAAACCGGTATCCACTTTCCGGATCATGCGCTAAGATTTCGTCACCTTAGCCGTGAAGCTGTAGCCGACACCTCTTATGGTCTTGATCAGGCTCGATGTTTCGGAGCCTCCCCCCAGCTTCTTGCGCAGCCGCGAGATCTGGCTGTCGATGGCCCGGTCATTGGCGGCCCAGTCATGGCCCTTGAGCTGGTCCATGATCGCATCGCGCGACAATACGTGGCCGGGCCGCTTCACCAGCACGGCCAGGAGGTCGATCTCGGCTGTGGTCAATTGGCACAGTTTGCCCCCGGGCTCGCGGAGCTCGCGCCTCGTCAGATTGAATTCCCAATCATCGAACCTGTATATCAGTTCCGTAGCCGGCCCGGCTGTTCTTTCCTCTGTCTGGCTGCCGGTGCGCCGGAGAACTGTCCGGACCCGGGCGAGCATTTCCCTGAGATGGAAGGGCTTGGCGATGTAATCGTCGGCACCGATCTCGAGCCCCACCACGCGGTCGATCACATCTCCCTTGCCGGTCACCATGATGATGGGGATTTGCGATCCGGCACGCAGGTTTCGCGCAATCTCCAGACCGCTTTCGCTTCCGAGGGTCAAGTCGAGGGTTATGAGGTCGACATTGCCGCCATTCACGAGCTTCAGAAGCTCGGCTCCGGATGCTGCTTCACTGACACGGTAACCTTCCTGCTCAAAGCAATTCCGCAGAAGGGTGCGGATGGGCGCTTCGTCATCCACAATAACGATATGGGCTTGACCTTCGTTCACGACGGACTCGCGGGATTGGCATTTTGGCGAGAATTATCACAGGACACAAATCGCCACAAACCGGCACAATCGCGGCAAACCCCGGCAAGGCAAGGAGCGCTTCCTATGCACGCACAAGCGCTCAGGAGGGAACCATGCTCGCACTTGCCGCACATCCGACTTCGGGCCACCCAGCTCCGTCGCCCTTCGTCGATGGACTATGCAAAGGCTTGAAAACATTCGATGAAATGCTGTCCGGCCAATCTGCTCGGAAGCTCGAGCGAGGCCAACATCTCTTTCACCAGGGGGACGATGACCGCAATATCTACAAGATCGAATCGGGACTGGTCCGGCTCTATCGCATCCTGAACGACGGAAGGCGCCAAATCATCTCGTTGAGATTCGCCGGTGACGTCCTGGGATTCGAGGCCGGAAGCGAGCGCCACTATAGCGCGGAAGCCATCACGCCCGTGAGGGTCCGCAGCCTGGATGAAAACAGCACCTATCGTCGTCTTCGCGACGAGCCGGCGCTCGCGCCGCAACTGGTAAGCCTGCTGTCGCAGGAGCTCGAAAATGCCCGCGAGCAGATCGCCGTCCTGAACCGCCGTTCGGCCATCGAAAAGCTCGCAGCCTTCATCCTCGAGCTGCACCGCCGCCAGGGCGAGTGCGGCACGGTCGAAATCCCGTTGAGCCGTACGGACATAGCGGATTTCCTCGGCCTGACCATCGAGACCGTGAGCCGCAACCTGACCAAGCTTCGAACCAGGCGGATCATAGACCTGCCGCGGATTCATAGCCTGGTCATCGTCGATTTCGAGCGCCTGGAGGCCTTGGCCGAAGGTGAAGGCGAAGACTGGTAGGAGCCAACCGTGAAAGACAGAGCGCATCGGCGTTTCGCCCTGGCGGTCGTCGCCAATCTCGAAGACGCGCTGACCGTCACCCGACACCTGATACAGACGGATCTCGAACCGCAGCTCATTTCCGTCATCGGCCAGGAGGCAAGCTTCGCGGGCGAACGGCAGAACGCCACCGAGCTTGCGCGACTCGTGAGCCGGAGCGCGGCAACGCCCAAACTTCTGGTCGACTCGAACAGGATCGTGGTCCTGGCGCGCGATTGTGATAGCCTGCCCAGGGCCATCGCGAAGAACGCAGCTTCATTCGGAAAAACGCTGCTGCAGTGGCTACCCCCAGAGCATGCCGAGCGTCTGGCCGGCGCCGTCAACCGCGGTGAGTTTTTGCTCCTCGTCGAGGTGCACAGCATGGTCGATGAACGTGTTGCAACCAGGATCCTGCTGCGCAACTGCCGCGGGTCCGTCGAAGTGCACGATGTCGATGCAGCCGCGGATGAGCTTCGGCTGTGAGCGCAGGCGTGCTGAAGCTCCAAATGAGGAATTGCGCAGCTCGGCTATCGTCTTGATCACGCCGCCTGAGGGGCGCCAGAAGCCATGACCGCGCAGACTTCCATCGCTCCCGGGGGAACCGCCAAATCAGCAGCGAATACGAATATCAATCGCCCGCATGATTTGACCGCCGTCCTGCTGATAATCGCAACGGCAGGCCTCTGCCTCGGTCTTTGGTCGCAACAAATCGACAATCATGCCGCATCGGGCGTCATCTGGTCCGTCGCCACTCTTCCGGTGCTCCTGTCGTTGTTCGTCCAGATCGTGCAGAGTCTGAGGCGGGGGGATGTCGGTCTCGATATCGTTGCTGCTCTGTCGATGTCGGCAGCCTTGCTCTTCGGCGAGAACCTGGCCGCGAATGTCGTGGCCATCATGTATGCCGGGGGACAGTTCCTGGAGAGTTTCGCCGACAGGCGCGCCGGACGCGAGATGACCGCCCTGCTCGCCCGCGTGCCCCGTACCGCCATTCGCCAATCCAGCCATGGACTAGAGGAAGTGTCCTTGGAGCGGCTTATTCCCGGCGACCACGTCGTGGTGCGAAGCGGGGAAGTCGTGCCCGTCGATGGACATGTCCAAAGCGACGCAGTGCTCGACTATGCCAGTCTCACCGGCGAAGCCTTGCCGGTCAAGTGTGCGGACGGCGCGCTGGTGCTGAGCGGCGCAGGAAATGTCGGCCAGACCTTCATGATGACCGCACTGCGCACCGCTGACGAAAGCACCTATTCCGGCATCGTGCGCCTGGTCGAGCGCGCCAGGCTGTCAAAGGCGCCCATGACCCGCCTGGCGGATCGCTACGCAATAGTCTTCCTGGCCTGCACGGTCGCCCTGGCCGGCGCGGCATGGGCTTTCACGAGCGATCCCATTCGCGGCTTGAGCGTGCTGGTGGTGGCAACGCCTTGCCCTCTGATCCTCGCTGTTCCCGTGGCGATCGTCGCCGGTCTCTCGCGGGCGGCGAGAGCCGGCGTGCTGGTAAAAGGGGGAGCCATTCTCGAGATGATGGCGACGATACGCACGATTGTGCTCGACAAGACCGGCACGCTGACCGGCGGCACACCCAAGCTTGTCCTTGTCAACGTGGCCTCCCCCTCTTTGTCGGAGGATGAGGCGTTGCGCCTTGCCGCGTCACTCGACCAGGCGTCGACCCATCCGATCGCCAAGGCGCTTGTGGGCGAGGCAAAGCACCGGCATCTGGACCTCGCTTCTCCCACGCATGTCGTGGAAACTCCGGGTGAAGGATTGCGCGGCAAGGTCGAAGGCAAGACCATTGCCATTGGCGGCATCGACTATGTGGCCAAGCATGCACGAAAGAACCGCAAACTTCTCGCTTCGGTCAGCGCGAGCGCCGGAACGGTTCTCGCGGCCTTGGCCGTCAGTGGCAAAGTCGTGGCTCTCTTTGGCCTTGCGGACAAGCCACGCGAAGGCATTCCGGCGCTGCTTGACTCGCTGCGCGAAGCGGGCATCCGCCGCATCATCCTGGCCAGCGGAGACCGCCAGGCCGTCGCCGAGGAGATCGCGCGCGACCTGCCGTTCGACCTGGTGAGAGGCGACCTCGACCCTAACGCCAAAGTGGCGATCGTTCATGCCGAGGGCAAGCAGACGCCCGTCATGATGGTTGGCGACGGTATCAACGATGCCCCGGCCCTGGCGGCGGCGAATGTCGGGGTGGCCATGGGCGCGACCGGCGCCGCCGCCTCGTCGGAAACCGCCGACGTCGTCATTGTTCAGGATCGCCTGGATGCGCTTTTGCCGGCGATCAGGATCGCACGGCGCAGCCGCAACATCGCGCTCGAGAGTGTCACGATTGGTCTCGGCCTGTCCGGGATCGGCATGCTGGTTGCCGCTTTCGGCTATCTCACGCCGGTCCGCGGCGCGATTGTCCAGGAAGTCATCGATGTCCTGGTTATCCTGAACGCGCTTCGTGTGCTGAGATAGCCGACCATGAGCATCTATCGACTCGACAAGTTGTTCAACCCCAAATCGGTGGCGGTGATTGGCGCCAGCCCAAAGAAGCGATCGCTGGGGAGGGCTGTCCTCGCCAATCTCAAATCGGCAGGGTTCAAGGGCCGAATTGACGTAGTCAATCCCAATCATCCGCTCATAGACGATATCGCAACTTCACCTTCACTGGCCGCGCTTGGCGTTCTTCCCGACCTGATCGTGGTGACCGCGCCGGCACCCGCCGTGCCGCAGATCGTGGCGACAGCCGGTGAAGCAGGCGTGCCGGCGGCAGTCGTCATATCGGCCGGCCTGGGCCATGGCGCAGGCTCGCTCGCCGATCAAATGCTGAAAGCCGCGCGCAGGAAAGGCCTCAGAATATTGGGGCCGAATGGTCTCGGCCTGCTGGTTCCTCCGATCGGGCTCAATGCCAGTTTCGCAGCCCGGTCAGCCAATCCGGGGGATCTGGCTCTTGTCTCCCAGTCGGGCGCCATCGCCGCGGCCCTTGTCGAGTGGGGCGCCAGGCGCGCTGTCGGGTTCTCGGCCGTCGCATCGATCGGCGACGCTCTCGATGTCGATTTCGCCGATCTTCTCGATCATTTCGCCTTGGACCCCAAGACGAGAGCCATACTGCTCTATGTCGAAGCGATTACCAATTCTTCGAAATTTATTTCCGCCGCGCGGGCGGCGGCACGCATCAAACCGGTGATCGTCATGAAGGCCGGCCGCCATCACCAGGCTTCGCTCGCCGCCGCCACGCATACGGGCGCGCTGGCCGGCAGTGATGCCGTTTATGATGCCGCTTTCCGCCGTGCCGGGCTGCTACGCGTAGCCGATCTCGACGAGTTCTTTGCCGCAGCCGAGGGCCTGGGGAGGTTGCGACCCTTTCCCGGCCGCAGATTGGCCATTCTGACCAATGGCGGCGGCCTTGGCGTCCTGGCGACCGACCGTCTGGTCGATTTCGGCGGCACTCTCGCCGATATATCCTCGAAGACCATGGCGGCGCTCGACCATCGCCTGCCCGCAAACTGGTCCCGGGCCAATCCGGTGGACATCATCGGTGACGCGGATGCCGATCGTTATGGGGCGGCGCTGCAGGCGCTGCTCGAGGATGACGCCAATGATGCCATCCTGGTGCTGAACGTGCCGACGGCGCTTGCTTCTTCGAAAGCCTCAGCAGCGCAAGTCGCCAAGGTCGTGGCGGCGCATGGAACGCAAGCTTCCGGCAAGCCGGTTTTCGCCAGCTGGACCGCCGACGATGCGGATTCGGCCGAGCATTTCGAGGCGGCCAGGATCCCGCATTTCCCGACCGAAGCGAAAGCCGTGCAGGGCTTCATGCACTTCGTTCGCTATCGCGAGGCGCAAGAAGGTCTGACGGCGACGCCACCTCCCGTCTCGGATAATCCGAGACCTGACATCGAATCCGGACAGGCGATCATTACCAAGGCGCTCTCTCAAGAGCGCTCATGGCTTGATCCTTTGGAGGTAACCGCCCTGCTCACAGCCTATGGCATTCCGGTCGTGGAGGCGATTTTCGCAGCCGATCCGGAGGAAGCGATGCGCCACGCATCGCCTCTCCTTGGGAAGCATGCGGCAGTCGCGCTCAAGATCCTGTCCCGCGACATCATTCACAAGTCGGACATTGGCGGTGTTCATCTCAATCTCAAGACACCAAGCGAGGTTCGGGCTGCTGCTGCTGAAATCCTGGCGACCGCCCGCAAGGCGCGGCCCGATGCCGATATCGCCGGCGTCACGCTCCATCCCATGGTCACGCGGCTGCAGGCGAGAGAACTCATCGCCGGCATCGCCGATGATCGGACCTTCGGGCCGGTCATCGTGTTCGGCGCCGGCGGCATATCCGTCGAGGTCGCCAACGACAAGGCTCTCGCATTGCCGCCATTGGACCTGGCGATGGCGCGCGAGCTCATGGCCAGAACGAGAGTTTTCCGCCTTCTCGGCCAATACCGCAATGTGCGCGCTGCCAGGATCGACGCCGTTGCCGACATATTGACCAGGCTTTCTCAACTATCGGCGGACTTTCCCGAGATCCGCGAAGTCGACCTCAACCCGATGCTCGCCGACGCGGATGGCGCCGTGGTTCTCGATGCGCGCATTGCGATAGCCCGGTTTCTTCCGGAGGAATTCCGCGCTGCACCCAATACGCGCTTAGCGATCAGACCCTATCCGAGGCAATGGGAAAGCCACGAGAACCTCCGCGGCGGCGAGAAGCTGTTCATAAGACCGGTCAAAGCCGAAGACGAGCCGGCGCTGCTTTCCTTCCTCGAGAAGATCGATCAAGAGGATATCCGCCTGCGATTTTTCGCGCCCTTGCGCCATTTCAGTCATCATTTCATTGCCAGGCTGACCCAGCTCGACTATGGCCGGACGATCGCATTCCTGGCACTCGGCCGTGCTTCGGATGAGGTCCTCGGCGTGGTGAGGCTGCATGCCGATCCCGACCACAAAACCGCGGAATTTGCGATTCTGGTGAGATCAGACTTCAAGGGTCGCGGCTTGGGAACCAGCTTGATGAACCTGGCCGTCCGCTACGCCAGATCGGAAGGATATAGGGTCATCACCGGCGAGGTCCTGGCCGAGAACAAGGCGATGCTGCAGCTATGCCGGGAGCTGGGCTTCGAGAGCTCGCCAAATGAAGCCGGGATCCAAAGCGTGCGCCTTGTCCTTTCCCCGGAAGCGGCGAACCTCGCAATTGATCTGGATCATAGCCCGGAACCCGTCACACCTTAAGGTATTCGCCATATGTTACGATTGACTTCGGGTGCCATGTGCCATGGGAACCATTATTGGTGATAAACTGCAGGAAGAGGTGTTGGACTATCTCGGCAGTGCCGCCGCTCATGGCCTTGCCGACGCGCCTGTCAGGATCGACACGCACTGCTCGGTAGTCTTTCTCGCCGGTGAGAATGTCTACAAGGTCAAACGCTCTATCAAGCTGCCCTTCCTCGACTACTCTACCCTTGAGAGAAGGAAGCACTTTTGCGAACGCGAATTCGCCATCAATCACAAGCTGGCACCTCAGCTCTACAGGGGCGTGATAGCGATCAGGAGGGGTCCGGAAGGCCTGCACCTTGGCCGCTCGGGCGAAGTGGTCGAATGGGCGGTGCACCTGCAGCGCTTCGATGAGCGCCGGACTTTGGACCGGCTGGCCGATGCAGGAAAGCTCGACCCGCAGATCATCCGCGATCTCGCCGCGGCCGTGTCCGCGGCGCATTCCGCCGCCAAGGTGGTCAGGAACGGACATGCGACGGAGGCATTGGAAGTCGTCATTCAAGAGACGTTGAATGAGCTGCGCCAGGCGGCGGATATCTTCCCGCGCGCGACGAGCGAAGAAGTCAGCCGGGCGATGCGGGCGTCATTTTGCGAGGTTCGCGGCCTTCTGGCCATGCGCGAGGCTACCGGCCATGTAAGGAGTTGCCATGGCGATTTGCATTTGCGCAACATCGTACTGCTCAAGGACAAGGTGACCCTCTTTGACGCCATCGAATTCGACGACAAGCTGGCGACAACCGATGTTCTCTATGACCTCGCTTTCCTGCTGATGGATCTGTGGCACAGAAACCTCAAGAGCGAGGCAAACACAATCCTGAACCGCTACTTCTGGCACGCCGGCGACATGATCGATGAGCTGGCCGGTCTGAGCGCCCTCCCGTTGTTTCTCGGCCTCAGAGCGGCAATCAGGGCCAAGGTGGCGGCATTGAATGCGGCTCGATCTGTTACTTCGCGGCACGCAGCCATTGACGCCCGGCTTTATTTCGAGACCGCGCGCGAATTCCTGCAACCACACCACCCGACGCTGATCGCCATAGGTGGCCGCTCCGGCACCGGCAAGAGCACGCTTGCGGCTTGCCTCGCTCCCTTGGTCGGGCGCCCGCCAGGAGCAATTCATCTGCGAAGCGACATCGAACGCAAGCGCCAGTTTGGCGTCGCCGAGACCTTCCGGCTTGCGCCATCTGCATACGACCCACAGGTGTCGAACCGTGTCTATGAGGCGTTGGACAGGCAGGCTGAGGCCGCCTTGCGGTCGGGCCAAAGTGTGATTGTCGATGCCACTTTCCTGAGCGAATTCGAAGCAAATGCCGTGGCAGAGATCGCAAAACGGGCCAAGGTGAATTTTAGGGGCATCTGGCTCGAGGCACCAACGGGTCTGCTGATGCGCCGCCTGTTCAATCGTTCCAATGATGCCTCCGACGCTACGCCCAAGGTCCTCCGCCGCCAACCCGTTGCCGAAGCACCAGCTGGATGGGCGTGCTTGGATGCCTCCAACACGCCTGCGGAAATTCAATATGCCGCCACGCATTGCCTGGGCATCAAACCGTTCTTTGCGGACCGATTGGCCGGCTAAGCGCTTGATCTTGGTCAAATATTGCCTGGACCTCTCGCCTATAGTCGATCCCGGATTTTCGCGAGGAGACCGCAATGTCATACAAGACGATTTTGGTGAGCCTGAATGATCTTCAGCGCAACCACCCCCTCCTAGAGGCCACCGCTGGACTGGCTAGGGATTTGGAGGCCCATCTGCGAGCCATCTACGTCATTCCCGCCGTCGAGATCTACGATGGCGCCGGACCAGAGGCCACAATTTTCGAGGGCAACCGGCAATTGTTTACCCAGGCGGAGAAATCGGTCCGCTCGGCGTTCGACTCAGCGCGGGAGCGCTTTGGCATTCGCGGGGACATCATAGTTATCGACTCGACCTGGCCCGACATTACTGGTCACGTGATAGACCAGGCTCGCTTGACCGATATCGCCATCGTTAATCAGCCACCTGGGGAAAGCAGCTTCTCTGTTGTCGGCCGCAACTTCGTCGAGCGAATTCTTCTGTCGACAGGCCGGCCGACGCTAGTCTTACCGAGGGAGGGCAGAACGAGTTTTGGCGCCGACGTTGTTGTCCTGGGCTGGAGCGGCACTCGTGAGTCGACACGCGCGGCATTCGATAGTGTACCGCTCTTGAAGCGAGCCAAAAAAGTCGAGATCGTCTGGGTAGATCCGGAAAAGAACTATCCACATCCAGGCAGCGTTCCCGCCGACGTGCTTGCCGCCACCTTGTCGCGTCATGGTGTCAATACCGAAATCAGGCCTGCCTCGACCGGCGGGACAGAAGCGGGCGAGGCCCTGCTCACCGTCGTGGCTAACAGCGGCGCCGAGCTTCTCGTCATGGGTGCATACGGCCATTCACGTCTAAGCGAGATGATTCTGGGCGGCGCGACCAAGTCGGTTCTCAGGGGCATGAAATGCCCGGTGCTGTTTTCTCATTGATAGCCCGCCCGCAACCATACAACTCGCGAGTCGAGAAAGTCGCAATGACGACTGCGGAGCATGCGACGGTCGAGGTGCGGGTCGATGACATCGCCCAGCTCTTCGACACGCTCGATCCCTATCCCTTTCCGGAAAGGGATCTGAGCCGCGACGCCGAGGACTACATAGTTGGCTGGGCCCGCGAGCTTGCGTCGCATCTGCCTATCACGATCGTGATCCACTATCCGAATACGGCGCATCAGGGGCGCGCCTTTCAAGCCCTCAAACAGGCCATGGCTGGATTCTTCGCGGCGCGGTCGCGGTCCATTCAGCGAGATCTGATTTCAGGGGCCTCTGGCTCGATGCACCAACGGGTTTGCTGATGCGCCCGCCTGTCCAACCGTTCCAATGATGCCTCCGACGCTACGCCCAAAGTCCTCCGCGGCCAGCCTGTTGCCGAAGCACCAGCTGGATGGACGTGCCTGGATGCTTCCAGCACGCCTGCGGAAATTCAATATGCCGCCACGCATAGCCTGGGCATCAAACCGTTCTTTGCGGACCGATTGGCCGGCTAAGCGCTTGATCCTGGTCAAATATTGCCTGGACCTTTCGCCTATAGTCGGTCCCGGATTTTCGCGAGGAGACCGCAATGTCATACAAAACGATTCTGGTGAGCCTGAATGACCTTGGGCGCAACCAGCTCCTTCTGGACAGCGCCGCCGGGATGGCCCGCAGTTTCGGTGCTTTCTTGCTGGGCGTCTACGTCGTGCCGGCCATCGAGGTCTATGCCACCTTCGGGCTCGAGCCCGTGATTTTCGAAGGCAATCGGGATTTGTTCCAGAATGCGGAAAAGTCTGTCCGCGCCGCTTTCGATACCATCTTGAAGGATACGGGCCTTCACGGCGATATCAAAGTGATCAACTCGACAAGTCCGGCAATAGCGGGAGAGGTTATCGGCTGTGCCCGCAGATCCGACATCACCATTGTCCATCAGCCGTCGGAGAACACCGCACTGTCGGTTGTCGGTCGTGACTTCGTCGAGCGAGTATTATTGTCCACGGGCAGGCCGACGCTTGTCCTGCCGAGAAGCGGCAGGACAGATCTTGCCGCCAACCTCGCTGTCATCGGCTGGAGCGGAAGGCGCGAGGCGGCACGCGCGGTATTCGACAGCCTGCCGCTCCTGAAGCAGGCCAAAAGGGTTAAGGTGATTTGGGTGGATCCCGAGATGGAGTATCCGCATCCGGGGGGTCTGCCAGGCGCCGAACTCGCTGAGACTTTGTCGCGCCACGGCATAGAGGCGACAGTCGAACCGATCTCGACCGGCGGCCGCGAGGCAGGCGAAACCTTGCTGACCGCCGTCGCGGACAGCGGAGCTGAACTTCTGGTCATGGGCGCTTACGGTCATTCCCGTCTCAGCGAGATGATCCTGGGTGGCGCGACCAAATCGGTTCTCAGGGGTATGAAATGCCCGGTGCTGTTTTCTCATTGATTACCCGCAACCCGCAGCCGCACAACTCGCGGGTCGAGAAAGCCGCAATGGCGACTGCTGAGCACGCGGCAGTCGAGGTGCGCGTCGATGACATCGCCCAGCTCTTCGACACTCTGGATCCCTATCCCTTTCCGGAAAGGGATCTGAGCCGCGACGCCGAGGACTACATAGTCGGCTGGGCGCGCGAACTGGCGGCGCATCGGCCCATCACGATCGCGATCCACTATCCGAATACGCCGCATCAGGAGCATGCCTTTCACGCCCTCAAACAGGCCATGGTTGGATTTTTCGCGGCGCGGTCACGCTCCATTCAGCGAGATCTGAATGAACTGTTCCGTGTCGGGCGCTATTCGCTCGCCATCGGTGCCGTCTCGCTCATCGCGTGCCTACTGCTCGCCCAGCTGGCGACGCGCCTGTCCCTTGACCCTCCGCTTGGCCGGCTGATCGAGGAGAGCTTCTTGATCCTGGGTTGGGTCGCGAACTGGCGGCCGTTGGAGATATTCCTCTATGAATGGTGGCCGCTGGTCCGCAACCGCAATCTTTACCGGCGGCTGGCCGAGGCCCGGATCGAGGAGCGGCCTTACGATCCGGGGATGAATTGATTATCCAATACACGACGTCCACACCGTTTAAATTTTGCGCATCTTTCGTCGCGTCGGTTACTGCCTTCGAAACCCGGCGATGTTCGGCGCCTGCGCGGCGACCTCTGGTGAACAGGCTGTGGTTGGCTGGCGGGCTTTGATCTGGGACAAACGGCATGAACTCGAACCCCATGGACCAAGGTCCAACTTGCAGAGGCGTTTGCTGGCCCCGATGCTGGCAATACAGCCGATCGGTCACGCGGCCGGCTTAACGGGGGCTCCCATGCGGACGGTGGAGAAAACACCATGGCCAGGATGGAGCAGTCAGAACCAACAGTAATTGAACGCGAACCTGAATCGACCCTCAAGCGACGAGACGTACTGCTTAGGGGCGCTTCATTGCTTGCCGTGTCCGCACTTTCCGATGGCGTGCTCACGTCCTCGGTCCAGCCGGCAGAAGCGCAGACGACGGCGGCAAAGCCCAATATCCTGATCATTTGGGGCGACGACATCGGCTGGTGGAACATCAGCGCCTATAATCAGGGCATGATGGGCTACAAGACGCCGAACATCGATCGCATCGCCAAGGAAGGCGCGCTGTTCACCGACTGGTATGGCCAGCAAAGCTGCACCGCCGGCCGCGCCTGCTTCATCACCGGTCAGGTCGGCTATCGCACCGGGATGCTCAAGGTAGGACTGCCGGGTGCAAAGGAAGGCCTGCAAAAGGAAGACGTGACGATCGCCGAGCTGCTCAAGGCACAAGGCTACATGACGGGCCAGTTCGGCAAGAACCACCTTGGTGATCGCGACGAGCATCTGCCGACCGCGCACGGCTTCGAGGAGTTCTTCGGTTCGCTCTACCATCTGAATGCCGAGGACGAACCGGAGCATCCGGATTATTTCAAGGACCCGGAGATGCGGAAGAAATATGGTACGCGCGGCGTGATCCGTGCCTCTGCCAACGCCGACGGCACCCAGAAAATCGAAAGCACGGGCCCGCTCGACAAAAAGCGCATGGAAACGATCGACGAAGAGGTCACCACGGCCGCGAAGGATTTTCTGCAACGCGCCAAAGCGGCCAACAAGCCGTTCTTCCTTTGGTGGAACTCGACCCGCATGCACATCTGGACGCGGCTGAAAAAGGAGAGCGAGGGCAAGACCGGGCTCGGCATCTATCCCGACGGCATGGTCGAGCACGATGGCATGGTCGGCGAGATGCTCAAGGCGCTCGATGATCTCGGCCTCGCCGACAACACCATCGTCATGTACTCGACCGACAATGGCGCTGAGAAGTTCACTTGGCCCGATGGCGGACAGGCGCCGTTCCGCGGGGAGAAGAATACCAACTGGGAAGGCGGCTACCGGGTGCCATGCGCCATTCGCTGGCCCGGCGTCATCAAGTCCGGCACCGTGCTCAACGACATCTTCGCCCATGAGGACATGCTGCCGACACTCGTGGCCGCTGCCGGCGTGCCCGACGTGAAGGAGCAGCTGATGAAGGGCATGAAGGTCGGGCCTACGACTTTCAAAGTGCATCTCGACGGCTACGACATCACCGAGGCCCTTGCCGGCAATGCACCGAGCCCACGCAAGGAGTTCTTCTACTTCAATGACGATGGCTCGCTCGTCGGGCTTCGCTACAATCAGTGGAAGGTCGTCTTCTCGGAGCAGCGCGCGCACGGGTTCGATGTCTGGGAAGAGCCGTTCGTGCCGTTACGCCTGCCGAAGCTCTTCAACTTGCGGTCGGACCCGTTCGAGACCGCCGACCATGAGTCGATGGACTATGAACGCTGGCGGGTCGAGCACCTCTTCGTGATGGTGCCGGCGCAGGAATATGTCGCGAAGTTCCTGGCGACCTTCAAGGAGTTCCCGCCGCGCCAGAAGCCCGGCAGCTTCTCGATCGATGCCGTGCTGACGTCGCTGCAGTCGAGCACTCAGGGCGGAAACTGAGCACCAACTTCCGCGCTGGTCGGATTGCGGTTGAAGATTGTTTCATGGATCGTATCCGGCCAGCCAGAACATATATTACCGGGCAAATAGCTGAGTTCCGTGAGATCGAAACCAGGAAGCTCTCGGCCCCAATAACAAAAGCTGGGTGTAATCTGATGTAGTAGAATTGCCTGCGAAGCTGGGTCCGCCGTTGCCGGGAACTCTATTTCTGCGATCCGTTTCTTTGAGTCCAAAGAAGCGCAACAATCCCACATCTCCAAGTAACTCACTAGGCCTGCGCTGCTGCCCTCCTCAACGATCCCCAGCTTGGGTCAGGCACGTTCAAGTTAGCCAACAACTCAGTTCGCAAGCGGGCTTGTAACCATGCTCTCATAGGTTTCGGCTGTCATAAGCCCAATGCAAGAGCGCCTGGCGTTGGCGCCGACGACACATGCGATCGCCAGGCTCGCAATACAGCTTGATCTGCGCCACATGTCGCTTCATCGCCTTCCATCGCCGGATCTGACGAGCATCCTCCTCGGGCACGCGCCGGCCCACGTAGTATCGGCAGTACCACTGGAACCAGCCGCGCGGATCGTCGGGATGGATCCAGCCCTTCCTTCGCCACTCCGCCAACGACTGGCTCGCGTCCACGCCAAAATAGTTAAGCGAGCAGTCCCGGCTCGAAGGCGACAGCTTTGCCCGCGCAAACCAGCTCGCAGGAAATTCGTCTCGACAATCGATGAGGTACTTGCCGCAGAACACTCCAAGTTCGAGCATCTGCTTGGGTGTCAAATCGGGCCGAAACTCCGGGTCGAAATTGCGACCCGGTGACGCGGTCAGCGCGTAACGATAGCCGTGCTGCATCTTGTCGTTGACGATGACGATACGGCGACCCATCCTGCCCCTCTAATCAGTTCAACAGCCAAATCGCGCTGTTCAGCACCGAAGCGAAAGCTACCCAAGCCACGTATGGCGCGAACAGGCACGCCGCCGGACGGTGCATTGCCTAGTGTTGCCATTTACACCGCAGTTCCAAACGTTTGTTCCGATGCCGGCGGTCACGGAGAAAGCGGCTAAGTGGTCTTCTTCATCTCGATGCGAACGCCGTGGACAGTCTTACCCGAAGCATTGAGCACCCGGCCTGCTGGCTGAGGCGCCATATGAACGACCAGACAACCGCGACCATCCCAAGCTGCAACCGCTTTTACTACATCTCGATTGTCTGGAAGCTGGGTGCCATCTGGTGCGAAGTCGTGAATCGGACCTTGCACCTGATCGAAGACAAATACTGACGGCCATCGATGGTGATGCACGGGCTCTTCGTCGTTGGGTTCGAGCGTTACCTCGAGCACACGAAGGCTCTCATTCTCGAATAAGACCCTGTGATGTTTAGGCGCCGCGGCAACGGCATCCAATGCCGGATTCCAAGTTGATGGATCAGAAGCAAACACATCGGCCATAGTGGTCTCCTTTTTCTAGCTCTCTGCATAAGACCCCGGCGCCTCTAGCTGTGAGCATGGTGCCCCGGCTGAGACTGCGACTTTCGCGGGTCGTTGTCTATCGCCGCCCGGCATCCATTTCATCGTCCTGGAATAGCCGGCCATTTGGTAAGTCCTTGAACTGGGGCAAAGGTCGACCTGTTGCGTCGAGCAAGCTTCTTGTGATCGCCGAGTGACGAAATGCCGATGGCCTTGAGGTCGTCACCTGTGCACGGAATCCTTCGGTCGGAACGTTGCGGCGCAAAGTATCGTATAGATGGGCCATTGTAACTGAGCCAATTTTGATCAAATCATTCAGCAAAGGTAGTGCAGGCACCAAGACATTGGCGAACAGCGTTCTTCATCGCCTCATCCTTCGAATTGCCGTGGAGATATAGTCCGTTCAGTAGTGGCGGTCGCGGCATTGCGCGCCAACCACATGCCGACGAGCATGGCCGGAACAAAAATGATTGTGCCCGGAGCAAGAAGACTAAGGCTGGTGAAAGCGGGGCCCGGACAGTAACCGCCCAATCCCCAGCCGATACCGAAGACGACTGCGCCAATTACGAGACGACGATCAATGGCGGTGGTCTCAGGGAGATGAAACCTGTGATCGAGCACGGGTCTCTCATTGCGCCATGCAAGTCTGTAGCCTGTAAATGCCGCCGCGACCGCGCCGGCCATGACGAAGACAAGGCTTGGGTCCCAAGTGCCAAAGAAGTCGAGGAAGTTCTGGATCTTTGCCGGATCGACCATGCCGGAAACGACGAGTCCCAGGCCGAACAGCAATCCGATGGCGAAATGGATGGCGACGCGCATGGCTCTCACGCCCCGATCACATGGCGCAAGAGGTAAACGGTAACTGCAGCGGAGCCCATGAACACCACCACTGCCACCACGGATCGCGGCGACAGCCGCGCCAGGCCGCAAACGCCGTGGCCGCTGGTGCAGCCGCCGCCATAGACCGAGCCGAAGCCAACCAACAGGCCGGCCACCATCATCACAAGCAGGTTTCCAGGGACCGTTTGCGTGGCCGGCGAGCCCGTCGCGGCGAACCAAGCGATCGGGGCCGCAATCAGCCCGACAATGAAAGCCAGTCGACTGGAGAAGCCCGTGCGGTCCGCGGGCGGGAGCAATCTCGCGGCAATACCGCTGACCCCGGCAATGCGCCCGGTCAGCATCATCAAGGCGGCAGCCGCGAGCCCGATAAGCAGCCCGCCGATCAGCGCGGAATAGGGAGTGAACTCAGTGACCATGAATGCAGTACCGCGATAAAAGGCTACATCTCGCCGCACGAGCGGCCAATCTGTTTGTCTCAAGCAGTGTTATTCCAGCACTTGGGGAAGATGCGGGCATTGACCCTGATCAAGACGCGGTGCGCCCGGCCGACGTTAGAGGGACAGATGCGCGGCATTGAGCTCGCGGTCACAGGTGAATGACAAGCGGTATTACCTTGCCGCGTGCTGATGCCTCGAGAAGATATCCGCGGACTAATGAATCTGATCTTGAATTGACATGTCGGTACTATCCGGCCGAATTCTCAGAGCAACATGCGCGTGGAGCCTTAGACGCGCAGCGCGGCGGGCGGCGGGTTTGACCCAAGTCAAAGCACAACGCGCGCTACTCCTTATGGTTGTCAAGAATGGCATCAAACCAAAGGAGGTCACAAACATGAAAGCGCTATATTTGATGCTGATCGCCTCTGGCATCCTTCTGACAAGCAGTATCGCTAGAGCACATGAATGCCCGATGGGCCAAAGCATGATGGGCCAAGGCATGACGGGCCACGGCATGATGGGCCAAGGTATGATGGGCCACGGCATGATGGGCCGAGGGATGGGCGCCATGGGCATGATGGGGCAGAGACAGGATCTGCGTCTCATGACGATCTTGATGGACACAGATGGCGACGGCGCTTTATCACTTGAGGAAGTCCAGGCAGCCCATGTCAAGATCTTCAAAGCGGTCGACGCCGATAAGAACGGAAAGATTGCGGTCGAAGAGATACAGACATTCTTTGGCGGCGGCCCTTCGCCTTCCCCCTGAGAGACCACCCAACTGCAGAGTGAATTGGTTCTGGCTGCGGCCCTGCACAATCATCTCACAATCATCGCGGCTGCGGCGACCCGCCTGGGTTACGGGGAGACAGCGATCTCTCAGAGTACTATGAGATTGTCTTCGACTGCCTTGACGCCAGGTGCCGACCACGCCGCACGTCCAATTGCGGCTTTCTCCGTCCATGCACTGACCCGTCCGTCCAACGTCACTTTGCCATCAGCAACCTGAATTATGACGTCTTTGGCGTGGACTTCCGCCTGACGCCTGAGAGCCTCCTCGATCCGCTTTCTCACATCAGGCACGGATGCGCGCGGCGTGACGCTGATGTTGTTGAGG
The DNA here is from genome assembly GCA_003574785.1 of Taklimakanibacter deserti. Next base: position 96,386 of record QORU01000003.1, on the reverse strand, counting down.
ACACCCAGGATGCCGGAAAGACCTTGGATGGCGTCGGCTGCGTTCTGCTTCTGGTACTGCCACTCGACCATCCCCGTCAGCGTAACCCAGCCGTTCTGGACCTTGACCTGGATCGCATCCTCGGGAACGGTTGAATTCCATTTGAACGTGTTGAGGACGCGCTTGGCGATTTCGTCATCGGATGTCCCAAGAGTCAAAAAGGGTCGGACTTCGATGTCCTGGGCAATGCCCTTGACTCCCTTGATGCGCTGCACCACTTCCTCGGCCATCATCCTTTGTGCATAAGTGGGCACGTGCCCGGTCAGCGTCACGACGCCGCTTTCCACGGCTACCCCGATATCGGCCGAATCGATGCTGGGCTCAAAATCGAGCTGTTTGATGATATCCTGCCTCAGTTCCTTATCGTTCATGATCTTTGCCTCCAGTTTGGAAACACAATCAAAAATATAATCAACGAGGCTTTTCTTCATTGATCAAGGTCAAGGTACCTCCCCAGCTGAAGAAACTTCTGCGCGCCAGTCGCGGGCAACATCGTTCCGCCCGAGCTCCTCGAGCCAGATCACATGATCGATGCTGCGAACCATGCTTTGCCTTTCCTTCCCAAGTTCCGCCCAACTCAAACGAGCCGATGAGGCCGAGGCAAATTCTGTGCAAGGCCCCCTGCACTGCCACCCAAACTTAAAGAGGCCATGCAAGCCGGGACGGCTTACATGGCCTCACGCACCGTCGACAGAACGTTCTTGCGCACGACAACGCGCTGTCTTATCCCGCAAAGAACGGAACATGTTCTTGATCCAGATCAACGGATCCACTTTGGAACCGCAGAACTAACCCTTCTAAATTTTAAGTTGCATCCAAGCAAAAGCACCTGTCCGCCAAGGAGCCGGACAACTCCCCATGGGAGGGTCGCCGCTTTCCGTCACCACCAGCGTCATAAAACAAGGCACCGAACGCGATGAAACCGCCGGCGCGAAGTCCAAGGACGACAAGCCCGATCATGTCCCGATTGGCCCTGGCCATCCCGCCTTCTCGCACGTGAGCGCCATTTCAGGAGGCGGGAACGCATCGAATCCAGCGGTGCTCATTCTAACCCGGGTCGCCGCGTTGATCTGTATCAAAACCAAAGCTGCGCATTGTGAGAATGTCGTGCTTGAGCCAGTCACCAACTTGGTTTGATCATTCACCGGAGCGTCATAAGCCGCGCCAAGCACAGACTATGAGACACAGGCAGGGAACTATCAAGCTAGGTGAACCAAGTCGCGGAGCGCGCCGTTGTCCTCGCAGATGACCACAGCAGATGTTAAGGCGATCGTTACTGAGTAAAATGCATCTAAGGAGTTCTCTTCATGCTGGTGAAAGATGCAATGGTGGCTTACGCGGCATGGCTCGATATCGGTCGAACGGTGCGCGAAGCGGCACAGTTGATGCAAAGGCTGGATATTGGTTGCCTTCCCGTAACACACGCAGGCCGAGCGGTGGGCCTCATAACGGATCGCGATATCGCCTGCCGCATCGTTGCCGAGGGCCGCAATCCTGAAACGGAGAAGGTGCGTGCCGTGATGAGCGATAACGTCGTGTCCTGCACGGAGGATCAAACACTCGACGAAGCGGCCGAAATAATGGAGGCCAACGGCGTCCGTCGCTTGCCCGTGCTCGACAAAGAGGGCCGGATCGCGGGGTTAATCTCGGTCGATGACATTGCACGCTACGCCGACTTTCAGGTTACGGGGCAATTGTTGCATTTGCTTTGCTTGCCTCGTGAAAAACAGCCTGGGCACTGACAGTGAAGGCCGGCAGACTTTCGCTCCAGCGGGTTCCAGAGACGGCACGTGATGGCCAGCGCAAGAGCATGGCGCTTGCTGCTCGTGCGATTTGATCCATGTCAAAGACGCTTCGCCTTGGTCGGGGCAACTTTTCAAAACAGGTGCTTATTTCTGAACGGAGTCATTTATGAGCTACAAAGACATTCTCGTCTTTCTCGATGGCTCGCCCGACAATGAAGCCCGTCTTGATTTTGCAGTCTCGCTCGCGAAGACACTCGGCGCAAGGCTGACGGGCGTCGATGTGAGCTCCGAGAAAGCTTTCGAAGGCGAGTGGTCCGACCGGGCCAGCATGGTGGGAGAATTGCTTGACTCGAAGGCGCGGGCATCGGGCGTAGTCAGTCGGTTCAGGATTGCCGATCGCAAATCGCCAGGCTGGAAGGACTTCTTTGCACATTATGCGGATTTACTCGTTGCGACACAACCCAACAGGGAGTCTTCGGGCAAGATCCTTCCGTCGGTTCCTGAAGATGTCCTGATATCGGCAGGCGTTCCGATGATCGTGCTGCCGCATCGATCGAGATCGACGCGAAGAATTCAGAATGTCGTCATCGCCTGGTCTCCAAGCGGCCAGGCAACGCGTGCCGTGCACGATGCGATGCCGATCCTCGCCCAGGCGCAAAAGGTGTCGGTGTTTGCGTTCGATCCACGTTCCGACGAGACGGATGCCGATATCAAGCTGCTGAGCGACCATCTTCTCGCTCATGGGATAACAGTCGAGGTTGATCAATGGCCCGACACAGGGGATTTGTCGGTCATCGAGGCATTGTTTGCTTCTCGGGCAATGGAAGACGCCGACATGATCGTTGCCGGAGCCTACAGCCACTCTCGCTTTCGCGAGACTCTCCTCGGCGGCGCGACCCGCGACTTGTTACATCAATTTTCCGTACCGGTTCTCGTATCGCACTAGCGCGAACCATTAGGCCGGAATGAAGTCGCGGCAATGAGCGCGTGGGATGGCCGAATCTTAAAGCGAAGAGCCTTTTGAGTATATGCATGACCGACGGAGTGAGGGCATCAGAGGTGATCAATACACGCTACAAGAAGCTTTCTGGGATGCACGCAGGCCATTCATTTGTCGTAGTCGCTCCTTATGGAGAGATTGAGACCCCGATGCGCTGGATGCTTCATATGGAAGGCGCTGAAGAAGAAAAGTTCGTCGTGGCCGAGAATGAGCTGGCTGACAGGAAGATCTGGCAGCCCCTGGGCTAGATGATTTATCCAATCGGCACGTCGCTATCGAGACCGTCTGCGGGACTTATTTCTTGACCTGGATCGTCTCAATATACTTGACCAGCCGTCTGATCCGGTCGGTGACCTCAGCGGTGGCTTCCTGGGCATCCTCGATCGATACCGACTGATCCAGGGTCTCACCAATGAACAGGTCGCCCCAGACCGGCATTTCCCGAGTGCCATGAGAGGCCGGCATATCGAGCCCGGAGATCGTCCCGAAGATCACAGCTTCCGGAAAAACGCCGCCATTCCGCTCGGCGATCCGCGTCAAATCAGGCGGCTCAATCTTCAAGACTCGCGCCACCGGTCCGTCGCCCTTGCCATTGGCACCGTGACAAGCCGCACAGTGAAATTGGAAATCCTGCTCAACCGTCGGCATGTCTTCATTGGCCAGAACATGATTTGAGCCAAGCGCGCACGAAAATATGAGGGCGACAGCCACTCTCGATCTCAGGTAGAATATTTCTGAAAGTTCAAACGAGCGAGGCATTTGTTTCTCTCCGAGCTCTGGGGCTAAGGGATCGCGGCGATAGGCCATGATACTTGCGGGCGCCGCGCAGGTCGAGGGTCCGGCAAACCGGAATTGGTCGCGTCCCCGATTGGGCCTGGCGCGATCCTCCTGCAACTGGGGGACCGTCAGAGCCATGCGCATTGCAACTTTCAATGTCCAGAACCTTCGCCTTCGTCGGAAATGGCCGCGTGATTCTGACCCAGATCAAATCTGCTCCGCAAGGGCTTTAGTAAGCGGAAGTGGGACCGTTCTATAGTGCGTCAGAGCTAATTGGAGCATCACGTGTACAAACATATTCTCATCCCAACCGATGGTTCTGAGCTTTCTCAAAAAGCTATCGAGCATGGCATGGCCCTCGCCGCGGCCCTCGGCGCCAATGTGACCGTTCTTACGGTTACGGTCCCATTTCATTCCATGGAATCCGACCCCACACCCGTTGTGGATATTCCCGGCGCTGCTGACTTTGTTCATGAAATTCTCCACGGACACTCAAGGCGATACCTTGAGGCGGCCAAGGGTGTTGCAACAGCGAAGGGTGTTGTCTGCGAGACTGTCCAAATCGAGCACCGACATCCCTATGCGGCGATCATCGAAACGGCCGAAGGCAGGAGCTGTGATCTCATCGTCATGGCTTCACATGGGCGGCGAGGGATGTCGGCGATTGTCCTGGGAAGCGAGACGGTGAAGGTCCTGACACACAGCAACATTCCCGTGCTCGTCCACCGTTCCTGAACTGCTAGGATCAACTCCCGATAAGGCGATTGTAGATCCTGCACACTGCGAAGCGGATCACGCTGCATCCGCCCCTTGAGCGGCTCGCGCCGTGTCCTGATTCATTTTGACGATCTGACCCGCTGCGGCGACCGCATCTCTATCACCGCCGTCGACGTGCACCGTCGGCATGGCAATTTTTATGCCATTCTCAGCGAAGGCTTTCTTGATCATCATATAAGCCTTGCGTTTGACGACGAATTGCGCGTTAGGCTTTGTCATGAGCTTCATTTTGAGCACGATAGCGAAGTCGCCAAAACTATCGATGCCCTGCATCTTCAGCGGTTGCAGGGTATCTGCCGCGAATTCCGGATCGGCCGCCAGCTCCTGGCCGATCTTCTTGACGAGCTTTCGCGCCAGCTCGACATCCGAATCGTAAGTGACGTTGATCGTCATTTTCTCGATCACCCAGTCCCGGCTCATGTTCTGGATAGCCCCAAGCTGTCCGAACGGGACGGTAAAGACAGCTCCGCGATGGTGTCTGAGCCGCACGGAGCGGACGCTGAAGGATTCCACCGTGCCCTTGTATGAGCCGCTCTGGATGTACTCGCCGACCCGGAAGGCATCGTCCAGCATATAGAACACGCCGCTCAACACGTCCTTGACCAATGTCTGCGAGCCGAAGCCGACGGCGACGCCGAAGATGCCCGCACCGGCGATCAACGGCGCGATCTGTACCCCGAGCCCAGACAAGATCGTGAGCACCGTGACGACGATAATGAGCACGGCAAGCGCATTACGGAAGATCGGCAGAAGAGTGAGGAGCCTGCTGCTACGGGCCAGTTCGTCTGAACTGGCGCCCTCTTTCGGCGGAAGTTCCATCTTATAGGTGATCAACGATTTCGCCATCTGCCAAACCAGATCAGCCACGAGGAGAATGATAATGGCATTCAGCGCACCGGCTATGATGGTCGCCCCAGTTTCGCTGCCCGTCAGACCCGCCAAAGATGCGGTCCGGATGCGCCAGATGTGGGCAAGCCACACAACCGCCGCGGCTATGACCGCCGCTCAGGCGCCTCTAACGATCACTACCTCGAGAATAACACCCAACGGGCCCTTGCGCTTCGCGCTGGCGGCCCAGATCGCCGCGAGGCGGCCGACTCCACGCACGGCAGTCGGCAGGACGAGCGAAAAGATTCCCAGCCACAACAAAACGAGCAAGCCGCCAACCCAGGTCACCCAAAGCATGGCGAGGTAGAGAGTCAGCAGAATCCGTTTGGCCAAGGAGGGCTGACGGCGCCAGGCGATGTCAATGGCGATCCCCAGAAGGCCCAACCCGAACGCCAGAGCGACAAGCTTCCCGACTTCGGGGCTGAAGCCCAAGGCCTGCGTCAGACTGACAATGGCCCAGCCGACGAGAAAGACGCCGGAGATCAGGCTGACGCGGAAGGACCAGAAATCGGCGGCATGACTTTCCAGAAGCGGTGGGGATTTGTCCGTCAAAGCACCGGCACGAGCGAAAACCAGCTGGTCGGCAGCTGCGCGAACAACCCGAAACCCAATGACCGCCAGAAGCAGTGTAAGAACGATCCGTCGGAGCAATGGCGGCCATTCGAACGCCATGAACGTACCTGCGCTCGCGAGGGCGAAGGTCAGCAGAGCGGCGACCTCCGAAAGGACCGCCTGCCCCGCATTCGGTTCAGTGGTTCCTTTCTGCGCCCGGCTCAGCGCCCATCGTATCAAATACTCAGCTCCAAAGCCCAAGGCGATCAGGAGAGCGAGTATTCCAAGCACCAGCCCCGGTCTGCCTGAATTTACGTCGCGGGTCACTATGTCCGCCGCGTTCGCCAGTTCGTGCGGGATGCGTGGTACGGCAGACACGAGAGCAATGACGTGATCGCGGATGGCCGCTTCCCACCCGGAAATCGAGTCCGCGATCGACACCTCGCGCTCATTGGGTGCTGCCGGAATTTTCCTTTCCAGCCATGTCTTCACGTCCGGATCGGACAGCAGGTCAAGGAATTGCCTGGCCTTCTCAGGTGGCATGTCCAATTGAGCCTGCTGTGACCACGCAGGTGCAAGCATCAACAACAATATACCAAAGCCGACAGCGTAAGCTTTCCACCATTCGCCGGTGAATGGTCTTCTCTGGACAGGGATCCGAACGAACCGGCTCATAGCTGGCGCTGAACGGCAAAGGAGCCGGCCAAGTGCGATGCTCCACATTCCGTCGTGAAAGCAGGACAAGGGCGGCACATCATTCGCGCCATGCGGCCAATGGCCGGTGAAACCCCGACAAGACAAAATGTTCCGACCCAAATCAATGCTTCGTTTCCCATATGTCGCTGTCATTACCGCCGGCGGGACGCTAGCAGTTGGCGAGCTGAGGTTTTTTGATGCAGATCAATTCCAGCGATTACATACCCACGCAGGTTGGGAGGGTGTCTGCCTCGCGGGTATCTGTGCCCCGTTGCACGCCCTCCAAAAGGCTGGACAGCGAGAGCAGCCGGCTACCAGGGTGGCGTTTTGACCTGTGTCAATGCGCGCTGCGGATGGGCGGAATGAAATACAATTGCAAAATGAGAGTTACCTGACCGCCCAGTGCAATCGGCTTTCGTCGGGAGAGATGCAACTTGCAGACTATCGCAATCTTTACCGTGACCATTCTACAAGCGGGCTTAGTCTCCTGGCTGCTGCACGAGCGAGGCAAACGACGGCGCTCTGAAGCCGACGCCAGCGATCTGAGTAGACAACTTATCCATGCGCAAGAGGCCGAGCGTGCCCGCCTCGCATGTGAGTTGCACGACGATGTTACGCAGCGCCTGGCGCGCTTGGCTATTGACGCGGCTCGCCATGCCCGCGGCCCGGTGAACCCTGGCGTTCATAACGGCATGAAATCAATACATGACGGCTTAGTTCGTCTTGGCGAAGATGTGCACGCTCTTTCTTACAGACTTCACCCTTCAATTCTCACGGACTTGGGCCTGGCCGAAGCAGTGAAGTCCGAATGCGAGAACTTTTCGCAATCATCGACTCAACTGGAGGTGAAGACGCTTGATATACCTGACGACCTGCCACATGACATCGCTTTGTGCCTCTACCGCATCGTTCAGGAAAGCTTGCGGAATGTTGCGCGCCACTCAAAGGCAAGTCGAACGGAAGTTCATCTGAGCCGGCTCGACGATGGATTGCAGATCACAATCTCGGACAATGGTGTCGGCTTCGACCCCCGGCATCGTCGAGAAGGGATGACTCTCGGCCTCGCCAGCATGCGACAGAGGCTTGCTTCACATACCGGGAGGCTCGACATCGCAAGCAGTCCTGGTCATGGCACGACCGTTACAGCATGGGTGCCGCTGAGCCCGGCCGGAACCGACCCCGCGAACTTGAGTAAGGCAAGCGAACGTAATCTCAACAAATCCGTCCCCGCTTGCAGGCGCCACAAATACTTGATGCGTTTCCAGTCATTTCTCTTGCATCCATATCTGCGGAAGAGTTGAGGCGCCGTCATTTATTCGCATGCTGAACTGGGGGGCGGTAGCTCTGGCTGGCTTCATTTCCGATATTAGAAGCCGGTAGGCTGGTCATGGTGCGCGGCAACGGCCTGGGCGGAGCGTCTACCGATGCGCGACGTTCTTGCGTTCTTGTTCTCCACTTCGGCCGTGATCTGACTCGGGCACACGCGGCTTACTGAACAATCAGCACATGCGGAAGCGATATTGGCGCAACCCCGGGGACAGGGCAAGCCGTAGGTCACGGCGGCGCGGCACATCGGCGCAGGCGATACTGTCAACCAGCCAGCGCGCCCCGTGAAAGGACAATATGTAGACGATCAGCACCCACCCCAAGCTTGCAATACTTGCAAGGACAATCAGCGAGAACAGAAGCTTATGTTCCGACATGAACTCCTCCCTCGAAACTTCATGCGGACCCAGGATGTCTTCATTTGGTCGCCGCAGGTTGTCGCAATTGTGCTTGTTTGTGGCAGTTTGTGGCCGGTGACGCGCGTCGCCAGGAATCGCACCGGTATTCAAACCGGGGAAAACAGCTCCGTAGAACGCCCGCATATTCAGATCTTACTGACCCTGGATCTTGATACAGATCAATGCGTCCGCAGGCTCAATGGGATGAGTAGGTATTGTTTTCATTCACCGCAAGAGAACCGGAATGGTTGAACTGGTGAGCTTCTCAGATGCAACTCCGCCGTGTACGGCTGATCCGGCGGCAGGCGGTGGTGCGCAGGAAATTGAAATAAAATTTCGGACTGACGTTGTCGGGCTGGAGTCCGCTCTGGAGTCGCGGATCTTTGAATCGGCTTCGCCATCACGCATCGAGAACTTGCGGTCAATCTACTTTGACACGGCTTCCAACGATCTGTGGAACAGCGGCTATTCCCTCCGCATCCGGGAGAAGCAGAATAAGGGCAACTCCAGGCCTGTTCTCACCCTCAAATGGAAGCCCTCGGTGGCCCGTGAACCCTTCCGGCGGGGGGAACTCGAAGTCCCTTCGGTAGATCTTCAGCCCGATCTCTCGCTATTTGATGCGCAAACGGCGGATAGTTTGGCCGCCCTGCTGGGCGGAAAGCCCCTCAAACAAGAATTCGAGACTCTGATCAAGAGGCGGATCGCCGAGGTCACCTGCGGCTCGTCCAGAATCGAAGTCGCATTCGATGAGGGCCATATTGTCGGCGGCGGACAGCGCGTGCCGGTGACGGAGATCGAGCTCGAGCTGAAATCGGGCGTGGAAGCGGATCTCTGCGATCTGGCGATGAAGCTCGCCCAGGATATTCCCCTGCGGCTCGATTTTGTCAGTAAATCCGAAAAGGGCCGCCGCATCGCTCTGCACAGGAAGCCCACTCCCGTGAAGGCCGAGCCCGTCAAGTTTGAGCCGAAAGCCATGCTCGACGGTGCGGTGGACGTCATTTTGTCCCACACGCTCGCGCATTTTGTGGCGAACTGGGCGCCGCTGCGGGAGTCCAACGATCCCGAATCCGTTCACCAGCTGCGAGTTGCGCTTCGCCGTATGAGGAGTGGTCTTGCGATCCTAAGGCAGGGTATACCCTTTCCTGACTTTGAGATCCTGCGCACTGAAGCCAAACGCATTTCGACGGCCCTGGGGCCGGCGCGCGACTGTGATGTCATCCGCCAACTTGCCGAGGGGCCGCTGTCCAGCCCAGACTGCCCGCCGGGGGGCGAAGCATTACTGACCGAAATTGAACGCCGCCGGGCTGTTGCGTATGAGGACGCTAGGGCGGTGATCGACGACAGCGAAACGACCCTCTTCGTCCTTAAGGTTCAACGACTTCTGGCCAGCCGCGCATGGTGCAACGCCTTGTCGGGTGCCGACGCGCAGCTTCTCGCAGTACCGGCAACCGATTTCGCGCGAGAAACTTTGGACAGGCTGGCGAATCGGGTTCTGAAACGGGGAAAGAGCCTGCCCGATCAGTCCGACGAGGCGCGCCACAAGTTGCGCATCGCCTTCAAGAACCTGAGATACGGGGTCGATTTCCTGGCCGGAGACTTCAGCCAAAAGCGCCAGTATCGCACCTTCGTCAAAAGGATCGCCGAAATGCAGGACCTTCTCGGCGCGCACAATGATGTCGTGGCCGCCAGACAGTTCCTGGATAAACTGTCTCCCTCGCTCGGCGAGGAAGGTCAAAGAGCATCGGGCTACATACTTGGCTGGTTCGCGCGAGGCGCCTCTCTGGCCGATGGGAAACTGCGCAGGTGCTGGAGAAGATTCAAGAAGACAGACCGCTTTTGGGATCCGCACGCCTGAGCGGTTTTTTCCAACAGCGCCAGCGGAACGTCCGCTTGTTACTTGGTTGGCAGGAAAAAGAAGGTCAGGCCAAAGACAATATATACGGCGAGCAACTGCAGGCCTTTAAGCCAGTCGGACCGGCCGTCGCCAGCAACCTGACTCGTGATGAGCGTGGACAGAAGGACCATCAGGACGAGTCCGCCCGTAAAGGCAAGATCCATCTGGCTCGGGCCTAGAAAGATGCTCGTAAGCAGAAGAACCGGAGCTACGAAGAGCGCCACTTGTATGCTGGAGCCCATGGCAATTGAGAGCGCAAGGTCCATACGGTCTTTCAACGCTGCAGTAATGGCTGTTGCGTGTTCGGCGGCGTTTCCCAGGATCGCGACAACGAACACGCCGACGAACACGGCGCTGAGGCCAAATTCGTGCGCTGTGGGTTCGATCGCACCCACCATGATCTCACTCATCCAGGCAATTCCCACTGTCGCCGCCGCGAGCGCTAGGATGGCCCGGCTGACGGACATGTGGGCTTCTTTTTCTTCTTGCCGGTAAGGGCCCTGGAACAGAGCAGAATGGGTGATGAGCACAAACGCGAGGTACAGCACGTAAACAACGAGGAGGACGATGGAAATCGTGACACTGAGTTGGTCGAGCATCTCGGCGGTCGCACCCACCCTGAGCTGAAAGGCAGCGGGAAGAATCAAAGCTATCGCCGCAAGCATGAGCATCGTCGCTTGAGAACGCGCCCCAGCGGCGTTGAAATGCTGCTCGGAATGGCGGAGGCCTCCGGCCAACATGGCAGCACCAAGCACAAGCAGAATATTACCCACTATTGAACCGGCGATCGACGCTTTCACCACGTCGTGAAGCCCGGCACGCAATGCGGCGAGCGCGATGATAAGTTCAGCTGCGTTGCCAAAGGTCGCGTTAAGGAGTCCTCCAACTCCATCCCCCATTCGCGCCGCAAGATGCTCCGTGGCGCGGCCCAACCAGCCGGCAAGAGGCACGATGGCAAGCGAGGAGCTTAGGAAGACAAGGAGATAGCGCTCGGGAGCGAAAATTTCCAGAGTGATTGCAATGGGCGCAAAGATGAGAAGTAAGTTCATCCTAATTTGGCTCAGCTTTAGTGGGCTCGCGAAGGCCAGCCTGCCGGAAGCCGGCCATTTCGTCCTTGCTGGCAGAACGCTCGTGACGGCTCATGCCATGATGCTCCCCTCATATGACCAATCTTTCTATCACTGCCGCCCAGTTGTTCATTTTGACTTTGATCAACTCTGCGGGAGTGTAGCTGGCTGCGGGGGCACATTCACCCCTGTCGAGCAATAAGCAAGGATCGGGAATTCGGACTCTCCGGCGACCACGACGGCGATCCGGGGACTTTAAGGACCTATCGCTGGACTACGGGCGAGACAGGAGCGCCACTTGACGCCTCGGGGCCAGGCGCGAATTCTTTTCACTCTTGACCGATATCAAGGCGAGCTCCGATCTTGCGACTAGTGATTGCGACAATGCCGAGGTCGTTTTTGTCGATTGAGGCTGGCGCCATGATTGGAGAACGCAAGGGCCGGCACGATCGCATGAACCGTGCGCGAGGAGGAAATGATGGAAACCGGGGCTAGCAACGACAAACGAAGCAAAATGCCCACCGGGCCACGGCCGATTGGCCTGCCGGCGGCGCTCGTCCCGGTCGTTACGCTGATAGGGCTGCTAGGACTGTCCTTCTATCTCTTCCACGATGGCGCCGCTGGCGGCCCGAACCAAGTCGCGCTGGTTTTCTGTTCAATTGTCGCGGCTTTCGTCGGTTGGCGCCGCATTCTCTCGATGAGTTGCGCGACGCTGCGGTCGCCAGCGTTACCACCGGGCTATCCGCCATCTTCATCCTGCTCGCAGTTGGCTCGCTGATTGGCACCTGGGCGCTCAGCGGCACGCTGATCGCGATGGTCTATTACGGACTCATGCTGCTCAGCCCTGACTACTTCTACATGACCACGTGTTTGATCTGTGCCGTCGTTGCGGTCTCGATCGGAAGTTCCTGGACCGTCGCCGGCACAATCGGCATCGGGTTGATGGGTGTCGCGCAAAAAATGGGCCTCGACCCGGCCATCACCGCCGGCGCCGTGATCTCCGGCGCTTATTTTCGGTGACAAGTCGTCGCCATTGTCCGACACGGCCAATCTCGCTTGTGCTGCCGCCGATGCCGATCTCTACGAGCATGTGAGGGAGTCCCTATGGACCTCGATGCCGTCGCTTGCTATCGCTCTTGCACTCTTTTGGAGCTTCGGCTCGGCAGGCAATTTTGATGCCTCCGCCGTGACGGCGCGCATCGAAGCCGCTTTCCACCCCTGGCTGGTGCATTTCCTGCCACTGGCGCTCGTCCTGGCGCTGGCCCTGCTGCGCTGGCCGCCCTTCGTGACAGTATTTCTTGGCGCACTTGCCGGCGGCATCCTCGCCGTAGCAATTGCTCCCGACCGGGTCGTAGCTCTGGCAGGATCCGGTTCACCAGATCTGGCACTGCTCAAGGGTGTCTGGTCGGCTCTCGCCACCGGCAACACCTCTCATACCGGCGAGCCGGCGGTCGACCAGCTGCTGTCTCGCGGCGGCATGCAAAGTATGCTCGGACCGTCTGGCTTATCGTCGTTGCGCTCGCCTTCGGCGGCATCATCGAGAAGGCCGGCGTACTCGAGCGCTTGATTGGCTCCGTGATTGCGGCGGCCCGGTCGGTCGGCACACTGGTGGCATCGCTTGTGGGAGCAGCTTTCGCGACGAACGTCCTTGCTTCCAACCAGTACATTGCCGTCGTGCTACCGGGCCGCATGTTCCGCAAAGCCTTCGAGGATCAGGGGCTCGCTCCGGTCATCCTGTCGCGCGCACTTGGCGATTCTGGGACCGTGACTTCGCCCCTGATCCCCTGGAACTGCTGCGGAGCCTACATGGCCGCGACTCTCGGAATCGCCACGATAAGCTTCGTGCCATTCTGCTTTTTCAACATACTGAACCCAATTGTCGCGATCGTTTTTGCGATCCTCGGCATCCGCATGCTGTCTCCAAGAGCGCCCTCTCGCAATATCTAGATTCTCAATCGCCGGGCATATACCCATGAGACTGCGATACGAAGATTGGAAGGCTTCCGGCACGGCAGGCGTCCGGGTTAAAACCGGAGCACCCGCGCACCGACGCCCGCTTGCGAACCTAACCGGACTTTGACCATGCGCCTCATTGATAAGTTCCTCATTGGCCTGTTCGTGGCTCTCACTCCGGCAACCCCAATGAGCCAGATCATCGGTGATGCAGAGAAAGGTAGGCAGTACGCTTCTGAGGTCTGCTTCCAGTGTCATGCAGTACCCGGGCGAGCGTCAATCACCAGTCGCTGAAGCCCCATCGTTCCAAGACATCGCCAATACGTCGGGGATGACGTCTATTGCGCTCGCGGCATGGTTTCAGTCATCGCACCCAACGATGCCCGATATCCACATGAGTGACGCCGAGATGAGGAATGCCATAGAATACATTCTTAGCTTAAAGGACAAATGACATTCGTGCTCGGTATGGCGCAGGGTAAGTGCGCAGCCGAAACGGTCCGACTCAGGATCAGCGCGGCGTGAATGACTTGGGATCCTTCAACGGCGAACTCGCCTTCTGATGACGTGGCCGACATAGACGAAACGATTTACCTCCAGCGTTTTCTGCAGTCTTTCGGCGGTTACGCTGGTATTTTCCGCAAGGCGCTTCCGTTCGCGTCTGCCAATAGAGCCAGCTCTCTTGGTGTTGCTGTGCTTTCGTTAGATATGCCGGATTGGAAGCCGTACACCTATGATTTAGAGGCGCACGTTTTGGATCTCAAATTGGCGGAAATGGCCGGTGATGCCGCCAAGTCCCATTCTGCCGTCAGCTCTCGGGCAGTGGGTCGAGATGAGCTAACGCGTCCAGGCGGGACGTTCTGGTAAGGCCGCCATTGAAGTCTATGCCGGAAACCGTTTCATTGTGCGAATAACAGGCAAAATCGGCTATGAGCCCGATCCCTACAAACCGTCGCCGGCAAAATTCAAGCTGGGCCATTATCGGGACTATATGCCCTTCGTGCATGCCATGGTAATCGACTGGCTAAAGGTCGAGCCGATCAACGATAAGAACTGGCCACCTACCCTAGTTGCGACGCATCCTTAGCAACGAGCATGCGTCCGCTGCAATACTGGCACTCGCGGAATGAGCTGGAGTTGGGCAAAGGACCAAACCGCCCTCTTGAATTGCCCAAGTGCTTGAAAAGATTGGCGCCCCCTAGGGGACTCGAACCCCTGTTTCAGCCGTGAGAGGGCCGCGTCCTGGGCCGCTAGACGAAGGGGGCGCACTGTTCGAGAGGCCTCGATATACGGGCCCCATGGGCAAAGCGCAAGATGCCCTCCGAAGCTTTAGCGAAGGAGGGTCAGGGCGTTTCGGGCTTGAGTCGGATCCGGCTCACCACCACCCCCTTGCGGGTGTCGACGACCACCACCTCGTGGTTCCCGCCCGCGACCACCTGGACGGCCATGGTGTTGCCGTCGAGGGTGACGCCCGCAATCGTGGCGCCGGCGGGCGTTGCGATCTCGACCAGGCTCGCTTTCGGCGGCGCTTCCGGCGCCTTGCCGCGCGTCACTTTCCAGGCGATGCCGCCCAAGAGCACCAGCAGCATGATGACGAGCAGCCCGCCCATGATATAGACGGTCATTTCGAGGAATCGTAAGCCCGGCTGCGGCGGGGTTTCATCTGTCTCCGCCGGTTGCTGGTTATCCGTCATGACCTCTCCATCATCTGAGTCCTTGGAAGCGGCCGTTGCCGCGGAGGATGCGGGCGAGCGGCTCGACCGCTTCCTCGCGCACCGGTTTCCGGAAACGAGCCGGGCCCGCTTCCAGGCCCTTATTGCCAATGGCTGCGTCGCTGTCGAGGGGTCGGCCGTGACCGAGGCGCGCCGCAAGATGAAGGCGGGCGAGCGGGTCAGCGTGCGCCTGCCCCCGGCGGTCGCCGCCGAGCCCCTGCCCGAGACCATCCCCCTCGACATTATTTATGAGGACGACGCCCTCATCGTCATCGACAAGCCGGCGGGCCTCGTCGTCCATCCGGCGGCCGGCCACGAGACCGGCACCCTGGTCAACGCCCTCATCGCCCATTGCGGCGAAAGCCTGTCGGGCATTGGCGGCGTGAGGCGCCCAGGGATAGTCCACCGCCTCGACAAGGACACATCGGGCCTCCTTGTGGTGGCCAAGACCGATCAGGCCCATAAGGGCCTCTCCGAGCAATTCGCCGCCCATGGCCGCGACGGCCGGCTGGAGCGCGCCTATCTCGCCCTCGTCTGGGGCGCGCCCGAACGCCGGCACGGCACCGTCGATGCGCCGATCGGCCGGCATGCCACGGCGCGCGAGAAAATGAGCGTCGCCCGCCGCGCGGGCGCGCGCCAGGCGATCACTCATTATGATGTTGAAGAGCGCTTCGGCGCGCCGCCCT
Organism: Taklimakanibacter deserti; assembly: GCA_003574785.1. Next base: position 80,876 of record QORU01000003.1, on the reverse strand, counting down.
ATGCGAGCCTTTTGCGCTGCCGGCTCGAGACCGGCCGCACCCATCAGATCCGCGTCCATATGGCCCATATCGGCCATCCGCTTCTCGGCGATGAGACCTATGGCAAGGGTTTCAAGGCCTCGATCGGCAAATTGCCGGAGAAGGCGCGGATCGCCCTCAAATCGCTCAGCCGCCAGGCGCTGCACGCGGCGGTGCTGGGCTTCGAGCATCCGGTCTCGGGCGAGCCGATGCATTTCGAGAGCGCGCCGCCCGGCAACCTCGCCCTGCTCATCGCGGCGCTCTCCGCCTCATGAGCCCCGCGCTGCGGCGATCACCGATTGAGGTTCGAGCGCATCCCAGCCGATGAACGGCCGGTCATGGGCGATGAGCAGGAAAAGCGCGGTGCTCACGATCACCGCGATGAGGCCGAGGGCGAGGGCCCGCCCGCCGTCGCTGTCCCCATGCACGATGGTGACGGCGACGCCCAGCGTCAGAGCCAGGATCAGCATCGCCGCCCATTGGTCGGGACTGAGATTGTTGCGGGCGATGTCGAGCCGGCGCTCGCGCGCCTCGCCCACCGCCTTGAGCGCCGCCATGAATTCTTGGCCCAGCATCTGCTCATGGGGCGCCAGCGACAGGGCGGCATTGTAGAGCGCCGCCAGCACCCGCTCGGCCTCGCGGCTGCCGCCCAAGTCGTCCATATGAGGCCATTCGGCGGCCGACTGCCCGGCATAGTCGGTGACGAGATTGCCCACCTCGCTGCGCCGGGGCTCGGGCAGGAGATGCGACAGGGTTCGCAGCAGGCGCACCTCGCGGGCCTCAATGGCGACCGCCTCATAGGCACGGTCCTCGACGGCCCAGACATTGGCGGCGAGGAAGGTGGTGGCCATCACGAACAAAGTGCCGCAGATGGTCTGGATCACGGGCGACATCTCCCGCCCGGCCCGCACCAACGTAAACGTGACCGAGAGCTTGGGCAGCCACCAGAGCCCGAAGGCGGCGGCGCCAATGAACAGGCTGAGGACCAGCAACAGCCCGATTGGCGGCAAATGGTAGAGCCAGATCATAGACTTGCATCAATCCCCCGAATCCTGCCCCCGAGCAAGGGCCATCCGCCGGGTCGGACAATCTACCGTAACGTCAGCCTCAGACATATATTGCAACTTATTAAGTTTCTTTTTTTCGGGAACGGTCTTAAATTCCGCGCATTGAACCCTATATCCTCATCACCGGCGGAGGCTCTCGTCTCCACCCGGCCCGTGAAAGGGGGGCACATATCATGGCTAAACCCGTCGCTTCACTTCCGAGCGTCTCGAGCGAAGGCGGTCTTTCCCGCTATTTGCAGGAAATCCGGCAGTTTCCCATGCTGCAGCCGGACGAGGAATTCATGCTCGCCAAGCGCTGGAAGGAGCATGGCGACCGCGAGGCGGCCCATAAGCTCGTGACCTCGCATTTGCGGCTCGTGGCCAAGATCGCCATGGGCTATCGGGGCTACGGCCTGCCCATTTCCGAGGTCGTCTCGGAAGGCAATGTCGGCCTCATGCAGGCGGTTAAGCGCTTCGAGCCCGACAAGGGCTTCAGGCTCGCGACCTATGCGATGTGGTGGATCAAGGCCTCGATCCAGGAATTCATCCTGCGCTCGTGGAGCCTCGTCAAGATGGGCACCACCGCCAGCCAGAAGAAGCTGTTCTTCAACCTGCGCAAGGTGAAGGGCCAGATCCAGGCCCTGGAGGAAGGCGATCTCAAGCCCGACCAGGTCAAGGAGATCGCCCGCCGCCTCGGCGTGCCGGAAGAGGACGTCGTGTCGATGAACCGCAGGCTGTCGGGCGATGCCTCGCTCAATGCACCGGTGCGCGCCGAGAGCGAAGGCGAATGGCAGGACTGGCTGGTCGATGATAGCGACACGCAGGAAGACATGCTCGTCGAAAGCGAGGAGAAGAAGCTGCGTCTCGACCTTCTGACCGAAGCCATGGACAAGCTCACCGATCGCGAGCGCCGCGTCTTCGAGCAGCGCCGCATGCAGGAAGAGCCGGCGACGCTCGAGGATCTGAGCCAGGAATTCGGCGTGTCGCGCGAGCGCATCCGCCAGATCGAGGTCAGAGCCTTCGAGAAGGTGCAGAAGGCGGTGAAGAACGCCGCCCAGAAGGCGCTCGCTCCCAAGCCCGCGATCGCCGCCGCCGAAGCCAGGGTCTGATCAATCAAATCCAAAGCGCCGTTCCCTGACCGGAACGGCGCTTTTTGTTTGCGTATGCCAAACGCCGCCTACTCGACGCCGATGATCAGCGGATTGCTGTTGGGCGGCGCCGGCTTCGACCAGAACATCTGCACCGCCCATAATTCATCGCCGCGCTGGATGACGCCGGTCGAGACATAGTCATAATCCCGCTTCATCAGGTTGCGCCGGTGGCCGCCGCTGGCGAGCCACAGAGCGAACAGCGCCCGCGCCTTGCTTTCGTCCGCCGGCCCCTTCTTGCGGTCGCTCGCGGCATTCTCGCCCTTCGCCCGATAGAGCTCCACGTCCTCGACATAGGCGCCGAAGCGCTGGTCGAAACTGTGGCCCGAGCGCGAGCGGTGGTTCGACTTCCCCGTGAACATCATGTCAGCGGCCTGGGCTCTCGCCGCCTCGCGCATCAGATCCGAGGCGATGAGGCCCTTGCGGCCCTTGGACTGGCGGTAGGAAGAGACGAGCTTGTCGAGATATTCTTCGAGATCAGGCCTGGCGCCGGCATTCTCGGGCAGCTTGCTCAGAAGTGCGCGGGCATAATAGGCATAATCGCTCGAGGCCTGCGCCGTCTGGCCAGCGGGCAGAATGGACGCCGCGGCCAGCAGCAAAAGCGCAACGAGCCGGATCACGTGCTTGCGAGAGGATAGCATGCTCATAGGGGGTTGCCGTCGGGATCGGTTTTGGCCCGTCTTAGAGCAAATCCCGCCAAAGTTGAAGACTTTGGCGATAAGGATTTGCTCCAAGATATTGATTTGGCGCGCGTCCTTTCGGCGAAGTGAGTCCACTTCGCGAAAGGATGCGCGTTGAGCTTGGTGGCTTGACGGGCGCTTCGGGCTTTCTTAAGGCGGACGGCGAGGAGACACAAGTTAAATGCCCCGTCCGCTTCCCGCCGGCCAATGCATCGGTCACGCTCTGAGCAGCGTGCGCAACAATATCGCCTATGCCTTCCGCATCAGCTGGCCCTGGTATGCGGTTTTCGTGCCGGTCGTCGTCGCTCTTTCCGCTTTGCTCGATCGTACGACCGGCGGCAATCCGGAAGCCAGTCCCGGAGCCACCTTCCTGATCAACCTTATCATCGCGCTCGTCACCTTGCTGGCTTTCGCCTCGATCGCCGTGAACTGGCACCGCTACATCCTTCTCGATGAGGTGCCGAAGGGCCGCGACATCTTCCGGCTCGATGACAAGACCTGGCGCTATTTCGGCAACCTCCTCCTGATCTCGCTTGCCGTGGTGGCGGCGGGCCTCGTCGTCGGCCTGCCGCTCGGCCTCATCGGCGGACTGCTCGGCCAGATCGATGCCTCCATGATCCTCATCGCCATCGTCATCATTCCGGTGATCGGCGTGCTGGCCTTGCGCTTGGGCGTGAAGCTTCCCGCCATAGCGCTCGGCCGCAGCGATTTCGGCATGCGCGATGCCTGGTCGGTGACGAACGGCAACAACCTGCCGATATTCCTGATCTTCCTGTTCGAGATCGTCGTCGCGCTCGGTGCCGGGCTCATGCTCGGCGCGCTCGCCTATGCCGCCAATGCTGTCCACGGCATGCTCGGCATCGCCGTCGGCTTCGGGCTTCAGCTGGTGGTGAACTGGATCTTCACCATCTTCAGCATCACGGTCCTCACCTCGCTCTACGGCTTCTTCGTCGAGGGGCGGAATTACTGATCGCTATTCCGTCGCTATCTTATCCTTTGCCGGCAGGAGCGGCGGGAAGTCCTCTGGCGTGATCGTCTCCTTTTCAAGCAGGATCTTGGTTCCCGCCTCCAAGTCCTTGCGCCGACTCGTCAAAATCTTCTTGGTGTTCTTGGCCGAGCTCCCTTCGCCATGCCGAAGCAGCTAGAGCTTCCCGCTCCGCCCATAGGCCCTGATGAAGAGGACCAGCGCCACGATGGTGATGACGGCGATGACGATCTTGAGCGCCAATGACGGGTTGAACAGCAGGATGGGATGCATGGCGAACTCCAGTTCCCTGATGCCATATATAGGGCTGACGGCTAGGTCCTGCGAGGTCTCCCATACAGGCGGCCGGCCAACCTCCGAGCCCGCAGTGCGAAAGCCCGCTTTTTCGATTTTTCCCTGTAATTTACCCTGTATCCAGCGAGAGAGCGGCACAGGGATGCTCCGCCGACACTGCGCTCCGGCGACGTCGAGAGCAGTGCCAACAGGGCTCCTGAGACTACGACGGTGGTCCAGGCGCATAGCCGACCTCGACATGAATGTGATCGTCATGGCGCGCTGCGCGACAGCCCTGGAACCGGATCAGGGGTGATGAGACTTGTAGCCTCTTTGCCACATGCGGTTCGAGCAGGATCTTCTCGACGCCCTGGGTCGAGCCGCGCTCGGTGAGCCAGCGCAGCATGACGGCAGTCCTCTCCTCATCGAGGACGAGGTCCTGGCGCACAAAGGCCTGGAACCAGCCCATGTCCCAGCGCAAGGTGAGCCAACGTTCCTTGTCATCGCAAGGCGAGGCGTCACCGGTGGAGGGCGGCTCGAAGCCCCAATAGCCCAGAAGCGACGGCGTCGCGAGCGGCTGGTAGGTCCCTGCCCGATCCTTGTAGAAATAGGCGAGATCGATGCGCCGCCCGTCGTGATGGGAGAGATGCGGCGGCAGCGGGAAACCGTCGAAGAACGGAAATCCGGCATCGAGATAGGCGACGGTGAGACCGGGATAGTGTTGGGCGAGATCGGATGCCATGGCGTCCAGCATGGCCCTGGCTTCAGGGCGCACATAGTTGCGTCCCAGGGCGCAATAAAGCGGCGACAGAGCGGCATAAGGCTGCTCCCCCGTCGCCGCGCAGGGCAAAGGGGCGCGTCCGAATTGCGCCGCGAGCGGCGGCACGATGAAGCGATTGGCTATCCCGAGGCCGGCGATGAAGAAGACGATCCCGGCAATCACCGCGACGGATTTGCGCATGCCGGAGCGGCGCACAATCCAGACGAGGAGCAAAGCGAGAAGGAAAGCCACGCCGCCCAATTGCGTGACGGCGGTCGCGAGCGCGAAGATGAGAGTGGCGCCGACGATCCCGATGAGGCGCCGCAACATGTCAGTCCTCGAACGGATCCTTCATCAGGATCGTGTCGTCGCGCTCGGGCGAGGTTGAGAGCAGCGCCACCGGGCAGCCGATCAGCTCTTCGAGATATTTCACATATTTGATCGCCTGGGCCGGGAGGTCGGCCCAGGAGCGGGCACCCGCCGTCGTCTCCTGCCAGCCTTCCAGCGTCTCATAGACGGGCACGACATTCTTCTGGGCTTCCTCGGCGGCCGGCAATCGGTCGATGCGCTTGCCGTCGAGCTCATAGCCGACGCAGACCTTGATCTCGGGAAGCCCATCGAGCACGTCGAGCTTGGTGAGCGCCACGCCATGGATGCCCGAAACCTTGATCGTCTGGTTGACCAGCACCGCATCGAACCAGCCGCAGCGCCTTTTGCGCCCCGTCACCGTGCCGAATTCGCGCCCCCTCTGGCCGATGAGCTCGCCGATCTCGTTCTGCTGCTCGGTCGGGAACGGGCCCGAGCCGACGCGGGTCGTATAGGCCTTGGCGATGCCGAGCACATAGCCGATGGAGGACGGCCCCATGCCGGAGCCGGCCGAGGCCTGCCCCGCCACCGTGTTGGAGGACGTCACATAGGGATAGGTGCCGTGATCGATGTCGAGCAGGATGCCTTGCGCGCCCTCGAACAGGATGCGCTTGCCGTCGCGCCTGGCCTCGTCGAGCAGGTGCCAGACCGCATCGGAATAGGTGAGAAGCTTGGGCGCCACTTGCGCCAGCTGGTCCTTGAGGTCGGAGGCCTTGACCTCGGGCTGGCCAAGGCCGCGGCGCAGGGCATTGTGATGGGTGAGCAGCCTGTCGATCTTGGGATCGAGGGTCGCGAGATTGGCGAGGTCATGCACCCTGATCGAGCGGCGCCCGACCTTGTCCTCATAGGCAGGCCCGATGCCGCGCCCGGTGGTGCCGATCTTGCCCTCGCCCGCCGCGGCTTCCCGCATCTGGTCGAGCTCGCGGTGCAAGGGCAGGATGAGCGTGGCATTGCCGGCGATCCGCAGGTTTTCGCGGCTGACCGCGACTCCCTGCCCCGAGAGCTTGTCGATCTCGGCACAGAGCGCCCAGGGGTCGATGACGACGCCATTGCCGATCACCGAGAGCTTGCCCTTGCGCACGATGCCGGAAGGCAAGAGCGAGAGCTTGTAGGTCACCCCGTCGATCACCAGCGTGTGGCCGGCATTGTGCCCGCCCTGGAACCTGACCACGATATCGGCGCGTTCCGACAGCCAGTCGACGATCTTGCCCTTGCCCTCGTCGCCCCATTGGGCGCCCACTACCGCGACATTCGCCATCGTGATTCCTTGAACCGAAGCCCAGCCAGACATGAAACCGGCCCCGAAGCGCTGTGCGCGCCGGGGCCGTTGCAGGCTTTTACACCGGAATAGGATAAAGGCAAACGCGTATTGAACTGGCCCAGCGCATGATCCGGAAAAGTGGATACCGGTTTTCCGAAAAGGTCATGCGCAAACAAAAAGATAAAGCGCGATGGCGACCCGGTGTTAAGCCATCGCGCTTTATAATGCGACGAGAATTCCATTTGTTAACGAGTATGGCAGCGGCGAATCGTCTATCGATAAACTGTGACTTGAGGGAACCCAAGGCTGGGATTAAACTGACACCATGGCTAGAAAGAAGAAATCAAGTCCGGTCCGCGCGCTGAAGATCGTCATCATGGTCATCGTGCTCGCCGGCGTATTGGCCTATCTCGGCCCGTGGCTCACCGGCACGATCGGCGTATTCAATTCGAGCCTCATCCTGGCGGTCCTCATCGTCGCTTACTTCCAGAGCGAGACCGACGATCTGTCCGCCCGACTCGAGTTCCTCGAAAAGAAGGTGCTGGGCGCCAGCGCGAAAGACCCCGCGGGCAGGTAGCCGGGGGGTCCCCGCGCTTGCGCGGCGAGCTCACTCTTCATTGAGTCCGAGCTTGAGGTCGCGTGGCCAGCTCACCTTATAGCCATGCCGCAAGACCTTCGTGTCCTGGGGCGCGAGCTCGAAGGTCCAGGCGAGGACGCCGCGGCGGCGCTCATAATCCCTGACCGTCGGCGGCGTCATGCCGGAGAGCGTGTCGACCGTGATCTTGCCCTCGGTCGAATAGGGCATCTGGTCGAGGATGGTGATCGGGATCTCTGCCTGGTGCAGGTTCTTGACGGTGATGTCGAAGGCGCGCTCATCGATATTGGAGGTCGAGATCAGTCCCTCCTCGGCGGTACGCCGTTTCACCTCGATGCGCTTGACCTTCACCAGGTCGTCGGCGCCGAAGCCGAGCCGGCCCTCTTCGCCGGGCGAGAGCATCGGCAAGGCGCCTTCGCCCATGAACACGCCGTCGCGATAGAGCATGACCGGGCCCGGCAGGAGCGGCGTCTCGCCTGAGAGCGTGAAGGCCGCCGTCAGATAGGCATTGGGATCGAGCTTGGGGGCGGCGAGCGCCGACAGTTTCGCTTGTATCCTGTCGGTCGCGATGCGCACCTTCTTGGCGGTGCCGGTGTTGTCGACCGTGACCCGCCCGCCTATGCCGTAGAGCGCCTGGAAGCCCGCGATGGCGACATTCGCCTGTGCCTGCACGATCGGCGCCACATCGGCGACTCCATCGTCATCGCTGCGCTTGTCCTGCATTTGCTGCGGGGCAGCCAATTCGCCGCCCGCATTGCCGGTGCCGCGCGCGGTGAAGTTCTCGCGCCGGCCTTCGATGAAGCCGTTGATGGCCATGGGCATGAGATCGGGCGCCGCGGTGGCACCGATCGGGCGCGCCGTCGATAGCGTCAAGGCGACATTGTCCCAGCTTTCCGCCGTCGACTGCGCGACATCGGCGCGCCGCACCAGCTCGATCGGCGCCTTGCCGTCCTTGTCCATCGCGCCGAGGCGCGCATCATAGATCGGCTGCCAGCCGGCATTGTGGATGCGGTAGCGCAGGCGGAAGGTGCCCTCCGTTTCCTGCGCCGCCGTCAGATGCACGCTCACCTTGAGCCGCTGCTCTTCTTGCGGCGCGAGGCTTGCGAGCTTCTTGTTGAGATCGCCGGTGAGACGGTCGATCTCGCGCTGGCGCAGCCTGGCATCGAGGACGGTCTTGCCGAGGCTCGCGAGCTTGGTGCCAATGAGATCGAGGACGCCGCCCAGGCTCTGCGCATCGAGGATGCGGGTCTCGCCTTCCTTGGGACGGTCGGTCAGGGTGATGCTCGCCATCTGCTGGATGAGATCTTTCTGATAGTCGGCATCGGCGATCGCCTGGTCGAGCGCCGCGCGCTCGTCATTCAAGGCTTCGATGTCCTTCTCGATGCGCTTGCGGTCTTCGCCCCGGCTGTTGTCAGTGGCGAAGACGAGCTTGGAGTCGACCGAGCCGATCTCGATCTTTGAACCGCCCGCGCCTTCGACCCGCAAGGTCTCGGGTGCGAGCTCGGCCGGGAGGCCCTCGAAGACGAGCGTATGCTCGCCCTCTGCGATGCGGGCCTCGGCGATGCGGGTGACCTCCGCCCCTCGCGGGAAGACGGTCACGGCATCGATGCGCGAAAGGGCGGCGATATCGGCGGCCAAAGCCGGCGTTAATGACGTCGTGGCGAGGAAAAGCGCAATGGTGATCGTACGCATGGGGATGCTCCGTGGTTCCCTGTCCCGGGAACCATCAGAGGCGGACGTTGCGGCAAATTATGGGCTGGAAAAGGTCAGAGCTGGGGCGGAGCTGCTCAGCGTCCGAACGAGGACACAAGGATTGCCAGCTCGGTCTGGCGATGTGTTCCGGTCTTGGCCAGGACCAGCTTCAGGCGCGATCGCGCCGTTTCGATCGTGATGTTCTCGGCCGCCGCGATGTCCATCAGCTGCTGGCCCGCGGCAATCCTCGACGCCATTCTCGCTTCGGCCTGCGTAAGGCCGAACGCTTCGCGAATAGGCGCTGAAGCCCGGTTCAGATTGGCCAGCGGATCGGAGATGATGAGCACGGCGCGGGCGAGCATGAAGATGTCGTGTGCGCCGCCGACGATCGGAATGACCTCCCCGATGAACGGCACACCACCGCCCTTCCTCGGCAGGGCGAATGACGGGGCCACACGTGCTTCCGGCGAAGCCCTGCTTACGGCACGCTTCACGGCCGATGACAGGCGTTCATTGGCGGCCGGGTTCCAGGAGGAAATCGTTTCGGCATGGAGACAGACGGCATCGCCGAAATGCGCCTCGAGCGTTGCCGGTGCATGGAGAACACGCCCTGATTCACTGAACAGGACGGTTTCCCTGCCCGCCTGGCTCAAGCCGGCCGCCAGGCCTTGGGCCGCCGAGAAACCAACATTCAAGGCAAGGCTCGTCGCGCTTTTGAGGGATGCCAGGAGCTTGTTCATCTTGGCGATCTCGGCTGGTTCATAGGGCTCGTCCGCTAAAGGCTGGACTATCGTGATCGGCATGATGAGGTCTGGCGGGTGATTGACGAGGAGCATGCCGGCCTCGTGTCCAATACCGACCTTCTTCCGCCATTCGTTGGTGAAAGGATCACGGGCCATCTCTTCAGGTGTGAACATTTCGGCGGAAGAGATCAGGCCCTGCCGTCCGGCTCGCGTCAGCGCGAGACCACGCCGCATGTAGGTATTGTCGGGAAACCAGCGGCTGGTGACCAAATCCCGGACTGTTTCCTCGGTTTCGGGCATGCAGAGCGCGGAATGCCGGCCGGCTTGTATCGGGAACAGATTGACGCCCAGCGCGCCGATGCTGTTTCCAAGAAACTCGAGCGCGCTCGGCCATCGATCGGGCAGTGCAGCCGCTTCGTAGAAAAGCTCGGCAGCGCGATCAAACTGATGCTCGTTGATCCTCATCCGACACGCCTTCCCCTCAGCGCCCGAACGAGGAGATAAGAAGCGCTAGCTCCGTCTGACGATGAGTACCGGTCTTGGCAAGGACGAGCTTCAGCCGCGATCGCGCCGTTTCGATCGTGATGTTCTCGGCAGCCGCGATGTCCGCCAGTTGCTCGCCCGCGCCAACCCTCGATGCCAGTCGCGCTTCGGCTGGCGTGAGGCCGTATAATTCACGAACTGGTGTCGAGGTCCTGTCCTGGTTGGCCAGCGGATCGGTGATGATGAGGACGGCTCGGGCGAGCATGAACACATCGTGCGCGGCGCCCGTAAGAGGGACAACCTGACCGATGAGCGGCCGGCCGCCATGCTTGCGCGGCAGGGCGAAAGATCGAGCGACGCGCTCTCCTGGTGGAGCGGTGCCTGTGGCGCGCTTGACTGCCGACGATAGGCGTTCATTGGCGTCGTGATTCCACGCGCCGAGGGTTCCAGCACGCAGATATAGGGCATCGCCGAAGCGCTCCTCCAGCGCAGCCGGCGCATGAAGGACGCGCCCCGATCTGCTGAACAGAATGATTTCCCGACCTGGCTGACCGACACTGTCGGCCATTCTTCGCGACGCTGAGAACCCGACTTTCAAAGCGAGGTTAACTGCCGGTTTTAGCAGGGCGAGGAGTCCGTTCATCTTGGTGAGCTCAGCTCGCTCATAAGGCTCGTCGCTCAGACGCTGTTCAAACACGATCGGCATGATAAGGTCCGGCGGCTGGTTGACGAGCACCATGCCGGCTTGAGGTCCAAGGCGGAACTTCCTTCGCCACTCGTTGACAAACGGATCACGCACCATCTCCTCAGGCGTCAGCATCTCAGCGGAAGAAATCAAGCCTTGCCGTCCGGCTCGCGTGAGCTCGAGACCACGCCGCATAAAGGGATTATCTGGAAACCAACGACTGGCGACAAAATCCTGCACTACTTCGTCCATTGCAGGGGAGCAGACCAGGGAACCGGTGTGCACCGGGAGCATTTCAACACCCACCGCACCAAGGCTGTTTCCAAGGAACTCGAGCGCACCCGGCCATTGCTCGGGTAGCGCGGCCGCTTGGAAGAAAAGCTCGGCAGCGCGGTCGAATTGGCTCTCCTTGATCCTCATCCGATGCGCTCATTCACTTTCGGACCGGCCGCGTCAGCCACCCCGTCACAAACAGCGACCCAACTCTGGGGTGCAGTGACTGCATCACAGAGTGATTCCCGCAATAATGCGTGTGATTGTTCCCTCACGGCGCCGCTCCCTCGAGGTCGAGAACCATGCTATCTTACGCTTAGTAAATAGTCATTCGTTCTTTTAAGTTGCTGAAATGTGACAGATTTGCCGCTATTTTGAGCAGGCCCACTCTTATAAACCGGATAAATTATTCCGGGCCGGGGGATGGCCTCGCTTGCGACGGTCGCGGCCTTTCCTTCGCCACCTTGCACCAGATCTGGCGCTTTGCCCTGGTCAACGCCCGGGCAAGGACGGATCACCGCGGCCCTTCCTCCTGCCACAGGTCTCTCATCACACGGGCTTCGTCGCGGCAATCGGCGTGTCGAACCCGCGTCCGGCCTCGATCGATGGCCTGCCGCTGGCGGAGCGCCTGCCGCCAAGGGCGTGGCGCCGAGCGCCGGGATCCTGCTCTATGACCTCAAATCGGGCAAGGTCGCCCACTCGATCGAATTCACCAGCGGCCTCGATAAGCTCTATGACGTGGCCCTCCTTGCCGGGCACGAGCTCTGCGGAGCTCATCCATCCGGCTTCAGCGAAAGCCGCGCAAAGCTACGCCCTCGAGCCGCCGCCGACTAAAGCCAAGGCCAAGCGAAATACTCTGCAGTGATGAGGGGCAACTGGCGCCTCAGGACAGCATCGAGATCCAGATCCAAGCTCGCATCCCCGTTCGCCCGTTGCCGCTCGGAGCTTTTCTCGCTCGGCATGTTCAGCCTAGCTTGTTGCGTAGATGAACCTTCCATTGGCTATCGCGAAAAGTCCAGGAAATACCCCCTAAATGGGGGTTTCGCCCGGGTTCGAATGGCCTAGCGTAAAATCATCATGTAGCCTGGAGTGGCTTGGCAGATCAAAGCCGTCAGTGTTGCATTGAAACCACGAAAGGGAATCTTCCATGAAAATGCTGTTCATTTTCGCGACGAGTGGACTCCTGTTCACCACTGCCACCGCTATCGGGGCAGAGCTGGAAAAATGTGGAGAAATGAAGCCGGACGAGCGCATGGCGTGCTTGGAAAGAAATATCACGACCCTCAACGAGGCGCTCAAAAATGCCTTGATCTCCGGACATGAGGTCCGAATACGCACTCGGGGCAACTGGTGCCTTAGCTGGACAGACAATAATAAACCGCCCAGGATGTTGACGTGCGATCACCCAGATCTGCAAAACTACACGATCTCAACTCCATAGCAAAAGAGCGCAAGACCACGACTCTTCTGTCCCAAGAGGAAACGCGATGAGCGGAAACATCCGCTCATCGATAGATTGACCGTGCCCTCCGCGAAGGACAAGAAAGACTAAAACGCCAGCCTTTTCGCCTGCTTGACCTGCGGCAGCTTCTCCACCGCCTGAAGCACCGCATCGGGCACCGGCTCGTCGATCTGGACCAGGCAGATGGCGTCCTGGCCCTGCGCCATGCGGCCCAGATGGAAGGTCGCGATATTGACCCCGGCATTGCCGAGCAGCATGCCGAGCGCTCCGATGAAGCCCGGCTTGTCCATGTTGGTCACATAGAGCATATGCGGGCCGAATTCCGATTCGAGCTCGATGCCCTTGATCTGGATGATGCGCGGCTTGCCGTCGGAAAACACCGTTCCCGCGACCGAGCGCTCCATCTTCTCCGTCCTGATGGTGAGGCGGATATAGGTCTCATAGGCCCCGCGCTGCGTCTGGCGCACCTCGTCGACCTTGATGCCGCGCTCCTTCGCCACCACCGGCGCCGACACCATGTTGACGTCGCCCAGCATCGGCTTGAGCACGCCCGCGAGAGCGGCGGAGGTGAGGGCGCGCGTATTCATGTCGCCGACCTCGCCCGCATATTCGATGACGATGCCGGTGATCGGCTCGTCGGTGAGCTGGCCGGCAAAGGAGCCGAGCCGTTCGGCGACCGCGATGAAGGGCCTGAGCCGCGGCGCCTCGTCGGCCGAGATCGAGGGCATGTTGAGGGCGTTGGAGACCGCCCCGGTGATCAGGTAATCCGCCATCTGCTCGGCGATCTGGATCGCGACATTCTCCTGCGCTTCCGCCGTCGCTGCGCCGAGATGCGGTGTCGCCACGACATTCTCGAGCCCGAAGAGCTTATGCTCTTGTGCGGGCTCGGTCTCGAACACATCGAGGGCAGCACCTGCGACATGGCCGGATTTGAGCGCCTCATAGAGCGCATCCTCGACGACGAGTCCGCCCCGCGCGCAATTGATGATCCGCACCCCCTTCTTCATCTTGCCGATCGCCGCCCTGTCGATGAGGCCGCGCGTCTTCTCGGTCAGGGGCGTGTGCAAGGTGATGAAATCCGAGCGCTTGAGGACGTCCTCGAGCTCGACCTTCTCGACCCCGATGGCGATCGCCCGTTCCGGCGACAGGAAGGGATCGAAGGCGATCACCTTCATCTTGAGACCCAGTGCGCGGTCGGCGACGATGGCGCCGATATTGCCGCAGCCGATGACGCCCAGCGTCTTGTTGAAGAGCTCGACGCCCATGAAGCGGTTCTTCTCCCATTTGCCGGCATGGGTCGAGGTGTTGGCTTCGGGGATCTGGCGGGCGAGCGCCATCATCAGCGAGATCGCGTGCTCGGCGGTGGTGATGGCGTTGCCGAAAGGCGTGTTCATCACGATGATGCCGCGCTGGGTCGCCGCGGGAATATCGACATTGTCGACGCCGATGCCGGCGCGGCCGATCACTTTGAGCTTGCCCGCCGCGGCGATCAGCTTCGGCGACACCTTCGTCGCCGAGCGGATGGCGAGACCGTCATAGGCCGGGATGGCCGTCAAGAGCGCATCCTTGTCCTTGCCGAGATCGGGCTGATAGTCGACATCGATGCCGCGGTCGCGGAAGATCTGGACAGAGGCTTCGGACAATTTATCGGAAACGAGTACACGGGGTTTCATGATGAACTCCGGAAATTTTATTCAGCTAGAGTGTGACGACGTAAGAAGGCAGCGCCAACAAAACCACCCTCATGCTGAGGTGCGAGCGAAGCGAGCCTCGAAGCATGATCCAGGTACAAAGGTCTTGCCGCTGGCCACCCTTCGAGGCCCGCCTTCGGCGGGCACCTCAGGGTGAGGGATATGAGTCGGCCAAAACTCCTCACGATCGGGTTCAACGCGTGGCCTGGCCATAGGCCCAGTCGAGCCACGGCATCAGCGCCTCGACATCCGAGGTTTCGACGGTGGCGCCGCACCAGATGCGAAGCCCCGGCGGCGCGTCGCGATAGGCGCCGATGTCGAAGGCGGCGCGCTCGGCTTCGAGCAGCTTCACCATCGTCTTCGGCACCTGATCGCCGCCATCGAGGGTGAGGCACACCGAGGTGTTGGAGCGTGTCTTCTTCTCCTTCGCCAGATGATGCGCGAAGGGCCGTTCGGCGACCCATTTGTCGATCACCTGGGCATTGGCATCGGCGCGTTGGCGCAACATCTTGAGGCCGCCGATGCCCTGCGCCCAGTTGAGCGCCACCAGATAGTCCTCGACGGCGAGCATCGAGGGCGTGTTGATGGTCTCGCCGGTGAAAATGCCTTGATTGAGCTTGCCGCCTTGCGTCATGCGGAAGATCTTCGGCAACGGCCAGGCGGGCACATGGGACTCGAGCCGTTCCACGGCCCGCGGCGAGAGGATGATGACGCCATGCGCCCCCTCCCCGCCCAAGACCTTCTGCCAGGAGAAGGTCGTGACATCGAGCTTGGTGAGATCGAGGGCCTGCGCGAAAGCGGCAGACGTTGCATCGCAAATGGTGAGGCCCTGGCGGTCGGCCGCGATCCATTGGGCATCGGGCACGCGCACGCCCGAGGTGGTGCCGTTCCAGGTGAAGACGACGTCGTGGCTGAAATCGACGTTTGTGAGATCGGGAAGCTCGCCATAGGGCGCTTTCAGGATGCGTGCATCCTTGAGCTTCAACTGCTTGACGACGTCGCTGACCCAGCCTTCGCCAAAACTTTCCCAGGCGAGGAGATCGACGGGACGGGCGCCGAGCAGCGACCACAGCGCCATCTCCACGGCGCCCGTGTCGGACGCCGGCACGATGCCGATCAGATGGCTGTCGGGCACTTCCAGGATCGCGCGTGTCAGCGTGATCGCCTGTTTGAGGCGCGCCTTGCCTTCGCTCGAGCGATGCGAACGTCCGGTGAGCGCTTGGGAGAGGAGATCAGGTGACCAGCCCGGGATCTTGGCGCACGGGCCGGAAGAGAAGTGCGGATTGGCCGGCCGCACGGCCGGTTTGTCTGAGGTCGTCATGTCTGCTCCATCCTTTCAGATGGGCCGCCTCTCGGTGGGGAGAGGTGTCCCGGCGACGCTCATGCCCGAGACGGGGGATTTCGTCAACAGCCTATTCTGCGTCGCCTGCTCATCCATCCTTTCCGGCGGGCGCATAGGCCGTCACTGGAAATTCCGGCGCCTTCACGCCGAAAGTGCCGAGCGGCGGCTCGTCATGGATGTGCTTGCTCAGATAATCTTCGTAGGGCATGCGCACCAGAAGCTGCGAATAATGATGCGCGGCGACGGCATCGCCGGCATCGATGGCGCGGGCGACGCTTTGGTGAAGCGGCAGGCCATGGGCGAAGGAGCCGGGCTCGGCCGTGGTCTCGATCACCTGGCGCGCCATGATCTCCGAGATCATCCCGCCGAGATGGGTGAGGAGCCGGTTGCCGGAGGCCTTGAAAATCGCGCTGTGGAAATCGAGATCGCAGGCGATGGCCTGCATGATGTCGCCGCCCTTGCTCAAGGTTTCATTGGCCGCGATGACCTTGTCGCACAGATCGAGAATGGCCTTGCGCTGCTCCGGCGTCGCCCTGAGTGCTGCCTGATAGGAAGCGATCGGCTCGAAAGCCAGCCGGAACTCGAGGAAGTCCTTGACATACTGGGCCCGTCTTCCGTGCCGCCACAGCCAGTTCAGCACGTCGATATCCATCAGATTCCACTCGGCCTCGGGGCGCACCTTGATGCCGACCTTCGGCAGCGCTTGAAGCATGCCCTTCTGGGCGAGCACGCGTGTCACTTCGCGCATGACGCTGCGGCTGACACCCAGATAGGCGCAGAGATCATGCTCGCGCGGCAGCGATCCGGTGGCGGCGAACTTGCCTTGCACGATATCGCTGCCCAGCTTCTCGAGCGCATGAGCAAAAAGCGAAGGACGGACGGCCTGTCTTGTCATCGATTGCTTTCCTGAACGGGACTTGAGGATCGTCTCGACCGTTCGTTGTTCGAAATATTCAACCCCATAGCACCCTTCGCGGCATCGCCAGCGGCGACTCGCGGGTTCATGCCTTGACTCTCTACTCATATTATATTCTTGTATGTGTAGAAAAGCCAAGGAGGACAATCGGGGGCATGGGCGGGTTCTGGGAAATTCTGGGGCGGGAGCTGCCCCGCTTCCTTCCGATCCTGCTCGATGGCTTTCGCATCACCATCGGGGTCGCGGTTTTCAGCTTCGTCATTGCCATGGCGGGCGGCCTCCTGCTCGCCATCGGCAAGATGTCGAAGCTCCGGCCGGTCTCGCTCGCCTGCAACTGGTACATCGAGCTGATCCGGGGCACCCCTGCTTTGACCCAGCTCTTCATCATCTATTTCGGCCTCTCCCAATATGGCATCGACGTTCCGGGCTTCCTCGCCGCCGTCCTGGGGCTCGGCCTCAATGGTGCTGCCTATGTCGCCGAGATCTTTCGCGCCGGGCTCACCGCCATCCCCGACGGGCAGCGCCAGGCCGGCCTGTCGCTCGGCCTGACGCCGGTCCAGATCTTCACCCACATCCTGGTGCCTCAGGCCTTCCGGCTGATGCTGCCGCCTTTCTGCAGCTATGGCGTCCAGCTCCTCAAGGATACATCGCTCGCTTCGGTCGTTGCCGCGCCTGAGATCATGTTCCGCGCCAGGATCCTCATCGCCGAGACCTATCTGTCGATGCAGATCTATTTGCTGGTCGCCGTCATCTATCTCTGCGTCTCCATTCCTCTCGGTGTCTTCGCCAACTGGCTCCACCGCCATCTTCATTCCGCCAAGACCGTCCGGGCCTGAGAGCGATGGGGGAATACTGGACATATCTCGAGCAATGGTCGCCGGAACTGGCCGCGGCGGCCTTGCAGACCCTCAGGCTGACGCTCCTCTCCTTCCTCGTCGCGGCCGTTCTCGGCATCCCCATTTGCGCCATGCGCGTTGCCGACAATCCTGCGCTGCGCTATTTCACCGCCTCCGTCATCGAGGTCGTGCGCGGCCTGCCGGTCCTTGTCCTCTTGTTTCTCCTCTATTTCGGCCTGCCGACGCTAGTTCCCGATCTGCGCTGGAGCTCCAATGCCTGCGCCATCATCGCTTTCGGCGTACAAGGCGGCGTGCAGCTTGCCGAGGTCTATCGCGCGGGCCTCGGCGCCGTCGACCGCGGCGAGAAGGAAGCCTTCAAGGCCTTGGGCCTGACGCCGGTCCAGGGTCTTGTCCATGTCACGGCGCCACAGGCCTTCAGGGTGAGCCTGCCGCCCATCGGCAATTATCTGGTCGGCCTTCTCAAGGACACATCGATCGCATCGATCATCGCCGCACCCGAGCTCATGCTGCGGGCGAAGGACCTCTCCTCATCGAGCTTCATGCCGATGCCGATCTATATCCTCGTCGCCCTCATCTATTTCGTCATGAGCTATCCGCTGTCGATGGCGGTCCGCTATGCCGAGCACAAAACCGCAAAAGCTTGAAAAGAGCGTTCAACCCAGGAGGAAACCATGTCGAGAGTAAAAAGTGCCTCATCGCCTCTGTCCCGCCGCATGGCGCTGCTATGCGCCGGCCTCGCTTTCGGCGCGCTGGCCGCAAACTCCGCCTTCGCCGACAACATTGAAACCCTCGCTCCCGGCAAGCTCACCATCGGCATGCTGGGCGACATGCCGATGACCGGCACCAAGGACGGCAAGCTCATCGGCACCGACGGCGACCTCGCCGTCGAGATCGCCAAGAATCTCGGCCTCGAGATCGAGATGAAATCGATGGAATGGAACGCTCTCATCCAGGCGACGAAGCAGGGCCAGGTCGATGCCCTGATCGGCTCGGTCGGCTGGACGGAAGAGCGCTCGAAAGTGATGCTGCTGTCCGATCCCGTCTATTATTTCGGCACGCTGCTGATCCAGAAGAAGGACACGAACTGGAACACCTTCGCCGACATGAAAGGCCGGGTCGTCGGCACCGTGTCTGGCTTCACCCTCGTCCCCGAGCTCAAGGCGGTCGAGGGCATCGGCGAGGTGAAGCTCTATGACACGCAGGATGCGGTGATGCGCGACATCGTCGCCGGCCGCCTCGATATCGGCATCCTCGATCCGGCCCTCGTCGAATATGCCATCAAGCAGCATCCGGAATGGAACATTCACCAGGTGGCGGTGCAGCCCGAGCCCGAGAAATATCCGATCATGTCGAAGAAATATTATTCGATCTTCGCGACGCCGACGACCCGCAAGGCTTTGGCGGACGCGATCAATGTGGAGATCGGCAAGATCTGGGCGAGCTGCGCCAATGTGAAGTCCATGGCCGCCTATGGTCTCGGCGACAAGGCCTGGTTCGATCCGCCGGCCGACAATTACCGTGTCGGCGTCGACCGGCCGGAAGGCTGGAAGGCGCCGGTGGCGGCAGACTCCTGCTTTGCGAAATAAGGAAGGATGACGGGCGGGCGTCCGCTGGCCGGACGCCCGCTCTCAAACGAGCAAGCGGATGCCTATTCTGCGCGTGACAGATCTCTGCAAGAGCTTCGGGCCGGTGACGGTGCTGGACCGCGTGACCTTCGAGGTCGAGCGCGGCCAGAAGATCGCCATCCTGGGGCCGTCGGGCTCCGGCAAGACCACGATGCTTCGCTGCATCAACTTCCTCGATCGCCCGACGGGCGGCAGCATCGAGATCGACGGCAGGCGTTTCGGCGCGAAACTCGCCGGCGGGCGCGAGCGCTATGAAAGCGACCGGGCGCTCGCCAAGGAGCGCGCCGATATCGGCTTCGTGTTCCAGCGCTTCAATCTGTTCTCGCATCTGAGCGCGCTTAATAATGTCGCTTTGGCGCCGCGCCTGGTGCGCAAGCTGCCGCGCGCCGAGGCCGAAACGCTCGCCCGCCAGATGCTTACGCGCGTAGGCCTCGCCGCCAAGGCCGACTCGATGCCCGACGCCCTCTCGGGCGGCCAGCAGCAGCGTGTCGCCATCGCCCGCGTCCTCGCCATGCAGCCCAAGCTCATTCTCTTCGACGAGCCGACCTCGGCTCTCGACCCCGAGCTCGTGGGCGAGGTCCTCAATGTCATGCGCAGCCTCGCCGCCGACGGCATGACGATGCTGATCGTCACGCATGAGGTGAGGTTCGCCGCCGACGTCGCCGATCGGATCCTGTTCATGGATCACGGCCGCATCGCCGCCGACGGCAAGCCGCGCGACGTGCTCTTCGACAACCCGACCGACCGCATGCGCCAGTTCCTGCGCACGCTCTCGAATGACGGGCCGGCAAGGCCCGAGACCACGCCATGAAAATCGCCAAAGTCGACCTCCTTCCCGTTTCCATCCCCTACACCCATGTCGAGATGAGCGCGCGCGTGGCCCGGCAGGGTGTCAGCGACGTCGTCGTCAGGATGGAGACCGATGACGGTCTCGTCGGCTGGGGCGAATGCTGCAGCGGTGCCGATACCGCCTCGGTCGCCGCGGCGGCACGCGCCATGCTGCCGCTCGTCATCGGCAAGGATCCGCGCAATGGCGAGCTGATCCGCAAGGCGGTGTTTCAGACCGGCCTCTGGGACTATCGCCTGCATACCGGCAATTTCGCCTATGCCGGGCTCGACATGGCGATGCTCGATATTTCCGCTCGCGCCCTCGGCACGCCGCTATGGCGTCTCCTCGGCGGCCTCGCGAGCACGGAGCCGGTCACCTATTTCTGCTATCTGCAGCGCGCCGACGAGACGGACCTCGCGCGCCAATGCGCGGCGGCGCTGGCACAGGGCTATGCGCATTTCTATCTCAAGGTAGGCCTCGAGCCTCAGGACGATGAGCGCATGTTGCGCGCCGTGCGGCGTGCGATCGGCCCGCGCTCGAGGCTCAGGATCGACGCCAATGAGGCCTGGACACAGCCCCAGGCGGCGAAGCTCCTCACCCGCTGGGATGCCGAATTCGACCTCGACTTCATCGAAGCCCCGGTCAAAGCGCATCCGATCCGTCTCATGGCTGATTTCAAGCGCAAGCTGCCCCTGCCGCTTTGCGCCAATGAAGGCCTCGACGGCGAGAACAATGTGATGGAAGTCATCCATCATGCGGCAGCCGACGTCCTGTGCTTCTCCAGCTATTGGGTCGGCTCGCTCAGAGCCTTCATCACCTTGAGCCGCACTGCGGGCCTTGCCGGCATCACCGTCTGCAAGCATACGCATGGCGAATTCGGCATAGCGGCGGCGGCCCATCAGCAGGCACTCCTCACCATCGGCAACGGCATCGGCGGGCATCAGCAGACCGCTTCCGTGCTTGCCGATGACATCGTGACGGCGCCTTTGCCGATCGCCTCGGGTCCATCCTGGCAAGCCTCCGAGGCACCGGGTCTCGGCATCGCGATCGACCAGGACAAGCTCGATTTCTATCACCGCGCTTTCGAGAAAGATGGGCAGTTCCTGCCCTGGGCCGGCGCCAACTAAGCTTCCCAACCTAGCAAGACAGGAGAAAACGATGCGAAAAGTCGTAAAAACCCATTTGCCGAGCGACAAGGCGCCGATCGAATGGGCGACGAAGGGCGGCAACGTCCTCTATACCGCCCATATCCCGATCCGCGAGGACGGCAGCATCGAGACCGGCGACATCAAGGCGCAAGCGCAGCTGACGCTTCAAAACCTGAAGCGCACCGTCGAGGCCGCCGGCGGCACCATGGATGATGTCACGCAGGTCCTCATCTATTTGCCCGACAAGAACGACTTCGCCGGGATGAACGAGGTCTATCGGACCTTCTTCAAGCAGCCCTTTCCCAATCGCGCGACCGTGGTGGCAGGCCTGATGGTGCCCGATGCCCGGATCGAGATCGTCGCCTACGCTCACATCGGCGGGTAAACTCTTGCACGACGTGATCGTCGTCGGGGCGGGCGTCGTCGGCATGACGACGGCGCTCTACCTCGCCCGCGAGGGCCTCTCGGTCGCCGTCATCGACGAGCAGCAGGGGGCCGGATTGAGCACGAGCTTCGCCAATGGCGGTTTGGTGACGCCGTCGACGGCGATGCCGTGGTCCTCGCCCGCCGCTCTGAAGCTGCTGCTGCGCTGGATCGGCCGCGAGGACGCGCCGCTGCTGATGCGGCCGGAAGCGATACCGCGGCTCGGCCTGTGGGGTTTGAAATTTGCCGCGAACTGCCGGCCGGCAGCGCATCTGCGATTATCGAAGACCTTGACGCATTTCGCGCGCGAGAGCCTGGAGGAGCTCGACGGCCTCATCGCCCAGCGCATGATCGACTTCCCCTTGGGTCGTGGCGGGCTGCTCGCGATCTACAGGGATGAGGCGGGCCTCGCCGCTCGTGATCGCTATGTCGAGTTGCTGCAGGGCCTCGCCATCGAGACCAGGACGCTCGACGCCGACACGACGGTGGCGATGGAGCCGAGCCTCGCTCCCATCGCATCCAGCCTGTGTGGCGGCCTGCTCCTGCCCAATGATGCCTGGGGCGACGCCTGGCGCTTCTCACGCGCTGTCGAGGAGGCCAGCCGCAAGCTCGATGTCGCCTGCCACTTTGGCACGAGGCTCGCGAGCCTTGTCGTCGAAAACGGGAAGATTTCCGGCCTGCGCACGGCCGAGACCTTGATGAAAGCGCGTTATGTCGTGATTTGCGCCGGCCCGCGCACGCCTGCGCTGCTCGGGCCTCTCGGCATCCGTGTGCCGATCATGCCGGTCAAGGGTTATTCGATCTCGCTCAGCAAGAGCGATATCGGCTTCCTGCCCCGCCGGCCGATCGTCGATGATCTGGCGCATATTGGCGTGACGCCTCTGGGCGATCGCTTGAGGATCGCCGGAACGGTTGAATTCGCCGGCTATGACGGCGCGATCCGGCCGCAGCGCATTGACAATCTGAAGCGGGCCGTGACGGCGCTGTTTCCCGGCATGACGATGCCGGACGATCTGTCGCCCTGGGCGGGCTTGCGGCCGATGACGCCGGATGGGCTGCCGATCATCGATGCCATCCAGATCTCAGGGCTCTATGTCAATAGCGGTCATGGCGCGCTGGGCTGGACGCTGGCCTGCGGCTCGGCGCGCCTGATGACCGCCATCATCATGGGGCGCGAGCCCGCGGACGGCTCGCCCTTCCGCCTCGCCCGAAGCTTCTGGTGAAATGCAAAGCGGCGGTGGATTTCGCCACCGCCGCCATAGTTCTTCAAGCGAGATCTCTCGATCGCGCCTCAAAACTTGAAGCGGATACCGGCGAGACCGGAGTGATCGGCGGGATCCTCGCCGCTGATCATCAATTCGCGATAGCGATAGCCGACGTCGAGCGCGATGCTCTCCGACAGGTCGATCGACGCACCCGCCATCAAGGCATAGGCGAAGCCGTCGTCGCTCAGGCCGTGATCGGCATCGACCCAGCCGTAACCGGCGCCGGCGCCGATATAGGGCGTGAAGATCGAATCGTTCTTCCAGTCGAAGTAGATGTTGCCGAGGACGGTCGTCAGGCTGGCATTGGCGTCATCGCCGACATCATAGTTGCCCGACCAGTCGACGCGCAGATCCGAGCGCAGATAATCGTTGAACTGATAGCCGACACCGCCGCCGACGGCGAAGGCGTTGTCTTTGTCGCCCCAGTCCAGGAACGACCAGCCGAGATCGCCGCGCAGATAAAAGCCCATCGCCTGATACTGCTCGGGAGTCGGGGTCGGTTCCGGCTCCGGCACGTTCGGATCGGCGGCCTGCGCTGCGACGGCGAGTCCTGCGGTCATCGCGGTAGCAAGCAAAGCGAGCTTCAAACACTTCATTGATATTCTCCTCTCCCGGTTCCCCGGTAATTCACGTCCCTCGTGATGGTTCCTAGTTAGGAGCGGGCTGTGACAGGAGCCGGGCCCCAATCGGGCAGCAAAAAGGCAGTTCAGAACTGTTGTAAAAACATCACGCTTTCCTGTGTCTGAACAGGACACGTCATTGACCGTGTACTGACTGTCCCTTATTGGACTGCGGCATCATGACACCCGCCGCTACGACAAGAGACTGGATCACGCTCGCAGCACTCGTGGTGACGTGGGGTTCGTCCTTCGCCATGACGAAAATTGCCGTAGCGTCGATCGATCCGGCCTGGGTTATGGCGCTGCGTCTCCTGGTTGGCGGCGTGTTCCTTGCTGTCATCGTGACGCTGACCCGGCGGCAATGGCCGCGGAACAAGCGCTTATGGACATGGTTTGCCGGTCTTGGCCTGATCGGTCACGCCATCCCCTTCTTTCTCATTTCCTGGGGCACCCAGTTCATCTCTTCCGGTCTCTCCGGCGTGCTCATGGGATCCATTCCGCTTTTCGTCATCGTGCTCGCTCATATTTTCCTGCCCGATGAGAAGCTGACCCGCATGAAGAGCCTGGGCTTCGTCACCGGCTTCATCGGTCTCATGATCGTGCTCGGCCCGGAGAAGCTTCTGCGCTTCGAAGGCCAGGGCATGGCGCTGGTCGGCGAGCTCGCCATTCTCATCGCCTGCATCTGCTATGCCGTGCACAGCCTTCTCGCCCGCCGCATCCCGTTTCAGGGCCCGCTGGAACAGGCGGCCGCCGTCTGCCTCACCGGCGGCCTCATGGGATTGATCTTCGCCGTCCTCTACGCGCCGCACGGCCTCTCGCACGCGACGCCACTCGCTT
Organism: Taklimakanibacter deserti; assembly: GCA_003574785.1. The sequence goes on along the minus strand of QORU01000003.1, from coordinate 56,853 downwards.
ATCTCTGCGTCCTCGGCCTCGGCATCGTGCCGACGGCGACCGCCACCTTGCTGGTCTATGCCATCGTGCGCTCGGCCGGCGTCAGCTTCGTCGCCTATTCCAACTATCTGGTGCCGGTCTATGCGCTGGGCCTCGGCGCCGTGGTCTTGGGCGAGACCTTGACCGCCAGTGTCGGCTTCGGCCTACTCCTCATCCTCGCCGGCATCGCCGCGAGCCGCATGCGCAGCCGGAAAGCCGCGGTGCCTGTCGAAGAAAAGTCCTCGTCCTGAGAGTTAGGCGGCTTTGCCGATCACCGTGCAGATCTCATCGACGATCTTGCTGACGAGGCCGGCATCGTCGCCTTCCGCCATGACGCGGATCAGGGGCTCGGTGCCGGACGGGCGGATCACCAGGCGGCCCGAGCTGCCGAGCTTCGAGGTCGCATCGGCGATCGCTTCCTTCACGATCTTGGCTTCGAGCGGCTTGCCTTCGCCATAGCGCACATTCTTGAGCACTTGCGGCACCGGCTCGAAGACGTGGCATACCTGGCTCACCGGCTTGCCCGTGCGCACCACTTCCGCCAGCACCTGCAGCGCCGCGATGAGGCCATCGCCGGTCGTGGCGAAATCCGACATCACGATATGGCCCGACTGCTCGCCGCCGATATTGAAGCCGTGCTGGCGCATATGCTCGACCACATAGCGGTCGCCCACCTTGGTGCGCGCCAGCGTGAGCTTCTGGTCATTGAGGTGACGTTCGAGGCCGAGATTTGACATGATCGTGGCGACGAGCCCGCCGCCCGAAAGCCGTTCCTGGCGATGCCAGGAGGTGGCGATCAACGCCATCAGCTGGTCGCCGTCGACGAGCGTGCCGTGCTCATCGGCGATGACCACGCGGTCGGCGTCGCCGTCGAGCGCAATGCCGATATCGGCGCGCGTCTCGACGACCTTGGCGCTCATCGCTTCCGGCGCCGTCGAGCCGCATTTCTCATTGATGTTGAAACCGTTGGGATCATTGCCGATGGCGATGATCTCGGCGCCGAGCTCCCACAGCGCCGCTGAGGCGACCTTGTAGGCGCCGCCATTGGCGGTGTCGATGACGACGCGCAGGCCCTCGAGCCGCAATTTCTTGGGAAAGGTTCGCTTGGCGAATTCGATATAGCGTGCCTGCGCATCCTCGATGCGCTTGGCGCGGCCGAGCTTGTCCTGTGCCGCGGCAAGGCTCGCGCCGTCGGCCGTGTCGATCAGCTTTTCGATCGCCAGCTCCTGCTCGTCGGAGAGCTTGTAGCCGTCGGGTCCGAAGAGCTTGATGCCGTTGTCGTGATAGGGATTGTGCGAGGCGGAGATCATGACGCCGAGATCGGCGCGCAGCGACCTGGTCAGCATGGCGACGGCGGGCGTCGGCAAGGGGCCGAAGAGGAACACATCGACGCCGGCGGACAGGAGGCCCGCGGTCAGCGCCTGCTCGATCATGTAGCCCGAAAGCCTGGTGTCCTTGCCGATCACGGCGCGGTGGCGGTGATTGCCCTTGGAATAGAGGCTGCCGGCGGCGAGGCCGATCTTCATCACCATATCGGGCGACATCGGCGCACGGTTGGCGACACCGCGCACGCCATCGGTTCCGAAATACTTACGCGACATGGTTACCCTCTTGTTAAACCCGACAAGCCGTCTCCAATCCCGCTAATCTATACCAGATCAGGCTGACAAGGGTTAAATGCCGGAGGCTTCCGGATCGGCGGCGGCGAGCGCCACCGCCAGGGCCTGCCGGGTCGGCTTGACGTCATGGATGCGCAGGATCTGGGCGCCATTGAGGGCGGCCTGGACGGCGCCCCCGACCGAGCCCATGACCCGCTCGCCCGCTTTCTTTTCGCCGGTGAGCGCGCCGGTAAAGGCCTTGCGCGACAGGCCGACCAGCAGGACGGCGCCCAGGCCGTGGAACAGCGGCAGCTGGCTGAGCAGCGCCAGATTATGGGCAAAGGTCTTGCCGAAGCCGATGCCGGGATCGATGGCGATGCGGTGGCGGCTGATGCCGGCGGCCTCGCAAGCGGCGATCCGCCCTTCGAGCATATCGTAGACGTCGAGCGCCACGTCCTCGTAAATCGGATTGTCCTGCATCGTCTTCGGATCGCCTTGCGCATGCATGAGGACGACCGGGCAGCCGAGCTTCGCCGCGACGCCAAGGCTTTCGGGATCGAAGCTCAAGGCCGACACGTCGTTGATGATGGCGGCACCCGCGGCGACGGCGTCCCGCATCAAGGCCGCCTTGCGCGTGTCGATCGAAAGGCGATGCCCTGCATCGGCGAGCGTCCGGATGACCGGGATGACCCGTTCCGCTTCAAGCGCGAGCGACACGGCGTCGGAACCGGGCCTGGTCGATTCTCCGCCGACATCGAGAATGTCGGCGCCCTCCTCGGCGAGTCTCCTGCCATGGGCGATGGCGTCGTCGGGGCCGGCGAGGCGGCCGCCATCGGAGAATGAATCGGGTGTCACATTGATGATGCCCATGAGCTTCGGCCGGCCGAGAGCAAGACCGGCGAAATCGGGACGGCGCGCTTCGATGCACCGGAGCTTCTCCGAATGGGCCTGCGCGTCCTTGTAGGAGACGACGCGTCTTGCGATGCGCCCGCCGGCGCGCTCGATGAGCTCGACCTGCGTGAAGGCGATGAAGTCCGACCCGCCAAGCGCGCCCCCCTCGCGCGCGCCGACCGCCCGGCGCGCATCCGGCCCGTAGAGCAGGCTCAAGGGACGGAGATAGAGAGTCATGCGACTTACCCTCGCCCCGCTTCAGCGGGGAGAGGGAGGGGCCCATTGCGCAGCAATGGGAGGGTGAGGGGCATCCGGATGATTTTGTTCGAGGGAGAAGCTTGAATGCTGTGAAGGGCGATAAGAGGGACGAAGAAAGACATTACTCTGCCCATGCCCCTCACCCTTCCCGCCGCTCTCGCCTTCGCGAAGCCGAGGCTTCGCTTCGTTGGATCAAGGAGGCTTCGCTTCGGCGGAGCAAGGTCGCGGCGGGCGCCTACCCTCTCCCCGCTAAAGCGGGGCGAGGGTAATGCCACCTTCAGCTCTGCGGCTGCGGCTCCATTTCGCCGGGGGCCTGGCCGCCTTTCGGACGACCGGTGACCGGCACGGACGAAGCCGCCTTTTCCGGCCGCTTCGAACCGCCGCCTTGATCGTCGCGATGGATCGTCTCGCCCTTGAGCACGGCCTTCACCTCATCGCCCGACAGTGTCTCGAATTCGAGCAGCGCCTTGGCGAGCTGATGCAGCTTGTCCCGGTTCTTCTTGAGGATGTCGCGCGCCTTGCGCTCGCCGTCCTCGATGAGCTTGCGGATCTCGTCGTCGATGACCTTGGCGGTCTCGTCCGAGATGTTCTTGGTCTGGGTGACGGAATGGCCGAGGAAGACTTCCTGCTCGTTGCCGCCATAGCGCACCCGGCCGAGCTTGTCGGACATGCCCCATTCCATGATCATGGAGCGCGCCAGCTGCGTCGCCATCTGGATGTCGCCGGTGGCGCCGTTGGTGACGTTCCTCTCGCCGCCGAGGGCGAGCTCGGCCTCGCGTCCGCCGAACAGGACGGCGAGCCTCGCTTCGCACCATTCACGCGTGCGCGAATAGCGGTCGCCCTCCGGCAGGTTCATGGTGACGCCGAGCGCCCGGCCGCGCGGAATGATCGTGACCTTGTGCAAGGGATCATAGGGCACCGACAGGCCGACGATGGCATGGCCCGCCTCGTGATAGGCGGTGTTGCGTCGCTCCTCTTCGCTCATGACGAGCGAGCGGCGCTCCGCACCCATCATCACCTTGTCCTTGGCGTCCTCGAACTCGTGCTGGGTGACGAGGCGCTTGTTGCGCCTTGCCGCGAGGAGTGCCGCCTCGTTGACCAGATTGGCGAGATCGGCGCCGGAGAAGCCGGGCGTGCCGCGCGCGATGACCTTGGGATCGATATCGGGCGCCAAGGGCACATTGCGCATATGGACGCGCAGGATCTGCTCGCGCCCGATGATGTCGGGATTGGGCACGGTGATCTGGCGGTCGAAGCGGCCCGGGCGCAAGAGTGCCGGATCGAGCACGTCCGGCCGGTTGGTGGCCGCGATCAGGATCACGCCTTCATTGGCCTCGAAGCCGTCCATCTCGACGAGGAGCTGGTTGAGGGTCTGCTCGCGCTCGTCATTGCCGCCGCCCAAACCGGCGCCGCGATGGCGGCCGACGGCGTCGATTTCGTCGATGAAGATGATGCAGGGCGCGTTCTTCTTCGCCTGCTCGAACATGTCGCGCACGCGCGACGCGCCGACGCCGACGAACATTTCGACGAAGTCGGAGCCCGAGATGGTGAAGAAGGGCACATTGGCCTCGCCCGCGATGGCGCGCGCCAGAAGCGTCTTGCCGGTGCCGGGAGGACCGACCAGCAAGGCGCCCTTCGGAATCTTGCCGCCGAGGCGCTGAAACTTGTGCGGGTCTTTCAGGAATTCGACGATTTCCTGCAGGTCTTCCTTCGCCTCATCGACGCCCGCGACGTCTTCGAAGGTCACACGGCCATGGCGCTCGGTCAGGAGCTTCGCCTTGGACTTGCCGAAGCCCATGGCCTTGCCGCCGCCCGATTGCATCTGGCGGATGAAGAACACCCACACGCCGATCAGGAGCAGCGTCGGCAGCCAGTAGAACAGCGCATTGGAGAGGAACGAGTCGTTCTGCGCCGGCTTGGCGTTGAAGGTGATGTTCTTCTCTTTGAGGGTCTTGATAAGATCGTTGTCTTGTGGCGCATAGGTCGCGAAAGTCTCGCCGCTGGTCAGCTTGCCGGTGATATAGCTGCTATTCATGCCGGCATCGGTGATGGTGACGGTCTGCACTTCGCCGGCATTCACCTTGCTGAGGAATTGCGAATAATCGAGATCGTCGGTCTTCGAGCGCGACGCCTGGCCCTGGAACAGGCTGAACAGGGCGAAGAGCAGGATCGCGATGACGATCCAGACGGCAAAATTACGGAAATTATTCACGTCGTTCCTCTCTCAAAGGCTCAGGACGCCCGGACCAGGGCGATCTTGCCGCCCAAAAGTTAAAGCTAACATAGGGATCAGGGTCCGGATTGCCAAGCGTAACGGCTTTTCGGGTACGATTTAAAGGCCAATTTTCTGAAATTCCACCAAAGGCCTGAAGCCTGGCGGCGCCGCTTTTCCCACAATTCCAAGGGAAGGTACCGCGGCAAATTCGCCCTGGGTCAGGATGGCCGGCAGGCTCTCCTGGACGAAGGCCGGGAGGTCGCGCTGGCGCGCCAGCCTGAGGGTCCTGACCGGCACGATGGCGCAGGGGTGGTCGGTGCTCCCGATCGAGACCGTGAACCGGTTGTCCCATAAGATGTTTTGGCCCGGGGCGATCGCGACGGGCTCAGGGCTGATGCGGCCGGCCTCGCGCCCGATCAGGAGATGGCGCGTGCGCCGGGCGATGCGGCAGCCGGCGAGCGTCCTGACCTGGCTTTCGCCCCGCCTGAGCCATGCTTGCAGCGCCTCGACGGCCATCAGCCGCGGCGGCTCGCTACCCCCGCCCAGATGCAAGAGGAGCCGTTCCAGCGCGTGGATGGCGATCTCGTCGTCGAGCTTGCGGAAGGGGGTGAGATCGACGATGGCGAAGCCTTCCCGTCTCACCTCGACATGCCGGGCCATGAAGTCCCGGGCCATCTCCTCGAGAGGGATGAGTGCCCGTTCGAGCCTTGCGGCCGAGCGGGCGATGGCCTCGGGCTTCAAGCCGAGGGCGCCAAGGACCGGTGCCGCCTTGCGCAGGCGCACCCGCTCGAAGCGCTCATCTTCATTGCTCGGATCATCGATCCAGGGATGGCCCGCCGCTTGCAGCGTCGCCCGAAGCGCGGCGCGGCTTGTCCCGAGCAGCGGCCGTTCCAGCAGTACATCGCCCCTTTCATCCGGGCGCATGCCCGAAAGCCCTTTGATCCCGCTGCCCCGGGCAAGGCGCATGAGGACGGTCTCGGCCTGGTCCTCCAGCGTATGGGCGGTGACCAGCAGCGTGGCGCCTTGCGCCCGGCACCAGTCGCGCATCAGGCCATAGCGCATCTCGCGCGCCTTGGCCTGCAGCCCGCTTTCAGGCTTCTCGCCCATAGAGGTGAGGATATGGGCCTCGAGGCCGAGCGCCTTGGCCCAGTCTGCGACGGTCGCGCATTCCCGCACCGCTTCCGGCCTGAGACCATGGTCGACCGTCAGTACACTGATCTTCGCCGCATGGGGAACGGCCTTGGCCCAGCGCGCCGCGAGCCACATGAGGGCCACGGAATCGCTGCCGCCCGAGACGGCAAGCGCCACATGGGCATGAAAGGCTAAAGTCTCGAAAAGGTCTTTCGATCGCGCGAGGCTGATCGGCCGGGCTGCCTCAGCAGCCGGCACGCTTGATCTCCGATTGCGCGCGCTTGCGAGCCTCGGCGGCTTTCGGGAATTGCGAGCCGACCTGCATATAGGCGGCACAGGCCTGTTCCTTCTGGCCGAGGCGGTTGAGCGACAGGCCGAGCTTCAGGAGGCTGTCGGCCGCCTTGCGGCTCTTCGGGAAATCGCGATAGCCCGATAGGAAAGCTTGCGCCGCCTGCTTGTAGTCGCCCTGCACATAGTAGGTCTCGCCCAGCCAATATTGCGCATTGCCGGCAAGGCTGTGCGTGCGGTGCTGTTCGAGGAAGCCGCGGAAGCCGACCTCGGCGTCGTTGAACTGGCGCCGGAGCAGGCTCTCATAGGAGCGCTCATAGACGGCCTCCGGGTCGCCCGAGGCGGCATTGCCGAGCGCCACCGTCTCGACCTTCTCGGGAACGAGATCATTGCCGCCGCCACCACCGTTTTCCGGCGGAACCAGAACCTGGCCGCCGCCGTCATTGTTGCTGGGCGCCACGAGGACCCGGCCTTGCACCTGATCGTCGCCGCTGCCGCTGGCTGGCGGCACCAGGACCTGGCCCTGGAATTGGCCGTTCTGATCGTAGCCGCCACCGCCCTGCTGGCCGCCATCATTGCCCTGCTGATAGTCGCTGCTGGGCAAGGTGCCGAGGATCTTGGGGCCGGGCGCCCTTTGCACCGCCCCCTCCGGCAGCTCGTCATCGCCGACGGTCCTGAGCTGCTCCTGCTGGGTATATTGGGTGTCGCCCTCGATCTGCTCGATGCCCTGGCTTTCAACCTGCGGGGCGGCGGCGACCTGGCGCTTCTTCTGCTGGACCGGCTGGTCGAGATCGCCCGACTTGCGCTGGCCCTGCAGGCGGCGGACCTCGAAGGTCAGCTGCTCCACCTGGCCCATCAATTGCTGCATCTGCTCTTCCATCCGGCTGAGGCGGCCTGCCAGCTCATCCTCGGACTGGGCGAGCGAGGGGTGGGCACTACCGACGGCAAACGCCATCAGGAGGGCTGCCGGGAGCGTGAACTTCAATACTGTCTTCATCACGTAAACCGCTGCTGTGCCAAGCCGTCCCCAGCACCCCGTATGTGGGCATGATCTTCAAAGGCGGTAAAAATGAGGCTTCCCGAGGCGCGAGAAATAAGATCTGGGACCTGTTGCCGGGCGGCCACAGGTCTCCAGCCGTCAACTAGCCCGATACGGCGCCCCCGGTGATCACCGTGACCGCACGCCGGTTCTGCGAGTAGCATTGTTCCGCATCGCACAATGCCACCGGGCGCTCCTTGCCATAGGCGATCGAGGAGATGCGGTTGCCCTGAACCCCTTGAGCGATCAGGAATTCGCGGGTGGCGGTGGCCCTGCGGGCCGAGAGCGAGATATTGTATTCGCGGGTGCCGCGCTCGTCGGAATGGCCTTCGACCTGGACGGTCACATTGGGATAGCGCTTGAGCCAGGCAGCCTGGCGCCTGAGCGTCTCCTGGGCTTCCGGCGTCAGCGTCGAGGTGTCGACGATGAAATAGATGCGGTCGCCGACATTGATGGCGAAATCCTTCTCGGAGCCGGGAACCGCCGACCCCGCACCATCGCCCTCGAGATCCGGCTGATTCTTCTTCGAGCACGCCGCCAAAGCCAGAAAACAGCAACAAATCAAAGCGATCTTGAATTCCGCCAAACGACGCAACATCTCATCCCACTCCTATGTCCCGCCCTGTGCCACGCGGCCGATTTTGACCGGCGCTGCTTGCCCACTACAGGACCAAATTGCTACCGCACTGTGCTCAAGCAGGGTTAATATTCCCTTCCTGGCCAAGCCAGGGAGCACGGAATGCTGGCTTATGACCGTAACAGCGCGGCGATTCTGTGACCATCGCCGCCCCGGGAATGAAAACTGCTAGGAAATAAGAGAAAAAGACAACCGGTGGCAAGCCGGCTTTGCGTCAGGCCAGCCATGCGCCGGTCATTGTGTCGCGATCTGCCAAGCAAGGGGCGAGCCCGGAGACCAGGCTCGCCCTTTTCGAAGAAGCTCAGGTCCCTGCCGTCAGCTCGTCTTGGCGCCGGAGGTGATGACCGTGACGGTGCGGCGGTTCTGCGTCCAGCACTGTTCGGCATCGCACAAGGCCACGGGCCGCTCCTTGCCATAGGCGATGGTCGAGATGCGGCTCGCCTGGATGCCCTGGGAGACCAGGAATTCGCGTGTCGTGGTGGCGCGCCGGGCCGACAACGAGATGTTGTACTCGCGCGTGCCGCGCTCATCGGCATGGCCTTCGACCTGGATCATCACGTCGGAATATTGCTTCAGCCACGCCGCCTGGCGGCGCAGCGTCTCCTTGCCTTCCGGCGTCAGCGTCGACTGGTCGACGAGATAGTAGACGGTATCGCCCACTTCCGTCTTGAACTGGTTCTCCGAACCCGCAATGGCGGCACGGCCGAGGCCGTTATTGGCCTCGAGATCCGGCGAGTTCTTCTTGGAACAGGCCGCAAGGGCCAGGAAACAGAAACACAAGGCTACGGCCTTGAACCCCGCACTGAAACGCAACATGCTATCCCACTCCTTCAAGTCGTTGGCGCCTGCGCGAGAGACAACCTCAAGTGCAAGCAGGACCCCCAAGCCCCTTGACCAACTCAATATCCGCGCGACGGATGGATTTTCATCCGTAGACGGATCAGTTCAACAATGGCGACCACGCCGGATCCGACGCGAAACTCGGCGTCTTGACGAGCTGCTCGTTGTAGCCCGAAACGTCGACCGAATAGAGCCGCGGGCCACCATTCTCCCCCGGCTCGTCGCGGAAAAACATGATCACGCGACTGTTCGGTGCCCATGTCGGACCTTCATTATGAAAACCTTCGGTTAATATTCTCTCACCGCCACCGTCGGGATTCATGACGCCGATGGCGAAGCGCCCGCTGCCCTGCTTGGTGAAGGCGATGTATCTGCCGTCCGGCGACCACACCGGCGTCGCATAGCGGCCGTCGCCATAGGAGATGCGGCGCTGGTTCGAGCCGTCGGCATTCATCACATACACCTGCTGCGAGCCCTCGCGGTCCGACTCGAACACGATCTGGCTGCCGTCGGGCGAGAAGGAGGGCGCGGTGTTGATCGCCGGCACGTTGGTCAGCTGCTGCATCTGGCGCGAGCGCAAATCGAGCAGGTAGATGTTGGAATTGCCCTCGTCCTGCAGGCTCATGATGACGCGCTGGCCGTCCGGCGAGAAGCGCGGCGCGAAGCTCATATTGGGGAACTCGCCGACGATCTCGCGCTGCCCGGTCTCGATATTGTAGAGATAGACGCGCGGCGTCCCCGAGCCGAAGGCCATGTAGGTGATCTCGAGCGAATTGGGAGAGAAGCGCGGCGTCAGCACGATCTGCTTGCCGTCGCTGATCGAGCGCACGTTGAAGCCGTCCTGGTCCATGATCGACAGGCGCTTGACCCGTTTGTCTTTCGGTCCCGATTCCGAGACGAAGACGATGCGCGTGTCGAAATAGCCCGGAACGCCGGTGATCTGCTGATAGATCTTGTCGGAGATGAGATGCGCGAGCCGGCGCCAGTTCTTGGGCGAGGTTGCGAATTCGAAGCCGGCGAGCTTCTGCTGCGAGCCCGTGTCCCAGAGGATGAACTGCGCCTTGAGCCGTCCGCCCTCCATCGTGGCCTGGCCGGTCACCAGCGCCTTGGCCTGGATCTGCCGCCAGTCGCCGAAGCGCGGCTCCTGGTCGAAGCTGGTGATCTGCTCGATGAAGGATTCGGGCGGCAACGGACGGAAATAGCCCGAGCGGCCGAGATTGTTGGCGATGACGCCGGCGATGTCGGCGCCGGACTGGGCGCTTTCTGGCGATGCGCCGACAAACGCCGTGATGGCGATGGGCAAGGGATCGATCTGGCCCTTGTTGATGTCGACGTCGAGGCCCTGCGCCCGCGCGCCCGTGTGTAGCGTGAGCCACAGGACAGCGGCGAGAACCGTCGCGAAGAAATGTGAATCGGGGATGCGCTTCAGGATCATGCCGCCTCGCCTAGCTCGGATACATCTGGTTCGGATTGAATGTGAAGGTTATTTCACGCCACATGTCATACTTGTCCTGCGGCAGGAAATCGTAGGCCTGGCAGCCCATTACTGCCGATACCGCCGATTGCGCGGTCACGCCGAACAGCGGGTCCGAGCTGCTGTTCACCACATCGGGCATGCCGCTCACCGTGCCGTCGGGATTGAGCATGAAATGGACTTTGACGACGATGGCCGCCTCGCGCGCGCCGGGCGGGATGTCCCAGCACTTTTCCAGATGCTGGCGCAGGGCATCGCGCAATGTCGCCGCGACGCTCTCATCGATGCCCGACAGATTGTACTCGCCCTGTTTCGGCGTGCCGGTCTCGGTCTGCGGCTTGAGCGGGGCGGTGCGCTTCTCGTCGGTCTTGTTGAGGAAGGCCGAAATCTCGTCCGGATTGAATTCCTTCTTCGGCTTCAGCTTCTTCTCGGGCTTCTTTTCCGGCGGCTTCTCGACCGGCTTCTTTTCGGGCTTCGCCTCCGCCTTCTTCGGTTCTTCCTTCTTGGGCTCGGGCTCGTCCGTCTTCTTGATGAGCTCGGCGAGTTCCTCGGGCTTGGGCTCGGGCTTCGGTTCTTCCTTCTTCGGTTCTTCCTTCTTGGGCTCGACCTTGGGCTCGGGCGGTGCGGAGGCTTCCTTGGCCGCGGTCTTGATCTCAGGCGCCACTTCCGGCGCCGGCTTGACCGGCGTCAGGACCTCGGCGGGCTTGGGGGCAGCCTTCTCCACCGGCTTTTCCGGCGTCTTCACGGTCGCCTGCCTCTTGCCCGTGTCCTCGGTCGTGATGATCTCGATCGGGATCGATTCCTGGTCCTCGACCTTGAACTCGTCAGGATTGGGCAGCACGACAAAGGCCGAGGCGAGGATCGCCGCATGCATCAGGAGCGATATCGTGAGGCTGCGCCGCATCCCTCAGTTCTGTGCCTTCTTCTGTGGCTTCTTGTCGGGTTCGGCACCGGTGACGAGGCCGATCTTCTTGAAGCCCGCGGCATTGAGCGAACCCATGATCTTCATCACCGCACCATAATCCACATTGGTGTCGGCGCGCACGAAGATGCGCTCCTCATAGCCGTTCTTGGCGATCGCCTCGAGCTTGGCGATGAGCGTCTCGGGATCGATCTCGGTTTCCTGCAGGAACAGCTTGTGATCCTTGTCGAGCGATATGTTGATCGGCTCGCTGTCGCCCTGCAAGGGCTTGGCGCGGGTCTCGGGCAGGTCGACCGGAACGCCGACGGTCATCAGGGGAGCGGCCACCATGAACACGATGAGCAGCACCAGCATGACGTCGACGAGCGGCGTCACATTGATCTCGCTCATTGCCGAGAAGGAGGAGCGCCTGCGGCTGCCGCGCCTGGTATATCCCCCGTTCCCTCCACTTGCCGAAGCACCCATGCCTACACCCGCTCGTCCAGCTGCCGCGAGATGATCGCGGAAAATTCGTCGGCGAAATTCTCCAATCTGGCCCCGATCTTCGAAGCGTCGGCGGCGAACTTATTGTAGAAGATTGTCGCCGGTATGGCAGCAAGGAGGCCTAGCGCCGTCGCGATCAGCGCCTCGGCGATGCCGGGCGCCACCACCGCCAGATTGGTGTTCTGTGAATTGGCGATGGCCTGAAACGAGGTCATGATGCCCCAGACGGTGCCGAAGAGGCCGATGAAGGGGGTGGCCGAGCCGACCGTCGCCAGAAACAGAAGCCTGGACTCGATATAGCCCATCTCCTTCTGGATCTGGACGTCCATCACCTTCTCGATGCGCTTCTGGACACCCTGGAAGCCGGCCCGCGTGGCCGCCCCCTGGCTTCTCTTCCATTCCCGCATGGCGGCCATGAAGATCGCCGCGAGCCCGTTATTGCTGCGGGCGCCGAGCGCCATATAGAGGTCCTCGAGCGACTGCCCGGACCAGAAGGTCTGCTCGAACTTCTCCGATTGGGCCTGGGTGCGCCGGTAGACGAAGAATTTCTCGAAGATGATCGCCCAGGACCATATCGAGGCGGCGGCAAGGCCCAGCATCACCAGTTGGACCACGAAACCCGCATTCCAGATGAGATGCCAGAGCGAGAGCTGTCCCGCCGACTGCGCCACGTTCTGTACCGTCTCAACTTCCATGCTTTGCTTTCTTTCCCACCGCCGGCTTTTCGAATCCAAAAGCCCCGCCCGATCTTCTGGGTGAAGAGAGCGAGGTAAATAAGGTTAAATCTGTCCAAACTGCGGCGTAACCGGCGTTTTCACGCCGAATCCACCGCCCTCCCGCTCCTTCCGGACCGGGTTCCCGCCTCAGAACAGCAAGCTATGGTTAATGTATCGTTACGGCCCCAACCCTTGCGTCAAAAGGTCTTGAGGGCCTCCGCCATGGCCTTGGGGAAGCGCCTCGGCCGGCCCGCCGCATCGACCAGCGCCACGGTGACCTCCGCCGCGAACAGGACCTCGCCTTGCCGCGCGACCTTCTGCTCGAGCTCCATGCGGGCCCCTCCCATCTCGCGGAACCGGGTCTCGACCTCGAGCAGGTCGTCGATCCGGGCGGGCTTCAGGAAGTCGCAGACCATGCGCCTGACCACGAAGCCCATGCGCCCTTCGGTCTCGTGCCAGTGCATCTCATGGTGGTGGATGCCGAGGAGGCGCAGGCAGTCGGAGCGGCCGCGCTCGCAGAATTTGAGATAATTGGCGTGATAGACGGCGCCCGAGAAATCCGTGTCCTCGTAATAGACGCGCACCGGCAGCACATGCAGGCCCCGCTCGAGACGCCCGGCCAAGCCCTGCCACTCAGTCATCGCCATTCTCGAGCGGCAGGACGCCTTGCGTGATCTCGGGCCGCTGCGGCACTTGCAGCCCCAGATGCCGGAAGGCATGCGCCGTCAGCAGGCGCCCGCGCGGCGTGCGGTTGACGAGGCCTTGCTGGATGAGGAAAGGCTCGATCACTTCCTCGATCGCATCGCGCGCTTCCGAGAGCGAGGCGGCGATGGTCTCGACGCCGACCGGCCCGCCGCCGAAATTGACCGCGATGCAGGTGAGATAACGATGATCGAGCGCATCGAGCCCGCGTGAATCCACTTCGAGATTACGCAAGGCCTTGTCGGCAACCTTGGCATCGATGGTCGCCGAACCCGCGACCGAGGCGAAATCGCGCACCCGGCGCAGCAGCCTGCCGGCGATGCGGGGCGTCCCGCGCGAGCGCCGTGCGATCTCGCGCGCCCCCTCTTCCGCCATCGCCACCTGCAGCACGCGCGCACCGCGCCGGATGATGTCGAGCAGCTCCTCTTCGGTGTAGAAATCGAGACGCACCGGGATGCCGAAGCGATCACGCAAGGGATTCGTCAGCAGGCCGGTGCGGGTCGTCGCCCCGATCAGCGTGAAGCGCGCGAGATCGATGCGCACCGAGCGCGCCGCCGGTCCTTCGCCGATGATGAGGTCGAGCTGGAAATCCTCCATCGCCGGATAGAGGATCTCTTCCACCGCCGGATTGAGCCTGTGGATCTCGTCGATGAACAGCACGTCGCGCTCTTCGAGATTGGTGAGAAGGGCCGCGAGATCGCCGGCCTTGGCGATGACGGGGCCCGACGTGGCGCGGAAATTGACGCCGAGCTCGCGCGCCACGATCTGCGCCAGCGTGGTCTTGCCGAGACCCGGGGGCCCGGCGAAGAGCACATGATCGAGCGCCTCGTTGCGCCCCTTCGCCGCCTCGATGAACACATGCAGGTTCTGCTTGGCCTTCGTCTGGCCGACGAATTCCTTGAGCAGCTGCGGCCGCAAATGCGTGTCGAGCTGATCTTCGGGGCGAGAATCCCGGTCGATCAGACGGTCGCTGGCCGCATTCATGCTTCTGCTCTCTGCCAATAGGCCTTTACCAGCCACCAAGCGACAAGGGCTGGCACTACATGAATAAGCATACTCTCAATAAGACCCTCGCCGAGCATTCCAAAAACAATGAATTTGAAGGCGGAAGCCAGCGGCAACGCGATCACGATTGGGAGCCACATCGGCAGCCTGCCGAACCGCCAGCCATAGAGGGCGAAGGTAAGACCGCAAAGGGCCGCCTGAAATCCGCCCGCAACATAGCCAAGCAGCAGCACGAACAAAACGGATCCGCCTCGCACAAACGTCGCGATCAAAACCATGTCGCCAGTCGCAATGGCAAGAAAGACCATCGCCGTTCCGACCATGGGGCCGACGCTGACGGTGAGGAGGACGGTCATGACCAGCTTTTCCCAGAGCCCCGCCGCGCTTGCCGATGCCACCTTCATGCCCGCTTCACTCATGCCAGAGCCAATTCCTTGAGCGCCAGCCGGATGAGCTGTTCGGTCGCCGCATCCTCACCCGCCTTGCGCATGGCCGCACTCACTGCCGCCCCCGCCTGGGTCTGGCCATAGCCCAGATTGACCAGCGCCGAAACCGCGTCGGTTGCGGCCGTGGGCTTCGGTCCGCCGAGTTCCGCCTGCAGCTTCGCGAGACCGGGATCGACCGGCGCGAAGACGGGCGCCTTGTCTTTGAGCTCGCTGACGATCCTTTGCGCGACTTTGGGACCGACACCCGGCGCGCGCGACACCATCGCCTTGTCCTGGAGCGCGATCGCATTGCCGAGCTCGGCCGTCGTCAGCGTCGACAGCAGAGCGAGCGCCACTTTCGTGCCCACCCCTTGCACCGTCTGCAAGAGCCTGAACCATTCGCGCTCGCTCTGCGTGGCGAATCCGACGAGCCGGATCATGTCCTGGCTCACCAGCATCTCGGTCAGGATTTCCGCGAATTCGCCCACCGCCGGCAGATGCGACAGCGTCTTCGTCGAGCAGGAGCAATGATAGCCGACGCCGTTCACGTCGATGACGACCCAGTCCGGTCCATAGGCGTCGATACGGCCTTTGAGCTTGCTGATCATGCGGCATAGCTCCATGGATTGACGAGAGAAACTCCCGTCGAAGCAAAGTCGGCAACATTGCGCGTGGCGACCGTCATGCCATGGACAAGCGCTGTAGCGGCGATCAAACCGTCCTGGATCGGACGCGGATCAGGCACGTGAAGCGCCGCACTCCGTCGTGCGACAACAGCGTCGACCGGCAGGATGCGTTCGGAGAAGCTGGGCACTATCTGATTGTCCAACCATGTGCGCAAGACAGCTCCTTGGGTGGGATCACGCCGCATAGCAAGCAACACGCCGATTTCCAGTTCCTGGATGACAATGACTGAGGTGAAGAGGCTTTCGGCCGGGATGCTTCGCGCCCACGCGACTACGTTGTGATCCGCCCTTCCCCACTTGGTCTTGCGTAGTTCGGAAATGACGTTCGTGTCGAGCAGAAACATCAGTCGAAGTCAGCCGACCGCGCGAGATCGCGCCTGGGTGGAATCTCAAGCTCGACGTCTTCCGTGCCCGGCGGCATCGCCAGCATGTCGACAATGCTGCGGCCTTTATTTTTCAACCGCTGGTATTCCTCAATACTGAGCAAGACGTGAGCCGGCCTTCCGCGATCGGTGATGAAAACCGGGCCCTTCTTGGCCGCCTTCTTCGCGCGGCTCGTATCCTGGTTGAATTCCCGGCTGGTCAAAGTGGTGATCGTCATGCAGCCCTCCATCGGAAGGTGATATTGTAGAAACATAGCTACATTATTTAGCGCAACTCTGAGAACAAGTCAAGAACGCGCCAGCCGCTTGGCCAGGCTCTGGGCGCCGCGGTGATGGGCATGGCAAATGGCGACGGCGAGCGCATCGGCGGCGTCGGCCGATTTGGGCTGGGCCCTGGGCAGCAGCACCTTCACCATATGGTGGATCTGCTCCTTCTCGGCATGGCCCGCCCCCACCACCGTCTTCTTCACCTGGTTGGGCGCATATTCGGCGACCATGATGCCCGCTTCCGCTGGCACCAGGAGGGCGATGCCGCGCGCCTGGCCGAGCTTCAAGGTGGCCCTGGCGTCGGTGTTGACGAAAGTTTCCTCGACCGCCGCCTCATCCGGCTGCCATTCGGCAATGACCTTGGCGAGTTGCTCGCGCAACTGCACCAGCCGCTCGGCCAGGGAGAGCGCCTGGTCGCTTAGGATGAGGCCATCGGCAATATGCGACAGGCGCGTGCCCTGGCAGGCGATCAGGCCCCAGCCGGTGCGCCTGAGGCCCGGGTCGATGCCGATGATTCGCACAGTGGACAGGACCATGGCGCGAGGCATAGCATCCTTTCCCGGCTGTCACATCTTCGCGAGAGGGCATCATGCGCAGATTTCTTCAGTCCATCGCCATCACGATCGCGGCGATCCTCTTCGCTCTCCTGCCGCTTCGGGCGGAAGAGCTGTGGAAGACGTTGCCGGCACCGCAACCCTTGCCGCCGCCCACCGAAAGCGGCGAGGCGCCGGTCAACGGCATCAAGATCTATTATGCGGCCTGGGGCGACGGCTCGCCGCTCATCCTGCTCCATGGCGGCCTCGGCAATACCGAATATTTCGGCGGCCAGGTGCCGGAGCTTGCCAAGCAATACAGGGTCATCGCCATGGACAGCCGCGGCCATGGCCGCTCGACGCGCGATGCGCAACCCTATAGCTACGGCCTGATGGCCAAGGATGTCGTCGCGCTGATGGACTATCTCAAGATCGACAAGGCTTCGATCGTCGGGTGGAGCGACGGCGGCATCATCGGCCTCGACATCGCGATGAACTATCCCGACCGCCTCGACCGGCTCTTCGCCTTCGGCGCCAACACCAATGTTGCGGGCCTCAAGCCCAATATCGACAAGGACCCGATCTTCGCCAAATACATCGAGAACGCCGGCAAGGACTATGAGCGCCTGTCGAAGACGCCCAAGGAGTTCAACGACTTCGTCACCCAGATCGGCCAGATGTGGGCCAGCCAGCCCGACTACAAGCCGGACCAGCTCGCCAAGATCCAATCACCGGTCGCCATCGCCGATGGCGAGCACGACGAAGCGATCAAGCAGGAGCACAATACCGAGATGGCCAAGGCCATTCCCGGCGCCAAGCTCGTGATCCTGCCGGGCTTGAGCCATTTCGCCATGGTGCAGGATCCGGCGGCCTTCAATCATGCGGTGCTGGAGTTCTTGAAGTAGCCTAAGCTGACCGTTGCAAACTACGTGAAGGGATTGACGGCGCGAACCGATCCATAGGTCTGGCCGTAATGGAGATCCTCGGTATACAGAACGACCGCCTCGAGTGCTTGGGCGGCGGCGATGATAGCGGCGTCCCAATGTGAAATCTTGTACCGCTGAGAAATCTCGATCGCATGTTTGACCAGTCCCGCGTCGATCGGAACGACCGGTCTTAGGGCCAGGCGATCTATCCATTCAGCGGCGTCGAAAGGTGTAAGTGGCGACTTCACCTTGCGCGTCACGACGACGAAGAATTCTTGCAACACTTGACCGGACGTACCGAACCCCGCTTCTTCGAGAATGTCGAGCGCTCTCTGGCGTTTCCTTTCGTCCGCGCCATGTCCCGTCGCTGCATAAACGAGGATGTTGGTATCGAGAAAACAGTCAACGTTCATGGACGTCTTCGCGCATCCATGTCACAGGCCCCGTCTCGGCGTTAGAGCGGTCGCTCATCTTGCGAAGTTCGCGCATGGCGCGCTTGACGCGGTCATCTTGCCGGGCAATGCGCTCGAGCTCCGTCCTGACCAGAGCATTCACAGTCGTGTCATGGTCGGCCGCATAACGGCGAACTTTTGCCAAAATGTCTTCGTCGACAGAAAGAGTGATATTTTTCATGAGCGAGCCTTGTTACACAGTATATGTGCAACTGTGGAGCAAAATCAAGAAGGAATTCAGTCCCGCGGGACTCCGGCGGCGGCCAGGCCATCGGTCAACTGCTCCATGAAGCTTGGCCGGCAGGGCCAAGCCGTGCCGGCGATGGCGACCGTGAGTTCCGGATCCTTGCGCATCAGCGCCCGGGCGCGCCGGCGCGCTTCCGCGCGGGCGCCGGCATGCATGGCACCCGCAATCACGATCCGCTCGCCCCAGAACGCGGCAGGAAGCACTTCTACGCCGCTCTTCGCCCAGACCGCCGCGCGCTCGTAGCGGCCCGCCGCGAAATGCGCACAGCCCATCCCGATAAAGGCGGTGTGGCGCAGCGCATCGAACGGCATCAGCCGACGAAAGCCGCGCAAGGCCGCGGCGCTGTCACCCTGATAGACGGAGAGCCAGGCGCGGCGACTGACGGCGAGCGGCGAATAAGGATCGATGGCCAAGGCACGCTCGACCAGACGGTCCGCGGCGTCGACGCTGTGCAGCAAGGCGAGTGTGCCGCTGCACAAGGTCAGAGCCATGCCATCGTCGGGCGCCAGGCGCTCTGCTTGTTCAACGAGTTCACGCGCGCAGGCGCGGTCTTGCTCCGGCGTTGCACTGAAATGCTGCGCCGCGCGTTGGCTCCAGCACCACGCGGCGAGCGCTTTGGCCAATCCATAAGACGGCGCGATCGTCTGGGCGCGCTCGAGATCCTCCAGCGCCGCATCACAGGCATGAGCTGCGACTTGCAATGCCGCCGGCAGGGCACGCCAGGTCAATCTCAGCGCTTCATCGTCAAGCGCCGCATCCGGCATGCGAGCGCGGCGCAGAGTTTGCGACGGCAATTCACCGAACATGGCGTGATAACGAGCGGCGAAGCGGCCGAGTTGATTGAACCCGCTCGCCAGCGCGATCTCGGTGACGCTTTGCTCTTTGGATTCCAGCAGCAATTGCCGGGCAGCCTGCAGCCGCATCATGCGCAGCCAGCCGAGCGGCGTCGTGCCGAGGAACGTTTGGAAATGCGTTTCGAGCGTCCGCGGCCTGACCCCTGCGACATACGCCAGCGTTTCCAGATGCATTGGCTCATCAAGCCTTTGGCGCATCCACGTCAGCACCCGCGCCAGGTCGCTGGGCAGGACCTGGTCGCTCGCTCCGCCAGGCGCGGGGTTTTCGCGGCGTCTCATAGTCCTTATCCTATCCTATCAAACGAAATACCGGCGGTTTTTGCACAAGCCGGCGAAAGGGGGATGGCGGCCCGCCGCGCGGACGCAGGACAATCGCGAATAGCGATGGGAGGTATCCATGCCCGAGGGCTTGCAAGGCCAAGTGACAGGCAGCGCGGCGGAAATCTATGAAACCTTTTTCGTGCCGGCGCTCTTTCAGCAATGGACGTGCGTGGTGGCGGATGCGGCGCGCATCGCTCCTGGACAATCAGTGCTCGACGTCGCCTGCGGCACCGGGATATTGGCGCGCGCGGTAGCCGAGCGGGTCGCACCTTATGGATCGGTGGTGGGTCTCGACCGGAACGAAGGCATGCTGGCGATAGCGCGGTGCAAGGCCCCGAATGTGGATTGGAAGTCGGGTCGTGCCGAGAAGCTTCCGTTTCCCGACGCCACGTTCGATGCCGTGATCAGCCAGTTTGGCTTGATGTTCTTCGACGACCGGCGGGTAGCGGTGCGGGAAATGTGGCGCGTGCTGGCGCCGGGCGGCCGACTGTCTATTGCCGTGTGGGATGCGCTCGAGAACAATCCGGGCTATGCCGCAATGGCATCGCTTTTGGAGCGTTTGTTCGGTGCGCGCATCGCATCGGAGCTGCATGCGCCCTTCGCTCTCGGAAATCGCGAAACGCTGCATTCGCTGTTCGCCGGATCCGGCATTCCGAATGTCGGTGTTTCGACCCATCCGGGCGAAGCGCGTTTCCCCTCCATCGAGGATTGGGTGCGCACCGATGTCAAGGGATGGACGCTCGCCGACTTGATCGATGATGAGCAGTATCGGTTGTTGCTGCACGAGGCCGGGACTGCCCTTCGTCCCTATGTCCAGGCGAATGGCGAGGTGGCGTTCGAAGCGCCCGCGCACATCGTTACGGCGGAGAAAGCGGCATAGTCGCGAGCTCGCCGTGAGCGATGGATCGTCTGTCTCACGCCGCGGTGAGCTTCTTCATCACTTCGTCGGAGACTTCGAAGTTGGTGAAGACGTTCTGCACGTCGTCGTCCTCATCGAGGGCGTCGATGAGCTTCATCAGCGTCTGCGCGGTCTCCTCATCGACCGGCGTCACGGTCTGCGGCTTCCACACCACTTTCACCGTCTCGGCCTCGCCGAGCTTGGCTGAGAGCCCCGAGGTCACCTCGCCGATATTCTCGAAGGCGCACAGGATGACATGGCCGCTCTCGTCCGACTGCGCGTCATCGGCGCCGGCTTCGATCGCCGCTTCCATGATGTCGTCGGCCGAGCCTGCTTGCGCCTTGTAGGTGATCTCGCCCGCCCGGTTGAACATGAAGGCGACCGAACCCGTCTCGCCGAGATTGCCGCCATATTTCGCGAACAGCGAGCGCACATTGCTGGCCGAGCGGTTGCGGTTGTCGGTGAGCGCCTCGACGATGATGGCAACGCCGCCCGGCCCATAGCCTTCATAGCGGATCGCTTCATAGGTGTCGGCATCGCCGCCCAATGCTTTCTTGATGGCGCGCTCGATATTGTCCTTGGGCATGTTCTCGGCGCGGGCGTTCTGCACCGCGAGCCTGAGCCGCGGATTCTTCTCAGGGTCGGGCAGTCCGGTTTTCGCCGCAACCGTCACTTCACGCGCGAGCTTGGAAAAGAGCCGTGACCGGATGGCGTCCTGCTTGCCCTTCCGGTGCATGATATTCTTGAATTGGGAATGACCTGCCATAGACCCTCGAACCTCTGAATTCTGGGGGCCTTATAGACCCCGTCCAACAAGATTAACAAGTCCATGGCCGGGTTTAACCCAGGGCCTGACCCGGCCATCCAGCGAGCAGTCAATCATCCCGTTTCTGACCGGCTTTACCCGTCATTAACGCCGGCTCGCAACGGGTTCAGCGTTTAACCCGTCCTTAAGGCGGATGGCCGAATTTTACTCGAAAGTGAGTAACAGGAGCGTCCCATGACGGTGAAGCCAGGTTCGATCGAGTCTATTGCTTTTGCGGCGGAAGGCATGGCGGGAACCGCCGGCGCCGCGGCCCTCAAGAAAGTGCGATCCCTTGCCAAGGCCGCTCCCGCGGGGCGGGCTTTTGCCGCCATCGCGACGCTGAGCGACTTGTCGCAGGCCGCCGAGAACCATCTCCGGGCCGGCCAAGGCGCACTCGAGCGCGGCAATGTTCCGGGCGCCAAGGACGAATGGACGCGCGCCGTCAAGGTGATGGACCGGATGGCGAGCGAAGCGCGCGGCAAGGAGCCGGCGCTGACCGCCGACAATCCGGGCTTCCTGCGCCGCCGCTGAGCAGCGCAAAAATTACCAGAAGTCGATCTTCGCTTCCGACAGCCGGCCGCCGATCCGAAGCGGCGCGACCTTGACGGCGAGGCCGGTCTGATCGTCGGTCTCGACTGCAAGGCCCGAGACCGTCGCCTCGCCTTCGGCCGGTCGCATGCGTTCGACCGGCAATTTGCGCGTGAAGCGCGTCAACGGCTCTTCCTTGTCCATGCCGATGACCGAATCATAGTCGCCGCACATGCCGGCATCGCTCATATAGGCGGTGCCGCCTTTCAGGATCTGGTGGTCGGCGGTCGGCACATGCGTGTGGGTGCCGACCACGAGGCTCACGCGCCCGTCGACATAATGGCCGAAGGCCGTCTTCTCCGACGTCGCCTCGGCATGGAAATCGATGATCGCCGCATCGCACGCCTCGCCCAGCCGGCATAGTTCGAGCTCGCGGTCGACGGCGCGGAACGGATCGTCGAGCTGCGGTTCGATCATCACCCGGCCCATGATGTTCATCACCAGCACGCGCTTGCCCGTCTTGGTCGTGAAGATGCCGACGCCCTTGCCCGGCACGCCCGGCGGATAATTCAGTGGACGGAGCATATTGGGCACGCGCTCGATGAAGACGAGCGCCTCGCGCTGGTCGAAGGAGTGGTTGCCGAGCGTCACCACGTCGGCGCCGGCATCGATCAGGCCCAGATAGATGTCCTCGGTGATGCCGAAGCCATGCGCCGCGTTCTCGCCGTTGATGACGACGAGGTCGAGCGCCAAGTGTTCGCGCAATGGCGGCAGCACGCGCGCCACTGCCTCGCGGCCGGTCCGTCCGACAACGTCGCCGAGAAACAGGAGACGCATCGCGAGATCAGCGTTTCGGCTCGATGACGCCGCGCTCGGTCAGGATCCAGTCCAGCGGCTCGTCATAGGAGGCGATCGGGACCTCGTCCATTTCCTGCTCGGCATAGGCGACGCCGATCGCCACGACCGGCTTCAGCTTGCGCAGTTCGGCAAGCGTCCGGTCATAGAAGCCGCCGCCATAGCCCAGGCGATAGCCGCGCCGGTCGAAGGCGAGCATCGGCACCAGCAGCACGTCGGGTTGGAGTTCAGGAGCGGTCTCGAGCGGAACGTGGATATCCCAGATGCCGCGTCCGGTGGGCTCGCCCGGCGCCCAGGCGCGGAAAGTGAGCGGCTCGCCCTTGGCCATGACGACCGGCAGCGCCGTCAGCCAGCCTTCGCTGACGAGCCTTGCGAGCAGCGGCAGCACGTTGATCTCCGCCTGATAGGGATAGAAGCCGGAGACGGAACCAAAACCGTCCTTGCGGTTGATGGGCAATTCATGCTGCGCCAGCATGAGGCCCGATCGTTCGCCCAGTGTCTTGTGGGCCTGCATGCGCAGCGCATTGGCTGCCGTTCGCGCCCGGCGTTTTTGATCGATAAGGTCGCCGGAACGTTTTGCAACTTGCATGTCAGCCCTCCATGGCCGGGCTCGACCGGCCATCCATCAGTTTTCCAAAAAACACAGTGGCGGGCCGCCATGGCCGTGGGAGAGTGACGATCCCGGGTACCTACAAGTGTAGGTGGGCGCCATGTGGGCAAGGCCACGGCCAAGCCTAGGGACAGCTCCCGCGAGAATCGTATAGGCCCCAGGGAAAAGATCTCCTCACGCACCGGGCAGCTCGCCGCTCCCTATTTAGGCGCAAGCGGCGGGGAAATCCAGAACCTGCTTCAATCAGTCCACATTCAGCGTAGCGCACGCGCAGCAGCGATGATGTCGCGGTTGTCGGCGGCGACACGACCGTCGGGAAGATGGATGCCGTCCTCGAATCCGAGTCGCGCATCGATCTTGAGCGACCGCGACTTGCGATAGAGCGGCCACACGGTCTGATCGAAGCCATGCAGGAGCAGAGGCAGTGCGACGTCATGCTGCCTGAGGACGGCGATGATCTCATCGGCGAGATCGAGGGCGTCTGCGACATCTTTCTCGAAATCGATCTCGACGAGGACGCGCAGGCAATCCTTCATCGTCGGGAGCTTCACCCATCGGCGCGCATCGGCAACGGTCGCGAGGCCAGCCTCGACGCCGATGCCCTTGGCCAGCATGAGTTCGATGATTTCAGGCGCATCCGCTTCACTCAGATTGACCGACACATAGTCGGGCAGCACGCGCCAGGCCTTCAGCTGATCGAAACCGCGGCTCGCATCGCTCCTGACGCCTTCGGTCGTCGTGAGGCCGACGGGAATGCCCGGCACCTTCGCCCGGATGGCCGTGAGCGCCGCCGCGGTCAAGCCCGGATCGAGCGTCTCGGCGCCATCGGGGCCATGCGGATGGACATGGAGCTCCGCGGCACCGGCCGCGATGACTTCCGCGGCATCCTGCGCCAGCTCCTCAGGGCTCAGCGGGACCTTCGGGTGATCCTGGCGGGTGCGGGCGCCGTTGAGACAGGCTTGCAGCATGGGTCTCTCCATCTAGGAACCGGTTTAACTGGTCCCTAGCTTAACAGAGAGGAACCGGTTATACAAGTACCCATGGACCAGACCGATCCGCTGGCAAAACTTCATCCGTCCGAATGGGAATTCCGCTTCCGCTCCGGCCGGCTGTGCCTGGATTTCATCGCGACCGTCGGCGACCGCGAGCACATGCCCTTCGACCGCTGGCGTGGCACGCAGGATCTCGGCCGCTGGTGCGTGGCGGCGGGCCTCATCTCCAGGGCAGGCATCGTCGGCGATGGTCAGATCGAAGCAGCGCGCGGGCTTCGCGAAACGCTATTCCGCCTGTTCACCGCGGCTCTCGCCGGCACTCGGCCGAGCCCAGCTGATCTCCGCCATGTCAATGAAGCGGCACGCAAGCCCGCTTTCGTCCCGCAGCTCGCAGGCATAGGGCAGCCGCATGACTGGGCATCGGACTCACCCTATGAGTCGGTGCTCGCCACGGTGGCGCGCGACGCCATCGACCTTCTGTCGAGCCCCGCTCTGGCGCGGGTGCGCAAATGCGCCGATGGCCATTGCTCAATCCTGTTCCTCGACACATCGCGCCCCGGCAAGCGGCGCTGGTGCGCGATGAATGGCTGCGGCAACAAGGTGAAGAAGGCGGCCTATCGCAAGCGGCAGAAGCGCTAGCCGATCTTGCCGGCGAGCCCCACCAGGCGCTCTGCGGCGGTCTCGAGGCGCTCGGCGAATTTCAATTCCATGTCGCGCGCCTGCTGGGCGGTGGCGTTCCGCGCTTCGCGGGCGCCGCGCAGCTGGTCTTCGAGTTCCTCGATGCGCCTGACCGATTCCGACAGGCGGTCGGCCACCATGAGGCCGGCCATCACCAGGAGCCTGATATCGCCGACGGTCCCGACATTGCTCTTGATGCGCGACACTTCGGTGTCGAGCAGCTTCGCCAGCTCGCGCAGATGGTCTTCCTCGCCATCCGGGCATTGCATCGTATAGGGCCGGTCATTGACCTGGACGATCACTTGCGCCATCGGGCTCACGATCCTCCGCTGTTGCTGTGGAGGACGGCCCTGATGCGCGACATCGCCGCATCGATCTTGCCGACGGCCTTTTGATTGGTGGAGACGAGATCATTGGCCTTGGCGCGCACGCCGTCGAGCTCCTGGGCCAGGCGCGAGCGATCGAGCCGCAAGGCTTCGGCCGCCGCCTCGAGCGACTCCTCCTCAGTCTTGCGCTCATTTTGCCGCGACAGCGCGGCTTCGAACTGCCTGAGCGCCGCGTCGAAGCGGTTGAACGCCTCGTCGAGCTTGCGCGTGTCCGCCATTTTACCCCAACTGCTGGCCGGCCTCTGCGAATCCCTTCCGGCACTGCCCATAAGTTAAGCGCAGCCGTTCATCCACGCAACCGCTTCGGTGCCCCCCCGGGAGGTTGACTCAAGGGGCTCGGATGCTATCTGTGACCCCCGCATTCACCGAAAGCGAGCAGCCCATGACCTCCGACACGGCCGCGCCAGCCGCGATTTCCCTAAGCTCCCCCCTCAATTCGGATGCAGAACGCCTGAGGCTCAGGACCTATGCCAATGCCATCCGCGCCTTGAGCATGGATGCCGTCCAGAAGGCCAATTCCGGCCATCCGGGCCTGCCCATGGGTGCGGCCGACTTCGCCACGGTCCTGTTCACGCGCTTCCTCAAATTCGATGCCGCCGACCCGCACTGGCCGAACCGCGATCGGTTCGTGCTCTCCGCCGGCCACGGCTCGATGCTGCTCTATTCGCTGTTCTATCTGCTTGGCTACAAGGACATGACGATCGAGCAGATCAAGAATTTCCGCCAGCTCGGCTCCAAGACGGCGGGCCATCCGGAATATGGCCATGCCGAGGGGATAGAGACGACGACCGGCCCCTTGGGCCAGGGTCTCGCCAATGCGGTCGGCATGGCGATCGCCGAACGCCATCTCAATGCCCGCTTCGGCAATGATCTCGTCAATCACAAGACCTATGCGCTGGCGGGCGATGGCTGCCACATGGAAGGCATCTCGCAAGAGGCGATCACGCTGGCGGGCCACCTCAAGCTCAACCATCTGATCGTGCTCTTCGACGACAACAGCGTCTCGATCGATGGCAAGGTCTCGTTGGCCGATTCGACCGACCAGCTCGCCCGCTATGCCGCCTCCGGCTGGAACGTGACCCGTGTCGACGGCCATGACGTCCAGGCCGTCGCCGCGGCGCTCGAAGCGGCGCAGACCAGCGACAGGCCCTCCTTCATCGCCTGCAAGACGATCATCGGCTATGGCGCGCCCCACAAGCAGGGCACCGCCGCGACCCATGGCTCGCCCTTGGGCGCCGATGAGGTGGCCGCCGCCCGGAAAACCCTGGGCTGGGAGTATCCGCCTTTCGAGGTCCCGGCCGACATCTTGGGCTTCTGGCGTGCCGCCGGAAGCCGCGGCCGGTCCGAGCGCGAGGCCTGGGAGAAGCGGCTTGCCCAGAGCAGCGCCAAGGCTACGTTCCATCATGCCATCTCGGGCGCCCTGCCCGAGAATTTCGATGAGGTCATGGCCGCCTACAAGAAGGAGCTGGCGAAGTCGCCGCCGACGCTCGCCACGCGCAACTCCTCGCAGAACGCGCTTGATGTCATCAATCCGGCGGTGCCGGAAACGATCGGCGGTTCGGCCGATCTCACCGGCTCGAACAACACCAAGTCGAAGGACCTGAAGCCGCTCGACGCCGCCGACTATGGCGGGCGCTATATCCATTACGGCATTCGCGAGCATGCGATGGCGGCGTCCATGAACGGCATGGCGCTGCATGGCGGCGTCATTCCCTATGGCGGCACCTTCCTCGTCTTCACCGACTACTGCCGGCCCTCGATCCGCCTCTCGGCCCTGATGGGCGTTCGCGTCATCTATGTGATGACGCATGACTCGATCGGTCTCGGCGAGGACGGGCCGACGCATCAGCCGGTCGAGCATCTCACCGCCTTGCGCGCCATTCCCAATCTCCAGGTCTTCCGCCCCTGCGATGCGGTGGAGACGGCGGAATGCTGGCAATTGGCGCTGCAATCGCAGAAGACGCCGAGCATCCTGGCGCTGACGCGCCAGAAGCTGCGTCCGGCACGCATCCCCTATTCCGCTAAGAACCTCTGCGCCCAGGGCGCCTATGAGATCGCCGCCAGCGCAAAGAAATCGAAGGCCGTCATCTTCGCCTCGGGGTCCGAGGTCGAGATCGCCCTCGATGCCAAGGCTCTGCTCGACAAGGCCGGCATCCCGGCCCGCGTCGTGTCGGTGCCCTCGATGGAGCTCTTCGAGAAGCAGAGCAAGGCCTATAAGGAAAAAGTGCTCGGCACGGAGAAGATCCGCGTCGCGATCGAAGCGGCAGTGCGCGGCTATTGGGACCGCTTCATCGGTCAGGACGGCATCTTCATCGGCATGTCGGGCTTCGGTGCTTCCGGTCCCATCGAGAAGCTCTATCCGCATTTCGGCATCACCGCGAAGCACGTGCTGCAAGCAGTGAAGAAGAAGAAGCGCTGACACCCTCGCTCCGCTTTGGCGGGGAGAGGGCAGCAAAGCATCTCCGCAGACGGCGCGGGTGAATTTCAAGGAGCCTTGTACTGATGCCCGTCTTCAAGACCCTCGATCACCTCGACGCGAAGGGCAAGCGCGTCGTCGTGCGCGTCGACCTCAACGTGCCGATCGAGAAGGGCGAGGTGCGCGATGCGACCCGTATCGAGCGCATCGTGCCGACCATCGGGGAACTGCTCGACAAGGGCGCTGCCGTGATCCTGCTGGCGCATTTCGACCGGCCCAAAGGCAAGGTCGTGCCGGAAATGTCGCTCAAGCCTGTGGAGTCGGCGCTGGAGAAGGCGCTGGGCCGGAAGGTCGACTTCATCTCCACCGACTGGCACGATGGCAAGGCGCTCGCGGCGGCCAAGGCAGCGAAGCCCGGTCAATGTCTCCTCATGGAGAACACCCGCTATCATCCGGGCGAGGAAAAGAATGACGAAGCGCTCGGCAAGCTGTTCGCAAGCCTGGGCGATGTCTATGTCAACGACGCCTTCTCCGCCGCCCATCGCGCCCATTCATCGACCGAGGGCATTGCGCGCGTGACCCAGTCCTATGCCGGGCGCGCCATGGAGGCTGAGCTCAAGGCTCTCGAGGCCGCGCTCGAGAAGCCGCAGCGGCCGCTCGTGGCGGTCGTCGGCGGCGCCAAGGTCTCGACCAAGCTCGAATTGCTCGGCAACCTCTCGGGCCTCGCCGATGTGATCGTTATCGGCGGCGGCATGGCGAACACCTTCCTCGCCGCCTTGGGCCATCCCGTCGGCAAGTCGCTGTGCGAGCATGATCTCGCCCCGATCGCCCGGGACATCATCGCCACGGCAAAGTCGAAATCCTGCGAAATCCTGCTGCCCGTGGACGCCGTGGTCGCCAAGGAATTCAAGGCGGGAAGTCCCCATCGCGTGGTGGACATAGCCGATGTCAAGGCCGATGACATGATCCTCGATGCCGGGCCCCGGAGCGTTGCCGCCATCAAGGCCGCTTTCGACAAGGCGCGCACGCTCGTATGGAACGGGCCGCTCGGCGCCTTCGAGCTCAAGCCGTTCGACGTCGCGACCAATGAAGCCGCCCGCCACGCGGCGGCCTTGACCAAGGCGGGCAAGCTCGTTTCGATTGCCGGCGGCGGCGACACGGTCGCCGCCCTGAGCGAGGCGGGCGCTGCCGATGGTTTCACCTATATTTCAACGGCAGGGGGTGCCTTCCTCGAATGGCTGGAAGGCAAGCCTTTGCCAGGTGTGGACGCATTGAGAGGAGTTACGACATGACCGACAAACTCGCGAAAGTCGCCGCAGCTATGGTGACGCCCGGCAAGGGAATCCTCGCCGCCGATGAGAGCACCGGCTCGATCAAGAAGCGCTTCGATTCGATCAATCTTCCGTCCACGGAGGAAAATCGCCGCGATTATCGCGAAATGCTGTTCTCGGCCAAGGAAGGCATGTCGAAATACATCTCGGGCGTGATCCTGTTCGACGAGACGATCCGCCAGAAGGGCAAGAACGGCACGTCGCTGGTCGACGTCATCAAGTCGTCGGGCGCCATACCGGGCATCAAGCTCGATGCCGGCGCCAAGCCTTTGGCGCTGTCGCCCGGGGAGACGGTGACCGAAGGCCTCGACGGCCTGCGCGAGCGCATCAAGGACTATGTCGGCTTGGGCGCGCAATTCGCCAAATGGCGCGCCGTCATCGATATCGGCCCCGGCCTGCCGAGCCACAACTCGATCCACGCCAATGCCCATGCGCTCGCGCGCTATGCGGCACTCTGCCAGGAAGGCGGCCTCGTGCCCATCGTCGAGCCGGAAGTGCTCATGGAGGGCAATCACGATATCGACACCTGCATGAAGGTTTCGGAATGGGCGCTGAACGAGCTCTATCGCGAGCTTTATTATGCCGGCGTCGTGCTCGAAGGCACGATCCTCAAGCCCAACATGGTCGTCTCCGGCAAGGATTGCCCGAAGCAGGCTTCGCGCGAGGAAGTGGCGGAGAAGACCATCACCGTCTTGAAGCGCTGCGTGCCGTCCGCGGTGCCGGGCATCGCCTTCTTGTCGGGCGGCCAGTCGGATGAGGATGCGACCGCCCATCTCCATTACATGAATGCGATCGGCAATCTGCCGTGGAAGCTCACCTTCTCCTATGGAAGGGCGCTGCAGGCGGCGGCGCTCAAGACCTGGAAGGGCAAGGCAGAGAATGTCGCCGCGGCGCAGCGGGCTTTCAACCACCGCGCCGAGATGAATGCGCTCGCCGCTTCCGGCAAGTGGTCGGAGAAGCTCGAGAAGAAGGCGGCCTGACGCGCTCTCTGCTGACATGAGCCTGCCAGGGCCGGTAGTATCGTCGAAACCTCATGAGGAGATTCAACGATGACCGGCCCTGTCGATTTCTCGGCCTTTGTCGCCCACTGGCGCGATATCGAAGGCGAAGACGACAATCACTATAAAGGCTCGGACGAGTTGCAGACCATCAGCGCGTCCTATGGCACTGATTTCGGCCTGATGCGGCTCGGCATTCATCATGAGCGCGTGAAGCCCGGCCGGCGCGTCTCCTGGCCGCATGCCGAAGCCGATGAGGAAGAATTCGTCTTCGTGCTCGAAGGCGAGCCCGATCTGTGGGCCGACGGCTATCTCAAGCGGCTGAAGCCGGGCGACGGCGTGGCTTTTCCCGCGGGCACCGGCCTTGCCCACACTTTCATCAACAATACGGAAAAGGATGTGAGGCTGCTGGTGGTCGGCGAGGCGACCCGCCGCCGGAGCCGCATTCATTACCCACTTCACCCGCATCGCAACGCCGAAATTGGCGCGCGCCACTGGAAAATTGACCCCTCGCGGTCCCTTGGGCCGCATGACGGCCTGCCGGACCGGCTCCGTGGGAAAGGCTAGTGCTTGATCTGCACTTCCAGCTTGGTCATTTCGTCCTTGATTCGGAGTTTCTTGCGCTTCAGCTCGGCAATTTCGGCATCTGTCGAAGCGGGGTGGGACATGCAGTCCTCAAGCTCCGCTTCGAGAGCCTTGTGTTTTGCCGCGAGTTCACCGAGATGCGCTTGAACGCTCATCAGAGCCTCCTCTGTAGTGACCAAATCAGTTTGACACAGACTTGGGGGCTTGTCGAACCCTCTGCAAGGGCATAGGTGAGTGTGGAAAAATCGGTGCGTAACGGGGTTTCAAGGCGCCGGATGATCGACGGGACTGAAGAGAATCTTTTACAGACGAGGCTCATGACGCTGCGGCAGCAACATCGCGACCTGGATGCCGCCATTTCCTCGCTCGAGGCCTCGGGCACCGGCGACCAGCTGCAATTGCGCCGGCTCAAGAAGATGAAGCTCCAGATCAAGGACGAGATCCAGAAGGTCGAGGACAAGCTGATCCCCGACATCATCGCATGACGAAGCCCAAGGTTGCGATCATCATGGGCAGCCAGTCCGACTGGCCCTCCACCATGAAGCATGCGGCCGATACCCTCACCGAGCTCGGCATCGCCCATGAGGCCCGCATCGTCTCGGCCCACCGCACCCCGGAGCGGCTCTATGCCTTTGCCAAGGGCGCCCGGGACGAGGGCTTCGAGGTCATCATCGCCGGCGCCGGCGGGGCGGCGCATCTGCCTGGCATGACCGCCTCCATGACGACGCTGCCGGTCCTCGGCGTTCCGGTCGAGAGCCAGGCGCTGAAGGGCCAGGACAGCCTCTATTCGATCGTCCAGATGCCGCCCGGCATCCCGGTCGGCACGCTCGCCATCGGCAAGCCCGGCGCCATCAATGCCGCTCTGCTCGCCGCCAGCATCCTCGCCCTCCATGACAAGGCGCTGGCCAAGCGGCTGGAAGCCTGGCGCGCCAAGCAGACGGCCGCGGTCGCCGAGCATCCCAAGGACAGCGCATGATCCGGAAAAGTGGATACCGGTTTTCCGATAAGATCATGCGCAAAAAACAAAAGGATAAAGCGCGATGGCGGCTCAAGCCATCGCGCTTTAACACCTGATGAGATTGGAAAGGCCTCTGCCGCCCAATTCCGTCATCGGCATACTGGGCGGCGGCCAGCTTGGCCGCATGCTGGCGCTCGCTGCCGCGCGTCTTGGATTGAAGTGCCACATATTCGCGCCCGAGCCCGAGAGCCCGGCCTTCCAGATCGCGGCGGCTCACACATGCGCGGCCTACCCGGACGAAAAGGCCCTCGCGGCCTTCGCCGCCGCCGTCGATGTCGTCACGTACGAATTCGAGAACGTGCCGGCCGAGACGGCCGCCCTGCTCGGCCGTCTCAAGCCCCTGGCGCCGGGAGCTGAGGCCCTCGCCACCAGCCAGGACCGGCTCGCCGAGAAGACCTTCCTGTCGAAGATCGGCCTCACCACCGCGCCCTTCGCCGCGGTCGATGACAAAGAGGGCCTTGAGAAGACCGTTGCCCGGATCGGCCGGCCTGCCATCCTGAAGACCCGCCGCTTCGGCTATGACGGCAAGGGCCAGGTCACCCTCAAGGCGGATACGGCCCTCGACAAGGCCTGGACGGCGATCGGCGCCAAGCCCGCCATCCTCGAAGGCTTCGTCGCTTTCGAGAAGGAGGTCTCCGTCATCGCCGCGCGCGGCTGGGACGGGGCCATTGCCGTCTATGACGTTCCGGAAAACCGGCATGCCGATCATATCCTGCGCGAATCGATCGTGCCTGCCGCCATCGCAGCCGAGACCCAGGCAGCGGCCCGCGACATCGCGGCCCGGATCACCACGGCCCTCGATTATGTCGGCGTCATCGGGGTCGAACTGTTCCTGGCCCGCGAGAACGGCCAGGAAAGGCTCATCGTCAACGAGATCGCGCCCCGCGTCCACAATTCCGGCCATTGGACCATGGATGCCTGCCTGGTCTCGCAATTCGAGCAGCACATCCGGGCCGTCGCCGGCTGGCCCTTGGGCAGCCCCGACCGCCACAGCGACGTGGTCATGACCAATCTCCTAGGCGGAGAGGCCGATAACTGGCGGAATCTCGCCGGCGAGCCCCATACGGGGATCCATCTCTACGGCAAGGCGGAAAGCCGCCCGGGCCGCAAAATGGGCCATGTGAACAGGCTGACCCCTCGACAGGACTGAAACCCTGTGCTATCTCGCCCGCCAGCTTGAAAGGGGCGACCCTTTCGGACGGCTCGGTCTATTCGGGCCATTTCTGTCACAACCCTTTGCAAAGGAACCGAGGTCAAAACTCGTGCAAGTCATCGTTCGCGACAACAATGTCGACCAGGCGCTCAAGGCCCTCAAGAAAAAGATGCAGCGTGAGGGCATTTTCCGCGAGATGAAGCTCCGCGGCCACTATGAAAAGCCCTCCGAGAAGAAGGCCCGCGAAAAGGCGGAAGCCGTTCGCCGCGCCCGCAAGCTGGCCCGCAAGCGGCTGCAGCGCGAAGGCCTGCTGCCGGCGCCCAAAAAGGTGGTCAAGCCGTAAGACCTTGCCTAGCGGCAAGAATGAACAAGGCCGGGTTCTGTCCCGGCCTTTTGCTTTTCGCAATTGCGCCCTTGCTTATGCGGGCCAGGACATGAGATTTGGGAAATATCAGTCTACCGAAATCGGGTAGGCATGTTGGCCGCGATCCCTGCTTTGGAATCTCAAATTCCCTGCTCGAAATGCTAACCTATTGATATTGCTAGGAGCAGCATTTTTTCGTGAAAATCCCTGATAATCCCTGCAAATCCCTGAATCCGGTCAGGCGGCCGCTTTGCGCGCCTGGGCGATCTCGGCCTTGATCAGCGGCACGAGATCGGCATTGCCGGCGAGGATCGTGCCGGTCTCGAAGGGGGTCTTCTCGCCTTCCGCCGACATGGTGACGCCGCCCGCCTCGCGCACCAGCAGGATGCCGGCGGCACTGTCCCAGGGATTGAGGCCCCTCGCCTGCATCACATCGATGCGGCCGGCGGCCACATAAGCGAGCTCGAGCGCTGCCGATCCGATCTGGCGGATGCCTGAGACCTTGGGCTGGATCTGCGCCACCTCGCGCTGGAACTGGGCATGGCGGTCCTGGTCGCCGATGATCGGAATGCCCCAGGCGACGACGCTGTCGGAGAGCGTCTTGCGCGCCGCGACCCGCAAGCGCCGGTTGTTGAGGAAGGCGCCCTGCCCGCGCTCGGCGGTGAAGAGCTCGTCGCTGATCGGATTATAGGTGACGGCGGCGAGGAGATCGCCCTTGCGCTCGAGCGCCACCGTCAGCGCGAAGAACGGTATGGAGTGGATGAAATTCGTCGTGCCGTCGATCGGATCGATGATCCAGCGATGATCGGCGTCCCGGCCGGTGACGCTGCCCGATTCCTCCATCAGGAAGCTGTAGCCGGGACGGGCCTTCTCGAGTTCTTCGCGGATGACCTTCTCGCAACGCTTGTCGGCGGCGGTGACGAAATTGCCCGGTCCCTTGACCGAGACCTGGAGATTGGCGATTTCGCCAAAATCGCGCTGCACGCCGCGCGCTGCCTTGCGCACGGCATTGATCATGACGGTGAGATGAGCCGACTGGGCCAAGATGCGATCCTGATTGAGGTGGGGAAACGGGCTTCGTCCTAGCAAGTCTGGGTCCCTGAGACTAGACCATTTTCTTGTTGTTCCGCCCACGGCAATGGCGAAAACTGACCCACGGAATACGCAAGGATACGCGATGAGCACCTACGAGAAGACCTATCGGCGCTGGCAATCCGACCCGCATGCCTTCTGGGCCGAGGCCGCGCGCGAGATCGACTGGATCAAGCCCTGGGACGAGGTCTATGCCAAGGTCGACGGCCTCGACCGCTGGTTCATCGGCGCCTCGTGCAACACCTGCTGGAATGCCATCGATCGTCACGTGGCGGCGGGCCATGGCGCAAGGACGGCGCTCATCTATGACAGCCCGCTCACCGGCAAGAAGCAGAGCTTCACCTATGCCGAGCTCCAGGACGAGGTGGCGACGCTCGCCGCCGGGCTCGTCGATCTCGGCATCGCGAAGGGCGACCGCGTGCTGATCTATATGCCGATGATCCCCCAAGCCGTCTTTGCCATGCTGGCCTGCGCGCGGATCGGCGCCATTCACTCGGTGGTGTTCGGCGGCTTTGCCGCGGCGGAACTTGCGACCCGCATCAACGACGCCAAGCCTAAGCTCATCATGTCGGCCTCGTGCGGCCTCGAGCCCGGGCGCGTCATCGCTTACAAGCCGCTTATCGACAAGGCGATCGAGATCGCGACGCATAAGCCAGGCGCAGGCCTGATCTGGCAGCGGCCCGAGCTCGCCGCCGAGCTCACGCCCGGCCGCGACCGCGACTGGGCGGAGCTCGTGGCCAAAGCGCGCAAGGAGAACCGCAAGGCCGACTGTGTCGCGGTCAAGGCCACCGATCCGCTCTATATCCTCTATACGTCCGGCACCACCGGCCAGCCCAAGGGCGTGGTGCGCGACAATGGCGGGCATCTGGTGGCGCTCAAATGGACGATGTCGAACATCTATGGCGTAGCACCCGGCGAGACCTTCTGGGCCGCTTCCGATATCGGCTGGGTGGTCGGCCATTCCTACATCGTCTATGCGCCGCTGCTGCACGGCGCGACCTCGATCCTCTTCGAGGGCAAGCCGGTCGGAACACCCGACGCCGGCACCTTCTGGCGGGTGATTTCAGAACATGGCGTCAAGGCGCTGTTCACGGCACCTACCGCCTTCCGCGCCATCAAGAAGGAGGACCCCGAAGGCACCTTCATTCGCAAATACGACCTCGCACAATTCCGCACCCTGTTCCTCGCCGGTGAGCGCGCCGATCCCGACACGGTGAAGTGGGCCGAGGAAAGGCTCGGCGTTCCGGTCATCGATCACTGGTGGCAGACCGAGACGGGCTGGCCGATCGCCGCCAATCCGATGGGTCTCGGTCAATTGCCGGTGAAATACGGCTCGCCCACCGTCGCCATGCCGGGCTACGACGTGCGCGTCCTCGACGAAGGCGGCCATGAGGTGAAGCGCGGGAATCTCGGCGCCATTTGCGTCAAGACGCCCCTGCCGCCCGGCTGCCTGCCCACTCTGTGGAACAATGATGCCCGCTTCCGCTCGAGCTACCTCGAGCATTTCCCCGGCCACTATGAGACCGCCGATGCGGGCTTCATGGACGAAGACGGCTATCTCTACATCATGGCCCGCACCGACGATATCATCAACACCGCGGGCCATCGCCTCTCCACCGGCAGCATGGAGGAGGTCCTCGCCAGCCATCCCAATGTCGCCGAATGCGCCGTCCTCGGCATCGCCGACGAGCTCAAGGGCCAAGTGCCGGTGGGCTTCGTCGTGCTCAAGGCCGGTGTTGCGCGTGCGCCACACGAGATCGAGGCCGAATGCGTGAAGATGGTGCGCGACCAGATCGGACCCGTGGCGAGCTTCAAGACGGTGATGATCGTCGCTCGCCTGCCCAAGACCCGCTCGGGCAAGATCCTGCGCTCGACCATGCGCAAGATCGCCGACCGCGAGGAATGGAAGATGCCGGCGACCATCGACGATCCGGCGATCCTCGACGAGATCACCGCGGCGCTGAAGACGAAGGGATTGGGGTAGCCGACCTTCACTCTATCGCGCTTAGGGCCACGGTGCCGCGTCGGATCAATTGCCCTTCGGAGCTTCAGTGAAGGTCTTACCCTCCGCCACGAAACGCGCTGCGAGGACCAGCGCTCCCATGCAGAAATCTTTGCCATGGGCGTCGATCATCCGCGAAGAAATATCGGCCAGCTCGGCAAAGAAGCCATCCTTGCTCGTTGCTTCCACATTCGGGTTGGCATTCATCGTATCCTCCTTGCCGCTACTTGAAGAAATACGAAGGGAAAGCCACCAGCGCGACGTCCCCTTCCTGGGTTCCGATGGCAAGTTCATTGCCGCTTGCCGACCAGCGCAGTGCGGTGACGGCACCACCGGCTGCCGGCTTGACGACCACCTCGGATGGGCTGCCGATCTGAGCCATGGCCACCATGCCATTGCCGTAACCGGTGGCGACCACCGGTCGCTCGAGGCTCATGGCGATCGCCGTTGCGGGTATGAAACATGGCTTGCCGGTTTCGATGCTGCCGATCCCCGCGGACTTGCGCAACTCCTCGACCGGCCAGACAATGGTGCGGAAAGCCCCGTTCGTGGCCAAGCGGCGAGAAGCGCCGTCCCAGGACACGCCGTCGACGGGAGCCGGATAATTCTTGATCCGCTGCAACCGTCGGGCCGTGATCTCGATCACGGCGAGGCCTTCCTTTCCAAGCGCCGCCGCCAGCCAATGGCCGTCCCGGCTCCACGCCAGGTTGCGGCAGCGACCTTGCACCGCGAAGTCGAGCTTTGGATTTGGCTCCCTCCCCATGGGGAGGATCAGGATACGACCGTTGACTGCCGCGGCGAGTTGATTGCCGGTTGGCGAAGGAGTGAGACAATCGACCGGTTCGTCCATTCCCGCCAGGGCCCTCAATGTGCCATCTGTATCGAGGAGCCGAACGCCCTTCTCGGTGGCAACTAGAACACCACCATTGGCAGCTGCGGCAAGACAGCGGATGCCGTCATCGCTGAAACACGCAAGCGGTTCGGTTTCTCCCTGCCTGTTGATCCGCATCAGCTGCCCCGATGGAGTCCCGGCAAGGAAATCATCACCATAGGCGACGAAATGAATTTCAGCTTCACCAGGCTTGACGTGGGTAAGCGGCGGCAGCGGCCTGCGCCGGGGCGCGACGGTGATCCGGCCATTTTCCGCGCTGATATGCTGCCGTTTTTCCGGTGGGTCGCCGTCGGCGAGACCAGCCAGGACAAGCGTGCCGTCGGCGAGGGCGAAGGCGGCGGTGCTTTCGCCTCTGTCGAACATGATGTCGGCAACGGGCGCCGCCACGGTCCAGTGACGCGCCAGGATCGAAAACAGGGTGGGAACTTCGGGGACCGCGATGTTCATGGCATTCCTCCCGGCGCGCATTGCGACGAGGCGCGCGCCGCATCCCGCCTCGCGCTCTCGGCATCGGCGATCAGTTTCCGCAGCCCGCCGACATCCGATACGAAATGGTCTTCCGCGTTGGCGATATAGTCGCGCAGGGTGTCCCAGATGTCGGCGCGCAACAGATGCATGGGATCTCCCGCCATCCTCTCCACTGTCTGAAGACCTAACTGATGTGTAAGACCAAGTCCGCCAACGACGAAATCCGAAAGTTCGCGTGCGTGGGTCTCGACGAACCCGCG
The DNA here is from genome assembly GCA_003574785.1 of Taklimakanibacter deserti. The sequence continues at coordinate 19,211 of QORU01000003.1, read as the reverse complement.
CAGCAATGGATAGCTGTCATAACCCATGTCACACTGCACGAGCTCACGCTCGATGAACTGGATGAAGTGCCGGACCAGCAAATGCTGGCTTTCACCCGTCAATCTCGGCACGAAGGCAATGTCGCGATCGGCGCGCGCCAAAATGTCCGACGCGACGGTGTCGGCGCCAACGGGCAAAGGGAACGGACGTTCGACATTCGGCATCTCTCAGGTCTTTCGCTTGCACATCCGCCCTTCCGGCTGATGTCTTCAGTCATCTGATGATTTGTAGCTGCGTAGCTTCCGATAGATGGTGCTGCGTGACAAACCGAGCAGGTGAGCCGCCCGGGACATGTTGCCGTTCGCAGCTTCCATGGCGTGTTCGATGATCTTGCGTTCCTCTTCGTCGAAGCTTGCCGTGTAATGCCCGCCCTGGGCTGTGATATGATCGGCTATCCGCTGGTGGGCCGGCGCGGTGATGTCGCTAGGAAGATCCGCCGGACGGATCAGCGGGTCGGACGCCATGATGCTCAGCGTTTCGACCAGATTGCGCAATTCGCGCACATTGCCGGGCCAGCCGTAGCGACGCAGGCATTCCAGCGCGTCATCGCCGAAACGCAGGAGTTCGACGCCGCGCTCGGCGCTGAGCCGCCGGCTGAAATGATCGAGCAGGAGTTCGATATCGCCGGCGCGCTCACGCAGAGGGGGGATGACGATGTGGATGACCCCGATGCGGTAATATAGATCCTTGCGGAATCGTCCTTCGGCCACTTCCTGCTTCAGGCTCCGATTGGTCGACGCCACCAGGCGCACGTCGATCGGACGCGGTCTTGTATCGCCGAGCCGATAAACCTCTTTTTCCTCCAGCACCCGAAGCAGATAAGGCTGCAGGTCGAGCGGCATCTCGCCGATCTCATCGAGGCTGAGGACGCCGCCATTGGCGACTTCGAAGCGGCCAGGCCTGCCCTCGCGTGTGGCGCCGGTAAAGGCGCCCGGCGCGTGACCGAAGAGCTCGCCGCCCAGGATGTCCTTCGATATGGCGCCGCAATTCATCGCGACGAAAGGTACAGGACCCGCGGTCTCGGCGCAGGCATGCACGAGCCTGGCAAAGAGCTCTTTGCCGACACCGGTCTCACCTTCGAGGAGAATGGAAGTCGAGGCCGTAGCGGCACGTTCCACTCGGTCGATGGTATCGAGCAATAAATCGCTTCGGCCGACGATTGCCGCGCGTGCCGCTTGTACTTGCGCGTTGACCGGAGGTCGCGGCCGCGCGGGCCGGGCGATCCTCGCCGCGTCCCTGAGAATAAGAAAGGCGCCGGCAAACGTGCCGTTCGACAGCAATGCTTCGATTTTCGCATCGCGGAGCTTCATCGGCAAACGGTCATGAATGTCGCTGTCGGTGCGCACGCGCTCGAAATCGGCGAGCCTCTGGCCGACACTTGGCCCGGTCGTGCTGTCGACCGCTTTCCAGCACGACACGGCTTGTTGGTCGAAATGTACAATCCGACCGCGGCGGTCGAGAAGCACCAGCCCCTTGCGGTCATCCTGGCCGGGCAGCCGCGCCAGGCAGGATTCCAGGAGTTGCGCCTTGTCGAGTGCGGCCTGCTTGGCCAGCGCCAGCTCTATCTGGCTGGCAGCGACGACACTCAGCACGATATTGTGGCGGCGGAATATTTCTGGCGGCCCGGATATGTCGATGAGGCCGATGACTTCGCCGTCGATGGGGCTGCGGATCGGAGCGCCGGCGCAGGTCCAGGTCTTGACGCCCTCGCAATAATGTTCGGCGGCATGCACGTAAACAGGCTTGCCCGTGAAGATGGCGGTGCCGATGCCGTTGGTTCCGGCCGCGCGCTCGCCCCAATCGGCACCCGCCTCGAGATGGATCGCCTCGGCTGCATGAATGATCCGGGGATCGCCGATGGTGCTCAGGATGACGCCGCTCTTATCGGTAATGATCAGCATGGCGCCCGAGTCTTCCAGAAGCGCGCCCGACTGCGTGGCTGTGTCCTCGGCGGCCGTGAGGAGCTCCTGATTGGTGTCGCGCAGCGCCTCGAGCTGGTCACTCGCCAGGATGTGACGGCTGCCGCGGCCATGGGCATCGACCTTGGCCAGGGAACTGCGCGTCCACGAACTCTCGATGACGTTGCGGACGACGCCGCTGTTCGGCGCACGGCCTGGAGCGGTCAGGAAATCCTCCCAGGCCTTCATCAATACCGAATGTCTGTAAGGTGCCATGCGTTCGACGGCATCGTCATCGAATTCCATCGATCCGCCGGTATCTTCATTGAGCTCCAGCATCGGTAAGGCTCCTTGGGGTTGACCTGCCGCCTCCATGACGTCGCCTCAGTCGATATCACCTGCCGTTTCGGGAAGCCCGAGACATCGGCATATGTCGCGGGCAAGCTGCTCTTCGGGATATTCCGTCGTGAGCTTGAGGCCGTCGAAGCGCTCGAGCTGGCGAGCGATATCGCCATCGAGCGGGCCGACGAAACCGTTCGCCTGGCTGGCAAGAACGAAGTGCGTCTGGCCACCGGCCATGCGCAATTCTCCCAGGAAATGCATCTGCAGCCCCGAATTGAGATCCATCACGATGACGCGATTATTGGGGCTGATGCGCAGATAGGGCTCAGGATCGCCACTCACCGGCCTCGGCCGCCGCCGCGCCTCTACCAAATTCTTCAGAGGATCACGGTTCTCCTTGATGTGCTGCCAGCGGCCGGCCGTCAGATGATTCGCCAGCTGATGAATCTTGGCGCGGTTTTCCTGAATCAGCCGCTTGGCAGCGGCATCTTCCTTATACGGACCATCGCCCTTCGAAATGATCGTCACCATCAAGTCCTCCCTTATGGTGTCGGCTCCGTCGGGAACTCACTCCTGTTTCTCATGCCGCGCTTGTTTCCGGCGGCTCTATGGACATTCATACCATCCAGTTCAAACCCGTAGGTAGTATCCCACTACGACATGGCAGCCTGCCGCTCGGTCAGCATTCATTCGTCTACGGCACCACGACGGCGCGTCCGGCGAAGCGGCCCGCCTTGAAATCGTCGATGGCCGAGTTGATGTCGGCGAGCTTGTAGCGTGACGAATGCATCTTCACCTTGCCCTGGGCGTTGAGCTCCATCAGTTCGACCAGCTCGGTAAAGTTGCCGACCAGGCTACCGCCGAGATTGACCTCGTTGATGATCATGTGCAACGTGGGTACCTCGATCTTGCCGCCATAGCCGACGGCGATGTATTGCCCGCCGCGCCGTACCATCTTCCAGCACAGATTCTCGACGCCGAGCTCGCCGACGAAGTCGATGACCACATGGGCGCCGCCGCCGGTGAGCTCGCGCACCTCCTCGACCATGTTCTTGCCGCCATCATGGACTGCAGTGGCCCCCATCGACTGCGCCATTTCGCGCGCCTTCGGGTTGCGATCGATCGCCACCACCTTGGCGCTGCACAATTCGTTCAGGCACTGAAGCGCAATATGGCCGAGCCCGCCGATACCGAGCAAGGCGCACCAGGTTCCGGGTGGCAGCACCTTCGCGGCCTTCTTGGCGGCGCGATAGGCGGTGATGCCGGCATCTGCCATGGGCGCGACGTCGATGGGGGTGACGTTCTTGTTGAGCTTGATCAGGGCGCGCTCGCTGGTGATGAAGTATTCCGCGAAGCCGCCATTGGTTCCGAGACCCGGAAAAATCCCGCTTTCACAATGCATGTCGTGGCCGTGGCGACAGGACAGGCAGATGCCACATGTGCGCAGCGGATGGCAGATCACGGAGTCGCCGACCTTCACCGATTTGACGCCGCTTCCTATTGCTTCGACCCAGCCTGCATTCTCATGGCCCATGATGTAGGGGAGCAGATTTCCATTCGGGTCCATTGCGTCACGCCAGACGCCCTCGATGATATGGAGGTCGGTACGGCACAGGCCGGCGGCCCCAACGCGGACCACGACCTCATCCGGCGCGTTGATCGTCGGATCGGCGACCGTCTCGTATTTCAGCTGGACGTTCATCTTCTCGTCATATTGGTACAGTCGTGCGGCTTTCATGGCCGTGATCTCCCTGTGAATGGTCTTGCGGACTCAGGCGCGGCCGAGCTTCTCGGCGCCGCCGCCAAGCGCCGGACCGGCTGTCGGATCGAAATCTTCCGGCAGGTTGACGACGAGGGTCTCGGTCGTCAGCACCAGATTGGCGACCGAGGCCGCGTTGCGCAGCGCCGCACAGGTGACGCGCACCGGGTCGATGATGCCGGCATCGATCATGTCGGCGAAGACCCCGTTCGCCGCATCGAAGCCGGTGCCCGGCTTCGACTGCAACAGCTTTTCCACGATCTCGGAGGGATCGTAGCCGGCATTGCCGGCGATCAGCGCCGCCGGCCGCACCAGGACGTCGCGTACCAGGCGTATCCCCTCGCCGAGATCGCCATTGATGTTGCCAAGCTTGCGGCCGACGGTCGCTGCGCATTGCGCCAGCGCGGTGCCGCCCCCGGGAACGATGCCCTCTTCCGCCGCGGCGCGTGCTGCGTGCAGCGCGTCGTCGATCAGCTGGATGGTCCGTTTCTGCTCCACCGGCGTTACGCCGCCGGCGAGGATCACGGCGGTCCCGCCGGAAATCTTCGCCAGGCGTTCGCGCAGCTTGTCCTGCTCGATGTTGGGCGGCGCCAGACCATATTGCCGCGCGATTTGCGCGCGCCGGGCAGCGATCGCGCTCGCGTCGCCGCCGCCACGGATGATGACGGTCTCCCGCGCGCTGGCGCGAATCTGCCATGCGGTTCCAAGATCGGCAGGCGTGGCGCTCTCCAACTTGCCGCCGAGGTCACGGGCAATGACCTTGCCGCCGGTGAGGATCGCCAGATCGTCCATCATCGCCTTGCGCCAGTGGCCATAATCCGGCGGGTTGACCACGAGTACCTTGCCGCGATTGCCATCGCCCAGCAGCGTCATCACCACCTCGGGCGCGACATCCTCGGCGATGATGACCAGGGGACGCCCCTTGGCCGAGACCGCTGCACGGATTTTTTCGAGCTGGCCGGGCGACTGGATCTTGAGATCGGTCAAGAGGATGTAAGGCTGGTCGAGCACCACCTCCATCTTCTCCACATCGGTCACCATGTGGTGCGAAATGTAGCCGCGATCGAAGGACATGCCTTCGACGATCTCGAGAGTCGTGTCGACGGTGAGGCCGAACTCGGAGGTGATGATGCCGTTGCGTCCCACCCGATCGATGGCCTCGGCGATCATGCGGCCAAGGTCGCCGTTGGTTGCGGCGATGGTCGCCACCGCCTCCAGGGATTTGCGGTCGGAGGCCGGCTTTGCCATCTCCTTGAGAGATTCGAGGACGACATCGACGGCACGGTCGATGCCTTTGCACAGATCGACGGGCTTGGCGCCGCGCTTCAGGGCGGAGACGCCGCCCTGGATGAGGCCATTGGCGAGAACCATGGCCGTCGTCGTGCCGTCGCCTGCAACCTCGTTGGTCTGCATCGACACTTCCCGCACGATCTGCGCCCCCATGTTTTCAAACCGGTCCGGCAGTTCGATTTCGGAGGCGATGGTGACGCCGTCGCGCGATACGATCGGTGTGCCGAGCGGCCGGTCGACCATCGCATTCATGCCCTTCGGGCCAAGCGTCGGCTCGACCGCGGCCGCGAGCTTCGATACGCCCCTCGCCAGGGCCTCGCGGGCCTCGTTCTTGTGCAGCAGGTGTTTCGCCATTTTCGTCTCCTCTTCGTTATGCGTCCTGGCGCGTTCTGTTGCTGGGCCCTTACGGGTGATCCGGCACGCCTTCACGTCCGTTGTCGGCTTGTTTTCGCGGTGGCACCCGGTCGAGCATGAAATCGACCAGGGTCGGCTCGTCCTTTTCCGGGTCGAACTCCCGGTAGCGGGCGGCAAGAAGCCCCCGGCACAGGGCGCCGCCAAATTCCATGTTGATGCGGACCGCCTTCAGGCGCTGCAAGTGGCCGGCGAGTTCGTCTGCCGCGATGGGCGAGCCGTCATAGGTGACGAAAGCCCGGCTTATCGGTCCACCGACATGCCCCAGCGCCGCCAGCAGATCGAGATAGCGCCGGCGCTGCCGCGCGGCACTTGCATCCTCGATCAAAAGCTCTGCAAGGAGGCCTGACGTCATCGCGCTGATGTGGGCGTCGGCCAGACCCTGCGCCAGCAGCGCCCGCAGTACCGCCTCCTGCCGCCGCTCGAAGGCCTTGCGCCGGAACTTGTCCCGCACCTCATCGAGCGAACCGGCAGTCCCGAAGCCGGCAAGCGCCTTGTCGAAAGGCATGTCGTTTTGCACGCCGTGATTGATGTCATCGGCACACATATGGTCCTCGAGCCGCGGACGCACCCTGGTGACCCAGGGAAGCGCCGACACCTGCCGCCTGATGTCATCGGCCATCAGGAAGGCAAAGTTGGCCGAACACCAGTAGGTCGGAAGCCTGAAGGCGATGTCGACCTCGCCGGTATCCGAAACCTCGACGCTTTCGATGAAGTCAAGATCCGTCACGGCCTCATCGAGCTCGGGGTCGGTCACGGCGTCGAGCCGTGACCAGACTTCCGCAATCGGGCCCGTCGCGTGGCGGCGCGCGCCCATCGGCCCTACTCCGCTGCCGCCGGCTGGCGCGGCTGCAACTTGGCGAGTTGCTTCTCGACATCGATGTCGTAGAGGCGCGCGGCGTTGAGGCCGAGGATCTTGCGCTTGGCCTGCGGGGTCAGGTCGACACCGCGCTCCTGCTTGATGTCCTCCGGCAGTTCGAAGCTCCAGAACTTCTCCACCAGCCAGCGCGGCGTCCAGATGGCATAGTCGCTGCCGAACAGCAGCTTGTCCTCGCCCAGCCAGAACAGCAATTCGGCGATGACCTCCGCGAAGTAGCGCGGACGGCTGTGGATGAAGGGCAACGCCACCGCGAGACCGCCAAGCACATTGGTTTCCTGCACCGCGATCCAGCAGAAATCATCGAGGCGCGGCAGGCCGCAATGTTCGATGATGAAGTTGAGCCCCTGGAAATCGGTGGCCGCATGGTCGACGTCATGAACGTCGAAGGCGTCCTTGTCGAGCGGGATGATCGTCGGACCCTTGTGGACGTGGATATTGACGATACCCAGCTTGTCGCAAAGTTCGAGGCACTTGTACGCATCCTTGTCGGTGAGTCTCCAGCCGCGCGAATCTCCGTTCCATTCGGCGGTGTAGAGCTTTACCCCCTTGATGTTGAACTCCTCCTTCATGTGCTTGATGTAGTCGAGCGCCTTGTTGCCGTGGCGCGGATCGAAGGATCCGTTCAGGATGAAGCGGTCCTTGTACTTCTTCGCCATCTGGGCGTTCTGCTCGATGGTGTTGAAGCCTTTCTTGTAGAAATCGGTGAGATAGGTGGATTGCACGATGGCCATGTCGTCGGGGCCATCGACAAAAAGATCGTTGTACATGTCTTCGGCGCTGTACTTCTCGAACTTCGCCTTCGGCCACAGCTTGTCCTTGGGGCTCAGCGCCGTGTGATAGGCGTAGAAGCATTCGATGAACTGCTTGCCGTGGATGTTCTTCTGGTTCTCCGGACTGCCGTCCCAGAAATGCGTATGGCCGTCGATGACGAAGACCTTCTCGCCTGATGGTGTCGTGAACATTCTCGTTCTCCTCTCCTTGGGCGGGCAGGCCGCCTCCCGTGTCCTGGTTGCCGGCGGACCATCGGCCGCCGGCGCTGTCGTCGATCCGGTACCGATAACGCCGGCTACTGGATGTATTCGAACATGTCCTCCATGTTGCCGAACAAGGTGACGGTGTTGTCGTCGACACGCACCATGCGGCCGTAATGCGTCGAGGTGTTCACCTCGAAGATCGACGCCGTCATCTCCTTGCCGAGAATTTCGCTGATTTCGTCCATCTTGAAGACCAGCTTGCCGCGGCCGTCGATACGGATGAGCGCCGGCTGGTAGGTCACCGTGACGCCCGGCTTCTGCGCCATGAATTCGGCGATCGCCCTGGCCTCGACGCTGTCGTTCATGGTGACACCGCACTGGTCCGAGATGGTGTCCTCAAAGACGATGTCGCTCATCTTCTTGAAGACGGTGTGGCTGGTTGCAGCTCGTGAAGCTTCCGACATGCCTGGTTACTCCTGGGGAAGGGCGAGACCGAGCTCGCTGGTGATGGACTTGATGCGTTCGACCGACTGAGCCCGCGCATCGGCGAACTGAACCGGCTTGGCATGCGGCTGCGACCAGATCGGCTGCAGACCGGCAGCGGCTTTGTTGGCGAGACCGACGTGCCGTTTCAGCCAGCCGCCGAACAGCCGCTTGTTGTGCGCGGCATGCCCGTCGTCGTGACTGAGAAGATGGAACAGATCGATGGCATTGGCGAGGTTGCGTTCATAGTCGGCTTCCGCCGCCGAGATGACCGAGGGTGTGATGAAGTCCCCGTTCTGGGATGCCGCCTGCATCAGGAAGCCGCTGCGGAACAATTCGCCGACCAGCGGTTCGAACACGATGTTGGTGGCGAAGTACTGTTCGAGATAATCTTCCGAGCCCATGATCGACTCGACCGCTTCGCGCGTTCCCTGCCAGATCTTGTCCTCGAGCCAGGCGCGCTTTCCGGCCTGATCGTCGAAGCCCGAAATATCCATGCCGATCTCGGCGAGGTAGAGCGTGATGTCCTGGGCAAGACGCAGCTTGTAGGACGAGTTGGTCAACGTGGCATTGTTGATCATCTGCGTGTAGCCATAGCGCTGCGCCTGCATGAGGGCGGTGCCGAGGCCGAATTCGGCGTGTTTCCAGGCGCCGAGATGGGTCTGCAGGATCTTTACCCACACCTTGTTGAAGCTTTGCGGTGCGCGCGCCTTGCGGCCATTGGCGATGACGCTCTGCACCATGGCTTCGATCTTCGATTGCCGCTGGTAGTGCGTGCGTTCCCACTCCTGGTCGGGCGCGCGGAAAGCATGCCAGTTGGAGCTCTTTGCGGCAGTGGCGTCCTTGTAGTAGGCGCCTTTGCCATTCGGAAAATTGATGATCCAGTCCTGCAGGAGATAGCGTTCGGGATCTGGCTGAACGTCAACCGTTACATCCTCATAATGGGTGGCGCGTTTGCCCTTGGGTTCGAAATACCGGTATCTCCGGCTGTCGGAGTCGGCGAACACGGCGGAGCCTGCTGCGCCTGATTTTGCTGCTGTGCCTGCTGCTGTACTCATGAGTTCCTCCCTTCGAGTATCGGGTTGAGTGGCGTTGCGTTCATCCAGGCCGCGTCCATCACGTGGGCGCCGGCGTGAATTTGTCGAAGTAGATGCGGTCGCTCTCGACGTCGTGCATCACCAGGACCGGCGTCAGCGCGTCGATCATTGGCGTCGGTCCGCAGGCATAGACATCGACATTGCTGCCCAGACCGAGGCGCTTCAGATAGGCGGCAACCGTCTCGTGAACGAAGCCCTTCTCGCCGGTCCAGCCGGCATCGTCGGCGGCATTTGAAAGCACCGGCACAAAGGTAAAGGCCGGATTTTCGCCGGTGATGCGGGCGAAGTCCTCTAGGTAGAACAGATCGTTGCGGGTGCGCGCACCATAGAAGAAATAGACTGGCTTCGGTTCGCCGCTGGCGAGATGGTCGTGCAAGATCGACCACAGGGGCGACATGCCGGAACCGCCGCCGACCAGGATCATGGCTCCGTCTCGTCCTTCTCGGCGAAAGCAGGTTCCGTAGGGGCCTTTGATCCGCACGGCCGTTCCTGGCTCGAGGTCACCGTCGAGGCGGGAGGAGAATTTCCCGTTGGGGTATTTTTTGATGATGAACGCGAATTTTTTGGTTTCGCCCGGCGGATTTGCCATGGAAAACGAGCGGGTAATCGTCTCCGCCCCCGAGAGCGTGATGTCGGCATATTGCCCCGCCCAGAATTTCATGGGTTGCGCCAATTCGATTTCAAGTCGGCGGATATCGTGGGTCGGCTGGGTGATCTCCGTCACGATGCCGTCGAATTCCTTCACCGGAATCGACTTGGACAGCACTTCCTCATCGTAGTTCAGCAGCTCGACATCGACGTCCGAATAGACCAGCGTGCGGCACAGAAGGATGTGATTTTGCGAGCGCTCCATCTCATTGAGCGCGAAAGTCGAGTACTTCTTCAGTTCGACTTCACCATCACCGAGAATGCATTTGCAGGCCGAGCATTGTCCCTCCTTGCAGCCATGCGGCAGGGCAATTCCCTGGCGGAACGCCGCATTGAGGACGGTCTCTCCTTCCTCGACCTCGAACTCGATGCCGACGGGCTGAAGTCGAACGGTATGGACATCGGCCATGACTAGGCTCTCCCGATGATCGCCATCTGGTCGTTGAGGATGAAGAGGGGCGGAGCCGGCCGAAGCCGGCTCCGGGGTCACGGATCAGTTGCAGGGCCTGATCGTGAATCCCTTGCGATATTCGGCAAGATGCTTTTCCCGATCGGCCGGCGACATCTCGCGCAGCGTGATGAGCGGGCTCTTCAGCGTGTAGCCGCGCACATCATCGAGCGTCCACATCTCCTTGTCGTCGAAGCGCAGATGCGGCTGGGCGACGAGCGTCTTGCCGTCGGTACGGACGAAGCCGAGATCCTTGATGGCGTCGGCCAGATCCCAGTTGTGATAGACGCTTTCCCACTCGCGCCGACCACTGAACCGGCCCATGGCAGGGGTCGGGCGGCCCTCATACTCCCCGGCAAAAGCGGTGACCGCCGTCCACCGGTCGATCTCGTGGCAGAAAGTGTGGAGCTTGCCGTCGATGGTGTCGACGGCGATGTCCTCACGGATCACGCATGGGATCATGCTCGACCAGCAGCGATGCGGATAGACATAACCCGTGTCGCCATTGAACAGGATGTTGGTCTGGCCGCGATGCGAGAGCTTGTCGTACCACTTCCAGAATTCGCCGAACTGGGCATACCAGCCCGGATATTTGTGCTCGAACCATTCGAAGTCCTTGTCGGTCTGGGCTTCGATGCGCCAGAAGGCGACCGGCCAGCCGACGGCGAAGAACTGCGCCACCTTGTGGACATAGAACTTCTCGGTCAGGCGCTTCCAGGCCGTCTGCACGTCGTCGTGATGGATCTTGATGCCGTATTTCTCGAGCGGCAGCATGTAGGTGCGGTAGTAGTCCTCGAAGATCCAGCGATGCCACATTTCCGCGTAGGATTCCTTGTTCTTGTCGCGGTTGGTGGTGCCGTACTCGATGAAGGTGCCGATAGCGGCATCGACGATGGCATGGTTCTGCCAGAAGGCATATTTGAGATCGCGCTCGAGCAGCAGGTGATTTTCCGGCTCCTTGAGCATCGACATCAGCATTGAATGGCCGTTGCCGATATGCCGGCTCTCGTCGGATTGCACGGACAGGAACACAGTCGGCAGGGCGTAGTCGCCGTTGCGGGCGGCTTCCGACGGCATGGCGACGAACAGCGTGTTGGTGAATGCCGTCTCGGCGACTACCGTGAGGTAGACATTGGCCGAGGTAATGGCATCGCCGGTGATGAAGCCTTCACCGAACTGACGGCCGATGGTGGTGGCATAGCATTTGCCGAAGGCTTCTTCGGTGATGTCGAAGCCGGCCGGATCGATGTAGTTCTCCATGTACCACTTCTTGAGGTTCATCTGGATGGTCGAGTGACGGAACTCGTCGACCATCTGCATGGTGAAGCCGGTCCTCAGATCCTCGCCCGGCGCCAGGCGTCCGACCATGGCCATCGACCGCGCGGCGGAAATTTCGGGGAACGGTATGATCGCCAGGAATAGCTTCATCCATTCGACCCAGCGCGGCTCGACGTTGCGGAACATATCGCCGCGCAACGCCGCGTCGAGCGCACCATAGACGCGGTTGTCTTTTTCCTCCTGCATCGGGAAATATGAGCGCAGCACCTGGCGCATCGGATCCTTCGGCGCCTTGGTGATCTTATAGTCGGTCGGGAAGGTCATGGCTTCCTGGACATAGGAAGGGTTCCAGCCGAGATCTGCGATCTTCTTCGCGGCTTCGCTGACCGGAATGCCTTTTTGGGCGGTGATCTTGTTGAGGGTCAAAGCTGTCGACATGCGAGTCGTTCCTCCAGAGTTGCTGTCCATCACCTCGGCTCTGTGCCGCCGCAGTGGACCAGTTCACGTGCCAAATGTGTGTGTACGGAAGTCCGCCACCGCGGACCGTCTGTCCGATCACTGATTTTCAACTTGGCAAGGTTGTCGGGAGACCTGGGAAGCGCAGCTGCAATGTTGCGTCACGAAAATCCAACGCTCGCCGTGCGGGCGAAGCAAGAATCCTCTGCAGCGTGCAGTGCGCTTCTGAGGGCCTCCCTCCCTCGTTCTTTGGCGTGGCTCGTCCGTGGGACCAGTCATCGTTATTGTGGTTAATCCATAAGCAAGGCACGTGCCAGTTCGCGGCACGAGTTCAAAATCGGCGAATTCACTTGCAAATCGGTGCGGGCAACGCCGCGCCGCACGTCTGCTGTCCAGTCAAATTGCAACAGTGATTTATTTTGCCCTATTCAGGCAATGAAATCGGCAGATTGCCGACTAGCGCGCGCCCGTCCCATAGAGCCGCTGCGCCGCCTCGACGTCGCCTTTCGTCAGGCTCTTGTGCTTCTCGTCATAGCGAAAGTCCATGAGCGCGCCGGCGACGCCCGGATGATCGAGCCCGATGGCATGGCCGATCTCATGAGTCAGCGTATAGCGCAGGTCGTAGACATCGAGCTTGCCGTCGAAGCCGATCTTCCACCTGGTAAGGGGATTGAAGCAGATGAGCGCCTTGCGGATCGAGCGCAGGCCTTGCGGTCCTGTTCCGCGCGGCGGCTCTGCCGATATGGCGAAGCCGCGTTCGGTCGCCGCGGTCTGCGCAACCGGCCCTGCATCGAGCTCGACATTGGTGAAGGCGCGACCGGTCGGATTGCCCTGGGCGCCGATGACGATGTCCGCCCGCGCTGGATCTTTCGTCTCGACGAAAGTGAGGCCGGTGACTTGCGCCCAGGAGGCGAAGGCCATTGCCGCTTCGCTCCACACCTGGCGCTGCGGCAATCCGGTCCGCCTGACCAGCTCGTCGAACGGCAGGAGCGATGAGCAATTGCGGGCGCTTGGTGAAGTTTGCGGATGCGACGCGAATGCAAAACTCACGATGGCGCCCGAGCCCCATTGGGGCTTGCCCCATTTGACCCAGGAGCCTTCCAGCACCAGAAGCCGATGGTCGTCAGCCTGGCACATAGTGTTCATCATTGCCGCCAGGAAGATCATGGCGGCAGCGAATCTGCCCAGCATCATGCCGTTAGTCCCTCACTCACCCATCTGTCGTCATTGGCAATGGCGCAATCTGCCCGCTTCCGTGGCGGCACACATGTCCTGCGCAGGGTGTTTTCTCTTACACTTTGCCCGCCAACGCAATCAGCATTTTGTCTAGCTGCGACAAAGTGATAGGGGAACTTCTCGACGCAACCGAATCTCGACCGGGGTTCCATGCTCTCTTCCGCCATCCACAAAGCGCGCTGGGCCATCGCGCTCACCTTCTTCGTGCACGGCACCATTTTGGGCAGCTGGATCCCGCTCATTCCGCTCGCCAAGGAACGCCTCGCCGTCGGCCCCGGCATTTTCGGATTGGCGCTGCTCGCTATTGCGATCGGCGCCATCATTTCCATGCCGCTCTCCGGCGTCCTCATCAACCGCTTCGGCAGCGCTCGCGTCACCACGACCGCCGGCGTCGTCTTCTGTCTCGCTTTCATCCTGCCGCCGATGATGCCGGACCTCTGGACCTTCCTGCCCGCCGCGCTGATCTTCGGCGCTGCGATCGGCAGCATGGATGTCGCCATGAATGCCCATGGCATCGCGGTCGAGAAGGCCCTGCGGCGTCCGACCATGTCGCTCCTGCATGCGGGTTTCAGCATCGGCGCCATGACGGGCTCGCTGTGGGGCGCGCTGTTGCTCAGGCTGATCGGCGAAACCGGACATGTCTTTCTCAGCTCCGCCGTCTGCTTCCTCGTGTTTCTGCTCACCATCCGCTTCTACCTGCCGACGACGATCGACAAGGGATTGTCGGGCGAGGGCTTCGTCTGGCCGACCCGCGCGACGATCGGCCTCGGCCTGTTGTGCTTCCTGGCCTTGATGGCGGAAGGCGCCGTCGTCGACTGGTCGGGTCTCATGCTGCTGGAGCGTTTCGCGCTCGATGCCAGCACGGCGGCCCTGGGCTTTGCGGCTTTCGCCGCCGGCATGTCCTTCTCACGCCTGCTCGGCGACTGGATGCGCATGAAGATCGGCGCGGCGCGGCTGGTGCGCTGGAGCGCGCTTCTGATGGCGGCAGGGCTCGCCTTGGCGCTGGTCATCCCTTCCGTCCCGATCGCGATCGTCGCTCTCGCTTTTGCCGGCATCGGCATCGGCAATGCCGCGCCCATCCTCTTCGCCGGCGGCGGCCGGCTCGAGCCATCCGCACCGGGCCGCGGCATCGCCGCGGTCACGACACTCGGCTATGCCGGCTTCCTCGCCGGGCCGCCGCTCATCGGCTTTGTCGCCGAGCTCACCGGATTGACCATGGCGCTGGGCCTGGTCGTGCTCGCTTCGCTGGTGATTGCCGCCTCGGCGCGGGCTGCTGGCGCTGCCGATGCCTATTAGCTAGGATCGAGAATGAGCAAGGGGAGAAAGATGGACAGGCCGGATTTCACGGGCAAGATCGCGGTCATCACCGGCGCCGGCCGGGGGCTCGGCGCCGCCTTCGCCGTCAGCCTCGCCGATCTCGGCGCCGAGGTCATCATGACCGGCCGCAACACCGAGCAGGTCACCACCATGGCCGAGGCCATCGGCGATCGCACCGGCAAGCGCCCGCAGACGCTGGTCTTCGATCTCGCCGATCCGGGCCAGGTCACGCAGACCGCCAAGAAGATGCGCGATGAGATGCCGCACATCGACATCCTGATCAACAATGGCGCGCAATGGCTGCCGGGCCGGATGGACGAGCATGATGCCTATGCCATCGTCACCACCATCTCGTCCGGCGTCACCGGCACCTTGCTCTTCACCCGCGGCCTCATCAAGCCGCTCGAGGCTTCGGGCGCCGGCGACATCCTCAACATCATCTCGGTCGCAGGCCTGCCCAATGTGCCGCTGCATGGCGAATCGATCGCCTTCCACGCCGCCAAGCATGGACAGACCGGCATGACCGAAGGCCTGCGGCAGGAGCTCAGGGGCCGGTCCATCCGCGTGAGCGCGCTCTATCCGCCCGATCTCGTCGACATATCGCCGCTCGATGCGCAAGCCTGGAACGCCCCGCGCCCGCTTTCTTCGCTCGCCACCAATCGCGATATCGTCGAGGCGGGCATTTTCACCTTGTCGCGCCCGCGCCATGTGACTCTGGCATCGATCGTCATCGATCCGGAGCACGGCGGAACACTGCCGGGCTGATCATCATCCGAAAAACAGAGTGCAGGTAGAATGAAGCTGAAGGACAGGATAGCCATTGTCACGGGTGCCGCGCGAGGCATCGGCCGCGCTTGCGCCGAGCGTCTCCTGGCGGAAGGAGCCCGCGTGGTCCTCGCCGATATCGATGATGCGACGGGGACGGCGACGGCCGTATCCCTGGGCGGTGCCGCGCATTATCTCCACTGCGATGTCGGCGACAAGGCCGACGTCGACCGGATGATCGCTGAGGTCGTCGATACGCATGGCGCCATCGACATCCTCGTCAACAATGCCGGGATCACCATCTCCGGCACCATCCTCGACATTTCGGAAGCCGATTTCGACCGGGTGATCAGGGTCAATCTCAAGGGGGCCTTCCTGGTCGGCCAGGCGGTCGCACGCCAGATGGTGAAGCAGGTGGAGGCGGGCCGCAAGCCGGGCGCCATCGTCAACATGTCCTCGGTCAACGCCGTCGTCACCATCGCGACGCAAGTGCCCTATTCGGCGTCCAAGGGCGGCGTCAACCAGCTCACCAAAGTGATGTCGCTCGGCCTTGCCGAATACGGCATCCGCGTCAACGCCATCGGGCCGGGCTCGATCATGACCGACATGCTCACCACCGTGAACGCCGATCCCGCGGCGCGCCAGCGGCTTCTGTCGCGCACGCCTCTGGGCCGTATCGGCGAAGCGGCCGAGGTCGCCGCGATCGCGGCTTTTCTCGCCTCCGACGATGCGAGCTATGTCACCGGCCAGACGATCTATGTCGATGGCGGCCGCCTGCCGCTCAATTACACGGTTCCAGTCAAATCGTAATCGATCAAGACGAGCGTCATACGCCGCGGGACTGAGGGCTGTCGGTATTTGAACTTTCATGTGTTAACTTACGGCAGATATCAGGGCGGTTGGACCATAGTCCAACTATGTATCGAACCGTGGCGGGGGTACGGGATGCAGGCATCGTCGGTGAAAGGGTGACCATGAAGGCTCCTCGCTATCTCGCATGCAGCGTCGCTGCGCTCCTAGGGCTCACCGGCCAGGCGGCCTCGGCCGATCTGCTGGCGCCCGAGCAGGCGGAGTTCACGACCGAGAGCGGGTGGGAATTCGCCTTCGCACCTTATGTCTGGGCCGCCGGACTCGACGGCGACATCGCGCAGTTCGGTCTGCCCGCGGTCGAGGTGGATCTTTCCTTCAGCGACATTCTCAAGCATTTCGACGTCGGCTTCATGGGCGCGGGCGAAGCCCGCTATGGCCGTCTCGCGTTCCTGACCGACCTCCTCTACGTGAAGCTCTCGGCCGATGACGAAGTCGAGGCGCGCCGGGTCGACGCCGATATCGAGCTGACAACCGAAGTCCTCACACTCCTCGGGACGGCTGAATATCGCCTGATCGACGCGGAAGGCGGAACTCTCGATGCGCTGGCCGGAGCGCGAGTCTGGTGGGTGAAGACGGATCTCGACTTCTCCGGCAACGTCATCAATGCTTCGGGCAGCGACAGCGCGACCTGGGTCGATCCGATCATCGGCGCCAGGGGCAGGCTCAATCTCGGTCCGGAATTCTTCCTCACCTCATGGGCGATGATCGGCGGGTTCGGCGTATCGTCCGAACTCACCTGGGACCTGATGGGCGCCCTCGGCTATGAGGCGAGCGATTCGGTATCACTGATCGCCGGCTATCGCGGTCTCAGCGTCGACTACGAGGATGATGGTTTCGTGTTCGACGTGGTTCAGCAGGGCCCGATCCTGGGCGCCGTGATCCGTTTCTGACCCAGCAAACAGGTGCTCGTGCCATTAGCCTCCGAGCGCCAGCCCGCCGGCCGCTCCCTCCGGCGTGATGCTCCTTGCCGTAATCCGCTTGCGGTAGCCTGACGGCGTATCGCCGAAATGGCTGCGGAAGCAGCGGTTGAAATAGGACATGTCGGTGAAGCCTGAGTGCCGGGCGATGGCGGAGATCTTGAGATTGCCCTTCTCGGCATCGCTGAGCTGCGTCTCGACCAGCTTGAGCCGGCGGACGAGGACATGCTCGGAAAAAGTGCGGCCGCTTTCCTCGAGGAGGAAATGCACATAGCGCGGCGTGACGCCGAGCCGTTCCGCGACCGAGGCCGCGCTCAGCCGGCTGTCGCGGATGTTCCGCTCGATCTCGCGCAGCACGGCGGCGTGGCGCACGGCCCTGACCCCGCGCCGCTCGGCCAGCTGCCGGGTTTCGCCCTCGGCGCCGATCGCCATGCCGATGAGATCGAGGAGATGCTCGCCGAAGATGCGCGCTTCGCGTTCATCGCCCACGGCATCGCCGCCTTGCAGGCTGTCGAGATAGCGCGCCAGGAGTTTTACCGCCATGCCGGTATTGTTGAGCTTCAGTCCGGCGAAGCGCTTGATGTGCGGCACCAGCTTCGCCATGTCGGCGCGCGTCACCTTCAGCGCCCAATAGCGCGTCGCGGTTTCCATTTGCAGTCCGCCGGGTTCGACGCTGTCGCAGACGACGCCTTCGCCCGGGCCGATCCTGACCGGCTCTTCGGCCTGCGTGCACAGCATGCTGCCATCGAGGCAGATGACCACGAACACCGCATCGCGCCCATCGCTGACCAGTTCGGGCGTGCGCACGTAGCTCGCGACCGTGGTCGTGATCTTGGCCACGTCGACGGTGCCGAGAAGGCAGCGCTTGATCGTGCCCGAGAACTGCATGTCCTGCTGCGGTACTACATCGAGCGCCGCCTCGTGCCGGATCATCAGGTCTTCGTAAAACACCGGTAAGCGCTCGCTTTCCGGCGACACATTGGTGCTGAATTCATGCCAAACGAGTTTGTTCATCGCTATGCCGCTTCATTATGAGCGGAGATCGCCCAAGGCCGATCCCCGCTCGGTTGCCACAATCTGGCGTCGGCTCGGAGAACCGGCGCCCCTTCGTCAAGTGAGTGACCTCCTCACCTCAGTTCCAGACAGGCATTCCATAAATCTTCTTCTTGCGGTGATCGCGGACGGTCGGGCCATCCGCTGTCTCCGAAACCGTGACGCCGCCGCCGTTGCTGCGGTGATCGCGCACGACGGGCTGGGTCCGATGATCGCGGACGATCGGTCCATCGCCCGTATCCGACACCGTGACGCCGCCATTGTTGCGGTGATCACGGACGACGGGCTGGCCCGTCATCGGCATTTTCTTCAGCTTCTTGCCGACCCACTCGAAGCCGCCGTCCTCGCTGCGCTCCCAATGACCCGGCACCTGTTGGCTCGGCACGTCTGGTTTCTTCTTTTTCGCCAGGGCCGGATCGGCGGCGCCGACCGCGGCGACCGCGGCGATCAGCGCAAGGGAAGCCAGGGTTTTGAAAGTGAATGCCTTGAACATAATATTACCTCCATTGTTGCCATTACAACATGGGATTCACTTTCTGAACGAGCCCCTGCCCGCCCATTCATCTCCAGTTCATAAATCTAAATACCTGTAAAAGCTAAGTTTTTTACGTTGTCCGACGCGCAGGAAAGTTAGTCGCAAAAAGAAGTGGCGTTGTGACAGTTTTAGGTTGGTTTCTATCTTACACTAGTGATGTTGCACTTACAACATATTTGAGCGGAAAAATGTGTTTTTTCGTTCCTGACAGGAAAAAACTAAAAATTTTCAGGAATAATACCGGGAGTCCGCGCGTAGCGGCGCGATCTGAAGGGATATTGAACTGAGGGCGGCCGGAAGCGGCTCGAATTAGAGCAAATCCCGCCAAAGTTGAAGACTTTGGCGATAAGGATTTGCTCCAGGATATTGATTGGCGCGAATCCTTTCGGCGAAGTGATTCCACTTCGCCGGGATGCGCGCTAAGGCTTGTTTACAATCACTGGATGCGAGGAAGGCTGCGACGATATTGATGAAGCCAGCAAAGCATCTGTCGGTCTTTTCGTAGCGCGTGGCA
>QORU01000029.1 GCA_003574785.1 Taklimakanibacter deserti | reverse complement strand
GCTCACAAGCTTCTCGTCCGCCTCAATGCCAAAGCACGCGATGCGCGAGCGCAATATGCAAATGCAACTTGACACCCCAGATAGTCGCTCCCCGCGCTTCGCGCGGCGGAGGGAGAATTGGCGCGAATCCGCCCGCGCTTGGGATCACAGGAGCCCTGCGATTGCGCATTGCGGCATGTCGATCCGCTCATCGGCGATCCGCCTTGCGGACTGTGATCGCCACCCAGGGGCTTCGCTTGCCCAGATAGCCGTCCGCAACAGTGTCGAAGACTTCCTCCACCTCCCAGGGTGCCGCGGTGCGATAGAGTTCGAGCACCTCGGCGCGCGCGAGATAGTTGAAATAGCGACCATGATCGTCGCGGCCTTCAACACCGCCGGCCTTGTAGCTGGCGAAGTGCAAGCCCCCCGGCTTCAGCGCCTTGTAGATGAGGCCCAGAACACGCGGCAAAGCGGGACGCGGCACATGCAGCAGGCTGGCAGCGGCCCAGACGGCGTCATATTCCTCGCTGGCATCCAATTCATCGAAGCGCATGACACGCACCTTGCGTGAAAGACGCTCCTCGGCCTCACGCGCGATCTCCGGCGTGCCGTCGGTCGGCTCGACGTCGAAGCCGGCCTTGATCATGGCCTCGGCATCACGCCCGCTGCCGCAGCCCAGTTCGAGAATGCGAGCGCCGGGCGTGAGCTTCTTCAGGAAACCATGGAGATGCGGGCTCACGCCGCGACCACTCGCCACATAGATTTCCGCCTTCTCCGCATAGAAGCGCAACGTCGTCTTGTCGTCGGATGATGGACGGTCTTTCGGCATGGCCTACGCCTTGATCCTTTCCCCCTTCGGATCATAGAAGCCCTGCAGTTGCACATTGGCGGGATAGCGCTGCCAGGCGATCTCGACTTCCCATTTGCCGGATTGGAGCCAGTCCTTGCTGACGCCATCCTCATTCTTCACATAGCCCATGCCCAAGGAGGCGTTGATGCGGTGGCCCCAGGCGCCGGAGGTGGTCGAGCCGACGATGACGCCGTCGCGATAGATCGGCTCCTCGTGATACATCAGGGGCGCCTTGTCGCCGCCATCGGCCAGCGCCAGGCAGATCATTCGCTTCGGTTGCACATTGCGCTCGCGCTGCTTGACCAGCGCCTTCTTGCCGATGAAGCCCGATTTCTTTTCCCAGGCGACGACGAAGCCCAGGCCCGCTTCGACCGGCGTGTCCTCGTCGGAAATATCGTGGCCCCAATGGCGGTAGGCCTTCTCGACGCGGCAGTTGTTCATCGTATGCATGCCGGCAAGCTTGAGGCCGAAATCGGCGCCGGCCTCAAGGATGCGCTCGAAGACATGGGCGGCGAATTCGGTCGGGATATACAGCTCCCAGCCGAGCTCGCCGACATAGGTGATGCGGCTCGCGCGCACACGGGCGTAGCCGATCTCCATCTCCTTCGAGGTTCCGAAGGCAAAGGCTTCATTGGAAAGGTCGAGCCCTGAGAGCTTCTGCAAGAGCGGCCGGCTGTTCGGGCCCATCAGCGCGAACATCGGAAGCCCTGAGGAAATGTCGGTCGCGATGCAGTGCGCGTCATCCGGCGTGTTCGTCTTGAGCCAGGCGAAATCGCGCGTCTGCGGCGCTGAGCCGGTCACCACCATGAACTTGTCTGGCGCGAGGCGGGTGACGGTCAGATCGGCCTCGATGCCGCCGCGCTCGTTGCACCATTGGGTATAGACGATGCGCCCATCCTCGACATCGACGTCATTGGCCGAGATCCTGTTCAGGACCTTCACCGCGTCCTTGCCCTGGACGAGATATTTCGAAAAGCTCGACTGGTCGAAGAAGGCGACCTTGGACTGGAGCGCCTTGGCCTCGGCATCGGCATAGGGAAACCAGTTCTGTCGGCCGTAAGAATATTCGTATCGGGGCTCGACGCCGCGCGGCGCATACCAGTTGGGCCGCTCCCAGCCATTGACCTCGCCCATGCAGGCGCCAGCTGCAACGAGCTTGTCATGAATGGCGGAACGCCTGACGCCGCGCGCGGTCTCGACCTGGCGATAGGGCCAGTGCATGGCATAGAGAAGCCCCAGGCTCTCGACGGTGCGGTCATGCACATATTCGCGCACCGACTGGAAGGGGTGGATGCGGCGGATATCGACGCCATTCACATCCATCGGCGGATGGCCGTTCTTGATCCATTGCGAGAGGACGAGGCCGGCGCCGCCCGATGACTGGATGCCGATCGAGTTGAAGCCGGTCGCGACATAGAGGTCCTTCACCTCCGGCGCCTCGCCCAGATAGTAGCGATCGTCCGGCGTGAAGCTTTCAGGGCCGTTGAAGAAGAGGGCGATGCCGGCTTTCTCCAGCATCGGCAGGCGCTGAACCGCATCATTGAGGATGGGCTCGAAGTGGTCCATGTCCTCGGGCAGCGTCTCGAAGGCATGGTCCTCGGCGATGCCGTCGCTGCCCCAGGGCTTGGCCACGGGCTCGAAGGCGCCGATGAGCAGCTTGCCCGCATCCTCCTTGTAATAGGTGCATTCATCGGGCACGCGCACCACCGGCATGTTGCGCGGCAATTCCTCGATCGGCTCGGTCACGATGTAGAAATGCTCCGCCGCATGGAGCGGGATATTGACGCCGATGGAGCGGCCCAATTCGCGCGACCACATGCCGGCGGCGATGACGACCTTGTCGGCATGAATGGTGCCGTCCGTCGTCTCGACGCCCATGACCTTGCCGTCCTTCACCAGGATGCGGCTGACCTTGCTGTTCTCGAAGATCTTGGCGCCGTTCATGCGGGCGCCTGCGGCCAGCGCCTGGGTGACGTCGATCGGATTGACCTGGCCGTCCTTGGGCAGGAATACGCCACCCACCGCGCCTTTGAGATTGTAATGGGGCAGGCGCTCCTGGATCTCGCCGACCGAGACGACATTCACCTCGAGGCCGAAGCTCTTGGCCATGGAGGCGCCGCGCTTCAATTCCTCGAGCCGGCCTTCGGTCAAGGCGACGGAGATCGAGCCGTTCTGCTTGAAGCCGGTCGCCTGGCCCGTCTCCTTCTCCAGCCCCTCGAACAGGCCCGTCGTGTATTTGGCGAGCTCGGTCAGGTTGCGCGAGGCGCGCAGCTGGCCGACCAGTCCCGCCGCATGCCAGGTGGTGCCGCAAGTGAGCTGCTTGCGCTCGAGAAGGACCGTGTTCCTAATGCCGAGCTTGGCCAGATGATAGGCGATGGAGGTGCCGACGATACCACCCCCGACAATGACGACATCGGCGCGGGCGGGCAGGGACTTTGACATGAGAGAAACCTTGCAGAAAGGAGGCTGGACTCGGGGGCGCACCCTAACGGGAGGACCATCGAAATTGAAGGTTAGTCCTTTTGTGCCTGCTGCGGCAGAATCTCACCAGTCGAGCCATTTGGCAGGTCCGACAGCCGCAATGTCAGGTGACAATCGGGCCTACTTTTCCGCTTTCCCGTCGCCGGGCTTTCCCCTATGAAGTGTTCGGAATTCAGAACGGATTGGTTTTCAGCATGTACAAGGGCGATATTTTACCGGCCGAGGCGCATGAAAGGCTGACGAAAAACCCACAGGCGGTGCTGATCGACGTCAGGACGGAGCCCGAATGGGCGTTTGTCGGCGTGCCGGCGGTCGACCGGCTGATCCGGCTTTCCTGGCAGTCCTATCCGCAGATGCAAGTGAACGCCGATTTCGTGAAGCAGGTCGAGGATTCGGGCCTGCCCAAGGACTCAGAGATCCTGTGCATCTGCCGCTCGGGCGCCCGTTCGGCCAATGCGGCGGCGGCCCTGACCAAGGCCGGCTTCACCAATTGCTGGAATGTGGCGCAAGGTTTCGAAGGCGACCGCGACGGGCAAGGTCATCGCGGCACGGCGGGCGGCTGGAAGGCCGCCGGGCTTCCCTGGATCCAAAGCTGATGAAGAAAGACGTCAAATCCTCCTCACCCGCCCGCTGGGGCGAGAACACCAAGCTGGTGCGCGGCGGGCTCGACCGCTCGCCCCATGGCGAGACCTCGGAAGCGCTCTTCCTCAATTCGGGCTTCGTCTATGACGAGCCGGAAACGGCCGAGAAGCGCTTCGCCGGCGAAGATGACGGCTATGTCTATGGCCGCTACGGCAACCCGACCGTCACCATGTTCGAAGAGCGCCTCAGGCTGCTCGAAGGAGCGGAATCCTGCTATGCGCTAGCGTCCGGCATGGCGTCCGTCTTCGGCGCGCTCGCCTGCCAGCTCAAGGCCGGCGACCACCTGGTCTCGTCCAAGGCGCTGTTCGGCTCGTGCTACCAGATCGTCACCAGCATCCTGCCGCGCTTCGGCATCCGCTCGACGCTGGTCGATGGCTCCGATATCGATGCCTGGAGACAAGCGATCACCAAGGACACCAAATGCGTGTTCCTGGAGACGCCGTCCAATCCGACCCTCGATGTGATCGATCTTGCCGCCGTCTGCGACATCGCCAAGACGGCGGGCGCTTCGATCGTGGTCGACAATGTCTTCGCCACACCCATCCTGCAGAAACCTCTGAGCTATGGCGCCGATGTCGTCGTCTATTCCGGCACCAAGCATTTCGACGGGCAGGGCAGGGTGCTGGGCGGCGCCATCCTGTCGACGCGCAAGTTCAAGGAAGAGCTTTTGAAGCCGTTCCTGCGCCATACCGGCCCCTCGATCTCGCCCTTCAATGCCTGGATCCTGCTCAAGGGCCTCGAGACGCTGAAGCTCCGGGTGCTGCACCAGTCGCAGTCGGCCAAGAGCGTCGCCGAGACGCTGCTCGGCCTCAAGGGCGTCAGCCGCGTGATCTATCCGCATCTCGATTGTCATCCGCAGGCGGCTCTATGCCGGCAGCAGATGGGCGCCGGCGGTACGATGGTGACCTTCGAGGTCGAGGGCGGCAAGGAAAAGGCCTTCGACGTGCTGCGCCGTCTCGAGCTCGTCGACATCTCCAACAATCTCGGCGATGCGAAATCGCTGATCACCCATCCGGCGACGACCACTCATCGCAATATCGGCGCCGAAGCGCGTGCGGCCATGGGCATCAGCGACGGCATGCTCAGGCTCTCGGTCGGGCTCGAGGATACGGACGACGTGATCGCCGACGTCAAGCAGGCGATCGCCGCCTGATCAGTTGAGAGCCCAGAGATAGGCCAGCGTCGCGAGGGCGCCTAGCACCGTTCTGACGGCGTGCAGCCTTGCCCATGAGGCGAGCAGGGCGCGAGATGCCGGACCTGCATCGCCTTCCGCAATGTCCTTGAGTTTCCGATTTGTCGGCATGATGCCGAGAAGCGTATAGGGCCAGTTGGCGAGAATGAGAGCCGCACCGACGATCCAGCGCCAATCGCCGGTGCTCCACGCGGCGAAGAAGCCGAGCACTGCTGAAGCGGCGGCGAGACTTGCTTGCATCATGTAGCCGGCATCGTAGCTCGGTTTCCATTGCTCGAGGGCGCTGCGGTCGTCCAATCCCATGCGCGCCGGATGCTCGGCAAAGCCGACATAGAAGGCGGCTCCGGCAAAGGCGGCGGCAAGAATGAGCGCCAGTTGACCAGCGAGCATCGCTTCAGTCCTTCGATGCGGCAAGTTTGCGCTCAATAACCCGAATATTCAATGTTCGGCGTCGAGCTGGGTGGCCGGGTTAAACCCGGCCACGGGGCCTCAGCCTCGCTTGCAGCTCTTGCAGGTGTGGTATCTCTTGGAGACGATGATGCCCTCGCTGCCTTCGTGACATTGAGCCTTGTTGTAGCCCCACCGGTAGTAGCTGCTGGTGTGAACCGTGCCGATCCGGCACGCGACCGAGACCTTCACATAGGTGTTCGCGCACCAGAAGTGGACGCGGTGATATCCGCCCAGCCTATCGAACTTGTGCGGGCATGCTGCTGCGGCGGGCTCGTTTCCCATCGCGAGCACGCCGCCGGCCGTCAGCATGGCCAGTGAGGCCGCCATCGCTGCGCGCTTTGCACGGGTTGTCGTGTTCATGATCGTTCTCCTGTAGTCGGCTTGACGACGCGCATATCGTCGAAGAGCGGCGTTACAGGGTGATTTCCGGGACCTGGAACACGGTTACAGCTGAAACAGATCCGTTATTTCGCCATGCCGGCGATAAAGGGCGTGCTCACGGTCGGCTGGGCGGCGCTCGGGGTCGTGAAGATGTCGCCCAGGCGCAGGAGCTCATAGGACGACAGCACGATCACCAGAAACGCCACCGCGAAAGTCATCGCCCGGCGCGGCGCGCGCTTGACGAGGAAGCCGGCGACGGCCGCGGCCGGCAGACCGCCGAGGACGAGGCCGGCAATCGGCAACAGGTGATCCAAGAGGCCTTCGCCCTCGCTCCAGAAGCCGGTCAGCAGCGTCGTGGCGAAGGCCGCGACGACGGCGCAGGTCACCACGAACTCCGCCGCGTTGACCGTGCCGACGACCTGACGCGGCCTGGCACCGGCCCCGATGAGGCTCGAGGTAACGACCGGGCCCCAGCCGCCTCCGCCGACCGCATCGAGGAAGCCACCGACGCCGCCGAGCGGGCCGACAAATCCGCCCGGCAGGACATGGCGTTCCTTTCCCTCGCGCCAGCAGCGCCAGAGAATGAGCAGGCCCATGATCAGGAGATAGCCGAAGACATAGGGCCGGATCACCTTGCCCGGCACCTGGGTGAGAAACAGCGCTCCCGCAACGCCGCCCATGACGCCGGTAAGGGACAGGAGCCAGAACAGCCGGCGATCGACATTGCCATGCAGGAGATGGGACGT
Source organism: Taklimakanibacter deserti (assembly GCA_003574785.1). The sequence continues at coordinate 41,867 of QORU01000029.1, read as the reverse complement.
GCCAGAAGCCGCGGTGGTGAAGAGCTTGGCCGAGTGGACGCTTGCCGATGTATGGGCCGGCGGCACGCCGCTCGCCAGCAGCACGACCGAGGAGATGACGCCATAGCCCATGCCGAGCGCGCCATCGATGAGCTGTGCTGCGAAACCGACACATAGAAAGATCCAGAACTCACCCAGTTCAGGCATAGGCCCCCCTCAAGCAAATCAGCGCGGATCAGCTCGCTTTGGCGAGACGAACCGGCTGGCCGTTCACCGTCCAGTGAATGCCGCATTCTTCTTTTGATTGACCAGCCCAGCGGCCGGCGCGGGGATTATCGCTCGAGCCGCCCTTGACCGTGCAGGGCACGCAGCCGATCGAATGATAACCCTCGGCAACGAGCGGATGCGCCGGCAAGCCGAAATGGCTCATATAGGCCTTGAGGTCCGCTGCCGTGAAGCGCGCCAGGGGCTCGACCTTGAGGCGCCCATCAGCCTCTTCGAGCGTCGGGAGATTGGTGCGGCCGCCGCCATGATAGCGCTTGCGTCCGGAAATCCAGGCATCGTAGCCCGAAAGCGCCTCCTGCAAGGGCTGCGTCTTCCTGATGTTGCAGCACATGTCGGGATCGCTCTGGTGCAATTCGCCTCTGGGATCGAGGAGGCGGACATTGTCCTCGTCAGGCTTGAAGATGCGGATATTGGTGAGCCCCAAGAGATCGACGAGCTTGGAACGATAGGCGATGGTCTCCCAGAAGAGCTTCTGAGTATCGAGAAAGATCACCGGGATGTTGCGGTCGACCTGCGCCGCCATATGCAGCAGCACGGCCGACTCGGCGCCGAAGGAAGAGACGAGCGCGATGCGGTCGCGGAAGACGTGCTTGACCAAGGGCTCGAGGATGTCGATGCCGTCAAAGAAGCTCAGGCGCTTGATGAGATGTTCGTACACGGATCACATCACCCGGCATGCGGCTGCTCGAGCCAGGGCTCGGCTTCGCGATGGCGCTCGCTCCACACTTCCTGCTGGCCGCCCGGCCGATAGAGGCCGCGCTGATAGGCCAGCGACATGCGGCGCGAGGCCTTGAGCCAGACATCGGCCGAGAAGCGGTCGCCGATCTCGAACGAGTCGAAGCCGACCTGCAGCATGAACTGCACCTGATCGGGCAGCACATTGCCGGCGGCGCGCAGTTCGCGCGCATAGCCCACTTCGCGGATCTGGCGTGCCAGCGAGTAGGCGCGCCCATCGGTGAAGGACGGGAAGGGCAGAATGATCAAGGCAAGGCGCGGCAGGAACAGAGACAGCGCCTCGGCCCGATCGATATTGGTGAAGACGACGCCGAGGCGCCCGTCATGGTCGGCGAGGCTTTCCCACTCCTTCAGGAGGCGGGCATAGGGGAGGACGATGTCGCCACTTTCGGGCTTCGGATCATCCGTACCCAGAATGATCCAATCATCGGCGACGATGGAACCGTTCTTAAGCAGCGGCATAGAGCGCCTCCTTGAAAGGCTGAGGCCCGAGCCTGCGATAGGCGGCGAGGAATTCCTCGCCCGGCTGGCGGTGGGCCAGATAGGTGTTGACGATCTTCTCGATGGCGTCGGGAACGTCCTCGCCGGCGAAGCCCGGGCCTAAGATGGTGCCGATCGAGGCCGTCTCCGAGGACGAGCCGCCGAGCGTGATCTGGTAATATTCCTCGCCCTTCTTATCGAGGCCGAGGATGCCGATATGGCCGACATGGTGATGGCCGCAGGCATTGATGCAGCCCGAGATGTTGATGCGCAGCGGGCCGATCTCATGCTGGCGGTTCAGATCGGCGAAGCGGCGCGAGATCGATTGCGCGATCGGGATCGAGCGGGCGGTCGCCAGCGAGCAGTAATCGAGGCCGGGGCAGGCGATGATGTCGCCGGCAAGACCGAGATTGGCGGCGGCCAGCTCCGAAGCGCCGAGAATCTTCCAGATGGCGAAGAGATCGTCACGCTTCACATGCGGCAGCACGAGGTTCTGATGGTGGCTGACGCGGATCTCGTCGAAGGAATAGCGCAACGCCAGATCGGCGACGGTGCGCATCTGATCGGCCGTCGCATCGCCCGGGATGCCGCCTTCGGGCTTGAGCGAGATGTTGACGATGGAATAGCCGTCGACGCGATGGGCGGCGACATTGGTGCGCACCCATTGGGCGAAATCCTTGTTCCTGGCGCGCGCTTCCTCGAAGCCGGGCGACCAGCGCGGCAGCTTCTCGAATTTGGGCGGGGCGAAGTAGACGCTGATGCGTTGCAGCTCGCGCTCCTCGACCTTGGTGTCGGCATGCGGGCGCCTGGCATATTCGGCCTCGACCTCGGCGCGGAACTTTTCCGGCCCAAGCTCGTGGACCAGGATCTTGATGCGCGCCTTGTATTTGTTGTCGCGCCGCCCATAGAGATTGTAGACGCGCATGATCGCCTCGAGATAGGCGATGAGCTCATGCTCGGGCAGGAAGTCGCGCACCGTGACGGCGATCACCGGGGTGCGGCCGAGGCCGCCGCCGACCAGGACTTCCCAGCCGCGCTCGCCCTTGTCGTTGAGATGGAGCCTGAGGCCAATGTCATGCACTTTCACCGCGGCGCGGTCATTGGGAGCGCCAGTGACGGCGATCTTGAACTTGCGCGGCAAGTAGGAGAATTCGGGATGGAGGCTCGACCACTGGCGCACGAGCTCGCCCACGGGGCGGGGATCCGCCAGCTCGTCGGCCGCCGCACCCGCCCACTGATCGGTCGTCACATTGCGGATGCAATTGCCGGAGGTCTGGATGGCATGCATCTCGACCTCGGCCAGCGCATCGATAATGTCGGGCGTGTCTTCGAGCTTGATCCAGTTGAACTGGATGTTCTGGCGCGTGGTGAAATGGCCGTAGCCGCGGTCCCATTTCTCGGCGATCATCGCCAGCTGGTTGAGCTTGCGCGAGTCGAGCGTGCCGTAGGGAATGGCGATCCGGAACATATAGGCGTGGAGCTGCAGATAGAGGCCGTTCATCAGGCGCAAGGGGCGGAACTCGTCCTCGGTCAGCTCGCCCGAAAGGCGGCGGCGGGTCTGGTCGCGGAACTGCGCTGCGCGATCATGGACGAATTGACGGTCGAACTCATCATAGCGATACATGGTCAAACTCCTTGCAAGGCGGCGAAGTGGCCGCCCTTGCCCTCGGCCTGCTTGCCGAGGTCGATGCGCACCGTGGGCCCGAGCGAGCGGATGCGCTCCTTGATATGGCTGGCGAAGACATGGCCGTCGCGGCGCTCGGCGTCGAAGAGATAGACGCCAGTCACCACATTGACGCGCTCTTGCTCCTTGCCGCGCGCTTCCAATGCGGCCTGTGCCTGGGGTTCGGTGGCGAGCACCGCGCCGTCGATATTCTCGCTCCATTGGCCCGAATGGGTGAGGAAGACGACTTCGCCGTCCTGCAGACGGTTGGCGGTGAGGATCTTGCCCTTTTCAGTGGCGGTGGTCATGACGCTGCTCTCAAAACTTGGTGCCCGGTTGCTTCGCGGGCAGGGAAGGTGAGAATGTCGGCGGAGGTCGTTGCGGGTTTGAGGCCGACATAGATGATGGCGGGACCTTCGACCCCGTTGAGGGCGAGGGTTTCCCAAAGCGAGCCGATGCTACACATCATCACCCGTTCATTGGCGAGCGTGCCGTTCTCGACGACAGTGACCGGCGTGCGGTGATCGATGCCGGCATCGAGGAGCTCCGCCGAAATATCGCCGGCGGCATTGACGCCCATATAGATGGCGAAAGCCTGGCCGGGCTTGGCAAGCGCTGCCCAGTCATGCTGGGCGAGCCCGTCTTCGGAAGCGCCGGTCAACAGCGTGATGCTGCGGTTCTGGCCGCGCTGGGTGAGCGGCAGGCCGACGGAGGCGGCGCAGCCCAAGGCCGCGGTGATGCCGGGAACGACATCGACCGGAATGCCTTGATCGGCAAGCGCTGCCTGTTCCTCGCCGCCGCGGCCGAACACATAAGGATCGCCGCCCTTGAGGCGCACGACATGGCGGCCGGCTTTGGCCTCGCGGATCAGGATGGCATTGATCTCGGACTGCTTGGGCGATGCGGCGAAAGGCGTCTTGCCGACCGGAATGCGGATCGCGTCGCGGCGGGCGAGCTCGAGAATGCCGGGGCCGATCAGACGGTCATGGACGATGACGTCGGCTTCCTGAAGCTTGCGCTGCGCCTTGAGCGTCAGGAGCTCAGGATCGCCAGGTCCTGCACCCACGAGCGAGACGCGGCCCACCGACGGGGAGGTAACATCGATGAGCGCAGCCTCGAGCTCGCGGGTATAGGATCGGGCATCGCCGGCCAGGAAAGAGTCGCGAATCGAGCCGAAGAAATAACGCTGCCAGAAGGAGCGGCGGCGATTGCCCTGCGGCACACGCTCGGCGACGCTCTGGCGCAAATGGCTCGCGGCTTCGGCGAGCGAGCCCAGAGCTTGCGGCAGCAGCGCCTCGATCCGGCTGCGCAGCCCCATGCCCAGCACCGGGGAGGTGCCTTCGGTGCCGATCGCCACCACGACGGGATCGCGATCGACGATCGAGGGCGTGATGAAAGTCGAGAGAGCGGCATCATCGACGGCATTGACGGGTATGCCCCGGTCGCCGGCGGCAACGGCGACGTCATGATGCAGATCGTCATCGGCCGAATAGACGAGGGCGGCGTCATCGAGAAGGGGAGCGGCGAAGCTCTTGGCGAGCCAGACGATGCGGCCGTCGTTCCGATAGGCTGCGAGCTCTTCATGCAAAGCCGGAGCGACGACATTGATGCGGGCCTTCGTCTTCAAGAGGAGACGGACCTTGCGCAATGCCTCTTCGCCGCCACCGACGATGACGACCTTGCGGTTGTCGAGATCGAGAAAGAGAGGGAAATAACGCATGACTTTTCCTTCTCAAGCCTGGGGCACAAGCTTGACCGCGAGCCCATTGAGCTCGGGCGTGTAGATGATCTGGCAAGAGAGCCTGGAGGTCGGCGTCAGCACCGGCACCTCGTCCAGCATCGCTTCTTCATCGTCGCGGGCGGGATGGAGCTTCGGCGCCCAGTTGGCGCAGACCTCGACATGGCAGGTGGCGCAGGCGCAGGCGCCGCCGCACAGGCCCCCGACCTCGAAACCATGCTCGCGGATGATCTCCATGATCCGCCAGCCTTCCACGGCATCGAGATCGTGGTGATTCCCGTCCAGGTCCGTTACGTGAATGATGCCCATTGGCTTAACCGTTCGTCCATCAGCACGGTCGGATCCGGCGGCGCTCCCCCTTCAAGCCTTTAGATTCCTGTTGATTTGCAAGGGAATCTGGCGGTAGAAGAGCAAATACGCTGTTCGACAATCCGAACGTTCGTTATTACGAACAGCTGTTCTATAGAAGGAACGCCGGAATGTCAACGCGCCGCGGGCGCAAATCAGGCGACGCCCAGGCGATCGATATGACCCCGGCGCTCGGCAAGACCATCCAGAGGTTGCGTAAGGCTTACAATATGTCGCTGGGCGAGCTTTCCGAGCAATCGGGTGTCGCCAAGTCGATCATTTCGCAGATCGAGCGCAATGAGACGAACCCCACGATCGGTACCGTCTACCGGTTGTCGCGGGCGCTCGACACGACGATCGACGAGGTGCTGAAGCACGACGACGACCCCAATTTCGTCGAGGTCCAGACCAAATCGGGCGTCCCCATCCTCGAAAGCCAGGATGGGCTGTGCCGGCTGGCGATCGCCGGGCCCCTCAACCTGGTCGATCAGCTGCAATGGTATGATTTCCAGGCGCGACCGGGCGGGGCGCTCGAATCCGATCCGCATCCGCCGGGCACGGTCGAGCATCTCTATCTGCTCAAGGGCGAGCTCGAAGTCACCTGCGATGGCGAAACGCGCCTGCTCAGGACCGGCGAGTCGGTCCGCTTCCGCGGCGACCGGCCGCACCGGCTCTTTAATCCGGGCACGGACTATGCCCATGCCACGATGGTCCTGGTCCTGCGCCAGATGGCCTCGTCCGACGCGTCGTAATCCCTCTCTTATCGCCGCGAAATCCGCATGGGCAGTCCGCCGCGCGGCTGGGTCGTGAGCCTCTGAACCGGCCATGGCTGCGTCGCCGCGATCGCATCGAAGCGGAAACGCGAAAGAAGAACGCCGAGCGCAATCATCGCCTCCTGCATGGCGAAGCTTGCGCCGATACAGATCCGGGCGCCGGCGCCGAACGGCAGATATTGATAGCGATCGATCTTCTCGCGATTGCCCGGATGGAAACGCTCCGGCAGGAAGGCATCGGGCTCTTCCCAGAGCCTGCGGTTGCGATGGATGGTCCAGGGCATGACAAAAACCTGGGCTCCTTTCGGCAGGAAAAAGCCACCGTAGACATCATCCTCGATCGGCTCGCGATTGATGGCGGGGGCAGGCGGATAAAGCCTGAGCGCTTCCTCCAAGGCAGCACGCGTGAAGGGCATGGCGTCCACCCATTTCAGGGGATCGGGCTCGCGCGCGACGACGCGGTCGATCTCGGCCTCGACCCGCTCGCGCTCCCAGGGCGCCTTGGCCAGCAAGTAGATCGTCCAGCCGAGGGCCCGCGCCGTCGTCTCGTGGCCGGCGCCAAAGAAGGTGATGAGATTGTCCTCGACCTCGGCCCGCGTGAGCCCGCCTGGTCCTTCGGCCTCGAGCAGAAGGGCGAGGAAGTCGCGTGGTGCGTTTCCCGGATCCGCGCGGAGCCGCTTTTCGCGCAGGGCAATGGTTTCGGCGACGATCTTGCGAAGATGCGCCAAGGGCCGGCGCCCGCGAAGATGCGTGATACGCGGCAGCCATTGCGGGGCGCGCAGGAGATCGAGCGGATCCATGCGCCCCATCGTCTCGAGCAGGCGCTCGACATGATCGAGGAACACCTCGGGCTCGATCGCGACCTCGCCCGAGAACAGCGTTTCGACAAGGATGTCGAAAGTGAGCATGGTCATGTCCTTGGCGATATCGGCCGGCTCTTCCGCCCGTTCATAGCGCGCTGCGAACTTGACCGTCCTCTCATGCATCTTTGGCGCGAAGCCCTGGATGTGGCGCGGCGTGAAGACCGGCGCCATCGCCTTGCGCGAGCGTTTCCAGACGTCGCCTTCCGAGGTCAGGAGTCCGTCGCGCAGGATGGGGCGCAGGATTAGTTGGCGCCCGGTCGCCAGCCGGTAATTGGCGGCATTGTCGACGAGCACATGGCGGACGAGGCCGGGATCATTGGCGACGACGATCGCGCTGCTGACACCCGGGAACAAAATCCATGGCTCGTTATAGGCAGGCTCGGCCCACAGCTCGAGCGAGTTGCGGTAGACAATGGCGATCGTCGCCAGCTTCGACGCCGGCCTGGCGCGAGGTTTGGGCGCGGGAGGGACGAATGGTACGGGCTTGGTGTCCATGGCAGCTCGCACTTTATCCTGCTCTGCCTCAGAGGCGCGTGACAAAAATAGCCTCGCTTGTCAAATGAACGAACCTGTCGGACGAGTCAGATCGCCATGGCATAGGCCTCGAGAAGGCCGGGCCAACCCTGCTTGTCGTCGAAGGATTGCCGCATTTTCTCGGCGCGTTCGCCGAAACGCTCGAGCAGGCGGTGCTCGAGATCGACACGGGTCGTATCGGCGCCTTCGCTCGTGAAGCGGACCTCGACCTCGGTGATCAGCGCCGGATCGAATTGCCAGTCCGGACTGAGCTGCCACGCCAGCAGCAGGCGACGCGGCGGATCCCAGTCGATGACATGGCCCCATTGGCACTCGGTTCCATCGGCGCCGATCTCATACCAGCGGCCCTGAGGCCGGGGCTCGATGACGACATCCTTTTGCGTTGTCGCCGGGTTGAGTGAATGGCTCTTCAGCCACCAGCGTCCCATATCCTGGGTGAAGATCGCGAAGGCGCGCTCGATTCCTGCTTTGACGGTCACGGTCTTGCGGACGGGAGCAGGGGAGATTTGCCGGTTCATGGCGAGCCTTCCTCATGGCGGGCGATGTCTTCGGCATAGTTTTCAAGGGCCGCCGCCCAGAATTGGTCGAGCCACACCCTGATGGCGGCGAGGCCGTCGGGATCGATGCGATAGATCCGTCGTGTCCCTTGCGCATGATCGCGAACCAGGCCGGCGGCCTTGAGGGACGCCAGATGCTGAGACACGGCGGGCCGGCTGACCGGCAGGCCGCGGGCGAGTTCGCTGACGGCTTGCGGACCGCGGGCGAGGCGCTCGAAAATCAACTGTCGGGTGGGATCGGCAAGGGCGGTAATTTGGTAAGCCATTGCTTACTGTAAGTTTATACTTACAATCTGTCAATAAGTTAGGTTTACGCAGCGGGACGGAGTCTGGTAAAATCGGCCCGGGCGCGGATCCGAAAGGGGATATCGCCATGACCATGATCGATTGGATGATCCGCGGTCCCGAGATCGCGACCTGCAACTGCGCCTATGGCTGTCCGTGCCAGTTCAACGCGCTGCCCACCCATGGCAATTGCACCGCCAGCGTCGCCATGCGCATCGACAAGGGCCATTTCGGCAAGACGAAGCTCGACGGGCTGCATTGGGCCGGAGTCTTCGCCTGGCCCGGACCCATCCATGAGGGCCATGGCCAGGCACAGCCGATCGTCGATGAGCGGGCGAGCCCGGAGCAGCGCGAGGCTCTGCTCAAGATCATGTCGGGCCAGGAGAGTGTACCTGGCGCCACCTATTTCCAGGTTTTCAGCACGATGATCGACAAGGTGCATGATCCGCTGTTCAAGCCGATCGCCTTCACGGCCGACATCGACAAGGCCACCGGGCATTTCAAGGTCGACGGCGTCATCGAATCGAAAGCCGAGCCCATCCGCAATCCGGTGACGGGCGAGCCGCATCACGCCAAGCTCTCGCTGCGCAAGGGCTTTGAATTCCTGTCCGCCGAATTCGCCTCGAGCACGACCAAGGCGAAAGGCAAGATCGCCCTCGACTGGTCGGGGCGGCATGGGCATCTGGCGATGATCCATATCACCGGCGAGGGGGTTGTGCGCTAAGCTGGCCTGATGGGCAGTTTCTTCGCATCTCTGTTTCACTATCGCCGGCTTGTCACGATCGCGAGCCTTGCGGTCGTCGTCGCGCTCTGCGCGTCGCTCATGCAATGGTCGGGCGACCGGCTGATGATGATCGATCTGACGAGCGGCGCCGTCCTCTATGCCGCCTTCGTCTTCCTCATGTGGTGGACGATGATGATGGCGATGATGCTGCCCACCGCCGTGCCGGCTTTGCTGACCGATGCGGCGATCGTCCGCAAGTTTTCACCGGCAAAGGATCCGGCCTGGACGCAGGCCGCCTTCGCCGCGGGCTATGTGGCCGTCTGGTCGGCCTTCGCGCTGGCCGCGACGCTGGTCAATATCCTCCTCGGAACCGTCATCCAGATGACGCCGATGATGGCGATCACCAGCCAGCTCGTCGGCGTCGCACTTCTCGCCATAGCCGGCCTCTATCAGCTGACGCCGGCGAAGCAGGCCTGTCTCACCAAGTGCCAGTCCCCCTTCGCCTTCATTCCTGGACAATGGCGCCCGGGCGCCGCGGCCGCCTTCGAGCGCGGGCTGCGGCACGGGCTTTACTGCACCGGCTGCTGCGGCATGCTGATGCTGCTCCTGTTCTATGGCGGCGTGATGGAAGCCAATTGGATCGGGGGCCTGGCACTCTATGTGCTGGCGGAGAAGCTGATCCCGGCGCAGTGGCGCCTCTCTCAGTTCACCGGCGTGCTGCTGCTGATCTGGTCCGCAGTCCTGGCCGTGTCGCTGTTGCGCGCATAAAAGGGCTATTCCGGTTCCTTCGCATATTGCCGGGCCGCATCGGGGATGATCACGCCCCGAAGCTTGCGGCAGGTCCAGATGTGAACGGCATCCGTCAGATCGAGCGGCGCATCGAGCGAGCCGCCCTTGATGCAGACTTCTTCTTCCTGGTCCTTGTCGCCATCCCACAGCCGCGACCCGCAAGCGGGACAAAAGGAGGAGACGAGAGTCCAGCCGGACTCCGTCCGGCGCGACCATTGGCGGACCTCACCGGTGAGATGCCGCATGCCGGCCGAGCCGAACATCGCCGATATGGCGAAGGCCGAGGCCGACTGCTTCTGGCATTCGCGGCAGTGGCAGATGAAGAGACGGCGCAAAGGCCCGGCAATCTCATAGCGCACCTTGCCGCATTGGCAGCCGCCGGTGAGCGGTGGTCGGGCTTGCGCGTCCAGCATGTTCCGGTCTCCTGGTGTATGTCAGGCAAAAGCGGCGGCGAAGGCCTGCATGATATCCGGATTGAGCTCGAAGCCTATACCCGACTGTTGCGGCAGATCAACATGCCCTTCCGAGATGCGCAATCGGTCCGACAGTTGCGAAAACGGGTGGAAAGCGAAAGGCGTCACCTCGGCGCCGCCGAGGCCCAATGCCGCGGCGATATGCAGGCTGAAGAGATGTCCGCCATGCGGCCAGAACGCGGAGCGCGGCCATCCTTGTTGAGTGAGATGCTCGATGATGCGCAAATAGCCGGTGAGCCCATAGCAATGGACGGGATCGAAGAGGAGAAAATCGCGGTCGCGGCGGAGCCCGCCATGGGTATCGAGGAGCCTCGCCTCGGGAAGCGAGAACAGGGCCTCGCCGGCAGCGACCGGACGTGCATAGGTTGAAGCCACGCGCGCCTGTGCCGCAAAGTCATGCGGGTCGCAAATATCCTCGAACCACCAGAGGCCGAGAGGTGCAAGACGCGCGGCGGCCGTGAGGCCCATCTCGACGTCATAAGCATTCATCGCATCGACGGCGAGATGAGCGGCGGCAGGGAGCTGCCGCATGGCCGCTTCGATCCGGTTCAGATCACTTTCAATCGGAACGCCGCCGATCTTCATCTTGGCATGGGTAAAACCCTGGTCGACGAAACGGCGCATCTCGTCCGCCAGCCTTTCGAGGTCATTATGCGGGTAGCGATAGCCGCCGCCGGCATAGATGCGAAGGCGGGCCGGAACTTCGTGCCCGCGGCCGAGCCCCCGGGCGAGAACCGTGTGAAGCGGTTCTTCCGCCATCTTCGCGGCAATATCCCACAGCGCCATGTCGAGGGCGCCGACGGCGACGCATCTCTCGCCATGCCCGCCCGGCTTTTCGCCCGCCATCATCACATCCCAAGCACGCCGGGGATCGAGAGCGCCCGAGGTCGCATCGAGAAGAGAGTCCGGCTGTGCCGCGAGCAGGCGCGGGATGAAGCGTTCACGCATCAGACCACCCTGGGCATAGCGGCCGACCGAGGCATAGCCATAGCCGGTGACCCGCCTTCCCGCCCTGACGGCATCCGTGGTCACCATCACGAGGCTCGTGGTGAGATCGCCGGAGCGTAAGGCCGGATCGGCATAGCGGGAAACCGGAGTCGAGCGTTCGCGAATGTCGGTGATGCGCATGGCGCAGTCATGTCCGATCCTTGGCCGATTTGACAAGGCCGGAAAGACCGCGGAAGATATCAGAACAAGCATTCTGGAAAAATAGCCAAATGGCAAGACCGCGCGCCTTCGATCCCGCCGCCACGCTCAGGAAAGCGATGATGGTCTTCTGGGAAAGGGGCTATTTCAACAGCTCGATCGACGACATCGTCGCCGCCACCGGCGTCAGCCGCTATGGGCTCTACGATATCCATGAGAACAAGCGTGGCCTGTTCCTGGCAGCGCTCGATCACTATTACGCAACGATCTTCGAGCCCATGCTGGCGCCGGTCACCAAGCCCGATGCCGGGCTTGCCGAGATTCGCGACTATTTCGGCGTGCTCCTCCATTATGCCCGCAAGCCCGGCGGCGGGATCGGATGCTTGATGTGCAATTCGGCGAGCGAGGTGGCGCCGTTCGATAGGGATGTGGCCGCGCGGGTCAGGAATTTCCAGGACAATGCCCGGCAGGCCTTCCGCCGGGCGCTCGTCAATGCAAGGCGCAAAGGCGAGATCGGGCAGGGGATCGATCCCGCACGGCATGCCGATTTCCTCACCGGGGCGCTGCAGACGGTGTGGCTGCTGGCCCGCTCGTCCGCCGGATCCAAGGTAATCGCGAACCATATCGCCGTCACGCTAGCGACCCTGGACAAACAGGGATAACGGAACGATCGTTCTTGAATCGGCTTTACAAGTAACAGAACATATGTTCTGTTATTGTCGTCACGGAGGAGATCATGGGCAAGCGCAAGTCATGGGCGGAAAGGCTGGCGGACGACAAGAACCTGCCTTTGGTCAAGCCGATCCCGCCGAAGATGGTCAAGCGCTCAGGCTCGGGGTCGATGGTCGTGCCGGCGCCGCGCGAGGTCGATGCGGCGATCAAGGTGGTGAAGAAGCGCAAGCTCGCAACGGCGCGCGAGATCGCCGGCCTGATCGCACGCCGGCATGGCACCACCGTGTGCTGCCCGGTGACGACCGGGATCTTCGTCTGGATCGCCGCCCATGCGGCACATGAGGCCGAGCTCATGGGCAGAAAGGCGGTCACGCCCTATTGGCGGGTGCTCAAGAACGGCGGCGAGCTCAACGGCAAATATCCGGGTGGGCTCAGCGATGTGAAGCGGCGCCTGGAAGCGGAAGGCCATGTCGTGGTGCGGCAAGGCCAACGCTGTTTCGTGAAGGATTATGAAAAGAAGCTCGCCGCGATTTGAAAAGGAGGACGTCGGCATGGCCTTGCGTGAGACATGGGCAGCCTATGAGGAAGCCTGGAGCGAAAGCGATCCCGGCAGGCGGGCGACGATCCTCCGCCTCACACTCGATGCGACATTCGTCTATAGCGATCCGGTGACGCGGACCGAGAGCCAAGATGCGCTGTCGCGCTATATCGGCGAACTGCAGCAGACCGTTCCCGGGCTGCGCATCGTCACGACATCCTTTGCCGAGCATCACGACGCCTGCCTGGTCGGTTGGACGCTGCAGGACGGCAACAGCAATGCGGTGGCGAGAGGCGTGACCTGCGGAGAGCGTGACGGCAACGGGCTTTTGAAGAAAGCGACCGTGTTCTACGATCTGCCGCACGGATCACCGTGACAGCAGCAAGGTCATGACATTCAAGGCCGCGGCCAAGACACCACTGATCACAAGACCATACAAAACGGCTTCGACGGGACGCATGGCGCCCTCCATCCTCAAGCAGTCAAGCCCCCATCTCATCGTCGAAGCATAGGCCAGGACGGCTGAAGCGCGCATGAATGCGCGGTTGTGCGAAAGTCAGCTTGGCACCGGATCTTCCATATTTTTCAAGAGATTGCCTTCCATCATATGCGTGTGGCGGCCTGCAGGCCGGTGATCATCGATACGATCTCGTTCTTGTCCGTCTCGCCGGTCTTGCGTATCCCGATCTGCTTGCCGCGCCGCAGCACGCAGATGCGGTCGGACAGACGGAAGACTTGATCGAGGCTGTGGCTGACGATGAGGATCGCCAGGTTGCGCGCCTTGAGGCCGGTGATGATGCTCTCCACGCGTGCCGTCTCGGCGACGCCGAGTGCTGCGGTCGGCTCGTCCATCAGCACCAGGTTGGTTGCCCAATGGGTTGCGCGCGCGATAGCCACGCCCTGGCGCTGTCCGCCCGACAGCGAGCGGATGATCGACTTCGCCGAGGGAATGCGGACATCGAGATCGCGCACCAGCTTCTCGGTCTCGGCGATCATGCTGCGCCGGTCGAGCTTTCCAAAGGAGCCTGTCGTCTTCTCGCGCCCGAGAAACAGGTTCATATAGACCGTCTGGCTGTCGGCCAGCGCCAGGTCCTGGTAGACGACCTGGATGCCTTTCGCCTGCGACTGGCTGGCGTCGGTGAAATGCACGGCCTCGCCATCGAGGCGGATTTCTCCAGAGGTCGGCTGATACATGCCGGCAATGATCTTGACCAGCGTCGACTTGCCGGCGCCGTTGTCGCCGACGAGCGCCACTACCTCACCGCGCGCGATGTCGAGATCGAATGTCTCGATGGCGATGATGCCGTCGAAGTTCTTGTGGATATTGCGCAGGCTGAGGGCGGGCACGGCGCTCATGGCACTCATCCTACCGGCCAGGCGACGGCTCTGCCCGTCGCGTCGTGGATGGCCTCCACTTTCGGCTTGCCCTTGGCGAGGCCCGAGACGCCGACGACATAGGCGCGGGTGACGAAGGCCTGCGGGCGGAAGCCGAATACCACGCTGTCGCCGGGGCGCGCAGCTTCGGGTCCCGATGCGTCGATCATGCCGTAGTAGTCGATGGCTGCCGGCGGCGGGATCTCGACGCTGCGCAAGGCGGAGGCGGCACTGGTCGGCTCGCGCGCGACGACCGCCTTGAGGTCATAGTCCGGAAAGACCGGATCGATATAAAGCCCGCCGCCGAAGCAATAAGCGCGGCCGCCATGGAGATGCGAGACCTCGCTCAGATAGACGACGCTCGGCAGCTCCGGCAGGTCTTCAACGGCATGCAGCGGGCTCGTGCCGGTGAGGCCGTGGCCGGGCTCGCATTGCGTCGCGCCGACCTCGGCAAGGGCCGGGATGACCGCTGCCGAGGTCGTGCCGGGCGCATTGATCTCGATATCCTTACGGCCGGCCTTGGCGAGCGCATCGGCGGCGCGCTTGAGCGTCGTGGTGTTGGGCGTAGGCTTGATGCGGCGCGTCTTCGCATCGAAAAGCTGAGCCGGAAACGTCGTGATGCCGGCGAAACGCCCGTCGGCGATCCGGTCGATGCGGTCGGCAACGGCAAGAATGTCGGCGGCGGGAAAGCCGCCCTCATGGCCTATATAGAAGACATCGCCTTCCGCCTGGATGCGGGCGAGGAGGCGCCCTGAGCCGGCCGCCGCCTTGAGCGCGGCGCCGGCTTCGCCGGCCTTCTCGTCGTTGAAGACCGTCCAATAACGGGGCTCGAGGCGCGCGGCGGCATCGGCTTCGGCCCGCGGCACCTGAACCAGATGACCGACATGTCCAATGGCGAGGCCGGCGCGATGACAGGCGCGCGCGCACTCCATGTCGACGACAACCGCCTCACCGATGCCGCCGCGCTTGACGGCCTGGCAGAAGGATGCGTTGCGGCCCATCTGCTTGGTCATCGCGAAAACCTTGAGGCCGTGACGGTCGGCGGCGGCGCGGATGGCCCGAGCGTTGCCCTCGACCGCATCGACGTCGATCACATAGCTGTTCGCCGGCAGCACTCTTTCCTGGTGCAGGCGGATAGCCGCCTCGATCAGGCGGGGATTGCGGCGGCGCAGTACATCAAGAAACATATTCCTCGCTCCGGCTTGGATTTCAGCGTTGCGGCTCGCGCAAGGTGAGCGCGACCGCGAGAAGGATGATGAGGCCGCGGACGATCAGCTGCTGGGAGACGGCGAGCCCCATCAGGATGAGGCCATTGTTCAGGATTCCCATCAGCAGCGAGCCGACCAGCGCGCCGACGACAGTTCCGGTGCCGCCGGTGAGGCGCGTGCCGCCGACGATCACGGCGGCGATCACGGTCAGTAGATCGGTCTCTCCCAGCGTATAACGCGCTCCCTGGATGCGGCCGAGATAGAGAAGGCCGGCGAGCGCGGCGCAGGTCGAGCCGAGGACGAGGATCTTGAGCCGCAAGCGATCGACCTTGATGCCGGCGGCGCGCGCGGCGCGGGGATTGTCGCCGGTCGCGAGCACATGCGCGCCAAAAGGCGTCTCGCGATAGACATAATGGCCGATGGCGACGGCCAGCACCGTCCAGATGACGAGAGACGGGATGCCGAAGAGCGAGCCCGAGCCGAACAGGCCGGTGAAGGTCGCGTCCGTCACCGGCACGGACTGGAGATTGGTCATCCAGCGCGCGACGCCCGCCAGAAGTCCCATGGTCGCCAAGGTCACGAGGAAAGACGGCAGCCTTACATAGGCGACGAGGGCGCCATTGACGAGGCCAATGACGACGCCTGCGCCAAGGCCGGCCACGACCCCCAGCGTCCAGTGATGATCGCGCATCACCACGGCGGCCAGCAAAGCGGAGACCGCCACCACCGAGCCGATCGAGAGATCGATCTCGCCTGCGGTCAGCACATAGACCATGCCGATCGCCATGATGGTGACCGGCGCCGTCTGCTGCACGATGTTGAGCAGATTGGAGGCCGTGAGGAAACCGTCGTCCCACAGCACCACGGCGAATAGCGCGAAGATCAGCAGGAACCCGACATAGACGACATAGGCGCTGGGATCGAGCCCGCCGATGACCGGTATTCGCCGAAGGCTGGAGGAGAACGACATCAATTGGCTCCGAGAGAAGCCGGCGGGTCGCGGTGCAAGGAGGCGTTCCAGCCCTCCTTGACCGTGTCCTTGGTGATGGCGATGGCATTGACGGCAAGGAAGGGCGCCACCTTCTCGCCGATGAGCCCCAGGGCCGCCGCCCGCGCCGCGGTGACGCCGATGCCATAGGCCTCATCGGCGACGATCGCCGCGACATTGCCGCCCTTCACCATGTCGAGCGCCAGCGGCTCGGAGAGATCGAGGGTCACGATCTTCGTGTGCTTGTTGCCGGCATTGCGCAGCGCCGCGAGCACCAGCTCGGCGGGCTCGGCCCAGGTGACATAGATCGCGTCGAGATCAGGGTTCTGGGCGACGAAGGCATTGCCGATGTCCTCGGCGCGCGCCGGATCGGCAAGACCTTGCTCGGCGACGATCTTCATGTCGGGCTTGGCTTCGATGGTGGCCTTGAAGGACTGGTCGCGCTGGTTGGTCACATAGAAGGCCGCGTCGTGGAAGATGTAGCCGATCTTGCCCTTGCCGCCGAGGGCCTGGGCCATGGCCTCGCCCGCCTTGGCGCCCATCTGCACCAGGTCGGCGGAGGAGATCGCGACATAGTCGGTTCCCTGCTGAAAGCCCTTCGGCGCGTTGTCGACGAACATCAGCTTGGTACCGGCGGCGAGCGCCGGACGGTAGACTTCGGCGGCCGTGTCGGGATCGACCGGCAGCGAGACGATGACGCTCGGCTTCTTCGCCAGGATCGTCTCGACATCGTTCTTCTGCCGCGCGGCATCGAAGCCGGCATCGGTTTCGGCGACGACCGCGATGCCGAGGCGCGTGAATTCATCCTTGGCGCCGTTGCTCACGGCCGCCGACCAGTCTGACGTCGTGTGCCAGGACATGGCGGCGGTGAACTTGCCGTCCTTGACCTTGGCTTCCTGCTCGGGCGTCAGCGTGACCGAGGCGGCAGGGGTCGCCGCCTCGCCATGCGGGCCCTTGGTGGCGTCGAGGGCCAGAGCCGGCAGCGCCAGCGCCGCGAGAATTCCGGTGGCTATCAGTGCTTGCTTGAACGACATGTCTTCCTCCTCACTTCGATGCATTGAGGACGGATTGCGGCGTGTCGCGGTTGAGCGACTCGCTGTAACCCTCTTTCACATTCTCCTTGGTGACGGTGACGGCGGGCGCCACCACGAAGGCCGGCGCCTCCTTGCCGAGGAGCCCATAGGCGGCGGCAGTGGCCATGGCGCGGCCAAGCTCATAGGCCTTGTCGGCGACGATGCCGGCGACATTGCCGCCCTTCACCATGTCGAGGGCGATCGGCTCCGACAGATCGAGAGTCACGATCTTCGTCTTGCTGTTGCCTTGTGAGCGCAAAGCGGCGAGCACGCCTTCCGCCGGCTCCGCCCAGGTCACATAGATGCCGTCGAGATCGGGCGTCTTGGTCAACAGCGCCTGCGCGATCTCCTCGGCGCGGGCCGGATCGGAAATGCCCTGGCTGTCGACGATCGACATGTCCTTGTAGTCCTTCTCGATCGTCGTCTTGAACGCATTGTCGCGCTGGTTGGTCACGTAATATTGCGCGTCGTGAAAGATCCAGGCGAGCTTGCCCTTGGCGCCCAGCGCCTTGGCGAGCACATCGGCGGCCTGCTTGCCCATCTGGAACAGATCATCGGTGACGATTGCCACATAGTCGGCGCCGTGCTTGTAGCCAGCGGGCACATTGGACAGGAAGACGAGCTTGACGCCCTTGTCCTTTGCCGCCTGGAAGGCCTTGGCCGAGCCTACGGGATCGAGCGGCAGAGCCAGAATGGCGCTCGGCGATTTCGCCATGACGGTCTCGACGTCGCTGAGCTGCCGGGCGGAATCGAAGCCCGCATCGGTGGTCGCCACGACCTCGACGCCGAGACGCTTGAACTTATCGGTGGCGCCGGCGGTCACCGCCGTCACGAAATCCGACGACGTATGCCAGACGAGGGCCGCGGTATATTTGCCGTCCTTGACCTTGGCGACTTCGGCATCGGTGAGCGTCAGGGCGCTCGACGGCGTGGCGGTTTCGCCATTGGGGCCGATGGTCTGCGCCATTGCCGCACCTGCGATCGTCAAAGCGAGAACGCCGCCGATCGCGGCGCCGATCAGCCTGTTTTTGAACCTCATGGCATTTTCCTCCTCCTGTTATTGGCCCGGATAGGGCCGTCAGCTGTTGATGGCGCTTCGATCGAAGCCTGCAAGAAAGACCGCAAAGGCCAGGATACCGTCGAGATAGTCGTCGATGACCACATGCTCCTCGAGCGTATGGCAATTGCGTATGTCGCCCGGCGCGCAATAGACGGTCGGGATGCCGAGCCGGTTGGTCAGGAAGGGCGCTTCCGACCAGTAAGGGGCGCCCTCGATCTGCCCCCGGTCGGGGCGGATTGCGTGAATGGCCTCGCGCAGCAGGCCGACCGCGGCAAGATCGGGTGCTGCCTCCATGGGCGTGCCGCCAAAGCGATGATCGCGGCCGGCGGGATAGGCGAATGAGATCGAGATGCCGTCGGCGACAGATGCCGCGCGCACCGCCGTCTCGAGGCCTGAAACCGCACGGTCCAGGCTCTCGCCCGGCAGCAGCTTCAGGATCAGGCTGATGCGGCATTCCCCCGGAACCGCGATATAGCCGCCGCCCTCAATGCCGGTGACCAGGACGAAGGGCCGGCCGACGAGAGGATGAGGTACGCGCGCTTCGAGGGCCGCCGAATGTGCCCAGATCGCCGACAGAACCGCATGCGCGGCCTTGAGCGCATCCACGCCCAGCTCCGGGACGCCGAAATAGGCCGAGCGGCCGGTGACGGTGATGTCGCAAATGAGGAAGCCCATTTGCGCCGGATAGACATTGAGCTCGGTCGGTTCGACATAGATGGCGAAATCGGGCCGTGGCACGGCGCCGGCTTCGATCTCCGCCACGAGCGCCTTGATGCCCAGGCTTATGCCGGTACCGGGCTCGCCGCTCTCCTCATCGCCGATGAAAGCGAAGAGAACATCCGATCCGGGCGTGAGCCCTGCTGCGGCCAGGAGCCGCGACGCCGCGAGCGTGGTGCAGATGCCGGCCTTGAGATCGCCGACACCGCGGCCCCAGATGGCGCCATCGACAGAAGCGGCGGCGAAGGGGCTCTCGCGCGGCGTGCCGGCCCAGCGTTCCGTCCAGCCGCGCACATGTACCGTGTCGGTATGGCCGGTGAGCAAGAGACACGATCCGCCCCGAGACCCGCGCAGCACTCCGCGGACATTCGGCCGTCCGGCCGCGAAATCGGTCAGCGTGACCTGCTCGGCGCCGAGCGATGTGAGCTCCTCCGCCAGAAGGCGAGCGAAGGCCGCTTCCGTCCCGGTGATGCTCGGCATGCCGACGGCGCGGCGCAGCAAAGCGAGCGCCGCCTCCCGGTCGAGGAGGGGCCGCAATTTTGCAACAAGGTCCCGGGTCTGGGTCATTCGGCAGCCTTCGCGATCGATATGGCCGGCAGGCCGAGATCTCCCGGCAGTCCGGCAATGCCGAAAAGCGTGTTGTGAAGACGGTTGACGGCCATCGACAATGCGCCGATCAGGCCGGCGCGACTGCCGAGCAGGCTCGGCACGATGCTGACCGGCCGATCGAAAACCTTGCCCATGCCGCCACGGACGCGCGCGATGAGCTCGCTGCGGATGCCGATGCTGCCGCCCATGACGACGATCTGCGGATCGACGATCGCGCAAATGGCGGCGATCGCCAGTCCCACGACTTGCGCCGTCTGGTCGATGACGCGAGAGGCGAGGGGGTCACCGGTTTCGAGGCGGGCGAAGATGTCACGGACGCCGTCGACTGCCGTGCCGCCCGCCGCCCCATAGCGATCGAGGATCGCCCGTGCTCCGACCTCACGCTCGAAAGCGCCGGTCGCGAGCGCCTCGGGCGAATAAAGATCCGAGCCGACCGGCAGATAGGAGATCTCGCCGGCAGCGCCGCCGGATCCGCGCGCCAGCTTGCCGTTGACGATGAGGCCGAGGCCGGTGCCGGTGCCAAGAGCGAGAAAAGCGGCGTTCTCGCAGCCTTGCGCGCAGCCCTGCCAGGTCTCGCCGAGCATTGCGAGGTTGATGTCGTTCTCGATCGTGACGGTCTGGCCGAAAAGCTGCTTGAGCTCGGCCGCGACATCGATCTCGGACAGGCCTTGAATGTTGGGGACGAGCCGGATCGCGCCGGTCGCCGGGTCGAGCACGCCGGGCGTCCCGACGACGACGCTCCTGATCGCGTCGAAGGGAATGCGCCTGCCGGCAGCGAGCCCGATGGCGAGCGCGTGTATCTGCTTGAGGATGTGCCGCCCGCCGCGCGGGTCGGTCGTCTCGGTCGTCTCGGCGACCACCTCGCCGATGAGATTGGCGAGGGCGGCCGAGACCTTGCTGCCGCCAAGGTCGATGCCGAGCGAAAAGGCGGCTTGCCGCGCGACCTCATAGGTGACGGCGCTGCGTCCGACGCTGCCGCTCGTCGAGCCGACGGCTTTCACCCATCCTTCGCTGACGAGCTCGCCAACCACTTCCGACATGGTCTGCTTGGAGAGGCCCGTCGCCCGGGCGAGATCGGCGCGCGAAATCGGCGCCTCTTTGATCAGCACTTCTGCTGCGAGGCGGCGCGAATACTGCCTGACCAGAGGCGAACGGACGCTTTTCACGATCGATCCCGCCCAAGTTAGTTCGTCAAGTCGCCGAACTAATCATCGCCAGTTTTGGAGCCGGAGTCAAGCGCGCGGGTCAGGCGCTTTCTCCCCGGCCGTCATCGCGGCGGGCTGATCCGGCAGCCGGGGCCTTAGAAGCACGATCAACCCGGCCGCCATGATGAGCAGCATGCCGAGAAGCGTCGTCACCGGCGGGACCTCGGCGAAGAACAGGAAGCCCCAGAGCGGCCCCCAGATCATGCCCGTATATTCGAAGACGGTGACGAGGCCGGCATCGGCCATGCGATAGGCATGGGTGAGAAGCGACATCGCGACGGCGGCGATCACGCCGCAAGCACCCATCATGATCAGGCCCTTGGCGTCCGGCCAGGTCCAGGGCCGGACCAGGAAGGCCAGGCTCGGATGCTCGGCCGTCGTCCAGCCCACCAGATGAAAGGTGAGCGCCATGAGAGCGGCGCCGAGCAGATAGACCGCGTTCTGATAGAAGGCCATGACCGAGGCCGGCTCGTAGACGCCGAGCTTGCGGGCGAACAGCATGGCGAGCGCGTAGGTGACGGCGCTGAGCAGGCTGAGCAAGGCGGCGGGCTCGAAGAAGCCGAAACCCGGCCTCAGGATGACGAGCACGCCGGCAAAGCCGACAATGAGCGCCACGATCGCCTTGAGCCTTATGCGCTCGCCCAGGATGGGCACGGCGAGGAAGGTGACGAGGAAGGGGGCGGTGAAGAAGAGCACGATGGCTTCGGCGAGCGGTAAGGCCGGAAAAGCCAAGTAATAAGAAGTATAGGCGACGAGCAGGATGAGGCCGCGAAAGCTCAAGGCCCAGAAACGTGGCGACAAGATGAGGCGCAGGCCACCTTCCCAATGGATGAAGAGGAGAAGGATGGGGAAGGCCACAATGGAACGGGTGACGATCGCCTGGGTCACGGCATAGTCGGAACTCACCGCCTTGATGATCGCATCCTGGGTCGAGAAGACGAAGACGCCCAGGCAGAGCGAAGCAATGCCGATGAGGTTGCGGTTGCCGGCAAATCGGATCATCCCCAAGAATGAAACGGCTCCGGTGCAACAGCCTGCCTGTTCGCGACATCGGTGCAACAGGCCCGACGCCTGCCTCAGCCAGCTGGCGCATCGCCGGCAGTCCAGACAGGCTCCGTGGTCATGCGGAACACCCGCCAGCCTTCGGCGGTGCGGACCATCTCGAAACGATAGCGCTCGGCGATATCGAAATGCGACGCGGGCGCTTCGGCGCGATGGACGTGGAAGCCCCGCAGATTGGCGCGCACTTCCGCCTTGTCGCCCGACAATTCGATCAGATAGTCGGTGAAGAGGTGATGGGTGCTTGCCAAGCGTCCTTGCGAGTGACCGCGCTTCACAACGACGTCCGCGGTGAAGATCGACCGCAGGTTGTCGAAGCGCTTCTCATCGAGCGAGAGGCCGATATGGGTGATGAGATCGATGATGGCGATCCGGTCGAAGAGATCGCTGGCCTTGCGATCGAGATCGGCGGGTGCGGCGCTTAGGGCGGCGTGCGGCATGAGTGCTCCTCGGGTCGGCAGCGGGAGCATCCTTCATAGAACCTCAACTCAACTTGAGGTCAAGGGTCAGTTGCGAAGAGCCTGCCAGTGGCCGGGCGTCATGCCGAAGGCCCGCTTGAACTGGCGCGTCATATGGCTCTGATCGGCAAATCCGCCCATGAAGGCCGCTTCGGCCAGGGCGTGACCGGCGCTGATCGCCGATTTGACGCGATCTAGGCGGCGCATGGTGAGATAACGATAAGGGCTGGTGCCGAGACGCCAGCGGAAATGGCGCGCCAGCGTGTAGCGGTCCAGGCCGGTTACGCCCTCGAGCTCCTCGGAGGCGACCATGCGCATGAAATTCTCATCCAGGAAGGCGCGGGCGCGATCGACCGCGACCGCCGATGTGGCGAAAGACGATGGCGGTCTCTGCGATGTGTCGAGGGCGAGGAGGGCATCGGCGATCCGGGCCACGATCTTGTCGCGCTCCAAGGGCTCGAACGGGCGACTGAGATCGGCAAGGGCGGCGAAGAGGGCGTTCAGGAGCCGCGGATCGGATGAAACGGCCGAGCGCAGGAAAGGCAAGGCGCTCGCTTTGCCGGCAAGCGCTTCGGCGATGAGGCGCGGCTCGATATAGAGCATGCGGTAGCGGAAGCCATGCTCGGCGCCGGCCCTGCCGTCATGCACCTCGTCGGGATGGAGGACGATGGCGTTGCCGGAGCGGCTGTCGGCGCGGCTGCCGCGATAATCGAAGGACTGGACGCCGCTGACGGTGAAGCCCAGCGCATAAGTGTCATGCCGGTGAGGATCATAGGCATGGCCGGCAAAGAAGGCCTCGATGCGCTCGATGCCGGGCTCGGACGGCGCCTGGCCGATCCAATCGCCCGATGTGCTGCCGCACGATTGTTCAAGACGGGCCTTGCTGATTTCTCTTACGCTTTTCGCCATGACCTTCGATACCAAGATCGCCATCGTGGTCAGGGAGGATTTGGCTCCCTGGCAGAAATTGAATGTCACCGCGTTTCTCAGCGGTGGCCTCGCCGGAGTCTATCCCGAGATCGTGGGCGAGCGCTATAGTGACGCGTCCGGCGGAACTTATGGGCCGCTCGTGCGCCAGCCGGTCCTGGTCTTCACCGCATCACTGGAAGAGCTTGCGCGCACGCTCACACGGGCACGTGAACGCGGCGTCGTGCCGTCGATCTACACATTGGATCTTTTTACGACCTACAATGATATCGACAATCGCGCCGCGGTCGCCGCTGTTTCAACCGAAAAGTTAGATCTCGCGGGCCTGGCGCTCCATTCCGAACGCAAGCTCGTTGATAAGATCATCAAGGGTCTCAAGCTTCACCCTTGATCATTCCGCGTAGGAGGGATCCTTGCGGTCGAGGACCTTCTTCATCTCCTCGAAATGCGCGAAGGCGGAGTCGGAATAGAGATCCCAGTCGCGCGCCGTCTGCTCGGCGACCTTGTCGCTCATCACATTGAGCTTCTGGCCGGTGGAATAGGCCAGCACCAGGGTCTGGCAGGCGCGCTCGAGATAATAGAGCTCATCGAAGGCCTCGGCCACCGACGCCGCGGCGATCAGCACGCCGTGATTGCCCATCATCATGGTCTTGTGGTTGCCGATGAGGGAGGCCAAGCGGTTGCCCTCGGCATCCGAATTGGCCATGCCCTCATAGCCCAGATCATAGGCGACGCGCTTGTAGAAGCGCGCGGTGTTCTGGTCGATCGGCTTGATCTCGGGATCGGCAAGCCCGACAAGCGCCGTCGCATAGGCCGGATGGACATGGAGGACGCAGCGCGCGCTCGGAACCAAAGCGTGCATGCGGCCATGGATGCACCAGGCGGTCTCGTCCGGCGCGTCCGGGCGCTTCATCGCCTCCTTGTCATCGGCATCGAGCAACAGGAGGTCGGAGGCCTTGATGCCGGAGAAATGCCGCCACCTCGGGTTCATCAGGAACTTCTTGCCGTCGGGCGACACGGCGAGGCTGAAATGATTGGCGATACCCTCGTGCCAGTTGAAATGCTCGGCCAGGCGGAAGGCCGCGGCGAGGTCGACGCGCAGCTGCCCTTCCTCGGAGGTCCTGGTCTTGAGCTTGGTCACCGCTGTCATCTTGCTTTCTCCCGAATGAGCGTGTTGCGCCTATGCTGGCTTTCGCGATGGAAAATGTAAAGGCCGCTGCCGATGATGAGGGCGGCACCCAGCCATGTCGAGAACTGAGGCCACTCGTTGAACAAAAGCCAGCCGAAGAGGGAAGCCCAGATCAGCGAGGAATAGGAGAAGGGGGCGACAACCGCCGCGGGCGCATGGCGGAAAGCCTGGATCAGGCACAAATGCCCGACGCCGCCCAGAAGACCGGTCGACATCAGCAACAACCAATCTGTCCCCTGCGGCCATTCCCAATACCAGGGAACGATCAGGCTGGTGACGACGGCGCCGATCACGGCGGTGTAGAACAAGGAGGTCAGCGGCTCGTCATAAAGGCGAACCTTGCGCGTCATGATCTGGTAATTGGCGTTCAGCAGGGCGGCGACCAGCAAAAGGACCGCGCCCACAAAGAACGTGTCCGTGTCGCTCTCCCAGGGCTGCACCACGATCAGCGCGCCGAGGAAGCCGATTCCGACGCCGATCCAGCGGCGCAGGCCCACATGCTCCTTGAGCAAGGGAACGGAAAGCACCGTGATCAGGATGGGAGAGAGGAACATGATGGTCGTCGCCGTCGCCAGCGGCACCAGGCGCACGCCGGCATTGAAGATGCCGGTGGTAAGGGCGAGCAGCAAGGAACGGGAGAGCTGCAGGCCGGGCGCCTTGCTCTTGATGATCGACGGCAGGCTCGGGCCGGCGGCAAGGGCCGCAACGATGGTGGCGAAGAAGAAGCGCGCCCAGGTCACCTGGACCAGGGAATAGGTGAGCATCAGCTCCTTCATCATCGTATCGAGCGATGTGAAGCATAATACCGTCGCCAGCATCCATAGTATGCCGACGGCACTGTTCTCGCGCTGCTCGACAGCTTCTCCCGCGACGCTCATCGATAGCGAGCTATAGGCAAGCCGACCTATGAAGCCAATTGCCAATCCAGGCGATCATGAATGCGCCCTATGCATGGCCCCTCTCAGAGAGGAAAGGGGACCCCTGCCTTTTGGCCCGCGGCGGAGAGCTCGTCATAAAGGCCCTGGGGCAAAGGGATGCCCTTTTCCGCGCGATCGGCGCGCCAGGCCCATTCGGGACCGCCCGCCGGCATGGTGCCGGGCTGGGCCTTGAAGCCATCGAGATAGGAGGCATGACGTTCGGCGAAGGTGGCGCCGGGCACGAAAGTGCCGGGGTCGATGGCCATCACGAAATGGCCGACCTTGGTGTCGGCGAGCACGATCCCGCTCTGCTCGATCGAAAGCCGCATGCCGGTCAGCATGCCGCCCAGCACCTCGGCAAGGCCGGCAAGGGCCGCCCCCTTATAGCCGAAGCCGGCGCCGCCGAGCGGGCCCAGGCAGACCGCCTGATTCGGGTCGGTCGTGTAGCTACCCTCCGAATCGAGCGCGGCGTCGGGCGGCAGCGACAGGCCCTCGGTGCGGTAGCGCATCACCTTGTTCCACGGGATGGAACTCGTCGCCATGTCGAGGAAATAGGGATCGTCGCGCCCGGCCAAGGGGGCAGCGAGCGAGATCGGGCTCGTGCCGTGAATGGGCGTCTTGCCGCCATGGGGGACGACGAAGGCGCCTGAATTGCAGGTCACGAAGCCGATGAAGCCGGCATTGGCGGCGGCCAGCGCATAGGCGCCGGCGGCGCCGAAATGGGTCGAATTGATCACCACGCCCATGCCGATGCCGGTATCGCGCGCAATGGCGCAGGCCTCATCCATCGCCCGATAGGTCGGGAGATGGCCGAGCCCGCCATCGGCATCGACAAGGACGGCGCTGCGGCGCGGATGCGAGACGGTGATCTTGGGATCAGGCTTGCAAATGCCCTCGCGCAGGCAGTCGGCATAGAAGGGCAGGAGCCTGATGCCGTGGCTGTCGACGCCCAGGAGCGAGGCATGGAGCATGGCGCCCGTCGTCGCCTCGGCCGATTCCGGATCGGTGCCGGCGGCGGTGAGGACGGAAAAGGAAAACGAAGCCAGCTTCTCGGCGGATAGGCGCCGCTCAGTCATGGAGGAAAGCCCGAAAGTTCAGCTGTTGCGCAAGCGGTTGAGAAGCTCGGTCGTCGGCCAGGAGTCGGCCGGCATGCCGAATTTGATCTGTACGCTCTTGACCGCGGCGCGCGACTGCGAGCCGAGCTTGCCGTCGATCTTGCCGACATCATAGCCCATGCGCGTCAGGATTTTCTGCAGTTCCATGATCTGGTTATAGTCGAGCGCGTTGACCGGGCCATTGCCCTTGCTGACAGGGGGAGCTCCGGCAAGGCGCGTGGCGAAATAGGCGGCCGTCGTCGAATAGATGAGCGACTCGTTCCATTTGAGATAGACCTTGGTGAAGTTCGGATAGGCCAGGAAAGCGGGGCCATGGCGTCCCATGGGCAAGAGCAGCGAGGCTTGCGCCTTATCGGCCTTGAGCGCCTTTCCGGAGGCGAGCTTCACGCCCCATTTCGCCCATTGCGCGCGGGGATGCTGGATGGCGATATCGGCCTCCTCCCAGGGCATATCCTCGGGCACGGCGACTTCCTGCAGCCAAGGCTGATTGGCCTGCCAGCCATGCGTGGTCAGAAGGCTTCCCGTCGACATCAAAATGTCGGGAATGCTGCGCTTGAGGTCGACACGGCCGTCGCCATCGGCATCGACGCCGCTTTCGAGGAAATCGGCGGGCAGGAACTGCACTTGGCCGATCTCGCCGGCCCAGGCGCCGACCATGTCGTCTTCGGTCATGTCGCCCCGGTCGATGATCTGCAGGGCGGCGAAGACCTGCGGCCGGAATTTCTCCGGACGGCGGCAGTCATATGAAAGCGTCGCCAGCGACCGGATGGTGTGGAAATCGCCCATATAGCCGCCGAAATCGGTCTCCAGGCCCCAGAAAGCGGTGATGACCGCCGCTGGCACCCCATAGCGGCTCTCCACCTTCTTGAAGACGCCGGCATGCTGCTGCATGAGGGCTTTGCCCTTGTTCATCCGGTTGGCGGAGATCAGGCGGGCCTGAAAATCGAGGAAAGTCAAGGAGAAGACGCTCTGCGCCCGATCGCGCTTGATGACCGAGGGGTCGTAGGTCATGCCGTCGAGCACCGAGATGGCCCGTTTGGAAATGCCCATGCCGGCGGCTTCTTTCTTGACGCCGGAAAGCCAACTCGAGAATTTTGACGGGTTCGTCGGGGTCGTGCATTCGGCGGCGAAAGCCGACGACGAGGCGAGGAAAAGGGCGGCAGACAGAGAGAGGAGGGGGAGCTTCACCGTCAGAACTCCTTGGCTTGGCTGAGGGGCGGAGATGAGACTTACCGGGTCAGGATTGATTCAGCAATGTGGCGCGGCGGTGACAGTCCGTGGCATGCCGGAAGGCCTCTCGACCGGCGCCGCGCCATGGCCTACCGTTTGGCCGATTTCGGGGGCGGCATGAAAAGAACACTGCTTACGGTCTTAGCGACCATCGTGGGGACGTTGGTCGCCACCGGTCTGGCGGTTTACACATATCTGCAAGTGGAGACGGACCCGCTCGCCGAGTTCGAACGGGTCAGAGCCGAGTATGTTGTGCATGTGGAAGCCAAGGACTATGCCGCGGCCGAACGGGTTCTTCTGGACGCGGTGCCGAACCCGGCGCTCTCGCAGCCGTTCTACCAAGTCGGTCTTCAAACGAGCCTGGCGAGCCTCAATGTGCGGTTCCTGAAAAACAGGGAAGTGGCGGAGAGGCACTATCGCGCCGCCCTGGCGGTCGAGCCGGAAAACGATACGCCTGGATTGCGCGCCATCAGAGCTGCCTTGCTTCTCGAGCTCGGCATGCTGCTGGACGAAAGCGGGCGATATGACGAAGCGCTGGAGTATCTTCAACAGTCGCTCCGGGTTTATCAGGAGATAGGCGATCCGACGGGTGAACAGAAAAGCTTGCTGAGCCTGGGACTCGTCTATGGCCATCTCGGAGACTTTGATCGCGGGAAATATCATCTCGAGGAAGTCCGCAAGCGAGCGGAAGCACAGGAGCCCGCCGATCCGTCATGGAAGGCGCTGGTCTACAACAATCTTGCCTGGATGTATCGTCGGATGGCGCAATATGACGAGGCTCTTCGGCACGCTGAGAAAGGGCTGGCGATTGCCGAGCTCTTGGACGACAAGCGTCTCAGAGCGGCACTTTATGACACCATAGCGCAAATACTTCTGGCGCAGTCTCGCTTCGAGGCGGCTCTTTCTTACTCCGAAAAGAGCTTGGCGCCGCCGCCGGAAGGCGAATACATGGCCGCAGCCAACTATCGATCACATGGCTGGATATTGGTTGCGATGAAACGCAATTCGGAGGCCTGCACGAGCTTTGCCCGGGCCATGGAGCTTTATTCCATCGTGCGGAACGAGAAGGAGCGATTGGCGATGCAGCAGGAGATCAGTAAAGCTGGCTGCTAAGAACGCCAAGAAAAAGGGCCCGGAAGCCGGGCCCTTCTGGGGAGGCGGAGTGAAGGAGGAGTTCACAACCCGCCGAAGTTCCAGATGAGAGCGGCGCGCACGGTCGATGCGGTCAGATCGCCGTCGACATCGACGCCGTCGAAGTCATAGGTCTTGGAGCCGTAATCGTCATAGAGATATTCGGCGCGGATGATGAACTGCTCCGAGACGGCCCAATCGATGCCGCCGCCGACCGTCCAGCCCCAATGCGTGTTGTTGTCGTCGCCGAAACCGTCGGTATCGACATCGATCTTGGCGGCGGAAAGGCCGCCGGCGATGAAGGGCAGAACCTCGCCCAGCGAATAGCCGAGGCGGGCGCGGACATGGCCATTCCATTTCAGATCCGCATCGGCGTCGATTCCCGCTATGCCGGTATCACCGGAGCCGTCGACATCGCCGAAGCCGATATCGCCTTCGAGACCGAACACCAGGCAGTCAGTCTGGAAATTGCCGCCGAGCAGGGCGCCGCCGATGAAGCCGTCCGGATCGACGTCGGCGTCGATCGCGGCGATGTCGTCGGAGTCTCCCTTGCCATTCCCCCACAGGTAGCCCGCATGCGCACCTACATAGATGCCCGACCAGTTGCCGCAGGTCGGTTCCGGCTCGACATAGTCGGCCGCATTGGCATAGCCCGCGGCGCCAAGGGACAAGGCCGCTGCGAGGCCGATCGACACTTTCTTGAACATGGAAATCTCCCGATGAAATCTTCGGCGGAAGCTTTAGCGCAGCTCCTTCCAGCGAAACCAGCCATACGCAAGGTAATCCATGTCGATATGTTCATGCTGTTGCAGTTTTGTCACTCATAACTCTGGGTAATTCCCCGAAGTTAGCGTGAATGAGCGGTTAATCGGTGCTCAGTCCTGTGCCCATTCGACGACATGCCTCAGCATCAAGGCTATGTGCGTCGGATCATCGGCGACCTCGGCCAGTTCCCACAGGCGATGGACTGCGGTAAGCAGCGCGATACGCTCGCGGTCAAGAAGCTTGCCGGTGATGCGCTCATAATCCGCAATGACGCGCGAGGTCAGGTCGCGCGCGATGAAGTTCGAATAGATGAAATCCTGATGCAGCTGACCCAAGCCTGAATCGGCGAAATCATAGACGCCGTTGAGCCGTTGCGCTTCGTTGTCGAAGGCCATGTTCCAGCCATGGCCGTCGAAGAAGCCGTAGATGATCCCGTATGGGTCAGGTTCCAACCGCTGCCAGGCCATGAGTGTGCGCTCGGCGTAGGAACGCAAGCTCGCCGGCAAGAGCGGCCAGATCTTGCGGCCAATGTCATCGGCATCGCGCCAGGGACGGAGGGGAGCAGCACCGGCCGCCTTCATCCGTGCCTCGTCGAGCGCATGCAGATCGGCATAGAAGCGGGCGAGGGCGGCGGCAAGGCGCCGGCGCGCCGCTTCGGGCAGATGCGCATAGCGCGCGGCGGTCAGCTGCTCGCCCTTGAGCTTCCTGTGCCTCGAGAAGAGGGGCGGCCCCTCGATGAGCGAAAGCTCGGGCACCGGCATCGCGACATGGGGCCGGAGAGCGGCGAGCAGGCTGGCTTCGGTCCGCAAGGCGGCTTCGGCATCAGCGCCACGCGGGAACTTGAAAACCCATGTGTTGTCGACATCGACGGCGGTCGAATGCCAGCCCTTGGGCAGGAGGGAGAAACGAGCCGGCGCAAGACCGGGAAAATGAGCGACGATGATGGGCTTGAGGGAGGTGAGATCGAATTCCAGCATGGGCGTAAAACGGATGCAGCGGGCAAATTCGCCCGCTGCAGATGAAAGGTCCTTGGTCGCAAACGGTCACACAGACCGCTCGTGCACGATCAATAATATATCCGGCGAACGTCGGTGATATAGGCGCGTTTCGCATCCACCGTGATGACGAATGCGCGGCCGTTTTTGCGACGGCCAAAATACGAGTAGTAGCGGCCACTGCAGTTCCGCGCACGGACATCCCAGTAACCACTGTTCTGGACGATCTTCCGGCCGCGATTGCAGCTGATCCGACCGCCCTGGCCGTCGACATTGATGTCGATATTGATTCCCGCCTTGGCGGGAGCCGTGGCAACTGGCGTCATCAGCAGCCCGATCGACAAGCCGGCCGCCGCCATCATCATCTTAATCATCCGGTTATTCTCCCTTTCCGGGGCTGATTTGCCCAACTCGCCAATATGTTTTCCTATGCTCCAACGTCACTGTCAATCTGCGTCAGGTGGGTGTGTTAATCGGAGTTCCGGTTCCCACGGGGTTGACTTTGGCCGAGTCGGCTCCAACTATGAGGCCATGTCGACGAAACAGCAGATCGCCCTCTGGCATTGCGGGACTTGTCCCATCGCGGGATCCTAGCCGCGGCTCGGCCTTAGCGCCCGGGTCGCGGGGCTTGGGGCCGTGTTTCCGTTTGTGAAGCGTCGACGCTCTCTCACCAATCCGATCATCGAAACACTGCATTGCCGGTCCGGCAGTGCGGCAGGAGGACCATCATGGATACAAATGTCGTCGGCCAAGCCTGGCAGAAGCCGGTAATCAGCATTTCAGCGAGCGATCACGCGCGCCTGATGAAGCTTGCCGACTCGATCGCGACGGGCAACGCGCCGGTGGCCGATGATCTGTTCGGCGAGCTCGAGCGTGCCAATATCGTGGCGGACAATGCGATCGCGAATGACATCGTCCGGATGGGCTCGTGCGTTCGCTTCGAGGATGAGAAGGGCACCGCCAGAATCGTGACACTGGTCTTTCCAGGCGAGGCCGATATCGCCGAGGGACGGCTTTCCATCCTGACGCCGGTCGGGACCGCGCTCATCGGGCTTACCGTCGGGCAGTCGATCCTGTGGACCGGACGGGACGGGCAGCAGCACCGGCTGACCGTGCTCGCCGTCACCTGACGATCTTGAACCTTCAGCGCGACGGCCATTTCCAGGGCGGCGCCGGCCGGTCGCGCACGATCGTCTCGCCGAGCTCCTTTTCGAGGCGGATGAGCCAGCTTTCGGCATGCCGGTCGAGGGCCGCGACGAGCTGTGGCGAATGCGAGACGATGATGATCTGGCAACGCTCGGCAGCCTTCGTCACCAGGCGGGCGAGGGGTGCCAGAAGGTCCGGGTGCAGGCTCGCTTCGGGCTCGTTGAGGATCATGAGCTCGGGCGGGCGCGGCGACAGGAGAGCGGCGATGAGGAGGATGTATCTGAGCGTGCCTTCCGAGAGCTCCGCGACATTCAGCTCGCGCAACAGCCCGTGCTGCTTCATCTCCACCTCGAAACGGTCATTGACGGCAAGGCTCGCGCCGTCGAAGGCGTCGGCGACCGCATCATCGAGGGCACGTCCGTCGCCGACCTCGATGATCGTCTGGAGGGCGGCACCGATGTCGCTGCCGTCGCCGGCCAGGACCGGTGTGAAGGTTCCGACCTGCGGCCGGCGCGCCGGCGCCTCGCGATCGGTGCGCAGATTGTCGTAGAAGCGCCACTGGCGCATCTTTTCGCGCAGCAGGAGCAGCTCCCAGCCATCGACCGGATCGGCCCGATGGGTCATCACGCTGTCAAAGGCCGACAGATGATCGACGCTCTCGTGCCAAACGCCGGTCTTCGCCTGGCGCAAGCGGGTAACGGGGCCGCGGCGCTCGGCAATGAGATTGGCGCGGCCGAGAAGCTCGCCTGTCCACACCGCCTCGACCTTGATTACAGGATCGAGCGAGAAGCGCGACATGGAGGGCTGCGGCAGACCGAGATCGATGGCATAGCCATAGTCGGTGGAAGCGAAGCCGAGCCTGAGGCTGATCGGCCCTGAGCGGCGCGTGCCCTGGACCGGCTGCAGGCCGCTCTTCATCTCGCGGCTGAATTTCTCCGGCCCCGCCCACAGGGTCGATGATATACCGCCTTCGGCGGCGAGCGAGGCCACCACGCGCCCTTGCGCCACATCCGACAACAGACGCAAGGCGCGATAGAGGCTCGACTTGCCGCTGCCATTGGCGCCGGTGACGATATTCAGCCGGCCGAGCGCCAGCGTGACGTCGCGCAGCGACCGGTAACCCGATATGGCAAGCCGCGTGATCACGCGAATGACAATCCAGAAGTGGAAGGTGGTTTCGAGCCCGCGGACTATAGATAGGTCCAGGCGCCGTGCCAATCGCCGCTATTCCTTGCTGCGATCTTCCTCCCATTTGACGAATTTGGCATCGCCGGGGAATTTCCACGCACCGCTCCTGGCGGCTTCGCGAACGGTCGCGGCGAATTTGTCGGCGTCGATCGGCAGCATCTGGACGATGATCTCCATGCCGCTCGGCGCGAGGCTCTTGGGATCAAGTATGGTCGCGCGCAAGGCGACCATGCCGGTGCCCTGGATCTCGGCATCGGCGCCTTTGACATTGACGACGATGCAGGAGCTTTTGTCCTGTTCCTCGAAAAGTCCGGCTGCGTCCGGTGTCGTCGGCATCATTTGCCTCCATTCGGTTTGCGGTTGGTGTAGCGCGCATTGCCGAGACCGGTACCGATGGTGAGGACGCCCCATCTTTTCCGGTTGCGGGCGCGGGGCAGCTCGCTCAGGCCCTGCACCACGGCGTCGTTGTGCATGACCACCAGGCTCTCCTCGTTCCCGATCTGCGGAATGCCGGCGCGAATGACGGAGGGCAAATTGAAGCGGCTGCTCTCCCAATTGCCGGGCAGGTTCTGTCCGCCGCGCGTGATCGCTCCGTCTTCCGCGATGAGACCCGGACAGGCCACGCCGATGAGCGGCGCGAGCTCGATAGTTTCGCTCCTGGCCCAACGCAAGAGCTTGCGAAGCATCCCGATCAGCTTCCTGATCGCCTGATCGCGCGTCACGTCCTCATCGCCGTGGCGCCACCGCTCGACCTTGACCACGCGCGCTTTCGCCAGATCGGCCGGGCGCTTCCCGAACCTGACCACACCGGCGCGGATATTCGTGCCGCCGATATCGATGGCCAGCATCGCATCATGCCCTCTGAGCATCCAGGTCGGCAGCAGGTGAACCGCACCGATGAGGCCTGCCTCGTCGGGATCGTTGTGGATGATGTCGAGATCGAGATTGAAGCCGTCTTCGCGCAGCAAGAGCTCCGTCCTGGCGATGGCGAGCTTTCCGAGACGGCTGGCGCTGAAGCCGCCGCCGATAACGAGGTATTCAGTCTTGCGCCATTCCTTCAAGCGCGAATAGCGGCGAATGACACTGGCGAGCCCGTGGGCGTAATCGTCGATGGCGCTCGCCACCACTGCCGCCGCCTCGGGATCCCCATCGGCGAGCAGCTCGGCGAGCTTCTGCCTGCCGATCTTCTCGCTCGGTTCCTTGCCCAGCGGGTCCTTGCCGGTTTTTCGCCATGGCTTGCGCCATTTGTCCATGAGCGCCCAGAAGGCGCGCTTGCTGGCCTGATCGCCGACGAATCCATCATCGTCCTCGATCTCGATATTGTAGCTGTCGACCGTGACGCCGGGCAGGGTCGCTGCGCCATGCGCCGGCAGGTCAAGATCGCTCTGAGCGGCATCGGTCTTGCTCATGACGGTCCCGAGATTATGCGTTCATTGTGGGGCGATCATTGCGAAGCGGGCTTCTTGCGGCGCCTTCGCTTCGTCTCGTCATCCCGATTTGTCGCGCAGGCCCGCAGATGGGCCAGATAGAGGTCGGCCACGAGCGGCAGAGAAGCATCCGCGAGCTTCCTGGCGCGCCCGATGCGCGAATCGGATCTGAGAGTCTTCGGCGAGAGATTTCGCTTGTCCTTCATGCATCATGCCTTCCGGGTCCTTGGCAACGCCGAGAAAGGCACCCCGGTTCCATGGCACGTGCTTAGGCAGCCGCCTTGTCTTCGACAAACGGGGTGGCTCTTGCCGGCCGGGTGAATTTATTCTGGCCACTCCTCGTCAGACGGACGAGCGACCGGCGCGCGTCCGACAATTGCGCGCGCAATCTCTGGACCGTCGCCGGTGCATGGACAGGCTCGTAGCCGATCGCCTTGGCGAGGGACATGAATTCGACCTGGTTGGCGACAAGACTTTTCGTCACCTTGATCCGCTCCAGGGCGAGCTTGATCTGGTCACGCCGGTTCATGAGCAAAAAACGCCCAGCTCGCCGCCATGTTCCGGTGTCCCGTTCGCGCGGGAACAATGATCACCGCCATGTGTTGATGTCGCATGGCAACCATTCCCACACCCGAACCGCCCACCCCGCCTGGTCCGGAACCGCGTCCGGTTCCGCCGCATGATCCGCTTCCCAGCCCGCAGCCCCCATCAAAGCCGCCGGCGAAATAGCGGTCATCGGTCATTTCCTTTGACCGATGACCATCTCTATCATCAGCCCTGTATCGCCAGCACCACAGCGCCCGCCACAACGGCTGCGGCAACGCTGGCGGCGACCAGGCCGACGAGCACCCACATCAGGAACGACCGATCAAGCCGGGTGTCGCGCTTGTGAGGGAAGGACACAGTCACCAACCTAGATAGGAGCGCGTCCGACAATGCGCCCGTTACGCGCGTTCAAGAGGACCCGCCAGGTATCGCCCTGGGCGCGGCCTATATAGGTGTAGGTGCCGCCATTGCACTCGACCACGCGAACGCGGTTGAAGCGCTCGGCCACGATGCTGCGGCCTTCACCGCAACTGATGCGATAGCGCGGCCGGACACTATAAACTTCCCAATAGGGCTCGGGATACCAGTAGCCGCCATAGTAGAAGCGGAAGGTGGCGCTCTTGCGGTTGCGACGCTGATGCCGGCTCGAATCGAACCGCCACTTGCCTTCGCTGACCTTGGTGCGGGTACGGACATCGACATCGACGTCAGTGTCCTGCTGGCTCTGCATCCGTTTCTTGCGCGGCATGACCTGGTCGCCCGACTGGTCCTCGGCTTGACCATCTTGCTGGTCGCCCTGCGGCGGCGGGCGCATACGCTTCTTGTTGGGAACGGCCTGATCGCTACCGCCCTGCATGGCGCCGCCCGGGCAGTTTTCGCCCATGCATTCCTTGGTTGTCGGCTGGGCGTCCTGTGCCTTGCCGATCGTCGCCGTGGCAAGGGTTCCCAACAGGAGTGCCGATGCGAGCGCGGTTGTCGTAAAAATACCTCTCATGGAAGAATCTCCTTTCTTGCAAAGGAGAAAGCGCATCTCGTTCACATGTTCCCTCAAGTAATCTAACAAATTTTTACAGAGCATGCCGGATAGCGGACCGGGAACAATGAACTGCGTCTTTAAAGAATACTGCGTTAGGGCTGGACGGCAGGGGTGAGCGGCATTGTGGGGCCTATGTGCGCTCCCGGTAGGGAGCCGGTGCTTGCGCTCATCTGACGAAGCCGCCGGTCGATGCGAGGATCGCAAGCAGATCTTCCAGGCGCGCGCCGCGATCGGTGGCGATCATCTTGCGGGTCATATCGAACAGCAGACGGCCGACGAGCGATGGGCGGGCGAATGGTTGCTCCGTCTCGACCCTGCGCAGATGATCGAGCACAGCGCCGTGCCCCGAAAGAGCGGAAGGGGAGGTGGGTCGGGCCGGCGCCGGTCTGCGGCCGAAGACGGGAAATTTCATGGAGGCACGATAGCACGGCGCTGTTAAGCGGTGATTACCTCTGGTAGTTGCTTTGGACTCAAAATTGTAGCGTGCGCGCAACCGCCCTGCCAGCGGTCGTCGAAGTGACGCGATCTACGTCCTAGCGGGGGCTTATTCCTTCTCTTTCTTTTCCGGCTTGGCCGACGGCTTCTTGTATTCGTCACCGAGCTTTTCAGCCTTCCCAACCTCTGTATCTTCATCGGCTGTGTGTTCTGGTCTTAGCGGGGGCTTGGACACGGGCATTCTCCCTGGTAGCGGTCGCTTGGCTTGGCGATCCAACACATTCGCCATAATGCACCGGAAATGTTCCGCAAAACAAGCACGCGACGTGCGGGCTCCTATCGCCCCTCAGCTTCGGCCGAAAACTCATTAATCCGGTCTTCTTCATCCTTTGCCTGAGCGTCCCAGTCTTTTGCAAGCTCGAGGATGCTTTGCCTCTCATCGCCGGCGAAGTGCTCGGCCAACGCCCTGGCGGCGAGCGCAGTGGCGCGCAGATCATCGACCTTCTTCAATAGCTTGCTGATACTGGCAACCATGCCGATCAATGCTCCACTTCCCTTGAAGGGTTCCAACATGCGAGGCGGCCGTTTCGCCAGCGGCGCATCATTTCGGGACAGCTTTTTTTAAGTGCCGATATTGTTGCCCGAACGCTTTTGGGCAATCATCAGGTTGCAATCCGCTCCTGTCGCAAGGTGTGCGGATGCGGGGAGCCCGTCACGGTAGTGCCGTCCCCGTGGCGGGTTCCTTTTCGGCCGCCACCGTGCAGCCGTTGCTTTCAAGCAAAGATCCAAGATGATGACCGCCGCACCATCGGAGAGCCCACAGGACCGTCGCCGCCCAATCCTGCAGGCCCTCCTGGGCGCCGCCGACCGGCGGCTCCAAACTCCACTCACGCAACGAAAACTCTTATTCCTATCGCTTGTTCCGACAAGAGGCGAAAACGACGATTTCCTCGTCGCGGGGAGGTTCTGGGAGCCCTGCGGCCGCGCATAATCAACCAATTGGCGGACATTCGGCCCGCAAACTCGGCCCGATGATGGTCCTAGGTCCAACTATCGCGTGGCCATTTCCTGTCCCAAAGTGCCGTTCAATTTAATCTTGAGATGGGAATCTCAGTTCGTTGTAGCCTTGCGTGGGGTCGTCACAGCATCCTGGCGATCCTTTAAGCGCCAGGACTGGGAGTGACTTCGATTGCATTTAACCATAGGAGGATTGAATGGCACGAGCGCTAAGAACTTCGATGGCGTGCTTGAGTCTCTTGATTGGATTGGCGGTCAGTCCGCTAGCGATACCAACCGAAGCCGAAGCCCGGGTCAGTATTGATATCAACATCGGCACCAATATCAGCGTTGGCCGCCGGATCAGCTGTTCTCGGGGTGAACGACTGTTGCGTGACCGCGGTTTTCGAAATGTCAGCCGACGGAATTGTAGTGGCCGATATTTCATATATCGGGGAACACGTCGAGGGAGCCGTTGGGAAATCGCCGTCGATTCACGCAACGGACGCGTTGCCGATGTTCGTTGGCTCCGACTGGCGTGACCATTCCGCTTACGCGATTGAACTCAGCGACAATATTCGGAGTTTAAGATGGGCTGTCAGATAGCGGATTGGCGGAGCAAATTGACTGGTCTGACAATGCTACAGCCGTTCAGACTCATGCGCTGTCGATCGTTGGTGGTTGCGCTGCTCTTGGCCGGGTTTGGGCAGGCGAGCCTTGCCCAAACCGAGGCGCCGCCCGGCGCGGCGACGCTTTTTGAGAACGTCCGCATATTCGACGGCAAGAGCGCCGCCTTGTCGCCGCCCTCCAATGTGCTGGTCAGAGGGAACACCATCGCGCGCATTTCGGTGGACCCGATCACGGTCGAGGCGGGCGCCGACGTCCGCATTATCAAGACGGACGGGCGCGTGCTGATGCCCGGCCTCATCGATGCGCATTGGCACGCGATGCTGGTGCGCCCGACCCCGGCAGAGTCGTTCGGTGATGTCGGTTACAACAATCTCGTGGCCGGCGCCGAAGCGGCGGACACCCTGATGCGCGGCTTCACCACCGTTCGCGACGTGGGCGGGCCGGTATTCGGTCTCAAGCGCGCCATCGATGCGGGCATCGCCAAGGGCCCGCGCATCTATCCGTCCGGCGCCGTGATCACGATCACGAGCGGGCACGGGGATTTCCGTCAGCTGACCGAACTGCCGCGGGCGATCGGCACGCTGTCCCGCATGGAGGTGGTCGGTGGCGCCATGGTTGCGGACACCCCTGACGAGGTGCGCGTGCGCACGCGCGAACAGCTCATGCAGGGCGCCTCCCAGGTCAAGCTGACGGCGGGCGGCGGCGTGTCGTCACCCTTCAGTCCAATCGACGTGAGCACCTTCACCGAGCCCGAGCTGCGCGCCGCGGTCGAAGCGGCCGAGAACTGGGGTACTTACGTCGCCGCGCATGCCTTCACGCCGGCTGCGATCCAGCGGTCCATTGCCGCCGGTGTGAAATGCATCGAACACGGCATGTTGATGGACGAAGCAACCGCCAAACTGATGGCCGAGAAGGGGATTTGGCTGAGCATGCAGCCGCTCCCCGAAGCCTTGAAGCTTGGCTTTCCGGTTGGTTCGGTCCAGCGCGCCAAGGCGGAAGAGGTCTGGCCCGGCATAGCCAGGACCTACGAGTTGGCGAAGAAATACAAGCTCAAGACGGCATGGGGCACCGATGTGCTGTTCTCGCAAGCGCTGGCGCAGCAACAAGGAGCCATCCTGGCCTCGCTTGCCCGCTGGTACACACCCGCCGAGGTCCTGATCATGGCGACATCGACAAATGCCGACCTGCTGGCGCTGTCCGGCAAGCGCAATCCCTATCCCGGCAAGCTCGGTGTCGTGGAAGAAGGCGCCCTTGCAGACCTGCTGCTGGTCGATGGCAATCCTCTGGAAAATATCGAGCTCGTTGCCGACCCCAAAAACTTTCCGATCATCATGAAGGATGGCAATATCTACAAGGACGCGCTGCCCAATTGAGTTCGGTCGATAGCGCGATTGCTCGACGGGTAGCCGATGTTATTCGCCTGAACAGCTAGGGATTGGCAGCAGATGGCTTACGGAAGAGAATGGATACGCATCCGGGAACCGTCTTTGACCACCTTTGCTGTCGTAGCCATAAGTCTGACCTTGTACTTTCTCCATGCCTATTCCTGGACTT
The DNA here is from genome assembly GCA_003574785.1 of Taklimakanibacter deserti. The sequence continues at coordinate 2,307 of QORU01000029.1, read as the reverse complement.
TCTGGGTTGTCGTTCTGGGTATCGCCATGTCGGCCATCAAGACTGCCGCGGCCGTGGCAAAGCCGGATCTCTTGCTTGAGAAAGAGGCGAGGACAAGCAACCTTAGGGAAGAAAAAACAGTGATTCCCCAGTACATCATTGGGGGAGTCATCTTTATCGTATTTTGTGTTGCCGCTTGGAACGTCAGCGAACTGGCGGGATACCGCTAAAGCGCGATGGCCTTACATCGAGCGCCATCGCGCTTCAGCTTTCTGTTTGCACATGATCTTTTCGGAAAACCGGTATCCACTTTTCCGGATCATGCGCCAGCAATCGACCGGAGATGGTTAAGGCCTGTCCGCACGACCGGCGGGTTCCATTCGGCGAGCCATCACAGTGGGGTTGCCTTGAGGCAAGAAAGCTCTAAACTTCGATCAGACAAGATTTGACGCTAGGATAATTCGGGACTTCACCTATGGTGCTTGATCGACGCCGCATGGCAGTCATTGCCGTCGCTGTGGGAGTATTTGCCGCAAGCTTGGGCGCGGGGGCCGCATTTTCCCGCATGCTCGCGGACAAGAAGCCGCATAACGGTGTCGCCGCGGCCCACAAGATGCCGGTCCAGGGCATCGACGTCTCCTATTGGCAGGGCGACATCGACTGGCAAAAGGTCGGCGATTCGGGGATCCATTTCGCCTACATCAAGGCGACCGAAGGGGGCGATCGCGTCGACCCGAAATTTCTCGACAATTGGCAGGCGGCAAAGAAGGCCGGCATCGCCCGCGGCGCTTATCATTTCATGTATTGGTGCCGGGCCGCGAGTCAGCAGGCGTCGTGGTTCAAGCGGCACGTGCCGGAAGACGGCGACGCGCTACCGCCGGTGCTCGATGTGGAGTGGAACTTCCACTCCAAGACCTGCCCGAAGCGCCTCAAGCGCGACGCCGCCATCGCCAAGATCAAAGTCATGCTCGAGGCGATGGAAGCGCATAGCGGAAAGCGCCCGATCATCTACACCGACCCGAAATTCCACCGCGAGGTCCTCGAAGGCGAGTTTCCCGATCATGATTTCTGGCTGCGCTCGGTGGCGGCGAAGCCGGAAGCGAAGTACCGGGAGCGCGACTGGGCGTTCTGGCAGTTCACCACCACCGGGCGGGTGCACGGCGTCGCAGGCCCGGTCGACCGCAACAGCTTCAACGGTACGCGCGCCGATTGGCAGCGCGTGCTGAAGAAGGGCTGCATTTGCAAGACCACAGAATCAGTGTCTTCGAACGACTAATTTCGAAGCGCCGAGGTCTTTCGCGACAATACCGAGAACCTGGTCGACCGCGCCAACCGCCACGAAGTGGCCCGCCTTTTCCACCGCGTGCCATATCGCTCCCGGCATCTTGTCGGCGATTTCCCTGTTTATGGGAGCAGGCACCAGCGTGTCGCCGAGACCCTGCCACATATGGACGGGCCGCTCGATGGTCGCGACATCGAACGCCCAGCGCCGGTAGAGGAGCTCGCTGTCGCGCACCAGGCCTTCGCTGCCTTGCGCGAAGCATTCGGCACAGGACGCGCAAAAGGCTTCCTCGAAACCGCTGTGAAGCAGCACCTGCCGGTCATAGTCGTTCACGGCCTTCTGCAATTCCCTGTAGAAGCTCTTGCGGAAGTGTGCAGCGGTCAGGCCGATGGCCTCATACATGAGGCGGAAGCCCGGCTTGAAATGCAGGGCAAGAAATCCGCCCAGCGCATCGGCCTTGGAGAGATATTGCGCAGCCCAGTTGTCGCCGAACGCGCCATAACTTCCCCCGGCAATGCTGGTCACATGGATCAGGCGCTTCGGATCGATATAGGCTGCCGCGGCAAGTGCCCAAGGGCCACCCTCCGACCACCCGGTCACACCGAATTCATCATATCCGAGCGCGTCGGCAAGGCGTGTCATGTCGTCGGCCCAGCCTTCATAGCTGCGCGCTGTTTGCGGGCTCGATTGCCCCATGCCGGGCCGGTCGACGCCCACGAACCGCAATCCATGATTCGCTGCCGCATCCGCAAAGAGCAGCGCCTCGAGCCTGCTGCTCGGTCCGCCGTGATTGTGGATGACGAGGGGACCCGCGGGAACGCCGACTTCAACATAGGCGAGCACGCGGCCATCCGGGGTCGCAATTGTCTTTGTCGCGATTGGCTCAGTCACAGGCTCATCTCCTGGTTCCGCTGGTTCAGCCTTGCCCCGCTTCCGCGAGAAGTCAAAGGACTAAGGCTTGTTTACAATCACTGGATGCGAGGAAGGCTGCGACGATATTGATGAAGCCAGCAAAGCATCTGTCGGTCTTTTCGTAGCGCGTGGCA
>QORU01000028.1 GCA_003574785.1 Taklimakanibacter deserti | reverse complement strand
GGCCTCGATTACGCTTGATGCGATCACCGCCGACAACATCGTCAATGCGGCGGAAGCCGGCGGCACGGTGGCCGTCACCGGCACGGTGGGTGGCGACGTCCAGGACGGCGACACCGTCACGCTGACGATCAACGGCGCGACCTATACCGGTCCTGTTTCGAGCGGCGCTTTCAGCATCGATGTGCCGGGCTCGGCCCTGGCTGCGGACGACAACGTGACCGTCGATGCCAGCGTCACCACTACGGACATAGCCGGCAACAGCACCACGGCGAATGACACCCAGATCTACAGCGTCGACACGACGCCGCCTCCGGCCTCGATTACCCTGGCGCCGATCACCGCCGACAACATCGTCAATGCGGCTGAGGTTGGCGGCACGGTTGCCGTGACCGGCACGGTGGGTGGCGATGTCCAGGACGGCGATACGGTCACTCTGACGATCAACGGCGCGACCTATACCGGCCCTGTCTCGGGCGGCGGCTTCAGCATCGATGTGCCGGGCTCGGCGCTTGTGGCAGACGAGGACGTCACGGTCGATGCCAGCGTCACCACCAACGACACCGCCGGCAACAGCACCACCGCCAACGACAGCCAGAGCTACACTGTAGAGAATTCAACAATCATCGACTTGAGCACCTTATCGCATACGCAGGGCTTTATCATCCAGGGCGATGCAGCGGGTGACTTCGCAGGCGGGAGCGTGTCTTCGGCGGGCGATGTCAATGGCGACGGTTTCGACGACCTGATCGTCGGGGCGCTGCTTGGCGATGATGGCGGCTATAATGCCGGCGAGGCCTATGTGGTGTTCGGCAACGCGTCGGGCTTCGGCACCGTCGATCTCGCCGGCCTGACCGCTTCCCAGGGTTTCATCATCCAGGGCGATGCGGCAAATGACTATGCGGGCTTCAGCGTGTCTTCTGCGGGCGATGTCAATGGCGACGGTTTCGACGACCTGATCGTCGGGGCACCTTATGGCGATGATGGCGGCGGCTATGCCGGAGAGGCCTATGTGGTGTTCGGCAAGGCGTCGGGCTTCGGCATCGTCGATCTCACCAGCCTTACCGCCACCCAGGGCTTCATCATCCAGGGCGATGTTGCATCTGACCGGGCGGGCTGGAGCGTGTCCTCGGCGGGCGATGTCAATGGCGACGGCTTCGACGACTTGATCGTCGGGGCACCCTTTGGCGATGATGGCGGCAACTTGGCCGGCGAGGCCTATGTCGTGTTCGGCAAGGCGTCGGGCCTCGGCACCGTCGATCTCACGACCCTCACCGCCACCCAGGGCTTCATCATCCAGGGCGATGCGGCAAATGACCTGGCAGGCAGGAGCGTATCTTCGGCGGGTGATGTCAATGGCGACGGGTTCGACGACCTGATTGTCGGGGCACCCTTTGGCGACGATGGCGCCACCGATGCCGGCGAGGCATATGTGGTGTTCGGCAAGGCGTCGGGCTTCGGCACCGTCGATCTCACCAGCCTTACCGCCGCCCAGGGCTTTATCATACAGGGCGATGCGGCATATGACCAAGCGAGCTTCAGCGTGTCTTCGGCGGGCGATGTCAATGGCGACGGTTTCGACGATCTGATCGTCGGGGCGTATCGTGGCGATGATGGCGACTATAATGCCGGCGAGGCCTATGTGGTGTTCGGCATGGGATCGGGCTTCGGCACCGTCGATCTCGCCGCCCTGACCGGCGCCCAGGGCTTCATCATCCAGGGCGATGCGGCCGATGACAGGGCGGGCTGGAGCGTGTCCTCGGCGGGCGATGTCAATGGCGACGGTTTCGACGACCTGATCGTCGGGGCGCCCTTTGGCAATGACGGCGGCTATGATGCCGGCGAGGCCTATGTGGTGTTCGGCAAGGGGTCGGGCTTCGGCACCGTCGATCTCGCCAGCCTCACCGCCACCCAGGGCATCATCATCCAGGGCGATGCGGCCTTTGACCGGGCGGGCTTCAGCGTGTCTTCTGCGGGCGATGTCAATGGCGACGGTTTCGACGACCTGATCGTCGGCGCGCGGTATGGCGACAACGGCGGTGGTAATGCCGGCGAGGCCTATGTGGTGCTGGGCGGCGCCTTCGGCCTTGACTCGACGCCGGTCATCACGACCGGCACGGTCGCCGCGGAAATGCTCATCGGCGGTCTCGGGAACGACACGCTGACGGGCGGGGGCGGCGCCGATGTTCTGCGCGGTGGCGCTGGAAATGACATTCTCGGTGTTTCGGATCTTAGTTTCGCCGATGTCGACGGTGGCACCGGCATCGACACTCTGCGCCTCGACGGCGCCAGCTTGGCGCTCGATTTGTCGACTACCCTTCCGGCCGAGGTCACCTCCATCGAGACGATCGACCTCGCCGGCAGCGGCGACAACACGCTGACGGTGGACAAGCTCGGCGTGCTCGACATAACGGAGGAAAGAAGCAGCGGCACTGCAATCCTGACCGTGCGTGGCAACAGTGGCGATAGCGTCAATGTCGCCGACAGCGGATGGTTCTATCAGGGCGGCATTAGCGATGGCGGCGTTAGCTTCGAGCGCTACGTGAATGGCGCGGCCGAGCTCAGGATCGAGAATGGCGTAACGGCGAACTTTGCGCGGACTATCGATCTCACCGGTATTTCCAGCAATCTCAGCTTCATCATCCAGGGCGATACCGCCGTTGACCACGCGGGATTCTCGGTATCCTCTGCGGGTGACGTCAATGGCGATGGCTTCGACGATGTGATTGTCGGAGCGCGGTTGGGTGACGATGGTGGCACCGATGCCGGCGAAGCCTATGTGGTTTTCGGCAAGGCCTCGGGTTTTGGCACGATTGATCTTTCCAGCCTCGCCTCTGCCGAAGGGTTCATAATCCAGGGCGATGTCGCTGGTGACGAGGCGGGCTGGAGCGTCTCCTCGGCGGGTGACGTCAATGGCGATGGCTTCGATGACGTGATCGTCGGGGCATGGCTTGGCGATGACGGCGGGAGCAATGCGGGCGAGGCCTATGTCGTGTTCGGCAAGGGGACCGGCTTTGGCACGATTGACCTGACCGGCCTCACCTCAGGCCAGGGTTTCATAATCCAGGGTGACGCGTCCAATGACTGGGCGGGCTTTAGCGTCTCTGAGGCGGGCGATGTCAATGGCGACGGTTTCGATGACCTGATCGTCGGGGCGCCTCATGGCAACGGTGGTGGCTTCTATGCCGGCGAGGCCTATGTGATTTTCGGCAAGTCTTCGGGCTTCGGCACGATTGATCTTGCCAGCCTGGCCCCTGCCGCGGGTTTCGTCATCCAGGGTGATGTCTCTTTGGACCAGGCCGGCGTGAGAGTCTCCTCGGCGGGTGACGTCAATGGCGACGGCTTCGACGATCTGATCGTCGGGGCACACGGGGGCGATGACGGCGGCAACTACGCCGGCGAGGCCTATGTGGTGTTCGGGGGGGCAAGCCCGGTGAACGTCGATCTCACCGGCCTCTCCGTCGCCCAGGGCTTCATCATCCAGGGCGATGCGGCGGGTGACCAGGCGGGTTACTCGGTATCCTCGGCCGGTGATGTCAATGGTGATGGCTTTGACGATCTGATCGTCGGAGCACGACTGGGTGACGACGGCGGCGCCGACGCCGGCGAGGCCTATGTGGTTTTCGGCAAGGCGTCCGGCTTTGGCACGATAGACCTTTCCGCCCTCACCGCGAGCCAGGGCTTCATCATCCAGGGCGATGAGGCGGGTGACTTCGCGGGCGCCAGTGTCTCCTCGGCGGGTGACGTCAATGGCGATGGCTTCGATGACGTGATCGTCGGCGTGCCTTACGGTGATGGCGGGGGCGCTTATGCGGGCGAGGCCTATGTGGTCTTCGGCAAGGCATCGGGCTTCGGCACGATCGATCTTACCAGCCTCACCTCGGCCCAAGGCTTCATCATTCAGGGTGATGTGGACAATGACCATGCAGGCATTAGCGTTTCGTCGGCCGGCGACGTCAATCGCGATGGTTTCGATGACCTGATCGTCGGAGCACGATTTGGCGATGATGGCGGCACCAACGCCGGCGAGGCCTATGTGGTGCTCGGAGGCGCTTTCGGCCATGGCTCGACACCCGTCACCACAGCCGGCACGACCGCCTCCGAAATGCTCATCGGCGGTCTCGGCGATGACACCCTGACGGGCGGCGGCGGTGCCGACGTGCTGCGCGGTGGGGCCGGCAGTGATGTATTGGGCGTCTCGGATCTGAGCTTTGCCGATGTCGATGGTGGCACCGGTATCGACACGCTGCGCCTCGATGGTGCCGGCCTGTCGCTCGACCTGGCGGCGACCCTTCCGGCCGAGATCACCTCCATCGAGAAGATCGACCTCACCGGGAGCGGCAACAACACGCTGACTGTCGACAAGCTCAGCGTCCTCGACATCACCGAGGAGAGAACCGACGGCACAGGTGTTCTGACCGTACTGGGCAATGCCGGCGATGTAGTCGATGTTGCCGATGCAGGCTGGTTCTATCAGGGGAGCATCAGCGATGGCGGCGTGACCTTCGAGCGCTACGCCAACGGCGCGGCCGAACTTCGCGTCGAGAACGGCGTGACGGCGAATTTCGCGCGCACCATCGATCTCTCGGGCCTGCCTGCTTCGCAAGGCTTCGTCATCCAGGGCGACGCGACGGATGACCGGGCGGGATGGAGCGTGTCCTCGGCGGGCGATGTCAATGGCGACGGCTTCGACGACCTGATCGTCGGAGCGCCCCTTGGCGATGATGGCGGCACCAATGCCGGCGAAGCCTATGTGGTGTTCGGCAAGGCGGCGGGCTTCAGCACCGTCGATCTCACCGGCCTCACCGCTGCCCAGGGCTTCATCATCCAGGGCGATATGGCGGCAGACTATTCGGGATGGAGCGTGTCCTCGGCGGGCGATGTCAATGGCGACGGCTTCGATGACTTGATCACCGGGGCATTCCGTGGCGACGATGGCGGCACCGATGCCGGCGAGGCCTATGTGGTGTTCGGCAAGGCGGTGGGCTTCGGCACCGTCGATCTCACCGGCCTCACCGCTGCCCAGGGCTTTATCATCCAGGGCGATGCGGCGACTGACCTGGCGGGCATCAGCGTGTCTTCGGCGGGCGACGTCAATGGCGACGGCTTCGACGACCTGATCGTCGGAGCGTTCTTTGGCGACGACGGCGGCACCGATGCCGGCGAGGCCTATGTGGTGTTCGGCAAGGCGTCGGGCTTCGGCACCGTCGATCTCACCGGCCTCACCGCTGCCCAGGGCTTCATCATCCAGGGCGATGCGGCGACTGACCTGGCGGGCAACAGCGTGTCATCGGCCGGCGACGTCAATGGCGACGGTTTCGACGATCTGATCGTCGGGGCGACCCATGGCGACGATGGCGGCAACTCGGCCGGCGAGGCCTATGTGGTGTTCGGCAAGGCGTCGAGCTTCGGCACCGTCGATCTCGGCAGCCTCACCGCCGCCGAGGGTTTCATCATCCAGGGCGATGCGGCGGGTGACCAGGCGGGCATCAGCGTGTCCTCTGCGGGCGATGTCAATGGCGACGGTCTCGACGACCTGATCGTGGGGGCGCTATTTGGCGATGATGGCGGCAGCGAGGCGGGTGAGGCCTATGTGGTGTTCGGCAAGGCGTCGGGCTTCGGCACCATCGATCTGACCGGCCTCACGTCCGCCCAGGGCTTCATCATCCAGGGCGATGCGGCAAATGACCGGGCGGGCTACGGCGTGTCCTCGGCGGGCGATGTAAATGGCGACGGCTTCGACGACCTGATCGTCGGGGCGGCCGGTGGCGATGATGGCGGCACCGATGCCGGCGAGGCCTATGTGGTGTTCGGCAAGGCATCCGGCTTCGGCACCGTCGATCTAACCACCCTCACCGCTGCCCAGGGCTTCATCATCCAGGGCGATACGGCAAATGACCAGGCGGGCTTCAGCGTGTCCTCCGCGGGCGATGTCAATAACGACGGCTTCGACGACCTGATCGTCGGGGCGTACTTTGGCGATGATGGCGGCACCAACGCCGGCGAGGCTTATGTGGTGCTCGGCGGGGCACTTGGCCTCGGCTCGACGCCCGTCACAACAACTGGCGGCATTGCTGCGGAGATGCTCATCGGCGGTCTCGGCAATGACACCCTGACGGGCGGCGGCGGTGCCGACGTGCTGCGCGGTGGGGCCGGCGATGACATTCTCGCCATCACCGGCACGGACTTCGCCGATATCGACGGCGGCGCCGGCTTCGACACGCTCCGCATCGACAGCGCCAATGACACGTTCGACTTCTCGGCCATCTTGCCGGCCAGGGTGTCGAGCATCGAGGCGATCGATCTCGGCGCCGGCGGCAACAACAGCCTGATGCTGAATGCGCTCGACGTGTTCGACCTTTCGGACGACACCCAGGGCGGCCTCACCGGCTTCACCATTCACGGCGATGCGAGCGACAGCGTCGCGACCCTTGACAGCGGCTGGGCCAGCACCGGCACCGTCACCATCGGCGCCAACAGCTACACCGTCTTCCAGAACGGCCAGGCCCAGCTTATCATCGACACCGACATCAACAGCGCCGGGATTCTCGCGTGAGTGACAGAAAGCTCCAACCTGCATCCGTGAGCGACGACCGGCAGACGGTAGATACCGTGGCGAAAGGCGATCCCATTTTCGCCGTCAATGCCTCGCGCGGTTTCGCCGCCTGGCTCAAGCAGCACAAGGCAAGCCTCGCCGTCACCACCTACCAGGTCGGCAAGCTCCTGATGTTCGGGGTGAAGGCCGACGGGCAGCTCTGGGTCTTCAACCGCAATATCGGCCGCTGCCTCGGCCTCGCCGTGAAGGGCAACGAGCTCTGGGCCACGGCCGACACCCAGATCTTCAAATTCGTCGATGCGATGGAGCCGGGCCAGCGCAGCAGCGAAGGCCACGACGCGCTCTATGTCCCGCAGATGAGTTTCTTCACGGGCGATCTCGACATTCACGATCTCGCCCTCCTGCCCGACGGCATCCCCTTGTTCGTCAACACCTTGTTCAACGGCCTCGCGCGGCCGAGCGCCACCCACAGCTTCGTGCCCGTGTGGCAGCCGTCCTTCATCACCAGGCTCGCCGCCGAGGACCGCTGCCATCTCAACGGCCTGGCGCTCAAGGACGGCAAGCCCGCTTTCGTGACGGCGGTGGCCAGGAGCGATACCTTCGATGGCTGGCGCGACCAGCGCCAGAATGGCGGCATCGTCATCGACGTGGCATCGGGCGAGGTCGTCTGTTCGGGCCTCTCCATGCCGCATTCGCCGCGCTGGCATGGCGGCAAACTATGGCTGCTCAATTCCGGCACCGGGGAATTGGGGACGGTCGATCTGGCCGCCGGCCGGTTCGAGGCGCTGTGCTTCTGCCCCGGCTATTTGCGCGGCCTCGATTTCATCGGCGATATCGCGGTCGTCGGCCTGTCCAAGCCGCGCGACAACAAGACCTTCTCCGGTCTGGCGCTCGATCAGCAGCTCGCCGACCGCAAGATGGAGCCGCGCTGCGGCCTCTATTTCATCGACACGAAATCCGGCAGCGTCGTCCATTCCCTGACCATGGAGGGCGTGGTGAGCGAGCTCTATGATGTCGCCGTGCTGCGGGGGAAAACGCAGCCCGCGGCCATCGGCCCGCTCGGGCCTGAGCTTAAGCGGACGATCTCGATCGGCGGCGATCGTTCCGGCCAGACGTCGTGACTCTGTCGCTGTTCCGCATAGGGGACCTTTTCTTTCTCTTGACATCGTGGGCCAAAGAGTGATTTGGAAAATATCAGAGTTGAAACCTGTGCCCAGAGTTCATGGCTGGACTTGATCCGGCCATAGCCGCTGCCGGGCACATTGCTTTTGTAATTCCCTGTTCTGGCTCTTGCGAAGATCCGAGAACCGGGCTCTCTCCCCAGAAAGAACCGTCACGTGACCAGCACGCTTTGCCAAAGCCCGGCGCTCGGCCGCATCATCGCGCCATGGGCGGCGAAGATCGTCGCGCTCTTTGCCGTCATCGTCGCAACCATCGTGGCCAATGCTGAAAATGTCGGCAACACCTTGCGTGAGCTTGGCACCTGTTGCCGGAAGGCCGGACGGCGGCTTCCGGCGCTGTGCCCGGGGCCGTCTCGCCCGATGACGCCGAAGCTCGAGATCATGGGCCGGCATGCCGCTCTGCTGCGTCACGGGCAAGGCTTCCTGGCGCCTTCGGCAAGCGCGCTCCATGTCCATGCGCGCAAACGCTCACCCGAAGTCGAGAGGGACGCGGACCCTCGAAGGGCCTGAGGCTCACGATACGGGAAGCGAGCGGCAGGCATGCCCTCACGTAAAAGGCTCGCGCAGGCTGCGCCCGTTGTGAGTTCCTGTGAGCAAACGGAACATTGGGCCGCCGTTGTAGAAATAATACGTCAGCGCATCGTCCGGGGCTGGAATACAGGTGAGCGCTGGAAGCTCTTCGGCACAGGAGTTCCCACAAAGGAGGCGGCGAAGCGACGGTGCCGCTCATTCAACAGGACCATTTGGGCAAGGGTGCATCGCAATATTGTTGCCTTTACGTCAAATCTGTTGTTGATTGGAACTATGAGGCGGGGAAACACAAGAAAGAGATCCAAACCCAATTTGCGGGACTGGGCAGGCCGAAGCGCGCGGGTCTTGCTCCTTGGATCGCTGACGGCGCTTTCGGGCTGCATGGTCGGACCCGACTGGATGAAACCAAACGCGCCTGTTGCAGCGCAGTGGCTTGAAGCGCGCAACCGCACCGTGAACACGAGGCGCCAGGAATATGTCGACTGGTGGACGGTATTCAACGACAAGACGCTGAACCGGTTGGTGCAAGAGGCCTTCGAGCAGAACCTGACGCTCAGGATCGCAGGAGTGCGCGTCCTGGAAGCGAGAGCGCAGCTGGGCCTGGTCGTCGGTGAGTTCTATCCCCAGCAGCAGCAGGCCGTCGGCGAGCTCAACTACAATAAGGATCCGACCTCGTCTCTCGGCCTGTTGCCCAAATACTGGAAAGTCTCGCTCGGCGCGCGGATCGCTTGGGAGCTGGATTTCTGGGGCAAGTTCCGCCGCGCCATCCAGTCCGCCGACGCGGCATTCCTCGAAAGTGTGGCGAATTACGATGACGTGATCGTCTCTCTCATTGGCGACGTCGCCACGACCTATGTCGCCATCCGCACGATCGAGCGGGAAATCGCCATCGCTTATGACAATATCCGCAAGCAGAAGGATGCCCTGGCCATAGCCCAGGCAAGGTACAAGGGCGGCGCTGTCGCGGAGCGCGATGTCTTCCAGGCCAAGAACGTCCTCTATGCTACCGAAGCGTCGATACCGCAGCTGACGCTGCAGCTGCAGCAGGCACGAAACGCCTTGAGCCTGCTGCTCGGCCTTCCGCCGCAACGGCTCGACACGTTGATCGCAGGCCGCCGCCCCATTCCGACCGCGCCGAAGGAAGTGGCTGTCGGCATCCCGGCCGATCTCCTGCGCCGCCGGCCGGATGTCCGTGCCGCGGAGCTTGCCGCAGCCGCGCAGAGTGCCCAGATCGGAATTGCCAAGGCCGATCTCTACCCGTCCTTCACGTTGCTGGGTACTATCGGCACCTCGGCGACGACGCTTGGCAACAACAATCTGGGCAATCTCTTCACCAACAACAGCATTGCCTATTCGGTCGGCCCGTCCTTCCAGTGGAATATCCTGAACTATGGGCAGATCACCAACAATGTGCGCATGCAGGACGCGCGCCTTCAGGCGCTGCTGCTGAACTACCAGAATACCGTGCTGAAGGCGCAAAAGGAGGTCGAGGACGGGCTGGCGCAGTTTCTTCAATCGCGGGCCCAGGCCCAGCTCCTGAGGAAGAGTGTCGCGGCCGCCAATGGCGCGCTCAGGATCGCCATGACCCAGTACCAGGGCGGCATCGCCGACTTTACCACCGTGCTGCTGGCGGAGCAGAATCTTTACGAGGCCCAGATAAACCTCACCGAAGCCACGGGCGATGTCGCTACGGGGCTGATCGCGGTCTACCGCAGTCTGGGCGGGGGCTGGCAGATCAGGCAAGGTCATGACTTCGTGCCGCCGGCAACGCGCGAGGCCATGGCCGACCGGACCGACTGGGGACCGGGCGGCAGCGACTCGGTTCTCTTGCGCCCGGGGGCTCCGGGACTGCCATCGTCGAAAAAGGCCAACAAGGTGAAGATCCCACCGCCCGATTGGTGATCGTGAGTGAGAAGCATCTTGACGAAATCGACTATGCGGCCTGATCGGGTAAACCGGTCCGGATCGGGCATATCCGCGCATGTCCTTGCCTGCCTGATGATGGCCGCGGCGCTGGCGGCATGCGACGAAAAGCAGGCAACCGCACCACCACCGCCGCCCAAGGTTTCCGTGGCGACGCCGCGGGTCGAGACCGTCATCGACTATTTCGAGTTCACCGGCAACACGGTGGCGAGCAACACCGTCAAGCTCGTGGCGCGGGTCGAGGGCTATCTCCAGGAGAACCACTTCAAGGATGGCGCGCCGGTCAAGAAGGATGATCTCCTCGTCTCGATCCAGGACGATCAGTACAAGGCGCAGCTGCAGCAAGCTCAAGCCCAGGTCCTGGCCGCGAAAGCGGCCCTCGTGCACGCCGAGACGGAGCTGAAGCGCTATTCCGATCTCTTCAAGCAGCATGCCGCGCCGCAGACCGACGTCGACCGCTGGCAATATGAGAAGGACAAGTCTGCGGCCGATCTCCTGTCGGCCGAGGCGCAAGTCGTCATTGCCGAGCTCAATCTCGGCTACACGAAGGTCAAGGCGCCGTTCGACGGCCGCATGGGCACCCATCTCGTCGATCCGGGAAATGTGGTCGGCGCCACGGGTCAGACGGAGCTCGCCGAGATCAACCAGATCGACCCGATCTATGTCTACTTCACCATCAACGAGCGCGACCTGCTTAAGATCGTGGCCGATGAAAGAGCCAAGGATCCAGCCAATACGACACCTGTCGTGGAGAGGAACATCCCCCTGGAGTACGCCCTCCTGAACGAGGACACCTACTCCCACAGCGGCCGTCTCGACTTCGCCTCGATCAGCGCGTCGCCCACCAGCGGCACGCTTACCTTGCGTGGCATCTTTGCCAACCCGCACGGTGCCGTGCTGCCCGGCCTGTTCGTGAGGGTGCGGGCGCCTGCCGGGAAGCCCGCGGATGCGCTGCTCGTTCCGGGCGATGCCATCAGCTTCGACCAGCAAGGATCCTATGTGCTGGTCGTCGGCGCGGACAATGTGGTGGCGCGGAAGGGGGTCACGACCGGCGCGCAAAGAGGCAAGGACGTCGTCGTGAAGGACGGCCTCACCCGCGACGACCTGGTGATCATCGAGGGGGCGCTCCAGGCGATCCCCGGGCGCAAGGTCGATCCGCAGCAGGTGCAAAGCGCGCCCGACTCGGCGGACGCGACGAACTCGCAAGGCGGCTGAGGCGAGGCGGGGCTCCGAGGATGTCCAGATTCTTCATCGAACGACCCATCCTCGCCAATGTCCTGGCGATCATCATCGTACTGCTCGGCGTGGTGAGCATGCTCAGATTGCCGATCTCGGAATATCCGGAAATCGTGCCGCCGACCATTCAGGTGGCGGCCAACTATCCCGGCGCCAGCGCCGACGTCGTCGCCGCGACCGTCGGCATACCGCTCGAGCATGCCGTGAACGGCGTCGAGAACTCGCTTTACATGCAATCGACGAGCGGCAGCGACGGCAGCTACATCCTCACTCTCACCTTTGCGGTCGGAACCGACCTCAACACCTCGATCTCGCTCGTCCAGAATGCCGTCAACGGGGCGCTGTCGCAACTGCCGCAGCAGGCGCAGGTGCAAGGCGTCACGGTCCAGAAGGTCAGCACCAATGTGCTGCTGATCGGCAGCCTTTATTCCGACGACGACCGCTTCAGCGAAACCTTTCTCAGCAACTACGCCATCATCAACCTGCAAAGCCCGCTCGCGCGCCTGCCGGGCGTGGGCCAGGTGCAGATCCTCGGCGCCGGCCCCTACAGCATGCGGGTCTGGCTCGATCCGGAAAAGCTCAAGGCCTATGGGCTGACGGTATCGAATGTCCAGAATGCGATCCAGGACCAGAACACTCAAGTTGCCGCCGGCCAGCTCGGCGGGCCGCCGGTCTCTTCCGATCAGATCTTTCAGTTCACCGTCAATGCGCTCGGCCGCCTTTCCGATGTCGAACAGTTCGAGGACATCATCGTCAAAAGCGATCCGCCGCAGGCGACCGTGAAGGAGCCCGGCCAGGCCAGCGACCAGTCGGCGAGCGTCATCCGCATTCGCGACATCGGCCGCGTCGATCTCAGCCAGCAAAGCTTTTCCACCTTTTCGGGTCTGAGCGGCAAGAAGGCGGCGCAGATCAACATCTACACCACCCCCGGCGCCAACGCGCTCGCGGTGGCGAGCGAAGTGAAGAAGCTCATGGACAGCATGAGCGAGAAGTTTCCGGAAGCCCTGCGCTACACCGCGCTGCTCGACAGCTCGGTGTTCATCGAGGATTCCATCCACGGCGTCTACAAGGCATTGATCGAGGCCGGAATACTCGTGCTGATCGTCATCATGGTGTTCCTGCAGAACTTGCGGGCCATGCTGGTGCCGGCGGCGACAGTACCGGTGACGATCATCGGCGCCTTTACCGCCATGGCGCTCTTAGGGTTCACCGTCAATCTGATGACGCTCTTCGCGCTCATCCTGGCCATCGGCATCGTGGTCGACGATGCCATCGTCGTCGTCGAGAATTCCTCGCACTATATCGAGCAGGGACAAAGACCTAAGGATGCTGTCATCAAGGCGATGTCCGAGCTCACCGGGCCGATCATGAGCGTCACTCTGGTGCTGACCGCGGTGTTCGTGCCGGCGTCCTTCCTGCCCGGCATCACCGGACAGATGTTCCGGCAATTCGCCCTGGTCATCGCCGCGACCGCCATCATCAGCGCCATCTCGGCCTTGACCTTGAGCCCCGCGCAATGCGCGCTTTATCTGCGCCCCCACAGCGACAAGAAGCCCAATTGGTTCTATCGCGGTTTCAACCGCGTCTACCAGGCGATCGAAGGCGTCTATATGGGCGTGGTGCGCTTCATGGTGCGCCGTCCGCGCATGATGGTCCTGGTTTTCGTCGGCGCGGTCGCGGCGGCCGGCACGCTGCTCGCGCGTCATCCCACGGCCTTCCTGCCGACCGAGGATCAGGGCTATTGCATCGTTGTCGCGAAGCTTCCCGATGGAGCATCGCAATCGCGCGTGCGTGAGGTTGCCGCAAGCCTCGATGCGATCTTCAAGGAGACACCCGGCGTCAAGGGCTGGGTGACGAGCGGTGGTTTCTCGGCGCTCGATTCGGCCAATCTCGCGACCGTCGTGACGGTCTATGTCATGTACGAGGACTGGGCGAAGCGCCCGGCTGGTCTCACTCAAGATAAGATCGTGGCGGATCTCGAGACGCGGCTGCTCGCGGTTCGCAAAGCCACCACGGAAGTGCTGATTCCGCCGCCGATCCCGGGGCTCGGCTCGGCCGGCGGCTTCCAGCTGATGCTCGAAGACCGCACCGGCGTCGGCCTCGCGGAGCTGGAAAAGACGGCCGATGCGATCTTCGCCAAGGCCAATGCCGATCCGAAGCTCGAAGGGGTGTCGACGACCTTCAGCGCCACCAGCCCGCAGATCTATATCGATATCGACCGGACTATGGCGCGCTCGCTCGGCGTATCCGTCAACAACGTGTTCGAGGCGCTCGAGACCTATCTGGGCTCGGCCTATGTCAATCTCTTCACCAAATTCAATCAGAGTTTTCAGGTCAGGCTGCAAGCCGATGCCGACTACCGGCGCCAGCTCTCCGACATCACCAGGATTACGGTCGCCAACGAGCAAGGCGCCATGGTGCCCTTGGGCTCTCTCATCAAGGTGCGCGACGTCTTGGGTTCCGAGCTGCTCACGCGCTACAATCTCTATCCCACCATACCGGTGGTAGGTTCGGGCGCTCCGGGTGTCAGCTCCGGAGAGGCGCTCGACATCATGGACGGGATCGTCGCGGCGAATCTGCCGCTCGGTGTCGGCTATGACTGGACCGCGTTGTCCTATCAGCAGAAGCTCATCGGCAATCAGGCCTATCTCATCTTCGCCCTGTCGATCGTGCTGGTGTTCCTGGTGCTCGCCGCCCAGTATGAGAGCTGGGTCGATCCGGCCGCCGTGGTGCTGACGGTCCCGATGGCGCTCGTCGGCGTCATTGCCGCGCTCATGGTTCGCGCCTTTCCGACCGATCTCTACACCCAGATCGGGCTCGTGCTGATGATCGCGCTGGCCGCCAAGAACGCCATCCTGATCGTCGAATTCGCTCGCCAGCTCAAGGGCGAAGGCATGTCGGTCGTCGATGCCGCGGTCGAGGCGACCCGCCGGCGGTTCCGTCCCATTCTCATGACCTCTTTCGCCTTCATCCTGGGCGTCGTGCCGCTGATGACCGCCACGGGCGCCGGTGCCGCAAGCCAGCAATCTCTCGGCACCGTCGTCTTCGGCGGCATGCTGGCTTCGACGCTGATCGCCATCCCCTTCGTATCGGTCTTCTTCGTGGCGGTGCATGGCGGCGGGAAGCGGCGGAGGCTCGGACGCTGGGCGCCTCAGGGGCCCCATGAGGGGAAGGCCGAGGCGTTGAGATGAATGTCTAAGTTCTTCATCGAGCGGCCGATCTTTGCGAATGTAATCGCCATCATCATCGTGCTGCTCGGCGCCGTCTGCCTGTTCAATCTGCCGGTCGCGCAATATCCCAACATCGTGCCGCCGACCATCCAGGTCACCACCAGCTACACCGGAGCGAGCACCGATGTGATCGCCAGCACCGTCGGCATCCCGATCGAGCAGGCGGTCAACGGGGTCGAGCATTCGGTCTATATGCAGTCGTCGAGCGGCAGCGACGGCAGCTACACGCTCACCGTCACCTTCGAGATCGGGACCGACCTCAATACCTCGCTCGCCCTCGTGCAGAACGCCGTCAACGCGGCGCTGCCGCAATTGCCGCAGCCGGTGCGCGCGCAAGGGGTCAACGTCAAGAAAGTATCGACGAACATCCTGCTGATCCAAAGCCTCTACAGCGACGACGACCGCTATGACGACAAGTTCCTGAGCAACTACGCGGTCATCAATCTGCAATATCCGCTCGGGCGTCTGCCGGGTGTCGGCCAGGTCACCGTCTTCGGCGCCGGTCCCTACAGCATGCGCATCTGGCTCGATCCCGATCTCTTGAAGACCTATGGAATCTCGGTAGCCGAGGTCCAGCAGGCGATAGAGGAGCAGAACATTCAAGTCGCCGCGGGCAGCATCGGCGGCGCGCCGTCCCCCGACGGCCAGCTCTATCGGCTCACCATCAATACGCTGGGCCGGCTCTCCGACATCGCCGGGTTCGAGGACATCATCGTCAAGAGCCTGCCGCCATCGACCGAGGGCGAAGAGGTTGCGGCGGATCAATATCGCCAGACCGCGGCACTGGTCAGGATCAGGGACATCGCCAAGGTCGAGCTCGACCAGCAGGTCTATACGATATTCTCCACGGTGAACGGCCGAAAGGCGGCCAATGTGGCGATCTTCGCCCTGCCCGGCGCCAATGCGCTCGAAGTCGCGGGCAGCGTGCGCTCGCTGATGGACGAGGCGTCGAAGACCTTTCCCGAAGGTCTCAAATATTCATCGGTCTACGACACGACGCTGTTCATCAACCAGTCGATCAATGCCGTCTATTCGACGCTGCTCGAGGCCGGCGTGCTGGTGCTCATCGTCATCATCATTTTCCTGCAGAACATCCGGGCGATGTTCATACCGGCGCTGACGGTGCCGGTGACCATTATCGGCGCTTTCTCGGCCATGGCGCTCATGGGGTTCAGCGTCAATCTGATGACGCTGTTCGCGCTCATCCTGGCCATCGGCATCGTGGTCGATGATGCGATCATCATCGTCGAGAACACGTCGCACTATATCGAGCAGGGGATGACGCCGAAGGACGCCACCATCACCGCCATGCGCGAGCTCACCGGGCCCATCATCGGCGTGACCCTGGTCCTCGTTTCGGTGTTCCTGCCGGCGTCGTTCATGCCGGGCATCACCGGCCAGATGTTTCGCCAGTTCGCTCTCGTCATGGCGGCGACGGCCATGATCAGCGCGCTCAACGCCTTGACGCTGAACCCCGCGCAATGCGCGCTGCTGCTCCGGCCGCGCAAGCAGGGCCGTCCCAACATCCTGTTTCGCGGCTTCAATGCGGCCTATGGCAGGATCGAGGCCCTCTATGTGGTGCTGGTGCGCTGGATGACGGGCCATTGCCGCTCCATGGCCTGCCTGTTCTTCGTCCTGGTCGGTCTCGGCGTGTTCGGGCTCATGAAATATCCATCGACCCTCATGCCGCTCGAGGATCAGGGCTATTGCATCGTGACCGCAAGGCTGCCGCCCGGCGCCGCGCAGCGGCGCGTGGGAGAGGTCTCGGCCGAGCTCGACAAGATCTACAAGGACATACCCGGCCTCAAGGGCTGGGTGACGATCGGCGGCTATTCCGCGCTCGATTCGGCAAAACTCTCGAACGTATTGACGACTTTCGTCATCTACGAGGATTGGGGCAAACGCCCCAAGGGCGTCACCCAGCTCACCATCATGGCGAGCCTGCAGGAGCGGGTGAAACAGATTCAGTCGGCCACTGTCGCGGTGCTGCCGCCCTCGCCCATACCGGGTCTCGGCGCCGCCTTCGGCTTTTCGATGGTGGTCGAGGACCGCGGCGGCCGCGGCATAACCACTCTCGACAAGACCGTTCAAGCCATGGTGAACGACGCCACGAGCCAGCCCGACCTCCTGCGCACCGGCTTCACGACCTTCAGCGCCAGGAGCCCGCAGCTCTTTCTCGACATCGACCGCAACATGGCGCGATCGCTCGGTGTTCCGGTCAACAACGTATTCGAGGCGGTGCAGATCTATATCGGCTCGGCCTATGTCAACATGTTCAACATGTTCAATCAGAGCTATCAGGTCAGAATTCAGGCGGGCGGCGACTACCGCCGTCAGATCCCCGATATCGGCCATCTGACGGCGCCCAATCAATCGGGCCAGATGGTGCCCTTGGGCTCGTTCGTCTCGGTCCGCCAGGTTCTGGGTGCGGAGCTCCTGACCCGCTACAATCTCTATCCCGCAGCGACCATCATCGGCGTCCCGACGATCAAGCACAGTACCGGCGAGGCGATGGGCATCATGCGCGAGATTGCGGCGCGCACGCTGCCGCAAGGCATGGATACCGACTGGACCGGCGTCTCTTATCAGGAAGAGCTCGTCGGCAATTCCATGTTCATCATCTTTGGTCTGTCGATCACGCTCGTGTTCCTGGTGCTCTCCGCCCAGTATGAGAGCTGGACCGATCCCGTCGCGGTGATCCTGGTCGTGCCGATATCGCTGGTCGGGATCATCATCGCGCTCGCCGCCAAGAAGCTGCCGGTCGACCTCTATACGCAGATCGGCCTCGTGCTGATGGTGGCGCTGGCGGCGAAGAATGCGATTCTGATCGTCGAGTTTGCCCGCGAGCTGACGGAGCAGGGCTCATCGCCGCGCGATGCCGCGATCGAAGCCACGCGCCGGCGGTTCCGCCCCATCCTCATGACCTCTTTCGCCTTCATCCTGGGGGTGGTGCCGCTGATGACGGCCGATGGCGCAGGGGCTGCGAGCCAGCAGTCGATCGGGGCCGTCGTCTTCGGCGGAATGCTGGCCTCGACATTGATCGCGATCCCCTTCGTGCCGGTCTTCTATGTCGCCATTCACGCCATTGCCGGCAGGGCGCGACGCTCCGTGCGAACCGCCGCTTGAAATCCGTTAACGGTCGTCAGCCGGCTTGCGCGGCCTTGTCGGCACGCGGCGGCTTCGTCTTGATGGCGGCGAGCCCAAGCCCCGCGACGATGAAGGCCGCTCCGGCGAGGTCATAGCCATGCAGGCTCTCGCCGAGGAGCAAATAGGCGAGGACGGCGATGAAGATGGTCTGCAGATAGAGCATCATGCTGGCGCGGCCGGCGCCGAGCGACTCGACGCTGTGATTGTAGAGATAATACATCAGCGCGCCGCCGGGGCCTGCCACATAGGCGAGCGCCAGCAGGCCATTCGTCTCGAGGGCCGAATGCTTGCCGGAAAGGAGCTCCCACAGGAAGAAGGGCAAAGCGGTGAGCGCGCCCGCCGCCAGCAGGAGCACCAGCAGCGGCATGAGCTCGAGGCCGAATTTGGCCCGGCGCAGCAGCACCGTATAGATGGCAAAGCACAATGCGCCGGCGACGATGAACAGTTCGCCGAGATTGAACTCGAGCCTGAGCAACGCGCTGATATCGCCGTGACCTACGATCACCATCATTCCGATGAGAGCCAGGAGCGCGCCGAGCGCCTTCCACAGGCCGAGCGTCTCGCCGAGCACGAAATGCGCCAGCACGACCGTCATGACCGGGGTGAGCGCCATGATGATGCCGGCGGTGGTCGCATCGGTGAAGTTGAGGCCGGTATAGATCAGGCCCTGGCAGAAGGCGAGGCCGAGGGCGCCGACGATAATGAGCTCGATGGCCCGCGACCGTAAGAGCGCGATCATTGTCCCGTAATGGTGGCGCACGAACGGCAGAAGGATCGCGCAGGCGATGAGCAGCCGGGCGAAGCACAGCGTCCAGGGCGGCATCTCGGGGCCAACCCATTTGGCGGCGATATAGACGCCGGCCGACAGCAGCCAGCACAGCACCGCTATGGTGTAAGCGGTCGGTGTCGCCGAGTCTGTCTTGGGTCTCGCCTCATCCGGATGCATTGCGGCAGCCTCCCATTTCCCTCGAATGCTATGCGGCCTTCTCGGCGCGTGGCGGCTTCGCCTTGATGGCGGCGAGCACCAGACCGACGACGATGAAAGCCGCTCCGGCGAGGTCGTAGTCGTGCAGGCTCTCGCCGAGAAACAGATAGGCGAGCGCCGCGACGAAGACGGTCTGCAAATAGAGCATCATGCCGGCGCGACCGGCGCCCAGCGCCTGGACGCTGCGGTTATAGATATAATACATGAGCGCGCCGCCGGGTGCTGCCATATAGGCCAGCGCCAGAAGTCCTTCGAGCTCCAGCGAAGTGTGCTTGCCGGAAAGGAATTCCCATATGGCGAAGGGCAGGGATGTGAGCGCCCCTGCGCCAAGCAGGAGGACGACCGTGGGCAGGAGGTCGAGTCCGAACTTGGCCCGGCGCAGCAGGACCGTATAGAGAGCCCAGGACAGGGCGCTGCCGACGATCCACAATTCACCCATGTTGAACTGGAGTTTGAGCAGCGCGGCCAGGTCGCCATGCGCGACGATGACCAGCATTCCGGCGAGAGCGATGAACGCTCCGACGACCTTCAGCAGGCCGAGCGGCTCGTCGAGCACGAAGCGGGCGAGCACCACGGTCATGACCGGGGACAGCGCCATGATGATGCCGGCGGTAGTCGCATCGGTATAGGTGAGGCCGACAAAGAGGGTGCCTTGGCAGAAGGTCAGGCCGATCGCGCCGAGGGCGAGCACCGCGAGCGGCCGGGTCTTGAGCAAAGCGATCATCTTCCCGTGATGCGGGCGCACCACCGGCACGAGGATGAGACAGGCGAGCGCCAGCCGGGCGAAGCAGAGCGTCCAGGGCGGCAATTCGGGGCCGGCCCATTTGGCGGCGATATAGACGCCGGCCGACAGCAGCCAGCCCGACACCGCTATGGCGTAAGCGAGCGGTGTCGCCGTAACCGCCGCGGCCTTCGCTTCATCCGGATGCGCTATCGGCAGCGAGTGAATGACCGTCCCCTCCCCCTATCCGGGCAACCTTAGCGCGCGGGCGTGGCCGGGAAAAGTGGATAGCGAACCGGAACTTCCTCCTTCTCCCGCGACCTTGCTGCGCCGAAGCGAAGCCTGGGCTTCGCGAAGGCGAGAGCGGGGGAAGCCAAGGGGGAAGGAGGAGTTGCGTGCCGGCCGAATATCCCGCGAAGCGAAAGAGCCCCGAAGCTCGCGCTGCGGGGCCCTCAAGGGCGCGCTTGTTCACATCCGGGGGGTCGTGGTTGGGCGCGCCGAAGATGATCAAAGCGGATGCGTCACCCGCGTCATAGCACCAGTTATCTTTTGTGGTGAGGCCAGAGCCTGGCTGAATGTACAATCAGGAACCGATCAAGCCATGGATTTGGGTGCAATGGCGCACGAGCTTTGCGCTGGAGGCCACGAACTTCTTCAGCGGAGTCCCAATCGGATAGAAATGGATATTGGCGATGAAGCCGTAGATGGCGGCATCGACGCTGCCTGGCTTCGCCCCATGCACATATCCGGTCGCCGGGACGAGATTGGCCAGCACCTCGAGATCGGCGATGCCGCGCGCATAGGCGGCGGGTGGCTGAAAGCGGCCGATGCCCTGGAAATGATAGCGCTTGAAATTGAACTCGCGCGCCTTGCCGAGATCCGCTTCGCTGAGGGGGATGCTCATGGATGAGCGCGTCGCGGAACTGCGGCCAGAACGCCTCGTCCTGCCAGCGTGAGTAGGACATCACCCAATAGAGATCATCGAGCAGCCGCGAGACTAATAGATTGGTATCGCGCTCCGCCGTGCCGAGCCCTTGATCGATGGGCGGATCATATTTGTGCTTGAGATGGGCGATGATCGTGTCGCTGTCGCCGATCGTCTCGCCGTCATCAACCATATAGGGCAGCTGTCCGCGCGGCGCCTGCGCGGCATCGAAGATGTTCTGATGAACGAAGGGTATTTGGGCCAGCTTCAGAAACGCATAGACCTTGAGGCCGTAGCCGTTGTTGTCGGCGACTCCGAAAAGCTTCGGGTAGGAGAAGAGCGTGATCATGGGAACCCCCTCAAAAGGCCATAGCACAATCGCAATCCTTGCGAAACGAAGGCGCCTTATTCGCGCGCCGTGAGGAAGTCGACCGGCGCGGTCTCTCTCGCCGTGAATACCGCCGCCGTGAGCACGCCGCCATAGACGCAAGCGGTATCGATATTGATGCGGTTGGGCCTGACCTCCGGCCGTCCGTTCCTCGTCGGCGTGTGGCCATGCACGATGAGCCGGCCATAATCGCGATCGCTGTGATGGAAAGGCCCGCGGATCCACAGCAGCGCCTCGCGCGGCTGCCGGTCGAGCGGATGATCCGGATCGACGCCGGCATGGACGAAGAACCTTTTGCCGTCATCGAAGGAGAGGCCGAGCGACCTCACCCAGGCAATGTCGTCTTGCGGCAGTCCCGCGGGATCGCGCGTGCCGTAGCTGAGCAGCGTCTGCATGCCGCCATTGTTGAACCACCAGCTGGGATCGCCGCTGTCGATCGCCCCGAGCATCAGCTCCTCGTGATTGCCCATCAGGCAGACGACGTCGCCAGGCATGCGCTGCTGCAAAGCGCGGAGCGTCGCGATGGCGGACCGGCTGTCCGGGCCGCGGTCGACATAATCGCCGATGAAGACGAAGCGATGCGCCCGCCCGGAAGCGTAGTCGGTGCACAGGCGCAAAAGCTCGAGCAGGGCGCGCTCGCATCCATGGATGTCGCCGACGGCGAAGGTTATGGCGGGAATCATTGACGGCACCTTAGCGTTTTAAGCCGGGAAGCCAAGCCCGGACGTTTGCCATGAGAAGCCGAGGAGTAGAGTTGCAAATATAAAACAGGATCGGGAAACCTGTAGGGCGGTGAGATTTTCGGGTGACTGGTTTCTATCTCACAGCTTGTTCCCACTGCGAGGGAACCTTTGCCATCCGCATAATTATTCCGTATCGTCAAGTTCCTTCTTTACAATTCTAACAACTTTGTTATCGTGTTTCCTCATCAAGTAAGGCTTTGCGTGTAGGTACCGCGCGTAAACGCGGGGGAGGTGAAGTGGACTTGAGTCCATCCCCCTGATCGAAACTCAGCAACAGTCACGCCTGTCGCTACGGATGCTGAGTATATAAATCCCGAAAAAGTGACCTTCTGAAGCCCAACAATTCCGTCCCTCTTTGCGCATGCCGGATCGATCGGCGGCGAAGGGACGAATTTTGCTTTTCATCTGACATGACTGACGCAGCGGGGGCGAAAAACTGTGAACGCAGATTTCGCATGGGAGGACATTACGATGGCTACAGGAAAGATCAGCAAGGTCTACCAGCACTGGGCCGATGAGGTTGGCGCGTGGAACAACAACATCCTGTCGGCGAACAAATCCGAATATTCCGAGGGCGAGGTGATCCCTCATGTCTTCGTCTTCAAGGCCTCCAATCAGGCCCCACTCGTAAATGGACAAGAATATACATTCACGATCACCTACAATTTCTACCAGGCGAACACCAATGCGGGCGGTTTTGCCTTCATTACCGACTTTAACACAAGCCGGACTCCGGGCTCGCTACCGGGTGCGTCCCCTGGTCAAGACCCCGTGATAGACAGCACGTTCGCCAACGGCGGCGGCATCCAGGGCAGTTTTTACACGGTCGACGCCGATATCACGGAGGTCAGTGATGTGACCTTCACGGGAACCGGCACCAAAGATGGGCAAGTTACGGTTACCTTCATCTACACCGGCCCCACCACGACGAACGGGATTGCCGAGATCTATTACGGCCTGCAGATTGCCGCTCCCGGAGATGTGCCGGATCAGGGATCAGGACCGACGAATGGCGCTTCGGCCTGGACCGGCGGTTCCTTGCAAACGACTGTCGACATCGGCGGTTCCGGCGCGACGTCGATTCAGCTCTCGCCGGCAGCGATCGTGGTGCCGGATGACCCGGCGATCGAGATCGTCAAGACCGGGACGTTCAACGATGCGAACGGCGACGGCAATGCCGATGTCGGCGAGACGATCACCTATGCCTTCGCGGTCAGCAACATCGGCAACGTGACGCTGAACGGCGTGACGGTAACCGATCCCAAGGTGACGGTGGTTGGCGGACCAACCACGCTGGATGTGGGCGAGACCGACACGACGACCTTCACCGGCAGCTACGTGGTTACCCAGGCCGACATCGATGCCGGCCAGGTTGACAATCTGGCGCTGGCGACCGGCACGTCGCCGGCGGGCGACAACGTCACCGACGACGACGACGAGACGGTGCCGCTGGCGCAGGTCCCAGGGATCGCTCTGGTCAAGACAGGGGCGTTCAACGACGAGAACGGAGACGGCAATGCCGATGCCGGCGAGACGATCACCTACGCTTTCGCGGTCAGCAACACCGGCAACGTGACGCTGAACGGCGTGACGGTAACCGATCCGTTGGTGACGGTGGTCGGTGGACCGACCACGCTGGATGTGAACGAGACCGACACGACGACCTTCACCGGCAGCTACGTAGTCACCCAGGCCGACATTGATGCCGGCCAGGTTGACAATCTGGCGCTGGCCACCGGGTCCCCGCCGGCGGGCGACAATGTTACAGACGACGACGACGAGACGGTGCCGCTGGCGCAGGTCCCGGGGATCGATCTGATCAAGACAGGGACGTTCAACGACGAGAACGGTGACGGCAATGCCGATCTCGGTGAGACGATCACCTATGCCTTCGCGGTCTCCAACACCGGCAACGTGACGCTGACCAATGTGACGGTGACCGACCCCAAGGTGACGGTGGTTGGCGGACCGACCACGCTGGATGTGGGCGAGACCGACACGACGACCTTCACCGGCAGCTACGTGGTTACCCAGGCCGACATTGATGCCGGTCAGGTTGACAATCTGGCGCTGGCCACCGGCTCCCCGCCGGCGGGCGGCGACGTCACTGACGACGACGACGAGACGGTGGACCTGGGGCAGGACCCGGGGATCGCCCTGGTCAAGACAGGGACGTTCAACGACGAGAACGGTGACGGCGATGCCGATGTCGGCGAGACGATCACTTACGCCTTCGCGGTCAGCAACACCGGCAATGTGACGCTGACCAATGTGACGGTGACCGATCCCAAGGTGACGGTGGTTGGCGGACCGACCACGCTGGATGTGGGCGAGACCGACACGACGACCTTCACCGGCACCTATGTGCTCACCCAGGAAGACATCGACGCCGAACAGGTCGACAACCTGGCGACGGCGGATTCCGACGAGAGCGATCCGGCGAGCGACGACGAGACGGTGCCGCTGGACGACGATGCTCCTGTGGTTGGCGAGCTTGGCGTTTTCGTCGACGAGGACTTCCTCGCCGCCGGCAATCAAGACCTGCCGAGCCCATCGCCGGGCGACGACGGTGGCTCGGACAGTGTGACCGACGACTTCCCGATCGACTTCGAATCGGATTTCGACGGGGCGACGATCAGCTTCGCCGCACTGGACGGTCAAGCGGTCACGGACACCTCGAGCAATGCGGTTATGACGTCCGATGGCAATCTTCCCCTGACCTACGTCTGGGACGGGGCGACCAATACGCTCTATGGCTCGACGGATCCGACTGATGCCGCGGCCACCGCGGCATTTACGCTGCAAGTCACCAATCCCGGCATCGGCAATGAAAGTGGCTCTTTTGTCTTCACGCTGCAGCAAGCGCTGGAGCATGGGCAAGGAGTCACACCCAACACCGAGAATCCGAACATCGACCTCGCCTTGGGCTATGTGGCGACGGATGTCGACGGCGATGAGGCGCTCGGTACGCTCGGGATCACGATCGACGACGACATCCCGATCCGGGCCGCTGACGCGACACCAATCGCGGCGACGGTCTTGGAGGACGGCATGTCGATAGTCGGAGGTGATCCGGGAGGCCTGAACGGCGCCGACCAGTCGGAAGGCAACAAGGAGTCAGGCGAGACCAACGACGACGACCAGAAGTCGAGCCTCGTCGCAGGGTCGCTGGCAGCGCTGGTGGCCGTGGGAGCGGATGCACCGGCTGCCTTCGGCCTTGACAGCGACACGTCAGCGCTGCCGGAGCTCTTTTCGAAGGGCGACGCTGTCACCTATGCGACGAGTGACGAGAACTTGGATGGGACCCTCGACACGCTTGTGGCCACGGCCGACGGACGTACCGTCTTCACCCTGGTGGTAAACCCGGATGGGACATGGGAGTTCGATCTCGACGACCAGCTCGACCATGTGGATGACGGGGCCGACGATGAAAACGTCGATCTGGTCACCACGGGCACGTCGGTTCCTGCCATCGACTTCTCCTCGATCATCCAGGTGACGGACGCCGACGGCGACACAGTGAATGTGCTGGTGGCGGACGACTTCACCATTGCGGTGGAGGACGACATCCCCGAGCTCACCGGCGCCGAAGACCTGAGCGTAGAGAATGTCGTGGGATCGGCGGGAACGGCAAGCGGTCAGGCCACGTTCTCGGTCGGTGCGGATGAGGCGGTGAGCTTCATCATCACCGAGGCGACGGGCGAGGAAGGGGTCGACTACACCATCAGTCTCGACGGCAAGACCGTAACTGGTCACATGGATCTCGACGGTGACGGGACTATAGAACCTGGTGAAGACCTCTATACGTTCACCATCGACGACACAGGTGCTTATACTTTTGAGCTCCTGGCCGAGCTGCCGCCACCCGACCCAGTGGTCTTCAGCGCGGCGGGGATTGCCTCCGGCGATTACCCCGACCTGACTCTCTCGAATAGCGGGTTGCAGCTGGTTATCGATGCCGAGACCGCTGCCGGGGCCGATACCACTCTTCAGGTGAGCCAGGCCTCGGGCGGTGGAATTGGTGTTGTCCAGAACACCATCGAGAACGAGGAATCGGTGACGTTTTCGTTCGAGGACTCGGGCGGAAACGAGGTCGCCGCGTCTCAGTTCACGGTGACCATCAAGGACGACGCGGGCAATCCAGATTACGTCTGGTCCGCTATCCTGGAAGACGGGACGGTGGTGGCCCTACTCGACGATGGCGGCGCGAACAATCCCGGCGGCGCCGACGTGACCTATACCGCAGTCGGAAGCGGCGATCTCATCGCCACTGTGGAGCTTGCGAGCGGCGAGCGGTTCACCGATATCCAGCTGCAAGTGGTGGGCAACCAGAACGACAAGGCCAAGCTTGGATTGGAGGGCTTCTCGTTCACGCCCGATACGCCGGACGTCAACCTGGCCTTCGACATCGAGGCCACGGACGCCGATGGCGACACCGCGACCTTGCAACTGGCCGACTCCGATACCGACGGGGACCTTGATTCGCTTCAAGTGCACATCGAGGCTGACGGCGATCCGACGACACTACTGGCGGACGCCGCCATGCAGACTTACCTGCAGTCGCTGTCGAGTTCGGTGTAGGAAGTGAATGCGTCTTCCGTTCGAGGCGGCCCTCGCCCGCCGGGCGAGGCCGCGCTCGCTTTGCAGCAGATCCGACCCTGGCTTTACGGGGTCGGTCTCTTCTCGGTGATCATCAATCTGCTGATGCTCACCGGCGCGCTCTATATGCTGCAGCTGTATGATCGCGTATTGACCAGCCGCAGCCTGGCGACGCTCGTGGCGATCTCTCTGATCGCGCTCGCCGCCTTCGGCGCGCAAGGGGTTCTCGATGCCATCCGCGCGCGGATGCTGGTGCGCATCGGCGCGCGGTTTGACGAGATGCTGGCGCCGCGCGCCTTCGACGCCGTCACCATGCTGTCGTTGAAGGGCGCGACATCCGGCCAGTCGATCCAGCCGGTGCGCGATGTCGAGAATATCCGCGGCTTCCTCTCCGGTCTCGGACCGACGGCCTTGTTCGATATGCCGTTCATGCCGTTGTTCCTCGCCGCCTGCTTCCTGCTCCATCCGGGGCTCGGCTGGCTGGCGCTTGCCGGCGGCGTGGTCATCATCGTGCTGACCCTTTCAGTCGACCTCCTCTCCCGCATCGCCGCGAAGGAGACGCAGTCGCATGCGCTGGAGCGCCATGTCGTTGTCGACATGGCGCGGCGCAATGCCGAAGCCATCGCCGCCATGGGCTTCCGGCATGCGGTGCAGAGCCGCTGGAGCGACATCAACGCCCGCTATGTCGCGGGCTCGCTCAGGGTCGCCGCCACGGCGGGCTCCTTCGGATCGGCGGCCAAGATCTTCCGGCTGATGCTGCAATCGGCGATCCTCGGGCTTGGCACCTATTATGCCATTCACCAGGAGATCTCGGCCGGGGCCATCATTGCCGCCGCGATCATGTCATCGCGCGCCTTGGCGCCGATCGAGATCGCCATCGCCCACTGGCGGTCATTCGTGGCCTCCCGCCAGAGCTATGTGCGCTTGCGCGAAAACCTGGAAAGCCTGGCCTCCGTCGCGCCACCCCTGGCCCTGGCGAAACCACGTCGAAGCTTGGCGGTCGAGGGAATCTACGTGGCTGCACCCGGCGGGAAGCGGCCGATCCTGCAAAATATCAGCTTCAGGCTCGCGGCCGGTTCGGCGCTCGGCATCATCGGGCCGAGCGGGGCCGGCAAATCGACGCTGGCGAGGACGCTGGTGGGCGTGTGGCCCGCGGCCTCTGGCACTGTCCGTCTCGATGGCGCGGCACTCGACCAGTGGGAGGAGACCCAACGCGGCCGCTTCATCGGCTACCTGCCTCAGGATGTCGAGCTCTTCGACGGCTCGGTCGCCGAGAACATTGCCCGCTTCGACCCCAACGCATCGCCCGATGCGATCGTCGCGGCGGCGCAGACGGCGGGTGCCCACGATCTGATCGTCAGGTTCCCCCAAGGCTACGATACCCTGATCGGCGAGGGCGGAGCGAAACTGTCGGGCGGACAGCGCCAGCGGATTGCTCTGGCACGCGCGCTCTACGGCGACCCGTTCCTGGTGGTCCTGGACGAGCCCAATTCCAACCTCGATGCCGAAGGCGAGCGCGCTCTGGCGAGCGCGATCCAAGCTGTGCGCCGGCGATGGGGCATCGTCGTGATGATCACGCATAGCGGCCACGCTATCGAAATCGCCAATGTCGTCGGCCTCATGCGCGACGGAGGCTTCGTGGAGTTCGGGTCGAAGGATGAGGTGGCGAATAAGCTTGCGCGCCTGGCCCCGGCGGCACGCATCGCGCCGGCACGCGCCGCCTCGGCACCTCGGGCAAAACCGGAGGATACCGTCGTGGAATTCAATAGACCGGAGCGACAAGTGTCATGACCATCCAGAAAAAGCCGGCAACCGAACCGGCATCTCACCACCTGCGTTCGCTCCGGCGCCAGAGCGTCTTGGGGATCGGCACAGCGACCGTGCTCCTTGTCGCGCTCTGCGCCTGGGCCACGACCGCGCAGCTTTCCGGCGCGGTCGTGGCGGGTGGCCAGTTCGTCGTTCAGTCAAACGTCAAGAAGGTGCAGCACCCGGCCGGCGGCATTGTCGGCGAGCTCCTGGCCAAGGAAGGCGACCTCGTCCAGGCCGGTGACCTCCTGATCCGGCTCGACGAAACGGTGCTGCGCGCCAACCTCCAGGTCGTTCTGAAGCAGGCTGACGAGTTGCGTATCCGCGCCGCGCGCCTCACCTGCGAGCGTGCCGGCTGTGACGAACCGCAGTTCCCGCCCGATCTCATGGCCCGTTCGGATGATCCGGAAGTGACTCAGCTCATCGTCAGCGAGCGGGCGCTTTTCGAAGCACGCCGCGATGCCCGCACCAGCGTCAAGAAGCGGCTCGAGCAGCGCATCCTGCAGCTCGGCAAGGAGATCGAAGGCCTCGAGGTGCAGAAGAAGGCGCGCACAAAGCAGAGCGCCATTGCTGATGAGGAGCTCGAGGGCCTGAAGAAGCTGAAGGCGCAAAAGCTCATCCAGACCCAGCGCTTCAACAGCCTGGAGCGGGAATATGTCGATCTCGAGGGCCAGAGGGGCCAGCTCGAGGCCTCCATCGCGCAGTCGCAGGGCAAGGTCGTCGAAACCGAGCTGCAGATCGTCAATATCGACGAGGACTTCCGCGCCGAAACCTCGAAGGAGTTGACCGAGGTCCAGCCGAAGATCGCCGAGCTGGCCGAGCAGCGCATCGCCGCCGAAGATCAGTTGAAGCGAACCGAGATCCGGGCGCCGCAGACCGGTTATGTGCATCAGCTGGTGGTCCACACCGTCGGCGGCGTCATCATCGCCGGCGAACCGGTGATGCTGATCGTTCCGATGAACGATCCGCTGCGGCTCGAGGTCAAGGTCGCGCCTCAGGACATCGACCAGCTCTTTGTCGGGCAGGAAGCGATTGTCCGGATCCAGGCCTTCAATCAGCGCACCACGCCTGAGCTCGCTGGGCAAGTGGCCCAGGTCTCGGCCGACGTGACCACCGATCCGGAGTTGCAAATCTCCTATTATGTGGTCCGCCTGTCGCTGTCGGAGAGCGAGATCAGCCGGCTCGGTGGTCTCCGTCTGGTGGCCGGCATGCAGGCGGAGGCTTTCATCAAGACGACGGAGCGGTCGTTCTTTGAATACCTTCTGAAGCCGCTCTCTGAACAGATGTCGCGCGCGTTCAAGGATCGCTGAAGCTCATCATCGTCCACAGCCATGAAAAGCACACTTTACGATACAGCACTCATCTCCATCAGACGGCAGATGGAGCGCTCGATCAGCTTGGCAGAACCATGCGTCACCGCTGATTACTCTTGCGAAGCAGTACCTCGCGCGGCTGGTCTGGACGGATCCGGCCTCGTCGCGGGCAGTCTTCGCCGCCGCCCTTCTCTTGATGTTGGGCGGCGTCTTCCTTTTTCTGATGCCCGGCATGCCGGCGGAAGTGATGATCTTCACCGGCAAGCAGACGGTGCTCGACTACATCATCCGCCCGCTATCGGAATCGGTGCGCCGGAGTTTCAGGGATGAGTAGGCGCAGGTTGCAACAGTTGCTGCTAGAGCAGTTTATCCCCCTCTCCCGTTGCGCAGCAATGGGAGAGGGTGCCCGAAGGGCGGGTGAGGGCTCTTATCGGGCCTCGGGAAGTTTATGCTCCAGTGCAAGAAGGATCATGTCCATGACGTCGTCGAAACGGCGGTAAACATCGTCGTTCATCACGCGCAGAATCCGATAGCCCTGCGATCTGAGATATGCCGTACGCCGTTCGTCGTAGTCGATCTCGTGATCTTCCGAATGAGTGGCGCCATCGACCTCGATGATCAGGCGGGCTTCACGGCAGAGAAAATCGACAGTGAAAGGCCCAATCGGATATTGCCGGGTGAACTTGTGACTCTGCAGACGGCGGCCGCGCAGGCCTGACCACAGACGCTCTTCCGCCGGAGTCTGGCTGTGGCGGAGGCGGCGGGCCTGCTCAAGGCGCTTCTGCTGAGTGATGGCCATAGGAGTCACTTTATCGCGTGTGGGAAAGCTGCGCCAGTAAGAGCCCTCACCCGGCCTTCGGCCACCCTCTCCCATCCTTCGGACGGGAGAGGGGGATAGATTGAGAGAGCGGGGATGAAATCATCACCTCCGCTCGAACAGCCCGCCTTCGCCGACATGCATGTTGGTGAGGAGGCGCTCCTGGTTGACGAGGCGCCAGGAGAGGAGGCGCTTGGCGTAGCGCAATTCGGTGTCGCGATGCTCAAGTCTGCCGGCGAGATTGATGAACTCATGCGGATCGTTGGCGATGTCGAAGAGGAGCGGCGGCAGAGCGGCGAAATGCACATATTTGTATTTGTCGTCGCGGATGACGGCATAAGAGCATTCGTCCGATGCGATGCCGAGCGCCGTTTCGACGCGCTGGCTCCGGACATTGCGGAAGTCGTGCTCGAAGAACACCGCATCGCGCCAAGCCGCGGGGGCCTCGCCTGAAAGGAAGGACAGCAGCGAGCGCCCGTCGCAGCTGCGCGGGATCGGGGCGCCCAGCCAGTCGAGGATCGTCGGCATGACGTCGATCGCCTCGCTGAACTGCGCAACCTTCGTGCCGCGCGCCGCCTTGGCTTGGGGCCGCGGATCGCGGATCACCATGGGCACATGGAAGGAGCCGTCGAAATAGATCTCCTTGCCCCATATATAATGATCGCCCAGCATCTCGGCATGGTCGCTGGTGACGATGATGAGCGTACGCTCATACTGCCCGGTCTCTTTCAGGCGGGCGATGATGCGGCCGAGATGATGGTCCATCTCCTGGATGAGGCCCAGATAGGTCGCCTTCATCTGGCGGATCTCGAGATCCGGGGCTTTGACGAGATCGAGCGGATTGTGCTCGTCATAGCTCCCCGGCCGCGCCACATTCGCGATCTCATGCGCGAGCAGCGGATGCTGCGATCCTTCCGCATCCGGGCTCGCCTGGCGCTTCGGAAAATCGACTTCGGCCGGATGGACGCTTTCGTTGTAGGGCTCGGGCGCGATGATCGGCGGATGCGGGCGCAAGAACACGAAATGCGCGAACCATGATCTGTCGCGCTTGAGCGTCAACCATTTCAGGAATTCTTGCGTGAGAAAGGCGGTCTCGCTGTGCTCAGCCTTGTATTGCGTGGGAATGAAGCGGAAGCCGCGGTCTTTCGGCTGCGGAAAACCTTGGCGCGGGCGGAATACGTCCGCGCGGCCCTTGGGCAGGTCGTAGCCGAGAGCGATCAATTCCGCCACCCAGCGGCCCATATCCTCCGGCAGATGCAAGGGCGTGATGAAGCCCGGCAGCACGCCTTCGTCATAGGCGGTGAGCGCCGGGTCTTTCGGCGCAAGGCCGCGCGGATCGGGCGTCGTGTCGGTATAGCCGAAAAGCGCGGGCTCGTAGCCAAGCTTGCGCGCCTCGAGCGCCAGGTTGGTGTGGCGCCTGTCGAGCGGCGTGCCGTTGCGGCCCGAGCGGTGGTTCATCAGATACATGCCGGTGAGGAGGCTGGTGCGCGACGGACCGCAAGGCGTGCACTGGCCGAAATGCCTGGTGAAGGTGACGGCATCCCGCATCAGCGCATCGAGATGCGGCGTCTTCGCCTGCCTGTGGCCAAGGCCTGAGATGCAGTCGCCGCGCCATTGATCGGCGCAGATGAGAAGGATGTTAGGTTGTTGAGGATTCATTGAACACTGTTCCAGTCTATGCATCCCCTCTCCAACCATTCCCCTTCTCCCGCGCGTAGCGTGGGAGAAGGTGGCCGAAGGCCGGATGAGGGCTCTTTCGCGCAATGTGTTCTGATCTCAGCGAGTATTCCTTGCTGAAGCAAAGAGCCCTCACCCGCCCTTCGGGCACCCTCTCCCATTGCTTCGCAACGGGAGAGGGGGGAAATTCGCAGAGGGAGCGAACCACGCCTCATTCCTTCATCTCGGCGATGGCGCTTTTGGCGATGTGGATCTCGGCTTTGTCGCCGATATGGAAGCGGGGCGCGTCGGGCTTGTTCACCATGTCGGCCTTGATCGTGACGTCTTGGGCGCTGGTATAGAGCCGCACCATGGCGCCCAGCACTTGCACGGCGGTGACGGTGACCTCGGCGGCAAGCCCGTTGGCCTTGCTGCCGGGGGGCAGCGGCAGCTTCAATATGTCGATCGCCTCGGGCCTGATCGCCCAGGCATGGTCGGGGCGGATGGCGAAGAGGCGCTCGACCGCGGATGGCTCGATGATGTTGAAGTCGCCGATGAAATTGGCGACCGCGAGGCTCTTCGGGCGGTTGTAGATGTCGGCCGGCGCGCCGATCTGGGCGAAGCGGCCCTGCTGCATGATGGCGACGGTATCGCCCAGCATCATCGCCTCTTCCTGGTCATGGGTGACGAAGATGGCGGTGAAGCCCACATCCTGCTGCAGGCGCTTCAGCTCATCGCGCAGGCGCTTCCTGATCTGGGCATCGAGCGCCGAGAGGGGCTCGTCGAGGAGCAGGAGCTTGGGCTCGAGCACGAGAGCGCGGGCGAGCGCCACGCGCTGCTTCTGGCCGCCCGAAAGGGCCGCGGGCCTCGCCTTGGCGCGGGGCTCGAGGCCCATGAGCGCGATGACGGCCGCGACCTTCTTCGCGATCTCAGGTCTCGGCAGCTTCTTCTGCTCGAGGCCGAAAGAGAGATTCTGCTCGACCGTCATATTGGGGAAGAGCGCATAATGCTGGAACACCATGCCGACGCCGCGATGCTTCGCCTCGAGATGGGTGACATCGCGCCCGTCGATATGGATATGGCCGCTGTCGGGGCGCGCGAGGCCCGCCACGGCGCGCAGCAGCGTGGTCTTGCCGCAGCCCGAAGGCCCGACCAGCACGCAGATGCGGCCCTGCTCGACATCGAGGTCGATATCCTCGAACACCGTCGTCGTGTCGAAGCGCTTGGTGAGCTTGCGGATCTCGACATAGCTCATGCTTCGGTTCTCCGCGATGTCGCCCAGACCACGATCGCGGTCGCGGCGAAGATGACGATGAAATAGGTCGAGATGAGCACGCTCAGTTGCCGGCCCGAGCCGCCATTGAGCACCGCCATATGGATCTGGAGGGTGGGGAAATGGCCGCCGACCAGGAGATTGGCATAGACGAAATCGCTGATTGCCAGCGTGAAGTTCATGACGAGGCCGATGATGAGGCCCTGCCGGATCGAGGGCAGCACCACGCGCCAGAGGATGAGGGCGTCGGACGCGCCCAGGAGCCGGCCCGCTTCGAAGAGCTCGGTGACGCGAAGTGCCCTGAGATTGTTCTTGATCGGCACGTAATAGAGAGGAGCGGCGAGCGGCATGTAGCCGAAGATGAGCACCAGGGGCGAGCCGGTGAGGACGATGCCGTGATTGCCGGAATAGAGGCGCAAGAGCCCGAGCGCCAGCACGATGGTCGGCACCGCATAGGGGAGGATGACGAGGCCGGCGATGACGCGGTCGAGGGTTGGGAAATAGCAATGGGCGACGAGGATGGCGGGCACGACGATGAGCGGCGTCACCACCAGCGAGCCGAAGCCGACGATGAGCGAATTGATGATCGCCTGGGTGAAGCGCGGGTCCTGGATGATCTTGGCGATATGCGCGAAAGTGTAGCCGTCGGGCAGGATGGTGCCGGCCCAGTCGACCGCCAGGCTGTTGAGGAAGACGGCGACGATCGGCAGAAGCTGCAGGATGGCGAGGAGGCCGATCCAGAACCAGTCCTGTCTGCTGCGCTCAAGCATGGGCGGCGCTCTTTACCCTCGCCCCGCGAAGCGGGGAGAGGGTAGGGGCCCGCCGCTGAGCGGCGGGAAGGGTGAGGGGCTCTTTGCAGGCAATGTGCTTCGCCACGCATGTGCTCGCGTCCTTCGACGACCTGCTGATTTCTGCGCCGTGGCCCCTCACCCTCCCATTGCTGCGCAATGGGCCCCTCCCTCTCCCCGCTTTGCGGGGCGAGGGTGAAGGGCGAATGGTGCGGACGTTCAGCATCTGACGCACCTCACGGCTCCGGCTGCTTCGGCTTGAGGAAGAGCTGCTCGACGATGATCGGGATGACGAGGCTCACCACCAGCAGCATGGCAAGCGCGTCGGCGAGGTTGGGATCGGAGAAGACATCGCCCGCGGTGAGCTCGCCGATGCGGATGGTGACGACATTGGCGCTGCCGCCGACCAAGGCCCAGGCGGTCGCATAGGTGCCCATGGCATTGGCGAAGAGGAGGAGGAAGGCGCCCAAGAGGCTCGGCATCAGGATCGGCAGGCCGATGCGCCGCCAGAAGGCGAAGCGGCTGGCGCCGACGATATGGGCCGCCTCCTCGAGATCGGAGGTCAAGGCGGCGAGCGCCGGCAGCACCAGGAGGATGGCGAAGAGGATCTGGAAATAGGAATAGGCGATGACGAGGCCCGTCGTCGAATAGACGTTGAAGTCCTCGAACAGGCCCATGCGCTGCATGAGGAGCGTGAAGGAGCCCGAGACGCCGAGCAGGATGACGAAGGAGAAGGCGAGCGGGAAGCCGGTGAAATTGGCGCCGATATTGGAGCAGATGACGACGAATTGCTGCACCTTGCCCGGCATGCGCTTGAGGATCACCGCGGCGGGGAGGCCGATGCCCAAGCCAATGAGCGCGGTCGCGATCGAGATGGCGAAGCTCACCTTGAAGGAGCCGAGATAGAAGCGGCTGGTGAGGATCTCGAAATAATTGCCGATCGAGGTCGCGTCTTCCTTCATGAGGCTGTTGGCGGCGACCGCGATCAAGGGCAGGAGCTCGAACATGAAGATGACGATGAGGAACGGCAAGGCCGCGAGCCAGGCGAGGAGCTTCGTTTTGGCGGAGATGTCGATCATGCGGCTCTTACCGCCCTAGCCAGGTTTCCCCTTCTCCCGCTTGCGGGAGAAGGTGGCCGACAGGCCGGATGAGGGTGTTGGTGCCGCTGATAGATCGCGGTGAATTTCATCGCATGTAATTCTCCACCGTGGTGCAAATCAGCCACAGCTCTCATTGTCACGAACACCCTCATCCGCCCTTCGGGCACCTTCTCCCGCAAGCGGGAGAAGGGGAACGATGGCGGAGTGCGAGGGGAAGAAAATTTCCCCCTCTCCCGCACCAAGATGCGAGGGAGAGGGGGACCGAGAGGCCGGAGGGCGCGTTGCGGCCTATCGGTATTCCGTCGCATCGGACCGGTTTTCGGATAATCCGATGCGCAGCAAAAAGACCTCACATTTTCGACAGCACTTGCTCCTGCCATTGCCGGCCGAGCTGCTTGGCGGCGTCCATCCACAAGTCGGAATTGACCGGGCGCGCTTTGGCATATTGCTCGGACGGCAGCACGTTCTCGGCGACCTCGGGCGGCAGCGTGATGTGATCGATCAGGATGGGCCTGGCAAAGCCCTTGGCGAAATTGATCTGGCCCTGTTCGGTGAAGATATATTCGCGCACCACGCGCGCGATATTGGGGCGCTTGCTGAAAGCGTTGATCGTCGTCGTATAGCCCGAGACGACCGAGCCTTCCGAGGGGATCCACACGTCGAACTTGTCCTTGCCGACGAGGTTGCGATAGTTGAGCGCATTGAAGTCCCACACGATGCCGACCTCGATCTCGCCCTTCTCCATATTGCCGGGATTGGCGCCGATGGTGAGGAGGCGCTTCTGCTCGGCGATCTTGGCGAAGAGGTCGATCGCCGGCTGCAGGTTCTCCTCGCCGCCGCCGAGCGCGATCGCCGCGGCCAGCACCAGCGCATTGGATTGCGCCGCCTTGCCGACGTCGCCCACCGCCACCTTGTAGTCGCCTTGCAACAGATCGCTCCAGGTCTTGGGCGGGTTCTGCACCTTCTTCGAGACGATGAAGGAGATCGTGCCGGTATAGCCCAGCATCCAGTGGCCGTCCTTGTCCTTGGCCCAGTCGGGGATCTTGTCCCAGGTCGCGGGCTTGTAGGGGGCGGAGAGGCCCTTCTTCAGGGCGATCGGCCCGAATTCGATGCCGACCTCGGCGATATCGGCCGAGGCATTGGCCTTCTCGGCCTCGAACTTGGCGAGCTCCTCGGCGCTCGACATGTCGGTGTCGGTGTGGGTGACGTTGTACTTCGCCATGATGTCCTTCCACTGGCCGCCCCAATTGGCCCAGTTGTCGGGAAGGCCGAGGCTCACCACCTGGCCTTCCTTGCGCGCCGCCTCTTCCATTTCGGCGAATGATTCGGCGAAGGCGGGTGATGGGGCGGAGGCGAGAGCGGGAATGATGGCGAAACTTAAGAGAAGTCCCTGAGTGAAGGTCCTGCGGGTGATCGGCATCTGAGTGACTCCGGTTGAAGCGGTAAGACCCTGTTGCCGGCACATGTCGTCCATGTGCCGGTTCGGTGACGGTGACTCGTGATGCCGCCGATCCGGTTGCGGTCGTGCTTCAAGAAGTGTGGAAAGCGATTGCCGGCGAGTCCGGATCTCTGCGGGCCAAAATTTCGCCCGCTGTGATCGAACTCGTCGCCGGCGGGCCTCACCCCCCGTTAGCGACTGCTCTCGAGATCGGCGACGGCAAGCCGCCGCTTTCTGTAGTCGGTATTCGCCCTCAGGCCGGTGAGTGAATGCCCAAATGGTCGCCGCGTCAAGCCCGAAATGACTATTCGGTCATAATTAAATTGACTGGATGGTCATAAGCCTGTCACCGAACGCTGCCTCGCGGCCGCGCCGCCAGCCCGCTGGCGGGTGCAGTCCATCGGGGAGAGTCGCGAATATCAGGGATTTTCAGGGATTATCAGGGATTTTTCGGAAAAAATTGGCGGTCTGAGCAATATCAAGGGGTTAGGAAAACGAGCAGGGATTTATCGATCCGCGAGCAGGGACTTTCACGAGGCGCCGCTTTGCCCGAGGCTCGATCCTCCATGCTGAGATTTCCCAAATCTCACGGCCTGGCCCACGATAGCAAGGGCTTTTTGCAGCCGGTCCTGCGAAGCGCCAAGCGCGTAGCAGGACGCCTAAGCCGCGTCGTCCTCGGCGATGATGATCTCGACGCCCGCAAGCGTCAGCAGGCTCGCCAGCGTCGGCTCCGGCGCCTTGTCGGTGACCAGCCGGTCGATCCGTTCCGGCCCGCAGATCTGGATGAGCGCATTGCGGTTGAGCTTGCTCGAATCGGCGAGCACGGTCACGGTGCGGGCCGCATCGATCATGGCGCGCGAGACATAGGCCTCATCGACATTGTAATCCATGAACTTGGCGGCGCCGCTGAGGCTGCCGATGGTGAGGACGGCGTGATCGGCATGGATCTCGCGCACCTGCTCGACCACTTGCGGCCCCAACGTCTCGAAGGCATCGCCGAAATAGCCGCCGCCCAGGAGATGGATCGGCCCGCGATGGTTGGCGTTCCACAATTCCTGCGCCACCATCGTGGCATTGGTGATGACGGTGAAGGGGCCGTATCGGGCGAGCTCCTCGGCGAAGAAGATGGTGGTGGTGCCGCAATTGATGAGGAGGCTGTCGCCGGGCTTGAACAGCTTTGCCGCCGTCCGGCCGATGCGGATCTTCTCCGGCCGGGCGCTGGCGCGCCTTTCGCCGAGCGTGCCTTCCTGGGCCGTCTGCGCCTGCTGCTGCGCCGCCTTGGCGCCGCCATGGACCTTGCGCAGGAGCCCTTGCTCCGACAAGAGGGAGAGGTCCCGCCTGACCGTCTCGCGCGAGGTTTTCAGGCTATCCGACAGGTCGTCGACCGTCACCCGGGCGGTCTGGTTCACCAGCTCCAGGATCTTGCGCCGCCGCTCCGCGGGTCTCATGGATACCTCCCCTCTGCCTGTTCGGGCAATCTCACAGGGACCGAGAGTGCCCATATGGGCAAGAGAGTGTCAACGGGATCCGCTAGGAGGATTATGTTCGGCGCCGATTGGAGGGGGCCTGGTTCAACATTTGGAATCCGCCAGTCGCGCCTATTCAGGGTGCTGAAGAAAGAGATTATAAAAACCTGTGGACAATTGTGTTGTCCGCTAGCGGCCAATACGCAAGCAAAATCATGATACCGTATACTGAACAAGATTGACTGGAGTGCGAGCGATCTGCCGTTCCAGATTTCTGTTGCCGCAGTATTGGACAAGTTCGATCAAGCTGCTGAACTGATGCTAAGAATTGGCAAGAATGGTTCTGTTGAGAAAAACGACTATCATGAATGGCCTGTTTTCGAAACATTTCGCAAAACGGATCAATTCAAAAATGCATACAAGAAGATATACGGTGCTGTCTTTGAGGTGAACGACATAGCGCTTCGGAAAGGGCAAGATACAAACATTACTCCCATGGAAATTAGAAGTGCCAAATCAGCATTGCATTGAGGGAGTGGTTGCTCGTTCGATCGCCTAATTTCGCCATTCGTAGCGTACTTTTAACCGGTTCATCTGGTTATAGTTCAGTACTTTGCGGTGCTGAAGTTGTCCGACGATGATGCCAGGTGCCACCCCAAGCGATGATGCGAACCGCATTACTTCCTCTTCGGCGTAAGTGAAACGCGTTATAAACCGCGTCATTTCCTGTGTTGGGACCAGAAAATCTGCGGCCCAGTCATTTGCTTGCGCTTCCAACTCTGGACCCGCATTCCCTTTCCCCTCTTCGTCTAAGAATACGGACTTGCGACTATGCAGAATGAGGTGGGCACACTCGTGGAAAAATGTAAACCAAAAATGATCATTCGAGCGATGTCTAAGTGTTTGTTGAATTAGTGCTCGACGAGGACTCAACCAGCGCGACACACCGCTCAAGGCTACTTTTGGTAGGGCGCGCTCGAGAACGAATACAACTCCAGCCTCGGCGCATAGGTTCGTTATTATTGGTATGAATCTTTCGATTGGTTCAGTTGTCTGTGTTCTAATGATTTTCAGTGCCTGCACGAACTTTGCCCGATCAAAATCGGTCGGGTTTAGTCGATCGGCCTCTATATCGCCCAAACGCAACCATGCGGCAAGCGCGTGGGAGTCGCTGCTGAAACTCGGTGAATGGCGATATGTGCCTGTCAATAATTCGTCAAATCGTTCCTTACAGGCATCAATGCTACCAGCACCAAAAAACTGTAGAAGTTCGCGCACCTGAACAGCTGGCTTGTTACTTACGTTAAGATGACCGCGCTCACTAAGCTCCTTGAGTGGAAAGGATTTTGCCCAACTGATATAGCTTGCAAGCTTCTCATCTTCCTCAGCACGCGCTAAGTACAGACGGTATTGGGCCTCCATTGTCAATGAGATGACGGCTGGAATTTCAAGGACCCGTTCCAGCTGCAAAGCAGTTTCGGGCTCTATGGCCGCTTTCCCCGAAATAACTTCAGCTATGAGCTTCGCTGACCGTCCGCATCGACGTGCTAATTCGCGTCCTGAAATGCCAAGGTGATCCAGATGCTCTTGAATCAATTGACCAGGGGCAGCGGCGTGGTCAGGATCATACTTATGCCGAATGGTCATCTTGGGAATGACCAGGTTTTCAGATCCAAGTTGCTACTGAATTGCATCAGTCTCGACTCCAAGAATTTCAATTTCAGAAATGAGACCGAGATCAATTAGCACTGAGCTATTTTCTTTGGCTATCGGCTGAAACCGCAAACGTCGGGATCGGGCGAGGTTCACGGTAAATGTCGGGGGTTCCGTCTTTAAGCTAATTGGCGGTTTGCTAGGAACGGCCTTCAAGCTCGGGGCTGCTTTCAAGACTCCCATACGCACTGAAATGGATTGTGCGACGACAGGCCCATATTGGGCTTTAAGGAGTTTGAAGCTGTTGAACACCGCGCAAAGCCGGGCGTCACAGAAGCTTATGTCCACTCTTCCCGGCACCCATAATTGGCGAATCGTTTCGCGAATGGTAACACTATTGTGCTAGGACATGCAACCCAATGTGCTGCTACTCGATCTGATTTGCTCGATCAAGACGAGCATGTTCGATATTTTTTGACCTCGTAGTACAGAGGCAATTTGCATGCCGGCTCTCAGGATAAAGCTCGCCTCGCGCTGGGCCCCAAAGTAAACTGAATTGGAAGCGCGGGCTTACTTCGGTCCTACGTTCGGTCAAATATCTCACAAGCTCGGTTATCATCATGCAAGCGCTCATCGTAGCAACGAATGGAACTGATGGTCTGAAACCAGACCGCTGCTTTTCGTCAGAAAGCCCATAGGCCTCTTCTAGGATTGAGCAAATCGGCTTACCAATACGCTGTCGAAGCCACTCTTGACTCTCAGGTGTCGCGTCAATGAGGTGCGCTTCGTTCAGAGGCGCCAACAAATTGTCGAGGGCGCTGGCGGCGAGGCCGGTCAACCTCTGCTGAACGACTTCAGCGCGCTCACCTTCTCTATTTTCAAATAGACATCGCAAACAAGCGACATCCTGTCCCCAAGGATGGCAGCTAACTTGACACTCAAGCATCCCGCCAATTGCCCCATCGATGATTAGATCAGGCCACAGGTCTTGAGCTGCATGACGAGCCTCAATGCTGTCGAAACCACAAAGTATTATAGGTGCCATTTGCCAATGCTCATCCAATTCGACAAATTCGATTAGCGTCTTGTGGGGTCTGACCACAAAATTGCTTAAGAGCGTGGCAATGAAGCCTGCTTTCGACTTTGGAACTGCATCACGTGTCACTCTAAAGCCGGTACCCCAGTTCTCTTCACCGTAATCTTGATGATCGATAACCTCGGCTCAAGGAGATCGTCTGCCAATTGTTGTGCGGTGGCTGTCGTCCGGCTAAAGCGGAGCTCTTCATGCATTAGTCTGTCATCCCACGACCTGGATTATCCTTGTCGGCTCATCGACCAATTGAATCCTGGACCAGACCTCCATTGTGCTAAGCCGATGCCACTTTCCTTCCTGATAGAGATGAAAGCCGCAATCTCCTATGCGAGTATTTGGTCGCATGGCATAATCGGGGGCCACCGCAGAAAGGTATCCGGGCACTGAAAAGCCATGGCGTTTATCGGTGTCCGATAGATTTACCCCGTAACCCTCGCCATGCGAGTGGATCTGCCCGACCAGAAAGGCGTTGTTGTTCAAGGCTGCGTCAGCTACCTCATTTATTAGGTCGGTGGAAATGGACAGGTAGGCAGGTTCTTTTCGAATGCCGGGGCCCCGCAATGTTACGACGTGGCTCACCGTGACCACAGATTTTGCCCTTCTGCCAAGCCAAAGCGCTACACCCTCACAACCTCGAGCGCCATCAATGGCCATTTCTTGGAACGAAACGACCAGGGCCTCACGCGGCAGGCGCCAAGTTTTCGGTATTGGGAATTGGCTCATTGCCTGAACCTGCCTGCGAAACTCCGATCAAGCTCGTCCTGAAGAATGCGTATAATCAGCAGCAGGACGTTGCCTCGGATGATCAATCTCTTGCTTTTATCTCCGACCCATTCGGGATGGGCGACATAGCCCTCCGCGGTCCAGGTGGCACAAATATCGTTTGGAGGTCGAAAACCAGCTGCAATCGGCCATGCAGAGGGAACGCCTAGGCTTCCATTCGTCGGGTCAACGAACAAGACCGAGGGGGGAAGATCGCCTGGATAGGTATTCCAAAGCAGCCGAGCAGTGAATCTTTCTTCCGGGTGGTCGCCGGGTGAAAGCGTTATCCAGACTTCCAGATCTCCCTCCCGCCCTAGTTCCCAACGCCCAGCATCTTCGGCGCGAAGTGCCGCAGCAAAATCGTCGTCGAGATTGAGCTTTGAGAGCTGCTTCACTGGCCTTGTTCGATTTGCTGGGCCAACTTGAGTGACAACGCTTGAGCATGGCCTGCAATCGAACCGAGGGTGACGGTCAGATCGTTCAGCGGGTCTTTGCCTTTGTAAAGCCGATATGTGATTTGGTTTCCGTCACTGCTGCCCTCTTGGATACTAAAGAAAGCAAGCACCCGGGCTTTCAGCGCCGCCAAGGTTTCTGTCAGAGATGCGTGATGGTCATGAAACGGCTTTTCGGCCGCAGGATAAGCAACGGTGACGTTCAGGTGGTCGTGACTGCCCATGGCAACACTCCTTTTGTTCATCGAAAGTCTGCCTGGTGAGGCGCGACAGAGTTCCCATAAAGGAGCACCAGAGATTCGTCAATAAAGTCGTTTCGCGTTAGGAAGCATATTATTAAAAAATTTTCCACTAACATGTTACGAAAAGAGAAACAGAAAAGAGAGCAGGATCTGGCTCTTCGATTCCCGATCGATCCACTCG
Organism: Taklimakanibacter deserti; assembly: GCA_003574785.1. Next base: position 11,023 of record QORU01000028.1, on the reverse strand, counting down.
GTGAATGGCCCTCGGTGATGAAGTCGGCCAAGGCAGCTTAGGTGATGAGCGGCGCGAGCTGGCCGCAAGCATTGAGCGCGGCGTGCGGTGGTCGCACACCTCGATCGATACCATCACGTGGCCGAGACGCATCCCGAAAATAGGATCTTGGCGAAAGCGCCGACGAGACCGCGTGACATGCCGGCGCCAGCAGGCGTTGCTTAGCTCCATTCGGAACGGAACTCGGTGAGGGGCATTCCACAAATCCGTGTCGCATGGTCTCCCGATATCCGCTGACGTTTCATGGACCACCCGTCTATAGGAGCTCCTTCTTTTGCAGTCGGAAGGAATTCGTCATATTCTCAGCCGGCCTCTTGTTCCAAGGGGTCCGGAACCCTGGAACATTCTGAAATCTGATCTCGCTTGACGAACCGGCCAAACTATCAGAGCGTCGCAGGCCGAGAGGGGGACCACATACGGGGACTGCACAGATGAGCACACTTGGCTTGGCCTATCGCGCCGCCCGCTTTTTGGCCGCGGCTCTTGCGCTTTTGACCGTCGTCGGACTATCCGCGCCGCGCTCGCACGCCGCGAGCTGTCCCGGGGCGGGTACTGTGACGAGTGCCGGAAATGCCTTTATCGCGGCCGCCGCGCGGAACACCGCGGCCGCCTTCTCCTCCGCCCTTGCCCGGCATACGGATACGCGAAGCGCCGCCCTGTTCGCGCTCGGCCAATATCGCAAGGATCTGCCGCGCGCCCGCCAGGGCGAGTTCCTGAGCGGTGCCCATGCCTTCATGGCGCGGTTCCTGTTGCGATATTCCGGGCCCTTCCGCACTCAGCGGGACCTGATCATCGAGAGCTGCCGGGGCGCCCTTATCGAGACGTCTCTCGGCGGCCGATCGAAGATGGTGTGGCGCCTGACGGGCGGAAGGATCAGGGACGTCCGGGTCAGCGGCGTGTGGCTCTCCATCCAGCTTCGCTCCAAATTCACCGGCATCATCCGCCGCAATGACGGCAAGGTCGACGCTCTCCTGGATTTCCTCCGCTCGGGCAGCAACTGATAGCCGGGTACATGGCCGGGTTAACCCGCCATCCAGCCCGGCCATGGAGCCGCCAAGGGATCGCCGGTGGAGATGATAAGACCGTCTCCGCCGGGAGATGTTCAACGAATGGCCTGCGGAGACTGCAAGCACTTTAGCTTGGGAGACCTCCCTTCAGGCGGCACCCACCCGTCGCGCTGACGCGCGCCACCTTCCCCACGCCTGCGGCGTGGTGGAGGGAGGGTGAACGAAAGCCGCGTGCAATGTCTTATCCTGGAAATGACCCCTCGGCCGGTTACCGGGCCGTGCTGAAGGTCAACCGAGGGGCTAACCCCTAAGGGTACAGGCTACGCAACGCAACTAACACCCAGTAACGGAACCCAACCCCGGGGAAACCGCGAAGGTTCCTAAATCGAGCGGCCCGCGGCGTGGCGTTGCCGTCCACGGACGAGCGCCATTCCGCCGGCGGCGGATGCAAGGGAACCATCGGCTTGCCCGCTCATTTCTCCAGATCAAGGAGAAGCGAGGCGAGCCATGAACGACATTTCGCGCCCCGTCCGCGGCGCCGATCGCGACAAGGCGCTCGCCCTCGTCAAGGCGAGCTACGCCGCCTATGTCGCCAAGGATCGCGCCGCGCTCGAAAGAATTCTCGCGGATGATTTCCATTTCACCAGCCCGCTCGACAACCGGCTCGACCGGAAAACCTATTTCGCGCGCTGCTGGCCCAACAGCGAGAAGATCCGCGATTTCGAATTCGTCAATCTGGTGAGCCTCGACGGTGCGCAGGTGTTCGTCACCTACATCGCCACGAATGCGGACGGACAGCGCTTCCGCAACACCGAGATCATGACGCTGCGCGGCGACAAGATCGCCAATGTCGAAGTCTATTTCGGCTGGTCATTGCCGCATGAGGCAAAGCCGGGGGGATTCGTCGAGAAGTGAGACGGAGGTCGACCAGCTCCCTCACCCTGAGGTGCGAGCGAAGCGAGCCTCGAAGGGTGTGTTTCAGTACTCTCGCTCCATCCTGATGGATGCTTCGAGGGCCGCTACGCGGCCACCTCAGCATGAGGGTGTTGAGAGATGATGCCGCGGATGAGCGGCGCTCTGTGCAGAAATGATACAGGAATCAGGCGACGCGCGGGGCAATTCCGGCAACTTTTCCTGGAGTTAGCGCGGCGTCTGCCTTAAGGTAAGCGTGAGGGCCCTGGTGCTGGTGTTGCAGCGGGAAATCTGCAGGCAATCCGTTCCCACGTAGCTGTCGACGGCTGAAGGTCGACTGAGCGAGGCCTTTGATGAACCACACAGACTTTGGCGCCCTGGCGCGCAAATCAACGATGAGCCGGCTCGAGGCGCAGAGCCTTTGGGGCGAAGCGCGCCAGTATGACGGCACGCTCAGCCCATCGCCGGCGCTGATCGACAGGCTGGCGGCAAAGCGCCTGCTGCCCATGGACTTCTCGCGCACGCAGCTGTTCAGCCGCATGGAGCGCTGCCAGCCGACGCTGTTCTCCAACTTTCCCATCAGGCAGCGAAAGACCGGCCGCGCTGGCGCCGCCCTGTCGCTGGAAGAGTCGATCGAGCTCGGTTTTCCACGGGCGAAGCGGGCCCGGGTCAGGACGCGCGGCACGGTCACCTATCTTCCGATCCCTGAGGTGCTGGCCAAATGGCGGGCCGCCCGGTCGGTCTTCGGCGTCACCGATCTTCACTATATCAGCACGCGCTTCGACCGCATTGTCGATACCAGCGGGCTCAATGACTTCAACCTGCTGCCGCGCGGCACCGACGGCTTCCAGTCGCAGGATTCGCTGGTCATCAGCTCGAAGGGCGCCATCACCGATTCCCATTCGGACGACCACAGCGGCAGCAATCATTCCTTCACTGGCGCCAAGATCTGGCTCCTGTGGGACACGGTCGAAGGCTTCGAGCATGGTCTCGAAGACGTCGAGCATCAGAATGTGACGGGCGAGCGGGCGGCTTTCGATCTTGCCGCCTTCGCCCGCCTGGCGAGCGCGTGCTGGATCCTGATCGGACCGGGACAGACGATGTTCATTCCCGCGCATCTGACCCACAAGGTGATCACGCTGGAAAAATATGTGGGTCTCGGCAGCTTCCATGCCGGACTGCCCGGCTTCGTCGATCTGCTGATGCGCTGGCAGCAGCTTCGGCCCCTCTGGCTTTCGGGCCCGAGCGGCGACAAGCGCGGGACGGTCGAATTCCTGACGCGCCGCGCCATCCGCAAGATCCATCAGCTGCGCAGCGCCGGCCGCAGCGAGCAGCTTCACTGGGGCCTGCCCTATCTCAAATCGCGGATCAGAAGTCCCGATGTGGCAGCGGTGCTGCGGAAATCGGGACCGGATCGGAATCTCCGGGCATTCGTCGCCGCGGCCCAGCTCGCGTAGTCGGGTCGACCACTTTCGCCAATTTCTCGATTGCCTTGCGCGTCGCCTTCGCATCCGCCGCGGCGAAACCCATCAGCAGACCGCGAAGCTTCGGCTCGAAGCGATACTGCAGCGACAGCGGCGAGACATTGACGCCCTGGCGCTTCGCCTCGCTTGCGATCGCCGCATCGTCGCGCGACTGGTCGCGGAACAGGCCGACGAGCTGGATGCCGCTGTCGGTGCGGCGGAGCTCCATCCACTCCGAGAGATGCTGGTCGAACTGCTCCATGAAATATTGCCGGCGCTCGGCATAGAGCCGGCGCATGCGGCGCAGATGGCGGGTGAGATGGCCTTCGGTGATGAAGTCGGCGAGCGCGGCCTGCGTGATGAGCGGGGCGAACTGGCCGGTGGTGCTGAGCGCGGCGGTGAGCCTTTCGCGCATGTCCTGCGGCACGACGATGTAGCCGAGCCGCATCGCCGGAAACAGGATTTTTGCGAAAGTGCCGACGAAGATGACGCGCCCGTCGCGGGCGATTCCCTGCAGCGCCGGAATGGGCTGGCCCTGGAAGCGGTACTCGCTGTCATAATCATCCTCGATGATCCAGGCATCCGCCTCCGCCGCCAGCCGCAGCAGATTGAGCCGCTGCTCCATCGCCATGGTGAGGCCGAGCGGCTGATGGCAGGAGGGCGTGACGAAGATCACCCTCGGGCGCGCCGCGGGGGCCGAGAGATCCCAGCCGCGCTCACTGACCCTGAGCGGCACGAGCCTGGCGCCGGCCGACAGGAAGGCGGCGCCGGCGCCGTAATAGCCGGGCTCTTCCATCCATACGGGCTCCCCCGGATCGGTGAGGAGCCGCGCCAGGAGATCGAAGGCGGCACCGGCGCCGGTGGTGATGATGATCTGCTCAGGCGCGCAGGCGACGCCGCGCGACGCGGTGAGATAGCGCGCGATCGCCTCGCACAAAGGCGGATAGCCCATGATGTAATAGGAGCCGAAGAGATCGGCGCGCGCCAGCCTGGTGCGCCGCGCCACGAGCTTCGACCAGGTGTTGAACGGGAAATTGTCGGCATCGGGGAGCCCCGGGTGAAAGGCGGTGATGCCCGGCACGCCGTGATGAAAAGGCAGCGCGCTCATCACCCGCCCGCGCTCCGACAAGGCGCTGCCGCCCTTGGGACTCTCAGGGCCGCGCGAGGGCGGCGCGGCCGGCAGGCCCTTCACCACCGGCGCCGAGCCCCGCGCGATGGCGACGAAGCCTTCGAGCGCCAGTTGCTCATAGGCCGCGATCACCGTATTGCGGCCGAGCCCCAGGTCGCGCGCCAGCATGCGGGTCGAGGGCAAAGCGCTGCCTGAGGTCAGCATGCGCCGCTCGATCAGGTCGCGAAGGCCGAGATAGATCTGCCGGTCGAGATTGATGCCGGAAGCGCGGTCGAGCGGCAGGGTCTCGAGGCGGAAGCCGACGGCCATAGGTGGTTCCTCAAAATCTCATCTGCCTGGTTCTCTACAGGGAACCACTTTAGCGCTAGTTTACGCCGTCGTCATCCTTCCCCCTTTGGGAAGATGGCGAGCATAGCGAGCCGGATGGGGGTCTTTGGCCCACTCTGATCCCCACCCCGGCCCTTCGGGCCGACCCTCCCCGCAAAGGGGGAGGGATAAGAAGCCGGGAACTCAGGGATGGGACGCATCAGGATCGGCGTGATCGGCGCTGGGCATATCGCCCAGATCGAGCATGTGCCCAATCTCCTCCGCCTCAAGGACCGATTCGAGGTCAGAGGCGTGTGCGATCCTTCGAAGACGGCCCGCGCCTTCATCGCCGAGCGCTACAGCATCGCCACCTTCGAGAGCGTCGAGCAGTTGCTGCATCAGCCGCTCGATGCCGTGGTCATCGCCTCGCCCGACGCGTTGCACAAGGAGCATGTGCTCAAGGCCTTAGAGCGCGGCCTGCATGTCTTCTGCGAAAAGCCGCTCTGCTACTCAAGCCATGACATCAAGGAGCTGATCGCCGCCCGCGACAAGGTGGAGCGCGTGCTGCAGGTCGGCTATATGAAGCGCTTCGATCCCGCCTATGAGGCAGCGCTCGACCTTTTGCCCAAGACACCTTCGACCTTGCGCCATGTCTCGGTCGAGGTGAACGATCCCGACGCCTGGCCCTTCATCCGCCATCACGACTGGCGCAAGGCCGAGGATGTGCCGAAGACGCTGATCGCCGAGGTGGCAGAAAAGCAGAAGGCGCAAGTCATGCGCGCCATCGGGCCGGGGGCCGATCAAACGACCTTCCGCGGCTTCTGCACCGCTTATGCATCGGCGTTGGTGCATGACGTCAATGCCGTGCATGGGATGCTCGACCGGCTGGGCGTCGCCGAGGGTGAGATCGTCGGCGCCTGCCTCTATGCCGGCGGCGATGGCGGCCATGGCAGTGTGAGATTGCTCGACGGCCAGGCGCTCCTGACCATGACGCATCTGACCGTGCCGCATCTCCCCGATTATCGCGAGCGCATCACGCTCTATTTCGACGATGCGGCGATCGAGCTCGAATTCCCCTCGCCGTGGCTCAACCACCACACCACCAGGCTCACCGTCAAGCGTGGCAGCAAGCATCGCCTGCATGTCGAGGATATCCGCGTCGGCTATGCCGAGGCCTTCATTGAGGAACTGAAAGGTTTCGCCGACGCGGTCGCGCAAGGGAAAGCGCGGCGCAACAGCGCCGAGGAAGCGGCGCAGGATATGGATCTGCTGTGCGGGCTGGCGCGGTGGCGGTCTAGGCCCTCGCCCCGCGAAGTATCGAGGAAAGCCTATGAGACGACGTGAGCCACATCCCAACTCTTCCCCCTCTCCCGTTGCAAAGCAATGGGAGAGGGTGCCCGAAGGGCGGGTGAGGGCTCTTTGCTTCAGCAAGGAATACTCGTCGACGTCGGAATACGTTGAGCGAAAGAGCCCTCATCCGGCCTTTGGCCACCTTCTCCCACGCTGCGCGCGGGAGAAGGGGAAAGCAGGAAAGAGGGGCGAGGGTATGCGCAGCGGAGCATCCCCGTGAACGTCCGCATCGGCATCAATCCCATCACCTGGACGAATGACGATGTGCCGGAATTGGGCGGCGACACGCCGCTCGAGACCTGCCTTTCGGAGACGAAGCAGGCGGGCTATGCCGGGAGCGAGCTCGGCGGCAAGTTTCCGCGTGACGCGCAAGTGCTGAAGCCCATCATGGCGCGCTATGGGCTCGCCGTCATCTCGGGCTGGTATGACGGGCGCTGCGCCGAGAAGGACGTCGAGGACGAGATGGAGGCGATCGGCCCGCATCTCGCTTTGCTGAAAGAGATGGGGGCGAGCCACGTCGTCTATGCCGACACATCGCTGGGCCGCCATGGCGCCATCTGGGGGCCGATCTCGCAACGGCCGTCATTGAGCGCCGAGGAATGGCCGGCCTATGGAAAGAAGCTCACCGACCTTGCCGAGCGCATGGAAGATTTTGGCGTCAGCATGGCCTTCCATCATCACATGGGCACGATCGTCGAGACGGATGAGGAAGTGGGCCTCCTGATGCGCCATACCGGCCATGCGGTCGGCCTTCTCTATGACACCGGCCATTCGATCTTCTCGGGCGGCGATCCCCTGGCGCTCATCAGGAAACATGTGAAGCGCGTCGTCCATGTCCATTGCAAGGATGCGCGCAAGGCCGTGCTGGAGAAGGCTAGGGCCGAGGATATGAGCTTCATGGGCGCGGTGATGGCGGGCATCTTCACCGTGCCGGGCGACGGCTGCATCGATTATCGCGCCATCCTGAAAGTGCTGGCCGAGAACGACTATTCAGGCTGGCTGGTGGTCGAGGCCGAGCAGGACCCGAAGAAGGCGCATCCGCTGACTTACGCGACGATGGGCTTCAAGAACCTGTCGCGTCTGGCGAAGGAGGTGGGTTTTAAGGTGATGGAGTGAGGACCAATACTACCCTCACCCTGAGGTGCCCGGCGAAGCCGGGCCTCGAAGGGTGGCAAGCGGCAGGACCTTTGTACCTGGATCATGCTTCGAGGCTCGCTACGCTCGCACCTCAGCATGAGGGTATGCATAGGGGGTTACATAAAGAGAGAAGGAGGAACCATGCTTAGGAAAGTGCTGAAACCCGTGCTCGGCCTCATGGCCGCGCTCACGCTGATGTCGGCCGCGGCCAGTGTCGCCGCGGCGGACGAGACCCGCGTCGTCTTCGTCACCCATGGCCAGTCGGGCGATCCCTATTGGTCGGTGGTGAAGAACGGCATGGACGATGCGGCGAAGACCTTAGGGGTAAAGGCCGAGTATCTGGCGCCCGAGACCTTCGACATGGCCAAGATGGCGCAGATGATCGACGCGGCCGCGGCCTCGAAGCCCGACGGTCTCGTGGTGTCGATCGCCGATCCCGCCGCCTTGAGCGGGCCGGTCAAGAACGCGGTCGCTTCCGGCATCCCGGTGATCGTGATCGATTCGGGCGGCGGCAAGCTGACGAAGGAGCTGGGCGGGCTGCTCTATCTCGGCCAGAGCGAATATGAAGCGGGCGTGCTGGCGGGCGAGCGCGTCGCCAAGCTCGGCGTCAAGAAGGCGGTCTGCGCCAATCACGAGGTCGGCAATGTCAGCCTCGATGACCGCTGCGCCGGCTTCGCCAAGGGCTTGGGCGTCGAAGTGCCGGTGCTCAACGGCGTGATGGACCCGACCGAGATGAAGAACCGCCTCATCGGCTTCCTCAATGCCAATCCGGGCACCGAGTTCATCCTGACCGTCGGCATCGGCGGCGCCGAGCCCGGCCTCATGGCGCTCGACGAGCTGGGCCTCACCGGCAAGGTGAAGATCGGCACCTTCGATCTGTCGCCGACGATCCTCAAGGCGACGGCCGACGGCAAGATGGAATGGGGCATCGACGCGCAGCAATATGCCATGGGCTACATCCCGGTGGTGATGTTCGACCTGTGGAAGAAATACAAGATCGCCCCGATCGCCGATTATCCGACGGGCCCGGGCTTCGTGACCAAGGAGACCGCGGCTTCGGTGATCGACCTGGCGAAGCAGGGGAAGAGGTAAGAAACGCCACTGCCCATCGGGGTTCCCTTCTCCCGCTTGCGGGAGAAGGTGCCCGAAGGGCGGATGAGGGTGTTGGTCAGTCTTGCGGCAGCTTATCCGTGAGCGCCAGGAGGATCATGTCCATCACATCATCAAGGCGGTGATAGATGTCATCGTTCAAAATGCGAAGGACTCTATACCCGTGCAATTCGAGATAGTGAGTGCGGCGCTGATCATAGGCGATGTCGTAGTCGTTGGAATGGGTCGCCCCATCGACCTCGATAATGAGCGCTGCTTCGCGACAGATAAAATCGACAGTGAAGGGCCCGATGGGATGCTGGCGTACAAACTTATAGTTGGACAAGCGCCGGCCGCGCAGTCCGGACCACAACCGGATCTCAGCCGGCGTCTGTTCACGGCGCAGACGGCGAGCCTGCCTCAGACGCTTTGGCTCAACGATGCGCGTTATCATCGTCCCAACACCCTCATCCGGCCTTCGGCCACCTTCTCCCGCAAGCGGGAGAAGGGGAAAATGATGCACGACCCGGACAAACGGAATCAAGAGCCATGACCACCCAGACCAGCGACGAAAGGGTCCGCTCCGTATCGAGCCTGAGCCGGCTGCTCGCCCGGCCGGAGCTCGGCGCGATGGCGGGAACGCTGCTCGTCCTCGTCTTCTTCGCCGTGACCGCCGGCGGCTCGGGCCTCTTCAGCGCCAAGGGCATCGTCAATTTCCTCGAAGTCTCGGCCCAGCTCGGCATCCTCGCGGCACCGGTGGCGCTGCTCATGATCGCCGGCGAGTTCGATCTCTCGGTCGGCTCGATGATCGGCTTTGCCGGCATCGTCATCGCCATACCGACGGTGGTGTGGGGCTGGCCGATCGAGCTCTCGCTGTTGCTCAGCTTCATCGTCTGCGGCTTCTTCGGCTATCTGAACGGCCTCATCGTGGTGAAGACCGGATTGCCCTCCTTCATCGTGACGCTGGGCAGCCTGTTCATGCTGAGGGGCCTGACGCTCGGCATCATGCGCGGCGTCACCGGCCGCACCCAGGCTTCGGGCATCCATGAATATTCCAAGGATGCCTGGATCACGCCGCTGTTCTCGGGGCAAATCTTCCAGACGCCCATAGCCTGGCTCGCCGAACTCGGCATCATCGGCAAGCGCGCCGACGGCCTGCCGATGATCTCCGGCATCCCCATGTCGATCATCTGGTGGATCGCGCTCACGCTCGTCTGCACCTGGCTCCTCACCCGCACCCGCTTCGGCAACTGGATCTTCGCCTCGGGCGGCGATCAGAATGCGGCCCGCAATCTGGGCGTTCCGGTGGCGCGCACCAAGATCACGCTCTTCGTCTTTACGGCACTCGCCGCCTGCCTCTTCGCCGCGATCCAGGTGCTGGTGACGGGCTCGGCCGACACGCTGCGCGGCAATCTCAAGGAATTCGAGGCCATCATCGCGGTGGTGATCGGCGGCACGCTCTTGACCGGCGGCTATGGCTCGGCCATCGGCGCCATGTTCGGCGCGCTCATCTTCGGCGTCGTGCAAATGGGCATCTTCTATACCGGCATCGATACCGACTGGTTCAAGCTGTTCATGGGCGCCATGATGGTGACGGCGGTGCTGTTCAATTCCTATGTGCGCAACCGCGCCATGCGGAGCCGCTGATGACGGCGCCCCTGATCGCGCTCGAAAGGGTGAGCAAATATTTCGGCACCGTCATCGCGCTGAAGGACGTGTCCTTCGATCTGGAAGCGGGCGAAGTGCATTGCCTCCTGGGCGACAATGGCGCCGGCAAATCGACCTTGATCAAGATCCTGTCGGGCGTGCACCGCCCCGATGAAGGCACGATCAGCGTCGGGGGTGTGCCTGCAAGCTTCGGCTCGCCGCGCGAGACGCTCGATAAGGGCATCGCCACCGTCTATCAGGATCTGGCGCTGGTGCCCTTGATGAGCGTGGCGCGCAACTTCTTCTTGGGACGCGAGCCGGTGAGGCGCGTCGGGCCCTTCACGCAGCTCGATGTCGACTACGCCAACAAGACCGCCTATCGCGAATTGCGCGACATGGGCATCGAGCTCCGCGATGCCGAGCAGCCGGTCGGCACGCTGTCGGGCGGCGAGCGCCAGTGCCTCGCCATTGCGCGCGCCATCCATTTCGGCGCCAAGGTGCTGATCCTCGACGAGCCGACCTCGGCTCTGGGCGTGCACCAGGCCTCCATCGTGCTGAAGCTCATCGTCCAGTCCAAAGCGCGCGGCATCGGGGTGATCTTCATCTCGCATAATGTGCATCATGCCTATGTGGTGGGCGACCGCTTCACCATTTTGAAGCGCGGCAAGAGTGCCGGCACCTATGCGAGAGCGGACATCAGCCGCGACCAGCTCCTGAACCTGATGGCGGGCGGCAAAGAGCTGGTCGATCTCGAGGCCGAGATCGCGAAACTCAATCATAAGAAGAAGAACGGAGCCTAAGTCATCGATGAATGCGCGAACACTGAAATCTCCCTCCGCCGCGCGAAGCGCGGGGAGCGACTATCTGGGGTGTCAAGTTGCATTTGCATATTGCGCTCGCGCATCGCGTGCTTTGGCATTGAGGCGGACGAGAAGCTTGTGAGC
>QORU01000027.1 GCA_003574785.1 Taklimakanibacter deserti | reverse complement strand
ATGCCGCCAAAGGCGGCACCGGCGAAGCTGGCGCGAAGCGTCCTGGACAGTGCGAGCACGGCGCTACAATCGACAATCACGGAACCTTCTCGTCCTCTCTTCTCGCGGGGTTACCGCCCCGCAAGACCTTGACTTGTTGGTGGGAGGTCCTCTCCCCTCTTCGAGGGGCGAGGGTAAGGGGCCGTTTCGCTGGAGCGGCACGTGATGCTGGCCCAGGAATTCATCCGCCAGAAGCGCGACGGCAAGGAGCTGTCCCATGGCGACATTGGCGATTTCATCGCCGGCCTCACCCAGGGCAGCGTCTCGGAGGGCCAGGCGGCGGCTTTCGCCATGGCGGTGTTCCTGCGCGGCATGTCGCGCGCCGAGGCCGTGGCCTTGACCCGCGCGATGCGCGATTCGGGCACCGTGCTTTCCTGGAAGGATGTCGATCGCCCGGTCGTCGACAAGCACTCGACCGGCGGTGTCGGCGACAATGTCTCGCTGATGCTGGCGCCGATGCTCGCCGCCGCGGGTGCCGCAGTGCCGATGATCTCTGGACGCGGCCTCGGCCATACCGGCGGCACGCTCGACAAGCTCGATTCCATTCCAGGCTATGTGTCGCAGCCCGATATCGATCGCTTCCGCAAGGTGGTGAAGGAAGAGGGCTGCGCCATCATCGGCCAGACCGACGATCTGGCGCCCGCAGACAAGCGGCTCTATGCCATTCGCGACGTGACCGGCACGGTCGAATCGGTGCCGCTCATCACCGCGTCCATCCTGGCGAAGAAACTCGCGGCGGGTCTCGGCGGGCTGGTGCTCGATGTGAAGGCCGGCACTGGCGCCTTCATGGCGACGCCGGAAGAGGCGCTTGAATTGACCGAAAGCCTGGTCGCGGTCGCCAATGGCTCAGGCCTCAGGACGTCGGCGCTGATCACCGACATGAACGAGCCCCTGGCGAGCGCTGCCGGCAATGCCGTCGAGATCGCCAATGCGCTCGATTATCTGACCGGCGAAAAGCGCGACCAGCGGCTGCACCAGGTCACGCTGGCGCTGGGCGCCGAGCTTCTGGTGCTGGCCGGCCTTGCCGGGACCGTGGCCGAAGGCACGGGCAAGCTCGAGCGGTCGCTGAGCTCAGGGACGGCCGCCGAGCGGTTCCAGGCCATGGCCTCGGCTCTTGGCGGGCCCAAGGACCTCCTGGAGAATTATGAGAGCCTCTTGCCCAAGGCGCCGATCATCCGACCGGTGATGGCGGCGCATGACGGCCATGTCGCTCATATCGACACGCGGGCGCTTGGCATTGCCGTGATCGAGCTCGGCGGCGGACGGCGCGTGGCGGACGACAAGATCGATCCGGCCGTCGGCCTGACCGGCCTGGCCGGCCGATCGGCGCATGTCGGGCGCGACCGCCCGCTTGCCGTCGTCCATGCCCGCGATGAGACGCAATTCGAACGCGCCGCCTTCGCGCTGCGCAAGGCCTATCGTTTGGGCGACGCACCGGCGCCCGCTTCCCCGGTGCTCGACCGCATTGGACCTGAGACAAGATGAGCCGCGCTTTCCTGTTCATTCTCGATTCGGTCGGCATTGGCGGCGCGCCCGACGCCGACCGCTTCGGCGACAAGGGCGCCAACACGCTCGGACATGTGGCGGCGCAGGCGCATCCGTTCTTGCCCAATCTCGCCGCTCTTGGATTGGGACATGCCGCCAAGGCGGCAAGCGGACATTTGCCCAAAGGCTTTGACGGCGATGTCCCCTTGCGCGGCAAATGGGGCTATGGCGTCGAAGTGTCGAATGGCAAGGACACGCCGTCGGGCCATTGGGAGATCGCGGGCGTGCCGGTCACTTTCGACTGGGGCTATTTCCCCAAGACCGTTCCATGCTTCCCGCGGGCACTCACCGATGCGATCGTCGCGCAGGCCGAGTTGCCGGGCCTTCTCGGCAACAAGCACGCTTCGGGCACCGATGTCATCGCCGAATTCGGCGAGGAGCATATGGAGACGGGAAAGCCGATCATCTACACCTCGGCCGATTCGGTGATCCAGATCGCCGCTCATGAGGAAACCTTTGGCCTCGATCGGCTCTATGAGGTCTGCGCGGCGGCGCGCGAGCTCTCCTATGATCTCAATATCGGCCGCGTCATCGCCAGGCCCTTCGTCGGCGCCGATGCGCGCGATTTCACCCGCACCGGCAACCGCAAGGACTATTCGATTCCGCCGCCGTCCCCGACCTTGCTCGACCGGCTCACCCAAGCCGGGCGCGACGTCGTCTCCATCGGCAAGATCGGCGACATCTATGCGCATTCGGGCACCGGGCGTGAGATCAAGGCAGTCGGCAATGACGCGCTCTTCGAAGCGACGTTCAGCCTGATGGCCGATCTCGAGGACGGCGGCCTGCTCCTCACCAATTTCGTCGATTTCGACATGCTCTATGGCCATCGCCGCGATCCCAGGGGCTATGGCGCGGCGCTCGAGGCATTCGACGAGCAATTGCCGCAGGCGCTCGAGCGCCTGAAGCCGGGCGATCTCCTGATCATCACCGCCGATCACGGCTGCGATCCGACCTGGCGCGGCAGCGACCACACCCGCGAGTGTGTGCCGATTCTCAGCTTTTCACCGGGCGCCGCACCTGGAAGCTTCGGCCGGCGCGCCAGCTTCGCCGATATCGGCCAGACGATCGCCACGCATCTGGGGATCGCCCCGCTCGCGCATGGAAAGTCGTGGCTCTGACGTCCAAGCATCGGCTCGTCGGCTGTTAAATCCGTTGAAAATCCGCATATCGGCGCGCGCCCGAGGTGCCGGCGCCCGTTCTTTTGCGCTATGATCGATGCGCCTTGTCGCGAGGAGATCCGATGAAGAAAGAGGAACTTGCAATGTCTGGTTCGGACGGGGGACCTGCGGATAACGGTCCGATCGAAGAGCATCTGCGCGCACTCGCGAGCGACAAGGACTTGCCGGATTTCGCGATCGACATGTGCGTTGCCCGGATTGAGGAATCTGGTCCCGTGTTGCGCACGATTCTCGCCAAGGCGGCCGAGGGCGAAGCCTTGACCGAAGGCGAGGAGATGCTGGTCTTTCGCGGCGTCTATATACTGGGCGAGGCACGCGACACTGAGGCTTGGCCGATCTTGCTCCGCCTGCTGCGCCGGCCCGCCGACGAGCTCGATCACTTGCTGGGTGCTGCTATCACCCAGTCGCTCGCGCAGATCGCCACAGGCATGTACGATGGCGACGCCGACAGTCTTTTCGCAGTGATCGCCGAGCGTTCTGTCGAGTCCTTTGTGCGTTCGGCACTGTTCGGCGCCGCGACCTTTCTGACATGGGAAGGCCGCATAGGTCGTGACCGCATGCGGAGCTTTCTGCAGCGGTTCTACGACGAGAGGCTGGCGGAAGACAATGAATATGCCTGGGTCGGATGGCTCGAAGCCATCGCCTTGCTTGGCCTGCGCGACCTGGCGCCGCTTTTTCACCGCGCATGGGAGGAAGGCCGGATAGACACGAGTGTTCTCGGGCGCGAGCATTTCGAGAAAGATCTCGCGGAGGCCGAGAAGGATCCGAGCGACAGCGAGCGTTTTGAAGGCTTCGGTCTTGGCTATCTTGACAATGCCGTTGAGGCTCTGGCCTGGACGAGAACCATCGACAGGCTCGCCGAGTTGCCGAGCCGCCCACACCTTCGGGATACGGACTGGGTTTCAAGTGCGCCGTTCATCAACCCGATGCGCGATGTCGGACGCAATGATCCATGCCCTTGCGGCAGCGGCAAGAAGGCGAAGAAATGCTGCCTGGCCAACCAGCCATGGGGAACATAGTTTTCGAGCATGACTGTGCGGACCACGATAACCTTAACGCTCGACGGCGAGCTCCTTGCCAAGGCCAAAGCTTGAACGGGCCTCGAGGAAGAATCAGTGCTGGTCCATGAAGCCCTCAAGGCGCTGATCGAGCGGGAGAGCGCATGTCGGCTCGCACGCCTGGGAGGCAGTGAGCCCGGCGCGAAAGCCTCACCGCGCCGGCGGACCATGCGAAAGATCCGCTTCGAGAAAAGAACAAGACTCGACGATTAATCAATGAATCCACTAATTTAGATCAATCTTGCGTGTCTGCTGAAGCACCCGATCCCTGTTGCGCGACGCTCGAATTTCCCTGTTCGAGGGGAGCAATAGTTTTCTTCATAGGTGAATGATTTTAAAAGAAAATCTCAAAATTTCCGCCCGTGGAAAGCCCTCATTTCGAGAGAATACCCTGTATCTTCCCTGTAAAATACAGGAGCGGGATTCGCGGACCCTACGGTGTCTCGGCAGATCGCTCGTGTTTTTGAACGCCTTGTGCCAGCTTCAAGAATAGCCGACTACGTCGACGACCATAATCGCGGCGAGGCGGCGGTTGGTGGTCATGCGGGCAATCCTGCTTTGATATAGCCGTCGACAAAATGCTGCAGGTCGCGAGGATCGCGAAACGGTTGAGTCTTTGCCCAGCCACTGGTCGTGAATTTTGGATAGTTTGTCATAAACTGCCGGCTCACGTCATGAGCTTGATTCAGCTGCCCAAGCTGCGCCAGTGCTGCCGCCCGAATGCGTTGTGAACCGGTCCCGCGACAAGACGGATGTTCAAGATGTCTGGCAGCCTCTTCGTATCGCCGAGCCGCATAGAGTGCGAAGCCCCATAGCCAATAATAAGTCGCATGTGGATAAGGGTTCAGGCGTAGTGCTCTTTCAACTGTGCTGACTGCCGCCTCTGGACGTCCATCCAATACCTCCAGGTCAGCGAGATACAACCATGCATCGGCGTGATTGGGGTTGAAGCGTAGGGCAAGTTCAAACTCTACCCTGCCTTCGCGAAGATCGCCTGAATAGGCAATGGCGTAGCCTAGAGCAAAATGACCCAAGGCATTTTCAGGGTCAAGGGAGACCGCGCGTTTCGCGGCTGATAGGATCTTCTCCATCTCACCTTTCCCGCTATCAATGAACTGAAATATAAGGTTCATGGCCAGCCAGGCATGGGCATCGGAGAAGTCAGGATCAAGCTCGATCACTCTTTCGAGTAGCGGATAAGCGAGAGTAGTTTTTTCAATGGTATCTACGGAAAGTGCTCGCCCTCTAACGAAGAGGTCATATGCTTCGATGCTCGGCACGTGCCGTTCCCGCCGGGTACGTGACGCGGGCAACGCCATAGATAGTGAGCTGACAATGTTTGCTACGACTTCGTCCTGAACAGCGAATATGTCTTCGAGATCGCGGTCGAATCTATCGGCCCACAAATGCCCTCCACTCTTGGCCTCAATGAGCTGGGCGGTCACACGGACACGCCTCCCGGCTCGGCGCACGCTCCCTTCAATTATATGATCGGCGCCTAGTTCTCTTGCCACCTGTCGTAGATCAATCGACTTGCCCTTGTATGCAAATGTCGAATGCCTCGCGATAACGAACAACTCCGGGATTTTGGAAAGACTCGTGATCAGATCTTCCGACAGGCCGTCGACGAAATACTCCTGTTCATGGTCGCTACTCATATTTGTGAAGGGGAGGACGGCAATCGAGGTCTTGGTCGAAGGCACAGAATCTAACCGTTGACTCTTTTCATTATTGCCAAGACGGACACGATAGGATCGGACTGGCATCGAAATATTCTTGAGCTGTTGGTCTCCTAGGTCGTCAAATAGCAAATCGAGTCGATTGCCTATGTGATCGCGTACGGCGCTGGAAACAACGACCTCGCCTGGAGACGCGATACCTTCAAGCCTCGCCGCCACATTTACGCCATCGCCAAAGACATCGTCGCCGTCGACGATGACATCGCCAATGTTTATCCCGATCCGGAGATCAATTTGCTGTTCGGGTTGCCCGCCGGTACTCCGACTAACCATCTGCTGCTGGATGGCGACCGCGCACGCCACCGCATTCACGACACTCGGGAACTCTGCCAGAACACCGTCGCCGGTTGCCTTGAACACGCGACCGTTGTGCTCTGCGACCTTTGGGTCGATGACTTCGGCCCGGACAGCCTTCAGTGCAGCGAGGGTCCCGGCCTCATCCTTGCCCATAAGTCGGCTGTAGCCGACCATATCGGCGGCTAGGATCGCCGCCAGACGGCGTTCTACGGCATGTTCGACCACCTGCCCGTGATCCCCTCATAGCCTCTGGCACCTCTCTGTGCCGGGCAAGGCCATACGATAGCATTGCCACGGGCCACCGCAATCCGCGCATAGAAGACACGCTCCGGTGCATGGTTTGGATCGGCCCGCTGATCTGGGCCGACATCTGGTCAGATGCGGGCTTCATGCCATGTCGGCTGTACGGCAGCTTTCCCCTCAAACCCGGGCATCACAATTTGTAGCTGGGATGTAGCCTTGGGGCCAGAAGCCGACGTCTTAGGCTTGATGCTTAGCGAGGCAAGGGAGTAGGTGCGAGCGGAACGGCTCCATGCCGAAATGGATTGCCTCGAAGACCTTCACGGGTCCAGTCTTGAGCTTTGGAGCATGCAATCGGCTGGAACGACCGGCTTGGGAAGGAGACCCTGATGCGGAAGCTTTATCTTGCCCCGGTGAGGTCGGGGCGTCTGCTGCTGATGTCCGCGACGCTGATCATCGGCGTCTTGGCCGGGTGGCAGCTCCGCGGCATTGCTCTCACTGCTGATGCAGCGGAGGATCTGGATTCGCTGGCCCGCGCGCAAGTGGAACACTTCTATGCCGCGACCGCCGGCAAGGCGCCGTTGGCTGAGATCCTGGGCGAGGGATTCCAGCTCATCCGCACCGACGGCATGCGCTATGACAGGTCGGGCTATGTCGTGAACCCGGCATCGCTGCAGACCTATGAGTTCGACGGCTTCAAGGCGACCCGTACGGGCGATGCCCTCATGGTGACGTTCTTCGCGAGCGTTCGGGGCAAAATCGAAGGCATCCAGCGCGAAGTCACGCGCTTGCCGCGCCTTGCGGTCTTCACGCGGGCCGCGGGAGGCTGGAAGCTGCAGGCCTTCGCCAATCTCGGATCCGGGAGCGTGGTCGACCCACAGGCCGAGGCGAAGAAGGCGATCGATTCGTGGGTAGGCGCGGTCGCGAGCGGCGAGAAGGAGCGTGTCCGCCGGGTGCTGGCACCGGAGTTCCAGATCGTCCGCGCCGACGGTTCGGCCTACGGGGCCGCCGAATATCTCGAAAGCGACTTGCCGAAGATCGCAGGCCTGCCAGCCACAGAGAATATGGTCGCGACCGGCTACGGCGACCTTCTGGTGACGCGCTACGCGCTGACGTTCGACGCGACGATTGACGGCAAGACGGTGGAGGCACGTGCGCCGCGGCTCACGGTCTTCCGCCGCAGCGAGGGAGCCTGGCTCGTGGTGGCGCACGCCAATTTCGCACAAGTGAAGCAGTAGCGTGATGAGTTCGGCCCCACCCCTCATCCTCAGCTTGCGCTGCCCATGAGGAACTATCCCGGCTTCCGGGCAGACAGCATCCCACCAATGTGGAATTGGCTGGCGCTGGGCAGGGTGTTACGCTCCGTCGACGGGGACCGGTGGGCGCCGGCGGTGGAGAGGTCATGCCCCTCGCGCGCGAGGAAATGCTGTTCGGTGCAGCCACGCGGCTGCATATGATGATTTCGAAAAGCGCGCCGCTGATCGCCGGCCGCGAGTGCATGACATCGCGCATTACCTTCGCGGTGCCGGAATATGCGACATACGACTTCTGGGCCTTTTATCCCAATTTCTGGATTGATGAGACCGATACAACCAACAGCCCGGAACGGGATATCGCCAATGCTGCGACCGTCTATGGCTCCTTTGAATTTGCAGGCATATTCCATCCGACGCTGTTCGAGGGATCCCAAAGCTGCACGCTCGCGGCCAATACGGCCGGCAAGTGGGGGAGTATCCCGACCTTCACTTCGCCGGGTGCACAGCGCGGATGGGCGCGCACGATTCATCAGGCAAACATCGGTGATGTGAGACCGATCGGCTATTCGCGCATGTCGAGCATGAACGAGGCTGCGCAATGGTCCGCGACGCCGAATTTGGGTCTGCTGTCGGGCGGTGCGATCACAAACACGGCAAGCGGGCGCTATTACGGGCCTGCTTGTGCCGTGGCGCGCGGCAACGATGGCAGGCTCGTGCCGCTCGTCCTGATCAACAGTATCGACTTCAGCGAGGATGAGACGGTTTCCTTGGCCGACGCCCGCGCCAATGTCGGTTTCTGGCAGCGCGGCTTTGATGAGAATGTCACCGGGCCGCGCCTGCCCTATATGAATTTCGCCGTCCCGGGCACGCGCTGCAGCGGGCAATGCTCGCTTGTACCAGGCGCATTCCTCAGGCGTGACGAGGTCATCCAGGGCCTGGCCAACACGCCTTTCGATCTTGCCGTATTCGGTGATGAGAATGACGCCAATGTCGACGCCTCCGCGTGGCGTGCCAGAATGGACGAGATGCTGGACTTTCTGAATGATCGCTATGGCATACCATGCGCCTACCGGACGTGCCTGCCGAAGGCAGCGTTCTCGAACAACAGGCCCTTCACGACACTGGCGGATCAGATAGTCGCCAGTGACGCGCGCCTCGCCCTCAACACCGGGCTGTTGTCGAGCCCGGCGCCCGCCGTCATGACGTTCGACATCGGCGCTGTCGTTCATGACGCGGTGGAAACCGACAAGTGGAAGCTGCGAAGCTTTTCAGCCGCCCTGACGAGCGATTTTGCCGGCGGCACGGGTCCGGTCGTGATGCATGCCGCGCCGGTAAAGGGCGAACTTCTGGTGTTTGGCGACGGTACCGCCGGGCACCAGAAATCGACGGTGATCGGCGTGAGCGGTTCTGGACCATATTCGGTCACGCTGACCCTCCCGATTGGAGCTTACGCCACGGGCCACGTCGTCAAGGCGGCCCCGAATGATGGTGATGGCAAGCACCCGACCACTCCGGTCGATATTGAATGTGCGGCGGTCGTTGCGACGAACAAGATAAACCTGTTCCAGTATGACGCCGCCTCGACCGCCCTGTTTGCCCGTTTCTTGGCCCAGCCGACCTACACGCACAAGAAACGGATCGATATCTTCATCAAGGCGCTCAAGGCCGGCGCGAATGCCTGGGGCAGTCTCGATGCCATCTACGGCATTGCGGGTCATGACGCGCAAGGGGCGCAGAGAAATTGGAAGGCCGATGCGTTCAATCTCACCGTTGCAGGGGCGCCGGTCTTCACCGCGTTTCAGGGCTACGAGACTGACGGCATCGACGATGAGCTCGATACCGGATTCAATCCCTCGACCTCAGGCGGCCTGTTCCAGCAAAACTCAGGCGCGCTCGGCATCTTCAATCTGCGCGATGCGCAGTTCACCAACTCGATCGCGGGATTTTTCGACGGCACCAGAGGCACGACGATCAACCCGCGCACGGCCAGCAATGTTGCGACCGCGCGAGTCAACCAGACAGGTGCGACGACAGGTGTCGTCGCCAATGCCGACGGGAGGGGACTTTACATCGCCTCGCGCAAATCGGGCAGCGCCGGCGGCATGACCATGATGAAGGACGGCGCAACTTTGCTGCTGACCAGCAATATCGTGTCGACCGCGCCGGTGAACGCAAGCTTCAGGCTGGGCCGCCCAACAGCCACGTCATTTGCGCAGGCGAAATTTGCGCTTGCTTTGATCGGGACCGCGCTGACGCCGACGCAACAAGCGGAAATCCATGCCGCCGCGCGCGAGTATCTGGAGTCTGTCGCCGCGATCTGATCCGACATCGGTGCCCAAGTAGCTCCAGCGGAAGCCGCTCACGAGATATAGGCTCAGATCCGCCTGCGCTGCGTCGCTCACCCCGATGCCGCCCAGGCTACGCCCAGCCAAGCGCCTTCACCGCGAGACCTGAGTGCCAGATTTTCTGCATGTGCTTGATCTTGTCGCCATCGAACTGCATGACATAGACATAGTCCGTAGCCACTTTCTTGCCTGTCGGCGGAACCGGTCCGCCTTGGCCGGTATGCGTGGCATGGAAGACGGCATAGGCCGAGACATTGCGCCGCTTCTCGTCGGTGGCGAAGGACACGAGCTCGTAGTGGCCGTCGGGCATGAAGCCGAGCAGACCCTTCATCCAATCACAGTACTGCTGCAGGCTCCTTACGTCGGCGAGCGGCTCGGCTTGCGCGGCGAATGTCGCATCTGGCGTGCAATAGGCATTGCAACCCTCCCAGCCCTTACCGGTCTCACAGGCGACGAAGAACTTGTCCGCGATTTCGGTGATCGATGCCATGTCAGGAGACTCCTTTGATGATCAATACCGTTGTTAGCTGGTCTGCCGGAAGAGGCAGCGCTCGACTTCAGGTGTCAACGCATGCTCATTTGTAGACGCCGCAACCGAAGATGTAGCTGCCGGCGCGGATCAGCCAGCTTGACTTTTCCTCCGGTGTTTTCGTTGTTGGATTCATCCAGCGATAATCCACCCACGTGCCTTCGCTTGTTGCCAGCTCCTGGAACATCTGGCCAATTGGCTTGCCGTCTGCATCCTTGATATCGACGGAAACTGTGAACGAAGACATATAGGTCCTTGTATCTGAACTTGTCCCCGTTGTTGATCTCGTCAAACGCGGCCTCACCCTTTTCCTCGAATAGTGCCACGGCCTTGGCAACCATTTCCTTTGCTTCTTCAGCTGTTCCGCGCTCGGCGGCGCTGGCAAGACCGGCACAGGCTGCCGTAAAGAGGGCCGCCCCCAGGCCTATCACCGTCCTGCGCGAAGAATGCATCGCGATCAGCCTCCTATCCCAATCAACGATCGAGCCAACCCCAATGGCAGTGGTTCGCATTACTGGAGGGCTTCCCTAACGGCATATTTGGCACTGGCTGCCCTGATGGTCAATCCATGTCCCTGAGAGGTTTCGCCCTGCTCTCGTGCCTTGTGCCGATCCGGCGGGCGCCGGCGGGGGGTCTGCAAATGACCCTGGAACGGCCGAATTCAATTCTTCAATCTATACCCCGTCTTGAAGATCCAGGTGACGATGGCGAGGCAGGCCGCGAGGAACAGAAGCGTGATCGCGAGGCTGATCTCGATCCGGACGTCTGCGGTGCCGAAGAAGCTCCAGCGGAAGCCGCTCACCAGATAGACCACCGGATTGGCGAGAGAGATGGTGCGCCACAGGGGCGGCAGCATGTCGATCGAATAGAAGCTGCCGCCCAGGAAAGCGAGTGGCGTCACGATGAGAAGCGGGATGAGCTGCAATTGCTCGAAATTCTTGGCCCAGATGCCGATGATGAAGCCGAACAGGCTGAAGGTCACCGCGGTGAGCACCAGGAAGGCCACCATCCACACCGGATGCTCGATATGGAGCGGCACGAACAGGGCCGCGGTCGCCAGCGTGATGAGGCCGAGCATGATCGACTTGGTCGCCGCCGCCCCGACATAACCGGTGACGATCTCGAGCGAGGAGATCGGCGCCGACAGGATCTCGTAGATCGTGCCGATGAATTTCGGGAAATAGATGCCGAAGGAGGCGTTCGAGATGCTTTGCGTGAGCAGCGAGAGCATGATGAGGCCCGGCACGATGAAGGCGCCATAGGTCACCCCGTCGATCTCGGCGATGCGCGAGCCGATGGCGCCGCCAAAGATCACGAAATAGAGCGAGGTCGAGACCACCGGCGAGACCACGCTCTGCAGCAGCGTGCGGAAAGTGCGGGCCATCTCGAACTTGTAGATGGCGCGGATGGCATAGAGATTCATGGCCGCTCCCTCACCAGGTTGACGAATATTTCTTCGAGCGAGCTCTGTTGGGTATTGAGGTCCCGGAACCTTATGCCGGCTTCGCTGAGATCGTGCAGGAGGGCGGTGATGCCGGTGCGGCTGCCTTGCGTGTCGTAGCTATAGGTGAGCTCATGGCCGTCGGCCGAACGCTCGAGCTGGTAATGGGCCAGCCCCTCGGGCACCTTGTCGAGCGGCTTCACGAGCTCGAGCGTGATCTGCTTCTTGCCGAGCTTGCGCATCAGCGCCTTCTTCTCCTCGACCAGGATGATCTCGCCCTTGTTGATGACGCCGACCCGGTCGGCCATCTCTTCGGCTTCCTCGATGTAATGGGTGGTGAGGATGATGGTGACTCCGCTATCGCGCAGGGATCGCACGAGACCCCACATGTCGCGCCTGAGCTCGACATCGACCCCGGCGGAAGGCTCGTCGAGGAACAGGATCGTCGGCTCGTGGCTCAGCGCCTTGGCGATCATCACCCGCCGTTTCATGCCGCCGGACAGCGTCATGATCTTCGAGTCCTTCTTCTCCCACAGCGACAGGTCCCTGATCACTTTTTCGACGTAAGCGGGATTGTGGCCGCGCCCGAACAGGCCGCGGCTGTGGGTGACCGTCGCCCAGACGGTTTCGAAAGCATCCGTCGTCAGTTCCTGCGGCACCAGCCCGATCTTGAAACGCGCCTGGCGATAGTCGCTGATAATGTCGTGGCCGTCGGCGAGGACATGGCCCGTCGAGGCGCGCACGATGCCGCAGATGATGTTGATGAGCGTGGTCTTGCCGGCGCCATTGGGACCGAGCAGCGCAAAGATCTCGCCCTTGTGGATGTCGAGCGAGACGCTCTTCAGCGCCTGGAAGCCGGTCGCATAGGTCTTGGAGACATCGGTGATGGAGACGATGGGCTGCATGGAAAAGCGCAAATCGAAGGGTTTCCGGGTTTTGGGCCCGCCCTTTTAGACGGTTGTGTCCAATTTGGCGAATGTTCCTTTCGCCCGCTCACGCTGGGATCAGCACGGGCACCCTGTGCCAGCCATTGCCGCCATAGCCTTGAGGGTTCCAGAAGCCCGCCAGAGGCGGCTGGCTTTTGCCGCTGCCGTCGGTGGCCCTGGCGCAGAGCTCGTAATAGCCGTGGGTCGGTACTTTGAGCGTTGCCGTCCAGCGCTGCCAGGCATAGCGGTTGACGGCAGGGATGACGTCGGCTTGGGTCCAGGTCTGGCCAAAATCGGCGCTGACATGCACTGCCGCCACGGTGTCCTCGCCGGCCCAGGCATGGCCGCGCAGCGCCAGCTCGCGCGTTCCGGCAGTAAATCGCTGGCCATCGCGCAGGTTGGTTATGATCGAGCGCACCGGCATCGATTCGAGAATGCGCATGCCCTTGGTGTCGAAATCGGGGTCGCCCGGTATCCCGGGAACAACCGGCACCCGGTAGCTGGTGCCGGTCATCCCCGGCCCATCATGCTCCCGGTCGCGGACCCAGATTCGCGTCAGCCACTTGTGGGAGGCGGAGGCCGGCCAGCCGGGCACGATCAGCCGCAGCGGCCCGCCATGGATGCTGGGGATCGGCTTGCCGTTCATCTCATAGGCAAGCAGCGTGTGTTGTTCCATCGCCTTGGCCAGGCGCACGCCGCGCGACAAAACCGGCCCCGTCGCGCCGTCGGTGCGCAGATCCGCGCCATAATGCGCCGTGTATGAGGCCTGCGGCTTCAGTCCTGCCTGGTTCAGCACATCGGCCAACGGCACGCCGCCCCAGCGGGCACAGCCGACGCCGCCAACGGTCCATTGATTGCCGCGCGCCTTGGGATGAAAGCCCGAGCGGCCGTTGCCGCCGCATTCGAGCTGCAGCACATAATCGACCTTCCGGAAGCGCGCCTTGATCTCGCCGAGACGGAGCGCCAGCGGCTTGTGCACTTCGCCGTCCACGGTCAGCATCCAGGCGTCGGGATCGGCGATCGGCCTGGGCGGCTCGCCATTGTTGCGAATGAAAAACGCTTCCGTCGAGGTGACATCCTCGTCGAGCAGATGCGCCGGCGTCTCCGCCACCAGGGGATTTTCGCCGAGGACGACAAGCTCGGCCTTGCCGCTCATCTCGAGCAGGTTCGGTGCTTGAGCCGCCTCGGCAATCAGGCGCGTGGAAGAAATCGGCCCCGCCGCCAGCGCGGCCATGGCCGTGAGGCTGCAGCCGGAAACGAAGCCGCGGCGCGTGAGCTGCATGGCATGCCTCCTTCCGGCTTCCAGCATAAGGTTGTCGTAAGGAGAAGCAAAGAGTGTGGCTATCGCACTCTGTTCGGCTTGACCGCCACCGCCGACAGCGGATCTTCCGGCCATTGATGCTTGGGATAGCGCCCGCGCATCTCGGACCTGACCTGCGGATAGGCATTGACCCAGAAGCTCTTGAGATCCTGGGTCACCGCCAAGGGTCGCCTGGCTGGCGACAGGAGCTCGATGCGCAGGGCCGCCCGGCCATCGGCGATGCGCGGCGTTTCCTTGAGCCCGAACATTTCCTGCAAGCGGGCGCTGAGCACCGGGTCGCCGTCGGTCTCATAGTCGATGGTGATGTCGGCGCCCGAGGGAATGGCGACATGCCGCGGCGCCAGCCTGTCGAGGCGGCGCTTCAGCTCGGGCGGGATGAGATGGGAGATGATCGCCAGCATGTCGAGCCGGTCGAGATGCGCCCGCCGCGTCATGCCGGCGAGATAGGGGGTGAGCCAGCCATCGAGCGTGGCGAGAAGAGCGCCATCGGAAAGATCCGGCCAGCCGTCCTCCGGAAAAATCCGCCGCAGGAAGCGCACGCGCCCTTTGAGATTCTGTGCCGCATCGCTCCAGGGCAGGACGGCGAGGCCCATTTCGGCGACGCCCTTGGTCATGGCCTGAGCGATCGCTTCCGGATCGGGCAGGCTAAGCGCGCGGTCCTCGAGGATGAGCGCGCCGAGCCGGCGCTGCCGGTTGGCGACCACGAGCTCGTTCCGGCTGTCCCATCTGACGATGTCGGTCTCGCCGATATGAGCCGCGAAATGGGTGTCGATATCCGCGCGCGTCAGCGCCGCGGCGAGGAAAATCCGCTGGTGGCCGGAAGCGCCGTCGGTCGTCGCCACGGCGAGGAAGGCCTCGCGCGCCAAGGGATCGTGCTCGGGCAGGATGGCGCCGCCGCCGCCCGAAAGGCGGAACCGGCCGCGCCCGCCGCGCGCCTGGGCGATCCGGTCCGGCCAGGCCAGCGCGATGAGCACGCCGGGCAGGACATCGCCGTCGTCTTCCCTGGCGAGGCCGGCAAGGCCGCGGATTTGTTGCGCCGACGATTTGATCCGCTCACGGAGCGCTTTGCCGGTATTTCCCTTGCGCAGTGCGGCGAGCCGGTCGGCGATGTCGGCGCCGGCGTCGCGCCCGAGAGGGTCGCGCTCGGAGAGCAGTGCCGCGAGATCGGCGGCGAGCGCGCCCGCCTCGAGGTCCTTCGCCCGCACGATCATATGGGCGAGGCGCGGATGGAGCGGCAGCTTCGCCATGAGCTTGCCCATCGCCGTGATGGCGCCCTTGCCGTCGAGCGCGTCGAGCTCGATGAGAAGATCACGTGCCTGGGCGAAGGCGGCCTCGGGCGGCGGATCGAGGAAGCTGAGCGCAGTCCTGTCGGTGACGCCCCAATTGGCGAGCTCGAGGACCAGCGGCGCGAGGTCGGCGATCAGGATCTCGGGCTCGTCATGGGCCTTGAGCGCGCGCATCTCCTGCTCGGGCCACAGCCTGAGGCAGATTCCGGGCCTAAGCCTCCCGGCGCGGCCGCGCCGCTGATCGGCCGAGGCTTGCGAGACCCTGACCGTCGCCAGTTCCGTCATGCCGGTCGCGGGATCGAAACGCGGCGATCGCTTGAGGCCGGAATCGATCACCATGTCGATGCCGTCGATGGTGAGGCTGGTTTCGGCGATGGTGGTGGCAAGCACGATCTTGCGCCGACCTTCACCCGCCGGCCTGATGACGGCATCCTGATCGGCAAGCGCCATCGCGCCATAGAGCGGCATGACGGCGACATCATCGGGTAGTGCGGATGAGCGCAAGGCCTCTTCGGTGCGGCGGATCTCGGCTTCGCCCGGCAGGAAGGCCAGGATGCCGCCCTTGGTTTCGGCGAGGCTGCCGCGGATGGCGCGCGCCATGTCGCGGGCGAGCATCGCGCGCTCCGGCCGGTCGCCATAGCGCGTCTCGACCGGGAAGGTGCGTCCTGGCGCCGATATCACGGGCGCACCGGAGAGGTGCCGGGACAACCGCGCCTCATCGAGCGTCGCCGACATCACGAGGATTTTCAGATCGTCCCGCAGCCCGGCCTGCGCATCGAGCGCCAGAGCGAGGCCCAGATCGCCATCGAGGCTGCGCTCATGGAACTCATCGAAGATGAGGAGACCGACATCGCTCAAGGCCGGATCGGCCTGCAGCCTCCGCGTCAGGATCCCTTCCGTCACCACTTCGATCCGGGTGGCGGCGGAGACTTTGCGGTCGAGCCTGACCGCGTAGCCGACCGTTTGCCCGACCGGCTCGCCGAGGCTTTGCGCCATGCGCGAGGCGGCGGCGCGCGCTGCGAGCCGGCGCGGCTCCAGCATCACGATCTTGGCGCGCCCGAGCCAGGGCTCGCCCAGGAGGGCCAAGGGCACGCGCGTCGTCTTGCCCGCCCCGGGTTCCGCCGCCAGGACGACATTTGCATGCCCGGCCAATGCCTTGGCGAGGCTCGGCAAAATGGGTGTGATGGGCAAATCGGACATCGGGTCCCGGTCAAACAGCTCAACTCCGTTCCGTCAAGCCTTAGATCATGATCACGTCAGACAGTGTCGATCTGAAACGATCAGCCTGATGGAAATCCTTCAATTGGTAACCTTTTCGGGAGCGTGCGCTGCTTTGGCAGTTGTCTGCGACGGCCACTGAGTCTAATACAAACGCTCCTTTTATTGCACTGCACAAAAAATGACCACGCGCATCATCCCTGTCGAGGTTTTCGATCTCGTCGTCTTCGGAGCGACGGGCGATCTCGCCCAGCGCAAGCTCTTGCCCGCCCTCTATCACCGTGACCAGGCCGGGCAGATCCCGCAAGGTGCGCGCATCATCGGTGTTTCGCGCCGTGGCTTGAGCGATGCCGATTACCAGGCCGTCGCCTGGCAGGCGCTCGAGGAATATGTCCCCGAGAAGGAGCGCAAACCCGCCGAGGTCGATGCCTTCCTGAAGCGACTCTCTTATGTACCGCTCGATGCCACGCAGGACAAAGGCTGGGAGGGATTGGCCAAGGTGCTGAAACCCGGCGAAGATCGCATCCGGGTCTTCTATCTCGCGACCTCGCCCGATCTCTTCGGACCGATCTGCGAAAGGCTCGGCAAGAACGGCCTGGTCACGGCGAAGAGCCGGGTGGTGGTGGAGAAGCCGATCGGCCGCGATCTCGAATCGGCGCGCGCCGTCAATGACGCGGTCGGCAAGGTGTTCCCGGAGAACCGCATCTATCGCATCGACCATTATCTGGGCAAGGAGACGGTCCAGAACCTGATGGCGCTGCGTTTCGCCAATGCGCTGTTCGAGCCCTTGTGGAACGCCAGTCACATCGACCATGTGCAGATCACCGTGGCCGAGACCTTGGGCGTCGAAAGCCGCGCCGGCTATTACGATACGGCGGGCGCGCTGCGCGACATGGTGCAGAACCATATGCTGCAGCTCCTCTGCCTTGTGGCGATGGAGCCGCCGACCTCGATCGAGGCCGATGCGGTGCGCGACGAGAAGCTGAAGGTGCTGAAGTCGCTGCAGCCGATCGTGGCCCACAATGGGGCCAATATGACGGTGCGCGGCCAGTATCGCGCCGGCGCTTCGGCGGGGGGTGCTGTGCCCGGCTATCTCGACGAGCTCGGCTCGCCTTCGAGCAAGACCGAGACCTTCGTGGCCCTCAAGGTCGAAATCGGCAGCTGGCGCTGGAACAGCGTGCCGTTCTATTTGCGCACCGGCAAGCGCCTGCCGGAACGCGTCTCCGAGATCGTCGTTACCTTCAAGCCCATACCGCATTCGGTCTTCGACGATGGGGCCGGTCCGATCGACACCAACCGGCTGGTCATTCGCCTGCAGCCGGATGAGGGCGTAAAACTCTGGCTGATGATCAAGGACCCGGGCCCCGGCGGTATGCGGCTTCAGCATGTGCCGCTCGATATGAGTTTCGCCGAGGCTTTCGGGGTGCGCAATCCGGATGCCTATGAGCGCCTCATCCTCGATGTGGTGCGCGGCAACCAGACCTTGTTCATGCGCCGCGACGAGGTCGAGGCGGCCTGGAACTGGATCGGTCCCATTCTTGACGCCTGGGCGGCGACGGCCGATTTGCCCAAGCCCTATACGGCGGGGACATGGGGACCTGCCGCGGCAGTAGCGTTGATCGAGCGCGACGGTCGCACTTGGCATGAGGATGATGCGAGTTGATTGCTGAACGTAAGCTGTTCGCCACCAGGCAGGAAGTTGCGGCCGCATTGGCATCGGATGTGGCGGCGAGCCTGTCGACCGCCATCACCGATCGCGGCCAGGCCCAGCTCGCCGTTTCCGGCGGCACGACGCCCAAGCTCTTCTTCCATGAGCTTGCCCATATCAAGATCGACTGGTCGCGCGTCACCATCACTCTGGTGGACGAGCGCTGCGTGCCGGTGACGGACGAGCGCTCCAATGCCAAGCTGGTGCGCGACCATCTCTTGCGGCTGAAGGCGGCATCGGCGAAGTTCGTGCAGCTTTATGGCGGCCATGGTCATCCGGAGCAACTCGGCCCCTTCGATGTGGTGGTCCTCGGCATGGGAGCCGACGGCCACACCGCCTCGTTCTTTCCCGGCGGCGACAATCTCGCCGAGGCGCTCGATGTCACGACCACGAAACGCATCGTGACGATGACGGCGCCGGGAGCACCGGAGAAGCGTCTGACCTTCACCTTGCCGATCCTGCTCGACAGCAATTTCGTGGCACTGCTGATCGAAGGCGAGGACAAGAAGAAGACGCTTGCCGAGGCGGAGAAGCCGGGACCGGTGAAGGACATGCCGATCCGCGCCTTCCTGCGCGCGCGCGAGCCCATCATCCTCTATTGGTCCCCCTGATTGAGAGGACCCATCGCGCATGAGAATTCTTAAGGTGAGTGAGCAGCCTTCCACGCTTCCCCTCTCCCGTTGCGAAGCAATGGGAGAGGGTGCCCGAAGGGCGGGTGAGGGCTCTTTGTCTCAGCAAGCGATATTCGTCGAGATCAGAGCGTATTGCGCGAAAGAGCCCTCATCCGGCCTTCGGCCACCTTCTCCCACGCGTGCCGCGCGGGAGAAGGGGAACGAGGGAGAGAGCTCCTAACAGGAAGCTGCTATGCCCGTCACCGAAAAGATCGCAGGTCTTACGGAAAAGATTATCGAACGCAGCCGCCCGTCGCGGCAACGCTATCTCGACCGCATCGAGAAAGCCCGCGAGACCGCGCCCCGGCGCGCCCGGCTCGGCTGCGCCAATCTCGCCCATGGCTTCGCCGCCTGCGGCCCGGGCGACAAGGCGATGCTGCGCGACGCGGCTTGCGGCAATCTGGCGATCGTCACCGCCTATAATGACATGCTCTCCGCGCATCAGCCTTTCGAGCGCTTCCCCGACATCATCCGCGAGGCGGCACGTGAGGCCGGCGCCACGGCACAAGTCGCGGGCGGCGTGCCCGCCATGTGCGATGGCGTGACCCAGGGCGAAGCGGGCATGGAGCTCTCCTTATTTTCGCGCGACGTGATAGCGCTATCAACCGCCGTAGCCTTGTCGCATCAGATGTTCGATGCCGCGGTCTATCTCGGCGTCTGCGACAAGATCGTGCCCGGCCTCGTCATCGGCGCGCTCACTTTCGGCCATCTGCCATCGGTCTTCATCCCGGCGGGACCGATGACATCGGGCCTCGCCAATGACGAGAAGTCGCACATCCGCCAGCTTCATGCCGAAGGCAAGGTCGGCCGCGAGGCTCTGCTCGAAGCGGAATCCCAGTCCTATCACGGGCCCGGCACCTGCACCTTCTACGGCACGGCCAATTCGAACCAGATGCTCATGGAGATCATGGGCCTGCATCTGCCGGGAACGACCTTCGTCAATCCCAATACCGGCTTGCGCGATGCGATCACGCGCGCTTCCACCAAACGCGCGCTGGCGATCACCGCCACGGGCAATGAATATACGCCGATCGGCCGCATCGTCGATGAGCGCAGCGTGATGAACGGCGTCGTGGGCCTTCTCGCCACCGGCGGCTCGACCAACCATACGATCCATCTGATTGCCATGGCGGCGGCAGCCGGCATCCATCTGACCTGGGAGGACATGGCGGAGCTTTCAGCCCTCGTGCCGTTGCTGACGCGCATCTATCCCAATGGCAAGGCGGATGTGAATCACTTCCACGCCGCGGGCGGCATGGGCTTCCTGATCCGCGAGCTTTTGGGCGCCGGCCTCCTGCACCAGGATGTGCGCACGGTCTGGGGAACCGGGCTCGAGGGCTATCTCGTCGAGCCGCGGCTCGCGGCGGACGGCCTCGCCTGGACGGAGGCGGTGAAAGAGAGCGGCGATGAAGCGATCCTGCGCGGCTGCGCCGATCCCTTCGATCGGACGGGCGGCATTGCGGTGCTCGCCGGCGATCTCGGCCGCGCCGTGATCAAGTGCTCGGCCGTGCCGAAGGACCGGCATGTCATCGAAGCGCCGGCGCGTGTCTTCCATTCGCAGGAAGAATTGCAGAGGGCGTTCAAGTCGGGTGAGCTTTCGGGCGATGTGGTCGCCGTGGTGCGTTTCCAGGGTCCCAAGGCCAATGGCATGCCGGAGCTCCATAAGCTGATGCCGCCTCTCGGCGTGCTGCAGGATCGGGGCCATCGCGTGGCGCTCGTCACCGACGGGCGCATGTCGGGCGCCTCGGGCAAGGTACCGGCCGCCATCCATGTGACGCCCGAAGCCGCGGAGGGCGGCGCCATCGCCAAGATCTGCGATGGCGACATGATCAGGCTCGACGCGGTGTCGGGCCTCCTCGAAGTGCTGGTCGATGCGGCGGAATGGGCATCGCGCGCGCCGGTCACCGCCGATCTGGGCGCCAATGATTTCGGCGTCGGGCGCGAGCTCTTCACGCCCTTCCGGTCCCAGGTCAATCGCGCCGATGAGGGCGCCACGATTTTCAGGGTGCAGTGATGAGCGAGCGACAACCGGGCCTCGAAGCCCTCTTGAGGCAGGCGCCGGTCGTGCCGGTGCTGGTGATCGACGATGTGGTCGATGCGGTGCCGCTGGCCAAGGCCCTGGTCGAAGGCGGGCTTCCCGTGCTCGAGATCACCTTGCGCACCAAGGCGGCACCCTATTGCATTCGCGCCATCAAGGCGGAAGTGAGGGGCGCGATTGTGGGCTCCGGCACCGTGCTCGATCGGCACACGCTCAAGCTCAGCGAGGAACTGGGCTGCGCCTTTGCCGTCTCGCCGGGGGCGACGCCGGCGCTGATCGAGGCTGCGCAGAAGACAAAGACCCCGCTCCTACCGGCATCGCGCTCACCGAGCGAGGCGATGACACTGCTCGAGCATGGCTATGGGCTGCAGAAATTCTTCCCCGCCGAGCAATCGGGCGGCGCCGCCTATCTTTCGGCGCTGATCTCGCCCTTGCCGCAGGTCAAGTTCTGCCCGACCGGCGGCATCACGGCCGAGAACGCGCCCACCTATCTGAAGCTCGCCAATGTCATCACCATCGGCGGCTCGTGGATGGCGCCCAAGGCCCTGATCGCCAACAAGGATTGGGCCGGTATCGCGAAGCTTGCCACCGCCGCCGCCCGGCTCAAAGGCTAGTTGCGCGAGGCGCCGCCGCCAACTAGCATTCGAATGATTTGGACACGATCCCCTCTCCCCCAACGGGGGAGAGGGTTAGGGTGAGGGGGAACAGACGGAGACATTTCCCGCGATGCAAAAGGATGTCACCGCCGGTTCCCCCTCACCCTCCCAATGCTTTGCATTGGGCCCCTCCCTCTCCCCCGTTGGGGGCGAGGGTGATTCCGCCATCTGTTGATGCGTTAGAGAGTGATGATGTCTGGTGTCGCGATCCTGCCCTTGAACAAGCCGGGACATAATGCCTTGCCCCGCAATGCGGGCATGAAGCTCTCCCTCGATCTCATCGACGACATCCGCCTGAACTTCCCGGCCGCCGAGCGGCGCATCGCGGCCCTTCCCGGGCGCCGCACGGTCAAGAAGGATGCCCAGGCGGCCTGGCTGCTCAAGGCTATCACCTGCATCGATCTCACCACGCTCGCGGGCGATGACACGGCGGCGCGCGTGAAAAGGCTTTGCGCCAAGGCGATGAACCCGGTGCGTCCCGACCTGTTGGAGGCGCTCGGCATGGCCGATCGGCGCATCACCACCGGCGCCATCTGCGTCTATCACCGCTTTGTCGCGACCGCCGTCGAGGCGCTCGAAGGGTCGGACATTCCGGTAGCCGCCGTCTCGACCGGCTTCCCGGCGGGCCTCGTGCCGCATGACGTCAAGCTCAAGGAGATCGAGGCCTCGGTTGCCGACGGCGCGCGCGAGATCGACATCGTCATCACCCGCGAATATGCGCTCACCCAGAACTGGCAGGCCCTTTACGACGAGATGCGCGATTTCCGCGCCGCCTGCGGCGATGCCCATGTGAAGGCGATCCTCGCCACCGGCGACCTCAAGACCTTGCGCAATGTCGCCAAGGCCGCGATGGTCTGCATGATGGCAGGGGCCGATTTCATCAAGACATCGACCGGCAAGGAGACCGTGAATGCGACGCTCCTGGTGACGCTCGCCATGCTGCGCATGATCCGTTTCTATCAGGAGGCGACCGGCTTCAAGGTCGGCTTCAAGCCGGCCGGCGGGATCGGGGCGGCGAAGGATGTGCTGAACTACCAGATCCTGATGAAGGAAGAGCTCGGCCGCGAGTGGCTCGAGCCCGATCTCTTCCGCATCGGCGCCTCATCGCTCCTCGCCGATATCGAGCGCCAGCTCGAGCACCATGTCACCGGCCGGTATTCGGCCTTCAATCGCCATGCGGCCGGATAGGAAATGAGCGTCGCGCATTATTTCGACACGATGGACTATGGTCCCGCACCCGAGAGCGATGCCGAGGCACGCGCCTGGCTCTTGCGGCACGACAAGGGCTTCCGCCATTTCATCGGCGGCGAGTGGATCAACGGCAAAGCGCATTTCGACACGCTCGAGCCTGCGACGGCCAAGGTCCTGGCAAAACTCTCGCAAGGATCGGCGGCGGATGTCGATCGGGCGGTGAAGACGGCGCGCAAGGCGCAACCAGGCTGGGCGAAGCTCGGCGGTCACGGCCGGGCGCGCCATCTCTATGCCCTGGCGCGCATGATCCAGCGCCATGCCCGTCTCTTCGCGGTCATCGAGAGTCTCGACAACGGCAAGACGGTGCGCGAGACGCGCGATCTCGACGTGCCTTTGGCGGCGCGGCATTTCTATTATCATGCCGGCTGGGCCGAGCTTCAGGAGACGGAGCTCGCCGATTATCAGCCGGTTGGCGTCGTGGGCCAGATCATTCCCTGGAATTTCCCCTTCCTGATGCTCGCCTGGAAAGTGGCGCCGGCTCTGGCGCTTGGCAACACGGTGGTGCTGAAGCCCGCCGAATTCACCTCGCTCTCGGCCCTCCTCTTCGCGGAACTCGCCGAGCAGGCGGGCCTTCCGCCGGGCGTCCTCAATATCGTGACCGGCGATGGCGAAACGGGGGCCGCACTCGTCAAGAACAAGGACGTCGACAAGATAGCCTTCACAGGCTCGACCGAGGTCGGCCGCATCATCCGCAAGGAGACCGCCGGCACCGGCAAGTCGCTCACCTTGGAGCTCGGCGGCAAGTCGCCTTACATCGTCTTCGATGACGCCGATATCGATGGCGCCATCGAAGGCCTCGTCGATGCCATCTGGTTCAACCAGGGCCAGGTGTGCTGCGCGGGTTCGAGGCTTCTGGTGCAGGAAGGCATAGCGGAAAATTTCATCGCCCGGCTGAAGGCGCGCATGGGCAAATTGCGTGTCGGCCATCCGCTCGACAAGGCGGTCGACATGGGCGCCATCGTCGACAAGGTGCAGCTCGAGCGCATCGAAAGCCTGGTGAAGCAGGGCGTTGCCGAAGGTGCGGTCTGCTACCAGTCGCCAGGCAGCTCATCCGACAAGGGCTTCTTCTATCCGCCGACCTTGCTCACCAATGTGCACACCGCTTCGACGGTGGCGCGTGAGGAGATTTTCGGACCCGTCCTGGTGGCGATGACCTTCCGCACGCCGGACGAGGCGGTGATGCTCGCCAACAATACGCGCTACGGCCTGGCGGCGAGTGTGTGGAGCGAGACCATTGGCCTTGCGCTCGATATCGCGCCCAAACTGCAGGCGGGCGTCGTCTGGGTGAATTCCACCAATCTTTTCGACGCCAGCGCCGGCTTCGGCGGCTATCGCGAGTCGGGTTTTGGCCGCGAAGGCGGGCGCGAGGGGGCCTACGAATATCTGAAGCCGAAGGCCTGGGCGAAGCGCAAGCCGAGGCCTGAGGCGAAGCCGTTGCCGGCGATGAAGGCGAAAGCTCAAGCCGGCCTGCCCGTGATCGACCGCACCGCGAAACTGTTCATCGGCGGCAAGCAATCGCGGCCCGATGGGAACTACTCAAGGCCCGTCCTCTCGCCCAAGGGCGAGCTTTTGGGTGAAGTGGGCGAAGGCAATCGCAAGGACATCCGCAATGCGGTGGCGGCCGCGCGTGGTGCCGAAGCCTGGTCGAAGGCGACGGCGCATAACCGCGCGCAGATCCTCTATTACATCGCCGAGAATCTGAGCGGGAGGCAGCAGGAATTCGCGGGCCGCATCGCATCGATGACCGGCGCCAAGCACGCAAGCGCGCTGGCCGAGGTCGATGCCGCGATCAGGCGGCTCTTCACCTATGGCGCCTGGGCCGACAAATTCGAAGGCGACATCCACACACCGCCTTTGCGCGGCCTGGCGCTGGCGCTCAAGGAGCCGATCGGTGTCGCGGGCGTCGTCTGTCCCGATGAAGCGCCGCTTCTCGCCTTCATCAGCCTCGTGGCGCCGCTCATCGCCATGGGCAACCGCGTCGTCGCGGTGCCGAGCGAGCGCCATCCGCTCGCCGCCACGGATTTCTATTCGGTGCTCGAGACCTCGGATGTGCCGGCGGGCGTCGTCAATATCGTGACCGGCGATCGCTTGGCGCTGGTGAAGACGCTCGCCGAGCATGACGATGTCGATGCGCTGTGGGTGTTCGGGCCTGAGAAAGCCTCCGCCGATGCCGAGCGCCTGTCGGCCTCCAATCTCAAGCGCACGCTGGTCGATCATGGCTTGGCGACGGACTGGTTCGACCAGGCGCAGGCTGAGGGGCCGATTTTCTTGCGCCATGCGACGCAAGTGAAGAATGTGTGGATACCTTACGGGGAATAAGCGCATGATCCGGAAAAGTGGGGACCGGTTTTCCGAAAAGATCATGCGCAAAATAATAAAGCGGGAAATCTCATGCTGAAATCGATCGATCCGGCGCTCAATGCCGATGTGCTTTATGCCTTGCGCGCCATGGGCCATGGCGATGACGTCATCATCTGCGACACGAATTTCCCGGCCGATTCGGTCGCCCGCCAGACCGTGTTGGGCAGGCTCTTGCGCATCGACAATGTGACGGCGGGGCGGGCCGCGCGCGCCGTTCTCTCGGTCATGCCGCTCGACAGCTTCGTCGAGCATCCGGCGCTCAGGATGGAGATCGTCGGCAAGCCCAAGGAAATCCCACCCGTACAGGCCGAGGTTCAGTCCGAGATCGATCGGGCGGAAGGCAAATCCTGGCCGATGGGCTCGATCGAGCGCTTCGCCTTCTATGACCTGGCGCGCAAGGCCTATTGCGTGATCCAGACCGGCGAGCGCCGCTTCTATGGCTGCTTCGCCTTCAAGAAGGGCGTCATTCCGCCCGATCAAGTCTGACATTACGGGCTTGTGCGGGGGAGCAAGTCTCTCTACCTCATCATCATGCCATCCCGTCAGAAGCTGATTTTCGCCCTGGTCGTTCTGGTGATCGCCGCGATCACGGGGGCGGGCGCCTTGTGGCTCACCGGCTCACTTCCGCGAGGGCCCATAGGATCGGGCACGGCGCTGGTGGGCGGGCCCTTCACCTTGACCGATCAGAACGGCAAGCGGGTGACCGACCAGGACTTCCGCGGCAAATACATGCTGATCTTCTTCGGCTTCACTTTCTGCCCCGATGTCTGCCCGAGCGAGCTGCAGGTGATGTCGGCGGCGCTCGACCAGATGGGATCCGAGGCCGACAAGATCCAGCCGGTCTTCATCACCATCGATCCGGCACGCGATACGCCGGAGGCGATGAAGGTCTATGTGTCCAATTTCCACCCGCGCCTGATCGGCCTTACGGGCTCGGAAGCCGATATCGCGGCCGTGGCCAAGGCCTACCGGGTCTATTATGCCAAGGCCAAGGGAACGGAGAACCAGACCGACTATCTGATGGACCATTCGACCATCCTCTATCTGATGGGCCCGGACGGCAAATTCGTGAAGCATTTCACCTATGGCACCGAGGCGAAAGGTCTGGCCGAGGCGCTGCGCCAGGCCGTTCAGCAGTAATTTCAATAGGTTAGGAACGATTTGGACGCTGGGTCCGATGCCCGGTTTTTGCATGGGTCTAGGCCCATGGTCGGGTTGCCGGACTCACTTCGCATTGTTATGTACCTAATATGTTGCGGCGCACCCTAACCTCCAAAGGACCAGGGAATTGCTCTATTACCTATACGAGATGAACCACGCCGCCATTGCGCCCTGGCGCGCCGCAGCGGATGCAGCGAACCTCTTCTGGAAAAACCCGGTCAATCCCATCGCCCAGACCTATATGGGCCGTTCGGTTGCCGCTTCCCTTGACCTTTTCGAACGCGTCACGCGCCGTTACGGCAAGCCCTCTTTCGGCATCACCGAAATTCCCGTCGATGGTGTGACGGTATCGATCGCCGAAGAGCGCATCCTTCACAAGACCTTCTGCACGCTCGTGCATTTCTCCAAGCGCTGGCCGGCCGAGAAGGCGCCGGTCAAGCAGCCGAAGCTGCTTATCGTGGCGCCGATGTCCGGGCACTATGCGACGCTGCTGCGCGGCACGGTCGCGGCAATGCTGCCCCATGCCGATGTCTATATCACCGACTGGGTCGATGCCCGCCAAGTGCCCTTGCGCTATGGCAGCTTCGACCTCGACGACTATATCGACTATGTCATCGAGATGCTTGAGCTTTTGGGCCCCGATGTCCATGTGATGGCGGTCTGCCAACCCTCGGTACCGGTGCTCGCCGCCGTGTCGGTGATGGCGAAGCGGCAAAAACCGAAGCAGCCCAGATCCATGATCCTGATGGGCGGCCCGGTCGACACAAGGCGCAACCCGACGGTCGTCAATCGCCTGGCCGTGGCGCGCGGCGTCGACTGGTTCCGCAAGAATGCCATCGTCAACGTGCCTTTCCCGCATCCGGGCTATATGCGCGACGTCTATCCGGGCTTCCTGCAGCTCACCGGCTTCATGACCATGAATCTCGACCGCCACATGGACGCGCATCGTGAATTGTTCTGGCACCTGGTCGAGGGCGATGGCGATGCGGCCGAGAAGCAGACCGAGTTCTATGACGAATATCTCTCGGTGATGGATCTCACCGCCGAGTTCTATCTGCAGACGGTCGAGAAGGTCTTCGTCAATCACGAGCTGCCGCGCGGCCTGTTCCGCCATCGCGACGAGAAGGTCGACCCTTCCGCCATCACCAAGACGGCGCTGATGACCATCGAGGGCGAGCGCGACGACATATCGGGCGTCGGCCAGACCGAGGCCGCGCATGATCTCTGCTCAGGCCTCCAGCCCGACAAGAAGCAGCATCTTTTGCAGAAGGGTGTTGGCCATTATGGCGTGTTCAACGGCTCGCGCTTCCGTGGCGATGCGGTGCCGCGCATCGTCGATTTCATGCGCAAGCATGCGTAAGGCGCCGTGACCCGGCTTCTGGAAACTTTTGGGCTGGTCAAGCGCCCGAAGACGATTCCGCCGGCCCTCCTCGCCATCGAAGGAAAGTCGATCCCCGTCAGCTTCAGGCGCAATGCCAAGGCGCGGCGCCTGGTCTTGCGCCTGTCGCGCGACCGCGCCGGCGTCATCGTCACCCTGCCGCCGCGCGTCGGCCGCAGCGAGGCGCTCGATTTCGCCAAGAAATCGGCGCGCTGGATCAGCGAGCGGCTCAGATCCGAACCGGCGGACCGGCCGTTGCGGGCGGGTGCTGAGCTTCTCATTCGCGGCGAGAGGCGCGTGATCCTGCATTCGGGGTCGAGGCGCGGCACGGTGGCGCTTGCCGATGCGTCCGTCATCGTCTCGGGCGATGCGGCGCATCTCGGCCGCCGTCTGACGGACTGGCTGAAGGCCGAAGCCAAGCGCGATCTCCTCAAGGCGAGCGAATTCTATGCCGAGGCCATGGGTGTCAAATTCCACCGCCTGTCGGTGCGCGACCAGAAAAGCCGCTGGGGATCCTGCTCCTCCGACGGCACGCTGTCCTATTCCTGGCGGCTCATCCTGGCACCGACTTTCGTCCTCGATTATGTCGCGGCCCATGAGGTGGCGCATCTCAAGCACATGAATCACGGGCGCCAATTCTGGCGCCTGGTCCTCACCCATTGCCCCAATGCCGCGCGGGCCAAGAGCTGGCTCAAGGCGCATGGCGCCGAGCTGCACGCCTATGCGATGAAGGGATGATCAGCGATTGTTGCCGCGCTCTCTGAGCTTCTGGGCGGCCGACTGGCCGTCATTGTTGCGGCGCCGCGGCGCATCGCTCTCCTCCTCGTCGTCCGAGGAGCCGAACAGTCTTTCGAAGAAGCCGCGCTTGCGCTTGCGCGGCGCATATTCCTCTTCGGCGTAAGCGTCAGGGACGGTCTCGGAATAGGAAGCGACCGCGCCGGATCCGTCATTGTAAGGATCATTGTCGCCGGGCAGCGGCAGATTGACGAGCCCGGCATGAGCCTGCTCCATCACGTCTTTCCAGATGGCGGCCGGTATGGAGCCGCCGGTCATCTTCTTGGTCGGCGAGTTGTCGTCGTTCCCGGCCCAGACGCCGGCAATGTAATGGGCGCTGTAGCCGATGAACCAGGCATCGCGATAGTCCTGGCTGGTGCCGGTCTTGCCGGCGATCTCGAAATCGCCGAACTGCGCGCTGCGCCCGGTGCCTTGCGTCACCACCGCGCGCATCATCCGGTTCATGGAGCCGAGATCGTAATTGGAGACCACCTGGCCCAGACCGTCGCCCGAGCGCTCATAGAGCACGGCGCCCTCGCGCGTGGTGATGCGCGTGACGATGTAAGGCTGGACCGGTGATCCGCCATTGGCGAAAGGCGTGAAGGCCGAGACGAGCTCGAGCAGGGTCACTTCCGAGGTGCCGAGCGCGATCGAGGCATTGTCGACGAGCTCGGAGGTGATACCGAGGCGATGCGCGGTGGCGACGACGGCGGCGGGCGACACGTTGAAGGCGAGCTTGGCGGCGACGGTGTTGAGCGACAGCGCCAAAGCCTTGGTGAGGGTCACGGGGCCCGCATATTTGTGCCCGTAGTTTTCGGGCTCCCAGTCGCCGAAGCGCACCGGCTCGTCGACCTCGACCGAGTCCGGCCCATAGCCCTGCTGGATGGCGGTGAGATAGACGAAGGGCTTGAAGGCCGAGCCCGGCTGGCGTTTCGCCTTCGTCGCCCGGTTGAACTGGCTTTTGACGTAGGACTTGCCGCCGACCATCGAGATGACCGCGCCGGTCGGGTCGAGCATCACGAAGGAGGCCTGCGCGACGTTGAATTTGGGGCCGTCCTGGGTGAGCCTGCGGCGCAAGGAGCGCTCGGCATTCTGCTGGATATCGGGATTGATCGTGGTCCAGACGACGATCGACTGATCGAAGTTCTGCACGAGCTGCGGCAGGGTCTCGCCGACATAGTCGACGATATATTGGGTCGCCGACACATAGTCCGACGCGCGCACCGTCGAGGGCGCCGTCAGCGCCATCTGCGCTTCACCGACGTCGATGAAGCCGGCATCGACCATGTCGTTGAGCACTTCGCGCGAGCGCTTGTTGGCGCCGTCCGGATTGTTGATGGGGTTGTAGGTGGTGGGCGCCTTGAGCACCGCGGCGAGGATGGCGGCCTCGGCCAGCGTCACGTCGCGCGCCGACTTGCCGAAATATTTCTGTGCCGCCTTTTCTATGCCGACGGCGCCGCCGCCGAAATAGACGCGGTTCACATAGAGCTGGAGAATCTCGTCCTTGGTGAACTGGGTCTCGAGCCAGATGGCGAGCACCGCCTCTTGCGCCTTGCGGCCCATCGTCCGGTCGGGCTTGAGAAAGAGATTCTTGGCAAGCTGCTGGGTGAGCGTCGACCCGCCCTGGACCACGCGCCCGGCCCTGAGATTCTCCACCATGGCGCGGATGAGCCCCAAGGGATCGACACCGAAATGCGAGCGGAACCGGCGGTCCTCGATGGCGATGATCGCTTGCGGAACATAAGCCGGCAGATCGGCGAGGCGGACATCGTCGCCATAGAAGGCGCCGCGCTCGGCGAGCACCGTTCCGTCGGCGGCGAGCACCATGATGCCGGGCTCGCGCGCCGGGATCTGGAACAGGCCCTTCTGGTCGAGGCTCATCCATAGATAGCCGAAACCGGCCGCGCCGGCGAAGACGGCCCAGAAGACGAGGGCGAGGAACAGGCTGAAGATGCGAAAGCCCGAGCGGCGCCGGCGCCTTGGGCCTCGGCTGGGCGGCACGCTGCTGTTCCTGCCGCCGCGACCGCCGCCGCCACCGCCGAAAAGCGAGGGCTCGCGGCGCTGTTCATGCCCTCGGCCGCGCTGCCTCTGACCCCTGCCGTTAGTCCCCATGAATCGTTGCCTTAAGTGACCCCGCGCCTGAAGCATCGATGAGGGTGATTAACCCTGTCTAAATGCCGCCCGGTCAGGGTGGGAAGGCGGACGATCAACTGATTTTCGCGCCAATCCCGAGCGAAACTAGGCGATAGGAATGACGTTTAATCATGTCGTCATCATGGCCTGATTCTTTGGAACAAAAGCTGTTCATTGCCGGACTCTCAAGGGCGTGTCAGAGTTGCCGAGGGGAGCGGATTAGGGCGCAACCATGGCGAAGGCGGAAGCCGACGGTTCAGGAATCGTATATGCGCTCGAGCGCCTGTCGCGGCTCATGCGCGCGGCGGAGTTCGGCAATGGACTCAATCCTGCCCAATGGGAAGCCTTGCGCTTCCTGGCGCGCGCCAATCGCTTTTCCAATTCGCCCGGCGCCCTGACGCGCTATCTCGGCGCCACCAAGGGGACGATCTCCCAGACGGTCAAGGCGCTCGAACGCAAGAAGCTCATTGAGAAGAGCGAAAGGCCGGGCGAGAAACGCTCGGTGGTGCTGCGGCTGTCGGCCGCCGGCACGGCCATGATGGCGAAGGACCCGTGGTCGGCGCTCGCCCAAAGCTGCGATGCCCTTGGCGGCAAGACGCGCCGGCGCATGGACAGGGGCTTGGCCGAAGTGCTGGCGCAGGAAGTCACCCGCCGCCTCGGTCCCACTTTCGGCTCCTGCACGACCTGCCGTTTCTGGCGGGCGGAGGGGCGCAGCGATGATGCGCTAGGCCCGCATCTGTGCATGCTCTTCGATGAGCCCCTGGCCGAGATCGAGACGACGCAAATCTGCATCGCCCACGAGCAGGCGGGTTAGGTCGCTCCTAGGCCGCAGCGATCATTGCCGGCGCGCAGGCGCGCACATCCTCGCCGACATAGGTCTCGAACTTGGCGAAGTTCTTGATGAACATCTGAACCAGCTTGTGCGCCTGGATGTCATAGGCGGCGGGGTCGGCCCAGGTGTCGCGCGGATTGAGCAGCCTCGCATCGATGCCCGGAACGGCGAGCGGCACTTCGAAGCCGAAATGCGGGTCCTTGCGCATCGGCTGGTTCTTGAGCGCGCCCGAGAGGGCGGCATCGAGCAGCGCGCGTGTGACCGCGATCGGCATGCGCTTGCCCTTGCCATAGGCGCCGCCGGTCCAGCCGGTATTGACCAGCCAGCATTCGACCTTGTGGCGGGCGATGAGATCGCGCAGCAGCGCGCCATAGACGCTCGGATGGCGCGGGATGAAGGGGGCGCCGAAACAGGCCGAGAAGGTCGCCTGCGGCTCGACCACGCCACGCTCGGTGCCGGCGACTTTCGCCGTGTAGCCGGAGAGAAAGTGATACATGGCCTGTGCCGCGGTCAGGCGCGCGATCGGCGGCATGACGCCGAAGGCATCGGCGGTGAGCATGACGATCGTCTGCGGCAGAGGTGCCAGGCCACTGCTGCTGGCGTTGGGAATGTAGCTCAGCGGATAGGCCGAACGCGTATTCTCGGTGAGCGATCCGTCATCGAGGTCGAGCTTGCGGGTCTCCTGGTCCATGACGACATTCTCGAGCACGCTGCCCCAGCGCTGCGTCGTGGCGTAGATGTCGGGCTCGGCCTCTTCAGACAGGCGGATCACTTTCGCATAGCAGCCGCCTTCGAAATTGAAGATGCCGTCATCCGACCAGCCATGCTCGTCATCGCCGATGAGGGTGCGCCTGGGATCGGCCGAGAGCGTCGTCTTGCCGGTGCCGGAGAGACCGAAGAACACCGCACTTCGGCCTTTCTCATCGACATTGGCCGAGCAATGCATCGGCATGACGCCTTTCCCGGGCAAGAGGTAATTGAGCGCCGTGAAGACGGACTTCTTCATTTCGCCCGCATATTGCGTGCCGCCGATGAGCACGAGCCCGTGAGTGAGGTCGCAGGCGATCACGGTTTCCGAGCGCACGCCATGGCGCTGAGGGCTGGCCTTGAAGCTCGGCAGGTCGATGATGGTGAGTTGAGGGATGAAGCTTTCGAGATCGTGCGCCTCAGGCCTGATCAGGAGATGGCGGATGAACAGCGCGTGCCAGGCATATTCGCAGATGACGCGCACCGAGAGCCGGTGCTGTGGGTCGGCGCCGCCATAAAGGTCCTGCACATAGAGATGCTTGTCCTTGGCATGAGCCAGCATGTCGCGCTTGAGGGTGGCGAAATGCTCTGGCGAGATGGCCTTGTTGTTGTCCCACCAGACCGACGGCTCGCTCTGCTCGTCGCGCCGGATGAACTTGTCATTGGGCGAGCGGCCGGTATGGCTGCCGGTCGAGACCACCAGCGCGCCGCCTTCGGCCACGCGTCCCTCGCCTCGGCGGAGCGC
The DNA here is from genome assembly GCA_003574785.1 of Taklimakanibacter deserti. Next base: position 31,919 of record QORU01000027.1, on the reverse strand, counting down.
CTCCTCATAGAGCTGGGGCACACCGGAATTGAAGGCGACCGAGCGCGGCTCCGTGACGATCAAGGGGACATTGGCGTTGAAGCGGCCTGAGTGATGCAAGGTTGTTCCTCCCTGAATTTTTCGCCGAACCGGCAAGGTAGGGGGAAGGGCAGCAAGAAACAAGCCAGAAAGATGTCTTTAACTCATGGTTTCTGCGGTATCGACCCTCATACTGTTGACTGTTTCGCATCATGAATTTCTAGCTCTCTGCGCCAGGGCGACAAAGGCTTGACGCAGGTCGGCGGCCTTTTCCGCCGGCTGGTCGAAGGCGAGCCGCAGCACCTTGCCTTCGAGCTCGAGATGGGCGCCGTCAGGGTCGATGGCCGTGACCCGCCATTTTCCAGGCTGGGCCTTGAGGAGCTTCACCGCATAGAGCTCGACCGCATCGGCATGATCCTCATTCATGTGATCGATGGCGCCTTGCGCCGACGCCATGACCGCCGTTGCTGCGCTTTCTGGCAGGAAGACCTCATCGGGTTCCATGGTTTCGATCCGGCCGAAGCCTGCCACGGCATGTATTTTTTCAGGGACGAGGCGCCAGAAGGAGAAATCCGGGAAATCGAGATAGGTCTGGGCCGCCGGATGGTGTCGGGCATAGCGCTGAGCGATTTCCGAAGCGTCAAGTTTTTCGAATCGCCCCATGATGGTGACCCTGGGACCGGTCAGTGCGTCGCCCGTAGTAGGTATTTCGCTAACCATGATGCTGGCCTCAGGGTTAGCTTCGATATTGCGCGTATGCCAGGCCAGCCGCGAGATGAAGATGACGGGGTAGCCTTGCCCGTCGGTGGCGATATTGGCGAGCGAGACATAGGGGCCTCGGGGCTCGCGATTGCTGGTTCCAAGCGCTGCGGTGCGCGCCCGTCTGAGGAGCGCTCGGGCTTCGGTACCGGTAAAGCTGCGGCTGGCAGGAGTTGTCATGGAGGGGTGATTTCCCTAATAGAGTGGGGGTAGACCGAATACGGGGGCGCCACATTTTGCGCCAGTTCCAAGGTTACAGCCGCGTTAGTGTTTAACCATGGGATCAATAGGACCACATGCCGACGATCGCTCTTGTCGATGACGACCGCAATATTCTGACGTCCGTCGGAATCACTCTGGAAGCTGAGGGCTACCAGGTCCAGAAGTATTCGGACGGTGCCGCGGCACTCCAGGGCTTGCAGGATTCTCCCCCCGACATGGCCATCTTCGATATCAAGATGCCGCGCATGGACGGGATGGAGCTGTTGCGCCGCATTCGCCAGAAATCCGATCTGCCGATCATCTTCCTGACCTCGAAGGACGATGAGATCGACGAATTGTTCGGCCTCAAGATGGGCGCCGATGATTTCATCAAGAAGCCCTTCTCGCAGCGTCTGTTGGTCGAGCGCGTCAAGGCGGTCCTGCGCCGCGCCGTGCCGCGTGACGCCGCCGCGCAGCCGCAGGAGGCTGCCAAGACCATCGATCGCGGCAAGCTGTCCATGGATCCCGATCGTCACTCCTGCACCTGGGACCAGAAGCCGGTGACCTTGACGGTCACCGAATTCCTGATCCTGCAGTCGCTGGCCCAGCGCCCCGGCATCGTCAAGAGCCGCGACGCGCTGATGGATGCCGCCTATGACGATCAGGTCTATGTCGACGACCGTACGATCGACAGCCACATCAAGCGGCTGCGCAAGAAATTCAAGCTCGTCGATGATGATTTCGATGGCATCGAGACGCTTTACGGCGTCGGCTATCGATTCAAGGAGTCCTGATCGCCGAAGCAATATAGGTTGGGCAGGGAATGGTGACGGGCGTCGAGACACCCGACCGGATCGAGATCGAGGAAGCAACCACATCCGAGGCGGTCGCCGAGCGCGAACGCAGCCTCGCCTGGTGGATTCATCGCCTCGCCCCGGCAAGCCTGACCAGCCGCATCGTCCTCCTCAACATCGCAGGGCTGATCGTCCTCGTCCTCGGCATTCTCTATTTCAATCAGTTCCGCCAGGGCCTGATCGATGCCAGGGTGCAGAGCCTGATGCCGCAGGCCAACATCATCGCCGCTGCGGTGGCGGGCCAGGCGACCGTCGACACGGGCTCGATCGTCATCGATCCCGATGCGCTCATCAATTCGCAGGACGATACCGCCGCTGACGCCGAGCAGCTGCGCGATCTCGATTTTCCGATCAACCCGGAGAATGCCGGGCCGATCCTGCGCCGTCTCCTCGCCTCGACGTCGATTCGCGCCCGCATCATCGATCCCGATGGCAATCTCGTGGTCGACAGCCGCTATCTCTATGGCCGGGGCGAGATCACCCAGCGCGAATTGCCGCCCTTCGACGGCAAGCCGGATACGATCTGGATGCGCTGGTGGAAGCGTCTCAATGACTGGCTGTTCACCAACGACTATCCGCACCAGAAGGACTATGGCGTCGACAACGGCAAGGAATTCCCGGAAGTCCTCGCTGCCCTGAACGGCGCCTCGGTTTCGATCGTCCGGATCAACGACCAGAACGAGATCATCGTGTCGGTGGCGGTCCCCATCCAGCGCTTCCGCGCCGTGCTCGGCGCGCTCGTGCTCTCGACCTCGGGTGGGGAGATCGACAATGTGCTCCTCGCCGAGCGCAAGATCGTGCTCTTCACTTTCGGCTTCGTGGCGCTGGTCACCATCCTGCTCTCGGTGTTCCTCGCCGGCACCATCGCCGAGCCGATCCGCCGTCTCGCCAGCGCCGCCGAGCGGGTCAGGCGCGGCGTCAACAAGCGTGTCGAGATTCCCGATTTCACCCAGCGGCGCGACGAGATCGGGCATTTGTCGGGGGCGCTGCGCGACATGACGACGGCGCTCTACAATCGAATCGAGGCGATCGAGGCCTTTGCCGCCGATGTCTCGCATGAGCTCAAGAACCCGCTCACCTCCTTGCGCAGCGCGGTGGAGACGCTGCCCTTCGCCAAGACCGAGGACCAGCGCAATCGCCTGGTCGAGGTGGTAAAGGACGACGTGCGCCGGCTCGATCGCCTGATCACCGATATCGCGGGCGCCTCCAGGCTCGATGCCGAGCTGGCGCGCTCCGAGGCGAACCCGCTCAATGTCGCCGAGGTGCTGGACACGCTGGTCTCCTTCGCCAATGAGACGCGCAAGGACAATCAGGCGGCGATCACGCTCGAAGTGCAGCCGCCGCCCGCGGCGATCCCGCGCGAGCGGGCCTTCGTCATTCTCGGCCACGATACGCGGCTCGGCCAGGTGGTGCGTAATCTCATCGACAATGCGCGCTCTTTCGCGCCCGCCCAGTCGACCATCCGGGTACGCGTGCGCCGCCTGCAATATTATGTCGAGTTCCGCGTCGAGGACGAGGGGCCGGGCATTCCGCCGGAAAATCTCGAGCGCATCTTCGAGCGCTTCTATACCGATCGTCCGGAAGGCTCCTTCGGCAAGAATTCGGGTTTGGGACTGTCGATCTCGCGCCAGATCGTCGAAGCCCATAAGGGCCGCATCTGGGCCGAGAACCGCTATGGCAAGGCGCCCCAGGGCGGCGAGCGGCCCATTCTGGGCGCCCGTTTCATCGTCCGTATCCCCGCCATCCCGCAGGACTGGGTGGCCGCCGAAGATGGCTGACGCCGACGCTGCCAGGATCACCTTGCATGCAAGCTGTGTAGCGCTGGGCGATGACGGCATATTGATCTTAGGGCCGCCGGGATCGGGGAAATCGGACCTTGTCCTCAGGCTCCTCGATCAGCCCGGCTATGGGACCGGACCTAAGCTGATCCGCGGGCGGCTCGTTGCAGATGATCAGACGGTCATCGAAAGGCGAGGACCTGCGTTGTTCGCGACGGCGCCTCAGCCGATAGCGGGCCTGCTCGAAATCAGGGGGCAGGGGATCGTGAAGGTGGATCACTTGCCGGAGGCGCGGCTCACCCTCGTGGTCAGGCTCATGCCGGCGACCGAGATTGAACGCCTGCCTGACAATGCCCAAATCAACCGGATCGCCGGCGTGGTGCTGCCCGAGATCGCCATCGATCCGTCCAAGGTGACGGCCACGGCGCGCATCCGCGCCGTCCTCACCGCGGTGCCTCACGATGAACTGCGGCAAATTCGGCAAGGTGGGGCTTGATATTGCATATGGCAGCACTTCCCGGCACATTCGCCCACCCTAGATCACGATCACTTCAGGTCGTGAGCGACCTGAAGTGATGAACGTGATCGGAATCTCAATATTGCGCGTGATCGGACGGAAAACCGGTGTCCACTTTTCCTGATCACGCGCTAAAGGAATAGGATATGTTCCGGTGGAGCATTTGAATTCATGATCGGACTTGTTCTGGTCACCCATGGGCGGCTGGCGGAAGAATTCCGGTCTGCGCTGGAGCATGTTGTCGGTCCGCAGCAGAATCTGGTGACGGTCTCGATCGGCCCGGATGACGAACTGGAGAAACGCCGCGCCGACATCATGGCCGCCATCCAGGTGGCTGACACCGGGCAGGGCGTCATCGTGCTCACCGACATGTTCGGCGGCACGCCCTGCAATCTCGCCATTTCGCTGCTCGAGAACGGCCGGGTCGAGGTCCTCGCCGGCGTGAACTTGCCCATGCTGGTCAAGCTCGCCCGCATCCGCGGCGACTCATCGCTCGAGACCGCGGTCGTCAAGGCCCAGGAGGCTGGACGCAAATACATCAATATCGCGAGCCAGATCTTGAGCGGATAATGGCGGATCCCCATACGCGACATTTCCTGATCATCAACAGCCGCGGTCTCCACGCCCGGGCCTCGGCCAAATTCGTGAAATGCGCCGAGCAGTTCGACGCCGAGATCCTGGTCAGCCGCGACAGCCAGACGGTCCCCGGCACCTCGATCATGGGCCTGATGATGCTGGCGGCGACCCCCGGCTCCTCCATCCAGGTGACGGCTGCCGGGCCCCAGGCCATTGCTGCGCTCGATGCCCTGGGCGCCCTGATCGCCGACAAGTTCGGCGAGGAATAGTCCAAGATATAAAGATTTCTTTATATCTTTATGGACACGCCGGGACCGGCCTGCTATAGGCTCCCGCCAATTCCACCCATCAACTGAAGCAGGGATCTGTCATGGCGAGTTCCAAGGATTTTCATGTTGCCGATATCGGCCTGGCCGACTGGGGCCGCAAAGAGATCGAGATGGCCGAGGTGGAGATGCCGGGCCTGATGGCGATCCGCGAGGAGCTGGGGCCTAAGCAGCCGCTGAAAGGTGCCCGCATCTCGGGCTCGCTTCATATGACCATCCAGACCGCCGTCCTGATCGAGACCCTGGTGGCGCTCGGCGCCGAGGTGCGCTGGGCCTCCTGCAACATCTTCTCGACTCAGGACCATGCCGCCGCCGCCATTGCCAAGCGCGGCATTCCGGTCTTCGCCTTCAAGGGCGAGAGCCTCAAGGAATATTGGGAATTCACCGGCCGCATCTTCGACTGGCCGGGCGAGCCCGCCAATATGATCCTCGATGACGGCGGCGACGCCACGCTCTTCATTCTCCTGGGCGCCAAGGCGGAGAAGGATCCCTCCCTCATCGCCAATCCGACGAATGAGGAAGAGGAATGCCTCTTCGCCGAGATCAAGAAGCGCCTCAAGGCGAGCCCCGGCTGGTTCTCCAAGATCAGGGCCTCGATCAAGGGCGTTTCCGAGGAGACGACGACGGGCGTCCATCGCCTCTATGACCTGCAGAAGAAGGGCGAGCTTCCCTTCCCGGCGATCAACGTCAATGACAGCGTCACCAAGTCGAAATTCGACAACAAATATGGCTGCCGCGAATCGCTCGTCGATGCGATCCGGCGCGGCACCGATGTGATGATGGCGGGCAAGGTCGCCCTCGTCTGCGGCTATGGCGATGTCGGCAAGGGCTCGGCCCAATCGCTGAAAGGGGCAGGCGCGCGCGTCATCGTGACCGAGATCGACCCGATCTGCGCGCTGCAGGCGGCCATGGACGGCTTTTCCGTGATGACCATCGAGGATGCGCTGCCGACCGCCGACATCTTCGTCACCGCCACCGGCAACAAGGACGTCATCACCGTCGATCACATGCGCCAGATGAAGGACATGGCGATCGTCTGCAACATCGGCCACTTCGACAACGAGATCCAGGTTTCCGATCTCCGGAACTTCCAGTGGACCAACATCAAGCCGCAGGTCGACATGATCCATTTCCCCAAGGGGAACCGGATCATCCTCCTGTCGCAGGGTCGCCTGGTCAATCTCGGCAACGCCACCGGCCATCCGAGCTTCGTGATGTCGGCGTCCTTCACCAACCAGACGCTGGCGCAGGTCGAGCTCTACGCCAATGCCGGCAATGGCAAGTACAAGAACGAGGTCTATGTGCTGCCCAAGACGCTGGACGAGAAGGTCGCCCGCCTCCATCTCGCCAAGCTTGGCGTCAAGCTGACCAAGCTCAAGGACGAGCAGGCTTCCTATATCGGCGTCACCAAGGAAGGCCCCTACAAGCCCGACTACTATCGCTACTAGTTTTGAACAGCATACGCCGCAGGATTCCTGCGCCGGGACTTTGCTTGTATATCTTCCCCATGAGCGGACGGCGGGTGATTCGGCCCGCCGGCTGACGCCGTGAGCATGCGTCGCATGAGGATTGGGATCGGGGCGCTCCCGAAAGGATATTCAGGAAGGCAATGCGCAGAGACTGTGCCTCTATATGCACATTTGTCGGCGGCTGGACGACAAGGCTCGGCGCATCTCTTCCCGTCATGGCCTGGGGCGTGGCACCGGCTGCCGCGCAAGGCGACTGGGGCCATGACTTCGCCACGCGTTTTGCCGATGATCCGCTGACCTTTTCCGCCCTTTTTGCGTCCGCCGCCGTTTTCCTGTGGGCGTTCTTCGTCATCCGCAAGCTCATTCGCGAGGAGCAGGCCGCCGAGCGGCGGGCGCGCGAGCTCGAGACCGCGCTCAATGAGAGCGAGGCGATACTGACGGCGGAGCCGGCCGTCCTCATGGTCTGGCATGGCCGTGAGGGCCTGCCCAACCGGATTGCCGGCGACATGCGGGGCGTGGTCAAGGTCCCGGCCGACAAGGACAGGCTTCTCGACTTCCCCTCCTGGCTCGATGCCGAATCGGCGGGGGCACTCAACGACGCGGTCGCCCTCATGCGTGATCAGGGCGCGCCCTTCAATATCGGCATCCGCACGCTCGAAGACGAGCTTCTCGAAGCCGACGGCCGCACCGCCGGCGGCTTCACCACCTTGCGGCTTAGGCCGCTTGCCGGCGAGCGCCGCCAGGTCACCGAGCTCGCCTATGATGCCCGCCGCCTCGGCAAGCAGGTCGAGCGCCTGAGCGCGGTGCTCGACGCCGCACCCTTCCCGATCTGGCTCAAGGACACGAATGGCGAGACGATCTGGGTCAATGACAGCTATATCAAGGCGGTCGAAGCGGCCGATGTCGATGCCGTCATCGCCAACCGGATCGAGATCGTCGACGACTCGAGGATCGAGCCGCCGCAAGGTGGCCAATCGTCGAGCCTCAAGGGCCGCAGCCATGCGGTGATCGGCGGCACCAAATGCGCCCTCGACGTCCATGAGATCAGGCTTGCCGACGGCTTTGCTCGTTTCGCCATCGACGTCACGCCGATCGAGAATGCGCGCAAGGAGCTGAAGCGCCATATCCAGGGCCATGCCTCGACCCTCGACAAGCTCGACACCGCGATCGCGATCTTCGGGCCCGACCAGCGGCTCCTGTTCCATAATTCGGCCTATGCCGAGCTCTGGTCTCTCGATCCGGACTGGCTGGCCCTGGGGCCGAGCGACGGCGAGATCCTCGACCGCTTGCGCGAGCTGCGCCGCCTGCCCGAGCAGGCCAATTACCGCGACTGGAAGGCCAAGCAGCTGCAGGCCTTTACGACGCTCGAGACGCGCGAAAGCTGGTGGTATTTGCCCGACGGGCGCTCCTTGCGCGTGATCTGCGAGTTGCATCCTTTCGGCGGCACCACCTATCTCTATGAGAATGTCACCAAGGAGATCCAGCTCGAGAGCCGCTACAATGAATTGATCGGCGTCCAGCGCGAGACCCTCGACAATCTGCATGAGGCTGTCGCTTTGTTCGGCACCGACGGGCGGCTCAAGCTGCACAATCCGGCCTTTGCCCGCTTCTGGTCGCTCGATCCCGCCTTCCTCGACCGCCAGCCGCATATCGACCCGGTCATCGACCAGTGCCGCAAGCTGCTCGCCGACGACCTCGTCTGGGACGAGCTCAAATACGGCATGACCAGCCTCGACACCGGTCGCAAGCCGCTCAAAGGACGACTCAACCGGCCCGACGGCCTGGCACTCGAATATGCCTTCGTGCCCCTGCCCGACGGCAACGCGCTTCTGACCTATGTAGATGTGACCGACTCGCAGCGCATCGAGAACGCCTTGCGCGAGCGCGCCGAGGCGCTCGAGGCGGCCGACCGCCTGAAGACCGGCTTCATGTCGAACGTCTCCTATGAATTGCGCACGCCGCTCACCAACATACTGGGCTTCGCCGAGAGCCTGTCGCTCGGCATTGCCGGCGACCTCAAGCCCAAGCAGCAGGAATATCTGCGCGACATCCAGGATTCGTCCCAGGATCTTCTCGTCATCATCGACGCCATTCTCGACCTGACGACGATCGATGCCGGCGCCATGGAGCTCAGGCTTTCCGAGATCGATGTCGTCGATATCATGCAGCAGGTGGGCGAGGGCCTTGGCCAATGGATGACCAAGCGCGACCTGACCTTGAACATCGAGGTCGCCGAGGACGCGGCGCGCTTCGTGGGCGATCCCAAGCGGGTGCAGCAGATCCTGCACAATCTCCTGGCCAACGCCATCGGCTTCTCCTCGGAAGGCGGCATCATCCGCATGGGGGCGGCGCATGATGGCGACGACATCCTGCTCTGGGTCGCCGATACCGGCCGCGGCATCGACCCCGAATTCCAGAAGCGGGTCTTCGACCGCTTCCAGTCCAAGCCCATGCCGGGCGGCCATAGGGGCCCCGGCTTGGGGCTTGCCATCGTCAAGAGCTTCGTGGAATTACATGGTGGGCGTGTTTCCTTGCGGTCGCAGGTCAACAAGGGCACGACCGTCATCTGCCGCTTCCCGATGCGTGGCCCCCACGCGCAGGATCGCGGTTCCCACGAGCATAGGCGCGGCACCGTCGCCGCGTGACCGATCCGGACAGCATGGCCTCATTTGCACGACAGCTGAAAGACACCGAAGCAACCGCCGCTCTGGGCGCCGAGCTTGCGCTGATGGCCAGGGCCGGCAGCGTCATCTGCCTGCATGGCGAATTGGGCTCGGGCAAGACCACTTTGGCGCGCAGCTTCATCCAGGCCCTGGCGGGCGAGGAAATCGAGGTGCCCTCGCCGACCTTCACCCTGGTCCAGACCTATGACACGACCCGGGTGCCGGTCGCCCATATCGATCTCTATCGTTTGGGGGCACCGGACGAGCTGGGCGAACTCGGGCTGGACGAGCTTCTCCTGACCCATCAGCTGATCGTGGAATGGCCGGAGCGCTTGAGGGCCGACTTTTCGGCCGACCGGCTCGACATCAAGCTCACGACGGCGGGCAAGGGCCGGAACGCGGAACTCGCAGGCTCCGGCGCCTGGGCGCTGGCGCTGAAGCGGCTCACGGCAATCGCCGATTTCCTGAAGGACACGGCCTGGGCCAAGGCGCGTCGCGTGTTCCTCGAAGGCGATGCCTCTTTCCGGCGCTATGAGCGCCTGGTCATGGGGAAGAAGACGGCGGTGCTGATGGACATGGCCGAGCGCCCTGACGGTCCCATCGTGAAGCACGGCAAGCCCTACAGCGCCATTGCGCATCTGGCTGAGAACATCAAGGCGGTGCTGGCGGTGAACACCTGCCTCGAGGAGCAGGGCTATAGCGCGCCCAAAATATTCGCTGCCCGAGCCAAGACGGGCTTGGCCGTCATCGAGGACCTAGGCTCGGACGTCTATGGCAAGAAGATGCTGCGCGGCGACGACATGACCGAGCCGCTGGAAGAAGCGGTGCGCCTCCTGGCCGACATGGCGGGCAAAGCCTGGCCGCAGAAGGTCGCTATCCCGGACAATGGCTGGCATCATATTTTGGCCTATGACCGCGACGCCATGACCATCGAGGTCGAGCTGGTGCTGGACTGGTTCTGGCCCTTCGCCAAGGCCTCGATCCCTTCCGACAAGGATCGTGCCGAGTTCCTCGCCATCTGGTCCGACCTCTTCCCGCTCGCCGAGCATGATGAGCCGGTGTGGATCCTGCGCGACTACCATTCGCCCAATCTGATGTGGCTGCCGGAACGGCGTGGCCTGAAGCGGGTCGGCATCATCGACACGCAGGACTGTGTCTTGGGCCATCCCGCTTTCGACGTGGCCTCGCTCCTTCAGGATGCGCGCGTCGACGTCGATTTCGCTCTGGCCGACCGGTTGCTCGACAAATATTGCGCGCTGCGAGAGGGCAAGCCCGGCTTCGACGAGGCGGCTTTCCGCTCGGCCTATGCCTTCTTCGGCGCACAGCGGGCGACGAAGATCCTCGGCATCTTCGCCCGTCTCGCCAAGCGCGACGGCAAGCGCGGTTATTTACGCCACATGCCGCGCGTGTCGCGCTATCTCGAGCGCAATCTCGGCCATCCGCGGCTCGGCAACCTGCGCCAATGGTATGACCGCCACTTGCCGCAGTCTTTGAGGGAATCACTGCCGCAATGAGCGATCTCGGAAAGCGAGCCATGATCATGGCGGCGGGCTTCGGCCAGCGCATGCGTCCCTTGACCAACGGCAAGCCCAAGCCGCTCGTGGAAGTGGCGGGAAAGCCGCTCATCGACTATGGCCTTGAGCATCTGAGCGATGCCGGCTGCGACCTCGCCGTGGTCAATGTCCATTATCTCCCCGATCAGATCGAGGCCTGGGCCAGACGGCACTCATCGCCCCGCATCGTCATTTCGGATGAGCGTGGCGAGCTGCTCGATACCGGCGGCGGCATCCTCAAGGCCTTGCCACTCCTGGGGGAAGCACCTTTCTTCGTGGTCAACAGCGATTCGATCTGGATCGACAGCGGTAAGCCGGCGCTCGAACGCCTCATCGCCCGCTGGGATGATCGGCGCATGGACTGCCTGCTTTTGCTCTGTCACCCCGAAAGGACCATCGGCTATGATGGCCGTGGCGATTTCCTGATCGATGCCGAGGGCCGGCTCACCGGCAGGCCCAAGCCGGGCGAGACGGGCCTGGCCTATATCGGCGCCTATCTCGTGCATCCGAGGCTCTTCGCCAATGTTCGCTTGTCGAAATTCTCCATGAACCTTTTGTGGGACAGGGCTATTGCTGAGAGGCGTCTTTACGGGATCGAGCATGAGGGGCAGTGGCTGCATGTCGGCACGCCGGATGCCATCCCCTTGGCCGAGCGCGCCCTCGGCGCGTGATGGGAGCGAGGCGTGAGCCTCCGGCTGTTCACGATCCCCGCCGACGTCGCCTTCCTGCCGGCGCTGACGCGCGCAATTCTCTCAGGCGACATTCCTTCCGCCACAGCGCCGCCGCGCGTGGAAGATCTGCCGCGCTGGACCATCCTTTTGCCGACCAGGCGTGCCGTGCGCAGCCTGCAGCGCAGCTTCCTCGGCGCCGCCGGGCGCGAGGCGATGCTCCTGCCGCGCATCCGGCCCATTGGCGATGTCGATGAGGATCTGCTCGGTCCCGATATCCCGGGCGCCTCGCCGCACGAAGATCATCTGGCGACCGCCATTTCGACACTCGAACGCGAAGCGCTCCTCATCCGGCTGATCGACGAATGGGCCGCGGCGCATCCCGAGGAAAGGCTTGCTTTCGAGATCGCCGGCTCTCCCTCGCAGGCCATTGCGCTGGCGCAGAGTCTCGCCGAGCTACTCGACACCTTCGAAACCGAGGAGGTCGATCTCAATCGTCTGCCGGAGCTGTTCACGGCCGATCTCGCCGAGCACCGCAATTCGATCCTGAGCTTTCTCGCGATCATTCGCGAGAAGCTGCCGGTCGAGCTCTTCATGCTGGGCCGCCTCGGGCCCATGGAGAGACGCAGCCGCCTGCTCAGGCTCGAAGCACGCCGCCTCGCTGAAACGAAGCCTGAGACACCCATCATCGCCGCGGGCTCGACAGGCTCCATACCGGCGGCGGCCGAGCTTCTGAAGACGATCGCCTCTCTTCCCCAAGGCGCGGTCGTCCTGCCGGGCCTCGACCAGACGATGAGCGAGGAGAGCTGGCGCCATGTCGGTCCCCAACATCCGCAATTCGGCCTGAAGCGCCTTCTCGACGGCTGGCATGTGAAGCGCGACGAGGTGGAAATGCTGCCGGGCGTCGAAGGCCTCAGGCGCAACGCGGCGCGCATGTGGCTCGCCTCCGAGATCATGCGCCCGACGCCCACGGCTTCGACCTGGCGCGATACTTTGAACTCGGGCCGTGCGCACATCGTGCGCGGCATGGAGAAAGTCAGCCTGGTCGAGGCGCGCGACCACCATCAGGAGGCCCAGGTCATCGCCCTGGCGATGCGCGAGGCCCTGGAGGATCCGAAGAAGACCGCGGCTCTGGTGACACCCGACCGCGATCTGGCCCGGCGCGTGATCAGCGCCCTCAAGCGCTGGGGGATCGAGATCGACGATTCGGCCGGTGAGCCGCTCATCCGCCGGCCGCTGGGCTCTTTGGTCGCCGCCCTGATCGACTACACGCTCACCGATTTTGCCATTCACGAATTCGCCAAGCTGCTGCATCACCCGCTGGCGCATTTCGGCTGGCTGCCTGAGAAAGCGCAGAAGGCGCAAGCCATAATCGACCTGGCCTTGTTGCGCGACGGCCGCGACCGTCTCGAACCCGTAGCGATTGCCGAAGCGCTGGAGCGCGCGCGCCAGGAGGCACGGACGAATCACCATGCCCATCTGGCCCTGAAGCGGCTCGGTGACGATGATTGGGCATTGGCGAAGGACTATGCGCTGAGAATCGCCGGGGCTCTTGGCGCCCTGGCGCAAGACAGGGCGGCGTCGGCGCCGCTCAACCGGCATATCGGCCTGCTCATGGCGGCATTGGCGGCGACCGTCGATGACATGGCCGACCCGCACGCGGCCGAAGCGCTGGACAAGCTCGTCCTATCGATGGGGGATGCGGAACACTTCCTGCCCGATTGCGACCGGCAGCGCGCCTTGATGTTCCTCACGAGCTGGCTGCGCCGTCTGCCGGTGCGCCTGCCGCTGCATCATCCTCGCCTCACCATCCTGGGTTTGCTCGAAGCGCGCCTGATCAATCCCGATCTCGTGATCATGGGCGGGCTCACGGAGGGAAGCTGGCCGGCCCAGCCCGATCCCGGACCGTGGATCAACCGGCCGATGCGCGCGATGCTTGAGCTGATGCAGCCCGAGCGCAGCATCGGCCTTACCGCCCATGATTTTGCGCAAGGCTTTGGCGCCAAGGAGCTGGTCCTCACCTGGTCCAAGCGCGTCAAGGAGCAGCCGGCCGTCGCCTCGCGCTGGGTATTGCGGCTCGAAATGATCCTTGCGGCGACCAGCGTCCCTTATGAGGCGGGCATGCAATGGCTCGCCTGGGCAAAAAGCTTCGACGATGCCAAGGGCGATCGCCGCGTCGCAATGCCGAGGCCCAAGCCGCCTGTCGCGGCCAGGCCGAGGAGCCTGTCGATCACCCAGGTCGAGAAGCTGATGCGCGATCCTTACCGCATCTATGCCGAGAAGGTGCTCAAGCTTCAGCCCCTGTCGCCCATAGGTGCTGCGGCCGATTTCGGCCTCCGGGGCAATCTCGTCCACAAGGCGTTCAATCTCTTCGCCATGGCTTATCCGGTCGAATTACCCGACGACGCCGAGATGCAGCTGCGCAAGATCGGGCGGGAGGTTTTCGAGCCGTACTTCGCCGATGCCGATGTATCGGGCTTCTGGTGGCCGCGTTTCGAGCGCATCGTGCCCTGGTTCATCGGCGAGGAACGACAGTTGCGCGAAGGCATCGTTCGCACTTATGCCGAGGTCGCGGCCGCCTATCGCTTCGACGGCTTCACCTTGACGGGCCGCGCCGACCGCATCGACATCCTCAACTCCGGCAAGGCCCGGCTCATCGATTACAAGACGGGCCGCATACCGACGAGTCCGCAGGTGAAGTCGGGATTGGCGCCGCAGCTCACCCTCGAAGCCGCCATGCTTTCCGAAGGCGGCTTTGAAGCGGTTTCGCCCATCGAAACGAGCGAGCTTCTCTATATCAAGCTGTCGGGCGGCGAACCGCCGGGGCTGCTGGCGCCGGTCACCGAGATCGAGGTCATGGCGAAGGCCCATGAGCATCTCGAAAAGTTCAAGGCGCTGATGCGGGCCTATGATGATGTGACGCATGGCTATATTCCGCGCGCGGCGATGGAGAAGGAGCAGGATACATCGCCCTTCGACCATCTCTCGCGCTGGCGTGAATGGTCGATTGCCGAGGAGGAGACATGAATCTCCGCCTGAATGTCGCGAGCGATGAACAGCGTCTCGCCTCCAATCCGTTGCGGTCAGTGTGGGTCGCGGCCAATGCCGGCTCTGGCAAGACGCATGTTCTGATCGACCGTGTCATCCGGCTGATGCTTTCAGGCACGGCGCCCGACAAGATCCTGTGCATCACCTTCACCAAGGCGGCGGCGGCCGAGATGGCGAGCCGGCTCCACGGGCGGCTCAGTGACTGGGTGACGCTCGCGGATGCGGAACTTGCCCGCCATATCGGCGCCATGGGTCATCAAGAGGTGACGGCCGATACGCTGAAGCGGGCGCGTGAGCTCTTCACCCTGGCGCTCGAGACGCCGGGCGGCTTGAAGATCCAGACCATTCACGCCTTCTGCGAAAGGCTGCTGCAGCTCTTCCCGGTCGAGGCGGGCGTTGTGCCGGGCTTCGAGGTAATGGATGAGCGAAGCTCGGCCGAGCTTCTCGACCAGGCCCGCCGCAGCATCATCGCGGCGGCCGAGACGGGGGGCGATCCGGCGCTCCGGCGCATCGTGGCGCGTGCCCAGGCCGATGCTTTCGATGAATTGCTGCGCACGATCCTTGTCAAGCGCTCCGATCTTTCCGTCGATCTGGGTTACCTTCGCCGGCAACTGGGCCTGAGACCGAATGATACGGCAGCAACAGCCGAGGCCGAGTTCTTTGCCATCGATCCTGTCCTTTATGACCGCATGATCGTCACGCTCGAGGCCTCGTCCGGGGCTGCCGATCAGAAATCGGCCCGCGCCTTGCGCCGCATCAAGGCCTTTGATCTTGACGCCTTCGAGGATCTGTTCCTCACCAAAGGCCGCAAGCCCAAGGCTCCGAGCTCGATCGCGAGCAAGAAGCTGCGAACCGCAGCACCCTGGCTTGCGGAAGCCATCGACGCGGAAATGGCTCGCGTGCTTGCCCTTTTCAGCAAGCGTTCAGCACTCGTCATGATGGAGGCGACGGAAGCGCTGGTCGATGTCGCCGCCCGCATCATCGCCGAATATGAAAGGCTCAAGCGCCTCTATGGCCGCTATGATTTCGAGGACCTCATCTTGCGCACGAGGCGCCTCTTGGTCGAGCAGGTTTCTTCGGCCTGGGTTCTCTACAAGCTCGATGGCGGCATCGACCACATCCTCGTCGATGAGGCCCAGGATACGAGCCCGGCGCAATGGCAGATCGTGAAGGTGCTGGCAGAGGAGTTCTTCGCGGGAAAAGGTGCGCGCAGCGGCGTGATGCGCACGCTTTTCGTTGTCGGCGATCGAAAGCAGTCGATCTTCTCTTTTCAAGGCGCCGATCCGGCGGCTTTCGAGGAAGCCCATCTCTATTTCAAGGCCCGCATCAGTGAGGACGAAGGAGGTTTGGGCAATGTGGCGTTGAATGTTTCCTATCGTTCGACGGCAACGGTGCTCAAAGCAGTCGATGACGTTTTTGAGAATGAGATAGCGCGACGCGGTCTGGTTGTGAAAAATGAGACGGACATCGTGCATGAGGCAGTGCGAAGGGGCTATGCCGGTCGTGTGGAACTATGGCCGGTCATGCTCAAGGACGAGAAGCCTGAGCATGATCCCTGGCTCGTGCCGGTCGATCGCATCGACCGCAACCACCCGGCGCGCAAGTTGGCGCATCGCATCGCTGAAACCATCGCCGGCTGGCTGAGGGAGAAAAGGCAGATCACGGCTCTGGGCCGGCCGGTGCGGCCCAGCGACATCCTGATCCTGGTCAGAAGCCGCAATGATTTCTTCACCAGCATGCTGCGCGAGCTCAACCGCTTGCGGGTGCCGGTGGCGGGCGCCGACCGGGTGACGCTCAATGAGCACATCGCCATCCAGGATCTCCTGGCGCTCGGCCAGTTCATCGTGCTGCCTGAGGACGATCACGCGCTCGCCTGCCTGCTCAAATCACCCTTGATCCGGCATCCGGAGGACCGCGCCTTCAACGATGACGATCTCTTCGCGCTGGCTGAGAGCCGCGGGCGGCAAAGCCTGTGGCGAAGGCTCGAGGACAGCGCGGCGCTGCGGCCGGTCTGCGCCAGGTTGCGCAGATGGATGGCGATCAGCGCCCAAGAATCGCCTTTCGGCTTCTACGCCCGTGTGCTCGGTGAGGACATGCCGAGCGTGAGGCAGAATATCCTGTCGCGCCTCGGTCCCGAGGCGGTCGATCTCATCGATGCCTTCCTCAATCTGGCACTCGACTATGAGCAGCGCGAGACGCCGAGCCTGCAGGGATTCCTGCACTGGTTTACCTCGGCCGACACCGAGATCCGTCGCGATATGGATCAGGCAAGCGACGTGGTGCGGATCATGACCGTGCATGGTGCCAAGGGGCTCGAGGCGCCGATCGTCTTCCTGCCCGACACCTGTTCCATGCCCGATGATCGCAATGAAGTGCAGCCTTTGATGATTCCAGCCCCGGAAGGCAAGGTCGTCCCCTTCTGGCGCTTCGGCGGCGGCGTCGAGGCGCCGGGCGTCACGGCTTTGCGCAATCTCTTGCGCGAACAGCGCATGGACGAATATCGCCGCCAGCTCTATGTGGCGCTGACCCGGGCGCGCGACGAGCTTTATATTTGCGGCTACACGACCGACGAGGCGCCGAAGTCCCAGAGCTGGTATGCGCTGGTCGAGGCGAGCGTCGAGGGACCGCGCGACGCGCAAGGCCTGTTGCGCATCGAAGGCGTGCAGACGGCGCCTCTCGAGGCAGCATCCGAGAGCCTTGCCGGATCGGCAAGCACTGAGAGTGTGCCGGCCTGGATCACGGAAAGGCCACCGCGGGAATTGACGGGCGGCGACTGGGTCAATCCCTCGCGGCTCTTGCGCAAGAAGGTCTCAGGGTCGGCCGCCGCCTTGGAGCAGGGAAGGGCGCTGCATCGGCTCTTCCAGCTCTTGCCCGACATGCCGAGCGGCGGGCGACGCCAGGCGGCGCTGCAGCTTCTCGAAAGGCGCAAGATCACCGGCAGCAAGGCCAGGACTCTCGCCGACCGTGTGATCTCCATCATCGAGCATCAGGACTATGCCGCCTATTTCGGCGAAAGCGGCCTGGCGGAAATTCCCCTGGTCGCCGATCTGGGCGAGAAGGGCGTGCTGGCGGGCCAGGTCGACCGTATCGTCGTGACCGGGACCGAGGTCCTGATCCTCGACTACAAGAGCGACCGCGCACCGCCCAAGGACTTGCGCGGTGTCCCGCCTGCCTATGTCGCCCAACTCGCCGCCTATCGCTCGGCCCTTGCCCGGATGTTCCCTGAGAAAACCGTGACGGCAGCGCTTCTGTGGACCGAGATCCCGCAGCTGATGGTCATCCCGCCCGAACTGCTCGCGTGATCGGCGCAAGTAATTGAAAACATGGCGATCGCATTGCCGGCGGTTAGCGGATACAGGGAAGGTACAGGGAAAATTCGCAAAGAGGGTTTTCCCGATCCTGTCGAGAATAAAAAATATAAGTGATAACAAAGGCATGGATAAAATCGGCCGAGATCCCCAGCAGGGAAATCGGAGGTCGCGAAAGTGCCGATCCGGCATCATCGCAACGCTTGGCGCTCATGCCAGCCATGTGACTGGACCGGCCTTGACCCTGAAGGGCCCGGTCCCTACCTTTCGATCAACCGATTCCTATTTCCCCACGAGGTTTCCATGGCAACGCAACCGGTCTCCGATTCTTCCTTCGACGCCGATGTCCTCAAAGCGGATGGTCCGGTGGTAGTCGATTTCTGGGCCGAATGGTGCGGGCCGTGCAAGATGATCGCCCCGGCGCTGGAAGAGATCGCCAAGGAGCTCGGGCCTAAGGTCAAGGTCGTCAAGATCAATATCGACGACAATCCGAAGACGCCGTCGCAATATGGCGTGCGTGGCATTCCCACCCTCATGCTGTTCAAAGGCGGCAAGGTCGCCTCGACCAAGGTCGGTGCGGCGCCCAAGGGCCAGCTCCAGTCCTGGATCGAGCAGTCGATCGCCTGAACCGCAAAAATCGAGACTGTCAAAGGCCGTCCCGGCAAGCATCGGGGCGGCCTTTTCTTTGCTAAAAAATTTCGGGGGCGATGTCGATTGGCAGAGGCGTCTTTCGTCGTGGTGTCGACGCTGGCATAAGCCGGCGCAGCAACGAGGAGAGATATCGATGTTCCGTAGCGTCCTGACGGCCCTGGTTCTGCTGCTTATGGCAGGCCCGGCCTTTTCCCAGTCCGAACCCAAAGGCGACCGGGTCGAAGTCAACGGCATGACGATGTATTATGAGGTTTCGGGCGAGGGCGATCCGCTGATCGTCCTGCATGGCGCCTATATGAATATCCCGACAATGGGCGCCATCATTCCGAAGCTGGCCGAGACGCACAAGGTCTATGCGCTCGAGTTTCAGGGCCATGGCCGCACCACCGACATCGACCGGCCGATCACCTATCCCAATCTGGCGGATGATGTCGCCGCCTTCATGGATAAGGTGGGCATCAAGAAGGCCGATGTTTTCGGCTACTCGATGGGCGCCGGTGCCGGCCTGCAGCTCGCCATCCGCCATCCGGAAAAGGTGAACAAGCTCGTCGCGGCCTCCGTCGCCTATGATGCCGAGGGCTGGCAGCCGGAGTTCAGGGCCTTCATTCCGCAGATGACGGTCGAGATGATTGTCGGCATGCCTTTCGCAGCCGACTATCGCAAACTCGCCGCCAATCCCGACGGCTTCCCGGCCCTGGTCAAGAAGCTGATCGCGCTCGAGCGCGAGCCGATGGCCTGGAAGGCGGATGTCAAGACGCTGAAGGCCCCGGTGCTGATCATTGCCGGCGACGCCGATGTGGTGACGCTCGAACATGCGGTTGCGCTGTTTCGGCTGCTGGGGGGCGGTGCCATGGGCGACATGGGCAAGCCCCTGGCCGCTTCGCGACTCGCCGTGCTGCCGGCGACGTCCCATACCGCCGTCATCGGCCAAGCCGATCTGCTCCATGCCGTCATCGAGCCCTTCCTGAAGGGTGAAAGGCCGAAAGGGATGTTCGAATAACGACCATGCGCATCAGATATTGAGCGCCGTTTCGATGTGAAGCTTTCACTTTGGCGCGATGCTCAAACTTGTTTTAGGAAGATGCGCGATCCGTTTGGTGCCACGCCGCGTCTCTTCGATGCCAATGCTCAGATCCAGGAAGATCGGAGAATTTGCGGCAAAACGAATTCCGTGACTTCGTAATGGAGCGAGGATTGCGCAATAGCTCAAGAGCCCGCAAAATCAAACCGCTTGGCACCTGCCTCTGATAAATGGAGCAACCTTGATCAATGCGCCAGCGACAGGGATTGCCCGCTGGCGATGAGCATGTCGCGCAAACTGGCGATACGTTCGGGCGGCGTGTTGACCAGCACGACGAAGCACAAGGTCGCGGTCACGCGGCCGGCCTGGTCCCTGATCGGCGCGGCGATGCAATGGGTGTAGGGATCGATGAGGCCTGATGTGATGCAGGAGCCTTCCCGACGCGCGGTTGCAACAGCTGCGAGGAATTCCTCGATCGTCATGGCCGCACTGCGCGGCGGATGCAAGTCGCCCGGCGCTATCATCGCGCGGATATCCGCGTCGGAGAAATCGGCGAGCAGCAGCCGGCCTGAGGCTGTCCAGGGCAGGGGTATAGGCACGCCGACTTCCGAGCTGACGCGGAACGGCCGCTGCCCCGAGCTCATATGGGCGACGGTATAATGGCCTTCATGCAGCACGCAGAATTGCGTTGTCTCGCCGGTTTCGCGCGCCAGCCTGTCGACCTCGGCGCGGGCGCGCTCGAAGAGATCATGGGCACGCAGATAATCCATCCCATAGAAATAGATGCTCTTGCCGAAGAAGACCTCGCCATTCGGACCGATATTTTCGAGCAGCGACGCATCGATCAGGCTCTTGACCAGCGAATAGACGGTCGAGCGGGGTGCTGAGAGGGCGCGCGCAAGGTCGCCGACGCGCACCGGCCGGCCGACACGATGCAGATGCGCGAGAAGAGCAATCACCCGGTCGAGGCCGCGCTCCCGGTTCGAGCCGCCGCTCCCGGCTTTCTGACTGGACGGGGGAGTCTGGTCCAAAACGCGTTCCTCTTCGCAACTTGGCCTTGTCTGAGGCAGGTTCTGTGATAGCATGTACAGAATACAAGATAGATGTCCAGTATATTGGACAAGCTGGTTGCTGAACCGTTCCGGCATCGGGTTCGGTGACCGAAACAATAAGGTGCCAAGGAGGGAAGCGATGGACCAGGATCTCGAACGCCGTGATTTCTTGAAACTCGGCTCCGTGGGGCTCGCCATGGCAGGCGCCGCAGCGCTTGCGACGACGGCTCTCAAGCCCGAACAGGCCTATGCGCAGGCAGCGTCGACCAGTCTGCTGCGCACGGTACTGGAGCGCGGCAAACTCATCGTCGGTACCGGCAGTACCAATGCGCCATGGCATTTCGAGAACGACAAGGGCGAGCTCGTCGGCATGGACATCACCATGGCGAAGATTCTCGCCAAGGGACTGTTCGATGACGAGACCAAGGTCGAGTTCGTGGATGAGGCTCCGGACCAGCGCATTCCCAACATCACCACCGGCAAGGTCGACATCGTCATCCAGTTCATGACGATCTCGGCGGCGCGCGCCCAGCTCATCAACTTCTCCCGGCCCTATTATGTCGAGGGCATTGCTCTCCTCACCCGTCCCGATGCGCCGAACAAGACTTTCGATGCGCTGCTCAAGGGCGGCAAGGACACCAAGGTCTCGATCCTGCAGAATGTCGATGGCGAAAAGAACGTGCATGCGGTGCTTCCCGAGGCCCAGGTGCTGCAGGTCGATACCCAGGCCAATGTAATCCAGGCGCTCGAATCGAAGCGGGCCGATGCGGCGGCGGTCGATCTCTCGACGGTGCGCTGGATGGTCGCCAGGACTCCCGACCGTTATGCCGACAGCGGCAAGAGCTGGCAGAACCAGCTTTACGGCGCCGGCGTGAAGCAGGGCGATCTCGATTGGCTGACCTTCGTCAACACCTGCTTCAGCGTGGCGATGCACGGCAATGACAGCGCCATCTACGACCAGGCCTTCAAGGAATATTTCGGCATCGACCTGGCGGCGCGGGCGACGGGCTTCCCGTCCATCTGAGACTGAAGGCCAGGCCGCTGGTGATGGGCTATGACCTCAATTTCACGCTGATCTGGCGGCATTTCGACAAGCTGTGGTCGGGGCTGATCCTCAGCCTCGAGCTCGCGATATTGTCGATCGGCATCGGCTGCGTCATCGGGCTCGCTCTTGCCGTCATCTATGTGTCGGGGGGACGTGTCGCACGCGCGATCATCGCGGCCTATGTCGAGGTGATCCGCAACGTCCCCCTCATCCTGCTGGTCTATCTCGTCTTCTACGGCCTGCCGACGGTCGTCGACTTCGCCTACAGCAACACGACGTCGTTCGTCGTGACCTTGTCGGCCTATGCCGGCGCCTATCTCGTCGAAGTCTTCCGGGCCGGCCTCGATGCCGTGCCGCGCGGCCTCATCGATGCCGGCAAGGCGATCGGGCTCACGCCGCTCCAGCGTCTCATCCATGTCCGCCTGCCGACGATGCTGCGCATCGCCCTGCCGGCCCTGTCCAACACTTTCGTGTCCCTGTTCAAGGACACATCCGTCGCTTCCGTGATCGCCGTGCCCGAGCTCACCTACGGCGCGCAGTGGATCAACTTCAACACTTTCCGCATCATGGAAGTCTATCTGGTCGTCACCGGGCTCTATCTCGTCACCGGCTACGCCATCCTGATCGGCTTGCGCATGCTCGAGCGCCGCTACGCGATCGGCCGCTGACATGCTCGACCAGATCGCCTACGCCATTCCCTTCCTGCTGCCGGGGCTTCTCGTCACCATCGAAGTGTCGCTCATCACAGTGGCGGTCTCGACCGTGATCGGCATCGTGCTGGGCGTGGGCCTCGTTTATGGTCCGCTCCCCGTGCGCTGGGCGGTGCGCGGCTTCAGCGACATCATTCGCGGCATCCCGATCCTGGTGCTGTTGTTTTTCGTCTATTACGGCCTGCCGCTGACCGGGCTCAATCTCAATTCTTTCGCGGCGGCGGTGCTCGGGCTCACTGTTTTCAAGATCGCCCAGGTTGTCGAATATGTGCGCGGCGCCATCGAGTCGGTGCCGCGCGGGCAAATGGACGCCGCCAAGGCCATCGGCCTGCCGTTCCATGAGCGGCTGATCTACGTGGTCGCACCGCAAGCCATGCGACGGTTCCTGCCGCCCTGGCTCAACGGCGTCACCGACGCGGTGAAGGGCTCGGCACTCATCTCGCTGCTGGGCGTCGGCGATCTCCTATACGGCATCCAGAAGGTGGTGGGCCGGACTTATGATCCCTTGGTTCTCTATTGCTTCGGCGCGCTGCTCTATTTCGTGATGAACTACGCTCTGTCGATCGGAAGCCGCGCGCTCGAGCGCCGCTTCAGCTACATCCGGGAATAGAGGAGCTCATGGCTGCGACCTCATCCGCCACAACGCCGCTCTTGCGCATCCGGGGCGTGCAGAAATCCTTTGGATCGACTCACGTATTGCGCGGCATCGATCTCGACGTCGCCAAGGGCGAAGTGATTTCGATCATCGGGCCCTCGGGCGGCGGCAAGACCACCTTGCTGCGCTGTGTCAACTTCCTCGAGACTTACGATGGGGGATCCATCGCCATCGACGGCGTCGAGGTGGGCTATCGCGACGGCGAGGCGCGCAAGCGCCGCCCGGAGCGTGATCTCGCCCGCATGCGCGCCGAAACCGGTATGGTGTTCCAGCTCTTCAACCTGTTCCCGCATCTGACGGCGGCGCAGAACATCACGCTCGGCCTGACGAAAGTGCGGGGGCTCGGCCGCGCCGAGGCCGAGGACAAGGCCCTGCATTGGCTCACCCGCGTGGGGCTTGCCGACAAGGCCAACCGCCTGCCGTCCGAGCTTTCCGGTGGCCAGCAGCAGCGTGTCGGCATTGCGCGCGCCGTCGCGATGGAGCCCAAGATCCTCCTGCTCGACGAGATCACCTCTGCGCTCGATCCCGAGCTCATCGGTGAGGTGCTCGATGTCGTCCTGTCGCTGGCGGCGGAGGGCATGACCATGCTCACCGTGACGCATGAGATCGGCTTTGCCCGCGATGCATCCCAGCGCATCGTCTTCATGGCCGATGGCGCCATCAGCGCCGAGGGGCCTCCCGCCGACATCTTTTCGTCCAACCAGCCGAACGAGCGATTGCGCAGCTTCCTCGCAAGATTCAGCGCCGCCCACCGTCTTTGAGATGAAACAGCGATGAACGCGAATTCCCCTTACGATCGGCTCAAGGCTTTCGGCTTGCCGTTGCTCACGCCTGCAGTGCCGATCGGGACCTATGTTCCCTTCAAGCTCTCCGGCAATATGCTCTATCTTTCAGGCCAGGGTCCCCGGCAGGCGGATGGCCGGCTCATGACCGGCAAGGTCGGGCGCGACCTCGGTGTCGCCGAGGCCTATGAACATGCGCGGCTCACCGGCCTCAATCTTCTCGGCGTCGCCCACAAGGCGCTGGGCGATCTCGGCCGCGTGGCGCAGGTCGTCAAGCTCTTCGGCATGGTCAATGCCACGCCGGACTTCCATGATCATCCCGCGGTGATCAATGGCTGCTCGGATCTGTTTGCGAAAGTATTCGGTGTGCCCGGCCAACATGCCCGCTCGGCGGTCGGCATGGGATCGTTGCCGGGCAATATCTCGGTCGAGATCGAAGCGATATTCGAAGTCATAAAGGAAGGCCCATGAACGACAAGGTGAAAGACCACGACATTCGTGCAAAGCTCGGCTTGCGGCCCATCATCAATGTCTCAGGCACCATGACGGCGCTCGGTGCCTCGATCATCGTGCCGGAAGCGATCAACGCCATGGCGGCGATCGCGCCGCAATTCGTCGAGATCGACGCGCTGCATCGCAAGGCAAGCCCGGTCATCGCGCGGCTGACAGGCGGCGAAGCCGGCTTCGTCACTGCCTCCTGCGCCAGCGGCATCGCGCTCGCGATCGCCGGCGCCATGACGCGCGACGATTTGCTGGCGATCGAACGCCTGCCGGACGATACGAGGGGTCTCAAGACCGAAGTGCCCATCCAGATCGGGCATATCGTCAATTATGGCGCGCCGGTCGATCAGTCGATTCGCCTCGCGGGCGGCACAGTGGTGCCGGTCGGCACCATCAGCAGCAGCTATGGCTATCAACTCGAGAATGCGATCAACGAGCGTACCGCGGCAGCACTCTATGTGGTGTCGCATCACACCGTGCAATATGGCATGATTCCGCTCAAAGAGTTCGCGGCGATCTGCCGGGCCAAGAACGTTCCGGTCATTGTCGATGCCGCTTCCGAATATGATCTGAAGGGCTTTCTGGCGCAGGGCGCCGATATCGTCATCTATTCCGGCCACAAGTTTCTCGGCGGACCGACGACCGGCATCGTCGCCGGGCGCAAGGATCTCGTGCGTGCCGCCTATCTGCAGAATCGCGGCGTCGGCCGCGGCATGAAGGTGGGCAAGGAAAGCATTGCCGGGGTGATGGCGGCGCTCGAAGCCTGGGAGAAGCGCGACCATGCGGGGATCCGCAAGCGTGAGCGCCAGGCTCTGGACCTCTGGCTCAGCACCCTGCAAGCCATTCCGGGCGTCGTGGCCGAGATCGTTCCCGATCCGACCAATAACCCGCTCGACCGGCTCAAGCTTTCGGTCCATCCCGATAGCGGCTTTTCGGCGGCAAGCCTTGCCGCGGCGCTTGCGACCGGTGATCCCCCCGTCATCGTGCGCGACCATGAGACGGAACGCGGCCATTTCTATCTCGATCCGTGCAATCTGCATCCGGGCGAGGCCGAGATCGTCGCCGGGCGGCTTTCGGGCACGCTGCGCTCGTCCAATGCCGCGCGCTTCGCCGAAGCCGGCAAGGAACGCAACTTCAAGGCACTGCTTACCTGGCCGGATTGAAGCGTCGGTCGCAGCTTCAGCGTCCGGGCGCGTCGGCGGGCCGCTGCATGTAGTCCTCGGCGGCGAAGGGGCCGCCCTGATATTTCACCGCCGGCGCGGCTAAATCGCGCTTGTCGCCGTCAGGCAGCAATTTGGCGGCGAAGGTCTCGGCATTGTCTTGAGGCCGGTAGGCCACATGCGGCGCGTCGGCGTTGCTCCACCAGCTGCGGTCGTTGTTCGAGACGCCGTAGAGAATGGTGCAGCCGAGCTTCGGCGCAGCAAAGCAGGCGTCGATCAGGCGCAGGAGATCCTCATAGCTCTGCCAGGTCGACAGATGGCGCGGATCTATGGGATCGGGCCGCGCCGTGCCGATGCGCAGGCAAGCGAAGTCCATGCCATATTTGTCGGCGAAGAAGCTGGCCAGGTCCTCGCCGAAGGCCTTGGAAACGCCATAGAGGGAATCCGGGCGCTGCGGGACATTGGCATCGAGCCGGTCGTCCTTCGTGTAGAAGCCGATGGCATGGTTGGAGCTCGCATAGACGATGGGACCGGCGCCATGGCGCCGCGCCGCTTCGAAGACATTGTAGGTGCCGGCGATATTGGCCTTGAGGATGCGATCGAAGCTCGTTTCGAAGGAAATGCCGCCGAAATGGATGATCCGTCCCGCTCCTTTCACCAGCCGGTCGACCGCGTCGAAATCGGCGAGCTCGGCCACGACGATCTCCTCGCCGGCAAGGGGAGGCGCCGGATCGGCCACGTCGGACGATCTGAGCGCGCCATATTTCTCGATCAGGCGCGGCCTGAGCCAGCGGCCGAGGATGCCGGCGGCGCCGGTGAGCAGGAGCGGGCGGTTATCGGTCATGGCGAAGAAGAATCCCTCAAGGTGGTGGGCGTGCTTGTGCAACTTGTCAGTCGAGTTTATATGTCGCCGCCCATTGTTCAAGGATATGACGTGTCGCAGGAGCAGGCATGATCGTCGATTCGCATGTGCATGTCTGGTCCGCCGATCGCGAGGCCTATCCCTTCCGACCAATTCTCGCCCATGTGCCGGCGCCGACCAAACCCGCGCCGATCGAGCGATTGATTGCCGATATGGACCGGGCCCGGGTCGACAAGGCGATCCTGGTGCAGCCGAGCGCCTATGGTCCGGACCACCGCTATCTCAAAGGTTGCCTCGAGGCCTGGCCCGGCCGCTTCGCCGGCATCTGCCAGATCGATCTGCGCGCCGCCGTGCCGCGCGCCGACTTCGAGCGCCTTTGCGCCGACGGCCTCTATCGGGGCCTGCGCCTCAACACCATCCGCCAAGGCGACATGAGCGCGCTGACGGGCGCGCAATATGAGAGCCTCTTCGCGGCAATAGCCGATTCGGGCCTCTCTTTATCCTTCCACATGGATATCGATCAGGCGCCGGTCGTTGCCCGCCTCGCCGCACGCCATGGGACATTGCCCGTCATCGTCGATTATCTCGGACCGCACATCCATGCGCGGCGGGATGTGGAGCCCTGTCTCGATCTCCTGGCAAGCGAGCCCAATATTCATTGCAAGCTCCTGTGCACCGCCGAGGACGCGGCGAGCCCCTATCCCTTCCCCGATATCGCCGTGTTCTATCGCAAGATCCTCGACCGGTTCGGTCCGTCGCGCACACTGTTCGGATCGGATTATCCGGGCGCCGCCCGCATCTGCGATTATAAGAAACTCATCGCCTGGGGCGAGACTTTCCCGGGACTCGGCGCGGCGGACAGGGCGCAGGTGATGGGCGGGACGGCGCGGCGGCTGTTCGGCCTGACTTAGTCAAAAGACGTAAGACAAGTTTATGTCTTTGGTTGACTCAGCGGCGCGAGGCGGGTAGGAATGGCCTCTCTTCCGCAACCCTCATTCCCATCGACAAGGACAGACCAGTGCACAGTGACCCGGGAAAATCGGTCGTGGCGGTACCGCCGCTTGCCCGGAATGGCGACCTTACTCTCAACCGCGCGGCCAATGCCGCCTTGATCCGTCATCTGGAACGGGGCGGCGTCTCGACCTTGATGTATGGCGGCAACGCCAATTTCTACCACCTGGCGCCGAGCGACTATGCCGAGGTGCTGGACATGCTGCTCGAGCTTGCCTCGCCCGCGACGTGGGTCATCCCGTCGGCGGGTCCGGATTTCGGCAAGCTCAAGGACCAGGCCAAGGTGTTGCGAACCAAGCCGTTTCCGACGGCGATGGTGCTGCCCGCAAGCGGCATGGCGACCGATCAAGGCACGGCCGACGGGATCGGCCGCTTTGCCGACAGCTTCGGCCGTCCGGTCATTATCTATCTCAAATCCGAGACCTATCTGTCGGTGTCATCCGTCACCCGCCTCATCGACCGCGGCATCGTCTCGGCGATCAAATACGCTGTCGTGCGCGACGATCCGCGCCAGGACGCCTATCTTTCCGAGCTGGTCCGGCACGTGGACAAAGCGCGCATCATCAGCGGCATCGGCGAGCGGCCCGCCATCGCTCATTGGCGCCATTTCGGCCTCAGGGCCTTCACCTCGGGCTCGGTATCGATCGCGCCCAGGCTGTCGACGGCGCTGCTCGATGCGCTGAAGAGCGGAGCCTTCGACGAGGCGGAGAGCCTGCGAGAGGCATTTCTGCCTTTCGAGAATGCCCGCGACGAGATCAACCCGACGCGCGTGCTGCATGACGGGGTGAGCTTCGCCGGCATTGCCGATATGGGGCCGATCCTGCCGCTTCTGTCGAATCTGAGCGACGGCGAAGGCTTGCGGGTGGCGCCGCTCGCGCGAGAGCTCCATGCGCGGGATCTGGCCCGCGCCAAGGCGGCGGCCTGAACCCCGATCAGGGTTCTATGCTGTCGCTCAGCACGCGCAGGCGGGCATTGTCGATATGGGTGCGCATGGCCTTGCGCGCCTCTTCCGGCTCCTCTGCCGTGATCGCGTCGAGGATGCGGCTGTGCTCTTGCTGCACGAGCTGCAGGCGGCGCGTGCTCTGCCGGAGCGACAAGGTGCGCGCCAGCTCCATGCCGCGCAGCGTGTGCTCCGAAAGGATTTCCATGGTCTGGACAAAGAGCTGGTTCTGGGCGGCGGCGCCGATCGCCACATGAAAGGCCTGGTCGGCCTCGCTGCCGATCTCGCCCGTGGCGATGATCTTCTCGAGATCGTCGAAGGCCCGCTTCATCCGCTCGAGATCGGCGTCGGTGCGCCGCGTCGCCGCCAGGAACGCGGCCTCGCCCTCGAGCGCGATGCGGAATTCCATGCAGCGCATGAGCCCGGCGATGTCGTCGATCGGCGCCAAGAGCGCGAAAGCCTGGTTCGGCCGGCGCTGCACGAAGGTGCCGGAGCCGTGCCGAGAGATGACCACGCGATCGGCCTGGAGCCGCGACAATGCTTCGCGCACCACCGGCCGCGACACATCGTAGATCTCGCAAAGCTGGCTTTCCGAGGGCAGCTTCTCGCCTTCCGGCATGGCGCCCGAGACGATGCGGTCGAGGATCTTGCCATAGAGCTGGTCGGCGAGGCGCGACGGCCGGCTCGCCGACTGCACCTGCCATTCAGCCTTCTGCCGCACCGTTTTTGCGCCGGTTTTGCGAGTCAAGCCTGCTCTCCCTTTCTGCATGCGCAACCTTTGATTTGCAGCATCATCCGATCTTGCGCAAGCCCTCAACTGCCGTCTTGCCGAAAGATGTCTGATAAGTTTACAATTCGCTGGCTGTAGCGCAAGGCCGGGCTCCGGCTAAGGGTCCGGCGGGCGGCAGCCAGACATTTCCTGACGGGGATTTTCAAGATCATGAGTGTGACTTTCCAGGACCGCCTTTCAGCCTTGGGCGCCGAATTGCCGCCCGTCCCCAAAGCGGGCTCGAGCTTCTTCATGCAGGCCCAGACCGTGGGCAATCTGGTCTTCATGTCGGGGCAGATCCCGCGCCGCGGCGACGACATCCAGTTCAAGGGACGCGTCGGCGACACGCTTTCGCTGGAGGAGGGCTACAAGGCGGCGCGGCTCTGCGCGCTCAACCTGATCGTCCAGCTGAACGAAGCCCTTGGCGGGCGCATCGACCGGGTCAAACGGTTCCTCAAGCTGACGGTGTTCGTCAATTCCGCCCCATCCTTCACCGATCCCTCGAGCGTTGCCAACGGCGCCTCCGAGCTTCTGGTGGAGGTTTTCGGCGAGGCCGGCCGGCATGCCCGCAGCGCCATTGGCGTCGCGACATTGCCGCGCGGCGTCAGCGTCGAGGTCGAAGCCATCATCGAGATCGCGCCATGAGCACGGCATCGCTGGAGAAACCTTCCGCTTCCGCCGGTGCGGCGCCGCGCCGCCGCGACCCGCGCTATGATCCGCTGTTCGAGCCGATCCGCATCGGGCCCAAGACGATGAAGAACCGGTTCTACCAGGTTCCGCAATGCACCGGCGCCGGCCATCCGCGGCCCGGATCCAATGCCGGTCACCGGGCGGTGAAGGCGGAAGGGGGATGGGGCGGCCTTTCGACCGAATCTTGCTCGATCCATCCCGAGGTCAATCAGTCGACCTCGACCAACACGACCCTGTGGGACGAAGGCGATGTGATCAATCACCGTCACATGGTGGACGAGGTCCACAAATGGGGTGCGCTCGCCGGCGTCGAATTGGGCGCGGGCGGCGTCAAGGACAATCTGTGGAGTCGCTATATAGCGCCGGCCATCGACCGCTTCCCTTCGGCCGGCACGCCCAAGGTCTATACCTATGCCGCGACCGAGGAGGATATAGGACGCGTCATGCAGATGTATGAGGATGCCGCGCGCCGCGCCAAGGATGCGGGCTTCGACATTCTCTATATCCACGGCGCCGCCGGCGTCTTTCCGGTGCACGCTTTGTCGCGCCACTTCAACCGTCGCACGGACAAATACGGCGGCTCGTTCGAGAACCGCGCGCGCTTCTGGGTCGAGGCGCTGGAGCGGCTCAAGAAGGTCGCGGGCGATGAATGCGCCGTCGCCACCCGCATTTCGATCGACGACCTGGCCGGGCCCTGGGGGCTCGAGCTCCGCGACGAAGGCTTGGCCTTCGTCGAATACATCACCAGGCTCGGTCTCGTCGACATGTGGGATGTCATCATCGGCGGCTCGGGCAACGACATGTGGGGCGAGGATTCGGGCCCCTCGCGCTTCTACAAGTCGAACCACCAGGCGCCATGGAATGCGGAAGTGAAGCGCATCGCCAAGGTGCCGGTGGTGGGTGTAGGGCGCTTCACCGAGCCCGACGAGATGGTGCGGGTGATTCGCTCAGGGCAACTCGACATCATCGGCGCGGCGCGCCCGTCGATCGCCGATCCCTGGCTGCCGCGCAAGATCGATGAAGGGCGCGTCGAGGATATTTGCGAATGCATCGGCTGCAATGCCTGCGTGTCGCGCTTCAATCTCAATAACATGATCATCTGCACGCAAAATCCCACGGCGCTCGAAGAATATCGCCGCGGCTGGCATCCGGAGCGCTTCGAGCCTGCGCCCGATCCTGAGATGGTACTGGTGGTCGGCGCGGGCCCTTCAGGGCTCGAATGCGCTCGCGTACTCGGCAAGCGCGGCTACGAGGTGCATCTCGTCGAAGCCAAGGAGCAGCTCGGCGGCCACTTGCGTGATGTTGTCCGCCTGCCGGGCCTCGCCGAATGGGGACGGGTCTATGATTACCGCGAAAGCCAGATCGCGCGCATGCCCAATGTGACCATCATGCGCGGCACCGGCCTCGTCACCGCCGAGGATATTCTGAGCTATGGCGCCCGCCGCGTCGTGCTGGCCACGGGTGCGCGCTGGGTCGGCAACGGTCTGGGCGCCAGCGGACCGGATGCGATACCGGGCATCGACTCGGGCCTCGATCATTTCGTGACGCCCGAGCAGTTCTTCGCCGGTAAGGCGATTGGCAATCGCGTCGTGGTGCTCGATTCGGACGGCTACTTCATGGCCATCAGCATCGCCGAAGTGCTGGCCGACCAGGGCAAGGAGGTGACGCTGGTCACCCATCTCGACACGGTGGCGCCGATGGCGGGCCTGACGCTCGAAGGCTACAATCTGCGCCGCATGATGCGCGAGAAGGGCATCGGCGAGCGGCTCGCTCATTGGGTCGAGCGCGTGGAGAAGGGTACCCAAGGCGTCGAGGTGGCGCTCTATGATCTCTATCGCGACGGCTCACGCCGCACCACGGAGCCTCAGACCGGCGTCTATCCGCGCCGCCTCGGCAATGCGCTCGACATTCTTCGCTGTGACAGCGTCATTCTGTGCACCGCGCGCGAAGCTAAGACGGAACTCTATGACGGTCTCATGGCGCTGAAGCCGCGCTGGCAGGAAACCCAGCTCGAGACGATCGTTCGCTCAGGCGATTGCCTGGCGCCACGCTATCTGGCCGACGCGATCTTCGACGGCCACCGCATCGCGCGCGAATTCGAGAGCGTCAATCCGGAGCGCCCGCGCGCCATCATCCGTGAGCGTCAGATCTGGGGACACGAGACCTTCCCGAAGCTCGGCGATTATGTGGTTTAGGAGTCCACAGGTTTTCCCCTTCTCCCGCGCGGCACGCGTGGGAGAAGATTCAATGGGGCGGACGACGAGGGTAAGATGCCCATCGTTGTCCACACATCTGATGGAGCGTGACCCCCATGCAAAGTGATATGAGCAAA
>QORU01000026.1 GCA_003574785.1 Taklimakanibacter deserti | reverse complement strand
CAGCGACTGTTCGGTTGTGCGTGAGAACAGCGAAGATCCCAAGCTCCCCGACGGTTGTAGCCGGAGGGTGGACGGGCGACATCGCCGAGCGAGGGGCCTGGCGGCCGCCAGGCCCCTCGCTACGTCGATCCTTGAACAGGATTCGACGACAGCTTCCAGATACAAGGGTGGCGCGCGGAACGCGCGACGGGTGGGGTGTCTGAGCAAGGAAGGTCTCTCATCCAGTGTTTTTACAAGCCCAACTGTCGAACTCTTCTCCGCGGAGAGACCCCACCCGTCCGCCCTCTCGCCTTCGCGAAGCCGAAGTTTCGTTTCGGCAGAGCAAGGTTGCTTCGCTTCGGCGGAGCAAGGTCGGGCGTCCACCCTCCCCGCGCTTTGCGCGGCGGAGGGAGATTCCAGTCCTGCAATGACGCAAAGCTCGAATGCCGGCCGGGCGCTGCCCTGGCTGATGACGGGGCCGGCCCTCTTCTGGACGCTCGCCTTCTTCGTCCTGCCCTTCATCGCCATGGCGGTGGTGAGCGTCACCTCCCCCGAGGGCTATTCGCTCGCCAACTACCAGCAGTTCTTCAGCAATCCGAGCTATTATCAGGCGCTCGTCAATTCGCTCGAAGTGACGGCCATCGTGACGGTCGTCTCGATCCTCATCGCCTATCCCTTCGCCTGGATCCTCGCCGAGCAGATCCCCGAACGCTGGCAGAGGCTGGCGCTCATCCTCGCCGTGCTGCCCTTCTGGACCTCCTATGTGGTGCGCTCCTATAGCTGGCTGCTGGTGCTGGCGGAAAAGGGCGTGGTCAACAACACGCTGGTGCAATTGGGGCTCATCGCCGAGCCCATCCAGCTTGCCAATACCCGCTTCGCCACGGTCACGGGCTTCGTCCATTTCTTCGTCATGCTGCTGACGCTGACGATCTACGCCAATCTGAAGCAACTGAGCCCGAGCTACCGCAAGGCCGCCGCCGATCTCGGCGCCGGCCCGGTCCAGACCTTCATCCATGTCATCCTGCCGCTCACCCTTCCCGGCATCATGGTCGGCGCCTTCCTCACCTTCGTGCTGGCGATCGGCGATTACATCACGCCGCAGATCCTCGGCGGCAACAACGAGCTCCTGATGCCGCAGCTCATCATGCTGCAGATCGGCCGGCGCGGCGACTTCCCGCTCGCCTCGGCGCTCTCCATCCTGCTGATGGCGGTGGTGACGCTTGCCTATCTGGCGTCGGCCCGCTGGCTCAAGATCGAGAGGGCGTGACATGAAAGGCGGCATGCGCGCGATCACCATCGTCTATGCCGGCCTCGTCTACGGCTTCATCTTCCTCCCCGTCGTGACCCTGGTGCTGTTCTCCTTCCAGGCGACATCCTTCCCGATCCCGCCTTTCTCGGGTCCGTCCTTGCGCTGGTACCAGACGGTGCTCGCCGACCAGAGGCTCACTTCTGCGCTCGGGAACTCGCTTCTTGTTGCCGTCATCTCATCGGCGCTCGCGACGCTCCTCGGTTTCCTCGCCGCCTGGGGCTTCGCCCGCTTCGTGCTGCCGGCCTCAGCCCTTTTGCGCGGCCTCATCACCTTGCCGCTGACGGTGAGCTATCTCATCATCGGCATGGGGTTGCTCGTGCTCTTCAACCGCATCGGCATGCCCAAGTCGCTCACCGCCGCCGGCATCGGCCATGTGGTGATCAACCTGCCGCTCTGCTTCGCTATCCTCTACAGCCAGATGGGCGAGCACCAGGCGAATATCGAGCGCGCAGCACGCGATCTCGGCGCCAAGGAATGGCAAGTGCTGGCGCTCGTCACCGCGCCGATGCTATGGCCGGCCTTGTTCGCGAGCTTCTTTTTGTCGATGACCTTCTCCTGGGACGAGTTCGTCATCTCCTTCCTGCTCACCCGCTTCGACACGACCTTGCCGGTCGAGATCTGGAACCTCCTGCGCTCCGGCCTCAACCCCAAGACCAATGCGGTGGGGGCGCTCGTCTTCCTCATCTCCATCGTCTTCGTACTCCTGTTCGAGATCGCTCTCTTCCGGAAACCCAAATCATGACAGCCCTGGTCCAGGTCAAGAATGTCTCCCGGCTCTTCGGCAGCATGCGCGCGCTCGATCATGTCTCGCTCGACATCGCACCCGAAAGCTATACGGTCCTGCTCGGCCCCTCGGGTTCGGGCAAGACCACCTTGCTGTCGATCCTGGGCGGCTTCCTCGAGCCCAGCGAAGGACAAGTGCTCATCGAGGGCGAGGACTGCACCAGCATGCCGCCCGCGAAGCGGCCGACCACCACGGTCTTCCAGGATTATGCGCTGTTCCCGCATATGACGGTCGGCAACAATGTCGGTTTCGGCCTGCGCATGCGTGGGCTGGCGCGGCCCGAGCGAGACCGGCGAGCACGCGACGTCCTGGCGCTGGTCGGCCTCGCCGAAGCCTTCGACAAGAAGCCGCATCAGCTTTCGGGCGGCCAGCGCCAGCGCGTGGCGCTTGCCCGTGCGCTCGTCGTCGAGCCCTCGGTGCTGCTGCTCGATGAGCCTTTGGGCGCGCTTGATCTCAAGCTCCGGCGGCAGATGCAGGACGAGCTCAAGGCCATCCAGAAGCGCGTCGGCACGGCTTTTGTCCATGTCACCCATGACCAGGAAGAGGCCATGGCGCTCGCCGATCACTGCGTGGTGATGAACCATGGCCGGATCGAGGATGAAGGACCGGCGGAACGCGTCTATTCGAGGCCCGGCAGCCGCTTCAGCGCGACGTTCATGGGCGAAAGCACGATCTTTCCGGGCCGCGTCACATCCTCCCGCGAGATCGAAACCCCATTCGGCACCTGGCGGCTCAACACCGACGCGGCCACTGGAGCGGACGTCGCTCTCGCCTTGCGGCCCGAGCATGTCGCCATCGGCGACGGGCCGCTGGCGCTCGGACGGGCGAAGGTCGGCGATGTCGTCTTCCAGGGAAGCTTCAAGCGCGTCACGGCGGCGCCCGAGCGCGCCGCGCAAATCGACCTCCTGGCGCGATTGCCTGCCGACGCCGCCGTCCGAGCGGGCGATGTGGTTGAATTCGCCTGCGATCCCCGCCATGTTCTGGTGCTGACGAGGTAGCGGAATGGCAGAGCTCGCGGCGGCGCAAGCGCATGAATGGTATGAGACGATCCGCCTGGGCGACGATGTCACGCTCATCCATGAGCCGTGGATCAAGCCATTCTACCGCTGCAATATGTGGCATGTGCGCGGGCGCGACCGCGACCTGCTGTTCGATTCAGGGCTCGGCCATTTCAGCCTGAAGAAACATGTGGCGCGCCTGAGCGAGAGGCCGCTGTTCTGCGTCGCCAGCCATACGCATTTCGACCATATAGGCTGCCATCACGAATTCGCGCACCGCCTCGTGCATACGGCCGAAGCCGATATCCTGGCCGATCCGCGGGGCGACCTCACCCTCGCCGACAAATATGCGACGGAAGAGATGTTCGATCGCCTGCCCCAAGGCTGGAAGACGGAGAGCTACCGCATCGCCCCCGCGCCGGCGGAGCGCTTGCTCGAAGATGGAAATGTGATCGATCTCGGCGACCGCGCTTTCGAGGTCGTGCACACGCCCGGCCATTCGCCGGGCGGCATCGGCCTCTTCGAGAGGAAGACCGGCATCTTCCTCTCAGGCGACGTCGTCTATGACGGCCCGTTGATCGATGATGCCTATCATTCCGACCGCGCCGCCTATCAAGCGACGTTCGAGCGCATCAGGCCGCTCGCGGTGAGCGTCGTGCATGGCGGCCATTTCCCGAGCTTCGGACCGACGCGCTACCGCCAGCTCATCGATGAGTATCTGGCGGGCTTGCGCAAGGCAGGGTGCCATCTGACGGCGAAGTGAGCGGCGCAATAACCCAATAAGCCTCGAACTGCGGTGTGGCAGAAATCGCCTGGGTGCATCATTCATCCACCACGATCTTCTCTATACTTCTGTTTGGCTCGCTCTCTGGACTCACGTTCGCGTTCGCGCTCCGTGTGCGACATTTGTGTTTCGGCGACCGCCCTGATCCAGGATATCAACTCCATATCGGCGCCAAGCGCCTCTGCATCGTCACACCAGTCGATGTCCAACACGCAGTCTCCCGTGCGCGGTACGTCTGTAGAGTCGATGAGCGCCTCCATGGCCTCGTTCACCGTCTCGACTGAACCTGTCTTGACGGACAGCCGAACCAGGTTTCCCGCCGCATCATTCACGCCCCCTTGCCTCTGGATAGCCAGTTCAAGGGCTTCTCTGGCGTGCAAAAGTCCCGCCTCCTGCTCATTATTCTCAAACAATGCTCTGGATAAAGTCATCAACGATGTGTAATGCGGAAACTCCTGATGGTACGCCTGCGCCAACTTGACGGCAGCTGCGGTATTGTCAGCCCATCCGCATTCAGAGATAGCGAGCGTATGGAGTTCGATGCGCACATTCCACTCGGTTTCAGTTGCGAGACCAGACAGCAGCATGGCCGCGCTCTTTGGCATAGATACCCCATCGACCTCCACTACCTCATTTCTATGAGGCTCCACTTGTTTTAGCAAAGCGCGGAGATCGATTCTCTTCACTGGTCGCTACCTCTTCTTCTTCCGTCTGTTAGGCGGCTTCGGTAAAAATATACCATCTTCATCGGGATCGCTCCAGGGCCTTGTTTCTTTTTCGCCTCTCAGGCACAGGTCACGAATTTCGAGGGCGCGCTCGTGGCATTTACGCCAAGCTTCCGGGCTATAGCCGTAGTTCTTGTGGCATTGTTCATTGTCATGAAAAAATTGATCGTGGCAATGATCCTTGTCAGCTTCAGTAAGTGGTGCCTTATCTTGATAGATTAATGGAGGAAATGTGAGATTGTCGTCCATGGGTGGGCAATAAGAAGGGGATCTTTCCCATAAATAATCCAAGTATCTCCATGGGAGGACGCTCGCCGTTTTGACCGCAAATGGACGGTTATAAATGGTCTGCGGATTTGCCGGCCGTGATGAAGTGCCGGGCGCTTCCGTGAAAGCAGGCTGGTTATGCGCTGGAATGCCGCGAGCCTTCACCCTGTCAGCAACTTCACCGGGATAGGAGGATCTTGTCGGTTCACGGAATGGGTAAGGACGAGGCGTCGGTATCAGCTCACGCGATTGACTTGCAGCTTCCTCGCTTGTCGTCATGCCCAGCTGCGATGCGAAGGGAAATCTCGTTCCTCCAAACGCGGGCTCGCTATAGCTTTCATCGCCCGATGCCATACCGGTTTGCGCGACATTGTCGAGGGAATTATCCCCATACTTCCTGTTATGCGCACGTAGTAAAGCTTGCACGAGGCCATGCCTATCTCGGCGATCGAGAACCATTCGGTTGATCCTTTTGTTGGAGTTGGGATGGGGCCGACGCGTGCTCGGTCAGCCCTCAGGAGTTTGATGACCTGAAGGATTGCGGGATTCTATTCGGAAATGAATGAAGCGCTCTGGGAGGCGCTAACGGGGTTGCCGGGTATGGTCCGGATAAGCCCGGCCATCCAACACAGCCATTGAAGTCGGAGCCTAGTAACTCCGATCTTGAAATTTCCCAATCCTACCGTTTGGCCCACGATGTCAAGCGCCAATCGCCGCGGCCGGCAGGATATGCCTATCATTCCGACCGAGCCGCCTATCAGGCGACTTTCGAAGCGCTTCAACGCGGTCGCCGTCGTGCATGGCGGCCATTTCCCGAGCTTCGGACCGACGCGCTATCGCCAGCTCATCGATGACTATCTGGCAGGTTTGCGCAAGGCAGGGTGCCATGTGACGGCGAAGTGAGCGGCGCAATAACCCAATAAGCCTCGAACTGCGGTGTGGCAGAAATCGCCTGGGTGCATCATTCATCCACCACGATCTTCTCTATACTTCTGTTTGGCTCGCTCTCTGGACTCACGTTCGCGTTCGCGCTCCGTGTGCGACATTTGTGTTTCGGCGACCGCCCTGATCCAGGATATCAACTCCATATCGGCGCCAAGCGCCTCTGCATCGTCACACCAGTCGATGTCCAACACGCAGTCTCCCGTGCGCGGTACGTCTGTAGAGTCGATGAGCGTCTCCATAGCCTCGTTCACCGTCTCAACTGTACCTGTCTTGACGGACAGCCGAACCAGGTTTCCCGCCGCATCATTCACGCCCCCTTGCCTCTGGATAGCCAGTTCAAGGGCTTCCCTGGCGTGCAAAAGCCCCGCCTCCTGCTCATTATTCTCAAACAATGCTCCGGATAAAGTCATCAACGATATGTAATGAGGGAACTCCTGATGGTACGCCTGCGCCAACTTGACGGCAGCTGCGGTATTGTCAGCCAATCCGCATTCAGAGATGGCGCACCCATAGAGTTCGATGCGCACATTCCACTCGGTTTCAGTTGCGAGACCGGACAGCAGCATGGCCGCGCTCTTTGGCATCGATACCCCATCGATCTCCACTACCTCATTTCTATGAGGCTCCACTTGCTTTAGCAAAGCGCGGAGATCGATTCTCTTCACTGGTCGCTACCTCTTCTTCTTCCGTCTGTTAGGCGGCTTCGGTAAAAATATACAATCTTCATCGGGATCGCTCCAGGGCGGTGCTGATTGACGCTTCATCAGACGATTACGAAAGTTCTCCACGAGCCAGATACCACTCGAGCTCAATCAACGGGTTCTCTATCTGGACAACCTTGGCCATCAATCTTCGGCACTCATGCTCTTGACCATCCAGCCTGTGCCTCACAGCAAAATAAAAGAGAGCATTTACGAGTTCCCTCCGCCGCAAAAAATCTTTCCTCCGCAGCCAGCCTAATAATTTGTTGCTACCAAAGCGCTGCTGGAAGATTACTTCAGCGGATTTTATCCCCAAAGCAAGGTCGACCAGAGGCCCCGGCCAACATGCAAGATGGCCAAAGGTCGATAACTTGCGAAAATAATCCATCGTGTAGTTGAGTAAATCATGATCCTTCAGTGTAACAGCTGCATACCAGAGCAACAATCCATCCGATGCGCCTCCAGCGAAGTCGGTATAGAGAATTTTCCCACTTAGGATACCTGACACCCTATATCGCCACGCGATCACAGCCTCAGCATGTCTGCCCATCAGCCATTGGGCAACTCCCTCGTATTCGAGATGTGATCCCTCGTCTTTCCTGTGCGGCATTTCCTTTAGCTCGGTCGCCTCTCTAAATTGAGCCAATGCTTCTTCATAGTTTTCCAAACACAACAAAAAAAGTCCGCAGTTCACGTGATCCGGGGGCGTTAAATTCAAACCTCGGGTTTTCGCTTCATTATATGCGTCAAGGGCTTGTTGATACTTCCCTTCCTCTGCGAGCGCCCAGCCAGCAGAATCCGGGCTAGTCACCAAATCCATCGTAAATATTACCTTCCTCGTCATAACTTATAGCTCTGACCCTTGATTCTTCGTATCCCCAGTTCTGGATTTGCCGATTCAGTTGCTTTTGGCTATGCGGTTTGTTCGTTTTAATATCTAGAATTTCGAAGCCCGGATCCAGATCATACTGATACTCCATATCAGGTCCCTTTTGGCCGGTTTTGACATTATTACGGAATCTAGTTTTTGGGTACGACTCCTTCAAAAATTCTGCGATTTTTTCGTGCATATAATTGCCAAACGGAACGGTCCCGGGTTTCAGGTGTTTTGGAGGCGTAACCTTCCCAATTATCTTGCCTCGCCAAGTTTTTCCCTTTCTTCTGAGCGTCGCCGGCGCAATTACCACCATTAATCCCGATGCAATCTTCCTGCCGGTATCGTCCCATGGACTTGTTGGTGGCCTAAACAACTCAGGATTTGGGGTATCAATATAGATGCCGTCGACTATAGCCTGCCGGGCTTTGGCGTCATCGAACGCCATATCTGCAAATGTCTGAGCAATGCCTTTGCCAATTCCTCCTAAGAACTCTGACCAGATTTCGCCGGACGTCGGGTAGCGAACTTCTGGCATTTTTTTCTCTCGGTACGGAGCTTCCTTGGCCATATCTGGTCCACCGTCGGCCAGACGCGAAGTGGCTGGGCGATGTCCCGGCGGGGTGGTCTCCGCAGTTCCGTCATGACCCCATGACCGTCGGCGCAACGTATCAATTCTAGGATTATTGAATCCCGTCTTTGTATCCTCCCCGCTTTGATATGCCCTTGTTTAGCCAGATTCCAATTGTGTTGCAAGCGCAACAGGATGTGCTCTTGTGGCATTTGTCGCCGGATGTTTATTCAGGTCAAGCGTCTTGCCGAGAAGGTATCCGCCGGTCGGTTTGTGCTCAGTGCTGTTGGCTGCATAGACCGCCAATGGCGGGTCATAGATGGTCTGCGGATTAACCAGCCGTGGTAAAGTTCTGGGCGCTTCCTTGAAAGCAGGAAAGCCGCCGGCTTTCGCCGTGTCGACAACCTCGCCGGTATAGGAGAATCTTGCCGAATCGAGGAATGGATGAGAACGAGGCGTCGGTATAAGCTTGTACGATTGACTTGCAACTTGGTCGCCAGTCGTCACGCCCGACTGTGATGAGGAGAAAAATCTTGCTCCTCCAAAAACGGGCTCGCCGTAGCTTCCATCGCCAGATGCCGTGCCGCTTTGTGCGACATTCTCGAGAAGATTACCCCCATACTTCCTGTTATGCGCACGTAGTAAAGCTTGCACGAGGCCATGCCTCTCTCGGCGATCGAGAACCATTCGGATGATCCTTTGTCAGAGTTGGGATGGAGGCTGACGCGCGTTCGGTCAGCCTTAGGGAGTTTGATGATCTGGAGGATTGCGGAGTTTCTATTCAGAAACGAAATGAAACGCCCTGGGAGCCGCTAAGTGGATGACCGTACGGGCCGGTTAGGCCCGGCTATCCAACGCGGCTAGTGAAGTCGGAGCCTAACAACTCCGATCTTGATATTTCCCAATCCTACCGTTTGGCCCACGATGTCAAGCGCGAATCGCCGGAGGATGATGCCTATCATTCCGACCGCGGCACCTATCAGGCGGCGTTCGAGCGCATCCGGCCGGTCGGAGTGAGCGTCGTGCATGGCGGCCT
The DNA here is from genome assembly GCA_003574785.1 of Taklimakanibacter deserti. The sequence continues at coordinate 61,525 of QORU01000026.1, read as the reverse complement.
TTCCCAAGCTCCGGACCGACGCGCTATCGCCAGCTCATCGATGAATATCTGACGGATGCCATTTGACCACGAACAGGAAAAATGGTTCATCCCGGCCGATAGGCTCGTTTGGCCTCCGGATCGTCGGTCGCGTAGGGGAGCGCCATCAACTCGTCCCAGGCCTGCTGAGGGATAGGGTATAGCATCCAGTCCAGCGTCTGGCTTATGCGTTCCGGCCGGCTGATGCCGCAGATCGTCGAGGCGATGCGCTGATCTCGCATTGAGAACTGCAAGGCCGCGGCGCCGGGCGGAATCCCATGCCTAGCACAGACCTGCTCGATCCTGGCAATCGGCTCGAGCATGAGGGACGAGGCCTCCTGATAGACATAGCGCCTATGCGATGCCGAGCCCTTGGCGAGGATGCCGCCCGAATAGGGCGCGGCATTGAGAACGGCGATTCCCCTCTCCTGGGCATAGTCGATCAACTCTTCAGCATTGCGGTTGGCGAGAGTGAAACGGTTATGCGTGATGAGCGCGTCGAAGTCCCAGTCGCGCACAAGAGGCATCATGATATCGACGCGCCCGGCCGCAAGGCCGACGGCTTCGGCCAGACCTTCCTCTTTCATGCGAAAGAGCTCGGCCAGCGCTCCATTTAGAGCGGTCACGTCGGAAAGCGAATGGGCGTGTTCGGGATCGTGCACATGGAGGAGCTGAATATGATCGACATTCAGTGCTTTGAGACTTTCCTCCAGGGAGCGGCGGGCGCGCGCGCCATCGAAGTGGCCCGTCTCCATGTCGCGGTCAAGCTTGCTGGAGATGACGAAGCCCGGTGGAAGGCCGCCCCGCTCGCGGATCACATCGCCGACGCGCTCTTCGCTTCGGCCGAAGCCGTAATTGCGTGACGTGTCGAGGCAATTGACCGAGCTGTCGAAAATGGCGCGCACCGTCTCGCGCGCCTGTTTCGCCGCGACGTCATAGCCATAGGTGTCGGGCATGCTGCCAAGCGGCGCCAGACCAAAGCAGAGCCTGGTGACGGAGACACCGGACCGGCCAAGCGGCACTTTCTCGACCAGAATTTGTATCATGCGAACCTCGCCTGCCGAAAGATTTTACAGGTATTCCGGTCCGGATGGAATCGTGGCTCGGCTTCGTCGGGCTACTCCCGCTTCTGATGTTCCTGCATGCGGCGGACCCACATGGAGATGTGGCTGCGCCGGATGAAGCCGACGCTTTCCCAGTCGCCGAGCTCCATGGCGGCGAGGATATCGGCCACCTCGCGGCGGAAGACGGCGATCTCGTCCGCGAGATCGAGATTCGGCGCTGACCTCAGCCAGGCGCGGTTGGTGAGGAAATAGAGCCTTTCAGATATCTCGCGCAAAGGCCGGTTGCCGATCATCGCCGCGAGCTCATGGAAGAAGTCCATATTGAGGCGGGCATAGGCCTTGGGCTCGGGCGATTTGATGAGCGCATCGCAGCGCCCGAGCAAAGCGCGTACCCGCGAGAGGTCCTCCGGCGAACGCGGCAAGGGATCGAGCTTGCCCATGAGGCCCGCCAGCTCCATGCGCAGGCGATAGACCGGCAAGAGCGCCTCGAGATCGACGTCGATCACGAAAGTGCCAACACCGTGCCGGCTTTCGAGCAGTCCTTCGCTTTCGAGACGGGCGAGGACGCGCCGCACCGGCGTGCGCGACACGCCGAATTCGCGCGCCAGATCCTCCTCGGCAAGCCTGCGCCCCGGCTCATATTCGATGAGGCAGATGCGGTCGCGAATGGTATTGTAGATGCGCTCGAAACGCTCGCGCGCCAGGGTCAGCGGCTTGTCGTCATTGTCGGCGGCAAAGCTCATCCGGCCTCCAGCACCGCGTGCAGGAACTGCTTGGTCCGCTCGTTCTTCGGATTGCCGAAGAATTCCTTCGGGTGGCCCTGCTCGCAGATCTTGCCTTGATAGAAGAAGCAGATGCGGTCGGCAAATTCCTTGGCAAAGCCCATCTGATGGGTGACCATCAGCATGGTGAGATCGTGCTCGCTGCCCAATTTCCTGATCACCTGAAGCACTTCGCCTACGAGCTCCGGGTCCAAAGCGGAGGTCACCTCGTCAAACAGCATGATTTTGGGGCGCATGGCAAGAGCGCGCGCAATGGCGACGCGCTGCTGCTGGCCGCCCGAGAGCTGCGAGGGGTAATGCTCCTTCTTCTGCGACAGGCCCACCATGTCGAGGAGTTCGGCGGCGCGCGCCTCGGCCTCGGCCTTCTTCATGCCGAGCACCGTGACCGGCGCCTCGATGCAGTTCTTCATCGCGGTCATATGCGGGAAGAGATTGAAGGACTGGAACACCATGCCGATCTTGGCGCGGATCTTGCGGATATGCGCCTGGTCGGCGCGCACCAGCTGGCCGTTCCGCTCCATATGAGTGAGCGGCGAGCCCTCGACCCAGATGACCCCGTCATCGATGGCCTCGAGGGTCATCAGCATGCGCAGCACCGTGGTCTTGCCCGAGCCCGACGGCCCGATGATGGCGACCTTCTCGCCCTTCATCACGTCGAGCTCGAGCGAGTCGAGCACGGTCAACGGACCATAGCGTTTCGAGACCTTGTCGAAGCGCACCATGGGTTTGTCGTTCATCGCGCGGGTCTCCGGTTGAGATAGCGTTCGGCGGCACGGATGAGGCTGGCGGAAACAAGGCTCATCGCCAGGAAGAACAGGCCGACAAGCGTGATGGGCTCGGTGTAGCGGAAGGTCTCGGAGCCGATGATCTTGGCGGTCTGCATCAGCTCGAGCACGGCGATGGCCGAGAGCAGCGGCGTCTCCTTGAACAAGGCGACGAGATAGTTGCCGAGCGCCGGCACGATGGGCGGGATCGCCTGCGGGATGATGATGTCGCGGAAGGTCGTCCAGGCGCTGAGATTGAGGGCGATCGAGGCCTCCCACTGGCCGCGATGGATATTGTCGAAGCCGGCGCGATAGACCTCGGAGCAATAGGCGGCATAGTGGATGCCGAGCGCCAGGACGCCCGCGGTGAAGGCATCGAGCGTGATGCCGAAAGACGGAAAGACAAAGAACAGAAAGAAGATCTGGATGAGGAGGGGCGTCGAGCGGATCAGTTCCACCAGCACCGAGATCGGCCAGGCGGTCCAGGGAAAGGCGATGCGGGCGAGAGCGAGAACGAGGCCGAGGCCGGCAGCGAGCACGAAGCCCACGAGCGTCGCCTCGATTGAGATGACCGCGGCGCGGGCGAGAATGGGAAGGATCTCGAAAGCAAAGGCCCAATCCCACATCAGACGGTCCTCCCGCGCGCCAGGCCACGTGAAGCGCGCTGCTCGAGATAGCGCATGGCGATGGTGATGACGAGCGACATGGCGAGATAGATGAGGAGCACGAGGGTGAAGATCGGGATGGTCTTCATCGTCGTCTGGTTCATCTGCTGCGCCTTGAAGGCGAGATCGGACAAAGTGATGAGCGATACGAGCGCCGTCGATTTGAGGAGCTCGATGAAGAGATTGCCCCAGGGCGGGATCATGGCGATGAAGGCCTGCGGGAGGATGATCCGGCGCAGCATCTGGAAGCGCGTCATGTTGAGAGCGGTCGCCGCTTCCCATTGGCCGCGCGCCACGGAGGTGATGGCGCCGCGGGCGCATTCGGCGCCATAGGCCCCGATGTTCAAGCCGAGCGCCAGGACGGCGACGGTGAAGGCCTCGAGATTGATGCCGAATTGCGGGAGGACGAAGAACAGCCAGAAGAGCTGCACCAGAGCGGAGGTGCCGCGGAAGATCTCGATATAGATATTGGCGAGCCAGCGGACCGGCGCCGGTCCGTAGAGCTTGCCGAGCGCCGCCAGCACGCCCATCACGACGGCGAGAAGGGCGCCGAGCACCGTGATCTTGGCGGTGAGGACGGCGCCCTCGAGCAGACCCGGCAGAAAGATGCGATAGGTTTCCTGGGTCGCGAGGATGGCGATGATCACGATCGACGCCACCAGCATGACGATGAGCGTGCGAATGCCCATGCGCTTGCCCTTTCCCGATGAGGTGTCTCGAGAAGGCGAGCAGCACGCCGTGCCGCCACGCCTTCAAGCTCAGACCGCGAAGCCCCGGTCTTTGCGGTCGAGACTATTCACCCTTGCACAGTTGCTCCATGGTCTTGTTCGGCAGGTAGTCCTTGCCGAAACCAAGGGGCGTCACCAGCGCCAGATGCTCCGGCGTTCCGAGGAAGGCCGTGAGCTCCTTGTTGAAGGCTTCATAGAGATCGGTGTCTTCCTTGCGGAAGCCGAAGCCGCCATGGCCCTTGACGGATTTGCCGGCGACTTCGCCGAAGGGCGTCGTCGATTCGACCCCTTCGCCCTTCTTGGCCATGTCGGCGATGGAGAGCGCGGTCAAGGCGGCGCCATCGGCGCGATCGGACTGCACGGCGGCAATGAGGCTCGATTGATCGGGAAGGATCACGAGCTGGTCCTGCGGCACGCCCGCATCCTTGGCATAGCCGACCTCGACGGCGCCCGCCATGACGGCGAGCTTCAGCGCGCTGTTGTCCTTGAAGCTCGTATAGTCCTTGATGCCCTTGGGATTGCCCGTCTTCACCAGCATGGCCTGGCCGATGCCGTAAGAGGGTTCGGAGAAGGCGATCTCCTTGCAGCGCTTGGGATTGATGAACATGCCGGCGGCGATGATGTCGAAGCGGCCCGCCTTGAGGCCGGGGATCAGCGAGCCGAATTCGGTGAGGACGCCGTCGACTTGCGCGATGCCCATCTTGGCGAGCACGGCCTTGGCCACTTCCGGCGCCTCGCCGGTGAGCTTGCCGTCGGGCGTCGCGTAGCCGAAGGGCGCCTCATTGGCGAAACCGATGCGGATGAAGCCCTGCGCCTTGGCGCGCTCGAGCGTGGTTTCGGCAAAGGCCGAAGAGGCAAAGGCGAAGGTCGATGCCGCCAGCGCGAGGCCGGCGGTCCCCTTCAGCAAATGACGGCGCGTGATGATCGTTCTGGACATGCGTTTCTCCCTGAAACATCGCGAATAGGGTCCCGGTCTTCAACGGATGAGCCTGAGGCTTCCTGCCAGGTACGCTTTGTTGTATACAACTTATCTGGACATGCTGCAAGGGAAGATGTATTTTATCTGAAAATAAGCAGTTTTGGCGTGCGGCATAGCCGCTCGTCTCGTTGTTGTGCACATTTGAGGATCCGATGGGGTTTGCTCTTGCCGAGGTCATGGAGGCTCACCGCCTCATTGCCGGGCTCGCTCGAAGGACCCCGCTAATCGAGGCCCGCGGCATCGGCGCCGATGCCCGCCAGCCGCTGCTGCTCAAGCTCGAGACCCTTCAGCCCATTGGCGCCTTCAAGATCAGGGGCGCTGCGCATGCGCTCTTACGCCTCGACGATCAGGCCAAGCGCCGCGGCGTCGTCGCCTGCTCGACCGGCAATCATGGGCGCGCGGTCGCTTATGCCGCGAGCCGTCTCGGGATTCCCGCCACCATCTGCCTCTCGAATCTGGTGCCGCAGATCAAGGTTGATGCGATCGCTGCCCTTGGCGCCACGGTCCGGCGCTGCGGCTCCAGCCAGGACGACGCGCAAACGGATGCCGATCGCCTCGTCGGCGAGAAAGGCTTGACCGATATCTCGCCCTTCGATCATCGCGACGTGATCTTAGGACAGGCGACGATCGCGCTCGAGCTCTTGAGCGAACGGCCCGACCTCACCCGGATCGTCGTGCCGCTGTCGGGCGGCGGCCTCATCGGCGGCATCGCCTTCGCGGCGAAAGCCTTGAAGCCTTCGATCCGGATCACCGGCGTCAGCATGGAAGAGGGGGCAGCCATGCATGAGAGCCTCAAGGCCGGACATCCGATTGCCGTGACCGAAGTCCCCTCGCTCGCCGATTCGCTTGGCGGCGGTATCAATCTCGCCAATCAATGGACCTTCGACCTCTGCCGCAAGCATGTCGATGAAACAGTGCTGGTGAGCGAAGAGGAGATCTATCGCGGCATGCGCGCCCTCTTCTTCAAGGAGCGCCTCGTCGCCGAAGGTGCCGGCGCCGTCGGCATCGCCGCACTGCTTGCCGGCAAGATCAAGCTCGACGGGCCGACCGCCATGATCGTCTCCGGCCAGAATGTCGACATGGATCAGTTCCTGGGCGTCGTCCGGGGCGATGCGGTCATGCTCGGCGATCGCCTGGTGAGAGGATAGACATGGCCGATATCGCGATCCTGACCGAGAAAGACCTGCGCCAGGCCGTGACGCTCGATGTGCGCGTCCTCGCCGTCGTCGAGGAGGCCTTCCGGCTCCTCGCCTCTGGCAAGGTGATCATGCCGCCGATCCTGTCGATGGAGATCAAAGACGCCCATGGCGAGGTCGATGTGAAGACCGCCTATCTTCCGGGCTTCGACAATTTCGCCATCAAGGTAAGCCCGGGCTTCTTCGACAATCCGAAGATCGGGCTGCCGAGCCTCAACGGCCTGATGATCCTGTTCTCGGCCAAGACCGGGTTGGTCACGGCGCTCCTCCTCGACAATGGCTATCTGACCGACATCCGCACCGCGGCGGCGGGCGCCGTCGCCGCCAAATATCTGGCGCCGAAGAAGGTCGAGACCGCGGCGGTGCTCGGCGCCGGCATGCAGGCCCGCCTGCAGATCATCGCCGCGCATCTGGTGCGGCCGTTCAACAAGGTGCTGGTCTGGGGCCGCGACAAGGCCAAGGCCGAGGCTTGCGCCAAGGACATCGCCAAGGCGCTCAAGGTCAAGGCGGAAGCGGTGACGGATGCGGCGCAAGCCGTCGGCGAGGCGCAGCTCGTGGTGACCACGACCTCGGCGAAGAAGCCGATCCTGCGCGCCGAATGGCTGCATAAAGGCCTGCACATCACCGCCATGGGCTCCGATCAGGCCGGCAAGAACGAGATCGACCCGCGCGCCGTGGCACTTGCCGATCTCTATTCTTGCGACCGCGTCGCGCAGGCGGCAGCCCTTGGCGAATTGCGCGCCGCGCGCGCCTTGGGCCTCATGAACGGCAACACCCCGCCCGAGCTCGGCCAGATCGTCGCAGGCCTTCATCCCGGCCGGGCTTTGGAAAGCGCCATCACGATCTGCGATCTCACCGGCACCGGCGCGCAGGACACCGCCATCGCATCCCACGCCTATGCCTCAGCCCAAAAGGCCGGCATCGGCACCATGATCAAAAGCTGAAGAGGCCCATGTGAGCACGCCATTCTCCCGCGCGGAATATGCGCAACGACTTTCGCAAGTCAAAACCCGCATGGACAAAGCGGGCTTCGACCTGATCATCTGCCAGGATCCGGCCAATATGGGCTGGCTTACCGGCTATGACGGCTGGTCCTTCTATGTGCCGCAATGCGTTCTGGTGCATCAGGAGGAGGAGACGCCGATCTGGTTCGGCCGCGCCCAGGATGCCAAGAGCGCCCATTTCACCACCTATCTGCCGGCGCGGAATATCGTGCCTTTCTCGGAGAAGCTCATCCAGCATCCCGTGGGCCATCCCTATGACGAGTTGGCCGAGCTCATCCGCGCGCGCGGCTGGGGCAAAGCGCGGATCGGCGTCGAGATGGACGCTCATTATTATACCGCGCGCTGCCATGCGCATTTGACCAAGGGATTGCCCGAAGCGCGCTTCAGCAACAATGGCGACCTCGTCAATTGGGCAAGGCTCGTCAAGTCGGAAGCCGAGCTCACCTTCATGCGCGAGGCGGGGCGCATCTGCACCCATGCGATGAACAGCGCCATTGCGAAGATGAAGCCCGGCGTGCCGCAATATCAGGTGATCGCCGAGATCTATCATGCCCAGACGATGGGCGTCGGCGGCATTGGCGGCGACTATGCCGCGATCTGCCCGTTGATGCCGGTCGGCGAAGGCACGAGCACGCCGCATCTCACCTGGACCGACGAGCCTTTGCCGAATTCGGGCCTGGTGATGCTCGAGATCGCCGGCGTCCGGCGGCGCTATCATGCGCCTTTGACGCGCACCATGCATCTGGGCAAGGCGCCCAAGGAGATCGGCGACGTCGCCAAGGCGGTGGTCGAGGGCGTCGATGCCGGCCTCGCCAAGGCCAGGCCCGGCAACACGGCTGCCGAGGTCGAAGCCGCGTGGCAAGCGGTCCTGCGCAAGCATGGGCTCAAGAAGGAAAGCCGGGTCGGCTATCCGGTCGGCCTTGCCTATCCGCCCGATTGGGGCGAGCGCACCGCGTCACTCCGGCCCGGCGATGAGACCGTGCTCGACGCCGGCATGTGCTTCCATATCCAGTCGGGTGTGTGGCTCGCGGATTTCGGTGTCGCGATCTCGGAATCCTTCGTCGTCACCGACAAGGGTGGCGAGCGCCTCACCGATGTGGCGCGCGAGCTGATCGTCATCGATTGAGCCACCCATGCATGACAATCCCTTCAGCGATGGCGAGATAAGGCAGCGCCTGGCGCGGGTGCGGCAGGAGCTGGCGAAGCGCAAGCTCGACGCGGCGATCTTCGCTTCACCCGAAAATGTCTTCTATCTGACCGGCCTCGATCATTGGGGCTATTTCGCGCCGCATCTCCTCATCGTGCCGCTTGCGGGTGCGAATATTCTCATCACCCGCGCGATGGAGCGCGTCTCGGTCGAGAAGCAGGTGAGATCGGCTGAGTTCCGCGGCCATCCGGACAGCGAGACCGCCGCCGACATCGCGGCCCGCGTGCTGAAGGATCTGAACCTCACCGATAAATCGATCGGCCTCGAATATTGGACCTCGGGCTTGAGCTTCGGCCTGGCGTCGTCGCTGCAAAGCCAAGTTACGGCCACATGGTCCGACATAACCGGTCTCGCCGACGGGCTCCGGCTGGTGAAGAGCGCCGCAGAGCAGGCGCTGATGCGCCGCGCCGCGAAAATCAGCGATGCGGCGGCGAAAGCGGCGGTCGCGGCCATTGCCGATGGCGCCAGGGAGAGAGATGTGGCCGCTCTCTGCAGCGCGGCGATGATCAAGGCCGGCGGCCATCCGCCGGGATTCGGTCCTTTCATCCGCCCGGGCAGCCGGCTCGGTGAAGAGCATGCGACCTGGGGCGACGGCCAATACCGGAAAGGCGAGCCGGTCTTCGTCGAGCTTTCAGGCTGTGTCTCGCGCTATCATGCGCCCTTGGGCCGGCTCGTCCATATCGGCGCCATTCGCGAGGAGGATGCGAGGATCGCCGGCATCGTGCGGCAGGCCTTCGATGCCGTGGTCGAGGCGATCAGGCCGGGCACGACCGCGAAGGCCGTCTATGCCGCCTGGCAGAAGGTCGTCGATGAGGCCGGTCTCGCGCATTACCGGCGGCATCATTGCGGCTATTGCGTCGGCATCGGGCAGCCCCCCTCCTGGACCGGGGGCAATACGGTGACCGGGCTCAGGCATGATTCCGACCTCGAGATCAGGACCGGCATGAGCTTTCACATATTGTCATGGTTGATGGGAAGCGGGAGGGGTGACGACTTCCTGTCCAATACGGTATTGCTGACCGAGACTGGTCCCGAGGTCCTGACCAAGCTCGAGCTCGGGCCAATCCTGATCTAGGCGACACCTTGCGGGTTTGACACATGGCGCTCAAACGGATGGACAACATAGGAATCGTCGTCGATGATCTCGGAGAGACGATTGATTTCTTTCGCGAACTCGGCCTTGAACTCGAGGGGCGGGCCACGATCGAAGAAGAATGGGCTGGACGTGTCACGGGACTGGGCGATCAGCGCGTCGAGATTGCCATGATGCGCACGCCGGACGGCCATGGCCGGCTCGAGCTATCCCGCTTCCTCACGCCGCCTGCCGTCGAGGATCACCGCAACGCCGCGGTTAACGCTCTAGGCTATCTCCGCATCATGTTCGCCGTGGACGACATCGACGCGACGCTGGAAAGGCTCCGCAATCGCGGCGCGCAGCTCGTAGGCGAAGTCGTCCAGTATAAAGACGCGTATCGGCTCTGCTACATCCGCGGGCCTGAAGGGCTTCTCATCGGACTCGCCCAAGAACTCAGCTGAGCGAAGGGCGACCAATGTCAGCCAGCGCGTTGCACAAAGGGTCCGTTGTTGGACTAGACCGCCTCAATCGCCAGCGCCACGCCCTGGCCGACGCCGACGCAGAGCGTCACCAAAGCGCGTTTGGCGTTGCGGCGCTTGAGCTCGAGCGCCGCGGTGCCGGCGATGCGGGCTCCCGAAGCGCCGAGCGGATGACCGAGCGCGATGGCGCCACCATTGGGATTGAAGTTCTCATCCGCCGCATCGATGCCGAGGGCTCGCGTCACGGCGAGGACTTGCGCGGCGAAGGCCTCATTGAGCTCGATCACGCCGAAATCGGCGAGCTTCAGCTTCTGCCGTTCGAGCAATTTATCGACGGCGGGAACGGGTCCCATGCCCATGACCCTCGGCGCTACGCCGGCACTCGCTGCGCCTAAGATGCGGGCGAGGGGTGTCAGGCCATATTTCGCGATCGTCCTCTCCGAGGCGAGCAGCAAAGCGGCGGCGCCGTCATTGACACCCGATGAATTGCCGGCCGTCACCGTTCCGTCCTTGCGGAAAGGTGTGGGCAATTTGGCGAGTTTCTCGACCGTGGTGCCGGCGCGGGGATGCTCGTCCGTAGCAACCGACAGAGCCTCGCCTTTCTTCTGCGGCACCGTCACCGCGACAATCTCTTGCGCGAAGCGGCCGTTTCCTTGCGCCGTCACGGCGCGCGCCTGGCTCTGCGCCGCATAGGCGTCCTGGTCGGCGCGGGAGATCTGATGCTCGGCGGCGACATTCTCCGCCGTCTCCGGCATGGACTCGATGCCATATTGCGCCTTGATCAGTGTATTGACGAAACGCCAGCCAATGGTCGTGTCGTGGATTTCGGGCGCGCGGGCGAAAGCCGTTTCCGCCTTCGGCATCACGAAGGGCGCCCGCGACATGGACTCGACACCGCCGGCGATCACCAGATCGGCCTCGCCGGTCTTGATCTGGCGGGAAGCGGCGATGACGGCGTCGAGACCCGAAGCGCACAGCCGGTTGACCGTCATCCCCGGCACGGTTTCGGGCAGGCCCGCGAGCAGAACCGCCATGCGGGCGACATTGCGGTTGTCCTCGCCCGCCTGATTGGCGCAGCCGAGGATCACCTCGTCGATCGCGGCAGGATCGATTCCCTTGTGGCGCTCGACCAAGGTGCGAACAGGAAGGGCGGCGAGATCATCGGTGCGCACCGAGGCGAGGACGCCGCCATAGCGCCCGATCGGCGTGCGGATAAAATCGACGATATAGGCTTCCAAGTCAGGCCTCCTTGAGCCAGCCATCGCTGACTTCGGGCAAGGGAATGCAATCGCGCAAGAGCCTTGTATAGGCGTGTTGCGGTCTGTCAAAAAGTGCCGCTGTTTCGGCGTCTTCGACGATCTCGCCCTGGCGCATGACGATCACCCGGTCGCACAGCCGCCGCACCACCGAGAGATCATGGCTGATGAAGGCCATGGTGAAATTCATTTGCGCGCGCAAGGTCATCAGGAGATCGAGGATCTGCGCCTGGCTCGACACATCGAGGCCGGAGACGATCTCGTCCGCCAGGATGAAGCGCGGCTTCAAGGCGACGGCACGGGCGATGCCGACCCGCTGGCGCTGTCCGCCCGACAGCTCATGGGGATAACGCGATGCGAAGCTTTCCGGCAGGCCGACTTGCCGGAGCGCTTCGGCTATCCGTTGACGGCTATGGGCCAACCCGTGCAGTGAGAGCGGAGCCGCGATGATCGCGCCCACCGTCTTGCGCGGATTGAGAGACGAGAACGGGTCCTGGAAGATGATCTGGAGATCGCGCCGCAAAGGTTGCAAGTCGTCGTCGGTGAGCGTGGCGATCTCGCGCCCGGCAAAGACGATCCTGCCGGCATCGGGCTTCAGCAGACGGATCAGCGTGCGCCCCAACGAAGTCTTGCCCGAGCCCGATTCGCCGACAATGCCCGTGATGGCGCCTTCTTTGAGCGTGAAGCTCAGGCCTTTCAGGATCTCGATGCGGGGTGCTGCTCCGAGCAGAGGCTTCTTCGTCATGTCGGGCAGCGACAGATGCAGATTCTCGACCGTGAACAAGGCGTCAGCCATGGGCCGGTCTCCTCGTCCAGGCCGCGTCGGTCAGGGCGACCTCGCGCGCCAGTTCCGCGATCAGCTCGGGCGAGGCGGGTTTGAGCGAGTCTTCCGGCCGGTCATAGCGCGGGGTCGCCGCCATCAAGGCCCGCGTATAGGCATGCTTCGGCCTGGCGAAGAGCTCAGCGACCGGCGCCTGCTCCACCACCTTGCCGGCGTAAAGCACGGTGGCGCTCTGGCAGAGCTTGGCGACGACGCCGAGATTATGCGTGATGAAGAGCAAGGCCGTGCCGTGGCGCGCCTGCATGTCGGCGATGAGCCCTAAGATCTGCTTCTGCACCGTGACATCGAGCGCCGTCGTCGGCTCATCCGCCACGATCAAGCGCGGCTCGGCGCTGAAGGCCGAAGCAATGAGGGCGCGCTGGCGCATGCCGCCCGAGAGCTCATGCGGGTAAAGCCGCATCACCCGCTCCGGCTCGGCGATCTTCACCTCGGCGAGGAGCGCCAGAGCGCGGGCTCGCGCCTCGGCTTTCTGCATGCCGAGAATATGGATGAGCCGGTCGCAGATCTGCTGCTCGATTCGCTTTGCCGGATTGAGCGCGGTCAAGGGATCCTGCGGGATGAAGGCGGCGCGCTTGCCGATATAGAGGCGGCGGGCGCTTTCCGGCAGCCCTGCCAGATCCTGATCGGCCAGCGTCACCTGGCCCTCGACGATGTCGACCGCCCGGGGCAGGATGCCGAACACGGCGCGCGCGATCATGCTCTTGCCGGCGCCCGATTCACCGACCAGCGCATGGACTTCGCCCGGATGGACGGTGAGCGACACGGAGCGCAACAGACGGCCGCCCTGCTTCAAGGCGACGCTCAGGCTGGCGATCGTGAGATAGGGCGCCGTCATCTGAGCACCGGATCGAAGCGTTCCTTCAAGCCTTCGCCGAACTGGCTGAAGGCAAGGACGGTGAGGAAGAGAGCGATCATCGGGAAAAGCAGCACCCACCAAGCCTGGTAGATGATGCCGCGGCCCTCGGCGATCATGCTGCCCCAGGTTGCCTGATCGGTCGATACCGACAGATTGACATAGGACAGGATGGCTTCGACGATCACCGCGATGCCCATTTCGAGCGACAGCAGCACCGTGATGGCCGGCAGCACATTGGGCAGCACTTCCTTGAGCAAGGTCGCCATGCGGGAAAGGCCCATGGCGCGGGCGCTTTCGACATAATCCATCCGGCGCTGCTGCATCGTCTCGGCGCGCACCACACGGCAGAAGCGGGTCCAGTCGATAATGGCGATGGCGAGGATGACCGAGGTGAGGCTCGGATTGAAGAAGGCGACGAGGAGAATGGAGAGGAGGACCGGCGGAAAGGCCATCCAGATGTCGACGATGCGCGAGATGATGCGGTCGGTCCAGCCGCCGAAGAAGCCCGAGAGGAGGCCGAGGGCCGATCCCAGAAGGCAGGCGGCGAGGCCCGCTCCTATGGCGACGATGAAAGCCGGGCGCGCCGCCGAGATGAGACGCGACAGCACATCGCGGCCGAGGCTGTCGGTGCCGAGAAGATAGCCGGGCTCGCTGCCTGCGATCCAGGCGGGCGGCAATTTGCCGAGCATGAGATCCTGAGCGAGAGGATCATGCGGCACGATGAGGGGTGCGAAGATCGCCGCCAGCGCCATGAGGATCAGCCACAGGCCGGAGAGCCAGAGCCTGGGGCCGGTTCTCACCGTGATGGCGCGGGCCTCAGCCATGCCGGAGCCTCGGATTGAGCAGCGCATAGCTCAGATCGACCAGGAGATTGATGATGACGAAGATCAACGCAAAAACGAGGACGATGCCCTGGATCAAGGGCAGGTCGCGATTGATCACGGCATCGATCGCCATATTGCCGAGGCCTTCATAGGAGAAGAGCCGCTCGACGATCACCGTGCCGCCGATGAGGAAGGTGAATTGCACGCCGGCCAGAGTGAGGGTGGGGATGACGGCGTTGCGCAGCGCTTCCGACAAGAGCACGCGGGTCTCGGAAAAGCCCTTGGTGCGGGCGAGCATCACATAATCCTGCTGCATCGCCTCCTTGAGTGAGGTTTTCAGGAGCTGGGCGATGACCGCCGCCAGAGGCAGCGCCAGCGCCAGGGCCGGCATCAGCATATGGCGCATGAGGTCGAGAAAGATGTCGAAGCGCAGACGCAGGATGCTTTCGATGAGATAGAAGCCCGAGACGAAATTGAGATCGAGGGTCGGCGAGACGCGGCCCGATATGGCAAAGACCGGAAAGGCGACGCCGAGGAGCAAAATGAGGGTGAGACCCCAGAGGAAATCCGGCATGGCGAGGCTTGCGCCATTGAAGAGGTCGATGCCGGTCTCGGCCGCCGTGCCGCGATAGCGCGCCGCTATGACGGCAAGGCTGCCCCCCAAGGCCACGGCGATGACGAGCGCCAGTGTCGCGAGCTCGAGCGTCGCCGGCAGACGGCCGAAGATCAGCCCCATCACATCCTGGCGCAAGGAGATGGAAGTGCCGAAATCGCCTTGCAAGGCGCGACCGAGCCAGATCCAGAACTGCGTCATGATCGGCTTGTCGAGGCCGTAATGGGCGGTGAGTAGGGCGATGTCGGCGTCGGAGGCGCCGGGCGGCAGCATCATGGCGATGGGGTTGCCGGGGACGACGCGCACCAGGATGAAGACGATGAGAGCCACGCCGAAAAGCGTGACCACAGTCGAGCCGAGGCGGATCAGGAGGTTTCGGCCCATGCCAACTCAGAACCTTGCCAGAGCAGTCGGAGAGGATCGCCGAGGCGATCCTCTCCGCTACACCTAGGCCGGTGACATCAGCGCTGGCAAGAGCGCCCCCGATACATTCGGCGTGACCTTGACCGTTTTGACATGGATGATCGGCTGCACATATTGCAGGAGCGGAATGACATAGCCTTCCTCGGCGATGTATCTGTCGACCGCCTTCCAGCCCTCGATGCGCTTCGTCTCGTCCTTCTCGCCCCACAGCGGGATGATCTTGTCGATCAGGTCCTTGGAATCCCACACCGAATGCGGGCTCGGCCCGAACATGGCGTAGCCGGTCGAGACGCTGGGATCGGCAAGGGCATTGCCCCAATTGTAGAAGGCGGCCGGCGCCAGCGTGTCGGCGGCGCGCAATTCGAAATGCTTCGCGATCTCGTAGATCTCGATCTCGGCCTCGATGCCGACCTTGCGCCACATGCCGACAATGGCCTGGATCATCTCGTAATCCTTGGACTTGAAGCCCTTGGTGGTCTGGATCTTGAACTTCACCGGCTTGTCCGGGCTGTAGCCCGAGGCGGCGAGGAGCTGCTTCGCCTTCTCGGGGTCGTAGCCGACCTTGATCGAGGGATCATAGGCTGTGTATTGCGGCGTCTGGAGCGTGTCGATGGCGATGCCATAGCCGTTGAGCAGGCGGTCGATGATGAGTTGCTTGTCGATCGCATGATGGGCGGCGAGGCGCACATTCTTGTCGAGCATCACGTCGATGTCGTTGAGGAAGATCATGCCGATATCGGAGATCGGCGTGGTGACACCGGCAAGCCCCTCCTTGGCCTTGAGGCGATCGAACTCGTCATAAGGAATTTCGAGCGTCACTTGCGAGGAGCCGGATTCGATCTCGGCGACGCGGCTCGAGGCATCGGGCACGAATTTGATGATCACCGTGTCATAGGCAGGCTTGCCGCCCCAGTAATTCGGATTGGCCTTGAGCCGCATGAAGGCGTTGCGCTCGAATTTCTCCATCATATAGGGGCCAGTGCCGATCGGCGCCTTCTCGAAGCCTTCGGCGCCGACCTTCTCATAATAGGCCTTGGGCAACACATAGCCCGTGAGGAATGCCATCCATTTGAACAGGACCGGCTCGAACTCCTTCACATCGGCGGTGATCTTGTTGCCGTCGACCTTGAAATTGCCGATCTTGCTCCACACGAACTGGATCGGATTGCCGGTCTCGGGCTTGCCGGCGCGCTCGAGCGACCAGACGACGTCTTCGGCCGTGAAGGGCGAGCCGTCATGCCAGGTGACGCCGTCCCGCACCTCCAACATGATCTGCGTCTTGTCGTCGTTCCAGCCCCATTTGGTGATGAGGCCCGGCGCGAAGGAGAGGTCGGGATTCTGCGCGATATACATGTCGAAGACCGACCGGTAGATCGCCTGGATCGTCGGATTGACGGCGGAAGGACCGACGGTCGGATCCCAGGAGGGTAGGTTCACATTATAGGCAATGGTGAGCTCGGAGCCTTGCGCCGAGACAGTCGTGGCGGCAAGGCCGCCAAACAGCGCCGCACCGCCAAACGCCCCAAGTTTCAATACTTCCCGCCTGGATGTCGTCATGTTTCCTCTCCCTGTCGTTCTGTATTTATCAAGATACTTTAGGTCTAAAATAAAACCACCGCAAGATCATCTGGTCAGCATCTTCGCGAGCATGAAGCCCGATCCCGCCCCAACGCCAGCACCCGGCCAGGTGGACGCGCCGACGAGATAGAGCCCGTCCAATGGTGTCTTGTAGCGCGACCAGCCGGGCGCCGGGCGGAACAGAAAATTCTGGCTCAGATGATGGCTGCCGCCGAGATTGTCACCGCCCAGAAGATTGGGATTCTCCTTTTCCAGATCGAGTGGTGAGAAGACGGCGCGGCCGAGGATCTTCTTGCTGAAGCCCGGCGCGTAGCTTTCGAGAATGGTCATGACCCGGTCGGCATAGGTCTCTTTGATCTGGCTCCAGTCCGCAGTCGCGGGAAGCACACGGACTTGAATCCAGAGGATGTGCTTGCCTTCGGGCGCGCGGCTCGGATCGACGGCGGTCGGCTGGCCCACCACCAGCACCGGCTCTGCCGGCAGCAATCCGGCGAGCGCTTCATGATAGGCGCGGCTCATCATGTCGAGCGAGGGGGCGAGATGGACATAGGCGAAACGCTGAAGCTCGGCCCCCGCCGCCCAGTCGGGAAGCCCATCGGCAGCGACATGGATCATCATCGTGCCCGGGCCGGCACGGAAGGACGTCATCTGCCGGTCGGCTTCCGCATTGCCGCTGCCGCCGGCGAGAAGTTTTCCGAAGACGATCTGCGGCACGACATTGGCGATGACGGCGCGCTTGGCGGCAAAGCTTCGACCATCCGTGAGGGTGACGCCCGCGGCGCGGCCATTCGCCTTGTCGATGCGCGCGACCTCGGCGTCGAGATGGATCTCGCCGCCAAGCTCTTTCAAATAGGCGGTCATGGATTTGATCATCACATCGGCGCCGTCTCGGCCCAGCGCCATGCCAAAGCTCTGATCGGCCATAGCTTCGAGATAGGGAAAGAGGGCGCCGCCCGCTATGTCGGGGGCGAAATCGAGATGCATTCCCCAGGCGGCAAGCGTCGCCTTGATCTTGTCGGACTCGAAGTTCGCATCGAGGAACGCGCGTGGGGACGACACCAGGAGTCGCAGCGTGTCGATGATCCAGGGCAGTCCCCGGGCGCGCCAGGCTTTCCAGCCGATGGAGATGAGGTCGCGCGACGGCATTGGGCTGCCGAGAAGGGAAAATATGTGCGGCGCATCCTGGCCGAAAGCTTCGCTCATCCGGCGCCAGCTTTCCGCATCCTCTTCGGAGAAGGACCGGGCGCGGGAGATGTTCTTCTCCATGTCCTTGGAGACCCCGAACCAGGAGCCATCGGCAAAAGGTGTCGCGAAGCAATCACTCGCCGCGGCGAAAGCGAGCCCGTGCCGCATCAGCGCCTCGCCATGCATGCGCATGAACGGGGAGCCGGCAAAGAGACCCAGATTCATGGCGAAGAGATCATGGCGGAAGCCCGGAAGCGTCACTTCGCGAGTCTGCACGGCGCCGCCCGCCACCTTGTTGCGCTCGAAGACGGAGACCTTCCAGCCCTGCTTCGCCAGATGGATGGCCGAGGCCAGACCATTATGGCCGCTGCCCACGATGATGGCGTCATAGGTCATGCGCGCTTCCTTCCCTGACGCACATACTGGCATATGCATATAATCTGTCCATGAGATTCCACTGTAGCAGTCAAATGCCCTAAATCTTACTTGCAATTGCAAGTATTGGGCATAGGATGAGGCAAACAACAGCAAGCCGCAGCGGAGGAAATCATGGCGCAGAAAGCAGATTTGAGTTCATTGGCCGAAGCCCTTCTGTCGGGCTCGGTCGAGGTGGTCGATCTCTCGGCACCGCTCGGGCCCCAGACGCCGCTCATCAAGCTGCCGCCCGACTTCGCCAAGAACACGCCCGCGATCGAGATCCACAACATCTCCAACTATGACAAGAACGGACCCTTCTGGTCATGGAACTGGCTCAAGCTCGGCGAGCATTCCGGCACGCATTTCGATGCGCCGATCCACTGGATCAGTGGCAAGGATTATGCCGACGGCTCGACCGACAAGATCAATCCGAAGAATTTCGTGGCGCCGGCCAATGTCATCGACTGCAGCGCCGAAGTGAAGAAGAACCCGGACTTCCTGCTCTCGGCCGACGGCGTGCGCGCCTGGGAGAAAAAGCATGGCGACATCGCAAAGGGCAGCTGGGTCCTGATGCGCACCGACTGGTACACCCGCAATGGCAGCGAGAAGGAGTTCCTCAATGCCGATGACAAGGGCCCGCATTCGCCGGGACCGACCGTCGATTGCATCGAATATATCCTGTCGAAGGGCGCCATCGGCTGGGGCAGCGAGACGGTCGGCACCGATGCGGGTTCCGCCGGCGGCATGACGCCGCCCTTCCCGGCGCATAATCTGATGCACAAGTCGAATCGCTACGGCTTGGCGAGCCTGTGCAATCTCGACAAGCTGCCGCCCAAGGGCGCCATCCTCATCGCGGCACCGCTCAAGATCGTGAACGGCACCGGCAGCCCGCTGCGCGTGCTGGCGCTGGTGGCGCGCTAGGGGCGACGCCCATCGCTCAGGAGGAGGACATGTCCGATCCTGACTATGTGATCATCGGCAGCGGCATCAACGCGCTGGTCGCCGCCGCCATGCTCGGCAAGAACGGCAAGCGCGTCCTGATGCTCGAGCGCAATGATCGCATCGGCGGCTGCATCCGCACCGAAGAGATCACCGCCCCCGGCTATATCCATGATGTGATGGCGACGACCTTCGTCCTCTTCATCACATCGCCGGGCTATGCGGCGCTCGCCGCCGATCTCGGCCGGCATGGGCTCGAATTCTGCCACAGCGAGCATCCTTCGGGGGTGCTCCTGCCGGACGGGCGCTCGGCCATCGTCAGCATGAAGCGTGCCGACAATGGCTTAGCCCTCGACCGGCTGAGCCCCGGCGACGGCGCCCAGCATCTTGCCGATGTCGGCGGGGTCGAGCGCAATGCTCACCTGCTCTTCGCGCTTCTCGGCGGCCAGCTGTGGAGTTGGCCGACCGCCAAGCTCCTCGCGCGCGAGGCCTGGGGACGGGGACCCCGGCAGCTCGCGCAGTTCTTCGGCGAAGCGCTCACCACGGCGCGGGCCTGGCTCGAATCGAACTACCAGTCCGATGTCGCCCGCGCCTTGTGGGCGCCCTGGGTGTTGCATACCGGCCTCTCGCCCGAAAGCGCCTATTCGGCGCAAATGGCAAAGGTGATCGCCTTCGCGCTGGAGGCGGCGGGTGCCCCCATCGTCAAAGGCGGCGGGCAGAAATTGCTCGATGCCTTTGCCGCTCTCATCCGCGAGGCGGGTGGCGAGATCAGGACGAAGGCCGATGTCGCCGCGGTGCTCGCCGGCTCTGGTGGCGCGGCGCGGGGCGTGAAGCTCGCCGACGGCGCGGAGATCGTGGCGCGCCAAGGCGTCATCTGCTCGGTCACGCCGAACCAGCTCTATGACCGGCTGCTCAACGGCTGGACGGTGCCGGGCGAGCTCAAGACCGCGCTGCGCAATTACCGCTATGGCAAAGGCAATTTCCAGCTTCACTACGCGCTGAAATCGCCGCCTCGATGGCTGACCGCCGGTCTCGAGAAAGTGGCGCTCCTGCATCTGACGCCGGGCCTCGACGGCGTGTCCAAGGCCGCGAATGAAGCCGAGCGCGGCATGCTGCCGGAAGTGCCCACCATTTGTGTCGGGCAGCCCCATGCTCTCGATCCGAGCCGCTGCCCCGAGGGGACCGCCATACTCTGGCTGCAGCTGCCGGAAGCGCCGCGGCATATCAAGGGCGATGCGGCGGGCGAGATCGCCGTGCCGGCCGACGGTCAATGGACCGAGACCGTGCGCGAAGCCTATGCGGAGCGCATCGAAGCGATCCTCGCCCGGCACATCGCCGATTTCAGGGCCAACAAGCTCGCCCGCAAGGCCTATTCACCGGCCGATCTCGAAAGGCTGAACATCAATCTCGTCGGCGGCGATCCCTATGGCGGCTTCTGCGGCCTCGACCAGTCCTTCCTGTGGCGGCCGTTCAAGTCCTCGGTCAATCACCGCACCTTCATTCCCAATCTCTATCATATTGGCGCGTCAACCCATCCCGGCGCCGGCCTCGGCGGCGGCTCGGGTTTCATGCTGGCGCAAGCTTTGAGGTGATCACCATGGTCGGGCGCTTCGGAACTGCCTTGCTCAAGCCGGCCAATGCCGATCAGGACGCTACGCCATCGATCGGCGAGATCGGGCTCAATCATTTCGCGCCCTATCTCATCAACCGCGTTTCGGCGCGCTGGAATGCCGACATGCTGGAGGTGCTGAAGTCCTTCGACCTCACCACCGCGAAGATGCGCACCCTCGCCGTGCTCTCGATCACGCCCGGCATGACCGCGAACGACCTGGCGCTGCATACGATCACCGAGCAGTCGACCATGAGCCGCACCCTCGATGCGATGGAGGAGCAGGGGCTGATCAAGAGCCGGCCGCGCAAGGAGGATCTGCGCGTGCGCGAGGTCTATCTGACGGAAGAGGGCCGGCAGCTCTTCGCCAAATTCTGGCCCGCCATGTATCGGCGCTATTCCGACGTGTTCGCCGGCGTCAGCGAGGCCGAATATGAAAGCTTCATTTCCGTCCTGCATAAGATGCTGCAGAATATGAACCAAGATTGACGGAGGCTCACTATGGCCGAACGTTCCTTCGCAAAAGAAGTCCAGCAACTCAAGATCGGCGCCGGCGAGGAGTTCCGCGGCGAGGGCATCCTCGCCATCACCAAGGCGCTCCTGCAATGCGGTGTCGGCTATGTCGTCGGCTATCAGGGCGCGCCAATTTCGCACCTAATGGACGTGCTCGCCGATGCGCAGGACATATTGGGCGAGCTCGGAGTCCATTTCGAAGCGAGCGCCAGCGAAGCGGCAGCCGCGGCGGCGCTCGCGGCTTCCGTGCACTATCCCATTCGCGGGGCGGCGACCTGGAAATCGACGGTCGGCACCAATGTCGCCTCCGACGCGCTCGCCAATCTCTCTTCCGGCGGCGTCACTGGCGGTGCGCTCATCATCGTCGGTGAGGATTACGGCGAAGGCTCTTCCATCATGCAGGAGCGCAGCCATTCCTTCGCGATGAAATCGCAGATCTGGCTGCTCGATCCCAAGCCCAATCTGGAAGCGATCGTGAAGGCGGTCGAAGACGGTTTTGCGCTTTCGGAAGCGACCAACACGCCGGTGATGCTGGAAGTCAGGATCAGGTCCTGCCATGTGCATGGCCGCTTCATCGCCAAGGACAATCAGCGCCCCCTCATGTCGGTGGCGGAAGCGCTCGAGGCGCCGCGCCGCGACACGCAGCGCATCGTGCTGCCGCCCGCGTCCTTCCTGCATGAGCAGGAGAAGGTCAAGAAGCGCTGGCCGGCGGCGATCGACTTCATCAAATCGCGCAAGCTCAACGAGATGACAGGACCGAAGCGCGGCAAGGTCGGCATCGTGCTGCAGGGCGGCATGTATAACAGCGTGATCCGGGCGCTGCAGCGTCTGGGACTGGCCGACCTCTACGGCACATCGATGGTGCCGCTCTACATCCTCAATGTCACCTATCCGCTGGTCGATGACGAGTTCCTCGGCTTCTGCACGGACAAGGACGCGGTGCTGGTCGTCGAGGAGGGCCAGCCCGATCATCTCGAGCAGGCCTTCGGCCATATGCTGCACAAGGCCGCCGCCCCGACCCGGCTCCATGGCAAGGATTTCCTGCCGATGGCCGGCGAATATACCGGGCAGGTGATGCTCGACGGCCTGTCGGGATTCCTGCGCGCCCATGCGCCGGAGCTCCTCATCGCCAAGATCCGTCTGCCCAATGCGCCGGTAGCGCCGCCCGATGTCTCGCATCTGGCGCAGGTCGTGCCGATGCGCCCACCCGGCTTCTGCACCGGCTGTCCGGAGCGGCCGATCTTCTCGGCCATGAAGCTGGTCGAGAGGGAGCTCGGGCCCCACCATGTCGCGGCCGATATCGGCTGCCATCTGTTCTCGATCATGCCGCCCTTCAATATCGGGGCGACCACCATGGGCTATGGCCTGGGTCCCGCCTCGGCCTCCGCCTTCAACGTGCCGGCGAAGAAGCGCTCGATCGCCATCATGGGCGATGGCGGCTTCTGGCATAATGGTCTTGCGTCGGGCGTCGGCAACGCCGTCTTCAACAAGAGCGACGGCGTCATCCTGGTCGTCGACAATTACTATTCGGCGGCGACCGGCGGGCAGGACATATTGTCCTCGCGCGCCAACAACCGGACACGCTCGACGAAACATCCGATCGAGGATGCAGTCAAAGGGGTGGGCGTCAGTTGGGTGCGCCGGATCGATCGCACCTATGACGTCACACGCATGCGCGATACTTTGCGCGAGGCGCTGACCACCAAGGAGAAAGGGCCCAAGGTCATCGTCGCTTCGTCGGAATGCATGCTCAACAAGCAAAGGCGCGAGAGGCCGTTGTTAGCCAAGGCGATCCATGACGGCAAGCGGGTGGTGAAGCCGCGCTTCGGCGTCGATGAGGATGTGTGCACCGGCGATCACGCCTGCATCAGGCTGTCAGGCTGTCCCTCGCTCAGCGTGAAGAAGCTCGATGACCCTTTGCGTGACGATCCGGTGGCATCGATCGACCAGTCCTGCGTCGGCTGCGGCAATTGCGGCGAGGTCGCCGACGCCGCGGTGCTGTGTCCCTCCTTCTATCGCGCCGATGTCGTCAACAATCCGGGATTGTTCGAGCGTTTCGTGTCCTTAATGCGGCGGACAGTCATCTCCTGGCTGCAGAGACGGCGCGACCGGAAGTCGCTCAGCTTCGCGAAAGTGGGGCAAGCCCCGTGAATATTCAGGCGTCACGCCAGAATCAGATCATCAAACTCGCGATCCTGGCGGTCGGCGGGCAAGGTGGCGGCGTGGTGTCGGACTGGATCGTGCATCTCGCCGAGGAAAACGGCTGGTATGCGCAGGCGACCTCGGTGCCGGGTGTCGCGCAGCGCACCGGCGCCACGATCTACTATATCGAGATGGTGCCCGATCGCGGCAAGACGCCGATCCTCGCGCTGATGCCGTCGCCCGGCGATGTCGACATCGTGCTTGCCGCCGAGCTCATGGAGGCCGGGCGCGCCATGATGCGCGGCCTGGTGACGCCGGAGCGCACCACCCTGATCGCTTCGTCGCACCGCGCCTATGCCGTGTCGGAGAAAGTCGTACCGGGTGACGGCATCAGCGATGGCGGCCAGGTCATCGAGACGGCGCGCAAGACGGCGCGGCGCTTCATCGCCGCCGATCTCGAGCGGATCGCGGTCAGAAACGGCAGCGTGATCTCGGCAAGCCTGTTTGGCGCGCTGGCGGCCTCGGGCGTGCTGCCCTTCAGCCGCGACGGTTTCGAAGCGACGATCCGGAGCGGCGGCAAGGGCATCGAGGCGAGCCTCAGGGCCTTCCATGAAGCCTTCGATGCGGCCCTGGCGCCGGTGCCGGCGGCACCGCCCGAAAAGAAGCCCAAGCTTTCCATCACCAAAGGGCCCGACCAGCTCACGGCGCGCTACCAGGACCTCGTGCTGCGCGTCAAGGACGCGATGCCGCCCGAGGCCCAGGAGATGGCCCGCGCCGGCCTCGCCAAGGTGGTGGAGTTCCAGGACATCGCCTATGGCGAAGAATATCTGAGCCGCCTGGTGCGGATCTCGGCCCTCGACCACGATCTCGGCGGCGACGGCAAGGGTCGCGCCTTGACGCGCGAGGCCGCGAAATACATCGCCAATGCCATGGCCTATGACGATGTCATCCGAGTCGCGCGGATAAAAACACAGAGTCGCCGCTTTGCGCAGGTGCGCAAGGAGATGCGGCTGCGCGACGGCCAGCTGCTCAAGCTCACCGAATTCATGCATCCGCGCATGGAGGAAGTGTGCGGCATGCTGCCGGCCCGCCTCGGTCGTTATATCGAAAACCGGCCGCGCCTGTTCAAGGCGATGGATCGTCTGGTCAATCGCGGCCGCCAAGTACGCACCGATTCGATCTTCTGGTTCACCATACTTTATATATTGGGCGGCTTCTCACGCTTCCGCCGCAAGCTGCTGCGCCATGAAGTGGAGCAGGCGCATCTCGCGCACTGGCTCGGTGAGGTCGAAAGGCTGGCGCGGGGAAACTACGATCTCGCCGTCGAGGTGCTGCGCTGCCGGAGGCTGATCAAGGGCTACAGCGACACCCATGTACGCGGGCTGTCGCGCTATGATCGCGTGCTCTCGGCGCTGCCGATATTGGAGGGGCGCGATGACGGCGCCGAATGGCTGCGCCGCCTGCGCGAAGCGGCGCTGAAGGACGAGAACGGCAATGCCCTCGAAGGCGCGCTCAAGACGGTGGAGAGCCTTTGATGGAATTTACCCTCCCCGCAAGGGTAGGGGAAATGCGGTGGTGAGGCGGCGCGCGCAAGAATTAGTTTAGACCTATAGCATTGTTCGGGAATTATTTTAGTTCTATAGTAATTTCCCAGGTGCCGTTCGCGAGACAACGGACCGGCCCGGCACCGGCCTGTCCCGGAGGAAGCATCATGCTGAAAAGATTTGCCGCATCTTTGTCGCTTGCCTTCTACCTCATCACGCCTGCGATGGCCGGATCGCTGCCGGGCCTTCGCGGCCATGACCACACCGGCGTCACGGTTCCCGACATCAAGCAGGCGCTCGATTTCTTCACCAATGTGCTGGGCTGCCAGCATGCGATGACCTTCGGGCCTTTTTCCGACGACAAGGGCACCTTCATGCAGGATCTGCTCAACGTTAATCCGCGCGCCAAGATCGAGCAGATCTCGCTGGTGCGCTGCGGCTATGGCTCCAATATCGAGCTCTTCCAATATTCATCGCCCGACCAGAAGGACGCAACACCGAAGAACAGCGATATCGGCGGCTATCACATCGCCTTCTATGTCGATGACATCAAGGCGGCGGCCGACTATCTCAAGGCCAACAATGTGAAGACCATGATGGGACCCTTGCCGGTCGATCAGGGTCCGGCGGCCGGCCAGTCGATTCTCTATTTCATGGCGCCCTGGGGCCTGCAGTTCGAGGCCATCAGCTATCCCAAGGGCATGGCGTATGAAAAAGACGGCGGCACGATATTATGGTCGCCCAAGGATCCGGCGAAATAAGCCCGAACGCGTGAGACTGAATGATGCGGATCAAGGTGATTGGCGGTGGACCCGGCGGCCTCTATTTCGCCCTTCTGACCAAGAAGGCGAAGCCCAACTGGGACATCGAGGTCATCGAGCAGAACCGGGATGACGACACCTTCGGCTTCGGTGTCGTCTTCTCCGACGACACGCTCGATGAATTCCTGTGCCATGATCCCCAATCCTATGCGCGCATCCGCAAGCAGTTCGCCTATTGGGACGATGTCGCGATCCATTACAAAGGCCATGAGGCGCGCTGCGGCGGCAATGGCTTCTGCGGCCTGTCGCGCATCACTTTGCTCAAGCTCCTGCATGCGCGCTGCCGCGAGGAGGGCGTCCATCTGACCTTCAGCCGCCGCATCGATCCGGAAGAGATCGAGCAGCTGTGCTCATCGGCCGATATCGTGGTGGCGGCGGACGGCATCAATTCGGTGATCCGCGAGCACTATAAGGAGCATTTCCAGCCGACGGTGTCGCTCAAGGCCAACCGCTTCTGCTGGATGGGCTCGACCCGGCCGATGGACGAATTCAACTATTTCTTCAAGCAGACGCCGCATGGCGTGATCTGCGCCCATACCTATCAATATGAGAAGGGCAAATCGACCTGGGTCTTCGAGATGGACGAAGCCTGCTGGCATGGCCACGGCTTCAAGGAGACCGATGAAGAGGATTCGAGGGCCAAGCTCGAAGCTCTCTACGCCCAAGAGCTCGACGGGCACGGGCTCTTGCTCAACCGCTCGCACTGGCGGCGCTTCCCGCGCATCTTCTGCGAGAACTGGTCGCACAAGAATATCGTGCTCTTGGGCGACGCCAAGGCCTCGGCGCATTTCTCCATAGGCTCCGGCACCAAGCTCGCCATGGAATGCGCCATCGGCCTGTCCGAAGCGACCGTCAAGCATGCGGAGACAAGCGTGAAGGAGGCCTTCGCCGCCTATGACGCGGCGCGCCGCACGCCCTGCCAGATCGTCCAGCACAATGCCGATGTGTCGCTTGCCTGGTTCGAGCATATGAAACGCTCCTTCGACATGGAGCCGATGCAATTCGCCATGGTGGTCATGTGCCGCGCCAAGACGATCACCTATGACAATCTCCTGGTCCGCGACCCGGGCTTCGTCGCCAAGGCCGATACCGAATGGTATGAGCGCTATTACCGCGAGACCGGTTATGACTACCGCGAATCGCGGCCGACGCCGATGTTCACCAAATTCCGCCTGCGCGACATGGAGGTCGTGAACCGGGTGGTGATGTCGCCCATGGCGCAATATTCCGCCGATGCCCAGGGCAATCTGACCGACTGGCATCTTGTGCACTATGCCTCGCATGCGCTGGGCGGCATGGGCTTGATCTTCGTCGAGATGACCTGTCCGTCGCCCGATGCGCGGATCACGCCCGGCTGTACCGGTCTATGGACGGACGGGCATGAGGCGCAATGGAAGCGCATCGTCGAATTCGTCCATGCGAATTCCGATGCGAAGATCTGCATGCAGCTCGGCCATGCCGGGCGCAAAGGCTCGACGCAACTGGGCTGGGAAGATGCCGATCATCCGCTGCCCGACGCGCAAGACAACTGGCCCCTGGTCTCGGCCTCGCCCATCCCCTATTTCGAAGCGATCAGCGATCTGCCGGCCGAGCTCGATCGCGCCGGCATGGAGCGCATCAGGTGCGAGTTCGTTTCCGCCACGGAGCGCGCCGCGCGCGCCGGCTTCGATATGCTCGAGCTCCATTGCGCCCATGGCTATCTCTTCGCCTCGTTCATCTCGCCGCTCACCAATCACCGCCAGGACGAATATGGCGGCACCATCGAGAACCGCTTGCGCTTCCCCCTGGAAGTGTTCCAGGCGATGCGCAGGGCGTGGCCCGTTGAACGGCCGATGTCGGTGCGCATCTCGGCCTCCGACTGGAAGCCGGGTGGCGTCAGCGAGGCCGACCTCTTCGTCATTGCCGAGACGTTCCGCGCGGCGGGCTGCGACCTGATCGATGTCTCGTCCGGCCAGACGGTGCCCGACCAGAAGCCCGTCTATGGCCGCATGTATCAAGTGCCTTTCGCCGAGGCGATCCGCAATGTGCCGAAGATGGCGACCATGGCGGTCGGCGCCATCACCGAGCCCGCACAAGTCAACACCATCCTCCACACCCGTCGCGCCGATCTGGTGGCGCTGGCGCGGCCGCATCTGTGGAACCCCTATTTCGCCCATCAGGCGCAGGCCTGGTATGGCGCACGCGAGCAGGGCTGGCCCAAGCAATATCTGCCGGGACGCAATCAGGTCTTCCGCGAGCAGGAGCGGACCCGGCAGAAACAGATGGAATTGCAGACCAAGGCGCGGCCGAAACGTCATGCGCTGGATGAAGGGAGCGCGTGACATGAACGACGTGAAGAAGCATGCGGGCGCAGCGCCCTTGCATCGCATCCTGCAGCCTAAGGGATGGCCCAGACCCCGGGGCTATGCCAATGGCATCCTGGCGGAAGGCCGGCTCATCTTCACCGGCGGCCTCGTCGGCTGGAACGAAGCGGGCGTGTTCCCCGAAGGCTTCGTGCCGCAAACACGCCAGACACTCCTCAATATCAGGGCGGTGCTGGAGGAAGCGGGCGCGGGACCGGAACATCTGGTGCGCCTCACCTGGTATGTCACCTCGGTCGAGCAATATCTCGCCGATCCGCAAGGCCTGGGAGCCGCCTATCGCGAGATCATCGGCAAACACTACCCGGCGATGGCGACCGTCGAGGTCACGCGCCTGGTCGAGCCCAAGGCGCTGGTCGAGATCGAGGCGACGGCGGTCGTTCCCTAGCTTTCCATGCCTTGTCGGCCATGCTGAGATTGGCTAGGCAAACCAGGAGCAGTGTGGGAAAAATCTGATGCAGCAGCATGCAAGAGCGGTGGTCATTGGCGGCGGGTGCGTGGGTGCGGGAATCCTCTATGGTCTCGCACGACGAGGCTGGTCGGACATAGCCCTCCTCGAACGGACGCAGCTGACCGCGGGCTCTACCTGGCATGCCGCCGGCCTGGTGCCGTCCTATACGCGCAATTTCAATATCGGCCGCATGATCGCCAAGACGATCGAGATCTATGAGGGTCTCGAAGCCGATACGGGGCAGAGCGTCGGCTGGCACAAATGCGGCCAGCTTCGCCTGGCGAACAGCCGCGAAAGGCTCGATGAGTTCAAGAG
The DNA here is from genome assembly GCA_003574785.1 of Taklimakanibacter deserti. The sequence goes on along the minus strand of QORU01000026.1, from coordinate 32,877 downwards.
CTATATGAGCGTCTGCGAAGCGCAAGGGACCAGGGCCGAGCTCATGAGCCCGGAGGAGGCGCGCAAGCTCTGGCCGCTCGTCACCGGTGAGCGCATGCTGGCCGCGCTCTACAATCCCGATGACGGCCACATCGCGCCGGCCGATGTGACGCAGGCGATGGCCAAGGGGGCGCGCGACCGCGGCGCCAAGGTCTATCTCGAGACAGAGGTCCGCGGCTTCGAGAGGACGCCCTCCGGCGAGTGGAAGATCAAGACCAACAAGGGCGACATCACCTGCGAGCATGTCATCTGCGCCACCGGCAACTATGCGCGGCAGACGGGTGCCATGCTGGGGCTCGACATTCCGGCCATCCCCATCATCCATCAATATTGGATCACCGACGCCATCCCCGAGCTTATCGAGCGCAAGCAGAAGGGCCTTCCCGAAATGCCGATCCTCAGGGACGAGGATGTCGAAGGCTATGTCCGCCAGGAAGGCGACGGGCTGATGTTCGGGCCCTATGAGCGCACCGAAAAGCTGAAGCTCTTCGCCGAAGACGGCGTGCCCGAGTGGTTCGGCGCCGATCTGCTGGAAGAGGATTTCGATTCCGTCTCGGTGAACTGGGAGCGCGCCGTCGAATTGCTGCCCGTCCTCGGAAAGGCCGGTATCAAGGCCAATGTTCGCGGTCCCTTCCAGATGACGGCGGACGAGTTGCCCCTGATGGGGCAGGCCTGGGGCCTCAAGAATGTGTGGCTCGCCGAGGGTGTGCCCGGCGGAATCCTGTGGGGCGGGGCCATCGGCTATTATCTTTCCGAGCGCATCGTCGAAGGCGGCAACAGCCTCGATGTGTCGGACCTCGATCCACGCCGCTTCGGCGATCATGCCAACAAGAACTGGACGCGGCAGAAGGTGCGCGAGGCTTGGGGCACGCATGCTCTTCTCCACTATCCCGGCGAAAGCCTGCCGGCGGCGCGGCCGCAGAAGACCGGTCCCGCCTATGACCGCCTGACGGCGCTCGGCGCCCGATGGGGCGTCCTCAATGGCTGGGAGATCGCCAATTGGTATGCGCCCAAAGGCGTCGAATTGCCCGACAGCTATAGCTGGCGCTGGACGCCTTACGACAAATATATCGGCGAGGAGGTCCATGCGGTCAGGAACGGCGTCGGCCTGGTCGATATTTCGCCGATGACCAAATTCGAGGTCAGTGGTTCCGCTGCCGAAAGATGGCTCGATGGCATCCTCGCCAATCGCCTTCCGAAGGCCGGCAGGACGAAGCTCTGCCATCAGCTGACGAAGAGCGGCGGCGTCCAGGCGGAATATATGGTGGCGCGCCTCGCCGACGATGTTTTCTACCTCATCTCTACACCACGCGCTGAGCGCTGGAATTTCGACGACCTGTCGAAACTCGTGCCCGACGACGGCGGCGTAGAGCTCCGCAATGTCACCAATGATCGCGGCTGCTTCACCATCGTCGGGCCCAAGGCCCGCGACGTGTTGCAGGCAGTGACGGAAATCGATCTGTCCAACGAGGCATTTCCGTGGTTCAGCCTGCGCTCAGGCACGGTTGGGCTTGCCAGCGATGTACGCATCCTGCGTGTCAACTACGAAGGTGAGCTCGGCTGGGAGCTCTATTATCCGCTCAGCTATCAGCGGCATCTGCTGGATGAGCTGATGGCCGCCGGACAAGTGCATGGACTCCGGCTGGTCGGACTCTACGCGCTCGAATCGTTCAGACTCGAAAAATCGTTCAGGGCCATGTATCGCGACATGAACCCGGAGCTGACGGCGTGGGAAAGCAGTCTCGACCGCTTCATTGCCCTCGACAAAGGCGACTTCATCGGCCGCGATGCGCTCGTCCAGCAAAAGTTGAGCGGCATTGTGCGACGGCTGGTGACGCTCAAGATCGAGACCAAAGGCGCAAGCACGCTGGCGCATGAGAGCGTCTATCATCAGAGCAGGCTGGTCGGGCGGATAACCTCCGGCGGCTTCGCCCACACGCTCGGTCATGATGTGGCGTTGGCTCTGCTGCCGGTCGAGCTGTGCACGGTCGGGACCGAGCTCGAAGTGCCCATCCTTGCGGAAAGGCGCAAGGCCCAGGTGATCGCAGAGTCGCCCTATGATCCCGAGTCTCTGCGCAGCCGCAGCTAAAGCGCGATGAGGCCCCGAGGTTATGGATCCAGATTGCGATCTTCCGGATTATCCCATCCGTCGCTTCGGTCTGGTGACGCAGTAGCCCGCCCGGCCGATCTCATCACGGACAATCTTTGGGACCAGCTTGCGATTGGCAAGCAGCAGCCACATTGCACCAGATGCCTTTTCCGGCAGTTCGGTACCCTGAAGCACCGTCAGGTGGAATTGCTTCCGCACGGCGTGCCGATATACATCATACATGTCATGTCCCTTCCTGGGCAAATCTCGTAGAATCACTGGCCGGGCGATCTGACGAAGGATTTGACCGGACCGCGCCTCACACCGGACATCTCGGCAATCTTGCGATCCTGCTCTTCGATCAGCGCACCAACGGCCTTGTCGCCGTCAAATCCCCCGACATGCGCAGCGGGTATCTTGCGCCGAGACGACCTGGTGCCGTCCTCATAGACTATGTCGAACAGTATGAAGTCGTTCGTGACACGCGTTCTTCGCTTTCCCATTATTCCGGCTCCTTCGCCGTTTTCTCGCTGGCGTCCGGCTTTTCTTCTTCGGCCTGATGCGATTTGCGCCGCTCATCGCGGCGCGCCTGCTTTTCCTGCGCCTTTCTGTTCTTGGCGCGTGTCCGGTCCATCCGGTTTTGCCTGTAGTTGGGTAGCGGTGCCAAACGTCGTTCCTCTCTAAATTGGTGCTCTGGAGCCGAGACCGGATAGCGAGGGAAACATGGTTCCCGATGAACTGCTCAGATAGGCGTTTCTGCGGGAAGCGCAGATCGGCTTCGATCCGGCAAGACCCGACGCATCGAATGATTGGTGTGGAGCGCCTCGCGCATGGTCCGTTGGAATTTCGCCCGGCGCGAGGAGTGTGAGCGCACGAGATCGACCCAACGGGGCCGTGGCGCAGATCAGGTCGCCGCCTCGGGCGGTGTGCCTGGGGCCGCGGCAGTTTTGGCGGGTTGCGGTGAACGGAAGATGTCGCGCGGCCGTGCCGGCTTCTCTTTCGGCTTGGGCGCCGGCAGCAACCCTTCACGCTGGGCTTTCTTGCGCGCCAGCTTTCTTATCCGTCGTATCGCCTCGGCTTTCTCGCGCGACTTCCGCTCGGACGGCTTCTCATAGGCAGCACGCTTCTTGATCTCGCGGAAGAGACCCTCGCGCTGCATTTTCTTCTTCAGGATCCTGAGCGCCTGGTCGACATTGTTGTCGCGTACGAACACCTGCATGCGCACCTCTCGGGCTCGAGCCCCATCAAATCACCAAGGAAGCAAGTGGCAGAACAGCCGGTACATCCGCGGTCTGCCCTGCCAACAGCAGCGTTAGAGCGTTTTGCGCATCGGCTTATCCGAAAACCGTGCACACTTTTCGGGCCGATGCTCTAAGCCGCTCTTTCCAGATTGCCGGCGGAGGTCTTGCCCGTTCGGCGGTCGGTGACCAGCTCGAAGCGAACCGTTTGGCCTTCGCTGAGCGTGCCCATATTGGACCGCTCGACGGCGCTGATATGGACGAAAACGTCCTTGCTTCCGTCTTCGGGCTGAATGAAGCCGAAGCCTTTCTGAGTATTGAAGAACTTAACAGTTCCTACCTGCATGATTGTACCTTTCATAAGACAGGCGTCGCGGGAACGCATCATCGCGTCCGCTTAAACGATCGATGTTCAGGAGAGAGGTCGTCAGTTGGCGCCGGGCTTTTGCCCTCTGCGCGCGACCGATAATCAATGCGGCCGAAACTCGAAGCACCCCATATGGGCGCTTTCACCCAGATGTGCAAGCACAAATAATTGTCAGGCGGCACTAATTCGTGGCGCGGTCCAGTTTGGTTGTGTCTCGACCCATTCGAGATCCTGACGACGATTGCCCTCGGATGTGGTGTGCTGGCCATAGCGCACATAGACGCAATGCAGATCGAAGCTGGTGATCACACCTACTTTGGCGGTTCGATCGCGTCCCCGCGTGCCCGTGTAAAGCACCTCGCGCCCTATATCCTTCGTGACAGGTTCAATCATTCTTGTTCCAATCCTAAGAGATTCCGAGAGGCGCCATCAATCTCGGACGGCCCCGCCGCTCAAGGCAGTGCCTGCTTCTGGTGATCTGTCCTTCTTATCGGCTTCCCCCTGCCGCGCCAGTCGCAATTTGCGCAAGCGAGCAGTTTTCAGTTGCTGCTGCGCCTTTTCGGCTTCGATGATCCGCATCGCCGCAACATGGGTTGACTGCGCTTTGGATTCCCTGGCCGTGCGGCTTACCATTCTCTCCGCTCCTTCTGCATAGCGGGAGCGAAGTCTGCTCTCAGTCGTCGAATGCATGATTCTGACGATAGCGCACTATCGCACAATCAGGTGGCCAGGAACACATCTAATTCGCGGTCAAGCGGATCGCTGTGCTGCGAAAACCATCGCCAGTTTGCGCAAGACGCTTGAGCAGAGCGGAAGGCTTCCAGAAATAAGCATCGTCCTTTACGTAAGCTTCGATGCGGCGCAGGACCTCAGCCATGCCCATCTCGTCGGCCATGAACATCGGCCCGCCGCGCCAGCGCGGGAAGCCATAGCCGTTGACCATGACCACATCGATGTCGCTCGCACGCAGCGCGATGCCCCCATCGAGGATGCGCGCCCCTTCATTGATCATGGCCAGCAGGATGCGGTCCATGATCTCATCGGCGGTGAATTTGCGCGGTGATATGCCTTTGCGTCGACGCTCCTCGGCGATGATGGCGAGGGTTTCTTCGTCCGGCGTGGGAGGCGTGTTCGCATAGTTATAATAGCCGCTGCCGGTCTTGCGGCCGAAGCGGCCGCGCTCGCAAATGAGATCGACGATGCGGACATAGCGCTCCCGGGGATCGCGCCTGACGCTGAGCGCCTTGCGATTGGCCCAGACGATGTCGAGCCCTGCCATGTCCTGCATCTCGAACACGCCCATGGGCAGGCCGAAATTTCGGAAAGCCTTATCGATCTCCGCCGGCGCCGCGCCGTCCTCCATCAGATATTCGGCCTGCTTGCGATAGGCCGAGAGGATGCGGTTGCCGATGAAGCCGTCGCAGACTTGCGCCCTGACCGCGATCTTGCCGAGCTTGCGACCAAGCGCGAAGCCCGTCGCCACGGTCTCAGGCGTAGCACCTTCAGGCACGACCACTTCCAGCAATTTCATGATATGGGCGGGCGAGAAGAAATGCAGGCCGATGACTTTCCCCGGCCGCCTTGTCGCCTCGGCGATCGCGCCGACATCGAGATAGGATGTGTTGCTGGCGAGGATCGCCTCCGGCTTCGCGGCCTTGTCGAGCTCGCGGAAAATCGCCTGCTTGACGCCTAAGTCCTCGAAAGCCGCTTCGATCACCAGATCGGCGGAGGCGAGATCGGCATAGGCGGCGGTGGTGCGGAGCCGGCCCGCCGCGATGGCATCATAGTCGGACGCTTTGAGCTTGCCGCGCTCGACCGAGGCCTTGAGCAAGCCCAGGGCTCGTTCCCTGGCGAGATCGGCCGAGGCCTGATCGCGCTCGACCAGCGTGACCGGCAATCCGGCGAGAAGGGCTGCGGCGGCGATGCCGGTGCCCATCAGCCCGCCGCCGACGACACCCAGTTGCGCAACGGTCATGGGCTTGGCGTCGGCCTCGGGGATTTTCGCGATCTCGCGCTCGGCGAAGAAGGCATAGCGCAGTGCCTGGGCCTGGTCCGAATTGCGCAAGCCCACGAAGACCTCGGCCTCGCGCGCCATGCCGGCATCGAAGCTCGCCGTGGCTGTTTCTTCCAAAAGATCGAGCGCGCGCAAGGGGCTGATCTGTCCGCGCGACCTGGCGGCAATCTGCTTGCGCGCCTGCGCGAAGACCTCGGGTGATGTTGCCGGCGGCGTGCGCTTGGAGAGACGTGAAGCGGGCAAAGCCAATTTTGCTTTGGCTTCTGACAGAAGGTCATTCTCGGCGACGGCATCGGCGATGCCGAGCTTCAATGCTTCCGCCGCATCGACGCGCCGGCCGGACGTGATCATGTCGATGGCGGCCGCCATGCCGATGAGGCGCGGCAAGCGCTGGGTTCCGCCGGCGCCCGGAATAATGCCGAGCGTCACTTCCGGCAGGCCGACAAAGGCGCGCGCGTCCATCACGCGATGATGACAGCCGAGCGCCAGTTCAAATCCGCCGCCCAAGGCCGTGCCCTGGATGGCGGCGACGACCGGCCGGTCGAGGGCTTCGAGGCCGGCGATCACGTCACGCAACATCGGCGGCACCGGCGGCTTGCCGAATTCACGGATATCGGCGCCGGCGACGAAAGTCTTGCCGGCGCAGGCGAGGACGACGCCCTTGATCGCGGCATCGGCGGCAATCGCCTGAACGGCGTCGAAGAGTCCCTGCCGCACGGCTTGCGAAAGGGCATTCACCGGCGGGTTGTCGATGGTGATGACGGCGATGCCGTCTTCACGCGTGAGCGTTACGGGGGATGTCGTCATGATCTCAGGCTTTGCCGGAAAGAAGCGAGCGGGCGATGATGACCTTCTGCACGGCGCTCGCGCCTTCATAGATGCGTAAGGCGCGGATCTCGCGATAGAGCTGTTCGGGCCGCAAGCCGCTCTTGACGCCGAGCCCGCCGAAAAGCTGCACCGCCGTGTCGATCACGCGCTGCGCCGCCTCGGTCGCGGTATATTTCGCCATGGCGGCCTCACGCGTGATGCGCTCCGCCCCCTGATCCTTGGTCCAGGCGGCGCGATAGACCATCAAGGCGGATTGATCGACATCGAGCGCCATATCGGCAAGCTGGCCCTGCACAATCTGCAGGTCGGCGAGCACGCCGCCCATCATGCGCCGGCTCGTCACATGGGCGAGGGCTTCATCGAGGGCGCGGCGGGCGAAGCCCAGAGCGGCGGCGCCGACGCTCGAACGGAAGATGTCGAGCGTCGCCATGGCGATCTTGAAACCTTCGCCGCCCTGGCCGATGCGGTTGGCAATGGGCACGCGACAATTCTCGAAGCGAAGCCTTGCCAAGGGGTGAGGCGAGATGGTCTCGAGCCGTTCGGCGATGGTGAGGCCGGGCGTGCCGGCTTCGACCATGAAAGCCGAGAGGCCACGGGCGCCCGGCGCCTCGCCGGTGCGGCAGAAGACGACATAGCGATCGGCGATGCCGCCATTGGATATCCAGGTCTTCTCGCCCTCGATAACGACATGGTCATTGCCGTCCGGCCTGGCGCTGCAGGCAAGCGCTGCGACATCGGAGCCTGCTTCCGGCTCAGACAGAGCGAAGGCCGAGATCGCCTTGCCCTCGGCGATGGGCGGAAGCCACTGGCGCTTCTGCTCCTCGGTGCCGAACAAAGTGACGGGACCGGTGCCCAAGCCCTGCATGGCGAAAGCGAAATCGGCCAGTCCGTCGGCGTAGCTCAATGTCTCGCGAATGAGGCAGAGCGAGCGCACGTCGAACTTTTCCGATAGCCCGCCATGGGGTGCCGTCACCGCATGGCGCAAGACGCCGCTCTTGCCGAGCGCCTTGACCAGCTTGCGGCAGGAGGCATCCGGATCGTGGTGGTCGATGAGCGGCGGGACGACGCTTTTGGCGAAATCCTCCATTTCGCTTCTGAGGTCGCGATGCCGCTTTTCGAAGAACGGCCAGGTGAGGAAGCTTTGATCGGCCATCGCTCAATCGCCCTTGAAGACCGGTTTCTGCTTTTGCGCGAATGCCTCATAGGCGCGCTTGAAATCCTCGGTCTTCATGCACAGCGCCTGGGCAATGGCTTCCGCCTCCACCGCATCGTCGATACTCATTGCCCATTCGGCCTGCAGCATGCGCTTGGTCATGCCATTGGCGAAGGTCGGGCCCTGGACGATCTGGCCCGCGAGCCTCAGCGCCTCTTCGAGAATGGCCGAAGGCTCGACGAGCCGGTTGAAGAAGCCCCAGCGCTCGGCCTCGGCGCCGCCGAGGGACCGGCCGGTATAGAGCAGTTCCGAGGCGCGGCCCTGGCCGATGAGACGCGGCAGCATGGCGCAAGCGCCCATGTCGCAGCCGGCTAACCCGACACGGTTGAACAGGAAGGCCACCTTCGCCTCAGCGGTGCCGAGCCTGATGTCGGACGCCATGGCGATGATGGCGCCGGCGCCGGCGCAAATGCCGTCGATTGCGGCAATGATCGGCTGGGGACAGGCGCGCATCGTCTTGACGAGATCGCCGGTCATCTCGGTGAAGCGCAGCAATTGCGGCACATTCATCTGGGTCAGGGGCCCGATGATCTCGAAGACATCGCCGCCGGAGCTGAAATTGCCGCCTGAGCCCGAGATCACGAAAGCATGGACGCCGTCGTCCTTGCGCGCCGCCGAAAAGATCGCCGTGAGCTCGTCATAGGAGTCGAAAGTGAGCGGATTCTTTTTCTCAGGCCGGTTGAGCGTGATATGGGCGATGCCGCCTTCGACGGCGAGCAGCACATGGCGGGCTGTGTAGTCGCGCAAGGGCGGCGCTATCGCATGTGTGCGGTTCATGAATCCTGCTTCGCTATGATGCTGCGGCGCGCCGACTCCTTCAGCACCGCCAGAAGGTCCATCAACCTGTCGATGTCCTTTTGCGACATATGCTCGAAATAGGCGGCGATCCAGTCGCTGTGCACCTTGGCCATGCGGCGGAATTCCCGCCGGCCCTTATCGGTGAGGCGGATGACCTGCGCCCGGCGGTCGCCGCTCGAGGTGGTGCGGGTGATGTGGCCCGACTTCACCAGGCCGTCTACGAGGCTGGTGATATTGCCGGCCGAGACCATCAGCCGCTTCGACACTTCGCCCAGCACCAGGCCGTCATCGGCGCGGTCGAGCTGCGCCAAGATGTCGAAGCGCGGCAGGCTGAATTCGAATTCGCCATTGAGATGGCGGCGGATGTCGTTCTCGATGAGGCGCGAGCAGGAGAAGAGCCTGAGCCACAGGCGCAGCTCCATCTTGTGATCGGCGGGCCTTGCCGAGACCGTCGTTTCGGCATCGATCCACAGGGGCTCGTCGGTCATGGATCACCTCCGGCGATGGTGATCGCCTGGCCGGTCACGGCAGAGGCGCCCTCGGAGACGAGCCATAAAGCCGCATTGGCGACTTCCTCCGGCGTGACCAATCGGCCGGACGGATTGGTCTTGGCAAAATGGTCGATCGCCTCGGCGGTGCCGCGACCGGTCTTCTGGGCTATGGCGTCGGCCGCATTGGCGATGAGATCGGTGTCAGTGTAGCCCGGACAAAGGGCGTTGACGGTGATGTTCGACTTGACGAGCTCGGCCGCCAGCGCCTTCGTCATCCCGATGACGGCATGCTTCGCCGCGCAATAGGCCGAGACATAGGCATAGCCCTTGAGGCCGGCGATCGAAGCGACATTGATGATGCGGCCCGAGCCGAGCTTCTTCATGCCGGGCAGAGCCGCGCGCGAGGCGGTGAAAGCGCTCTCCACATTGACCGCCATCATGCGGCGGATGAGGGCGAGGTCGGTTGCCGCGAGCGGCGCCGATTCGGCCGCTCCGGCATTGTTGATCAGCACGTGATAGGGGCCGGTTTCCGCCACCGCCTGGCGCAAGGCAGCCTCGTCCGTGACATCGACGGCGCGCGATTTCCGCGCCACGCCTTCGGCGATCGCTCCGGCCAAAGCCTCTTCCGAGCGGCCCATGATCGTCACCTCATAGCCCGAGGCGGAGAGCGCCAGCGCTATGGCGCGGCCAATGCCCCGGCTGCCGCCTGTGACGAGTGCTCTCTGTTCCGACATTCCAATCGCTCGCTTTTGGCGATTGTAGGGGCGAGACGGAAATTATTTCAAGTCTAAAGCGATTTCCAATGGCGGCCATTCCGCTCCGTCAAACCGCTCACGCCGCGGCGACCTCCTGATGCGCGTGGCGCAGGCCCCGCTCGGCCAGGATCGGCAAAACGGTGTCGCGGAAATAGGGGAATTCCTCGACATAGTCGACGAAGGACAAGGTCGTGCCTTTGAAGCCCGCTTCATGGAGCGAGATGATGCCTTCCGCCACGTGCTCGGGCGTGCCGACGAGCGGGAAGCCGCCATGGCCCGCCGCCATGCGGTCGCGGATCAAAGCCAGCAGGTCATGCGGAAAGGACTGCGCATGGGCGAATTGCAGGCGCACCAAATTGTCGACGGCCTCCCAATCGGCGTGCTTGCGGCCGAAGTGCTCGAGATAATCCTTGGCGTCCTCTTCCTTCGGCCGGCAGACGACATGCGAGAAGGTGAGCACGTCGATATGGCGGCCATTGCTCTCTCCCATCGCCTTGAGCTCTGCGATCTCGTCCTTCGAGCGGGCGAGATCGATGGCGGGCGTGAACAGGAAATTGGCATTGCGGGTGGCGAAGTTTCGCCCTTCGCCGGATCCCGCCGCATTGATGATCGGCACCGGGCTCAAGGGTTTTGGCGCGCCCAGCACCTGCTTCAATTGGAAATAGGTGCCGTCCCAGTCAAAACTCTGGTCCTCGCGCCACAGCGCCTTGACGATGTCGAACCATTCCTGCGCATAGCCGTAGCGCACCTCATGCTTGTCCGGCAGAGTGAGTCCGAGCGCTTCATATTCGGGCTTGTTCCAGCCCGCCACGATATTGAGACCGATGCCGATGCGGCCATTGCTGATGTGATCGATGGTGGCGAGCTGCTTGGCGGCGACCACCGGGTGATTGGCGGCGGTGTGGATGGTGGCGAAGACCGTGATGTCGCGTGTAGAGCTGAGGAGGCCCGCCGCCCAGGTGATCGTCTCCAGCACATTGTGATGGAAGTTCGTCTCCCCGCCATAGCCGATCCAGCGCGCGATCGGCAGCATGAAGTCGATCCCCGCCTGATCGAGGAGCCGCGCCAGCTTCAGATTGTTGTCCCAGCTGTTGTCCCAGCGCTCCTCGACCTTGGTCACGGTCATGCCGCTCGAGCAGTTGGACGCGAATGTGCCCAGGAGAAACTGATCCTTGTCGAACATGCGGTTGGGCCTGCGGGCCATCGGTAGTCCCCTCCATGATCATCGTTATGGTTTATGATAGCGCGATTGACATTGAAGGCAATTATTTTAGAATTAAACTATCGAAGCGGCCGCGATTATTCGCACTAAACCCGCGAGGATTGGATGCAATGATTCCAAGTGCCTATGTCGATACATTCGCCCGCGATCATCTGCCGCCGGCTGGGCAATGGCCTGATCTGATCTTCGAGCTTTCCGACTATCGCTATCCCCAGCGGCTCAATTGCGTGACCGAGCTCCTCGACCGCTGGCTCGCCAAAGACTGGCAAGATCGTCCCTGCCTGATCACCGGAGCCGAGACCGTCACCTATGGCATGCTGGCGGAGCGCGTGAACCGCATCGCCAATGTGCTGGTCAAGGAATTCGGCCTCGAGAGCGGCAACCGCGTGCTCCTGCGCTCGGCCAACAACCCTCAATTCGTCGCCGCCTATCTCGCCGTCATGAAAGCGGGCGGCATCGCCGTCGCCACCATGCCGTTGCTGCGCGCCAAGGAGCTCGCCTACCCGATCAACAAGGCCTGGATCACGCTCGCTTTGTGCGACGTCAGGCTCGCCGAGGAAATGGAAAAGGCGAGAACGCTGGCGCCCGCTCTCCAGCGCATCGTCTATTTCAACAGCCCCGAAGACCGGGGGCTCGAAGCCTTGATGCGCAAAGCTTCGCCCGAGTTCACCGCTTTCGATACGGCGGCGGACGATGTCTGCCTGATCGGCTTCACCTCGGGCACGACGGGCGAGCCCAAGGGCACGATGCATTTCCATCGCGACGTGCTCCTCATCGCCGACGGCTATGGCAAGCATGTGCTCAAGGCCCGAGACAGCGACCGGTTCATCGGCTCGCCGCCACTCGCCTTTACTTTCGGCCTGGGCGGCCTCGTCGTCTTCCCGATGCGGGTCGGGGCCTCCTCCATCCTCCTCGAAAAGGCGACACCGGACGATCTCATCGCCGCCATCGACCAGCACAAGGCGACGGTCACCTTCACCGCGCCAACCGCCTATCGCGCCATGCTGGCGAGGCTCAAGCCCGGATCCTGCGGCTCGTTGCGCAAATGCGTCTCGGCCGGCGAGACTTTGCCCAAGGCGGTATACGAGGCCTGGCACGAAGCGACCCGGATCAAGCTCATGGACGGCATCGGCGCCACCGAGATGCTGCACATCTTCATCGGCGCGCCGGAAGAGAAGATCCGCGCCGGCTCGACCGGCCTGCCGGTGCCGGGCTATCAGGCGAAGATCATCGATTCCGAGGGGAACGAGGTGCCGCGCGGCACGCCCGGACGCCTCGCCGTCAAAGGTCCGATCGGCTGCCGCTATCTCGACGATCCGCGCCAGGGCAACTATGTCGAAAAGGGCTGGAACATCACCGGCGACACCTTCACCCAGGATGAAGAGGGCTATTTCTGGTACCAGGCCCGCTCCGACGACATGATCATCTCGGCCGGCTATAACATCTCCGGACCCGAGATCGAGAATGCGCTTCTGACCCATCCGGCGATCGCCGAATGTGCGGTCGTCGGCGTTGCCGATGAGGAGCGCGGCATGGTGCCCAAGGCCTTCATCGTGCTGAGATCCGGCCACAAGGGGGATGCGCAAATGGTGAAGACGTTGCAGGACCATGTGAAAAGAGAAATCGCGCCCTACAAATATCCGCGCCGCATCGAGTTCCGCGACACGCTGCCCAAGACCCAGACCGGCAAATTGCAGCGCTTCGCCCTCCGCGACGAAGAGGCGCGCAAATGATCACCCGCGAGGAAGCCGAGGCGCTGGACCGAGCCGATCCGCTCGGCGCGCGGCGTGAGCTCTTCGTCATTCCCCAAAACACCATCTATCTCGACGGCAATTCGCTCGGCCCCTTGCCGCGCCATGTGGCGAAGCGCTTGGGCAACGCGGTCAGCGAGGAATGGGGCCAGAGCCTCATTCGCGGCTGGAACGCGCATGGCTGGTTCGATCTGCCGCGCACGCTGGGCGACCGGATCGGCAGGCTCATCGGCGCCAGGCCCGGCACCGTGATCGCTGCGGATTCGACCTCGATCAACCTGGTGAAAGTGCTGACCGCGGCGCTCAAGCTGAAGCCGGGGCGCCATGTCATCCTCTCGGACAGCGGCAATTTCCCGAGCGATCTCTATGTCGCGCAAGGCGTCATCAAGGCCTTGGGCGGCGCGTGGGAATTGCGCATCGTTGAGCCGGAATCGGTCGAAGGCGCCATCGGCGACGATCTCGCGGTGCTCATGCTCACCGAGGTCGATTACCGCACCGGACGCCGGCACGACATGAAGAAGCTCATAGCCAAGGCGCATCAGGCGGGCGCGTTCGCGATCTGGGATCTCTGTCATTCGGCCGGTGCTTTCCCGGTCGACCTCACGGATGGCCATGCCGATTTCGCGGTCGGCTGCGGCTACAAATATCTCAATGGCGGGCCGGGGGCGCCGGCCTTTGTCTATGTGCGGCCCGATCTCCAGGACAGAGTCGAGCCGTCGCTTGCCGGCTGGATGGGACATGCGGCACCTTTCGCTTTCGATCTCGATTATCGCCCGGCCAAAGGCATCGATCGCCTCAGGGCCGGGACACCGGGCGTCTTGTCGATGATCGCGCTCGATTCCGCCCTCGATGTGTGGGACGGCGTCGACATGCAGGCGGTGCGCGACAAGTCCGTCCGCCTGGCCAATCTCTTCATTTCCGAAGTCGAGGGCCGCTGCGCTTCCCATGGGCTGAAGCTCGCGAGCCCGCGTGACGCCGCGGGGCGCGGCAGCCAGGTGTCGTTCCATTGCACCGACGGCTATGCCGTCATGCAGGCGCTCATCGCCCATGGCGTCATCGGCGACTTCCGCGCGCCCGACATCATCCGCTTCGGCCTGACGCCGCTCTATATCGGCTTCGCCGATGTATGGGACGCCGCCCACATCCTCGAGCGCGTGCTGGCCGAAGGCCTGTGGGACCGCGCCGATTTCAAGAAGAAGGCCCAAGTCACATGAGCACCGAGCCCTTCGATCCGAAAAAGGACGGGGCGCTCACCGATTTCACGAGCCGGATGTCCTATGGCGACTATCTCAAGCTCGACCGGATATTGAACGCGCAAGAGCCCTTGTCGCAGGCGCATGACGAGCTTTTGTTCATCATCCAGCACCAGACCTCCGAATTATGGATGAAGCTCGCCATCCATGAATTGAGCGCCGCGGCGCGCGCCATTGCCAGTGATGATCTGCAGCCCGCTTTCAAGATGCTGGCGCGCGTGGCGCGCATCATGGAGCAGCTCAATTCCGCCTGGGATGTCTTGCGCACCATGACGCCCAGCGAATATACGCATTTCCGCTCGAGTCTCGGCCAGTCCTCGGGGCTCCAATCCTATCAATATCGCGCCATCGAATATCTCGCCGGCAACAAGAATGTTGCGATGCTGAAGCCGCATGAGCACCGGCAAGAGCTCTATGACTGGCTCGACGGCATCAGGCGCAAGCCCAGCCTCTATGATGAAGCCATCGCCATATTGGCGCGGCGCGGCTTCACCATCGACGAAACGGTGCTCGAGCGCGACAAGGCCGAGCCCTATCAGCGCAATGACAGCGTCAAGGCGGCCTGGGCCAGGGTCTATCGCGATCCGGCGCAATATTGGGAGCTCTATGAGCTCGCCGAGAAGCTGGTCGATTTCGAAGATTACTTCCGCCGCTGGCGCTTCAATCATGTGACGACGGTCGAGCGCGTCATCGGCTTCAAGCGCGGCACCGGCGGGACATCCGGCGTCGCCTATCTGCGGCGCATGCTGGAAGTCGTGCTGTTCCCCGAATTGTGGGACGTCCGGACCGAGCTTTAGCCCGCAAGCAGATCATGCGAAAAGTCGACTCCCAGAAATACGAGGCCAGGAAACGCCAAATCCTGGACGCCGCCGTCACCTGCTTTGCCAAGAGCGGATTCCACAAGACGACCACCGCGGAGATCTGCGCCGAGGCCCAAATGAGCCCCGGCAATCTCTTCCACTATTTCAAGACCAAGAATGCCATCATCGAAGCGATCGTCGAGCGGGATCGGCGCGAGACGGCGGAACTCCACGAGAAAGCCAGCCAGGCCGAGGATCTCTTCGAAGAAATCTGCAAGCTCATGGAAAAACGTCTCGCCAAGGTGGTTGAACCGGTCCATCGCCAGATCGGCATCGAAATCTTCGCCGAGGCGATGCGCAATCCGGCGATCGGCCGGCTTGCAGCGCGCCGCGACGCAGAGGCTAATGCCGCCTTGATGGATCTCCTCAAGAAGGCGGGGGCGCGCGGCCAGATCGATGCGTCGCTCGACATGAACAAGCACGCGACCTGGATTGCCGCCATGATCGACGGCGCCTTCGGCCGCGCGGCGCTCGATCCACATTTCGATCCAACCGATCAGGGACCGGTCTTGCGCGAAATCCTGACACGCATCCTCAAGCCGACAGTGAAATGAAGATACGTCGCGAATATCGGCCAGGTGGCAGCGTCCTTCAGATCGAGAGGGATGGCGCCTGGGCCGAACTGGCCGAAAGCGAGGCCGCGGCGTTGCAGCTCGGCTGGCTCACGGCCTTGCCGCCACCGCTCACGCAAGGGCCGGAGATCCTGCCCTTCGGGCCGCGCTCCTTTCGCGACGTGCTGCTCTACGAAGATCATTGGGTCCAGTCCTCGCGCGGCTATGTCCGGCGGTTCATGCCGGCGGCGTTCCAGGTGACGGCACTCTACGAAAAGCTGACCGGCACGATCTTTCCCGCCTTCCGGCCGCCGAAGCTCCTCGCCCGGCAACCGGTCTATTATTTCGGCAATCATCTCACCATTGTGCCAAGCGGCACGCCGGTCAAAATACCGTCCTACACAAAGGCGCTCGATTACGAGCTCGAGCTCGGCTGGGTGCTGGCGAAACCCTTGCTCAACGCGACACCGCAAGAGGCGCTCGCGGCGGTGGGCGGCTTCGTCGTGGTCAACGACTTTTCCGCCCGCGACGTGCAGCGCGCCGAAATGCGCTCGGGCTTCGGACCGCAGAAGAGCAAGCATTTCCTGAACTCCATGTCGGCGACAATGGTCACGGCCGACGCCATCTTACCGAAAATCGATGCACTCAAGGCCCGCGTCGAGATCAATGGCAAACTCGTCTCGACGCCGGGCTCCGCGGGCATGCGCTATTCCATCGGCGAAGTGCTGGCGCATCTCTCGCGCGACGAACCGCTGCATCCGGGCGAATTGATCGCGAGCGGCACGCTCCCTGGCGGTTCCGGCCTGGAAGCGGGCCGCCTCCTCGAGAGCGGCGATGAATTGCGGCTCGTCATCGAGGAGGTGGGCGAGATCGTCCACCGGATCGTCTGATGAGCGAGGCGATGCGCAAGGCTGCCTGGCTCAACGGCCCCGACCGCAACGTGACGCGCTTCGGCGAACGCGCGAAATTCCGCGAAGGCCTCTATCGCCTCAGTCCCAAGACCTATGCCTGGATGGTGCCGAACGGTTCGTGGGGCGAAACCAATTTCGGCCTCATCGACTGCGGCGGTAAAAGCATCGTGATCGACACCGGCTGGGACCTCCGTTGCGCGCATGAATTTCTCGACGGCGCGGCCGACCTTCTGGCGCGCTCGCCGGTCGACAGCGTCATCAATACCCATGCCGATGGCGATCACTGCTGGGGCAACCAGCTCTTCGGCAATGTGCCGATCATCGCCACCCATGCCTGCATCGGCCATATGCATCATGTCGAGCCCAAGACGATGCAGCTTCTCGCCAGGGCGGCGCGCGTGATGAAAATCCTGCCGGTGGCGGGCATCGACGTCCTTGGCCATTATGTGAGCGCGATGGTGGCGCCTTACGATTTCACCGGCATCCATATCGTCGCGCCGAACCAGGGCTTTTCCGGCGAGAGGACCATCACGCTCAACGGCATCGACGTCGTGCTCATGGAAATGGGACCGGCGCATACGCCGGGCGATGCGATGATCTTCGTCCCTTGCGAGAAAGTGCTCTATGCCGGCGACATCGTCTTCACCTCCTCAACGCCGGTGGTCTGGGCGGGGCCGGTCGCCAACATCACCGGCGCCTTACGCAAGGTGCTGAGCCTCGATGCCGACGTCATCGTCGCCGGCCACGGGCCGCTCGCGACGCGCGCCGATGTCGAGCTGCAGCTCGCTTATTGGGAGCTCATCCAGGAGGAGCTCGATCGCCGCCGCAGGCAGGGCAGGCGCGCCGATGCGGCGGCTGCCGATCTCCTGCTCAGCGCCAAATTCCAGGCCACGCCTTTCGCTGCCTGGGATTCGCCCGAAAGGCTGCTGCGCAATGCGCAGGCGCTCTACGAGGAATGGGGCGAGCGCCCGGCCCGATTGCCGGAGAAGCTCGCCAGGCTCGACACGCTGCGCCGGCAAGGCCTGCTGGCGCTCAGACTTCCCGAGGCGACGCCGCAAGTGATGCATCGCCGCTAGGGACGGCCCGTTTCAGGGATTTGCAGGGAATATCAGGGAATTTTTGAAAAAATTACCCACTCCAGCAATATCAAGGGGTTAGAATCTCGAGCAGGGAATTTGCCAATTCGAGCAGGGAATTTGCACGTCAGAGCGTCACACGGCCAAGCGCAATGTTCCACGCTGATATTTCCCAAATCTCACGGCTTGGCCCACGATTGCAAGGGGTCAGACCTTGCCGCGATTCCAGCCGCGGCCGCCATCGCCATAGGGCTCATAGCCCGTCTTGGTCACGGCGACCGTGTCCTCGAGCTTCACATAGCCGCGCTTGGGATGGGGCAGAGTGGTCTCGATCGAGATGACCATGCCTTCTTCGAGCGGCAGATCCTCGTCATAGGCGGGATAGGGCACGGGACCTGAGCCCGTGAGGCGCGGCGCCTCATGCGGGATCATGCCCATGCCATGGGCGCAGAAATGCATGATGTTCCGGTGCGGCGCCGTCTTGAACACCTTGTCGGCCTCGACATAGATGTCACCGCCGCGGGCGCCGGCCCGGATCGGCCTGCGCGCCGCCTGCTGGATCATGTCGACCTCGGCGAGCAGGTCCTTCAGCTCCTGGTCGGGCTCGCCGAGCACGGCCATGCGGCAGAGATCGCCGATATAGCCTTTATAATTGCCGCCGGAATCGAGCGAGAGCACCTCGCCCTTGTTCCAGCTGTCGGGCGAGGGCGAGCGGTTGTGGCTCGATCCCACGGTGATGAGACAATATTCGAAAGTGAGGCCGCGCTTGACCTCTTCGAGCCGCAAGGCCTCCGCCAATTGCTTCTTGGTCGAGCCGGGCCCGTGCGCGCCCATGACCGCGAGCATGGATGAGACGACGCCTTCCGACGCCTTCTTGAGGAGCTCGAGCTCTTCCGGCGTCTTGACCGCGCGCAGCCGCTCCAGCGGGAAGAGCGCATCGACGATCTCGACATTGGGCGCCGCGTCACGCAGGGCGGCATGGGCATCGGCCGGGAGGAAGCCCATCTCGACCCCCAAGGTGCGAATGGGCCCGAGCTTCTTCAGGTGGTCGGCGGCGAGCCGCATCACATCGAGCGTGCCCCAGGACTTGGTCTCGACCGTCGAAGGCCAGAACTTGTCGAGCTGGCGCTCATAAATCTCGAGCCCATTGCCGAAATAGGCGGCCTGATCGGGGCGGCCCTTGCGATAGATCATCACCGGCAGATAGCGGCTGACGCCGATCGCATCCATGAAATCGAAGAAGAAGAAACGATAGCCGCCGAGCAGATACTGGATATTGTGCTTGGAGGTGAGGAGGAGGACATCGATCCCGGCCTTGTCCATGAGACCGTCGAGCTTTGCCTGATCGAAAGGCAGAGCCTTGGCCATCGTTTTCTCCTCAGCATGCGTCATCGTCATCGTGTCTCACTCCCTGACCGCTCGTTTCCATTTGTGTTACAATAACATAGTGCAACGGAAGGGAACAGCGCATGCAGCGAATGGGTCTCGTCATCGGCCTCAGGCCTGAGGTCATCCCCGAATATAAGAGGATCCATGCGCAAGTCTGGCCCGAGATCCTGGCGCTGATCAGCCGCTGCAATATCCGCAACTATACGATCTTCCTGCGCGAGCCCGAGAACCTGCTTTTCGCATCTTGGGAATATCATGGAGAGGATTTCGCCGCCGACATGGCGCTGATGCGCGCCGATCCCCGCATGCAGGACTGGTGGCGCATCACCGACCCGATGCAGGTGCCGCTGTCGTCGCGCAAGAAAAGCGAATGGTGGGCGCCGATGGAGGAAGTGTTCCATCACGAGTAAGATCGGCGGGAGTGTCGTCGCCGGAGAATGCCGATATGACTTTATGCAATGCCGCTTCCAACTCATCGATGTGGCGGATGCCGGTGCGGCCTCTCAGCGCGTAGATCGGGGCATGGCCGAGCGGCGGCAGACAGTAGGGGTCGTCGATGCAGACGAGGCCTGCAGGTATCGTGCCCTGCGCCATGGCCGTCACCGCTGCCCCAGAGCGTATGCCGGCAATGATGCCGGCGTGATTGCGGCTTTGGATGGCGACGCGCCAGCCGAGACCGGCGGCTTCCAGAGCGGTGATCATCGCCTTGCGGAAGACACAGCCCTCAGGATAGGCGGCAAGGGCGATGGGTGGTGACACATCCATCACCCGCGCGGCGCTGCCGACCCAGTAGAGCGCCGGCTCGCCGAGCAGGATCGCGGTTTCCGGAGGATTGGCGAGAGTCGCAATGGCTATGTCGAGATCCTGCTTCTCTACGGCGGCGGCAAGATTGGCGCTCAGATCGCATCTGATATCGAAGTCGATCCTGGCCTGGGCGCCGAGCAGAGCGGCGATCACATCCGGCAAAAAACCAAGCGCATAATCGTCCGGTATGCCGATCCGCACGCGTTCGACGACGGCGCGGCTTCGGCTGGCCGAGATCAACTCGTCATAAGAGGCGAGCACGACCAGCGCCTTGGCGTAGAAATCGGCGGCAAACGGGGTCGGGTCCAGCCGATGATGGCGACGGATGAAGAGCGGGCGCGCCAACTCGTCTTCCAGCATCTTGAGACGCATGCTCATCGCTGCCTGAGTGCAGCCGAGCGCCACGGCGGCGCGCGACAGCGACCCCGCCTCGTAGATCTCGACAAAACTGCGCAACAGCCTGATTTCGATATTCATCGCATCATCGCCTCTTATGGTGGGCATCAACGCAATTTGCTTGTGCTCACTATAGCCATGGGTCAGGCTCGCCGGCAAATAAGAGGCGGCGCGACGCAGATGAAAGTCGGTTTCATTGGGCTGGGCAGGATGGGTTGCGCGGTCGCGCGCAATATCCTGCGGGCTGGCCATCAGCTTACCGTCCACGACATCCGTCCCGAAGCCGCTGACACCCTCGTCGCGGAGGGCGCCCGATGGGCGGCAAGCCCGGCAGAGTGCGCGGCCCATGCCGATTGCGTGATCACCATGGTGTTTGGCCCGGCCGAAGTGGAGGCCATCGTGACAGGACCGGACGGACTGCTGTCAGCGGCGCGGCACGGTCTCGTCTGGGTCGACATGACGACCAACCGCCCGAGCCTTCTCCGGCATCTGGCAACACTTCTCGGCGACAAGGGAGTTTCCACGATCGACGCACCGGTCACTGGCGCGATCGACGGCGCGATCAAGGGCGAGCTCACTTTGTTTGCCGGCGGTTCCGCCGATCTGGTGGAAAGCGTCCGTCCCATCCTGGGCGCGGCAGGACGTATCATCTTCGTCGGGCCCCTCGGCTCGGGAGGTGTCGTCAAGCTCGTCACCAATCAGTTGTGGTTCATTCATGCCGCGGCAATCGGCGAAGCGATGGTGACGGCGCGCAAGGCCGGCGTGGATCTGCTTGCCTTGTGGGAAGCGATGAAATCAGGCGCCGCCGACAGTTTCGTTTGCCGGCATGACGTCCCGTCGATCTTCGCCGGCCACTATGATCCCTCCTTCACGCTCGATCTGTGCTGCAAGGACCTGGCGCTGATCGCCGGTCTTGCCGAGGAACAGACAGTCGATGCGGATCTGACGCGCCTCGTGCGCGCCAAGTTCGAGGCGGCCCGGCGGCGCTATGGCGGAAGTGAAGGCGAACTCAGCGTGTGCCGGGCCATCGAGCAACAGGCGGGAGTGGATCTCAGAGTGCCCGGCAACTGGCCAAAACACTGGGAAACAGCCACATAGAGCGCCTGGCGATTCTCATAGAATCGCCCCGGCGCTCTATTTTTTGTTTGCGCATCGGATTACCCGAAAACCGCTTCGCACTTTTCGGTCCGATGCTCTGGCACAGGAGGAGACAGCCATGCTCAAACTCATCATGCTCGCCGGTATTTCCTTTCTGCTTCTCACATCGGCAGCCGCCGGCAAGGAGCCCGACAGCTGCCGCGCGCCGCGCATCGCCGATGGCGGCTGGACCGACAATACCGCGCAGAACGCCCTGGCGATGACGGTCCTGCGCCATCTCGGCTATGAGCCGAAGGACCAGCTCTTGAGCGTGCCCGTCATCCTTGAAAGCCTCAAGAACAAGCAGATCGACATCTGGCTCGACAATTGGATGCCAAGCCAGACCACCGAGGTGCGCCCCTATCTCGACGCCAAGACGATCGAGAGCTTTGCCGTGAACCTCGAGGGAGCGGGCTATGGTCCCGTGGTGCCCGCCTATGTGGCGGAGGCCGGCGTCAGGTCGCTCGCCGACCTCGCGGCGCAAGGCGAGAGATTCGGCCGCAAGATGTATGGCATCGAGCCGGGCAATGACGGCAATCGAATCCTGCAAGGCAAGATCGATGATCCGGCTAACGGGCTCAAGGACTGGAGCCTCGTCGAGTCGAGCGAACAGGGCATGCTGGCGCAGGCCGAAAAAGAGCTCGGCAAAAAGAACTGGATCATCTTCCTCGCCTGGACGCCGCATCCGGTGATGGGCAAGATGCCGATCAGCTATCTTTCAGGTTTCGAGAAGGACGGTTTCGGGCCGGCGACCATCCATACGCTGGTCCGCTCCGGCTATGGCGAGGAATGCGCCAATGTGGCGCGCTTCCTGAAGAACCTGAAGTTCACCGTCGAGATGGAAGGTGCTGTGATGGAGGACATCCTCGCCAACAAGGATGCCGCGCAATCGGCGACGATGTGGCTCACGGCGAATCCGGGCGTGCTCGACCAGTGGCTCGCGGGCGTCACCGCCTGGGACGGCAGCGACGGCAAGGCGGCGGTGCTCGCCAAGTTGAAATAGGTTTGCGCAGGACTGGGGCTAGGCGCTTTACTTGATCAGGCTGTATTTGAAGTCATAGGCGCTGCCCTTGGCGTCCCGTGCGTGGAGCGCCATTTCGCCGCGAGCGCCGGCATATTTGCCGGTGCCGCCGGTGACCGCCAGCACGGAGTCGCCGGCATCAAGGAAAGGACCCGCGACGGTGATCTGGCCGTCGGCGAGCGTCAGCGTCCAGAAGCATTCCCAGGATTTGCCGGCGACGGTGCGGATGCACCAGCCGGTGCTAGTGCCGACCTTCTGGGCATCCTTCGCGTCGAAGACCTCATTGGCGAAGGTCAGGAGGTCGCCCACGCTGTCGCCCTTGGCGCCAGTATCGGTGACGGTGTCGGTCGTCGCATGCTCGATGACGTCGAGGCGGGTTGTCTTCGCGCTGCCGGCAGGCAAGGTGACGGCGAACAGGCCGGCTGCGAAAATGACGAAGGAAACGGCCGGCGACACGGAAAGTAGTTTGAGGAGACGGCGCTGCATTTCATCCTCCCTTGGGATCGGCATCAGCCTGGTCTCGCCCCCGACGGAAAGACTATACCTCAGGCGGCCGGGATGAACAGCGTAGGACATGCCGGACAGCATTGTCCCGCGATGGTCGCATCGCGGGACAACGGAGCTTTTCGGATGTCGCGGCTTATTTGCCTGCGAGAAGCGCGTCGACGGCAGCCTTGACTTCCGGGGTTACCGGCTTGTTCGCCGCCGTCTCGAGCGCGGTATTCGCGACCTCGGCTGCGGCATCGGCTTCGGCTTGCGCCTGCTGCGCGGCTGGGTCGGCCGCTATAGCGGCAGCCTCCGCCGCAGCTTGGGTCGCTTGCGCCGCGGCCAAGGCATCGGCGGCGTCATCGACCGCCTGTTGCGCGGCGTCGATCTCAGTCTGATCTGCGCCGGCGACCTGCAGGCCCGTAAGGGTCTGCTGCTTGGCCGCGAGATCGTCGGCAGCCAGCTTGGTCTCCGCGGCCGCAGCCACCGCCGCTGGATTGCCCGCGATGGCCGCGGCAGCGGCCTCGTCCGCCTCCGCCTGGGCGTCGATCGCGGCGTCATTCGCAGCCTTATAAGCGGCGATCTTGCCGACGCGCGAATTGGGCGAGGCATTGGCCAGGGCTTTCGACGATGCATGCGCCGCATTCAAGGCGCCGAGCTCGTTGGCGAGGCTCTTGTCCTTGCTCTTTTCGGACGCCTTGCTCGATGACGACTTGCCCGCCTGGCCGGCATTCGCCGACTGGCTTCCCCCGCCGGCACTGCTTGCGCCGGCATTGCCTTGCGCGCCACCGCTGCCGCCGCCGCCGTTTCCGCCGCTACCACCCTTGCCACCACCATTGCCCCCGCCATTTCCGCCCTTTTCGGCGAAAGCCTGATCATAGGACAACAGATCCGAATGACCGGCGATGGAAGGTCCAACGATGAGCAAGGCCGAAAGAGAAACGGCCAGCACGAAGCGGCTTGAACAGACAACCATGGAATACCCTCTCAAAAAATATGCCATCCCGATTCTGGCGAGGGTAACTCTAGGCGAGGGGTTCCTCATTTACCAAGCGCTATATTTGAAGGATAGCCAACAAGCGCAGGTTTTTATGCAGTTTGTAAGATCATCATCCTGTTATCCAGTTACCGCACGAGCCGGGCCGCAAGGCCTGACATGCCGATGCCAACAGTCAGCGCGCAAACCATCATCGGCTGTCCTCTTGCTCATTTCGCGCGCTCAAGCGGTGGCGTTTCCCATTTGCCGTCAAGCGCCTCGGGCTTCGGCCAATAGAGGCGCATGACGAGGAAAAACGGTCCGGCAGGTGCGGGCAACCAGTTCGACTCCTTGTCCATGCCGGGAGTCTGGTTCTGGACGTAAAGCGTGAGCCCGCCATCCGCGTCCGTCTTCAGATTCGGCAGCATCGGCGAATTGATCAGATAGCGATTGAGCGGATTGGCGGAAAGAAGGCTTGCGGGCAGCGCGTAAAGCGTCAATGACCAGAAGGCGTTGACCGGCGGCAATTGTCCGGGGGCGAGACGCAAGGTGTATTGTTTGGCCCCGCTCAGTGGCTTTCCTTGGGAATCGACGAAGTAGACCGGATAGATGGCTTCTTCCTTCGAATTGCCATAGATGCCGAGGACGGCTCCCGCCATGCGGTCGATATAGCTGCCCTTCAGATGCTCGCGTGTTCCGAAGCAATCGGCGCTGCGCTTGTGGGTGTCGAGCTGGGTTCTCTTGAATTGCTTGAAGGTATTCCACGCATCTGCCATCCCGTCGGTGACGGCAGCGCGAAGCTCGGGGGAAAGCGCCTGCGGATCGAAGGTCTTGCCGGCGCCGATGCCAAGCGTGGCGAAGCGCGCCATCAGCTCGGTTTCGGAAGGATGTGTCGGACAGAATTGCAGCAGAAAATTCAGGACCGTGAAGAAGGCGGGCGACGTCTTCTCCGCTTCCGGGCTCAAGGGCTTGAGAAAATCGATCTTCGGTGCCGGGGCGGGCTTCGGCTGGTTCAGAAAGGACGATAGCGGCTGAACCTTGTAGCCGGCCTGGACCTTCTTGACGTTCTCGATGTCGTCGGGGCCGAAGAGCTGGGTGCGATAAAGGACGAAGGCGAATTGCGTCTCACACGGTATCACCGCCTTGATGCCAGGCGGCGTCTCGCCTTTCCAGCCAGGGCCGGCGAGGATGAAATTTCCTGCCGCATTTCCCGTGGCGCGGCTGCCGACATAGGCGAAATTGAAAGTGTACATGTCGATGAACTGGAGCGAATAGTAGCGGTCCTTCTCGATCTCCGGCACCGTGAACACCAAGGGCTCGGCCCTGAGATCGGCGCCGACATAGGAATAGGGCGTGTCCGAATTCGGCGTCTGGATGGCCTTGTCGTCGGGCGTGTAGACGCGCGCATTGTTGAAAATGGTGTTCCACGGCGCCTTGAATTCGGGTCCGCCCCGATCGACAAAATAGGAATATTGGACGCGATAGCTGTCCACCATCGGGAAGCCGTAGATATAGGCTTCCTGGGTAATCGGCCTGGCTGCGGACGGAGAGAGGGATTGCGCCTTTGCCGTCATCGGCATGAAGGCGCTCGCCGTCAATGAAGCGGCACCAAGGACAACATCGCGCCGGCGATATCCAGCCGGGGCATCGATGGCCGGAAGGGTATTCGGAAGTCTTGTCGACATCGGATAAGTCCATCAAGGGCGGGATGCCCGACAGCGGGCGCAAGGATAACTCACGAAAAGGCGCCGGGCCACGGGCATGAGCCCGGCGAAGCCATGGCGGAAACCGGGCCCATACATGCCCAACGCCGATTCCGCGGCAGGCGCCTCGGCGACCGGCATTGCCCCCAGCCCCGGAAGCAATGCGTCACTGACGATGCGAGTGGGGATTGTCGTCAGCTTCTCTTTCGGTGATCGTCGAGACCCTTGCCGGCCTGCCCGCCCGTCGGCGGACCCTCCCGGCATTAAACCTTCGCCCAACGCCTCTATATAGTTGGACCAAGGTCCATCGCCCTCGACCGCGATGCACAAGCGGTGGGTCGAATTGGAAGAAAAGCGCAATATCGGTCAAACAAGCGCTTGGCTCAGCGGGCATGATGCCGGCCAGGCTTTGTGAGGATTGCCATGAATCCCGCGGAAAGAGCGCTCTGGTTCGTCGAAAGCCACTTCGCCCAGGACATTTCCCTCGACGAGGTAGCGGCGGTCGGCGGCGTCTCGCGCTATCACATGACGCGCGCTTTTGCGGCGGCGACCGGCATGTCGGTCATTGCCTATGCCAAGGCGCGGCGCCTGAGCGAGGCGGCGAAGAAGCTCAGCCACGGTGCCCCCGACATCCTCACCGTCGCTCTCGAGGCGGGCTATGGGTCCCACGAAGCCTTCACCCGCGCCTTCCGCGACCAGTTCGGCCTGACGCCGGAACAGCTGCGGGGAGGGCGCATCCTCGACATCGTCCAACTCGTGGAGCCCATTGCCATGAACGATACACCGCCCAACGCCCTCAAGCCGCCGCGCATCGAAACCGGCAAGACCCTGCTCATCGCCGGACTGAGCGAACGCTATACGCATGCGTCGAGCGCCGCCATTCCCTCGCAATGGCAGCAGTTCCAGCCGCATATCGGCCATGTGCCCGGCCAGATCGGCAATGTCGCCTATGGCGTCTTCTACAATACCGACGACAGCGGCAATATGGATTACATGACCGGCGTCGAAGTCGCCGATTTCTCCGACCTGCCGAAGACTTTCGCGCGATTGCGCGTGCCGCAGCATCTCTATGCGGTATTCGCCCATGAGGGGCACATCTCGACCATCCGCGGCACGATGAACGCCATCTGGAACAGCTGGCTGCCGCAATCGGAATACGAGGCCGCGGACGCGCCGGGCTTCGAGCGCTATGACGCGAAATTCGATCCCCATTCCGGTCTCGGCGGCTTCGAGATCTGGATCCCAGTGAAGAAGTAAAGGCGCCCCTCACCCTCCCGGTGCTACGCACCGGGCCCCTCCCTCTCCCCGCTGCGCGGGGCGAGGGTATCATCCTTGCCGACCTTGGCGATGATGGTGCGGATGCCGGCGTCTTCCAGCATCCTGGCATGCTCGCCCGACAGGCCGTCATCGGTGATGAGAGTCGAGATGCGCGACAGCGGCAGGACGCTATAGCGGGTGCGGATCGCGAATTTGCGGCTGTCGGCGAGGAGCACCAATTCATCGGCGCGGGACAGCAGTCGCTCCGACTCGCGCGCGATCAAAGGATGCGATTCCATGATGCCGTTGGGACCGATGCCTTGCGCGCCGAGGAACAATTTCGAGGCATAGAAATCGGGCGGGCCCGAGCCTTGCGCATAGATGATGCCGGGCTCGCGATAGAGCTCGCCGCCGGCAAGGGTCAAATGACAGGAGCCGTCCTCCCACAGGCGCGCCGCGAGCGGCATGGAGTTGGTGTAGATCTTCACATTGCGGCGCGCGAGCCTGAGC
The DNA here is from genome assembly GCA_003574785.1 of Taklimakanibacter deserti. The sequence goes on along the minus strand of QORU01000026.1, from coordinate 5,742 downwards.
GCGAAGAGATAGCAGGTGGTGCCGCCATGGATGATGAGGGCGTCGCCGTCGCGCACCAGGGCTTCGGCCTCGCGCGCAATGGCGCGCTTGGCATCGACCGCCAGCATGCGGTTCTCCTCGAAGGGGCGCGCGGCCAGACGCTCGGGCGATGAATCATGCAGGCCTGAGGCAATGCCGCCGAAGACCTTGCGCACATTGCCCGCCGCATGCAGCTTGGCGATGTCGCGGCGAATGGTGGCGGGCGACACTCTCAGGACGTCGAGCAGGTCCTTCACCGTCGCGAAAGGCCGCTCCTTCAGCGCATCGAGGATGAGACGGTGACGTTCGCTCTCATCCATGATGGTGCTGCTGGAAAGTTGCCCCTTCTCCCGCGCGCAGCGTGGGAGAAGGTGGCCGACAGGCCGGATGAGGGCTCTTTCGTGCAGTGTGCTCTGATCTCGGAGAGCACTCCTTGCTGAGACAAAGAGCCCTCACCCGCCCTTCGGGCACCCTCTCCCATTGCTGCGCAACGGGAGAGGGGGAAACCTGGGGAGGGCCGCAAGTTTGATCAGCGATGATCACAGGCGTGAGCGTGCACTCACGCTTATTTGTCAGATGATTGCGATTCATGGCTTGACCATAATTGCTCATCATTGTTCAATCTTAATCATGATGAGGCCCTCAGGCAATGGCAAGCCTGGTCTCGAAGCCCTCTGCGGCGGCGCCGGATAGCCCCGCGGGAAATCAATAAAAACGGACATATCCGGGTGGGAGGAAGATGCGGATGGACTGCATTGGCGGTATTTCCCGGAAAGCATTCTGCGGGATCGCCCCGATCGCATTCCCGGCTCCCGACCTGAGAGAGTTGATTAATCTCGCTCACTGTGATCATGGCTGCGCTGGGCGGAGAAACCCGCCATGACCGCGCTGGTCGAGCTCAAAAACATCTCCAAATCCTTCGTCGGCGTGCGCGTCCTCAATGCGGTCGATTTCGACGTCAGGCCGGGCGAGGTGCATGCGCTCTTGGGCGAGAATGGTGCGGGCAAGTCGACCCTCATCAAGATCATCGCCGGGGTGCATGCGCCCGATGAAGGCGAGATCCGGATCGGCGGCGATCAGGTGAAATTCGCCAATCCCGGCCAGGCGGTGAAAGCCGGCATCGCCATCGTCTATCAGGAACTGCTTCTCTTCCCCGAGCTCTCGGTCGCCGAGAACATCTTCCTCAATCACGCGCCGCGCAATCGCTGGGGCGGCCTCGACTGGGCGCAGATGCGCGAGCGCTCGCGGCAACTCCTGGACGATCTCGATTCGCATCATCTCGATGTCGATACCAAGGTCGGATCCCTGTCGGTCGCCAACCGGCAGCGCATCGAGATCGCCAAGGCGCTGTCGCAGAATGCCCGCGTCGTCATCATGGACGAGCCCACCGCGTCGCTCGCCGAAGCCGACGTCCAGCAATTGATGACCATCATCCGGCGCTTGCGCGACAGGGGTGTCGGCATCGTCTATGTCAGCCACAAGCTGCCGGAGATCTTCGCGCTCGCCGACCGGGTGACGGTCCTGCGCGACGGCAACCATGTCGGCACGAAGGATATCAAGGACGTCAGCGAGCGCTCGCTGGTCGCGATGATGGTCGGGCGCTCGATCGACCAGCTCTTCCCCAAGGAAGAGGCGAAGATCGGGCCGCCGCGGCTCGAGCTTCGCGACGTGTCGCATGGCAAGGGGGTGCGCAATGTCTCCTTCACCTTGCGCGCCGGCGAGATCGTCGGCATTGCCGGCCTCGTCGGCTCGGGGCGCACCGAGACGGCGCTCACCATCTTCGGCATCACGCCCAAGACGTCGGGCGAGATCCTCATCGACGGCAAGCCAGTCCATATCAAGTCGCCGAGCCAGGCGCGCGATCTCGGCATCGCCTATGTGCCGGAGGACCGCGGCCTGCAGGGCCTGGTCAGGCCGCAGACCATTGCCGAGAACATCTCGCTCACCGTGCTCAAGAAGCTGGCGCGCGCATTGATCGTCGATCGCGGCAAGGAAGACCGGCTGGCGCGCGATTTCATCAAGCGCCTGGGGATCAGGGCGCGGGGGCCTGGACAAGCGGCGCGCCAGCTCTCGGGCGGCAACCAGCAGAAGGTCGTCCTCGCCAAGTGGCTCGCGGCCGAGCCCCGGATCCTCATCATGGACGAGCCGACGCGCGGCATCGATGTCGGCGCCAAGTCGGAGATCCATGCGCTCATGTCGAAGCTGGCGCAAAGCGGCCTCGCCATCCTGATGATCTCGAGCGAACTGCCGGAAGTGCTCGGCATGAGCGACCGGGTGCTGGTGATGAATGGCGGGCGCATCGTCGCCGAGATCGCGCGCGAGGATGCCACGGCCGAAACGGTCGGCGCCGCCATGACGCTGGCGCAAGCGGAGGAGGCGGCATGAGCGACATCGCCCTGCCGCGGCGCCGCCCCGCCTATTTCGCGCGTCTCTTCGAAGCCTATGGCCAGGAGATCGTCGTCCTCGCCGCCATCGTGGTGCTGTTCATCGTCGTCGGCCTCTACAATCCGCGCTTCCTCTCCGACACCAACCTCACCAGCATCTTTTCCGGCAATGCCTATATCGCGGTGGCGGCGATCGGCATGGCGATGGTCATCATCTCCGGCCATATCGACGTCTCGGTCGGCTCGCTTATCGGCGTGCTCGCCACCATCGCCGGGACGCTCGCGGTCCAGGGCTATCCGATCTGGGTCGCGTGGATCGTCCCGATCCTGGTCGGCATCGTCATCAACACTTTCCTCGGCGCGCTCATCGCCTATATGCGCGTGCCCTCGATCGTCGCATCGCTCGGCATGCTGTCGATCCTCAAAGGCGGGCTCATCAGCCTGACCGGCGGCACCTGGATCACCGGCATGCCGCCCGGATTCTTCATCGCCCAGGCGCGGCTCTTCGGCATTCCGGCGCCGGTCTACTTCATGGTGATCCTCACCATCGTCATGGCGCTGTGGATGCGCTATTCGGCGATGGGGCGCTCGATCTATGCGGTCGGCGGCAATGCCGAAGCGGCGCGCGCCTCGGGGCTTTCCCCTGAGCGCACCTGCGTCCTCGTCTTCGCGCTGCACGGGTTGTTCGCCGGCATCGCGGCCTTGCTCTTCGCCACGCAATTGCAGGTCATCCAGTCGACCGTGCCGCCCAATCTCGAACTCACCGTCATCACCGCGGCGGTGATCGGCGGCGTCTCGATCCTCGGCGGCACCGGCACGGTGATCGGCTCGACGCTCGCCGCCATCCTCTTCGCCTGCATCGGCTCGGCGCTGATCTTCCTCAATGTGTCGGCCTATTGGCTGCGCGCGGTGCTGGGCCTCCTGATCCTCGCCACCGTGCTCGCCGACATGGCGCGGCGGCGCCGGAGCCTCGTCCCATGACCGCCGCATTGCGATCATTGCTGCTGCGGCACGAGGCGATCCTGGGCGTCCTGCTCATCGCGGCGCTCGTCATCCTCGCCTTCCAGTCCGACCGCTTCTTCACCGCCGACAACCTGCTCAATCAGGGGCGGCTCATGGCCGAGGTCGGCCTCGTGGCGCTCGCCATGACCTTCGTCATCGTCACCGGCGGCATCGATCTCTCGGTCGGCTCGATCCTGGGACTCGTCGCCATATTGCTCGGCGTGTTCTGGCAGAAGCTCGGCCTGCCGCTGCCGCTCGCCATGGTGCTCGGCATCGTCGTCGGCGGGGTGGCGGGCCTCGTCAACGGCCTCATCATCACCCGCTTCGGCGTGCCGCCGCTCATCGCGACGCTGGCGACGCTCGCGCTTTATCGCGGCCTCGCCGAGGGCATCAGCCAGGCGCGCTCGGTGCGAGGCTATCCCGACTGGTTCTTCGCGCTGGGCCAGGGTGAGTTCCTGGGCGTGCCCACGCAATTGTGGGTCTTCGCCATCCTCGCTTTCATCGCCGCCATCATCCTCGGCCTCTCGACCTTCGGGCGCGCCACCTATGCGATCGGCTCCAACGCCGTCGCCTCGCGCTTTTCGGGCCTCAGCGTCGATCGCACGCTGCTTCTTATATATACGGCCTCGGGCCTCATCGCCGGGCTCGCCGCGGTGATCTTCGTGTCGCGAGTCTCGACCACGCGCTCCGACATGGGCACCGGGCTCGAGCTTGACGTCATCACCGCCGTGGTCTTGGGCGGCACCAGCATCTTCGGCGGGCGCGGCACGATCATCGGCACGCTGCTCGGCCTCGTCCTGATGCAGGCGCTGAAGAACGGGCTTGCCCTCGCCGGCGTCAAGGGCGACGGCACCATCGTGGTGATCGGCGCCGTGCTCATCGGCACGATCCTCATCAGCAATATGTTTCGCAAGGATGCAGACGGTTGACCAAAAGGGAGAGTCCGGATCTCAGGGCCGTCAGCAGAATCAAGGTCCGGATGTGAAGCGCAAGGAGCATGACATGATACACAAGACATTGATTGCCGCTGTCGCCTTGACCGCCATGACGGGGAGCGCATTTGCCGCCTCGGCCTGGACCGGGGGCGACGATTTGCCGACCAATCCCTTGGCCTGCGACGGCACGCCCGGTGCCGCCGTGGCCAAGCCCTATGACGGCGGCGAGCCGACCGGCGCCCCCGACCGCAAGGGCAAGAAGATCACCGTCGTCGATATACCGAAGCTCATCGGCATCGGCTATTTCAACGCCACCTCGAAGGGCATCGCCGATGCGGCCAAGGAGCTCGGCAATGTCGATGCCAAGACCGACGGTCCGACCCAGGCCAATATCGACCAGCAGATCACCTTCATCGACAATTACATAACGAGCGGCGTCGACGGCATATTGTTCGCCGCCAACGATCCCGTCGCGATCGCCCCGGTGTTGAAGAAGGCGCTGAGCAAGGGCATCAATGTCGTGGGCTATGACGCGAATTCCGAGCCCTCGGCCCGCCAGTGGTTCGTCAACCAGGCCGAGTTCAACGGCATCGCCAAGGCGATGGTCGACAACATGGCCAAGGAGATCGGCGAGGAGGGCGCTTTCGCCATCGTCACCTCGACCTTCACCACGCCGAACCAGGCGCGCTGGATCGCCGAGATGGGGGCCTATGCCGAGAAGTGCCATCCCAAGATGAAATGGCTGGAGACGGTCGAGGCGCAGGAAGACAATGTGCTGTCCTTCAACCAGGCGACGACGCTGATCAACAAGCATGGCGATGAGCTGAAAGGCATCTTCGGCATGACCAGCGTCGCGACACCGGCTTCCGCCGAAGCGGTCACGCAGGCGAACAAGTGCGGCACGATCGCGGTGGTCGGCCTCGCCACGCCCAATGCGATGAAGCCCTATGTCGAGAAGGACTGCGTCAAGTCGGTGGTGCTGTGGAACCCGGTCGATCTAGGCTACGCCGCGATGCATGTGCTGCGCGCCGTCGCCGATGGCGATCTGAAGGCCGGCGCCACCTCGGTCAAGGCCGGCAAGCTTGGCGATCTCCAGGTCATCAACGGCTCGGAGATCCTGCTCGGCGCGCCCTTCGTCTTCACCAAGGAGAATGTCGGCCAATTCGATTTCTAAATAGGCGAGCCCTCTCCAGTCCTTCCCCCTCTCCCGTTGCGAAGCAATGGGAGAGGGTGCCCGAAGGGCGGGTGAGGGCTCTTTGTCTCAGCGAGGGATTCTCGTCGAGATTTGAGCACATTGTTACGAAAGAGCCCTCATCCGGCCTTCGGCCACCTTGTATGGGGCTTTTTGTCAAGGTCACTTTTTCCCACATTTTACTCCTTCTGTTTGGTGGAGGTGCACAGAG
>QORU01000025.1 GCA_003574785.1 Taklimakanibacter deserti | reverse complement strand
TCGCAGCAACGCGGAGGGCTTGGTGGCTCCCGGCAGAGCGACCCGTCCTGCCAGTCTAATCCCCGGCACAGGACACCAGAAGGGTACAGGGAGGGGCCCAATGCCGAGCATTGGGAGGGTGAGGGGGAACGGTCGGTGATTTCCTTCTCCGCCGGTTCCCCCTCACCCTAACCCACTCCCCCGCAGGGGGAGTGGGGATTACCGTCTATCCCACCGCCTTTGCGTAGGTCCGCGGCGACACACCGTATTTGCGCACGAAGATGCGGGTCATGTGGCTCTGATCGGCGAAGCCCGCGGCGAATGCTGCTTGCGCAAGCGGTAAACGGGCGGCAATCAGCCGGCGCGCCAAGGCAATGCGGCGCTGCATCACATAGGCATGCGGCGTGAGGCCCGTCGCCTTGCAGAACGCGCGCAGGAGCTGGAACCTGCTCAATCCCGCCTCTTGCGCGAGCGCCGCGAGCGTCAGCGGAGAGGCCGGATCATCATCGATCAATTGCCGGACACTGCGGATGGCATCGGGAATATGGGGCTCCTTGCCCGCCTTCGGCCGCAAGGCGGCAAAAAGCAGGAGCAGCAGCTCTTCGCGTTCGAGCGGCGCCTCGCCGCCTTTCGTCATGGCCGCGAACAGCGCGCCGAAGCGGCCGATCAACGGTCCGCCGCTCAACACCGGATGCGAGAATTCGAACGCCTTCGTTTTGCCTTCGCTCATATCCGCGACCACCGCTGAGATGACCGCGGGATCGAAATAGAGGATGCGCCATGAGCGCCCATGATCGCCAATGGGGGCGCCGTCATGCACCTCGCCCGGATTGACGGTGATCACATCGCCCGTCCCCGCTTCCACCATGCCGCGGCCGCTGAGCGAGCGATGGGCGCCTTGATGGATCACGCCGATGCCGAACTGATCATGGGTGTGGCGTGGAAAGACATGCCGCGTCGAAGCCAGGACCGCCTCGACGCCGGCCATGCCACAGCGCAGCATCCGGAACTGGCTTGCGGCCGTCACTCGGGCTTGCGGCGCAGCACCGCCTGAAGCACGTCGCGGACGCCGATGGCGCCGACGAAGCGCTCGCCTTCATCGAAGAGCGCCACCGGCGCCGTGTCGGCGCGGTGCATGGCGAGCATCACGGTGCGCAGGGACGTGCCGGGCGTCGCCCAGAAGACCGGGCGATCGTTCGGACGCACCGGCTTCTCGGCCTCGGAACAGGCGACCCAGGTCGCCTTCTGCTTTTCGCGCTCGGCATCGACCACCTTGCGGTCGGGGCCGATCTTGAAGCGCGTGGTCCGCCTGCGGTCGAGCCACACCCAGCCTTCACCGGCATCCTCGAGATCGCGCGCGTCGCGCATCACATTATAGGCGGTGAGCACGCTCAGGGGATTCACATTGGCGATGAATTCGCGCACATAGTCATTGGCGGGGCGCAGCACGATGTCCTCCGGCCGCCCGGTCTGCACGATGCGCCCGCCCTCGAGGATCGAGATGTAGTTGCCGAGCTTGAGCGCCTCTTCGAGATCGTGGCTGACGAAGATGATCGTCTTCTTGAGCGTCTTCTGCAGCGACAGCAATTCGTCCTGCAATTTGGTGCGGATCAGGGGATCGAGCGCCGAGAAGGGCTCGTCCATCAGGAGGATCGGCGCCTCGGTCGCGAAGGCACGCGCCAGGCCGACGCGCTGCTGCATGCCGCCCGACAATTCATGGCCGTATTTCTTCGACCATTGATCGAGGCCGACGAGCTTGAGCTGCTTGTCGACGCGCGCCGCGCGCTCGCCATCGGGCATGCCGGCAAGCTCGAGGCCGAAGCCGACATTCTCGGCGACGGTGCGCCAGGGCAGCAGGCCGAACTGCTGGAACACCATGGCGACGCGGTGCTGGCGCAGGCGGCGCAAGGTTTCGGGCGAGCAGGTCACGACATCGACCGGCTTGCCGTTGTCATTGACCACGACCTCGCCGCGCGAGACCTTGTTGAGGCCGTTGACGGCGCGCAGCAGCGTGGACTTTCCCGAGCCCGAAAGGCCCATGAGCACGCTGATCTCGCCTTCCTTGACCGCGAGATTGGCGCCGGCGCAGCCCAAGACCGCGCCCGTCTTCTCCAGGATCTCGGAGCGCGAGGCGCCCTTGTCGAGGAGCTTCAGCCCTTCCGCCTCGCGCTCGCCGAAGACGATGTCGACATTCTTGAACTCGACGGCCGTGGTCATGACGCTTTCCTTTCGCCGACCCGGCAGACGCGGTCGAGAATGATGGCGAGCACCACGATGGCGATGCCGGCCTCGAGGCCTAAGGGAATGTTGACCGAGTTCAAGGCCCGCACCACCGGCTTGCCGAGGCCGTTGGCGCCGACGAGCGCGGCGATGACCACCATGGAAAGCGACAGCATGATGCACTGGGTGAGGCCCGCCATGATGGTGGGGAGTGCCGCCGGCAATTCGACCTTCCACAATAATTGCCGCTTGGTGGCGCCGAAGGCTTCACCCGCCTCGATGAGCTGCTTCGGCACCGAGGTGATGCCGAGATGGGTGAGGCGGACCGGGGCCGGTATGGCGAAGATCACGGTGGCGATGAGGCCGGGGGCGAGGCCGAGGCCGAACAGGACGAGCACCGGGATGAGATAAACGAAGGTCGGCATGGTCTGCATGAGGTCGAGGATGGGCCGCAGGATACGGAACAGCCAGGGACGATGGGCGGCGGCGATGCCGAGCGGCACGCCGATCGCCATCGACACGCCGGCCGCCGCGATGACCAGCGCCAGGGTTTCGATCGTCTCCTTCCAGAAGCCGAGATTCATGATGAAGAGCAGGCCGATGGCCGTGGCGATGGCGAGCTTGATCGAGCGCTGCAGATACCAGGCGAGGAGGCTGATGAGAATGACGACGATGATCGGCGGCACCATCAGCACGAGATCGATGATGCCCTCGAGCACAAAGGTGAAGCCGCGCGCAATGCCGTCGAAGAACCATTCGAAGTTCGTCGTGAGAAAGCCGAAGAAGGCTTTGCCCCAGGCGCCGATCGGTATCTTCCAGGCGGTGATGAGTTGTGTAATCGGATCCATCTCAGCCCCTCCCCCTTGATGCTTTTTCTTTCAGCGTAACAAAAAGGCGGCCCGCTGTCTTGGGCCGCCTTCATGTTTCATGCGCTCAAAAGGGTTCAGCCGCCGAGCTTGGCCTTAACGGCTGCCGCGGCGTCGCCGCCATCGAAGGTGGTCACGCCGTCGAGCCAGGGCGTGATGGCATCGGGATTGGCCTTGAGCCACTCGGTCGCGGCAACCTTGCCTTCCTTGCCGTCGGTCAGGATGCCGCCCATGATCTCGTTTTCCATCTTGAGCGTGAATTTGAGATTGCTGATGAACTTGCCGACATTCGGGCATTCGCCGACATAGCCCTTGCGCACATTGGTGTGGACCGTGGCGCCACCGAAATTGGGCCCGAAGACATCATCGCCGCCCGAGAGATAGGCCATCTCGAAATTGGCGTTCATCGGATGCGGCTCCCAGCCGAGGAACACGATATCGGCCTTCTTCGGCACCGACTTCGAGACCTGGGCCAGCATGCCCTGCTCCGAGCTTTCGACCAGCTCGAAGCCCTTGAGGCCGAACTTGTCGCCCGAGATCATGTCGAGGATCAGCCGGTTGCCGTCATTGCCGGCCTCGATGCCATAGATCTTGTTGTCGAGCTTGTCCTTGAACTTGGCGATATCGGCGAAATCCTTGAGGCCCTCGTCGTAAGTGTATTTCGGCACCGCGAGGGTGTATTTGGCGCCCTCGAGATTGACGCCCAGCGTCTCGACCGAGCCATCCTCGCGATAGGGCTTGATGTCGTTCTCCATGGTCGGCATCCAGTTGCCGAGGAAGACATCGATGTCCTTGCTCTTGAGCGAGCTGTAGGTGACCGGCACCGACAGGACCTGGATTTCGGGCTCATAGCCCAGCGCCTCGAGCAGCACATTGGCCGTCGCCGTGGTGGCGGTGATATCGGTCCAGCCCACATCCGAGAAACGCACCTTCTTGCAGGCCTCGGCATCGCCGGCCGCCGCCGCTCCCGCCATGACGGTCAGGCTGGCGCCCAGTGCCAACAGGCCAAGCAAGGCTTTGAGCTTCATGGTCATTTGATCCTCCCTATGGATATCTTTGGAATAAAGACTACTCTCTTTCGCCGGGGGATCGTCAAGCTTTTTATTGGACGGACGTCCAATGAACGTAATAAGCTCGGCGATCCAATCTTTGCGAGGGGCCAATGCCCAAGAGGGGAATGAAGCCGATCCGCCGCCAGCAATTGATCGATGCGGCGATCGCTTCCATACACGAGCACGGTTTTTCGAGCGCGACGGTCGCCCGCATCGCCCGCAAGGCCGGGGTGTCGACCGGCATCGTGCATCACTATTTCACCGACAAGACCGACCTTCTCGCCTCCACCATGCGTTCGCTGCTCGATCTCCTGCGGCGCGAGGCGGTGATGCGCATGCGCATCGCCCACACACCGATCGAGCGCATCTATGCGATCATCCATGCGTCCTATGGCGATCAGCAGTTCTCCGAGGAGGTGTTCTCGGCCTGGCTCGCGCTCTACGGCAATGCGCGCGACTCCGACAAGCTGCAGCGCATCCTGCGCATCTACCACAGGCGGCTGCACAGCAACCTTCTCTACAATCTCGTGCCCCTCATCGGGCGCGAGCGCGCCAAGGACGTGGCGCTGGGCATCGGCGCCCTCATCGACGGCCTGTGGCTGCGCTATGCGCTGACCGGCCGGCCGGAGAACGCCGAGACGCCGCGCGCCCTGACCCGCGCCTATGCCGACGCCATGATCGCCGGCAAGTAATGATGATTACTATTTGCGCATGACCTTTTCCGAGAAGTCTGCAACTTTTCGGAATCATGCTTGAAGGGAGCAAGAAAATGAAACCGGTGAAATGGGGCATCATCTCGACCGCCAATATCGGCATGGCCAAGGTCATTCCGGGCATGCTGAAGAGCAAGGAGCTCGACGTCGTGGCGATCTCGTCGCGCGACAAGAAGACGGCCGAGGCCGCGGCGAAGAAGCTCGGCATCAAACAGGCCTATGGCTCCTATGAGGAGATGCTGGCCGATCCTGATATCGAGGCGGTGTACAATCCCTTGCCCAACCACTTGCATGTGCCCTTGACCCTCGCCGCGGTCAAGGCCGGCAAGCATGTGCTGTGCGAGAAGCCCATCGCCATCACCGCCAAAGAGGCCAAGAAGCTCAAGAAGGTGCCGAAGGGCATCTATGTGGCGGAAGCCTTCATGGTGCGCCATGCGCTGCAATGGCAGGCGGTGCGCGCAAGGATCGAGAAGGGCGAGATCGGCACGCTCCGGCTCATGCAGGTGTTCTTCTCCTATTATCTCGACGATCCGAAGAATGTGCGCAACATCGCCAAGATCGGCGGCGGCGGGCTGCTCGACATCGGCTGCTATCCGATCACCGTGGCGCGCTACATCTTCGATGCCGAGCCCAAGGCGGTGACCGCGGTCTTCGACCGCGACCCCAAATTCAAGACCGACCGGGCGGCGAGCGGGCTCGCCGATTTCGGCAAGGGCCGGCAATTGTCCTTCGCCATCTCGACCCAGACGGCACCCTTCCAGCGCGTGCAGATCGCCGGTACCAAGGGCCGCATCGAGGTCGAGATCCCGTTCAACGCGCCGCCCGACAAGCCCAACCGCTATTTCGTGCAGGGCATGGCGATGAACGAAGGCAAAACCTATGAACTCCCCGTGAGCGATCAATATCAACTGCAGGCGGAAGCCTTCGGCCGCGTCATCCGCAAGGACAAGAAGGCGGCCTATGGCATCAAGGACGCGATCCAGAACATGAAGATCATCGACGCCTTCTTCCGCTCCGAGAAGAGCCGGAAGTGGGAAGAGGTGTAGTTTACCCTCGCCCCGCTTCAGCCGGGAGAGGTAAATCGCTCCACAGCCGCGCCGCACCACGTACGCCGCTCTTCTCACCGTGCTTGGCGCGCGCCACCTTCACCGTCGCGCTTCCTGAAAACGCATATCGGCCGGCGCGCGGGCCGAGCTCCTCGACCAGCTCCGGCAGGCCTGACAGGCCGCCACCGATCACGAAGATATCGGGATCGATCACATTGACGATCGCCGCGGTGAGCCTTGCCAGCCGGTCGGCCAGGCGATCGATCGCCGCTTTGGCTTGGGTGTCGCCGGCGCGCGCCATGGCCACGATCTCAGGCCCTTTCAATCGGGCGCCCGCTGCCTTCTCATAGTCGCGCGCCAGCCCCGTTCCCGACACATATTGCTCGACGCAGCCCTTCTTGCCGCAGAAACAGGGAATGAGCGGCCATTCGCTGTCATTGGGCCAGGGCATGGGCGTGTGGCCGAATTCCGCCGCTTCGTTATTGGGCCCATGGCGCAGCTTGCCGTCGATCACGAGGCCGCCGCCCAAGGCCGTGCCGATGGTGAAGCCCGCGACCACCGCATGGCCGGCACCCGCCCCGTCATAGGCTTCCGACAGAGCGAAGCAGTTGGCGTCGTTCTCGAGGCGCACCGCGCGCCCGAGAAGGCGCTCGACATCCTTGGGCATCGGCTTGCCGTTGCAGTCGAGGATATTGGCGTTGCGCCACAGTCCCGTCTTCGGCGCCGCCGATCCCGGCGCGCCGATGCCGACCGTCGCCTGAGCGTTGGCATGCGCCTCGGCCTCGCGCACAAGCCCCGCAATGGCGCTGAGGATCGCGTCATAGGTTTTGGGCGTCGGCACGCGCTTCTCGAAGCGGACGCGGCCATCGCCCGCCAGCACGATGGCGTCAATCTTGGTGCCGCCGAGATCGACGCCGATCCGGTCAGGCGCGGTTATAGGCGTCGTCATAGCGCACGATATCGTCTTCGCCGAGATAGTCGCCGAACTGCACCTCGATGATCTCGACCAGACCCTCATGATGGTTCTCTAGCCGGTGCTTGGCGCCTTGCGGGATGTCGACCGACTGCGACCGGGTCAGCGTCAGGACCTTGTCGTCGACGGTCACGGTGGCGGTGCCGGTGACGACCGTCCAATGCTCACCCCTGTGCTTGTGGCTCTGCAGCGACAGGCGCCCGCCCTCAGTCACCACGATGCGCTTCACCTTGAAGCCCTTGCCTTCGTCGAGCACGTGGAACGAGCCCCAGGGGCGGTTTTCACTATACATACTGATCTCCTCTTCTTGTCTGCGCATGATCTTTTCGGAAAACCGGCGAGATGGCCGGGTCGAGCCCGGCCACAAAGCTTTTCTGGGTCATGCGCTAACTGCTGGCAAAGGCTTCTTCCCACGGATCATGTCGGATGCCTTCTCCGCGATCATGATCGTCGCCGCATTGGTGTTGCCGGTGATCACATTGGGCATGACCGAGGCATCGGCGACGCGCAAGCCCTTGATGCCGCGGAAAGTGAGATCGGGATTGACCACCGCCTGATCGTCGATCCCCATGCGACAGGTGCCGGCCGGATGATGATCGGTCTTGGCCGAGGCGCAGGCATAGGCCGCAAGCTCGTCATCGCTTCTGACCTCGGGCCCCGGCACGCGCTCGGCGAGGACGAAACGCTTGAGCGCCGGCTTCGCCATGATCTCGCGCGCGAGCTTCAGTCCGCGCAGCGACATCTCGCGATCATGCGGATCGGCCCAGTAATTGGGATCGATGAGCGGCGCGGTCCTCGGATCGGCGGAGGCGAGCCTCACCGTGCCGCGCGAGCGCGGCCGCATATAGGCGCTGTTGAGTGTGACCCCGGCATTCTTCAGCTTGGCGATGCCCGCCTCGATGCCGGAGCCGAAGCCCAGATGGAACTGCATGTCGGGGGCTGCGGCATTCTCGTCGACCTGCGCGAAGCCGCCGGTCACGAACAGGCTCGAGGCCGCCGGGCCGCCGCGAAACAGGAGGTAGAGCACGCCGGCATAGGCCGTCCACAGCGGCTTGCCATATTTATCGTAAGTATGATCGCCCGTGCATTCGCTGATGGCGCAGAGATCGAGATGGTCCTGGAGATTCGCTCCGACGGACCGCGCATCGAGCACCGGCGTGATGCCGAGCGATTTCAGATGATCGGCAGGCCCCAAGCCTGACAGCATCAGAAGCCGCGGCGAGCCGATGGTGCCGCAGGACAGAATCACCTCGCGCTTGGCGCGCAAAAATTCCCGCCGGCCCGCAGCAGCCACCTCGATGCCCAGGGCACGGTTTCTCTCGACCATGACGCGCAGCACCTCCGCATCGCGCCTGACGGCAAGATTTGGCCGGCTCAGCGCCGGCTTCAGATAGGCCGTTGCCGCCGACGAGCGCCGGCCGTTCTTCTGCGTCACCTGGTAGAAGCCGACACCCTCCTGGCGGGCGCCGTTGAAATCGGGATTGCGCTCAAGGCCCGCTTCCCCGGCAGCTTCAAGGAAAGCCTCGGCGATCGGCAAGGTCGCCCACGGGTTGCTGACGCCCAAGGGGCCGTCGAGCCCATGGAATTCGTCGCGGAAATGGCTGTTGCCCTCGGCGCGCTTGAAATAGGGCAGCACGTCGCGATAGCTCCAGCCGCTGCAGCCCGACTGCGCCCACAGATCGTAGTCCTGCGCATTGCCGCGAATATAGACCTGCGCATTGATGGTCGAGCCGCCGCCGATCACCTTGGCCTGCGTGTACCAGAAGACGCGGTCCTGCATGTGCTTCTGCGGCACGGTGGACCAGCCCCAGCTCGCAATTCCCTTGGTCATGCGGGCGAAGCCGGCCGGGATATGGTAGAGCGGATGGCGGTCGCCGCCGCCCGCCTCGATCAGAAGGACGCTCGTGTCCTTGTCTTCCGACAGGCGGCTCGCCAGGACGCAGCCGGCCGATCCGCCGCCGGCGATGATGTAGTCGTAATCCTTCATCTCAGGCGATGCGCTGCTCGGTGCCCGGATCGAAGAATACCGCCTTGTCGAGATTGAAGGCGAGCATCGCCTTCTTGCCGGGCGAGACTTTCGCATCTGCCCGGAGCCTCGCGACCACTTCCTTGCCGCCCAAATGGGTGATGGCGAAAGTATCGGAGCCCGCGGGCTCGACTACCTCGATCTGGCATTCCGAGGTGACGACGCCCGATGACGTGCGGTCGGCGCCGTCGGGATCGGTGAGCGCTTCCGGCCTTATGCCGAAGATCACATTGCCGCCGGCGTGCTTGGCGATCTTGCCCGCCCCTTCGGGCAGGGCCAGCGTCAGCGGGGTCCCTGAGCGCTGCGGCATCGACAGGCGCAGATCATTGCCGCTCTTCTCGACGCTCGCCGGAATGAGGTTCATCGCGGGCGAGCCCATGAAATCGGCGACGAACATGTTGGCCGGATGATTGTAGATCTCGGCCGGCGTGCCGAATTGCTGCAAGAGGCCGTCCTTGAGCACGGCGATGCGGGAAGCGAGCGTCATCGCCTCGATCTGGTCATGCGTCACATAGACGATCGTCGTCTTCATCGACTGGTGCAGGCGCTTGATCTCGGTGCGCATGTCGACGCGCAATTTGGCGTCGAGGTTGGACAAAGGCTCATCGAACAGGAAGACCTGCGGGCGGCGCACCAGGGCGCGGCCCATGGCGACGCGCTGGCGCTGGCCGCCCGAGAGCTGGCTCGGCTTGCGGTCGAGCAGATGCTTGATCTGCAAGGTCTCGGAGACCTCGCTCACCGCCTTGTCGCGCTCTGCCTTGGGGACGCCCCTGATCTCCATGCCGAAGGCGATGTTCTGCGCCACCGTCATATTGGGATAGAGCGCATAGGACTGGAACACCATGGCGATGTCGCGCTCGGAGGGATGCAGGTCGTTGACCTTGCGGCCCTTGATATGGATCTCGCCCGCGGTGATCGTCTCGAGCCCGGCAATGGTATTGAGCAAGGTCGACTTGCCGCAGCCCGAGGGGCCGACAAGCACGAGGAAGCCGCCCTCGTCGATGGCGAGGTTGATGCCCTTGAGCACGTCGACATTGCCGAAGCGCTTTTCGAGGTTCCTGATTTCAAGAAACGGCATGGGTCACCCTTTGACTGCGCCGGCCATCAGCCCCCGCACGAAATACCGGCCCGATACGATATAGACGATCAGGGTCGGCAAGGCGGCGAGAATGGCGCCGGCGAAATGCACGTTGTATTCCTTGACCCCCGTCGATGAGCTCACCAGATTGTTGAGCGCCACCGTCATGGGGAGCGAATAGGAATCGGCGAAGGAGACGCCGAACAGGAAGTCGTTCCAGATGTTGGTGAACTGCCAGATGACCGTGACGACGATGATCGGCCCCGAGCTCGGCAGGAGGATACGGCGGAAGATCTGGAAGAAGCTCGCGCCGTCGATCATCGCGGCGCGCACCAATTCGGTCGGGAAGGCTTCGTAGTAATTGCGGAAGAACAGCGTCGTGAAGCCGATGCCGTAGACGGCATGGACGAGCGACAGGCCCCAGGTGGTGCCGGCAAGGCCCAGGATGCCCAAAACCTTGGCCATCGGGATGAGCACGATCTGGAAGGGGATGAAGCAGGAGAGCAGCATCAGCGTGAAGACCAGATTATCGCCGGGAAAGCGCCATTTGGTCAGCACATAGCCGTTGAGCGCGCCGAGCAGCGTCGATGCGGCGACGGCGGGGACGACCATGATGATCGAGTTGAGGAAATAGGGACGCAAGCCCGTCGGCTGCACACCGATCTGGGCCGTCGACCAGGCGCTGAGCCAAGGCTCGATCGTGAATTGCTGCGGCAGCGCCAGCATGTCGCCCTGGCGGATCTCGTCCAGGGGTTTCAGCGAATTCACCAGCATCACATAGAGCGGCAGGAGATAATAGATCACGAAGACGATGAGGACGGCATAGATCAGAATGCGCGTCCACGACGTCGTCTTCATCGCGGTTTCGGGAGAGGCAGCGCTCATGACCTGCGTCCTATGCGCAATTCGGAATAGAGATAGGGGATGATGATCGAGGCGATCATGATCAGCATGATGGTGGCGGAAGCGGCACCGATGCCCATGGAATTGCGGGTGAAGGTATAGGAGTACATGAATGTGGCGGGCAGCTCGGTCGCCTGGCCGGGGCCGCCGCCGGTCAGCGCGATGACCAGGTCATAGGCCTTGATGGCGAGATGGGCGAGCACGACGAAGGCCGAGAGGAATACCGGGCGCATCAGCGGGATGATGATGCGGCGATAGATCATGACATTGGAGGCGCCGTCGATCTGCGCCGCCTTGATGATCTCGTTGTCGACGCCGCGCAGGCCCGCCAGGAACATCGCCATCACGAAACCCGATGACTGCCAGACCGCGGCGATCACCAGCGTGTAGATCGCCAGGTTGCGGTCCTTGATCCAGGTGAAGGAGAAGCTTTCCCAGCCCCATTGATGCATCGTGTGCTCGAGGCCGATGCCGGGATCGAGAAACCATTTCCAGGCGGTGCCGGTGACGATGAAGGAGAGCGCCATCGGATAGAGATAGATCGGGCGCAGCACGCCCTCGGCGCGGATCTTCTGGTCGAGCAGGATGGCGAGGCCCAGACCCAGCACCGAGCAGACGATGATATAGAGCGAGCCGAAGATGGCGAGATTGCCGAGCGCCCGCCACCAATGCGGCAAAGCCCAGAGCTTCGTGTAGTTCTCCCAGCCGACCCAGCCGAAGGACGGCAGCATCTTCGAGTCGGTGAAGGACAGATAGCCGGTGAACAGGATGAAGCCATAGACGAAGATCAGCGTGGCCGCGAAGCTCGGCGCCAGCACGATGCGCGGCAGGAGCTCCTGGAGGTAGTTTCTCGCTGACGGCGCCGCGGCAGCTTGAACTGTGGCCTCAGCCATCTCTCAACATTCCTCAGCCCTATCCATTTTCCGAAGAACTGGGCGGAGCGCGCCAGCCTTGGGGTGATGAAACTCTGCCCGCTTTCCGCGCCCGACTCCAGAGAAAGAAAGGCCCCGGTGTCTGCGCCGGGGCCTCTCCATCATGCGAAAATCCTTACTTCGCCGCGGCGACCGCAGCCGCGAGCTCCTTGGCGGCGGCCTCGGAATCGAGCTCGCCGTTGAAGTGGCGGGTCACCACGTCATAGAGCGCGTTCTTGATCGCGGCGGGAGCCGCGTAGCCATGCGCCATCGAGCCCATGAGCGAGCCCGAGGCAGCGGCCTCGGCCAGGTCCTTCATGCCCTTCTTGCCGCAATCGTCGAAGGCGGTGTCAGGCACATCGGTGCGCGCCGGCACCGAGCCCTTGACTACGTTGAAGGACGACTGGAAGGCCGGATTCTCGATGGCCGAGGCCATCTCGAGCTGTGCCTTCTGCTTGTCCTCGCCGACCTTGAACATCATGAACATGTCGGAGTTGAAGGTGACGGCGCCCTGCGTGCCGGGGAAGCGGATGCAGACGAAGTCGGCTCCCGGCTTCTGGCCGGCCTTGACGAACTCGCCCTTGGCCCAGTCGCCCATGAATTGCAGGCCGGCTTTGCCTTCGATGACCATCGCCGAAGCGAGGTTCCACTCGCGGCCGGAGAAATTGTCGTCGACATAGGAGCGCAGCTTGGTCATGCGGTCGAAGACTTCCTTCATCTTGGGCGAAGCCAGGGTGTCGGGATCGAGATCGATCATCGCCTTCTTGTAGAAATCGTTGCCGAAGGAGAGCACGACGGCATCGAAGATCGTCGCATCCTGCCAGGGCTGGCCGCCATGGGCGACCGGCGTCAGGCCGGCGGCCTTGAACTTGTCGAGCAAGGCGATGAGCTCGTCCCAGTTCTCCGGCGCCTTGCCGCCCGCGGCATCGAGCGCCTTCTTGTTGATCCACACCCAGTTGGTCGAGTGGACGTTCACCGGGGCGGCGATCCACTTGCCGTCATATTTGGCAAAACCCTGCAGCGCCGCCGGAATGACCTTGTCCCAGCCTTCCTTGTCGGCGACGGCACCCAGATCGCCCACCACGCCTTGCTTGGCCCAGTCGGTGATGTCGAAGCCCAGCGCCTGCACCGCGGTCGGCGGATTGCCGGCGGTGACGCGGGCGCGCAAGGCGGTCATCGCCTGCTCACCGCCGCCACCGGCGACCGGCATGTCCTGCCAGGTGACGCCCTTGGCCTCGAGATCCTTCTTCAGCACATCGAGGGCCGCGGCCTCACCGCCCGACGTCCACCAGTGGAGCACTTCCACCGAGTCGGCGGCCTGAGCGGCAACGGCGAGCCCTGAGGCAAACACGCTGGTCAACAGCAATCTACGCAACATGAAATCCTCCCTAAGTTGCGAAACGCATTCCGGCACCTGAAGCAATGCCGGCCGATCTTTCAGTGCAAAGAGCCAAGGCTGATTGCGCTGTCATCAGGGATATTCTCCCCGAAGCTTTGCGCGAAGCTCAACCCTTGGCAATTGAATAGTGTCTCCTCCCTCGCCCGTCGTTGCTTTTGTTGTTCCCGGACCTATGCCGTGATCTGTAACGTTACAGATTTTCCTTGTCAACCTCGCTTTGACCCGATCATATGTATTACAATTGCAATTGTTGGACTGTTGACATTTTCAGGCGGGGACTCGATATGGTTTCAGCCGAAATTCTGAAACGTTACAGGAACCATGGAGCGCCGCAGTAGAGCCAAGCCGGGCAAGCGTCTTGCGGGCGGGCAGCCGACGCTCCGGACGATCGCCGACCTTGCCGGGCTCGGCGTCACCACGGTGTCGCGGGCGCTGAAGGACGGGCCTGAGCTCGCGGTAGAGACCAAGGCCCGGGTGCGCGCCATCGCCGAAGAGATCGGCTACCGGCCGCATCGCGCCGGGGTGCGCCTCAAGACCGGGCGCACTTTCGTCATCTCCTTCGTGCTCAACCAGTCCGACGACATGAGCGACTATGCGCGCCGCCTGATCATGGGCATCAGCCAGGCGCTACGCGGCACGCAATATCACCTGCAGGTGCTGCCGCAGAATATCGACCAGGACCCGATCGATCCCGTCCGCTACATCGTCGACACGCAAGCCGCCGACGGCATCATCCTCACCCATTCGGAGCCGCAGGATCTTCGGGTGAAGATGCTGCTCGAGCGCGACTTCCCCTTCATCACCTTCGGGCGCACCGAGCTCGCGACGCCGCATCCTTATTTCGATGTCGACAATTTCGATTTCGCCTATCGCGCCGCCGAGGCGCTGATCGCGCGCGGGCGCAAGCGCATCGTCATCGTACTGCCGCCCGCGCAATATACCTATAGCGGCCATCAGCTTGCCGGCTACCGCCGGGCGCTGTTCGAAGCGGGACTCAAGCCGCGCATCGCCCAAGGGGTCGATCTCTATTCGCCGGCCTTCACCTTGCGCTCCTATGCCAATGCGCTGGCGACGGAAAGCGATGCGCCGGACGGCATCATCTGCGGATCGGAGCTGCAGGCGCTGGGGATGATCTTAGGCTTCCAGGAGGCGGGCTTCGTCATCGGCAAGGATGTCGACATCGTCAACAAGAAGACCTCGAACATCCTCGATCTCGTCCAGCTGCCGACGCTGCAATTCTTCGAGGACCTCATCCGCGCCGGCCACGACTGCGCGAAATTCCTGCTGAAGCGCATCGATGGAGAAGCGCCGATGAGCGAAATGCAGTATCTCGATTTCACGAACTTCAGCGAAGGGCCGGCTTAGACTTCCCTGGGCGTGCGGTGCCAATGCGGTTGATCCGGCGCAGGAGATCCGCGAGCCTTTCGCCAAAAGCTGGGCGGAGGTTCGACCGGTTTTCGCCGGGAGCGCGACAAGCCGTTGAATTCGCCTGCCGTTCAAGCTCCCTGAGATGCATCAGCGGTCCGAGCGGGTTCACGTCATACATGGACTTGTCTCCTCCGATATGAGAGGAACCTAAAAGAGGGGCGTCACCTGAGCGTCATGGGCAACGTCAACACACCGCAAAATCGGCAATTGCAGCCCTCAGCGAGCCTGGAAATCCGTCTCCTCGGCCCGCTCACCGTCAAAATGGACGGCAAGACCGTCGCCATTCCGGCCAAGAAGACTCGGGCCCTCCTGGCCTATCTGGCCCGGCGCGAGGGTGTCGACATTGCCCGCACCACCCTGGTCGGACTGCTATGGGGTGAAAGAGACGAGACGCAGGCGCGGGCGTCGCTGCGCCAGTCATTGTCCGAGCTGCGTGGCGCGCTCGGCGCGGCCGCCGAGGCCATTACGGCCAGCAAGGAATCGGTCAGCTTCGCGCGGGGCGCCGCCTGGCTCGACACGCGGATTCTGGAGACGGCGTCCACAGCCGAGAACGATAAGGCGCTCGGCGAGGCGGCAGCACTCTTCGCCGGTGATTTCCTTGAAGGCCTGGCGATCGACGAGCCCGCATTCGATCAATGGCAAACCGCTGAGCGCGAGCGCATTCGTCTCATGATCCTGGCGATCCATGACCGGCTGATGAAGCAGTCGGAGCATCGCGGGAATATTGAGGAAGCCATCAATCACGGTCTCAAGATGCTCAGCCTCGATCCGCTGCAAGAGGCGGTGCACCGCACGCTGATGCGGCTCTATGTGATGCAGGGGCGGCCCGATGCGGCGCTCGCTCAATATGAGCGGTGCGAGCGCGAGCTTGCGGACCAGCTCGGTGTGAGGCCGGAGGCGGAAACGGAAGCTCTGATGCGTTCCATCCGGACGAGCCGGCGCGAAGGCTCGTCCAGGCCCAGGACGCAACCGCCTTCGGCTGCGGCCGAGAAGCCTTCGCTCACCGTCCTGCCCTTCGCCAATCTTTCGACCGAACCCGAGCATGGCTTCTTCGCGCAAGGGTTGACGCAGGACGTCGTCGGCGCCCTGTCGCGAATAAAGGAGCTGCTCGTCGTTTCCAGCAATGCGAAACAGGCATCGGCAGGTATCGTCGATCTTGCGCAAGACCTCGGCGTAAATTTCGTGCTCGAAGGCAGCGTGCGTGCCGCAGGCTCACGCATCAGGGTTGCGGCACATCTCGTCGACGGCCGGTCGGGCAAGCATGTCTGGGCCGAACGCTATGAAGGCGAGCTCGGCGACATTTTCGCGGTGCAGGATCAGATCACCCAGGCCATCGCCTTGGCGATGCAGGCGAAGCTCACCGCCGGCGACATGGCGCGGTTCTGGGAGGGACAGACCCGCAATCTGCGCGCCTGGGAGAAAATGGTCGCCGCCCGCGATGCCTTTCTGCGATTCAACAAAAGTGACAACGAGGACGCTCGCCGTCTGCTCGAGGAAGCGATCAGCATCGATCCCCACTACACCGGAGCCATGGTGCTGCATGGCATGACCCACTGGTGGGATGCGCGATTCAACCGGTCGATCGACAGGAGCCACTCGCTTCGCCTCGCGGAGGAAGATTGCCGCAGGGTGCTCGCTCTCGATCCCCATCTGGGGATTGCCCAGATGCTCAGAGGCGGAATCGCCTGGCTGCGCGGCGAGCAGGATCAGGCCATGGAATTCGCCCAGCAGGCCGTCAGCCTGGTGCCCAGCGACGCCCACTCCACAGCCTTTCTGGCGATGCTCTACATGTATGCGGGCGAGCACGGAAAATCGAGCGCGACACTCAAGCTCGCGCAGCGGCTTTGTCCGCAATATCCGCCCTGGTACACCTACTATGAAGCCTACAACCATCTATGGACGGGCAATCTGGCGGCCGCCCTCGAGCTGGGGCGCCTCTATCACAGCCAGGAGCCGGACGAGCCTTTCGCCTACATACTCCTCGCGACCGTTCTTGCCTTCCAAGGCGAGAAAAAGGCGGCGGCCGCGATGATCGATGAGCTGCGCCTGCGCTTTCCGGGCTTCGGAATGGCGAACATGCATCTGTCGCAGCACTATCGGGAGCGCGAGAAGTTCGAGAAGGTCACGACTTTGCTGCGCGAAGCCGGATTGCCGGACTGACTGCCGCAGCAATTGGAAAGCTGACAACCCGCAACATCTACGCTCAGGCGATGGTATCCAGTCCCGCGCGGAGAAAAATTCCTTGACCCGTCGCCGCTTTGGCCGTTGTGTACCAATTCCGAATTGGTTCGCACCATTGGACTCCAGCAGGAAGACCCATGGCTGAAAACGCGCCCGGCAATTCCAATTACGCGCTCGAGAAATTGCGCGGCCTCTTGCGCTCGAACGGTTTCGACAGCAGCGGAAAGCTGCCGACCGAAAGGGCCCTCGCGGAAGAATTGGGCGTCGGCCGCCGGGCGGTCAGGCGCGCGCTCGAAGTTCTCGAAACCGAAGGCCTGATCTGGCGCCGGCAAGGATCCGGCACCTATGCCGGACAGCCGCGCCATGATCTCGACCGGCATTTCGGCGCCATCCTCGACAAGACCGACTTCATGGAAGTGATGGAAGTCAGGCTCAGGATCGAGCCGCCGCTGGCGCAGCTCGCGGCCCTCAGGGCAAAGCCCGCCGATGTCCAGCGCATGCATGACCTCGTCGCCCGGATCGGCGAAAGCGCCGATGCCGATGCACATGAATTATGGGACGGCGCGCTGCACCGGCAGATCGCGCAATGCGCCGGCAATCGCCTCTTCCTCGCCATTTTCGACGTGGTCAATCGCGTCCGCCAGGACCAGGCTTGGCAGAAGATCCGCGAACGGGCACGCAAGGCCGCAGGCCCCTTGGGATCCAAGGGACTGCTCAACCGGCAGCATGCGGAGATCGTCGCGGCGATCGGCGCGCATGATCCGGGCAAGGCCGGGGAAACCATGCGGCAGCATCTGCTGACGCTGCAGGAGAACCTGATCCGCGTCACCTCGAGCGGCCACGACGAGGAGGACGCCGAGGCGCGCAGCGCTTGAGTTCATATCATCAGAAAGGGTCGCCGGACCCTCGCATCAGAGGAGAAACGCCATGAAGCCTGCCGTCTTTCTCACAACGACGCTGACAGCCCTGCTGCTTTCGGCATCGGCGATGGCCGCCGAGCTCAAGATCGGCCTCGCCAACGACCCGGACGTGCTCGATCCGGCGCAGTCGCGCACTTTCGTCGGCCGCATCGTCTATACGGCGATGTGCGACAAGCTCGTCGATGTCGGACCGGACCTCGCCATCGTCCCGCAGCTCGCCACCGAATGGACGTGGTCCGAAGGCGGCAAGGAACTGAAGATGAAGCTGCGCAAGGGCGTCAAGTTCCATGACGGCACGCCGTTCAATGCCGAAGCGGTGGTCGCGACCATCGAGCGCAACCTCACGCTGCCGGAGTCGCGGCGCAAGAGCGAGCTCGCCTCGGTCGAGAAGGTCGAAGCCAATGGCGAGGACGAGGTCACCTTCAAGCTGAAGAGCCCCGATGTCACGCTGCTCGCCCAGCTCGCCGACCGCGCCGGCATGATCGTCTCGCCCAAGGCGGCTAAGGAGCTCGGCGCCAAATTCGGCAGCCATCCGGTCTGCGCCGGTCCCTTCAAATTCGTCGAGCGCGTCCAGCAGGACCGCATCGTGCTGGAGAAATTCGCGGACTACTGGAACAAGGACAATGTCTTCCTCGACAAGGTGACCTATCTGCCGATCCCCGACACCACGGTGCGCCTCGCCAATCTGCGCGCCGGCGATCTCGACATGGGCACGGAAATGGCGCCGAGCGATGCCGCGGCGATCAAGGGGGACGCCAATCTCAACTATCTCGACGCCGTCAATCTCGGCTATCTCGCCCTCTATGTGAATGTCGGCAATGGCCCGGCCGCCGACAATCCGCTCGGCAAGGACAAGAGGCTGCGCCAGGCTTTCTCGCTGGCGCTCGACCGCGAGGCGATCATGCAGATCGTCTATGAAGGCACGGCCCTTGCCGGCAATCAGCCGTTTCCGCCCAACGGTCCGTGGTTCAACAAGGACGTTCCCGTGCCGGCGCGCGATGTCGAGAAGGCCAAGGCGCTGATGAAGGAGGCGGGCGTCGATCGCCTCAAGCTCGACTTCAGCGTCACCAACAACCCGGTCATCCTGCAGGCGGCCCAGATGATGCAGGCCATGGTGGCCGAGGCCGGCTTCGATGTCAGCCTCAAGGCGACTGAATTTGCCACGCTGCTCGATGAGGAGACCGCCGGCAAATACCAGATCGCGCGCACCGACTGGTCCGGCCGTGTCGATCCCGACGGCAATATCCATCAGTTCGTCACCTGCAAGGGCGGCCTCAACGACATGAAATATTGCAACCCCGAGGTCGACAAGCTCCTGAACGAGGCGCGCGCCTCGACCGACAATGCCGCGCGCAAGCAGAAATACGATGCGGCGGCGAAGATCCTGAACGATGAGCTGCCGGTCATCTATTTCGGCCACCAGGCCTGGATCTGGGGCCTCAACAAGAAGGTGAGCGGATTCGTGCCCTCGGCCGACGGCATGGTCCGGCTCGTCGGCGTGAAGAAGGCCGACTGATCAGAGCACGGGAACCCCGCGCGGCACGGGGTTCCCGAAAGGCCAGGTAGTCCATGTACACCTACATCGTCAAACGGCTGCTCGTCGCCATACCGACCTTGCTGATCGTCTCGATCTTCGTCTTCTCGCTGCAGAAGCTCCTGCCGGGCGATCCCATTCTCGCCATGGCGGGCGAAGAGCGCGATCCGGCGGTCCTCGAATTGCTGCGCGAGAAGTATCATCTGAACGATCCGCTGCCGGCCCAGTATGCTTATTGGCTCGGGGGCGCGCTTACCGGCGATCTCGGCGTCTCGCTGCGCAGCAACGAGCCGGTGCTGAATCTCATCGCGGCAAAGCTCCCGGTGACGATCCAGCTCGCCGTGATGGCGATCTTCTTCGCCTTCCTGATCGGCATTCCGATGGGCATCCTGGCGGCGGTGAAGAAGAACACCGCCCTCGACTATCTCGCGAGCTTCGTCGCGCTGTCCGGCCTGTCGATCCCCAATTTCTGGCTCGGCATCATGCTGATCCTGCTCGTCTCGGTAAAACTCGGCTGGCTTCCGGCCTCGGGCTACGAGCCCTTCTTCGCAGATCCGCTGCGCTCGCTCGAGACCATGGTCATGCCGGCCTTCGTCCTCGGCAACGCGCTCGCCGCCACGCTGATGCGCCACACGCGCTCGGCGATGCTGAGCGTGCTCAGCGCCGATTACATCCGCACCGCCCGCGCCAAAGGCCTTTCCGAGCGCGCGGTGGTGTTCGAGCACAGCTTCCGCAACGCGCTCCTGCCGATCGTCACCTTGAGCGCGCTGCTGTTCGGCGAATTGCTGGCGGGCGCGGTGCTGACCGAGCAGATCTTCACCATCCCCGGCTTCGGCAAGCTCATCGTCGATGCCGTCTTCACCCGCGACTATTCCGTCGTGCAGGGTGTCGTGCTGTGCACGGCGACCGGCTTCATCCTGATGAACCTCATCGCCGACCTCCTCTATTTCGTGCTCAATCCGCGCATGCGGGCGACGCTATGACGGCGCTCAGCCCAACCGATGCCGCCGACCTGCCGGCAAGGCGTGCGCCGAGCCGGGCCTGGCGCAAGCTCAAGGCCAACAAGGGTGCGCTGGCCGGCTGTTGCATCATCCTGTTCTTCACGCTCCTCGCGGTCCTGGCGCCGCTGCTGCCGATCGCCGATCCCAATGCGACGAGCTGGACGGCGATCCGCAAGGCGCCGTCGGCCATCTACTGGCTCGGAACCGACGATCTCGGGCGCGATGTCCTGTCGCGCATGATCTGGGGCGCCCAGGCCTCGCTGATGGCGGGCGTCATATCGGTCGCGATCGCGCTCGCCGTGGGCGTGCCCTTCGGCGTTCTCGCCGGCTATTTCGGCGGCTGGATCGACATGATCATCTCGCGCGTCACCGACGCCTTCCTGGCGATGCCGTTCCTGATCACCGCCATCGCGCTCGCGGCCTTTCTGGGGCCGAGTCTCACCAATGCGATGATCGCCATCGGGCTCTCGGCCATGCCGATCTTCATTCGCCTGACCCGTGGACAGGTGCTGTCGGTCAAGACCGAGGACTATGTCGAGGGTGCGCGCGCCATCGGCCTGCGCCACTTCAGCATCATCACCCGCTATATCCTGCCCAACATCCTGGCGCCGATCCTCGTCCAGGCGACATTGACGGTCGCCGCCGCCATCATCGCCGAGGCGAGCCTGTCCTTCCTCGGTCTCGGCCAGCAGCCGCCGGCGGCGAGCTGGGGCTCGATGCTGAACGTCGCCAAGAATTTCCTGAGCCAGGCGCCGTGGATGGCGGTCTGGCCGGGAGTTGCGATCTACCTCGTGGTGATCGGCTTCAACCTCCTGGGCGACGGCTTGCGTGACGCCCTAGATCCCCGTGAAATCTGAAACGAGGCAGTTCCCCGAGATGAGCACCTTCACCACCCGTCCTGAAATCCTCGGCACATTCGGCGTCGTCGCCTCCACCCATTGGATCGCCTCCGCGGTCGGCATGAGCATGCTCGAGAAAGGCGGCAATGCCTTCGACGCCGCGGTGGCGGCGGGCTTCGTGCTGCAGGTGGTGGAGCCGCATCTCGTAGGCCCCGGCGGCGACATGCCGGCGATCATCTATTCCAAGGCCAAGGACAAGGTCGAGGTCATCTGCGCGCAAGGACCGGCGCCGGCCGGCGCCACGCTCGAGCACTATCGCGGCGAAGGCCTCGCCAAGATTCCGGGCGACGGCCTCCTCGCCACCGTCATCCCGGGATCCTTCGCCGGCTGGATGCTGATGCTGCGCGACTATGGCCGGCTCACCATCCGCGACGTGCTCACCCCCGCCATGTACTACGCCGCGCATGGCCACCCCATGCTGCCGCGCGTGTCCGACATCATCAAAGGCCTGGCGGACTTCTTCGAGAAGGAATGGCCGACGTCGCACCAGACCTGGCTGCCGGGCGGCCATGCGCCCGAGCCGCGCGCCAACTTCAAGAACCCGGTTCTGGCACGGACATGGGAGCGGGTCATTGCCGAGGCCGAGGCCAAACATGGCCGCGAGGCGCAGATCGAAGCCGCGCGCGATGCCTTCTATCGCGGCTTCATCGCCGAGGCGATCCAGAACTATCTCGACAAGGCCGAAGTGATGGATGCGAGCGGTGCCAGGCACAAGGGCGTGCTCACCGGTGAGGACATGGCCCGCTGGAAAGCGACGATCGAGGCGCCGCTCACCTATGACTATCACGGTTGGACAGTCGCCAAGATCGGGCCATGGGGACAGGGACCGGTCTTCCTGCAGTCGCTGTCGATCCTCAAGGAGATCGACCTCGCGCGCATGGATCCTTCCGGCGCCGAATTCGTCCATACCGTCACCGAAGCGATGAAGCTCGCTTTCGCCGACCGCGAGATCTATTACGGCGATCCGCTGTTCTGCGACGTGCCGCTCGACCATCTGCTGTCCGATACCTATGCCGCCCAACGCCGTCGCTTGCTGAACGGACAGGCCGCACTCGATCTCGAGCCTGGCATCGTTCCCGGTTTCGAGACGCAAGTGCGGCAGACGATGAAGATGCTCGGCGCGGACGACGCCGAGGGGGCCGTCTATGAGCCGACGATGGCGCATCTCTCCACCAAGCGCGGCGATACCGTCCATATCGACGTCATCGACCGGGACGGCAACATGGTCTCGGCGACGCCCTCGGGCGGCTGGCTGCAATCTTCGCCGATCATCCCCGATCTCGGCTTCTGTCTCAATTCGCGCGCCCAGATGTTCTGGCTGGAGCCCGGTCTGCCGACCTCGCTCGCGCCGGGCAAGCGGCCGCGCACCACGCTGACGCCGTCGCTCGCGCTCAAGGATGGACGCCCGACGCTTGCCTTCGGAACGCCCGGCGGTGATCAGCAGGAGCAATGGCAATTGGCCTTCTTCCTGCGCCATGTGCATCACGGCCTCAACCTGCAGGAAGCGATCGACCAGCCGCTTTTCCATACCGCGCATTTCCCGGGGTCGTTCTTCCCGCGCACGCGTGAGCCCGGCAGCCTGATCGCCGAAGCGAATTTCGCCGCCGCGGTGCTCGACGAGTTGCGCCGGCGCGGCCATCGCCTGACGGTCTCCGAGCCATGGTCGATCGGCCGCCTCACCGCGGCGCGCCGCGATCCGGACGGGCTTCTGCGTGCCGCGGCGACCCCTCGCCTCATGCAAGCCTATGCGGTCGGGAGATAAAGGTGGTCGCCTCCGTCATGACCCGCGGGCCCAAGGCCGGTCAATCCGGGGCCGACGTCCTGCCGGTGCTGTCGGTGCGCGATCTCACCACCTCCTTCCTGGTCGACGGCCAGTGGTCGACGGTGGTCCGCAATGTTTCCTTCGACGTCCTGCCGCGCGAGACGGTGGCGATCGTCGGCGAAAGCGGATCAGGCAAGAGTGTCACGGCGCTGTCGGTCATGCGGCTCCTCGCCAAGGAAGCGAGCCGCATTCGGGGCCGCATCACGCTCGCCGGCAAGGACACCCTGTCGCTCTCCGACAAGGACATGCGCGAGGTGCGCGGCAAGGATGCCGCCATGATCTTCCAGGAGCCGATGACCAGCCTCAATCCGGTCTTCACCATCGGCCGGCAGATTTCCGAGGCCCTGACCTGTCACGGCAATATCGGCCCGGCCGAGGCGCGGGCCGAGACGATCCGCCTCTTGGAAAAAGTGCGCATCCCCAATGCGGCGGACCGTTTCGACGACTATCCGCACCAGTTCTCCGGCGGCATGCGCCAGCGCGTGATGATCGCCATGGCTCTGGCAAGCCGGCCCAAGCTTCTCATCGCCGATGAGCCGACCACCGCGCTCGACGTCACCATCCAGGGACAGATCCTCGACCTGATCAAGCTCCTGCAGCAGGAAGAGGGCATGGCGGTCCTGTTCATCACCCATGACATGGGCGTCGTCGCCGAGATCGCCGACCGCACCATCGTCATGCTGCGCGGCGAGGTCGTGGAGGCGGGCGCCACCGCCGATATTTTCGAGCGCGGCGAGCAACCCTATACGCGCGCCCTTCTCGCCGCCGTGCCGCGGCTCGGATCGATGGCCCGCCATCGCAACCCCCGGTACTTCCCCATCGTCGACCAGGTGACGGGCTTGCGCAAAGAGGGCCGCGAGGAAAAGGATACCGTCAAGCATCAGGCCGAGCCGGTTCTGACGGTAAAGAATCTCGTCACCCGCTTCGACATCCGCGGCGGCCTCTTCGGCGGCAAGCTCGGCGCCATTCACGCGGTCGAGAACGTGTCCTTCGATCTCTTCCAGGGCGAGACCCTGGCGCTGGTCGGGGAGTCGGGCTGCGGCAAGTCGACGACCGGGCGGTCCATCATGCGGCTGGTGAAGCCGAAGAGCGGCGATGTCCGGCTCGACGGCTTCGACGTGCTGAGCCTCGATGCGGCCCGGCTACGCACCATGCGGCGCAGCGTCCAGATGGTGTTCCAGGATCCTTTCGCCAGCCTCAATCCGCGCATGACGATCGGTGCTGCGGTGGCGGAGCCGATCACCGAGCACGGCCTGGCCTCGCGTGCGACGGCGCGCGAGCGCGCGGCGGAGCTCCTGCGCCAGGTCGGCCTCACCCCCGACATGATGACGCGCTATCCGCATGAATTCTCGGGCGGCCAGCGCCAGCGCATCTGCATCGCCCGGGCGCTGGCGCTCGATCCCAAGGTGATCGTCGCGGATGAAAGCGTCTCGGCACTCGACGTATCGATCAAGGCGCAAGTGTGCAACCTGCTCATGGACCTGCAGCAGAAGCTCGGCATAGCACTTCTGTTCATCTCGCATGACATGGCCGTGGTCGAGCGCCTGAGCCACAGGGTCGCCGTCATGTATCTCGGCGAAATCGTCGAGATCGGGCCGCGGCGGTCGGTGTTCGGCAATCCGAGCCACGCTTATACGCGCAAGCTCATGGCCGCCGTGCCGGTGCCCGATCCGTCACGACGAGGCTTGCGCCGGAGCGCTGCCGTCGATGAGATCAGGAGCCCGATGCGGCCGTTGGGCTATGTCCCGCCGGCGCGCAGCTATCGCGAGGTCGCCCCAGGCCATTTCGTGCAGATCGAAACGGATGGTCCATCGGCGGGTGATGGGCTATGATGTGATTCTGGCGTGGCCCGCGCCTCCTCCCTCCATTCGGGAAAGCATTTTACTCATGCCGGGCGAGTGGATCATCGGACCGACTGTTCGAGCAGGACGCATGCGGAGGGGTTGCGGCAATGGCTCGCACCAGGAGGTTCTTCAGATGAAGCTGTCCGTTCCCCTCTATCGCTTGAAGCGCAAAGCCAGGCTTCTGTCACGCGAAAGCAGTATCCCTCTTCACGCAGCACTCGATCGTATCGCTCGCGAAGAAGGTTTCGGCCGATGGAGCCTGCTTGCGGCAACGCTGTCGGCAGTCGCACCGGCCGGCAAATTGTTTGCCGAGCTTAGGCCCGGCGATCTGGTGCTGGTCGGTGCACGTCCGGGCCAAGGCAAGACCCTGCTGAGCCTCGAGCTTGCCGTCGCAGCGATGAGGGCCGGCAACAAGGCCGTGTTCTTCTCGCTCGAATATGTCGAACGGCATGTCCCCGACATTTTCCGCGCCATCGGCGCGGAGCGGTCGCAATTCGGCGCGCTGTTCGAATTCGACGGTTCCGACGCGATCAGCGCCGATTACATCATGAGGACGCTGTCCTCGGCACCCTCCGGCACCTTGGCGGTCATAGACTATCTGCAGCTCCTCGATCAGAAGCGCGGAAATCCGGAACTGACGGTCCAGGTCAGTGCTTTGAAGTCCTTTGCACGCGAGAAGGAGCTGATCATCGTCTTCATCTCGCAGATCGACCGGTCATACGATCCGGCGATGAAACCCTGCCCCGATCTGACCGATGTCAGGCTGCCCAATCCGCTGGATTTGACGCT
The DNA here is from genome assembly GCA_003574785.1 of Taklimakanibacter deserti. Next base: position 52,824 of record QORU01000025.1, on the reverse strand, counting down.
GTTCAACAAGACCTGTTTCCTGAACGGCGGCGAAGTCCGGTTTGGGGCGGCTACTCATTCCTGAATTTCGGCTTGCGCTTGGCGCGGAAGGCGGCAACGCCTTCCTTCAAATCCTCGGTCGAGGCGGCGAGCGCGCCGGCGATGGCTTCGAGCGGCCGCTCGGTCTCCTCGCCTTCCGCCGCATTGATCAGCGCCTTGGTGAGCTCGAGCGCCACGGGTCCTCGCGCCACGACCAGATCGACATATTCCTGAGCACTCGCCATGCCCTGGCCCTTGGCCGCCACCTCATCGACAATGCCCAGAGCCAGCGCTTCCGATGCCGAGAAGATCTCGCCGAAGAGCGCCATGCGGCGGGTCAATTGCGCGCCGAAGCGGCGGGCAACGCGCTGCGTGCCGGACCAGCCCGGAATGATGCCGAGGCCCGTCTCGGGCGCGCCGACCTTGATATGCTCCTCGGCGATCCGGAGATCGGCGACCGCGGCAAGCTCGAGGCCGCCGCCCAGCACATGGCCGTTCAGCACCGCGATGAGCGGCTGGCGCAGCCGGGCCAGCGCATCGAAGGCGCGATGGCCATAGCGGATCCAGGCGCGGCCGAAATCGAGCGCCGAATGCAAGGCCCAGGCTTCGATATCGCCGCCGGCGCAGAAGGATTTGTCGCCGGTGCCGGTCAGGATGGCGACGCGGACATCGCGCTCCGCCTCGATCAGGGCGGCGGCACGCTCCAGCGCCAGGACCATGTCCATGTCGAGCGCGTTGAGCTTCTCCGGCCGCATCAAGGTGAGCGTCGCGACATGGTCCTTGACTTCGAGCAGGATGCGCTTGTCGCCGGTGTCAAGCATGTGACAGCTCCAGGCCCATGGGCCGAGGCTCGAACAGGCGCGCCTCCATGAGCTTGAGATCGGGCGCCACCTTCAGCGGGATGTCGGCCTCTGCCAATATATGCTGCTCGAGATCGACGCCCGGCGCAATCTCGGTGACGAGGAGGCCGTCCTTCGTCAGCTTGAGCACGCAGCGCTCGGTGACATAGGTGATGTCCTGGCCTTGCGCCACGGCGCGCCGTCCCGAAAACGAGACCTGCTCCACTTCCGGCACGATCTTCCTGACCTTGCCTTCCTTCTCGATCCGGAGCTTGCCGCCTTCGACCATCATCTTGGCGCCGGCATTGTAGAAGCCGGAAAAGACGATCTTCTTGGCGCGCGCGGTGATGTCGACGAAGCCGCCGGCGCCTGCCGTCACATGCGGCCTCACCCCGAGCTTCGACACATTGACCGAGCCCGCCCGGTCGATCTGCAGGAAGGAGAGCAGCGAGCAATCGAAGCCCGCCGCCTGGAAATAGGTGAATTGCTGCGGCGAGGGCATCACCGCTTCGGCATTGGAGGCGCAACCGAACTGGAAGTCGAGCAAGGGCACGCCGCCGATCGGTCCCTGTTCGATGACCCAGGTGGCATCGCCATGGCGGCCCTCTTCGAGCAGGATGCGCGGCACATTGGCGGAGACGCCAAAACCCAGATTGACGGCCCAGCCCTTCCTCAATTCCTGCGCCACGCGCCGCGCGATGACCTTGCCGATGCCGAACTCCATCGGCGCGAAGCTCGACAGCGGCAGGTCGATCTCGCCCGAAATGGCGGGATCATAGACCGTCTGCGTCGTCTGCCATTGCTCCGGCGCCTCGACGACATAATCGATGAGGATGCCCGGCACGCGCACATGGTGCGAATTGAGCGAGCCCGCTTTCACGATGCGCTTCACCTGGGCGATGACGATGCCGCCATTATTATGCGCTGCCATGGCGAGATCGGTGATGCCGAGGAAGGCGCCTTCCTGCTCGCAAGAGAGATTGCCGCGCTCATCCGCCGTCGTCGCGCGGATGACGGCGACATTGGGCACGATCGCCGGGAAATAGAGCCACTCCTCGCCCTCGAAGGTGACCTTCTTCACCACCGGCGCCTTGGCCGCCGCATTCATCGCGCAGCCCTCGCGATCGGGATCGACGAAAGTGTCGAGACCGACCTTGGTGAGGACGCCGGGGCGCCTGGCGGCGGCCTCGCGATGCATGTCGAACAGGATGCCGGACGGGATGTTGTAGGCAGCGACCTCGCCCCGGCCGATCATCTGCCAGATGAGCGGCGGCTCGCTCGATGAGGGGCCGGACGGATAGGAGCCGGCGATGATCCTGTTGATGAGGCCGGATTTGGCCAGATGGTCGATGCCCTTGACGCCATACATGTCGCCGGCGGCGATCGGGTGCAGCATGGTCACCTGCTTCGGGCTCCCCTCGCGCTCGAAGCGCTCGCCGATGGCCTTCAGCATATGGTCGGGACAGCAGAGCCCCGAGCTCGAATTGACGGTGATGACGGCGCCATCCGGTATCTGGCGGGCGGCCTCGGCGGCGGTGACGATGCGGACCATAAGGGGGCTTGATCTTTCGCGAAAATTCCGACAAGTAACCATTTAGTTATTTCATTCCGGGCCCGAGGTCAATCGCCCGGGACCGCTCGTGAAACGGACCCTGCCATGGCTGAACCCCGCCCGATCGCTCTCGTCACCGGCGCCCGCCGCGGCATCGGCAAGGCGATCGCTGTGGGCCTCGCGCAAGCGGGCTTCGATGTGGCGATCAACGACCTCGACGCCTCGGGCGAACTCGATGCGGCGGTCGAGGAGGCCAACGCGCATGGTGTCAGGGCGGTAGCGGTCACCGGCGATGTCGCGCGCCTCGGCGATCACGCGGGCCTGCTCGAGGCCGCCGAACGCATGCTCGGGCCGCTGACGACGCTCGTCAACAATGCCGGCGTCTCGGTGATGAGCCGGGGCGACCTCCTCGAGGTGACGAGCGAGAGCTATGACCGCTGCCAGTCGGTCAACACGCGCGGGACCTTCTTCCTCACCCAGGCCTTCGCCAGGCGCCTCCTCGGGCGGGCGCGTCCCTCCGCCCTGCATCATTCCATCGTCACGGTCACTTCCGCCAACGCCATCGGCGTCTCGATCAATCGCGGCGAATATTGCGTGTCCAAGGCCGGAGCCTCGATGGTGTCCAAGCTCTTCGCCGCGAGACTCGCGAATGACGGCATCGGCGTCTATGAGATCCAGCCGGGCTTCATCGCGACGGACATGACGGCGCCGTCGAAAGCGCGCTACGACAAGCTCATCGAGGACGGCCTCACCGTGATCAAGCGATGGGGCACGCCGGAAGAGGTCGCGCGCATTGCCGTGACCCTCGCCACGGGCGGCCTGCCCTATACCAGCGGCCAGGCGATCGCCGCCGATGCCGGCCTCTTGACCGTGAGGTATTGAGCATGGTCGCGATCAAGCTTCCGGATCAGGCGGGGAAAATCGCGAGCTACCGGCTCACCGGCACGCCGCTCGAGGTCGAGAAGGGACAGAAACGCTTCAACCGCGTGGCCTTCGCTGCCGCCCATATCGTCGTCGATCCGCTCAGGACCAGCGAGCCATCGGCATCGCCGGTCTTCGACTGGGAGAGGACGCTCGCCTTCCGCCATCATCTCCTCGATCTGGGTTTCGGCATCGCCGAGGCCATGGACACCGCGCAGCGCGGCATGGGCCTCGACTGGCCGGGGGCGCATGAGCTCATCCGCCAGTCGCTCAATTCGGCCAAGGACCGCAAGGATGCCGTCATCTTTTCGGGCTGCGGCACCGAGCAGCTCGACCCGGCGGAAGCGCGCTCGCTCGATGACGTGATCGCTGCCTATCTGACCCAGCTTCATGCCATCCAGAAGCTCGGCGGCCGCATCATCCTGATGGCGAGCCGTGCGCTTGCCCGCATCGCCCGAACGCCCCGCGACTATGAGACCGTCTATGCCCGCGTATTGTCCGAGGCCGATCAGCCGGTCATCCTGCATTGGCTGGGCGACATGTTCGATCCTGGGCTCAAGGGCTATTGGGGTGCTGAAGATTTCGCCGCTGCGCTCGATACGGCGCTGCGTGTCATCGCAGCCAACCAAGGCAAGGTCGACGGCATCAAGATCTCGCTCCTCGACGATCAGAAGGAGATCGTCATGCGGCGGAGGCTGCCAAACACGGTCAAGATGTATACCGGCGATGATTTCAACTATCCCGCTCTGATCGAAGGCGACGCGCACGGCCATTCGCATGCGCTGCTCGGCATATTCGATCCGATCGCGCCGGCCGCGTCGCTGGCGCTGGAAAAACTCGCGCAAGGCGACCGCAATGCCTATGCGAAGCTGCTCGAGCCGACCGTGCCGCTGTCGCGCCTGATCTTCCGGGCACCGACGCAATATTACAAGACCGGCGTCGTCTTCCTCGCCTGGCTCAACGGCTTCCAGGATCATTTCACCATGGCGGGCGGCGCCCAATCTTTGCGGTCGATCGGCTATTTCGCCGACATCCTGCGGCTCGCCGACCAGGCCGGATTGCTGAGCGATCCCGATCTCGCCTGCACCCGCATGCGCCAGCTGCTGGCGCTCCATGGCATCGAGAATGCGTGATCTCGCGGGCCACCCGGAGCTCTGCGCCATCAACACGGCGACGCTGGGCTTCACGGCGCCAATCGGCGAGGTGATCGAGGCGGTGGCGCGGCACGGCTTCGGCGGCATCGCGCTTTGGCGGCGCGAGGTCGAAGGCCAAGACGTGAAGCGCATTGCCCTTCTCATCCGCGATGCGAAGCTGAAAGTGACCGGCTATTGCCGCTCGACCTTCATCCCGGCGGCGACGGTCAAGGAATTCCGCGCCAGCATCGAGGACAACAAGAGAGCGATCGCGGATGCGTCCGTTCTTGGCGCCGAGAATTTCGTCATGGTGGTGGGCGGGCTCGCTCCCGGCTCCAAGGATCTCGCCGCCGCCCGCCGGCAAGTGGCGGAAGCCACGGCCGAGCTCGTCGTCCATGGCAGGGAGCATGGCGTCAAAATCGCTCTCGAGCCCTTGCACCCCGTCTATGCGGCGGACCGCTCCTGTCTTTCGACCATCGATGAGGCGCTCGATCTGTGCGACCGCCTCGCCCCGGCGTCCGAAAAAATGCTCGGTGTCTGCCTCGATGTCTATCACATCTGGTGGGATCCGGCGCTCGAGCGCGCCATCGACCGCGCCAAGGGCCGCATCTTGGGCTTCCATGTCTGCGACTGGCTGCTCGAGACCAAGGACGTGCTCAATGACCGCGGCATGATGGGCGACGGTGTCATCGACATCAGGGCCATTCGCGCCATGGTCGAGAAAGCCCGCTATCGCGGCCTCGTCGAGGTCGAGATCTTCTCGGCCGCCAATTGGTGGCGGCGGCCGATCGAGGAGACGCTCAAAGTCTGCAAGGAGCGGCTAGGGACGGTGTGCTGAGGCACCGCGCCGTCACTTATCCCATTTCGGCGCCCAGCCGGTGGGCGAGATCAGCCGGCGGTTCTGCTTGGAGGCCTCCGAGAGCGTCGCCATGTCGGCCGCCGACAGCTCGAAATCGAAGATCCGCATATTGCTCTTGGCATTGTCGCGCTTCGTCGTCATCGGCAGAGCCACGACGCCTTGCTGGACGATCCAGCGCAAGGCGATCTCGGAGGGCGGACGGCCGAGGCGCTGTGCGACCTCCACGACCGCCGGATCCCTGAGCACGGCGCCGCGGCCCAAGGGGCTGTAGGCCGAGAGCACGATGCCGAGCTTTTTCGCCTCGGCGCGGACGCGCGACTGGTCGAGCAAGGCATGGAACTCGACCTGGTTGTTGATGAGCGGCAGCGTGGCGCGCTTGGCCGCCCGCTTCATCAGGGGAATGGTGAAATTGCTGACCCCGATCGCCTTGGCGAGCCCCGAGGCCTGCGCCACGCAGAGCGAGTCGATGGCGGAATCGAAGTCCTCCTCATCGGGCGGCCAGTGAATGAGCAGCAGGTCGACCTGCTCGACGGCGAGCTTGTCGAGGCTGTCCTGCAGCGAATGGATGAAATGCCGGCGGCCGAGATTGTCGCGGGCGATCTTGGTGACGAGAAAGATCTCCTCCCGCTTGACGCCGGATTTGGCGATCGCCTGGCCCACATCCTTCTCATTGTCATAGAGCTGGGCCGTGTCGATATGGCGAAGCCCGAGATCGAGCGCCATGACAACACCGTCGCGGCATTCAGCCCCGGTGAGCGGATAGGTCCCATAGCCCAGAAGGGGTATGCCATTGGCCGTCTGCATGACGTCTCGTCCCATTCACAAAGCCTCCGTGACGGCACCTTAATCAACAGAATTCCCAGGAGCCAGCGTATTTTACGCAAAGCTGATGGACGGCAAGGCGGATATGCTATGAGATCGGCATGATCCTCTGCTGCGGCGAAGCCCTCACCGACCTGATCCCCGGATTGACCGCCGACGGCACGCCGGCCTTCGTGCCCAAGACCGGCGGGTCGGTCTTCAACACCGCCGTAGCGCTGGGCCGGCTCGGCATCCCGGCAGCCTTCTTGGGCGGCCTGTCGAGCGACTTCTTCGGCGATGAATTGCGCAAGGCGATGCTCGCCGCCAATGTCGACATCTCGCTCGCCCCGGTCTCGGAGCGCTACACCATCGCCGCCTTCGTCAAGCTCGAGGACAACCAGGCGCGCTACTCCTTCATCGATGAGGGATCGGCTTGCCGGATGCTCGCACCCGAAGACCTGCCGGCGCTGCCCGACAGGATTTCAGCCCTCCATCTCGGCTCCTTCCCTCTGGCGATCGAGCCCTGCGGCTCGGCCTTCGAGGAATTGTGCCGGCGCGAATGTCATACGCGCGTCATCCATTTCGATCCCAATATCCGCGCCAATCTCATCAAGGACCGGGCGGGGCACCGGAAAAGGGTCGAACGCATCGTCGCCATGTCCGATCTCGTCAAGATGAGCGATGAGGATCTCGCCTGGCTGGCGCCCGGCGCCAACCTCGAGATTTTTGCGCAAGACTGGCTCAAGCGCGGCGCCAAGCTCGTGGTGGTGACGCGCGGCAAGGACGGCGCCGTCGCTTTCACACGCGAATTTCGCGCCGAGGTCCCGGGGCTCGCCGTGAAGGTCGCCGATACGATCGGCGCCGGCGACACCTTCACCGCCGGGCTCCTCGCCTCGTTCCATAAAGCGGACCGCCTCAGCAAGGCTGCCATCGCGGCACTTGACCAGGAGAGCGTGGTCGCGGCATTGAAGTTGGCCGTAAAGGCGGCCGCGGTGACGGTGTCGCGGCCGGGCGCCGATCCACCTTGGGCTCATGAACTCAAAGGATAATATATGACCGTTTCAAAACGCGCTTTCGATGCCCTGCTGCAGCATCGGGCGAAAGCACCGTTGCGCGACATGCGGCAAGCCTTCGACGAGGACCCGCTGCGCTTCAAGCGCTTCTCGCTCCATCTCGACGATCTCCTGCTCGACTGGTCGAAATGCGCGGTGACGGCCGAGACCATGAAGCTGCTGCATGAGCTGGCGCAAGCGAACGACGTCATAGGTCTTCGCGACAAGATGTTTGGGGGCGAGCCCATCAACATCACCGAAGGGCGCGCCGTGCTGCATGTCGCGCTGCGCAACCGCGGCAATCGGCCGATCCGCGTCGACGGCAAGGATGTGATGCCCGACGTCAATCGCGTCCTCACCCAGATGCGCGATTTTGCGACCGGGGTCCGGTCCGGCGCCATCGCCACCGCGAGCGGCAAGCGCATCAGCGATGTGGTCAATATCGGCATCGGCGGCTCCGATCTCGGTCCCGCCATGACGACCTTGGCGCTCTCTCCCTATCATGACGGACCGCGGCTCCATTTCGTCTCCAATATCGACGGCGCGGCTCTCGCCGACACGCTGAAGAATCTCGACCCGGCGAAAACCCTGTTCCTCATCGCCTCGAAGACCTTCACCACCGTCGAGACCATGACCAATGGGCATTCGGCGCGCGAATGGATCGTCAAGCATCTGGGCGAGACGGCGGTGCCCAAGCATTTCGCCGCCATCTCGACCGCGCTCGACAAGGTCAAGGCCTTCGGCATCGGCGAGGAACGCACATTCGGCTTCTGGGACTGGGTCGGCGGGCGCTATTCGGTGTGGTCGGCGATCGGCCTGCCCTTGATGATCGCCATCGGGCCTGAGAATTTCGGCCATTTCCTCGACGGCGCCCATGCCATTGACGAGCATTTCCGCTCCGCTCCGCCGGAGCAGAACCTGCCGCTCACCCTCGGCCTCATGGGCGTGTGGCACCGTAACATCTGCTCTTACGCCACCCGCGCGGTCATCCCCTATGACCAGCGCCTGTCGCGGCTTCCGGCCTATCTGCAGCAGCTCGACATGGAATCGAACGGCAAGGGCGTCGAGCGCGACGGCACGCGCGCCGAAACCGAGACGGGGCCCATTGTCTGGGGCGAGCCCGGCACCAATGGCCAGCATGCCTTCTTCCAGCTCATCCATCAGGGCACCAGCCTGATCCCGGTCGAATTCCTGATCGCGGCGCAATCGCATGAGCCGGCGCTCGCCCACCATCACGACCTCCTGATGGCGAACTGCCTGGCGCAATCGGAAGCCCTGATGCACGGGCGCACTTTTGCCGAGGCCAAGAAGCAGCTCCTCGATCAGGGCAAGAGTGAAACGGAAGCCGAGAGGGTGGCGCCGCATCGGGTCTTCACCGGCAACCGGCCCTCGATCACCATCGCCTACAAGAAGCTCGATCCCCGGACGCTCGGCCGGCTCATCGCGCTCTACGAGCATCGCGTCTTCACCGAAGCGGCGATCTGGAACATCAACGCCTTCGACCAATGGGGCGTCGAGCTCGGCAAGGAGCTGGCGACCGGCCTCCTGCCGGTCATCGAAGGCAAGGTCGAGGCCTCGGACCACGACAGCTCGACCCAGGGCCTCGTCGCCTTTTTGCGCGGGTTGCAGTAGCGCTCACGGCTTGCGTTACGCGGATGACGCCCTGATCGATGCCGCGATATCAGGGAGGGATCGGAACAGGACGAAGGGCTCATCGCGCGACGGAACGAAGCCCCGGCGGCGCCAGAAATCGGCAGCTTCGGCGTCGATGGCGTTGACGACCAAAGCACGCCCGCCAACGAGGTTCGCCGCGGCGACAGAGCGATGCAAGGCGTGCTTGAGCAATCCGCTGCCGATGCCCTTGCCGATCCAGTTCATGTCGACCGCAAGCTGACCGAGCAAGAGGCAGGGAACCGGGTTGGGCGGCTGACCAGTACGGATCGAGCGCGGCAAGACTGCCGGCACAACCGCCGTCGGAGATAGGCCGTAATAGCCGATCACCTTCAGACCCGCGTGAACCACAATGACTGCCGTGAAGCCTTTCTCTTGATTGGACAAGGCGCGCGTCTTGAGCCAGTGATCGAGGAGCGGCTTGCCGCAGGAAAACTCCGAGAGGTCATGAGCGGAGGTCAACGGCTCAGGACCAGAGATCGCCAAGCCTAGTTCCCGCTTTTCGAAGTCTTGCGCTCCCAGGGCGCTATGCGGCTAAGGGTGTCGACCATCTCGGGAACCGGGGTGGCGGGCGCGGACAAGGCCGCCATGAAGGACTTGAAACCCGACGCGCTCATGCGAATGGGCGCGGCTTCCATGAGAACCGTCTCCGCGGCGCGGACCGCCGCATCCCGCACGAAATCCGTCCGCGAACGGCCGCGGAGCGACGCGGCGCGATCGATGAGAGCGATATCCGCTTCCGGCAGCCGCATGGACAGCGGATATTCCTTGCGCTTTACAGCCCGCGGCATGGTGAACCTCCGGCCAAGGACATAGGACATCGTAGCGCTTTTTGCAATACGGCCGCGACCTTTACCCTCGGCCCTGCTTTAGCTTGGGGACAAGGGTAATGCGGAATGAGCTGCCGCTTCTGTGCGTAGAGGGAACGTCCGAAACATCCTATTGACAGCCGTCACACCTTCCGGCCTCACTCGGCGCACTCATGCAGGCTTTCTGGAAGAGATTCAGCAAGGACCGGGTCGCCGTCTTCGGCGTCCTGGTGATCGTTCTTGCCGTCCTGGCCGCGGCGCTGGCGCCCGTCATCGCGCCCTATGATCCCTCCGAGCAGTTCTTCGACGGGCTCACCCTGGAAGGCGCCCCCTTGCCGCCCAATGAGCGCTTCTGGTTCGGCACCGACACCAATGGTCGCGACCAGCTCTCGCGCCTGCTTTATGGCGCGCGTACCTCGCTCACGATCGGCCTTATCGCCAATGGCATAGCGGTGGCGATCGGCACGCTGCTCGGCGTCATCGCCGGCTATGCAAGGGGATTCCTCGGCGCCACCATCATGCGCTTCACCGATCTGATGATGGCCTTCCCGCCGCTGCTGCTGGCCATCGCGCTCGCCGCCATCCTGAAGCCCGGCCTGTGGATCGTCATCGTCGTCATCGCCCTCGTCAACTGGGTGCAGATCGCGCGCGTCATCTATACCGAGACGACGTCGCTCGCCGAGCGCGAATATATCGAGGCGGCCCGCGCGCTCGGCGCCTCGACCCCGCGCATCGTGCTGCGCCATCTGATCCCGCATCTCGTGCCCACCATCATCGTCTATGCGACGCTCGGCATCGCCACCACGGTGCTGCTCGAAGCCATGCTGTCCTTCCTCGGCCGCGGCGTGCAGCCGCCGACACCCGCCTGGGGCATGATGATCTTCGAAAGCCAGTCCTATTTCCTCAATGCGCCCTGGCTCGTCTTCATTCCGGGCGCCGCGATTTTGATCGTGGCGCTCGCCTTCAATCTCGCCGGCGATGGCCTGCGCGACGCGCTCGATCCGACCCAGAGGGGACGGCGCTGATGATCGCCTATCTGGCCAAAAGACTGTCGGCTTCCGCCCTCATCCTGATCGGCGTCACCATCGTCACCTTCTGCCTCACCTTCATCATCCCGGCGGATCCGGTGGCGATGATCGCCGGGCGCAATTCGACGCCCGAAATGCGCGAGCAGATCCGCATTGGGCTCGGCCTCGATCGGCCGCTGGTCGAGCAATATGCCCATTATGTGCAAAGGCTGGCGCAAGGCGACTTCGGCATCTCCTATGCGCGGAAGAGCGCGGTCGGCGACCTCATCCTGTCGCGGCTCCCCGCCACCCTTCTCCTGATGCTGGGCGCCATCATCGCCGAGCTCATGATCGGCATACCGGCCGGCCTCTATGCCGCGGCGCGGCGCGGCCAGACCGGCGACAAGGTGGCGATGACGCTCTCCTTCCTCACCGTCTCGACGCCGCAATTCGTGCTGGGCCTCAGCCTCCTTTATTTCTTCGCCTACCGGCTCGGCTGGTTCCCGTTGAGCGGCTATGGCTCGCTCAGCCACCTGATCCTGCCCGCCGTCACCCTGGGGCTCGCCGGCGGCGGCTGGTATTCGCGCATGATGCGCTCCTCGATGATCGAGATCATGCGCCAGGACTATATCAGGACGGCGCGCGCCAAGGGTATGAGCGAGAAACGGGTGATGTTCGTCCATGCCCTGCGCAATGCCATCCTGCCGGTTATCGCCATGATCGGCCTCGATGTCGGGATCTTCATGTCGGGCGTGGTGGTGGTGGAAAACGTCTTCGGCTGGCCGGGCATCGGCCAGCTGATGTGGCAGGCCATCCAGTCGCTCGACATCCCCATCATCATGGGGGTGACGACGGTCGCGGCCCTGTTCATCGTGGCCGGAAACCTCATTGCCGACCTTATCGCCCCCCTGATTGACCCGCGCATCCGCTTGCGCTGATATGCGGGTTCCTGAATTTAGTTCATATATAAAATAACCCCTGGGAGATAGATCATGCGTAGCTTCCTCATTGCCTCCGCCGCCGCCTTGGCCCTCCTGGCCACCGCCCCTGCCGCCCTGGCGCAAAGCCCGAAACAGGGCGGTGCCGCGGTCGTCACCTTCAACAACGACCTCACCACCCTCGACCCGCAAGTGGGCTATGACTGGCAGAACTGGTCGGTCATCAAGTCTATCTTCGACGGGCTCATGGACTACAAGCCCGGCACCACCGAACTCGAGCCCGATCTCGCCGAAAGCTACACTGTGTCCGATGACGGCCTCACCTACACATTCAAGCTGAGGGACGGGGTCAAATTCCACAACGGCCGGCCGATGACGCCGGCGGATGTGAAATACTCGCTCGAGCGCGCCGTCGATCCCAAGACGCAGAGCCCGGGCGGCGGGTATTTCAGCGCCATCGAGGGCTATGATGCGCTGGCCGGCGGCAAGGCCACCGAGCTCACCGGCATCCGCATCGTCGACGACAAGACCATCTCCTTCACGCTGACGCGGCCGGACGCCACCTTCCTGCATCTGATGGCGATCAACTTCGCCTATGTCGTGCCCAAGGAGGAAGTCGAGAAGGCGGGCGCCGACTGGGGCAAGAAGCCGGTCGGCACCGGCGCCTTCAAATTCGTCGAATGGGTGCCGGGCCAGCGCATCGCGCTCGAGCGCAACAAGGACTATTTCCGCCAAGGGGTGCCCTATCTCGACAAGCTCACCTTCGAGTTCGGCCAGGACCCGACGGTCGCGGTGCTCAGGCTCAAGAACGGCGAGATCGATATCGTCGGCGACGGCATTCCGCCCGCCCAGTTCGCCGAGATCATGGCCGATCCCGCCAACAAGGACCTCGTCGCCATCGGCGATCAGCTGCAGACCGGCTATGTGACGATGAATGTCACGCAGCCGCCTTTCGACAATCTGAAGGTCAGGCAAGCGGTCAACATGGCGATCAACAAGGACCGCATCGTCAGGCTCATCAACAACCGTGCGGTGCCGGCGGTTCAGGCGCTGCCCCCCGCCATGCCGGGCTACAATACCGACAACAAGGGCTATGCCTATGATCCGGACGCGGCCAAGAAGCTCCTTGCCGAGGCGGGCCAGCCTGACGGCTTCACGACCGAGCTCTATGCGATGAATGTCGATCCCAATCCGCGCATCGCGCAAGCGATCCAGCAGGACCTCGCCGCCATCGGCGTCAAGGCCGATATCCGCTCGCTGGCGCAAGCCGAAGTCATCGCCGCCGGCGGCTCCGGCAAGGCGCCGATGATCTGGTCGGGCGGCATGGCCTGGATCGCCGACTTCCCCGATCCCGCCAATTTCTACTACGGCATATTGGGCTGCGCCGGCGCCGTCGAAGGCGGCTGGAACTGGTCGAAATACTGCAACAAGGAACTCGATGCGCGCGCCCAGAATGCCGACGGCATGGTGAAGGCGGACGAAGGCGAGAAGCGCATCGGCGAATGGAAAGGCGTCTTCGATGAAGTGCTCAAGGACGCTCCCTGGGCGCCGGTCTTCAACGAGAAGCGCTTCACCTATCATTCGGCGCGGCTCGGCGGCGATCCGTCCCTGTTCACCGACCCGATCCATATTCCGGTCAACTACGACTACATCTTCGCGAAAGACGCGCAGTAATCACGGGGACGTGGCCCCGCCCCTTGCGGGCGGGGCCGAACATCATGAAACACAATCACACGATCCATCAGCATCAGTGCCATTTTGGCTGGTCCAACACCAACAAACCGGAGGTGACGATCGCCCCAGGCGCGACGATCGAATTCCATCCGCTCGATTCCTCGGGCGGCCAGATCACGCCCGAATCGACGCTCGCCGACATCGCGAAGCTCGATTTCGCCAAGGTCAATCCGGTGGCAGGGCCGGTTTATATCGACGGCGCCGAGCCCGGCGACGCCATCAAGGTGACACTCCTCTCCTTCGTGCCTTCGGGCTGGGGCTGGACGGCCAATATCCCGGGCTTCGGGCTCCTCGCCGACCAGTTCAAGGATCCCGCACTCCATATCTGGAAATACGATCCCTCGACGCATCAGCCCGCGATGTATGGGCCGGGCGGGCGGGTGCCGCTCAAACCCTTCTGCGGCACGATCGGGCTCGCTCCGGCCGAGCCCGGCCTCCATTCGATCGTGCCGCCGCGCCGCGTCGGTGGCAACATGGACATCCGCGATCTGTCGGCCGGGACCGAGCTCTATCTCCCGGTCGAGGTGAAAGGCGGGCTGTTCAGCGTCGGCGACACCCATGCGACGCAGGGCGACGGCGAAGTGTGCGGCACCGCGATCGAAAGCCCCTGCTCGGTCGTGGCCAGGTTCGACCTGATCAAGGGCGCCAACCTCGCTTTCCCGCGCTTCACCACGCGCGGTCCCGTAGCCCGGCATTTCGACAGCAAAGGCTATGAGGCGACGACCGGCATCGGTCCCGATCTTTTCGAAGCGGCGCGTCAGGCGGTCATGGGCATGGTCGATCTCTTGAGCAAGCGCCACAAGATGAGCGCGGTCGAGGCCTATATGCTGTGCTCGGTCGCCGGCGACCTCAGGATCAGCGAGATCGTCGACATGCCGAACTGGGTCGTCTCGTTCTATTTTCCGCGCGTCGTGTTTGAATGAGGCGAGCATTTTCAAGTGAAGTGGACGCCGGTTCGCGTCAAGAAAATGCACACTGATAGAAAGACTGCTCTCCTCTCCGTCGAAGGCCTCTCCATCGGCTTTGCGACGGAAGAGGGGCCCATTCGCGTCGTCGAGGACGTCTCCTTCGCCGTCAAGGGCGGCGAGACTCTGGGCCTCGTCGGCGAATCGGGCTGCGGCAAGAGCGTCACCGCGCAGACCATCATGCGCTTGTTGCCCTCACCGCCTTCGCGCATCGAAGCCGGACGCATCGGCTTCAACGGGATAGACCTCGCCACCGCGAGCGAGGCGCATATGCGCAAGATCAGGGGCAATGACATCGCCATGATCTTCCAGGAGCCGATGACGAGCCTCAATCCGACCATGACGATCGGCGGCCAGATCGCCGAAGCCCTGCTGCTGCATCGCGGCGCCAGATCGGCCGAGGCGCGTCCCAAGGTGCTCGACATGCTGAGCCAAGTGGGCATCGGACGGCCGGAGAAGCGCTTCACGCAATATCCGCATGAATTGTCGGGGGGCCTCAGGCAGCGCGTGATGATCGCCATGGCGCTGATCTGCGAGCCCAAGCTCCTGATCGCCGATGAGCCGACCACGGCGCTCGACGTCACGATCCAGGCGCAGATCCTCGAATTGATGAAGAAGCTGCAGCGCGAGCTCGATATCGCGGTGCTGCTCATCACCCATGATCTGGGCGTGGTCGAGGAAATGTGCCAGGAGGTCGTGGTGATGTATGCCGGCCGCATCGCCGAGAAGGCTCCCGCGCCCTCGCTCTTCGCCAAGCCGCGTCATCCCTATACGGCGGGGCTTCTCGCCGCCTCGCCGCGCAAGGCCCGGCGCGGCCAGATCCTTCCCACCATTGCGGGCACGGTGCCGCCGCCCGGCAAAAGGGGTCGAGGCTGCAGTTTCGCCGACCGTTGCCCCCGGGCGCTGCCGCGCTGCCGAGAGGATGTGCCGCCGCTTCTCGGCGATGCCCATCTCGCCGCCTGCTGGAACCCGGTGCCATGACCCGTCCGCAATTCACCCGCAGCGTCGCGACCGGCCCGCTGCTCATCGCCGATGATCTCGTCAAGCACTACAAGTCGCGCGACGGCCACGGGATCGCTCGTGCCGTCGACGGCGTCAGCCTCACCCTCAAGCGCGGCGAGACCCTGGGCATCGTCGGTGAATCGGGTTGCGGCAAATCCACTTTGGCGAGGCTGATCCTGCGCCTCATCGAGCCGACATCCGGGCGCATCGGTTTCGACGGCGAAGACGTCATGGCGCTCAAGCCCTCGCGGCTGCGCCGTCTCCGGCGCGACATGCAGATCGTGTTCCAGGACCCTTACGCCTCGCTCGATCCGCGCATGACGATCGGGCAGATCATCGCCGAGCCGCTCGATATCCACGGCCTCGGCACGGCTGCGGAAAAGCGGCGCAAGGTGGAGGACCTGCTGCTCATGGTGGGTCTCGACCGCTCCGCCCTCCAGCGCTATCCGCATGAATTCTCAGGCGGCCAGCGCCAGCGCATCGGCATCGCGCGCGCCATCGCGCTCGAGCCCAAGCTTCTCATCCTCGACGAGCCGGTATCGGCGCTCGATGTCTCCATCCAGTCGCAGATCCTCAATCTGCTGATCGACCTCAAGGCGAGGCTCAATCTCTCCTATATCTTCATCTCGCACGATCTCTCGGTGGTCGAGCATGTGAGCGACCGGGTGCTGGTCATGTATCTCGGCCGCATCGTCGAAGAGGGAACGGCGACGCAGGTCCTGAGACAGCCGCGCCATCCCTATACGGAGGCGCTGGTCTCGGCGGTGCCCGGCGCCCGAGCCGGCGGGCGCATCGTGCTCAAGGGCGATCCGCCCTCGCCCGAAGCGGTGCCGGAAGGCTGCCGCTTCCATCCGCGCTGCCCCAAGGTGCTCGATATCTGCCGCACGACCCCGCCGCCCGCGATCGGCAGCGCCGGAGGCGCCCGCGTCGAATGTCACCTTTTTAGCTAGCTGCCCTTTCGGAACCTTTACGCGACCGTTGCGTTAGGCAAGCTGCGCCTCGGTATGACGTGCTTTTGCTGCGTTGCAGCACGACGGCGAATCGGTAGGGAGAACAATATGCAGGACGCAGGGACGGAGCGGCCGGTCAAGCGCAGGCCAAGGCTCTCACGCGGCATTTCGGCATCGATCGAGCCCCCTCCCGAAGCAGCTTCTCCTGATCTCAACAGCCTCCTCAATGCCCTCCTCGAAATGCGCAGCGGAAATTTCTCCGTCCGGCTGCCGGCGCATAGTTCGGGGATCGGCGGGCGCATCGCCGAAACCTTCAATGATATCTGCGCCACCAACCAGAGCATCGCCCAGCAATTGGAGAAGGTCGGCACGGTCGTGGGCAAGGAAGGCCGGACGCGCCAGCGCGTGAATTTTGGACTTTCGCATGGCGCCTGGGGCGAGATGGAAGCCTCGGTCAACAGTTTGATCGACGACCTCTTGTGGCCGACCGCCGAGGTCACCCGCGCCGTCGCCGCCGTGGCCCAGGGCAATCTCTTGCACACCGTCAGGCTCGATGTCGACGGGCGGCCCCTGAAAGGCGAGTTCCTGCGATCAGCCTCGATGGTCAACACGATGATCAAGCAGCTCGCCGTGTTCACATCGGAAGTGACGCGGGTGGCGCGTGAAGTGGGCACCGAAGGCAAGCTCGGCGGACAGGCGCAAGTGCCGGAAGTCACCGGCGTGTGGAAGGAGCTGACGGAGAGCGTCAACCAGATGGCCGACAATCTGACGGCCCAGGTCCGCAATATCTCCGACGTGACCATTGCGGTCGCCAGCGGCGACCTGTCGAAGAAGATCACCGTCGATGTCAGGGGCGAAATCCTTCAGCTCAAGGAAGCGATCAATACCATGGTCGACCAGCTGCGCTCCTTCGCTTCCGAAGTGACGCGCGTGGCGCGCGAGGTCGGCACCGACGGTAAGCTCGGCGGCCAGGCGATGGTGCCGGGCGTCGCCGGCACCTGGAAGGACCTGACCGACTCGGTCAATGCCATGTGCGGCAATCTCACCGATCAGGTTCGCAATATCGCGCAAGTCACCACCGCCGTCGCGCGCGGCGATCTCTCCCGCAAGATCACCGTCGATGTCAGGGGCGAGATCCTCGAGCTCAAGGACACCATCAACACGATGGTCGACCAGCTCAACGCCTTCGCCTCGGAAGTGACGCGCGTGGCGCGCGAGGTCGGCACCGAGGGCAAGCTCGGCGGCCAGGCGCAGGTACCGGGTGTCGCCGGCACCTGGAAGGACCTGACCGACAATGTCAACTTCATGGCGAGCAACCTCACCGCCCAGGTGCGCAACATCGCCGAGGTCTCGACCGCCATTGCCGGCGGCAACCTGTCGAAGAAGATCACCGTCAATGTGAGCGGCGAGATCCTTCAGCTGAAGGAAACGATCAATACCATGGTCGATCAGTTGAATGCCTTTGCCGGCGAGGTGACACGCGTGGCGCGCGAGGTCGGCACCGACGGCAAGCTCGGCGGCCAGGCGATGGTGCCGGGTGTCGCCGGCACCTGGAAGGATCTCACCGACTCCGTCAATTCCATGGCGAGCAACCTCACCGCCCAGGTGCGCAACATCGCCGAGGTGACGACCGCCGTGGCGCGCGGCGACCTGTCGCGCAAGATCGCCGTCGATGTCAAAGGCGAGATCCTCGAGCTCAAGAACACCATCAACACGATGGTGGATCAGCTCAATGGCTTCGCCTCGGAAGTGACGCGCGTGGCGCGCGAGGTCGGCACCGATGGCAAGCTCGGCGGTCAGGCGGCCGTGCCGGGCGTCGCCGGCACCTGGAAGGACTTGACTGACAGCGTGAACTCCATGGCGAGCAACCTCACCGCCCAGGTGCGTAACATCGCCGAGGTCGCGACCGCCATCGCCGGCGGCGACCTGTCGAAGAAGATCACGGTCGACGTGCGCGGCGAGATTCTCCTGCTCAAGGAGACGCTCAACACGATGGTGGAGCAGCTCCGCTCTTTCGCTGCCGAAGTCACGCGCGTGGCGCGCGAGGTCGGCACTGATGGGAAGCTCGGCGGCCAGGCGCAGGTGCCGGGCGTCGCCGGCACCTGGAAGGACCTGACCGACAACGTCAACCTGCTCGCCGCCAATCTCACCACCCAGGTGCGCAATATCGCCGAGGTTACGACCGCCGTCGCCCGCGGCGACCTGTCGCGCAAGATCACCGTGCCGGTGCAGGGCGAGATCCTCGAGCTCAAGAACACGATCAACACCATGGTCGACCAGCTCAACGCCTTCGCCTCGGAGGTGACGCGCGTGGCGCGCGAGGTCGGCACTGAAGGAAAGCTCGGCGGTCAGGCGACCGTTCCGGGCGTCGGCGGCACCTGGAAAGATTTGACCGACACCGTCAATCTCATGGCGGCCAACCTCACCGAGCAGGTGCGCGGCATCGTCAAAGTCGTGACTGCGGTCGCCGACGGCGATCTCGGCCAGAATCTCACGGTGAAGTCGAAAGGCGAGGTCGCGGCGCTCGCCGAGACCATCAACAACATGACGGCGACCCTTGCCATCTTCGCCGATCAGGTGACGAGCGTCGCCCGCGAGGTCGGTGTCGACGGGCGCCTCGGCGGCCAAGCCAATGTGCCGGGCGCGGCCGGCACCTGGAAGGATCTCACCGGCAACGTGAACCTGCTCGCCGCCAATCTCACCACCCAGGTCCGCGCCATTGCCGAGGTCGCGACCGCCGTGACCAAGGGCGATCTCACGCGCTCCATCCAGGTCGAGGCGCGCGGCGAAGTGGCCGAGCTCAAGGACAACATAAACACCATGATCGGCAACCTCAGGCTCACTACCGATCGCAACACCGAACAGGACTGGCTGAAGACCAATCTCGCCAGTTTCACCAACATGCTGCAGGGCCAGCGCGATCTCGCCACCGTGGGCCGGCTTCTGCTTTCCGAACTGGCGCCGCTCGTCCATGCGCAGATGGGCGCTCTCTACCAGATGCAGGAGACCGAAACGCCGCAGCTCAGGCTGCTCGCCGTCTATGCCGACAATATCGGCGAAGGCCATCCCGACTATGTACCGGTCGGCAAGGGCTTGATCGGCCAGTGCGCGGCGGACAAGCGGCCCATTCTCGTCAAGAAGCTTCCGTCCGACTCCATGCCCATCGGCTCCGCCGTATTCAAGGCGACGCCGCGCAATGTGATGGTGCTTCCCATTCTTTTCGAGAACCGGGTCAAGGCGGTGATCGAGCTTGCCTCGCTCAGCAAATTCACCGCCCTGCAACGGGCCTTCCTCGAAACGCTGACCGACAGCATCGGCATCGTGCTCAACAGCATCGAGGCGACGATGCAGACCGAAGGCTTGCTCAAGCAGTCGCAGCAGCTCGCCAGCGAGCTCCAGACGCAGCAGAAGGAGCTGCAGCAGACCAATGAGCAGCTCGGCATGAAGGCCCAGCAACTGGCCGAGCGCAATGTCGATGTGGAAAAGAAGAACCAGGAAATCGAGCAGGCGCGGCGCGCCCTGGAAGACAAGGCGACCGAGCTCGCCTTGACCTCGAAATACAAGTCTGAGTTCCTCGCCAACATGTCGCATGAGCTGCGCACGCCGCTCAACAGCATTCTCATCCTGGCCCAGCAGATGAGCGAGAATCCCGACGGCAATCTGACGCCGAAGCAGGTCGAATTCGCCCGCACCATTCGCGGCGCCGGCAGCGACCTGCAGAATCTCATCAACGACATCCTCGACCTGTCGAAGATCGAGTCGGGAACGGTCACTGTCGAGGCGGAAGAGCTGTTCGTCGACAAGATCGTCGAGGTGGTGGGCCGCCCATTCCGGCATGAGGCCGATTCGCGGCAACTGTCCTTCAAGATCACGGTCGATCCGGGCATCGAAGGCACGCTCTTCACCGATTCCAAGCGCCTGCAGCAGATCCTGAAGAATCTGCTCTCCAACGCCTTCAAGTTCACCGAGCGCGGCGGCGTGACCTTGCGCGCCTTCGCCGCCAAGGGCGGCTGGAACCCTGAAAACCGGGTCTTGGGCGAGGCATCGAGCGTCATCGGCTTCGAAGTGTCGGATACCGGCATCGG
This sequence comes from Taklimakanibacter deserti, assembly GCA_003574785.1. The sequence goes on along the minus strand of QORU01000025.1, from coordinate 32,488 downwards.
CATCCCTTCCGACAAGCAGAAGCTGATCTTCGAAGCCTTCCAGCAGGCCGATGCGAGCACCAGCCGGAGATATGGCGGCACGGGCCTGGGCCTCGCCATCAGCCGCGAGCTCGCCACCTTGCTCGGCGGCGAGATCCAGGTTCACAGCATCATCGGCACCGGCAGCACTTTCACTCTTTATCTCACCCAGCGATTCTCGGGCACGCCGATGACCCTGGCGAAGGCCGATATGGATATGGCACATGCCAAGCCGGGCGCGTTCTCCGCCAGGACCGTCGCGCCGCTGCTCGATGACCGCCTGCTGCTCAAGCCGGGCGACAATATCCTGCTCGTGGTCGAGGATGATCCGGGCTATGCCGGCATCGTCATGGATGTCGCGCGCAAGCGCGGCTTCAAGGCGATCCTCGCCGCAACGGGTGCGGAAGCGATCGAGCTCGCCTCGCAATATCAGCCGACCGCGATAACCCTCGACATATTCCTGCCCGACATGCTGGGCTGGGGAGTCCTGAGCCACCTGAAGAAGAATCCGCTCACCCGGCATATCCCCGTCCAGATCGTGAGTCTCGATGAGGATCGCCAGCATGGCTTGGCCAAGGGCGCATTCTCCTTCCTCGCCAAGCCCGCTTCGAGCACCGATCTCGAGATGGCGCTGGCAAGGTTGCAGCACTGTGCGGCGGCGCGGCAGAAGCGTCTTCTCATCGTCGAGGACAATCCGGCGGAGCAACTGAGCATAGCAACCCTGCTCCAGCACGACGACATCGAAGTCGCAACCGCTGCCACGGGTTCCGCCGCCCTGGACAAGCTTGCGCAGGAGCCCTGGGATTGCATGGTCCTCGACCTCAAGCTTCCCGACATGTCGGGCTTCGACGTCCTCGAACATGTGGCTGCTGAGGAAAACCTGTCCGATCTGCCCGTCGTCGTCTTTACCGGCCGCCCGCTTTCGCCGGAGGAAGAAGACAAGCTCAAGTCCATGGCCCGCAGCATCGTGGTGAAGGGCGTCGAATCGCCCGAGCGCCTGTTCGACGAAACCTCATTGTTCATGCATCGCGTGGTCGGCGACCTGCCGCCGCGCCAGCGCGACATGATCTACCGCCTGCATGATTCGAACGAGGATCTCGTCGGGCGCACGGTTCTCGTCGTCGACGACGACGCGCGCAACATCTTCGCGCTCAGCAGCGTGCTCGAGCGCAGCGGCATGAAGGTGCTCACCGCCGGCAATGGCCGCGACGCCCTCAGGATCGTCGAGGACACTCCCGATCTCGCCATCATCCTCATTGACATCATGATGCCGGAGATGGACGGCTACGAGGTCATCGAGACCATCCGGGATCAGCCAGATCTGAGACGGTTGCCGATCATCGCCCTGACCGCGAAGGCCATGAAGGGCGATCGCGAAAAATGTCTCGAGGCGGGCGCGTCGGATTATCTGGCGAAACCCGTGGATACCGATCAACTCATTGCAGCGCTGCGTGTATGGCTGCATCGCTGACCGTGGCCAGACGATGGACGGCACCGATGATGGACGCCACCGATAAAGTGAACATCCTTCTGGTCGACGACCAGCCGGGCAAGCTCCTGACCTATGAGGTCGTCCTGGAGGAACTCGGCGAGACTCTCATCAAGGCCTCATCTGCCCGCGAGGCGCTGGAGTGCCTGCTGCGCATCGACGTCGCCGTCATTCTGATGGATGTCAGCATGCCGGAGCTCAACGGTTTCGATCTCGCCCAGATGATCCGCGAGCATCCCCGTTACAAGGATACGGCGATCATCTTCGTGTCGGCGGTCCATTTGAACGAGGCGGATTATGTCCGCGGCTACCAGATGGGTGCGGTCGATTATGTCTCGGCACCCGTGGTCGCGGAAATCCTGCGGGCCAAGGTCAAGGTCTTCGTGGAGCTACATCGCAAGACGAGAGAGCTCGAGGCCTTGAACAGCGATCTGGAGAGGCGCGTCGCGGAGCGGACCGAGGAACTGCGGCTGGCGAACGACCACCAGACCGTGCTGGCGCGCGAGGTCGATCACCGCGCCAAGAACGCTCTGGCGGTGGCGCAGGCCATCGTCAGGCTTACGCAAGCCGAAACGATTGACCAATATGTCACGGCGATCGAGGGGCGCATCAACGCGCTGGCCCGCGCCCATGCCTTGCTGTCGGACTCGCGATGGCAAGGCGCCAGCCTGAAGACCATTGTCGAGGACGAGCTTGCTCCCTATCGCGGATCGGGCGAGCCCCTTTATATCGTCAACGGGCCGGACATCGTGCTGAGGCCCGGCAGCGCGCAGGCCATTGCGCTGGCACTGCACGAGCTTGCGACCAATGCCGCCAAATATGGCGCCTTCGCCGCGAAGACCGGCAAGCTGGCTCTGTCGTGGCGAGCCGATCCGCTGACCATCTCATGGCGCGAAAGCGGCGTGCCCGACCTCCGCCCCCCGACAAGTCAAGGTTTTGGCACGAAGGTGATCGATCTGAGCATCAAGGCGCAACTCGGCGGACGCGCCCATTTCCAATGGAATAGCGACGGGCTGCACTGCGTCCTTGAAGTCCCGGAGGCAGCCGATCAGGCAGTTGGAAAAGCGCAAGGCGGCGCCGAAGGGCGGGCCGCCGGAGCGACCATCCTGCTGGTCGAGGACGAGCCCCTCGTCGCCTTGATGATCGAGGAGCTCATCGTAAGCCTTGGCTATGCCGTCGCCGGTCCCTATGCCACGGTGGCGCAGGCCTGCCAGGCGATCGACGGCGAGCAGTTCACCGGCGCGATACTCGACATCAATCTCGCCGGTGAGCTTGTCTTCCCGGTTGCGGACATTCTCTCGCATCGCCAAATCCCGTTCATCTTCACCACCGGCTATGGCCCCGAGCGCGTCGTACCGCGCTTCGCTCATATTCCGCTCTTGTCGAAGCCGGTCGAGGCTCCCATGCTCTCTATATTCCTGGCTGAGGCGCTGGCGGCTAGAGGACCGGAATCCTTTGCCCGCGAGCAGCGTGAGAGCAAGACCGGCACGCGCCCAGCCCTTTAGGGCACCAAGCAATCCCTCATCGCCAAAGTCTTCAACTTGGGCCGGATATGCTCTAGGACTGGAGCATGATCTCACGCCAAGCCAAATATGCGCTGCGCGCCCTTATCGCGCTCGCCCGCATCAAGCCAGGAAGTGCTGCCCAGACCTCCGACATCGCGACCGCCGAGAAGATCCCGAAGAAGTTCCTGGAGCAGATCCTCCTCAGGCTGAAGAACCAGGGCATGGTGCAGAGTAGGCGCGGCAATCGCGGCGGCTATGCGCTGCTCAAGCCCGCATCCCAGATCACCTTCGCCCAGGTGCTGCGCACCATCGACGGGCCGATCGCTCCCTTGCCCTGCCTCAGCATCATCGCCTACGCGCGCTGCGAGGATTGCAAGGACGAGCATACTTGCGAGATCCGCAAGGTCTTTGCCCGCGTCATCGAGCCGACGCGGGAAGTGCTGGAGCGCACCACGATTGCCGACGCCGCTGCCGGCCGTGCCATCGATCTCGACACTTTGCCTGTCACCAGGCAAATGGCTTGAGTCATTAACGTCATTCTAAGCGACTGAATTAGCCAGATAAAACTGGTTAGCGGATTGTTGCTTGACTAACTCGATAAAATCAGTAGAAATTATCGTATTGTGTCCCTGAGGAGAAATCCGATGGCCTCTCTCAAATCTATCCTGCCGTTCTGGCGGCATCCGGTCTCCGGCGGCGAAGCAGCGCCGGATCCCCTTCCGGTGAAGCCTGAAGATTTCGGCAAGGCGAGCAGTTTCGAGCTTCTCTACGACCGTCTCATGGACGATCCGGAAGCCCCGCGCGACACGCTGTTCCCGACGGGGAGCTGTCGCTAGCGCATGATCCGGAAAAGTGGCCACCGGTTTTCCGAAAAGATCATGCGCCATATGAAAAAGCGCACGCGCCAATAAAGAGGAGGAGCAGGCAAGCTCCTCGGAACCTTCCCATCCACCCATACGTTGCCGCTCAAGGCGATCTCCAGGCGCCGGGACCGGCGAAGCTTTGACTGAACTCTTCAAGGAGTAAGATCATGTTTCGACGCACCTTTCTCGCTTTTGCCGCCGTATCGGCGCTGTTCACCTCGACAGCACTTGCCGATAGCGAGCTTCTCAATGTCTCCTATGACCCGACGCGCGAGCTGTATCAGCAGCTGAACGAGGTCTTTGCCAAGGAATGGCAGACCAAGACCGGCGAAGCCATCACCATCCAGCAGTCGCATGGCGGATCCGGCAAGCAGGCGCGCGCCGTCATCGACGGGCTCGAGGCGGATGTGGTGACACTGGCGCTCGCTTACGACATCGACGCCATCGCCAAGAAGGGGCTCATCGCCCAGGACTGGCAGAAGCGGCTCGCCCAGAACAGCTCGCCCTATACCTCGACCATCGTCTTCCTCGTCCGCAAGGGCAACCCCAAGGGCATCAAGGACTGGTCCGATCTCACCAAGCAGGGTGTGCAAGTGATCACGCCCAATCCCAAGACCTCGGGCGGCGCCCGGTGGAATTATCTCGCCGCCTGGGGCTATGCCCTCCACAAGAGCAACAAGGATGAGACTGCGGCGCGCAATTTCGTCGCCGATCTTTTCCGCAACGTGCCGGTGCTCGACACGGGTGCGCGCGGCTCGACCGTGACCTTCGTCGAGCGCGGCATCGGCGATGTGCTGCTTGCCTGGGAGAACGAGGCCTTCCTCGCGCTCAAGGAATTCGGCAACGACAAGTTCGAGATCGTCGTGCCGAGCGAGAGCATCCTGGCCGAGCCGCCGGTAACGGTCGTCGACAAGGTCGTCGACGCCAAGGGCACGCGCAAGCAGGCGGAAGCCTATCTCAACTTCCTCTACACGCCGCAAGCGCAGGAGATCATCGCCAAGAATTCCTACCGTCCGCGCGATGCGGCGGTCCAGGAGCAGTACAAGGACGCCTTCCCGAAGATCGCGCTCTTCAATATCGATGACGAGTTCGGCGGCTGGAAGAAGGCGCAAGAGACTCATTTCGCCGACGGTGGTATCTTCGATCAGATCTACAAGCCCAGCAACTGAGGCGAATACCGGTCATGATCGGACTTGACATTGCCCTCCCTCGTGAGGATTGGTCCTGCGGGGGAGGCGTGACGCATCGGGAGGAGCAGGAGGCTTCGTCCATGTCCCTCACGCTTCCCGCTTTCCTCGCTCCGCTGCGCTCCGCTTGCGGGGCGAGGGTGACAAGTCTTTTCTCCCTAGGTCTCATCCCGCAGTGACATCCTTTACCAGCAGTTGGCGCAAGCCGAGCGTGATCCCGGGCTTCGGGTTGACGCTCGGCCTCACCTTGATGTGGCTCAGCCTGATCGTGCTGATCCCCTTGGCCGGTCTCGTGCTCAAGGCGGCGACGCTCGGCTTTTCCGGCTTTGTCGACACCATCCTCAACGCCCGGGTGCTGGCGGCGCTCAAGCTCAGCTTCGGCTTGTCGCTCATCGCCGCCGCGGTCAATCTGGTTCTGGGCCTTCTCATCGCCTGGGTGCTGGTGCGCTATGATTTCCCGCTGCGCCGCAGCTTGAGCGCCATGGTGGACATTCCTTTCGCGCTCCCGACCGCCGTTGCCGGCATCGCGCTGACGACGCTCTATGCCCCCAATGGGGCGATGGGCTGGCTCTTCGGCCTCATCGGCCTCAAGATCTCCTTCACGCCGCTCGGCATCCTGGTCGCGCTGATCTTCATCGGCCTTCCCTTCGTGGTCAGGACCGTCGAGCCGGTGCTTGCCGATATCGACCAGACCACCGAGGAGGCCGCCGCCTGCCTCGGCGCCACCAAGCTCGCAACCTTCCGGCGCATCATCCTGCCCGCCATCCTGCCGGCACTTCTGACCGGCTTCGCCCTCGCTTTCGCCCGCGCCGTCGGCGAATATGGCTCGGTCATCTTCATCGCCGGCAATTTGCCCATGGTGTCGGAGATCGCGCCGCTCCTCATCGTCATCAAGCTCGAGGAATTCGAATATGAGCAGGCGACCGCCATCGCGGTCGCCATGCTCATCGCGTCGCTCGCTCTGCTTTTCCTCATCAATGTGCTACAGGCCTGGGGCCGCAAACGTCAGGGTACCGGCTGAAGCAGATGAACAGAGACCCCCTTTCCGTCAGGATCGTGCTGATCGCCCTGGCTTTTCTGGTCATGGCGATGCTCATCGGCCTGCCGCTCATCACCGTCTTCGCACAGGCCCTCGCCAAGGGCTGGGATGAGTATTTCCTGTCCCTGAGCGATCCGGTGACGTTGTCAGCGATCAAGCTCACCCTGATCACCGCCCTGATCTCGGTCAGCGTCAATCTCGTCTTCGGCGTGATCGCCGCCTGGGCCATCGCCAAATATGAATTCAAGGGCAAGAGCTTCCTCCTGACCCTCATCGACCTCCCGTTCTCGGTATCGCCCGTCATCGCCGGCCTCGTCTTCGTGCTCCTGTTCGGCCTGCAAGGCTGGTTCGGCCCGGCACTCCAGGGCACCGGCCTCAAGATCATCTTCGCGCTGCCCGGCATCGTGCTCGCCACCATGTTCGTGACCTTCCCGTTCGTCGCGCGCGAGCTCATCCCCCTGATGCAGGAGCAAGGCACCGAGGACGAGGAAGCCGCGGTGTCGCTCGGCGCCTCAGGCCTCCAGACCTTCTGGCGCGTGACCTTGCCCAACATCAAATGGGGCCTGCTCTACGGCGTGCTGCTCTGCAATGCCCGCGCCATGGGCGAGTTCGGCGCCGTCTCGGTCGTCTCGGGGCACATCCGCGGCAAGACCAACACCATGCCGCTCCATGTCGAAATCCTCTATAATGAATACAACTTCACCGCCGCCTTTGCCGTCGCTTCCCTTCTGGCGCTTCTCGCCTTCGTGACGCTCACCGCGCAGAGCCTGCTGGAATGGAAAAAGGCCCACTAATGAGCATCGACGCCATCGACATCACCAAGGACTTCGACGGCTTCGTCGCCCTGAAGAGCGTCAGCCTGTCGGTCAATCGCGGCGAGCTCCTGGCGCTGCTCGGGCCTTCGGGCTCGGGCAAGACGACGCTGCTGCGCATCATCGCCGGGCTCGAATGGCCGGATGCCGGCGACATCCGGATCGAGGGCAAGAGCGTGCTCAGGGTCGATGCGCGCGAGCGCGGCATCGGCTTTGTGTTTCAGCACTACGCGCTCTTCCGCCATATGACGGTGTTCGACAATGTCGCCTTCGGCCTCACCGTGCGCAAGCGCCGCGAGCGTCCGTCCGAAGCCGATATCGCCAAGCGCGTGCATGAGCTTCTCGAGCTCGTGCAGATCGAGCGCCTGGTCAAGCGCTACCCTTCAGAGCTCTCGGGCGGCCAGCGCCAGCGCGTGGCGCTGGCGCGGGCACTCGCCATCGAGCCCATCGTGCTCCTTCTCGACGAGCCCTTCGGCGCGCTCGACGCCAAGGTGCGCAAGGAATTGCGGCGCTGGCTGCGGCGCCTCAACGAGCAGACCGGCATGACCTCGATCTTCGTCACCCACGACCAGGAAGAGGCGATGGAGATCGCCGACCGCATCGTGGTGATGAGCCATGGCCGCATCGAGCAGATCGGCAAGCCCTCCGAGATCTATGAGAACCCGGCCAATCCCTTCGTCTGCGAGTTCCTCGGCAATGCCAACCGCATCCCGCTCGCCTGGACCGACGGGAAGATGTCGCATCCGGCCATCGATCTCGATGCCATCACCGTCAAGCCCAAGTTCATCGGCGCCGAGCATGTCTTCGTGCGCCCGCATGACATCGACTTGGTGAAGGATGCGGCCGGCGCCGGCACGGTGCGCTTCCTGTCGATCGTCGGTCCGGTGGCGCGCGTCGATGTCGAGGTCACGGCGGGCGAGAAGCCGATCGAGGTCGAGATGCCCGCCCACCGCCTGCAGCGCGCCGGCCTCGAGGTCGGCGCCCCGGTGAAGCTCGCGGCGCTGAAGGGGCATATTTATTAGCGGTTCTCTCCACCCTCTTCATTTCCCTTCTCCCGTTGCGAAGCAATGGGAGAAGGTGGCGCGCAGCGCCGGATGAGGGCTCTTATCGCGCAATGTACTCCGATCTCGAAGAGTATTCCTTGCTGCAAAGGGCCCTCACCCACCCTTCGGGCACCTCTCCCATTGCTTCGCAACGGGAGAGGGGAAAAAGCGTAGGTTCCGGTCTTCGCGCCTCCATAGAGCGTCAATAGCGATCGCCGTCCCGTATCGACCGTACCAGGTCGGCGGCATCATGCGCCTGCGGGGCATCGAGGTCGTCAAGGCCTTGAGCATCGCCATGTCGATTGGCTTGCGGGACCTAACCGCAGCGGTAAGCAGCGCGACGGACTTGCCCCGCCGGGTAATGCCAATCGTTTCACCAGCCTCGACCCGATCGACAAGCTGGTTCAGACGAGCCTTTGCGTCAGTCAGTTTGATCGTTTCCACATCAGGCTCCCGACTATCCAGATGGTCTTATCGCGGAAAGAGCGCGGTCCCAAACCTAGACCGCCAGCAGGTGATTATCCCAGATCCAGTTCTGCAGCCGGTCCGTCGAAATGCGCTTGAGCGTTTCATTGCCCTCGATGAGGCTGCGCACGCCGTCATTGCCGGAGGTCAGGAGGAAATCCCGGGTCCCGGGCAGTGCCGCGACGCCGCAGACATCGTTCATCCGCTCGCGCGTCAGGAACTCGCCCGAGCGGCGATTCCACAGAGCGACGCTGCCGCCTTGCGGGCTCGTCGCGGCGACGATCTCTTCCGATGCATCGAGCGACATGGAGCCGATATAATTGGCCATCCCCAAGAGCTCGACTTCCGGCATGTCGAACAGCGCGACCTTGCCCGAAGCGCTCACGGAGCCCACGAGCGGCGGCAGGTCATTGGGATCGCCCTGATACTGGCAGCCGAAGGCGATGCTGCGGTCCTGGGCAATGGCCATGTGGCGAATGGAGAGCGCGCGAAACTGCGGCGCCAGCTCGAGGGCGGCAAGGGTCGCATCATGCGCCGCATCGATCAGCGCGACATTGGGCTTCATGTCGTCCTTGTTGAGAACCTCGCGCCCGGTCTCGGGCGACGTGCGCAGGCCGCCATTGGCGACGACCAGCGTCTTGCCGTCGGGCAGGAAGGCAATGTCATGCGGACCGATGCCGCGCGAGGCGATCTCGCCGATGCGGCGGTAATCGGCGCCCGCATCATAGATGCCGAGCACGCCATTGCCGGTCACCGTGTCGTTCTCGGTGGCATAGAGCAGCTTGCCGTCGAGCGTGAACACCCCATGGCCATAGAAATGCCTATCCTTGGCGGAGAGTACTGTGCCGACGACGAGGCCCTTCCTGGCATCGACGACGATGAACCAGTTGCCGGGCCGTCTGGCGAAGACCACGACCTCTGGCGATAAGGGCCGCATCGTCGCATCATGGCCGCGCGCCGGCAGCACGGTCGAGAACAATTCCTTGCCGTCAAGGGAGAACATCGCCGCCGAGGCCTTGCCCGCGGCATCCATGCGGCAGGAAATATAGAGCGCCGGCGCATTGGCGCGCGCTCGTGCGGGAAGGACGCTCGCCGCAAGAGCCGCGGCGAGGCCCTGCACTATCTGGCGACGGTCAATCACCATCCTGGCTGTTGAACCCCACTGTTACGCCGAGCACCGCCGGTATCTCGTCATGCGCCTTGTCGCGCGCCGCCGCCAGCGCATCGAGCAGCAGATAGAATTGCTGGCGCTGCTTGACGTCACTCACCGCCGGACCGAAATCCTCGGGCAGCGCTTCGGCGAAGCTCGCGGCCGTCGTGATGGTCGAAGGCGTAGCGCCCTCCTTGCCCGCCATGATGAGCTTCGCGACGGCGAGCGCGGTCTCGATATTGAGAGCGAGGGCGCGCTTCGAGCGCTTGCTGCGCCAGCCTTCGGCAAGTGCCGGGCGTGCCTCGGCCGCGTTCTTGCCGAGCACCGGGCGCAGTTTCGAATCTCTCATATAGGCGAAGGTAGACAGGAAATCGGTGGCGATGCGCGAGGTCGCTTCCTTGGCCGTGTCGGGATTGGCGATGGCCTCGACGACATCATTGGTCCAACCGAGCCGCACATCATGAGCGATCATCACGATGTTCCAGGCGATGGCCTGGCCTATGGCGCAGCGCCGCTCCTTGCGTAGGCCGTTCAGCATCTCCACTTGCGCCTTCTCGTCGAAAAGGAGACGCTCGAGCGCCGGCAGGCCTTGCACCGCGACGCTGTTCTTGACGAAGGTCTCGGGCGCCAGGTCCTCGATGCCGCTTTTCTCGAGCAACAGGGTCAAGGCTTTCGCCGTCGCATTCTTGCGCTCCGGCCAATAGGACAGGCGCTCGGCGCGGAACTCATCGCCGATCGGTCCATAGCGCAGGAACTCGATCTGCGACCATGAGTCGGCGGTGGCGAGATAGGCGCGCTGCAGGGTCTCGAACCCCATTTCGTCGGGCTTGGCGCAGAACTCCGACCAGGCCTTCTCCTGCGCATCGGCGGTGAGCGACAGAGCCTGATAATGCGGGATGATGAAGCGGTCGACGAGCCGGCTCAGCGTTTCGTCGGCAGCACGCGCCGGCCCCGCCATGACCAGCATGACGAGGCAGAGGACGAGCCGCCGCACGATCGGCATCTAGAGCGTCCCCAGATAGTCGATGAGCCGGGCCTTGGCCTCGGCCGACAATCCCAGATAGCGTTCTTTCGCCTTCACAGCTTCACCACCATGCCACCTTATGGCTTCATCCAGCGTCGCCGCGCGTCCGTCGTGAAGGAACCGTCTCTTGCCCTTCTGCGCGTCGAGATCGATCAGCGGGGCGGTGCGCCATTCATTCGCCGCAGCGAAACCATCGGGAAAGGCGCCAGCCAGCCCATTGCCCATATCATGCAGCAGGAGATCGGTGAAGACCGGTAATGTCTCACCCGTTGTCGCCTTGAGGGCCGGCACATGGCAGGAGACGCAGCCCGTCTCCCTGAGCAGGCTCTCGCCCTCCGGGTCCGCCTTAACCTTTTTGGGTTGGAAGGTCGCCACATAGTCCGCGACCATCTCGACCATCGCCTTAGAAATTTCCTCCCCGTCAAAATCCGGACTGCGGCCGGTTGCATTGGCGCGGCAGGCCGTCTCGGCCTCGGGACAATCGCCGTAAGGGTAAGGCCGCAAGGGTGAGGACAGGCCCATATCGAGCATGGCCGCATCGGCCGTCTGGTCGGTGAGGCTCGCGGCCGTCGCCTTGAGGCCGAAGCGGCCGATCTTCGAGCCTTCCTTGGTTTGGATGATACGGGCGCGGCCCGATATGCCATCGCCATCGCGATCGTCGGGATCGGCCAGCTTGACGATCTCGCTCTGGGCCACGCGGGCGATCATGCCGCGTCCGAGAAGCGAGGGCGCGACACGGATCTCCTGCTCAATTCCTGGAGACGACGCTCTTTCATTAAATGTGACCTTGGCCAGCATGCGGGTAAGGCCATCACCCGCAGGCTCGAGATAGGGCGAGATGCGGGCTTCCGGTGTGAGGCCCGGAATAGCATGTTCCTGGAGCTGGCGGCCGAGAACGGGATCGGGCGCGCCTTTGGCATCGCCCAGCCTGACGACGAAGCCCGCGGCGCCGAGCACACCGTCGATCGCGGAAAAGCGGGCGCCATTGCCGTTCTTGTGGCATGACGCGCAGGACACGGCGTTGAACAAGGGGCCGAGCCCGTCGGCGGCATTGGTGGAAGCCGGCGCCTGCACCCATTTGCGGTCGAACAGCGCCTTGCCGACGGCCGAATCGAGCTCTTCCGCCATGGCAACCGGTGCGACCAGGCAGAATAGGATTGTCAGGACATGGCGAAGCGCCGTCATGCGTTTGCGAAATATCCCATCATGCCGGTCTCCAGATGTTCCAATATGTGGCAATGGAACATCCACTTCCCGGCGGCGGCAACGAAGGCGATCTCGATGCGTTCCTTAGGGAGAACCAGGACTGTGTCGGCATAATGGACGGGGAGCTTCCGCTTCGACGAGCCGAGCACCTTGAAGGTATGGCCATGGAGATGGATCGGATGCGGATGCGGGGTCGCATTCTGCAGCGTGAAACGATAGCTCTTGCCCGATTTGAGCCGCGCCAGAGGCGGCGGCAGGTTCCGATGTCCATCATTGGGCCAGGACCGTTTGTTGATCGCCCAGAATGTACGACTGGCGGTGCACAAATCATCCAAAATGACCTTGGATAGCGGATCATCAGGATCGAGCGTGTCGATGAAGCTTGCGATCGCATCGGAAGCGGCGCCAAAGACGAAAGGCTGAGTCTCGGCCCCCGCGAGATCGGGCTCGGGAACTCGAGACGCGTAGAGGGGGGCGGGATCGAAAGGTTCCGCGCGCCGGTCGGGGCCTTCCGCCTCCAGTTCCGCAAGGTCGAAGATCTCGGTCGGGAAATAATCCCGCAAACGGACCTTGCCCCCGGCCTTGGGTGTGCGCAGCACCAGATCGAGACGGGACGCAGCACCCATGCGCCAGGAATCGAGCGGCATCGCTTCGACCGGATTGCCGTCGATGGCGATGATCCGCGCCTCGGCCCCCTCGACGCCCACATCCATCATGCGCGTCGCATCGAGATTGAGGAGGCGCAGCCTTATATCGGCCGCCGCCGGAACCTTCCGCGCGAAGCGTTTCACCCCGTTGACGGTGCGCAGCGTGCCGAAAGTGCCGGCGCGCGCCGCCCCGCTGTCGGTCGAGAAAGGCAGGAACGACCCATCCTCGGCAAGCCGCCAGTCCTTGGCGATGATCACCGCCTCATCGTCGAAGGCTTCGCTCTCGTCGCCCGCGACGATCACGACGCCCAGGAGCCCATGGCCGACCTGACCCGTTTCATTGCAATGCGGATGGAAAAAGAAGGTGCCGGTATCGGGAAGGCTGAAGTCGTAAGTGAAACTCTCGCCTGGCTCGACCGGCTTCTGCGTCACATATTGGACGCCGTCCATGTCATTGGGCACGCGCACGCCATGCCAGTGAATGGAGGTGTGCTCGCCGAGACTGTTCTTCAGCGTCGCGCGCAAGCGGTCGCCGCGCTTCAGGCGGAGGACTGGAAAGAGTTCATCGCCATAGGTCCAGAGCGTGCTTTCAGGGCCGTCCTTGCCCAGAAGCTTGACGCTTCTTGCTTTGGCTTCAAGCGTGACGTCGTGAAGTGCAGGCGCCCCGGCGACGGGCGGTGTGAGCAATGGTCTTGCCGCCGGCCGTCGCGGCAGCGACAGCAGAGCGGGAGCAACGAGGCCTACCCCCAGGCCAGCGATGGCGGCCCTGCGCGTCAGCATTGCGCGGCTCGCACAAAACCTCCCTCCACCGCCGAAGGCGGGGAGGGTGGCGCGCGGAACGCGCGACGGGTGGGGTCTCTCAACAAGACAGGTCTCGCAAGCAAAAATATTTGCAAGCAATTGGGGTCAATCGCCGAACACGTGCCGCCGGAGAAACCCCACCCGTCCGCCCTCTCGCCTTCGCGAAGCCGAAGTTTCGTTTCGGCAGAGCAAGATTGCTTCGCTTCGGCGGAACAAGGTCGGGCGTCCACCCTCCCAGCGCTTCGCGCGGCGGAGGGAGATTTCGGTGGCCTATTCCTTCTTGTCGGCGTGATCGGCCTGCAGTTGGCCGTAATTCTCGAGCCCGATCTTGTCGAGAAGGCTGAGCTCGCTTTCGATGAAATTGATATGGCCTTCCTCATCCTCTAGAAGCTCCCTGAAGAGCTCCATGGACACGAAGTCGCCGAGTTCGTGGCACGCCTTATAGGCCTCCTTATAGAGATCACGGGCGCCGTATTCGGCCTTCAAATCGCTTTCCAGGACTTCCTTGATGTCCTGTCCGATCATCAAGGGATCAAGTGTCTGCAGATTGGGGTGACCTTCGAGGAAGACGATGCGCTCGATGAACTTGTCGGCGTGATGCATCTCCTCGATCGATTCTTCCCTCTCCTTCTTGGCGAGTTTCGAGAAGCCCCAATCCTCCAGCAGACGGAAATGAACCCAATATTGGCTCACCGCCGTGAGCTCGCTCCTCAGGCCCTTGTTCAGATACTCGATGACCTTCTTGTGACCCTTCATCCGCCTTCTCCCGAGAGTTGGGAAGTCCTTCCCTGGGAAGAACTTCTGCTTCGCTTTCGGAGGATGGTGCAGATTGGTGCTCTTGGCAAGTCAGCCTTCGGACTTCGAGAACCGCCGCCTCCATATGCTTAACCAGATGCGGCATGCAGCCGCCGCATTGCGGACGCTGGCCGCAGCAACGGAAGACCTCGCCCGGCGTCACCACGCGAAACTCGTCGAGCTCCATCAGGCGGCCGACAGCCTCCTTGATGTGGCGCGAAGTGATGACATTGCACTGACAAACGATCATAGGCTCAACTCTGGGCAGCTCCGGCGAGGTTCGCCAGCGACTTCACCGCCCGCTTCAGCTGGGCATTCTCGCGGCGCAGCCGGCGCAACTCGTCACCTTCGCGCATCGGCTTCTCGGCCCGCTTCAGCCAGTTGTAATAGGTCGTGTCCGTGACACCCAGAACACGGGCGATCTCATAGACCCGCTTGCCTTCCTCGCGCAGCGTTTCCGCCACTTTGAGCTTCTCGGCGATCTCGGCCTCGGTGAAGGACTGGACATGTCGCTTGTATCTGAGCATGGGCGACCTCACTGGACGGCGGAAGGATTGTCGAGACTGTCGGAGCCTTCGACGGTGATCTTGAGATTGAGGGCGGCGACGATCGCCTCCAGCCCACGTGTCTGAGCCACCAGCGCATCGATCGCCGACTGCACCAGCGCATTGCCCTCCTCATTGCCCTGGCCGATCATCTGGTCATAGGCCTCTTTGCCGCTTTCCGCCCGGTCGCGGATCGCACCCAGTTTCTTCTCGGCATCGCTCATGAGCTCGTCGAGCTTCTTGGCCTCGGCCGGCGCCTTGGCCGTGGCGAGGGCGGCGATGCCTGGCCCTTCGAGGGTCGATCCGTCGCGGCGCTTGAGCTTGCCGCTATAGATCGAGATCATGCCTTCCTCGTCGAAATAATGCGAATTATGCGTATTGTCGGAGAAGCAGTCATGCTCCTCCTCGGGATCATGCAGGATGAGGCCGAGCTTCATGCGCTCGCCGGCGAGCTCGCCATAGGACAGGCTGCCGATGCCGGTGAGGATGGTGGCGAGACCGCCTTCATCGCCCTTGCCCTTAAGCTCCTTGCGCGCCGCACCGTCGGCCTTCCAGTTTCCGACCATTTCGGCCAGATCGGATTGCAGCAGATCGCTCGCCGCCTTCAGATAGGCGGCACGGCGATCGCAATTGCCATTGGTGCAGTTCTTGGTGTCGAAATCGCTCGCCGGACGATTGCCGGCGCCCGCCTTGGTGCCGTTCAGATCCTGGCCCCAGAGCAGGAACTCGATGGCATGGTAGCCCGTCGCCACATTGGCTTCATTGCCGCCCGCTTCCTGCAGCTTGCGCAGAAGATCGGCATCGATCTTGGTCGCGTCCACCGTGTCATTGCCGATGCGGATCGACGTGTTGGCGATGACATTGGCGGTATAGAGCGGATTCTCGTCCGAGGTCTCGCCATAGGAGGCCTTGTCGGTATAGTCGATCAGGCCTTCATCGAGCGGCCAGGCATTCACGCGGCCCTCCCAGTCATCGACAATGGCATTGCCGAAGCGATAGCCTTCGGTCTGCTGATACCAGGGGCGCGCCTCTTTCCACGCCGCGCGCGCGGCAGCGAGCGTCTTGTCGTTCGGATCGGCGATGAAGGCATCGATGGCCTTGCCGAGGTCTCCCGCCGCAGCCTGAGCGTCGCCATACATGGCTTCCGCCACATCGCCATAATGCTTGAGGACGGCACCCGCCGTCACGTCTTCGCCGCGCGCGATCGAGATGACCGAGGCCAGTGTCAGGGCCGTGCCGGCGGCAAGCGCAAACAGATGCCGTTTCATGATGGTAAGTCCCCTTCTGAGTGATTGATGCATGGTTGGCTCAATGAACTGTCTCCTCAGCCGGCGAGGGCCCGCTGCCAAAAGCGGCGATGGAGAGAACAACGGATGCGGGAACGCTCATGAGCTTCTGGCCGGCGCCGATCAGCGCATCGGCATAACCTTGGCCGGCGACGGTCAAGGAAAGCGGCGGCTCGCCCTCGACATGGCCGCTCAAATGGCGCGCCGCGAGGAGAGCCGTGCCCAGATCATTGTCCTGAAGGGCGGCGATCAGCGACAGCGCCATGCATTCGTCGCGGCAAACATGGCCGCAACCATGCGGGAACACATCGAGCGGCCTGGTGCATTCGGCCCTGAGGCAGCGCACCCAATATTGCAATTCGCCCATCAGGCGGCGCGCGTCGCTGGTGCCGAGCTCCATGCAATAGCTCCGCCAGGCGGTCTCCCAGCAGTCTATGTCGCCGAAATTGTAGCCGGCCATGCAGCAGCGCAGGCCCGTGACCACCAGCCTTTCGGGCTTGCGATCGAGGAGCCTCAGCGGGCAGCTCGCGGGACAGAATTGCGCGCTCATCGGTGGACCATTGCGAACCAAAAAATCCGAGTGATTTAGTCAGTTATTCGATGGAGCCCCGTCCTGTCAATCGGCTTCGCCGCCTTGCGGCAAAAAATCCAAGTTGTTCAAGAGATTAGAAGTATTCTAAGAAGGCTTCATGACCCGCCCCCTCACCATCGCGTCGATCGGCGAGCCGATGATCGAGCTCGCCCGCTCATCCGCAGGACCCCTTTCCTATGACCGGCGCTATGGCGGCGATACGCTCAACACCGCCGTCTATCTGGCCCGGCTGCTCAGACCTGAGGAGGCGCGCGTCCAATATGTGACCCGGCTCGGCGATGATGCCTTGAGCGACTGGATGATCGAGGGTTTCCAAAGCGAGGCCATCGACACGAGCCTCATCATTCGGGTGAAGGACCGAAGGCCCGGCCTCTATATCATCGACACCGATGCCAAGGGCGAGCGCTCCTTCAGCTATTGGCGCAGCGAAGCCCCGGCGCGCCAGCTCTTCGAGGACGGCGATCTCGCCCGGAAGCTGAGTACGGCGGATGCGGTCTATAGCAGCGGCATCACGCTGGCCATCTTGAGCGATCAGGGGCGTGAGCGTCTCTTGGGCCTCATGCGGAAGCTCAAGGGGCTGGGCCGCGTCGCTGCCTTCGACACGAATTACCGCGCGCGGCTGTGGCCCGACTCCGGGACCGCTGCTTCCTGGATGAGGCAGGCGATCGCGGCTTCGACCCATGTGCTGCCTTCGGCCGATGATCTCGATCAGATCTTCGGCCAGGAAGAGCCTCAGGCCTGGGCCGGAAAGCTTGTCGCGCTGGGAGCACAGGAAATCGTGGTCAAGACCGGCGGCGGTCCGGTGCATACGAGCGACGGCACGATCGATCTCCAAAGAGACGCAGCGCCGCGCGACACGACCGGCGCCGGCGACAGCTTCAATGCCGCCTATCTCGCATCCAGGCTCACAGGGGACTCCATTCCCGAGAGCGTCCGCAAGGCGCATGCGCTAGCGAGTCGCGTCATCCAATATCCGGGCGCCGTCATCGCGCGCGATGCGATGGCCGATCTCATGAAGTGAGGGTCGTTCAGAATCCGCAATTGGTGAGGACGAGAAGCGTGAAACCGTCGATGCTGAATTCCTCTTCCAGGCCAGTTCCGAAGCGCCTGAGCAAGCGCTGCTGCGCTTCATAGGCCAGCTTCTCCCGGGCCTGCGGACATTCGGCTTTCATTCCTCCGAGATTCTGGGCGTGATGAACCATCTCGTGCACGAGGATGGAGGCTTCGGCCACTGTTTGCCCGGTCCAGCCCTGCGGCAGATAGATCGTCCGCGCGTCGTCGTCATAAACGGCAAGAATGTCGCGCCCCTCGCTCATGTGGTCCGACGGCAGGCCACGATGGCGAAGGGCGATCATCCGCTCCCTGGCGACAAATTCGATATGGGGCAGCTCGGCGACAGTCAGTCCAAATTCAGCAGAGAGCCAGGACGCAACGGTCTTCAGCGACTCGCTCTCGACGGAAACCGGCTTGGCAGCATTGATGGAAACGGGATGCCCTGATGGGTCGCGCGCAGAAGCGGGAATGTCTGCGATGGCGGCTCGTACCAGGATAACGAGCATCAGCAGCAATGTCGTCGAGGGCCTCATCTTGCTCCTCCGCGAGATTCCGAAATTGCTCGCGGAAGCTAACACTATGGAAGGCCGGACGCGGTGAGGAAACTCACAGGTGAAAGAGTTCTATGCCACGAGGCCTGAATCTCGCGCGATCATGTGAAGGGCGGGGGGCAGAAGTGCCGAGTTGTCATGCGCTTCGAAAGCGAGGCCGAAGAAATCCGCGGCACGGCGATAATTCTCGAGCAGCTTCGGCGATCCGACCGCGATCATCTGCTTCGCTCCCGACCAGGCCACCGCATCCGTCATCTCGGCGCCGATCAGCAGGCCGGACAGATAGGTGGAAAGGCTCGCGCGCGGCATGAGGTCGAACAGGCCCAGGGTACGCACGCCGAAGAGAAGATGCGTGAGCGCGCCCGATCCTTCATCGCGGACCTGTCGCAGGCCGCGCAGGAAAGCCTCGCCATCCGCTTCGCCCTTTTCCATGAGCTGCGCCAGGGTGCCCGAGGAAGTCAGCGCGTTATAGAGCTCGCCCGTCATGTATGTGCGGAAGGAAACGAGCTTGCCGTCCGCGACCTGAACCCATTTCGAATGCGTGCCGGGCAGCAGCAACGTCGCATCGCGCAATCGGCGCTGGGCCATGACGGCGAGGACCTGGCATTCCTCACCCCGCATCACATCGGGCACGCCGCGGTCGATTGCGGAGACGCCCGGAACGATGACGATGCGGGCATCGCCCGCGAAAGGCACGGGATGAAGGTGACGGGCCAACCCTGAGAGATCGGCGGGTGCTGCGATATAGGGCGCTTCCGTCCAGCCGAGCTTGCTGCCGACCATGCCGCACATGAGCACCGGCAGGCGCTCTCCCCGTGTGAGCCAGAGGGCGGCGAAATCGGCGAAGGAGCGGGCGAAGCCTTGCGGCTTGACTTGAAGCAGCCCCTCGCCGTCTTGGCGCTCGGCCAGCACCTTACCATCCCGGCCGAGAGCCCAGGCACGACGGTTCGTCGTGCCCCAATCCACGGCGATCATCGCGATGGGCTCGGTCATGGCAAAGCCCTCAATACCACGTAGAATGTCATTTGTCTGATGATTGAACTGCTCTATGTTATGGGCAAATTCCGAAGACAGACAGGATGGGGATCATGGCGGGGACGCGACGCAGGCAGCCGGATAAGGGTTCGCTTCGCAAAAGTCTCTATAACAAAGTGGCGCATGACCTCGGCCAGCGCATCGTGCGCGGCGACTACAAGCCGGGCGCGCTTCTGCCCAATGAGGCGGAATGCGGCCAGATCTACAAGGTGAGCCGCACCGCGGTGCGGGAAGCCGTCAAGATGCTCTCGGCCAAGGGGCTGATCCAGTCGCGGCCGAAGATCGGCTCGCGCGTCGAGCCGCGCGCCGCCTGGAACCTGCTCGATCGCGACGTGCTCGGCTGGTATTGCGCGACCGTCGATTTCCAGAATTTCGCGCATGACGTGCAGCAGATCCGCTTCATGATCGAGCCCGAAGCGGCAGCGCTCGCGGCGACGAACCGCAGCCAAGCGCATCTCGTCGAGATCGCCGCCGCCTATGAAGCCATGTCGGAAGGGGTCGATGACGAGCAGGCCTGGAATGTGGCGGATGTCAAATTCCATCTCGCCGTGCTCGAGGCCTCGGGCAACGAATTCATCTCGCCTTTCGGACGCGTCATCGAATCGCTGCTCGCCAACCTGTTCTCGGGCACCGTCGGTTATGTGCGCAACCGGGTCAGGGTGCTGCCGCTGCATGAGGCGATCCTCGATGCGATCAAGGCCAGGAAGCCCGATGCCGCCCGGCGCGCGGTGCGCCGCCTGCTCGAAAGCACGCAGCGCACCATCGACCAGGGCGGCAAGGCGAGACCCGCCCAGGACGCTAAGCCGCGCCAGCGCCGAAGCGTAAAAGTATGACAAATGAGCATTGCGCGAGAGCGCAGCTTTGCTAACATGTTAGGGTGTGGCGACGGCCACCAATCAAAAAATTGCCGTTCATCAACCCCTGGGAGGAGTCCTGACATGAGAAAGACTGCCCTTTTATGCGCTGCCGCCCTCGCCACGCTCAGCATGGCGATGCCGGCTCAAGCCGACACCAAGGACAAGAAGATCGCGCTGTCCAACAACTATGCCGGCAATTCCTGGCGGCAATCGATGCTGAAGAGCTGGGACAAGGTGACGAAACAGGCGGTTGCCGACGGCGTCGTCGCGGCAGCCGATCCCTTCACCACTTCCGAGAACCAGGTGACGGAGCAGGCGGCGCAGATCCAGAACCTCATCCTGCAAGGCTACAATGCGATCGTCCTCAATGCCGCCTCGCCCGATGCGCTCAACGGCGTCGTCAAGCAGGCTTGCGATGCCGGCATCACCGTCGTCTCCTTCGACGGCATCGTGACCGAGCCCTGCGCCTGGCGCATCGCCGTCGATTTCAAGAAGATGGGCGCGGTGCAGCTCGACTATCTTGCCGACAAGATGAAGGACGGCGGCAATGTGCTCGAGATCAGAGGCCTTGCCGGCGTGTTCGTCGATGACGAGATCCACAAGGGCATCGAGGAGGGTGTGGCCAAGCACAGCCAGTTCAAGGTCGTCGGCTCCGTCCATGGCGACTGGGCCCAGGAAGTGGCGCAGAAGGCGGTGGCCGGCATACTGCCGTCGCTGCCGGAAGTGAAGGCGGTGGTGACGCAAGGCGGCGACGGCTATGGCGCGGCGCAGGCCTTCAAGGCGGCCGGCCGGCCGACACCGCTCATCATCATGGGCAACCGCCAGGACGAGCTCGCCTGGTGGAAGGAGCAGAAGGACGCCAATGGCTATGAGACCATGTCGGTCTCGATCGCGCCCGGCGTGTCGACGCTCGCTTTCTGGGTGGCGCAGATGATCCTCGACGGCAAGGAAGTGCCGAAGGACCTGGTCGTGCCCTTCCTGCAGATCAACCAGGCCGATCTCGAGAAGAGCCTCGAGACCACGGAAAAAGGCGGCGTCGCCAATGTCGAATATTCAAAGGAAGACGCCGAGAAGGTGGTCGCCGGTAAGTAAGCGCCAATCCCCTCTCCCCCTGCGGGGGAGAGGGTTAGGGTGAGGGGGAACCGGCGGGGAGTTCTTTGCAAAGATGCAGAGGAAACTGCCGTCCGTTCCCCCTCACCCTCCCAATGCTTCGCATTGGGTCCCTCCCTCTCCCCCGATGGGGGCGAGGGTATAAATGGAGACCGATATACCCAACTCCGCCGTCGAACTTTCCCGGATCGTCAAGAGCTTCGGCGCCGTCCGCGCGTTGGCCGGCGTCGATCTCGCTTTGGCGCAGGGCGAATGCCTCGGACTCGTGGGCCATAATGGCGCCGGCAAGTCGACGCTCATGCATGTGCTCGCCGGCACGCTCAAGCAGGATCAGGGCAGTCTTGCTATCGCCGGCGAGGATGTGAGCGCCCATTTCAGCGCGGCCGGCGCCTCCGCGCATGGCATACGCTGCGTGTTCCAGGAGCTCTCGCTCTGCCCCAATCTCACCATCGCCGAGAATGCCCGCATCGTGCACCGCTCGCTTAAAGGCGTCGGCTGGAAGGCCAGGGCCAGAAACCTCATTCGCGCCAAGCTCGACGAGATCTTTCCCGGCCACGGCATCGATGTCGATCAGGAGGCGGGCGATCTCAATATCGGCCAGCGGCAAATGGCCGAGATCGCGCGCGCCTTCACCGAGACCGACGAACCCTTGCGGGTCGTCATGCTGGATGAGCCGACCTCCTCGCTCGATGCGGTGACGGCGAAGCAGCTTCTGACCTTCATGCGCCGGGAAGTCGCGCGTGGCGTCAGCACGATCCTCATCTCGCATCTGCTCGGCGACGTTCTCGATCATTGCGACCGCATCGCCGTCATGAAGGACGGCAAGGTGGTGGCCGAGAGGCAAGCGGAGGCCTTCACCCGCCGGTCGCTGGTCGAGGCCATGGGGACGGCGGCGGAAGAAAAAAGCGGCCGCGCCATCAGCAGCCGCAAAGCGAAGATATCATCCGAGCGCGCCATCGAGGCGACGCCGCGGACGGCGGCGCGATCGGAGAGCCTCATGGTCCACAAGGGTGAGATCGTCGGCCTTGCGGGCCTTGCCGGCCATGGCCAGACCCGCATGCTGATCCAGATTTTCGACGGCGCCCGCAAGGGCGACGAGGCGACGAGAGTCAGAGGCCAGGCCGCCTTCATCGCCGGCGACCGGCAGTCGGACGGCATCTTCAATCTCTGGTCCATCGGCGAGAACACGACGGTGAGCGCGCTTAAGGCTCTCAAGCGCGGACCGCTCATCGCGTCCGAGCGCGAAACGGAAATGGCGCGCGACTGGAAGGAGCGTATCGGCATCCGCACGCCTGACATGAACAACAACATCCTGACGCTGTCGGGCGGCAATCAGCAGAAGGCGCTGTTCGCCCGGGCACTTGGTTCGAAGGCCGACATCGTCCTCATGGACGATCCGATGCGCGGCGTCGATGTCGGCACCAAGCTCGAAGTCTATGACATGATCCGTCAAGAGGCGGAGCGGGGCCGCAGCTTCGTCTGGTACACGACCGAGATCGACGAGCTCACCCATTGCGACCGCGCCTATATCTTCCGCAACGGCGCCATCGTCGCCGAACTCGGCCCCGACGAGCTCACCGAAGACAAAGTGCTCCATGCCTCCTTCGCCGAGAGCGCCTAGATGAGGTCATGCGAGCCCTCTCTCTTTTTCCCCCTCGCCCGTTGCGAAGCAATGGGAGAGGGTGCCCGGAGGGCGGGTGAGGGCTCTTTGCCTGCAAAGTGTATTGCTTTTGAAGTTCGCGCTCGCCTCACGAAAGAGCCCTCATCCGGCCTTCGGCCACCTTCTCCCACGCGTGCCGCGCGGGAGAAGGGGAACGATGGGTGCGGTCTACAATGACCGCCCTCCTCGCCAACCGCAAGCTGCTGCGCGCGCTGCTCCCCGTGCTCTCGCTGGCAATCGTGCTCATCGCGACATTCTACGCGCAGCCGCGCGCGATGAGCTATTTCGGCCTCAATCTGATGCTGCAATATGCGGTGCCGATCGCGCTCGCGACCATCGCCCAGATGTTCGTCATCACCGTCAACGACCTCGATCTCTCGATCGGTCCCTTTGTCGGACTGGTCGGCTGCATCGGCGCCACCTATCTCCATGAGACGCCGCTTCTCGGCATCCTGGCGCTCCTCCTGTGCATCGCCGCCTATGCCGCCATGGCCGCCCTCATCCATCTGCGCAACCTGCCCTCGATCGTGGTGACGCTCGGCGCTTCCTTCATCTGGCTCGGCATCGCCGTCCTCATCCTGCCCTCGCCCGGCGGCAAGGCGCCGGACTGGCTCAAGGCGATCATGTCGCTGCAAGTGCCGCTCATTCCCTTCCCGATCATCGCCGCCCTCGCCATCGCCGCTCTCGTCCATATCGGCCTCATGACCTCGTCCTATGGCGTGATCATGCGCGGCACCGGCGGCAATCCGCGCGCCATGGCGCGGGCCGGCTGGTCGGAGCTCAAGACTAAGATGACGATGTATGCGCTGGCGGGCTTCTTCGGCGTGCTCTCGGGCCTCTCGCTCATCGGCCTCACCACCTCGGCCGATGCCCACATCGCCGACCGCTATACGCTCTATGCCATCGCCGGCGTCATCCTGGGCGGCGGCGAATTCGTCGGCGGCCGCGTCTCGCCCTTTGGCGCCGTGCTCGGCGCGCTCACTCTGGCGCTCGCCGGCGCCTTCCTCATCTTCATGCGCATCTCGCCCGACTGGCAGATCGGCGCGCAAGGCGCAATCCTGATCATCGTCCTCGCCCTGCGAGCCCTCATCAATACCGGCGAGGCACGGCGATGACGCAAGCCTGGTCGAAGCTGCGCGCGCAGCCCTGGATCTGGTCCTTCATCGCCATGATCGCGGTGTGGCTCGCGACCGTCATCTTCACCGGGGGCCAGGGCGCCGGCCAGATCCTGACCGCGGCGCTCTCCTTCGCCGCCTTCACCATCATCATCGGCCTGGGCCAGATGATGGTGATCACCACCGGCCCGGGCAATGTCGATCTGTCGATCCCGGCGACGATCACGCTTTCGGGCGTCGTCGCCATGAAGATCATGGACACTGACAATGCGCGGCTCCTCATCGGCATCCTGGCGGCGCTGGGCACGAGCTTCCTGGTCGGCCTGTTCAATTACGGCCTGATCCGGATCCTGCGCATACCGCCCATCATCGCCACCCTCTCCTCAAGCTTCCTCATCCTGTCGACCGCGATCTCCTATGGCCGCGGCATCCGCATCAAGCCGCCGCCGCTGCTCGCCGATTTCGCCACCGCCAATGTCCTCGGCGTGCCGCTGCCGGCGATCCTGGTGCTGGCGCTTTCAGGGATCATCGCGGTCATCCTCAAGCGCACCACCTATGGCCGCACCGTGCTGGCGATCGGACAAAACCCGCGCGCCGCGTGGCTGGCCGGCCTTAATGTCGATGTCGCCCGCTTCGCCACCTATGTGCTGAGCGCCCTGCTTGCCGGCCTCACCGGCATTCTCCTCTCCGGCTTCTCGGGCGGTGCTGCCCTCAATATGGGCGAAGGCTTCCTGCTCGCCTCGATCGCCGTCGTCGTCATCGGCGGCACATCCGTTGCCGGCGGCCGCGCCAATGTGCCGGGAGTCTGGGGAGCCGCCCTCTTCATCTATCTCCTCGACACCATGCTCAATATCTTCGGCGCCAGCGCCGGCATCCGCCTCATCATGACCGGCGTCATCATCATAGCCGTCATCACCATTGCCGGTGGCGACCGCGCGCAGCGCTCATGATATGATCCTTACCTCCCCAATTCATCCAGCCCCACGACTATAGGAGTAACAGCGTCATGACGAAGAAGAAGGTCGGACTGATCGGCGCGGGCCTCATGGGCCACGGCATCGGCAAGAACATCGTGACCAAAGGCTATGAGCTTACCGTGCTCGCCCACCGCAATCGCGCGCCGATCGACGATCTCATCGGCAAGGGCGCCAAGGAGGCCAGGACGCCGCGCGCCGTCGCCGAAGCGGCGGACGTCGTCTTTCTCTGCGTCACCGGCTCGCCGCAGGTCGAGGACCTGGTGTTCCGCAAGGATGGGCTGCTGGATGGCATGAAGCCCGGCCTCATCATCGCCGATTGCTCGACTGCGGAGCCCGCATCGACGAAAAAGTTGGCCGAGGCCGTCGAGGCGAAAGGCGGACATTTCGTCGACACGCCCTTGGTGCGCACCCCCAAGGAGGCCGAGGAGGGCAAGCTCGGCCTGATGACGGGCGGCGACGAGAAGGTGCTGAAGGACATCCGCCCCATTCTCGACTGCTTCGCCGACACCATCATCCATGCAGGACCGGTAGGTGCGGGCCACACGCTCAAGCTCATCAACAACTTCATCGCCATCGGCACGGCGGCGGTGGTCGCCGAGGGGATCGCTGCCGGCCTCAAGGCCGAGGTCGACATGAAGGCGCTCAACGACATCGTGATGGCGGGCGGCGCCAAATCGGTGATGTTCGAGCGCATCATCAAGGTGCCGCTCGCCGATGACGACAGCGCCGCCAAATTCGCCATCGACAATGCCCGCAAGGATGTGCGCTACTACACCAACATGACGGAGACCATGCCGCTCGCCTCACCTGTGGCGGAAGCAGTGCACCAGACTCTTGTGCTCGGCTCGGCGCAAGGCTACGGCCAAAAATTTGTGCCGCGCCTCGTCAACCTCGCCTGCCAGCTGAATGGGATAAAGCTGTGATCAAGCCCTCGCGATCTGCTCGGCCTTCTTGACCAGCACTTCGGCCTGGCGGATCGAGGCGTAGTCGATGAGGCGGCCGTCGAGCGAGACGGCGCCCTTGCCGGCCTTGGCCGCTTCTTCCATCGCCACCAATATGCGCTTGGCGCGGTCGACATCCTTCGCACTCGGCCCCATCCCTTCATTGGCGAGCGCCACTTGCGAGGGATGGATGGCCCATTTGCCCTCGCAGCCCAAAGCCGCGGCGCGGCCGGCGGCCGCCTTGTAGCCGTCGGCATCGGAGAAATCGCCGAAGGGACCATCGACCGGACGCAGGCCATTGGCGCGCGCCGCGACCACCATGCGCGCCAGCGCATAATGCCACATGTCGCCCCAATGGGTGGCGCGCGAGCCGTCGGCGAGCTTGTCGGTCAAGACCGCATAATCCGGATTGGCGCCGCCGATATTGGTGGTGCGGGCGCGGGTCGAGGCGGCATAGTCGGCGACGCCGAAATGCAGCGATTCATTGCGGCGGCTGGCGCCCGAGATCGCCTCGACATTCTGCATGCCGAGCGCCGTCTCGATGATGAGCTCGAAGCCGATCTTCTTTTTGCGGCCCTTCGCGGTCTCGATCTGGGTGACCAGCATGTCGATGGCATAGACGTCGGACGCGGTGCCGACCTTGGGGATCATGATGAGGTCGAGCCGGTCGCCCGCCTGCTCCAGGACGTCGACGACATCGCGATACATATAATGTGTGTCGAGGCCGTTGATGCGCACCGAGAGCGATTTCGAGCCCCAGTCGATCTCGTTGATGGCCTTGATGACGTTCCTGCGCGCCTGCTCCTTGTCATCGGGAGCGACCGCGTCCTCGAGGTCGAGGAAGATCACGTCGGCTCCCGATTTCGCCGCCTTTTCAAAGAGCTGCGGCTGGCTGCCGGGGACGGCGAGCTCGCTGCGGTTGAGCCGCGCGGGCGCCTGTTCGATGGTGTGGAAGCTCATTGGGGATCCCCTCTCGTGACGTGACCGGGGCATGAGACAATAGGGGGCCGCGCTCCGCGTCAAGCGGCAATTCGGTCGCAGGAGCCCATTCATCCGTAGGCAGACCAATTATCGCAACATGTTAGCCGATGGTTTTCTTAGCCTCCCCTGGGTGCTATCATGGCCCTCCAGGGGAAGAAACATGGGCGGAACACGCGAAGGCGCGATCGCGCGCGCCGAGAGCTATTTCGATGGCGGGTTGTTCCTCGCTGATCTCGGCCGCCGGGTGGCGATCCCGACGGCGAGCCAGGAGGCTGACGCGATGCCGGCGCTCGTCGACTATGTCTCGGCCGAGATGGCGGCGACGCTCTCGGGGCTCGGCTATGAGTGCCAGGTCCTGCCCAACCCGGTGAACTTCTACGGACCGTTCCTGGTGGCGCGGCGGATCGAGAACGCAGGCCTGCCGACGGTGCTGACCTATGGCCATGGCGATGTGGTGCGCGGCCAGGCGGAAAAGTGGCGCAACGGTCTTTCGCCCTGGCGCATCGTGATCGAAGGCGATCGCATCTATGGCCGCGGCACCGCCGACAACAAGGGCCAGCACACGATCAATATCGCAGCGCTCGCTTGCGTGCTCGCGGAGCGCGGATCGCTCGGATTCAACTCGACCATCCTGATTGAAACCGGTGAAGAAGCGGGCTCGCCCGGGCTTGCAGAATTCTGCGCCGCCAACAATACGAGGCTCAAAGCAGATGTGCTGATTGCTTCAGACGGTCCGCGCCTCGATCAACATCGCCCGACCATTTTCGGCGGCACGCGCGGCGTCTTGAACTTCGATCTGAAGCTCAGCCTGCGCGAGGGCGGCTATCATTCCGGCAATTGGGGCGGGCTCCTCGCCAATCCGGGCATCATCTTGGCGCATGCGCTCGCGACCATCACCGATGCGCGCGGCCAGATCAAAGTGCCGGAATGGCGGCCCCGGACGCTGACCCCGGCCATGCGGGCGGCGCTGGCTGAGATACATGTCGATGCGGGCGAGGGCGCGCCTGAGATCGATCCCGATTGGGGCGAAGAAACTCTGACATCCATGGAGCGCATCTTCGGCTGGAACAGTTTTGAGATCCTGGCCTTCACGACCGGCAATCCCGATGCGCCGGTGAATGCCATCCCGCCCAGCGCCCGCGCGCATTGCCAGCTTCGTTTCGTCGTCGGCACCGATCCCGGGGACATCGTTCCCGCACTGCGCCGGCATCTCGACAGACAAGGCTTCCAGCAGATCGAGATCGAGACGGATGGCCTGATCATGAAGGCGACGCGTCTCGATCCGGAAAACCCCTGGGCGAAATTTGCCAGCGCCTCGATCGAGAAGACGGCCGGAAAGAAACCCGACCTGCTGCCCAATCTCGGCGCCTCGCTGCCCAATGACGTGTTCACCGACGTCATCGGCATGCCGACCATCTGGGTGCCGCATTCCTATGCCGCCTGCTCGCAGCATGCGCCCGACGAGCATCTGCTCGCCTCGCTCGCGCGCGACGGGCTTCGCCTGATGACGGGTCTGTTCTGGGATATCGGCAGCAAAGCCAGATGATCACCGCGCCGTATTGTCGTCCCGATGCGCGCCGGAGGAATAATAGAACGCGATTGCCTGGGCGCGGCTCGACAAATTGAGCTTCTCATAGAGATTGCGCAGGTGGAATTTCACCGTATTGACCGAGATGTCGAGCTCGCGCGCCAGCGACTTGTTGTCGAGGCCGCGCGCCAGGGCGGCGAGCAGCGTGCGCTCGCGCAGAGTGAGGGCGGCCGCCGGATCTCGATTGAGCTCGCGCACATCGACGAAGGGAAACATCATCTGCCCCAGCGCCACGGCGCGCGCCATCACCAGGAGCTGCTCGGGCGGCTGATGGCGGGGCGAGAAGCCCGCAGCGCCCGCCGCCATGGCGCGGCGCAGAATCTCGGGCTCCTCGGGCGCGCCATAGACGATCATGCGCGGTGGCGCTGGCCGCAGCCGCAGCGTGTCGAGCAGGCGCTCGCCCCCCATCACCGGCAGGTTCCAGTCGATGATGCCGACGGCGACCGGGACCCGGCTCACTGCGGCGAGGAAACCCTCGGCGGTGGCGGCCGTCGTCACCAGGCTAAAACCCTTGTCGCGGTCGATGAAATCGGCAAGCGCCGCCAGCATCAGCGGATTGCCGTCGGCCAGGCCAATGTCGATCGGCGCATCTGTCATAGGCTATCCCACACTGTCGGGTAGGTCGATGCGCCGATAAATATCACCTTACTCACCTTAAGGGTAGGAAAATCCCCACCCTTCTGGACATCCAAAGGCAGGTGATCGGGGTGTTGCGGGCAAGACCCTACCCGGTGAGATAATGGCGAAAATAGACATAGGAGGAGACCATGCCCGGCATTCGCGGATTGTTCATTCCAGGCCCCACCAATGTGCCGGACCGAGTGCGCCGCGCCATGGATATCCCGATGGAGGACCAGCGGGCGCCCGATCTCCCGCAATTCACTCTGCCCCTCCTCGAGGACGTGAAAAAGGTTTTCAAATCGCGGACCGGCCAGGTCTTCCTGTTCCCCGCTTCCGGCACCGGCGGCTGGGAAGCGGCCCTCACCAATACGCTTTCGCCCGGCGACAAGGTCTTGGCCGCCCGCTTCGGCCAGTTCTCGCATCTGTGGATCGACATGTGCATCCGCCTCGGCCTCGAGGTCGATGTCGTCGATGTCCCCTGGGGCGAAGGCGTGCCCGCCGATGTCTTCGCGGCCCGCCTCAAGGCTGACCGCGCGCACAAGATCAAGGCCGTGCTCGTCACCCACAATGAGACGGCGACCGGCGTCACCAGCGATGTCGCCGCGGTGCGCCGCGCGCTCGATGAGGCGCAGCATCCGGCCTTCCTTTTCGCCGACGGCGTCAGCTCGATCGCCAGCATCGATTTCCGCATGGAGGACTGGCGCGTCGATGTCGCGGTCTCGGGCTCGCAGAAGGGCTTCATGCTGCCTCCGGGCCTCGCCATTCTCTGCGTCAGCCAGAAGGTGCTCGCGCAAGCCGAAAGCGCCAAATCGCGGCGCTGCTATTTCGACTTCGCCGACATGGCGCGCGCCAACAAGGATGGCTACTTCCCCTATACGCCGCCGACCCATCTCTTCCGCGCCTTGCGCGCATCGATCGACCTCCTCTTCGAGGAAGGGCTCGATCATGTCTTCGCCCGCCATCACCGCCTGGCGCAAGGCGTGCGCAAGGCAGTGGAAGCCTGGGGCCTGAAACTTTGCGCCACCGAACCGCGCTGGCACTCCGACACGGTGAGCGCGATCTGTCTGCCGGAGGGTTTCGACTCCAATGAATTCGTGCGCCATGCCTACAGGACGTACGGGCTCTCGCTCGGCGTCGGCCTCTCGAAGGTCGCGGGCCGCGTTTTCCGCATCGGCCATCTGGGCGATCTCAATGAGCTGATGGTGCTCCAGGCCCTTTCGGGCGTCGAGCTCACTCTGCGCGACCAGGGCGTGCCCTTCAGCGTGGGCAGCGGCGTCGCCGCGGCCATCGAGCATTTCCACCATACCCGTCCCGCTCAACTCGCCAAGGCAGCGTGATCATCATGGACATCCACGAATATCAGGCGAAGGAAATCCTTTCCCGTTTCGGCGTCGCGGTGCCCCCCGGCGGCCTCGCTTACAGCCCCGAGCAGGCCGCCTATCGCGCCCGCGACATCGGCGGCAGCAAATGGATCGTGAAGGCGCAGATCCATTCCGGCGGCCGTGGCAAGGCGGGCGGCGTCAAATTATGCTCCTCCGAGCATCAGGTCGAGGAAGAGGCGGACGGGCTTTTCGGCAAGCGTCTCGTCACTCATCAGACGGGCCCCTCGGGCAAGACCGTCTATCGCGTCTATGTCGAGGGTGCCGTCGCGATCAAGCGCGAGATCTATCTGGGCCTGGTGCTCGACCGCAAATCGGAACGGGTGATGGTCGTCGCCTCGAGCGCCGGCGGCATGGAGATCGAGGAGATCGCCGAACGCGAGCCCAAATCGATCATCCGCAGCGTGGTCGAGCCCGCGGTCGGGATGCCCGCCTTCCAGGCGCGCGAGATCGCTTTCGGCCTCGGCCTCGAGCCGGCGCTGACGCAGCAGGCGGTCACCACCATCCTCGGCTGCTACAAGGCCTTCGAGGAACTCGACGCGACCATGGTTGAGATCAATCCGCTGGTCGTCACCGAGGACAACCGTCTCATCGCGCTCGATGCCAAGATGACCTTCGACGACAATGCGCTCTTCCGCCTGCCCCATATCGCGGAACTGCGCGACAAGTCGCAGGAGGATGCGCGCGAGACACGCGCCAATGACCGCGGCCTCTCCTATGTCGGCCTCGATGGCGAGATCGGCTGCATCGTCAACGGCGCCGGCCTCGCCATGGCGACGATGGACATGATCAAGGCGGCGGGCGGCGAGCCCGCCAATTTCCTCGATATCGGCGGCGGCGCCACCCCTGAGCGCGTCGCTAAGGCTTTCAGGCTCGTAACGTCGGACGAGAAGGTGCGCGCCATTCTTGTGAATATCTTCGCCGGCATCAATCGCTGCGACTGGGTAGCGGAAGGCATCGTGATGGCGCTGCAGAAGTCGCCGGTCAACATGCCGGTGGTGGTGCGCCTCGCCGGCACACATGTGGAAGAGGGCCGCAAGATCCTGGCGCGCTCCGGTCTTCCCGTCATCCGCGCAGCGACGCTGGCGGAAGCGGCCAGCCGCGCGGTCGCCGCCTGGCGCAACGATTCAGTCACAAAGGTGGCGTCATGACCATACTCCTCGATCGCGCGACACCGGTCCTCGTCCTCGGCATCACCGGCAAGATCGGCAGCTTCCACACGCAAGAGATGATCGCCTACGGCACCAATATCGTGGGCGGCGTGACGCCCGGCAAAGGCGGCGGAAACGTCCACAATGCCCCGGTCTTCGACACGGTGAAGGAGGCCGTCGAGCGGACCGGCGCCACGGCGGCCATCGTCTTCGTGCCGCCGCCTTTCGCCGCCGATTCGATCATGGAAGCGGCCGATGCCGGGATAAAGCTCTGCGTCGCCATCACCGACGGCATTCCGGCCAAGGACATGATCCGGGTGAAGCGCTATATGCGCCGCTATGCCCGTGAGAACCGCATGCAGCTCATCGGGCCCAATTGCGCCGGCATCATCTCGCCCGGCAAGTCGCTGCTCGGCATCATGCCCGGGCATATCTATCTGCCCGGGAATATCGGCGTCGTCGGGCGCTCCGGCACGCTCGGCTATGAAGCGGCCGCGCAGATGAAGGAGCTCGGCATCGGCATCTCGACCAGCGTCGGCATCGGCGGCGATCCGATCAACGGCTCGTCCTTCCGCGACATCCTCGAATTGTTCGAGGCCGATCCCGAAACCCATGCGGTGATGATGATCGGCGAGATCGGCGGGCCGCAGGAGGCGGAAGCCGCCGCCTATATAAGAGAGCATATGACGAAGCCGGTCGCCGCCTATGTGGCGGGGCTCTCGGCGCCCAAGGGAAGGCGCATGGGCCATGCCGGCGCCATCATCCAGGCTTTTGGCGAAAGTGCCAGCGAGAAGGTCGAGCTCCTGCGCGATGCCGGTGTCGCGATCTCGCCGTCGCCGTCCGAGATCGGCCGCACGATGGAGACGCTGCTGAAGGCGGCCTGACCTGTTACCCTCGCCCCGCTTCAGCGGGGAGCGACTATCTGGGGTGTCAAGTTGCATTTGCATATTGCGCTCGCGCATCGCGTGCTTTGGCATTGAGGCGGACGAGAAGCTTGTGAGC
>QORU01000024.1 GCA_003574785.1 Taklimakanibacter deserti | reverse complement strand
TCGCAGCAACGCGGAGGGCTTGGTGGCTCCCGGCAGAGCGACCCGTCCTGCCAGTCTAATCCCCGGCACAGGACACCAGAAGGGTACAGGGAGGGGCCCATTGCGAAGCAATGGGAGGGTGAGGGGCCTGTAGCAAACTTTCCACAGGCCCCTCACCCTTCCCGACGCTACGCGTCGGGCCCCTTCCCTCTCCCCGCTGCGCGGGGCGAGGGCGATCCCAGCGGATTGTCCAGATACCGCTGAATCGTCGCGCCGATCACCCGGATGATCGTTTCGCGCGGCATGGCGACGAGCGGCGGCAGCTTGAGGATATAGCGGGTGTAGGCGAGGCCGACGGTCTGCGTCGCGATCAGCGCTGCAATGTCACGGCTTCCCTTTTCCTCGCCGCGCAGCCGCGCGACCATCGGGACGATCTGGTCGCGGAAGATCGTGGTGCGCAGGCGCTCGGCTGCCTCCTCATTGCTCGCCGATGAGCGCAGCAGGAGCTGAAGCGAGTCATCGTCCGGCTCCTCCCAACGATTGAGGAAATGCGTGATCAGCGCCTCACCCAGCTTGTCGCGCGGATGAGCGCTCAGATCGGGGATGCGCAATTCGACCGTCATCGCCGCATCGAACAGCCCCCGCTTGCTCTCGAAATAGCGCATCACCAGAGCGGGATCGATCCCGGCGTCGCGGGCCACCTTGCGAATGGTAGTGCGCTCATAGCCTTCCTTGCGGAAACGCTCACGCGCCGCATCGATGATGCGTGCCCGCGTGGTGTCGGATTTTTTGGCTTTCACCATGTCAATCTGTCTGGGCGATCACGTCTACCAACATCTCAGCATAGGGGGCAGAACGCCGCCAAGGCGTCCATGTTGACAAGCG
The DNA here is from genome assembly GCA_003574785.1 of Taklimakanibacter deserti. Next base: position 86,363 of record QORU01000024.1, on the reverse strand, counting down.
GTTCAGAAGGCCTATATGTCAACAGTTGTTGACATTCTGTCAAGGCCTAGCGAGGCTTGGAACAATGCGACGGCGGATCGCCGTAATACTCGCCCTGGTGCTCATCGGCGCCTTCATCGCCTGGTGGTTCGATCTGCCGGCGCGGCTCGGCTGGCGCCCGGCCGACAGCGACCGCATCACGCTTTATGGTAATGTCGATATCCGCCAGGTGCAGCTCGGCTTCCGCGTCAATGGCCGGGTCGCCGAGATGAATTTCGATGAAGGCGACAGCATCAAGCCGGGCGATCTCCTCGCCCGTCTCGACGCCAAACCCTATGAGGACGCGGTCGCCGCCCAGAGCGCGCAAGTGGCCAATTTGCGCGCCACGCTCGACAAGCTGGTGGCGGGTCCGCGGGCGGCCGAGATCGCCCAGGCGCGCGCCCAGCTCGAGGAGCGCATGGCCGATTTCGAGAATGCCAAGCTCGCTTATGACCGCGCCTTCAAGCTGAGGCCCGGCCAGACGATCTCGGAAGCCGCCCTCGACAATGCCCGCGCCAACCGCGACTCGGCGCAGGCCCGCGTCGCCTCGGCGCAGCAGGCCCTGCAGCTTCTCGAGGAAGGCTCACGCAAAGAGGACATCGCCGCGGCGAAAGCGAGCCTTGAAGGTGCCGAGGCCAATCTCTCCGCCGCCCAGACCTCGCTCGCGGATACCGAGCTCAAGGCGCCGGCCGCCGGCGTCATCCTGTCCAGGCTGCGCGAGCCTGGCGCCATCATCTCGACCAGCGACATCATCTTCGTGCTCTCGCTCGACCGTCCGGTGTGGGTGAGGAGCTATATCCCCGAGCCTTTGCTCGGCAGGATCCATCCCGGGCTCGAAGTGAACGTCACCTCGGACTCGGCGCCTGACAAGCCTTATCGCGGCAAGATCGGCTTCATCTCACCGGTCGCCGAATTCACCCCCAAATCGGTCGAGACGCCGGAGCTGCGCACCGATCTCGTCTATCGTTTGCGCATCATCATCGATGAGCCCGATCAAGGGCTGCGTCAGGGCATGCCGGTGACGGTGCATGTCCCGGAGCCCAAAGGACCATGAGCCCCCATGAGCGAAGACTTCGTCCGCATCGAGGGGATCAGCAAGACATTCGGGGCCGCAAGCCCGGCCCTCGACCAGATCACGGCCGCGATCAAGGGCGGTGAGATCACCGGCCTCGTCGGGCCGGACGGTGCCGGCAAGACGACGCTCATCCGGCTGATGACCGGCCTTCTCCTTCCCGATCAAGGCACGCTCAACGTATTGGGCTTCGACATCAAGACGGAGGCCCAAAAGATCCAGGCGGCGATCGGCTACATGCCGCAGCGCTTCGGCCTCTATGAGGACCTGAGCGTCCAGGAGAATCTCGATCTCTATGCCGATCTGCGCGGCCTGCCCACGCCTGAGCGCCCGGCCGTCTTTGACGAGCTTCTGAGCTTCACCGACCTCAAGCGCTTCACCGGAAGGCTCGCCGGAAAGCTGTCTGGCGGCATGAAGCAGAAGCTCGGGCTTGCCTGCGCGCTCCTCAAGAAGCCGCGGCTCCTGCTCCTCGATGAGCCGGGAGTCGGCGTCGATCCGATCTCGCGCCGGGACCTGTGGAAAATGGTCAAGGACCTGACCCGCGAAGGCATCGGTGTCGTCTGGTCGACGGCCTATCTCGATGAGGCCGAGGCCTGCACGCGCGTGCTGCTGCTCAACCAGGGAAAGCTGCTCTTCACCGGCCCGCCCGCCGAGCTCACGCATCGCGTCGATGGCCGCGTCTACAGGATCACCGGGATAGACGGCAGGCGGCGGCCGATCCTCGCCAAGATGCTCGACCGCCCCGGCGTCATTGACGGTGTCATCCAGGGCGAAGCCATCCGCCTCGTCACCGATGCGGAAGCGAGCCAGGCCGCGCTCAAGGCCGACCTTGCCGCATCCGTCCAGATTGGCCCGACGGCGCCCCGCTTCGAGGATGCCTTCGTCGATATGCTGGGCGGTGGTCCGGGCGGGCGCTCGCGGCTCGCGGAAGCGACGAAGCCGCAGCAAGACGCCAATCCCCATGTGATCGAGGCGCGCGGCCTCACCAAGCGCTTCGGCGATTTCACCGCGGCCCAGGACATCACCTTCGACATCAGCCGCGGCGAGATCTTCGGCCTGCTCGGTCCCAATGGCGCCGGCAAGTCGACGACCTTCAAGATGCTGTGCGGGCTTCTGAAACCCAGCGCCGGCGAAGGCCGCGTCGCCGGCTTCGATCTGCGCCGCGACTCGGCCGAAGCGCGCAACCGGCTCGGCTACATGGCGCAGAAATTCTCGCTCTATGGCGATCTGAGCGTCGCGCAGAATTTGAGCTTCTTCGCCGGCGTCTATGGCCTCAAGGGTGCTGAAAAGCACGAAAAGATCAAGCTCGTCAGCGATATCTTCGATTTCAACCGCCATGCCGGCATGTCGGCCAAGGACCTGCCGCTCGGTCTCAAGCAGCGCCTGGCGCTCGCCTGCGCCGTGATGCATGAGCCCGAGGCCCTCTTTCTCGACGAGCCGACATCGGGCGTCGATCCGATCACCCGGCGCGAGTTCTGGACGCATATCAACGGCCTCGTCGAAAAGGGTGTCACCGTGCTGGTCACCACCCATTTCATGGACGAAGCCGAATATTGCGACCGCATCTCGCTCATCTATCGCGGGCAATCGATCGCCTTGGGCTCCCCCGATGAGCTCAAGGCCAAGGTCGCCACGCACGACAACCCCGATCCCACCATGGAAGATGCATTCATTTCCTTGGTGCAAGGCTCGGAAGCGGAGGCGAATTCATGAGCGATGGAGGATCCGGCAGGACGCGACGGCTTTTCGCCTTGGTGCGCAAGGAGAGCTACCAGATCATCCGCGATCCGAGCAGCATCCTCATCGCCTTCGTTCTGCCGCTGATCCTTCTCTTCCTGTTCGGCTATGGCGTGTCGCTCGACGCCACGCGCACCCGCATCGGGGTCGTGGTCGAGACGATGACGCCGCTCACCCAGGACCTGGCCGCGAGCTTCGCCGCCTCGCGCTATTTCGAGGTCCGGCAGGGCCGTGACCGGCGCGAGTTCGAGGAAGCGCTGGTCGTCGGCGACGTCCGCGGCATCGTCGTCATCCCGGACAGCTTTGCTGCCGACTTCGCCGCCCAGAACCATCCGCAAGTTCAAGTGATCGTCGACGGCACTGACCCCAACACCGCGAATTTCGTCCAGGGCTATGCGCAAGGCGTGGTCACCACCTGGCTCAGGCAAAGAGCCAGCGAAACGCCCAAGGAGACGGCCGGGATCACGGTCGAGCAGCGCTTCTGGTTCAATCCGGAGCTGACCAGCCGCTACTTCCTGGTGCCGGGCTCGATCGCCATCGTCATGACCTTGATCGGCACTCTTCTCACCGCGCTCGTCGTGGCGCGCGAATGGGAGCGCGGTACGATGGAGGCGATGATGGCGACGCCGGTCACCGCCTTCGAGCTCCTGGCGGGGAAGATCCTGCCCTATTTCATCCTGGCGATGACATCGATGACGCTGTGCGTCATCGTCGCCGTCTTCATCTTCGGCGTGCCGTTCCGCGGCTCGATCCTCGCCCTCTATGCGATCTCGGCCGCCTTCCTGCTGCCGGCCTTGGGCCAGGGCCTCCTCATCTCGGCGGCGACCAAGAACCAGTTCCTCGCCTCGCAGCTCGCTCTGCTCTCGGCCTTCCTGCCGGCGTTCCTGCTGTCGGGCTTCCTGTTCGAGATCGGCTCCATGCCCATCGTCATCCAGTGGATCAGCGCCGTCGTCCCGGCGCGCTATCTGATCCCTGCCCTGCAGACGGTGTTCCTGGCGGGCGACGTCTGGCCGCTCTTTCTCACCAATATCGCCGTTCTGCTCCTCGCCGGCGCCATTTTCCTCGGCCTTGCCGCGCGCAGCACCGCCAAGAGGCTCGGTTGACATGTGGGAACGGATCATCGCCCTCGTCATCAAAGAGCTGCTCGCGATCCTGCGCGATCCGCGCGGGCGTATGGTGATCATCGTGCCGCCCATCCTGCAGCTCGTCGTCTTCTCCTACGCGGCGACGCTCGAGGTGAAGAACGCCGATATCGTGATCCTCAACCGCGACAGCGGCAAATGGGGCCATGAGCTGATCCAGCGTATCGACGGCACGCCGACCTTCCGTAATCTCATCCATACCAATGACGACGAGGTCCTGCACGACCTCATCGAGCGCCAGGAGGTCATCGCCGCGCTTCAGATCGGTCCGACTTTCTCGCGCGATATCGAGGCGCGGCGCTCGGGCGATGTGCAGATCATCCTCGACGGCCGCCGCTCCAATGCGGCGCAGATCGTCTCGTCCTATCTCGGCCAGATCGTCGCCACCTTGGCGGACGACCTCGCCACGCCCCGACAGCGGGCGGCAAGCGTCACTATCGCGCCGCGCTACTGGTTCAATCCCAACCTGACTTTCGTCTGGTTCACGGTGCCGAGCCTCGTCGCCATCATCGCGCTCCTCATCGGCCTCGTCGTCACCGCGCTCTCGGTGGCGCGCGAGCGCGAGCTCGGCACATTCGACCAGCTCATGGTCTCGCCGCTTCGCACCCATGAGATCCTCATTGGCAAGCTCACGCCGCCGATGATGATCGGGCTCGTCCACATCACCCTCTATGTGCTGGCGGCGATCTTTCTTTTCGGCATCCCTCTGCGCGGGTCGCTCATCCTGCTCTATGGCAGCGCCATCTTCTATCTGGCATCCGTGGTCGGCATCGGCCTCTTCATCTCGTCATTGTCGATGACGCAGCAGCAGGCCATACTCGGCGCCTTCGTCTTCATCGTGCCGGCCATATTGCTGTCGGGTTTCGCCACGCCGATCGAGAACATGCCGGACTGGCTGCAGCCGGTGACCTTCGTCAATCCGCTGCGCTATTTCCTGATCGTGGTCAAAGGCGTCTTCCTCAAGGACATTCCCGTGAGCGAGGTCGTCCACAATACGATCCCGCTGGCGCTGATCGCGATCTGCACGCTGAGCGCCGCGGCCTGGCTGTTCCGCAGCCGTCTCGAGTAATCACCGAACGACGGCAGCCGTCTGGCCGAAAAGGATCTTCTTCTCGGCTTCCGACATCGGCTTGCCCGAATCCGGATTGACCTCCTTGACACGGGCATAGGCGGCGACCGTGCCAGGACGTGCGCGAATGGCCTCGAACCAGCGCTTCAGATGCGGGAAGTCGTCGAGATTCTGCCCTTGCCGCTCATGCGAGACCGTCCAGGGATAGGACGCCATGTCGGCGATCGAGTAATCCTTGCCCGCGACGAAGGCGCGATCGGCAAGGCGCTTGTTGAGCACGCCATAGAGACGGTTTGTCTCGTTCACATAGCGGTCGATCGCATAGGCAATCTTCTCCACCGCGTAGTTGCGAAAATGATGGTTCTGCCCGGCCATGGGCCCGAGCCCGCCCATTTGCCAGAAGAGCCACTGCAGGACTTCGGCGCGGCCGGCGAGATCGGAAGGAATGAACTTGCCGGTCTTCTCGGCGAGATAAAGCAGTATGGCGCCCGATTCGAAGACCGAGATCGGCTTTCCGCCATTGGCCGGCTTGTTGTCGACGATGGCCGGAATGCGGTTGTTGGGCGAGATGCGCAGGAAGTCCGGCGTGAACTGGTCGCCCTTGCCGATATCGATCGGAATGATGCGATAGGGAAGGCCCGCCTCTTCGAGGAACATCGTGACCTTATGGCCGTTGGGCGTCGTCCAGTAATAGAGGTCGATCATGGGTGTGCTCGCTCAATTGGGATCAGGAAGGTGACTTCGAAATGGCCGTCTCCTTCAGGTAGGACTGAAGCCTGCCGATCTCAACCGGGGAAAGCCTGAGGCCCAGCTTGCTGCGCCGCCAGATGACGTCCTCGACCGTCACCGCCCATTCGGTTTCCTTCAGGAAATCGACCTCCCTTTGATAAAGGTCGGCGCCGAAGAGAGGGCCGAGATCGGCAAGGCTCGCAGCACCCTTCAACAATTCGTCGGCGCGCGTGCCATAGAGCTGAACATAGCGATTTGCCTGCATTTCCGGCAGCCAGGGCAGACGAGCGCGCAATACCTTGCGGTAGCCATCGATGCCGGTGGCGCCGAAATCGCCGCCTGGCAGAATGTCCGAGCGCGACGGGCTGGCTTGAGGCCAGGGCATGAGGGCGCAGAGCTTCTGCATTGCATGTTCCGCAAGGCGGCGATGCGTGGTGAGCTTGCCTCCGAAGACGGTCAGCACCGGCGCCTCGCCTTCGCGGTGATCGATCTCGAAGGAATAATCCCGGGTCAATGTCGAGAGGTCGCCATCGCGCCCGCCGCCCGTCTCGAAAAGCGGCCGCACGCCGGAATAGCTCCAGACTATATCGGCGCGCGTCACCGGCTTGCGAAAGAACTCATTCACCTCGGCCAGCATGTAGTCGATCTCTTCATCCGAGATCGTCACTTTCTCGGGCGCTTCGTCCCACGGCTCGTCCGTCGTGCCGATCGAGGTGAAATCCCCTTCATAGGGAAAAGCCTCCATCAGGCGACCGTCGCGGGTCTGCAGGAAATAGCCGTGATCGCCCGACCATTGGCGTGGCACGACGACGTGGCTGCCGCGCACCAGGCGCAGCTTCCGTCCCACCGGCACATTCATCCTGCCCGTGACGTCAACGACCCAGGGACCTGCCGCATTTACCAGCGCGCGGCTCGCGACCGCGAATTGCCTTCCCATATTCTCGAGCGTGATGCGCCACAGATCGCCGTCGCGCTCCGCCCCGATAAAACGATGGCGTGCCAGGATATCGGCACCATTGCGCTCAGCCCCCAGGAGATTGGCGATCACCAGGCGCGCGTCATCGCCGCGACAATCGGAATAGGCAAAGGCGTGACGATAGGCGGGCTTGAGCGCCGCACCCGCCGGATGACGGTGAAGGTCAATCGCCTCAGACCGGCGCAAGATCTTGCGATGAGCGAGATAGTCATAGAAGAGAAGGCCCAGGCGGATCATCCAGCGCGGCCGCTGGCTTTCGACATAGGGCAGCACGAGCCGCAGCGGCCAGACGAGATGCGGCGTCCGTCGCATGAGGATCTCGCGTTCGAGCAGCGCATCGCGCACCAGCTTGAAGTCATAGGTTTCGAGATAGCGCAGGCCGCCATGGATGAGCTTGGACGAGCGCGAGGATGTGCCCTCGGCGAAATCCTGCATCTCGGCCAAGGCTACGCTCAAACCCCGGCCCGCGGCGTCGCAAGCGATCGCCGCGCCATTGATGCCGCCGCCGATGACGAAGAGATCATATATCTTGGTGGTGCTTTCGGCGGTCATGCGCTTCAGTTCCGGCCATAGCCCGCAATGAGGACATTCACGGCCCTGACCCAGGCTTCGTAAGAGGCCTGATAAGCGGATGCCGATGCGGGTTCAACCTTTTCGCCGGCGCGCGGAAGGTCACGCAGCTCGGCAAGCGTCCGCCAGCGGCCGGCGCCGAGACCGGCCATCAGAACCGAACCGTAAGGCGTCATGGCATCGGACGCCGAGACGAAGAGAGGAACGCCGAGCACGCTCGCCTGCAGCTCTGTGAAATAGCGGGAGCGTGTCATGCTGCCGTCGATCTTCGCAATGGGCATGGCTTGGTCACGGCCGTCACCGATCCCTTCGAGCACCGCGCGGATCTGATAGCAGACGGCTTCGAGGCCGGCATGGGCAATATGGCCCCTGGTGGTCGCAGCACTCAGGCCCAACAGGCCGGCGCGCATGTCGGGCTGCCACCAGGGTGAAGCGAGGCCCTGGAAGGCCGGTATCAGAAGTGCGCCCGCGCTGGTGCCGGCCTTCTCCGCCTCCGCTGCGACGGAAGCGCCGCCGCCGGCGATGGAAAGGCGTTCGGCCAGCCAGTCGAGGATCTTGCCGGCATACATCACGAAGCCTTCATAGGCATAGCATGGCTGATCGATCTGCCAGGCAATGGTGCGGATGATGCCGTCGCCCGGCGCGGGTGGCGGCGACGTGCCGGCGTTCATCCATAGGAAGGCGCCGGTGCCGTAAGTGATCTTGAGCTCTCGCTCCTCATAGCAGCCATGGCCGAACAAGGCCGCCTGCTGATCTCCCATCACGCCGGTGATCGGGATCGGGGCGCCAAGGAGCGCAGCGCTCGCCGTCCCGAAGTCCGAATGAGATGTCCGACACTCGGGAAAGGCCGCAAGCTCGAGCCCGAAAAGTGCTACGAGCTCCGGGTCCCAGATGATCCTGTCGATGTCGAAAAGCATGGTGCGCGCGGCATTGCCGGGCTCGGTCGCATAGGTCTTGCCTTGGGTGAGCGCAAAGATGAGCCAGCTGTCCACCGTCCCCCAACGCAGGCTGCCACTGCCGATCCGCGCCGCGATCGACGGTCGATGATGCTTGAGCCAGAGCAGCTTCGCGGCAGTGAAGGTCGGATCGAGGTCGAGACCGGTGCGTGCCTTGACGAGGCGCAAGGCATCGTCATTCCGCAAGACCTTCAGTTCCTCGGCACCGCGGCGGCATTGCCAGACGATCGCCGGCATCACCGGCCGCCCGGTCTCGGCGTCCCAGACGACCAGTGTCTCGGTCTGATTGGCGATCCCTAAGGACAGGATCTCGGCCGGTCGCAGCGACAGCCGTTCCCTGAGCTCGCCGATGCAGGCCAGGATATTGGCGACCATCGCCTCGGCGTCCTGCTCGACAAAGCCCGGCTCCGGCGCCGTCGTCGCGATCGGGCGCACGGCCTGGCCCAGGATCAAACCCTGTCCGTCGATCGCCACGACCTTCGTGTTGGTCGTGCCTTGATCGATGCCAAGGATGATGTCTTTTGGTGCCGGCATGGGGGTCTCTGGGGTGAGGACGGGCACATTGCCCGGTAAGGCACAGCCATGCAATGCCGGCATTGCACATCCCGGCACGAGTGCCCATCTTCAGAAATCCTGCCGACTTCACGGATTCCGCTCATGATCGCTTTCTCGGCCCTCGACCTGTCGCCCATTGTCGAAGGCGCCACCGCCGCCGATGCGCTGCGCAACACGCTCGACCTCGCGCGCCATGCCGAGGCCTGGGGCTACAAGCGCTATTGGCTCGCCGAGCATCACAATATGAGCGGCATCGCCAGCGCCGCCACCGCGGTGGTGATCGGCCATGTGGCGGGCGGCACGAGGACCATCCGCGTCGGCGCCGCCGGCATCATGCTACCCAATCATTCACCGCTGGTGATCGCCGAGCAATTCGGCACGCTCGAATCGCTCTATCCCGGCCGCATCGATCTGGGCCTCGGCCGGGCGCCGGGTACCGACATGCTGACCTCGCGGGCGCTGCGCCGCGACCTCGCCACGGCCGCCGATCAGTTCCCGCAGGACGTCGTCGAGCTGCAGATCTATTTCGACGATCCCGAGCCCAATCAGAAGATCCGCGCCGTGCCTGGGGCGGGGCTCAAAGTGCCTTTGTGGATCCTGGGCTCGAGCCTCTTCGGCGCACAGCTTGCGGCGCATCTGGGATTGCCTTTCGCCTTCGCCTCGCATTTCGCTCCCGACGCGCTCCACCAGGCGATCGCCATCTATCGCGAGCGCTTCCAGCCCTCCGCCCAGCTCGCCAAGCCCTATGTCGCCGTCGCCGCCAATGTCATCGCCGCCGACAGCGATGACAAAGCACGCCGCCTTTTCACCTCGCTGCAGCAATCCTTCGTCAGGCTGCGGCGCGGGCAGCCCGGGCAATTGCCGGCGCCCATCGACGATATCGACAGTTTCGCCGCGCCACATGAAAGAGCGGGCGCCGATCACGCGCTGGTCTATTCCTTCCTCGGCACGCGCGACAAGGTGGCGGCCGGACTCAAGAGCTTCCTCGATCAAACCCAGGCCGACGAACTCATCGTCACCGGCCATATTTACGATCATGCGGCGCGTCTGCAGTCTTTCGAGATCGCTGCCCAGATTCTCAAAGGCCTCATCAAAAGCTGATTCTTTTCAAGGGTTTGAATTGAAGTATTGAGAAAACGATTCAGGCTGGAAAAGCGTGAGGACGTTCGGTATTTTGCGCCCGGGGAAAACCTTGAGAGTGAATCATGAAGCCCGCCACCATCACCCGCGATGCGCCGTACCGGAAAGACGAGACCGCCCTCCTCTTCGTCGATCTGCAGACCATCTTCTGCACGCCAGGGCTCGACCCGCAGCATCCCGAGCTCGATGCCGACCACTATTATTTCAAGCGGCTCAAAGCCACGACCATTCCCAATGCGGAGAAGCTTCTCCAGGCGGCGCGGCGGTCGGGCATCCAGGTCCTGCATACGATCATCGAGGCCCTGACCAAGGATGGTCGCGATATCTCGCTCGATCACCGGCTCTCCAACATCTTCATACCGAAGGGCCTGCCCGAGGCCCAGCCGATCAAGGAGCTGGCCCTCATCGACAATGAGATCGTGCTCCCCAAATCTTCGTCAGGCGTCTTCAACTCCACCAATATCGACTATGTGCTCAAGAATCTCGGCATCCGTTATCTGATCATCTCGGGCGTGGTGACCGACCAATGCGTCGACATGGCGGTGCGCGATGCCTCCGACCGCGGCTATCTGGTGACGCTCGCCGAAGATGCCTGCGCCACCTACTCGCAGGCACGCCATGACAATGCTCTCAAGGCCTTCGGCGGCTATTGCTGGGTGAGCGACACCGCGACCGTCACCCAAAGGCTGAAGGAGCTGGCGTGATGCTCAAGCGTGAGGTCGAGACTGCTTACGACGATCCGCCCGCGGCCGAGACCGTCAACCCGCAAGGCGCATCGCCCTATATGCTGCTCTGCGAGCATGCATCGAATTATATCCCAACGCGCTACAGCGGGCTCGGCCTCGATGCCAAGGAGCTTCAGCGCCACATCGCCTGGGATATCGGCGTCGCGCCGATCGCCCGCGAGCTTTCGCGCCGGCTCGATGCGCCGCTCGTCCTTTCCGGCTATTCGCGGCTCCTCATCGACTGCAACCGCCCGACCGGCGTTGCCTCATCCATCCCCGAAATCAGCGAAACCACGGCGATACCCGGCAATCAAACGCTAAGCCACGAAGAACGCGCCTATCGCGAGGCTGCCTTCTATTGGCCGTTCCAGAGGGAAGTCGGCCGCATCCTCGACCAGCGTCAGGCCAAGGGAACACCCACCATCGTCTTCGGGGTCCATAGTTTCACGCCCGTCTTCAAAGGCTTCGTGCGGCCCTGGCATGCCGGCATCCTTTTCCGCAAGGCCGAGCGACTGGGCCATGCCTTGGTCGACGCGCTGCAAGAGCCTGGGCTCACTGTCGCCGCCAACGAGCCCTATCAGATCCGCGACGAGAGCGATTACACGGTGCCGGTTCATGGCGAGGCCCGCGGCCTCGATGCCGTGCTGATCGAGATCCGCCAGGACCTGATCGGCGACCGCGACGGCCAGATGGCCTGGGTCGAGCGGCTGGTGCCGGCGCTTCAGACGGTTGCTGCTGGCGCTCTTGCCAGAGCGTGATCGAGCACGTCGCAAAGGAGATCGGCGTCGCGCCGCATGAAGATCATCGCCGGGCGCATCTTGACGACATTGTCATAAGGCCCATCCGTGCCGATCAGCACGCCCTCCTCGCGCGCCAGGTTGACCACCCGGTTGGCGAGTTCCGTCGCATGGGCCTTGGATGAGCGGTCCTTGACCAGATCGAGCCCCAGGAACAGGCCCATGCCGCGAACGTCGCCAATGCATTCGTGACGGCCCTGCATGTCGCGGAAGCGCGCCAGGAGATAGTCGCCGACGGCCTTCGCATTGTCGCGCAAGCGGTCGCGCGCGATGATCTCGAGCACCTTGAGGCCGACAGCGCAGGACACCGGGTTGCCGCCAAAGGTGTTGAAATATTCCATGCCGTTGTCGAAAGCCTTGGCGACATCGGGCGTCGTCACCAACGCGGCGAGCGGATGGCCATTACCGATCGGCTTGCCCATGGTGACGATGTCGGGCACCACACATTGCGTCTCGAAAGCCCACATATGGCTGCCGACGCGGCCCATCCCCACTTGCACCTCATCGGCAATGCACAGTCCGCCGGCATCGCGAATGATGCGATAGGCCTCCTCCAGGTAATGCGGAGGGAAGAAGATCTGACCGGCGCAGCTCGGCACCGATTCGGCGATGAAGGCCGCCGGCCGTTTGCCGGCTTTGCGGATCGCCTCGACCTGACGGGCGATGCTTTCGGCGAAACGCCGGCCATGCTCTTCGACCGGCCAATCTCCCGGCGCGCGATAGCTGTCCGGCAAGGCTGCTTCCCAGACATGGGCCTTGCGGCCAAGGCCACCGGCGCGCTTGTATTTGTAGGGGCTGATGTCGATCAACTCGGCGCCATGGCCATGATAGGCCCAATCGACCACCACCATGTCATTGGCTTGCGTCTTCGCCCGGACCAGGCGCAAAGCGAGGTCATTGGCCTCGCTGCCGGTGCAGACGAAGGTCGCGACCTTGAGATCGCCCGGCAAGGTGGCGCCCAGCGCCTCGGCGTAACTCACCAGATTGTCGTGCAGATAGCGCGTATTGGTGTTGAGGCGCGAAGCCTCGCGCGCCAGCACCTCGACGATCTCGGGGTTTGCATGGCCCAGATGCGCGACATTGTTGAAACAGTCGAGATAGGCGCGGCCGTCATCGGCGATGAGCCATTGGCCTTCGCCCCGCACCATCTTCAGAGGCTTCTTGAAAGAGATGCTCAAATTGGGCAGGAGCTTGCGCTTGCGGATGGCGACGATCTCGTCCCCCGACCGCCCCTCGCGGTGGAAGGTCTCGCGCGTCAGGCCGGCGAAATCATAGGCCGGCGGATAGAGTTTTGACCAGAGATCGAGATAGGCCTCCTCGCCCACACCCGGAATGGGGGCGAGATCGTCGGTCGCATAGGCGACGAGCTGCAAATGGAGATGCGGCAGCCAGCCGCCATTCTCCCGCGCATCGCCCAGAGTGCCGATCTCTTCGCCGGCGGCGAGATGTTGGCCCTTCTCGAGGCGCTTGGCCGTCGCATGGGCGAGATGGCCCCAGAGGCTCGCAAAGCGCACGCCAGGCTCGGGCTCATGCTCGATCAGCACGGCGCAGCCATAGCCCAAAGGCTCGCGCTCGATGGTGACGTCGACGACGCGGCCCGAGAGCGCCGTCAGCACCGGCGTCCCGGCTTCGGCGAAGATGTCGAGCCCCAGATGGCGGGTGCGTCTGACATTTGGGATCAGCTTCGACTGGAACATCTCGCCCGCATAGACGGCGCGTCTCTCGCCCCAGGGCCCGATGCCGAGCTCGGCATTCTCCGCCTTGCGCAGCGCTTGCCATGCTGTCTCGCAGGCTTCGACATCCATGGCGGCCGCTGCCTTAACCAGAGGATGCGCCGCATCGCCGAAGGGCACGTGCAGGATACGGTGATTGGAGAGCGGACGGCCCAGTATCGGGCTGAGCGATGCCCGGTTGCGGCTCAGCCACTCGGCTGCCTTGGCAGCGCCGGGTGCCACCTCGAAACCGCAAGCCTGGCGCAGGATCGCCTTCGCGATAGGGGGATCGATGCGGCGCCAGCGGCGCAGCATGTCCCAGGCCGGCTTCTCGCTGATATTGAGATAGGGATTGCCGTCGACGCGCGGCCGCCGCTCGGCGGAGATCGTCACGCTGGTGACGAGCCGCATGGCGATGAGATCGAACAGGAGATCGACCTCCGCCTCGGAGAGCGGCAGTTCCCGGTGATAGGCGCCAAGCATATGGGCGACCGCGCCCAAGGGATCATCGGCATCGAGGACGGCATAGGCGGCGCCGACGGCGATCTCGCAAATGAGAGCGGTGTGCAGTGCATCGCCGAAATCGATGAGGCCCGAAATCGCGCCGCCATCTTCGGAAACGAGCACATTCCAGTCATTGGCGTCATTGTGGATGATGGAAGCCCTGAGTGCGGCCAGCCGGGGCTCCACCATCTGCTCGAAGCGGGTCAGGAAATAGTCGCAGATCTCGCGCTCTTCGGCATCCTGGAGCGCTTCGAGCCTGGCGCGCGAGCGGCCGGCCTTGCGCAGGTCCCAGTCGAGATCGCGATGGGCGCCCGCATGGCCAAAGCTCTGGAGCGCACGGTCGAGCCGGCCCAGGAAGCTGCCGAAGCTTTCGAGCAGCGCCGGTGATTTCCGTATCTCGGCCAAAGGCGTGCCCTTGAGATAGTCGACGGCGCGGATCAGATGGCGCTCGCCCTTGCCAGTCTCGATCACCGGCAGTTCCTCGCCCGATGTCGACCGGCGCACCGGCGGCACGGCGAGGCCGGGATCGATCCTTTTGATATGGCCGATCATGGCGACCTGGAAGCGCAGCGCCTCGTCGGGCTCGGCGGCATTGACGATCTTGAGCACGGCGCCCGAGCCGGTGTCGCCGAAATGGAAATTCTGGTCCCGCTCGCTGGCGAGCGGGGCGACCGGACCGGTCAGGCCGAAATGGCGCAAGGCGATCTCGCGCGCCGAAGCTTCGCTGATCTCGGGGGCGGGATGGTTGATGATCGACAAGGGCGGCTACCTCAAGCAGTTTGGCGGAAGATGTGCCATCCGGGGCTCGAACTCAACCGCCACTTGGCCTTGCGGCACCGCCCCTTTGCCCGGTATGACCGCCCTCATGACGTTCGACGACAAAGATCGTGAAATCCTTAAGGTTCTGCGGGATGATGCGCGGATCAGCGCCAAGGCGCTTGCCGCCAAGGTCGGTCTCGCTCGCTCGAGCCTCAGGGAACGGATCGCCCGGCTCGAGAAGTCAGGCATCATCCGGGGCTATCGCGCCGATATCGCCGACAGCCCGCTCGCGGCCGTCGCCTGCCTCCTGGTGAAGCTGAAGCAGACACCCTCACCCCAGGTCGTCACCCGCCTCAAGCGCCTGCCCGAGGTGAAGCGCTGCCTGTCGCTTGCCGGTGAGCTCGACCTCCTCATCGACATCGCGGCAGAATCGCTCGCCCGCCTCAACCAGATCCGCGACGAAATATCGAGCTTCCCGGAAGTCGCCGAGACGACCACCGCCGTGGTGCTGCGCCAGGAGATTTGAGTAATATTGTTCCTATTTTGTTCTTGACAGTGCGGTTTCGAGTTGGAAAATAGGAAGCTCGGGAAGACCGCGCGAAGCGGCGGCAGCGTGGCTATCGACTAAAAGTGAGAGGAGAATATTCCGCAGTGTTTGCAGGGTACCTTTCAGAGACAAAATTCCCTGCTTCTCGTACTTTCAGGCAACCAAGTGCTTGATTTGTCTAAGCCGAGTTTCTTTTTTGAAGAATTCGCTGATAATCCCTGATAATCCCTGAAACCGGCCCGCCAAGCCACGCGGACCTGCTTAACAATTATTCCTAGGGAATTATATTGCGCATTCCCCCTTTCGCGCAATATACTCTTCTATGCGCAATATTTATTTGCGCATAGACCTCATATATTGCGCGATTAGATAGATTATTTGCGCATAAGGCGTGCGCGCAATCAACTGGAGGACGATTTGGCCAGACGCGCCAGAGATAAGGACTTGCTGGCACTTGAGGAGGTCGTCAGCGGGCATCCCGATGGTCTCACGCTACAGCAGATCGCAGACCTGCTCGCGGCCGCGCTGCCGCGACGCACCTTGCAACATCGCCTCAAGGCCCTTGTCGACGACAATCGGCTTGTCATGGAAGGTAAAGGGCGGTGGGCCCGGTACCGCCTGCCCCAGGCAAAAGAAGCAACGGTTGAGATCGCCGCAAAAGCCGAAGCCCGTTTCGAAGCGGAGGTGCTTACCCTTTCAAAGGCCGGACGGGAGATTCGAGACTATGTGCGCCAGGCACCGGCAGCGCGAAAACCGGTTGGCTATCATCGCGTGTTTCTCGATTCGTATCGGCCTAATGAAAGTTTCTATTTATCGGCAGCGGAACGGGCGCATCTGCGCGAAGTTGGAACGCCGAGGATCGCCGAGCAGCCCGCCGGCACCTATGCCAAGCGGATACTGAACAGGCTTCTCATCGATCTGTCCTGGAATTCGAGCCGTCTTGAAGGCAACACCTATTCATTGCTCGACACCCGGCGTCTGATCGAGCTTGGCGAGGAGACGGAAGGCAAAAGCCGGCTCGAGGCGCAGATGATCCTCAATCATAAGGACGCGATCGAATTTCTGGTCGGCGCGGCGGAGGAGATCGGCTTCAACCGCTATACGGTCCTCAACCTTCATGCTCTGCTTGCAAACAACCTGCTCGCTGATCCCGATGCGCCGGGCCGGCTGCGCTATATCGGCGTCGGCATCGAGCGATCGGTGTTTCATCCCCTGGAGGCGCCGCAGCTTATCGAAGAGTGCTTTGATCAGATCCTCAAGACGGCCTCAGCCATAGGCGATCCGTTCGAGCAGGCTTTCTTCGTCATGGTGCAGCTTCCCTATTTGCAGCCTTTCGACGATGTGAACAAGCGCGTGTCTCGCCTTGCAGCGAACATTCCGTTCATAAAGGGAAATCTCTCACCGCTGTCGTTCCAGGATGTCGCGCGCGAACTCTACGCCGATGCAGTCCTTGGCGTGTACGAGATGACCAGGACAGAGTTGCTGCGTGATGTATTCATCTGGGCCTATGAACGTTCCGCCGCACGTTACGCCGCCGTCAGGCAGTCACTTGGTGAGCCCGACCCCTTCCGGCTACGCCACCGCATGGCCTTGCGTGAGATTGTCGGCTCAGTTGTTCGCGGCCGTATGAACAAAAAACAGGCGTCGGCTCATTTGCGCACCTGGACGCGAGAGCATATCGAAGCGGAAGAACGCGAGCGGTTTCAGGAGATGGCGGAGAACGAGTTGCTCGGCCTGCATGAGGGAAATTTCGCACGCTATCAGATCAGGCCGTCTGAATTTGCGGCATGGCGAGAGGCATGGGGGGTTCACCGCCGCCAATAGGGAATGCCGAGCATCGCTGGCGCGCCCGAATGCGAGCGGCGGATGGCAAGAGCCAGGATGGCGCAGATATAGGGCATGGCGAGCAGCAGCTGATAGGGAATGGCGACGCCGATGCCCTGGATCTGCAGTTGCAGCGCATCGAGGAAGGAGAAGACGAGCGTCGCCAAGAGCACCGGCACCGGGCGCCACAGTCCGGCAATGACGATGACGATGGCGAGCCAGCCGCGGCCATTGGTCATTTCCGGCACGAAGCGTGCCGCCGAGCCCACCGTGAGGAAGGCGCCGCCCAATCCCGCCATCAGGCCGCCGAAGACCACGGCGGCATATTGGCGGGCCGAGACATCGATCCCCTTGATGTCGAGTGCCTTCGGGTTCTCACCGGCGCAGCGCAGTTCGAGCCCGTAGCGGGTGCGGAAGAGGAAATACCAGGCGGCGGGAACCGCGAGGAAGGCGAGATAGGTCAAGAGCTTCTGATCGAACAGGATGGGACCCAGGAAGGGAATGTCGGAAAGCAGAGGTATGGGCGCGTTGCCGAAGAAGGGGATCGTCGGCGTCTGGCCGGCATTGGCAAAAGCGGCTCTGAGCCAGAAGATCGAGAGGCCGGAGCCCAGAAGATTGAGCGCGAGCCCTGTGACGATCTGCTCGACCTTCAAGGTGATGACGAGAAAGGCGAAGATAAGGCTCATCAGGCCGCCGGTAGCCATCGCGACGACGACGCCGAGCCACAGCGAGCCCGTGTAGTAAGCGCCGATATAGGCGGTGAAGGCGCTCATCAGCATCGTGCCTTCGAGCCCCATATTGTAGACACCGCTGCGCTCGGCGATCATCTCGCCAATGGCCGCGAGCAGGATGGGTGTCGCGATGCGCACCGTCGCCGCGAGAATGCTGATGATGATCGAGGTTTCGAGAAGATCGGCGATCATGCGCGTACCCGCCTCAGCCTGAATGAGGATGCCGCCCAGCCGGCAAGATAGAACAGGAGGATGATGGCCTCGATGGCATAGATGAGGGCCGAAGGCACGCCGGTCTTGATCTGCATGAAGGTCGCGCCATTGACCAGCGCGCCGAACAGGATGGCGGCGATGACGACGCCCCAAGGATTGAGCTGGCCCAGGATCGCGACGATGATGCCGGTATAGCCGTAAGTGGCGAGTGCCCCCGCCTTCACGCGGTAATGCACGCCATAGACCTCGCTCATGCCGGCGAGGCCGGCGAGCGCCCCCGAGATCAGCATGACCATGAGGATCACGCGGGCCTTGTTCGTGCCCTGCACTTCGAGCGCCCGCAGATTGGAGCCGGCGGCGCGGATCTCGAAGCCCATCGGCGTGCGCTTGACCAGCAGCCAGACGAGAGCGGCGGCGACGAGAGCCACCAGGAAACCCAGATGGAGCCGCGTCTTGTCGAAGAGGATCGGCAGCTGGCTCGCCGGATCGATCTTGGCCGTCTGCTCGAAGAAGCCGCCCGCCTCGCTCCACGGGCCTTTGAGCAAGAGGAGCGAGAGCGCATAGACGATGATGTAGTTGAGCATCACCGTCGAGATCACCTCATCGACGCGGAAGCGGGTCTTGAGGATGGCGGCGAGGCCGGCATAGAGGCCGCCGCCCACCAGCGCCCCGCCCATGACGACGGGCAATTGCAGGAAAGGCGAAGTCCCGGCGATGGCACTCTGGCACCAATAAGCGAACATGGCGCCGGCGAAGACCTGGCCCTCGGCGCCGATGTTCCAGAGCCTCGCGCGAAAGGCGACCGCCGTCGCGAGGCCAGTGAAGATCAAGGGCGTCGCCTTGACCAGCGTCTCGGTCGCGGCACGCCAGGTGCCGAAAGCCCCTTGCAGCAGCGCGCCCAAGGCGGAGAGTGGATTGACGCCGACCGCCATGAACAGGAGCCCGCACAGGATGAGCGCGGCCATGAGCGCCGAAGCGAGCGCCAGGACGCGATCCAAGGTCTTGGCCTCGGCGCGCGGCTCGAGGCGAAGCCCAAGCCTTTCGGTCAGGGTCATGCCGCAGCCTCAGGGCGATGGCCCGCCATCAAGGGCCCGATCGCCGCAATGTTAGCCGCCGCGCGCGGGAAGACGCCCATGATCTCGCCCCTGAACATCACCGCGATGCGGTCGCTCAGGGCAAAGATGTCCTCGAGCTCCTCGCTGACCAGCAAGATCGCGCAGCCCTCCTCGCGCTTGCGCAGCAGCTCGCGATGCACGAATTCGATGACGCCGATATCGACGCCGCGCGTCGGCTGATTGCACAGAAGAAGATGGCGCGCCTTGGCGAATTCGCGCGCCAGGATGACCTTCTGGGCATTGCCGCCGGAGAGCCGGCCGCAGAGCATGTCCGGGCCGCTGGCCATGATCGAATAAGAGGATATCGCTGTCTCGGCGTTCTTCGCCGTCGCCGCGTCATCGAGAAACGGCCCGGACCGCCAATGCTCGTCCCAGTGCTGGCCGAGGATCAGGTTCTCGGCGATGGTGAAATCGGAAACAAGGCCGTCGCGGAACCGGTCGCTCGGCACATAGCCGACACCGCGGCGCGCTATGTCCTGCACGCTGAGGCGCGTGATGTCCTCGGGGCCTAGAAGCATGCGGCCCCGGTCCGGCCGCGCCAGACCTGCGATCGCCTCCAGCAATTCATCCTGGCCGTTGCCGGCAACGCCGGCGATGCCGACAATTTCACCGGCTCCAATGTCTAGATCGATATCCGACAGATAGGCGCGGCCGCCTCGTGTGAGGCTCAGCCCTTCGACGCGCAAGGCGGCCTCGCCGTGAGGTGCTTTCGCCCGGGCATGAACCTGGGCCACCGGCCGGCCGACCATCATCATGGTGAGATCCTCGCGCGTGACATCCTTCGTCCTCACGGTTCCGACGAGCTTGCCCTTGCGCAGCACGCTCACACGGTCGGAGCGCATCACCTCGTTCATCTTGTGCGAGATCAGGATGACGGCGATGCCCGCCGCCTTGAGCTCGGCGATGACGGCGAAGAGCCTTTCGGATTCCTGCGGCGTCAGCACGGCGGTCGGTTCATCGAGGATCAGGAGGCGGGCACCCAGATAGAGCGCCTTGACGATCTCGACCCATTGCTTCTCGCCCACCGACAGGTCGGAGACGAGCCGATCCGGCTTGAGTTCGAGGCCGAAGCCGCGGCTGAGATCGAGGATCTTTCTGCGCGCGACGCCCGTGTCGAGGCTGAGGCCCGAGCCCGTGCCGACCACGATATTCTCGAGGACCGTGAAACTCGGCACCAGAACGAAATGCTGATGCACCATGCCGATGCCGCAGGCGATCGCCTTGGCGGGGCTCGTCAGCTCGACCTTGCGCCCGTCGATCTCGATCTCACCATGATCGGGCTGCAGCAAGCCATAGAGACAGCCGGAGAAGGTCGACTTGCCGGCCCCGTTCTCACCCAGCAGGCAATGGAGCTCGCCCGCCTCAACCGCCAGTGAAATGTCGTCATTGGCAACGAGCGCGCCAAAGCGCTTGGTGAGATGGCGGACAACGAGGCGCGGGCCGGTCATGTCAAAATCCCCTCACCCCCAACGGGGGAGAGGGGATTCCGCGGTAAAACTGGGGTGAAATCAATCCGACTTCACCTCGTTGAGATTGAGCTCGACTGTCTTCGAGCCGTCCTTGATGGCGGCAATTGTATCGTCGGTGAGCTTCTTGACATCGGCGGGGAGCTTCTCGGCCCAGCTCTTGTTGAGAGCGATGTCGCCCGAGCCTTCCTTCCAGGTGAACCATTTCGGCTCCTTGGGCGCATCGAACTTGCCGCCTTCCGCCTTCACCTTCCACCATTCGTCGATGATCCAGTTGATATGCGGATCCCATTTGACGATGGCCGAGGCGACGATCGATTTCGGCGCGAAGGACGACATGTCGACATAATTGCCGAAGCAGCCGATCTCCTTCTGCTCGCAGACCTCGAAGGCGCCCGACATCTGATAGATCATGTCGGCGCCGGCGGCGATCTGGGCCGAGGTGGCCTCGTTCGATTTCGCCGGGTCGTACCAAGACTGGATATAGGTGATCTTCTGCTTGACCGCCGGATTGACCTCCTTGGCGCCGGCGAAGAAGGCGTTGATCTGGTCATTGGTGTCCTCGGCCGGGAAGGTCGAGACGGTGCCGACGACATTGGACTTGGTGAGCTTGCCCGCGAGCTGGCCCATCACGAAGGCCGGCTCATGAGCATGGACAAAGACCCAATAGGCATTGCCGCCCATGCCGCGATTGCCCGAACCCGACATCACGAACATGATATTGGGGAATTCGTCCTTCAGCTTCTCGATGGCATCGGCATAGGCCGTGTCGCCGAAGAGGATGTCATATTCGCCGGTCTCGGCATAGGTGCGGAAGACCTGCTCGGCATTGTCATAGACATTCTCGGTGTAGTTCACCTCGATATCGAGCCCATGGGGCTTCGCGGCGATGATGCGGTCCATGGACGAGACGAAGGACGTCTCCCAGGGCGCCTCCTTGCCGGCCGACAATATGCCGGCGATCTTGAGCTTGGTCGGGTTTTCCGCAAGGGCGCCCGAGACCAACGTGCCTAAGGCGAGCAGGACGCCCGCCAGCACAGCCCATATTTTTCTCATTCTTACCTCCCTTGTTGCCTAGAACGGCGCCAGGACCGGATCGACGACCTTCAGGTCGATACAATCGATAGCGCCGAGATCGGTGATCGCATAGTCCGGAATGGCGGTGATCTGCAGAACGAACATATACATGAAAGGCCAGGGCAGTCTGCAGCCGAGCGCACGGGCGGCGTCATCGAGGGCCGCCTCCTGCTTCGCCATCTCCTCCGGAGCGAGATCGGAGACGATGCCGCCGATCGGCAATTCGAGGAACGCGGTGACCTTGCCGTCCTTGACCACGGCCTGGCCGCCATTATGGGCGATGATATGGTTGATGGCGACGGCCATGTCCTCAGCATTGGTTCCGACGCAGACGATATTATTGTCGTCGGGCGCCGTCGAGGTGGCGAGCGCCCCGGTTTCGAGGCCGAAACCCGCGACGAAGGCAACAGGCCGGTTTCGCGTGCGGCCATAGCGTTCGACCACGGTCACATATTGCACATCAAGCTTCGGGTCGGCCAAAATAATGCCGTCCCTGGCCTGAAGCGTCACGTCGCGGCGCTTGCGCACGAAGATCTGGTCGGGCGAGACCGCCATGGCGAGGACCTTGGCCTTCTCGCCCTTGCCCTTGCCGCGCACCATGAGCTCTTCAGGCTTCACGGGGTCGACCTTGAAGGTGCGCATCAGCGTGTCGCTGCGCGTGGGTGGCGTCAGCGCCACAGTGAGCTTGCCCTTCTCGGCCACGAGCTTCCCCTTGGCCACCACGCGGTCGACATGGAAATCGTTCAAATCCTTGACGAACAGGATATCGGCGCTGCGGCCGGGCGCGATCAGCCCGACCTTGTGATCGATGCGCAAGGCTTCGGCGCCGTTGATGGTCGCCATCTGGATCGCGGTCAAAGGCTTGATGCCCATTTTGATCGCCATGCGCACCATATTGTCGAGATGGCCGCGCTTCAGGATGTCGCTCGCCACGACATCGTCGGTGCAGAAGGAGATGCGCCGCGTCGCGGTGATGCCCATCTCGGTGACGATGCGCAGATTCTCGGTGAGGAAATGCGAGATCGAGGATTCGCGGATCACCACATTCATGCCGTTGCGCAATTTCTCCAGCATCTCATCGGCGGTGTAGCTTTCGTGATCCGCCCTGACGCCGCTCTGCAGATAGGAGTTGAGCTTCTGGCCCCGCGCCATGGGCGAGCAGCCGAGCACCGGCAGGCGGCTCTTCTCGGCAATGGCCAGAGCCTCCAGCACGTTGTCGTCCATTTCCTGGATGAATTCGCGCACCGTCTCCCAGATGCCGACGCATTCGGGCCAATGATGGGTGGCGCGATGATCGTCGGGGCCGAAATAGTGCCCGACATTGGAGACGGGCAGCGTATAGGGCGTCTTGCAAGGAGCGCCCCAGAAGACCTTGAGCGGGCTTCTCTCCGCCTCGTCGAGGAATTCGCGTGCGCCGGCGACGCCTGCCGAGACCAGGATCTGGTCGAGGCCCGAGACGATCGCCGTCGTGCCTAAGGGCACCACCGCCTTGGCGAAGCTGGTGATCGACATTTTCGAGCATTCGACATGGAGATGGCCGTCGATCATGCCCGGACAGAGATGATAGCCCGTGGCGTCGATGATCTCCGTATCCTTGCCCTCATAGATCTTCACATCGCCCATGGCCACGACGCGGTCATGATAAATGGCGATATCGGCCGGATAGATCTCCTCCGACGCCACATTGACGAGCTGGCCGCCTTTGATGATTACCGTCGCCTTGAGCTCGGCACGGCCGGCGCGGATGTAATCGCGGATATCGGGCAAAATCGGCTCCTTTTCCCTCCTGCTTCGCGCCGTCCGGCGCTTCGCAGGATTGGCAGACTTCCTCCCCGCGAAGCAGGAGCCCTCCGAAGCTTTAGCGAAGGAGGGCTGTTCTATCGTTATTGAAAGCTCAGACGACTTTCCCGTATTATGCTCGTCCACGCAATTGGCGAATTGCCTGTTAATTTTGGACATTTCGTCCAATATTTTGGACAGACCATGGATCTCGAGGCCATCGATTATTTCATCAAAGTCGCCGATGCGCGCTCGCTGTCCAACGCGGCCAAGCTGCATGGCCTGCCGAAATCGACGCTCTCCCACAAAATCCGCCAGCTCGAGGACAGGCTCGGCGTAGCGCTGTTCGTGCGCGAGGGCCGCGACATGTTCCTGACCGATGCCGGGGCCGAGTTCCTCGACCATGCCCACCGCATCCAGGCGAGCTGCGATGGCGCGGAGGCGGCGATCGCGGCCATGCGCCAGGAGATCGCCGGCACGCTCACCATCGGCTCGACCGGCGAGTTCGGCACGTCCTTCACCTCGGAACTGCTCTTCGCCTTCCGCCAGCGATTTCCCCAGGTGAAGATCGACGTGATCTTCCTCTCATCCGGCTATCTCTTCGCGCCCGAGCGCCAGCAGGCCTTCGACGGCATCTTCTATTGGGGCGAGCCCTCCAATGTCGACTACATTGCGCGCCGCCTTACCGGTGCTTCCTTCGGCCTCTATGCGAGCCCCACCTATATCGAGAAGCATGGCCAGCCCGAGGCGCCGGCCGAGCTTCACGATCATCGCGGCATCGCCTTCCGCACGCCGACAGGCCTTCAATCCTGGCACTTGAAGCGGCTCGAGGAAACGCTCGACGTGCTGCCGCCGGCAAGCTGCGTCGCCAATGATTATTGGATGATCAAATATTTCGCGGTGGCGGGCGAAGGCCTCGCCTACCTCCCCGATTTCTTCACCGAGATCGAATGCGCCACTGGCCATCTCATGCCGGTGCTGCCACAGTGGCGCTCGCCCGAAGTCTCGGTCAACCTGCTCTATCCGCGAAGGCGCTATGTGTCGCGCAAATTCGCCGCCTTCCAGTCCTTCTGTGTCGATTTCTACAAACAACGGGCGCAGCATTATGTGCCGCGCTATTGCGTCGAGGTGGTGAGCACACCGCCACGCCGCTCTCAATAGGAGAACAGCCTAATGCCCAAGACCTGGTTCGAGTCGGCGCCGCAGCTCATCGACGTCGCCATGGGACGAACGCCGGCCGACACCGTGATCCGCAAAGGCCGCTGGGTGAATGTGCATTCGGGCGAGATCATCCCTGATACCGATATCGCCATCATCGCCGGCCGCTTCGCCTATGTCGGACCTGACGCCTCTCACGCGGTCGGCCCCAAGACGAAGGTCATCGAGGCCAATGGCCGCTATCTCGTGCCGGGGCTCTGCGACGGGCATATGCATGTCGAAAGCGGCATGGTGACGGTGACCGAATTCGCGCGTGCCGTCATCCCGCATGGCACGACGACGATGTTCATCGATCCGCATGAGATCGCCAATGTGCTGGGCCTGCCCGGTGTCAAGCTGATGCATGACGAGGCCGCGAGCCTCCCCATCAATGTGCTGGTGCAGATGCCGAGCTGTGTCCCGAGCGCGCCTGGTCTCGAAAATGCCGGCGCCTCTCTCGGTGTCGCCGAGGTGAAGGAAGCGATGGCCTGGCCCAATATCATCGGGCTCGGGGAAATGATGAATTTTCCGGGCGTCACCTTCAAGGACGAGAAAATGCTGGGTGAGATCGCGGCGACGCAGGCGGCGCATAAGACGGTCGGCGGCCATTATGCCTCGCCCGATCTCGGCCTCCCCTTCCACGCCTATGTCGCGGGCGGTCCCGCCGATGACCATGAGGGCACCCGCATCGAGGATGCGATCGCGCGCGTCCGCCAGGGCATGCGCGCGATGCTGCGGCTGGGCTCGGCCTGGTATGATGTCGCCGCCCAGATCAAGGCCGTCACCGAGCGCGGCATCGATCCGCGCAATTTCGTGCTGTGCACCGATGACAGCCATTCCGGCACGCTGGTCAATGACGGCCATATGAACCGCGTGGTGCGCCATGCCATCGCGCAAGGGCTCAAGCCCATCACCGCCATCCAGATGGCGACGATCAACACCGCCCAGCATTTCGGCCTCGAGCGCGAATTGGGCTCGATCACGCCTGGGCGGCGGGCTGACCTCGTCCTGACCTCCGACCTGATGACGCTTCCCATCGAGATGGTCATCGCCCATGGCCAGGTGCTCGCCGAGGACGGCAAGCTCACCGCCGACATCAAGGCCTATCCCTACCCCAAGAGTGCCCGCGACACGGTGAAGATGGGCCGCAAGCTTGCGGCGAAGGATTTCGACATCGCAGCGCCCAAGGGCGCCAATCAGGTCAAGGCGCGGGTCATCGGCGTCATCGAGAACCAGGCGCCGACCAAGGCGCTGGAGCGCGAGCTCAAGGTGAGCCAGGGCCTCGCCTTGATGGATCGCGAGCAGGATGTCTGCCAGATCGCCCTGGTCGAGCGCCACCGCGCCACCGGGCAGGTGACCAACGGCTTCGTCTCGGGCTTCGGCTACACGACCGATTGCGCGGTGGCGAGCACGGTCGCCCATGACAGCCATCATATGATCGTGGTCGGCACCAACAAGGAGGACATGGCGATCGCCGCTAACAAGCTCGGCGAGGTCGGCGGCGGCATCGTGGTGGTGAGCCGGGGCAAGGTCCTGGCGCTGGTCGAACTGCCGATCGCCGGCCTCATGTCGGACGAGCGCGCCGAGATCGTCGCCCAGAAGGCCGGTAAGATGGTCGAGGCGATGAAGGCCTGCGGCTGCAGCCTCAACAACGCCTATATGCAGCATTCGCTCCTGGCGCTGGTGGTGATCCCGGAATTGCGTATTTCCGATGTCGGGCTCATCGACGTGACCCGTTTCGAGAAGACGGAACTCTTTGCCTGAGCTACCGCAACCGGGAGGCGGTGGGCGTTGCCGTGCGGAGCTTGCCTTCAGCCGTCAAAGCGGAAATATGTTGCAAGATCGTCTCTGCTGCCTCATCCGGCAAGAGCCTCGTCACATCGAGCACGAGTAACTCCGTCATGTCCGGCTTCTGTATGGTATCGGCCGCCATGAACTCTTGAAGCAGGCGGGGATCGGTCATCTTGCGGCCGGTACGCTGACTGTCCTGCAGTCGCCGCGCATTTTCCGCGAACGCCGCCTCCAGGACAATGGGAATGAGCGGAACCTTACGGTCGACGGCCAGGTCGACCACATGATTCCAGGCCCCGCGTTCACGATCCGAATTCGTGCAGAGCGCGTTGGTCATCACGAAGACCTCATCACGCGGCCGCGCGCGCAAAGCTGCATAGGCTGCCCGACGTAGCTGCTCATAGAGCGTCCAGCGCGCGGGGTCGGTCAATCCATGGCAGGCGATCGCCACATCATGCAGAAGGTGATTGTGGACGAAACGGGCGCCGAGCCTCGACGCCACGATCTGGCCGATGGTCTTCTTGCCCACGCCTGGCCAGCCATTGAGATGGATGATCATGACTCCAGTCTACTGAAGCGAGGGCAGATCCGCCATCACTGGCGGGCAACCATCGCGAGTTGGCCGGTATCCAGGTCGATATGGATGCGATCACCGGCGGCAAATTGCTTGCCGATCGGCTGAGTGACGAAGAGCGGCTGCCCGGCGAGATCTATCGTATATTCCCAATGCGATCCCAAATAGGTGGCGCGCTCAACCCGTGCCGGAAGATCGCCCTCTTTCCCATCGAGCGTCACGCCGCTTGGCCGGATGACCAGGAACACCTTGTCGCCTTCCACGCCATTGTCCGACAGAACCAGCTTCGAGTTGCCGAGGCCGACCGTCACCGTCCTCTTCTTTTTGTCGCGTGCCAATATCTCGCCGGGGACGAGATTGGCGCTGCCGATGAAATCGGCGACGAAGGCGTCGGCCGGCCGCTCATAAAGATCGGCCGGCGTGCCCGCTTGCGCGATCCGTCCCTTGTTCATCACGACAATTCTGTCGGAAACGGCAAGCGCTTCTTCCTGATCATGAGTCACATAGACCGAGGTGAGGCCGAGCTTGAGCTGGATCTCGCGAATATCCTCGCGCATCTTGCGGCGTAGCTTGGCGTCGAGATTGGACAGGGGCTCGTCGAAGAGGAGAACCTGCGGCTCGAGCACGAGCGCGCGTGCCACGGCGACGCGCTGCTGCTGGCCACCCGAGAGCTCGGACGGCAAACGGTCGTCATAACCGCTGAGGCCGACGAGGGCGAGGCCTTCCTGCGCCTTGGCGCGCTGCGCGGCGCGCGACAGGTTCGACTGGCTGAGGCCGTAAGAGACGTTCTCCATCACCGTCATATGCGGGAAGAGCGCATAGGACTGGAACACCATGCTGACATCGCGTTCATTGGGCGGCAGCAAGGTCACGTCCTTGTCGCCGATGAGGACTTTGCCGGCGCTCGGCATTTCGAGGCCGGCGATCATGCGCAAGGTCGTCGTCTTGCCGCAGCCCGAGGGCCCGAGCAGCGTCACCAGCGTGCCCGGCTCGATGACAAGATCGATATCAGCGACCGCCGTCACGGCGCCGAACGCCTTGCTCACGGATTGGAGCCTGACCGCCGCCGAGCGGCCTTCGATGCTCATGTCGTCCCCCTTCCTATTCCGAGAGCCGCCGGCGCCATGCGTCGCCCCGCGCGGCGCTGCTCGCCGACTCCCAGTTGGATCAGCCCGATCGTCAGCAGCATGAACAGGATCAGCACCGAGCTATAGGCGATGGCGACGCCGAAATCCGAGACCTCGACACGCCCCACAATATAAGCGGTGGCGAGATTGTACTGGGCGCTGACCAGGAAGATGACGGCACTGACCGAGGTGATGGCGCGCACGAAAGCATAGACGAGCGAGGCGACGATGGCGGGGCGCAGAAGCGGCAGCACCACGCGCCGGATCGTGGCTAAGCTGCCATGGCGCAGCATCAGCGAGCACTCATCGAGGCTCTTGTCGATCTGCGCCATGGCGGCGAGCCCTGCCCTGATCGACACCGGCATGTTGCGGAAGACGAAGCAGATGACGAGGATCAGGCCGGTCCCGGTGAGCTCGATCGGCGGCACATTGAAGGCGAGAATGTAGCTGACGCCGATCACCGTGCCCGGAATGGCGAAGCTCAGCATGGTGATGAATTCGAAAGCCGACTGGCCGATGAAGCGCTGGCGGTTGAGCAAATAGGCGGTGAGCAGCCCGATCGCCGCCGTCAAAGGTGCTGCGATGGCGGCGAGTTCGATCGTGGTGAAGAAGGAAGGCCACGCCCTGCCGCTCCACATGAGGCCATGCTCGGTCCAATCGATACCGAAAGCGGTGATATAATGCTGCAGCGTCGGCGTGTTATCGATGCCGAGCGACTTCACGAAGCCGCCGATGAGTATGATGCCATAGAGGATGATAGTGAAGGCAAGCCAGGGCATCGTCGTCCAATAGATGAGCCGCCGCAGGCCGTCCGGCAGCCGCGCCGGCACGCCTGAATCGCCCTTGCCCGATATGGTCGTGTAGATCCTCTTGCCGATCCATTGCCGCTGCAGCACGAAAGCCGACAAAGTAAGGAACAGAAGCACTATGGAGAGGGCGGAAGCGCGGCCCGGATCGTTCTGCGATCCGACGATGGCGAAAAAGATGTCGGTCGCCAGCACGTCGAAATTGCCGCCGAGCACTAAAGGATTGCCGAAATCGGCGAGGCTTTCGACGAAACCGATCAGGAAGGCATTGGCGAGGCCCGGCCGCATCAACGGCCAGGTCACTGTCGAGAAGGTCCGCCAGCGGTTTGCGCGCAAGGTCTGTGCCGCCTCCTCCATGGACGGACTTATGCCCTCGACGACACCGATCAGCACCAGATAGGCAATGGGCGTGAAGGCGAGCGTCTGCACCAGCAGGAGGCCGAAAAAGCCATAGATCCAGCGGCTGGGCGGGACGCCGAGAAACTCGCTCATCAGCCATGTCGCCATGCCGTTGCGGCCGAAGAGCAGGATGATGCCGAGACCGATGACGAAAGGCGGCGTGATGATCGGCAGGATGGCCAACAGGCGTAAAAGGCCCTTGGCGCGGAAATCCGTGCGCTTGTGGAGCAGCGCGAAGCCGAGGCCCAGCAAGGTGGTGGCGAGGCCGACGGCGATCGCCAGATTGAGGCTGTTCCAGGCGACATTCCAGACATCGGCCGAAAACAGCCTTTCGGCAAATGCTGCGATCGAATAGCCGCCTTCAGCCGACAAGGCCGCCTCGATGAGGATGAGGGCCACGGGGAAAAAGACGAAGAGGCCGATCGCCGCGACCACGACGGCGATAGAGGAAACGAGGAAGACATCCCCGCGCATAAAGCCCTTGAGTGCGAGGCCGGCGGAGAAGAGAAGCAGAAAGCCGGTGCCGGTCAGGAAAGCGCCGCCACCCATGCCGATCTGGGGCGCGACGGGACCGAAATGGCTTTCGAGGCCGGTGAAATTCCATCCCTTGAGCCCGATCGCGAAACCCTGCAGCAGCAAAGCGCCCAATCCGAGACCACCGCACCAGGCGATGAG
The DNA here is from genome assembly GCA_003574785.1 of Taklimakanibacter deserti. The sequence continues at coordinate 56,581 of QORU01000024.1, read as the reverse complement.
CTTAGCCCGCGGCCCGTCCCTGCGCAGGATTTCAATCAAGCTGACGACCAGCAGGACCGGCAGAGGCCAGAGCCAGAAGCGACCATGGAGAATGGCCTGCATCAGGCCCGACGCATGGGCGCTCTCGAGAGGAGCGCTCAACCAGGAGAAGCTCCAGAAACCTGAAGGGATGCCATACCAAGGGAGCGCCACGAAGCCGAGGCCAGTGGCGATCAGGGCGAGGAGGATGTAATGCGACTGCCGGCTGAGCGCGATCATGGCGAGCAAGCGGGTCTGTCAGTGCGGCACTGACAGGCCCACGCTTCAGCTATTTCGCACCGATTTCCTTGTCCCAGCGGCCAAGCAGGCGCTTGCGCTCTGCCGATGAGCCGAATTTCGCGAAATCATATTCGATCAGCTTGATATCCGCCATCTTCGGCGCCTGCTCAGGGATTGGCGCCTCCTTGTTCGACGGATTCTGATAGGAGTTGGCTTGCGCCCCGAGCTTCTGCGCTTCGGGCGTCAGCGCCCAGTCATACCATTTCTTGGCATTTTCGCCATTGGGCGCGCCCTTGATGATGCTCATCGAGCCGATCTCGAAGCCCGTACCTTCGCAGGGCGAGACATTCTTTATCGGCGCATTGGAGGTGATGGTCGGCGTCACGATGTCATGCTGGAAGGCGATGCCGATCAGCGTTTCGCCGCGCGCCGCGGCCTGCGCCGGTGCTGCACCCGACTTGGTGTATTGATTGATGTTCTCGGCGAGCGCCTTCAGATATTTAAAGGCTTCATCCTCGCCCATGATCTGCACCAGGGTGGCGACGAACGTATAGGCGGTGCCCGACGAATTGGGATTGGCGACCTGCACCTCGCCTTTGAATTCCGGCTTGATCAAATCGGCCCAGCATTTCGGCGCCTCGAGCTTCTTCTGCTCGAGAAGCTCGGTATTGTAGCCGAAGCCGAGCGCGCCCAGATAGATGCCGACGGTGCGCTTCTGCGCCGTCTCATGCTGCTTGACCGCCCATTCATGGAGCTTCGCCAGCATGGGTGAATCATAGGCTTCGGTCAGCCCCTCTTCGGCGGCCTGCAGATGCGGGTCACCGGTGCCGCCCCACCAGATGTCGCCCTTGGGGTTGGCAGCCTCGGCCTTGACCTGCGCATAGGTCTCGCCCGAACTCTTACGGGTCATGGCGACGGTGATGCCGGTCGCCTTCTGGAACTCATTGACCATCAGCTGGCACCATTCCTCCTGCACGGAGCAATAGACGGTGAGATTCCCGTCGGCCCGGGCGGAGCCCGAAAAAGCAAGCGCGGCAAAAGCCGCCAATGATGCGATAAGGGCCTTGGCTGATCGTCTCATGGAGTCCTCCCTGTGGCCGTCCCCGCCCGTTTCTTGAGGTGCCGAGGAAGCTGCCTTTGACCAATTATGACAGTTGTGTGACAGATTGGACCAAGCAAAAAGCCTTGGCTAGTCAAAATTCTAGGAGCCGCCTTTGGAAAGCAATGAGATCGAGTTGAGATACTGGGCGGCGCTCGCCGTCGTGCGCGAAGCGGGCGAGCGGGCGGCCGATCACTACCGCAGGCGCCACGAGCTCGATGTCGAGCGCAAGGGTACCCAGGATCTGGTGAGCGAGGCCGACCGCGCCTGCGAGGACATGATCGTCGGCGCGCTCAAGCGGCTCTTCCCGCAAGACGGTTTCCTCGGCGAAGAGCGCGGCGTGCAGAATAAAGACGCCAAGACCGTCTGGATCATCGACCCTATCGACGGCACCGCCAATTTCCTGCGCGGCATCCCGTTCTGGTGCGTCTCGCTCGGCCTTCTCGCCCAAGGCGAGTTCGCCATCGGCGTGATCTACAACCCGATCACCGATGAGCTCTACGCCGCCCGCCAGGGCCACGGGGCCTCGCTCAACGGCCGCAGGATCGAGGTCAGCAAAGTGAAGAAGCTCGATGAGGCGCGGCTCGCCATCGGCTTCAGCTATCGCCGTCCGGTCGCTCCGCATGCCGAGGCGGTCAAGGCCCTGCTCGATGCCCATTGCGAATATAGCCGGCTCGGCTCAGGCGCGCTTGGCCTCGCTCTGACGGCGGACGGCCGGCTCGACGGCTATTGGGAGGCCCATATCAATGTGTGGGACGTCGCGGCGGGCTTGTGCATCGTCAAGGAAGCGGGCGGGAGCGTGAATGATTTTCTGGGCGAGGACGGCCTCCGCAAAGGCAATGCCGTCCTCGCCTCCACCCCGCGACTTTATGCGCCGCTCAAAAGCCTGCTCAAAGTCAGTTCCCCTGCAGAGTGTTGACCGAATTCACTGTCCGTACAGCAGATGCCGGCGGCGATAGCGCCGAACCCAGGAGCGCCAGGAACTTCTGCAAGGCCACGGTCGTCGCGTCGGCGACATAAATAACGTCGCGATCCTGCATGGCGATCGCCTGGGCGAAGAAATACTGGTTCGCATCCCTGAGATTGAGCCGATAGATCACCGGCACAAGGTCGCCCTGCACCTGGATCGGCTGAGACGAGAAGCGTTCCGCGGCGGCGCGCTTCTCGAAGCGGAAGAGGAAGACGCCGGTAGGATCGGCGCGGATATCGGCGAGGCCCGACGCCTTGCTGACCGCCTCGATCAGATTGAGGTTGCTGGCTCCGAACGGGATATTGCCCTTGCGTTCCACCGCGCCGAAGGCGGAATAGGTGCGCGGCATCTTCTCGATGCTGATGAGATCGCCAGGCCGCATGTAGATATTGTCGGCCGGCGTCTCCTGGACGTGATCGAGATAGGACGAGGCGATCTCGCCATGCCGGGTGAGGCTCACCACCGTGTCATAGGCGGCATCGGACGTTCCGCCCGATCCGGCGATGACATCGAGGAGCGTGTCGCCGCGCAGGCTCAACGGATAGAGACCGGGCTTGCCCACACCGCCCGAGACTGTGACGACGGAAGCCACTTTCTCCTTGCGCGCCACATGCACTTGCGGTTCGACCGCCTTGTTCGACAGAGCCTTGGCGATCGAGGCCGCGAGGCCCTGCGGCGTGCGTCCGGCCGCTTTGATGCTGCCGGCATAGGGTATCGAAATCGTTCCCCGGCTACTCACTTCGACATCAGGAATGGTGCCGCGATCGGCCGTGCTCGTGCTGGCGAAGACGCCGGTCTGGTCGGCTTCCCAGATCGTGACAGTGAGCACATCACCCGGTCCGATCAATTCGGCGCGGTTCGGCTTGCCTTTGCCGAAGCGGTCCCCGAAGCTCAACGCTTGGTGACGCGCCAGATAGTCGGCAACACTGCGATTGACATTGACGAGAACGAAACCCGCCGTGTTCTTCTCGAGATAGGTTTTTTCGATCTGCTTACTTTGAGGGCCTTCGCTCGGGAGTGCATTACAACCGGCCAAGACAACAGACAGTATGGCCGGCACGACCACGGACGCTCTTGAACGCATTTACCTAAACTTCCCCTCGATTGGTGAACGATGACAACGCGGCGCCCGTCCCTAGCGCTCATCGGTTCCCCAACCCTTTAGTTTGATAACATCACAAACCTGCGAGGACCATCGGCATTTTTGCGGCAATCGTTACGTCAGTTTGCCTCTTTTGCGCCACATCAAGACTGAGCTTCAACTATTTCAATAGCTTGCTTGTGCCTTGATTTTGATCACTCATATTTTGTGCTGTCGATTTTTGTGCGACGCGGCAATGTTCGTTGCATGTCGATCACACTTCCCTAAGGTTCTGTCGCAACGACAGTCTGCGGAACCCTTGTAGTCTCGCGCAGCGTTAACCGCTAGTTTGGCGATATCATGACCAATGATTCACGTTCAGCCATGGCACGCCGACTCAAGATCGAACCGCTCACCCGTGCGGGCTTCGCGCCTTTCGGCGACGTCATCGAGATGACGGGCGCTCAGCACTATCCGATCAATCAGGGCTATGCCGAACGCTTTCACGATCTGGCGCGCATAGACACCGGTGCCGAGAACGGCGAGACGATCATCAGCCTGTTCCACGGCAGGCCACGGCCGCTGCCGATCGAGATCGGCTTCGTCGAGCGCCATCCGCTCGGCAGCCAGGCCTTCTATCCCTTGCAGGATCGCGACTGGCTCATCGTCGTCGCCGAAGCGGGTCCGGCGCCCGCCATCGACACGCTCCATGCCTTCCGCGCCACGGGCCGGCAGGGCATCAACTATGCCCGCAATGTCTGGCACTATCCGCTCCTCGTCCTCGACCAGCAGGGTGACTTCCTGATCGTCGACCGCAAGGGTCCGGGCAACAACCTCGAGGAAGTCGAGCTGCCGCAGCCCGCGATCATCCAACTTTAGCGGATCACCAGCGCGCCTTGCGGCCACGTTTCTTCGGCTTCAGCGAGCGGCCGAGCTCATATTCGATCCGGGCATAGAAATCGGCAGCGCCCGCGGGCCTGCCGGTTCGTGTCGCACGCCTGATCGCCTCGATATGGCGCTCATCGGCAGGCGGCGCCGGATGCTTTTCGCCGATCAGCCACGGCCATTGGCCGGGATCGGCGACGAGCCCGGCACGTACCGGATTGAAGCTCACATAAGCGAGCGCCGCCCTGGCATGCGTTTCGTCCAGCGGACAGGATTGATACCTGCCGCGCCAGAGCCCTTGCGGCCCGAGCCCTTTGTGGCGGGCGTAGAGACGCCGTGTCTCGCCCATCATGCGCGCCAGCGCATCGGCCGCCTGCGGAATGGCGACCAGATGCACGTGATCCGGCATCAGGCAGGCGGAAACCAGATCGACGCCACGCAGGTTGCGCAAGAGGATATCGCGATACTCGGTATAGTCGGCATCATCGGCGAAGAGCACCACGCCGGATCGCACCCGCTGCACCACATGATGCGGGACATCCGGAATGACGATGCGGGCGAACCGGGCCACAGAACATTCACGCCGGCGGAAAATGCTCGTGCCAGTGCCGGGCAATGTCGATGCGGCGCGGTATCCACACCTTGTCGTGGCGCACGATGTGATCGAGGAAGCGCTCGAGCGCCAGGGCCCGGCCCGGCCTGCCGATAAGCCGGCAATGGAGGCCCACCGACATCATCTTGGGCGAACCGCGGCGGCCCTCCTCATAGAGGCAATCGAAGCTGTCCCGCAGATAGGCATAGAACTGCTCGCCGCTGTTGAAGCCCTGCGGCGTGGCGAAGCGCATGTCATTGGCATCGAGCGTATAGGGAATGATGAGATGACTGCCGCCCTGCGGCCGCGCCACCCAATAGGGCAGATCGTCGGCATAGGAATCGGATGAATAGAGGAAGCCGCCCTCCTCCATCACCAGCTTCGTCGTATTGACCGAGCAGCGCCCGGTATACCAGCCGAGCGGCCGCTCGCTGGTAACCTGGGTGTGGATCTTGATCGCCTCCTTGAGATGGGCGCGCTCGTCGGCCTCGCTGTAATCCTTGTATTCGATCCATTTGAGGCCGTGGCTCGCGATCTCCCAGCCCGCTTCCTTCATCGCCTGGGTCTGGTCGGGCGAACGTTCGAGCGCCGTCGCCACGCCATAGATGGTGAGCGGTATCTTGCGGCCAGTGAAGATGCGCCACAGGCGCCAGAAGCCGGCGCGCGCGCCATATTCATAGATCGATTCCATGTTCCAGTGGCGCTGCCCCGGCCAGGACTGGGCGCCGACGATCTCGGAGAGGAACGCCTCGGACGCGGCATCGCCATGGAGAATGCAATTCTCGCCGCCCTCTTCGTAATTGAGCACGAACTGCACGGCGACATAGGCGCCGTCCGGCCATTGGGGATCGGGTATGGCACGGCCATAGCCCTTCATGTCGCGCGGATAGGAACTCGTCATTTCATCCTTCTCTCATGAACTTTGCGTCCGGCGACATAGGTCGCGCGTATGGCGCGATCATCGCCCAATATCATAAGCGCGAACAGCATATCCTCGAGCGAGCGCGAAAGCTCCTGGCGGCTCGCCAGGATCTCGGTCGCATGCGGATCGATCACCACGATGTCCGCCCATTTGCCGGGCTCGAGCGAGCCCACCTCATCGGTAAGGCGCAGGGCTTCGGCATTGCGCCGCGTCGCCAGATGGAACAGTTGGAGAGCTGTCGGCCTGTTGCCGGCGAGCATCTGCACTTTGTAGGCGGCACCCAGAGTGGCGAGCATGGAATAGCTGGTGCCGCCGCCGACATCGGTACCGATCGCCAGGCGTACGGGCCGTCTTTCCATACTCAGATACGCCATGTCCATCAGCCCCGAGCCCAGGAACATGTTCGACGTCGGGCAATGGACGACAATCGAGTCCGTCTGCGACAAGCGCCGGCATTCGCGATCGGAGAGATGGATGCCGTGAGCGAAGAGACTGCGCTCGCCCAGCAGCCAGAAACGGTCATAGACGGCCGTATAATCCGCATCATCCGGATAGAGCTCGCGAATACGCTCGAGTTCGCCTTGACTTTCCGAAAGATGCGTCTGCAGCAGCGCGTCAGGCAAGGATTGCATCAGGTCATGCGCCACCTGAAGCTGCGCCTCGCTCGACGTGACGGCGAAGCGCGGCGTCACCGCATAGCGCAGGCGATCCCGGCCATGCCATTTGCGATAGAGCGCCTCGCTCTCGACCGCCGCTTGCTCCGGGCTATCGCGCACCGAAGCAGGCACGTCGCGGTCCATCATCGTCTTGCCGGTCACGAGGGCCATGTGCCGCCGCTGCGCCGCGTCGAACAGGGCGTCGGCGCTGACCTGGTGCACCGAGGAGAAGACCATGGCCGAGGTCGTGCCATGGCTGAACAGCCGGTCGAGGAATTTCTCCGCTGCCGCCCTGGCATAGGCTTCATCGCCATAGCGCGCTTCCTCCGGGAAGGTGAAGCGGGTGAGCCAGTCGAGCAGGTCCTTGCCGGGTGCAGCCAGCATGCGATACTGCGGGAAGTGGATATGGGCATCGATGAAGCCCGGCAGGATCAGGCAATCGCCGAAATCATCGGTGGGGCTCGGGCGATAGTCCTCCGGAAGATCCTGCCGGGCGCCGCGCCACAGGATGCGGCCATCATCGCCGATCACCAGCGCGCCCTGCGCTTCATGGAAAAAATCCTCAGGCTCGGCGCCGAAGGTCAGGAGCGCACCGAAGAGGACATGGGTCATGGCGACACCCGATCTTCAAGCCGGAAGCGGAAGATGCGCAGGATCTGGGCAAGAGCGGTCTCGAATTCCTTTTCCGGACTGTTGCCAAGCCGCTCTTCGAAGGCCGCCAGGATCTGATGCTTGGTCGCGCCCCTGACCGCGAAGATGAACGGAAAGCCGAAGCGCGTCTTATAGGCTTCGTTGAAACGGCTGAAGCGCGCGAACTCATCGGCGCTCAGGCGGTCGAGCCTGGCGCCCGCCTGCTCATTCGTCGAATCCGCCGTGAGCTTGGCACGCGTCGCGAGATCGGGATGGGCGCGGATGAGAGCGAGCTTCGCCTCGCGTGGCGCCTCGCGCAAGGCTTGCGCGAAAGCCTCGATGAGCGCGTCGCGATCGGCGTAGGGTCGCTTCTCCCAGGCCTGCTCCGCTACCCAGGGCGAGTGCTCGGCCACATCGCCAAAGCCTGCGACGAAGGCCTGTCGCGTCATGACGTTTATGTCGCCGAGTGTGGTCATTGCGCTACGAGCCAGGCGCCGAGCTTCTGGCGCTCCTCATCGGTCATGCCGGTTTCGTTGCCGAGCGGCATCGACTTGTTGCGCACCGCCTGCGCCATGATCTGCGCATTGTAACGGCGCAACTCATCGAACGTCTCGAGCGCGACACCCTTGGGAGGCTCCTTGAAGCCCTGATGCGTCGGCTTCACGGCATGACACATGGTGCAGTGCTTGGCCGTGATGCCGAGAACCTCCGAATCCGAAACCACCAGCCCTTCGCCGACGATGGGCGCGGGCTCGGTCAGCCAGAGTGCCGCGGCAAGCGCGCCGAAAATGATCGGCAAGGTCCAGGCGATCTCCTCCATGTCGTCGCCCACTTCATGGCGCACCAGGAAGTGGCGCAAGGCGGCACCGCCGATGACGATGAGGCCGACCAGGATCCACGCCTCGCGATGATCGGTGATCATCGGATAGTGGTTGCTGATCATCATCAGGAGCACCGGCAAGGTCAGATAGGTGTTGTGCAGCGAGCGCTGCTTGCCGGTGATGCCGAATTTGGGATCGGGCGCCTCGCCTTTGAGGAGTGAAGCGGTGATCTTCTTCTGGTTGGGAATGATGACCGCGAAGACATTGGCGGCCATCATGGTGCCGATGAAGGCCCCGACATGGATCAGGGCCCCGCGGCCCGAGAAGACATGGGTGAAGCCGTAGGCCGCGATGAGGATCAGGAGAAAGACGGCGAGCGCCAGCCATCCCGGACGATGGATCAGGGCTGAGCGGCACAGGCCGTCATAGATGAACCAGCCCGCCGCCAATCCGGCGAGCGAGATCGCGATGGCCTGCCAGGGAGTGAGCGGCATGATCGTCGGATCGATCAGGTAGCTCGTCGCATTGAAATAGAACTGCACGATCAGCAGCAGGAAACCGGTGAGCCAGGTGAGATAGGCTTCCCATTTGAACCAGATGAGACCTGGCGGCAGATCGGCCGGCGCCACCGAATATTTCTGCACATGATAGAAGCCGCCGCCATGCACTTCCCAGGCTTCGCCATAGACGCCGGCGGGAAGGCCGGCCCGGCGCTTCAGCGAAAAGTCGAGCGCCACGAAATAGAAGGAAGTGCCGATCCAGGCGATGCCCGCCATCACATGCGCCCAGCGCAGCAGGAGATTGAGCCAGTCGGCGATGAAGGGATCGAGCGTCATGGGGGCTTTTCAAAGTGCGGACATCGAGCTTGCGCCCGATGTCCGCTATACGTGGAAGGTGCTACGCTTATTTCGGCAGCTGGTCGTCGACGCCCTTCACATACCAGTTCATGCCGAGGATATCGCCGTCGGCCAGAGGCTTGCCGGCCTCGCCGGCGACGGTGCCGTCCTGCTTGGTGATCGGACCGGTGAAGGGATGAAGCTTGCCGGTCTTGATAGCTTCGGAGGTCTCGGTCGCCATCTTCACGACGTCGTCGGGGAGATTGGTGTAGGGCGCAATATTGACCGTGCCTTCCGCCATGCCATCCCATGAGGACTGCGACTTCCAGGTGCCGTTCAGCACATCGTTGATGCGCCGGACATAGTAGGGCGCCCAGTTGTCGACGATCGCCGTATATTGTGCCTTGGGCGCGAATTTGATCATGTCGGAAGCCTGGCCGAAGCCATGCTTGCCCTGCTCCTCGGCGACCTGGAGTGCCGCGGTCGAATCGGTATGCTGGACGATGATGTCGGCGCCCTGGCTGAACAGGACCTTGGCGGCATCGGCCTCCTTGCCCGGGTCATACCAGCTGTTGACCCAGATGATCTTCACCTTGAAGTCGGGCTTCACCGATTGCGCGCCGAGCATGAAGGCATTGATCCCGGCGACGACTTCCGGGATGGGGAAGGACACGATATAGCCGGCGGTCCCCGTCTGCGACATCTTGGCGGCGATCTGGCCGATCACATAACGGCCTTCGTGGAACTTGGCATTGTAGGTCGTGACGTTGTCAGCCGTCTTGAAGCCGGTCGCATGCTCGAATTTCACATCGGGGAATTTCTTCGCCACCTTGAGGGTCGGCTCCATGAAGCCGAAGGAGGTGGTGAAGATGATGGCGCAGCCGTCGCGCGCCAGGCGCTCGATCGCCCTTTCCGAATCCGATTCCGCGACATTCTCGACAAAGACCGTTTGCACCTTGTCGCCGAGCTCCTTCTCGACCGCGAGGCGGCCCTGGTCATGCTGGTAGGTCCAGCCGAAATCGCCGATGGCGCCGACATAGATCCAGCAGGCCTTGAGCTTGTCCTGCGCCGAAGCGGAGCCTGCGGCAATGCCCAGAGCGAGGGCGAAGGCCGCGGCGCATGTCAGTAGTTTCTTCATCTGTTTCTCCTTACTCCCTGTATTATCGATCAGGCACGAAAGCTTGGCCGAGGCTCGCTGGCGCATTCATCCGCGTCAGCCGCCGATTGGCCGAAATCACCACCAGCGCCAATATGGTGCCGAGATAGGGCAGGCTGTTCATGAACTGCGTGGGAATGTCCCAGGCCCGGGTCTGCCCGACAAAGGACAGGATGGATATGGCGCCGAAGAGATAGGCGCCTGCCACCAGGCGCCACGGCATCCATGAGGCGAAGACGACCAAGGCCAGCGCGATCCAGCCACGCCCCGCCGTCATGTTCTCGACCCATTGCGGCGTATAGACCAGGGACAGATAGCCGCCGGCCAGTCCGGCGCAGGCGCCGCCGAACAATACGCAAAGATAGCGCACCCAGATGACGCGGTAACCCAGAGCATGCGCCGAATTGTGGCTGTCGCCGACGGCACGGATGATGAGGCCGGCCTTGGTGCGGAACAGCACATAGGCCACGGCGGCGGTCAGGATGAAGGAGAATGGGATCAGCATGTCGATGCCGAAATATTTCGGCAGGCGCGCGCCCGGCTCGCCGACGAAGGATTCTCCCAACAAGCCCGAGAGGCCAAGTCCCAGGAGCGTCAGGGACAGGCCGGTCGCCACCTGGTTCGAGACCAGCGTCAAGGTGAGAAGGCCGAAGAGCAATGCCATGGCCATGCCGGCGATGATGGCGGCGATGACACCGACATATGGGTTGCCGGTCAGGAAAGCGGCGCCGAAGCCCGCGACCGCGCCCATCACCATCATGCCCTCGACGCCGAGATTGAGCACGCCCGAACGCTCGACGACCAGTTCGCCGATCGCCGCGAGCAGCAAGGGGGTCGCTGCGGTGACGATGGTGAGGAGGACGGCGAGCGAAGCATCCATGTCGATCAGTCCGCCGGTTGCGCCGCGGCGGAGACTTGCGTCTTCAGCCAGCGGAATCGATAGAGGATGAGCGTGTCGCAGCCCAGGATGAAGAACAGGAGGATGCCCTGGAAGACCTTGGCGATGCGATCGGAGAGGCCGAGCGAAACCTGCGCCGCTTCGCCGCCCAGATAGCTCAGCGCCAGCATCAGGCCGGCAACGAGTACGCCCAACGGATTGAGCCTGCCGAGGAAGGCGACGATGATGGCGGCAAAGCCATAGTCCGGCGAGATCTGCGGCTGCAATTGTCCGACGACGCTCGCCACTTCGGTGATGCCGGCAAGACCGGCGAGCCCGCCCGACAACAGGAAGCAGAACAGGACAGTGCGCGGCCGCGAGAAGCCGGCGAAGCGGCCGGCGCGCGGCGCGCTCCCGCTCACTCTGATCTCAAAACCCTTCAGCATGCGGCCCATGACGAAAGCGAGGATGACGGCGGCAAGCACGGCAAAGAGAGCGCCGGCATGCACCGAGCCCCAAAGCATCGGAAGGAGCTGCCAATCGCTGAAGGTAATCGTTTTCGGGAAATTGAAGCCTTGCGGATCGCGCCAGGGCCCGCGCACCAGCCAGTCGAGCAGAAGTCTCGCCACATAGACGAGCATCAGCGAGGTCAGGATCTCATTGGCGCTGAACCGCGTCTTGAGCACCGCCGGTATCGCGGCATAGGCCATGCCGCCGACAATGCCGAGAATGAGCATGGCGAGCAGGGTCAGCGGCGACTGCCACTCGGGGAACAGCACCGGGATCATGCCGCCCAATATGGCGCCCGCCGTGAGCTGGCCTTCGGCGCCGATGTTCCACACATTGGCCGTATAGCAGACGGCAAGGCCGACGCCGATCAGCACCAAAGGCGTCGCCTTGACGATGAGCTGTTGCAGCGACCAGAGCTGCGTCAGAGGCTCGATGAAATAGACATAGAGCCCATGCAGCGGATCGATGCCGCGAAGCGCGAAGATGATGGCGCCGGTGATCACGGTGAGGAGGATGGCGAGGACCGGCGACAACAGTGCCATGCGGGTCGAACGCTCGGCGCGTTTCTCAAGCACGAGCGGCATGGCGTTCCTCCCTCACCTCATGCTCGCCTGCCATCAGGAGGCCGATCTTCTCGCGCGTGAGCTCGGATGCCGGACGGGCCTCAGAGAGCTGGCCGCGCGAGATCACCGCGATGCGGTCGGCGATCTCGAAGATCTCGTCGAGGTCCTGGCTGATGACCAGGATCGCGGAACCTCCCCGCGCCAGGTCGACCAGCGCCTGGCGAATGGTGGCGGCGGCTCCCGCATCGACGCCCCAGGTCGGCTGATTGACGATGAGGACGGCGGGATTGCGGTCGAGCTCGCGGCCGACCACGAATTTCTGCAAGTTGCCGCCGGACAGAGCGCGCGCTTCGGGATCGGGCTTGCCCTTGCGCACGTCGAAGGACTTGATCACCCTTTCGCTCACCGCCAATGCCGCGTCGCGGCCGATGGTCCCGGACCGGGTCAGATCCTTGTCCGAGGCATAGCGCGTCAGGATGACATTCTCCGATAATCTGAAGCCGGGCACGGCGCCGTGGCCCAGGCGTTCCTCGGGTACGAAAGCAGCGCCCATCTTGCGCCTTGCGGTGATGCTCAGCCTGCCGCAGGGTTTGCCGTCGATGAGGAGCGCCTCATTGCGCTTGAGAAGCTTCTCGCCCGAGACCGCATCGAAGAGCTCGGACTGGCCGTTGCCGGCGACACCGGCGATGGCCACGACCTCGCCGCCCGCCACGTTGAGCGAGACATCGCGCAAGGCGACGCCGAAATGACCGTCCTGCGCCAGGCTCAGCCTATCGAGGGTAAGGCGCGGCCTGCCGGATTTGGCCTTGGCCTTCGGCCGCACGATGTGGATGTCGCCGCCCACCATGAGCCGCGCGAGGCTCGCCGCCGTCTCCTTGCGCGGATCGACGCAGGCGACGACCTTGCCCATGCGCAGAATGGTGGCCGACTGGCAGAGCCGCTTCACCTCCTCGAGACGATGGGAAATATAAAGGATGGAACAGCCTTCCTTGGCCAGGCGCTCGAGCACCAGGAAGAGCTGGTCGGCCTCTTGCGGAGTCAACACCGCGGTCGGCTCGTCCATGATCAGGAGCTTCGGCTCCTGCAGCAGGCAGCGGATGATCTCGATACGCTGGCGCTCGCCGACGGAGAGATCGCCGACGGTCGCCGAAGGCTCGAGCGGCAGGCCGTAGTCCTTGGAGATGGATGAAATCTTCTTCGACAGGGTGCCGATGTCGAAGACGCCCGGCAGAGCGAGCGCGATGTTCTCGGCAACGGTGAGCGCCTCGAACAGGGAGAAATGCTGGAACACCATGCCGATGCCGAGCTTGCGGGCGGCGGCGGGCGATGAAATGGTGACGGGGGCGCCCTGCCAGCGCAATTCACCCGAGGTCGGCTGCAAGGCGCCATAGATGATCTTGACCAGCGTCGACTTGCCGGCGCCATTCTCGCCCAGAAGAGCATGGATCTCGCCCGGGCGCACATAAAGCGACACATCGTCATTGGCGCGCAAGCGGCCGAAGACCTTCACGATGTGAAGCGCTTCAAGAAGATGGTCTTTGCCGATCTTGTCCGTCACCCACCCTGGCCCTTTTTTTGGCTCATTGTATAAGGCGTTTGCACGCCTGCGGGAAGATTCCGGCGGGTTCTCAACATCTCGTCGCGCTCCAGGAGCTCCGCCACCGTCGCCGCGGCAATGACCGCCGGCTCCTTGGAGGCGATACCGGGCACCCCGATCGGGCATTTCAAGGCGGCGAGACGCTCATCGGCGATGCCGGCCTGGCGCAGCCGGCTCAGGAACCGCGCCCTCTTGCTGGCGCTGCCGATGAGCCCGACATAGGGGAAGCGGTCATCGCGCAGCGCCTGCTCGACAATGGCGAGATCAAGCGCATGGCTATGAGTCATGACCAAAAGGAAAGTGCGGTCGGGTGCGGCGGTGAGCTCGGCGACCGGATCGCTCGTCGCGACCGGCTCGACATTGGCCGGCATGGCGGCGGGAAAGGCGTTGGGGCGCGTATCGATCCAGCGTATGGCGAAAGGCAAGGGCGCCAGCGCCAGGACGAGGGCGCGCCCGACATGGCCCGAGCCGAACAGATAAAGAGGCCGCTTCTCCTCGCCGAAATGCTCGATCATGACATCCTTGGCCGACGATCCCGCCGAGACAATGCTGCGGACAACATGATCGGAGCGCAAGCGGCTTTCGGTGGCAAAGGCGCCCGATTTTTCGGCATCTGCCAATGTGCGGGCATCGGCAAGACCGGTGCCGTCGAAGATCTCGGTCAGCAATTCCACTCGCCCGCCGCAACATTGGCCGAGCTCCGGCCCCAGCGCATGCGACGTGACGGTCAGCGACCGGCCGCCTTTGAGCTTCTTCTGGGCCTCGGCCAAAGCTCGCCATTCGAGCGCGCCGCCGCCGATCGTGCCGTGGAAACCGCGCTGGGTAAGGACGAGCCTCGCGCCCACTTCGCGCGGCGCCGAGCCATCAACCTTGAGCACCGAGACCATAGCGCAGGGCTCCCCCGCTTCGAGCGCCTTTGCGATATGGTGCCAGATCTTCATGCCGACATTGCCTTCACGGCCTTCATGATCGCTTCCGGTGTAGCGGGCGCCGCAAGCGGCGGCATCTTGCCCGGCTTCAAAGCGGCGATCGCATCGGTGATCGCCGAGAACACCGAAAGCGCCAGCATCAGCGGCGGCTCGCCCACCGCCTTGGAGCGATAGATGGTATCGGCCGGATTCCCCGAAGAGGCGAAGAGATTGACCCGGAAATCGGCCGGCACGTCGGAGGCGCACGGGATCTTGTAGGTCGAGGGCGCATGGGTCCTGAGCCGGCCCTCCTGGTCGAAGACCAGCTCTTCCGTAGTGAGCCAGCCCATGCCCTGGACGAAGCCGCCCTCGATCTGGCCCAGATCGATCGCGGGATTGAGCGAGCGGCCGACATCGTGAAGGATGTCAACGCGATCGACCCGCATCTCGCCCGTCAAGATGTCGACGGTCACTTCGGCGCAGGCCGCGCCATAAGCGAAATAGAAGAAGGGCTTGCCCTTGGCCTTGTCGCGATTCCAGGTGATCTCGGGAGTCGCATAGAAGCCGGTGGAGGACAGCGGGATGCGCGCCTGATGCGCTTGTTTGGCGAGACCACCGAGCGCGATGCTCTGATTGCCGATGATCACGCGCCCTTGCGCGAAGCGGATCTGTCCCGGCTTTACCTTCCATTCCCGGCTGGCGAAATCGACGAGCCGCTTCTTGATGCGGCCGGCCGCCTCCTTGGCCGCCATGCCGTTGAGGTCGGATCCCGACGAGGCCGCGGTCGGCGAGGTGTTCGGCACCTTGCCGGTGGTCGTGGCGGTGATCTTCACGCGGGCGGGCTCGATACCGAATTCCTCGGCCACCACTTGTGCCACCTTGATATAGAGCCCCTGCCCCATCTCGGTGCCGCCGTGATTCAAATGCACCGAGCCGTCGGTATAGAGATGGACGAGCGCACCCGCCTGGTTGAGATGGATCAAGGTGAAGGAGATGCCGAATTTGACCGGCGTCAGCGCCAGGCCCTTCTTCAGGATCGGGTTTTTGGCATTGAAGACCTTGATGGCGTCACGCCGTGCGCGATAGTCGCTCGTCTTCTCGAGCTCACCCACTACCTCGTGGATGATGTTGTCCACGACCTTCATGCCATAAGGAGTCCTGTCGCGGCCGGCCTTGTAGAAATTGCGCTTGCGCACGTCGAGCGGATCGAGGCCCTGGACGTGCGCGATCTCGTCCATCATGCGCTCGGCCAGCATCATGCCTTGCGGGCCGCCAAAGCCGCGAAAGGCCGTGTTGGACACGGTGTTGGTGCGCAGGCGGCGCGATTTGATGCTCACCGCCGGATAATAATAGGCATTGTCGGCATGGAACATGGCGCGGTCATTGACGCCGAGCGAGAGATCGGCCGAATAGCCGCAGCGCGACAGCAGGCTGGCATCGACGGCCGTCAGGCGGCCCGTCTTGTCATGGGCGAAACTGTAATCGATGCGCATGTCATGGCGCTTGCCGGTCATGATCATGTCGTCGTCGCGGTCGAGCCGGCATTTGACCGGGCGCCCCGTGACATGGGCGCCAAGGGCTGCAAGCGCCGCCCATTGCGCCGCCTGGCTCTCCTTGCCGCCGAAGCCGCCGCCCATGCGCCGGCACTCGCAGGTGACGAAGGCATCGGCAAGTTTCAACATCTTGGCGACGCAATGCTGCACCTCGCTTGGATGCTGGGTCGAGGAATAGACGATCATGCCGCCACCCTCTTCGGGCATAGCCATCGCCACCTGGCCTTCGAGATAGAAATGCTCCTGGCCGCCGACATGGAAGGAGCCCGTGACGCGCGACGGCGATGCCGCAATCACCTTGGCCGGATCGCCGCGCCTGAACTCGTAGGGCGGCAGCACATCGTCAGTTCCTTGCGCCAGGGCGTCCTCGACCGTGATCGCTGCCGTCTCCTTCGCGATCTCGATCTTGGCCAGCCGCGCGGCCCGGCGTGCCGCCTCGCGCGTCTCGGCGACGACGGCGAAAACCACTTGGCCATGGAACAGAATCTCGCCGTCGGCCAGGATCGGATCATCGCCCATATTCGGGCTGCAATCATTGATGCCCGGAATATCGGCGGCAGTGAGCACCGCGACGACGCCGGGGAATGTGCCAACCGCGGCGAGATCGCAACGGGTGATGCGTCCCTTCGCTCCTTCCGGCGCATAGCCCGGCGCCACATGCAGCGTGCCTTCCGGCTCGCGCATGTCGTCGATATAGATGGCGCTGCCTTGCACATGGAGTGCGGCGCTGTCATGGGCAAGCGCCAGGCCCACCGTCTCGGTGGCGATCTCTTTGCGCTTAGCCCGCATGGACCGGCTCCCTCACCCCTGTGATGCGGGTGTTGACCGTCGCTTCGCCCGCAATCTCGGTCAGCGCCTTGATCAGCAGATTGCGCGCCGTTTCACGGCGATAAAGGGCGCCCGCGCGATGATCGTCGATCGGCTGGAAATCTTGCGTGAGGCAATCGGCGGCCGCGGCCCAGCCGGCCCGATCATCGAGCGAGAGCGAGGCAACCGCGGCCTCCGTCTGGCGCGCGCGCTTCGGCGTCGCCGCCATGCCGCCATAGGCGATGCGGGCTTGCCTGATCTTGCGGACGGCAAGGGTGAATTTAAACGCCGCCAGCACCGAGGAAATATCCTGGTCGAACCGCTTGGTGATCTTGTAGCAGCGGAAGGCCTCATCCCGCTTGAGCTTCGGGACGATAATCTGGGCGACGATCTCGCCGGGCGCGCGATCCTGCCGGCCATAGGCGATGAAGAAATCCTCGAGCGCCATATCGCGCGACGACGCACCCTTGCGCAGCTCGAGCCGGGCGCCGAGCGCGATCAGCGCCGGCGGCATGTCGCCAATGGGCGATCCATTGGCGATGTTGCCGCCGATCGTTCCCGAGGCGCGCACCTGCTTCGAGCCGATGCGGCGCAGGAGCTCGGCGAGATCGGGATCAAGACGGCCGAGGCTCTCCTCCGCTTCGGCATAGGTGACGGCGGCACCGAGCTTGACCGCGCCCGCTTCATCGGCAATCCGGCGCAGCGACCGCATCCGCCCGAGAAAGATGATCTTGCCGAGGCTGCGCAACTGCTTGGTGACCCACAGGCCGACATCGGTAGCGCCAGCGAGGAGCACGGCGTCGGGGTGTTTTTCGGTCAATTCGGCCAGGGCTGCGTCGCTTGCGGGTGCTGCGAAAAAGCCCTTGTCGTCGCCGACAAAAAGATCGCTGCCATCATCGAGCCGTGCGAGCTGCTTCTCCGTTTCGGCGCGCGCGCTCGACCAGGCATCGTCCGGCTTGCCGGTGCAAGTGGCGAGCGCTGCGTCGACGATCGGGCGATAACCGGTGCAGCGGCAGAGATTGCCGGCCAGCTGATCGAGGACGGCCTTGCGGTCGGGTGCGATGGCCGACTGGTAGAGTGGGAACAGGCCCATCACGAAGCCCGGCGTGCAGAAGCCGCATTGCGAGCCATGATGATCGACCAGCGCCTGCTGGATCGGATGCAGCTTCCCGCCATTCGCCAGATCATCGACGGTGACAATCTCCTTGCCGTCGACCTGCCCCAGAAGCAGGATGCAGGCATTGACCGGCTCATAGGCGAGCCGGCCGTCCTTGAGCGAGCCCAGGGCCACCGTGCAGGCGCCGCAATCGCCTTCGCCACAGCCTTCCTTGGTGCCGCGCGAACCTTCGTCGAGGCGCAGATAGTCCAGCAAGGTGAGCATCGGCGGGACGGCGGCGAGTTCAACGACCTCGCCGCGGCGGAGAAATCGGACCTTGTTCCTCGCCATCGCAATTCTCCAAGCTGTCACCGATAAAGTAGCATTACGGCAGGTGTACGAAAAAGGACAATAAAGATGACAGTCTGTGCTCTATTTGCGCACAGCCTTCCGGGCCGAGAAGTGCCGCACCGCCAAATCGAGAAAGGCGCCGGCGGCGAGGCCCGCGGCCGAGCCCGGTCGATGCACGATGGTGAGACGGTCGGCCGGCATGCGGCGATTGGCCAGGGGCACGAAGACCAGCGAACCCTCGGCAAGCTCCTGCTCGATCCCGACCTTCGTCTGGAAGGCGATGCAGCGTCCACGCCTTGCCAAAGCGGCCATGAGGCGCAGCGAATTGCATTCGAAGGCGCGCGCCGGCGTTTTTGCCTTGCCGAGCAGCTTGTCGAGAATGGCCCTGAAGCTCAAGCCGCGGGCCGGCCACGCCACCGGATGAGCGAGGCACTCGGCGAACAAGAGCTTGCGCGCCTTGGCCAAAGGATGGTCCGGCGCCATCACTGCGCCAAGCTGCAGCTCGAGGGTCAGCCTGACGTCGAGCCCCTCGACCGTCGCCGGATTGAAGGTGAAGCCGATATCGGCGTCATGGCTGCGGACGAGATCGGTCACCGCATCCGAGCCCGCGACCGTCACCGTTACCTCGACGCCCGGATAGTCGCCGGCGAAACGCGCCAGGAGGTCGGGCAAGGGCGAGACCGAGATGCTTTCGACGGTCGCGATCCTGAGGCGCCCGCGCTTCAGCCCGCGCAAGGCATCGAGATGATCGAGCGTCGCCTCATGGCCCTGCATCGCCGATTTGAGCCCGTTGAGCAGGATCTCGCCCGCGGCCGAGAGCCTCAGGCTGCGGCCGCGCCGTTCGAACAAGGAAAGGTTGAACTGCTGCTCGAGCAGGATGATCTGGCGGCTCACCGCCGAGGCCGCGACATTGAGCATTTGCGCGGCGCCGCGCACCGACCCCGCTTCCGCCACCGCTGCGAAATAGCGATAGTTCGTGGTCAGGAGCGAGTCGGGCCGCATGGCGGCTCAGCTTCCGCGATAGGTCGAATAGCCGTAAGGCGCAAGCAGCAGCGGCACGTGATAATGCTCGGTCTTGTTGGCGATGCCGAAGCGCAGCGGGATCACGTCGAGAAAAGGCGGATCGGAGATCGGCGCGCCATTCGCCTTGAGATAGGCGCCGGCATGGAACCGCAGCTCATATTGCCCGACCTTGAAGTCTTCGCCGTCGAGAAGCGGCGCATCGACGCGGCCATCCTGGTTGCTCACCACCGTCTTGAGCAAGGACGGCCCGCCATCGAGCGACCAGAGCTCGATCTTCAGTCCCTTGGCCGGCCGGCCGAGTGCGGTGTCCAATATATGCGTCGTCAAACGCCCCATGCATGCCTCCGTTTTGCGACTGTCATGACCGTAGACGGAATCCGGTGAGGGCGGAAGGTGCCGCGCAGCCTTGACGCGCGAGCGAAAATAGACTGAAGAACAAGCCGCTTCGCGAGTCACACATCATGCCCAGTTCCCATATCACCATCATCGGCGCCGGCATCATCGGCATCTCGACCGCCGCCTTCCTGCAACGCGCGGGCCACAAGGTCACGGTCATCGACCGCGTGCCGCCGGGCGAAGGCTGTTCCTTCGGCAATGCCGGCGGCCTCGCTTTCGCCGAGGTGACGCCCACCATCCGTCCGCGCATCCTGCTCAAAATCCCGGGCTGGCTTCTCGACCCCTTGGGTCCCCTCACCATCCGCTGGTCCTATCTGCCCAAGGCGCTGCCCTGGTTCCTGGCCGCCGGCCGCAATGCACTGCCCGACCGGGTGCGCAAGATCACCGCGGCGCGCGCGGCGCTCGGGCTGCGCGTCGTCAGCGATTTCGAGACCCTGCTCACCGCGGCGGGGTCCATCGATCTTATGGTCAAGAAGGATTCGCTCCGGCTCTACGACACGCATGCCCAGTATCAGGCCGAAGAGTCAGAGCGCGCCGTGAAGCGCGAGCATGGCTATGAAATGAAGAAGCTGTCGCCGGGCGAGATCGCCGAGATCGAGCCCGACATCGCCCGCGACTTCGCGTGCGGCGCTTTCCATGGCGGCTGGTATTATGTGCGCAATCCCCAGAAAGTCGTCGCCTCGATCGCCGAGAATGTCGTCCGCAATGGCGGCGAGATCATCCAAGACGATGTGCTGAAGGTCGCGCAGGACGGATCGCGCGCCACGGCGCTCACGCTGAAATCGGGCGGCGAGCGCCCGCTCGACCGTCTCGTCATTTGCGCCGGCGCCTATTCCAATTTCTTCGCCTCAGCCTTTGGCGACAAGGTGCTCTTGGAAGCGGAACGTGGCTATCACCTGGTCATCCCCGCTCCCGGCATCACGCTTGGCCGCTCGCTCACTTATGTGGCGACGCCGATGGCCATGACGCCGATGGATATGGGCTTGCGGCTTGCCGGCACGGACGAGTTCGCCGGGCTCGATGCGCCACCGAACTGGAAGCGCGCCGACGTGCTCTGGCCCTTCGCCAAGCGCTGCCTGCCGAAATTGCGCGAGATCGATCAGACGGTCTCGCGCTGGATGGGGCGGAGACCCGGAACACCCGACGGCCTGCCGGTCATCGGTCCCTCGCGCAAGCTCCGCAATGTCTGGTACGGCTTCGGTCACAGTCATATGGGGTTGACCTGGGGCCCGACGACCGGACGCCTGCTCGGCGAAATGCTGAGCGGCGCTCCCAGCAATACCGATCTGTCAGCCTTCCGCGTCGATCGGTTTTAGATCGACTACTTCGACATGGCCGGCATGCAGCTCGGCCTCGTCGCCGACTTCCAGACCGAGCAGAGCCCGGGCCATGGGAACCGTATAGGCGATCAGCCCTTTTTCGAGGTCGGCCTCATCCTCGCCGACGATCGAGAAAACCTGCTCGCGACCGTCATCGCGCTTGACTGTCACGCGCGTGGCGAAGGCGACCTTCTGCGGCGCCTTGGGCGGCTCCACCGTCTGCGCGGTGGCGCGGCGCTGCGTCCAATAGCGCAGATCGCGCGAGGCGCGCGCAATGCCGGCGCGGTCGCTTTCATGCTGGGCGTGGGCCAGGAGCTTGCGCGCCGCCTCGATCTCCTCATCGATCAAGGTGAGGCCGTGCGGGGTCACGAAATTGGGGTTGGAGCTGATGGGTCTTTCCGGCAGCTCTTCGAGGCCCTCTTGGTCGTCCTGTTCCTTGACAAATGCCCGGCTCATCTTCAGTTCCGCCCAATGTCGCTTGATTGACTCACATTCACCATCTATCTTTTTGTTTTCACATGATCTTATCCGAAGAGGTCCGCAGGAGCCTTTCGGGATCAGTTCAATCCACCCCCATCAACTGAAGTCAGTATAGCACATGAATAATGTAAGCCCGCAGACCGTTTATTTGAAGGATTACCAGCCGGTTCCTTACCTGATCGAGGAAGTATTTCTCGATTTCAGCCTGGATACTGAAGCGACGCAGGTCATTGCGCGGCTTAATTTGAAGCCCAACAAGGCATCAAGCCAGAAGGGCGCGCCCCTGGTGCTCGATGGCGAGAAACTGGAGCTCCAGGCGATCAGCATCGACGGCAAAGCTCTCGACAAGTCTCACTTTGACGTGAGCGCCACGAGCCTCACCATTGCGGAAGTGCCGCAAAAGCCCTTCACGCTCGAAATCGTCACCCTCTGCAATCCGAAGGCCAATACCGAACTGTCCGGCCTTTATGTCTCCAACGATGTCTTCTGCACGCAATGCGAAGCGGAAGGCTTCCGGCGCATCACCTATTTCTACGACCGTCCCGATGTCATGGCGCGCTACAAAGTGCGCATCGAGGGACCTATCGCCTCATGCCCGGTCCTCCTTGCCAACGGCAATCCGGGTGCCAGCGGCCAGATCCCCGGCACCGACCGGCATTTCGCCGAATGGGACGATCCCTTCCCTAAGCCGTCCTATCTCTTCGCCCTCGTCGCCGGCGATCTCGCTTATGTTGCCGACCATTATGTGACGCGCTCGGGCCGCAAGGTCGAGCTGCGCATCTATGTCGAGAAGGGCAAGGAGGAGCGCTGCGGCTGGGCGATGGAATCGCTCAAGACCTCGATGCGCTGGGACGAGGAGCGCTTCGGGTGCGAATATGACCTCGACATCTTCATGATCGTCGCGGTGTCGCATTTCAACATGGGCGCCATGGAGAACAAGGGGCTCAATATCTTCAACGACAAATACATCCTGGCGCTGCCCGAGACCGCGACCGACGTCGACTATGTGAATATCGAGGCGATCATCGCGCATGAATATTTCCACAACTGGACCGGCAACCGCATCACCTGCCGCGACTGGTTCCAATTATGCCTCAAGGAGGGCCTCACCGTTTTCCGCGACCAGGAATTCACCTCC
Organism: Taklimakanibacter deserti; assembly: GCA_003574785.1. The sequence goes on along the minus strand of QORU01000024.1, from coordinate 34,057 downwards.
GACATCCGCTCGCGCGCGGTGAAGCGCATCGCCGATGTGAAGAGGCTGCGCGCCGATCAGTTTCCGGAAGATGCGGGTCCCCTCGCCCACGCCGTGAGGCCCGCCTCCTATATCGAGATCAACAATTTCTACACGGCGACGGTCTATGAAAAGGGCGCCGAGCTCTGCCGCATGATGCTGACGCTGATCGGCCGCGACGCTTTCCGCAAGGCGATGGACCTCTATTTCGAGCGCCATGACGGGGAAGCGGCGACGGTGGAAGATCTCGTGCGCTGCATGGCCGATGCCTCGGGGCGCAATCTCGACCAGTTCTTCCGCTGGTACGAGCAGGCGGGCACGCCCGAGGTCACCGTCACCGAAGCCTATGATGCCAAGGCAAAAACCTTCGATCTCACCCTCGAGCAAGGGACCCTGCCCACGCCCGGCCAGCCGGAGAAGCTGCCCTTGCAGATCCCGCTCGGCATCGGTCTCCTGGACGCCGACGGCGAGGACATGCCGCTCGATCTCGAAGGTGTCGGCACGCTCAACGAGCCCTTGATCGAACTGAACGAGCCCAAGAAGACGTTTCGTTTCCGTAACGTTGCCCGAAGACCGGTCCTGTCGCTCAATCGTTCCTTTTCAGCGCCCATCCGGCTCAAAAGCCGGACATCGATGGCCGACCAGCTTTTCCTGATGAAGACGGACAACGACACCTTCAACTGCTGGGAGGCGGCGCAGACGGCGGCCCACACTTTGCTGCGTTCCGCTCTCGAAGGGCACAGTGCCTCGGACGACAAGACGTCCTTCATCGTAGCCCTCGGAGCCGTCCTCGATGATCCCGAGGTCGACCAGGCCTTCAAGTCGGCCATGCTGACCTTGCCCGGCGAGCAGGAGATCGCGACCCTCATTGCCCGCAATGTCGATCCCGGTGCCATCCATCAAGCGCGCGAGGCCTTGCGCGGCGAGATCGGCAAGGGCCTTGCCGATGTTCTGCTCGCTCTGTGGAAGAAAACCGAGAGTAAGGGCGCCTACAGCCCGAGCCCTGAGGAAACGGGGCGGCGGTCCTTGCGCTATGCCGTGCTTTATGCGATCGCCGGCGGCGATCCGGCGTTCGGCACCAAACTCGCCGTGGAGCAGCTTGCTCGAGCGCCCAGCATGACGGATGAGATCGGCGCGCTCTCCACCCTCGTGACCCTCGATGTCGCGGAGCGCGACCAGGCGCTCGATGCCTTCTATGCGCGCCACAAGGGCGATCATCTCATTATCGACAAATGGTTCGCGCTGCAGGCATCGGCGCCGCTCAAGGGCACCATAAGGCGGGTGCGCGAGCTCATGACGCATCCCGATTTCAAGCTTGCTACACCCAACCGGGTCAGGAGCCTGATCGGCACCTTCGCCATGGGCAATCCCTTCGCCTTCCATTCTGAGGACGGCGAAGGCTATGCCATCCTGGCCGATACGATCCTGGCGCTCGATCCCCTGAACCCGCAGGTTGCCGCCCGCATGGCCACCGCCTTCCGCAGCTGGGCGGGCCTCGAAGCGAAGCGCCGCGGCCTTGCCAAGGCCCAGCTCGAGCGCATTCTCGCCACCCCGGGATTGTCGCGCGATCTCTACGAGATCGTCTCGAAATCGCTCGCGGTGGCGCCGGAATAACGGGCTCAACCAACTCTGCCTCAGGCGAGGCCTCAACAGGGCGCAATTTCCGCCCAAGATCGCCTCAAAATCGCTTGCAGTATCAACATAATAGCCAATGCCGGTTTCGGCTGGACAAATCACCTTAACTACGAATCAATAGGCGGTGATTCGTGAGGTGGTGGGAGGGTGCTGAGGTCGGTTACGGCGCGCCACGCAGGGGGCGAGATTGAGCAGCAAGGCACAATTGGGCGAGCTTTTCTTCAAGGAGCGGGTGCTCCGGCTCCCGCTGCCTTTGCCCGGCTGGGCCCGCGTCTCGATCGGCGAAAGATCGCTGCGCATCCTGATCACGATCCTGGTCTCGCTCTTCCTCATCACCCTGGCTCTGGCGCTCTTCCTGCAATTGGCGCAAAGCCGCACCACTCATCTCGCCGAGCAGAACCGCCAGACGCTCCTTTATGCGACGGCCGCCGCCCAGCACATCAAGCAGGCAGCGCGCAACCAGATCCAATCCGGCTTCACGCCCAAACCCTTCACCCAGGAAGATCTCGACGCCGCGCTCCTGCCTGAGGCGCAGCGCGAGGGCCGCATCTTCGCCTATGTCAATGCCGCGGGCGTGATCACGGTCGCCTCCAAATCCGACGGCACGATCGCCGGCCAGACCATCGCCGATGTGCTCACCAGCCGCTTCATCACCGAGATCAACATCAACGATACGGAGATGGCCCGCCTCATGCTGTCCTCGGGCGAGGAGGCTTATGTCGGCATGAGCGACCTCGCTCCTTTGCCCGGCAGCCTGCTCGTCATCCAGAAGCATGCCGATGTCATGCGCGCCTGGAAGGACAGCGTCATGCAGGTGAGCGTGCTGTTCGCCGTCACCTTCCTCGTGCTGATGATGCTGGGCGGCGCCTTCCACTGGCAGGCGGCGAAAGCCTCGGAGGCCGACCGCACCCTCACCCTCGCCACCGAGCGGCTCGACAAGGCGCTCGACCGCGGCCATTGTGGCCTGTGGGACTGGGACATATCGCGCGGCCGGATCTTCTGGTCGAAATCCATGTATGACATACTGGGCATCGAGGAGACCGGCGAGTTCCTCAATTTCGGCGACGTCGCCGATCGCATCCATCCCGAGGACGCGCAGCTCGAGGAAGTGGTCGAGGCCCTGCTCAGCGGCCAGAAATCGGTGTTCGACCACGAGTTCCGCATGCGCCATGTCGACGGCAACTGGGTGTGGCTCAGGGCTCGCGCCGAGCTCTCGCATGCGCCGGAAGAGGTCGAGCCGCATCTCGTCGGCATCGTCATCGACATCACCGCGCAGAAGCTCGCCGACCGGCTCAACCAGGAAGCGGAGCTCCGCCTCAAGGACGCGATCGAGAACATCTCGGAAGCCTTCGTGCTCTGGGACGCCGAAAATCGCCTCGTCCTGTGCAACACCAAATACCAGCAGTTCCATTCGCTCCCCGCCAGCGTGTGCACGCCCGGCACGCCTTACGAGCTCGTCGCCAAGACTGCCAAGGAGCCGGCGGTGCGCCAGCGCATGCCGATCCACAGCCGCGATATCGGCGAAGGCAACACCTTCGAGGTGCAGCTCGGCGATGGACGCTGGCTGCAGATCAACGAGCGGCGCACCAAGGACGGCGGCTTCGTCTCGGTCGGCACCGACATCACCCCGCTCAAGCAGCAGGAAGAGCGCCTGCTGCTCTCCGAGCGCGAATTGATGATGACGGTGCGCGACCTGCAGAAGGAGCGCCTCCTCGCCGAGCAGCAATCGCAGCGCCTCGCCGACCTCGCCGACAAATATTCGCGCGAGAAAACGCGGGCGGAAGCCGCGAGCCGGTCGAAATCGGAATTCCTCGCCAATATGAGCCACGAGCTCAGAACGCCGCTCAATGCCATCATCGGCTTCAGCCAGGTGATGGAGAACGAGATGTTCGGCCCCGTCGGCGCCAGCAAATACATCGAATACGCCAAGGACATCCATTCGAGCGGCCAGTTCCTGCTCGATGTCATCAGCGACATCCTCGACATGTCGAAGATCGAGGCCGGACGCCTCAAGCTCGAGTACCAGAAGACCGATCTCTCGGAGATCGTCCAGGAGACGATCCGCCTGGTCGAATCCCGCGCCCAGGAAGGCAAGGTCGAGTTCGTCTGCCAGACGCCGAAGAAGCTCAACGCCGAGGTCGACACCCGCGCCTTCAAGCAGATCCTCATCAACCTCACCTCCAATGCGGTGAAGTTCACACCCGAAGGCGGGCGTGTCACGCTGACCGCCAGGCTCGACGGCGAGCATGCCGTGATCTCGATCGCCGATACCGGCATTGGCATTCCGCCCAAGGACATCGAGAAGCTCGGCCGGCCCTTCGAGCAGGTCGAGAACCAGTTCACCAAGACCAAGGGCGGCTCCGGCCTCGGCCTCGCCATCTCCAAATCGCTGGTCGAGCTCCATGGCGGCACGCTCACCATCGACAGCGAGACCGGCAAAGGCACCATCGTCACGGTGCGGCTGCCGGCGGTGGCGGCGAAGCCGGCGCATTCGGCGGCGGCGTAGCTCACCTGTTCTTCCGAAAGGAAGTCTCATCTCATGCACGACAGGGATCTTGACCAGCGTCTCATTGCGATCCTCAAGCAGGCCCCGCTCCGCATGCATGTCTTCGAGATCGTGCGGTCGCTCGCTCTGCCGGATTGGGCCGTGGGCGCGGGCTTCATCAGGGCGGCGGTGTGGGACGCGCTCTCCGGTTACACCATTGCTTCCCCAGTCGATGACATCGACGTGCTCTATTTCGATCCCGGCAACCGCGATCCGCGGCACGATGAGACGATCGAACAGAGGCTGAGGGACAGGGATCCGGCCCTGCCCTGGAGCGTGCGCAACCAGGCTCGCATGCATATCCGCAATGGCGATGACCCCTATGCTTCGACGGCCGACGCATTGCGGTTCTGGCTCGAAACACCCACCTGCGTCGCCGCGCGGCTGGACACAGGTGGCGGCCTCGAGATCCTGGCGCCCTATGGGCTCCAGGATCTCTTTTCAATGTCCATCCGGCCGACCTCGCGCGGGCATGCCCGCAGGGCGGAGTACATAGCGCGCATCACGGAAAAGAGATGGCATGAGCGCTGGCCCAACGTCACCATCGAGCTTCCTTGAATCGCTCCAGGACAATGCGCGTGCCGTCCCGGATCCGCCGCCGCAGGACATCCTTGTGGTCGGGATCGATCCGCAATTGTCCTTGTTCGCGAAGAGCATGAAGCCGCGACCGCGACAGGCCAAGCTCGGCGGCGAGCAGGCGGTCGAGCCTGAGGCCCACGGCTGAACGAACGACGAGCGTGATTTCGAGAATATTGCCGGTCCCGGTCTCGTCCGTCAGAGTCTGCTTGTGGACCTCGACTTCCGTGCCTTCATCGATACGCCGTGCCCGGTCGCGCAATCCGCCGATGTCGAACTCATATGATTTTACCCAACCGGGATCGTTGGACTGGAGCGCCTCGAGATCGGCGATACTTATATCGCCTATGGGTCGGCGCTCGAAGAGCGGCCGGTTCCAGGTTCCGTCACAGTCTGAGCATTTGTAGATCAGCCAGGCATCGAGCCTTCGGCCATTGGCGTTCAGCCTGATTTTGCCGCTCGATCGGAAAGGTTTCGGCTCGCCGCATCGGCTGCAGGCGATCCAGGGTTGCGGGGCAGTTCTGGGAATGATGGTCCATTGGACACGCTCGAGATCGCACATGCTGTCTTGGCCTTCCGGTCAGGAAGTTCACCAAGATGGCGGCGGGAGACGCCCCTAAGGGCCGAGGTCGGGCGATGTTGTTCGAGTGATGGAAGAGCTGAGACGGCGCATGTTGCGCATGGCACAGGCCGACAATGCCAGACCGGTCTCAGACCACCACCCGATGAACGAAAACCCGGGAGGAGACAGCACGCGGCTGTCCCGCCCCGGCGGGTGAAACTAGACGAGACCGGTCATTACGTTGGCAAAACGGAGCCTCAATGTGCCATTGCTCTCAGGGAGCGGGGCCATAGCAGAAAATGAACCGGAAGGAAAGCCGTGTTGTCATGGCATCCATGGAAGCAGGCCGCGGCTGAAACCGCCGATAATCGGCCATAATTCCTGTTTTAGAAATGATGCGTTGAGTTCGGTATGGTTGTGTCGTGGGGGCGGGCAAACGACGTTCGATAAGAAGCAAATGCGCGGCGCATTGTCATTGCTTCAGAATGCGCCCCTTAAACAAATAGTGATGTCCGTGGCGTCGGCTGCCGCAGGAGGTCATAAAGGCTCAGGCGAAAGCCTGGCACTCATCGCGCCGGCAAGGACTGCGAGAATGACGCGAGGCATGCTTTTCCAGCGGAGTCGCAGAGGCACCAGATGGATCATTGTTTGGGCCCTCTTAGCATGGTCTGCTTTCACTACCTTTCTTCTGCTCCAGGAGCTGCTTAACGAATTTAGCGAGGACGAGTCAGGTCTAAATCGGGATATTTCCGATATGTACTTCGAAGCCTCTTTGACGGGCACGAAGGATTTCACTCAAACGGTTGCCGGGTTGCGTCCTGGTCTGAATGTTGTCGCGATGTGTTTGGGTGACATTACAAGAATAGAACGGTTCCTGAACAAGGAGGCATGGGCAGCGCTTGAATCAGACCATTATTTTCATGACTACGATTTCGCCGATTACATATGGCGCATCGTTCTGATATCCGACGATCAGAAGTTTAAGACGACCTACCTGGCTTACTATGAGCCAGCGGAAGCATCTCAGTTCGGGTGCTTTGCACTCTCCGATATCAAGGTATCCATTATACCGCCCAGCCTTCGATCCGGAGCGCCTAGTTTCGGATCGATAAGGATCGATAGTCGAATCTAGGGGAGAAAGCTCACTGAGATATGTGCGGCAGCACCATACATCAGCAGTGCTTGCTTTCTATGTCAGCTCCCATCGGTCGCGCATGGATGGCTGCGTGGCCGATGCAAAGAGGGCTGACGATACTCACTCTTCGTTACCTTGGTCCTTCTGCCATTTCTTGCGGCGCTGTTGCATGCGCTCGACGCGGTCGCGCACGTTCTGCGCCAGGAGGCTGCGCTCTTCCGGCGAAAGCTTCTTGACGACGTCGAGCGTCACTTGCGTGCCGCTGTCGACCATCTGGGTCGAGAGCTTGGTGAAGTCCTGGATCGCGGCATTGACCTCGGTCTCGTCATAGGGATTGCGCTCGAGTGCCGCCGCGAAACGCAGCGCCACGTCGCGCATCCCGGCGCGCGACTGGCGAAACACCTCGCGCCGGCTCTTCAGGAGATCGAGGAATTCGCGCCGCCGGTCCGCCGGCAGGTCCGACAGGAAGCGGCGCGGCAGGAGCTGGGTGAAGCTCGCCCCGCTCCAGCGCTCGAGACGTTCGGGGTAGAAATAGCGCATGCCGATGGCGGCGCCGATCAGGAGATTGACGGCGAGCGAGGCCACCAGCAGGAACATGGTCCAATGCGGCCAGGTCGAAAACCAGCTCCGCCTCGGCGTGTCGGCGTGCTCCGCCATCAGCTCTCGCCCTCGAGCAGGTCGGTCGCATCGTCGATGCCGGTCAGCACGATCGGATCGTCGATCTCGACCACCTCGCTGTCGCCGAAGCGGGCGGCGAAATTCGTGGTGCCGAGGAAGATGCCGAGGCCGAAGGACGCGGCGAGCGCCGCAGCCGCCCCCCAGGTCCAGATCGAGGGCCGGGGCCTTGCCCGGGCCTGGTCGAAAGGAACGACCGTCCCTTGCGGCTTTTGCTGCCCTGCCCGCGCCAGGAGCCGGGCGGCGGCGCCGGCTGGCACCTCCGGCGCCTTGGCCCTCGCCCGGGCCAGCACCTGGTCGATCTCGCGCGCCTCGGCCAGGAGCTCGGGCTCCCTTTCGACGAGCGCCATGAGCCGGTCGCGCTCGGAGACGGGCCAGCGGGCCGGGTTCGCGCCATAGGCGGCCAGAACTTCCCTCAGTCTCGTCCTCATCGCGTCCATAACGTCTTCCTCATTGGCTTATCTCGCCGATATCGGCAAGGAGGTCGCGCCAGCGGTCCTTGAGATCGGCTTTCAGCGCCCGGCGGCCCCGCGCCAGGAGCGATTCCACCGCCTCGACGCTGATCTCCAGGGCCGCAGCCGCCTCAATATTGCTCATACTCTCGAAATAGACGAGTGAGAGGGCCAAACGCTGTCGCTCCGGCAGGCGTGCCAGAGCGGAATTAATCTCATGGGCCGACCGGTCGCCCAGGACCTGGTCCAGCGCATCGGGCCCGGAAGCGGCGATCTCCGGTTGATCGTCGATATTGGAAGCCTGCTTGCGGCGCGCCCGGTCGATGGCGAGATTGGTCGCGACGCGCATGAGCCAGCCTCTGAGGGCCGCCCCATGGCGCACCTGCGCCGGGTTATTCCACAACTTCAGAAAGGCTTCCTGCACCATGTCCTCGGTATCCGCGTGGCCTGACGTGACTCGCCAGACCACGCGGTAGATTATGTCGTAATGCCGTTCGACCAGACCGGCGAACGCCTTCTCATCGCCGGCCGCGGCAGCAGCGAGGAGCGCACTGTCCGGGTCGGCGGACAGGTCAGTCTCAGTGTTGCGTGCCGACACGTCTTCCGGTCGCTTCCTTTCGCCGAGCATGGATGTCTCAACTCATGCCGGCCCATCATCAGTTTCCTTTGACGTCGCTCTGCCTGCCGCGCTTCGGTGCGTTCTCGCGAATCTCCACCAAGGTCAGGCTGCCGTCCTTGTCGCCGTCCGCCCCATTGAACAGAGCATCGATATAGGCGTCAACCTCGTCACGCGTCACGCTGCCGTCCTTGTTCTGGTCGAGCCTGGTCAGCATGCGCTCCTTGCGCCGGTCGATGCCGCGCTTGAGCCAGGCGTCGATCTCGGCCGTCGTCACCGTGCCATTATGGTCGTCATCGAGGCGCAGAAACCGCTTCTCCGCCTTGGGCTTCCATTCGTTCACCGTCACCTTGCCGTCGCTGTCGGCGTCGAGGCGCGCGAAAGAGCGTTCCGAGCGCGGCAGGAATGGCTCATTGGCGAAAGCGAGATGGCCAGCCCCCAGCAGAACCAAAGCGGCTGCCCCCGCAACACAAGCTGCGTTAAGCTTCATTTCAGTCTCCCTAGTTTGATGGGAATCAGCTCCCTGAAACGAAGACGGAACAGATCGTGATATCCGTCGCTGGATTCCGCCTTAATTGTCGAGTGGTCCGACAATCCTCGAAAACACCGCCGCCACCTGGGCTTGCATCTCGGCCAGAAGAGCCTCGGCGGAACCGATATCGGGGGCGGTGGTGGCGCTGGCGACGATGCGGTTGAGGCCCGAGGGAACTTTTCGCGGATCGTAGGGGCCGGTGACGCAGAGCCTCAGGACCTGGGTCAGGCGCTGATAGAGGAGGCAGGCCTCCCTGAGCACCCGCCCCTCCGCCTCGCCCAGGAGACGCGTGGCGATCAGCTTCTCCAAGGCGCGGTAGGTCGTTGTATGGAGAATCTCCGGCGCGTCATGCGCATGGATGATCTGCAGGTATTGCGCGATGAATTCGATATCGACGAGCCCGCCCCGCGCCCGCTTGATGTCCCAGAGTCCATAGGGCGCATTCTCCTTCAGCATCAGCCGGCGCATGTCGACGACATCGGCCGTGACCTTCGCCTTGTCGCGCGATCGGCACAGATCTTCCGCGATGACCCGCTTGAGGTCATCGGCAAGGCTCGCATCGCCGGCGACGACACGCGCGCGCGTGAGCGCCAGGCTTTCCCAGGTCCAGGCATGATCGCGGTGATAATGCCTGAAGCTCACAAGGCTCGTCGCCACCGGGCCCTTATTGCCGGAGGGTCGCAAGCGCATATCCACCTCATAGAGGACACCCTCTGCGGTCGGCGCCGTCACCGCATTGATCAGGCGCTGGGTAAAGCGGGTGAAGTACTGGCCGGGTGAAAGTGGACGTTTGCCGTCCGACATCTCGGCCTCTTCGTCGTGATCGAAAATCAGGACCAGATCGAGATCGGACCCCGCCGTCATCTCGCGGCCGCCAAGCTTGCCCATGGCAATGACGGCGCTGCGGCCTCCGGTCACGCGGCCATGACGGCGTACCATCTTTCTGGTCACCGTGTCGTGCAGCTGAGCCAGTACGACATCGGCCAGATCGGAGAAGGCGCCGCCCGCATCGGCGGCACTTACCGTCTCGGACAGGATCCGCACGCCGATACGAAAGGCCTGTTCCTTGGCCACGACGCGCACGCGATCGATCGCGTCATCGAGCTCGGTTTCGGGCGGTATCGCCGCGGCAAGCAGTGCGGCAATTTCCTCGGCCTTGGGTAGTGCTCCGAAGAAGCCCGGATCGAGCACGGCGTCGAGGACTTTCGGGCGGTGGCTCAATTCCTCGGCGAGGCGCGGCGCCGTACCGAGGATGGTGCCGATGAGATCGAGCAGCCCCGGATTGGACTTGAGTAGCGAGAAAAGCTGCACGCCGGCCGGAAGCCCGGCGAGGAAGCGGTCGAAGGCGATGAAGGCCTGGTCGGCATCGCCGCTCTTGGCGAGCGAGGTCAAGAGCGCCGGCATGATCTCGGTCAGAAGCTCGCGGGCCCTGGCGCTCCGGGTCGCGCCATAGCGGCCGAAATGCCAGCTCCTGACCATCGCGGCGATCTCGCTCGCCCGCTTGAAGCCCATGCGGGTCAGGGTCTCGAGCGTTTCCGGATCGTCGCGTCCGCCGGTGAAGACGAGGCTTCCCGCCTCGGTCCCGAGATCCTCGGCATCCTTGAACAATGCCGCATAATGGCCCTGCACCAGCTCGAAGGTGCTACGCAATTTCGTCTCGAATTCGGCCGGGTCGGCGAAACCGGACAGGCGCGCCAGGCTGTCGAAGGCGGGCTGCTCTTCGGGCAGCATATGGGTCTGCTCGTCCGCCACCATCTGGATACGGTGCTCGATCACGCGCAGGAAGCGATAGGCTTGCGCCAGCTCCCCGGCCGCCTCGGGTGAAATCCATTTCGCCTCGGCGAGGCGGCCCAGCATGTCGACCGTGCGGCGGCCGCGCAGCTTCGGATTGCGGCCGCCGGCGATGAGTTGCTGGGTCTGCACGAAGAACTCGATCTCGCGGATGCCGCCGCGGCCGAGCTTGATATTGTGGCCCAGGACCGCGATCGTACCATGGCCCTTCACCGCATGGATCTGGCGCTTCAGCGACTGCACATCGGCGATAGCGGCGAAATCGAGATATTTGCGCCAGATATAGGGAACGAGGCGGTCGAGGAATTCTTCGCCAAGCGCTCTATCGCCGGCGACGGGGCGCGCCTTGATCATCGCGGCGCGCTCCCAGTTCTGGCCCATATTCTCGTAATAGATCGCCGCCGCCTCGATCGATATCGCGATCTGCGTTGCGCGCGGGTCTGGTCTCAGTCTCAGATCGATGCGGAAGACATAGCCGTCCTCGGTCATGTCCTGCAGCAGCACGACCAGCCGCTTGGTCAGGCGGACGAAGAAGGTCGAAGGATCGACGCCGTCGGCGAGCTTGGGCGTCTCTGGATCGTAGAGGACGATGAGGTCGATATCGCTCGAATAGTTGAGCTCATGGGCGCCGAACTTGCCCATGCCGAGGATGGTGTAGCCCGAGCCCGCACCTGGATCCTTCGCATCGAGCGATGTGAGCTTGCCGGTGCGCTGGGCATCGCGCAGGAGCCAGTTGAGCGCCGCCGCAAGCGCCGCCTCGGCGAAGCGCGTCAGGGCCCCCGTCACTTGATCGAGCGACCACAGCCCACCGATATCGGCGAGCGCGATCGTCATCGCGGCCCGCGCGCGGCTCGCGCGCAAGAGGCGGCGCAGTTCCGCCTCGTCGGCCACATCGGCGCTGAGGCCGGCAATCAGCATGTCCAGCGTTCGCTCCGGATCGCCCGAGAGGCTCTCGGCGGCGAATTGCGGATCGCGCAGAATGAGGTCGCGCAGGAAGGGCGAGCCGCCAAAGACCGCATCGAGCAGCGAGCGCCTCGCTTCGAAGGCGGCCATGAATGTGCCGCTCTGTTGGAGCTGGTCCCAGGCGCGTTGCGCTGCGTCCCGGTCGAGCGGCGGCGGAATCTGCGCGATTGGATGGATGGTCTCTCCCGTCATGGCGGCGGATGTTAGAGCGCCGGGCGAGCCGATGGAACCGAAATCCGTAGTTTTAACGGGTATTTACTGGCTTCCGAGCGCGGACATGGAGGAAGATCGGCGCCACCCTCGTGTCGGCGACGACCGGCTCGGCCTTGGCGAGCTCGAGGCTGGCACAGGGCTCGCCCAGTTCCTCGATCACCAGGCCGGCGCCGCAAATGAGATTAACCCACTGGCTCAAGGTGCGATGGAAGCGCGGCACCGCGAAGGGCGCGACGCCGCTGCGCTCTTCTTCCGGCAGCGTCGAGAACCACCAGCGCTCGACCTCGCCGTCGATGGCATCGAAATAGCGGCCGATCTCGATCGCCCGCACCTCGCCATCGGGCATGCGCAAGGTCTTGCGGTAGGGCGGGACGAAGCAGGGATGCAGGATGGAAAACTGGAGGAAGCCTTGGGGCTTGAGCACGCGCGCGATCTCGCTGAGCACCCGGCCCTGATCCGGCATGTCCATGAGCGCCATGAACGAGGTCGCGAAATCGAAAGATGAGGACTCATAAGGCAGATCCATGCCGTCCCCGACCCTGTAGGTGATGCCGAGCGGATCAGCCTCCTCCTCGGCCTCAGCATGCCGGATGAAGGTCGGCGCAATGTCGATGGCGTCCATCCTGGCGCCCGCCCGGGCGAGGAGCCTGGTGTTGGAGCCCTCGCCGCAGGCGATGTCGAGTCCCAGGAGACCGGCGACAGGCGGCAGCATGGCGAAAAAGGCCGGGGTGTTCAGCGCGTCGCGATAGACGTCGAAGCCGGCGCGCGCATGTTTCGTCCATGTCTCGGCATTGGCCTCCCAATGTTTCGCGACGTCGGTCTGGTCGGTCATCATCGCCTCCATCACTCACCCGGGGGCGGGCTTTGTACGTCGATTTTCGCTGAAGTAAAGAGCTAACCGGCCGCCTCTTCAGCCACAAGCCGCGGCAGGATGAGCTTCACCAGCAAGCCCGGCGCGTTGTCCTCGAGCAGCACCTGTCCGCCATGCAGCTTCATGACGCCGGCGACGAGGCTCAAGCCCAGGCCATTGCCGGGCTTGGAGCGGCTTTCGTCGAGACGCACGAAGCGCTGGAGCACATGCTCGCGGTCCTTGGGCTCGATGCCGCGGCCGCGATCTGCGATCGTGATCACCACGTCATGGCCGTCGTTGCGGCCGGTCAGCCGGATTTCCGGTGCTCCGCTTGCCGGCGACTCGCCGTATTTCAGCGCATTGTCGACGAGATTGCTGATCGCCTGGGCGAGAAGCTGGCGATTGGCGCGGATGTCGAGAGACCCTTCGATATCGGTGGTGAGGCTGCCGCCCAGATCCTCGGCGAAGGGCCCATAAAGCTCGGCGACTTCGTTGAGGATGATGGCGGCATCGATCGGCTGCAGGCCTTCGCGCGGCTGGCCCGATTCCGCCTTGGCGATTGAAAGCAGGGCGTTGAAGGTCTGCAGCAGGCGGTCGGACTCATCGATCGTCCGCTCGAGCGCCGCCTTGAAGTCGCCTTCCGCGCCGGAGCGCAGGGCCGACTCGGCGCGCGCCTTGATGCGCGTCAGAGGCGTTCTCAAGTCATGCGCGACATTGCTCGACACTTCCTGCATGCCGCGCATCAGGCGCTCGATCTGGTCGAGCATCTGGTTGAGCGACTGGGCCAGGCGGTCGAGCTCATCACCCGTGCCTTTGACCGGCATGCGCCCCGAGAGGTCGCCCCGCATGATGGAGCGGCTGGCGCCGGTAATGGCATCGACGCGGCGCAGGAAATTCCGGCTGGTCAAGAGGCCGCCGCCAATGCCCAGCGCGAGCGCGATCAATATGCTGGTGATCAGCGTGGTGCGGATGATGGTCGCGAATTGCCGCATGGTCTCGATATCGCGGCCGACCACCAGCACATTGCCGCCGGGCAATGCCGTGTAGTAGGCGCGCGCCCGATGCGGCTCCATGCCGGTCGAGGTCTTCACATTGAAGGGGAATTCGGTCCAGCCCGAATTTTCCACGGCGACCTCGTCCGGTACCGAGACGAGATTACCCGCGGCGCGCACGCCCTCAGGCGTCGTCAGCAGATAGATCGAGCCGGTATCGTCGCGGCTGCGCCGGTGGATCGTGTCGAGCACGCCGGTGACGCCCCTGATGCGATACTGATCGGCGAGGCCCTGGACCTCGGCGATGATCGTATCGTCGGTCTGCCGCTCGAGGAGGCCCGCGGTGTTCCAGTAGATATGGCCGAGGATGGCGCCGGCCGAGAGGATGAAGACGATGAGATAGAGAGCGGACAGCCGGAAAGTCGAGGTGCGGAACAGCTTCCAGAGGCTCGAATGGCTGTTGTCCGGGCTGGCGGGTTGCGGGTTCATGAATCTCTTCTTTGCCGGAGCGGCGCGAAAGACCGATGTCCCCGCCTCCGCCGGCTATGATGCACGAAGCATGTATCCGGCCCCGCGCACGGTCTGCAGGATCGGCTCATCGAACCCCTTGTCGATCTTGGCGCGCAGACGCGAGACATGCACGTCGATGACATTGGTCTGCGGGTCGAAATGATAGTCCCAGACATTCTCGAGCAGCATGGTGCGGGTGACCACATGGCCGGCATTGCGCATCAGATATTCGAGCAGCTTGAATTCGCGCGGCTGCAGCAGGATCGGGCGCCCGGAGCGCGTCACCGTGCGGGCGAGGAGATCCATCTCGAGATCGGCGGCCTTGAGCTTCGTCTGCTGCGGCTCCTGATGGCGCCGCCGCGACAGGCCTTCGATGCGGGCGAGCAGCTCGGAGAAAGAATAGGGCTTGGCGAGATAGTCATCGCCGCCGGCCCTGAGGCCCTTGACCCGTTCGTCGACGTCGCCGAGCGCGCTCAGGATGAGCACCGGCGCGGTCACGCCTTCGGCGCGCAAGGTCTTGATGATGGTGAGGCCGTCCATCTTGGGCAGCATGCGGTCGACGATCAGCACGTCGTGCACCTTCTCGCGCGCAAGGGCCAGGCCCTGCTCGCCATCGGCGGCATGATCGGCCACGTGACCGCTTTCGGTCAGGCCCTTGAGCAGCCAGGTGGCGGCCTCGCGGTCATCCTCGATCACCAGGATGCGCATATGGTCCGAATCACGGGCGGTAACTGCAGGCTTGGTGGTTCCATTCGTCATAAGTTGCATGACTTTAGTCCTCGGGAAAAGCCCTCAAACTCGAAGGCCGAAAACAGGCCGCGGAGACAGGGGGTTGCCCTGTCTCCGCGTCTGGAATGTCACACGGGAGCGGGGGAGAGTGTGACATCCAAGCGTCGCACGAGACGCTGTCTCATCCTTCGTTGCCCGGCAGTGCGACGAAGCGCTGATTGTCGCCGGAGCGGACCAGCATGACGATCCGCTTGCCCTTGACCGAGGCCAGCGCCGACTTCACGTCCGCCGGCTCATGAACCTCGCGGCCCGCGACCTCGAGGATCACATCGCCCGGACGGATGCCGCGCTGATCGGCGCTGCTGCCGGGCTTCACGTCGATGACCTTCACGCCGGCGCCGTCTTCGGCGGGCGCCAGGCGCACGCCGAGCTCGGCAAGGCCCGTGCGCTCAGGCTCGGAGGGCTTGGTGTTGGCGGCCTGGTCGTCGCCCGGCATCTTGCCAAGCTCGACCGGGATCTGCATGGTCTTGCCATCGCGCACGATGGTGACCTCGACCGACTTGCCCGGGGTGTAGCGCGCCACCTTCTTGGCGAGATCACGCGGATCGCTCACCTCGTCGCTGCCGACCTTGACGATCGTGTCACCGGTCTTGATGCCGGCGGCCAGAGCGGGCGACTTCTCCGTCACATCGGCGACAAGCGCGCCTTTCTTCTCCGTGAGGCCCAGGCCTTCGGCGATATCGTCGGTCACCGGCTGGATCTGAACGCCGAGCCAGCCGCGCGTCACCGCGCCGTTGGTCCTGAGGCTTTCGACCACTTCCTTGGCGGTCGCAGCCGGAATGGCGAAGCCGATGCCGACGCTGCCGCCCGAGGGCGAGTAGATGGCGGTGTTGATGCCGATGACCTCGCCGTCGAGGTTGAAGGCAGGGCCGCCGGAATTGCCCTTGTTGATCGAGGCGTCGATCTGCAGGAAGTCGTCATACGGACCCGAGCCGATGTCGCGGCCGCGGGCCGAGATGATGCCGCTCGTCACCGTGCCGCCGAGGCCGAAGGGGTTGCCGACCGCCATGACCCAGTCGCCGACGCGCGGCTCCTTGTCGGAGAACTTCACATAATTGAAGCTCTTGCCGCCTTCGATCTTGATCAGAGCGAGATCGGTCTTGGGATCGGTGCCGATCACCTTGGCGTCGTATTTCTGGCCGTCGCTGAAGGTCACCGACACCTTGTCGGCCTTGCCGACGACATGGTTGTTGGTCACGGCATAGCCGTCGGCCGTGATCACGAAGCCCGACCCTTGCGCGACGCCGCCGCGCGGCTGGCGCGGGGCGCCTTGCGGGAACTGATCGCGGAACTGCGGGAACTGGTTGAAGAAGTCGCGGAACGGGCTGTCCTGCGGGAGGTTCGGCATGCCGCGTCCCATGTCCTCATCGTCATTGTCGTCCGAATTGTCGGCGACATTGGCGAAGTTGACCTCGACGCTGATCACGGCTGGCATCACCTTGGCGGCGAGATCGGCGAAGCCCGCCTGCGGGGCCACTTGCTGATTGGTCTCAGCATGGACCGGCAGCGATGGCGTCACCATGAAGTTGGCGGTGAGCGCCGTCGTAGCGAGAAGGCCGAACGCCATCAGGCCCAACACGCGGTTGCGCACTTTCGTGCTTGTTGTCATGGAAGTCTCCTTGTGTCCCAAAGCAGGTAAAGCAGGGTTATTAGTGAGACCTAGACTTAGGTATCCGCGGGTTACGGCGACCTTTCGGCAAGATGAAACTTCTGTAATGTGGGCTTGGGCTCGCCCTTATCGGCCTTCACGATCCCGTGAAAGCGGGTTCGCTCACGATCGGCGATCGAGAGCGCGCTTGAGTGCCGCCTCTTCCTCGGGCGCCAGAGCTTTTTCGGCCTCATTGCCGCCTCTGCGCCGGCGCAAAAAGAGAAACGTCCCGGCGACCAGCAGCAAGGCAAAAGGCCCGATCCACAAAAGCCAGGTCTCGGGCGTGAAGCGCGGCCGCAACAGCACGAAATCGCCATAGCGCGCGACGACGAAGTCGATCGCCTGCGCGTCGCTGTCGCCGGCCTTCAGCCTTTCGCGAATGAGAATGCGCAGGTCGCGCGCCAAGGGCGCGTTCGAATCATCGATCGACTGGTTCTGGCAGACGAGGCAACGCAACCCTTCCGACAGGGCGCGCGCGCGGCTCTCCAGCGCCGGATCGGACAGGATCTCATCGGGCTGGACCGCCTTCGCCGGCAGGATCGCGATCATGAGCAGGAAAAGACCTGCGAGAAGCCGCTTCATCCTTCACTCCGCTGCCTGGGCCACGGGCTTGCGCGCGAGCCGCGGCACGCCGACGCGGAAGCGCCGGTCGGTCAGCGATATCAAGCCGCCCAGGAACATCACCAAAGTGCCGAGCCAGATCAGCGAGACCAGCGGATTGAAATAGATGCGCATGGCGCGGGTCCCGTCATTCATGCGATCGCCCATCACGACATAGAGATCGCCCGACCAGGCCTGCAGCAGCCCGACCTCGGTCGTCTCCTGGCCGCTCGGCTGAAACCGGCGCTTCTCGGAGGCGAGCACCGCCACTTCGCGATTGCCGTCCATGACGCGGAACCGCCCGGCATCGCCGGTATAGTTGGGGCCGGTCATCGGCGCCTCGCCCAGATAAGTCAGCTCATAGCCCGCGACGCTGAGCTTGTCGCCCGCCTTCATCGCCAGAATGTGCTCCTCGCGCCAGGTCGTCACGGCGAAGATGCCGATGATCATGACACCCAGCCCCGCATGGGCGAACGTCATGCCGAACGATGAGCGCGGCAGGCCGCGCAGTCTGGACCAGGAGGCCTGCCAGGAGGTGCGGAACAGAGCGATGCGCTCGGCGAGCTCGACCAAGGCGCCGAGGATGAGCCACAGTCCAAGCGCTACGCCGAAAGGCGCCAGCCACGGCCCGCGCCGGGTGGCGACGAGAAGGACGATGGCGACGGCAAAAGTCACGAGCGCCGCGGCCCACAGTCGCTGGATCACCGGCCAGGCCTCGGCGCGCTTCCAGGTGAGGAGCGGCCCAGCCGGAACGAGCAGCAGCAAGGGCAGCATGATGAGACCGAAGGTCAGGTTGAAGTAAGGCGGACCGACCGAGATCTTCTCGTCGGTCAGCGTCTCGAGCGCCAAAGGATAGAGCGTCCCGATGAACACCGCGGCGCAGGCGACGCAGAGCAGCAGGTTGTTGATGACGAGGCCGCCTTCGCGGCTCATGGGCGCGAAGAGGCCGCCGGCCTTGAGCGCCGGCGCCCGCCAGGCGAAGAGCGTCAGCGCGCCGCCGATGAAGACGGTGAGGATCATCAGGATGAAGACGCCGCGCGCCGGATCGACGGCGAACGCGTGGACGGAGGTGAGCACGCCCGAGCGCACCAGGAAGGTGCCGACGAGCGACAGCGAGAAGGCGAGGATGGCGAGAAGGATGGTCCAGACCTTGAGCGCGTTGCGCTTCTCGACCACGACCGCCGAATGCAGGAGTGCGGCCGCAACGAGCCACGGCATGAAGGAGGCATTCTCGACCGGATCCCAGAACCAGAAGCCGCCCCAGCCCAGTTCGTAATAGGCCCACCAGGAGCCCATGGCGATGCCGATGGTGAGGAACATCCAGGCGGCGAGCGTCCATGGCCTCACCCAGCGCGCCCAGGCGGCATCGACCTTGCCGTCGATCAAAGCGGCGATGGCGAAGGAGAAGGCGACGGACAAGCCCACATAGCCCGCATAGAGGAAGGGCGGGTGGAAGGCGAGGGCCGGATCCTGCAGCAAGGGGTTGAGGCCGTTGCCTTCGATAGGCGGCGGCGAGAGGCGCAGGAACGGGTTGGAGCTCGCGAGGATGAACAGGAGAAAGGCGGCGCCGATCGAACCCTGGATGGCGAGCACGCGCGATTTGAGCTCGAGCGGAAGGTTGTTGCCGAACAAGGCAACGCCCGAGCCGAAGAGCGCCAGGATCAACACCCAGAGCACCATCGAGCCTTCATGGTTACCCCACACGCCCGAGATCTTGTAGAGGAGCGGCTTGGCCGAGTGCGAGTTCTCCCAGACATTGGCGAGCGAGAAATCGGACGTCACATAGGCATGCATCAGCGCGAAGAAGGCGATGACGATGAGCGAGAACTGCGCCAGAGCGGCGGGGGCCGCGACATTCATCAAGGCGCGGTCGCCCTTGGCGGCGCCATAGAGCGGCACCACGAATTGCACCAGCGCTGTCGCCAGGGCCAGGATCAGCGCGAAATGGCCGGTCTCGGCGATCACGGGCCTGCCCCCTTGCCTTCCTTCCACACGCCCTTCTCTTTCAGGCGGTCGGCGACATCCTTCGGCATATAGGTCTCGTCATGCTTGGCGAGCACCGTGTCGGCGATGAACTTGCCCGACGGGTCGAGCCGGCCTTCGGTCACGACACCCTGGCCCTCGCGGAAGAGATCGGGAAGCTGGCCCTTGTAGCTCACCGGGATGGCCTTGATCGTGTCGGTGACGGTGAAGCTCACCGTCATGCCCTCACCCTTGACGATGCTGCCCGTCTCGACGAGACCGCCCAGGCGGAAGCGCTGGCCGGGCGTCACATTCTTCTCGGCGATTTCGCTCGGCGTATAGAAGAAGACGATCGTGTCGTTGAGCGCATAGAGCACGAGGCCCGCGGCGATGCCGAGAAGCGCCACGCCCGCCAGGATGAGTGCGGCGCGCTTCTGCTTCCTCGTCCGGCGCGATGACATCACCATCGTCATCTAGTCGATCCCTATCTGCTTTGCCGCCTGCGCGAGGGCGGCGGACGCCTCTGCGTCGGCCTTGAACTGTTCCTTAGCCGTTGCATACGCCTCGCGCGCCTTGTCCATTTCACCGAGCACCGCGCGTGCCTTGATGAGGCGCTGCCAGCCCTCGAGATCGGATGGGCTCGACTTAAGCCGCTCCTCCAGGCCGTCAACCATGCCGCGGATCATTTTTTCGCGATCCTCCGCACTCATATCCTGGGTGGTGGCGACCTGCTCGTCCGACAGAGCCGGGGCGCCCGGCGACAGCGACGCGATCTGGCCTTCGAGAGCGCCCCGCCAGCTGTCATCGGGCTTCGTATCGGCGAGGAGCGCCTGCCAGAGGGCCAAAGCTTCGGCGGTCTTGCCGTCCTGCTTGAGAGCCAAACCGGCATAGAAGCGCGCCTTGGGTGATTTGGGATCGCGTTTCAGCGCCTCGGCAAAGACCTGGGCCGCCTCCTTGGGCACAAGGCCCTGATTGGCGAGCACCAGCGCTTCGCCATAATCGCCATAAACCCCGGCATCGGGTCCCTTGAGCCTCAGGATGTTGGCAAAGGCTTTCGCCGCATCGGCATAGCGCCCGGTGCCGCGATAGAGGGGACCTAAGATTTCCCAGCCCTGGAGGTCGTCGGGCTTTTCCGCGAGATGGGCCTCGGCCTTCGCCATCAGGGCCAGGAGATCGTTATTGGCGACCGCATTGTCGAGCCTGGCCTTCAGCGGCAAGTCCGGCTGCCCCGGCGCTCCGATGGCGAGGTAGAGCGCCAGCGACACAGCGGGTATGAAGGCGGCGGCCGCAAGGACGGTCCATTTGCCGGCGTCCGAGGCCGCGGCGGCCGGCCCACCCTGGCCGACCGAAAGGAGGCGGCGGGCGATCTCGTTGCGGGCAGCCTCGGCCTCGGCAGGTCCGATGAGGCCCCGCGCTTTGTCGCGCTCGAGCTCGGCGAGCTGGTCGCGGAACACGGCTTCATCATACTGGGCGCGGGCCGGCCCCGCCGTCCTCGTTTTCAGGACGGGCCAGCAGACGGCCAGCATAACGGCCGCCGCAAGTACCGCAAAAACAAGGAAATTCAGCATGCTGTCATGGCGTTCCGGTGATCCTGCCAATAATAGTGTCCCGGCCTCGCAAAAGGGTCCGTCGCATTGTCGCATGGCAGCAATGGGGCGTCGGAAACCGGATGCGCCCCTACCCCCCTTTTGATAAAGAGCGGACTGGTTTTCAGAGGGCCAGCATGAAGTCCCGCTATTCGATCTTTTCCCTCGCGCGCAACGCGATGAACTACCACAAGGACTGGGAGCGGGCCTGGCGGAGCCCCGATCCCAAGGCCGAATATGATGCGGTCATCGTGGGAGCCGGCGGCCATGGCCTCGCCACCGCCTATTATCTCGCCAAGAACCACAAGCTCACCAATATCGCGGTGGTCGAGAAGGGCTGGCTCGGCGGCGGCAATACCGGGCGCAACACCACCATCATCCGCTCGAACTATCTGCAGGATCCCTCGATCGCGATCTATGAGCTCGCCCGCTCGCTCTATGAGGAGCTCTCGCACGACCTCAATTTCAATGTGATGTTCTCGCCGCGCGGCGTGATGATGCTGTGCCAGACCGAGCACGAGTTCCGCGCCTTCAAGCGCACCGCCCATGCCAACCGGCTCGCCGGCCTCGATTGCCGCATGATCACTCCGCAAGAGGTCAAGAAGATCGCGCCCATCATCAATGACGATCCGAACAGCCGCTACCCGATCCTCGGCGCCTATTACCAGCCGAGGGGCGGCACCGGCCGTCATGACGCGGTGGCCTGGGGCTATGCCCGGGGAGCGGACAGCCTCGGCGTCGACATCATCCAGAATTGCGAGGTCTTCTCCATCCGCCGCGACGGCGGAAAAGTCGCCGGCATCGAAACGTCGAAGGGCTTCATCAAGACGAAGAAGGTCGCCGTCGTCACCGCCGGCCATGTCTCGACCATCGTGCAGACGGCGGGACTCAGGCTGCCGATCGAAAGCCTGTGCCTGCAGGCCTTGGTCTCCGAGCCGATCAAGCCGGTGCTCGATTGCGTGGTGATGGCCAATACGGTGCATGGCTATTTGAGCCAATCCGACAAGGGCGAACTGGTGGTGGGCGGCGGCACCGATCCTTACAATAACTATTCGCAGCGCGGCTCCTTCCCGGCCCTCGAGCGCACGGTGACGGCGCTGGTCGAGACCTTCCCGATCATCTCGCGCCTCAGGATGCTGCGCATGTGGGGCGGCATCGTCGACATGACCGGCGACCGCTCGCCGATCATCGGCAAGACCGACGTCGAAGGGCTCTATGTCAATTGCGGCTGGGGTACCGGCGGCTTCAAATCCATCCCGGGCTCAGGGCTAGTCTTCGCCGATACGATCTTCCACGACCGCCCGCATCCGATCGCCGAACCCTTCGGCCTCAACCGTTTCATCGAGGGCCGCTTCATCGACGAGAGCGTCGCCGCGGC
Organism: Taklimakanibacter deserti; assembly: GCA_003574785.1. Next base: position 12,029 of record QORU01000024.1, on the reverse strand, counting down.
GGTGGCGCACTGATGATCGAGACCTTCAGGAGCTCCCCTTCATGCTGATCGTTCATTGCCCGGTCTGTGGCGCCGAAGGCGACGAGACGGATTTCCACTATGGCGGCGAGGCCCATATAAGGCGGCCCGCGACGCACGATCCCGCCCATGTGAGCGATGCCGAGCAGCGCGATTACCTGTTCATGCGGCGCAATCCCAAGGGGCTGCATTTCGAGCGCTGGCGCTGCGACCGCGGCTGCGGCAAGTGGTTCCATGCGGTGCGCGACACGGTGACCATGGACTTCAAGGCGACCTACGGCATCGCAGAATTGCCGCCCCGCCAATGGATGGAAGCGGCGACCGGCGAATGGGCGTCCTTCTTCAAGGACAAGCTCGAGAGCGGCAAAGGAAAGTCCTCATGAGCGGCAAGCCCTACAGGCTGCCCAAGGGCGGACGCCTCATCGACCGGACGAAAAAGGTGAGCTTTACTTTCGACGGCGAGACCATCACCGGCTTACGTGGCGACACGGTTGCCTCCGCCGTCCTCGCCCATGGCCAGCGCGTCTTCGGCCGGAGTTTCAAATATCACCGGCCGCGCGGCGTCGTGGGCCTGGGGGCTGAGGAAATGAACGCCCTCATCGGCGTCGGCGAAGGTCCGCGGCACGAGCCCAATCTGCGCGCCACGCAGATCGAGCTTTATGACGGGCTCGTGGCGCAGAGCCAGAATCGCTGGCCGTCGCTCTCCTTCGATATCGGCGCCATCAACAGCCGGTTCTCGCGCTTCATCCCGGGCGGCTTCTACTACAAGACCTTCATGTGGCCGCAGGCCTTCTGGAAGCATGTCTATGAGCCGCTGATCCGGCGCGCCGCCGGCCTCGGCAAGGCGCCCCAAGGCCGCGATCCCGACACTTACGAGCATATGCATGCGCATTGCGACGTGCTCGTCATCGGCGCCGGCATTGCCGGTCTCGCGGCCGCCGAAGCAGCACAAGCCGCGGGCGCCCGCGTCATCATCTGCGATGAACAGCCCCGTTTCGGCGGCGTCTGCGATCTCAGCTCCGGCACCATCGATGGCGGCTCCCCGCTCGACTGGATCAAAGCCCGCGCCGAGCTTCTCGCCCAAGCCGACAATGTGCATGTCATGACGCGCACGACGGCCGTCGGCCACTGGCACCACAACTATGTCATGCTGTTCGAGCGCGCCGCCGATCACGACCCGGCGAGCCTCGCCAAGGGCGCGCCGCGCCACCGTTTGTGGAAAGTGCGCGCCAAACAAGTCATCCTGGCCACGGGCGCCATCGAGCGGCCGATCGCCTTCGCCAATAACGATCGGCCCGGCGTCATGCTCGCCACCGCTGTCCGCGCGTTCGTCGAACGCTATGGCGTCGCGCCCGGCATGCGCGGCGTCGTCTTCACCAACAATGACGATGCCTATCTCACCGCTCTTTCCCTCAAGCGCGCGGGTGTCGGCATCGCCGGCATCATCGATGCGCGCGCCGATGCGGGAGGCGCCTTGGCCGATGAGGCCCGCGCCCAGGGCATCGATATCCTCGCCGGCCAGGCGATCGCCGGCGTCGAGACGGGTTTCGGCGGGCTGTCCGTCACCGGCGTCAAGGTCGCGTCCTGGCGCAGGGGTCAGGGCCGCGTGGTCAATGAGAGCCGCATCGCTTGCGATTTCGTCGCCATGTCGGGCGGCTTCAACCCGGCCGTCAATCTGTGGTGCCACAATGGCGGTAAGCTCACTTTCGACAGCGCGCTCCAGAGTTTCAAGCCCGGCAAGCATCATGACGCCATCAGTGCGGTCGGTGCCGCCAATGGCACAATGGATATCGGGGGCTGCCTGGCCGAGGGCTATGCCGCAGGCGAAGCAGCCGTGAAGAACGCAGCGCCAAGCCTGAACCGCGCGAAGGCGGAAGCGCCGGCGCAGAAGCCTTTGGAACCCATCTGGTTCTCGCCGGCCACCGGCAAATATAATGAGGGCAACAAGCATTTCATCGACTTCCAGAACGATGTGACCGCCGCCGATCTCGAGCTCGCGCAGCGCGAGGGGTATGAATCGGTCGAGCACACCAAGCGCTACACCACCTTCGGCATGGCGACCGACCAGGGCAAGACGTCGAACCTCAACGGCCTGGGCGTGCTGGCCGAAGCGACGGGCAAGACGATCCCCGAGATCGGCATCACCACCTTCAGGCCGCCCTATACGCCCTTCTCCTTCGGCTCGATCGCGGGCTCGCTCACCAAGGAGCTGTTCCTGCCCATCCGGCAGACGCCGATCTTTCGCTGGCACAAGGCGCAGAACGCGGTGTTCGAGCCGGTCGGGCAATGGCGGCGCGCTTACACCTATCCGCGCGCCGGCGAAGACAAGCATCGGTCGATCAACCGCGAAATCCTGAGCGTGCGGCAGAAGGTCGGGCTCCTCGATGCCTCGACGCTGGGCAAGATCGAGATCAAGGGTAAGGATGCGGCGGAATTCCTCGACCGCGTCTATACGAACATGTTCTCGACCTTGAAGGTCGGGCGCTGCCGCTATGGCTTGATGATGAACGAGCTCGGCTTCCTCATCGATGACGGCGTCACGGTCAGGCTCGCCGACGATCATTTCCTCATGCACACGACCTCGGGCGGTGCGGATCGCATTGCGGCCTGGCTCGAAGAGTGGCTGCAGACGGAATGGACGCAGTACAAGGTCTTCGTGACGCCGGTCACCGAGCAATGGGCGCAATTCGCCATTGCGGGTCCCAAGGCACGCGAAGTGCTTTCGAAGCTTGGCCCCGATTTCGATATCTCGGCCGAGGACTTTCCGCATATGGTGATGAAGGAAGGCAAGCTTGCAGGCTATCCGGTGCGCATCTACCGCATCAGCTTCTCGGGCGAGCTTTCCTACGAGGTGGCGACGCCGGCCAATTTCGGCCGGGGCCTTTGGGACGCGATCCTTTCCGCCGGCGCCGAATTCGGCATCGAGGCCTATGGCACAGAGGCGCTACATGTGCTCCGCGCCGAGAAGGGCTATATCGTCGTCGGCGATGAGACCGACGGCACGGTGACGCCCGCCGATGTCGGGCTCGACGGGCTGGTGTCGAAGAAGAAGGCGGACTTCATCGGCAAGCGCTCGCTCGAGCAATCCTTCCTCAAGAGTGCGGGACGCAAGCAGCTGGTCGGGCTCCTGACCGAGGACCCCAAGGAAGTGCTGCCGGACGGCGCCTATGCCGTGCGTACGCCTAAGGACAAGCCGCCGATGACGATGATCGGCCAGGTCACCTCCACTTATTATTCGCCGACGCTCGACCGCTCGATCGCCATGGCGCTGATCGAGAACGGGCGCAACCGCATGGGCGAGACGATCTCTTTCCCGCTCGAGGGCGGCAAGGTGGTCAGGGCGAAGATCACCGATCCCGTCTTCTATGACAAGGAAGGGAGCCGGCAGAATGTCTGACGTCCGGTTTGAGAGCGCGCTTGCGGCGCGCGAGGCGCCGAAGGACCTCGCCGTCGATATCCGCGAGATCACCACTCGCGGCATGATCGATCTGAGAGGCCTCGCGAGCGACAGCAAGTTCATGGCCGCGGCGAAGGAGGTGCTGGGACTCGACCTGCCGACCGCCCCGCGCAGCAGCGCCGCCTGGGGCGAGATTCAAGCTTTGTGGCTCTCGACCGATCAATGGCTCATTCTCTGCCCGCGCGCGAAGACGGCCGAGCTTCTGGGCAATCTGCGCCAAGCCTTTGAAGGCATCCACTCTTTTGCCGTCGATGTTTCCGACATGCGGACCATCATCCGGCTCGAGGGCGATGATGCCCGCTTCGTGCTGCTGAAGGGCTCCTCGCTCGATCTCCTGTCTTCGGATTATGAGGCGGGAGCGGTGCGCCGCCTGCGCTTCGCCGAGATCGCCGCCCTCCTCCACATCGTGAGCCAGAAGCCGGACGTGATCGACCTCTATGTCTTCCGCTCCTATGCGAATTATGCCTGGGACTGGCTCCTCGCCAACGGCCGCAGCGCCGCCGCGATCAGGCCATTCGGGCGCCAGGCGCCGCCTGCGGTATGAGGCTCGACGCTTCGAGGCCCGCCTCTCGCCTTCGCGAAGCCGAGGCTTCGCTTCGGCGGAGCAAGGCCGGCGGGCGCCTCAGCATGAAAATATGCCCGCGGGGTTTTAGCCTGCGGGCATACGTTCTTCGATTTTGATATTTCCCAAATCCTCCCGTTTGGCCCGCGATGTCAAGGGGAAAATGCGGAAGTGCGAAAATTTTTCCGATGACATCGCTACCAGGTCGGTTTCGTCAAGGCTTTCAGCTGTTGGCGGCAACTGCATGAAGTTTTTGGCGTTTTGAGTTCACCACGGAGACTTGAAAGGTGAGTCCGGGTGCGAACTGCTCGGACAGTTCCGGCACTCTCCCCTTGGATTTAGGCGGCGTTATCATCGCCGAATGCAGCAGTGTCAGATCGAACTGCGAACCTACCTTGATTTTCTTCGGATCGATCCTGACGCCGATCGACATCGCTACGAATTCCTCTTTGAGGTTGGGTAGCTCGAGCAACAGTTCCTTGGAATTCTTCACCGCCAGCACCGTGCAGTCCGGCATCGGCGGCTTTTGTCCGTATTTCTTGACCAGCGCAATCGGCTCGGCGCTTCGCATCAGCTTTGGATTGAAGAATCTCTCGAAGCTTTTCTGCGGAATGGCCAGGAACAGCTCGACACCCTCCGCCGGCAGATCGCCAGCGATGCGGAACAGATTGTGCTTGAAGCGCTCCCGCCTTGTGTCACGCAGTGTCAGGAAGGCCTGTCCGGCCATGATGTTGCGCCAGACGATCGGCGGATTGTTGGGATCGCTGGCCTGGACATCGATCGCGAAGGGGGCCAGATTTTTCTGGGCGATGCGGTTGCTGGTCAACGGCGTATCCCCAACCAGCGGCCAGGTCTGGCTGTCGAGACGGACGATCACCTTGGCGCAGACATGGCCCACGCTCGACTGTCCCTGCAACCAGATATCGGGCGGCAGGCCCCCGAGATCGATGCCGCTGGTTTCGATCGCCTTGGCCAGACCGTCGAAGATATCCTGCGCGTTGAAGCGAAAGCCCACGAGCTCATATTTCTTGCCGGGCATGTCATAGACTTCGTAGAGACTGTTGTTCGACGCATCGTCCATGTTCGAGAGCGCGGGCAGCTCGACCGCAGGCGTCACACTGGTGCCGAAGACCATGACCAGCGCCTTGGCCTGAACGACCGTCGGCGGCATGGCATATTTGCCGCCTTGCGGGCCGCGATTGCCGATAGTCGCGACGAGGTTGTAGACCGATCCCGCAGCAAACTGCGCCGGCGTGACCGTCGCTCCGGTCTGCGGATCGGTGAGGAAAATCTGCCCTGTTTCCCAGTAATTCCACGGCACTGTTCCGGGGCGGTCGCCGTCATCGGTGGGCGAGCTTGCCACAAAGACGGTGGTGGTGGTGTCGGGCTTGGTGGCGAGCAGGTTTGGCGGCGGCATGGCAGCGATGACAGCTGCCGGAGTGTCGTTGACCTTGCCTGCGGTTATCCAGGCGCCCAGCCTCTCGACGATGGACGTCGCCGGGGGCGCCGCGTTGACCTGAAAATCGGTCCAGGCCGGTGGGGCGGTGCCCAAGGGCATTTTGCGCCAGGATGCCGCTCCGACCATGACCATGCCCGGCGCGGGATTGATCGCCGTGGCATTCAGCACGGCCCAAACGGGACTGTTTGCCGGTGTATTCCCGAGGAAAGCGCCTTTCGCGTTGCCGCCAAAGATGCCCGTTGGATCATTCAGATTGAGTCCCCCAGGTGCCGCGTTCACATGGCCACCTGCCCCGATGACCCGAAGCTTCTTAAAGATCGAGAAATAATAGCTGGTCATTGCTTCTCTCCCTGCTGCGGGCCCATCGCGTTCACTTCTTCACCTGGCAGGCGGCGAGATCCGGATGGCGCTTGCAGTCGCGCGCCTTGATCGCCTTGGGATCGGGCGGCGGTCCCGCCTCGCCATGGCGCAAATAAGTCTGGTCCTGACGCTTCATCAGCGTGTCCCACGACTCGTAGGTGGGTTCCTTCGTTTCTCTCAGTTCAGTTGCCGGCGGCGAGAGGACGGGCGCAAGGTTCACGAAAAAAACATCGCCCGGCTTCTTGGGATCTTTCTTTTCCCTGCGGCGATCGAGATCGAGCACGAGCTTGCCCTTGCTGTTCTTGATCCTCAACTGGTCTCCCGGCTGGACCTCGAGCAACTGCTCGCGGAAGCCCGGTTGCTTGTCGCCGGAGCTGCCCGATGGCTTTTGGGCCAAACCATTGTCATAACCGACAAGGTCGGACGTCTTGAAAACGGGGCGGTATGTGCTGCCCTCGACAATCACTCCGTCCCCTATGCTGACGAGATATCCGCGTTCGAAGGGTTGCGTGATGGCCCGCGCGTCAATCTCACCTCTCAGGGTGCAGAAGCGTGGGTGGAAATCGCAGAGCCGTGAGATCTGCAATGGAAGAATATCGCACAGGCCGCGACGGCAAAGCCTGGCAAGGTCGATCCGCCCCACGCGTGGCTGCGACAGCAGCGCGACATTATTGCTCGAACAGCTGACCGACTGCCCCGTCGCCGCGCTTATGGCGGGAGACATGGCCGAACAGAGTTCCTGATAGGAGCAGGGCGTCGCATTGCACACCCGCAAACGGGGTGCGTTGCCAAGCCCGCTGGTCGACGGGCCCGACAGCATGAACTGCGGCGATTTGAGCATGACGCCGCAGACATTGCGGAGCTTCGCGGGCAGTCCGGAAAAACCTTGGGCCCGGGTCGTCGCCAGAGGCGCGCCGAAGAGGGCTTCCAGCGCGGCTTGCTCACCCGTTGCAGCACCCTGGAGCCCGGCCGGCGCGAAGGCGGCATCGCCCAGCAGCCAATCGCGCATCGTGACCGCCAGATCGTCGAGATGCGCCGGATTGCCGGGATTGGCGGCATCGAATGCCGGGATCGCCGACACTAGACGGTCGATCCAGTCGGGGCCGGAACCGGGATTTTCGCATCTTGCCGGCAGCGCCTCCCAGGCGAGCAGGCCCTGAAAATCGACCGACGTGAATCCCGGCTCCGCATCCCTGACAAACTGTCCCAGCGATTTCAGGAGACCGGCGCTTGGAAATGAAGCCTGAGGAAAGCGCTCAGGCCGCGGCCAATCGAGCGCCGCGCCCAGCGAGGCGAAGAGCGTCTGCGCCGAATAGCGATGCACCGATTCTGAGATCGCATTGCGGTTGACCTCCGGCGCGGTGTCGACGCCGTCGCGCGGATCGTCCGCCACCCATGGATCGAACACCATCTGCATCTGATAGCCGGACGTTCCGCTTTCGGTCAGCGGCGGCTTGCGATTGAAATATCCCGAGGTCAGCATGCGGAGCAGCACGCGCCTCAGCGACCAGTCGTTCCTGGCGAACTCGAACTCGGTGAGAACCCAATAGGGATGGAGTTGGCCCGAGTTGCGCGGAAAGTTGTTGGCGATGGTGAGCGGATAGCCCATCAACTCGATCCAGATTTTGTTGACGGTGCTTGCCGCGACTTCGAAGGCAAAAGCGGCGTCCTTGTCGGCGGGATCGCGTGGACCCTGACCGGTCCCGGGCATCCGCACCAGACCGTCGCGCTTCAGAACCCTGTAGCCATCGTCGAGCGAACGTTCGAGATCCCAGATGCTCACATTGGCGCCGCGCGGGTTACCCCAGAAAGGACTGCCGAGTGAATTTGCCGGCACCGTCTGATGGAATTCGCCGCAACCCGTCAGCCCCCATGGTTTGACGAGAGGACTTGAGTCGGGCGGCTCGGTAAAGCTGGACTGATTGACCGACGAGCGGAAAAAGACGAACAGGTCGTCGGTGTTGCGCCCGAAACTCGAGCCCATCGTCGCCTTGTCGAGATGGACAGCTATCGGATGCGTGCGGTTCCAGCCCGTGACTGTGCCCGATGTGGAGAATTCCGTGTTGTGGCAGCTCAGGCAGCTTATCTGCCGATTGAGGTAGATGTTCTGGAACGCTACTCCAAGATCGTCGCGGACATTTTTCTCGATCACCTCATTGCCGGTGACGGGTTTGGAGGTCATGGCAAAGAGGTGGGCGCGAAACATCACCGACAGATTATCGAGCTTCAGCGAGGAGCGGACGACGTCGGCCATGTTGAACGCGCCGCCGGGGGCAGGCCCATCCATCGCCCTATGGTCGCGTATCCAGGCCGCAAGGCCGCTGTCGCTCGCACCGGCGCGCAGCGGATTGGCATAGCATGTCGACTGTTCCTTGGCGGTCTCGCGATGGACGCGGAAGATGTCGACCAGCGTATTCGACCAGTGATCGACGTATTCCTCGCTTTCCATCAGGGCGCGCAGCACCGCCTCCCGGCCGGAGACCGCGCTCAGATCGGTCAGCAGCTTGAGCTCGTCATGACCCCGGACCTTGCGGCCATAAAGGAGGGGCACGGCCTGACGGAAGAATGATGCATCTCCGGCATCGTCGCTCCAAGCGGGATTTCCCAATCCCACGATCACGAGCGCACAGATCCATAGCCGAACCATGAGCAAAGACACTCTGCGCTGAACCTTCATGGTATTTCTCCGGTGTTCGAGCCAGACCGCCGGACGTTCTGTTGGAACGTCGCGCCGCTCCATCTTTTATTTGCGCATCGGATTATCCGAGAACCGCTTCGCACTTTTCGGTTCGATGCTCTAAGACCCAAAAATCCTCTGCCGCAGGAGGATCGCGCTGCTGGGCTCGTCGGGCGCGCTCAGTGTGCTCGTCAGGTCGCCAATCGCGAAACTGTCGGGATTGAGCGGATAGACGCCGGCCGCCAGCAGGATCGCCGCGCGCAAATCAGTCGCGGAATAGACGTTGCTCAGATTGGCATAGCCGGTGGCATCGACAATGTTGCCGACCAGGCGCCTGCCGGTGGTGCCAGCGCCAATAGGGCCGCCCAGCAGGACGTTCACATAGCCGCCCGGATGGTGATCGCGCCCGTTTCCGTTTGGCGCCGGCGACGGCGTGCGGCCGAATTCGGTCGTGACGACGACAAGCGTGTCGTCGAGGCTGATCTTGTTCGGGTCCGCCGGAAGAGTGGGATTCTGGATGATCTCCGCAAGCGTGCTCAGCGTGTTCCAGAGATTCCGTCCGACCGTCCCGATGTTGTTCGAGTGCGTATCGTAGCCGCCACCGCCCGTTGCCTCGCGAAGGCCGCTATCGATCACGCACACATAACGGGCGCCGTTGCTCGGACGCGTGAGCAGATGGGACGCCAGCCTGATCGCGGTGCCCGGCTGGTTGTCGATCAGGCTCGGCGAGTTGACCGAGCAATCGACATCCTGCCGCAAATTAAATGACGGCGTGTTGAGGATGGCCTGCAGCGTCGCCGCATTTAGCAGGCTGGCCGAGCTCGAATCATAGGCGGCAAAGCCCTTCGAGCGCAGCGGGTTGCCGGCGCCCTGGAAACGCAGCCGCTGGCGATACTCGGCACGATACACATTGAGCAGCTGATCCATCTCCGGCGTGACGCCCGAGCGCAAGAGTTGATTGACAACTTCGGAGGAGCCGGCGCCGATCCGCAGCGACAGCGGCTTCGCGTCTCCGCCATGCATGCCGGTGGCCGTCGCGGCGAGAATGTTGTCGCCGGGAAAGTTGTATGTTCCCGGCACACAGACGTAGGAAAACGGAGCGGTTTGCGAAGGGTTGGTCAGCTGGAAACGGCGCTGGATCGCCGCCCCTGTTCCGGCAAATTTCGGACGGCCCAGGCGATGGCCGGTCATCGCATAGGGAATGGCAGCTTCATGCGGCTCAAGATCGTGCTGCATGACGAGCATCCGCATGCGGGAGATAAGGTCGGCTCGCCATAAGGGTGCCGTGAAGGGTCCGAGGTGAACGCCATGCACATTCGCCGCAGTCTCATCCTGCGCATCGGCAAAATACTCGGTCGCATTCACAGGCATGGGCGTTCCGCTGCACCCCGCATTCCAGATGGCGGCGGCGACGTCCGCATCAAGGCCGCGGAACTGGTTCGCGCCTGGGGGCCTCACATAGAAGGTTTCCCAGGGCGACAAGCCGCCATACAGAAACACTTCCAGCACTTTGAAATGATTGGGGAACGGCCACGCGCCGGCGGGGATTTCACCCCAATCCGCCCGCGCAGTCCCGGGCAGCAGCGTGCTCAATCCCAAAGCACCCATGCCAACAAGAAGCCGCCGGCGTGTCTTGTCGATCCGGGTCTTTTTTCCTCGATTGCATGGGCAAGAACCGGAATCCAATCGTTGTTGCGAATGCGGCATAGTTACACCTACCTTCAAGCTGGAGGCAGTCCCTTACGCTAAAGCCAAGTCAGCGCCGCCAGATCAACGTGAGCTCTTCGTCGTTGCGTTTTTGATTGCACTTATCGACATCGCTGATCGGTGCCGTTTCCACTTTTCCTCACACTGACTTCCTGCAGTAATGCCTCGTGTACGTTGGAGAGCGATAAAGAAGTTTAAGCGCTCGAAAAAAAGTGCGCAGGATTCGCCTCCTGCATAGCAGGCTGCGTTGATTGTCCCGACGCTGTGTAGTGTTGCTTGCGCGGCTAATTTGTTGCCTTTTTCCGACGTGCCGCAACGTAATGATGTACTCGCTTCTATGTGAGAGTCAATGCCTTGATCTATTGGTGAAGCCAGGTTGTTTGAGGCCGGGCGCTTCGTCGGTCAACCAAGCATAGCTGCGATAATCGCCGCTACTCCGAACAAGCAAAGCCCAATATTGAGCCGGACAACGATGACAGTAAACCTCGCATGCTCCGCCTGCCGACGAAATGCTTGCCGCATTGGAAATCTCGCATGTTGGGAATGGACCATCAGGGCATAAAAACGCGCCGGGGCAGCTGGTGACTCCGGGCGCAGATATCGATCGTGGTATTTCCCAATCCTGCCGTTTGGCTCGCGAGGTCAATGGCGAATCGCGCCCTCTCAACTTACTGCTGCTTGCTGCTACGAAATCAGGCCGACAAAATGCTTTATAACTTCGACTTACGGCTAGTTTTGCGGAATTCCACAATCTGAATATAAAGCTTATTGACCCACTCATCCTCAGCACCGCCGCCATCTTCCGGCGTCCCGCACCAATCTCCGGATTTGAGGTTAGGATAAGGCTTACTGGGATTCGGTCCTTTGAAGGCGACTTCTCCCGACCAATTTAGCCTGTACTCTCCTTTTCGGGCTCCCTCGAGCTTTAGTCGAATCGCTCGAATCTTGTCTGAGACCTCTTGCGCGGGGCAAGATTCCCCCGATCTATACAGTTTTGAATTGACAACCTTCTTCTTCTTCTTCTGCCAAAATGCACACTGATACTCGAAACGCAAATCTTCTGGATCGAAATTCAGAATACTGAGGCCAAACTGATGAAACCAGCCTTTACCAAAGTCGTCGGCCTTTATCCTGCCATCGACATCAGACTCGTATCTTTTTGGTTCAATGGGATTACCTGTCCGCACGCGCGCTTCCAGTACGGATCGTGGGACGGTGCGCCAGCGGCCTGGAAAAAACCGTTGCCTTAACAGCTCCTGAGTGCGTGAGTCGAACTTGGAAAATCTGATAAATGAATAATCAAAAGTCAGAGTATCTCCATCTTGTACCTTCAACTTTTCGAGGCCTTCAGTGGTCGGGGTACCATTCAAACTGAATAACCACAATGTGGAGGGAGTATAGGGGTCGAAATATGCCGGATCGACCCACTGTGGAAGAATGCCGTCTACTGACGAAACAAAATAGCCACTCCGGTATCCGAACCTAAAATAATGCCAAGGCTCATTTTCGGGCGGCCCGAATTCATATGCTTCGAGCGCCTGCAATACGCTCATTCCGCGGCGCCATGGAATGGCGTTGTAATGCGTGTAATGTGGCTTGTGCTCGAACGAGATAACCAGATTAAGCGCCATCTTTTTCACCCCCGCAACATGTGAGCCTGTCGCAAGGTAACCTAGGGGAAACTTGGAATCAAATAGTCTCCCGTGAACTATTCCCAACTCGTTGATTGAATTGATTGATCTTTGCCGTTCTGGGTTTCTATTTTGCCGGGAAGTGTTGAACCGAGACC
>QORU01000023.1 GCA_003574785.1 Taklimakanibacter deserti | reverse complement strand
CTCTGTGCACCTCCACCAAACAGAAGGAGTAAAATGTGGGAAAAAGTGACCTTGACAAAAAGCCCCATACAAGGTGGCCGAAGGCCGGATGAGGGTGTCCTTTGTGCCGACGCTTCGACACATCCCTATGACGCTTGCTGTTGATTAGATAGGAAGGACCGTCACATGTTGAACCAACACCCTCATCCGCCCTGTCGGGCACCTTCTCCCGCAAGCGGGAGAAGGGAAATGATGGAGAGTTGATCCGATTGAGACGGCTCTTTCACAAGATCTATCTCACCATCATCGCGAGCCTGTTCATGGTGGCGCTCGTGGCGGGTGCCGGCTGGCATTTTGGACCGAATGGCTCGCCCGCCAACCAGGCCTTCGAGCTCGCGGGCAAGCTCGCTTCCGCCGCCTTGCCGCCGGCCGACTCTGCTGTTGAAGTCCAGCAGGACTCCGTCCGGCAGCTGGCCGAGCGGCTCGATGCCGATCTTGCTCTCTTCGATGAGGCGGGGATCCAGGTCGCCGCCGCCGGAAACCCGGTCCCCTCGCCCGGCCCATGGCGCAGTCATGAAAAAGGCGGCTGGGTTCGCGGCGCGGGCGGTCCGGCCTGGAGCCTCCTTCTGCCCGACCGGCGCTGGCTGGTCGTGCGCCCGCTGGCGCGGCACCGGCCTTCGGCCTTCGGCCTGATCCTGTTTCTTGGCAGCATCGCCCTGCTGGTGGCGCTCTGCGCCTATCCTTTCGTGCGCGGCCTGACCCGAAGGCTCGAACGGCTGCAGGCGGGCGTCGAAACGCTGGGCGCCGGCAATCTCAGCAGCCGCGTCAAGGTCGAAGGCCGCGACGAGGTGGCGCGCCTCGCCGCAAGCTTCAACCAGGCGGCGGCGCGCATCGAGAACCTGGTGGGCGCCCATCGCCTGCTGCTCGCCAATGCCTCGCACGAGCTCCGCACACCCTTGTCGCGCATCCGGATGGGGATCGAGCTCTATCGCGAAACGGGCGATCCCAGGCACAAGACGGATCTCGAGCGCGACATCGCCGAGCTCGATCTCCTGATCGATGAGATCCTGCTCGCCAGCCGTCTCGAGACCGTGGGCGCGCTGCAACGGCCCGAGGAGGTCGACCTCTTGGCGCTCGCCGCCGAAGAGGCCGCGCGCACCGATGACTGCGCGGCCGAGGGCGAGCCCGTCATCATCCGCGGCGAGGCCTATCTCTTGCGCCGCCTGATCCGCAACCTGCTCGAGAACGCCAGCCGTCACGGCAAGCCGCCGATCCGGGTGGAGGTGCGCCGGCAAGGCGCCAGCGCCATTCTGGAGGTGGTGGATCAGGGCCAAGGCATCGCCGAAGCCGAGCGCGAAGGCATCTTCCTGCCCTTCCATCGCCTGAAGTCGGATGCCAAGGGCACAGGTCTCGGGCTTTCGCTCGTGCGCCAGATCGCCCGCCTGCATGGCGGCGACGCCGTTGTGGCGCCACGGCCCGGGGAACCGAGCTGCTTCAAGGTGACGTTGCCGGTCTAAAGCGGGATGAGATCAGAAGGAGTCGCTTCACTCAAAACACCCTCATGCTGAGGTGCGAGCGAAGCGAGCCTCGAAGCATGATCCAGGAACAACGGTCGTGCCACTTGCCACCCTTCGAGGGCCGCTTCGCGGCCACCTCAGGGTGAGGGTTATGGGTTGGACTAATCGGTAAAATCTGCGCCGCCCTGCGGACTTGCGCAACGTCATGGCGCAGGGTCGCCCGCCCTATTCTCGCCGCCATCGTGATTCAGAAAACCCTACAGGGACGCATCCTGCCGCGGACAGTGTTCCCGAGGGTCCCAACATGATCGTCCGACATTCGCTGCACCACGATTCTATTGCGTCCCGCCGCGCGTTTCTGCGTGGGCTTGCGTCCGCGGCCGGCGCGCTGGCGCTCGGCGGATGCGCGGGGCTGGGTGCCACGGGCGCGCGCTTCGATGCTTCGTCGCTCTCGGCAGATCCGACATTGCTCGTCACGACCACACGCAAGCCGGTGAATGGCGGGCGCGCGGAGCCCTGGTTCGGGCCGGAGCGGGCTTCCACGATGACCGTCGCCCGGGCGAAGCTGGTGCCGCCGGGCGACGGCCGTTTCTCTCTCGCCGCGGCCGGGCTTGACGATTGGCGTCTGGGTGAGATCGAGCCGGTGTCGGCAGATGTCGGCGATCTTCTCGCTGAGGCCGGCGGACCGAACCTCCTGATCTATGTGCACGGCTTCAATCAGACGTTCGAGGCAGCAGCACTCGATGCCGTGCACCTCTCGGATGGCATCATGTTCCGCGGCCAGACCATGCTATTCTCCTGGCCGTCCAAGGCGGGACTGTTCGACTATGCCTATGACCGCGACAGCGCGATGTGGTCGCGCGACGAGTTCGAACGCGTGCTTCAATCCATCATGGCGAACCCGGGCGCCGTGGGCCGCATCTACATCGTCGCGCACAGCATGGGAACCATGCTGACGCTCGAAAGCCTGCGCCAGCTCTATGCACGATATGGCGACGCCGTCACGAGCAGGATCGGCGCCGTGGTGTTCGCGGCGCCCGACATCGACATGGACGTGTTCTCGTCGGCGATCAAACGCATCGGTCCTCTCGCCGGCAAGATCACCGTCATCGCCGCGACGAACGATCGCGCGCTGGCGCTGTCGGGGCAAATCGCCGGCGGGATGACGCGAGTCGGCGCCGCCGAGAAGGCCGCCCTCGAGCAGCTCGGCGTGCGCGTGATCGATGCTTCCGAGGCCGGCTGGGGCATCATCAACCACGACGTGTTCATATCGAATGCGGAGGTGCGGCGGGCGATCCGCCGCTCGATCGATACCGCGGCCGGGTGAACCCGGCTTTGCGCAAACGATTGCCCAGGAAGGATGCCTGCCGTGCAGGTTTCCCCTTCTCCCGCTTGCGGGAGAAGGTGGCCGAAGGCCGGATGAGGGTGTTCTCACCACATGCCCAGTGTCCTTCGTGAGGCCCAATTAAGTGCAATGACGCTTGTTCCTGGCCATTTCTGAGAAGCTGTCGCAAGCTTGACCAACACCCTCATCCGCCCTATCGGGCACCTTCTCCCGCAAGCGGGAGAAGGGGAATGGCGGAGGGTGATCCCGCTGCGCCCATCGCCTGCTGCTCGCCAATGCCTCGCACGAGTTCATATTCATGTGCCCAGGGTGCCCTGCACCTTGGCATCGCCCGATAAACCCTTGCGTAGAATAGTCGCGGGCACCGTGCTGCTTCATCCTCCTCGCATCGCCCCGCTTTCGTCTTCCTGGCGCGCGGCGACGCCGAACCGAAAAGGAGATGAAGATGAGACATGAAGTGCCAAGCAAGGCGTTGGAGTGGACCAGCCTGATCCTGGGCGCGGGCCTGGCCTGCACGGGACTTGTGGCCGCGAGCCTCGCCTGCGTGGGGATCGTGTGCGACGACACGTCGGCCGCGACCTGGAATGCGGGTCTCGTGGGCACGCTCATCGCGTGCTGCTCCGCCGCCCTCCTCTATCGCTATGAGACCTGGGCCGAATGGTCCAACCTCGCCTTCGGAAGCTGGACGATGGTGGCACCCTTCCTGCTGGGCTTCGGAGCGGAATCGCCGATGTGGATCCATGTCGTGGTCGGGATCTGTGTCACGACCATCGCCGCCTGGCAGCTTCTGGCCGGCAGCAAGGCGTGGACAGGCTCGCGCACGAGATCCGCCGCGCATAGATGATATGGGATCGGGCCCTTGCCGTCGGCCAGGTTTCCCCTTCTCCCGCCTGCGGGAGAAGGTGGCCGAAGGCCGGATGAGGGTGTTCTTTCCGCGTATCCGGTGTTCTTCGTGAGGCCCAATACATGCAATGACGCTTGTTCCTAGAGAAGCTGTCGCAGGCTGCACCAACACCCTCATCCGCCCTATCGGGCACCTTCTCCCGCAAGCGGGAGAAGGGGAAAACTTGGAGAGGCTTTCTCTAACGCCATATGCCGGGCGGGATGTGCCTGTCAGATGTCGACCGCTCAGCGCCAGAGATTGGTGCGGGCGAGATCGATGACCTCGTCGGCAAGTCCGTTGAAGACGGCTTTCACCATATAGAGCGAGAAGCCTTTGGCCATCTCCGCCGTGATGGCAGGCGGCATGGCAAGCTCGCTGCGGTTGACCACGGCATCGATGACCACGGGCCCGTCATGCGCGAGGGCTTCGGCAATGCCGTCCCTGACATCGGCCGGATCCTCGAGCCTGACGCCGCGGATGCCCATGGCCTCGGCAATCCTTGCGAAATTCGGGTTCTTCAATTCCGTGCCGAAATTGAGAAAGCCGGTCGATTTCTGCTCGAGCTCGATGAAGCCGAGCGCGCCGTTGTTGAAGACGACGACCTTCACCGGCAGGTCGAGCTGCGTCAGGCTGATGAGATCGCCCATCAGCATGGTGAAGCCGCCATCGCCCGAGAGCGAGACGACCTGGCGGCCTCTATGGCTCGCCTGGACGCCGATCGCCTGCGCCATGGCATTGGCCATCGAGCCATGCCAGAAGGACCCGAGCAGCCGCCGCTTGCCGTTCATCGCCAGATAACGCGCCGCCCAGACCGTCGGCAGGCCGACGTCGCAGGTGAAGACGGCATCGCCTTGGGCGAGATCGCTCAGCGCCTTGGCCACCTGCTGCGGATGGATCAGGCCGCTTCCGGGCTTGCCTTCGGCGAGACGATCGAGCTCCTGGCGCGCTTTCGCATAATGCTGCTGCGCCTCGGCGAGGCGCCGGTCGGAACCGCTCTCGCGCAACAGCGGCAGCAGTGCGGCAATGGTCTGGCGCACATCGCCGACGACGCCGAGATCCACCGCCACGCGCCGCCCGATATTCTCCGCCCTGAGGTCGACCTGGGCGATCCGGGTCTTCGCCTTTTCCGGATAGAACTGCCGGTACGGGAAATCGGTGCCGAGCATTACGAGCAGGTCGCAATCGTGCATGGCGTAAAAGCCGGACGAGAAGCCGATCAGCCCGGTCATGCCGACATCGCACGGATTGTCCCACTCGACATGCTCCTTGCCGCGCATCGTATGGACGATGGGCGCCTTGAGGCGCTGGCCCAGCGCGATGAGCTCCGTGTGGGCGCCGGCGCAGCCCCCGCCGCAGAGCAGCGTCACCCGCCCGGCGTCGTTGAGCAGTCCCGCCAAAGCCTCGATCGCGCCCTGGGGCGGCATGATCACCGGCGGCGCGGGAAGCAGCGCCGCGGCCGTAGGTGCTGGCGCCGGCTCCGCGTCCTTCAGCGCAATGTCGCCCGGGATCACCACCACCGAGACGCCGCGTTTCGCCACGGCCTCACGGATCGCGACCTCGAGGACACGCGGCATCTGGCGCGGATCGGCAACGAGCTCGCAATAATGGCTGCATTCGCGGAACAGGCTTTCGGGATGCGTCTCCTGGAAATAGCCCGAGCCGATCTCGGGCGAAGGAATATGCGCCGCGATCGCCAGCACCGGCACGCGCGAGCGGTGACAATCGAACAGGCCGTTGATGAGGTGGAGGTTGCCCGGCCCGCAGCTTCCGGCGCAGACGGCAAGCGTGCCCGTCACATGGGCTTCGGCGCCGGCGGCAAAGGCCGCGACCTCTTCATGCCGCACATGCAGCCATTCGATCTTTCCTTGGCGGCGGATGGCATCGGTCAGGCCGTTGAGGCTGTCGCCGACAATCCCGTATATGCGCTTGACGCCTGCCGCGGCGAGAGTTTCCGCGAACTGGTCGGCAACGGTCTTGGCCATGTGTCCGCTCCCTGTGTTCGATGTGAGAATGAGATGAGCCCATGCTTTCTGGGGCATATTCGGCCGGCAGGCAATGCCGGCGATCATCGCGGGCCGCGGCGGTGTCGATCTCAATCGGGTTCGAGCCGGCGATGTGCCATGCGGATTTCCATACGGCACATCGCACGCCCGCGCTGTTTCAAAACCCGAACCTGGCGATACTCAGCCGGGAATACGGGCGATGACCTTGATCTCGAAGTCGAACCCCGCGAGCCAGTTGACGCCGATCGCCGTCCAATTCGGATAAGGCGCTTGCGGGAAGACCTCACTTTTGACGGTCATGATCGTGCCGAACTGATTTTCGGGATCGGTATGAAAGGTCGTCACGTCGACGATATCGTCAAGCCCGCATCCGCCCGCTTGCAGGGTCGCCTCGAGATTGGCGAAGGCCAGGCGGACCTGAGCTTCGAAGTCCGGCTCGGGCGAGCCATCGCTGCGACTGCCGACCTGGCCGGACACGAACAGGAGATCATCTGATCTGATCGCTGCGGAATAGGTCTGTGACGTGTAGAGGTCTTGCCGACCGGCGGGGAAAACGGCGTCACGCTGGGCCATACGGTATTCTCCTGGTGTGGGTCGCTGCAAAGCGGTGCGATGAATCAATGTCCGTCGTGCAGTCTATGTCAAATGATATACGTCGCGCGCCAGGACGCTCACGGATTCCTCTAGTATCATGATCGCGCCTTGATGCTATCATCGAGGCCTGAGGCAACGCAGGGGAAGGGTGGCTGATCATGAATCTGAACAGGGTGGCCGGAGCCATAATAGTCGTCGCGAGCCTGTTGGTTCTGTCCGGAACGAGCGTGGCGCAAAATGCGAGCAAGAAGACGATCGGCATGCCCGGCACCCGGACCGTGCCGTCGCTGATCGTGATGAATGCCGCCGGCGCAAAGCTCGAGGGCAACACGCTGACGCTCACCGGCATCGCCCGCAACGCGATCATGTTCGCCGATCGCCCGGTGCGCTCGGCGGGCCATGCTCCGACCGTGCATCTCCTCGATGAATGGGCGCCGGGACGTGGCAGCTTTGCCAAAGACCCGCCGAATGCCACCGTGTCGGTGTTGAACAAGGAAGGGGCTCGTGTCGAAGACGCCGTCGTCGTGCTCAAGGAGCCTAAACTCAGCGGCGATACGCTGACCTTCAAGGTCGAGGTTCTGGAGAGCAACCTCGCCAAGGCCGACGGACCCGCCTCGATATTCATCGATACCACGGACTGGTCATTCACGCCGGACTCGGCCCAGCGCACGGCCCAGCACAGCGCCTGGTACCAGAGCTCCGCGCCGCCGATAGACTGCGGTCCGCCATGGAACCCGTGCTTCTGAGGCAAAACGCGCGTCACTTCGACCGCTGAACAAAACGGCATCGTTCCAGCGCAAGCGCACACCGGTCGCCTGGGTGGTCAGATCGATCTCTGGGACTAGTCGCGGTGTGTGGGCATTCCCTTGAGCTGATCCTTTGTCCAGGTCGTGACGGCATGGACGTCTCCGTCCTCGTCGCGCATGAAATCCAACTGGCTCGCAGGAACGGCTACTGGCTTGGCGCCGATGCCGAGGAAACCGCCGACGTCGACGACAACCTGGCCGCTATGGAGATGGTCGACAGAGCCGATTTTCTCGTCCTTGGGTCCGTAGATCGTAGCACCCTCGAGGATTTCCGGAGTGAGTTCGGCGTTTGTCAGGCGAATGTGATTTACCTAACCCATTGACCTCATAGGAAGATCGCCGCTACACATCGTATTCGGGCGTGATCACTGTAGGCGGGGTTAATCTTGTTCGTACCGTTTGAAGCCTGGACCGGCGGCAGGTCTATCTCGTCCATTGGAACGAATGCCGGCGCTCCAGATATTCCGTTTCAGAACTGGCGACGCTTTAAGGAAGCGTTCCCACCAGAATTCGTTGCTCATGCAATCAGCCAATGTCCGCGCCCTGTAAAGCGGTGCCTCGATCCATTTGGGGGCTCGGGTACTACGGCCCTCGCTTGCCAATTCCTCGGTGTTCATCCAACGACAATAGAGGTCAATCCCTTTCTCGCTGACCTCATAGAGTCAAAGCTTGTGAGGTACGACGCAACGGATGTCGCACGTTCCTTCGCCGATTTAGTTAGGCTCGCAAATCGTACGCGCGTCAATCCTTCAAAGCTGTATACAAGTGGTCCCGAGACACTAATCGAACCAGGTGTCAACGGGAGATGGATATTTGATTGGGAGATTGCAGCAAGACTAGCTGCTTATGTAAGCGCGCTGCCAAAGATCACTAACCGAAATCACCGTCGTCTTTTCCGTGTGATTTTAGGAGGAGTGATCGTAGATGTGAGCAACGTGATAGTGAGCGGCAAAGGGAGAAGGTATCGCAGGAATTGGATCAACACGCGCAAAGATGGCAGTGCACTCGACACTGCATTCTGTTCGGCCATGGAATCCGCGATCGGTGACATCGTTCGCTTCACTCCAAGGCGCGTTCATAGTTTCTCCGTCCTGCATGGAAATGCGTTACAACTTATTCCCTCTGCGGGACCCGTCGACATCTCGATTTTCTCGCCGCCTTCCTGCTGAGCAATCGCAAACTCCGTCGCATCTTCGATTGGCAGAAGAAGGACACGAAGGATTTGCCGCTGCGCGGTAGCGTCCCAAACTAGCGACCTGCGATCTTCTTGCATGAATGTCAGAAACGTTAGGATCACCAGCACGTCGAAGAACGCGCCAACGCCAATCAACTCGGAAAGTTTTTCTTGAAATGCTTTTTCGTCGCTAATGACTACTTGAGTACGCCCCCGTCGGTCCTTTAGGTCGAGATGCATTGCGACAAGTGACAGGTCACTAAGTTTCCTCGTCACAACGACACTAGCATCGCCGAGAGCGAATTTGAGCGTTGCGGTGGCCGTTGCAGCACCGTCCGCGACGCGATTGCTAAACAATCTAGCCTCGCCGCTCGTCATTGGCACAGCACGGGGACGAACCTGACCAAGTTCGCCTGATGATGTGGCAGTCGGAAGATTGGATGGACCCGTTAGACAACGGAAGCAGATATTAATCAGCGTACTCTTTCCGCTGCCATTAATGCCAATGACGGCAGTGCCGCCGGGCTGAAAAGTGGCGGTGAATGGAATTTGCGCCGACGAAGGATAGAGAGCGTATTTCTCAATCGTCAGGGATTCCAGTATGGGTAAGCAAATCATCGCAGGCCAGAGGTTAGAGATGCCTGATGTCGCCGGAATGGGTATTATGGACTATATTGCTGAGCGGTCAATTTATTCTGCGAATGATAGGATGTCGATCCGAAATTCCTCAACCTTTTCCATGGCCTGGTCCTGCGCATTGACACCTATTTCATAAATCTCAGCCTAGGTTCTTTTATAGGAAAAGAGCAATGGTCAAAGTTCCAGACACATCGCCCGCACAGCTTAAACTGTTCGTAGGCTATTCCAGGTTCGAGTGCGCGCTGAAGGAATGCGGCTACGTAGTTCCCAAGGCGGGTATTGCGCATGCAGACTGGAAACGCTTTGCAGGGGAGGAGTGTCTCAAGGATGTAATGGAAATAGCGTCGGACGACGCGGATGTAAAAGAAATGATTGCCGACCCGCCCGCGACCCAGGTTACGGACGGTGACGGGACTTGGCGTTGGGCGGCACAAATCGAGGCGCCAATCGACGCGCTCGGGCAGTTCTTTGAAGCCGTAAAACAAGTGCGCGACAATCTGTTCCATGGCGGCAAACACGGAGAAAACCGCGAACGCGATGACACATTGTGCCGCGCAGCTTGGGTCGTCTTAGAGTTATGCGCAGAGCGACACCCTGAAGTGGGAAGCATATTCGAATACAAGTACTGACGCATGGTCGGTCTCGTCTACGAATAACTGTAAGCGTTGGCAGCAGCCATCGGGTTATGGCTTCCGCGTTCTTAGAGCTACGCGAACCAACGCATGCTGATTTGTTTCACGCAGAAACGCCTGAAAGCCTCCTGACCATATAGCAGATGTTCCATCGGCAGAGACCAGCCAATCATCGACTCTTGTAGGTGCCGGTGCGTCTCCCCCGATGTTTATCCGCAATGCATGCAACATCTCTATGCTTTTGCGATCGGGCGTCTCCATATCCAGGTCGAACCCACCATCCCACCAGTCGACAAATAGCATCGGGGCCGGATCCGGCCTTGATCTCGCCTCAGCAAGCAACATGTTCAAATGGAGATCACCCAAGCCTGCCCCGATTACATAGATAATATCGGCTTCCATCATATCGCGAGTCAGTGCAGCGTAGAAGTAAGGCAATGGCCGCTGCTGCAGCCTGGAAAGCTTCTCCAGTCCAGTAACAATTGGACTGCGCAGGACCTCCGTACCATCCATTTTTCGCAATCCACTTCCATTGAAGGTCGCCGATTTTCGCGCTTCATTCGCGTCATCAAACCAAACAAGATCAGCAAACCTACCTTGACCGAGTTGGTGCGAATAACTCATGTGTACTGAACCATGTAGAAAGAAAAGACTTGGCTCGTTCCATCGCTGCCAGAATCCCTCGATGTCGAAGATCGTCTCCTTCGCGCCCTTCCTGTCATAGCCAGTGTAGAGGTCGGGCTTCGCCTGGAGCGCAAAGTCATCGTAGTTCGTTGTGTAGATACGCGGAATGCTTGTCACTTCGAGTGCGGTGAGGAATTCACCGAAGGACGCCACTGAATGGGCGGGGGTCGCGCATCGTGCGATGACTTCGTTATAGATCACCTCAACCACTTTCTTGACGAGCGCTCTTAGGCCTTCCTTCGTTGTCTTCGAGGTATCCCTCAGAAAGGGAACCAAGATTGGACGATACTCGTCGACTATTCCTTTGCTGGGCTTTGAGAAATGGATCAGCTCATGCGCGCAGTGATAGATTTGCTCAAAGTGCACTATCCCTGGATCGTGCAAATAACGCTTCAAGCGCCGCTTTATTGTCCGATAGGCTTCGTCGCCCTTTTGGTTTTGGACCCATCGATCTCCCAATATCGCAGTTTCGATGATGTCGGTGAATTTTTGAGTGGCTGGAATGCCATACTCAATCGACGCGCCGGCGCCTAGTATTACGAGGACACGCCGTTTGGATTTCACTACTCCCATTCAATCGTCCCTGGTGGCTTGGACGTGATGTCATAGACTACACAGTTGATCTCCCTCACCTCGTTGATGATGCGGGTGGTGGTGCGGGACAGGAATTGTGGTCGAAGTGATGGTAATCGCGGCTCATGCCGTCGGTCAATGTAAGGGCATTCAGAGCGCAGATTAACCCTCCTATCCGCCCGGATGCAGCCCCGGCGCCTCCTGGCCGGTTCGTGCCACATATTCGGTGTAGCCGCCGCCATACTGATGGACGCCCTCGGGCGTCAGCTCCAGCACGCGGTTCGAGAGCGCGGCCAGGAAGTGGCGGTCATGCGACACGAACAGCATGGTGCCCTCGAATTCCTTGAGCGCGCCCACCAGCATCTCCTTCGTCGCCATGTCCAGATGGTTCGTCGGCTCGTCGAGAACCAGGAAGTTGGGCGGGTCGTACAGCATCTTGGCCATGACGAGCCGCGCCTTCTCGCCGCCGGACAGCACCCGGCAGGGCTTCTCGACATCATCGCCCGAGAAGCCGAAGCAACCGGCGAGCGTCCGCAGCACCCCTTGCCCCGCCTGCGGAAACGACGCGTCCAGCGATTCAAACACCGTGTCGTCGCCGTCCAAGAGGTCCATGGCGTGCTGCGCGAAATAGCCCATCCTGACATTGCTGCCGACGCTGACCGTGCCCTGGTCCGGCCCGGTCGCACCCGCCACCAGCTTCAGCAAAGTGGATTTGCCCGCGCCATTGGCGCCCAGAACGCACCAGCGTTCCTTGCGGCGCAGCTGGAAATCGAGCCCCGCATAGACCGCCTGGCTGCCATAGAACTTATGGACATTCTTCAAGCTCGCCACGTCGTCACCCGAGCGCGGCGGGCTGCGGAATTCGAACTGGACGGTCTGGCGGCGCCGCGGCGGCTCGACGCGCTCGATCTTCTCCAGCTTCTTCACCCGGCTCTGGACTTGGGCAGCGTGCGAGGCCCGCGCCTTGAAGCGCTCGATGAACTTGATCTCCTTGGCGAGCATCGCCTGCTGGCGCTCGAACTGCGCCTGACGCTGCTTCTCGCTCAAGGCCCGCTGCTGGTCGTAGAAATCGAGATCGCCCGAATAGCTGGTGAGCGCGCCGCCGTCGATCTCCACGACCTTGCCGATGATGCGGTTCATGAAGGCGCGGTCATGCGAGGTCATCAGCAGTGCGCCCTCATAGTTTTTCAGGAATTCCTCCAGCCAGATCAGGCTTTCGAGGTCGAGATGGTTGCTCGGCTCGTCCAGCAGCATGCCATCGGGCCGCATCAGCAGGATGCGGGCGAGCGCCACGCGCATCTTCCAGCCGCCGGAGAGCAGGCCGACATCGCCATCCATGCGCTCCTGGCTGAAGCTCAGGCCGGCGAGCACTTCCCTCGCCCGGGCATCCAGCGCATAGCCATCGAGTTCCTCGAAGCGGTGCTGCACCTCGCCATAGCGCTCGACGATGGTCTCCATGTCCAGGGCCTGGTCCGGATCGACCATATCGGCCTCAAGCTTCGCCATTTCGGCGATGAGCGCGCTCACCGGTCCGACCCCATCCATCACCGCCCTGACGGCACTCTGGCCCGACATCTCGCCGACATCCTGGCTGAAATAGCCGATCGTCATGCCGGGATCGATCGACACAAGGCCATCGTCGGGCCGGTCCTCGCCGGTGATCATCCGGAACAGCGTCGTCTTGCCGGCGCCGTTGGGCCCGACGAGCCCCACCTTCTCCCCCTTCTGGATGCCCATCGAGGCGTCGATGAACAGGATCTGATGGCCGTGCTGCTTGCTGATGTTGTCGAGGCGAATCATAGGGTCCGTGCTGGCGAGAAGAGAGTGAAGCGACCCTGGTGGATCGCCCGCGTGGTTCAGGAGCTTTTGCGTGAGTGGACGGCGGAAAACCGGCCGACGCGGCCCTATAGCCTCAACTCCCCTCGATGATCAATGGCCCGGCCGGGATTCGCGGCCTTGACCCTTGCATATCGCCCATCCCTGTACTAGATACTGAACCATATGGTTCAGTATTCCGCCGCCCGCTTCGATGCCTCCTTCGCCGCGCTCTCTGACGC
Source organism: Taklimakanibacter deserti (assembly GCA_003574785.1). The sequence goes on along the minus strand of QORU01000023.1, from coordinate 77,445 downwards.
CACAAGGCGGGGCGTCCTGGAGCAGCTCGGGCGTTCGGACGCGTCGATCACGGAGCTGGCGCAAAAATTCCACATGACGCTCACCGGCATGAAGAAGCATGTCGGTGTCCTGGAACAGGCCGGGCTCGTCACCACTGAGAAGATCGGGCGCGTGCGCACCTGCCGGCTGGGCCAGCGCCCCCTGGAGGAAGAGGCGGCATGGATCGAGAGATACCGCCGGCTCTGGGCCCAGCGCTTCGATGAGCTGGACAAGATTGTCGAGGAACTGACTGATAAGGAGAAAGCCGATGGGCGAAAGAAGAGATAGCGGGCAGGCGCCCCTGACCAACCCGACGACGGTGGAACGGAAGTCCGACCGCGAGCTCGTCGTCACGCGCAGTTTTGACGGCCCGGCGCGCATCGTGTTCGAGGCATGGACCACGCCTTCGCTCTTCAAGCGCTGGTGGGTGCCGAAATCATTGGGCATGTCCCTCCTCTCCTGCGAGATGGATGTTCGCACCGGCGGCAGCTACCGCCTCGAATTCGCCAACGAGGGCTCAGAGCCCATGGCGTTCTTCGGCAGGTATCTCGAAGTGACGCCGCCCTCGCGCCTCGTCTGGACGAATGAGGAAAGCGAAGCCGGCGCCGTGACCACGGTCACTTTCGAGGAAAAAGACGGCAAGACGCTGCTGGTCCTGCGCGAGCTCTATCCCTCGAAGGAAGCTCTCGACGCGGCCGGCACCGGGGCGGCGGATGCGATGGTCGAGACGTTCGGGCAACTGGACGAGCTTCTCGTCACTTTGGGTGCGAGCGGGGGATGGTCATGAAGTCGCCGATCTCGCGTCGGCAATGCACCTAATTGCCTGCAACCTCGGCCAGTGTCGGCTGGTCAGTCTGGTGCACTGTCACGCGATTGCCGGGAGATCGCCCGCACGCCACGAAAGTCAATCGGATCGCCTTCTCATATGATGGCGAATCAGGAGGGGCGCAAGAAGACACACCACAGCACCCAGGATGCACAGTCCGGTCGAGATCAATATGGTCTCGATACCTGGCCATGGCGTTGAAGGTTGACGAACCACGAAATAGTCGAACGCGGTCACGCCGAACCCAATCAGCGGAAGAGCTGCGCCAACTGCCGCGTGCAGATTCGCCGAGGCGGCAGACCGGTAGCCGCCTCGGATGACGATTGCCACGGTCACGGCAAGATTGAGCGCGACCCACGGTATGACAAACAAAAAGGCGTAGATGCCGGAGAATGTCCCCGTTGGATCGGATGCGAGAGCCGGTGACGAGTTCAGAACGACGGCGACAATCGCGCAGAACGCCGCGACCAATCGCACAGGGTGCACGCTGCGAAGAGGCGGCGTCAAATCTGCGACGGCGAGAGTGACTGCTCGCGCGCAAAGCGTGCCGGCGGCAATCCGACATGGCGGGTGAAGGCGACGCTGAACGCGCTGGCCGACCTGTAGCCGACGCGTTGTGCAATTTCGGCGATGCCGCTCTCGTTCTGGCGGAGCATGTTCTTGGCCAGTGCCATGCGCCAGGCGAGCAGATACTCCATCGGCGCGACGCCCACCGCGCGGCTGAAACGCGCGAAGAACGCCGAACGCGAAAGTGCTGCCTCCTTGGCCAGTTGCGCCACGGTCCATTCCCGCGTCGGGCTTTCGTGCATCCGCCGCAACGCACCGGCAAGGCGCTCGTCGGCCAATCCGCGGACGAGACCCGGCGGTGCTCCGGTTCCCGCCGTCGAGCGCAGGGCTTCGATCATCAGCACCTCGAGCAAGTGAGAGAGGATGACCTCGCGCGCCGGACGCTGTTCGCGGAACTCGTCGCGCACGAGTTGCACGATGGTGGCGAGCCGCGGAACGCCCCGCACATGGACGAGCCGGGGAAGCAGCGACACCAGCAGACGTGCGTCGGGGGAATCGAAGCTGCTATTGCCCGCCAGCATCCGCAGGTCGGTCGGGCCAGCCTGGTCGCCGATCCTGAACTCGCCGCTGCCCAGCGCCACGGGCAGCGTCTCGGGCGTACCGCGCTCGGGCGGCTTCAGGCTCGACATGGCGATGTCGGATGCAGCGGGAATGAGAACGAAATCGCCCGAGCGGAGCTCGATTGCATCCTCGCCGTCGACGCTCAGGCGGCAGGCGCCATCGAGCACGAGGCAATAGAAGGGCTGTCCCACATCCGAGCGGCTGATGTGCCACGGCCCTGCTCCGATGACGGCCTTGGAGAACAGGGCGCGCGGCTTCAGGAGCGTGACCACTTCGGCAAGGGGATCAGTCATATTTGGACTTCTGCGAATGATTTCTGGATTTTTGATTATAGAAGGTCTGGCATCGGCAATCTATCTCCTCAGGTGTCAACACCAAGGAGCCTTCATGAAAACCGTCCTCATCACCGGCTGCTCGTCCGGCTTCGGCCTTGCCACCGCCAAGTACTTTCTCGACCGCGACTGGGCGGTCGTTGCCACCATGCGCACGCCGCGCGAGGACCTTTTGCCGCGTTCGCCGAATCTGCGCGTGCTGGCCCTCGACGTCACCGATCGGCAGAGCATCCATCGTGCCGTCGAAGCCGCGGGGCCGATCGATGCCCTGGTCAACAATGCGGGCTTTGGCGCAGCATCACCCGCCGAGGCCATGCCGATGTCGACCGTGCGTGAGCTCTTCGACACCAATACCTTCGGCACAATTGCCGTGACGCAGGCGGTGCTGCCGCAATTCCGGCAGCGCAAGGCCGGCGTCGTCGTCAACGTTACGTCGAGCGTGACCTTGCGATCGATCCCCCTCGTCGCCGCCTACACGGCGAGCAAGGTGGCGGTGAACGCCTTCACCGAAGTGCTCGCGCTGGAGCTCCAGCCGTTCAATGTTCGCGCGTGCCTGGTGCTGCCCGGCCGTTCGCCCGAGACCCGTTTCAGCGACAGCGCACGTTCGCATGCGCAGGGTCTCGACCACGAGGCCTATGCCGAGCAGGTGAAGTCCCTCTTCGCGCGCTTCGCCGAGCCGGGACCGGTCACCACCGCGCAGGATGTGGCCGAAGCAGTATGGCGCGCGGTCAACGATCCCTTAAGCCCCATGCGAATCCCCGCCGGCGCCGACGCCATAGACTGGGCTGCGGGGAACTGAATCCGGCAGCTGGAATCACAATTCTCCCACAACTGAGGCGAGGCCTCTACTCCCACTCGATCGTCCCGGGCGGCTTCGCCGTGATGTCATGAGGTCCATGCTGGCTGGAAGAGACTAAAAGGCTGAGGTGACGGATCGCAACCGTCCCGGGCAAAGCGTGCTCGAGACCCGCGAACTCACTGCAGCTCAATTGGTTTGGCGCTGCCATGGCACGCTGGATTTCTTCGACAAGAGGATTTTCGGTTCGCCCTATGGCCTCGCATGATCGGTCATGGCATAGCGAAACTCGTGCCAACCTAAGCCTCGAGGCATTTCGGGATCCGGTCGCAATGCAGTTCATCATCCTGCGGAAAACCTATGCCAGCTACGGAGCGTGCCTCGCCCTTTCTGAGTTGGGAACACGTTTGGCACGTAGGTTTGGGGAAGAGGCTTTCGGACTTAAATCTGTTGAAGTTATCGTCTGGTTCGAAACAACAGAGCCGACGAAGCCCGGCCTGGAGCAGCTCCGTACGCAGTTTCGGCGGCAGCTTCCACTTGAGCCGACAGCAAGTTTCGAGAAGAAGCGCCAGCGACTCCGGCTGGCTTATGAAAGCAAGGTCCCGTTGGTTCTAGTCGGCGATCGTCATGAATTGCCACCTCGATCACTTGGCACAAGCTTTGACGAAATGGTGAACGTCTTCGACTCTATGAGATTGAAGCTCGCAGGTAAGCCTGGCATCGATTACCCAGGCTTTGTCTCCTTTGTCCGTGCGGTCAAGCACGATGTCTGCTCCCTGGACGAGTCGGAAGAGGGGACGAAAAGCCAGAATGGCGCCGCTGCTTCCTGGCGGCAGAGATTTGGCGTCGACTGGAATGCGTATCACGATCAGGCTCGCGCGCTTCTCGATGACCCATTTTACTGGGACCCATCAAATGATGAGTCCCCCCACGCCGCGAATGCTGGAGCTATCCTCCTCGCCGATTTCCAACGGTGGCGTTCGAGGCACCCAACTGACCCGCCATGGGATTTCCTCGTCCGGCGGTACAGGCAGAACGGTATCCTCGGGAGGTTCAACGAGTTTCGCGCAACGAAACCAATCCAATACGAGCCGCGCGACGGCCTCATAGCCTCAATGCACGATCAAGACGTGATCGCGTTGGCATTTGCGCTTTTGAAGGTCGACGGCGCCTGTGACCCCAAGGTGGGCCAAATCGCGCTCGAAGCGCTTGCACGTCGACGTGATTCCGATATTGCCGTCAAGCTCGGCTGGAAACCAACCGATCAAAAAACAATCTTTGCGACATTGAAACTTGAAGCCGATCTTCGGAAATGCCTCGCTTGACAAGTGCGCCCACTAAGTCTGGACCGCCGAAGGTTTCACAAACCATGTTATAGAGATAATGCGGGATAGAGGTCCAGATCACTCCCACTCGATCGTTCCGGCATTACGACGGCATTACGGTGACAGTGCACTTGGCATTACGGTGACAGTGCACTTAATTGCCGAACCCGAGGCCGGAGGCCATCAGTTTAGTGCACTGTCACCGTAATTCCCTGTCACCGTAATTCCCCGCTCGATCGTCCCGGGCGGCTTCGACGTGATGTCGTAGACCACGCGGTTGATGCCGCGGAGCTCGTTGATGATGCGGGTCGCGGTAGCGCTCTCCTGACTGTCTGACACGCTGCCCCCGGGCTCATATCTCGTTTCCGGGGATACGCTCGACGTATTGCGGCAGGTTGTCCGTGATGGTGAACCACGCCGCCTTGGAACCGACGAAGACGTGCGCGCTCGGGCGGATGGTCGGGTCGTCGATAAGGGTTCCCATCGCGACATGGGCGAACGCGCCGTCGCGAACGACGGCAAAGAGGAGCGAGCCGCATAGCTTGCATCGCTCGTCATGCCAACTGGGGGCGCCGAAGATCAGAATGCGGTCCTCACCGCTCGTGATGCGCAATTTGGCGCGTTCTATGCCGGCCAGTGGCTTGAACGCCGCACCGGTGGAGCGGCGGCAAATGGAGCAATGACAGTTCACGGCGTAGATGAACGCGTCCGCCACCGTGTAAGTGACCGCGCCGCATTGGCATGATCCGTTAAGTATACGGTCGCTGGTTGATTGCTGCTGTTCCATGTCTGGAATTCCGTTGTGCGATGCTCGAGAGTCTGCATTTGGCAGGAGCGTCGGTCAACGCAGCCTGCTGCTCTATGGCGCGACAGATCGTCATTCCTTGATCGCGTGGACCGCCGCACCATCCTGTCTCCATCCCTACTCCCACTCGATCGTTCCCGGCGGTTTCGACGTGATGTCATAAACCACGCGGTTGATGCCGCGCACTTCGTTGATGATGCGCGTTGCGGTGCGGGACAGGAAGTCGTGGTCGAAGTGGTAGTAATCCGCCGTCATGCCGTCGGTCGAGGTGACGGCCCTCAGCGCGCAGACATAGTCATAGGTGCGGCCGTCGCCCATGACGCCGACCGTCTGGACGGGGAGCAGGACGGCGAATGCCTGCCAGATGGCGTCATAGAGGCCGGCCTTGCGGATCTCGTCGAGATAGATGACGTCGGCCTTGCGCAGGATGTCGAGTTTGTCCCTCGAGATGGCGCCCGGCACGCGGATGGCGAGGCCCGGCCCCGGGAAAGGATGGCGGCCGACGAAATGCGGCGGCAGGCCCAACTCGCGGCCCAGCGCCCTGACCTCGTCCTTGAACAATTCGCGCAACGGCTCGATGAGCTTCATGTTCATGCGCTCAGGGAGTCCGCCGACATTGTGATGCGACTTGATCGTGACCGAGGGCCCGCCGGTCGACGACACGCTCTCGATCACATCGGGATAGAGCGTGCCCTGGGCCAGGAAGGCCGCACCGCCGACCTTCTTCGCTTCCGCCTCGAACACGTCGATGAAGAGCTTGCCTATCGTCTTGCGCTTCACTTCGGGATCGGTGACGCCGTCGAGCGACGAGAGGAACAGTTTCGAGGCATCGACATGGATGAGCGGGATGTTGTAGGCCTTGCGGAAGAGCTGCACCACGTCTTCCGCCTCGCCCGCCCGCATCAGCCCGTGATCGACGAAGATGCAGGTGAGCTGCTCGCCGATCGCCTCATGGATGAGCACCGCCGTCACGGCGGAATCGACGCCGCCCGACAGCCCGCAGATCACCCGGTCGAAGCCCACCTTCTTCTTGATGCGGTGGATGGCGTCGTCCTTGAACGAGGCCATCGACCAGTCGCCGCGGCAGCCGCAAATGTCGATGACGAAATTGCGATAGAGTTTTCCCCCGTCAGGCGTGTGCACCACCTCGGGGTGGAACTGCACCGCATAGAACTGGCGCTTCTCATCGGCGATCGCAGCGAAGGGCGCCCCATCGGACGTGCCGACGACGCGGAAGCCCGGCGGAATGGCGGCGACCCGGTCGCCATGGCTCATCCACACCTGATGGCTCTCGCCCTCCTCCCACACGCCCTCGAACAGCGCATTGTCGCTCTGCACCTTCAGGAAGGCGCGGCCGAATTCGCGATGATCCGAGGTCTCGACCTTGCCGCCGAGCTGCGCGCACATGGCCTGCTCGCCATAGCAGATGCCGAGGACGGGAAGGCCGAGCTTGAACACCTTTTCGGGCGCCCGCGGACTTTCGCCCTCGGTCACGCTGGCGGGTCCGCCCGAGAGGATGATGCCCTTGAGCCCTTCCCAGTCGAGGGCCTTTTCCGCCAGCTGGAACGGCACGATTTCCGAATAGACACCGGCCTCGCGCACCCTTCTGGCGATGAGCTGAGTGACCTGCGAGCCGAAATCGATGATGAGAATGCGGTCTGTCATGGCGAGCAGTTAAGGGATCGCGCTTGAGTCCGCAAGGGCGTCGGTAATGGGTTGATTTGCTCAGTTAAAGCGACGCCCCTTGCCTTCATACCCCTTCCCCCGCGCGGAGCGTGGGGGAAGGTGGCCGAAGGCCGGATGAGGGCTCTTTTTTGCAGCCACTTCACTGCCCGAAGAGCCCTCACCCGCCCTGTCGGGCACCCTCTCCCATCCTTCGGACGGGAGAGGGGGAATTCCTGAAGGACCTCAGCCTACCCGATCGCCAGATCGTACAGCATCTTCACATTGAGGCCGATGATGATGGCGGCGATCACGGCGGAGACGATCGTCAGCCAGGACGGCGACACCAGCGCCCCCATCTTCTCGCGGTTCCGCGTGAACATCACCAAGGGCACGATGGCGAAAGGCAATTGGAAGGCGAGGATCACCTGGCTCAGGATCAAAAGCGCCCCGGTGCCCGATTCCCCATAGGCGATGGTGACGCCCGCCGCCGGGATGATGGCGAACATGCGGGTCACGAGACGCCGGAGCCACGCCGGCAGGCGGATGCGGAGGAATCCTTCCATCACGATCTGGCCGGCCAAGGTCGCGGTCACCGTCGAATTGAGACCGCAGCACAGAAGCGCGATGGCGAAAAGCTTGGGCGCGAGCAGCGAGCCCAACAAAGGCGCCAGCATCGCATGGGCATCGCCGAGCTCGGCTACCCCGGCGTGGCCCGTCTTGTTGAAGGTCGCCGCCGCCAGGATCAGGATCGAGGCATTGACGAGGAGCGCGAACATCAAGGCGACGGTCGAGTCGATGGTGGCGAAGGTCAAGGCCTCGCGCTTCTCCTCGTTCGAACGGCCATAGGCCCTGGTCTGCACCACGCCCGAATGGAGATAGAGATTATGCGGCATCACCGTGGCACCGATGATGCCGAGCGCCAGATAGAGCATCTGCGGATTGGTGACGATCTCGGTCGTCGGCGCGAAACCCTTGATGACCGCACCCCATTCGGGATCGGCCATGGCGATCTGCACCCCGAAGCAGACAGCGATCACGCCGAGGAGGCAGATGATGAAGGCCTCGATCCAGCGGAAGCCGAGCTTTTGCAGATAGAGGATGAGGAAGACGTCGAGCGCCGTGATGACGACGCCGATCTCGAGCGGAATGCCGAAGAGCAGATTGAGGCCGATGGCCGTGCCCACCACCTCGGCGATATCGGTCGCGATGATGGCGATCTCGGCGAAGAGCCATAAGGTCCAGGCGACGGGTTTTGGAAACGCATCGCGGCAGGCTTGGGCCAGGTCGCGCCCCGTCGCGATGGCGAGCCTGGCGCAGAGCGACTGCAGGATGATCGCCATGATGTTCGACATCAGCGCGATGACGAGCAGCGTATAGCCGAATTGCGCGCCGCCCGCGATCGAGGTCGCCCAGTTGCCGGGATCCATATAGCCGACGGAGACGAGATAGCCCGGGCCGACGAAGGCCATGGCGCGCCGCCACATCGAGGCGTCGGCCCTCACCGGAATGCTGCGGTGAACGTCCGAGAGCGAGGCTTCGCCGCGGTCGCGGCGCCATCCCATCATGCGATCGATAGCTGTCGCGGCCTGGTCGTCCATGACCCAGATATAGCATAGGCTATATTCATTACAAGAGACTATGTGGCCGGGCTTGACCCGGCCATCCGTACAACTGCTACAAGTCCTTAATGAAACAGACGAAACCCGCCCAGAGCGAAACCTACGCACTGTTCGCCGAGGCCATGGCGACGGGAAAGCAGGTCCTTTGCCTCTATGACGGGCACCCTCGCGAGCTCTGCCCCATCCTCCTCGGCCACAGCAAGGGCGCGGAAACGGCGCTTGCCTATCAATTCGCCGGCGAGAGCAGCTCCCGCCTTCCCGACTGGAAATGCCTGAGACTCGCCAAAGCGAGCGACGTGCAGCTGCGCGACGGTCCTCTCTACAAGGGTTCGAGCCACCTTCGGGCGCAAAGCTGCGTCGAGGTCGTCGATCTCGACATCAATCCCAAAAGCCCCTACCGGCCGCGCCGGCGCCTCTCCGACCTCGCTTGAAAATGCCGCTTGCAATCGCGGGCCGTAGCATGGGATTGGGAAATCTCATGCTCGCAAGCTTTGCGCCGAGGCGCCTGCCCAGCTTTTCGGAGGAAGAAAATCCAGCGGGCTTATGTGCTTGCCCGGAGGCCGAAATTCCCTGCTCCACGGCATGGCAAACAGCTAACTCCTTGATATTGCTGGATCGAGGAATTTCTCTGCGGAAATTCCCTGATAATCCCTGATAATCCCTGTATCCGGCGTCACGGACAGCCGAGGTGAAGGGCCCGGCGCAGGAGAAAATATTCTCTGCCTCTGTGAAAGATGATATGATCGGCTGAGTGCGTCTGGGCGACTGTTGGATGATCCGTTCCAAGGGATTTTCAGTCATGAGCGAGACCGATACGTCAGACTTCACCAGTGAGCAGCCGGCTTCCGAAACCAGGCCGCCGCCGAAAGTCGTAACCGGGGGCGCGCTCCCCTATGGTGCCGATGCCCGCATCGCCAGCATCGAGGCGCATGTCGACCACATGCGCGACGATCTGGGCGACATGCGCCGCGACTTTCGCGACATGACCAAAACGATCATGTCCGCCGGCAATGATGTGCGCGAGCTCGACGACCGGGTGGGCTCGCTTCCCGGCAAAGGCTGGATGTTCACGGCCATGCTGCTGTTCACGGCGATCATCGTCGCCGTGATCATCTATCTGGAGCAGATCCGCGATTATATCGGCGTGCTCCCGCCCACCTCCTCGGTGCCGTGATCATCAAATCCGCCTCGGGGCTATCCATCATTTCCCTTCTCCCGTTGCGCAGCAATGGGAGGCGCGCGATCAGGAAAAGTGGCCACCGGTTTTCCGTCCGATCGCGCGCCCATTTTAGGATTTCGATCACGTTGATCAGGTCAGATCGTTCCGATCTGACCTGATCGTGATCTATGTGCGCAAAGCGCGGATGAGGGCTCTTTCGAGCAGCGTGTTCTGATCTCAACGAATATACTTGCTGAGACACAGAGCCCTCACCCGCCCTATCGGGCACCCTCTCCCATTGCTTCGCAACGGGAGAGGGGAATCGTTGGAAGCGGCTCGCTTGCTGCTTGCAAGACGGGCGTGGTGGCGTGCTCGCCCGATCAAAAACTCAGTGTGAGCCGGCCCAGGACCGTGAGCTCGGGCGCATAGCGCGGTGCCGCCGTCAGGTCCGGCGTGAAGGTGCGGTTCTGGTAGTGGAAGCGCTGGTCGAACAGGTTCAGCGCCTCGATCGACATGACCCCGCGATTGTCGGGGAAGCGATATCCGGCGCTGGCATTGACCACCGCGAACTGGTCGTCCTGCTCGATCCCACCGGTGCGGAACGCGCCGTCGACCAGGACCACCTGGGCCGAGCCGAACCAGCCGCCCTCGGCAAAATAGCTGAGGGTGACGGGAAACGAGGTCGCTTCCCATTTCTCGAAATCGTTCGGATCGTCCGATTCGGAAAGCTCGTAGTCAACCTCAGCGGCCAAGGCCAGCTGTTCGGTGAGCACGAAATAAGCATAACCGCGATAGACGGTATCGTCCGTCTGCGCGTCGGAACCGAAGCCCGTGGGAATGTCCCACCAGCGCCAGATGGCTTCCGTGCCGACCGTGATGTCGGCGGTCAAGGCGTAGTCGAGTCCGACGCCCGCTTGTTCCAGCACCGCGCCGTTGATGGCGTCGTAATACTGGTTGAAGCCCGCGACATTGGTCGGCTCGATCACCTGGTCCGAAACCAGCTCGGGCTTCAGATTCTCGAGATAGCTCGCCCTGACGGTCAGCCGGTCCGTGAGGCGGGCCCTGACGCCGGCCTTCGGCAGGAACTCGTCGATATCGGCGCCGCCGACGCGCTCCTCGTCAAAGCTCACCAGCGCGCCGCCCAGCGTCCAGGTGATGCCTTGCGGCCAGTCGAGATAGAGATAGGCGTAGCCATTCCAGTAGTTGACGTCGAACGTCTCGGTGTCGCCGAAGCCGTCGAAATCAAACCCGGACGTCACATCGTTGGCGATATGGGATCCGCCCACCAGGCCGCGCCAGCTCTCGCCGTTCCAGATATAGAGCAGTTGCACGCTGTCGGCTTTGTCTTCGCTGTTGGTCGTGAACGTGCCGAAGTCCTTGTTGGTCGTGCCGCTCTCGAGGCTGGCCCAGGTATAGACGCCGAGCAGATCGGAATTATAGGTCGGCTGCGCATGGAATCCGACGCGCATCACCTCGCGGGTCAGGCTGGAGCGCTGCGTCTTGCTGAACTCGTCGATATCGAAGCCGATCTGCCGGTCGCCGCCGTTCGTCTTGCGATGGCGGTATTCGCCGAAGATGCTGAATTCGGGCGTTATCGCGAAAGTCGCCACGGCATCGAAGATGTCGTGCTCGAGGCCGTTGTTTTGGCGATAGCCGTCGGTCTCGTAATAATACTGGCCGACGCTGATGGAGGCGTTGCGATAGAGTCCGGTGACCGCATATTCGCCGCTCAGCGTGTCCTGGGTGCCCGCCATCCCGGTGCCGGTGAATGCCAGCCCGTCCGCATCGAAGAGCGGCGCGAATTCGGCAAAGGTCACGCGTGCCGGCCCGGTCGTATCCAAGAGCTCGAGCCGCGTCTCCGCCAGCTCGGGCTGGACCGGCGTCTTGGAGGGCGGGCTCAGCAATTGCGACACGAGCAATTCGCTGGTCTGGGCGATCTCGTATTCCTGACGCGAGCGATAGACATCGGCGAGGAAGCGGTGCGCGCCGGGATTGGCGGGGGCGAGCTCGACGGCTTCCGTCCCGGCGTCGGTCGCGAGAAGGTCGAAGCTGAGCACATCATAGATGCGGCCGAGCGCGGCGCCCCGCGCCGCCGCATCCTCCTTGAGGCCGAGCTCGGAGCGCAGCACGCGCCGCGCATCGGCATATTTTTCGGCCTCCTGGAGGTCGCGCAAAGCCGGGATCGGCCGGTTCTCCGAGAAATCGGCAATGGCGTCGAACAGATAGGCGTTGGGATTCTCAGGGTCCTCCTGCATCTCGAGCTCGAACTGGTTGTGGGCCTTGGCGCGCTCGCCCTCATCGTAATAGGCGCGGCCGAGCCAGGTCCGCAAAGCCGACTCGCGCGGATCATGCGCGACCGCCCGTTCGATCTGCCAGGTCCCCTCGTGGGTCATGCCCTGCTTGATATAGGTCAAGCCGAGGCCCAGCCGCGGCAAGGGCGCCTCGGCATCGAGATCCATGGCCTCCGTGAAGAAGGACGTGGCGCGCTCATATTGCCAGGCGGCGAGCCGCGCCAGGCCGGCGACGAACAGGCCGAGAGGTGTCGGCTCTATGTCGATCGAAGCCTCCGCCACCTCGAGCGCATGCGGGCGATCGCCGATGATCATCAGGAGCTCGGCGAGGCGCGCCAGGACGTAAGGGTCGCGGGGTGCCAACCCTGCGGCGGTGCGCGCGGCATCGACCGCCTCGGTGAGCTGTCCCGTCGCCTGGAGGACATAGGACTGCGCGATATGGGCGGCGGCGAGATCAGGATTTTCGCCGAGCGCGACGGCGCTCCATTTTTCCGCTTCCTCGATCCGGTTGCGGCTGACGGCGATGACGGCGCGCAAAGAGGCCGCGGTGGCGCGCTCCTTCCTCGGTGCCCGGTCGAGAAGTGAGATGGCGGGCGCGAAATCGCCCGAGGAAAGGAGATCGACCGCCTGGCGCAATGTGCCGCTGGCGCCCTTCGGCAAGAGCATGATCGGCGGATAATAAATCGCCCAGTCGACGGCCGAGTCCGAGACTACGATGAGGCGGCGGAATTGCGCCGGCACGTCTTCGATCGCGGATTTGGCGAAGGGCACGCGGTTCGAGCGATAGGCCGCCTCGCCGGCTTGCACATCGACGCTGCGCTGCGGGCCGGCGCTGCGGTCGAAAGCGCTGACGACACCCTCACGGACCGCCGTGATCGCCAGGCTCTCGCTCTGGTCGACGCCGACGAGCGCTTCGGTGCCTTCGATGCCGGCGACGATATAAGGCGTATCCACGCGGAAGGTCTGTTTGACCGAGCTCAGGAAATAGAGCACGCCGGAGAACAGCGTGACGTCGGAAGAGCCGGTGCCGCCCGAGAGGATGCGCGTACGGCTGTTGCCGTCGAGCCGGATCACGGTGCGCTTCTCGTCGAAACGGATGGCGACACGGCCGGTGGCGCCGGTGCGGATCTCGTCGCCGGGACACAGAAGAAGATTGTTGGCGGCATTCAACTGCCGGCCCTCGGTCGTCAGGACCAGTACCTCGGGGCTGCTCGAATCAATATAGACCGACGGCGCGCCGGGCGTGCCCGCCGGGCACGGTGTTCGGTCCTGGGCGCTCGCCGCTCCGGCGAGAAAAGCCGTCACCGCCAGCGCGACAATTGCGACGCCCGTCGCTGATCGGGATGCACCCATTGAAACCCACAAACTGCATGTCACCCTCGGTTCCCCAGGTTACCAAAGGTCAGGATACATTACCAGCGATAGAACTAGGCGTCGGCGACCAGAAGCCTGTGGACCTGCTCGGCCTTGTCGCGCCCGCGGATCTCCTGCAGCCCGCAGTCGGCGAACTTCAGGCCATTGTCGCCCGCCAATTGCCTCGTCCTGTGCCCGAGCAGAATGATGTCGTTTTCACCGGCGAACAGAACCTTGCCCAATTGCTCGAGCCGCGAGGCGAGATTGACCACGTCGCCCACCACCGAGAAATTGAACCGGTTCGCAGCGCCGATCTCGCCTTCGGCGACCGTGCCGCTGTTGATGCCGACCCGCAAGTGCAGCGGTGGAATCGACTTGCCGGCATTGGCGGCGTTGAACCGCCGCATCTCACGCACCACCCTGATCGACGATCTGCAGGCGCGCAAAGCGTGATCGGCGCCGGCGTCGATGCGGGTGAAGGCGGCCATGACCCCATCGCCCGAATAGGCATTGATGAACCCGCCATGCGCCTCGACGACCTTGGTGATCGTGTCGTGATAGGAATTGAGAAGCACGCTGAAGTCCAAGGGCGCCAGCTTCTCCGCGATCTTCGTCGAGCCGATCAGGTCGAAGAAGATGACTGTCGCCTCATCGGAGACGGCCTTGCTGCGCTCTTCGGTCATCAGGCCGAGCCGCCGCCGGGCGACCGGTGCCGGCGCCAATCGCATGATGAGTGACCGGGCCAGCCGGTAGCGCATGAAGATGGCCGCCACGAAGGCGGCGGGCAGCAGGATGAAAACCGGCGTCGCAACCGGCATGAAGAGATGGGCGCGCGCAAAGAGCCATGCCGCGAACGCAACATAGAGGAGACCGATCGGGATTGCGGAGAGGATCGCATAGGTCGGATTGAAGCGCGCCAGGAATCCCACCGCGGCGGCGAAGGCGAGGATAAGGAGGGTCGTCTCGAGCAGCGGCAGGCGGCGCACGGTATCACCATGCAGCAGGTTGAGAAAGGCAGTGGCGGCAAGCTCGACGCCGCTCAGATCGGCATCGCTGCCGCCGCGGATGAAGGTCGGGAAGCTGTCGGGATAGTTGGTCGAGCTCGGATCGGAGGCGCCGATGAAGGCGATGGAAGACGGGGCCAGGGCCGGAATGGACGGGTCCACGTCACGCCGCAGCAGGTCGCGCAAAGATATGGTCTCGATCGTTCCCGGCGGACCATAGAGCCAGAAATATCGCAGCGCCGGGCTGGCGATGGAGGTCGAGAGCGCGGCGTAGAGCGGCGAACCAATGAGGAAGAGCGCTTCCTCGGGCAATGACTTGGTCTCGGGGAAGCCCGCGACCCTCGGCCAATAGCCATAGACCGGACCGCCCGGGCGCGGCAGGAGAAAAGCGCCCGTGGTGGCGGCGCTCGTTCTGAACAGATCGATCGGTTCCAGCTCCCGCTCGACAAGCACCTCCGAAACGCCGTCTCTGACCATCGATCGTTCGAACCCGACCAGAATGCCGGTCGCCAGGTTGCTCTTCAATGCCCTGGCGAATTCCTCATCATCGTCTTTCGCGCCCGGCACCATGAAGAGGATATCGAAGATCGCCGCCTTGAATCCGAGCCGCTTGAGCTCGGCAAGCGCGCAGCCATGCACCGAGCGAGGTATGGAGCCCGGCCCTCTCACCTCGGCGAGCTTTTCCTTCACCCCGGGCGGCAGGCAGGACAATAGCGGTCCTTTGCCTTCGGTATCGCTGTCGTCGCGGAGCCACTCGAGCGTTTTGCGGTCGATGGCGACGACGGCGGCGCCAGGCGCCCGCTCGACCTGCGGACGCAGGCCATAAAGCAGTCCGAGCGCATACTGATTCTCGAGCCTCTCCGCGATCGGCGTCAACGACATCAGCAGGGCAAAGATCGCCACCGCGACAGCCCAGATCGCCGATAGGATAAGATGACGCCTCACGAACCCACATGTCCCTCCGCTTCATTCCCCACGCGCCAGACCGGGTAGCGTCCAGCCCGCAGAGCGACGAGCAACAGGGACTCGATGAACGCGAGACGGCACTCCTGCTAGCAATATTTACTTCTTACGTCTGAAGGCAGGGGATCGGTCTGACAATCCATCCGGTGGCTGGCAGAGTATTGGCGATTGTTCTCAACCCAATACGTGTCCCGCGCCACCTCATATATGTCGAGAGGGTTCTGGTCTTTGCAATAACGCCAGGTGAACGGCGAAGCCTTCTTCTGGATGTAATCAGACCCGCAAAGCGGTCCGGAAACCGGAAGGGACATCATCTCAACGGAACCGGATTTCGCCCTTGACCCTTCACCACAGCCCGCCACCCCGACACTCATCGACATGGCCACGACCAGCGCCAATCTTATATTCATCTCTATCCCCGTCGATTCTCGCCCCACAATTGACGTAGCATAAAGATTCGAGAATTTCATCCTCGACCCGTTTGGTCAGCCCCCCGGCCGGGTCTTGCGCATCAGGGCGATGAAGAAGCCGTCGGTCGCATGCGCCCGGGGCGTCAGGAGGAGCGTGTCGGCCCCCTTCCCGGCCGAGGCCGGCGGCTCGGTGCCGATGGCGCCTCGCCACTGCTCGCGATAGGGCACGAGGGCGAAGTCGGGATGATCGCCGAGGAAGGCCTGGACCTGGTCGTCATTCTCTTCCGGCAGTACCGAGCAGGTGATGTAGAGGAGCCTGCCGCCCGGCTTCACCAGCCGGGCTCCCTGCGCCAGCACCGCCTTCTGGTCGGCGAGGCGCTGCGTCAGCTGCTTCTCGGTCAGCCGCCATTTGGCATCCGGGTTGCGCCGCCAGGCACCCGAGCCCGAGCAGGGCGCATCGATGACGACGCAATCGATTTTTTCCGTGAGCTGATCGAGTCTTGCCGACTCGTCTGAACCCAACACCTGAACATTGCGGGCGCCCGCTCTTTGCAGGCGCTCGAAGATCGGACGCAGACGATGCTTGTCGGAATCATAGGCATGGATCTGGCCCTTGTTGCCCATGAGCGCCGCGAGCGCCAGCGTCTTGCCGCCGGCGCCGGCGCAGATGTCGGCCACCTGCTCGCCGGCCTTGGCGCCCGACATTAGCGCCGCCACTTGCGAGGCCGCATCCTGTACCTCGAACCAGCCCTTGCCATGGGCGGGCTCGGCCTCGACATGGGGATTGCGCTTGTCGGGGCCCGGCGCCCCAATGCGCACGCACCAGGGCGACAGCGGCCCCGCCACGGCGTTGAACTTCTCCAGCGCCTTCAGGACGCGCGGGCGGTCGCTTTTGAGGATGTTGGCGCGGAGGTCGACGGGCGCGCGCATCGCCAGGGCCCGCCCCTCTTCCGCCGCTTCTGCTCCAAAGGCCCGCGCGAAGGAATCCACCAGCCATTCGGGATAGTCGCCCGCGACATGGGCCGGCGCATCGGCACGCGCCTCGCTTGCGAGCCTGCTGCGCTCTTCCGCCGTCAACGCGCCCGGCCCATGCTCGTCCTCGACGGCGCGGGCGATGTCGTCCGGCGACCGCTTCCAGATTTCGCGCAAGGCGCCGAGCACCAGGCTGCGGGATCCGCCCTCGCCCATGGACTGTGTCAGCGACTTCTTCCGCCTGAGCACGTCATAGACCAGCGTCCCGATCGCATGCCGGTCGCCGGCACCGGCGAAGCGATGCGCCTTGCCCCAATCCTTGAGCGCTTCCGATGCCGGGCGATGGCGGCCGAGTATCTCGTCCAGCACCTCGATCGCCGCTGCTATGCGACCGCCCTCACGCATGATTGGCGCAGCCGTCGAATCCCATAATTCGTCATCCCGGCGAAAGCCGGGATCCCCTGAATAGGTGCAATCCGGGCAGCACTGCCCGATGCCACGAATTTAATGGACCCCGGCTTTCGCCGGGGTGACGGTTGATGGATGTTTCCATCACCCTTGCCTCTGATAATTCGGCGCCTCGCGCGTCACCATCACGTCATGCGGGTGGCTTTCGCGCAAGCCGGCATTGGTGATGCGGATGAACTCGGCCTTCTTCTGCAGATCGGGAATGGTCGCGGCGCCGACATAGCCCATGGCGGCGCGAAGCCCACCGACGAGCTGATGCAGGACGGCTGCGACCGCGCCCTTGTGCGGCACCTGGCCCTCGATGCCTTCCGGCACCAGCTTGAGCTGGTCTTTCACTTCCTGCTGGAAGTAGCGATCGGCCGAGCCCCGCGCCATGGCGCCGACCGAGCCCATGCCGCGATAGGACTTGTAGCTCCGGCCCTGATAGAGGAACACTTCGCCCGGGCTCTCATCGGTGCCGGCCAAGAGCGAGCCGATCATCGCGACACCGGCGCCGGCAGCCAGCGCCTTGGCGAGGTCACCCGAATATTTGATGCCGCCATCGGCGATCACCGGCACGCCCGCTTTCGCCGCCGCCTCGGCGCAGTCCATGACGGCCGAAAGCTGCGGCACGCCGACGCCGGCGACGACGCGGGTGGTGCAGATCGAGCCCGGGCCGATGCCGATTTTGACCGCGTCGGCGCCGGCGTCGATCAGCGCTTCCGTCCCTTCTGCCGTCGCCACATTGCCGGCGATGATCTGCACCTTGTTGGAGAGCTTCTTGATGCGCTTCACCTGGTCGATGACATGGATCGAATGGCCATGCGCGGTGTCGACCACCACGAGATCGACGCCCGCATCGATGAGGAGCTCGGCGCGGGCAAAGCCCTTGTCGCCGGTGCCGGTCGCGGCGGCGACGCGCAGACGGCCATGCTCGTCCTTCGCCGCATAGGGATGATGCGCCGCCTTCTCCATGTCGGTGACGGTGATGAGGCCCACGCATTTGTAGTCCTGGTCGACGACGATCAGCTTCTCGATCTTGTATTTGTTGAGCAGCCGCGTCGCCTCCTCGCGGTCGACGCCCTCGCGCACGGTGACGAGGTTGTCCTTGGTCATGAGCTCGGCCACCTTCATCTTGGGATCGGTGGCGAAGCGCACGTCGCGATTGGTGACGATGCCGACGAGCGTGCCCTTGCCGTCAACCACCGGGATGCCGGAAATGTGGTGCAGCTCCTTGAGGCGCATGAGGTCGCCCAAGGTCGCATCGGGGCTGATGGTGATGGGATTGATCACCATGCCCGACTCGAAGCGCTTCACCTGGCGCACATGCTCGGCCTGCTGCTCGGGGTCGAGATTCTTATGGATGACGCCCAAGCCGCCCGCTTGCGCCATGGCGATGGCGAGGCGGGCTTCGGTCACCGTGTCCATGGCGGCCGAGATGATCGGGATGGAGAGATGGATGTCGCGGGTGATGCGGGTCCTGGTCGAGACCTCACCCGGCAGCACGGCGGAGGCACCGGGCTTCATCAGCACGTCGTCAAAGGTCAAATATTCGGGGATCTGGCGCCTGGCCATCGGCCAACCTCCGTAAAAAGCACTTAATCGTGCGAAACGACTCGATCAGGGTTGGCGAGGGCTCATAACACCCGGCCGCGCCCCGGAGCAAGCGGCAAAGCGGCTGACACTATCCCCTTGTTTATGTTGTCATTCTTCAGTTCCGCTGACCACCGCGACGGAATTAACCCCGGTCTTCGTCTATATATATGTCCGCAGATCCGGGGGCATCACGGCCGGGTGGGCGAAACCGGCTCGGCGATCGGATGTTCGTGAACCACCTGACGGAACGAAAGCCTGGCGAAGCGCATTGTGCGTGAGATCGCCACGGCGGCGAAGGAGTTATGGACATGAGATACAAGCCCTTTGCTATGGCAGCGGCTGCGCTGGTGGCCGGCCTGCTCAGCTTCGGCGGTGCTCAGGCGACGAGTATAATGACCGGAAGCGGCGCGCCCGCCGCCATGACCGCGAAGCAGGATGGAAACATCCAACAAGTGAAACACCGCAAATACTGGGGCGGAGGCAAAAAATACCGTTACTGGCGCGGGGGCCACCGTTACCGCCACTCCGGAGTGAATCTGGGGATCGGTTTCTTTCCGTTCTTTGGCGGATACGGTTACCCCTATGGCGGCTATGGGTACCCTTACGGGTACGGTTACGGTTCCTATCCCTATTACGGCTCGTACTACCGGCCCTATTACCGGACCTATTACTCGGGCGGCGGCAGCGCCCATGTGCGCTGGTGTTACAATCACTATCGCACCTATAGCGCCCGCTCCAACACCTTCATCGGTTACGATGGCTATCGCCATCGCTGCAGAAGCCCGTACCGCTACTGACGGCAGTCGCGGTTTTGCGAAAGCGGGGCCGTGATGGCCCCGCTTTCATTTTTTAAGGAAACAGAATTCGACGCTGAACTCACCCTCGCCGCGCTTTAGCGGGGAGAGGGAGGGCCCCATTGCGCAGCAATGGGAGGGTGAGGGGCTTCTTCGTTCTTGGCGAGATGAGTCCCAACACAGCACGAATAGTGCGAGCATGCGTGATCTCGTTTTGCAAAGATGCCCCTCACCCTTCCCGTCGCTTCGCGACGGGCCCCTTCCCTCTCCCCGCCGCGCTCTCGCCTTCGCGAAGCCGAGATTTCGCTTCGGTGGAGCAAGGTGGCTTCGCTTCGGCGGAGCAAGGTCGCTTGCGGGGCGAGGGTGTCTACCTACCCCCTGAAGCCCAGCGCCAGGACGAAGAGCTCGGCCGAATCCTCGCGGCTCGCTTTCGGCTTCACGTGCCTGACCGTCTCGAAATGCTGCTTCATCACCTTCAGCATCTCGCCCTCGGTGCCGCCGCGCAGCACCTTGGCCAGGAAAGCGCCGCCCGGCTTCAGCACGTCCTTGGCGAAATCGAACGCCGCTTCCGCCAGCGCCATGATCTTCAGGTGATCGGTCTGGCGATGGCCCGTCGCATGCGCCGCCATATCGGACATCACCACATCCGCCTTCTCGCCGCCCAGCGCCTCGATCAGGAGAGCCGGCGCATCGTCGTCGAGGAAATCCTTGTGGAAGATGGTGACGCCGGCAATGCCGTCCATGCCATGCATGTCGATGGCGATGACGCGGCCCTTGCCCTCCTTCACCTTCACCCGCTCGACCGCCACTTGCGACCAGCCGCCGGGTGCTGCGCCGAGATCGACGATGCGGCCGCCGGGTTTGAGGAACCGGTACTTGTCGTCGATCTCGGTGAGCTTGAAGGCGGCGCGCGAACGATAGCCCCGACGTTTCGCTTCCGCCACATAGGGATCGTTGAGCTGGCGCTCGAGCCAGGCCTTCTGCGAGACGGTGCGGCCCTTGCCGGTCTTCACCCGGACCTTGAGCCGCCTTGCATTCTTGATCGAGGAGCCGCCTGGGCGGGTCATAGCGCCCTGCCGAAGGTGCCGTCGGTCTTCATCATCAGGGTCAGGATGCCTTCGCGCAGGCCCCGGTCGGCGACACGGATGCGCGGCGCCGGGAAAGCGGCGCAGATCTCCTCGAGGATGGCGCAGCCGGCAAGCACCAGATCGGCGCGGTCGCGCCCGATGCAGGCATTGTCCATGCGCTCGCCATAGCTCAGCCCGAGGAGCTCCGCGCACACTTGGGCGATCGCCTCCTGGGTCAGCCAGCAGCCATCGACGCGGGCCCGGTCGTAGCGGCGCAGCCCGAGCTGCACGCCGGCGATCGTCGTCACCGTTCCCGACGTGCCGAGGAGATGCGCCGGCATGGCCGCACCACCCGTGCCGCTCCTCACCCGCTGGGCGAAGTCGACGATGAGCGGCTTGAGGTGGTCGCGCATCGCCTGATACTTGGCCTTGTCGACATCGACCCCGCCGAAGCGCTCCGACACCGTGACGACGCCAGCGGCGAGCGAGATCCAGGTCACGATCTCATGCCGGTCCTGGCGCTGCTCGAGCCACATGAGCTCGGTCGAGCCGCCGCCGATGTCGAAGACGAGGGCGCTCGAAGCCCCCGCTTCGATCAAGGGCTCGGCGCCGACGGCGGCGAGCTTCGCCTCCATCTCGCGGCCGATGATCTCGAGCTCGAGCCCCACTTCCTCTTTGACCCTGGCGATGAATTCATCGCCATTCGCCGCCATGCGGCAGGCCTCGGTTGCGACCAGGCGGTGGCGCCCGACCCGGTGCCAGGTGAGCTTGTTGGCACAGATGCGCAAGGCATCGATGGTGCGCTTCATCGCCGCCTCGCTCAGATGCCCGGCGGCGGTGAGCCCCTCGCCCAGGCGCACGATGCGCGAAAAGGCGTCGACCACCGTGAAGCCCGAGGGGCTGGGTGCCGCGATCAGGAGCCGGCAATTATTCGTGCCCAGATCGAGCGCGCCATAAAAGGCGTCCCCGGTCTCGGGCCTTTGTCTGGGCGGGGCACCGTGGTCGCCCTTGCGGGGGCGCTCGCTCCCGTTGGGGTTCCCGTGCCGCCGGGCGCGGGCCTCGCCCACGCCGCTTCTGGCGTCCACTTTCGCAAACCTTTCGCGGCGCCGAGGCGGTTCCCGGAGGCCGATCTCCGCCCCCAACCGCCGTCGCCGGCAATCATTATGTTGAGGGCGACATTAACAGCTTGGGCAGGCCAGTCAAAGATCGGCCCACAAAGCGACAAAACGCAACTGTTTGTTAACGCCAAATTATCCGTTTGCCCCCTATTTTCCGAGCTTTAGAGGCAATCAGTTCATGCGTACTTTTGGCCCCCGGTGGTTCAAGGATGACTCGCTTATTGCAGAGTATTCCGACCATTTCGGCCAGGCCGTCACCCGCCAGAAGCAGACCCAAGCCCTCAACGCCGCCAAGGTCGAGGCGGAACTCGCCTCCAAGGCCAAGTCGGAATTCATCGCCAATATGAGCCACGAGCTCAGGACCCCGCTCAACGCCATCATCGGCTTCTCCGACATGCTCGGCACGCTGAACATCTCGGAACCGGCCCGGGTCAACCAGTATTCGGGCTATATCAAGCAGGCGGCCGACCACCTTCTCGCCCTCATCAACGGCATCCTCGACGTCACCAAGATCCAGGCCGGCTCCATGGTGATCGAACGCGAGGCCATGGATATCTCGCCCGTCGTCGAATCCTGCCTCCTCATCATCGAGGCCAAGGCCAAGGAAAAGGACATCATGGTGGCGAGCGAGATCGACCCCGCCATGCCGAAGCTCTATGCCGATCCGTTGCGGATCAAGCAGATCCTCATCAACCTCCTCGGCAATGCGGTCAAATTCACCCCGCCCAAAGGCCGGGTCGGCTTCCACGCCGCTCCCGCCAGCGAAGGCTTCGTGCGCCTCAGCATCAGCGACAATGGCGGCGGCATGACGGTCTCCGACATCGAGACCGCCATGCGCCCGTTCGGACAGGTGGATGCCGGCTTCAACAAGAAGCATGAGGGCACCGGCCTCGGCCTGCCGATCTCGGCGGCGCTCGCCAAGCTCCATGGCGGCAGCCTCACCATCGATTCAGAAAAGGGCAAGGGAACACGCGTGACCGTCTTCCTTCCTGTCCATGACCCCAACCAGCATCCAAACGTCCGGAAACGTCATTGACCGGCGAGAAGGACACTATGCAAACGGCGCATATTTCAGGGGCTGTCAGAACCAAGACCTCCACCATCGAAAGCGTGGAGCGGATCGGGCGCATCGTCGCGGTGACCGGCGGCCATGCCATCATCCTGCTGGATACGGCGGACGGCCAGGACCAGTATTCCTCCAGCAACTGCCCGGAGATCGGCACCCTCCTCAAGGTCGACACGCCGAATGCGGTGACACTCGCCCTCGTCTCGGCCTTGAGCTCGCCCATGCCGTCGCATTCCCAGAGCGACCAGGAGCTTCGGATCATCGAGGTCGAATTCATCGGCGAGCTGCCGAAGGACGGAGAGGGCCGGCCCAAATCCTTCCGGCGCGGCATCTCGACCTATCCTTCCCTCGGCAATGTCGTGTTCCGGGCGAGCAAGGAGGAGCTGTCCAAGGCCTATGCCTGCGACGCCGACACCGCCATCCGCATCGGCCATATCCAGCAGGATGCCTCGATCCCCGCGATGGTGAAGATCGATGAACTACTCGGCAAGCATTTCGCCGTGCTCGGCACCACCGGCACCGGCAAATCCTGCTCGGTGGCGCTGATCTTGAGGCGCATCCTGGAGAAGAACCCCCAGGCCCATATCGTTCTCCTCGACGTCCATCGCGAATATGAGCAGTCGTTCAACGAATGGTCGGAAGTCATCACGCCCGAAAACATGACGCTGCCCTTCTGGCTGCTCAATTTCGAGGAGATCGTCGAGATCCTGATCGGTACCCAGGCGCATCGCGAGGCCGACGTCGAGATCCTGCGCGAGCTCATCCCGCTCGCCAAGCAGCGCTACATGTACAACCAGCGCAAGGACAAGGCGCATGTGCTGCGCACGCGCGATCAGGCGGAATCGACCAATGTCGGCATCGACACGCCGGTGCCCTATCGCGCCTCCGATCTCGTCGCACTGCTTGAAGAGCAGATCGGCCGGCTCGACCTCAAAGGCGAGCTTGCGCCCTATAAACGGCTGAAGGCGCGCGTCGAGACGATCTCGCGCGATCCGCGCTATGCGTTCATGTTCGGCAGCCTCACCGTCCAGGATACGATGGCGCAGACCCTGTCGCGCATCTTCCGCATCCCGGTTCAGGGCAAGCCCATCTCCATCCTCGAGCTCGGCGGCCTGCCGTCCGAGATCATCAATGTCGTCGTCTCGGTGCTGGCGCGCCTCGCCTTCGATTTCGGCCTGTGGAGCGGCGGCCAGATCCCGATCACCCTCGTATGCGAGGAGGCGCATCGCTACGTGCCGATCGACCGGACGCTCGGCTTCGAGCCGACCAAGCGGGCGATCTCGCGCATCGCCAAGGAAGGTCGCAAATATGGCGTGTCGCTTTGCCTCGTCACCCAGCGCCCGGCCGAACTCGATCCGACCATCCTCTCCCAATGCAGCACGATCTTCTCCTTCCGCCTCTCCAATGAGCGCGACCAGGAGATCCTGAAGGCCGGCATCTCGGATGCGGCGCGCAGCCTCCTCGACTTCATGTCGACCATGGGCACTGGCGATGCCATCACTTTCGGGGAAGGTGTGGCGCTGCCGACGCGGGTCAAGTTCGACATGCTGCCCTCGCATGCCTGGCCCAAGAGCAACACCGCCTCCTTCACCGAGGGCTGGGCGCGCGAGTTGCCGAATGAGAGCTTCCTCCAGGACGTGGTCGCCCGCTGGCGCCAGCAATCCTTCGGCTCCTTCAATGTCGAGGCCGAGCCGCAGCCGGTGCCGGCCTATGCGCCCGAGCCCACGGCCGCAGCCCGACCAGCCGCGCAGCAGCAGCGCCAACCCATGCCGGCAGCGCCGCGCATGCCCGTCACGCCCGCACCCATGGCGCCCGATGTCCAGGGCCTGGGCTCGCGCATCCGGCGCACGCTGCCGCCTCTGCCGCAAGGCGAGGTGCCCACAGGGGTTCCCCCGCAGCCGGCGGAGGCCGGAACCTCCGGCGCACAGCCGAGCCTCGCCAGCATCCTCAAGCAGTTCCGGGCGTAGGTTCGGCTTTGCCTAACCGTTTGTTTTAATTTGCTGAAAAGTGATTGGCTGGGGAACTAGGATTCGAACCTAGACTGGCGGAGTCAGAGTCCGCTGTCCTACCGTTAGACGATTCCCCAAGCGCCTGGGCGCAGGGCCAGCGTCTAGATAGACGCGTGAAATCAGTTGTGCAAGCCCACCCGGGACAAGGGACCTCATCGGTCTGCTTGGTGATCACCTGCCAGGCGTCTTGGGGTACACGGTCTGTGATTGACCGGATGATTCTTCACTCTGCTCTTCAGGGAGCCGATCAATGATTTCCTTACGGGAGGCCGAAGGTTGTTGAGTGTCCGACTTCTGCGTCTCATTAACCGAACCGCCGCCTGCGCTCTTTTTCCCATGCCAAAAATCATAAGTCTCCAGTCGCCCGACAAGCCCATTGAGCTCCGGAAGCCCCGAGCCGTAGATCTCGGCGATGGTTTCGAAAGAGGTGTCGGGATAGGTCGTGAGAACCTGGATCATCTCCTGGCGTCGCTCTGGAGAAATCTCGATTTCCGCATCCTTCGCAAGCCTGTCTACCGCCCAGGTCAGCAAACCGGGATTGGTTCTGGGGCGTTGGACGATCTGCGACGCGAGCTTCACCATCTCGACATTGGCAGCGTCGAGGGAACTGCTGAACTTCAGATATATGGCACCCCAGCCGGCAAGCAAGGCGACGATGACGCCGATGGCAAGGATCGGAGGAATGCTCATGTTGGACATTCGAGGCCGGTCCGGCGCCAGCCTTGCCAGGAACGATTGCGCGCTGCCGCCGTCGATCTCATAAAGCTCGCCACCGAGCGTCACTTGAATGCTGGTCGCGAGGGGATCTCTCTTCAGCGATTTCTCAACCTGACGGCGGAGATCCATGGCCTCCGAGACCGCCATCTCCTTGCTCACGACTGAAGAATCATTGGAAAGCTGGACCCGAACGGTTCTGCTCCCGTCCGCCCCTCCCACATTATCTATGTCCGTAACGGTCCAGAGAGCCATTGTACCGCCTTTTGAGGCCCCTTTCGCCCTTGCAAGGTTTACCTAGGGTTCTCACCATACAGGATTCTCGCGCGGAGTGCGCTGGGCGGCTTGTGACAATCACCAGCCCGATCAAGCCTCCGGCAAACGCCGCGCCAGGTCCTCCTGCATGCGGCGCAGCTCCTCGATCGCCTCAGGAATGTGGCCCCGATGCGGGACGTTCACCGAGACATGGCGCCCGGCCAGCGTGACCGCGTCCCCAACGCCTGCGGCGGTCAGGCCGTTCAGGCGATAGCAGCCGACCGGGCGGGCGAAGCCCTTGGGCGTGATCTCACCCATGGGCGTCGCATCGACCGCATCCTTGATGAGGAGCCAGGTTGAATCGGCGATCAGGATGGTGCCGGCCTCGGCCCTGGTCTCGAGCCGCGCGGCAAGGTTTACGGCGCTGCCGAGCACGGTATATTCGATGCGATGCTCCGAGCCGAAGTTGCCCACCGTGCAATAGCCGGTGGTCATGCCCATGCGCGCGCGCAGCGGCTTCGAGATGCCGTTCTCGTGCCAGGTCTTGTCGAGCTCGAGCATCCGGTCGCGCATGCGCAGCGCCATGCGGGCACAGCGCAGCGCGTCATTGCGGTCGCCCTCGGTCTCGGGATCCCCGAAGAACACCAGGATCGCATCGCCGATGAACTTGTCGATGGTGCCGCCATGCTCGATGGCGATCTTCGACATCTCGCTCAGATAGGTGTTGATGAAGAAGGAGAGCCGCTCGGGCTCCATGCCGTCGCTGATGTCGGTGAAGCCCGCTATGTCGGAGAAGAAGATCGTGAGGTTCTTGCGCGCGAGCTTGCCCCCGGCCTCGCCCTTGGACGAGAAGATCGAGTTGTAGATCTGGGGCGACAGGTACTTGGCCAGGCGGTTGGCGACGCTCTCCAGCGCGCTGGTGCGCTCGGCCACCAGCCGGTCGAGCGTCTGGGTGCGGGTCTGGACCTCGCCCGCCATGCGCGTGAAGGTGCGGGCGAGCTCGCCGAGCTCGTCGGTGCGCTTGCGCACGGAGGCCAGGCTTTCGGGATCAAAGCGTTGTTCCTCGAAGGCGGCGGCGGCATCGGTAATGCGCACCACCGGTGCCGTGACCTGCCGCGCCACATAGCCCCAGCCGATCAGCAGCGCGCCCAGGATGCTCAATCCATTGAGCAGCAGGAGCAGCGTGCTGCCGATATCGATCGCGCGATTGGAGGCGGTGACCGCTTGCGCGGTTCTATCGCCGACACCGGCGACGAGCCGGTCGACATCGCCGGTCAGCCGTGCGGCGATCTCTCTCGCCTGGCTGGTCAGACCTTCAGCCGTCTGCAATTCGACCAGGAGGGCTTCACGCGGCGCAAAAATGCCGTTCGATCCTTCACCGAGGCCAATTAGGCCGTCGGCGATTACGCGCAGCACCTCCGCGTCGTTGCCCGTGACGACGCCAAGCGCAGTTCGAAACCGATCCGCCGCCGCCTGGAAACGCTCGCGCAGCGGCGGCAAGAGATTGGCGTCGGGGACGTTCGACGCTTCCGCGAGAAGACCACCGATCAGGTTGCCTTCGGCACCAAGCTGCGCCACTGCGGCGTAGTCGAGCAGCGCCGCATCCGAAAGACGCATATCGGGCGCGACCGGTACGGCATCGTCGAGCTGGCGATATCCGGTGACCAGATACATCGTCGCATCGTCCAGAAGCGGAGTCAGCTTCTCGATCAGGCGGCGATGCAGCTCGACCGCCCGATCGCGGCGCTCGGCAAGCTCGGCTCTGAGCGCAAGCTGGCGCCCGACCGACTGGTCCAAGCGATCAAGCGCCGTCGCGAGTTCGCCGCTCGCTTGCCTTATCCCGGTGATGAGCTGTCTCGGATTGCCGGGATCGGTGGCACTGGCGCTCTGCTTTTCGAGATCATCGATCAGCGCGACGATCACATCCTGATGGGCGCGGACCGCGCTCATCAGCCGCCGCCGTTCGAGCTCGTTTGGGGCCGAGACGAGCGCCGGCGCGGTCGCGGCGATCAGGGCGCTCTGCTGCGCGAGCCTGAGCGAGTCGGTGATCGAAGGAATATGCTCACGCGTGATGCGCCGCTGCAGGTGCCCAAGCTCGACGAAGGATATCCAGGCGACCACGCTCGCCGCCAGGATGAGCGCCACCGCACCGGCAATCGCCGCATAGAGTTTGACGGACAGGCCGAACCGCGGCCGCCGCCGTGGGCTCGCGGTGCTGGACGGGGGCGAGTTCATTGCGATAGCCGGTCGACCGAGATGATTTTGCCGTCGTGGATCATGGTGAGGAACACCTGATCGGAGCCTTGGTTGTCCCTCGGCCCGTAGCGGAGCTTGAACCCGCCGATGTCGAACGTGCCGATATTGGCAAGCGTTGCAAGAAAGCTCTCCCGCGTCGGAACGTCTCCTGCCCGCGCGAGCACACTGGCCGTCAGCCGGCCGGCGATGTAGCCTTCCAGCGAACCGAAGGATGGTTCCGCCCTCGCGTCATTGGCAGTGAGCGCTTTTCGGTATTCGGCCAGAAGCGGTATCGTGTCGCCCTCCGGAAACGGCACGACTTGCGTGATGTAGACGCCCTCGCCGGCCGGGCCCAGCGCCGCGGCAAGCGCATCGCTGCCGACGAAGGAGACGTTCCCGATCAGGGCCTTGATGCCGAGCTTGCGGGCCCATTGAGTGAAGACGGCGCTTGGCTGATAGGCGCCGATGATGATGATCGCTTCCGGATTCTTCTGACGGAGCCCGAGGAGCGCCGTCTTGACCGCGGTCGAGTTGCGCATGTAGGTGCCGGCGCCAACCATCGCGAGGCCACGCCGCTCGAGCGCCTGGCGCACACCGGCAAGACCGTTGCGGCCGTAGGTATCGTCCTGATAGAGGACGCCGATGCGCGAGATACCAAGCTCGCTGATCAGCCGCTCGACGAGCGTCTCCGTCTCCTGGAAATAGGATGCGCGGATATTCACCACCTCGCTCAGCGCCGGGTCGCGCAGGAATTGGGCGCCGGAAAAGGGGGCGATGAACGGAACCCCGGCGGCGCGGGCAATGGGCTCGCTCGCGGCCGATGTCGATGTACCGACGGCGCCGATGAGCGCGAAGACACCGTCATTGTTGATAAGCTTGAGCGTGTTGGCGATCGCCTGCTCCGGCTCGTAGCGGTCGTCATAGGCACGCAGCTCCAGACGGCGGCCGCCGACGCCACCCGCCCGGTTCACTTCGGCAAAGGCGGCGAGAATGCCGCGCCGCATCTCGGTTCCGAGATCGGCGGCCGGGCCCCCCAGCGCCGCCGACTGCCCGAACAGGATGCGCTCGGGCGTGACGCCTGGCGTTTCCGCACCCGCCGCCGTCGCGACCAGCCAAAGCATCGCCGCAAGCACGCCTGTCCGGCGTTTGTTCATCGCACCGCTCACAAGAAACCGCGCCACGCCGCCGAAGGGAAGCGCTTGGCTAACGTACAACGCCGCGCGATTCGGGAAAATGGCACCCTAAATAGCTGCCGAATAATAGGTTAATACCCTATGAAGAGGGGCCGATCAAACGCCCAGATAGCGGCTCTGCAACTCGTCGTTAAGCTTTGAAGCCGACCCGCTCCACACTGTCCTTCCCCGTTCCAGAACGACGCAGCGGTCCGCCACCGGCAGAAGTTCCACCAGGATCTTGTCGACGATCAAGAGCGACTGGCCCTGACGCTTCAATTGGCCGATCGCCCGCCAGATCTCCTGGCGCATGACCGGGGCCAGCCCTTCCGTCGCCTCATCCAGCATCAGGAGCCTGGGGTTGGTCATCAGCGCCCGGCCGATGGCCAGCATCTGCTGCTCGCCGCCCGATAAAGTTCCGGCATATTGCCGGCGGCGCTCCGCGAGCCGCGGGAACAGGCCAAATATGGTCTGGAGCGACCAGGGGCCGGCGCGGGCGGCGACAACGAGGTTTTCCTCGACGGTCAGCGTCGGGAAGCAGCGGCGGCCTTCCGGCACGAGCCCGATGCCGAGCGTCGCCCTCAGGTGAGGCTTCATGCCGGCCAGCGTTTGTCCGGAAAAACGGATGTCCCCACCCCGCATGTCGCAGAGCCCGAGGACCGAGCGGATGGTCGTCGTCTTGCCCATGCCGTTTCGGCCGAGAAGCGCCACCACCTCGCCTTCGGCAATATCGAGCTCGACGCCGAAGAGCGCCTGGGACGGCCCGTGGAAGGCCGCGAGATCCGATATCTGGAGCAGAGTCACGACGCCTCTCCCAGATAGGCCTTGCGCACCTCCGCACTCTTGCGGATCTCGGCGGGCTTGCCGCCGGCGATGATGCGGCCATAGACCAGGACCGAGATGCGGTCGGCCAGCGCGAAGACCGCATCCATGTCGTGCTCGACGAGAAGGATCGGCGCCTCGGTCCGCAGACGATCGAGAAAGCGCGTCAGCTCCTTCGAGCCCTCGGGCCCCATGCCCGCCATCGGCTCATCGAGGAGGAAGGCGTGGGGACGCAATGCCAAGGCAATCGCGATCTCGAGCTTGCGCCTTTCGCCATGCGAGAGCTCGGCCGCGGCGACTGACGCGCGTTTCTCGAGCCCGACGCGGGCGAGCATCGCCATTGCGGGCTCGGTCAGCGCGGCATCGCTCATTACCCGCTTGAAGAAGTGGAAGCTCGATCCCTGCCGGGCCTGGACGGCCAGCATGACATTGCGCAAGGCTGAAAATTCGAGCACCAGCGAGGAGACCTGGAAGCTGCGGGCGAGGCCCAGCCGCGCCCGCGCCGCCACGCTCATGGCCCCTATGTCCCGGCCGCGGAAACGGAGCGTGCCGCCATCCGGCCTGATCGTGCCGGCGATCTGATGGATCAAGGTGGTCTTGCCGGCGCCATTCGGCCCGATCAGCGCATGGACTTCGCCGGGACGCAGGTCGAGCGAGACATCGTCGGTCACCTTCAGGGCGCCGAAGGATTTCGAAAGATGCGCGAGGGCGAGGACCGGCTCAGCCATGGCGCATCTTTCCCGCGACGAGGCCGATGAGGCCACCCCGCGCATAGAGAACGGTGCCGAGCAGCACGAGCCCGAGAAAGAGCTGCCAGCGCTCGGTCAAGGAGCCGAGCAGGAATTCCAGCATCACATAGAGCGCCGCCCCGGCGACCGGCCCGAAGAGCCGGCCGGTGCCGCCCAGGATGACGATGACGATCAACTCGCCCGAGAGATGCCAGGAGAGCATCGAGGGGCTGACGAAGCGGGTGAGATCGGCATAGAGCGCCCCCGCCACGCCGGTGATCATGCCTGACATCACGAACGCCGTGAGGCGGATCGGGAAAGGCGGGATACCCAGCGCTGCGAGGCGCGTCTCGTTCTGCCGTGCCCCCTGCAAGGCGGCCCCGAAGCGTCCGTCGCGCAAGCGGACGAAGACCATGAGCGCCAAGAGCAGGAGGACATAGCAGATGAGAAAGTAGGTGAGAGGCTTTTGTGTGTTGAGCAGCGGGAACTGGTTGCGCAGGCTGAGCGAGAGCCCGTCCTCGCCGCCATAAGCCGGCCAGGAGATTACGAAATAATAGATCATCTGGGCGAAGGCCAAGGTGATCATGATGAAATAGACGCCGGAAGTCCGCAAGGATATGGCGCCGGTCACCAGCGCCACGAGGCCCGCGGCAACGGCGCTCAGGATCCACAGAAGCAGCATCTGGTCGCTGCCCGGCGCGACGCCATTCAACGCATTGATGCTGAGGATGCCGGTCACATAGCCGCCAATGCCGAAGAAGGCCGCATGGCCGAAGGAGACGAGGCCGCCAAGTCCCAAAGCGAGATTGAGGCCGATGGCCGCCAGAGCGAGGACCGCGATGCGGGTCGCGAGCGTCACGTAAAAACTCTCGCCGAGGCCTTGGGCGATGATCGGGCTTGCGAGCAGCAAGGCCGCCAAAGCGAGATTGACCCAATTCTCCCGGCTCATCGGCATGGCTCAGGCCGGGGCGAACAGGCCTTTCGGCCTGAAAGCCAGGATGAGCGCCATCACGATATAGATCAGCATCGAGGCAAGAGCCGCGCCGACCGTCGTCGCCTGCGACGGCTCCATGAAGAATGCGAAGATCTGCGGCAGGAGGAAGCGTCCCATCGTGTCGGTGATGCCGACCAGCACCGCGCCGATGAGCGCACCCCATAGCGATCCGATGCCGCCGATCACGATGACGACGAAAGCAAGGATCAGCACCGGCTCGCCCATGCCGACCTGGACCGATTGATTGACGCCGACCAAAGCCCCGGCGAGACCGGCGAGCGCCGCGCCCAGCGCGAAGATGATCGTATAAAGCCTGCCGATATCGACGCCGAGTGCCGCCATCATCTCGCGGTCGGAGGCCCCTGCCCTGATGCGCATGCCGATCCTGGTCTTGGTGATGAGCATGTAGAGCCCGATCGCCACCGCGATGCCGATCCCGATGATGATCAGGCGATAGAGCTGATACTGGATGCCGCCCGGCAAGGTGACCGAGCCCGACAGCACCGGCGGCATGTCGAGATAGAGCGGGAACGGCCCGAACAGCCAGCGTATCGCTTCCGAGAAGATCAGGATCAGCGCGAAGGTCGCCAGCACCTGGTCGAGATGATCGCGGTCATAGAGCTTGCGGATGACGATGATCTCGACCAGCGCGCCGGCTGCCGCCGCGGCAGCGAGGCTTGCGATGAGCCCCAGCCAGAACGAGCCGGTTGCCGCCGCAGCCGCGGCGCAGGCGAAGGCGCCCACCATATAGAGCGAGCCATGCGCCAGGTTGATGAGCCCCATGACCCCAAAGATCAGGGTCAGGCCCGCGGCCATCAGGAACAGAGTGACGCCGAATTGCAAGCCGTTCAGAAGCTGCTCGACGAAGAGGGCCGGCGACACCTAGAGCATCGCCCTACATCTTGCATTGCGCCGCATAGGCATCCTGGTGGTCGGTGAAGGCAGTGCCGATGATCTTGTTGGTGATGACCCCGTCTTCCTTCACCACCTCGCGGACATAGATGTCCTGGATCGGATGGTTGTTGGGCCCGAACTTGAACTTGCCGCGCACCGACGGGAAATCCGCCGCCTTGAGCGCCGCGCGGAAGCCGTCGGCATCGGTCACTTTCGCCTTGGCCAGGGCCGCAATGATCAGATTAGCCGTGTCATAGCCCTGGCTCGCATAGAGCGACGGCAAGCGGTTATATTCCGCCTTGAAGCTCTCGACGAATTTCTTGTTGGCCTTGTTGTCGAGATCCTTCGACCATTGCGAGGAATTCTTGACACCCACCGCCGCATCGCCAATGGCGCCCAGCACATCCTGGTCGAAGGAGAAGCCCGGGCCCATCACCGGGATGGCGACGCCCGACTGCGCATACTGCTTCATGAAGGCAATGCCCATGCCGCCGGGCAGGAAGAAGAAGACCGAATCCGCCCCCGATGCCCTGATCTGGGCGATCTCGGCCGCATAATCGGTCTGGCCGATCTTGGTGAAGAGCTCGCCCGCAAGCTCACCCTTGTAGAAGCGCTTGAAGCCGGTCAGCGCGTCGGTGCCGGCGGGATAGTTCGGGGCCAGGATGAAGGTTTTCTTGTAGCCGGCCGTATTGGCGTAGTTGCCCATCGCCTCATGCAGATTGTCGTTCTGCCAGGCGACGTTGAAATAATTCTTGTTGCACTTGGCGCCGGCCAAGGCCGAGGGCCCGGCATTGGGCGAGAGATAGAAGATGTCCTGGGCCACCGCATTGGGCACCACCGCCATCGCAAGGTTCGACCAGATGATCCCGGTGAGGATCTGCACCTTGTCGCTCTGGATCATCTTCTCGGCGATCTGCACCGCAAGCTCGGGCTTCTGCGCATCGTCCTCGATGACGACCTCGACATCCTTGTTGCCGGACTGTTTCAGCGCCAGCATGAAGCCGTCGCGCACATCGACGCCGAGACCGGCGCCGCCACCCGACAAGGTCGTGATCATGCCGATCTTCACGGGCTCCGCCGAAGCGGCGCCCGCCGTCAGCAATGCCGCCCCCATCATGGCGGCGAATAGAAGTTTCTTCATGTGTCTCGCTCCCTTTGGATGGTCTTCGGTTTCCCGCCATCTTTAACTGAACCGCGGCCTCCCGCAACCGTCAGGATAGAGGCCGCTCATCAGCTATCACCTTGCCGTCATTGGGCAAGCCGCCCGTTGCGCAGAGCGCAACATCGCATCTGAGATTGGTGATGCCCGCCGCGGTCTCCGCCAGCGCCTTTTGCAAAGCCGCCGAGGCCGATGCGGTTTCGGCCTTGAGAACGACCGTGTCCTGCTCCTGCGCGCGCCCGATCACCAGGCGCAGGCGCTTCACCTCCGGATGCCGCTTGGCGATCTCGGCGATCTGCTCGGGCCGCACGAACATGCCGCGCACTTTGGCAGTCTGGTCGGCGCGGCCCATCCAGCCCTTGATGCGCTGATTGCTGCGTCCGCAGGCGCTGACACCGGGCAGCAGCGCCGTCATGTCGCCGAGGGCGAAGCGGATGAGCGGGCGATGACGGTCGATCAGCGTCACCGCGATCTCGCCGACCTCGCCCTCGGCCACAGGATCGCCCGTGCCCGGACGCAGGATCTCGAGGATGATGTCTTCGTTCAGGACGAGGCCTTCGTGCGCCTCCGTCTCATAAGCGATGCCGCCGAGATCGGCCGTCGCATAGGCTTGATACGCGTCAATTCCACGCGCCTTGACCTCGGCCTGGAGGCTCGGCGGGAAGGCCGCGCCCGAGACGGAAGCCTTGCGCAATGAGGAAACGTCGCGGCCAAGCTCCTCGGCCTTGTCGAGGAGGATCTTGAGGAAATCCGGCGTGCCGCAATAAGCGACGGGCCTCAGATGCGCGATGACCTCGACGACCTGCTCGCTATGGCCAGGCCCCGCCGGGATGACGGGACAGCCCAGGGCCCGGGCGCCCGAATCGAGGATGAAGCCACCCGGTGTCATATGGTAGCTGAAGCAATTGAGGACGATGTCGCCCGGCCGGAACCCTGCAGCGAAGAGGACGCGGGCATAGCGCCACTCATCGCCCGACGCCATCTCGCCCTCATAAATGGGACCAGGCGAGGTGAAGAGGCGGCCGAGTTGCGGCACCGGGACAACCGAGAAGCCGCCAAAGGGCGGTGCCGCTTTCTGAAGTGCGGGAAGCGCCGACTTGCGCAGGACCGGCAGATCCGCCAGCGCCGCGCGTGAGGTGATTTCCTTGGCATCGATCTTGCCCAGATGCTGGCGCCAGCCCGGGCTCGCGAGCGCCACCGCGATGACCTCCGGCAATTGCTCGAACAGAGCGCGCTCACGCTCCTCTCGGCCTTGCGTTTCGCGGCTGTCATAATGATCATTCACGCGAGCCACCTTTTGCGTCGCTTGTAGCTCTTGACCGTCCGGAAGGAGCGCCGCCCTTCCCCGCCCACACCCAGATAGAACTCCTTCACATCCTCGTTCTCCTTGAGCTCGCCCGCCTTGCCGTCGAGCACGATGCGCCCGGATTCGAGGATGTAGCCATGGGTCGCATAATTGAGAGCGATATGGGTGTTCTGCTCGGCGAGCAGGAAGGAGACGCCTTCCGCCTTGTTGAGCTCGCGCAAGATGACGAAGATCTCTTCCACCAATTGCGGGGCAAGACCCATCGAGGGCTCGTCCAGGAGGATCATGTCGGGCCTCGACATCAAGGCGCGCCCGATCGCGGTCATCTGCTGCTCGCCGCCCGATATGTAGCCCGCTTGCGAGCCGCGTCTCTCCTTGAGGCGCGGGAAATAGGAATAGACGAGATCGAGATCGCGCCTGATCGCGGCCGTGCCGTCCTTGCGGGTGAAGGCGCCGGTCAGGAGATTTTCCTCGACCGAGAGGTGAGCAAAGCAATGGCGTCCTTCCATCACCTGGATGCAGCCGCGCCGCACCAGCTCGTTGGGCGAAAGATCATGCACCTCTTCGCCCTTGAACAGGATCGCGCCCTTGGTGACTTCGCCGCGCTCGGCTCTCAAAAGATTGGAGATCGCCTTCAGCGTCGTGGTCTTGCCGGCGCCATTGGCGCCGAGCAGCGCCACGATGCCATGCTTGGGCACGCTCAGCGACACGCCCTTCAGGACCAATATCACGTGATCATAGATCACCTCGATATTGTTCACGACAAGGATGGGATCTGTCTCAGCGGCCGCTGCCTTATTCATGCCGGTCACGTGATGCCCAAGGCTCTTCGCCCTCTATCATACCCGTGACGGCTTTCATACGCTTCGAAAGTAGAGCATCCGGGGGCCCGGCCGGCGCCCTTCCGTGACCTCGCGCGACCGGGTCAGGAACTCTCCAAATTCAGGCTCAGCTCCAGCTTCGAATAGTGCCTTTGCCCATTCTCCCTCAGTTCGAGAGTCCTGACATGCTGCCACAATAGCTTGTTGAAGACCGCCGGCTGCTCAAAATGGACCAGCCGGCCGCAACGGGACAGCTTCACGAGCTTGGCAAAGGGCAAGACCCTGGCCAGATGCGCAGCCGTCATATGCGCAGCATGGCGGTCATCGTCTCCCGAAACCAATAAGGTCGGCGCCTCTATGTGCCTCAGGCGCCGCTCCAGATGCTTGAAGTCCGGAACATCCCATTCAACCCGTTTGAGGGTCAAGGCCAGGCCCGCAGTGTCGTGTTGCTCGAATATGCCGCGATACTTTCGCCACCAGGCTGCCTTCTCCCCGATCAAGCGCTCATCGGGCCGATCATTCCACAATGTCCAGCTCGCCAAGGCCGGGTCTTTCTGTTCCATCGCCAGCAGCACTTGCCGGATCCTGCTCCTATGTTCGAACAGCTCCAATTGGGAAAGCGGACCCGCCGGGCAACCGGCAAGCGTGATCGTCTTTACCTTGTCGCCCAAGAGCTCCGCCGCGAGCAGGCTTGTGGCCGCGCCCA
The DNA here is from genome assembly GCA_003574785.1 of Taklimakanibacter deserti. Next base: position 40,875 of record QORU01000023.1, on the reverse strand, counting down.
TTCCGGCGCCAACGAGATGGAAGCGCTCCAGCTTCAGATTCTCCACAAGCTCGACGAGATCCCGCACGAGCATGTGGCGCCCGTAATACGTCTCCTGGCCGGATGTCGTCGATGGCGAGAATCCGCGCGCCGTGTAGGCGATGCACCGATGCGTCGTCGCCAGGCGTTCGATCTGCTTTTCCCATGATGCATGGTTTCCGCCAAACTCATGGGAAAAGACGATGGTCGGTCCCCGGCCAACCTCCCTGAACTGCAGATCCAATCCGTCGGACGTTCTGATGAACATGAGCAGAGATCCGGTTCAGACGCCCAGATACGCGTTTATGACATCGTGATTGGAAAGCTCCTGCGGATCGAGATGCCTCACGATCCGGCCTTTTTGGATGATCGCGACCTCGCTCGCGACGGACGTAATGAACTGCAGGTCCTGTTCCACCAGAAGTATCGTGAGCCGGAACTTGTCCCGCAAGACAGGCAGGAGGCTTGCGATCTCCTCGATGATCGAAGGCTGTATGCCTTCCGTGGGCTCATCGAGCATCAGAAGCCTTGGCCTTCCGACCAAACAGCGCGCCAGGGCGAGCAGCTGCTGCTGGCCGCCGGACAATCCTTTTCCGGGGCGATCGAGCAGCGAACCCAGGGTGGGGAAATAGCCCAGCACCTCGTCAAGAACCCGATCATCCTCATGCCGGGTCATTCCCATCCTGAGGTTTTCCAGCGCCGACAAGTCGGGAAAGATCTCACGGCGCTGCGGCACATAGCCCAATCCCAGGCGCGCCCGCTCATAGGGCTTGCGCTTCATGAGGTCGTTGCCGGCCAAAAGGATGCTGCCCTCGCTCGCTTTCACCTGCCCGATCAGCGTCCGCAGAAGCGTCGTCTTGCCCATGCCATTGTGGCCCAGGATGCCGAGAATGCAGCCCTCGCCGAGCGAAAGCTCGAGCCCGTCGAGAATCCGGATCCGGCCATAGCCCGATCTCAGCCCATGGATCTCAAGCAGCGGCCGATCTGCCGAGATAGACATCGCGTACCATCCTGTTCTTCTGAATATTGGCCATCGTGTCTTCCGCGAGGATCTTGCCCTGATGGAAGACGGTCACCATCTTGGCGATCTTGCGGATGAACTGCATATCGTGCTCGACGACGACGATCGTCCGCGACTTGTTGAGCTCGAGTATGAGCTCGGCGGTCTTGGCGGTCTCTTCGTCGCTCATCCCGGCGGTCGGCTCGTCGAGCAGCACCACCGAAGGATCGCGCGCCAGCACCATCGCCAGCTCGACCCACTGTCTCTGGCCGTGCGCAAGCTCGCCGACGCGCCGGCCGGCCAGCGCGGTTATGCCGAGGCTGCCCAGTGCGTCGTCGACCAGCACCTTCGGTCGGGCCGTCTTCCTGAAGTAGCTCGCCGCCAGCCAGACATTCTCCCGCGCCGTCAGATTGTCGAAGACGTCCGGCACCTGATTCTTGATCCCGACGCCGGCCCCGCTCACGCGATGCGCCTGCCAGTCGGTGATATCCGTGCCGGCGAGCAGGATGCGACCCGATGACGGCTTCTGCTGCGCCGTCAGCATCTTGAAGAACGTGCTCTTGCCGGCGCCATTCGGTCCGATGAGGCAGCGCAATTCGCCGCGCCTGATCTGCAAGGATACGCCGTCGATGGCGGTGACGCCGCCAAAGCGCTTGGAGAGATCGATGGTCTCGATCAGGATTTCGGACTCAGGCATTGCGCCACCTGTCAGATGTCTTGCGCGCGCCGGGAAGCTTGGCGCGATCACGGCCAGTGAGCGCAAACCGCCATACTTGCGCGATGAGGTCGCCGAGTGTCGGCAATATACCGCGCGGGAACAGCATCACGAAGACGATGAGCACGGTGCCGAGGATCACGGTCACCTGCCCCACCCCGGCGGTTCCGAGCCAGCTCGTCAGATACTGGATGATCGCCGTGCCGGCGATCGGCCCGACGAGCGTCGAGCGTCCGCCGACGATCGCGTAGATGACGATATTCGCAGCGGAGTTGAGATTCATCATCTCGGGCGCCACGAAATTTCCCCAGACGCCATAGAGCACCCCGGCCAATGCCGCGATGCCGCCGCACAACACAAAGGCGCCCAGCTGATATTTGCGCGTGTCGTAGCCCAGAAGCTCGGAGCGACGCTCATTATCGCGGATTCCCATGAGCACGCGGCCGAAATGCGTCGTCAGCAGCAGCCGAAGCCCGATGAAAACGGCAAGCAGTGCCGCCAAAGCCACGTAATAGACACCGTCCAGAAACAGCGTCTGCGACGGGTCCCATGGAAATTGCAGGTCGGGCACATTGGATATTCCATTCTGACCGCGCAAGGGAACGGAACCGATCGTAAAACGCTCATCCGACGTGGCGCGGATCGCCTTTTCCAGGACGACAGTGATCACGAGCGTTATGACGGTGAAATAGATCTTGCTGATCCGCCCATAGATCATGAAATAGCCGATGACGAGCGCGAAAAGACAGCCGAGGAAGACGGCCGCAAAGACCGCTATGGTCGTGTTGCCCGAATTCAAGGCGATGACGGCATAGGCATAGCCACCGACGCCATACATCGCGGTCTGCCCGAAGCTCAGCATCCCGCAATAGCCCCAGAGATAGCTCATGCTCAGCGTCAGGATCGCATAGACGAAGATGATCGAGGTGCTCATCACGACATCGAGGCCGACGAACGAAGGAAGGGCGAAACCGATCACCGCCGCCGCCGCGACCAACGCCCACCAGAGCGGTACCGGCGCCTCGCAATCTTCAGCCGAAATCAGCCGCATCGTCACACTCCTCCGCCTAATCGGCCAGTGATGCCGGTGGGCAAGAGCCGCAAGAGGACAATGGCCACCAGAAGGACGCTGATCTCGCCCACGACCTGCGTGCTCGCATAGGAAATGACCCCATCGACGGTGCCGAAGACGCCGGATGCGAAGAGCGTTCCGGTAAGAGGCGCCGCACCGCCGCTGATCACAGTGATGAAGGCCTTGGCCACATAGAATGCGCCCATTGTCGGCTGGTTGCCGACGAGCGGCGCGATGAGCGCACCGGCAAGGCCGGTGATCGCCGAGCCGAAGCCGAAGGTCAGCATGTAGCATCGATCCGTGTTGACGCCGAGGGCCGCGGCCATGTCCGGATTCTGCATCGTGCCGCGCACGACGAGTCCGATTTTCGTGTAGCGCCAGAGCGCGTAAGTGAGCGCCAGGAGGCCCATGGCCGCGGCGATCAGGACGAGATTGTAGACCGAGACCGAGAATTCGCCCACGTCGAGCTTGCCAAGGCTCACTTCGACACCCGCTTCCTGCGGTCCGAAAATCGTTGTGACGAGACCGATCATCAACAGGCTCAAGCCCCATGTCGCAAGCAGCGTGTCCATGATGCGGCCATAGAGAAAACGGATGAGGCAGCGCTCGACGATGATGCCGAAGAGCCCGACCACCAGGCCGGACAGCAATGCCGCGAGCCAGAAATTGATCTCGAGCCGGGTGAAGATCAGGCAGGCATAGGCGCCCAGCATGATGAACTCGCCCTGAGCCAGATTGATCACCCGCATCATGCCGAAGATGATCGCCAGCCCGAGGCTGATCAGGATGAACAAGCTGACCGCAAAGAGGATTTGGTAAAGCACGATGATGATGCCGACCATGTCGCTCTGTCCTGACCTTCTCCTTGAGTGAGCGTTATGGGTGCCGGCATCCGCCGCGCCGATCCGCGGATGCCGGCCTGTCACGTCATGCCGGGCTAGAGGCTCAGCGTATATTGCTGGTTGTCGTCCGGGTTCTTGCGCAGATCGCAGACGGCCTGGGTGTCGGACGGCTGCAGCTGCTTGAACGTCTCCAGATGGTCCCACCCCTGCTTGTCATTCGTCTTGACGAGGTGGATGTCCATGACCGCGTGATTGGTCTGCCCGTCGATCGTCACCAGCCCGCCCGGCGCCTCGAACTGGACGCCGTCGAGCGCCGCGATCACCGCATCGGGCGATGGATCGCCGGCTTTCTTCACCGCATTGGCCCAGATGTTCACGCCGCGATAGCCATATTCGGCGTAATCGCCCACATAGTCCTGCTCGCCCGAATATTCCTTGAACTTGCGGACGAATTCCTGGGCCTTCTCGCTCGGGAGCTCGTCATGGAAGGGCGTCGCATTCATGATGCCGGCCGCTTCCTGGGCCGACAGATAGGTCTGCTCGCGCCCGATGCCGAACATGCAGGAGGCAAGCGGCGTCTTGGCCTTGCCGATGGTCGACTCATACTGACGATAGAAGGCATTATGCGCGCTGCCGACGAGGATGGACCAGACGACATCGGGCTTTGCCGCCTGGATACGGGCCAGGGCCGGTGCGAAGTTGGAGACATCGAGCGGGAAGAACTCCACGCCGATATCCTCGCCGCCCGCCTCGCGCGTATATTTCTGGATCCACTTGGCCGTCGTATGCGGATAGATGTAATCGGCGCCCAGAATATAACACTTCTTGCCATAGGTCTTGACGACGCGCGGGACGAGCGGCGAAAGCTGCTGCGCCGGAACCTGGGCGATGCAGACATGGCGACGGTCGCAAACGCCGCCCTCATACATCGAATTGTAGAAGAAGAGCCCGCGGAATTTTCTCACCACCGGACGCATGACCTCGCGCGATGAGCTCGTCACGCCGGCAAAAACAGCCGCCGCTTTGTCCTTGACCAGAGCCTGCGCCATATATTGCGAATTGAGCTGGTTATTGGACTGGGAGTCATAAAAGACGAGCTCGATCGGCCGGCCGAGCAGCCCGCCCGCCTTGTTGAGCTCGTCCACCGCCAAGGCGATCGCCTTGATCTGCTTCAAGCTGTAGATGTTGAGCCCACCGGTCTTGTCGAGGATATTGGCGATGCGGATGGGCTCCTCGGCGGCGATGCCCGCCGATTTGAGCAGCATGGGCATGCTGGCGAAGCCCAGGGCGCCGGTTGTGGTCCTGAAGAACTGTCTGCGATTGATCCTCATTGTTGAGGTCCTCCCGAGGTTGACGTTTCATTCCCATCTGGCACGTCTGTCTTCTTGGCTGTGATCCCGGCCGATGCGTATTACCGCCGTCGGCGCGATCAACATGAACCGTGAAGATCTTGGTTGTCGGGGGCATAAAAAACGCCCCTGCCCGGGTCACCGGGCATGAGCGTCTTTGCTCAATAGGGCCGCTTCGCATCTTTGCGAAAAAAGGCCGATCAGAAACTTTCTCAGGAACGCGGCTTGTGTGTCAAGCCCATTCTCAAGACATCGCTCGCCTGAATGATCGCGGCGGCCGTGCTTTCGATCGTCGTCCGGCGCGTCATCGATTGCGAACGCAGCAACTCGTAGGCTTCACGCTCCGCCACACCATGCGTTTGCATGATGATCGACATGGCGGTGCTCACATCGCGATTGGCTTTGAGGCGCGAAGCCAGCCGGTCGATCCGAAGCCGTAATTTTCTCGTTTGGTCAAAATTCGTGGCGCTGAGCAGCAGATTGGCGAGTATGCCCAAAGGCTGCAGGGGCAGGCCGATCACGGCTTGCGCGCCCAGCCTCAGCACACGCTCCACGATCAATGGATTTTCGTAATCGACGATGGCGATGAGCGAGGCGACCGGCTTGTCCACATCCCAATGGAACGGCACATTGCCCTCCACGATCTCGCGCACCGCGATGAGCACGACATCCGTTCCCGCCGGAACCGCATCCGGCGGCGGCCAAGAAATGCTCACCTGGCAGCCGATGCGATTGAGGTGCTCGAGCAGGTCCTTGCCTTCGGGCCCGCCCGGATGCAGGAGCAGGATACGCAGTTTCCTGACATTGCGGATCAGATCGGAAATCTTGCGCGGCTCGGCGTCCCGCGCCGGACCCGACGGCCGTGCGGCACTCTTGTTCGGCTGTTCAGATTCGCGGTCAGTCTTGTCGTCTGCCCGCAAGAACTGAACGATCTTGCTTTGCTTGGTCTCACCCATGGGCTTCCTCGGCGACTTTTCTTTTCGTTATCAATCTACTTCGGCGGGCGTACCTTTTCCCGCCTTCAATACTCCATTCAACGAGGTGATCGTCGACTGCGAACTCCAGTCGGAGGGGTCGAAGCTCACCAGATAGGGATCGGGCTTTATGGCGCTGGCGCTTTCGAACAGCACCGTGAACTGGCCGGCCTCATCGACGCGGCCGATCCGCGACCACAGATAGGTGTGGCCATTTTCGGGATCGATCTGGACGCGTCCCTGCGGCGCCTTGAACTCGAAGGCATTCAGCGCCGAGCGGATCCGATGGACGTCGTCGCTGGCCGCGAGCCGCATGGCATTGGCCGCGAGATGCACCTGGAAATAGGCCGACTCCCAGCACATATGGGTCCGTTCCGCCGCGCCGAAGCGCGCCCGATACCGTGCCAGCATGGCCCGGTTGGCGGCCGAGTCGATCGATTCAAAATAAGTCGCCGCCGTGATGTGCCCGGTGCCTGCCTCGGCCCCCATCGCCTCGATGTCGGCCTCGCTGGTGGTGAGGCTCGCGATCGGCATGGATTTCGGATCCAGCCCCGCTTCGGCAAAAGCCCGGTAGAAATGCACGATGCTGTCGCCGACGAAATTGCAGAAAATGCCGTCGGGGCGAACCCGTTTGATCTCCTTGACCAGGGCGGCGTATTCGAATTCCGGCGCATCGAGCTTGAGATAGCGCTCACCGACGATCCGGCCTTCCTGACGGCGGATCATGTCGCTCATGATGCGGTCGGATTCCCACGGCCAGATATAGTCGGAGCCGACCATGAAGAAACTGCGCCCGACATGCTCGAGGAGGTAGTGGCCGAGCGGGATGCTGTTCTGGTTGGGAACGGCGCCGGTATGGATCACGTTGCGCGAATATTCGAAGCCCTCATATTGCGCCGGGTAGAAGAGCAAGCCGTTGCGCCTTTCGACGACCGGCAGAACGGCCTTGCGCTCGCTCGACATGTAGCAGCCGAAGATGATGCGCACGCCATCCTCGACCAGCAGGCGGTCGGCAAGGATGCTGAAATGCCCGGCCTGGCTTTCCGGATCATAATGGACCGCGACAAGCTCGCGTCCGTCTATGCCTCCCTGCTCGTTCACCTCGGCTATGGCATGCAGCGTCGCCTTGAGCATGGAAGCTTCCGTCGTCCGCGCCACGCCCGTGGTCGAGAACAGAACCCCTACTCTTATCGGTCGCCGGTCAACCATGCTGTGCGACTACCTTGCAGGTCTTGACCGGCGCGGCGGCCTTGCGGCGTGCCGCGCCGATCGAATGATCAAGCCACTTTCAATGTCGGCTTCCCTTGGGCGGATTGCTTCCGGAAGCTCCAATATGGAACGGTACGCCGCTTCAGCATATCCCGAAACTGATGGGTCGTCTTTTCCAAAAGCTTGCCTGAACCCCAATCGACGATGACACCATATTGCCGGATCAGGTCGAGAGCCGAAAGATCCTTCTTGCGGTATCGCTCGGCGATCTTCTCGGCATCCTCATCGAGCCAGCCGGCACGGGCGCGATCGATACGGTCGCGCTCCTTCGCCGTAGCATCGAGATCGACCTCGTATTTGCACAGATCGGGATCGACCTCCCGCACGATCACGCCATAGTCCTTGCGCGCCCGCTCGATCGAGACATAGCCGTCGATGACGTCTTCGAGCACGGCATCGACATCCCGCGTCAGGGGATCGCCGAGACCGCCACCGCCGGCCGAGGGCCGGGTGACCGTGTCGCCCTGATTGAGCGGCACGCCCGAGAACAGCGAACCGAGATAGCGCTCATTGGCCTTGCCGGGATTGACCCAGACGCCATGCGGGATCGACGGCAGGCCGCCCCACAGACCCCAGGTGATCGAGCGCTCGCGATCGCAGCAATAGGAGACGACGGTCCGCTTGCAGGCATAGAGCGTGCCGCCCTTCTCGACCCCCATGCCACCGCGATACTCGCCAGGGCCGCCGGAATCGACCAGGAGCTCGTGACCTGTGGTCAGCACGGGCGACAGGCGCTCCTGCCCTTCGAAGGGCTGAGTCCCGAGTTGCACGCCGAAGACCGGCCCGGTTGCGGCCCATCCGTCCTTGCCGTTGCGCGCACCCCAGCCTCCGACCATCCAGTCGTACCACATGAAATAGGGCAGCCCTTCATGGCGGGTATCGCGTCCGCCGATCAGCAGATATTCGAGATTGAAGGTGCAGGCCATCGCCCGCTCGGGCAGAACCTCCGCCCAGAGCTCGAAGACGGAATTCATGATCTTCTCGAACGGCCCCGAGCAGAAGCCGGCGACCGGCGTCGGCCAGTCGGCATTGATCACCGATCCCTTGGCGCCGAGCTCCACCGTCACCACCCGGTAGAAACCGGAATTGAGCGGAATGTCGGGCGATTGCATCTTGGTGCCGGCGACGATCGCCGCGAAGGCGCCGCCATAGCAGCAGTTGAGGAAGGTCGAGATCGTGTTGGGATGCGAGCCTGAGAGATCGTAGTGAACGCTGTCCCCGTCGATCGTCATCTTCACATGGATGGGGATCATGCCCTCGCCCTTCACGGGATCGACATCGATATAATCGGTGGTTTCCCAGGTCCCGTTCGGCAGCTCGAGCAGCCGCTGCCGGGTCAGCGTTTCGACATAGTCCTGCACTTCGGCAAAGGACGTCTTGATCGTCTCGACGCCATACTTGTCGCACAGGCGCTGCACCTCGCGCTCGGCCACCCGGCAGGCTTCCGCCTGCGCCTGGAGATCGCCGATGATGTCGGCGGGTGCACGCGTATTGTGGGCGATGAGCTCGGCCACGTCCGAGAGATATACGCCCTTGCTGTAGACGCGCACCGGCGTGATGCGCAGTCCCTCGGCCATGTGGTCGAGCGCGCTCACATTGAAGGAGCCCGGCACCGCGCCGCCGACATCGGCCCAATGGCCGTTGGCCTGCGCGAAGCCCAAAAGCTCGCCCTTGTAGAACATGGGCCCGAAGATGCGGGTATCGTTGAAATGCGTGCCGCCCTGATAGACGTCATTCACGACGAAGATGTCGCCGGGATGGATATCGCCCTTGAACTTGTTGATCACCGCCTTGGCGGTGTAGTGGAGCGTGCCGACATGCGCGGCGATATCGCCGTTGCCTTGCATGATCGTGTCGCCGTTGGTGTCGCAGAGGGCCGAGGAAAAGTCCCGCGAGTAGATGACGAAGGAATAGCAGGTCCGGAAGATCTGCTCGGCCATCTGGTCGACGATATTCACATAGGCGTTCTTCAGCACTTCGAAGGTCACGGGATCGAGCGAGAAACCTTGAGAGTTCTTTGCCATTTTAGGCTCCTGAGAATTTGATTGGGTCCATCGTGATGAGGGCGTTGGGCCCTAGCCCAGCGGCACGCGCATGATGATGGTCAGGTAGTCGTCCACCTCGGCCTTGAGTCCGGGCGGCACCAGGGTCGTCGAATCGAGCTGCTCGATGACCGCCGGCCCTTCGATCACATCGCCAGGCATCAGCTCGGCACGATCGAAGACTTGCGTCTTCACCGGCTTGGGACGCTCGTCGAAACGCACCAGGCGTTCATCGATGGGCGCCGGCTTCTTGCCCGAACGCCGCGGCATCTTGGTGAATTCGGCTTTCCTCACCAGGCCCGTCGCCTTCACCTGCAGACGGTAGACCTCGACCGGCGCTCCGGGACGCGAATAATTGTGCTCGCGCCCGTGGTCCTCGTGGAACTTGGCCACGGCGGCATCGAGCGTCTCGAGCGGCGTGGGCACCGCGATCGACATCGAACGCCACTGTCCGAGATAACGCATATCGATGAAGCGCTGGAACACCATGCGGTCTTCCGTGACGCCTTCGTTCAACAGCCTGTCGCGGCCCTCCATCTCGAGCTCGCGGAAGGAGTTATCGAGATCGGCGAGCGACACGTTGTTGATGTTGTTGAGATACATGCGCGATATGTCGTGGGTGATGTCGACCAGAAGGCAGCCCAAAGCCGATGTGACGCCCGGATTGGGGGGCACGATGACGGTCGGGATGGCGAGGTCCCTGGCGAGTGCCGCGCCATGAAGCGCGCCGGCGCCGCCAAAGGCCACCAGCGCGAAGTCGCGTGGATCATAGCCCTTGCGGATCGAGACGAGACGCACCGCGTCGGCCATATTGGCATTGGCGACCTTGAGGATGGCCAAGGCAGCCTCCTCGGTCGTCAAGCCCAACGGCTTGGCAATCACGTCGTGAATGGCCTTCTCGGCGAGATCCTTCCTGAGCTCGATCGCGCCGCCGGCAAGCGTGGTGCCGAGGCGGCCAAGCAGCACATTGGCATCGCAGTTGGTGGGCTCGGTGCCGCCATTGTTGTAGCAGACCGGACCCGGCCGCGATCCGGCCGATTGCGGGCCATTGCGCAGCGATCCGGCCTTGTCGATCCAGGCCAGCGAGCCGCCGCCCGCGCCGATGGTCAGGACCTCGATGCTCGGGAAGCAGATCGGATAGCCATATTCGACATGCCAGTCCTTGGTGACCGGCAATTCGCCCTTGTCGCTCAGGCAGACATCGGTGCTGGTGCCGCCCATATCGAGGCCGATCGAGTTTTCGAAGCCGGAAAGCTGCGCCACGAAGCGGCTGGCAATGGCGCCCGCGGCGATGCCGGAGGCGGCGAGGCGCGCCGGGAACTTCTCGGAGGCCTTCGCCGTCATCACGCCGCCCCCCGAGTGCAGGAGCAGCACGTCTTCCTTGAAGCCACCCGCCGCCAGGCGCTTGGCGAGATCGCGGGTATAGTCGCCCGCAACCGGCGCCAGGACGGCGTTGGCGACTGTCGTCGAGAACCGCTCATGCTCGAAGATTTCCGGCATGATGTCGCTCGACAGCGAGATCGACGCATCCGGCAGCTCGCGCGCCAATATGTCCCGCATCCGCTGCTCGTTGGCGGGATTGGCGAAAGCATTGACGAAGCAGATCGCGATCGTCTTGACGCCGCGCTTGCGGATGACGCGCGCCACTTCGAGCGCCTCGGCCTCGTCGATCTCGGCAATGACCTTGCCGGAATAATCGATACGCTCCGTGACGACGAGCCTGTCGCGCCGCCTTATATAGGGCGTCGCCATTTCCTTGTACGTGTCCCAGAGATCGTTGCGGGTGCCGCGGCGAATTTCGATGACGTCCTTGAAGCCTTTCGTCGTCACCATCACCGCCGGCGGAAAGCGCCGGGTGATGAGCGCATTCGTGGCAAGGGTGGTGCCATGGGCGAACAGCACCATGTCCTTGAGCTTCACGCCGCCGAGCTCGATGCCCTTGATGACGCCGTCGATCGGATTGGCGGTCGTCGGCGTCTTGGCGACATGCATCTTTCCGGATTTCTCATCGAGGATGCAAAGATCCGTGAATGTGCCACCGACATCACAGGCCACACGGTAGCCGATGCCGCTTTGCTTGTCGCGTATCGAATGATCGTCCATCCTGTCATTCTCCCTCTTGGCCGAACAATTGGACTAGCCCACGGTTGCGGCCGGTTTGTTCTGTCGAGTTGAGACGGAAGGCTGCTTGGTCCCAGCATTGCTCGGAGAAGCATCTGCTCCCGCCCGGAAAATTCACTATTGGATTGGCAGCAGTCACTGCATCATCATTGATGCAGACAAGGATATGGGACGGTGTCCGCTTACGAGCCGAACCCGATGCCACCTCTTGCGGCAATAAAAAAGGCCCTGGGCCCTCTTAGGGGCGCCGAGCCTCATTGCTCACCGATGACCTGCGTCTTTGCTAGGTTGAGAGAAGTATTGAACGCGTCACTTCTCTTGTCAAGAGCGACGCGCTCGGTCCGAAGCACAAAATCAAATTCTCATGCACCAAGTGTCCCTCCCCCGATCAGAGGGAGGGACAAGCGTCATCAATTCGCGCAAGGCTCGCTGCGCGCCGGCCACGGCTTGTTCGCTTCCGTATAGGACTTCGACGCGGCGAGAAGCATCGGGTTCACCACATCCGACATCGGATCGAACCAGTCGGAGGCCTTCTCCCATTTCTCGCCGGTCCAGCGCTGGACATACATCTTGTGATGGCCCGAGTGATTGTCGCAGGTCACCTTCACCGGCGCGATATATCCCTTGGCGCCGATCGCATCGATGCGGGCATCGTCGATATTCAGGTTTTCGATGCCGACGCGCATGTCTTCCGGCGTGATGACCTTCTTGCCGGTCTTCTCCTGCGCGGCCTTGATCGCTTCGGCGATATAGAGCGAGTTGACGACACCACGATTGTAGAGATTTTCGCCGAATTTGGCGGGGTCGACCTTGCTCTTGCCCGCATCGACGACGAATTTCTTGATATCCTGCATCACCGGGAAATCGGTGCCCACGGCATGGAAATTGAGCGTCGTGTATCCCTTCGCCTGGGCGCCGCCGCCCCGCGCATCATCCTCGCCGCCCGACCACCAGATGCCGATGAACTTGTCCATCGGAAAACGGATCTTGGTCGCCTCCTTGACGGCCGTCGGATTCATCGCTCCCCAGCCCCACATCACCATATAGTCGGGCTTGTCGCGGCGTATGTTCAGCCATTGCGACGACTGGTTCTGCATCTCCTTGCCGGGCACCGGATATTTGAGCAGCGTGTAACCATATTTCGCGGCGAATTGCTCGAAGAGCGGTATCGGCTCCTTGCCATAGCCGGCATCGAGATAGATGAAGCCGATCTTCTTGCCCTTGAGCTTCTCCAGCCCGCCTTCCTGTCCGGCAATATATTCGATGACGCCGGAGGCGCCATCCCAATAGGTCAGCGGCGGATTGAACACCCAGGGAAACGCCTTGCCGTCGGCGGACGCGGAGAGACCATAGGCCATGGACAGGATCGGCATCTTGTCGACCGAGGCTTTGGGGATCACCGCCAAAGTGATGCCCGTCGAATAGGGATTGAAGACGAGGGACTTCTTCGCCTTCGCCTGCTCATAGCATTCGACACCCTTCTGTGTGTCGTAGCCGGTTTCACATTCCTCAAAGACGATCTTCACGCCATTGACGCCACCATCGCGCTCATTGAGCATGGTGAGATAGTCCGCCATGCCATTGGCGATCGGAATCCCGGAGCCCGCATAAGGCCCCGTGCGATAGGTCGACAGCTGCACATAAACCGTGTCCGCGGCCGCGGCGGGTAGTGCCGCCGCGCAGGCCAGGATCGCTCCTGCAATCAGTGCCTTGAGTCTCATCTTCACCTCCCATAACGGGCCAATGGGCCTCATATTGAACTTCAATCGCCGTCACGCATAGGGGAACGGCCAGACGCGCAATTTCTCCTTTGCCACCTGCCACAGCCGCGCCAGGCCATGCGGTTCCCAGATCAGGAACAGGATGATCAAGACACCGACGATCATCGAGGTCAAATGAACGATGTTCTCCGCCCCCACATCGATGCCGAGCATGGGCAGCACGTTGCGCAGGAAGATCGGCAGGATCCACAGGAAAGCGGCGCCGAAATAGCAGCCGATGAGGCTGCCGAGCCCGCCGATGATCGCCATGAACAGGATCTGGAAAGAGAGGGTGATCGAGAAGGCCGCGGGCTCGACCGAGCCCAGATAGAAGAAAACGAACATCGCGCCCGCCACCCCGCAAATATAGGACGAGACCGCGAAGGCCGAGAGCTTGGCGACGAGCGGGCGGATGCCCATGAGCTCGGCGGCGATATCCATGTCGCGGATCATCATCCAGGAGCGGCCGATCCGGCCGCGCACCAGGTTCTTGACCAGCACGGTCACCCCCAGGACGATGGCGAGCACGGTGAGATAACGCGTGACCGGGCTCGCATTAGGGCCGGTCAGCACCAGGCCGAACATGCGGCGCTCGGGTGAATCGATGGCACCCGAGACATTGTAGTTATAGAGCCAGCCGATGCGGATGAAGCACCATTCGAGGAAGAACTGGGCGGCAAGCGTGGCAACCGCGAGATAAAGTCCCTTGATGCGCAAGGAGGGCAGGCCGAAGACAAGGCCGACCGCCGCCGCGCAGAAGCCCGACAACAGGATGAGGAGGATGATGTTCGCATCCGGAAAGGACGTGGTGAGCTTGTAGCAGGCATAGGCCCCTGCCCCCATGAAGCCGCCGGTGCCGAGAGACAATTGCCCGGCATAGCCCGTCAGCACATTGAGGCCGATGGTGGCGAGCGCCAGGATGAGGAAGGGGATGAGGATCGCTTCCAGGACGAAATTGCTGGCGATGAAGGGAATGATCAGGGCGGCGAGGACCAGGATTGAGGCCATGCCGATACGGTCCTGGGCGAGCGGGAAGACGGCCTGGTCCGCCTCATAGCTCGATTTGTACTGGCCGGCCTCGCGATAGAACATCCTACACCCGCTCGATGAACCTTTCGCCGAAGAGACCTTGCGGCCGGAACAAGAGGAAGATCAGCGCGATCATATAGGCGAGCCAGGATTCGATGCCGCCGCCGAGCAGCGGCCCCCAATAGATCTCGCCCAGTTTCTCGCCGATGCCGATGATGAGCCCGCCGACAATGGCGCCCGGCACCGAGGTGAAGCCGCCGAGGATCAGGACCGGCAAAGCGCGGAGCGCAATGATCTCGAGCGCGAAGGAGACATCGGAACGGGCACCCCACATGATGCCCGTCGCCAGCGCCACGATCCCTGCCGCAAACCACACGATGGCCCAGATCTGGTTGAGCGAGATGCCGACGGAAAGGGCCGCCTGGTGGTCATCGGCGACGGCGCGCAGGGCGCGGCCGATGCGGGTGCGGCTGAAGAACAGGCCGAGTGCCGCTACCATGACGAGCGCGATCACGGCGGCGGCGATATCGATATGCTGGAGGATCACCACGCCCTGCTCCCCAAACGGGATCTCGGTCGAGCCGGTGGGCAGGCCCAATTCCTCGGTGATCATCTGCTTGGGCTCGCCGCCGAACACGAACTCGCCGAGCCCGACCAGGAAATAAGTGAGCCCGATCGTCGCCATCAGCAGGATGATCTCGGGCTGGTTGACCAAGGGCCGCATGATGAGGCGCTCGACCGCGAGCGCCAGCACGCCCATGACGGCGATCGTCAGAATGAGCGCCAGGATGGCGGGTACGCCCTTCTGATAGAGGCCGACCAGCGTCAAAGCCGCGAACACCACCATGATGCCTTGCGCGAAATTGAAGACACCCGAGGCCTTGAAGATCAGGACGAAGCCCAGAGCGATGAGCGCATAAAGTATGCCGGAGACGAAGCCCTCCCACAGGACCTGGGCCAGGAAATCGGGCGCCCCGGCCATCTGCACGAAAGGCGCCACGAAGATCTGGTTCAGGGGGTCCATCGCTCGGCCTCCTCATGAGCGACGCCCAGATAGGCGTCGATCACATCCTGGTTGGACTTCACCTCCTTGGGCGTGCCGTCGGCGATCTTGCGGCCGTAATCGAGGACCACCACCCGGTCGGAGAGGTCCATGACTACACCCATATCATGCTCGATGAGGGCGATGGTGGTGCCGAACTCGCTGTTCACATCGAGGATGAAGCGGCTCATATCCTCCTTCTCCTCGAGATTCATGCCGGCCATCGGCTCATCGAGCAGGAGCAGCTCAGGCTCCATAGCCAGCGCCCGGCCGAGCTCGACCCGCTTCTGCAGGCCGTAGGACAGCTTGCCCGCCGGAATGCGCCTGATGTGCTGGATCTCGAGGAAGTCGATGATCTCCTCGACCTTCTTCCGGTGCGCGATCTCCTCGCGGCGCGCCGGCCCCAGATAAAGGAGCTGCCACAGGAAGTTCTCATGCATCTTGAGGGAGCGGCCCGACATGATGTTGTCGAGGGTCGACATGCCGCGGAACAGCGCCACATTCTGGAAGGTGCGGGCGATGCCTGACCGCGCCGCCTCGGAGGGGCGCATCCGGCGGCGCACCTTGCCCTTGAAGGTGATCGTGCCCTTCTGCGGGTGGTAGAAGCCGTTGATGACATTGAGCATCGAGGTCTTGCCGGCGCCGTTCGGCCCGATGATGGCGCGGATCTCGCCTTTGCGGATGTCGAAGGAAATATCGGTGACGGCCTTCACCCCGCCGAAGGCGAGCGAGACATTCTCGACATTGAGCATGATCTCTTGCGAGACGGCGCGCGTCATGCCGCCTGCTCCAGGCCGGGTCCGGCCTCGACCGCGACATCGCGGATCACGATATCGCCGGCGATTCGCCCCTTGCGGCCGTCCTCGAAGGTGACCTCGACATCGAGATGGGCCTTGGGCGATCCGTCATAGAGCGCCTTGACCAGCGCCGCATAGCGCTCGGTGATGAGGGAGCGCCTGACCTTCTGGGTGCGGGTGAGCTCGCCGTCATCGGCATCGAGCTCCTTGGGCAGGATGAGGAAGCGCGCGATCTGGGCGCCCCGCATTTGGGGCTCCAGAGCGAGCGCCCGGTTCACCTCCTCGACATGGTCCGCGATCATGTCATAGACGCGCGGGTCGGCGGCGAGCTCCTGATAGGAAGCGTGGGTCACATCATTGCGCTCGGCCCAGTTGCCGACCGCCACGGGGTCGATATTGATGAAGCAGGCGACGCTGTCATGCCGATCGCCGAAGGCGACCGCCTCCTTGATGTTCGGATAGAATTTGAGCTTGTTCTCGATATATTTGGGCGGAAACAGGCCGCCGTGATTGAGCCTTCCGACATCCTTGGCGCGGTCGATGATCTTGAGATGGCCTTGCGCATCGAAGAAGCCGACATCGCCGGTGCGGACATAGCCGTCCTTCGTCTTGACCTCCGCGGTGCGCTCCGGATCCTTGTAATAGCCGAGGAAGACGCCCGGACTTCTGAACTCGACCTCGCCCGAGGGACTGAGACGGATATCGACGGAAGGTGCGGGCTTGCCGACCGTGTCGGGCTTGATCTCGCCATCCGGCTGCAAGGTGACATAGACCGAGGCTTCGGTCTGGCCATAGAGCTGCTTAAGATTGACGCCGATCGAGCGATAGAAGCTGAAGATCTCGGCCCCGATGGCCTCGCCCGCCGTATAGCCGACCTTCACTTTCGAGAGGCCATAGCGGTTGCGCAAGGGCGCATAGACCAGGAGATTGCCCAAAGCGTAATGCAATCTTGCCCAGAGCGGCACCTTCTCATCGCTCAGGATCCTGTCGCCCCATTGGCGCGCCACGTTGAGGAAATGGTCGAACATCCAGCGCTTCACGTGGCCCGCATCCTCCATGCGCACCATGGTGAGGGTGAGCAGGTTCTCGAAGACGCGCGGCGGGGCAAAGACATAAGTCGGCCCGATCTCGCGCCGGTCCTGGACGATCGTCTCTGGCTTCTCGGGACAGCTCACGCAATAGCCGGCGAGGATCGCCTGGCCGTAGGAGAAGACGTGATCGCCGACCCAGGCCATGGGCAAATAGGCGATGATATCGTCCTTGTCGGTGAGGCCGTCGAAAGCGATGCCGATGCGGGCGCTCGCCAGGAGATTGTCGTAAGTGAGCATCACCCCCTTGGGCCGTCCGGTCGTGCCCGAAGTATAGAGAATGACGGCGATGTCGCTGCCTTTGCCCCGGGCGATGGCCGCATCGAGCTGGCTTGCGGCTTTCGGATCGCGGAGCGTTTCGCGTCCCTTGCCGATGATGCCCGCCAGCGCGTGGAGCTTCGTGTGATCGTAGTCGCGAAGCCCGCGCTTCTCGTCATAGAGGATGGCTTTGAGCGCCGGCAGCCGGCTTGCGACCCCAATAATCTTGTCGACCTGCTCCTGATCCTCGACCGCGGCGAAGCGGATCTCGGCATGCTCGAGCACGAAGGCCATCTCGTCGGCGACGGCATCGGCATAGATCGGCACCGGCACTGCGCCCAGGCATTGGGCGGCCGCGATCGTCCAGTAGAGATAAGGCCGGTTGGAGCCGATGATCGCGATCCTGTCGCCTGGCTCGGCACCGAGCCCGGCGAGACCTTGCGCCAAGGCGCGAACGATCTCATGCGCTTGCGCCCAGCTCCAGGATTGCCAGATGCCGAAATCCTTGTGGCGCATCGCGGCGCGCCCGCCGCGCGTCCGGGCGTTGAACTGAAAAAGCTTGGGGAATGTATCGTCAGGTGCCTGATCGCGCTCAGACAAGCCCTTCCCTCCCGATGTCGTGGGACTCACCCCGCGTCTCTTACGGACGCTGCCAGGATGCAATCGTGCTGCTTTTTGCTGTGGCGTCAATCCCCGGAACGATAGACTTTAGAAGGAGGCTCAAAATAATGCCGCCCGGGATGACGGGTCCGGGCGGCACGCGCTTGTGGCGGGATCGGGACCGACGCGGTCCCCTTGGGAAGCGGTGAAGTGTTACTTCTGGGGCCGCGTGGGTGGCCTGCGATGGCGCAGACGGAGCGCAAGCAACTCGTCCCGCTTGCGCTTGGTTTCGGCCTTCACCGCACCAAGAAGAACTTCCTCATAATCGTACTCGAACCACTCCTCGAAGACAGGCATGACATTCACTCACTGACAAAAAAGACCGTTGCCGCAGCAAAACGGTAGCATCCCGGAGGCCTAAAACCAGCCCCGAAAAACGCGACAAAATGGGCCGAAAAACCTGCGAATTTCGTGCATTTTGATAGGAAAATCGGCGGCCAATCCGGCATGAAAACGGGCCTTGACATGGCAAATCCGCCAAACGCGGCGGCCCGCCGGAGCCGTCAATTCCTAGCTAGGAATATCCTTACTCAGATAACGGACGGTCTTGCCAGAACCGGCCAAAAGCTGCCGGCCGACCTCGGCAAAGCCCAGGGCGGCGTGGAAGGCGTCGGAACCTGGGTTCGGGGGGTCGATATTGACCTCGCAGACCACCCTTTTATGGCCCCGGGCAGCCGCCTTTTCGAACAGATCCTCATAAAGCGCCCGGGCATAGCCTTTGCCCCGGGCATTTGGGCCGGTGATGATCCGGTCGACATAGACGAAGTCGGGATATTTCGCCTGGAACCAGGTGAAATTCGGGCTGTCATAGCGCGCCTGCTGATCGAAGACGATCAGGAAGGCGTCGACATCGCCGATGCGGGTGGCAAGGAAGGCCTCGTCCAGCATGGAAGCGAGACGCACCTCGTCGAGAACGGATGTCTCAACCGCATGGGCATTGTTGAGAGCGAGGATGCGCCAATGCTCGGCTGCGCCGATCGAATGGATCAGGGTCATGCGGAATGGATCTCTTTCAGTTCCTGGGCGGCACCTTTCTCGGCAAAGGCAACGATCACCAGGACGATGGTCGTGGCGAGGCTCAGGATGAGCGGCGAGACCAGGCTCGCGGCGGCGAAGATGATGGCCATGGCGATGAGGGCCAGGAGTTGGACCTTCGGCAGGCGTCCGGTGACGGCGCAGCGGAAGAGCAGCGTGCCGATGAGATAGAGCGCCGGCCCGCCCACGATTGCCGAGGCCGTCTTGAGATCGGCATGACCATCGGGATGGGCGAGCGTGAATTCATCGCCGACCGCGGTCACGATGATGCCGGCGACGATGAAGAGATGGATGTAGGTGTATGCGAGGCGCGCCAGCCGGCCCGGATCGCCGGATGAGGTGATGGTGAGCGTGCCGCGCTCGGCGCCGGCATTGAAATAGATCCACCACATGGCGACGCTTCCAAGGAAGGCCGACAGGAAAGCCAGCACCACCGGGAGGCTCCAGGCGAGTCCGCTGAAGGTGGCACCCGTCACCAGGATGGATTCACCCAGCGCGATGATGACGAAGAGGCCGCAGCGTTCCGCCATATGGCCGCCCTCGACATCCCAGTCGGCGGTGGTCGAGCGGCCGAGGCCCGGCGTCCAGAAGCCTTGCGACGGCCCCAGATATTCGATGACGAGCGCTGCCGCCCAGATCACCAAGCGGGCCTCGCCTTCCATGAAGCCGCCGGCGATCCAGAACACGCCCGAGACGCAGAGCCAGGCGAGGATGCGGCGGAAATTGAGGCTGAGCGCGGCATGGCCGCGAACGCCCCACAGCATGAAGAGCGTGCGGCCGACCTGGATCGACACATGGGCGAGTGCGAAGACGAGGCCCAATTGGGCGAAGGCCGAGGGGATGGCGGCCGACATGATGAGGCCCAGGGCCATGATGGCGAACAGCGCGAGGCGCACGGGCACGCGCTCGGGGTCGAGCCAATTGGTGACCCAGGAGGTGTAGATCCACACCCACCAGACCGCCATCATCAGGACCAGGGTCTCGACCGCGCCCAGAACGGAGAAATGCGCCAGCAGCGCATGCGAGAGCTGGGTTACCGCAAAGACGAAGACCAGGTCGAAGAACAATTCGACGAAAGTGACCCGCGCATGCTCATGGCCTTTGCGGGTACGCAGCAGATGTCTCAAGCTTTTCCCTTACTCCCTCATCCACTGCTCGCGCAGCTTCTCCCCGATCATGCAATCGACCCTGGGCGCAGCCTTGGCGTCGCTCGCCTTGACGAGCCCGGCGGGCCTTGCGGCGATCTCCAGCACCAGCTTGCGGCGGATCGCCGAAGCGAGCTTCTGGATGTCGGTCACCGGCACCAGGAAAGCACCGGTGCCGCCAATGACGCAATCCTCGTAATAGATATCGAGATTCTCGATCGAGGCAAAACCGCCGGGCCGCTTGATCATGATCGGCAGGCCGTTGATGGTTATCCCTGAGGCGATCAGCGGATCGCGGGCGATATTCACCGGCACCCCCATATTGTTGGGCCCGTCGCCCGAGACGTCGATGACACGGCGCTCGCCGGCAAGGCCGTTGCCCTCGAAGCTCGGTCCCACAAAGATCAAGCCGTTCGAGATCGACGTGCCATGTTCGTGCGACATGGGGGCGGCGGCAAGACGGTCGGCAAAGGCACGGGCCGAAGCCTCCCCATCGATGATCGTCCAGGGCATGAGCGTCGTCTGGAAGGCAGGCCCCGCCCATTCGACATAGCTCACTGCGATGCGGCCGCTCGGGCCCGAGGATATGGCCTCGATCACGTCCTTGTGGCGGAAGGCCGCCACATAGCCATTGCGCTGCAAGGTCTGCTCATCGATATCCATCGAGCGCGAGACGTCGACCGCCAGAACCAGCTCGAGATCGACTGGCGTGTCGGCCGCGACGGCAGCGAGCGAGGAGACCGCGACGGCGAAGGCCGCGCCAAGTAACCGAAATGCCGTCCTGCGCATGGCAAAGCCTCCGTGCCACGCCGTCCCGATGATCAGACTAGGCAAGGCAGTAGAGGCGTCAATCGCTGTGGCCCTACAACGCTTCACTTTTGGGTGCTCCATCCAATCTAGGACTAGGGATTGAGAACTCTTGCGAATCGCGCCCTCGGCGGGAGGCTAAGCAATCCGATGTTTTTCCACAGCCTCAAGAAGATTGTGGATTGCCAACGCCCGACGCACCAAATCTGGTAGGGCAACGCAAAATATGGTTGATTTTCTCCTTTTGTACTCCTACAACTAGGGAGTGTTTGATGCTGCTTGCGGTCCGTTCGGGACTGTAAATTTGGGTCTTGAGTTGACCGGGCAAGCTGGCATCGCCCCGAATGCGCAAGCAGGAAGGGTGCAGATCGTCGCGACCGCAGAGCTTCTGTTGTCGTGCCCTGTAAAGCATAGCCGCTCGACCGTCAGACTAAATGCCGGCGACATTCCCAGTAGGGTCCTTCAACCGGCAGATAGTCTTTCTACAACGGGCTGCGGCGTTGGCCTCGGCGCAGTTGACATTGCCAAAAACCTGATAGGGTCAAGGCTACGGAAATGCGGCGCGACCATATGAAAAACTCCTAACATGGGCGGCGGCTCTATGGCTGCTTGTCCAGGCTGCTATTGCTGCTTGTGGTCCGTTCGGGACTGTAAATTTGGGTCTTGAGTTGACCGGGCAAGCTGGCATCGCCCCGAATGCGCAAGCAGGAAGGGTGCAGATCGTCGCGACCGCAGAGCTTCTGTTGTCGTGCCCTGTAGTGAGCTAATGCGCAACGGTCGGGTGATTGTCGAAAATGAAGGTACCCGACAGACGCAATGGAACGGTGATTGCTTTATAAGTCACTTACCAGAATGAAAAGCTTGCAAGTGGCGTGGCATCACGTCCGAAAGAGCGCGCTTGCATCCAACAATCCAGACATCAAATCTGCCGCTCAAGAATTTGAAGAAAACTGTTCCACTAAACTACTAAGCATCCAAAGCAGATTGCTAAAGGGCACATACCAATTTCCTAGAGCGCAAGGAATCTTAAAGGACCGACACAAAAGAGAAGCGTCAGGTAAAGATCCTCGCCCGATCGTAATAGCCACTGTTGAAGCACGTGTGGTCCAACGAGCCATCTTGGATGTTCTCCAATCACCCGAGGACAGCCCCCTTCATATTCACCTTGGAAAGATTTGCGAAGTAAACTCTTCACCGTTCAGCGTTGGCGGAATTCCAAATGGTGGCGTTCCAGTAGGAATACAAAAAACGCTCACAGCTCTTCAAGATGGATATAGCTTCTTCTTCAAATCCGACATTGCCGGCTTCTTCACAAAGATCACACACGCGCCTGTCGCAGATTTTGTTCTGGAGCAAACTAAAGACCTGCGTCTCGCTCAGTTATTCACTAAAGCCCTCAACGTAGAGCTTGCTAACAAGGAACGCCTTGGAAGGTACTTTGATCTCTTTCCTCATGATGGCATAGGCGTAGCACAAGGATCTTCGCTATCTGCCTTCGCCGGGAATGTGCTGCTACACAACTTTGATAGACAGCTAAACACTCCTGCTACGAGGGCGTATCGCTATATTGACGACGTGATCATCTTCGGAAAGACGAACGAAGCTGTCGTCACGGCTAAAGCTGCTGCCAAAAATGCGCTGAAGCCTCTTGGAATGCACTTTTATGATCCATCCAAGAATCCGGACAAAGCAGATCAGGGCCATGTAAGAAAGGGCTTCGTCTTCTTGGGGTGTCGAATACATGACCAACGCGTAACGCCTGATCGCAATTCGATCGAGAGGGCGCTTAAGAAAGTCGACAACGAAATTTTTGCCGCTAAGGCTGTGATTGATCGGTTAATAACCAACAATGATGCGAGAAATTGTGAGTTTGCATTTATTCAATCTCTCGGGCGAATTGACAATAGCCTTAGGAGCTGGGGGAAATCATACTCGTTCACCACGGACAGATTACCCTTCAAGCAAATGGACGGGCAGATCGACGCAAAGCTTGAGCATTACAAGGCTTGGTTCGAGGCCAAATCCAAGAGCTTTACGGCACAACAAGTACGTCGAGCACTCGGGATATACTTGCTAACGGATACCAGCCTCGAAAGATTGCCTTCAGATTGACCAAACTACTGGATGCTCTGCGGTCTATTGAGGTAAAGTCATTTTCAGACGCGCATCTCCCCGCGTCAGGAAAGAGTTTCATCCCATGACCAGCGAAGATCAGGCGCGACGGTCGCGCATCGGCATCATCATTGCGGCCGCTTCCGCCTTGACGCTCGCCATCAATGATGTCGCCGTGCCCTTCGCCTATGGACAGGGTTTCAGCGCCCCAACCGTCGTCTTCTTCCGTTTTGTCTTCCTGTTGGTGAGCCTCGCGGCGCTGCTGCCGCTGGTCGGCTTGAGCTACCGGCTGCCCAGAGACCATGCGCTCCATGCCCTGGGCTCAGGCATAGCCGCAGGGATAGCGACACTGGGCCTCCTCGGCGCCTTCGCCTATATCCCGGTAAGCCTCGCCCTCATCATCCTCTATACTTTCCCCATCCTCACCGCCCTTTTCGAAAGCGCTCATGCGCGACGGCTTCCGAGCCTGGTCGAGTTCCTCTGCCTCATCGTGGCGCTCGCCGGCATCAGCATCGTCATCGGTCTCAATGAGGTGACACTCTCCTCGCTCGGGCTGCTGTTCGGCGCCATTTCGGCCCTGGGCTATGGCGCCTCGATCTTCTGGAACAGCATCAAGCTCAGAAACGCCGACGGCACCGTCGTCTCCTACTACATGGCGATATCCGGCGTCGCGACCACTGCCCTCTTTCTCCTTGCCACGGGAACCTTCGCCGTGACGCAAGCGGGCTTCAGCGGCTGGCTGCCGCTCCTGGTGACATGCTTCTTCTTCACCGTCTCCTTCATCGGCATGTTCAAGGCGGTGCAATGGGCCGGCGGGGCGCCGACCGCGATGCTGCTCAATCTCGAGCCGGTCTTCGTGATGTTCCTGGCCGCCCTGCTGCTCGGCGAGGAGCTGAGCCTGCCGCGCCTCCTCGGCAGCGCGATGGTCATCGGCGCGGTCGCGGTGTCGGAGGCCTGGCGCAACCGCAAGGCCGTCGCGATCGAGGCCGCCGGCTGAATTCTAGTCGATGCGCCGCTGACTCTCCGTATCGAAGAGATGCAGGGCCTTGCGATCGAGCATGACCGGCAGGCGCTCGCCGACGCGAATGGCGGCCGTGCCCGGAAGCCTGACGACGAAGTCACCCCTCTTTTCGGTGCCGGCGATCCGGCAATGCGCCAGCGCATCGGCGCCCAATGTCTCGACGGCGGCCACGGTCAGCACCAGATCGGCCTGGTCCTCACGGCTGACCGCGACATGCTCGGGCCGGATGCCGAACAATACCGGCCTGCCGGCCGGCAGCTCCCTGTGACCGAGATCGATCCTCGCCCCTTCGATCGTGACGCTTCCACCGTCCTCGCCGGCCTCAGCCTTGAGGATATTCATGGGCGGCGAGCCGATGAAACCGGCGACGAAGACGCTGGCAGGCCTAAGATAGACATTCATCGGCGTATCGATCTGCTCGGCAATGCCGGCATTCATGACGACGAGGCGGTCGGCCAGTGTCATGGCCTCGACCTGGTCATGGGTGACATAGAGCGAGGTCGTGCCGACGGCACGCTGCAGGGCCTTGATCTCGAGGCGCATCTGCACGCGCAATTTGGCATCGAGATTGGACAGTGGCTCGTCGAACAGGAAGGCCGCCGGATCTCGCACCAAAGCGCGCCCCATGGCGACGCGCTGCCTTTGGCCGCCCGACAGGGCCCGGGGCTTGCGGTCGAGGAAGCTGCTGAGCTCCAGCATGCTCGCCGCTTTGCCGACCCGCTCGGCGATCTCGGCCTTGCTCTTGCCGGCGATCTTGAGCCCGTAGGCCATGTTGTCGAAGACGCTCATATGCGGATAGAGCGCGTAGTTCTGGAACACCATGGCGATATCGCGCTCGCGCGGCTCGAGCTTGTTGACGACGCGCCCGGCGATCTCGATCGTGCCTTCAGTGATCTCCTCGAGGCCCGCCACCATGCGCAAGAGCGTGGACTTACCGCAGCCCGACGGACCGACGATGACGATGAATTCGCCGTCGGCAATGGCGAGCGAAATGCCGTGGATGACCGGGCTCTTGCCGTAGCTCTTCCTCACGTCCTTCAATGCGATCGTGGCCATGCTCTACTTCTCGCTCTCGACCAGGCCCTTGACGAACCAGCGCTGCATCAACACCACCACCAGGATAGGGGGCAGGATCGCCAGGATGCAGGTGACCATCACCAGATGCCATTGCGTGTCGGCATCGGCGAAGGAGATCATCTTGCGCAGCGCAATGACGATGGTGTTCATGGAGTTGGAATTGGTCATCAGCAGCGGCCAGAGATATTGCGTCCAGCCATAGATGAAGAGAATGACGAAGAGGGCCGCAATGTTGGTGGCCGACAGCGGCAGCAGGATATCCTTGAAGAAGCGCCAGGGCCCGGCGCCGTCGATGCGCGCCGCCTCCAGGAGCTCATTGGGAATGGTCATGAAGAACTGCCGGAACAGCAAGGTCGCGGTCGCCGACGCGATGAGCGGCACGATGAGCCCGGCATAGGTGTCGATGAGATGGAGGTCGACCATCACCTTGTAGGTGGGGAGGATCCGGACCTCGACCGGCAGCATCAGGGTGATGAAGATGATCCAGAAGAACGCCATGCGCAGCGGAAAGCGGAAGAACACGATGGCATAGGACGACATGATGGAGATGACGATTTTGCCGATGGCGATGCCGAGCGCCACGATGGTGGTGTTGAGGAGCAGCGTGCCGACGCCGACACCGCCGATGCGGCCGACGCCGCCGAACAGAGCCTCGCCGTAATTGGCGACGAACCGGTCGCCGGGCAGAAGCGGCAAAGGCGGCCGCAAGATGGTCTCGAGCGGATGCGTCGAGGCGACAAAGACGTAATAGATCGGAAATGCCACAACGATCAAGCCGAGGATCAGCCACAAATGCGCGACGAGGCGGCTGCGCAACGAGGCGATCATGGCGACATCCTTTTTGCCCTCGCCCCGCGCGAGCGGGGAGAGGGAGGGCCCCATTGCGAAGCAATGGGAGGGTGAGGGGCACTTGTCAGCCAGTGGCCCCTCACCCTTCCCGACGCTTCGCGTCGGGCCCCTTCCCTCTCCCCGCTGCGCTTCGCTTGCGGGGCGAGGGTCAAAGACCTACCCATAATGCACCCGCCTTTCGATGTAGCGGAACTGGATCGCGGTGAGCGCGATCACGATCGCCATCAAGATGACGGACTGGGCGGCGGAACTTCCCAGGATCAGATTGACGAAGCCGTCATTGTAGACCTTGTAGACCAGCGTCTCCGTGGCCTTGCCGGGTCCGCCGCCGGTCACCGCATGGATGATGCCGAAAGTGTCAAAGAGCGCATAGACGGTGTTGACGACGAGCAGGAAGAAGGTAGTCGGTGCCAAGAGCGGGAAGATGATGGTCCAGAAGCGCTTTTGCTCCGTTGCGCCATCGATGGCCGCGGCCTCGATCAGCGTCCGAGGGATCGCCTGCAACCCTGCGACAAAGAACAGGAAATTGTAGCTGATCTGCTTCCAGGATGCCGCCATCACGATCATGGCCATGGCCTGCGGACCGTTGAGCAGCGGGTCCCAGCTGATCCCCAACATGCGCAGCGGCCAGGCCAGCGTGCCGAAGGACGGGTTGAACAGGAAAAGCCAGATCATGCCGGCGATCGCGGGTGCGATGGCATAGGGCCAGATCATGAGTGTGCGGTAGAAGGTCTTGCCGCGCACGATCTTTTCCGCCTTGACGGCGAGGAGAAGCGCCACCGCCATCGAGATGAGCGCGGTCGCGACCGAGAAGATCACGGTCACGCCGATCGAATTGAGATAAGCTGGATCGGCAAGGACGCGCTTGAAATTGGACAGTCCGACAAACTCAGTCTTGAGCCCGAAAGCATCCTCGCGCAGCATCGATTGCTTGAGCGCCTGGCCCGCCGGCCAGTAGAAGAACACCAGCGTGATCGCGAGCTGCGGCGCCAGCAGCAGATAGGGAAGCAGCTTGTGCGGAAAGGTCGCCCGGATCATGAATGAAGACGGGCTGCCCTGCGCGTGAGCGGGACGGCCCTGACCTTCAATTAATTGCCGAGCGCCTGCTTGATCGCCTCATTGCCGCGCTTGACGGCATTGTCGAGCGCCTGTTGCGCGGTCTGCTCGCCCGCCAGCATCTTCTCGAACTCCTCGTTCTCGATGTCACGCACCTGCGGCAGGTTGATGAGGCGCACGCCTTTCGAATTGGCGGTCGGCTCCTTGCCCATCATCTGGGTGATCGGCGTCTCGCGCCCCGGGTTCTTCTCATAGAAGCCCGACTTCTTCGTCTCTTCATAGGCCTTGAGCGTCACCGGCAGATAGCCCGACTTCTGGTGCAGATAGGTCTGCACATCGGTCTGCGACAGATAGCCGAAGAAGGCGGCAACGCCCTTATATTGCTCCGCCGACTTGCCGCCGAAGACCCAGAGGCTCGCCCCACCCGGGATCGTATTCTGCGGCGCACCGGCGGCATCGGAATCGTAAGGCAACTGACCGATACCGTAATTCATGCCGGATTTGACGATGTCGCCGAGGCCGCCGGAGGATTCGGTGAAGATCCCGCATTCGCCGGCGAGGAAGATCTGCTTCGCTTCGGACGTTCGCCCGCCATATTTGAAGGTGCCATCCTTGGCGAGATCGGCCAAAGCCTGGAAGTGATTGACGAAGAGCGGTGTTGCGATCTGCAACTCGGCATCCTGGCCGGCGAGGCCGTTCTCCTTGGTGGCATAGGGCGTGTTGTTCCAGGCGGCGAAATTCTCGAGATGGATCCAGGTGAGCCAGGTCGAGGTATAGCCGCAAGGCGCTGCAGCGCTCGCCTTGATCTTCTTGGCCGCGTCCCAGACCTCGTTCCAGGTCTTGGGCGGATTGGCGGCGTCGAGCCCCGCCTTCTGGAAGATGTCCTTGTTGAAATAGAGGATCGGCGATGACGAATTATAAGGGAAGGACAGCATCGTGCCGTCGGGGCGCGAATAGTAAGCCACGATGCCCGGCAGATACTGGCTCTTGTCGAAAGCCATGCCGGCTTCGGTAAGCACTTCGGCCGCGGGCTTGATGGCACCCTCGGCATTCATCATCACGCCGGTGCCGACATCGAAGACCTGGATGATGTCGGGCGGCTGGCCGGCGCGGAAAGCGGCAATGCCGGCATTGAGCGTTTCCGGATAAGTGCCCTTGAAGACGGGAACGAGCTCGTAATCCTGCTGGCTGGCATTGAAGTCCTTGGCGATCTTCTCCACCACCTCGTTATTGGCGCCGGTCATGGCATGCCACCAGGTGACCTGAGTCTTGGCAAAGGCCGGCGCGGTCGCGCCAAGGGTCAGGGCCAATGCGGCGACGGCAAGTACAGAACGTCGTTTCATGAATTTCGCTCCCATCTCACTGTAGTGATCGGTTTCTTATTGGCGTGTCATTTGGCAGGTGGATGACACGCGCGCCTTTTCGTAGCGAGCCGAAAATATGAGCCTGCCCGCACCGGCTGGCAACCCAGGAACGGATTAGTCGTTCGTCGCAGATTGATGGTATTTAAGCGCGATCCGGAAAGGCTGCTGCGATGGCGGCCTTATCTGCCCTTACGACACCACGCTCGGTGATGAGGCCGGTGACATATTTCGCCGGCGTGACGTCGAAAGCGTAATTCGCCACCGGCGATCCCGGCGCCACGATCTCGACCGTCTCGATGCGCCCGTCCTTGGTGACGCCGGTGAGCTTCGTCACCTCATCTCCCGAACGCTGCTCGATCGGGATCTGCTTCAGACCGTCATCGATGGTGAAGTCGATGGTGGGCGACGGCAGCGCCACATAGAAGGGCACGTCGTTGTCACGGGCGGCGAGCGCCTTGAGATAGGTGCCGATCTTGTTGCACACATCACCCGCTGCGGTGGTGCGGTCGGTGCCGACGATGCACAGATCGACAAGCCCGTGCTGCATCAGATGGCCGCCGGTATTGTCGGGGATCACCGTGTGCCTGACGCCGTGATGGCCGAGTTCCCAGGCGGTGAGCGAGGCGCCCTGGTTGCGCGGGCGCGTCTCGTCCACCCAGACATGGATGGGGATGCCGCCGTCATGCGCCATATAAATGGGCGCGGTCGCGGTGCCCCAGTCGACAGTGGCGAGCCAGCCGGCATTGCAATGGGTCAGCACATTGACAGGCTCGCCCGGCTTCTTCCTAGCGGCGATCTCCTTGATCAAAGCGAGGCCGTGGCGGCCGATCGCCTGGTTGATCGCGACATCCTCCTCGCAGATCTCGGCGGCGCGCTTGTAGGCCCGCGCTGTCCTTTCGCCGGGCGGAAAGTTCCGCAACGCCTTGATCATCTCATCGAGCGCCCATTTGAGATTGATGGCAGTCGGCCGCGTCGCATGCAGGCGCTCATAGGCCTTCGACAGCGCCTCGTCGGAAGGATCGACGCGTGCCTGAAGCGCCATGCCATAGGCGGCGGTGGCGCCGATGAGCGGCGCGCCCCGGACCAGCATGTCCTTGATGGCGTGGGCGGCATCCTCGCTCGAGCGCAGCGTCACCGTCTCGAAACGATGCGGGAATTTCGTCTGATCGATGATCTCCACCGACCAGCCGTCGGGATTGAGCCAGATCGTCCGGTAGGGCTTGCCATCGACTTTCATGCTCACGTCCTTGCGCTGAGGCCGGCAGGCTGTCAACAGCAGGCTAGACTTTTATGTTTTCCGATGATAAATCACTAATTCTTGTTCATATCCGTCCAAAACTGGCGATATAAATTATGTTTTCCGCCACCTTCGACGATTTCGACGAGACCGAGCGCGGCATCGCCCAGCGCCTGCAGATCGATGGCCGGATGTCCACGGTCCAGATGGCGAATGAGATCGGCGTGGCCGAGGCCACTGTTCGCCGGAAGCTGCAGCACCTGCTCAGCGACAAGTCGATCCATGTGCAGCTCGTCAGCGATCCGATGCGGGGATCAGGCGTCACTGCCATTGTCGGCTTCATCATCGAAAGATTGCACGTCGATGACGTGGCGCGCCGCCTCGCGGCCTACGAGTTCGTCGAAAGCGTCTACGGAATGACCGCGCCCTATCACCTCATCGCCGAGATCAGAGCGCCCTCGACGGATCACTTGTTCAAATTCCTCATGGACGAGCTGCGCCCCGTCGAAGGAATCAAGAACACCGAAAGCTTCATCATCGGACGTGTCTACAAGCATCACGGACGGCGGACGGAGGTCTGACAGCCCGCGATTTGACGTGCCTCTCATAAAACAAACAGGGAGTTCGAAAATGTCCAAGATCACGACGGCGCTGACGCGCCGCAATTTCGCTATCGGCAGTGCCGCCGCCCTCCTCACGCTCAGTGCCGGGCGCGCCATCGCGGCGGGCCTTCTTGATGACATCAAATCGCGCGGCAAGGTGGTGGTGGCGACGGAGGCCGCGTTCGAACCCTTCGAATATGTCGTCGACGGCAAGATCGTCGGCTACAATATGGATATATTGAGCGTCGTCGTCGAAGGGCTGGGCGTGCAGATGGAGCAGCTCAACCTGCCCTTCCAGGGCATCCTGCCGGGCCTCCTCGCCAAAAAATTCGATTTCGTCGCGACCTCGGTCGGCATCAACGAGGAGCGCGCCAAGAAATACGCCTATACGCGCCCGACCGGTTCCTTCGACAATGTCATCGTGGTGCGCAAGGGCGACGACCGGGTGAAGAGCCCGGACGACCTCAACGGCCTCGTGGTCGCAACCCAGCTCGCCTCCTCGGTGCAGCCCATCCTCGACAAGCACAATGCCGAGCTCAAGGCGAAGGGCGGCGGTTATGCCGAATTGAAGCTGTTCACCGCTTTCCCCGAAACCCATTTGGCGCTCGCCTCGAGCCAGGTCGATGCCATCGTCATCGCCTCGCCTTCCGCCGCGGTGCTGATGAAGAACGTGCCCGACACCTATCAGGTGGCGGCGAAAATCGGCGACAGCTCCTATCTGTCCTGGGTGACCCGGCCCGACAATCTCGATGTGCGCGACTATATCAACGCGAAGATCGATGAGCTCAATGACGCCGGCAAGCTCAAGGAGCTGCAGATGAAGTGGTTCGGCTTCGAGATGCAGACGCCCAAGGAGGGCTATCTGCCCGCCGGCGCATTCTGAACTTCAAGCTTTTGAGACTCCGTACCGCTCCGGCGGGGCGGGGGTCTCGCCTGCCCGCGATGCTCCATTTCGGCAAAACCCTTGCGCAGTTCGACCAGTTCCTCCTCGGAGCGGGCGTAACCCTCTTCGTGTCGCTGCTGGGCGCCATCTTCGGCCTGGCGGTCGGGCTCCTCCTCTTCTTCATGCGCGAAGCCAAATGGAAGCCCGTGCGCTTTTTCGCCCGCCTCTATATCAGCTTCGTGCGTGGGACCCCGCTCCTCGTGCAAATCTTCCTCGTCTATTACGCGCTGCCGGGCTTGACCGGCATCGATCTCAGGCCGTTCACCGCGGGCGTCCTGGCGCTCAGCCTCAATAGCGGCGCCTTCGCCGCCGAGATCATCCGCGGCGGGCTGACTCGGGTGTCGCACGGACAATATGAGGCAGCGGATGCGCTCGGCCTGCCGCGCTTCGTCACCTGGTTCAAGGTCATCCTGCCGCAGGTCATCCGCTTCATCCTGCCGCCACTCGTCAATGAGTTCACGCTGCTGGTCAAGGCTTCGACGCTCCTGTCGGTCATCACCGTGGTCGACCTGACGCGCACCGCGCAGAACATCATGAACACCACCTACCGCCCGGTCGAAGCCTTCATCATCGCCGCCGCGCTCTATTTCGTCATGCTGTTCGTGCTGAGCACGCTGGCGCGCCAGCTCGAGAAACGCAACCGGGTGCAAAGGTCATGAGCTTCGATCTCAGCATCCTCACCGACAACTGGCAGTATTTCGCGCTGGGGCTCGCCAAGACGGTGCTCATCTGCGCCATCTCGCTGCCCTTGGGCTTCGCGCTCGGATCCCTCATCGCGCTCATCAGGCTCAGGGCCGGGCCCATCCTCAACACGATCGCGCTCACCTATATCGAGCTCATCCGCAACATCCCTTTCCTGGTGCAGGTCTTCCTGCTGTTCTTCGCGCTGCCCTTCGCCGGCATCAGGCTTTCGCCGATGACGGCCGGCATCATCGCGCTCTCCTCCTATGCGGCGGCCTATTTCTCCGAGATCGTGAGGGGCGGCATCCTCTCCATCCCGCCCGGCCAAGGGGAGGCGGCGCGCGCGCTCGGCCTTTCTTACGGCCAGACCTTCTGGAAGGTGCTCTTCCCGCAAGTGATCGGCTATGTGCTGCCGGCCGCCACCAATCTCACCATCACGCTGATCAAGGAATCGGCCGCGCTCTCGATCATCACCGTCGGCGAGCTCACCTACATGTCGCAGGACGTGATCGGGCGCACCTTCGCGCCGGTCGAAGTCTTCACCCTCATCGCGCTCATCTATTGGGGCCTCAACGCCCTCCTCGCCCAATTCGCGGCCTGGCTCGAGAAAGTCCTGCAGCCGCAGATGGGCCTCGCCCGCGTCCCGACCCGAAGCAGTTAATCACCCAAAAAAGGAGACAACCATGCCCAACCCGACCGTGGCGCCGCGCAGCGTCTACACGACCTTCATGAACTTCCCCTTCGCGGGCGACCTCGACAAGCTCGATGCGCATTTCGCCGTTATCGGCATGCCCTATGGCGACCCCTATGCAATGGACGAGACGATCAACGACCAGACCAACGCGCCGACCGCGGTGCGCCGGGCCTCGCAGCGCATCAGCCAGAATCTCGACCGCTGGGATTTCGACATCGGCGGCCCGGTCTTCGACGGCAAGAACATCAAGGTCGTCGATGTCGGCGACGTGCCGGGCGATCCGCGCAATCTCGGCAATCACTACAAGCTCGCCGAGACCGCCATCCGCAAGATCCTCAAGGCCAAGGCGCTGCCCATCACCATTGGCGGCGACCACGGCATCCCGATCCCGATCTTCCGCGCGCTCGATGGCGAAGGCCCGATCACGCTCGTCCATCTCGACGCCCATCTCGACTGGCGCGACGAGGTGAATGGGGCACGCGAAGGCTATTCGAGCACCATAAGGCGCGCTTCCGAGATGAAGCATATCGACAAGATCTTCCAGATCGGCATCAGGGGCCAGGGCAGTGCCCGCACCGAGGAAGTCGAGGCGGCCCGCAAATATGGCGCCAACATCATCACCGTCTATGAGCTGCACAAGCGCGGGATGGAAGCGATCCTCGCCCAGATCCCGGATGGCGGACGCTACTATCTCTCGATCGATGCCGACGGCCTCGATCCCTCCGTCATGCCGGCGGTCAACGGCCCGCAGCCGGGCGGCGTCACCTATGCCGAGACGATCGAGCTCATCAAGGGCCTGACCCGCAAGGGCCGCCTCGTCGGCATGGACCTCGTCGAGATCACCCCGTCCCGCGACGTGAACGAGATCACCTCGATCACCGCCGGCCACATCATCCTCAACGTGATCGGCGCGGCGGTCCGCGCTTACATGTGACTCTGAAGCGGACGGCCGCCACATGGCGGCCGTCTTCTCTTCACACCGTCTCGGCAATGAGACCCGACATATAGGAGTTGCGCTTCACGATGAAGTCCTTGAGCCGCTCCGGATAGTCACGCACCACCGCGGTCTTGACCGAAGGACGCTCCTTCAGCGCCTTGCGCCAGCGCCCGATCCTGGGCTTGCCCTTGAGGATGCCGAAATCATCGATCGCATCGAAGACGTCGAAATAGCGGAAGACCGGTCCGAAGGCCGCATCGACCAGGTGGAAGGTTTCACCGTCGAACCACGGATCGGCCTTCAGCCGCTCTTCCAGCCGCTCGAAGCGCTGGGCGAGTTCCTGGCGCTTCTTCTCGAAGGTCTGCCCGTCGGGCGCGGTGTAGAAGCCCCAGATGTCGGCGAGCACGACGCCTGCGAATTCGATCCAGCCGCGGTGATCGGCGCGCCTGACGTGATCCGCCGGATGGAGCGGCGGCGACACCGTATCCTCGAGGAACTCGGCAATGACCGCCGATTCGAAGATTACGTCATCGCCGACCTTCAGCACCGGAACCTTGCCCAGGGGAGAAATCTTCAGGAACCAGTCCGGCTTGTCGCCGAGATCGATGTCGATCCTTTCGAAATCGACACCCTTCTCCTTGAGCGCGATCACCGCCCGCTGCACATAGGGGCACAGAACATGGCTGATGAGGGTCAGCTTGGTCATGGCAATCCTCCTTGCCGTCAGGCGGCGATGAGACCTTCGGCCTTGAGCGCTTCCTGGACCTTGGGACGGGCGGCGACCCGATCCATGAAGGCCTGCAGATTGGGGAAGCTCTTGATGTTCAGGCCGAGGAAATTCACCCAGTTGATGATGGTGAAGGCATAGGCGTCGGCCGCGGAGAAGGTCTTGCCGAGAAGGAAGTCGTTGCTCTTGAAGTGGCTGTCGAGCTCGGCGAAGCGCTTCTCGAGCTTGTCCTTGACCGCGGTCTTGGTCTCGGCCGGCGTGTCCTTGTACCAGAGCCAGGAGAAGTTCTTGTGGAGTTCGGTCGCGACGAAAGCCAGCCACTGCTGGGCGCGGTAGCGCTCCGGCGTCCCCGCCTTCGGCATCAGGCCCGCATCGGGCTTCTGGTCGGCGAGATACTGCACCACGATATTGGCTTCGGTGAGGACCGGCTCACCATCCTTGATGCGGATGGCCGGCACATAGCCGCGCGGATTGACACCATAATAGTCGGTGCCGTCGGCGAGCTTGTGGTTCGCGAGATCGACCTTCTCGAGATCGAGGGGGATGCCCGCCTCGCGCGCCACGATATGAGGGGCCAGCGAACAGGCACCGGGCGAATAATAAAGCTTCATGCTAGTCTCCTATGGGACTCAGGTTGATGCAAGTGCATTGACATTAATGCAGATGCATCTTATTGTCAAGTTAGATGTAGTTGCATGAATCATCAGGATGGCGGCGATGGCCGAAGAGAAGCGTATCGACAAGGTCCTGCAGGTCTGGGTGAGGCTCATCCGCGCCCGCGACAAGATCGTGCGCAATGTCGAGGCGACGGCGAAGGCCAAAGGGTTCCCGCCGATCGCCTGGTATGACGTGCTGCTCGAACTCTCGCGCGAAGGCGGCCGCAAGCTCAGGCCCGTCGAGCTCGAGAAGGAGCTGCTCGTCGCCCAGTACAATCTCTCGCGCCTGCTCGACCGGATGGAAGAAGCGGGCCTCATCGAGCGCACCGCCTGCCCCGGCGACGGGCGCGGCCAGATGATCGCGCTGACCCCGGAGGGCCGCGCTTTGCAGAAGCGCATGTGGCCGACTTTGCGCGACGCGGTCGAAGAGCACGTGGCGCCACGCCTCCAGGAGCGCGAGCTCGAGCAGCTGGTGCGGCTGCTCGGCGCCATCGGCGGCAGCCTGAGGCCCGAAGCGGGCTGCGATTCCGCCGGCTGCGACGCCGCCTGAACACAGAGCTGCCACACTCCGCGCCGCATCGCAGCGCCAACATTAAGACTCCATAAAGAACCCTTTGAAGGCCCATGTGAATTTTTGGGTTTGGGGCAATTTTTTTCTTGAATGCGACGGCGGAATCTATCATATCGCGGTTGCCCAAAGTCGCACGTGCCTGTGGGCGTCCCCCGGATCCTCAAGAAGGTCTCCGGGACGGTACTAGGGACATGATCCCTAGCGGTCAGGAAGAAGACCGCGGACGCCTTGAAGCAACGACGGTGCGGGCTTTTTTGGTCTCGGACTGACTGGTCCAACAGTCAGCGTTACTAAAGAGGCACCACTTTCCTTGCCAGAAGTGCGGACGGGATAACCCTCCAAACCAAGGCAGACAAACCGCGATGAATGCGAGGCGCTTGCGCCCGGACAATCATCGCACTCGACGGCCCGAAAGGCGGCCGGCCCGTTCCCGTCTCCATCGCGGGACGCGCCATCGCACCTCAAAGGCCATCCACTGCGCCCTGATGGGGAGTTACGCCTATGGCTACACAACGCATGATCGACTTTCTCGCCGACCGACGACCCGAAGGCCCCTGCCTCGTCGTCGATCTCGAGGTCATCCGTGACAATTATCTCCGCTTCGCCCGCGCCATGCCGGCCACCCGCATTTTCTATGCGGTGAAGGCCAATCCGGCGCCGCAAGTTCTGTCGCTCTTGGCCGACCTCGGCTCGTGCTTCGATACGGCTTCGGTGCCCGAAATCGAAATGGCGCTTGCCGCCGGCGCCACGCCTGAGCGCATCTCCTTCGGCAACACGATCAAGAAGGAGCGCGATGTCGCGCGCGCCCATCAGCTCGGCGTTTCGCTCTATGCCGTCGATTCCATCGAGGAAGTCGAGAAGGTCGCCCGCGCTGCTCCGGCCGCGCGCGTCTTCTGCCGCATCCTGACCGATGGCGACGGCGCCGACTGGCCGTTGTCGCGCAAATTCGGCTGCTCGGCCGAGATGGCGATCGACGTGCTCGACCGCGCCCATAAGCTCGGCCTCAATGCCTATGGCGTCTCCTTCCATGTCGGCTCGCAGCAGACGAAGACCGAAGGCTGGGATTCCGCCTTGGCGCAGTCGGCGCAGATCTTCCGCACGCTCGCCGAGCGCGGCATCACGCTGTCGATGGTCAATCTCGGCGGCGGCTTCCCGACCCGTTACCTGAAAGAGGTGCCGGCGGTCGGCGCCTATGCCCAGGGCATCGAGCAGTCGCTCGCCAAGCATTTCGGCAATGCCATCCCGGAGACGATCATCGAGCCGGGCCGCGGCATGGTCGGCAATGCCGGCGTGATCAAGGCCGAGGTCGTGCTGGTGTCGAAGAAGCATGCCAAGGACAAGACCCGCTGGGTCTATCTCGACATCGGCAAGTTCGGCGGTCTCGCCGAGACGATGGAAGAGGCGATCCGCTACCCGATCCTCTCTGCGCGCGACGGCGACGCCATGGGTCCCTGCATCATTGCCGGGCCCACTTGCGACAGCGCCGATGTGCTCTATGAGAAGACGCCCTACGACCTGCCGCTCACCTTGACGGTCGGTGACGAGGTGCTGATCGACAATACGGGCGCCTATACGACGACCTATTCGACGGTCGCCTTCAACGGCTTCCCGCCGCTCGAGACCTACATCATCTAACCCCTCCACTCACCCTTGAGACCCGAGGCGCCTGCCCGAAAGGCAGGCGCCGGAGGCGAAATGGAGGCCATAATGGTCACCATCACGCCCGAAATTGCAGCCGATCTTCCGGCCCGCGAAGTCCTGCTCGACCGCGCCTTCGGCAAGGCCGAGCGCCGGCGCAAGACATCCGAGCGCCTGCGCGACGGCCGCCTGCCGGCGGATGGCCTCGCTTTTGCGGCGCGCAACCGCAAGGGCCGCCTCATCGGCACGCTACGCCTGTGGAACATCACCGCAGGCTCCGCCGGCCCGGCTTTGCTCTTGGGCCCGCTCGCCGTCGACTGCGCCTATCAGAAGCGCGGCATCGGCGCCAAGCTGATGCGCCATGCGCTCGAGGAAGCCAGGAAGCTCGGCCACAAGGCCGTGCTGCTGGTGGGTGATGCGCCTTATTACGGCCGGTTCGGCTTCACGCGCGCAAGCGTCGAAGGCTTGAGCCTGCCCGGCCCTGTCGAGCTCGAGCGCTTTCTCGGCCTCGAACTTGAAGCGGGAGCGCTGAAGGAAGCAGAAGGTGTGATCTCAGCGGCCGGTCGAATGATCCCGGCTGGCGAGATCGAAACAGCGCGCCAGACAGCGTAGTAAGTAACCCTCTCCCCGCGTAGCGGGGAGAGGTATTTTCAATCGCTTCCTTTCAGGAATGCCGTCACCTTCTCGTCTTCGAGCACGAACAGGCGGTCCTTGTCGTTCAGAACGAAACCCAGGCGCTCGTAGAAGCGCTCGGCACCCCATTGGTGCGATCGACTTCGAGCTTGATGAAGCGAGCGCCCTTGGCGCGGCCGCGGCGTGCCGCCTCGCGCAGGAGCTTCACCCCGATGCCGCCATTGCGGGCCCGGGGATCGACGAAGAGATCGACCACATAGAGGCCCTTGGCGTCGCGCCAGGTCGAATAGGTGAGAAGCGTCAGGCAGGCGCCGAGCAGCCCCTTCTCGTCCTCGGCAATGGTGACGTCGATCAGATCGCTATTGCCGATGAGGCTTTCGGGCGTGAGCTTGGGAACGATATCGGCGCCGGTGTCGCGCGCGAGCCCCCGCACCATCGCGACCACCTGCGGCGCATCGCCGTCACGCATCGGCCGGATGGTGAGCGTCATGACCGCAAGCCTTCAAGCAGCGAAGCGAGATTGGCGCCGAGGCTCGCAGAGGGATAGCCGCCCTCCTGCACCACCAGCATCGGCAATTTCAAGGCGGCGATGTCACGGCCGATAGTCGCGAAATCCGCAGTCGTGATGGCAAAGCCCTGGAAGGGATCGTCGATCGAGATATCGAGCCCCGCGGCGATCAGGAGCAGGGTCGGCCGGAATGCCGCGATGCGCTTGAACGCTTCGGCGAGGGCCGCACGGTAGTCGTCGATCTTCGTGCCGCGCGGCAGCGGCAAATTGAGGTTGAAGCCTTCGCCCTCGCCTCTCCCGGTCTCCTGCGGATAGCCCCAGAAGAACGGATAGAAGCGCTTCGTGTCGGCATGCAGCGAGACGGTGAGGATGTCGGCGCGGTCATAGAAGATCGCCTCCGTGCCGTTGCCGTGATGGACGTCGATATCGAGGATCGCCACCCGCTTACCCGCCCGGGTGAGGATCTCCGCGGCAAGCCCCGAATTATTGACATAGCAGAAGCCCGCCGCCACGTCGGAGGCGGCATGATGGCCGGGCGGACGGCAAAGCGCATAGACCATGCGCTCACCCTCGAGCATCAGGGACGCGGCATGGGCCGCACTCGCGGCACTCGCCCGAGCGGCTTCCCAGGTCTTGTCCATGATCGGGCAGGAGCCGTCGCCCAGGTGATAGCCGCATTGGCCGACCACCGAATCGGGATAGCCGACCGGCGCCAGGCTGGGGCGGCCGAGCGCGTGGATGTTGGGCAGCGGATAGTCGGCGGCGTCGGGCAGACGCTGCCAGCGCTCCCACAGCGTATCCATGAAAGCGAGATAGCGCGCATCGTGGACGAGCGACAATGTCTCGTTGCCGATCGCCGGCGGCGCAACGATGGTGCCGCCTGAGCGCTTCACCCCCTCGAGCAGCATGTCGATGCGCTCGGGCCGCTCCGGCAGGGGCTTGGGCTTGCCGGCGACGATGAAGCTCGGCGGATTGTGCAGACGTTGTATGTCGTCGAAAACCGTGATCATGATTTGCCCTGATGGTGAGGGCTCTGCTAGTAGCTCAGTCTCGGCGATGACGCCAGATCACGGATTTCCGCATGACCAAGCAGCCACTTCCCCAGAGCATCACGACGGCCGGGGCCAATCTTCCCAAGGCCAAATGGGCCAAGGGCAGCTATATCCACGACGCCCAGGGCAAGCAGTATATCGATGGCTCGAGCGGGCCTGCCGTCTATTGCATCGGCCATGGCAATGAAGAGGTCAATGCCGCCATCGCCGACCAGCTTTCGCGCATCGCCCATGGCTATCGCTACAATTTCACCACCGACGCGCTGGAGGAGCTGACCGAGATCGTCGCGAAGAACTGCGGCGGCAGCCTCAAGCACATGGTGTTCGTCACCGGCGGGTCGGAGGCGGTCGAAAGCTGCCTCAAGCTGGCGCTCCAATATCATGCCGCAAAGGGCGAGATGAGCCGCCGGCGCTTCATCGCACGCGAACGGTCCTGGCACGGCAATACCATAGGCGCGCTCTCCGTCTCCGGTTTCCTCGAAAGGCGTGCGGCCTTTGAGGGCGCTCTCGTTCCCTCCTCGCTGCTCTCGCCCGCCAATGTCTATCGCCCGCCGGCGGGCGCCACGCCCGAAACCACCGCCGAGGCCTGCGCCAAGGAACTCGAGGACGAGATCCTGCGGCTCGGCGCTCAGAATGTCGCGGCCTTCATCTTCGAGCCGGTCGTCGGCGCCGCCGGTGGCTGCGTCCCGGCCCCTCCGGGCTATGCCAAGCGCGTGCGCGAGATCTGCGACCGGCATGGCGTGCTCCTCATCGCGGATGAGGTCATGTCGGGCGCCGGCCGCTGCGGCCCCTGGCGGGCGCTCGCCCATGACGGTGTCGAGCCCGATATCATGTCGGTCGCCAAGGGCCTGGCGGCGGGTTATCTGCCGCTGGGTGCTGCCGTCTATTCAACGAAGCTCGCCCAAGCCTTCGCCCCCGTCCATGGCGGGCCGCAGACCGGCCACACTTTCACCGGTCACACGGCTTGCTGCGCGGCGGGCGTCGCCGTCCAGAAGATCGTCACGCGCGAAAAACTGGTCGAGCGGGTGATGGAATGGGGCCCGAAGCTCGTGAAGATGATGGCGGACGCAACCTCCGACATCGAGGCGGTGGGCGACATCCGCGGCCGCGGCTTCTTCCAGGCGATCGAACTGGTCAAGGACCGCAAGACCAAGACGCCGTTCCCCGCCGAGCTCAAGCTCTATCTGCGCATCCGCCAGCAAGCCCTTGAAAACGGACTCATTTGCTATCCCGTCGGCGGCAATGCCGATGGCATCGCCGGCGATTGCGTCATCCTCGCGCCACCCTATAACGCCTCGGCGGACGAGTTGGGCGAGATCGTCGACAAGATGGCGAAATCGATCCGCCAGGTGCTCGCGGGTATGCGCTGAAACTTTCGGGCTGAGATTGCGGGCCCGTGCTAAGGCTTGTTTACAATCACTGGATGCGAGGAAGGCTGCGACGATATTGATGAAGCCAGCAAAGCATCTGTCGGTCTTTTCGTAGCGCGTGGCA
>QORU01000022.1 GCA_003574785.1 Taklimakanibacter deserti | reverse complement strand
CAGCGACTGTTCGGTTGTGCGTGAGAACAGCGAAGATCCCAAGCTCCCCGACGGTTGTAGCCGGAGGGTGGACGGGCGACATCGCCGAGCGAGGGGCCTGGCGGCCGCCAGGCCCCTCGCTACGTCGATCCTTGAACAGGATTCGACGACAGCTTCCAGATACAAGAGGGTATCCTACTCCCGCGCGCTCATCACCGCGCCCGCGCCGGCGGCGATGACAAAGGCGATGCCGGCGATCTGCTGCAGGCTGAGCGGCTCGTGCAGGATCAGGAAGCCGGCGAGCGCGCCGACGCCGGGCTCGGCGCTCATCAGTATGCCGAAGCTCGCCGATGACAGGCGGCGCAAGGCCATCATCTCGAGCACATAAGGCAAAAGCGGCGTCAGGATGGCGAGACCGACCGTTTCAGCGGCAAGGCCCATCGGCAGCGTGAAGCCGGTATCGTAGAGGCCGAAAGGGGTGGCGATCAGCGCGGCGGCGGCGAGTGAAATCGCGAGACCGTCCAGCTTCTTGAAGACCTTGCCGATCCGCTTGTTCAAGAGGATGTAGATGCCCCAGCCCACGCCGGCGAGGAGCGCGAAGCCGAAGCCCAGGACATCGATGGTCCAGCCCTCCCAATTCAGCGACAGGAGAAGCACGCCGGCAATGGCGAGCAGCAACCAGACGAGACGCCAGCTCCTCGCAAAGCCAAGGGCCGCGACGCCGAGCGGACCCAAGAACTCGATGGCGACGACGAGGCCGAGCGGCACGCGCATGATCGCGACGAAGAAAGCGAGCGTCATCACCGCGATGGTAGCGCCCATTGCCAAAGCGAGCAGGAGATCCTCGCGTCGATAGCGGCGGATATCGGGGCGCACCACCAGGCACAGGATGATCGCCGCCCAGGCGAGCCTTCCCCAGGTGGTGGCAAAGGGGCCATAGGCGGCCATCGTCGGATGGGCCACGGCCGCGCCGACCTGCACGGTGATCATGGCGGCGACCGCCATGATCGCGGCAAGACCTGTCTGCGAGGCGCCGGCTCCGGCTACCACGCTGTTTCCATCGTTCTGCAAGATCAGCTCCTGAAAAGCAGGCTCTAGCACCTTTCACCGTCAGAAGGTGTCAGCGGTGCCCATTTTGGATGGATTTATATTCGCCTCCTAAGCGGAATTATATAGATATTCTAAGGTTGGATATGGCATTATCCTAATTTATGAAGGCCAAATGGGGTAGTTTCATGCTTGATGAAGTGGACCGCCAGATCGTCGGCATCCTTGCCGGAAACGCCCGCATTTCTCTCAAGGAATTGGCGGCGCAGGTGAACCTGTCCTCGCCCAGCGCCTCGGAACGCCTGAAGCGGCTCGAGGAGCGCGGCGTGATCCGCGCCTTCACCATCGAGGTGGAGCCACAAGCCTTCGGCTATACGCTGCAGGCGATCGTGCGCATCCGTCCCCGGCCCGGCCATTTCCTGCGGGTGCAGCAGATGGTCGGCGAGATTCCGCAATTCTCGGAATGCGACAAGGTGACGGGCGATGACTGTCTCATCGCCAGGCTCCATGTGCGCTCGATCGATGAGCTCGACGAGATCGTCGACCGCATCGGCGACAAGGCCGAGACCAATACCGTGATCGTCAAATCGCAGCCGCTGCAGCGGCGACTGCCGCCTTTGTGATCAGAGATCATTTCTCCTGAGTCAGCCGGGCAGCCCTATTCATCGTTGCTCGCTCAGCAGAGCCTCCAATAATGCGTGACGCGGCGCGGCAAAAGGGTTGGCAACCGTCACACCGGCCCAGGTGAACCCGTCATGCAGGTCTTCCGACAGAAGCAGCCGGCAACCTGACTGTGAAGCAGCGGACATAACGATGGCGTCCCAGATGCTCATTTGATGATCTGTCGCCAGATCGGCTGCCGTCAGCATGATCTCGGGCGAGGTCTCGACAAGCGCAAATGTGTCACGCCAGCGAAGAAGGGCGGTGCGAGCATCGGCGCGCGATCTTATCCCCTTTCGTACCAGAACGTTGAATAATTCGCCGAGTACCTGGACGGGGAGGACGACTGCCTCCTGCGGAAGCCGGCGCACCAGATCTAATGCAGAATTGCGCTTCTCCGTGTCGTTGACGTGCTCTGCGTAAACGAGAATGTTGGTGTCGAGGGCAACCTTCACCCCTCATCCTCGTAGAGCTCGTCGCGCGTCCAGCTTCCGGCGTTGACAAGAGGCTGACGTTCGAGATGAGACAACAACGCTTCCCGCGCGCTCTTTGCTACTCCCTTGTTTTTGCCGACGGGAACAATGCGCGCCACAGGCTGTCCGTGACTGGTCACGACATAGCTTCGTCCTTCCCGAACACGACGAAGGATCAGAGAGAACTTTCGGTTGGCGTCAGCAGCTGAAACGGCTTCTTCCATTGGTTAAGTCCAATAGTAGTGATATTAACTACCATAGGACTTAGTAGCTGATTTTGCAAGCTTACTGGCTACGCCGCCTTGGACGGACCCAGCACGCCGCGGCGCACCTGGTCCTCCTCGATGCTCTCGAACAGAGCGCGGAAATTGCCCTCGCCGAAACCGTCATCGCCCTTCCGCTGGATGAATTCGAAGAAGATCGGACCGATCACGGTCTTCGAGAATATCTGCAGCAGCACCTTGGTCTCGCCGCCATCGACGACGCCCTCGCCGTCGATGAGGACGCCATGCTTCATGAGCTTGTCGATCGGCTCCTGATGGCCCTTCACGCGATCCCGGCACTTCGCATAATAAGTGTCGGGCGGCGGCGGCATGAATCTCACGCCATTGTCGGCCAAGGCATCGGTCGCGGCATAGATGTCCTCGGTGGCGATGGCGATATGCTGGATGCCCTCGCCCTTGTATTTGCGCAGATACTCTTCGATCTGGCTCTTGTCGTCGGCGCTCTCGTTGATCGGGATGCGGATCTTGCCGCAGGGCGAATTGAGCGCGCGCGAGAACAGGCCGGTATATTTGCCCTCGATGTCGAAGAAGCGGATCTGGCGGAAGTTGAACAGCTTGGCATAGAAGCCGAACCACTTGTCCATGTTGCCGCGGAAGACATTGTGGGTCAGATGGTCGAGATAATAGAAGCCGATCCCTTCGGGCTTGGGGTTCTTGTCGCCGAGCCACAGGAACTCGCCATCATAGGGCGAGCCCTTCTCGCCATAGCGGTCGATGAAATAGAGGAGGCTGCCGCCGATGCCCTTGATGGCGGGCGCATCGATCGTCTTGTCTTGGCCTTCATAGGGCTCCGCCCCCAGCGCCACGGCATGGCGGAAGGCATGATCGGCATCGACGACGCGCCAAGCCATCGACGGCGCGCAAGGTCCATGCTT
This sequence comes from Taklimakanibacter deserti, assembly GCA_003574785.1. Next base: position 96,649 of record QORU01000022.1, on the reverse strand, counting down.
CGCGACGAAATTCATGCCGAAGGAGTTGGGCTCGGCATTGAGGATGTAGTTGATGTCGCCCTGGCGGTAGACGGTGATGTGCTTGGTCTTGTGCCGGGCGACAGGGGCGAAGCCGAATTTCGTGAACAGGTCATGCAGCTTCTGCGGCTCGGGATGAGCGAATTCGACGAATTCGAAACCATCGGTGCCGGCCGGATTCTCCTGGCTGATCTCGGGCGGAGGGGCGTCGTGCGGATAAGGGCCCATGGCTGATCCTCGGGTTGCGGATGCGTTGCCCTTATAATAGGTCGCCAACCCCGCCGTTTTCAGGCATAATGGGTCTTCCTTGCCTATTATTTGCACGGAAACGAGCGTCACATGGATGAATTTGACCGAAAAATCCTGGACTCCCTGCAGAAGAACAGCGCCGCCAGCCGCACCCAGTTCGCCGAGGAGGTGGGGCTTTCGGAGTCGCAAGCGGTGCGGCGGCGCCAGGCGCTGGAGCAGACCGGCGTCATCCGCCGCTACCGCGCCGATCTCGACGCCAAGGCTTTGGGCTTCGCCGTCACCGCCTTCGTCCATGTGAAGCTGAAAGGTCATTCCGACGGCAATGCCCGGCGCTTCCGCGACCTCGTGCGCCTGACGCCCGGCATCCTCGAAGCCCATGCGGTGACCGGCGATTTCGATTATCTGCTGAAAGTATGCGTCGCCGATCTCGATGCCTTGCGCGATCTCGTCAATGGCGTGCTGCTGATGCACCAGACCGTCGACCGGGTGCGCTCCGAGATCGCGCTCGAGATCCTGCGCGACGATCAGTTGCTCGTGCTTTAGCTAGCGCTTCACGGGCACCTGCTGCCAGGATGACGCGCGCGGTCCGTGTCATTGCAATCATAATCGTTCAACGAGCGGCCGATGAGAACACTTCCGATCAGACAAATATTCTCGATCGGCCCCGCCGGATTGCCATAGCCGTCCCTGTCATTGTCCGGCCAGGTCGTGACCTTGGGCGCGTCATTGTCATCGGGCGTGCCGGAGCAGTCGTCGTCGATCCCGTTGCATAGCTCTTGAGCGTTCGGGTTGATGCGGCGCCGGCCATCGTCGCAGTCCTCGCCCCTCAATTCTCCATTGGAACAGTTGGCGTCGATGAAGCCGTCATAGTCGCTGTCCTTGTTGCCGATCGTCGCCGGGTTGCAGTCCTCATCGACGGCGTTGCAGATTTCCGCGGCGCCTGGATACCTATCCGAGTTCGTGTCGTCGCAATCATCGCCGGCCACCGATCCGTCGCTCAGGAGACAGGACTGGTCGGCGTGAGCATCACCATCGAGGTCGGGAGCCAGATGCCGGCACTCTCTCGCCTCTTCCGAGCACTGGTCGATCGTGCATGCGGTACGGTCGTCGCAATCGACCGGAATGGCGCGCAGGCATCTACGATCTCTGCCGCATTGCTCGGTGCCATTGCAGAATATTCCGTCATCGCAATCGTCATCGGACGTGCAAGAGCGCGGAATGACGACAACCACGCCCGGTGTGCTGAGCGTTATCGTCGGCTGATTGCACTCCCTCACCTGGGCCGGCGTATATTGCGCGCCGGGACGGCCGAAGGCCTCGATCGTCCCGACGAGGCGGGCGAGCGAGCGGCAGGCCTCCATGCCAAGCGAGGGCCAGGGACCGGTATTCCTGCACTCATTGCCCTTGCACTCCCATCTGATCGCGCCCGCCGTCACCGTTTTTGTCGCACTCTTGGTCGTGCGCGCGGTGTAAGTATGGACGACGGGCGGGGTCGTAGGATCGGTCGGAAGCTGGGCATGGGCGTCCGAGACGAGCAAGGCCAGCGTCAGAGCAAATGCGCCGATCAGCGGCCCCATCATGACCGCAGCACCGACGCCGGACCCGATGCCATTCGCCCTCGCCATCACGTCACCGATCAAGGCAGAGAAGGACGAAGGCAGACTAGCACGGTTCGCGGCGCGACACGAGAGCCGGCATTCTTCGCCTCTCAGTCCGGACAATCTTCTTAAAATGCAGGCGAGCTTCAGGGCAAAGCGGCGAGCTCGATCGGCCGCCCTGCGCCGGCCCAGGCCTCGATCCCGCCCAACAGCGGCCGGATATGCTTGAAGCCTGCGCGCTTCAGATGCCGTGCCGCGACGGCGGCCGAGGCCTCATTGGGACATGAGCAATAGACGATGATCTCCACATCCCGCGCGTAACGCGAAGCCACGAGCGAGATCTGGTCGGCGCGCGCGCTGATCGAGCCGGGGATGATGCCCTCCCTCTGGCGCGCCTCGGCAGAGCGGACATCGAAAATGATCGGGCTCTGGCCGCCATCAATGAGGCTTGCGAGCTCGCTTGCGGAAATGCGCGCCATTCTGAGCTGCCGGATGAAGAGCTGCCGATCCACCAGGCGATAGATCATGTAGAGGAGCAAAACGGCGACGACCAGCGCCGTGCCCAATTCTCCCCAGCGCGTGACCGCCGTAAGGGCGGAATCGATGGCGTCATGGAAGATGGCGCCCAATATGACGGGAAGTGCGACATAGGCGAGGGCGCCGATCCCGTCGAGAAGCAGGAAGAGCGGAATGGCGAGCCGCGTAAAACCTGAGAGAAGGATCAGCACCAGGGCAAATCCGGGAAGAAACTTCACGAAGAGCAGGGCCCAGGGTCCGAAACGGGCGAATCTGTCCTCCGTCCGCCGCACGCAGTCGTCCCGCGCCAGGCTCAGCTTGCAGACGACGGACAGAGCGCGGCGGCCAAACCGGGCGCCGGCCGCGTAAACCAGGAGATCGCCCATCACCACGCCCAGCGTCCCTATGGCGACGATCAGGACCAGCGACTCGCCGCCGACATAGCTCAAGGCGCCCGCAACCAGAAGCACGGGATAGGAGGGAATGGGCAGGCCCAGCTGCTCGATGAAGGCGCTCGCAAAAACGAGAACGAGTCCATAATGCTGGACAAGACTTGTAAGGTCCATCGTGTCTTCTCCAGCGCATGATCCGGAAAAGTGGACGCCGGTTTTCCGAAAAGATCATGCGCAAACAAAAACTGCCCCAAGCTAATCCACCCGCAAGCGTCTGCCCATCGCTTAAAGGTATTACTTCGCATGCGGTAAAGGTATTACTCCGCGTCCGGCTGCTGCGCGGGATGCGCCGCCTTGAAGGCGGGCAATTCCTTGCAGTACCGGTCGACGGCCTCGATCTTCTTCAGATGCGAGATGTCGATCTTGTAGCGGCGCGCATTGAAGACCTGCGGGATGAGGCAGATATCCGCCAGGGACGGTCGATCGCCGAAGCAGAAGTGCCCGCCCTCGATCAGCGCCTCGACCGCTTCGAGACCGCCTTTCAGGATCCAGTGCCGGTACCATTGGTCGACCTCGTCCTGCGGGCGGCCCAGCGGACCTTTGAGATAATTGAGCACCCTGAGATTGTTGAGCGGATGGATGTCGCAGGCGATGGTCAGCGCCACGGCGCGGATCTGCGCGGCCCTGACCGGGTCCTGCGGCACGAGCCGCGGCTCGGGCGCGATCGCCTCCAGATAATCGATGATGGCCAGCGACTGGGTGAGGACCGTGCCGTCATCGAGCTCGAGCGCCGGCACGAGGCCTTGCGGATTCTTGACGAGATAGGGGGGCTTGAGCTGCTGGCCGCCCTCCTTCACCAGATGGATGGCGATCTGCTCGACGTCGATGCCCTTGAGCGCCAAGGCGATGCGCACCCGGTAGGCGGCGGTCGAGCGGAAATAGCTATAGAGCTTCATCGCGTTCCTCCGCGGCAAGGCCGAGCGCCACCTCGAGCGCCGCGATCGCCCTTTCGAGGCGCCGCGCCTCCTTGTCACCCAGCCTCTCCATCAGCTCCTCCTCGTAAGCGAGCACCAGCGGCGCCAGCTCGCGAAAAAGCCTGCGGCCCTCTGCGGTGAGGCGCAGGCGATATTCGCGCTTGTCCTGCGCCGACTGCACCGCCTCGATCAGGCCACGCTGCTCCAGCGCCTCGACCGCCCGGCTGATCGTCGATTTATGCGTGCGGGTCGAGGCGACGATGGCCTTGGCCGTCCAGCCATTGCCCGCGGACAGAGTGGCGAGCACGCGCCATTGCGGGATGTCGATCTGGAACCGCTCGGCATAAAGGACTGACAGCTCTTCGGAGATTTCTGCCGCGAGGCGGTTCAGCCGGAAGGGGAGGAACTGGGTGAGCTGGAAGGACGCCATGGCGCCATCTTGACATATTTGGTTTCATTTGCAACTATCTAGATAGTCTCACATGAAACTAATGGAGGCGCGATCATGAAAAGCGCGATCCTTGCCGGCTACATGCCGGGCTTCGGCAATGATTTCGAGACCGAAGCACTGCCCGGCGCCCTGCCGCATGGCCAGAACTCGCCGCAGCGCCCGGCCTATGGGCTCTATGCCGAGCAATTGTCGGGCTCGCCCTTTACCGCACCCCGCGGCATCAATGAGCGCTCCTGGCTCTATCGCATGCGCCCGTCGGTCCGGCATAGCGGGCACTTCAGCAAGGCGAGCGTCCCCTTCTGGAAGACGGCGCCCTGTCTCGACGACCACGATCTCCCGATCGGGCAGTTGCGCTGGGGACCGCCGCCCATGCCGAATGAGGGCACGACCTTTATTTCCGGCATTCGCACCATGACGACGGCGGGCGATGTCAACACCCAGACCGGCATGGCGGCCTCCGTCTATCTCGTCAACCAGTCGATGACGGACGACTATTTCTACAATGCCGATGGCGAGATGCTCATCGTGCCGCAATCGGGCGGATTGCGGTTCTTCACCGAGCTCGGCAAGATTGAAGTTCAGCCGGGCGAGATCTGCGTCATCCCGCGCGGCATGAAGTTCAAGGCCGAGTTGCTCGACGGCCCGGCCCGCGGCTATCTTTGCGAGAATTACGGCGCCAAGTTCACTTTGCCCGACCGCGGCCCGATCGGCGCCAATTGCCTCGCCAATCCGCGCGACTTCAAGACGCCCAATGCGGCTTTCGAGGACAAGGAGACGCCCTCGACCCTCACCGTCAAATGGTGCGGCAAGTTCTACGAGACGAAGATCGATCATTCGCCGCTCGATGTCGTCGCCTGGCATGGCAATTACGCGCCTTTCAAATATGACCTGCGCACCTTCTCGCCGGTGGGCGCGATCCTGTTCGACCATCCGGATCCCTCGATCTTCACCGTGATGACGGCCCCTTCGGGCGAAGAAGGCACCGCCAATGTCGATTTCGTCATCTTTCCCGAGCGCTGGTCGGTCGCCGAACATTCCTTCCGGCCGCCCTGGTATCACATGAACATCATGTCGGAATTCATGGGCCTGATTTACGGGCAATATGACGCCAAGCCCGACGGTTTCGTGCCGGGCGGCATCAGCCTGCATAATTGCATGCTGCCGCATGGGCCGGATGCGACCGCCTTCGAGAAAGCGAGCACCGTCGAGCTCAAGCCCGTCAAGCTCACCAACACGCTCGCCTTCATGTTCGAGACGCGCTATCCGCAGCATCTCACCGCCTATGCGGCGAGCGTCGAAACGCTGCAGACCGACTATATCGACTGCTGGTCGGGCCTCGGCAAGAAGTTCACCGGCACGCCATGAAGCTCGCGACCATCCGTAACGGCGCGCGCGACGGCAAGCTCGTCGTCGTTTCGCGCGACCTGACGCGCGCCACGGAAGCATTCAACATCGCTCTGACCCTGCAGAAGGCGCTCGACGACTGGGACCGCCTGGCACCCAAGCTCGCCGATCTGGCGGTTGGGCTCGAGCATGGATCGGTGCCGTCCTTCCGCTTCCATGAGCATGAATGCGAGTCGCCTTTGCCTCGCGCCTATCAATGGGCCGACGGCTCGGCCTATGTGAACCATGTCGAGCTGGTGCGCAAAGCCCGCGGCGCCGAGATGCCTGAAAGCTTCTGGAGCGATCCCTTGATGTACCAGGGCGGATCGGATTCATTCCTGAGGCCCCGCGATCCGATCCGGATGGCGGATGAAGCCTGGGGCATCGACATGGAGGCCGAGGTCGCGGTGGTGACGGGCGATGTCCCCGCCGGCATCGCGGCGCCGGACGCCTTGAGCAAGATCCGCCTGGTGATGCTGGTGAACGACGTCTCTTTGCGCGGTCTGATCCCGGCCGAGCTGGCGAAAGGTTTCGGCTTCTTCCAGTCAAAACCGTCTTCCGCCTTCTCGCCGGTCGCGGTGACGCCGGACGAGCTAGGCGATGCCTGGAGCGGCGGCAAATTGCGCCTGCCGCTTTGTGTCGATCTCAACGGCAAGCCCTTCGGCCGCGCCGATGCCGGAGAGGACATGACCTTCGATTTCGGCCGGCTCATCGCCCACGCCGCCACGACGCGCCCGCTCGCCGCGGGCTCGATCATCGGCTCGGGCACCGTGTCGAACAAGGATGGTGACGGCGGTCCCGGCCGGCCGGTGAGCGAGGGCGGCCGTGGCTATTCCTGCATCGCCGAATTGCGCATGATCGAGAGCATCCGGGGAGGCAAGCCCGCCACACCTTTCCTGCGCTTCGGCGACCGGGTGCGCATCGAGATGCTCGACCGCAAAGGCCATTCCATCTTCGGCGCGATCGAGCAGGTGGTGGAGAAAATTGCCCTCGCCCCGCGAAGCGGGGAGAGGGAGGGACCCATTACGTAGCAATGGGAGGGTGAGGGGCCTTTAGCAAAGCTTGCACCAAGCCCCTCACCCTTCCCGGCGCTTTGCGCCGGGCCCCTTCCCTCTCCCCGCTAAAGCGGGGCGAGGGTGATATCACAACAACCCATTATCCTTCATGATCTGGTCGGCGTTCTCCTTGGTCACCGTCATGGTCGCGAGGATGATCTTCTTCTCGATCTTCTCGCCATTGAGGAGCTTGATCGCCTGGCGCAGGCCTTCGGCACCAGGTGTGGGATAGAGGAAGGTGGCCGAGAGCTCGCCATTATGGACCCAGGTCACGCCCTCGTTCGGCAAAGCGTCGATCCCTAGGAACTTGATGTCCTTCTCGCGCCCCGCATCCTTGGCGGCGAGATAGGCGCCATAGGCCATCGGATCATTGTGGCCATAGACGAGATCGATCTTCTCGTGGTTGCGCAGGGCCGTCGCCATGATGTCATAGGCCGCGGCCTGCTTCCAATCCGCCGATTGCTGGTCGAGCAGGTTCTCGATGCCGGCCTCCTTGTCGGTGAATTCATGGAAGCCATTGTGGCGGTCATGCGCCGGCTGGGTGCCGAGCCCGCCCCAGATCTCGACCACCTTGCCCTTGGCCGCCCCCGGCCCGCCGAGAAGCTTCACCGCATGCTCGCCGGCGGCCCTGCCGATCACGACATTGTCGCCGCCGATGAACTGCGCATAGCGGTCGGTCTCGACATTGCGGTCGAGCACGATGACCGGGATCTTGGCGTCGATCGCCTGCTCGACGACGCCGGTGAGGCCGGCCGACTCCTTGGGCGAGATCAGAAGCGCGTTGATCTCCTGGCGAATGAGGTTCTCGACATCGGCGACCTGCTTCTCGGTCTTGTCCTCACCATCGGTGATGATGAGCTCGACCTCGGGATGCTTCTTCGCTTCCGCCTCGATGTCCTTGTTGAACTGGACGCGCCAGGGCTCGATGGTGGTGACCTGCGAGAAGCCGACCTTCCATTTGGCTTGCGCGCGAACAGGTGAGAAGCCCTGCGGCAGATAGATGGCCAAGGGCGCACCGGCCGCCAGGACGGATACTCTGATAAAGTCACGGCGTTTCATTGGGCGTTTCATGGGTCGTACCTCCTTCATGACGATTTCTTGTTGCCCGGCTGCACCGCAGCCGACCCCGCATCCGCCTTGCGGTCCGGCACCCTGGGGCGCCAGTGGCCGAAAAGCCCGTCGAGATTGCGTTCCTGCACCAGCACGGTCACCACGATGATGAGGCCCTTGAGCACCAGCTGCAGGTTGGAATTGATGTTGTGGAGCTGCAGGATGTTGGACAGCAGCCCGAAGATGAGGACGCCGACGATGGTGCCGGCGATGCTGCCGCGCCCGCCCATGAGGCTCGTGCCGCCGATCACCACCGCGGCGATGGCGTCGAGCTCCAGCCCTGCGCCGGCGTCGGGCTTGCCCTGGCGGTATTGCGCCACATAGAGCACACCCGCGATCGACGCCAGCATGCCGGAAAAGGCATAGACCGAGATCTTCACCCGGTCGACCTTGACGCCCGACAGCCGCGTCGCCTCCTCATTGCCGCCGATCGCATAGACATAGCGGCCGAAGGCGGTGAAGCGCAGGAGGGCGGCATAGAGGATCGCGGCGGCGATGAAGAACAGGCCCGGCACCGGCATGACGCCCCACAGCATGGAGCGCAAATTGTTGAAATCGGCCGTCGCATTGGAGCCCGGATAGACCGGGAGCACGGCGCTGTTCTGGCCGGCGGTGAGGCGGGCGATGCCGAGTGCTGCCACCATCATGGCGAGCGTCACGATGAAGGGCTGCAGGCGGCCGCGCACGATGATGACGCCGTTGAGCGCGCCGAGCAGGAGGCCGAGCGCCGGCACCACCAGCAGCACGCCGATGACGCCGAATTTCGTCCCGACCTGGCTCACGGCATAGAGGACGGCGAGGATCGCGGCGATGGTGCCGGCCGCCAGCGGGATCCACAGCTTGCGCAGCGGATCGAGCGTCACCGTCTCATGATGGCCGACCGCGTCGCCCTCGCGCGCGAGATTGGTGAAGATGAAGCGCGCCACGCCGGCGAAGATCATGAAGGCGACGATGGCGAGCGCCGGCACGCCCATGGTGGCGGCGGGCGTCCAGCCCTGCTGGGTCAAGAGCATGCCGGTGACCACCGAGGCGAAGGCCATCAAGGAGCCGACCGAGAGATCGATGCCGGCGATCAATATGACCGTGGTCATGCCGACGGCGGCGAGGCCGATGATCGAGACCTGGCGCAGGACGTCGGTGAGATTGCCGTAAGAGAGAAAGATGTTCTTGCCACTCGAGGTCTCGGGTGAAAAGAGCACGCCGATGGCAAAGAGGAGCACGAGGCCCCAATAGAGCTTGGTCGCCGACAGTGTGCGCCAAATGTTCATACCGGCTCACCTTCGGGAAGAGCGGTCGTGGCGTCGCGGTGGCCGCGCGCGGCCAGATGCATGATCGCCTCCTCGCTCGCCGCCTCGCGGCCGACAATGCCTTGCGGCCGGCCCTCGCTCATCACCAGGATGCGGTCGGAGAGATGGAGCAGCTCCGGCAGTTCCGAGCTCACCACCACGACGGCAAGGCCCTCCTGCGCGAGCGCGATGATGAGATCGTGGATCTCCTGCTTGGCGCCGACATCGATGCCGCGCGTCGGCTCGTCGAGCAGCAATATGCGGGGCGCCGTCTCGAGCCATTTGCCGAGCACGATCTTCTGCTGATTGCCGCCCGACAGAGTGCTGCTCGCCTGGGCGTGGCTCCGGCAGGCAATGGCGAGATTGCGGATCTGGCGGGTCGCGGCACTTTCCTCGCGCGCCAAACGCCTCACGCCGAAGCGCGACAATCGCGCGAAGGACGGCAGAGCGATATTGTCGGAAATCGTGTCGGCGAGGACGAGGCCCTTGAGCTTCCGGTCCTCGGGCACGAAAGCGAGGCCGAGCTCGCGCGCCTTGTGGGGCGAGGATATCTCGACCGGCTGTCCGGCGATCGCGATGGCGCCGTGGCTCTGTCCTTCGCTCGCCCCGAAGATGGTCTCGAGGATCTCGGTGCGGCCCGAGCCCAGAAGGCCGCCAATGCCGAAGATCTCGCCCGGCGCCACGCTGAAGGACACGCCGTCGATGACGCGCTTCCTGCCTCGCCTCGTCATGACGTCGAGGCCGAGATCGGTCACCGACAAGGCCGGCGTTCCCGCTTTCGCCTGGTGAGCTTGCCGTGTCGAGGTAACTTCGCGGCCGACCATGGCGGCGATGATGCGTTCGCGGGAGAGATCGCCGATAGGTGCGGTCAGCACGTGGCGGCCGTCGCGCAGCACCATGACCTGGTCGGCGAGCGCCATGATCTCGTCCATGCGGTGCGATATATAAATGACGGCGACGCCTTCGGAGGCGAGCCGGCGGACGATGGCGAAGAGCGTCTCGGTCTCGCCCGGCGAGAGTGCCGAGGTCGGCTCGTCCATGATGAGGATGCGGGCGCCGACCGATATCGCCTTGGCGATCTCGACGAGTTGCTGCTCGCCGATGCGCAAGCGGCCGACGCGGCTTAAGGGATCGATGCGGATGCCGAGCTCGGCGAGCAGCTTTTGCGCCGCCTTGAACAATGACGTGCGGTCGACGATGACGCCGAAGCGCATCGGCTCGCGGCCGAGATAGATGTTCTCGGCGACGGAGAGGCCCGGGACGAGATTGAGCTCCTGATGGATGATGGCGATGCCGCGGCGCTCGGCGTCGCGCACGCCCGCGAAGCGGACGGCTGCGCCCGACAACTCGATCGCGCCGTCATAGTCATCATGTATGCCGGCCAGGATCTTCATCAGGGTGGATTTGCCGGCGCCGTTCTCGCCGACCACGGCCAGGATCTCGCCGGCTTTCAGGTCGAGCGACACATCCTGGAGGACGCGGGCCGGGCCAAAGCTCTTGCCGATGCGGCGGACGCGCAGGACAGCGTCGGGCATTTCCACGCCCGCCTGGTCATGACGCGCCGGTGCCGCCACTTGTGCCTCCCATCTTATCTGACTAATATTCTAGTTATACATGATGTATCCCAAGCAGCGGTTTGCCTGTCAAGATGCCGGCATGGCATAGGAACCGCGGGGATGGAGGGCCAGGTGGACGGTACCGCGACAAGACCGCGACGGAGGCTCGCGCCGAAGCTCGACGCGCGTGAGCAAGCGACGGCCTCGGTGACCGAGCGCATCTATGTCGAGCTCAAGGCCGCGATCGTCGACGGCCGGCTTCCGCCGGGCGCTCCCATCGACAAGAACGATATCCGCCGCCGCTTCAACGCCTCGCTGTCGCCGGTGACAGCGGCGATCAGCCGGCTCGGCTATGAGAAGCTCGTCGTCATCGAGCCGCAGCGCGGCTCCTTCGTGGCACCGATCATGTTCGACGAGATCGTGCAGTTCATGTCGCTCCGGCGCGCCCTCGAAGTCGAAGCGGTATGCGAGGCGACGAAGTCGCCGCCGCCCGACCTCACCCAGCAGCTCGCGCGCAATCTCGCTTATCAGGAGGCCGCGCGTGGGGTCTCCGATCTGAATCGCTTCTATGAGCTCGATGTCGAATTCCACCGCCTCATCATCGAGGCGAGCGGCCTGTGGAAGTTCAACACGGTGCTCGACGAGGTGCGCGCTCATCTCGACCGCGTGCGCCTCTTGATGCTGCCGGTGAGGGGGCGCATGGCGGGCACGCTCGAGGAGCATCGCGACATCGCGGCCGCCATCGGCTCGAAGAAAATCGAGAAAGCGGAAGCGGCGATGCGCAAGCATCTCGAGCGCGTCGACCAGGAATTCCGCAGCTTCGCCGAAGCCAATCCGAAGCTCGTGCGGAAAGGTTAGATTCTCCAGCTTTTATAAGGTCTTATCCTTTCGACAAAGCTTTTGTCAAAAAAAGTCTTGAGAACGGTCTCCTTTCGACATATTTTTTGTCAAAAGGAGATGCCGTGAATATTCGTGAACTCATTGCCGCCGCCCGCATCACCGAACGCCAGGTCCGCTACCTGATTTCGGAGGGCTTCATGCCGCCACCCGAGGGCGGGCGGGCCAATGCCACTTATGGAGAGACGCACCTCGCAGCCATCCACCGATACAACCGCTTGCGCGACCTCGGCTTCCCGCCGGCGGCGATCAAACTGATGCTTGAAGCCAAGGAGGGAATCCCCTTCCCGGTCACGGCCGATGTCACCCTCATCATCGCGCCTGGACTGCTCAACAGCGGGACTGATCCCGATCCGATCGTCTCCGCCGTCCGATCGCTTCTCAACGAAATTCTCAAGGAGAGCCCTGATGCCGATCGCAAGCCCGATGCCTCTGCATGATCCGCTGCAGATATTTCTCGAGCGGCGCGGTGCGCCACACCCGGTGCCGCTGATCAGCACCGACTTTTCCGTCACCATCGAAGGCGGCCTCGCCATCGTTTCGACCAGGCGCGTCTTTCGCAATGTCGAAGCAATTCCGATCGAAGCCACGCTCACTTTTCCCATGCCGGTCCACGCCACGCTCTTCGATCTCGCGGTCACGATCGGCGATCGCGTGCTCCACGCCAAGGCGCAAGGCCGCAACCGCGCTCGCGCGACCTATGAAGACGCGATCGATCGCGGCAAGTCGGCGGTCCTCCATGAAGAAGTCCTGCGCGGCATCCATATGCTTTCGGTCGCCAATGTTCCCGCCGGCGAAACGATCGAGGTCAAAACCTGTTGGGTGACAACCCTGACCGTCATCGGACCGAAAGGTCATTTGCGCATTCCGGTCACGGTCGGCGATGTCTATGGGCGTTCGCCGCTCGCCGAATCGGATGATCTGAAGACCGGCGGCAAGCCCCTCTCCGGAACGCTCGACGTTCACGCCCCCGATGCGTGCGTCAGCCTCGCCGGCGGATTGCTCGAAGATGGCAAGGCGAAGCTCGTTCTCAATCGCCCGATCGATCTCATCGTCGAAGGCTGGCGCTCGGGGACCCTCACGGGAATAGGCGCCGATGGCCGTGCCGTGTCCCTCACGCTCGAGGCAGCGCCCGACCGCACCGCTCCCCTCGACATCGCCATCCTGGTCGATCATTCGGGCTCGATGCAGGAAAAGGCCAGTGCCGGGGCTCACGGCGGAACCCTGACCAAGCATGATCATGTCATTGCGGCGCTCCGTCTTCTGGCCGACAGGCTGTCGGCCGAGGACAGGATCGATCTCTGGCAGTTCAGCGACAATGCCAACCGCATCGGCTCGGGCAAGCTTGGCCAGCTCGTGAGCCACCTTGCGGCGCCTGCGGGCGGAACGGAGATCGGCTATGCACTGGAGCGGGCGATCAGGGAATCGGCCGCCCATGGCATCCTGCTGATCACCGATGGCAAGAGCCATGCGCTCGACGTGCAGGGGCTCGCGCGGATGGGGCGCAAGATCAGCGTCGTCCTGGTCGGCGAGGACAGTCTCGAAGCCAATGTCGGCTATCTCGCCGCTCTCACCGGCGGCGATATCTTCGTCGGCGGCGGCGCTGATATCGGCGATCTGCTCGGCGCGGCGCTCGGCCCTCTGCGGCACGGCGGCGGCTCGCTCGCGACGGCGTTCCAGCGTTCCGGCATGATGGTGACGATCGGCCGTGAAGCCTCATCGCCCGTTGCGGAGCGCACCCTGCAAGGGCGCGCTGTCGCGGCGGTGGCAGCGAGCTTCCTCTTGCCGGCCTTGCCGGAGACCGAGGCAACGGATCTCGCCGAACGCGAAGGCATCGTGTCGCATCTCACCAGTCTCGTGCTGGTCGATGAGGACGGTACCACGCAAGAAGCGCTGCCCGGCCAGCGTCCCGTCGCCTTGCCGAGTCCGGTCACGGTCTATTCTTGTGCTGCCGCTCCTCCTCCCATGCCCGCTTCGCCGCAGATCCGGCCCCGGTCCGCTTTGCCGCCGGCGGAGCGGCCGGCATCCGCTTCATCGCCGGCCGGGCGCGGACTGTTCACCGGACTCAAGGATGCCGTGACGCGCTTCGCCACGCCAGACCCGCCGAAACCGGCGCATCGCGCACGGGGCATCGATTGGGCATCGGATCCAGGCCGGCTCATGGCGGACGATCTTTCCGGCCTTCCCGACGCCGTCCGCAATGCCGTGCTGGCGCTGGCGCGAAGGGACGACATCCAGGAAGCCGCGGCGACACGGGGCATGTCGCCTCCGCTTCTGGTCGTTGCACTTCTCGCTCTCCAGGCCGGCCGTGCCGGCAACCGCGCTGCGGCCCGCATCGCGCACAAGCTTCTCGGGCCGCTCGACGAGGATGGGATCCAGGATCTTCTTCTGCTTCTCGAAGGATGAGGTTGTGTGAGGAGATCCTACACTCCCCAGCGCAATGCCGCCGTATGCACCGGCGCATCCCAATATTGCGCAATTTCATCATCGAGCGCCGTCACGGTGAGCGAGCAGCCGGCCATGTCGAGCGAGGTCACATAGGAGCCGACCAGCGAGCGGGCGATCTTCACGCCCTGCTTCTCGAGCTCGGCCGCGGCGGCGTGATACATCAAATAGAGTTCCATCAAAGGCGTGCCGCCGAAGCCGTTGACAAAAAGCAGAACACGGTCCGTCTTCGCTGCGGCAAGATCGCCGACGATGGCGCCGATCATCTCGCTCGCGATGTGATCGGCCGATTGCAGTTTCACCCGCCGCCGTCCCGGCTCGCCATGGATGCCGACGCCCATTTCCATCTCGTCCTCGCCGATTGAAAAAGTCGGCTTGCCGGCGGCGGGCACGGTGCAGCTCGTCAGCGCGACGCCCATCGAGCGGGTGCGCTGGTTGACCTTGTCGCCCAGCGCCTTGAGCGTATCGAGGTCGGCGCCCTTTTCCGCCGCCGCGCCCACCACCTTCTCCACCACCAGCGTGCCGGCGACGCCGCGCCGGCCCGTGGTATAAAGCGAGTTCTCGACCGCGACATCGTCATCGGTGACGACCGTCGCGATGGACCGGCCCGCCATCTCCTTCGCCATGTCGAAATTCATGACGTCGCCTTCATAGTTCTTGACGATGAAGAGGACGCCCGCGCCCTGGTCGACCGCTTCCGCCGCTCCGATCATCTGGTCGGGTGTCGGCGAGGTGAAGACCTGGCCCGGACACGCAGCATCGAGCATGCCATGGCCGACAAAGCCCGCATGCAAGGGCTCGTGCCCGGAACCGCCGCCCGAGATCAGCGCCACCTTGCCGGATTTGAGCCGCTGGCGCCGGACGAATTTGCGTTCGTTCCCGAGGGTGACGATATCGGCATGGGCCGCGGCAAAACCATCGAGGCTTTCCGCGAGCACGTTGCCCACGTCATTGATCAGCTTCTTCATCGGCGTTTTCCCTTATGCGGTTCCTCTTCGAGAAGCTTCGCCACCTGGCGCACGAAATCGCTGATCAGCGTGTGAAGCCTGGCATTCCTGTCGTCATCGCCCAAATCCGGCAAATAGACGGTATGGGCCTTGACCTTGTGGGCGGCATGAATGGGCGCCGGCCGGTTGGGATGCGCCAGGAGATAGGCGGAGATGAAATTCCGCCGCTCCTCCAGCGAGAAGTGACAGACCTCGAAAATGATATCGAGATGCGCCACCGGGATCGGCACGGCATAGGTGGGATTGGTGATCTGCGAGACGAAGCTGCGGTTCTTGCCGAGCGCCGCGGCGAGCCTCTGGCGCGTGCCGGAAGGCCTGCGGTCGATCACATCGCTGAGAATCTTCTTATAGGCGGCGACCGCGCCTCCGGCCTGGGGTTGCGGCTCCGCCATGGTCAGATTTCCGCCAGCGCCGCCTTGACCCGGCCAATGGTGGCGGGCGAGACGGAAAGTGTTTTCAGGCCTTGGGCGATCAGGGCCGGCACGAAGCGCGGGTCGCTCGCCATGTCGCCGCACAGGCTCACCGGAATACCGTGCTCGGCGCCATAGCGCGCGACATGGGCGATGAGCCGCAGGACCGCCGGATGCGCCGGATCGCTCAGCGACGCAACCGAGGTCTCGTCGCGCGCCGCCGCCATGACATATTGAACGAGATCGTTGGAGCCGATCGAGAAGAACGCCGCCTCGCTAAAAAGCTCCGGCGCCAGCGCCACGGCCGGCACTTCGACCATGATGCCGAGCGGCGGGCGCAGAGCCGGGATCCCTGCTTGCGCCAGCTCCGCCACGACCTCATCGAGAAGCTGCGCCGTTGCCTGAAGCTCGGCATTGACCGTGATCATCGGCACCATGACCTTGAGCTTGCCGTGCACGGCGGCCCGCGCCAGGGCGCGCAATTGCGTCTTGAACACATCGCGCCTGGCGAGCGTCAGGCGTATGCCGCGCAAGCCGAGAAAAGGATTGCGCTCGCCTTCCGGGGTAAGGCCCGCGATCGGCTTGTCGCCGCCAATATCGAGGGTGCGAATGGTGACCGGCTTCTCGCCCGCCCATTCGAGAAGGCGGCGATAGGCGCGATATTGCGTCTCCTCGTCGGGAAGCGGTTTGCCGTCGCGAAACAGGAATTCCGAGCGCATCAGGCCGATGCCGTCGCAATGAGAGGGATCGAGGACGTCGAGCTCTTGCGGCTCCGCGACATTGATCAGGAGCTCGATCCGCTCATCCGATTTGAGCTGCGCCGGACGGTCGAGGAAACGCTGCTCCTGCTCGCGGCGCTCGGCCAGCCCCTGCGCCTTCTCCAGCCAGAACTGCTTCGCCGGCCCGTCGGGGCTCAGCACCAGGAGGCCCGTGCTGCCATCGACCACCGCTTCGGCATGATCATTGGGGCGAATGTCGCCGAGGCCCACGACCATCGGCACGCCGCGGGCCCGCGCCAATATGGCGACATGGCTCGAAGGGCTTCCCTGGCGCAAAGCGATGGCGCCACCCTTCGACCAGTCCGCCTCGAGGAAGAGCGACGGCGGCACGTCGTCGCCGATCAGGATCGCGCCCGCTTGCGCCAGATGCGCGGCATTACCGGCGAGATGGCGCAGCACGCGGTCGCGCATGTCTTTCAGATCGGCGGCGCGGGCGCGGAAATAATCATCGTCCGACATCTCATAGCCCAAGATCTCGGCATCGACGGTCTTGCGCCAGGCTTCGTCCGCCGGCCTTCCTTGCGCGATCAGCGCGCGCGCGGGCTGAAGCAAGGCGTCGTCGTCCAAAAGCGCGATCTGGAAGCTCAGCATATCGGCGCCATCGCCTTCCGCCGTTACGACCAGCACGGTCAGCCCGGCAATGGCTGCCGCCACCGCCGCGTCGAAGGCTTCCGTCTCGGCCTCGGCATCGCCCGCCTCGCGGCGCTTCGCCGCCGCGTCCTCCAGAAAGAAGACCGGTCCTGCGAAAATGCCGTCGGAGGCGGGCCTGCCCTTCAGCTCAACCGCTTGCCGCATCGACCTTGTCCTCGTCGAAATCATGCTCGACCAGGCTTTTCACGGCCGCAACCGCCGCCGCGGCATCGCCGCCATGGGCGCGCATATAAAGAGTCGAATCCTGCTTCGCCTTCATTGCCATCACCTTGACGATGCTCTTGGCATCGATCCAGGGCCCGTCGGGCGCGTTGGCGATCTCGATCGTCGACGCAAAGCCCTTGGCGAGCTTGGTGAGCTTCACCGAGGGCCTCGCATGCAGGCCGACATCATGCCGGATGATCACGGAAGAAGACGTCCAGTCCGTCATTGTGGCGACAGCTCCTCGGCGGTGCGCCGCACATCTTCGAGCGAGGCGCCGCCCCAGGCCTCGGTCGCCGCCATCACCGCGCCTTCGACAATGGGCGCATTGCAGATGACGACCTTGCCTTGCCGCTCCTCGCTCAGCATCTCGACCGCCATCTCGCTGTTGGTCTCCGCCCCGCCCAGATCGACCAGTATGGCGACGCCCTTGTCCGACCAGGCCTCGTCGATCGCCTTCAGGATCTTCGCCACATCGGTGCCGAGCCCGCCGTCGGGATTGCCGCCGCAAAAGCTTAAGCGCACGTCCTCGCCCACCATCTGGCGCACCATGTCGGCCGTGCCTTTCGCCACATCGGGCGAATGCGAGACGATGACGATGCCAACCTTGTCCTTCATCCTTTAGCCTCCAGCCCGTCGCATATCGCGGTAATCATCAATGCGCTCGAGCGCGCGCCCGGATCCATGTGACCGATGGAGCGTTCGCCCAGGAACGACGCCCGTCCTTTGATCGCCTTCATCGGGATCGTCGCTTGCGCCCTGTCATGCGCGAGTTGCCGCACACTGTCAAAGCTCGCCGACCCATTGCCCAGATGTTTCGCGACCGGCCCCAGGACATCGAGCATGGTCTTGTTGTCGAAATCGGCCTTGCCGCGCGCCTTGACCGCCTCGACCGCGGTGCTGAGGGCGCGGGCCGCATCGGCGAGCGACGGCTCGGCCGGCAATTCCTTGCCGAGCGCCATGAACAAGGTTCCATAGAGCGGACCCGACGCGCCGCCCACCTTCATGACCAGCGTCATGCCGATGGCCTTGAGCGCTTCCGGCAGGGGTTTCGCCAGGATGTTCGCCTTGTCCGCCAGCACGGCCTCGAAGCCGCGCTTCATATTGAGGCCGTGATCGGCATCGCCAATCGCCGAATCGAGCGCGGTCAGTTCCTCCGCATGGGCGATGATGCGGCCCGCCACCTCGTCCAGCAATCGGCCCAGAGCAATCGTCATTCAGGCAATCCTCACGCGCAGGCCCTCGCCATCGAAATAAAGCGGCTTCATCAATCCGACCGCGATCCTGTCGCCGGATTTGAACGGCGTATCGGGCGGCGTCAAGGTGGTGATCTGATGGTCCCCGAGACGCAGATGCAGATGGTTCTGGTCGCCCAGATGCTCCACCCATTCGACCCGTGCGGGGCCGTCGCGGTCGATCCGCAAGTCGAGATGCTCGGTGCGGGCGCCGACGGTCACCGCGCCGTGCGGCAGGAAGCCGTTGGGCAGGAGCCCGGCCGGCAGGAGATTGATCTGCGGCTGGCCGAAACGCTGGGCGACATAGACGGATGCGGGATCCTCATAGATCTGGCGGGGCGTGCCGACCTGGATGAGCCTTCCCTTGTCGATCACGCCGATGCGGTTGGCCATGGTCATGGCCTCGATCTGGTCATGCGTCACATAGAGGATGGTGGCGCCGAGATCCTGCTGGATGCGCTTGAGCTCGAGCCGGAGATCGCCGCGCAATTTGGCATCGAGCGAGGACAGCGGCTCGTCCATCAGATAGGCCGAGGGACGGCGCACCAGAGCGCGGCCGATGGCGACGCGCTGCATCTCGCCGCCCGAAAGCTGCGTCGACTTGTTCTTGAGCTTGTGGCCGATGCGCAGAAGGCCGGCGATTTCCTCGACCCGCTCTTTGATCTCGGCCTCGGCCACGCGCCGCGCCGGGCTGCGCAAGGGAAAGGCCAGATTGTCGAACACGGAGAGATGCGGGTAGAGCGAATATTGCTGGAAGACGAAAGTCACATCGCGGGCCGCGGGCTCGAGGCCTTGCGCATTGCGGCCATCGATCCACACTTCGCCTTCATCCGGCCGCTCGAGCCCGGCGACGATGCGTAAGGTGGTCGTCTTGCCCGCCCCCGTAGGCCCCAGGAGCACGGTGAACTCGCCATCGGCAATATCGAGCGACAGCCCGTCGACGGCGGTGACCGCCTTGAAGCGCTTGCTGACTTTGCGCAAGGAGATGTCAGCCATGGTGGGCTCCGTCATGGAGCGCCGAGCGCAGGGCGCGGCCCGTTCCCTTGTCGAAGAGCGATAAACGGTCGCCCAGGAAAGCGAGGCCCACCTGCTCGCCCGCGGTGACATTGATGCTCGCCGGCACCTTCACCTTGACGGAGGCCCCAACGGTCTTCACCGTCACGATCTGCATGGTGCCCAGATATTCCGTGCCGAAGATCTCGCCGCGATACCCTGATGCATCATCGAAGCGGATATGCTCGGGGCGCGCGCCCAGCACCAGGGCCTCACCCGGTGCATCCTCGCGCATCTCAGGGATGGCGATGCGAGCGCCGGACAGAGTGAGCGCCTCTGCGCCCTTGGACAACCGGTCGGCGACGGGGATCAGATTCATCGCCGGCGAGCCCACGAAATCGGCGACGAACAAGGTGGCCGGACGGTCGTAGATCTCCTGCGGCGTCCCCAATTGCTCGACCACGCCATTGTTCATGATGGCGATCAGATCGGCCATCGACATGGCCTCGAGCTGGTCATGCGTCACATAGACCGTCGTCGCCTTGATGCGATCATGGAGATGCCGCAGTTCCTCGCACATGAGATCGCGGAATTCGGTGTCGAGCGTGCCCAAAGGCTCGTCCATCAGGAAGGCCAGCGGCCGGCGGACAATGGCGCGGCCGAGGGCGACGCGCTGGCGGTCGCCGCCGGCAAGGCCCGAGACGGATTTGTCGAGCAGATGATCGATGCGCAAGAGCTTCGCCGTCTCTTCGACGCGCGTTTTGATCTCCGATGACGGCACACCCTGGCACAGCAAGGGAAAGCCGATATTGCGTCTCACATTCATATGCGGATAGAGCGCGAAGAGCTGGAACACGAAGGCGATGTCGCGCTCCGACGCCCGCTTGAAGGCGACATCCTCGCCGCCGAGGAAGATCCGGCCCGAGCTCGGCAGCTCGAGGCCGGCGATCATGCGCAAGGTCGTCGTCTTGCCGCAGCCCGAAGGACCGAGCAGGCAGAAGAAGGCGCCGTCCGGAATGGTGAAATTCACGCCCCGCACCGCGACGAAGTCGCCGAAGGCCTTTTCCAGTTTCTCGACACGGATTTCCGCCATGTTTACTCCACGCCCACCACCCTCACCCTGAGGTGGCCGCGAAGCGGCCCTCGAAGGGTGTGTTGCAACGGACTCGCTCTATCCTGATGGACGCTTCGAGGCCCGGCTGCGCCGGGCACCTCAGCGTGAGGGATGTAGAGAGAGATGGTTCTTCCTGAGATCACCATAATCGGCTCATTCCGGAAACTTCGACACGATGACGAACATGAGCGTGCCCAGAAGCATGATCGCAAAGGAATAGCTGTAGAGCGTCAGCGACAGCGGCTGCAGCAGCATGAGCACGCCCGCCGCGATGACGATGGTCGCGAGATTCTCCCACGGGCCGCGGCGAAACCTGAGGAAACGGTTCACAAGGTCGTTCATTTGCGCACCGCGCCGAAGGTGATGCCGCGCAGGAGATGCTTGCGCAACAGCACGGTGAAGACGAGAAGCGGGATCAGGAACAAGGTGGTGCCGGCGCCGACCGCGGGCCAGTCCATGCCGCCCTCGCCGATGATGGTCGGGATGAAAGGCGGTGCCGTCTGCGCTTCGCCCGAGGTCAAGAGCACCGCGAAAGCATATTCGTTCCAGGCGAAGATCAGGCAAAAGATGGCTGTCGCGGCGATGCCGGTCGCGGCCTGCGGCAGCACCACCTTGAAGAAGGCGTGCAGCCTGGTATAGCCGTCGATCATCGCCGCCTCCTCATATTCCTTGGGGATCTCGTCGATGAAGCCCTTGAGCAGCCAGACGGCGAGCGACACATTGACCGCGGTATAGAGCAGGATCATGCCGAGCGCCGTGTCGGAGAGGCCGAGCTTGCGATACATGAGATAGATCGGAATGGCGACGGCAATGGGCGGCATCATCCGCGTCGACAAAATGAAGAACAGGAGATCGTCGGCGAGCGGTATAGGGAAGCGCGAGAAGGCATAGGCCGCAAGCACGCCGAGCGACACCGCGCAGAAGGTCGAGCCGAAGGCGATGACGAGCGAGTTCCAGAAGCGCGGCACATAATTGGACGGACCCGCGATCACCATGTCGCGCTTGCGGGTGATCTCATCGCAGGTCGACTGCGGCGGCCCCAGGGACTCTATGTATTCGGCGGTCTGGCGGGTGCGGGTGGTGAACAGGTTGCAATAGCCTTCGAGCGAGGGCTGGAAAACCAGCTTCGGCGGATAGGCGATCGAATCGGGCGGCGTCTTGAAGCCCGTCATCAGGATCCAGGCGAGCGGGATCATCGAGACCATCGCATAGAGGATGACGATGGCGGCGGCGATGCGGCGCGAGAGCGGCGTCGGCGCCACGACCGAATGCGCTGTGGTCAAGGCCTGGCTCATCTCTGCTTCACCCGGTTGAGCGCCTTCACATAGATATTGGCGAGGCCGAAGACGGCGACGAACAGGATGATGGCGAAAGCCGAGGAATAGCCGGTGCGCCATTTCTCGAAGGCCTCGCGCTTCAAGGTGATCGAGGCGACCTCGGTGGTGGAGCCCGGTCCTCCGCCGGTCAGGAGATTGACCATGTCGAACATCTTGAAATTCTCGATGCCGCGGAACAGCACCGCCAGCATGATGAAGGGGAGCGCCATGGGCAAAGTGATCGACCAGAACTGCCTGAGCGGCGAGGCGCGGTCGACCTCGGCCGCCTCATAGATGTAGTCCGGAATGGAGCGCAGGCCCGCAAGGCAGATCAGCATCACATAGGGCGTCCACATCCAGGTATCGACGATGATGATCGACCAGGGCGAGAGCGTCACCGAGCCCAGCATCTCGAAGGACGATGGCGGGATGCCGGTGAAGAAGGAGACGATCGTGTTGAAGAGGCCGATCTGCGGCTGATAGAGGAACTTCCAGAAATTGCCGACGACGGCCGGCGACAGCATCATCGGAATGAGGATGATGGTCGTCCAGAAGGCATGGCCGCGGAACTTGCGGTCGAGCAGATAGGCAAGGCCGAAGCCCAAAAGCGTCTGCAGCAGGATCGTCCAGAAGACGAAATGCGCCGTCGCCTGCATCGCCGCCCAGACATCGGGCGAGCTCAATATGTCCTGATACCATTTGGTGCCGACATGAGTGATCGGCCGGTTGGGACGGTTCGCCTGGTAGTTGGTGAAAGAGAGATAGATCGTCCAGATCAAGGGAAAGATGTTGATGGCGAGCAGGAGGACGATGGTCGGCGCGATGAAAGCCCAGGCGATCGCCTTGTCGGAAAGGCCGCGGATGCGCCGCGCCACAGCGGGCGACGTCCGGCGCGCCGCCTCCCCGGCGATCGTCCCTCGGGCTCCTTCCTCGGTGGTGGCCATGCTCATTTCTGGGTGCTCTTGGAGGCACCCGCCTCACATGGAGGCGGGTGTGCCGGGTGATGTCAAGTTCCGCTGTCTTACCCTCTCCCCCTGCGGGGGAGAGGGAGGGACCCATCGCGAAGCGATGGGAGGGTGAGGGGGAACGGGCGGTGATGCTTGTGGCGTCTAGGCGAATTCTCTCCGCCGGTTCCCCCTCACCCTAACCCTCTCCCCCGATGGGGGAGAGGGGATGACGTCAGTTATTGATCTTGCCTTCTTCCTTGAAGACCTCGGTCCAATCGACGATGAGCTTGTCCAAGGCTTCCTTGGCCGTGCCCTGATCGGCGACGACATAGTCATGCAGGCGCTTCTGCATCGCCTGCAGCAGCGAGGCATAGGCCGGCTCCTGCCAGAAGTCCTGGACGCCGCCCATCGCATCCAGGAACTGCGCGGCGAAAGGCTGCGAGTCCTTGAATGAGGGATCGTTCAGCACCGCGTTGAGGCAGGAATAGCCGCCGAGCGACCACCATTTCTTTTGCACGTCGGGCTGCGCGAACCATTTGATATAGGCGAGCGCGCCCTCCATGTTGTCGGTGTTGGAGACGACCGAAATGCCCTGTCCGCCCAAGGTCGAGGCCGCCACCTTCTGCGCCGGGTTGACGAAGAAGCCGACATGGTCGCCGCCCACCTTCTCGTCCTTGTACATGCCGGGCATGAAGGCGAACCAGTTCATCATCATGGCGACCTGGCCCGATTTGAAGGCATCGAGGCCCTCGCCCATGTAGCTGTCGGTGTAGCCGGGCGGCGTGCAGCACTTGTAGAGCGCCTTGTAGAATTCGAGGCCCTTGACCGCGTCGTCGGAATTGACCGCCCCTTCCATGCGATAGGAGCCGGGATCGGTCTCATATTTGAAGCCGAAGGAATAGAGCGCGGAAGTGGCGCCCATGGTGATGCCTTCTGACGCGCGCTCGGTGAAGATCGCCGCGCCATAGACCTTCTTGCCGTCGATCTCGCGGCCCTGGAAGAACTCGGCCACCTCCTTGAGCTCGTCCCAGGTCTTGGGCGGTGCCAGATCGCGACCCGTTTTCGACTTGAACTCGGCCTGGAGCTCAGGCTTGGCGAACCAGTCCTTGCGATAGAACCAGCCATTGGCATCGCCCATCGCCGGCAGCGCCCAGTAATTGGGCGAGCCCTTGGGCCAGGTCGAATAGGCATAGACGGTGGCGGGCGCAAAGTCCGCCATCTTGATCCCTTCCTTGTCGAAGAAATCATTCAGCTTCACGTAATTGCCGTTCTCGGCGGCGCCGCCGATCCATTGCGAGTCGCCGATGAGGAGGTCGCACAGCTTGCCGCCGGAATTCAATTCATTGAGCATGCGGTCGGCGAAATTCGGCCAGGGCACGAATTCATATTTCATCGTGATGCCCGACTGCTTCTCGAAATCCTTCGACAGCTCGACCAGCGCGTTCGCCGGATCCCAGGCGGCCCAGCACAGAGTGAGTTCCGCCGCTTCAGCCCTGGATTGCCCGGCAGCGGCGATGAAAGCGGCGAGCCCCGCCGCCGCGCACGTCTTCAGCACAGTCTTCATGAGGTCTCCTCCCGTTGCGTTTCCCGCATCCGGCGGCCCAGATGGCTGCCGTGATGCGCTTCCGGCCCAAGCCATCAAGGCCGGAGCCGAATCCCGTTGTTTAGTAATTTTGTTTATTACTACGCACATTACTAAACAAAGCAAGCGGGTAGCAGTGCATATGCGAAGCATTTTCGCTGCAATACGGTAAGATGCTGAACTAGAATGTTTAGTTCTATGTTTAGTACTTGAGGAGCGGGCAAAGCGGGCGGCGTCGCCTATCCTGCTTCGCACGATGCTTCGCAGGACTGATTGCCCTATCCTTCGAAG
Source organism: Taklimakanibacter deserti (assembly GCA_003574785.1). The sequence goes on along the minus strand of QORU01000022.1, from coordinate 72,193 downwards.
CCTTGGCGTAGGAGGTGCTTCGCAGGATTAATGTGCCTGTCCTCCGAAGCCTTGGCGTAGGAGGATGAAACTTTCGTGAAGTACGCCTGAGGCTGAATGCGAAATCATGCCTTGGGCGTAAACAAGCACAGGCATCCTCATGCTGGAGTTGACGACCATGAAGAAACTCGCCGCGCTCGCCGCCATTGCCTCGCTCTTCGTCTTGGCCGTACCGGACACGGGCGCTGAAGCGAAGGTCAAATACCGCATCAAGAACGACTACAAGATCAGTTGCAACACGGCGCGGCACAAGGTGCGCGAAATGGGGTTCAAGACCGTCAAGGTGAAGAGCTGCATCTCCACGGTCTATTCGTTCTTCGCTTTCAGGAACGGCCGCACCTACGTCTTCTATGTGCATTCGCGAACCGGCTCCATATGGCAGGGATGAGGGAAGAGACCGGGCGGCGCGCGATGTGCTAAGCATTCCTTAGGGTAATAAATCCTGGAGGATGCGGATGACCACCGTCCTGATCACCGGCATGCGCGGCAAGACCGGTCGTCAAGTCGCGAAGATCCTCGGCCAGCAAAAGGGCATCACCATCCGCGGCGCTGGACGGAATGTCGCCGGCCTAGACGCCGCCGGCATCACCCCTCTTCGTTTCGATTGGGACGATCCCGGCACCTGGCCCGAGGCCGTGGCCGGCGTGACGGCGATCTATCTCGTGAAACCGAAGACCGCCGACCCGGCGCGCACCGTCGCCCAATTCCTGAGAATGGCAAAACCTATCGAACGGGTCGTGCTCCTGTCGGAGATCGATGCCGGCCGTCGCGACGAAGCGACGGATGAGCGCAAGGTCGAGCGCCTCATCGAAGCCCTGCCGACGGCCTGGACGATTCTCAGGCCGAACTGGTTCATGCAGAATTTTGCCGAGCCGGGATTCTTCCTGGAGGGCTTGCGCGATTCCGGCGAGATCACGCTGCCCGCCGGCGGCCAGAAGGTGAGCTTCGTCGACACGCGCGACATCGCCGAGGTCGCCGCGGCGGCACTGCTTTCGCCGGGCCACGCCGGCAAGCATTATACGTTGACGGGCACCGAGGCCCTGACCTTCGCCGAAGCCACGCAAGCGATAGGACAGGCGGCGGGCCATGCCATGCGCCACAAGGACCCGCGGCTCGAGGACTATCTGAAAGCGCTCGCCGAAAAGGGCACGGCCCAGAAGGCGATCGACTATTACCGGCGCATCTATGGCTGCATCGAGCAAGGCCGTGCCGCCGTCATCTCTCCCGATGTCGAGCGCGTCAGCGGACACACGCCGCGCGGCTTCTCGGCCTTCGTCGATGAGAACCGCGCCCTCTGGCGCAAGACCGGTTGAGACGCCGCGGGCGACGACAATCCGATGGAGAAAGGCGGGCCCGCCGCCAGGACGGCGAAATCAGGCGGGCGGGCCCTACCGCTCCTGTGGGATACCCGCCCCTCAAAAGCGGATGCGCGAGACTGCACTAAATTTTACCGTTAGGTAAGCCCCTTTCTCATCCATTTTTTATCCGCTGACGATGCGGTCGATCCCCATCGGGCGCATAGCCTGGGGAGGAGGCCCTTTTGTGCCTGTCAAAGGACAGGCCGGGCGGTCTTGCGTTGCTCCCGACCTGCGACCGCTTCTCGATACCAGAGATAGTCATATCGCACGACGAGCCCAGGCTTAGGTTCGCCACGTCGCTGTCTCACTTGAGGAGATCATCGAGGGCGTCGTGCTCAGGATCCATCTCGGCCTTTTCCACTGCGGCGATCACGATCTCGGCAGCGGCTTCGGTCCGGTGCGTGCGCTCCGCCGCGGCCTTCAACCAGTCATAGTGTTCGGCCGACATCAGCACGAATTCACGCCGGCCATGGCGAGTGATCTCGACAGGCTCGCGCTGCGCCTTGTGTTGGAATTCGCCGAATTTGCGCTGAAATTCGAGGGCGGTTGTTTGGGCCATGGCGATTTCACAGCTTTATGTCCGTATAATACGTAGAATTTGACGCGAATCAACCAAACTCCAAGCATGACATGCCATGCCTGATCGATGTTCCTTTGCGTGGCGTCGGGGCGAACTTACTCGGCATGATCTATTCATCCCCGGAAACGATATTCGTTGTGCCAGCGCAAGGCCTCTGGATCGGGCTTTCGTCCGGGATCATCCGGCGTCCGCACGAGCTGTCCATGCAGAGCATAATGGTGCCTGCCATTCTCGAACTCTTCCTTGATGCGGCGGCTAACCTCAAATCGGTGGCCAGGCGTCACAGTCACATAACCGGCGTCGAACAGGCTATGGATGTCGCGCCGCAGCAGAAGGCCGTTCTGCGCTTCATGAGCGCCGCCGTCGCCATAAGGCCGGATATGTGCAGCCTCAAGCGCCGGCAGTGTACGTTCCTGCGTGACGGCGCAGCGCCGATCGTAGATATCCGTCACCAACACTCTGAATGCGCCCTGCCCGAGCCGCGGTCGGATCAGATGGGGTTCGCCGAACCGGGCCGACGCCTCGGCCGCCCCTGGGAAGTCGTGAGGAATCCGGCGATCATTCACCGCCTCCCAAAGCGCGAGCCCCTCCTCAGTGTCCGTGCTGTAGGTTTTGAAGCTGACAATGTTCCGTGACCAGCTCGCCGGGACGGGGACCCAGCTATGCTCCTCGAAAAAGAAAGGTTGCGTCAGGATGCGGCAGCCAATCGCGAAGTCGCTGCGATCACTCGGATCGGCGTCGCGATAGTGCGCGATGCGAGCGCGCATCTCGGGCAAGGACCGCGCGCCATTCGCTTCCCTGAAAGATTCCCAGGCGAGTGAGCAGGGAAGCCTGTTCGCATAAGCAAAGATACCCGCCGCCGACGATGAAGTTGCGTGGCGCGTGCAGCTTGAACAGAAATAGCTCACCTGGTTGAAGCGCCTGGAAATTCGTCGGTGACGGTGCCCAGAAGTTCACCTCATCAAGGTTCGGCTGCCGGCGCAGCATGTCGAACCAGCTCCCATCCGTGACAGCGACGACGAGGTTAATGCCCATGGCTCATTTCATCCCGGTTAGCAATGCGAGACGGCTTATGTGTCTCCCGCTCGAGTGCTTCGACCAGTTCGACAAAATCGCTCTAGTAACAATCTCTTGTCCACTGGCCTGATCGCCAACGGCGCAGCTGTTTTCCTTCGCTTCGACCAGAGCAGTGGGAATGTGAGGCTTACACGAGAGGATGTGGTCGGCGCGCTTCGCCCTACCGCGACTGACCAGCTTGCCGCGCACGATGACTCGGTCCTTAGTGAAAGAGATTTTCTCGCGAATCTCGAGCATCCCGTCCCACCCCGTTTCCTTGATAGCCGGCGCGATGAATTTCGTACAGATGTCCTATTCGCGGAAGGCGCGCTTATCCCTGCCCCCTGACCCCACAAAAGCGATGGGTGGATTCGACACTGCGCAATCTCGCGGACAACTGTCACCGCCGGGCTCGCTACCGAGCCATGACAGGATCGACAATCACGATTTCAAACTGTGGATAGTGCGTTGCGCGCACCCGGCCCCGGCTTTGATCTTTTGTTGTCAAAAACCACTGCCTGTTCTATATTTGTTCCATCAAAGGAGCGACCTGCGGAGAATAATCGAGAAAGATGGGATCGAATGAAACGCGGAAACCCGCAATGGGCACGCCGGAAGGACGCCGCACCCAACGCGTCCGCGACCCGGTCCATGGGCTCATCGTGTTCGAAGGCGGCGACGATCTCGATCAGCTTGCGTGGAGCCTCGTCAACACGCCGGAATTCCAGCGGCTTCGCCGCATCCGGCAGCTGGGTGTGTCCGAGTTCGTCTTCCCCGGCGCCACCCATACGCGTTTCGCCCATTCGATCGGCGTCTTTCACACCGCGCGGAAACTCATCGGCATCATCGAGCGCGAGATGGCGCGCATCGGAGAAAAAGCGGACGACAGGCGCGCGGAAGTCGCCGTCATCGCCGCCCTGATCCACGATTTGGGGCACGGTCCGCTCAGTCACACTTTCGAGGGCGTCCAGAAGTCCCGCGGCGTGAAGAAGCGTCATGAACTGTGGACTGCCGAGATCATCCGAAATCCCAACGGGAGCATCGGGCCTTTGCTGGAAAGATTCTGGAAACGAGGAGACTTTTGCGAAGAGGTCGCGAGTCTTCTGGAGGCCGGTGACCCGCGGGACATCTACCACGCTGTCGTCTCCAGCTCATTCGATGCCGACCGGCTGGACTACCTGCGGCGCGACAGGCTCATGACCGGCACAGGAGCAGGAGCGATCGATTTCGACTGGTTGATGGAGCATGTTCGGGTTGGAAAGGTTCCGATCGAAGCGCCGGACCCCGAGGAGGACGAGCAACTGGTGCCGACCTTCTGTTTGGATGGCAAGGCACGCGCTGCCGCCGAGCAGTTCCTTCTCGCCCGCTACACCCTTAACGAACAGGTTTATCTCCACAAGACCACTCGCTGCGTCGAACATATGATTGCAAAGCTTCTGCGGTCGGTGGCGCGGCATTGCGAGAGGCCGGAAACAGCCAGCGATATGGCCGGCTTGCCTTTGACGCACCCGCTTGTCGCGTTCTTCGGCTATCGACCAGATTTAGAAAAGGACGCGGCTGCGCGGGCGGAGAAGGAAAGGGCCGCGTTGACCTATTACCTGCTTTTAGATGACATGGCGATCATGGGATCCCTGGATGAAATGCGGCGGGCCAAGGACGCTGTGATCGCCGACCTTGCCCGCCGCCTGCAGGAAAGACGGCTCTACAAGACGCTCGACCTCGGATATTTCGGGCAAGACGAGGGCACGCAGAAGAAGCACGCACGGCGAATCGAAAGGACTTTCGCCGATCAGATCAAGGCCGAGACGGTACTGAGAGATGAGGAAGCCACGATCAGCATCTATACCCAGATTGGCGGTGACGACGAGCGCACGCACAAGAAACTGCATATCTTCGATGCCGAGGAGCCCAAAGAGATTACACTCCTGTCACCCCTTGTCGAAACACTGAAAGACAAGAAGACCTATACGCGTTACTATTTCGAAGTCGAATCAGACCGCGATGCCGCGCGAACTCCACAGAGAAAGCCATGACCATCGAACGTGAGGACATTGTCGCCGCTGTCGTCGCCGCCGCTGGCGAGAAGCTCACCAGCCGCGTGCGTCTGCAGAAATCCGTCTATCTGCTGGATCTCCTCGGCCTCGATAGCGGCTTCGACTACGAATATTACCATTACGGTCCCTATTCGCGTGATCTCGACAATGCCGTCGCCGACGCCAAGGCGTTCGACCTCCTGACCGAGAGCTACGGCCGCCGCCAGAGCGACGGCGCTTCCTACAGTATCTTTGAAGCGAAGGGGGTGACCAATCCGGACGCCTTGGGCAAGCTGCCGGCAGAGCGAGCTCGCGAGCTGATGCGCACCTTCGTCGAGACGAGCGTCACCGTCCTCGAGCTTGCCGCCACCATCGATTGGCTGTGGCGATTTGAAATGCGCACGGATTGGCGCTCCGAGCTGAAGAGGCGCAAGAGCGTCAGGGCACGCGAGGATCGGGTCGAGAAGGCGATCGGACTATTGAAGCAGCTCGGCCTCGAGCCGCCCGCCTCCGCTGCAGCCTGACTTCGACTGAAAAGACTGGGTCGGCGAAAATCTCCTAGAGAACGATGATCGTCGACAACCGGGCGCCGGGCAGCGACTCATAGATCAGGATGCTGCCGGAGTTGAACGCCGGATAAGGCTCGCCCAGGGATAGAACCTCAAGGCTGTCCCGAAGCTGTCGACGATTTTCCAGACCGAGTTATCCCGCGCCACGCTGCGGCCTCCGGCGCGATCTCGCAACGCGGCGAGTGGCTGAGCGTCCCGAGACGGTCATGAGGGCGCCGCCACCTACTAGCCTTTGCCCGTCTGCGGTTCACGACCGCTGCCAGGTCGATGGGAAGTCCTGCTGCCATCGGCCGGATCGACAATCACAATCTCAATTGTCTTTTTTTCGGCCTCTATGTCTTCAAGCATCTCCTCGGCTGCGGCTTTGCCCTCCTCCGTCGCGCTCACCAGCTTGAGGAACATCGCCTGCGCCCTCGCTTCGCCCCTCGATGCCGCGGCGGCCAGCGACCTGAAGACCGCCTGGGCCATGGGCAATGTGATCTCGCGGCCGTCCTCATGGATCGTCACTGGTCTGTAGGCCTCTTCGAGCATGAGAGACGCCAGGCGTTCGGCATGAGGCCGCGGCCTGCTCCTTGTGCCCTTGGGCTTTCCCTTGGGATTGCCGGAATGGCCCTTGCGATATTGCGTCTCCTTCGGGGGACGGCGATAGCCCACCTCAGCGGGATAGTCTTGAGAAGCCGGGTCCTGCGCCATCGGATCACCTCCTTTTTCACTTTCCGATACATTCATTTTGTTCTATATATGTTCTCATAGTCAAGCGGGATGATGCCAGAAAAACGGAAGGGTGGGCTCGATGCAAACAGTGTGGAAGCAGGCGGAAATTCCCTGCTCCGTGCGTTCGCCGGTCGCTAAGCTTTTGATATTGCTGAGGCCGGCTCGGTTTTGCGAAAATTCCCTGATAATCCCTGAAAATCCCTGAAACCAGAGGTTTTTTGAAATCCATTTGACTTATTCTTTCCCGTGGGTGTAGCGTCAGAGGACGGGGAAGGGAAAGCTGGTTCATGGCGCTCAGAGGCACCAATCAGGAATCGGGGCGGCCTTACAATCGCAGGATCGTGCTGGAGACGATCCGGGTGCATGGGCCCATCGCCCGGGCCGAGATCGCGCGCCGCGTCGGCCTCACCGTTCAGACCGTCTCGACCATCATCCGCGAGCTCGAGTTGCAGGACTTCATCTTAGGTGCCCGCGAGGAACCCAAGGGCCGTGGCTATCCTGCAACAGCCTTGTCCCTCAATCCGGAAGGCGGCTTCGCCATCGGCGCCAGCGTCTCGCCCATCGGCATCGATGTGGCGCTGGTCAATCTCGCGGGCGAGATCATCGACCTCAAGAGCCGCGAGATCACCAATCCCGAACCGCAAGTCGCCTTCGCCGAGATCGCCGCGGCCACGACGGAACTGCGCCGCCTGCGCCCCAAGGGCCGCATGCTCGGCCTCGGCATGGCCATGCCCGGACCTTTCGACGTCGAGGCCATGAGCTTCGTCGGGCCGACGACCCTGCAAGGCTGGAAGGACGTGCCGATCGCCGAACGGCTCCATGCCGCGACCGGTCTTCCCGCCTATATCGGCGCCGACAACGCCTCGGCGGCGTTGAGCGAGCGCCTCTATGGCGCCGGGCGCAACCTGCACGAATTCTACTATCTCTATCTCGGCGTCGGCACCGCCGGCCGCCTCGTCCATGAAGGCCAGGTGCTGAAGGGGGCGCGCGGCAATTCCGGCGAGATCGGCCATGTGCCCTTCATCCCGAATGGCGAATACTGTCCCTCTTGCGGCAACCATGGCTGCCTCGAACGCTATCTCTCGGTCGAGGCCTTCGACCGGCGTTCGAAGATCGTCGGCGAGGACGGCTGGATCGCGGAAGCGGCCCCGCTGTTGCGCATCGCGATCCTCGCCATCGAGAACATATTCGATCCGGAAACCATCATCTTCGGCGGCCTCGCGCCCGAGAGCGTCATGAAGAAGCTGGTGCGCGCCGCCGAGCCCTTGCTGCCCTCCGTCGCCGCGCGGCGCGACCGCACTCTGCCGCGCCTCACCTTGTCGATCACCGGCAAGGCCGCCCTCTTGCGCGGTGCCGCGGCGCTCGCTTTCTCCAATGTGCTGGCGCCGCGCATCGGTGCCTCGAGCGCTGACGACACCGACCCCCTCATGCACAAGCCCAAGGACGAGAAAGCCGCGTGACCGAGACCACCCCGCTCCTCAGACTCGACAACATCACTCGCAATTTCGGCGCCATTGAAGCTCTGCGCGGTGTCAGTTTCGATATCGGCCGCGGCGAAGTGGTGGCGCTCCTCGGTGACAACGGCGCCGGCAAGTCGACGCTGGTCAAGATCATCGCCGGCGGTCTCGAGGCGACGTCGGGGCGCATGATCTTCGATGGCGAGGAGCGCAAATTCTCATCGCCCGCCGAAGCCAAGGCGGCCGGCATCGAGACCGTCTATCAGGACCTGTCGCTGTGCACCAATGTCGATGTCGTCGCCAATTTCTTCATGGGCCGCGAGATCGTGAAGAAATATTTCGGCATCCCGGTTATCCAGGAAAAGGAAATGCATGACGCGGTCGCCAAGGCCCTCGCCAATGCCGGCACGCGCATCCCATCGCTTCGGACCAATGTCGAGCATCTCTCGGGCGGCCAGCGCCAGGCGATCGAGCTCAACCGCTTCGTCCATTGGGGCGGCAAGCTGGTGCTGCTCGACGAGCCCTTCGCCGCCTTGGGCGTCGAGCAGACGCGGCGCGGCCTCCACATGATCAAGCTTGTTGCGGAGCAAGGCATCGGCGTCGTGATCATCACCCATATCATGGCGCAGGCCTTCCAGGTCGCCGACCGCATGGTGGTGATCCGCCAGGGCAAGGTCGCGGGCGATGTGGCGCGCGATCAAACGACAACGGATGAAGTCATCAGCATGATCACCGGAGAGGCCATGATCGGCCGCGGCAAAGAGGCGAGGGCCGCGAGATGACCGTGCTGCTTTCGGAAATCCCCTCTCCCCCTGCGGGGGAGAGGGCTAGGGTGAGGGGGAACCAGCGGCGACGTATCTGCCAGGCGCAGAATGGCATTCGCCGTCCGTTCCCCGTCACCCTCCCATTGCTCCGCAATGGGCCCCTCCCTCTCCCCCGTTGGGGGCGAGGGTAGTTCTCCGGTTCGAACATGATGAACAAAACCAAGGAGGAAGTCCCATGAAACGTCTGTTGAGTGCCTTACTCGGCGCTTTGGCCGTCGCTGCCATCGCGTTCACATCGCCTGCTTTCGCCCAAGCGAAAGGCAAGATCTATTACATGGTCCCGACACTGCTCGACGAGTTCCAGACCGAATCGGTCAAGGCTATCGAGAAGTTCCTGAAGGACGTCGGCTATGAGGCTCAAACCCTCAATGCCGACAACAAGACCGACCTGCAGCAGAGCCAGATGAACGACGTCATCAACCTGAAGCCCGCGGCCATCGTGCTCGCCGCCGTCGACTTCAACGCGTTGAAGCCCTCGATCGAGAAGGCGCGCGCCGCCGGCATCCCGGTGATGATCTTCGACCGGCAGATCACCTCGACGCCGTCCGACTTCACCTCCGTCGCCGGCACGGTCGAGATCGGCCAGGTCGCGGCGGGCGAGATCCAGCGCCTGCTGAAGGAGAAGAAGGGTGATGTGAAGGGCAAGATCCTGCAAGTGCTGGGCGATCCGGCCGATCCCTACACGCTCGACATCCAGAAGGGCTTCGAGGACAAGATGAAGGAGTTCTCGGGCGTCCAGATCATCTCGCTGCCGGCGATGCAGTGGGAGGCCTCCAATGCGGGCTCCATCGTCGCCGACCAGCTGGTCGCCAATCCTGATATCGATCTCATCTTCGTCCATGCGGCACATCTCGCCGTCGCCGCCGTCGCCTCGATGGAGGCCAAGGGCAAGAAGCCGGGCGACATCATGCTCGTCTCGTCCAACGGCGCGCCGGTCGGCCTCGATCTCATCCGTAAAGGCTGGGAGAATGTCGAGGTCGAGCAGCCGCTCTATGCCCAGGCCGCGGCGATCGCGATGTTCGCCGACAAGGTGGCGAACAAGCAGGAACTGAAAGCCGGCACCTACAATGTGCTGGGCCTCGATTCGGTGCTCACCATCGAGAGCTGGGGTCCCAATCTCAAGATCCCGGGTGCCGCCATCACCAAGGACAATGTCGATGAGGCGCGCTTCTGGGGCAATCTCAAGGCGCCCGCCGATCCGGTGAAGCCGGTCGAATAGAAACGAGCGAGCCGCAACAGGATTTTCCCCTTCTCCCGCGCGGCACGCGTGGGAGAAGGTGGCCGAAGGCCGGATGAGGGCTCTTTCGCGAAATCTGCCCTGTCCTCAACGAGTATCCCTTGCTGAGGCAAAGAGCCCTGACCCGCCCTTCGGGCACCCTCTCCCATCCTTCGGACGGGAGAGGGGAAATCCTGAAAGGGAAATGACGCTTACGGAGTAAATGATGATCGGTTCCCAGCAGAGAGCATTCATCGAATTCGTGCTCGACAATCTGGTCTGGTTCATGCTCGCCATCGTGCTGGTGGTGTTTTCGATCGCCATTCCGAATTTCTTCCAGATCGGCATCTTCGCCAATATCGTCGAGCAGTCGACCTTCGTCGGCGTCATGGCCATCGGCCTCGCCATCGTCGTCATCGCCGGCAATATGGATCTGTCGATCGAATCGACGACGGCGCTTTCCGCTATGGTCACCGGCATCCTCTTCGCCTCGCACGGCATCGGAGTTGGGCTTACGACGACGCCCGCATGGCTCGTTCTGCCTCTGTCGCTCGCCATCGCCATCATCGTCGGCGCCGTCATCGGCGCCACCAATGCCTGGCTCGTCGTCAAGCTCAGGATGAACGCCTTCATCGTGACGCTCGCCGCCTATATCTGGGTGCGCGGCCTGGTGGTGGCGATCTCGGGTGGCCGCTCTGCCCAGGATCTCGCCCCCGAGATCCGCTTCATGGCCATCCAGACATTCCTCTATATCCCGCTCATCGCCTGGATCGCGATCCTGTGCTTCGCCGTATTCACCTTCATCATGCGCAAGACGCCATTCGGGCGCCATGTCACCATGATCGGCGGCAACTCGGTGGCGACCTTCCGCGCCGGCATCCGCGTCGATCGGCTGGTCGCCATCAGCTTCGTTCTGGCTGGCGCCATTTCGGGCCTTGCCGGCTGGCTGCTCGCCATCCGCACCTCGGGCGCCACCGCCAATCTCGGCGTCGGCATGCTGTTCAACGCCTTCGCCGCCGTGGTGATCGGCGGCGTCAGCCTCAAGGGCGGCATCGGCCAATTGCCCGGCGTCTATGCCGGCGTGCTCCTGATCTATTCCATCCATACCGCCATCAATCTCATGGGCCTGCCCGCGCATTACACCCAGATGATCCTCGGCGGCATGGTGCTCGCCGCCGTCCTCCTCGATACGGTGAAACTGCAGATCCGGCAGAAGCTCGCATGACGAAGCGTCTCGAGAAGAAAAGCGCGCTGGTCATCGGCGCGGCGCGCGGCATCGGCGCCGGCATCGTCGCGCGCTTCATCGCGGAAGGAGCGCAGGTCGTCCTCGCCGATACGGAGCTCGCGGCAGGCCAGGCGACGGCACAGCGCCTCGGCGCCAGCTTCATCGAAACGAATATCGCGCATGCCCGGGATGTCGACGCCGCCGTCGCTCATACGGTGGAGCAGTTCGGCGGTCTCGACATATTGGTGCAGAATGCCGGCATCTATCCCTGGACGCTGATCGAAGACATCGACCTTGAGGAATGGGACAGGGTGATGGCGGTCAATCTCAGGGGCACTTTCCTCGCCGCCCGTTCAGCACTTGCCGTGATGAAGCAGAAGAACTACGGCCGCATGGTCTTCACCTCGTCGATCACCGGCCCCCGCGTGACGAGCCCCGGCCACGGCCATTATTCGGCGAGCAAGGCCGGCATCAACGGCTTCATCAAGGCGGCGGCGCTCGAATTCGCGAGCTACGGCATCACCGTCAACGGCGTCGAGCCCGGCAATGTCCTCACCGAAGCCATCACCGAGCACCGCTCGCAAGCTTTCATCAAGGGCATGGAAGACTCGATCCCGCTGGGGCGGCTCGGAACGCCGGCCGACATCGCCAATGCGGTGCTGTTCCTCAGCTCCGACGAGGCCTCCTACATCACCGGCACGACGATCATCGTCGACGGCGGCCAGACCTTGCCGGAAGGCAAGGATTTCCGTATCCGTCCGGAATAACGGAGAAGACCCATGTCGAAACGGTTGAGCGGCCGCGTCGCGCTCGTCACCGGCGCCGCGCGCGGCATCGGCCTCGCGGCGGCGAAACGCCTGGCCGAGGAAGGGGCCAAGGTTCTCATGTCCGACATCGATGCGGATGTCCTCGCCGAGGCCGCGGCCGGGCTCGAGGCGCAGGGACTCATCGTCCAGGCTGCGGTCTGCGACGTGGCCGACCCTCAGAGCGTTGCGGCGATGGTGGACAAGGCCGTTGCCGCCTGGGGCCGCATCGATATCCTCATCAATAATGCCGCGATCTCGGACGACACGCCGATCGAGCAATTGAGCGATGCGCACTGGCGCCATGTGCTTTCCATCAATCTCGACTCGGCCCTCCATGTCGCCAAGGCGGCGCTGCCCTATCTGAAGCAAAGCCCTTCCGGCAGCATCGTCAATATCGCTTCGGTACAGGGTATTCGCGGCCAGCCGCATGCCATGGCCTATGCAACGGCGAAAGGCGGCCTCGTCAATCTGACCCGCTGCATGGCGGTGGATTTCGGGCCCTTCGGCATCAGGGCCAATGCGGTGGCGCCGGGCTATATCGACACCCGCATGGCCGAGCAGAAGCTGGGCACGCCGCATGAGCACCAGACCGACTGGTTCCAGGACATCTATTTCAAATATGGCCGCATGCCGCTCAGGCGCGCCGGGAAGCCTCAAGATGTCGCCGGGCCCATCCTCTTCCTCGCCAGCGACGACAGCCTCTATGTGACCGGCACGGTGCTCGTCGTCGATGGCGGCTTCACCGCCACATATTGACTTGAGCAAAGACACAGTCTGTGGCCCAATGGATTCCCTAATACTCACCTAGAGAAAGTCTCATGCATATCCTCATCATTGGCGCTGCCGGCATGGTCGGCCGCAAGCTCACCGAAAGATTGGTTCGCGACGGACGCATCGGCTCGAGGACAATCGATCAATTGAGTCTCGTCGACGTCGTGGCCCCCGACAAGCCGCAAGGCTTCGGCGGCAAGGTCGTTACGCAGGCGGCCGATCTCGCCAGTCCCGGCGTCGCCGAGAGGCTGATCGCCGCGCGGCCCGACATGATCGTGCATCTCGCGGCCATCGTCTCGGGCGAGGCGGAGGCCGATTTCGACCGCGGCTACCGCATCAATCTCGACGCGACGCGCGCCCTGTTCGAGGCCATAAGGCAAGAGGGGCTGAAATCGCCCTATGTGCCGCGCCTCGTCTTTACTTCGTCGATCGCCGTCTTCGGGGCACCCTTCCCCGACAAGATCGGCGACGAGTTCTTCACGACACCACTCACCTCCTATGGCACGCAGAAGGCGATCGGCGAGCTCCTGCTCTCCGACTATTCGCGCCGCGGCTTCTTCGACGGCATCGGCATCCGTTTGCCGACCATCTGCGTCAGGCCCGGCAAGCCCAACAAGGCGGCCTCGGGCTTCTTCTCCAATATCCTGCGCGAGCCGCTGTCGGGCCAGGAGGCGGTGCTCCCCGTCGATGAGAGCGTGCGCCACTGGCACGCCTCGCCCCGCGCCGCCGTCTCCTTCCTCTTGCATGCGATGACGATGGATCTTTCTGCCCTCGGCAACCGGCGCAATGTCACCTTGCCTGGACTTTCGGCAACGGTCGGCGAGCAGATCGAAGCTCTTCGCCGGGTGGCGGGCGAAAAGGCGGTCAAGCTCATCCGCCGCGAGCCCGATCCCACGATCGTCAAGATCGTCTCCGGCTGGCCGCAGAATTTCGACGCCAGGCGCGCCACGGCGCTCGGCTTCCAGGCGGAAAAGACCTTCGATGAGATCATCCGCATCCACATCGAGGACGAGCTCGGCGGAAAGGTCGGCTAAGTTTTCGCTTGCAATCGCGGGCCAGACCGTGGGATTTGGGAAATAGTAGCGTGGGACTCCAGGCGAGCGTGCTTCCCTAACTCGTCATGGCCGGGCTTGACCCGGCCATCCAGTTTTGCCGACGATCGGTCCATGAAGGAAGGCTTCGTCTATATCATGGCGAACAAACGCAACGGCACGATCTATATCGGCGTGACGAGCAATCTTTCTGGACGTGTTTATGAACACAAGGAAGGGCGCGGTAGCATCTTCACTCGCAAATACGGTCTCAAGATGCTGGTCTGGTACGAGACCTATCCTTCTGTCGCAGATGCAATTCAGCGCGAAACGTCGCTCAAGCGTTGGCCGCGCAAATGGAAACTCGATCTGATCGAAAAGATGAACCCTGAATGGGAGGATTTGTATTTGAGCTTTTGAGCTCGTGGCAGGGCTGGATGGCCGGGTCAAGCCCGGCCATGACGAATTGGGGGGTGCGGACCTCGTGCCTAGCCCACCATCTTCGCCCGCAACTCCTCGAACTTGCCGAGCTGACCGGCGATCAGCTCGCGCTTGTCGTCGCGCGGCACGAAGACCTTGAACATCGCCTCGCCTTCGCCATTGATGAACTGGAGCGAGCAGGAACGCCGTCCGTGGAACAGGCGGTCGATGAAATAGATCGCGGCACAGCGATCGGCCTTGATATGGCCGCCGATCGGGCTGTCCCCGTGGATGTTGAAATAGCCTTGCGCGCTGGCGCCCGGAGGCAAGGGCCCTTTGCATTCGAGCACGATGTCGCGCGTATGCACGATGAACAGCACATCGCCCCATTGGGTGAGGTCCTGCCACAGTTCCTCGAAGCGGCTGCCCGGCACGCGCTTCGCCGCGCCCTCGGGCAACTCATCGAAGACGCGGGCGAGCGGCACGCGGCATTGCGCGGCGATCATTTCGAGCACGCCGTCGGATTTTGCGGCGAGCACCTCCTCGACCGACGGCGGCTTCTCCTTCGGCGCAACCGTCATGCCGCGGCTCCGCGCGGCGTCGCGGTCAAGGTCTGGACCGCCTCGAAGCCTTCGAATTGCGGATGGCCCAGGAACAGTTTCTTGTTGGAATTGTCGCCGGCGCGCGCATGCGCCTGGCGGAAGGCGTCGGATTTCGTCCAGGCCTCGAAATCGGCCTTTGTGCGCCACACCGTATGCGAAGAATAAAGAATGTGGTCCTCCTGCTCCGGCCCGCGCAGCAAATGGAACTCGACGAAGCCCTGCATGTCGTTCAGATGGCTGTCGCGCTTGAGCCACACTTGTTCGAATTCGGCGCCGGAGTCCTTCGGCACCTTGAAGCGGTTCATGGCAATGAATGTCATCGATTCTTCCTCGAGCCTTATGGGTGAGCAATAAGGGGTGGGTCATCGCTCTGGCTGGCTGGCTCGCCGTCCTCGGGCATTGGGGACGGGCTTGCTTGCGTGCTGGCACATCCGGGATAACGCATTTCCTTCTCCAGGAAAAGCCAGCTAACTCCAGATGATGCTTGACGAATAGCAATATCCGACTTAATTAGTCAACTATTCTCTCGAACAGCAACGAGCCTCGGAACTAGCTGATCGCCACGTTCCGCAACCCCTGCGGAGTGGTGTCTCATGATCAATCCTACCCCCCATAACGAACCGGCCCCGCAGAAGACGGGTGCGGCCTATGACGCGGAAGCCCAAGGCGAAGCCGTCTATTCCTCGCGCGACCTGTTCCGCGACAAGACCGAGATCCGCATCGAGCATCAAGGCGAGCTCTATCGTCTCAGGATCACCCGCTCGGGCGGACTCCTCCTCAACAAGTGAGGTCAAGGCCATGCTCAAGCTTTCCCGCCGCCGGCTGCTGACGGCCGGCGCCGGCGCCGTCCTGGCGATGACGGCACCTTCCGCTCTTCGCGCCCGCGCCATCAAGGACGCATCGGGCGATCACGTCACGATCGGCAAGCTCGACCGTATCCTCACGATCGGCGGCGATGTCACCGAGATCGTCTTCGCGCTCGGCGACGGCCGGCGCGTCATCGCCACCGACACCACGAGCGCCTATCCGAATGAGGTGATGGCCCTGCCGAAGGTCGGCTATATGCGGGCGCTGTCGACCGAAGGCGTGCTCTCGACCTCGCCCGATCTCATCCTGGCGAGCGCCGGCTCCGGTCCGCCGGAAGTGATCGCCGCCTTGAAGCAGAGCGGCATCCCGCTGGCGCTGGTCGACTACCGGCCGGGCGCCGAGGCCATCGCCAGCAAGATCGCGCTCATCGCCGACATCCTCGATGTCAAGGACAAGGGCGCCCTGCTCACCCAGTCCATCGCGGCTGAGCTCGCATCCCTCGCCAAATCCCTGAATGGCGTGGCGCGACCGCGCGCGTTGTTCGTCCTGAGCCTCGTTGGCGGACGCATCATCGCCGCCGGCCACAAATCATCGGCCGAGGAGATCATCACGCTCGCGGGCGGCATCAATGCCGTCCAGGGTTTCGACGGCTACAAACAGGCGAGCGCCGAGGCCATCCTCGCGGCCGCGCCGGAAGCCGTTGTGATGATGCATCGCGAGGGCGACATCGGCGCGGACGACCTCTTCGCCATGGAGCCCTTCGCCAAGGTACCGGCGGCGAAGAGCAAGGCCCTCATCCGCATGGAAGGATCCTATCTCCTGGGCTTCGGACCCCGCACACCGCATGCGGCGCGAGCCCTTGCCAAGGCGCTGCATCCCGGTCTGGCATTGTGACGACGCTCTCGACGGAGGCGGCGCCGTCCATGCCGATGGAAGGCGACCGCAGTGCCCGCGCCAGGCTGGCGCTCATCATGTTCGCGCTGCTGCTCGTCGTCACCAGCCTCGTCTCCGTCATGACCGGGCCGGTGCCGCTCACGGTCGCGACCGTGCTCGATGCCATCTTCGCGCCTGAGACCGTCGACCTGCGCGATCTCGCCATCGTATGGAGCGTCCGGCTGCCGCGCACCGTGCTCGCCATTCTCGTCGGCGGGGCGCTCGCCTTCTCGGGCGCCCTGATGCAGGGCCTGTTCCGAAATCCGCTTGCCGATCCGGGCCTCATCGGCGTCTCGGCGGGCGCTACCTTCGCCGCCATCGCCGCCATCGTATTGGGCGAAGCCCTGCTCGGCGCCGCCGCGATCATTTACGTACTGCCCATCGGCGCCTTCCTCGGCGGCCTCATCGCCACCATCACCCTCTATCTCATCGCCACGCGGCGCGGGCGCACATCGGTCGCGACCATGCTCTTGGGCGGCATCGCCATCGCTGCCCTGATGATGGCGGCGAGCGGCATCCTCATCTTCATGAGCAACGACCAGCAACTGCGCGAGCTCACCTTCTGGAGCCTCGGCAGCCTCGGCGGCGCCAGCTGGCAGAAGATCATCGCCGTCCTTCCCTTCATCGCCCTGGGCCTGATGCTGGCGGGCGGCTTCGCCGGCGGCTTCAACGCGCTGGCGCTGGGCGAGGCGGAAGCCCGCTATCTCGGCATCCCGGTGCAACTCCTGAAGCGCATCGCCATCATCGCCGTGGCGCTCCTCACCGGCACGGCGGTCGCGGTTTCGGGCTCGATCGGCTTCATCGGCATCGTCGTGCCGCATCTCTTGCGCCTCGCCATCGGGCCGGACCACCGCTATCTCTTGCCGGCATCGGTCCTGTTCGGCGCGGTGCTGCTCACCTGCGCCGACATGGTGAGCCGCACCATCGTGGCGCCGGCCGAATTGCCGATCGGCATCGTCACCGCCCTCCTCGGCGCGCCGTTCTTCCTGTGGATCCTGCTGCGCAACCGCAATCTGGTCGATCTCTGATGTTTGCCGCCGAACGTGTCTCGCTCCGTCTCGGCAAGCGGCCGGTCCTCAGCGACGTCACGCTGACGCTGGCGCGCGGCGAGCTCGTCATCATCTTAGGTCCCAACGGCGCCGGCAAATCGACCTTGCTCAAGACGCTGACCGGCGATCTCGTCCCCGATGAGGGCCGCGTCACTTTCGACGGCAAGCCGCTTTCCGCCATAGCTCCCCGCGAGCTCGCTTGCGCGCGCGCCGTGCTGTCGCAATCGATGAGCCTCAATTTTCCCTTCACGGTGCTCGAAGTCGTGCGCCTCGGTCTCGAAGCCGCGCGCGGCGGGACAAAGATCTTGCTGAGAGCGCTCAACGCCGTCGGCCTTTCAGGCTTCGAAGGCCGCCTCTATCAGGAGCTCTCGGGCGGCGAGCAGCAGCGCGTGCAACTCGCCCGTATCCTGTGCCAGGCCTGGGCCGGCAAGCCCGACGGATCGGCCTTCCTTTTGCTCGACGAGCCCGTCTCCAATCTCGACATCCGCCACCAGCTGCAGACGCTGGAAGCGGTGCGCCGTCATGTCGAGGGCGGTGGTGGCGCGCTGATGATCCTGCATGACATCAATCTCGCCGCTCTCTATGCCGACCGGCTGGTGATGATGGCCGAGGGCCGCATCTTCCGCGAGGGCGCCGCGTGCGACATCCTCGACCGCGCCGCGATCCTCGATGTCTATGGCGTCGACATGCCGGTCGCGACCGCGAAGGAATCGGGCCGGCCTTTCGCTCTGCTCAACCGGCCCGGGTGATGCTCGAGCGCGCCTCGTCGCATTCCTCACAAGCCTCTGCCGGCTGGTGGAGGAACAGCAAGGCATCGCGCGTCAGATGGGCGAGTGCCAGGCGCACCAGATCGCGTGAGCGCATGAGGCGCGCTTGTGCATGGCCGACATGGCCTTCGCTCTGCAGGCCATCACCGCGCAACCAGTCGTCGGCGAGCGCGAAGCGGACGCAGCAATGATTGTTCTCGCCATAGTCGATGCGCATTGGCTGGCCATCCTTGAGGATTGTGCAATAGCCGGGCGAACGATAGGGCACACCGGCCATGAGCTCGGCCAGATGCAAGGTCGTATTGGCGTCATGTCCGACGCCGAGCAGCAGCACCTTGCCGTCCTGTTCATGCACGCGCCCGACCGGGCTTTCGGGAATATGGGGTGGCAGCGGCAAGGGATCGGCGAGGATGGCTTCTGCCAAGGGACCGACAGCGGCAAAGGCCTGGAGATGATCGCCGCGACTGACGCCCGGCAATCGCCAGAACATGTCGGCGGTGATGCCGAGATCGGACGAGGCCGGCGATGTCGTGGGATCGAAAGGCTCATCGTCATTGCCGGACCAGGAGGGCATGACCAAGGTCCCGCCCGCTCCCAGCACCTCGCGGAGCGCTGCGATCAAGGTCAAGGGGCCACCGGCGATCGGACCGACAGCCCGGAAGGAGGTGTGCACCAAGAGCACGTCACCCGACGCCACTCCCAAACTGCTGAGCTGTCGGACGAGCTCGGCCCTGGCGCGCTCAAGCATGAGCGCCGCCGTTCTGCGCTCTAGAAGGGCTTAGGATCGCTAAAGCGCTGCAAGACGTTCCAGGTGATGCGCGAGACATTGTTGTCATAGTTGTTGTGAGAGAGCGACCCGCACCAGGCGATCGACGAAGTCGCGAACAGAGCGCCGCCCGACGGCGTCTCGCCGAAAGCGAGATCAGCCCTGACCCTTTCATTCTGGTCGCCGCCCAGATTGGGCGGCACGACGGTGAATTCCTCATTGACGAGCATCATCATGGAATTGTGGTTCTCCGATGACGCGAGCCTCAGCATATTGGGCGGGGAGCCCAGATTGGTGGTGAGGCAATCGAGCTCGATGCCGGACGCGCCGCCGCCGATCAGTCCGAAATCGCCGATGATCTCGTCGGGCACGTCCTTGAAGATGAAACGGACGCGCGGATTGTCGGCATCGGGCGCGCGGCGGTAATAGGAGGAGACATCGAAGCCCTGGGCGATGAAGCCGACGCCGCAAATGACATTGGGTGCCCGCCCGATGCGCCGCCACAGGCCGCCATATTCGCCGGTGAAGGAATGATAATATTCGCCGGGATCAGCCGCCCAGGTGCGGATGCCGTCCTCGGCGCGCCTGACCTCGATGACGCCCGGCAATTCGTCATGGAAGGCGATGCGCCAATACCAGCCATTGCCGCCCATATACATGAGCCGGCCGCCGCGATCGATCCACGTCTTCATCGCATCCCACATCGGGGTCGAGTGATATTCGGGATGGGTGCCGGTCACGACGACGCGATAGTCGCGTATGAGCTCATAGCCGTCATCGTGCAGATCTTCATCGGTGATGAGATCGTAATCGACGCCTTGATGCTCGAGCCAGTCATAGAGATGGGTGTCGGCATTGTATTGATAGAGGGCCGAGCCATGACCGCCGAGCCAGGAGTGATATTGCGGCGAGAAATTGAGATTGGGACGAAGCCGCGACGAATAGCATACGCCCGAGCCGTCGGCATGGGCGTCATAGAGCGAGCCGCCGAGCTCGGGATGGTCGTACATATAGAGGTCGGTATGGCCGAATTGCAGCAGACGGCCCATCTGCCGCTCGGCACCGCGCGCCGTGATGTGCTCGCCATGATTGGCATAGGCCAGATAGGAAGCGGTCGAGGCGAGCACCAGGACCTTCGGGCGGTCCTGGCGCTGCTTGCGGTCGCGCGGCGGACGGACGAAGAAAGCGATGTAATTCTCGCGTGTCGCCTCGCGGTCATTTTCGCCGCATTTCACATGGAGCGCATAGGCGCCGCTCTTGAGATCGGCAGGGATCGTGACGTCGACCGAAGTCTCCCAGCCTGCGTCATAGATGTCGTCGTGATGGAAATGGATGGCGCCGTACTGCTCAGGCTTGCGCACCCAGCTATGCTCCTCGCCGGTCCAGTTCCAGCCCTTCATGCCGCGCGCCGGCAAATGCACGACCCGGCCGTGATGGCGCGACGGGCCGACATCGATCACCTTGGTCGAACGGATCTCTTGCGACAAGTCCCATCTGGCCATGACATGCGCAAGCAGTGCCGGATCGATAATGCCGCGCAGGAAATCGTCATGCCGGTCGGCGGTGTGGATGCCGGAGAGGATCAGCGGACCGTCGATCTTGCCGTCGAAATGGCGGCCGATGGTGCCCTGGGCCTCGGGGCATCCCGCCATCAGCAGAGGCGCATCGACGGGTTTGGGCGCCAAAGCGAGCTTACCCGAGGCATGGGCGCGATCGTCGATCCCGGCATAGGGCTGCAACGGCCGCTGATCGAGCGTCACCATGCGGGTTGCGGGGTCGATCGACACGGCGATCTGATACCACTGGCGCACCAGCATCGCTTTGCAGCTCTTGAGCTCGGCCAGACGGCCCGATCCATCGCCGAAGCTGACCGCGAGCTCGCCGCCGTCGACCATCTCGATGCGGAAGCCACTTTCGGCCTTCGCATCCCATTGCGCCAGCAGCGTCTGGCTGCCGCGCTTCGGAAGTGTCGGCCAGACGATCGCAAAGAAGGTGAAAGGACCCGAGGCCAGCGCGGGAAAATCCTCTATCGAGACATAGGATCCCGCATCGATGCGCTGCGGCTTTCCCTGATGGCGACCATCGGCGTTCGATGTGACGTGGTGGAATTTGAGCCCGGGGCCTTCCGGATTGCAGTCGCCATGGACGACGCGCACCAGCCTGGCATCGAAATGCGTGCCCTCTTCGAGCGATATCTTGAAGGCGATCTTCTCCCCTGGCGTCACACTGTAACGGTCCGGATAGCCGACGATCTTGAGCATGGACTTCTCGTTTCTTAGTCGCGGAACGGCTGGTTGATGTCTTCGCCCGTATGCTGGCGCCAGCGGCGGCGGAAGACTTCCCACTCAGCCTCCTCGCGGCTCAAGAAGACGGGGCTGTCTTCGATGGCGATCGGTCCATCGAGACGGTTGGGCGGCATGGTGCCGAGCACCCATTCGGCGAAAGGCTTGCGGCAGATGAGCACGACCTGATAGCCGGTCGGGTCGTGGCGCATGATGTTGAGGAGGCGCTGCAGGCCCGGGCTATGGGCGCCGATCGGTTGCTTGCGAAACTCTTCTATATATTGCCGGTCGCGCTCCGCATCGATCTTGTACATGTCACGCTCCACTCGCTTCAGCCCGCATGGTCGCAGGCCGATGCGCCACAAGCAAGGCGGGCAGTTTCGACAGATCGCGGATCACATGGTCGGCATGGGTGATGGGCCCGCCCAAATGATCATAGGCGATGACCAGGAGGCCCGCGGCACGCGCCGCGCGGCGCCCGGTCTCGCTGTCCTCGACAGCGGCCATTTGCCGAGGCTCCAAGCCGAGGCGCGCGCAGCCCAACGCATAAGGCTCAGGATGGGGCTTGCCGTTCTCCACATCGTCGAGGCTCAAGGTGAAATCCATGATCGAGCCGAGGCCCAGCGCGTCGATATTGGCATCGAGAAGGATACGGCCGGCATTGGAGACGCAGATCTGCCGCACACCCGCCGCGGCCAGCGCGGTGACGGTCTCGATCGCCTTCGGCATGGGCTTCAGCAAGCGGCGATGCTCGACATAGAAGTCGTCATTGGCCTTGATCCAGTCGCGCTCCTTGGCGGCGGCCGGCATGCGTGGCGCCAGGGCACGCCACACATCGCCCATATGCACGCCGCGGAACACATCGTCAGAGATATCGGAGACATCGACATTCCAATTGCGGCAGGCGGCGATCAGCGCCTCATGATGCAAAGGCTCGCTATCGACCAGCGTGCCGTCGACATCCCAGGCCACTGCGCGGATCGTCATGATATTCCCTTTACTATTGGATAGAGCTCACGGAAGGCGACATAGCCTTGCTTGTAGATCGGGGCATTGGCGGGATTGGGCTCGAGCCGGTCCGCCAGGCTGACGAAACGGTCGACCGCCGACCAGTCGCTGGCGGCGCCAATGCCCATCGCCGCCGTCCAGGCGGCTCCCAGGCATGAGCCCGGATGGCCGGCGAGGCGCTGCACCGGCTTCTGCAGCACATCGGCGACGATCTGCATCCAGACTGTGCTCTTCGAACCACCGTCGGAGGCGAAATAGGTTTCCGTGCGATGGCCCATGTCGTTCAGCACCTCGATGTGATGGGCGATCGCATAGGCGTAAGCTTCGAGGAGGGCGCGCCACAGATGCGCCGGCCCATGCGCCAGGCTGAGACCCAGTATCGCGCCACGCACATCAGCATCATGGATCGGCGTCTTCTCGCCGAGGAAATAGGGCAGGATGCGGACACCTTGCGCGCCCGCCGGAACGGCGCTCGCCAGATGATCGAGCCATTGGTGCAGCGACAGGCCCTTGGCGTCCGCCTTCGGCCGCTCGCCTTCGGCGAAATTATTGACGAACCAGTTGAGGCCCGACCCGCCGGTCGCCATGCAGCCATTGGGCACATAGAGGCCGGGCACCAGATGATAATCGAGATACATGCGGGGATCGGGCGCGACACGGTCGGTGGCGATCAGCACATCGACGGAGCCGCCGAATTTGAGCAGCACATCGCCGGGCCGCGTCAGGCCGGCGGCGAGAGCGGAGGCGATATGATCGGCAGCGCCCGCGACGACCGGAATGCCGGCGGGCAGACCGAGGTCCTTCGCCGCTTCTTCCGTGACATGACCCAGGAGCTCATGCGAGAGGGTCTTGCGCGGGACGGCAGTTCGCGGGATTCCCGCCAGGCTGACCAGATCATCATCGATGCGATGATTGGCAAGATTGACGAAGCCCGCTTCCAGCGCCCAGTTCTGCTCGACCGCGCGCTTAGCCGTCAGCCGCCAGTTGATGTAGTCATAGGAGCCGAAGACGGTCGCAATCTTGGCGAAGATCTCGGGCTCGTGCTTCCTGATCCACAAAAGCTTGGCGGTGACGAGCTGCTGATTGAGGCCATTGCCGGTCTTGCCGGTGAAGGCAGCTTCGTCGACGGCGTTGCGCAATTCGGCGACTTCCGCGGCGCAGCGCGCATCGCTCTGCTGGATGCTGGGCCTAAGCAAGCGGCCCTTGTCATCGAGCAGCACGACGGCCGGCAGCATGCCGGTGACACCGATCGCTCCGATATCGCTCGGTTTGATGCCGCCGGCCTCGATCAGCTCGCGCACGATGCTCGCGGCATTCGACCACCATTGCTCGGGATCTTCCTCGGCCCAGCCCGGATGGCGCGCGGTCAGCGTCACCGGACGCGTGGCGATATGCAGGATACGGTCCGGCAGGCCGATCAGTATGCCGATCGTCGACGTGGTTCCGATATCGAGGCCGATGACGTAGGTCATGTGATGTGCGTCAGCGCAAAGTGGCGACCTTGTCCATGAAGCGCTTGACGCGGCTGCCGTCGACGGCGTTCCAGGTGTTGCCGTCGACCTTGAAATGCGTGCCGATGACGATGCCGTCGGCGACCGACAGCACATCGGCGACATTGTCGATATTGACGCCGGTATTGGCGAAGACCGGCACGTCCTTGACCGTCTCCTTCACCTTGCGCAGGTCGGACTGCGCGGCGGGCTCGCCGGTCAGGGGGCCTGAGACCAGGATCGCATCGGCGAGCGAGGAGAAGACCGCGCTCTTGGCGCGCAATTCGATCGGTCGCCCGTCGAGCGAATGGGCGAATTCGGCATTGATGTTGAACAGGAGCTTCATGTCGGCACAGCCGAGATTGCGGCGCAAGCGGGCTGCGCCGGCGCAATCCGGCTCCCAGATGCCCATGTCGGAGGCGAAGACGCCGGTGAAGATCTCGCGCACGAACTTGGCGCCGGTCACCGCCCCGATGGCGACGCTGGCCTTCGGATCCCAGAGATAGTTCACGCCGAACGGCACCTTGAGCCTGGGCTTCAGCGCCTGGACCACCGCCGTCATGGCGGCGATACCTTCGAGCGGCGCCTTGAAGACATAGGGGCGGTCGTTCTCATTGCCGAACATGATGGCATCGACGCCGCCATCCTGGAGCTTCTCGACATCCTTGATGACGGAGGCGATGAGCTTGTCGACACCGCCTGCCGCGTCATAGAGCGGCGTGCCCGGCAAGGCTCCGATATGCGCCATGGCAATGACGGGCTTCTTCTTGGCGAAGAAATCGAACGGCATCTCTGTCAGTCTCCTGCTGTTTTCTCTGGTCTGTTCATGAAGCGAGGCTTGCGGACTTGGCGATGCGGATCTCGACATTGGCGGCGGCGAGAGCCTCCGCGAGCGCACCCGAAGGTGCGGCATTGGTGACCAGCATGTCGATCGCCTCAAGCGATGCCACCTGGACCAGCGACAGATGATTGAACTTGGCCGCATCGCAGAGCAGCACCTTGCGGCTCGAGCGGCGCAAATAGACGCGCTTCAGCTCGCTGTCCTCGAGCGAATAGTCGAAGAAGCCGGTTTCGGTGAGACCGGCCGCGCCGATGAAGGCGATGTCGAACCACAATTGCTCGAACTGGGCGATGGCGGTCGGACCGCACATCGACATCTCGTTGCCGCGCACCTCGCCGCCCGGCAAATAGACATCGCGCCGCTCGCGCCCGAGAAGGGTGGCAATGCGCAAGGAGTTGGTGAAGACCTTGATGGTCGGAAAGGCGATGAGCCGCGAGGCCAGGACGAAGGTGCTCGAGCCGACATCGAGCGCCACGGTCTGGCGCGGGCTGACGAGGCTCGCCGCGGCGGTCGCGATCGCTTCCTTAGCCGGGTTGTTCTGCCGCAAACGCTGCTCGAAGGCCGGCTCCTCGTCGTCGAAGGCCTGCGGGCTCGAGCTTTCCGGCGCGATGGCTCCGCCATGGGTGCGCACCAAGCGGCCCTCGGCCTCGAGATCGATGAGATCGCGGCGAATGGTCATTTCCGAGACCGCGAGCGCCGATGCGGCTTCGGCGACTGACACGAAGCCGGTCTTGCGCAGTTGCTCCAATAGGTGAGCCTGGCGCAATTCGAGAGGAAGACGGCGTGTGCCATCGGCACGAAGTGCCGGGGCAGAAACAGGGTTTAGCGTGTCCGTCGGCAGAGCCATATGATGGGGTCCTTACGGAACAAAATTGGACAAATTCACACGACTTGTCCACGAGATAGCACAGAACCACGTTTTATCAAACATAATCTCACAGAATAAAAGTGATTTACTGTTTCTGTATGTTGCGATATGTGTGTTTTCGCACAATACTGAACGAAGGCTCATGAGTACGCTTCTGGCGACGGATCTCAAAGGCAAGACTGCCATCGTGACGGGCGGCGCCACCGGCATCGGCAAGGCCATCGCTACCGCGCTTGCCGCTCATGGCGTCAGGATCATTATCGCCGATCTCAATGGCGAAGCGGCCAGGCAGGCGGCCTCCAGTCTCGGCAAGGACGCCCAATCCTTCGCGCTCGATGTCAGCAAGCGCGCCGATGTCGAGAGGACCTTCGCCCAGATCGAAGGGACGCTCGGCGGCTACGATCTATTGATCGCCAATGCCGGCGTGTCGACGATGAACCGCGCCATCGACCTCACCGATGAGGAATGGGATTTCAACTTCGCCGTCAACATCAAGGGCGTGTTTCTCACCAACCAGGCCGCGGTCCGCTATTTTCTGCGCGAGAAGAAGAAAGGCGTGATCGTCAACACGGCATCGCTCGCGGCCAAGGTCGGCGCACCCTTGCTCGCACATTATTCGGCCAGCAAATTCGCCGTGCTCGGCTGGACGCAGGCGCTGGCGCGCGAGGTCGCGGCGCAAGGCATCCGCGTGAATGCGGTCTGTCCCGGCTTCGTCAGAACCTCGATGCAGGAGCGCGAGGTCGCCTGGGAAGCGAAACTGCGCGGCCTGACACCCGATCAGGTGATCAAGGAATATGTCGCACAGACGCCGCTCGGGCGGCTGGAAGAGCCGGAAGACATTGCCGGCCTCGCCGTCTTCCTGTGTTCCGATGCCGCGCGCTTCATGACCGGACAGGGCATCAATGTCACGGGCGGCGTCTATATGGGCTGACCCTCGTGAGGCTTAGAGCAAATCCCGCCAAAGTTGCAGACTTTGGCGATAAGGATTTGCTCCAGCATAAGCCTCACAAGGTGAAGTGGAGCAACTCTGAGAGAACGAGGCCGGCGGCACCCCGCAGCGCGGCACGGTCCTCCAGGTCTCCCATGACGAGTTCGATATCGCCCCCAGGGCGCCAGGGCACGAGGTCGCGGACATGCTGAGCTATGGCATCGAGCAGACGAGAACCGCCTCCGACCACATCGCCATGCAGGACGATGAAGTTCGGCGCCATCGTCTGTTGCAGATTAGCGATACCGATCGCGACGTTGCGAGCATAGAGATCAAGGAGTTCCGCGGCTCCCTCGACGCCACTCTCGGCAAGCGCGACGAGACCGCGCGATTCCAACGCGGGCGCTCCCGGAAGGCCGGCCTTTGCCGCCTCGCGGCGGAGCCAGCCCAGCGTGGCGATGGTCTCCCAGCAGCCGCGGCGGCCGCAGCGGCAGATCGTGCCGTCCACAGCTACGAAAGTGTGACCGAGCTCACCACCGGCGCCGGCGTGCCCGCGATAGAGATGACCGTCGAGGAAGATGGCCCCGCCCAGCACCTCGCCCGTATAGATGACGGCGAAATTGCGCTTGCCGCGACCGATGCCGAACCAGCGGTCGCCAACCAGCAGGGCGCGCGGATGGTGATCGACGCGTGTGGTCAGGCCGAAACGGCGCGTCAACTCCGCGCCGAGCGGGAAACCGGCGAGCAGGGGAGCGAGATTCACCGCAACGATCGATCCCCTGTCGGTGTCGATCATGCCGCCCGCCGCCACGCCGATGCCCAGCGGCGGGCGATGGGCGCGCAACAAGGTCCGGCTGATCGAGTTGAAGATCGGTCGCGACAGCGCTTCGACCATGTCGGCATCCGGCGGGAAGTCGACTTTCACTTCCGCCGTGATCGTGCCGTCGAGGGAAACCAGGCCGCACTGCACACTGTCATGCATCAGCAGCACCGCGCAGATGGGCGCTGCGTCCTTGGCGAACCACATGGGCTTGGCCGGTTTGCCGCCGCTTCCTTTCGACGGCAGGGGATCGCCATCGACAAGAAGGCCTTGGTCGATCAGGGGCTGGATGATGCCGGTGATGGTGGCGCGGTTGACGCCGACATGGCGAGCCAGCTCGGCTCGGCTGGTGGGGCCCAGATCGAACAACACCTGGAGGACGCGGCCGCGATTGGCGAGGCCGATCGCGGAGGAGGAGATCAGGCCCTGCGCCCGGCTCCGGGGCCTGACGGACTCATCCAGCAATTCGTTGACCGCTGCCGGTCGGCCTCTTTCGCTCCCCGACGAGGATCTTCCGTCGGACATCATTGCCGTCGATCCTGCTCCTTCGATGGATTCGCCCAGCCCTTGCGTTGGGACGAATCGCACTGGGTCCTGGCGAGGCCTAGCACCATGAAGCCCGAACACCCACTCCCATGGCGGCCACCCTATAGCTTGACGATACAATAAGTTTGTGTGAGCATCAAACAAACTATTTACGCAAAAAAGAGAGAACCGGACATCGCGTCACAACAACGGAGGAAATGACATGGCCACGACACCCAAAATCTCGCGCCGCAGCGTGCTCAAAAGCGGTGCCGCTCTTGCCGGCACCACCGCGCTCAGCCTCAAGCCAAGACGCGCTTCGGCGCAAGACAAGACGCTGCGCGTACTGCTTGCCGGTGATCCCTTCTATTACGCCATCGAGGGGCTCGCCGATCAGTTCCAGCAGGCGAGCGGCATCAAATTGCAGATCGAGGCCATTTCGCTCGAAGCGCTGCAGGCGCGCCTCACCTCCTCCTTCATCAGCAACGAGCCCGATGCCGATGTCATCTCGGTCGACCAGATGTGGCTCGGCCAATATCTCGAGAGCAAGTGGATCCTGCCGCTCAATGAATTCATCAAGGCGGACAAGGACAGCGCCATCAACGACTATGTGCCGCAAGCGCTCTATTCGATGAACACCTGGCGCGGCCAGGTCGGCACGCTGCCGGTCGCCACCTATGGCCAGACCGTTCTCTATTACAAGGACTATGTCGAGAATGCCGGCGTCAAGATTCCGACCGACGGCAGCTGGAGCTGGGCCGACTATCTCGGCATCGTCGAGAAACTGAACGGCAAGGAATTCTCGGGCGCCAAGATGGCAGGTACCGTCGTCTCGGGCCAGCAGCCCGCCCCGGTCGTCCATATGTTCACCCAGCTTGCCGCCAGCATGGGCACCCATTGGTTCAAGAGCTTTCCGACCGGCAAATGGGATTTCGAGCCGACCATCGACACGCCGGAAACCGCAGAAGCGCTCAAGACGTTCCTC
This sequence comes from Taklimakanibacter deserti, assembly GCA_003574785.1. The sequence goes on along the minus strand of QORU01000022.1, from coordinate 43,423 downwards.
GCCCTCTACAAGAACTCGCCGCCTGAAGCGGTCGGCTACAATTGGTTCGATGCCGGCATGCGCTTCGCCAAGGGCGATATCGGCATCTTCTACTGGTGGACCCCTTACGCCTATCTGTGCAAGAAGGACGGCTATATGACGGGCAAGGATTCCGTCATCGCCGAGAAGATCGGCATCGCGCGATTGCCGACGGCGCCCGGCAAGAAGCAAGTGGTCAGCATCGGCGGGCACAGCCTCGGCATCGCCGGCAACAGCTTGAACCGCGACGCCGCCTGGCAGTTCATCAAATGGGCGACATCGGCCAAGACCCAGAAGGACATGGCCCTCTTCAACAAGTTCGGCTACCAGTTCTCCGATTTCGCCAGGCCCTCGCTCTACAAGGACCCCGATCTCATCAAGATCTATCCGCATCTGCCGGGCCAGCTCGCCGATCTCGAGGAAGGCAACGGCAAGATCGTGCGTCCGCCCTGCCCGGTCTACACGACGCTCGAAGGCATCTACGGACTCAACCTCAACAAGGTGCTGTCCGGCGAGCTGACGCCGGAGCAGGCGCTCAAGGAAACCTCGCTGTTCTTCCAGACGATCCTCAAGGGCAATTTCCTCATTCCCTATCAGCAGGAATCCTATGACGACACGCTCGACGCGACCAAGGCCCTGATGGCCTCGCTCGCTTAAGGGAGCGAAGGGCGCGCGATCCCCCCGGTCCGCGCGCCCTTCTCATTTCGAGAAGCGCCATGCCATCGCTCAGCGCATTGCCGCACAGAACCCGACGCCTGCCCGCCTTCGTCCCCTGGCTGCTCATCAGCCCGTCGATCATCCTGCTGGTGGCGCTGATCGCCTTTCCGCTCGTCTTCGCGCTGAAGAGCAGCTTCTATTTCTGGAACCTGCAGATGAGCCCGACACCGATGGGCTTCATCGGCTGGGGCAACTATGAAATGGCGCTGTCCGGATCGTTCTTCCTCGGCGCCCTCTACAACACGCTCCTCATCACCATCGTCGGCACGGCGATCGAGTTCATCCTCGGTCTCGCCATCGCCTTGTTCCTGGTGAACCGGCTCCCGGGGATGAATGTGACGCGGGCGCTGCTCATCATGCCGACGACCATCGCGCCGATCGTGGTCGGCTTCCTGTTCCGCTACATGTATGACCCGGGCGGCGGCCTCATCCCGTGGCTTCTCACCTCCTTGGGGATCCCGCTGCCGGCCGAAGGGCTGCTCGGCTCCGGCACCACCGCGCTGTGGGCCGTCCTCTTCGCCGATATCTGGCAATGGACGCCGTTCTTCGCCATCGTCCTCTATGCCGGACTGCTGTCGATCCCGCCCGACATCATCGAGGCAGCGCGCATCGACAAGGCCTCGCCCATCGCCATGCTGATGAAGATCAAGATCCCGCTCATCAAGAAGACGGCGATGATCGTGATCATGCTGCGCTTCATGCAGCTCTTCAACACCTTCGATCTCGTCCTGGTGCTGACCAAGGGCGGGCCTGGCGCCTCGACCCGGACGCTGGGCTACAGCCTCTATCAATACGGTCTCGTCGACTTCAATATCGGGCTTGCCAGCGCCATGACCTGGCTCATGGTGATCGTCGTCAATGCGATCATAGCACTCCTGGTCTTCTTCGCCTTCAAGGAGTGGGACTGAGCAATGAGGAAAGCGGCCCTCTACGCCTTCATGCTGCTGCTGCTGGTGATCTTCATCGGGCCGATCCTCTGGTTCGTGCTGCTCGCCATCCGCCCGGCCGACACGTTCTTCGCCATGCCACCGGTCCTCGCCTTCACGCCGAGCTGGGACTCGATCAACTACACTTTCGGCGATCCCGGCAACAACCTGCCGCAGCTCTTCAACAGCCTGGTGGTCGCCGCGGGCGCCGTCCTGCTCAACCTGCCCTTCTCGCTGCCCGCCGCCTATGCTTTGTCGCGCTTCCGGGTCAAGGGGCGCAAGCATCTGATGATGTGGTATCTGGGCCTCCTGATGGCGCCACCCGTCGCCTTCCTCATCCCCTATTCGATCCTCGCCAGCGCTGCCGGTCTCAAGGGCAGCTATTTCTCGATGATCCTCATCCTGCAGACGCTGACCATCCCGTTCTCGATCTGGCTCTTGCGCAGCTTCATCGACGAGGTGCCGGTCGAGATCGAGGAAGCGGCGCGGGTCGATGGCGCCTCGACCGCCACCATCCTGTGGCGCATCGTCCTGCCCCTGATCCTGCCCGGCCTCATCGTCACCTCGATGTTCGCCTTCGTCTTCTCCTGGAACAATGCCGCTTTCCCGCTGGTCCTGAGCAATCGCGCGACGGCGACCTTGCCGGTCGGCACCTTGCGCTATTTCGGCACCGCCGGCGTCACCTGGGGTTTCATCGCCGCGGCCGCGGTCGCCGCCATGATCCCACCCATGCTCATCTTCCTGGCGCTCGACCGCTATGTCGTGCGCGGGCTCACTTTTGGTTCAGTAAAGGGCTGACATGACCACATCCGCGAAATCATCGAAATCGAAAACCCAGTTCGGCGTCGTGGGTGCCGGATTGTGGGGCTCCTTCCATTGCAAGACGCTCAATGCCCTACCGCAAGCCGAGCTCGCCGCGGTCTGCGACCTCGATCCGAAACGGGCACAGGCGATGCAGGAGCAGTTCGGCGCGCCCAAGGCCTATACGGATTACCGCGAGCTCATCGCCGATCCAGAAATCGAGGCGGTGACCGTGGCGACGCCCGATTTTGCCCATGCCGACATCGTCATGGCAGCACTCGCGGCCGGCAAGCATGTCTTGAGCGAGAAGCCGCTCGCCACCACGCTCGAGGAAGCGGAAAAGATCGCCGCCCTTGCCGCCAGGAGCAAGGTCAAGGTCATGATCGACTTCCACAACCGGGTCAATCCGGCCGTCCATGCCATGAAGGAAGCGATCGGCGCCGGCGAGATCGGCCTGCCGCTCCATGCCTCGGCGAGACTCTCCAACACGCTGTTCGTGCCTTTCGACATGCTGAGCTGGGCGGCGAAATCTTCCGCCCTGTGGTTCATCGGCAGCCACGCCGTCGATGCCTTGCGCTTCACGCTCGATGCCGAAGTCGTGCGCGTCCAGGCCATGAAACGCCATGGCTTTCTTGCCGGACAAGGCGTCGACACGGCGGATGTGCACATGGCTCTTCTCGAATTCGACAATGGCGCGGTCGCTTCGCTCGAGAACAGCTGGGTGCTGCCGCGCGATCTGCCGCTCGTCTTCGATTTCAAGATGGAGATTGTCGGCGAGAAGGGCTCGGTCGAGATCAGCACGGCGCAGAACGGCACCTTCAAGAAATATGCCGGCGCGGGCCTGCGTGCCGGCGACATGCTGGGCGTGACGCCGGCCGCCGGCGGGCGCATCGGCGGCTTCGTCATGGAAGCGATCGCGCGCTTCGTCGATGCGGTGACGCTCGATGCGCCGGTCCTCGCCGATGCCGAGGACGGGCTTCAGGTCACCCGCGTGCTCACCGCCATCGAAGAGGCGGCAAAGACCGGTCAGAGCGTCAAGCTGCCGAAGCGAGCGCGCTGATGGCGTCCTTGAGCTTCTCCTCGGTCGGCAAGCGCTTCAGCGACGGGACGCTCGCTTTGTCGCGCGTCGATCTCGAGGTCAAGGACGGCGAATTCCTGGTGCTTGTCGGTCCTTCGGGCTGCGGCAAGTCCACGCTCCTGCGCAGCGCCGCCGGCCTCGAGACGCTGACTCAGGGACGCATCGCCATTGGCGGCAAGGATGTGACCGATCTCGGGCCCGGCGACCGCGACATCGCCATGGTGTTCCAGAACTACGCGCTCTATCCGCATATGGATGTGTTCGAGAACATGGCCTTCGGCCTCGGGCAGAGGAAAGTGCCCAAGGACATCATCAGGCAGAAAGTGGAGCAGGCGGCGCGCACCCTCGATCTCACGCCCTATTTGCGCAAGAGGCCGGGATCGCTGTCGGGCGGTCAGCGCCAGCGCGTCGCCATGGGCCGGGCCATCGTGCGCGATCCGCAATGCTTCCTGATGGACGAGCCTTTGTCCAATCTCGATGCCAAATTGCGCGTGCAGATGCGCGCCGAATTGAAGCTGCTCAATGCCAGCCTCGGCGTCACGACGCTCTATGTCACCCATGACCAGGTCGAGGCGATGACCATGGGCGATCGCGTCGCGGTGCTCAAGCCGGTCACCGAGGAAAGCGAAAGCAATCTCCAGCAATGCGCCGCGCCGCGCGAGCTTTATGAGAATCCGGTCAATCTGTTCGTCGCCGGCTTCATCGGCTCGCCGGCGATGAATTTTTTCAAAGCGCGGCCGGTGCGCCAGGATGGGGCGCTCGGCTGCGTCATCGCCGGCACCGACATGGTCCTGCCCCTCACCGCGGCGCAGGCTGCGGTGCGCCGTTATCTTGCAAAATCGATCGACCGCGAGCTCATACTGGGCGTCAGGCCGGAGGCTTTCCTCTATCCCAATCCGTCACCGGGGGGCCTCAGCAGCGAGGTCCTGATGACCGAAATGACCGGCGCCGATGCCTATGTCTTCTTCGACCTCAAGGGCGAGCAATCCAACCGCATCACGGCGCGCATCGATCCGCGTTTCCTTCCCGAGCGCGGCGCACCGCTCACCATGGGCGTCGACATGGATCGCGCGCATTTCTTCGATCCTGAGACCGGGCTCGCTTTGCGGAGCTAGAACTGACCGGAGCGGGCATAGGCTTCGGAAATCACCGAGGCGGTATTGACGATCACCGGCGCCATTTCCTCACGCACGCGCTCGGCGGTGAAATTGCCGGTCCGCATCGACAGATTGACCGAGGCGACCGGTCTGCCCAGCGTGCTGGTGATGGGAGCGGCGACGGTGATCTCGCCCAGCAGGCATTCTTCCACGGCGATGGTGAAGCCGTCGCTGCGCGCTTGCGCGACACGCTCCAGGATCTCGTCGCGATCGACAATGGTGTGACGCGTCAACTGCCGGCGCGGCGCCGCGTCGAGAATCTCCTCGACCTCGGCCGGATCGAGCCTCGACATGATGGCGCGCCCGGAGGCGGTGCAGAAGGCGGGCGCGCGGTCGCCGATCACCGGTCCGACCAGGCGGGCGCGGCGGCTCGGGATGCGCGAGACATAGATCACCTCCGCGTCGATGAGCCTTCCCAGATTTGCCGCCTGCCCCGTCTCCTCGACCATCGCCAGGAGGGCAGGTGCGGCGATCACGATGAGCGGATCGGAATATTGATAGAGCAGCGCCCAGTCGAGCATCTTCGGCGAGCAATGATAACGCCGCGTGCGCTCGTCCTTGCGCAAATAGCCGAGCGCCTGCCAGGTGAAGACGAAACGCTGCACCGCGCTCATATCGAGGCCGGTCTTGCGCGCCACATCGGCAAGGCCCAGCGAGCGTTCGCCCATGAAAGCATTCATGACCCGAATGCCCTTCTCGATCGACGTCACATAAAGCGAATTCCGCGCTTCGATCGCCTCCGAAGGCGCGGTCGAGAGAGCCGGGGCAGTGCCTTCCGTCGGAGCAACGGGACCGGTTCCCATCAATCGTCCCTTGACTTCATGAAGCTTGATCGAGCCCGGAGTGATGCTATTGTATTAAAGTAGAAGATATTACAATGCAATAAGTCAGAAAAAAGTGACCGTTGCGGCTTTCTTTGCGACGGTCGGGTGGGGAGGTATATTTCGAAGTGACGGGCAAGACTTGTCAGGACATGTCCGCGCGATGTGTCTTCCCCTGCGATTCCCGGCGATGATGCCCGGAGGCTGAGGCCATGGACCGCTTCCGCTTCGTCTTCACAAGGCCGCTGCAGCTGGTGCCAGTGCTCGTCGGCATCAGCATCATCACCTTCCTGCTGGTGCGCTCGATCCCGGGCGATCCGGCGCGCGTGCTTCTCGGCACGAAGTCCACGCCCGAGGCCATCGCCCGCATCCGCGCCCAGTTCGGCCTCGATGAGCCGCTGTGGCTGCAATATTTCTATTTCATCAAGAACCTGTTCAAGGGCGAGATGGGCAAATCGATCCTCTACCGGGTCGACGTCCTGCAGCTCATCACCGAGCGCCTGGCGCCGACCTTGTTCCTGGTTCTGGGCAGCGTCGTCCTCGCGGTGCTCATCGCCGTTCCGCTGGCGAGCTTCGCCGCCGGCAGGCGCGGCAAGCTCTTCGATCATGTGATCAGGCTCGTCTCGACGGCGGGCCTGGGCTTTCCCGCTTTCTGGCTCGGCATCATGCTGATCATCGTGTTCAGCGTGAAGCTCGGCTGGTTTCCCGTCTCAGGCTATGGCGAAGACGCCCTCGACCGGCTGCATCACATGGTGCTGCCTTGCGTCACGGTCGCTCTCGCCCTTTCGGCCGTGCTGACGCGCAATCTTCGCGCCAGCATCCTGGCGGAAATGTCGTCCGATCACGCGCTGGCGGCGCGGGCGCGAAGCCTGCCCGAAAGCGTAATCTTCTTTCGCCACGTCCTGCCGAACTCGCTCGTCCCCACCATCAACCTGCTCGCCGTCAATATCGGCTGGCTGATCGGCGGCACTGTGGTGGTCGAATCGGTGTTCTCGCTGCCGGGCCTCGGCCAGCTCCTGGTGCGCGGGATTTTCACGCGCGATTTCATGGTCGTGCAGGGCGTCGCCATGGCCTTCGCGGTGGCGAGCGTTGCGGTCAACTTCATCGCCGATCTCCTGACCGTCGCCGCCGATCCGAGAGTGCGCCTATGAGCCTCGCCTGGACCACCGCCAACCGGCGCATGGACCTGCCGATGCCTCTGGTGCTCGGCATGGCCATCATCGCGGCGGCCCTTTTGCTGGCGCTCGCAGCACCTTGGGTGGCGCCTTTCGATCCGATCGCGCAGGACACCCCCAATGCGCTCCAGCCGCCGAGTCTCGCTCATCTCTTCGGCACCGACAATTTTGGCCGCGACGTCTTTTCGCGCGTCATCTGGGCGATCCGCGTCGATCTGCAGATCGGTTTCTTCGGCGTCCTGTTCCCCTTCATCATCGGCACCGCGATCGGCCTGACATCGGGCTATCTCGGCGGGCTCACCGATGCGATCTTCATGCGCATCGTCGATATCGTCCTCGCTTTCCCCTTCCTGGTCCTGATGCTGGCGATCATCGCTTATCTAGGACCCGGCCTCCTCAGCTTCTATATCGCCATCGCCCTTGTCGGCTGGGTGTCCTATGCGCGCCTGGTGCGCGCGCAAGTGCTCGTCCTCAAGCACAGCGACTTCGTCACCGCCGCCAAGAGCCTCGGCTTCTCGCATGCCCGCATCATGCTGCGCCACATCCTGCCCAATGCGCTCGTCGCCTCGATCGTGTTCTCGATGTCGGACATCGTGCTCGTCATCCTGAGCGGTGCGGCGGTGAGCTATCTCGGCCTCGGCGTCCAGCCGCCGACCGCCGAATGGGGCATCATGATCGCGGAAGGACAGGCCTTCATCACCACCGCCTGGTGGATCACCACCTTCCCCGGCTGTGCGCTCGTCATCCTCGCTTTCGGCTTCAGCATGGCGGCCGACGGTCTCGGCGAGTTGCTGGGGGTGCGCGAATGAGCGCGCCGCTTCTCGAGGTCCGCGACTTGAGCATCGCCTCCATCCGGCACGGCATCGCTCAGCCGATCGTCGATGCGGTCAGCTTCACGGTGGAGCGCGGCGAGATCTTGGGCATGGTCGGCGAATCGGGCTCGGGCAAAACCGTGACCTGCCGGGCGCTGATGCGGCTCTTTCCGACCAGCAACCTCAAGATCACCGGCGGCGAAATCCGCCTCGACGGCACCGACATCGCCAAGGCGCAAGAAGCCGAGCTGCGCAAGATCCGCGGCCGGCGCATCGGCATGATCTTCCAGAACCCCTCGAGCCATCTCGATCCGATCATGAGCATCGGCAAGCAGATCGGCGAGACGCTTAAGGTCCACAAGCAGATCACGGCCCCAGAAGCACGCTCCCTCGCGGTCGAACTTCTGCGCCAGGTCGGCATTCCTGACCCACAGAATCGCGTCGACAACTATCCCTTCGAGTTTTCCGGCGGCATGCGCCAGCGCGCCATGATCGCGCTGGCGCTCGCCTGCGACCCCGATCTCCTGATCGCCGACGAGCCGACGACGGCGCTCGACGTCACTATCCAGGCGCAGATCCTGCGTCTGCTGCTCGATTTGCGCGACCGGCGCGGCCTTGGCGCGATCCTGATCACCCACGATCTCGCCGTCGTGGCGCAGACCTGCGACCGGGTGGCGGTGATGTATGCCGGGCGCTTGTGCGAAAGCGGCCCGAAGCGGGAGGTGCTGAAGGCGCCGCGCCATCCCTATACGCGGAAGCTCATCGCCTGCCAGCCTTCCGCCGGCATCGGCAATGGCGGCAGTTTCGCCAATATCCCGGGGCAACCGCCCTCGGTCACGTCCTATCCCTCGGGCTGCCGCTTTCATCCCCGTTGTGAGAAGGCCATGGCGCGCTGCAGCCACGACGTCCCCGAGGCCGTGACGATCGACCGCCGCCATATCGTGGCGTGTCACGCGGTTCTGAGCGGGAAGGCGGCGTAGATGACGGCATCGCTCCTCACCGTCGATCGCCTGAGCGTCGAGTATTCGGCGGGCGGATTCCTGAACGGGAGAAAATCCGTTTCCGCCGTCGCGGACGTAACGCTTTCCCTTGAGCCCGGCCAAACCCTGGGGCTCGTCGGCGAATCCGGTTGCGGCAAGACGACACTCGCCCGCTCGATCCTGGGCCTCACCCATAGGAGCGGCGGCACCGTGGCCTTCGCCGGCCGTCCGGTCGACCCGGACCAGCCGCGCAGCCTGCTCGCACTGCGGCGCGAGACCGCGATGATCTTCCAGGATCCGCACAATGCCTTCAACCCGCGCATGACGATCGGGGCGGCCATAGCCGAAGTCCTCCTCGTCCACGGCAAGACCACACGCCAGGACGTGAAGGCACGGGTCGAGGAGCTCCTGACGCTCGTCGGCCTCTCCGCGGAACATGCCGCGCGCAAGCCGGCGACGCTTTCGGGCGGCCAGTGCCAGCGAGCCGGCATCGCCCGCGCGCTTGCGGTCGAACCCAAGCTCATCGTCGCCGATGAGTGCCTCTCCGCGCTCGACGTCTCGATCCAGGCGCAGATCATCAATCTGCTCATCGACCTGCGCCGCAGATTCGACCTGGCGATGATCTTCATCACCCATGACCTGGCCGTGGTCCGCAATCTGTGTGACCGGGTCGCCGTCATGTATCTCGGGCGCATCGTCGAGGAAGGGCCGACGCATCAAATCTTCACCAGCCCAAAACATCCTTATGCGCAAGCCTTGATACGCTCGGTGCCCGACATCGATCCCGACCGGCCTGTCGCCGCAGCCCTTCTCACCGGCGAGCCGCCGAGCCCGCTCAACCTGCCTGTGGGCTGCGCCTTTCATCCGCGCTGTCCGAACGTGATGGACAAATGCCGATCGGGCGGCGCGCCATCCTTCCGGCGCATCGAGGGGCGGCGCGCCGCTTGCCTGCTTTATGACGAAGCCACGCAGTAACCAAGGGAGACGATCAAATGCCGAAGCCACGAAAACTGATCACCGCCTCAGCCCTCGTCCTCGCCGGCGCAATCGCCGCGACAAGCCTCGCCGAGGCTTCCGGCACGCTGACCGTCGGGCGGCGCGAGGATTCGACGAATTTCGATCCCACCCGGACAGCGCTCAATGTCGACTTCTGGGTGATCTCGAGCATGTATGACGTGCTGGTGCGGGTCGACAAGACCGGCAGCAAGCTCGAGCCGGGCCTCGCCGAGAGCTGGGAAGCCTCGAAGGACGGCCTCACCTACACCTTCAAGCTGCGCGACGCCAAGTTCGAGGACGGCTCGCCCATCACCGCCCAGGATGCGGTGTTCTCCATCGTGCGGCTGCGCGACAATCCCGCCTCGGTACTGAAGGATTCCTTCAAGATGATCAAGACTGCCGAGGCGAAGGACGACAAGACGCTGGTCGTGACTCTCGATCAGCCGATCGCCGCCTTCCTGTCGCTGCTCGCCATGCCCAGCGTCTCGATCCTGTCGCAAAAGGCGGTGGAGGCGGCGGGCGATGAGGGCTATGCCGAGAAGCCCATGGCGTCAGGCGCCTTCAGCCTGGCGGAATGGCGGCGCGGCGATCGCGTCATCCTCAAAAAGAACCCGAACTACTGGGAGGCCGACAAGGTCAAGCTCGACGGGGTGGAATGGATCTCGCTGGTCGACGACAATACGCGGATGCTGAAGCTCCAGGCGGGCGAGATCGACTGCTCGATCTTCGTTCCATTCTCGAAAGAGGCCGAGCTGAAGAAGGATCCCAATCTCAACATTCTGGTCGCGCCCTCGACACGCGAGGACGCGCTCCTGATCAACCATGAGAAAGGCGCCTTGGGCAAAAAGGAAGTGCGCGAGGCGCTCGATCTCGCCATCGACAAGAAGGCGATCGTCGATACCGTGACCTTCGGACTGGGCCAGGTCGCCAATTCCTATATCCCGGCGGGCGCCCTCTATCATAACGACAAGAATCTCGCGCGTCCCTACGACCCCGAAAAGGCCAAGCAGCTCCTGAAGGATGCGGGCGCCGAGGGTCTCGCCCTCAGCTATCTGGCGCAAGCCGGCGACGTCGTCGACGAGCAGATCGCGATCCTGCTACAGCAGCAGCTCGCCAAGGCCGGCGTCACCGTCACCATCCAGAAAATGGATGCGAGCCAGATCTGGCAGACCCTGGTCGACGGCAATTACGAGCTCGCGACCAATTACTGGACCAACGACATCCTCGATCCCGACCAGAAGACCACTTTCGTCCTCGGGCATGATTCCAATCTGAACTACATGACCCGCTACAAGAACGACAAGGTGAAGGAGCTGGTGGAAAAGGCGCGGGTCGAGGCCGACACCGAGAAGCGCAAGGAGATGTATACCGAGCTTCAGGCCATGGCCAAGGAAGACGTGAACTGGATCGATCTCTACTACAGCCCGTTCATCAATGGCTGCCGGAAGAACGTGACCGACTTCCACCAGAATCCGCTGGGCCGGTTCTTCTTCGAGGACACCGACAAGAAGTAAGCACGGACGAAAAGAGGAGGGGTCTCACCCCTCCTCTTCCACCGTCCAGGAATGGGTGATCTTCGCCGTCTTGGCCAGCATGATCGAGGCCGAGCAGTATTTCTCAGCGGAGAGGTCGATGGCGCGCTTCACCGCGGCTTCCTTGAGATTGCGGCCCTTCACCTTGTAGGTGAGATGGATGGCGGTGAAGATCTTGGGCTCGGTCGGGGCGCGTTCCGCCGTCGCCTCGACGTCGCAGGCGGTCACCGCCTCACGGCCCTTCTCGAGAATATGCACGACATCGAAGGCGGTGCAGCCGGCGAGCCCGACCAGCAGCATTTCCATGGGCCTGATGCCGAGATTGCGGCCGCCCGCCTCGGGCGCGCCATCCATAACAACGGCATGGCCGCTGCCCGATTCACCTACGAAAGTCCTGCCCTCGAGCCACTGCGCGCGCGCCTTCATCATCTCATTCCGTTTTCGAATTGACTATGACGAGGCTTGTAGACCGATCACCGGCCATTGGCGAGGGCGGCACCGATCACGCCGGCCTTGCTCTTGAGGCGCGCCTTGAGGATCTGCACGTCCTTGGCCGGGCGATGCCAGATGCTGAGGCGCGCGGCCTCGCCGAGGGCACGCCAATAAGGACCATCGAGGCTGGCAAGGCCGCCGCCCACGACCACCCTTTGCGGATCGAGCATGTTGACGAGGAGCGCAATGGCATTGCCGAGGACATGGCCGCCGCGTTCGAGAACGCCGATCGCTTGGGGGTCGCCCTCCTGCGCGGCAGCCAGCAATTCGGCGGCGCTATCGAGCGCGAGCCCCGCCTCGCGCGCCTCGCGCACGAGACCGGCACCTCCGGCGCGATCCTCGATCACATGCGGCTCGCTTCCCGCTGCACCATTGGCGAGATCGATCGGGCTCATGCCGAGGCAAATGGCCCAGCCATGGGCGCCGCTATAGCAATCGTCGCCGCGCATCAGCACACTCGATATGCCGGTGCCGGCATTCACATAGACCCATTGCGCCAAGTCCTGGCCGGCGCCAAAGCGCGCTTCGGCGAGAGCGGCCGCATGGACGTCGGATTCGATCACCAAGGCCGGGAAGTCGCTGAAGGCTGCGTATAATTGCGCCTCATTGACCTTCACGCGATGTGCGCTGACGATCCGCCCCGAATTGTCGACGAGCTCGCAGACGCCAATGCCGATCTTCACCACATCGGTGCCCGCCCGCAGCCGCGCCACGCCGTCTTTCATCCTGGCGACATAGGCTTCGCCGGTTTCGCCAAGCGCCGGCGTGTCGAAGACTTCCTCGCGAAGGACGTTGCCCCTGTCGAGATCGATGAGACCGATGGCCGTCTTGCTGCCGCCAATGTCGATCCCGATCGCCTGGTGCGCGTTTTTCATGCCGGCGCTCCATAATGCGGCGCGACACCGAAGACGAAGACTGCCGGATCCTTGCCCATGTTCCAATACTGATGCTTCGTCCCGGCGGGCAGGAAGAAGCCGTCCTTCGGATGGATCTCGAACCAGGTCTGCCCGTCCTGCTCAGGAACGAGGACATTGAGCGTGCCGGAGAGAAGATAGAGACCCTCGTCACCCGAATGGCTGTGCAGCGACGATGCCCGCCCCGGCACAACCGTGCAGCGGCCAACGGTCAGATGCTCGGTCGATGCATAGAGGCCGGTGAGAACGCCCTGATCCTTGCCGTCCAGTTCCCATAGGAGATCGGCATCGCGCATCACCCGCATCGTCGCCGATTGGCGCTGCTCGGCGCTCGCCATCGGCCAGCGCCCGATGAAATCGCTCTGCCGATATTTCGATGTCTCGACATAAGGCCGGGTGCGGGCATAAGGCCCCGATGTTCCGGTCGAGGGCGGCGGCGCAAAAAATTCGAGCACGCGCAAAGGCTCAAGCGACAGGCTGAAGCCGTGATGCCAGGTATTCTTGCGGAAGAAGATCGCTTCGCCCGCTTGCGCGACATGGACCTCGCCCGTCTCAGGGTTGGCGGAGCCCAAAGTGCCTTCCAGCACATAGAGAACCTCATCGGCGCCGAACACCGTGGGCCGGTCCGGGGAATGGCGGAAGGCGCCAAAAGGCGGAAGGCCGAAGACGAGCTGATGGATCTTGTCGGTCGAGGCATAGATCCAGTCATCGACGAAGCCCGCCGTCTCGTCGCCCCACAGAAAGCGCGTGACGCCCGCATAGGGAATATGCGTCGCGGCTGAAAAACTGGGGCGTGGCGAGGACTTGTAGGCCATGAATACTCCGCCTGGACGAAGACTCTTGATTTGTACTGACCAGACGGTATAGTAGAACCATGGGGAAAGGCAAGACCAAGCGGAATACCCGCGATCTCATTCTCGATGCGGCTGAGATCATCGTCGATCGGGATGGCGTGAATGCCCTGACTTTCGACGCGCTGGCCGCCGAAGCCGGGGTGAGCAAGGGCACCACCCTCTATCATTTCGACTGCAAGGAGGCCCTGACCTCGGCCATGATCGAGCGCTTCGTGGCGCGCTTCGACACTGCCTGGGCGGATGCCATCCACGAGGACAAGGAGCCGCTCGGCCGCAAGATCCGCGCCTATGTGACGGCGACCTTCCATGGCGAGGCGATCACCGGCAAGACCTTCGACAAGGTCAATGGCGCCATCACCGCAGCGCTCACCAATTTCCCGGAACGCGTGGAGCCGGTGCGCCAGCAGGGCCAGCGGCATCAGGCCGCCATTCAAGCCGACGGCCTCGATCCGGTCTTCGCCTCGATCATCCGCATGGCCAATGACGGCCTGTGGTTCGCCGAGAGCTTCAATCTCATGAATTACGATCCGAAGCTCAAGCAGGCGGTCGCGGAAAGGCTCCTCGCCTGGACGAGACTGGAGAACCTTCCTTCAGTCGAGCATCGCGGCGCCCCTTCGCCCGACAGTCAGCCCGCCAATGGCGCGCTGCGCCGCGTCAACGAGTGAGAATCGTCTGCCCGGCCTCGGCCAGGATCCAGTCCCTGAATAATTGCGTCTTGCGCGGCAGACGGTTGGTTTCAGGATAGACCAGATAATAATTGAAGCCGGTCGAGGCCATCAGCGCGAAAGGCTGGAGGAGCTTTCCCGTCTTGATCTCCTCGGCGACGAAACTTGGATGCACCAATGCCAAGCCGTGTCCGGCCAAGGCGAGCACCGCTGCCATTTGCTGGGTCTCGACATCGACACCGGGCCGGCTCAAGGCGGCGGGTGGCTTCAACCCTGCGGCGGCGAACCAGATCGGCCACCATTCATCGCGCGGGCCGATGAAAATACAGTCGCTGAGATCGGCTGGTGTTTTCGGACTGCCGATGCGCTCATAATAGGCCGGGCTGCAGACGATGGTGAAATTTCCACCGCCCAGCAAATGATCCTTGAGGCCGGGCCATCCTCCCTTGCCCGATCTGATGGCGGCATCGACACGATCGCGCTCGAAATCGACGAGATGGTTGGAGACGTCGAGGCGGACCGCAATATCGGGATTGGCCATCTGAAAATTACCGATGCGCGGGGCGAGCCAGTTCGAGGCGAAAGTCTGCATGGTCGAGATCACCAGGAGATCGGCGGTCTCGGCCTTGGCCGACTGGAAAGCCTGGGTCAGATCATTGAGCGCCCGGCGCACCAGCGGCGCCACGCTCTCGCCATGCTCGCTCAGAGCGACACCGCGCGCCTGGCGCACGAACAAGGGCGCGCCGATGAATCCTTCCAAGAGCTTGACCTGATAGCTGACCGCCGACTGGGTCATGTTGAGCTCGTCTGCCGCCTTGGTGAAATTCAGGTGGCGGGCGACCGCGTCAAAGACCTTAACGGCCTGCAAGGGAGGAGCTTCAGTCATGGGGAGCCATCAAACTGTTTGATGACTCATACCAGATTTCGCGTTGGAAACCATGAAAAACAGGGCTCATATTCAATATCAATTCGATGGCTCTTACAGGAAGAAATGAGGCCCGCCATGACACTGACAACCCGTCTTTTCCGGCTGTTCTCCCTGGGCCGCGGCAATGCCGGCCGTGCCCGGGTTCCCCGGCTCGAAAGCCTGAATTTGAGCAGTCACGATCTCGCCGATCTCAATCTGCCGCCCTATTACCGGGCGAGCTTCGACAGCGATCGCGCCTTGATGCTTCCCGACCAGCATCGCTGACCCGATCGGGCCGGATCTTTCGAGGTCCGGCCTGATCGTCGCTCAGCGCTTGCGCTTCAACCCCGCCTCTTCGAGAAGGCCTTTGCGCTTGGCGACATAATAATAGCCGCTGCGGTAGTAGCGCGCGGCCCTTTCGGCATTGCCGCCGGCGACGAGATAGGCACCGGCCAGGTATTTCACACCGTATTTCAGATTGGCATCGACATCGAGAAGGCCCTTGGCGGGACCGCGATAGCCCATGCTGCGCGCGGTGTCGTATCTGATCTGCATGAGCCCCCAATGGCCACGATGATAGGCCTTGGGATTGTACTTGCTTTCGCGCTTGACGATGCGATGGACGAGCTCCTCCGGCAGGCCATACAGGGCTGAATATCCGGCGATCGCCGCCTTGACCTCAAGGGCAACTTCGGCGCGGGCGACGCCCGGCAGGCTCAGGAAGATTGCCAGGCAGAAAATGACAGCTCTTTTTGAAAACATTACCCCTCGCCAAGTCTTTCGATCCCCATACAGAGTACCGGGAGCGCCAGCAAGTCCGCTGTGTCAGCCGCCGCGATAGCCGAATTTGACGATGCCGGTGCGCATCAGGACATACATGACGGCGAATACCGTGAAGACGAGCCCGTTGGTCAGCGCCGCCAGCGCGAAGAGTTCCGGGCCCAAGCCAAAGCGCAGCGAACCCCAGGCGACAGAAGGAAGGGTGGGAATGGCGCCCAGATTGTAGAACGAGATCTCGAGATTGTTGAAGGCCAGGATGAAGCTGATGAGGAATGCGCCGAGAAGACTCGGCCAGATCGTCGGCAAGGTGACTTCCCAGAAACAGCACGCCGGGCTTGCGCCGAACACCATGGCGGCATCATCCATCTGCCAATCGTAGCGCACGAGCTGGGCCAGCACGATGAGGAAGGCGAAGGCCGTGCCTTCCACTGCATTCGCCAGGATGGCCGAGACGAGATTGCCGGGCAGGCCCAGAATGCGGGCATTGAAGGCGAGCGAGGAAATGCCGATCAGCAACTCGGCCACGAAGAGCGGCGCCAGGAAGGCGATCAGCACCAGGACGCGCCAGCGCGAAGGAAAGCGCAACACGCCGATGACGCCCAACGTCGCCAGCACGGTCGACACGAGGCCGCTGCCGACACCGATCAGCAGGCTGTTGCTCAGCGCATCTGAATAGAGTGAATTCCCGAACAACTCCGCATAAGCATCGGTTGTGAAGGTGGGCGGAAAGGGCCAGACGATATCCTGGGAGAAGGACGCATAGACGACATAGAGGATCGGGGCATAGAGAAAGATGTAAAGCATGAGAAGAAGCATGCTCATGATGAGGCGGCGCAATCCCTGGGCTCTGTCGCCGACCGACGTCACGCGTTCCCCCTGCCAGTGTAACCGCTGCGCTTGGCATTGACCGAAAGCCCCATCACCGCAATGACGAGAAGGGAGACCCCGAACAGCACCACGCCCATCGCGGAGCCGAGCGCCCAGGTTCCGGTCTCGCCGAATTGCTGGCCGAGGCTCATGCCGAATGACGTGGCATTGGGACCGCCGAGGAAGCGCGGCGTCACGGCCGAGGCCAGGCAGGGAATGAAGACGAGCACCAGGCCGATCGAGGTGCCCATCCAGTTGAGCGGCCATGTCACCTCGATGAAGGCGCGCAGCGGGCCGGCGCCGTTGATCTTAGCCGTCTCGAGCAGATCGAAATTGAAGTTGACCAGCGAGAGATAGATGGCCGTCACCATGAAGGGCACGAAGAGATAGACATGCCCGATCATCGCGGCGGTCTGGGTGTACATCAAGGCTGCAATCGGGGCCGAGCCCATCATGCCGAGCGCCATGTTGATGAGACCGCCCGGTCCCAGAATGCCTTGCAGCGCGCCGATCCTCAGAATGAGGCCGGTGAAGAACGGGGCGGCGATGAGAAGGACCAGGAGCAGGCGATAGCGTCCGCCATGGCGGGCGATGAAATAGGCGACCGGCCAGGCGAAGACGAGGCAGATCAGCGAGGCCAGAAGAGCGCCCACGACGGAGCGCAGCAGGAAGGTGCGATAAGCGGGCTCTCCGAACAGCACGCGGTAATTGTCCAAATTCCAATCGGCATAGAGCTCGTAGCTTTCCGTGCGCCAGAAGCTGAAGACGAAGACGGCAAGAAGCGGAAGGAGGAGCATCACCAGAATGAACAGCATGCCGGGGCCGGCAAGCAGCAGCCATGGCGGCAGGCGGCGCATCATGGCTTGAAGCACATGCCGGCCGTCGCCGGCCAGCGGATGACGACGGCTTCGCCGATCTTCACCTTCCGATCGCGCGACGAGGCGCTGGCGATGACCTCGCTGCCATCTTTCATGCTGACGATGTAGTTCGCCGTCTGACCCTTGAAGATGACGTCGCGCAACCGGCCGGCGACGGCATTATCCTTGCCATCGTCGCCTTTGCGGGAACGGGAACGCGCCGCCGCGACCTCGATGTCCTCATATTTGATGAAAAAGCGAACCTTATCGCCTGTGGAAATGCCGCCCCGATGCGGCAGGTGGAGCGTCTCGCTTTGCCAGGTCAAGGCAAGCGTCTCGCCCGCGACAGTCTCGGCCGTGCCGGCGATCTGGTTCGACTGGCCGACGAAGGCCGCGACGAAAGCGGTCGCGGGCTTGCGATAGACGTCATCACGCGGGCCCACCTGCTCGATCACGCCGTTGCGCATGACGGCGATCCGGTCGCTCATGGTGAGCGCCTCTTCCTGATTGTGGGTGACATAGACGAAGGGAATATCGAGCTCCTTCTGATAACGGCGGATCTCGACTTCCATCTCGGCGCGCAATTCGCGGTCGAGATTGGCCAAAGGCTCATCGAGCAGGAGAAGAGCGGGCCTCGCGATCAGGCCGCGCGCCAAGGACACGCGCTGCTGCTGGCCGCCCGACAGTTCATGGGGATATCGCGCGGCAAGCCCCTCCAGACGCAGGAGCTTGACCGCCCATTGCAACCTCTCGTCGCGCGAGGCCCGTTCGATCCCCTGCATGCGCAAGGGAAAGACGATGTTCTCCGCCACCGTCTTATGCGGGAAGAGAAGGAAATTCTGGAACACCATGCCGATGCGCCGGCGATAAGGCGGCATCGGCGTCACATCGCGGCCGTTCACCAGCACCCGCCCCCATGTCGGCCGTTCCAATCCGGCAATGATCCTGAGCAGCGTTGTCTTGCCGGATCCGCTCGGCCCCAGAAGCGAGAAAAACTCGCTCTGGCCGATATCGAGGTCGATGCCGTCGACCGCCCTCACGGGACCGAAATGCCTAGCGACGGACTGAAGCGACAGCGATGCCGTTTGCCCATTCACACGCGTCATCGCTTCTCCATGCCGGGGCGCCGAACCCTCGCGGACCGGCGCTGATGCCTCAGGACGCTTCAACATCCGACCAGATGCGTTCCCATTTCTCCGGCGAGGACGGCTGGTCGAACATGTGCAGCTGGCTCGCCTCGGCGCTGCGGTTCTGGAAATATAGCGCGATCTCGTCTTCCGACATGAGCGAGCGCACGTCGACCACGCCGCCATAGCCGGTCGAGCGCACCACGCGGACGTAGTTCTCCTTCTCGAGGAAGAGATTGATCCAGGCATGGGCGAGCTCGGTGCGCTCGCTATCGGCCTCGGCGCTCACCATCCAGGTATCGACCCAGCCGAGCCCGCCTTCCTTGGGCTTCAGCACATGCTCGACATCGAAATCGACCTTGCCCTCGCGACGCAGAACGGTCAGCTTGCGATAGCTTTCGGCAAATTCCGGCGCGGCCCAGACGGACTTGGCGCGCATGAGGCGCTCCAGCGCGTCATAATCCTGATAACGGGTCAAAAGCAGCTTCTTCTGCTCGATCAGCAGACGCTTGGTCTCGGCCAGCTCGTCATCAGTGAGCTGATAGGGATTGAACGGCTTGCCGTCCGGGCGCGGACCATCCTTGGTGCCGAGCTTCGTCGCGGCCAATATGCCCATGAGCGCGATATTCTCCTCGAAGCGAGAGTTGGTGGAGAACCGCCCGGCATATTTGCTGTTGAGGAGCAGCTCGATCGAGCCCACGTCTTCCTTCGCGATCTCAGAGCTGTTGATGGTGATGCCATAGCCGCCCCAGCAATTGGGCGCCGCCACTTTGTTCTTGCCCTCGGCATCGGCCAGGAGGACGAATTTGTCGGGCAGGAAATCAGGGAAGACCCCGCTCATATTGGCGATCTTGCCATAGTCGAGCGCCTTGGTCAGGCCTTGGCGGAAATAGAGGCGCGGCCAGAAGCCGTCGGCCATCACCATGTCGAAATCCTTGGTGCCGCCGACTTTCAGCTTGTTGAAGGCTTCCGAATTGCCGTCGAAGAAGGTCGGCGCGAATTTCGCTTTGAACTTGTCTTCGAAGGCGGCGATCGTCTCCTTGATCGCGTAAGGCTGCCACATCAGCAGCCTGAGCGTCGGCGTCGCAGCCTTGGCATTGCCAATGAACGGGCCCGGACGGCCCAGGATCAAGGCGCCCAAGGCGGCCGCGCTACCTGCTTTCAACGCGCCGCGCCGCGATAGCTTTCGGCGATACATCTCCTTCATTGTCGACATTTCCGTTCCCTCCTGATGCGTGTGATTATTTTTGTCTGCACAAATTACAACATTATTGCTAGATAATACAAGAAAATGCTATAAATGCCACATCTTTGCACATACAGAAAATTCGTCAAATTTTTCAATGCAATGGGAGAACAGTGTGCTTGCGGAGGAGCGTCAGAACCACATTCTATCGCTGGTGAAGACCCACCGGTCGATCTCGATCACCGAAATCCAGCGCCGGCTCAATGTCTCGCGCGAGACCATCAGACGCGATCTTCTCACCCTCGCCGAGCAGCGCAAGCTGCGCAAGACGCATGGCGGCGCCGTCTCCCTTGAATCGCAGGAACCCGACATCGCGGTGCGCCAGACCACCAATGTCGACGGCAAGCAGGCCATCGGACATCTCGCGGCAAGCATGATCCCGGACGGCGCTTCGATCCTGCTCGCCGGAGGCAGCACGGTGCAGAGCGTCTCCGATCAACTGGTGCAGCGTCAGCGTCTCACCGTCTTCACCAATTGCGTCGCCAGCGCCCTCAAGCTCAGCGGTCGCAACAACAACCGGGTCCATCTTATCGGCGGCGAGATCCAGGCGCAGAACCAGGTCTGCCTCGGCCGTGACTCGACGCAGATGCTGGCTAATTATTTCGCCGATTTCGCCGTCATCGGCGCGGGCGCCATATCGCCGCGCGGCACGCTCATGGATTTCAGCCGCGAAGAGGCCGAACTGCACAATCTCATGCTGCAATCGGCGCAGACCGTCATCGTCGTCGCCGACCATCAAAAATTCGGCCGCTATGCGCCGGTCCAGGTGCAGAGCCTGGAGCGGGCGCATTACCTGGTGACCGATCGCGAACCCGATGCGGAGATGGCGGAAGCGCTTTCGCCGCTGGCGGTCGAAGTGCTGATCGCCGCCAATCAATAACCGGGAGATCACCATGCAAGACGAAGCCCTGCGCCGCGAGATGATCGCGACCTGCATTTACATGAATGACAAGGGCATCAATCAGGGGACATCGGGAAACATCAGCGCGCGCGTCGATGGCGGCTTCCTGATCACACCCTCAGGCGTTCCCTATCACGAGATGAAGCCCAAAGACATCGTCCTCATGAAGGTCGATGCCTCGCATCAAGGACCGCGCAAGCCCTCGACCGAGTGGCGCTTTCATCGCGACATCATGGCGAAGAAGCCGGAGGTGGGCGCCGTCATCCACCTTCACTCCATGTTCTGCACGTCGCTCTCCATCCTGCGCCGCGAGATTCCCGCCGTCCATTACATGATCGCCGCCGCCGGCGGGCCGAGCGTGCCTTGCGTTCCCTATGTCACCTGGGGCACGCAGGAGCTCGCCGACTATATCGTCGGTGCGCTCGAAAACCGACGTGCCTGCCTCCTCGCCAATCACGGCATGGTCTGCGTCGGACCCACTCTCAAGAAGGCGGCATGGCTCGCGGTCGAGATCGAAACCCTCGCCGCGCAATATTGGCGCGCCTTGCAAGTGGGCGTTCCGCATATCCTCCCCGATGACGAGATCGAACGCGTCATGCAGAAGTTCAAAAGCTATGGCCAGGTGAGCGAGAAGCGCGCGCCGAGCTGTTGCTAGGCCCAAAGCGGCATGCTGGTCGGTGTCGATATCGGGACGCAGAGCCTCAAGGTCGCGGTGACCGATTTCAGACTTGCCGTGCAGGGCGCCGCGAGCCGCTGCTATCACCCCCTTTTCCCCGGACCTGACCGGGCCGAGCAGGATCCGCTCCTGTGGGAAAGAGCCTTGCGACCCGCCATCACGGATGCGCTTGCCGCGGCTGGAGCGACGGCACGCCACGTCACCGGCCTTGCCGTCTGCGGCCAGCTTGACGGCTGCATCGCGGTCGACCGCCAAGGCGAGCCCCACGGCCCGTGCCTCACCTGGATGGACCGCCGCGCCCAGGCGGAACTCGCCGACATCGACAAGGATCGCCTTCACGCCGTCACCGGCATCGTCGCCGATGCGAGCCATCTCGCCGCCAAGATCCGCTGGCTGAAGCGACAAGGAAATATGAACTCGACGGCACGCTATCACCAGCCCGTTTCCTATATCGTCGAGCGCCTGACCGGCATTGCAGTCATCGATCATGCCCTGGCCTCGACCAGCATGCTCTATGATCTCCGCGCCCATGACTACGATGCGGCATTGCTTTCGGCCTTCGGTGTGACGAGCGCCGAGCTGCCGTCGCTCGCCCAGTCCGGCGACTGCGCCGGCAAGCTCAACGCCCAGGGTGCTGCTCTCACCGGCTTGCCTGCCGGCATCCCGGTCGCGGTCGGGACAGGCGATGATTTCTCGACACCGCTTGGCGCGGGCCTTGTCGAAGCCGGAGAGGTCTCGGTTGCCTTCGGCACCGGCGAAGTGGTGGGCGCATTGTTCGCCGAGCCTGTCATCGACGCCCAATGCCTGGTCGAAACCCATGCCTATCCGGCCGGCGGCTATTTCGTGGAGAACCCCGGCTGGCTCGCCGGCGGCGCCGTCACCTGGCTCAAAGACCTGCTCGGCATCGAGAGCTACGACGCGTTCGACGCGATCGCCGCGATGGCGCCTTCCGGTTCCGACGGCGTGGTCTTCCTTCCCGCCCTCACCGGCGCCATGGCGCCCGAATGGATCGCCGGAGCGCGCGGCTGCTTCTACGGCCTGACGCCGGCACATGGCACCTCGCATCTCGCCCGATCGCTTCTCGAAGGCTGCGGCTTCGCCATGCGCGACGTCCTCACGCGTCTCAAAACGCTGGGCGCTCGGCCATCTTCGATCAGGTTCCTGGCAGGAGGCTCGCGCAGCAGGCTTTCGGCGCAGCTGCGCGCCGATATCTCAGGTCTGCCGGTGTTTCTGCCGCAGCATTCCGACAGCTCGATCATCGGTGCCGCGATGCTCGCCGGTGTCGCGGCGGGGACCTTCGCCAATATCAAAGATGCGGCGTCCCATCTGGCAGCCCCCGTCCGCTGCCTCACGCCGGATGCCGGCGCGGCTGCCACACTCGATCGATCCTATCAGCGCTACCGGCAGCTCTTCGCGGCCATCAAATCGCTCGTCCCACAACCCTCCCACGCCCATGTCGACAACCGATAAGATCGCTCAGCTTCTCGACGGCACCTATGAAGATCCGGACGGACTCGGCCGGCAAGGCGTCGCGACGCGTTCGCTCGTCATCGCGCCGACGCTCGAGGGGATGGAGCGCGATCTCGTCGGAAGCCTCGGCTTCGATCCCCATATCGCCATTGTGAGCGACAAGACCACTTATGAAGTCCTCGGCAAGAGGATCGAGCGAGCGCTCTTCGGCGCCTTTCATGTCCAGAGCATCGTGCTTCCGGAAGTACCCCATGCCGATGAGAAGACGGTCGCGGCGATCCGCAAGGCGACAAGGATGGCGGGCGCCTTGATCGCGGTCGGCTCGGGAACCATCAACGATCTGTGCAAATTCGTCAGCGCGCTCGACGGAAAACCCTATGCGGTCTTCGCGACCGCGCCCTCGATGAACGGCTACACGTCGGTCAATGCCGCGATCACCGAGCACGGGCATAAGAAGTCCCTTCCCGCCCAGGCGCCCTGCGGCGCCTTCTTCGATCTCGCCATCCTGGCTTCAGCACCCAGCCGCCTGATCCGATCGGGGCTCGGCGACAGCCTGTGCCGCGCGACGGCGCAAGCCGACTGGCTCCTGGCGCATCTCCTTTTCGACCAGCCTTACCGGCAGCTTCCCTATGCGCTGCTCAAGGATGACGAAGCGCCGCTCTTCGATCAATCGGCGGCGCTCATGGCCGGCGATATCGCGGCGATGGAGCGGCTCGTCCGCACCCTTGTGCTCTCGGGCTTCGGCACCGCGATTTACGGCACGAGCGCGCCCGCAAGCCAGGGCGAGCATCTGATCAGCCATTATATCGACATGCTCGGAAACCCCGCGCGCCCGCTCGTCTATCATGGCGAGCAGATCGGCGTGACGACGCTGTCCATGGCGCGCCTGCAGCAGCGGATGCTGGAGGCCCGCCCGATCCTCAAGCCGGACACGGAAACACAAGCGGATTTCATCGCCCGCTACGGCGTCACGCTCGGACAATCCTGCTGGAGCGATTATGCGCGAAAGCGCCTGGAACGCGAAAGGATCGAGATGGTGAACGACCGCATCGCCTGCTCCTGGCAAAAAATGGCGGACCGCATCGCGGCCATTTCGCTCTCGCCCGATCGTCTGAGCCAGGTGCTCATTGCGGCCGGTGCGCCGGTCACGCCGCAAGAGGTGCACCTTCCCCGCCCCTTCTATGAAGAAGCCCTCCTGCGCTGCCGGGAGATCCGCGACCGCTTCACCTTCCTCGATCTGGCGGCGAGTTGCGGAAGGCTTCAGCCGTCGCTCGCGACGCTCTAGTTTCCTTGATTGGACGGAAAACAAGATAACGGCGCGCCTGGGGTGGCGCGAAGCGCCGGGTGGGGGTAATTCATTGATATGACCCTCCGTCCCGACCGCATCAAGCTCGCTCCCGATCTCGAGATCAGCCGCCTCCTTTCCGGCCTGTGGCAGATCGCCGACATGGAAAAGGATGGACGCACGCTCGATCCGGCACCCCTGGCGCGCGAGATGAAGGCTTATGCCGAAGCGGGTTTCGACACCTTCGACATGGCGGATCACTATGGCAGTGCGGAAATCATCGCCGGCCATTTCCATGATCTCCACCGCTCAGGCGAGGTGAAATCGGCGAAGCCGGTGCTTGCCACTAAATGGTGTCCGACGCCCGGACCCATGACGCGCGACGTCGTGCGCGCCGCAGTGGATCGGGCGCGCGAGCGCCTGCGCGTCGCGAAGATCGATCTGTTGCAGTTCCATTGGTGGATGTTCCAGCATCCGGGCTATGTCGATGCGATGAAGGAGCTGGCGCTTCTCAAGGAAGAGGGCCTGATCGGCCATCTGGGAACGACAAATTTCGACACCGGCCATGCGCGCCTGCTCCATGATCACGGCATCCCGCTCGTCACCAACCAGGTATGCTTCTCGCTGCTCGACCGGCGCGCCGCAGGCGACATGAGCGCCTTCTGCGTGAAATACGGCGTCAGGCTTCTCGCCTATGGCACGCTCGCCGGCGGGCTTCTCACCGAGAAATGGCTGGGCAAGGCGCGGCCCCGCGACGTCGCCGACTGGAGCACGATGAAATATCTGCGCTTCGTCGATCAGGTCGGCGGCTGGGACGTGCTGCAGGCGATCCTCACCGTAGCCGCGAAGGTCGCCCAAAGGCACGGAGTCTCGATCGGCAATGTCGCGACGCGGTGGGTGCTCGAGCAGAAAGCTGTCGCCGGCGTCATCATCGGGGCGCGGCTTGGTGAGCGCGAGCACCGGGCCGACAATCTGAAAGTCTTCGGTTTCGCCCTCGACCAGCAAGATCATCGCCTCCTCGAGGATGCGCTGGCGCAGAGCACGCCCCTTCCCGGCGATTGCGGCGACGAATACCGAAAGCCGCCTTTCCTCACCGCCTCCGGCGACCTCAGCCATCACCTCAAGGCCTTCCCGAAAGTCTATCAGGCGCAACCCATGCCGGCACGGCCGGCGCGTCGGCGCATCGATACGGGCAGCATCTGGGAACCGCTCGCCGGCTACAGCCGCGCGGTGCGCATCGGCGAGCGCATCCTGGTGTCGGGCACGACCGCCACCCATGGCGCTGGTGAAGTGATCGCACCAGGTAGCCCCGCGAGCCAGACCGTTTATATTCTCGACAAGGTCCGCGCCAGCATCGAGGCGCTGGGGGCCGAGATGGAGGACGTCGTGCGCACCCGCGTCTATTTGCGCGACCGCAATGACTGGGAAGAAGTGTCGAAGGCCCATGGAAGGGTCTTCGGCGACATCAGGCCCGCCAATACGCTCCTCGAGGCCTCTGGCCTGATCGGCGATTATGCCGTCGAGATCGAGGCGGAGGCCATTGTCGAGCGATGAAGACCAGAACCGATTTTCCCCGCGCCATCCGCCTCATCGAGCATGCCGAGATCCCGCTCATCGACGGCGTGAAGCTCTCGGCGATGATCTGGCTGCCGAAGGACGCCGAACAGAAACCGGTGCCCGCCATTCTCGAATATCTGCCCTATCGCAAGCGCGACGGCACGACCGAGCGCGATGCGCTCAACCATCCCTATTTCGCCGGCCACGGCTATGCCGCGATCCGCGTCGACATGCGGGGCGCAGGCGATTCGGAAGGCGTGCTCAAGGGCGAATATCTCAAGCAGGAGCAGGATGACGCGCTCGAGGTGCTGAAGTGGATCGCGGCGCAATCCTGGTCGACCGGCGCCGTCGGCATGATCGGCATCTCCTGGGGCGGCTTCAACGGCTTGCAGATCGCGGCACGACGGCCGCCCGAGCTCAAGGCGGTCATCTCGCTGTGCTCGACCGACGACCGCTATGCCGACGACATCCATTTCATGGGCGGCTGCCTTCTCGTCGACAAATTTACCTGGGGCTCGACGATGTTCAGCATCAATGCGACGCCGCCCGACCCCGAGCTCGTCGGCGACAAATGGCGCGAGCTATGGCTCGGCCGCCTCAAGGAGTCGGGCTTCTGGCTCGAGGAATGGCATCGCCGGCAACGCCGCGACGACTTCTACAAGCATGGCTCTATCTCGGAAGACTATGGCGCGATCGAATGCCCGATCTATCTCGTCGGCGGCTGGATGGATGGCTACAGCAACGCGATCTTCCGCATGATGGAGCATCTCCGCTGCCCGAAGAAGGCGCTGATCGGCCCCTGGGCGCATAAATATCCCAATTTTGCCGAGCCCGGCCCGCGTATCGGCTTCCTGCAGGAGAGCTTGCGCTGGTGGGACACGTGGCTGAAAGGCGTGGAGACCGGCATCATGGAGGAGCCCGCAGTCAGGGCCTGGATCCAGGAGCCGGTGCCGCCCCGCACCCATTACAAGGAGCGGCCCGGGCGCTGGGTCGCTGAGGAAAGCTGGCCGATCGAGGGCGCCCGGCCGCTCCGGCTTTCGCTGGGCGATCACGTCCTTGCCGAAGCGCCCGGCAAGACGGAGACGGCTCTGTCCATCTCATCGCCGCAGACGATCGGCCTCGCCGCCGGCAAATGGTGTCCCTATGGACTCGAGGCCGATGAGCCGGGCGACCAGCGCGAGGAAGCGGGCGGCTCGCTCGTCTTCGACAGCGCCCCTTTCGATGAGCCTCTCGATCTCCTGGGCGCACCGGTGCTCCATCTCGACATCGCCGCCGACCGGCCCAATGCCTTCATTGCCGCCACGCTGTCGGAAGTCCTGCCCGATGGCTCGGCCACCAGGCTCACTTACGGCCTTCTCAACCTCACCCATCGCGACGGGCATGTCGATCTCAAGGCCTTGGCGCCCGGCAAGCGCTATCGCGTCGGGCTCCGCATGAATGACTGCGGCCAGCGCATCGGCGCCGGCAACCGCTTGCGCCTCGCCCTCTCAACGTCCTATTGGCCGATCGTCTGGCCATCGCCCGAGCCGGTGACGCTCTCCGTCGCGACCGGCGCCAGCCATCTCGATCTGCCGGCGCGGGCGCCGCGTCCCGAGGATGCGACGCTCAGGCCTTTCGAGCCGGCCGAGAATGCGCCGGCCTTGCGCAAGACATCTCTGCGCCAGGGCGCCAGCGCCTTCACCATCACCCGCGATCTCAAGTCCGGCGATGTCGAGATGTATCGCCTGCAGGATGACGGGCTCACCCAGGTCGACGCCTTCAACTGGACCTATGGCGTCAGGGCCGAGCGCCGCTACCGCATCCATCCGGAAGACCCGCTGTCGGCGACGGCCGAAACGAAATGGCGCAAGGAATATGCCCGCGACGGGTTCCACATCGCGATCGAGGCCCAGACGGCGATGAGCGTCACACGCACAGAGCTCGTGCTCAGCGGCAAGCTCATCGCCCGCGAAGGCGATGAAGTCCCCTTCTCGCGCGAATGGTCCTATCGCATCCCGCGCGACCACCTATAGACCGGGTTGCCAAGCTCGCCGCAATTGGCGCATGCTGTCCCTTTGCATAAGCAAACAGGGAGCGGTTCATGAGTGGGCACAGTCTCAACCGACGCCAGATTCTCGCCGCCATGGCAGCGGCGGGTCTTTCACCGGCCTTCTATCAGAAGGCCGCCTTGTCGGCGGACGGCAAGATCCTGCGCGTCAGGTCCTATTCCGATATCCAGAGTCTGGACCCTGCCTTCCGCAAGGCGGCGCCGGAAGACGATATCATGCGCAACATTTTCATCGGTCTCGCCAGCATGACGCCGGGCGACACCTGGCAGTGGAAGAAGGATGCCGCCTCACGTCTCGAGCAGGTCGATCCGACCCATATCGAATTCACGCTCGTGGACGGCCTCACCTGGAGCGACGGCCATGGGCCGGTCACGGCGGATGACGTCAAATTTTCCTTCGAGCGCATGATCGATCCCAAGATCGATTCGCCTTACAAGGGCGATTGGGAAGCGCTCGACCATGTCGAGGTGAAGGACGAGAAATCCGGCACCATCGTGCTCAAGGCGCCCTTCCCGCCTCTATGGTATGTCGGTCTCGTCTTCGGCTCGGGAAACATCGTCTCGCGCAAGGCGGTCGAGGCGGCGGGCGGGCGTTTCGACACCAAGCCGCCCGCGCAATGCGGGCGCTACCTCTTGAAAGAATGGCAGCCCAAGCAGAAGGTCGTTCTGGCGCGCAATCCCGACTGGAAGGGCGAGGCGCCCTATTTCGACGAGATCCATGTCATTCCGATCGAGGACGAAAAGACCGCCGAGCTCGGGCTCGAAGCGGGCGATCTCGATTATACCTGGATCGCCGAGAGCTCTATCCCGCGCTACCGCCAGACGCCGCCCAAAGGCGGCAAGCTCGTGGTCAAGCCTTCGCTCGCCTATGTGTGGCTCGGCATGAATGTCGAGTCGCCGCCCTTCGACAAGCTCGAGGTCAGGCGCGCCATCCAGCAGGCGGTGGATGTGCCGAGCGTGCTCGAGGCCGCCTATTTCGGGGCGGCGGAACCGGCAACCGGCATCATAGCACCTGGCCTCATCGGCCATCGCGAGAAGACCCTCTACAGCTACAATCCCGATGCGGCGCGCGAGCTTCTCAAGAAAGCGGGCGTGGGCGAATTCGAATGCACGCTCTCGGTATTGAACACCACCGAATTTGTCAGCGCCGCCCAGGCTGTGCAGGCCAATCTCGCCGAGCTCGGCATCACGGCGACGATCCAGCAGCATGATTCAGGTACCTTCTGGAGCCTCGGCGACCAGAAATCGGGCGATTCCTGGAAGAAGCTGCAGCTGATCATCAGCCGCTTCTCGATGCAGCCGGATCCCTCCTTCGCCACCGACTGGTTCACGCCGGAGCAGATCGGCGTGTGGAACTGGGAGCGCTGGAACAGCCCGGAATTCGGCGAGCTCAACAAGAAGGCCAAGATCGAGCTCGATGAGAAGAAGCGGGCCGAGATGTATATCCGCATGCAGGATCTTATGGAGGAAGGCGGCGCCTATGTGTTCCTGACCCATGGCGCGGTCGGTGTCGGCTACAGCGAGAAGATCGCACCTTCGCTCATGCCCAATGGCAATCCGATCTTCCACTCCTTCAAGGCGAGTGCGTGACGATAATCCCCTCTCCCCCTGCGGGGGAGAGGGCTAGGGTGAGGGGGAAACGACAGAGAGACTTGCCTAAATGCAGAAATGCATCGCTGTCAGTTCCGCCTCACCCTCCCAATGCTCCGCATTGGGCCCCTCCCTCTCCCCCGTGGGGGGAGAGGGTATAGGGCGAGGATAGCGAATGCTCTCTTACGCCCTGAAGCGCACTGGACTTGCCGTCGTCATCACCGCCATCTCGCTGATCCTGCTCATCAGCATGATCCAGTTCATTCCGGGCGACCCGGCAGCGGTGCTCCTGGGGCCGCTCGCCTCGCCCGCCATGCGCGAGGTCTTCCGCCAGCAAATGGGTCTCGATCAGCCGGCCATTGTCCAGATACTGCGCTTCTTCGGCCGCGTGCTTACCGGCGACCTCGGCACCGATGTGCTCACCAACCGTTCGGTTCTGATCACCGTCCTCGAGCAGCTCCCCTATACGCTCGCCCTCATCGCCGCCAGCATCGGCTGGTCGGCCTTGCTCGGCATACCGCTCGGCTGCTTCGCCGCCGTCTCCAGGGGCTCGCTTGCCGACCGCATCGTCGGCGTGCTGTCGGTGAGCTCGATCGCGCTGCCGGCCTTCGTCGTCGCCGTCTACAGCCTGCTGCTGTTCTCGGTGAAGCTCGGCTGGTTCCCGACCATAGGGGCGGGCGATCGAGGCGCGCCCCTCGACCAGCTCTATCACCTCGTCCTGCCTTCGCTCGCGGTCGGGCTGGGCTGGGTCGGCTATCTCGCCCGCATGGTGCGCGCCTCGATGCTCGAAGTGCTTTCCGAAAACCACATCCGCATGGCCCGCGCCTTCGGCCTTACCGAGCGGACGATCACCTATCAATATGCGCTCAAGATCGCCATCATCCCGACCGTCGTCATCCTCGGCATGGGCGTCGGCAACATGATCTCGAGCGCCGTCTTCGCCGAGATCGTCTTCGCGAGGCCTGGCGTCGGCAAGCTGATCTTCGATTCGATCGCTACCCGCAACTACCCGGTGGTGATGGGCGCCGTCATGATCACCACCGGCTTCTATGTGCTTTCGACCCTTATCGCCGATCTCGTTGCCGCAGGACTCGACCCGCGTGTCAGATCAGCTCTTTGACAGCGACAGCGGCCATGCCGGCGCGCGCTGGCGCGACAGCACCTTCATGCGCATCATCCGCGAGCCCATGGGCGCGCTCGGCATCTTCCTCGTGGCGCTCGTCGTGCTCGGCGCGCTCTTCGCCGATTTCACCGGCTACAGCCCGGTCAAGCTCGCGATGCGCGATCGCTTCCTCGATCCGAGCCTCGCCCATCTCCTCGGCACCGATCATCTCGGCCGCGACCTCTTCACCCGCGTCCTCCATGGCGCCCGTATCGCGCTCGGCGTCGCCTTCATCGCCACCGGCATCTCCTTCATCGGCGGGCTCGTGCTCGGCATGATCGCCGGCTACGGCCCGCGCTGGCTCGATTCGCTCCTGCTGCTGGTCTTCGATTCGCTGCGGTCGTTCCCGACCGTGATGCTCGCACTGGCGCTGGTGACGCTGACCGGGCCCAGCCTCTCCGCCGTCGTGCTCGTCGTGGTGATCGCCAACCTGCCGAGCTATGCGCGTGTGGTCCGGGCGCAGACCATGGCGCTCAAGGCGACGGAATTCGTGCTCTCCGCCAAGAGTCTCGGCGCCCGGTCCTGGCGTATCCTCGCCGCCCATATCATGCCCAATCTCGTGGGCCCGCTCGTCATCATCGTCGCCATGGATATCCCCGTGGTCATCACCATCGAAGCCGGCATGAGCTTCTTGGGGCTGGGCGTCAGGCCGCCGACACCCTCTTGGGGCTCGATCCTCAATGACGGCTATGCCTTCATCCGGGAAAGCTCCTGGCCCGCCATCGCCGGGGGCCTCCCCATCATCATCGCAACCCTGGGCTTCACCTTTCTCGGCGAAACCTTGCGCGATCATCTCGATCCGCGCCTGCGCCAGGACGGATGAGCATGAGCGGCAAGCTTCTCGATATTTCCGGGCTTTCTGTCGCCTTCCGCACGCGGCGCGGCCCGCTCAGGGCGCTGCGCAATGTCTCGCTCGGGGTCGGCAAGGGTGAGATCGTCGGGATCATCGGCGAATCGGGCTGCGGGAAATCGACGCTCATCAATTCGATCATCGGGCTCCTTCCCGCCAATGCCGAGAAGCCTACCGGCCAAATCCGTTTCGCCGACGAGGAGATCGTCGGCATGCCGCAAGGCCGGCTCCAGCAGCTGCGCGGCGAACGCATCACCACCATCTTCCAGGATCCGATGACGGCGCTCAATCCCGTGCTCAGCATCGGCACGCAAATGACCGCCATCCAGTACCGGCGGGCCGGCAATACGGCGCAGAAGCGGCGGCGCGCCATCGAGTTCCTCGAGAAGGTGCGCGTGCCGGATGCGAGAAGCCGCCTCGACCAGTATCCGCATCAGTTCTCGGGCGGCATGCGCCAGCGCATCTGCATCGCCATGGCGCTCCTGACCGAGCCCGATCTGCTCATCGCCGATGAGCCGACGACGGCGCTCGATGCGACGCTCGAGGTCCAGGTCATCCGCCTCATCCGGGAGCTGCAGCGCGATATCGGCTGCTCGGTGCTGTTCATCTCGCATCACCTGGGAGCCGTCGCCGAATTGTGCGAACGCGTCGCCATCATGTATGCGGGCGAGGTGGTCGAGCAAGGCCCGGTGCGCGACATCTTCCACGACCCGCGCCACCCCTATACGCGCAAGCTCCTCGAATGCGATCCGGGCCGCGTCCTCGAGCCCCTGCCCAGGCTTCCGACCATCGGCGGCGAATTGCCGGATCTCGTCCGGCTCCCGCAAGGCTGCATCTTCGAGGCGCGCTGCCCTGACCGTTTCGCGCGCTGCCGTGTAAGGCCGCCGGTCGAGACGGTGCGTCCCGGCCATGACGCCGCCTGCTACAAGGCGCGCGAGCTCGTCAATCCATGAGCCCGCTTCTCGAAGTAAGCGACGTCAGCATCCGCTTTCCCATCGGGAACCGGATCGCGGCACAGCTTTCCGGCGAGCCGGGCTTCATCGAGGCTGTGTCAGGCGTGTCCTTCGCGCTCGAACCCCAGAAGACTTATGCCCTTGTGGGTGAATCAGGCTCGGGCAAGACCACGCTGGCGCGCTCGATCATCGGGCTCGTGCCCCTTCATAGTGGCCGGATCACCTTTGCGGGTCAGACCATCTCGAAGCTGAGCGAATCCCGCCTGCGCCAGGTGCGGCGCGACATCGCCATGATCTTCCAGGACCCGGTGGGCTCGCTGAGCCCCCGGCTCAAAGTGCGCTCGATCCTGGCCGAGCCGTTCAAGGTCCACGGCGAAACCGCCGAGCTCGAGGAAAAGATCGCTCGCTTGCTTGCCGATGTCGGCCTGCCCCAGCATTTCGTCGAGCGTTATCCGCATCAATTGTCGGGCGGCCAGGCGCGGCGCGTCAGCGTGGCACGAGCGCTGGCTCTGCGCCCCAAGCTGGTGATCGCCGATGAGCCGACGGCCGGTCTCGATGTCTCGATCCAGGGCGAGATCCTCAATCTCATGCATGACCTGCAGGCGCGATACGGCACGGCCTTCCTGATGATCACCCACAATCTCAATGTCGTTCGCCATGTCGCGACGCGCATGGCGGTCATGTATCTGGGCCGCATCGTCGAGGAGGGGCGAACGGCGGCGATCTTCAAATCCCCGCGGCATCGCTATACGAGAGCATTGCTTTCCGCCAATCTCAAGCCTGACCCCGATGCGGCGGCGCAGATCATCGAAGCCGAGGGCGAGACGCCAAGCCTCATCAAGCGCCCTTCCGGCTGCGAATTCCATCCGCGCTGCGCGTTCAGGCTTCCCGTTTGCATCGATCAGGCCCCCGAACAACGCGCCGCGGCCGATCACCGCTTCTCCTGCCACAATCCGGCATGAAATGAAGGTAAACTGGACGAAAAATCCAGATCCTCGCGAAGACCTCGGGCGATGGCTCTGTCATCAAGGTGGCCCTGTTTCTGTTCCAAGACGGACACCGCATCCGTATGATCCACGAGTCCAATTCCTTCTATCCGCTCGAGCCGAAGCGCGCGGACATGGTCCGCCTTGGACAAGAATTCCTCGATCGCGCGCTGGCCTTCATCGAAGGCATTGCCGATCGCCCGGTCCTGCCGGTCGAAGCCGCACCTCAAGGCTTCATCACGGCGATGCTGGCCCCGCCGCCGGAGCAACCGGGCGATCTCACTTCCTTGCTCGACAAGGTGGACAAGGCCATCACGCATGCCATTGAACCCGGATCTCCCGGCTTCATGGCCTATGTGCCGCCGGGCGGCCTCTATGTCTCGGCGCTCGCCGATTTCTATGCGCGCGTGACCAACCGCTTTGTCGGCATGGCGCTGATATCGCCCGCTCTGACGGCGCTCGAGGACAGTGTTCTGCGCTGGCTGGCCGGCATTTGCGGGCTTCCGCCAGGTGCCGGCGGCGTGCTGCTGACCGGCGGCTCGATGGCCAATTTCTCCGCCATCATTGCCGCGCGCCATGACAGGCTCGGCGAGCGCTTCCAGGACGGCGTGCTCTATATGAGCGCGCAGACGCATCATTCAGTGGCCAAGGCCGCAAGGCTCGCCGGCTTTCCGGCCAGCGCGGTCAGGATCGTGGCGCATGGGCCTGATCTCGCCATCGACCTTCACGCCCTTTCCCAGGCGATCGCCGAAGATCGACAGCGCGGCTTGACGCCGTTCCTCGTCATCGCTACCGCGGGCACGACCAATACCGGCGCCGTCGATCCTTTGCCCGAGCTTGCGGCCATCGCCGCGGCCGAGGATCTCTGGCTCCATGTCGATGCCGCTTATGGCGGCATGTTCCGCTTGACCGAAAGAGGACGCCAGCGCTTGCGAGGGATGGAGCGCGCCCACTCCATCACGCTCGATCCGCACAAGGGCCTGTTCCTGCCCATGGGAACGGGCGCCCTCGTCATGCGCGATCCGAGCCGCCTCGCCGCCGCCAATGAGGTCGAGGGCGACTATTTGCACGACATGCGCAGCGCCCAGACATTCGACGGCGAATATCTGCCGAACTTCGCCGAGCTCGGACCTGAGCTCACGCGCGAGATGCGGGGCTTGCGCGCCTGGCTGCCGCTTCATTTCCATGGCGTCGCGGCCTTCAGCCAGCAGCTCGACGAGAAGCTCGATCTCGCGGCCCATGCGCACAAGCGTCTCAGCGCCGATCCGCTATTGGATGTGCCCTGGCGTCCCGAGCTCAGCACCATGGCATTCCGCATCCGCCCGAAGGGCGATTCGTCCGATTCGATCCGCGAGGCAGAGGGTGCTACGCGTGAGCTCCTCGATTGCATCAACGGCCACGGCCGCGCCCTGCTCTCGAGCACTGTGATCGACGGAAAATTCATGATCCGGCTGTGCATCCTGCATTTCCGCACTCATGCCGATCGCGTCGCCGAAGTGCTCGACCTCATCGCGCAGGAGGCCCGTCGCGTCGGCGCACGCTTGTCTTGAGCGGAAGATTCAGCCTTGGCTCAGGAAGCGACCGACTTCGTCGCGGAATTTCGGCCAGCCGGGATCGGTCTCGAGAATGAGATGATTGCGGCCTTCCAGCGCCACGAAGCGTGCGCCGGGAATGCCGGCGGCAATGAACATGCCTTCCGAGAAGGGCTGCACCGCATCGTCCTTGCAGTGGAGGACCAAGGTCGGCGCCTTCACCTCAGCCAAGAGACTGCTGACATCGAGCGTGTCGGAGACGAAGCGCATCCTGACCGCATTGTTGGGCGATGTCGTCGTCTTCTGCAGGTCGTTGAACCATTGCATTTGCTCAGGCGTGCCGCCGGGCAGGAACATGGAAGTGAAGACCTGACGGAAGGCTGGATTCTCCTGGCCCCAGCCGGTGCGCATCAGGGTGATCAACGCCTCCGCCTGCTCGATGTCGTCAAGGGTGCCGCGAATGCGCCGGCCGCGGGCGAAGCCGCCATAGAGGACGAGATGGCTGACTCGCTCGGGATATTTGGCGGCATAGGCGATGCACACGGCCACTCCTTGCGATATGCCGAACAGGGCGAAGCGCTCGACGCCCGATGCATCGGCGACGCTTTCGAGATCCCGCAAATAGGCGTCGAAAGAGATGTCGGTGACGCTCCAGTCGGACAGTCCATTGCCGCGGGCATCATAGCGGATGAGCTGATGCTCCGATGCCATCCATTTCAGGAGATGGCTCCAGACCGGACTCTTCCAGTCATATTCGAGATGATTGAGCCAGTTTCCCGCCTTCAATATCGGCCGGCCCTCGCCCGCGAGCGCATAGGCGATGCGCACCTGATCGACCGTGGTGCAGAAGCGGATCTGCTGCCCGGTGGCAGCCTCCATATCGGCGGACTGCGGCTTCGCCGATGCGGCGCCCGCCTCGCTGACATCGCCGACGAAGCGGAAGCCCTTGCGCTGGATGGTGCGGATCAGCTTTTGCGCGGCGCCGCTGTCGCCGATCGCCGAGCGGGCCGCGTTGATGCGGCTGGCGACAGTCGAGAGCGAGACAATCTTGCCGGACCAGATCGAATCCA
Source organism: Taklimakanibacter deserti (assembly GCA_003574785.1). The sequence goes on along the minus strand of QORU01000022.1, from coordinate 7,622 downwards.
GAAGTTCGCTCTGGCTCACCACGCGATTGCGATGCGAGATCAAATAAACGAGAAGGTCGAATACCTGCGGCTCGACTTTGATCACGTCGGCGCCGCGCTTGAGCTCAAACAAGTCCGTATCTATCTGGTAGTCACCAAACCGATAGATCACTCCAACCCCCAGAATAAGCCGGCCCTTAGCGCGCATCCCGGCGAAGTGAAATCACTTCGCCGAAAAGGATTCGCGCCAAATCAATATCCTGGAGCAAATCCTTATCGCCAAAGTCTTCAACTTGACGGGCTTTGCTCTAAGGCCCTGATAGTCCAAAACCCGGCCGCATTCAAACCGGGCGTCAAGCATGGGCTACCCTTCCCAAACCGTCTCGAATAGTGAAGTCTTCGTGAGCCTGGAGCGAAATCAGGCCTCGTCCCGGCGCAACTCGGCCCTATCCTGCCTAGTTTTTAGCCACGCCTTCCTTGAGCTTGGCGTCATAGCCGGCTCTGAGCCCCTTGAGCTTCTGGGCGAGCGCCTCGCCGAGCCGCTTGGCATAATCCTCTCCCTCAGGTGACGACTGCCAGTCATTCTCGATGAAGCGGGCATCGGCCCGGCCGGTCCCGGTCATCTGGACCTTGCTGCCCGTGTAGCTTTGCGCCGCTCGGCTCAGATCGGCGAGGAAGGTCTTGTCATCGACACCGCTATGGGGCTTGCCCTGAGCATCGGTCACATTGAGGAAGAACATCTCCTCATCGAAGGCGGTGAAGCCGCTGCCCAAGGCGGGGTTGATCGCGGCTGCGTGCTTGAAGAAGGCGTCCGCCTCGGGACCGGAAAGAGCATGGTCGAAAGTGATGACGCCATAGGCGGTGTCGCCCGGGCCAAGCGGTGCGAAGTCGGTCACCAGCACGCTCCATTGCCGGAAGGTGTAGCCGAGGGCCGCGGCAAAGACATCCGCCGTCTTGTCATCGATCTCGAAGGAGGACTGGAGCGAGGCATTGGTCTCGAGCTTGTATCCGCCCGGCATCATCAGCGTCGCGATCTTGTCGGCCGGCAATTTGAGCGCCGCGACGATCTCGGGAAGCTCGTCCTTCAGCGCAGCCTCAGTGAGCACCGCGCGCTTTTCATAAGAGAGCTTCGCCGGATCGATCTTGTGGACGTCGAAATTCAGGACCTCATAGGAGAAGAGCAGCGACGGGCGCGGCTCCTCGCCGCCGGCGAAAGAGGCGGCGGCGGACAGAAAAACAAGGCTGACGGCAAGGCATTTGAATATTCTCTGCATGGTCATCCGATCGCTCTCCATAGGCATAGATGACGGCCGGTGAGCCGTTGTTATTCCGCAAGCCCTTCGTTTTCCGGTTCTGTGCCATAGCGAGACGATTCTGCAAATCGAAAAATGTCTCCTGACAATCCCGGCTTCCAGGCCCTGAGAGCTTTCGGGAATAGCGCCGCCGATGCGCCGTAAGTGACTTGAGCCAGTCGCACAATCGCAACGGAACTGCATCATGACATTCTCTGCTCTCGGATTATTCGCCGGCGCGATCCTGGCGCTTGCCTTGAGCCCCGGGCCGACGGCCGTGGCGCTGGTGGCGCGCGTCATCACCCATGGCGGCTGGAGCGTCCTGCCCTTCACGCTGGCTCTGTGGATCGGCGAGGCCCTGTGGCTGACCATCGCCGTCCTCGGCCTTTCCCTCTTCCTGCAGCAATTCGGCTGGGCCTTCATCGCCGTCAAATGGACGGGCGTCCTGGTCCTCATCTTCCTTGCCTATGGAATGTGGTCCGGTGCAAAAGCGGACGGAGAGAGCAACCTGTTCGCGGCGACTTCGCGTCCAAAACTCTTCCTTGCCGGGCTCGCCGTCACCTTCACCAATCCGAAGATCATCGTTTTTTATCTGGCGCTGCTGCCGGCTGTGGTGGACCTGCGCCAGGTTTCTTTCGGCGACTGGTCGGCGCTTACCGTGACGCTCATCGTCACGCTGGCCGCGATCGACATTCTCTGCATCATCCTGGCCGAAACCGCGCGCCATCGCATCCGGACGATCGGCACGTTGCATTTCGCCAATCGCTGCGGCGCCATCGCCATGGGGAGCGCTGCCATGATGATCGCCATGCGCTGAAGTCCTTGTCCCAGAATGAAAAGGGCGATTTTTTCTCACCAAATTACGTCAAGAATAACTCAAGGAAAAATCAAGGCCGAGTTCAAGCAATTTCGCAGCGCCTTCCCCATACTATGAGAGACGGCTTCTTGTCTTTTCGAGACAGGTCAAATGTACTGACGAGATACATCTCTGATGCAACTTCCGGTGAATGCGGCGATGCGCTGAGACCGGACTCCTTCAAAACATGATCATTGGGCAGCCGGCGTTGAGCCAGTGCTGCCTCCAACCGTCCTGAAAAGGGTTTTCGCGATGCACATCGCCTATGAGACCAACTGGAATAGCGCCCATGCCCTGCCTCAGATCAGGCAGCCCTTCGCGCCGGCAATGCCCGCTGCCGCCCGCGGCTATGCCGATGAGACCATCGTCGCCGAACTGCCAACGCTCAAGAGATATGCCTTGCGTCTCACCAAATGCGCGCATCTCGCCGAAGACCTGGTGCAGGACTGCCTGGCGCGCGCGCTGAGCCGCCGTCATCTTTTCAACAACGACGCCAATATCAGACCGTGGCTGTTCACGGTCATGCACAATCTCCATGTCAGCAATTGCCGGCAGGCGACGGTGCGCAGCACCTTTGCCAGGAGCCAGATGGCGGTCACCTCTGAAGGGCGCGAGGCAGCCCAGGAACATGTCGCCGATCTGAACAAGGTCTATCGCGCCATCAATTGCCTGCCCAAGGAGCAGCGCGACGTGGTCGTCCTGGTGACCCTGCAGGAGCTCTCCTATCAGGAGGCCGCCACGGCGCTCGGCATTCCGATCGGCACCGTCATGTCGCGGCTGGCCCGCGGCCGGGAGAAGATACGCACAATCTTGAAGTTCGAGTCCTGATTCCCCGGAAATAATTCATATTAGCATATAATTTGACCCGGGCGGGGCGCTGCCGCGGCAGGCCCTTTGCTCGGGGATAATTATCATATAATTATTCCGTCATTGCCAAGACGGCGGAATATCCATAACTGCAATCGAGATGGCTAGACATCCAAGGCTGGCGCTGGGACGGGCGCAGAAACGCAATCTTTTCGCGCATGTCGTCGAAGAACTCGGTACGCGCGTCATCCGCGGCGACCTCAAGCCCGACGACCCTTTTCCGATCGAAGCCGATCTCGGACGCGAGTTCGGCGCCAGCCGCTCGGTGATCCGCGAAGCCGTCAAGTCGCTGGCGGCGCGCGGCCTCATCGAATCGAAGACGCGCACCGGGATCAGGGTGCTGCCGCCGACCCATTGGAACCTCCTCGATCCGGAAGTGCTGAGCTGGCGCTACAGCGTGATGCCGCCGGCGCAATTCTACAGTGAGCTGTTCGAGATCCGCCTGATGATCGAGCCGCAAGCGGCGGCCCTCGCGGCGAGCCGCGCCACCCAGGCCGATATCGCCGAGATGAGCGAGGCCTTCGGCGAAATGTCGAAGACCCGCGAGACCGGTACCGCCGCGGTCGAGGCCGATCTCAGATTCCATCGCGCCATCCTGTCGGCGGGCAAGAACGCCCTTCTCCACCAGATGGGAAATCTGATCGCGGTCGGTCTCTATATCAGCCATCAGGCGTCGAGCGAGTCTTTCGTCGTGTTCCTGCCGCAGCATGGCCAGGTCCTCACCGCCATCCGCGCCCGCGATCCGCAGGCGGCGCGGCGCGCGATGGAGAAACTCCTCAACGAGACGCGCGACTTCGTCACCAGCCATATGAAGAGCAAGAAACGGGCGCGGTAGTCACAGGGCCAATATCGCCCTCCTCCAAGACCCGACCAGCGCTAGCCCAGCGACCAGCCGCCATCGATCAGGAGATTGGCGCCGGTGATCAGCGATGCGGCGGGCGAAGCGAGGAAGATCACCGCACCCACCACATCGATCGGCTCGCCGATGCGGCCCAGCGGTATATGGCGCAGCACACCGGCGTGGTTCCTGGCCTCGCTCAGATAGGGACGCGTGCCGTCGGTCCAGATGAAGGTCGGCGCGACGCTGTTCACATTGATCTTGTGTGCCGCCCATTCGAAGGCGAGGCAGCGGGTGAGGTGATCGATCGCCGCCTTGGTCATGCAATAGACCGACTCCGTCCGCAAGGCGACGGTGCCGGCCTGCGAGCTGATATTCACGATGCCGCCGCCGCCTTGGCCGATCATCAGCCGCCCCACCGTCTGCGACATGAAGAATGTGCCCTTGAGATTGACATTGACGGTCATATCGAAATCCGCCTCGGTGACATCCTCGGCCGGGGCTTCGGGGCCGATGCCGACATTGTTGACGAGCACGTCGATGCGGCCCATGGCCATGTGGGCCTCGGCAACGCCAGAACGGATCTTGGCGAGATCGCCAATGTCCATCCTGACGGCGAGCGCGCGGCGGCCATCGGCCTGTGCCTCGCGTACGATATCGGCGACATCGGCGGTATCGCGGACAGCGAGCACCAGATCAGCGCCGGCGCGCCAGCAGCCTTGCGCGATGGCGCGGCCGATGCCGCGCGAAGCCCCGGTGACGAGCACCGTCTTGCCGGCGAGGCCGAAATCGGGTCGATGCGGGTCCGTCATCGTCTTCCTCCACTAAAGCTCATAATATAATATTATATGATAATTTCTTCCTCAATCAAGGTACCACCGGTGGCCTTCACCCGCGTGCCTGGCGCAAGATGAACTCGGCCGCCTTCTCGCCGATCATCACCGCCGGGGCATGGGTATTGCCGGAAACGATCGTCGGCATGATCGAGGCATCGGCGACGCGCAAGCGCTCGATGCCGCGCAGGCGCAATTCGGGATCGACGACCGCCAGCGGATCGCTGCCCATGCGCGCGGTGCCCACGGGATGGAAGATCGTCGTCGCGATGTCGCCCGCGGCGCGTGCAAGGTCCTGAGGTGCCGTGATCTCGGCGCCAGGCTTGAGCTCGACCGGCCGATAGGCCTCAAGGCGCTTTGTCGCCATCAGGCGGCGCGCCGCCTTGATCGACTCTGCCGCCACCTCACGATCGTTCTCGGTCGCCAGATAATTGGGCGCGATCTCGGGATGCCGGGCGGGATCGGGCGAGGTGATCCGCACGTGTCCACGCGATTCGGGCCGCAAATTGCAGACCGAGACGGTGATCGCCGGAAAATCATGCAAGGGCTCGCCGAAACGATCGAGGGAGAGCGGCTGCACGTGGAACTCGATATTGGCGGTCGAGAAGCGCGGGTCGGAGCGCATGAAGATGCCGAGCTGGCTCGGCGCCATCGACATCGGACCTCTGCGGCGGAGCGCATATTCGAGCGCGATCCTGGTCTTGCCGCGCCAGGTCGCCTGAAGCTCGTTCAGCGTGCTCGCGCCCGAAATCTTGAAGATGGTGCGGATCTGCAAATGGTCCTGGAGATTGTCGCCGACACCCGGCGTGTCCTGAAGAACCTCGATCCCCAGCTCTCTGAGGAGTCCGGCCGGGCCGAGTCCTGAGAGCTGCAAAAGCTGCGGCGTGCCGATGGCGCCGGCCGAGAGAATGAGCTCGCGCGCGACGTCGACATGCGCCGGCATGCCATCGAGCCTGAGGTCGAGCCCCGTGACCTGCCGGCCGGAAAAACTGATGCGCTCGGCATGGGCGCGGGTCAGCACCTTGAGATTGCGCCGGTGGCGCACCGGGCGCAGGAAGGCGCGCACCGAATTGAAGCGGAAGCCGTTCTTCTGATTGACCTCGAAATAGGACGAGCCCTCATTGTCGCCGGCATTGAAGTCATCGATCTTGGGCACGCCGAGCTCGAGGGCGGCGTCGCGCACGGCATCGAGGATCGGCCAGGACAGACGCTGCCTTTCGACGCGCAATTCACCGCCCTGGCCGTGGAAGGGACCATCGAGACGGTGGTGATCCTCCGACTTGCGGAAGAGCGGCAGGACGTCTTCCCAGCCCCAGCCCGGATTGCCGAGCTGGCGCCAGTGGTCATAGTCCTGGGACTGGCCCCTCATGTAGATCATGCCGTTGATCGAGGAGCATCCGCCCAGCACTTTGCCGCGCGGATAGCTGAGCGCGCGGCCGTTCAACCCCGCTTCCTCCCGGGTGCGATAGCCCCAGTCGGTGCGCGGATTGCCCATGCAATAGAGATAGCCGACCGGAATATGGACCCAGTGGTAATTGTCGGAGCCGCCCGCCTCGAGCAGGAGCACGCGGGTTTTGGGGTCGGCGCTCAGGCGATTCGCGAGCACGCAGCCTGAGGATCCCGCGCCGACGATCACATAGTCAAAGGAACCGAGAGATTTTCTGTTGGTCACGCCCGCGCACGCATCGTCCATTCACAAGAAAGATAAGCGTGCGCCAGACGGCCGCAGCCGGTCAAGATGTCAGGCTGCGGCAGCGAGACCCACATCCGGCAGGCGCGGACGCGTGGCGAGCGCCTGCTTCATCATGGTTTCGACCTCGGCCTGCTCGCCTGCCGTCAAGGCCAGGCGCGGCGGGCGGGTCAGAGCGGAGCCGCGGCCGGCGATCGCCTCGCACAATTTGATGCATTGGACGAGGTCGGGCCTGGCATCGAGATGAAGCAGCGGCATGAACCAGCTATAGATCGCCATGGCCTCGGCGAAACGGCCCTGGCGCGCCAGCCGGAACAAGGTCTCGCCCTCGCGCGGGAAGACATTGGAGAGGCCCGAGACCCAGCCCACCGCACCCACCGCGACGCTTTCGACCACGACATCGTCGAGACCGGCAAAGAGCGTGAAGCGGTCGCCGGTCATGTTCTTCAGATCGATGAAGCGGCGCGTGTCGCCGGAAGATTCCTTGAAGCAGACGATGTTCTCGACATCGGCGAGATCGGCCAGCATCTTCGGCGTCACGTCGATCTTGTAGATGGGCGGGTTGTTGTAGACCATGAGCGGCAGGCTCACCGCTTGGGCGACGCTGCGATAATGCGCCACCGTCTCGAAGGGTTTTGCCGAATAGACCAGCGCCGGCATCACCATGACGCCGTCAAGGCCGATGCGCTCGGCGGCGCGGGCAGTGTCGATGGCGAAGGGCGTCGTATATTCAGCGACCCCGCCAATGACCGGCACGCGCTTGTTGGCGACCGATTTCGCCATCTCATAGACGGCGAGCTTTTCTTCACGGGTGAGGGAGCAGCCTTCGCCCACCGTGCCGCAGACGATGAGGCCCGACACGCCGTCGCAAATGAGCCCTTCGACGACGCGCGCCGTGGCGTCGAGATCGAGGGTGACCTTACTGTCATCCTTGAACTGGGTGGTGACGGCCGGGAAGACGCCGGTCCAGGAGCAGCGGCTGGGTTTCATGGGATTCTCTCCGACAAGGGGGCGATGATGTTGCCCTCCATAGCGCAAACACCCTCTCTTGTCTACGAAATATTTTATACAATATAAAATACCAGAAGAGACATGAACTAAGGCCTGTTTACAATCATAGTAGCTGGGACGATTCCCAAATCATCGGAAATTTGATTCAAGGCTGAAAACTGGCCTTGATTCGATTGATGTTGAACGATGCGCAATGGCAGCGCATTGCGCCGGAACTGTCTGGAAAGCCGGGCGATCCCGGTCGCAGTGGACGCGA